>NZ_JBBOWU010000003.1:0-1202 GCF_038007245.1 Weizmannia sp. FSL K6-3076 | reverse complement strand
ACAAACAGCAACTTTTAAAGTATAACACTTATTTATTTAGAAGTCAATACTTTTTTTGGTGGAGCCTAGCGGGATCGAACCGCTGACCTCCTGCGTGCAAAGCAGGCGCTCTCCCAGCTGAGCTAAGGCCCCGAATTTGAATGGTCGGGAAGACAGGATTCGAACCTGCGACCCCATGGTCCCAAACCATGTGCTCTACCAAGCTGAGCTACTTCCCGTATATAGCGCGCCCAAGAGGAGTCGAACCCCTAACCTTTTGATCCGTAGTCAAACGCTCTATCCAATTGAGCTATGGGCGCATATATCGAATGGTGCCGAGGACCGGAGTCGAACCGGTACGGTAGTCACCTACCGCAGGATTTTAAGTCCTGTGCGTCTGCCAATTCCGCCACCCCGGCAAGAGAAAAAAATGGAGCGGAAGACGGGATTCGAACCCGCGACCCCCACCTTGGCAAGGTGATGTTCTACCACTGAACTACTTCCGCAAAAATTCAGGTCAAAGAATTTCAGGCCGTCTTTGAACAGGCTGAAATTCTTATTTCCTGCTAAATATGATGAGCCATGCAGGATTCGAACCTGCGACCCTCTGATTAAAAGTCAGATGCTCTACCAACTGAGCTAATGGCTCATATTTATGGTGGAGGATGACGGGATCGAACCGCCGACCCTCTGCTTGTAAGGCAGACGCTCTCCCAGCTGAGCTAATCCTCCGTATTATGGCCCGGCAACGTCCTACTCTCGCAGGGGGAGACCCCCAACTACCATCGGCGCTGGAAAGCTTAACTTCCGAGTTCGGGATGTGTTCGGGTGTGACCTTTCCGCCATCATCACCGGACCTGTATAATTTTGGGATGTGTTCCCTGAAAACCGGATGGGAGAAAAAACTGTAAACTGAGAACGCGTTTTTAACTTTGAAAATTGTCCAGCTCCGGTGCCTAGCCCCTCGAGGTCGAATAACCTGCCCGTCACGGAGCCAAAAGACGGCTCCATGCCGGTCAGAACATTCGCTTGTCGGGGCTAAACAAGGCACCTCCGCTTTTCTATTGTCCAGTTCCGGGCGCTATCGGCTAGTGAACTTCCCGTCCCCCTTTCCTACGATAAGTCAACATCGACTCGCCTTTAGGGCTCGTCGTGTTTCCTTTATCTCAGTCGAAAGCTCCGAAATCCGTACGCCGATGACCAAGGCGCTTCCGCTTTTCTAT
>NZ_JBBOWU010000002.1:0-4868 GCF_038007245.1 Weizmannia sp. FSL K6-3076 | reverse complement strand
TGGTTAAGTCCTCGATCGATTAGTATCCGTCAGCTCCACGCGTCGCCGCGCTTCCACCCCGGACCTATCAACCTGATCATCTTTCAGGGATCTTACCAGTATAAACTGTGGGAAATCTCATCTTGAGGGGGGCTTCATGCTTAGATGCTTTCAGCACTTATCCCTTCCGCACATAGCTACCCAGCGATGCCTTTGGCAAGACAACTGGTACACCAGCGGTGCGTCCATCCCGGTCCTCTCGTACTAAGGACAGCTCCTCTCAAATTTCCTGCGCCCGCGACGGATAGGGACCGAACTGTCTCACGACGTTCTGAACCCAGCTCGCGTACCGCTTTAATGGGCGAACAGCCCAACCCTTGGGACCGACTACAGCCCCAGGATGCGATGAGCCGACATCGAGGTGCCAAACCTCCCCGTCGATGTGGACTCTTGGGGGAGATCAGCCTGTTATCCCCAGGGTAGCTTTTATCCGTTGAGCGATGGCCCTTCCATGCGGAACCACCGGATCACTAAGCCCGACTTTCGTCCCTGCTCGACTTGTAAGTCTCGCAGTCAAGCTCCCTTATGCCTTTACACTCTGCGAATGATTTCCAACCATTCTGAGGGAACCTTTGGGCGCCTCCGTTACCTTTTAGGAGGCGACCGCCCCAGTCAAACTGCCTGCCTGACACTGTCTCCCACCCCGGTAAGGGGTGCGGGTTAGAATTTCAATACAGCCAGGGTAGTATCCCACCGATGCCTCCGCCGAAGCTGGCGCTCCGGTTTCCAAGGCTCCTACCTATCCTGTACAAGCTGTACCAAAATTCAATATCAGGCTGCAGTAAAGCTCCATGGGGTCTTTCCGTCCTGTCGCGGGTAACCTGCATCTTCACAGGTACTATAATTTCACCGAGTCTCTCGTTGAGACAGTGCCCAGATCGTTACACCTTTCGTGCGGGTCAGAACTTACCTGACAAGGAATTTCGCTACCTTAGGACCGTTATAGTTACGGCCGCCGTTTACTGGGGCTTCAGTTCAGAGCTTCGCCTTACGGCTAACCCCTCTCCTTAACCTTCCAGCACCGGGCAGGTGTCAGCCCCTATACTTCGCCTTGCGGCTTCGCAGAGACCTGTGTTTTTGCTAAACAGTCGCCTGGGCCTATTCACTGCGGCTTCCCGGGGCATACACCCCAAAAAGCACCCCTTCTCCCGAAGTTACGGGGTCATTTTGCCGAGTTCCTTAACGAGAGTTCTCTCGCTCACCTTAGGATTCTCTCCTCGCCTACCTGTGTCGGTTTGCGGTACGGGCGCCTTTCACCTCACTAGAGGCTTTTCTTGGCAGTGTGGAATCAGGAACTTCGGTACTAAAATTTCCCTCGCCATCACAGCTCCGCCTTGGCGCGAAGGATTTGCCTCCGCACCGGCCTAACTGCTTGGACGCGATCAACCAGTGTCGCGCTTGCCCTATCCTCCTGCGTCCCCCCATCGTTCAAACGGTGAAGAGGCGGTACAGGAATATCAACCTGTTGTCCATCGCCTACGCCTTTCGGCCTCGGCTTAGGCCCCGACTAACCCTGAGCGGACGAGCCTTCCTCAGGAAACCTTAGGCATTCGGTGGAAGGGATTCTCACCCTTCTTTCGCTACTCATACCGGCATTCTCACTTCTAAGCGCTCCACCGGTCCTTCCGGTCCGGCTTCAACGCCCTTAGAACGCTCTCCTACCACGGACACCAAACGGTGTCCATCCGCAGCTTCGGTGATACGTTTAGCCCCGGTACATTTTCGGCGCAGCGTCACTCGACCAGTGAGCTATTACGCACTCTTTAAATGATGGCTGCTTCTAAGCCAACATCCTGGTTGTCTAAGCAACGCCACATCCTTTTCCACTTAACGTATACTTTGGGACCTTAGCTGGCGGTCTGGGCTGTTTCCCTTTCGACCATGGATCTTATCACTCACAGTCTGACTCCCAAGCATAAGTTTTTGGCATTCGGAGTTTGTCTGAATTCGGTAACCCGATGAGGGCCCCTCGTCCAAACAGTGCTCTACCTCCAAAACTCTTCGCTTGAGGCTAGCCCTAAAGCTATTTCGGAGAGAACCAGCTATCTCCAAGTTCGATTGGAATTTCTCCGCTACCCACACCTCATCCCCGCACTTTTCAACGTGCGTGGGTTCGGGCCTCCAGCAAGTGTTACCTTGCCTTCACCCTGGACATGGGTAGATCACCTGGTTTCGGGTCTGCGGCCTCATACTCTTTCGCCCTGTTCAGACTCGCTTTCGCTGCGGCTCCGCTTCTTCAGCTTAACCTTGCATGAGACCGTAACTCGCCGGTTCATTCTACAAAAGGCACGCCATCACCCGTTAACGGGCTCTGACTACTTGTAGGCACACGGTTTCAGGATCTCTTTCACTCCCCTCCCGGGGTGCTTTTCACCTTTCCCTCACGGTACTGGTTCACTATCGGTCACTAGGGAGTATTTAGCCTTGGGAGATGGTCCTCCCGGATTCCGGCGGGATTCCTCGTGTCCCGCCGTACTCAGGATCCACTCGGGAGAGAACGAAGTGTCAGTTACAGGGCTTTTACCTTCTCCGGCAGGCCTTTCCAGGCCGCTTCACTTAACCTGTTCTTTTGTAACTCCCATATGAGTGTCCTACAACCCCGGAAGGCAAGCCTTCCGGTTTGGGCTGTTTCCTGTTCGCTCGCCGCTACTTGGGAAATCGCAATTGCTTTCTCTTCCTCCGGGTACTGAGATGTTTCAGTTCCCCGGGTGTGCCCTTCCTGCCCTATGGATTCAGGCAGGAATCCTGTCCGATTAAAGACAGGGGGTTTCCCCATTCGGAAATCTCCGGATCAAAGCTTACGTACAGCTCCCCGGAGCATATCGGTGTTTGTACCGTCCTTCATCGGCTCCTAGTGCCAAGGCATCCGCCGTGCGCCCTTTCTAACTTAACCATAAAAAGGTTTAAATCCAAAAATAAGCGATTCTCGGTTTACTTGGTTTGTTTCTCCTATCCGGTTTTCAAAGAACACATGTTGAAGGATTGAACCTTCAAAACTGAACAAAACGGAAACGTCAAACTTGATTTTGGAAAACGAAGTTTTCCTTTTCTGTCTAGCTCCGGGCGCTATCGGCTAGCGTATTTCTACGTCTTCTCCCTACGATAAGTCAACATCGATTCGCCTTTAAGGCTCATCGTGTTTCCTTTATCTCAGTCGAAGACTACGAAATCCGTACGCCGATGAACGAGCGCCCTACGCTTTTCCCCTTAGAAAGGAGGTGATCCAGCCGCACCTTCCGATACGGCTACCTTGTTACGACTTCACCCCAATCATCTGTCCCACCTTCGGCGGCTGGCTCCGTAAAGGTTACCTCACCGACTTCGGGTGTTACAAACTCTCGTGGTGTGACGGGCGGTGTGTACAAGGCCCGGGAACGTATTCACCGCGGCATGCTGATCCGCGATTACTAGCGATTCCGGCTTCATGCAGGCGGGTTGCAGCCTGCAATCCGAACTGGGAATGGTTTTCTGGGATTGGCTTAACCTCGCGGTCTCGCAGCCCTTTGTACCATCCATTGTAGCACGTGTGTAGCCCAGGTCATAAGGGGCATGATGATTTGACGTCATCCCCACCTTCCTCCGGTTTGTCACCGGCAGTCACCTTAGAGTGCCCAACTGAATGCTGGCAACTAAGGTCAAGGGTTGCGCTCGTTGCGGGACTTAACCCAACATCTCACGACACGAGCTGACGACAACCATGCACCACCTGTCACTCTGTCCCCCGAAGGGGAAGGCCCTGTCTCCAGGGAGGTCAGAGGATGTCAAGACCTGGTAAGGTTCTTCGCGTTGCTTCGAATTAAACCACATGCTCCACCGCTTGTGCGGGCCCCCGTCAATTCCTTTGAGTTTCAGCCTTGCGGCCGTACTCCCCAGGCGGAGTGCTTAATGCGTTAGCTGCAGCACTAAAGGGCGGAAACCCTCTAACACTTAGCACTCATCGTTTACGGCGTGGACTACCAGGGTATCTAATCCTGTTTGCTCCCCACGCTTTCGCGCCTCAGCGTCAGTTACAGACCAGAGAGCCGCCTTCGCCACTGGTGTTCCTCCACATCTCTACGCATTTCACCGCTACACGTGGAATTCCACTCTCCTCTTCTGCACTCAAGCCTCCCAGTTTCCAATGACCGCTTGCGGTTGAGCCGCAAGATTTCACATCAGACTTAAGAAGCCGCCTGCGCGCGCTTTACGCCCAATAATTCCGGACAACGCTTGCCACCTACGTATTACCGCGGCTGCTGGCACGTAGTTAGCCGTGGCTTTCTGGCCGGGTACCGTCAAGGCGCCGCCCTGTTCGAACGGCACTTGTTCTTCCCCGGCAACAGAGTTTTACGACCCGAAGGCCTTCTTCACTCACGCGGCGTTGCTCCGTCAGACTTTCGTCCATTGCGGAAGATTCCCTACTGCTGCCTCCCGTAGGAGTTTGGGCCGTGTCTCAGTCCCAATGTGGCCGATCACCCTCTCAGGTCGGCTACGCATCGTTGCCTTGGTGAGCCGTTACCCCACCAACAAGCTAATGCGCCGCGGGCCCATCTGTAAGTGACAGCCGAAGCCGTCTTTCCTTTTTCCTCCATGCGGAGGAAAAAACTATCCGGTATTAGCCCCGGTTTCCCGGCGTTATCCCGATCTTACAGGCAGGTTGCCCACGTGTTACTCACCCGTCCGCCGCTAACCTTTTAAAAGCAAGCTTTTAAAAGGTCCGCACGACTTGCATGTATTAGGCACGCCGCCAGCGTTCGTCCTGAGCCAGGATCAAACTCTCAGTAAAGATGTTTGATAAAAGCTCAAAAAGAATTTGACGTTTCGTTTTGTCCAGTTTTCAAGGAACAATC
>NZ_JBBOWU010000001.1:0-3572493 GCF_038007245.1 Weizmannia sp. FSL K6-3076 | reverse complement strand
TGTGTTGCTTTCTAAGCGACTTTAATATTCTACTACAAACGAATACTATTGTCAACAACTTTTTCAAATCTGTATTTCAGTAGGCATTTAATTAGCCAACGAATATTACTATACCATGCATTTGGCACGAATGCAATAGTTTTTCGCCATTTATTTTTCAAACAAGCTGAAGCCTGCTTCCTTTCACCAAAGCAGGAAAAAAGCTTATGGTTGGCCATAACAAACATCCATTCCCAAGAAACTGGCCACTTGAACGTTAATATTATATTAAAATAATGTTTTCAAAAAGCAGCGGTTCCTGCCCCGCTGCTTTTTGTAAGTTTTGCTTTGCTTAATCCCTGCTTTTCATTAATGGGAAGAGCAGCACGTCCCGGATAGACGGGGCATTGGTCAGCAACATGACAAGCCGGTCAACGCCGATGCCGAGTCCTCCTGTTGGCGGCATGCCGTATTCCAATGCTTCAATAAAGTCTTCATCCATTTGGTGCGCTTCGTCATTCCCCTGCTCGCGCTCTTTCAGCTGGTTCACGAAACGTTCGCGCTGGTCGATCGGGTCATTCAGTTCGGTGAAGGCATTGGCATGTTCACGGCCGACAATGAACAGTTCAAACCGGTCTGTAAACCGCGGGTCTTTTTCATTTTTTCTAGCAAGCGGCGAGATTTCGACCGGGTGCCCGTAAACGAAAGTCGGCTGGATCAGTTTTTCTTCTACCCTTTGCTCGAAAAATTCATTGACGATATGCCCGTATTCCATATGTTCCGTGATTTCAATATGGTGTTCTTTTGCAAGTGCCCTTGCTTCTTCGGTGCTTGTCACATTCCAGAAGTCGACGCCCGTATATTCTTTAATTGCATCGACCATATGCAGGCGGCACCATTCCGGTTCAAGATTTACTTCATGTTCGCCGTACCGGATGGCGGTGGTGCCGAGTACTTCTTTTGCTGTGTGCACAATCATGTTTTCAGTCAGCTGCATAATATCGTTAAAATCCGCATATGCTTCGTACAGCTCAAGCATCGTGAATTCCGGGTTATGGCGGGTATCGATTCCTTCATTGCGGAAAACGCGGCCGATTTCATAGACTTTTTCCAACCCGCCGACAATCAACCGTTTCAGGTGGAGTTCAATCGCAATCCGCATATAAAGGTCGATATCGAGCGCATTGTGATGGGTGATAAACGGCCGTGCAGCCGCCCCACCTGCAATGGCATGCATCATCGGCGTTTCGACTTCCAAATAGCCGTTCTTGTCCAAATAATTGCGGATGGACTGGATAATGCGGCTTCTTGTAATGAACGTGTTTTTACTTTCTTCACTCATAATCAGGTCGAGATAACGCTGACGGTACCGCTGCTCGATGTCCCGCAGGCCGTGGAATTTATCCGGCAACGGGCGCAGCGCTTTTGTTAACAGAATAAATTCTTTGACTTTGACGGACAATTCGCCCACTTTTGTCCGGAAAACCGTGCCTTTAAGCCCGACAATGTCGCCAAGGTCCGTGCTTTTGAATAACTCGTACTGTTCTTCGCCGACTGCGTCCTGGCGAATATAAAACTGGATTTGCCCTTTCAAGTCCTGGATATGGGCAAACCCGGCCCTTCCTTTCCGCCGTTTTGTCATGATCCGCCCGGCAATGGCAACTGGAATCTCTTTTTCTTCCAGTTGTTCTTCCGTGCATTCGCCGTATTTTTGTTTTAATTCTTCCGTGTCGGTTGTCCGTTCAAAACGCTTGCCGAACGGGTCCACCCCTTTTTCGCGGAGCGCCTCCATTTTTTCTTTCCGGACCAGATACTGTTCATTTATATTTTCGCCACTCATCTTTTTTCCTCCAATCGTTAAAAATGCCGGCCAATATGATAGAAAAGGAAAGACGCCTTTCCTTATTTTCCGCCCTCTTCAAGTATGAAAGGTTCTGCCGCCCAACATTAGCCATTATAGACGTATACCTCTATTATTGTACACAATCTTTCGCGTTCAGACATCCTTTCACCAGGTTTTTTCTTTGTATGTATACAAGCAAGTACTGCCGGGATTCCTCCGGCAGTACTCCGTTACATGGCCTGTCGTTGTTTCCGTACCGGTTATACACCAATCCGTATTTCAGTATAAAGCCGCCGCCGGGTTGTTTAAAATGCCCGGGGGTACCCTTTATGGCAAGAAAGCAGTATCCCCTGTGATCTGTTTCCACAGCCGGACACCATCTTTGTCTGTGCACTTTTTCAGCAGTTCCGCATACGGGGTTTTGGTTACAGGGTCGCAAAGTGCATGGTCCAATTCCGCGAGGGGAACCAAAACAAATGCCCGTTCATGCATGCGCGGGTGCGGAATGGTAAGATTCTCTGTTTTCATATTTTCCTGATTATACAACAAAATGTCAAGGTCTATTGTCCGCGGTCCCCAATGAATTTCCCTTTTTCTCCGTAACTTTTTTTCAATCTCAAGGCAGGCAGCGAGCAGGTCAAAAGGGGATAACCGCGTTTCAATTTGAACAGCCATATTTAAAAACTGTCCCTGCTCGGTGTAACCGACAGGATTGGTTTCATAAATGGATGAAACTTTGCAAACCTTTATGTCCGGGTTGTTTCTAAGTAACCGGATGGCGTGCTGAAGATAATCAAATCGCGGTTCAATATTGGATCCGAGTGCCAAATAAGCGAGATTATCCATTCTTTCTTCTCCTTGTAATTTCGACCGCAACGGACTTGTAATGGCCGGGAATGGGCGGGTCCGGTTTGGTTACTTTGACTGTGACTTCCGCAACTTTTTCGTATAAAGCGAGAATGGAAGCAGCCAGTTTTTCTGCGACAGCTTCAAGGAGCTTGAAAGGCTGCCCTTCAACAATTTTTTTCACGCATGCATAGACATCCGCATAACTGACGGTTTCTTCCAGCCGGTCGGTTTCGCCCGCCTGCTTTAAGTCCAAACCAAGCACGATGGATACACGGAAGCGCTGGCCCAGTTTATTTTCCTCGGGCAATACGCCGTGGTAACCGTAAAATTCCATATCATGAATATAAATTTTGTCCATCCTGTTCCCCTTTTCCGACGAGGGCGTCCATCATTTTCACCATTCTGCTTACAGGTTTTACATCGTGGACACGGACCATATGGCAGCCTTTCATGATGCCAAAGCAGCATACCGCCCCAGTGCCTTCCATTCTTTCGCCCGTCGGCAGCCCGAGCACGCTTCCGATCATGCGCTTCCTTGAGGCAGCAAGCAGAACGGGATAGCCGAGTCCAACAAGTTTGTCGAGGTTTCGCATCATTTCCATGTCTTCCTGAAAACCTTTCGCAAACCCGATACCCGGATCGAGGATGATTTGCCGGTCCTCGACGCCTGCTTTTTTTGCAATCGTGATGCTTTCATACAGGTCGTTCAGACAGTCCCGCATAAAATGTTCATACTGCGGCTTTTCGCGGTTATGCATTAAAATAATCGGAACGTTGTACTGTGCGGCAACATCGGCGATTTCCGGATCCCGTTTTGCCCCCCATACATCATTGATGATATGTGCGCCTGCTTTTATTGCTTCTTCCGCAGTTCTCGCTTTATACGTATCGACAGAAAGCGGCGCCTGGATTTTTCCTGCCACCGCGTGAATGACCGGCAAGATTCTCTCCAGTTCTTCCTCTGCTGACACCGGCTGATGCCCCGGCCTTGTCGACTCTCCGCCAATATCGAGCAGATCGGCACCGTCCTCTACCATCTGATACGCATGTTCCACCGCTTTCTCAGGCTGAAAAAAATTCCCTCCGTCCGAAAAAGAATCGGGCGTTACATTTAATATGCCCATTACATAGGTTTTACGGGTAAAATCGAACGTAAACGAACCACACTTCAACTGCTGTTCTCCCCTTTTTCAGTTCAATAATTATAGTCTATCACATCCGCGGCCATCGATTAATACGGAATACAAAGATGTGGGTCGCTGGAGCAGATCCGGGATCACCCCGGGCGCCCTACTAAAAAAGCTGCCGGATGCCAACTAGAGGCTGGCGTTTCAAACCAGCATAGATAGGCTGTGAAAAGAAAAACCCGCGGGGCGTTTCTCCGCGGGTTTTATCGTTTTTAATCTTCAAACTGGTAAAGCGGGGTGCTCAAATAGCGTTCGCCGGTATCCGGAATGATGGCAAGCACTTTTTTGCCTTTGCCGAGTTTTTTCGCCACTTCAAGGGCAGCGTAAACGGCAGCACCGGAAGAAATCCCGCCGAGAATGCCTTCTTTTGCCGCTGTATCTTTTGCCGCTTTGAAAGCCTGATCCGTTGTGACACGGATAATTTCATCGTAAATTTCTTTATCAAGTGTTTCAGGGACAAAGTTGGTGCCGATACCTTGAATTTTGTGCGGGCCCGGTTTGCCTTCAGACAACAGCGGGGAGTCATCCGGTTCAACAGCATAAATTTTGATACCTGGATAAGCTTCGCGCAGCGCCTGGCCAGCCCCTGTAATCGTTCCGCCGGTGCCGACGCCGGCAACAAAAGCATCGAGCTGATCTCCCATTTGTTCAATGATTTCTTTACCGGTTGTCAAACGGTGGATTTCCGGGTTGGCCGGGTTTTTGAATTGCTGTGGCATAAAATAGCCGTTTTCTTTCACGAGTTGTTCCGCTTTATTTACTGCGCCTTTAATGCCTTCAGAGCCCGGGGTTAAAACAAGCTTTGCCCCGTATGCACGCAGTAGGCTGCGACGTTCCATACTCATTGTTTCCGGCATGACAATGACAGCTTTGTATCCTTTTGCAGCCGCAATCATGGCAAGCCCGATTCCCGTGTTGCCGCTTGTCGGTTCAACAATGGTGTCGCCCGGTTTTAAGCGTCCTTTTTGTTCAGCGTCTTCAATCATCGCGAGGGCAATCCGGTCTTTTACACTGCTGGCCGGATTGAAATATTCCAGCTTCAAATACACTTCTGCATCATTTTCATTTGTCAGACGGTTTACTTTTACAACCGGTGTGTTGCCGACCAATTCAGCAACAGAGTTCACATACTTTGCCAAAATCATCCACCCCATATTCCGAGTATTTTTATTGGTTTAATATCTAAAAATTAACATCTTTTTACGCAATTGTCAACCAAAATGCCTTGCTATTCTATGACAAAGTGCCTAAGAAACAATGCCGGCAATATCGCTTTTTTAGCCACTGACGCTGGGCTTCTTGATCAAGCGACGGCTATTGCAACGGGACGGGGGCAAGCTTCCGTCAATCAAACAGGCCAGCCCCGATTAGACAACTTGGTTAAAAGTTGCCCATTCGCGCTCAAGGGGCCCGCATTCATCTGAAAAGGAAGGCCGTTTTGCCGAAAATCATCCTGCCCTCACGGCTTTCGCCTTACCCCTTTGCTTCTTCCAGCATTTGTTCCAGATCTTCACGGCTAAAATGGTATTTTTCACGACAGAAATGGCAGACGGCTTCAGCTTGCCCGTCTTCCTCGATCATGTCCCTGAGCTCCTGTTTGCCGAGGCCGATCATAGCAGAAGCAAATTTTTCTTTGGAGCAGGTGCATTCAAACCGTACTGCCATTTTCTCCAATATCTGCACATTTTCTTCGCCGAGCAGATTTGCCAATATTTCTTCCGGCGAAAGCCCCTGGCGGATAAGGTCGGAAATCGGGGCGGTATCAGAAATTTTATTTTCAATTTCCGAGATGACTTTCTCGTCTGTTCCCGGCATCAACTGGATGATAAACCCGCCGGAAGCCAGAATCGTGTTGTCGGGATTAACCAGCACACCGACACCGACTGCAGATGGCACTTGTTCGGAAGCGGCAAAATAATACGTAAAATCTTCGCCGAGCTCGCCGGATACAAGCGGAACCTGGCCTGAAAAATTCTCACGAAGCCCGAGATCTTTTACAACGGTAAGCGTCCCATCTGTCCCGACTGCACGCCGGACATCCAGCTTTCCTTTTTTGTTTAAATCAAAATGGGTTTGCGGATTGGTAACATAGCCCCGGACTTCCCCGTGTGCATTCGCGTCTACCAGAATGACACCGATCGGTCCGCCGCCTTCCACTTTGATCGTAATTTTTTCATCCCCCTTCAGCATGGCCCCCATCATCGCCCCCGCTGTCAACGTTCTGCCCAGCGCGGCGGAAGCTGTCGGCCAAGTGTAGTGCCTCCGTTGGGCTTCTCCAACGGTTTCCGTTGTTTCCGCAGCGTATGCCCGGACCTGCCCGTCATACGCTAATGCTTTAATTAAATAATCCGCCAAAAGAAAAATCCTCCTTTAATGCTGTAAGTTTCGGTTATAAATCAAGTGCAACCCTTTTAAAGTCAAAAATTGGTCGACGATATCAATGCTTTTTGATTCTTTTGCAATGAGGGGTGCATGCCCGCCTGTTGCAATGACGACCGGGTCTTTTTTACTTTTTGCTTTCATCCGGGACACGATACCTTCAACCTGTCCGACATAGCCGAAAACAATGCCTGCCTGCATGGCACTAACGGTGTTCCGGCCAATAATATCATCCGGGCTCGCGATTTCTATCCGGGGCAGTTTGGCTGCTCTCGAGTACAGGGCTTCCGCTGAGATGCTGATGCCCGGTGCAATCGCTCCCCCCATATACTGCTTTTCCTCGTTAATATAACAGTAAGTGGTTGCTGTCCCGAAGTCGACAATAATTAACGGGCTGCCGTATTCGTGGATGCCGGCGACCGCATTGACAATCCGGTCCGCCCCCACCTCACGCGGATTATCGTATTTGATGTCGAGCCCTGTTTTCACCCCTGGGCCGACGATAAGCGGCGAAACATGGAAATATTTGCTGCACATCCGCTCCAGTGCGTACATAATCGGGGGCACCACAGAAGAAATAATAATGCCGGTAATATCTTTAAAGTGAATGCCGACATGGCGGAACAAGGCTTTCATAGACATGCCGTATTCATCCTCCGTTTTATCCCGGACGGTTTGAATGCGCCAATGATATTTTAGTTCATCTTTATCGTATACACCTAATACAATGTTTGTATTCCCCACATCGATCACCAATAACATTATGCTCACCACTTTGTTTTTCTGTTAGTTTTTATGCAACCATCATACCATAATCTCCGTGATTTAGAGAATGCTTTCATTTGGTTCCCTAGCCATAAAAAAGCACCGCCTTTTTTTTCAGACGGTGCTTTTTTAAATGATTTGCAACCTATCAAAGTTGATCATCATCTGCCGGTCTTGATGGTCCCAGTTTCCCCGGCCGTTTTTCATCTGGCATCCCGGTATCCGAATTATTTCCGGCACCCGGATCCACTTCTTTGATGCCGCCCTGCTTCGACTGCAGGTTCACGCGCGGCTCGGTTCCACCGATTTCAGCCGGATCCTGGGATTTCGCAGGCTGTTCAGGCAACGTGCCATGTTCAAACAGATGCTTGATTTGTTTTGCATCCAATGTTTCCACTTCAAGCAGCGTTTTTGCGATCAGTTCCAGCTTATCGCGGTGTTCAAGCAAGATCTGCCGTGCCCGTTCATAACAGGTTTTAATGATATTTTGAATCTCTGTATCAATTTCGTAGGCAATTTTATCGGAATAATTTTGGTCATTGTTAATATCTCTGCCCAAAAATACCTGGCCTTGCGAAGACCCGAACTGGAGAGGGCCAAGCTTATCGCTCATCCCAAATTCAGTTACCATCCTTCTCGCAATGCCGGTTGCGCGTTCAAAGTCGTTGGATGCGCCCGTTGACACTTCACCGAACGTAATTTCTTCGGATACACGGCCGCCGAGAAGCCCCGTAATCTTATCGAGCAATTCTGGTTTTGTCATGAAATAACGGTCTTCTTTCGGTACCATCATCGCGTACCCGCCGGCCTGTCCGCGCGGCACAATGGTCACTTTCTGGACAATTTCCGCTTCATCGAGCACAAGCCCGATAACGGTATGCCCGGATTCATGGAAGGCCACAATATTGCGTTCTTTTTCCGAAATGACCCGGCTCTTTTTCGCCGGTCCGGCAATGACGCGGTCTGTCGCTTCATCAATATCCTGCATGTCAATTTTTTTCTTGGAAGCCCTTGCCGCAATCAACGCTGCTTCATTAAGCAGGTTTTCCAGATCGGCTCCGGAAAAACCTGGTGTCCGTTGGGCAATCGCTTTTAAATCGACGGACGGGTCAAGCGGCTTATTGCGCGCATGGACACGCAGCACAGCTTCACGCCCGTGGACATCCGGTCGGTCAACCGTAATCTGACGGTCAAAGCGTCCCGGCCGCAGAAGCGCAGGATCAAGAATATCCGGGCGGTTTGTTGCCGCAATAATAATGATTCCTTCATTGGCGCTAAATCCGTCCATTTCAACGAGCAGCTGGTTCAACGTCTGTTCACGTTCATCATGGCCGCCGCCGAGCCCTGCACCACGCTGGCGCCCGACTGCGTCAATTTCATCAATAAAGATAATACAAGGCGCGTTCTTTTTCGCGTTTTCAAATAAATCACGAACCCGGCTTGCACCGACACCGACAAACATTTCGACAAAATCAGAACCGCTGATGGAGAAGAAAGGAACGCCTGCTTCACCTGCAACTGCCCTTGCCAGCAATGTTTTACCGGTTCCCGGAGGCCCGACAAGCAGTACGCCTTTCGGGATACGGGCACCCAGTTCGGAAAACTTGCGTGGATCTTTTAAGAATTCGACGACTTCGACAAGTTCCTGTTTCTCTTCATCCGCGCCGGCAACGTCACGGAAACGGACTTTCTTTTTGTCGTCATTGTAAAGCCTTGCTTTGCTCTTCCCGAAATTCATGACACGGCCGCCCCCGCCCTGTGCCTGGTTCATCAGGAAGAAGAACAGAATGAAAATAATCACAAACGGAATAATGGATGTCAGGAAAGAAACCCATCCATTCGTTTCTTTTGCCTGGAGGACATCGACTTTCACTTTTTGATCGTGCGCCGCTTTATCGATCCGGTTCAGCATGGCCTGGTCATCCATAACATACGTAATAAACTGTTTATTGCCGTCTTTCAGCAGGCCCCGGATCTCATAAACGCCCCTTGAAGGCTGCGTTGTTATACTCTTTACACTGCCATTATCCAAATAAGAAACAAATTGATCATAGGATATCGTTTCCGTCGTTTCGCTGCTGCGGTTAAAAAAACTTACGATCCCGATCAGGACGACAAATAATAATACGTAGAAAATTGTATTTCTGAAGATCCGATTCATTCCTTACCTCCTCCCACGGTCTTAAAAAACTATATTCAATAGTACTATAGTGGTTTTTAATTTAACAATATTTTGCACCCGTTTTTCATCTTTTTTTCACAGACCGTTTGCTTTTCCATACATATAGCCTGAATTTCACAATGATAGTCCTCTTTTTTCGGAATTCTTACTCCCCCTCATGGGTATAAACAGCTGGCTTCAGGATGCCGATATACGGAAGGTTGCGGTATTTTTCCGCATAGTCAAGGCCGTATCCGACAACGAATTCATCCGGGACAATGAATCCGACATAGTCAGCCTGGATGTCCGCTTTCCGACCCGATGGTTTGTCGAGCAATGTGACGATTTTAATGGATTTTGCTTTCCGGTAGCGGAACAATTCAACCAGGTAACTGAGCGTCATCCCGCTGTCAATAATGTCTTCGATAATCAGGACATCGCGCCCTTCCACCGAGGTATCCAAGTCTTTTAAGATTTTGACTTCTCCGGATGAAACAGTAGAATTCCCGTAGCTCGATACGTCCATAAAATCCATTTCCAAATATGTATCCATATGCTTGACAAGATCGGCCATAAACATCATGGCGCCTTTTAATACCCCGATCGCAAGCGGAAATCTGCCATCATACTCTTTCGTCAGCTGCTCCCCCAATTCCTTTACTTTTCGCTGGACTTCCTCTTCTGTAATGAGGATTTTTTCAATATCCTGATTCATCTTGCGATTGCCCCCTAGAAGTTGTTTGCTTACAATAGTGCACGACATAGTAGGTTTCATCAGGTAAAATAAGCCCGGATTCAAACTTTGCTTTTTTCAGATTCGGAAGCCACAGGATGTTCCCTTTTGAATCGGTTACAACCGGCCACAAATCCCGCTCCGGCTTTGAAATTTTCTCATCAATAAATATATCTTTTACCTTTTTTGAACCATTTAGTCCTTTTGCTTCAATTCTGTCCCCCGGTTTCCTTGTACGGACAATAAGGGGGAGAGAAGTGTCGTTTATGTGTAATAATAGCATATTCTTTGGCAGGGATGAATATGAAATTTTGCTTTTTACAAGCTTTATCGTATACCCGTTCGGCAGATCAATCTTCATCCCTTCATCCAAGACATATTGATATGCAGAACGGGCGGGGCGGCGCCCAAAAGAAAAGGCCATGCGCCCGTAGTCCCTTACAGCCTTTAAGCCGCCGGGGAGATCGGCGCTCCCGGACGGATTGGAGCCTGAAGCCAGTTTTAAAACGGCATCTGTATGTATCGCTGTGACGTCTTTTATGTCTTCATTGTAAAGATATTTTAATATTAGATGAATCACCCGCCTTTGTAAAGGCATAGGCATCCCTTTGAACTTCCGGAGATCGAGCGTGCAAGTTCCGGACCCTGTTTCCGCCATCTGCTTTAATTTTTCCTGCGCCAGCCCGTAAAGATAGATTTCATCTTCCAAAAGCTCTTCGCTGAATCTTTGAAAATGCAAATGGGCCCGCGGGTTTTCTTTCTTTAGAAAAGGCAGGACGGACGCACGAAACCGGTTTCTTGCAAAGTCGGGGGATGCGTTGCTTTCATCGGTGCGTGGTTCGAGATGATAATGGGCGCAGTAATCTATGATTTCTTTTTTGGCCGTGCCCAATAGCGGACGGATGATTTCTCCCTTTGCAAACGGCCGGCGAAACGGAATGCCTGCCCTTCCCTTTCCGCCTGCGCCCCTTGTAAGCCGCATCAGTACCGTTTCCATCTGGTCATCGCCGTGGTGGCCTAATACAACTTTATTGGCGCCGGTTTTCTCCATTGCTTCAGCGAGAAAAGCATACCGGTATTTTCTCGCTGCTTCTTCAATGCCAAGGCCTTCTTCCTTCGCTTTTTCCAGCACCGGGATTTCTGCCGTTTCACAACCGATACGGTGAGATTCGCAAAAGCTTTTGACAAACAAAAGGTCTTTACAGGACGCTTCCCCCCTTAGCATATGGTTAACATGAGCGGCTGTTATCTTTACACGGAAGCGCTCCCTTCGCGAAGTGAGAAAGTGGAGGAGCGCAAGTGAATCCGGCCCGCCGGAAACCGCTACGAGCAAATGGTCTCCCGCCTCAATCAGCCTGTGTTTCCTGATAAAATGGAATACATTGTCCTCAAATGCGAGCATAAAACCTGTCCTTTTCGGTACCGTTTTGTTATTTCCATTGTAACATGGGCATTTCCAAATTTCTAAACATATTCTGCTTTAAAGAATTTGTGCCGGTGTATTTATCCTGAATATTCATTTCCATCCTTTTGCTTGCATGGACGTTTGCGTAAAATTTGCGCTATAAAAAGGAACTTCAGTTTTTCCATCAAGCCCGACCATCGATTTCTACGAGAACTACTTTTTGCGGCAGGCAACAGAGCGGCAATATTTTGTTCATTTTATATAGCATTTTCATCATAAGGCAAACGGCCGGAAATTTATGCTTTCTTTATAAAAAGGCGCCCGTCCTGAAAAAAGCATAGACTTGCCATCCTTGCCAGTGCTGCGCTCGTTGTCGCTGCGCACTTATTTTCGGCCATGCTGTAATCCCGGATTAGGAGGCCGCCGCATTTTTCCGGCATAAATTTGTGGATATTTAAAAAGGGATGCTGATTTGTCCGTAAGTATAATACCAGTATAACACAGAGATCATCAAGATGATCATCATGGCAGCCATGAACTTTTTAAATTTTCTAAACCTCCGTCTTTTTGCCCGCGACTGTCCGAGTTTTGATTTTTCCGGCCTGTGCGTTGTTTTGGCTTTCTTCTTTTCTCTATGCGAAGTCAGCAGCATAAGCATGTCCTGCCTCATTTCAAAAGCTGTCTGGTATCCACCCCCCAGCGCTTTCCGCAGCACCGCCTCAAATTTGCACAGCCCGGCATGTTGCCTGACCGCCGCCATCAGCTGCGGGAAGCCATTTGCCTGTTTTTTTAAAAACCGGTTCGGATAAGCGAGATTGATCATCACCATTGCGGCGGAAAACAAATCATAGGAGGGCTCGGCTTTCCGCGATCCCAACCCCCAGTAACCCCTGTCAAAAAACTCCGTAAATTCTTTTACAGAACGCCCGATCTTTGTCATCCCGCCCGGGTCAATGCAGCGGATCCTGTTTCCAGGCGTCCCGACCAGCAAGTTTTCGGGCTTCAAATCCCCGAAAATCCATCCCTGTTCATGCAAATGCTGCAAATCGGAAAGAAGCTGGATCACAAGCACTGCCGCCCAGGAAAAACCTTTCCCGGAAACAAAGGAAAGCAGGTCCGGGCCTTCTATATATTCCATGACATAAAAGGGAATGACCTCCCGCCCGCGTTCCCAGTCATCCGCTTCCAAAAAGGAAGGCCCGAGGGACTGCCCCCGGGCCTTGGATATGGTTTTTAGTACGCTGGACTCGGAGGCCACCTGGGCAGTGCTCACACCGGCTTTTAATGCAACCGGACCGGCCGCCGATTCCGCCAGATATACAGCGCCATTTGCACCGGCCCCAAGGCGCTTTAGCAATCTGTACCGGTTTTTATGCCATTTCCCCGTCACAACCGTACCCGGCGGATCATTAAATGGATTCTTCAAAGTATTGTCCGTCATCATGCGTATGATATCCCCTCAGCTTCCTTTTCCGGTCAAAATGGCGGATCGCCTCATGAATGGCCGGCCCTGTCGGCGTAATCCCGCCTGTCTGCAGTTTCGGAAATATTGCCGCCAGCGATTCCAGTTTCGGTGTCCAGTCAAGCAGTTTCTCCGTCTCTTTCCTTTTCCCAGGAAATATAAAAACTGAAAATTGGTTATTTCCCATCCGCGCATTCAGGCTTAAAGACAAATCAAGCAAAGCTTCTTTTACCGTCTCAAGCTTCGGTTTCATGCTTGCGCTTGTATCGACGAGCACAAGAATGTCCAAATCCACTGTTTCCCCCAGCTCATCCACCACCTCCAACACATCGCCGCGTTTTTCAGGCGGCAGTGCTTCAATGGATCCGTTACTTCCCAAAATGTGTTTTAATTCCTTGTTCACGATTCCCTGAATCGTCTGGGTCATCGCTTTCCGTGTGACCATTTGCACAGTTTGCGATAATTGTTTCGTATATACGATCTGGCTGACGCCGCCCCCTGACATGGCGATATTTTGAATTTCCGCTGCCCCTTTTTCATCAATGATATCCCGTTCCATGACGCCAATTACATTAATGGTTATGCCTGCTTCCCTTGCCAGTGCCGCAGCTGCAGCCGGATCACCCCCTTGGTTTGAACATCCGTCCGTAATCAGCAAAATTTGTTTTAAAGTGCCTGCATTCATCTTTTCTCCTCCTTGTCATTGACGGCATTTCTTGCGTTTTTACCATCATCGACAATCGGGAGAAAATATATACCGTTGCCTTCCGCTTCTTCTATTTAATTCCCGCTTTTCAGACATATCTTCGCTTGTAAAGTGCCCGCCTGAAATTCGGGCGCTTTATCAAGCAAACGTTCCAATCCTAACGAAATTCCCTTATCCGGCCGCCCGCCTCCTTTTCTATCCTGAAAAATGGTGCCCGTTGATGTTCATTCCTTTTCTCCTGTTGCCGCATTCATTGCGGCACAGGCTTCTGTCCTGAAAATGTGCGGCGGCTGATGTTCACCCTTTTGCCCGCCCTGCACTCTTTAGCATAGGTGCCCCGCCTGAATATTCAATTTTATCCTTTCCGTACCGCATTTTTAGCTGATCGTGGACACGTGCGCTGTTTCTGCTTGCAGCCGCCGTTTCGGCCCGGCCGTTTCAGCACGTATCGCATTCAGTGTGGCACGGCATCTAAGAGATCATTTTTTTCCCTTTGCTGACCGGGATGGCCGCCCATTTCGGCGTATTGTGTTTGATTTTTGCAACGACGACCGTCATATCATCTTCAATTAAACCGGATCGCGAACGGATCACTTCTTCTATGAGCAGGTCGGCAATTTCCTGGGGATTTTCCGTTTCCAGCTCCCGGATTTTCCGCTTAATCCATAATTCCGGGTTTTCAATGTAACGCGGGCCTTCCAAAATCCCGTCACTCATCATGATTAAAATATCGCCGGCTTTCAGCTGCCGGGAAACGACATCCACATCAAATTCCTGGATCATGCCCATCGGCAAATTCCCGGATTCAATTTTGATCACTTTATCGCCGCGTTTGATAAAACTCGGCGTCGATCCGATTTTTAAAAATTTGCTGCTTGCATCCTGCAGGTCGATCATCGCCAGATCAAGCGTGGAAAACACTTCTTCCTGCGTCCTCAGCGCCAGAATGGAGTTCACCGATTTGATCGCAATTTTTTCTTCTATGCCCGATTCCAAAATCTGCCGCAAAAGCCTCAGTGTCTCATTGCTTTCGTGATGGGCGCGCTCGCCGTTTCCCATGCCGTCACTGATGGCAATGGCATACTTTCTTGAGCCAAGCTCGATCATTGAATAACTGTCACCGGATATAAAACCGCCTCCTTTTGCGGCATGCGCCACACCAGTGTCGACGACAAACGCCCTTGCCGAACGGAATGTCACATAGCCAAGCCCGCCCGACTGCGAACCGAACTCTTCTTTCTGGACAACAATTGTTTCCCCTAATATATCGGAAAGCATTGGCGCGATGATCTTTTCGCATTCGCCATAGCCACTGTACTGCGGCAAGGTTATATCAATGTCAATATTGCCCGACTCCAGGCTGTAAATTTCCACCTGGTCAATATCGAGCCCGAAGTCCTGTAATGACTCAAGAATCATTTCTTCCTGCCGCTGATGGTTCTCGCGCTCCCGCTGAATTTCCTTTGCAAAATCCCCCATGACTTCCGAAACGCCCTGCAGCTGTTCTGCGACGATTTTCCGGCTTTCTTTGATCATTTTTTTGAACTTTTGATTGGCCTGGTAAAACGTCAATTCCTGGTTGATCGCCTCTTCCACTTTTTGGGCCCTGACACAATGTTTCTCCAATTCGCGATGGACACGCCTCGAAACCGCTCCGTCCCTTTCACTCAGGTCCTCCATCGTCATTTTCATCAAATCATATGTCTTATCAAAGTTTTTCGCCCAGCACTGCTCTTTTTTGAAGCAGGTCTGGCATGTCCGTTCCGTGACATTGCTGAAAAAATAATCCAGATCCCGTTCGCGGTCCTCCTCTTCTTTCGTATGGTCATACTGCGAAAAGCTTTTGGACAGCGCCTGAAAAACGGACGAGAACTGCTCCACGCGGTGAACCGTCACATCGCGCACTTTCCTTAAATATTGCTGCTGCTCCTTCATATATTCGGCTGTCCCCGGGATATGCCGCGCCATTTTGGCCGTAAACGGGGACGGCGTTAAAAAGAAAAGGGCAATGCTCACGCATGTTTCATACAGCGCAGCGCTTAAAGACGCCCCGGCATCGCCGTACATCGTAATCAGCAGGGTGGCAACAAGCATCCCGGCAGCAGCACCCCCACGCTTCCCTTCTTTTAACAATCCGCACAGGAGCCCTGCGAACGCAAGCAGGCTCATTTGATAAAAGCTGGACACGTTGGCGAGGCTGAAAATGAGGCCGGTCACAACCCCGACAGTGGAACCGACCGTCGCACCGCCGACAAACGCAAACAGCAGGACAAGATAGCGCGAAAAAATATGCTCGACGGACAGCCCGTTCACCGTCCAGCCGATTGTCCCGGTCAAAACGGACGCGAGCACAATGATGAGGCTGACGACTTCCTCCGTCTTTAATGTTTTTTTTCGCCTTGTTTGTGATAAGATTGGAATGCTTTGCATAAATATCATGGTAAGGATAAAGGTTAAGCACGATTCCACACCCGCCATCAGGCCGTCATAAAAAGAGAGCTGGAACTGCTGCTGAAGATAAAGATAAGCGCATTTTGAAACGAGCGAGACAGCAAAGATGTAAAAGGGCAGCACCCGTGTTTCCTCTTTATGGTATTTGCCGAACAACCTGAATACAAGAATAAAGAGGATGGTCGAAGCCAGCGTGTACATCCCGTTCGCAACGGATAATGTTAATCCGCCCGCAGTGAGGCCGAGCAGCGTGATGGGCGCCTTATCCCGTTTCATCACATAGACAGCTGCGAAAAACGGCAATGCAAACGGCGTAAAATGGGACAAAATAAGGGCCCTTCCCAGCAAAAAGCCGATGATCAAAAGGCTGATGCCTTTTTGGATAAACAACGATTCAAATTTCCCCCGGAGCTGCTTCCACCCTTTCGCAAACTCTTTTTTTGTTTCCTCAAGATCCACATGGCCCCCCTGCTCGATCATTCCCCGCTCAACTTTCCCCAAATTCATCATAAACTCCCCCTCATCACTTTGATACAAGCAATTATAAAAGGACAAGTTTTAAAAGTTTGTCAAAATTCCAATGCAACGCCAAAGAAAAGTTCGACTTTTTCCACAAATATGCGATGCATTTTACAATTTTTTTCAAAAAGAGAAGTTGACAAATGGGTGCAGTGCCGTTATTATAGAAAATGTGCTTTTTCATTTAAGCCATGGCGGCGTAGCTCAGCTGGCTAGAGCGTACGGTTCATACCCGTGAGGTCGGGGGTTCGATCCCCTCCGCCGCTATATTCGTTTTGAAAAAACCGGCCCGTTAAAGGCCGGTTTTTTTCGTGTGATTCGGCGATTTTTGTCCGAAACAGCAAAAAGAAAAAGCGGATCCGACAAACATTTCTGTTTGAACCGGTTCCGCCCTCCAATGAAAAGCAATGATACGGATATATGAGTCAACTAGACAGCAAGTTAGCCTCTTCTCGCGCCGCGGCCGCCGCGTTTCGATTCTGTATTTCGTTTGAGCGAAGACAGGCGATCTTCACTGTCTTTCAAAAAGCGCGCCATTTTGGATTCAAAATCTTCTTTTCCGCGGTTATTTCCCCGGCCATGCCTTTGCGGCCGATGGGAATGGGACTGGGATTGGGATTGCTGCGCCTGGTCTTTCGCCTTGCGGATCGACAAACCGATTTTCCCGTCTTTTTCGACATTCAGCACCTTTACTTCAACGATATCGCCGACTTTTAAATGGTCATGAATATCTTTTACATAGTTATCAGCAACTTCACTGATATGAACCAGCCCGGTTGAGCCCTCCGGCAATTCGACGAAAGCCCCGAAATGCGTGATGCCTGTTACTTTACCTTGTAACTTGCTGCCTGCTTCAATTGACATAAAAAAATTTTTCCTCCTTAAAAGATAAAAAAATCAACCTTTAACATATTATAACGAACATGAAAAAAGAGTGTCAATAAGACACGTCTTCTTCTTGGGCATTCTTTTTGGAATCAGGCAGATTAAAGATGATCTCCCCTTTTTTGGAAAGGAAATATTCGCTGCGGGCGAGTTTTGCAATATAGTTATCATCTTTCAGTTTCTTAATCTCGCTTCTAAGCATCGCCTGCTGCTTGTCAATGTCCCTTACCTGGTGCTCCAGCTTTGCTTTTTGTTCTTTTTTTGCAGCGAGCTGTGCGTTCCGTGAGACCAGGGTAGAGACGAGCAGTGCGGAAACAAGCACTGCCATAACACCGAAAAGCGCCAATCGCCGGAAAAGCAGCTTACGCCTTCTCGCCAGTACTTTTTCTTTGACCGATTGCTGTTTTATATAAGCATTGTCCATTGAAGCAATATTGCGTCCCAACATACTCCCTCCTAAAAAGCCCTAGGCAGAGCGGAAAGTATAGCCACCGGGCTTATCTTTTAAAAAACCTGCCGATCCGGTTTTTCAGTTTGATAAACTTATTCTGGATTGTTTTCCATAATCCTGCCGTTTTCTTAAAAAAACGTTCAAAAGAGGCGCGCAGCGGATTGATGCGCCATAAAAAAACACCCAGTACGGAAAACGGTTTAAGCCCGGTCTTTAATATCCATATTACCATTTTTGCCATCATTTTTACAATCGTATAAAGCAATCGCCCTGCGCCGAGAAAAAGGGCAAACAAAAGAAGGACAAATCCTTTGGCCGGGCGGAAAACAAGAAGCCGGAACATGCCGGCTGTAAACCGGCCGATGCGGCGTGCTGCCTGGATGCACCATTCCAACAGCTTCAAGTACCCGTTTTTGAATAATGCCTGGTAAGCGGCAAACCCGCACAGGAGGGCGATAAAAATATAAAACCGGACTTCCCCGGCGTTTACCAGGAACAGGACATAAAACAGCAGCAGGCTCTGGCACAGCCAAAAAAGAACATCATGGACAAAGACAACCCAGCGCTTTCTTTTCCGTCTTTGCAAAAAACGGTTATACGTATCAAGGGTGCCGCCGAAAAAGCTTCCCATCGCGATCATGGCAAGCATCGTATAAAATTGCACGCTCAGGCTCATCTAAACAGCTTGCTAAAGAGTCCCTTAGCTTTCTCCCCGTGATGGTCATCCAAATAAACAAGATCAAACACTTTTCCTTTTATCGAGACGACCCCTTTGTCAACATCCAGGTTTTTCATTTGCAAATTCTGCCCGCGAATGGCGAGAAAGCCCATCACCGTTTCCAGCAAAAACTCCTCATTGTCAAAGCTTTCCACCTGCTTCACGCCGGTAATATCCAGCAGCTTGCGGCCGCGCATTATCACATCGTGTTCCTGGAGAACCGGTTTGCTTGCTTGCGGTGTATTATAAAAGTCACTCATCCTGATCCCCACTTTCCTTGTCCAAACTTTGTACTATACTATGCCCGTCCGGACAAAAAAAGACCAAAAGGGAACAGCACACGAAACTAAAGCACGGCCATACGAATTCGCACGGACCTCCGGAAACGCCTTCCCGTAAAGCTTCCATTCTAGAACTTTTCGGGTGTGATCCTCTCCCGCACATCCCCAGGGCGCGCATTCTGCCAAAAAAATAAAAAAGGCGTCCATAGCCGGTTCATGGCTTCGGACACCCTGAAACATTTTTATTCATTGACCCGCGTTTCACTGATCATCGTGTACATGCCAGCGGCGTCTTCTTTTTTTGTCGACTCCCTTAAATTCTCCACTTTCACCTTGACCACTTTCTGGCCGAAACGGATGGTCAGTTCATCCCCTGTCTTCACGTTTGAACTGGCTTTTGCCTGGACGCCGTTGATTTCGATTCTGCCCTGGTCGGCAACTTCTTTTGCAAGCGTACGCCGTTTGATCAGCCGTGAGACTTTTAAAAATTTATCGAGACGCATTGTCGTGTTTTCCATATCCATCCCTCACTCCCGTTTTTCCTGTTTTTCGGCAGCTTTTATCCGCTCCCAGTTTTGCGCGACTTCTTCAGCGCTTTCAGCTTTCACATTGCCGAACACATGCGGATGGCGCCGGATCATTTTTGAAGCAAGCCCTTCTATCACATCTTCTATCGTAAACATGCCTTCCTCTTCACCAATTTGCGCATGCAGCAAAACCTGGAGCAGCACATCGCCAAGCTCTTCAACGAGGTTGTCCTCATCTTCATTATCAATCGCTGAAAGTACTTCCCCGCACTCTTCAACCAAATATTTTTTCAGCGAAAGATGGGTTTGTGCCCGGTTCCATGGACAGCCATCCGGCGCACGCAAAGCCGCAATGATTTGCCGCAGCTCGGCGAAATCCCGCAAATCCTGCTCTTTAAGCGGCGGAACGTAGACGCTCGTTAAATTATCGAGCTCAAATCCGCGGTCCAGTTCATACAGCTTCAGCCATTTAACAGCTTCATCCGTACTGCCGGCAGCGCGGACGATTGCCACCCGGTGTTCATCCGGATATTTTTCCATGAGGGCCAACTTGACTTCAGAAGCCGTCAAAGTATCATACACCTGCCCGACTACCAGATGCTGGTTCGTCCGGATGTCGTGCGGTTTTAAAGCAATACCATCCACAAGCTGGAAGCCTTCAATCGGATCCACCCTGACAGAAGCAAACAGCGCATCGATAAAACTATGCCCGCCCGCGATTTTGATTTCCGTCTGTTTAGCCGCGCTTTGTTCGAGCAGAAGCTGGACTGTCCGTTCCGCCACAAACGGATGGCCGGGTACGGCATAAAGAATATCCTCCTGTTCCGCTTCCCGGAAAAGGATCTCCACAATTTCTTCGTATACCGCTTCAAATTGATCGTGGCGCTCGTATACGTCATCAAAAGCCGTATACTTCATCCCTTCCCGCTCAAGTTCCGACACGGCCGGATGTTCTTTTGTCCGCAGAAAAATTTTCCGGTTTGCTTTCAGCTGCCTGTATACACCGAGCGGAAGCTGGCCCATATCCCCGGCCCCGAGACCGGCAACGGTGATGCTATGTTTTTTGTTTTCCAATCCAATTCTTTCCTTTCAGGCCGGCTAATTTTGTTCCAAAAGGCACAAGCCCCCATTCTTCATCCGTCAGCAAACGCAGCCGGGCGGCACAAAATAGAAAAACAGCCGCACCGATCGCTGTTCCCCCCAAAGCAGCCGGGACGCTTGCTGCCCTGCCCGAAAGCCCGTAGGCAAACAGGCGGAGCCAAAGCTGCAAACAAGCGGACATGGCAAAAAGGGAGAGAGCGAGCTTGCCGAAAAATAGAGCCGGCAGCATTTTAACATATGCTTTACCCAATTTTATCATCAATATAAGCGAAATAAACCCTAAAGCGGCGACGGTGGCAGCGGAAGCGCCCATGGTCCCGAAACGGGGAACCCAAACCTCGTTTAACCCATATTTCAACAGGACGCCTGCTGCAATGGCAACTGCAGGGGTGTACACCTTCCCCAGTCCCTGCAGGATTCCTGAAAAGGTTAAAATCCAGGTGCTGAATAAGATGGAAACCGAAAAAACAGACAGCACAGCTGTTCCCTCGCTGTTTTCAAACAGCATCGTATTGGCAAACGGCATGATCCCAATCAGTCCAACTGCAGCGCCCGCGCCGATCGCCGTGCTGATTTTTAAAGCAGCCTGTACCTGTTTTTCAAGGCTTTTTCGCCTGCCCTTCTTATATTCAAGTGCAATTACCGGGACAAGGTTCAGGGCAAAGGAGGACGCTGCCACTGTTCCAAGCTGCAAAAACGGCTGTCCGCGGTCGTAGATGCCTTTCAGTTTTTTTGCCGCTTCCGCCCCCCAGCCGGCGTCTTTTAACAACGCGTAAAGATGGAGGGAATCGACAAATTGGAACAAAACGAGGACAAGGCCGCTGATACAGACCGCAATCCCGCTGCAAAACAGGGAGCGGGCCGCCTGCTTTACGTCGTTCCATTCAAGGAGCTGGGCTGCCTTTTCCTGTCTGCCGCCCTTTACCAGATAAAATACAAGCACTGCCGCAGACACCGCACCTCCCAGCACGGAACCGAACACGGCCCCTTGTCCGGCTGCATAAAGCGAAAAACCGCCGCGGACCAGCCAAAAGGAAAGAAGAAGAATGGCCGCAACCCGGACCGTCTGTTCGAGTACCTGGCTGAGCGCAGTCGGCACCATCCTTCCCTGTCCCTGATAAACACCCCTGATCGCGGAAATCAACGGCATCAGCAAAAAGGAACAGGAAACCGTCCGGATAAGCGGAGAAAGACGGGGATCCCCCATCCATGCCGCCAGCTTCCCTGCAGTGAAAAAAACGGCAAGAAACAATCCGGCACCGAATAAACCGAGGATGAGGAACACCGCGTTTAAAAATGTGCGGTGGCTGTTTTCGCCCGCTGCTTCCCGTTCCGCCACCATTTTGGAAACGGCAACCGGAAAACCGGAAGAGGAGAGTGCCATCACAATCCCGTAAATCGGATATACTTGCTGATAAATATAAAAACCGACATCGCCGACAATATTTTGGAACGGCACGCGGTAAACTGCACTGAGGATTTTTGTAATGACGGATGACAAGGTTAAAATCAGAATGCCTTGAAAAAGCTTTTTTGACTCATGATCCTGCTGCACGTCTTTTCTGCCTTTCACACGGCCGCCACACCGTACGTAGAATAAAATCGAATGTATTATACCATAAAAAGGGATACAAGACGCGCCTTACAGACAACCTGCAAAAAAACAGATCAAAAAACGCAGACCCTTTGCCTGCGTTTTTTTGGCGTACGTGAAAATAAATGATGACAAAAGAGTCGTGGAAAAAACGGGAGAAAAGCCTTATTGTTCCATCTGGCGGGCCAGGAATCCGGCAGCCGTTTCCGCCGATTTCTGTTCCACTTCCCCGAGCGTGCGGTCTTTAGAAAAAATGGCGACAGCACCGATCGGATCGCCGCTTGCGACAATTGGAGCAATCGTATAAGAAGCCAGTTCCTCCTCCACACCGTCCACCAGCGCCGTTTTTCCTTTTTCTTTTGATAAAACCGGCATTCTGTCCTCCATGACTTTTTCGATCACTTCACCGTTTCTTTTATTTAAATATTCTTTTTTTGAACCGCCGCTGACTGCAATCACGGCATCCCGGTCACAGATCAGGACAGGGCTCGTTAAACTGTCATACAGCGCTTCGGCATACTCCTTGGCAAAATCACTTAATTCACTGATCGGCGAATATTTTTTCAAAATGACTTCCCCGTCGCGGTCCACAAAAATTTCAAGCGGGTCCCCTTCACGGATACGAAGCGTCCTTCGTATCTCTTTCGGGATGACAACTCTGCCTAAATCATCAATACGACGAACAATACCAGTTGCTTTCATTTAAAGTTGCCCTCACTTTCATCAGATGATTTTTTTCCATCCTCAGATGGCTCTTGAATCCTTTACCTGCGTTGACATTAGTATCTTTCATCTGGCAAGTTCTATACATCATGAACGTTTTTTGTACAATTGCTATCGATTGGATTGATTTCCAATTCTTCTCTATCTTTTTCCCAAAAATTTTCCCTGGCAAACCTAAAGAACCGTAAAAAGCACGGAACAAAAGAAACCATTGTTCCGTGCTTTTACAAACGGGCCTTTACCAAAAAACCGCCAGCCCTTTAGTTTTTTGCTTGCATCTTACCGGGAAGCGCTCGTCGTTTCGGCCCTTAGAAAGGCGCCCCGCAGTTCCCGGATCATTTCCGTGCAGGTGTAAAGCCACTCATGGCCCTTGCTTTTTTTAATATCCAGCGTAATTTTCAGCTGATTGCCTTCCATGCCGAATCCGGCTGAACGCCCGTATTGTCTCACAATGTCCACGACTTTCGGGCCGTTTACCTGTTTCGAGCCTTTTTCGGACATTAAAATCGTGATCAGTTGTTTGTTTTGTTTAATCGATGAAAGCATTGCTTCTTTGGCGTATACTTTCATTTCCGCAATCGTAAACAGGTCGCTTACCTGCTGCGGATAATCGCCGAAACGGTCAATCATCTCTACTTTTAATTCTTCGATATCTTCAAGCGTCTCGATGCCCCTGAAACGTTTATACATTTCAATTTTCTGGTATCCGTCTTTTATATAGGCATCCGGAATATACGCATCAATTTCGAGTTCGACTTCAAATGGCGGCAGTTTTTCCTCTTCGCCGTCTGCCCCTTTCCGCGCTTCGATCGCTTCCTTCAACATTTGCGAATACAAATCGAAACCGACTGAATCGATGAACCCGTGCTGTTGTGCGCCCAGCAAGTTGCCGGCGCCGCGGATGGACAAATCGCGCATCGCAATTTTAAAGCCGGATCCGAGTTCCGTGAATTCTTTAATCGCCTGCAGCCTTTTTTCCGACGCTTCCGCCAGCACTTTGTCTTTTCTGTACGTAAAATAAGCATATGCCACCCGGTTGGACCGCCCGACACGCCCGCGCAGCTGGTATAACTGCGACAGTCCCATCCGGTCCGCATCATTGACGATCAAGGTGTTGACATTCGGGATGTCCACGCCCGTCTCAATAATTGTCGTCGTCACAAGCACATCGTATTCGCCTTCAAGAAAACCAAAAATGACCGATTCGAGCTGAGATTCTGTCATCCGGCCGTGGGCATACGCCACGCGCGCATCGGGAACAAGCCGTGCAATTTCTTCCGCCTTCCGCTCAATATCTTCAATCCGGTTATACAAAAAGTAAACCTGCCCGTCCCGTGCCAGTTCACGTTCGATCGCTTCCCGCACCATCTGGTCATTATACTCCAGCACGTAAGTTTGTACCGGGAAACGGTTCTCAGGCGGCGTTTCAATTACAGATAAATCGCGTACGCCGACCATGGACATATGCAGCGTCCTTGGGATTGGTGTTGCGGTCAAGGTCAGCACATCGACATTCGTCTTTAATTTCTTGATTTTTTCCTTATGGCTGACACCGAACCGCTGCTCCTCGTCAATGATCAAAAGGCCCAGATCATGGAACTGGATATCTTTTGAAAGCAGCCGGTGCGTCCCGATCACCATATCAATTGTCCCGTTGCGCAAGCCTTTTATTGTTTCATTCTGCTCTTTACGCGTCCGGAAACGGCTCAACAGCCCGACTTTTATCGGATAGCCATGGAACCTTTCCGTGACCGTTTCAAAATGCTGCTGGGCAAGGATGGTGGTCGGTACAAGCATGGCCACTTGCTTGCCGTCCATCATTGCTTTAAAAGCGGCGCGGATCGCCACTTCTGTCTTGCCGTAGCCGACATCCCCGCACAACAGACGGTCCATCGGCTTCTCTTTTTCCATGTCCCGCTTGATTTCCTGGATCGACCGGAGCTGGTCTTCCGTTTCTTTATATGGAAAAGCCGCCTCGAATTCACGCTGCATATCCCCATCCGGAGAAAAGGCAAACCCTTTTGATGCTTCCCTCTCCGCATACAATTTGACAAGGTCGTCCGCGATATCCTGGATGGATGACTGGACTTTCCGTTTGACCCGTTTCCATTCGCTGCCGCCCAGCTTATAAAGTTTCGGCTCTTTTCCTTCCGAACCGACGTATTTTTGGACAAGGTCGATCTGGTCAACCGGCACATACAGCTTATCCGAACCTTGGTACTTAATATGGAGATAGTCTTTATGGACGCCGTTGATTTCAAGCGTCACAATCCCTAAATATTTCCCGATCCCGTGGTTGACATGAACCACATAGTCCCCAACATTCAGCTCGGAATAGTTTTTAATCCGCTCAGCATTGGACAACTTTTGCCGGCGCGTTTTTTTCTTCGCCTTTTTATTAAAAAGTTCTTCTTCCGTAATAACGGCAAGCTTGCACATTGGCAGCTCAAAACCGGTGTTCAGGTTCCCTTCCGCCACCTGGATATGCCCCGGGATAAGATCTTCCGCCACGTAAGCAGCTTCAATCTCATAATCTTCCAGCACACTTTGGATTTTTTCAGCCCGGTTTTTGTCCGCACCAAGGAAAACTACCGTAAAACGGCCTTTCTTCCAACGTTCGATTTCCGCTTTCAGCACATGCATCTGCCCGTGGAACGACTGCATCGGCTTGCAAGCGATATTCACAATGTTTTGCGGATTTGTATTTTGGATATGACGCAAAAACAGTGACAAATAGATTTTCTTCCATTTTTTTCCGGACTGCAGTGTATCTAAGGCGTGGGAAACGGCCAAATCATAAATCATTTTGCCTTCTTCCACCATCGCCGTATACCACTCAGCTTCTTCTTTATCGAGGCGCTCCTGCATTTCCTGAATCCGGCCGAACTCATCCAAAAATAAAATGCCGGCTGTTTCCACATAGTCTAAGAGACTGGCAGGCTGGTCATATAGAATCGATAAATATTTAAAGATTTGATCGGGTTTTTCCCCGTTTTTCAGCTTTTCAATGTCAAAACTAATATTTTGGGCAAGCAGTTGTTTTACCTGATCATCTTTAATTTTTGCAAGTGTTTTGCTGAGCCCTTCTTTTACCGTTTCAGCCGCTTTCATAAGCGAAAGACGGTCTGCCGGATATTCCGTCGCCGGTCCGATGGAGACAGCAGAAAGTTTATCCCGGGAACGCTGGTCGTCAGCGGAAAACGTCCGGATGGAGTCTACTTCCGTATCAAATAATTCGATCCGGACGGGGTCTTCTTCTGTCAGCGGGTATATATCAAGAATCCCGCCGCGCACACTAAAATCTCCCGGTGAATCGACCATATCCGACCGGGTGTAACCCATTTCCACAAGCATTCCCAATACGTGATCAAGCTCAATTTCTTTTCCTGTTTCGACGTGCAGCTGGTACTTTTCCCAAACCGTTTTCGGCGGCAAAATTTTCCGCAATCCGGCCATCGGGACAACGATCAGGCAATTTTTCCCCGATAGCAACGCATTCAGCACCTCTATCCGCTGGGCCATCAGCTCGGGGCTTGCCACACCCAATTCGGCCGCAATCAGTTCATTTGCGGGATACAGAAATAAGGCGCTTTCATCCACAAATTGCAGGAGATCATCATACAACTTTTGCGCCTGTAATAGATTATAAGTTAACACAATGGCCGGCTGTTCCGTTTTTTGATAGACCGAAGCAATAAAAGCGCTACGGGCGGAACCGGACAACCCGGAAACAAGCTGCTCTTTCAGGCCGGCCGTTGTACCGCTTATGACCGATTCTGCTTCCTTGTGTTCAAGGATCATTTTTTGTATTCCGTCCAAAAAGGGCCAACTCCTCTCTTGATCCGATTTCCCTTTCTCTACTATTCACACTGTTTTGTAAAATTTAAACAGGAAGGGGCTGCAGAAAGCATAAATGTTCCTGCAGCAAAACAGAAAAATGCTTTGGACTCCTTCCAAAGCGGATTATTGGATTAAATAGCCGTATTGATGAAATGCGGGTTCGCGTTCAAATGAATCCTGGCATTCTTCGCAAATTGACTGGATGCGGACGCTCCCGTCTTCTTGAGGAAGTACCATTTCCTGCCGCTCCTCATCCGTCAAAAAGAAAAGTCCCATCCGGTCTGCTTCGATGTCCGTGATGGTGCCAATTTTTGTGCCGCAGTGCCGGCAATAGTAATGAACGGCCATCTTCCGGCCCCCTTTTTCATATCGTCCTTATATAGTATGGGCGCAACGGGAAGGGGTTATTCGTTTTTTTATAAAAACGGAAGAAATGGCCGCGGAATTTCGCGCAGATTCCCCATATTCCGCATCGATACGACTCAAGACTCAATTATAAAGGTTCATCACGACCGGGAACGGTTTTTTCAACCAGGCTTCGCAAGCATCGGCGCTTTTTTCAACCGCCAGCTGCATTTTCTCCCGGTCCTCTTTTGAAAAACGGCCGAGCACATAATCCGGCATATAGGCATCTCTGTCCGGCCGCCCGATACCGATGCGAATCCGGTTAAATTCCTGGGTTCCAAGATGGTGGATGATGGATTTGATTCCGTTATGGCCGCCGGCGCTTCCTTTTTGCCGCAGGCGGATTTTGCCGGGCGGAAGATCAAGGTCATCGTAGACGACGAGTAAATTTTCGGTGCCAAGGCGGTAATAATCCATGACTGCTTTGACCGACTCACCGGATAAATTCATATAGGTCATCGGTTTTAAAAGCAGCACTTTCCCGCCGTTTACAGTTGTTTCTGCACACAGCCCTTTGAATTTCGACTGTTTAAAAGGGGCCTGCAGCCGTTCTGCCAGCAGATTGACCACTTCAAAACCGATATTATGCCTTGTATGTTCATATTGGGCTCCCGGATTTCCAAGCCCGACAATACATTTCATATTCACACCCCGATTGATTCATTCCTTGCTGAAATGAAATAAGCTGTTGAGGAAAACCGTCTGTAGCGTTTTTAAGGGACAGCAAGACCAGGCATCATGTATACCGTGATGCCTTTTTAGCAAACAGGCAGTTCGTTTCGGGCAAAAATAAGCGCACCCGTTTTCTTCGTGCCGGTTTCTCTATACGTAAAAACCCTATTTTAATTATCCACGAAGACAGATAAAAGTGCAAGCAGGCCGGACTACGGGCATATGACAAGTTTTTCCCGGAATGACGGGAACAATGCAAGACATGATCTTCCATGCCCTTGAAAATAAAGGAACGGAACAAGTGGCGCATTTTTGTGCCCCAATCATTTCCCCCGGCAAGCTTGCGCTGTGCTAAGGGAATGGCAAACTTTTTTAAAAATTCACTCATAATAGGCCGGGTGCATTGCTTTCTTAGCAAAGGATTTGGCATAACGGCAAAAAAAGGCGTATCCTCATACGCCTTTTTTCATAAACCCGGATGTTATGCTTCGCTTGTTTCCCGTCCTTCAAGATTTTCAGGCGTCCCTGACTCCTGCTGTTCGCCAGTGCTGATTTCTTCTTCCTGACGAGGCGGCAGAACGGAGCAAATCGTTTCCGTATCTTCATGATTGATGGTAAATCCATACTGTCCGCGGATGTCCGCAACCGTAATGTTTTCATTCACTTGCAAATTGGAAACATCCACCGTAATGGCATCAGGAATTTCATCCGGTTTTGCCGTAATCGACAATTCATGCAGTGCCTGCTGCAGTACGCCACCGTCTTTTACGCCGGCACTTTCTTCCGTAAGGACGACGCGCACAGTAGCATCGACATCTTCCGACATATTTACGGCAAGAAAATCGACATGAATGATTTTATTTTTCAAAGGATCGGTTTGTACTTCATGGACCATTACATTCCGCTGTGTCCCGTTCACATTCAAGGAAAGCACCGCATTTCTTCCGTTTTCACGCAATAATTTTTCAAACTCGGTGTCATTGACATAAACCGGTGTATTTTCCGTCTGATAGCCGTAAACAACGCCCGGTATGTAGCCGTTTCTTCTTAACCGGCGGCTGGAAGAATGGTGTTTATCCTCTCTTTTTTTTGCTTCAAGTACCTCTGCCATAAATGTTGACCTCCTAATGTTTAAGCAAACATCAAATATATCTTTACCCTGTCATTATCCATTATAAACCTATTTTGAAAAAATAGCTTAAAATTACCGCTATAACGCAGGCTTTTCCCGATTTGCAGGATTGCGTGCTCTTCTTGTGAAAACTTGGACTGCTTTCTGAAATAATTTTCGCTGGAATGCTGTCAAATATCGAACAGCGGGCTTACGGACTGGTCTTCATGCACACGGATAATCGCTTCACCCAAAAGCGGAGCTACAGACAATTCAACCAGTTTTTCACTTTTTCGTTCTTCCGGAATGTTAATGGAATTGGTCGCCACCAGTTCTTTAATCGGGGAATTGTTAATCCGTTCAATTGCCGGCCCGGATAAAACCGGATGTGTGCAGCTGGCGTACACTTCTTTTGCGCCGCTTTCAATCAACGCTTTTGCCGCAAGCGTAATCGTGCCTGCCGTGTCAATAATATCATCAATAATGATGCAAATTTTCCCGTCCACATTTCCAACAATATTCATCACTTCGGCCACATTCGGGCGCGGGCGGCGTTTGTCGATAATGGCGATCGGCGTTTTTAAACGTTCAGCCAGTTTGCGCGCACGGGTGACACCGCCATGGTCAGGGGAGACGACCACGATATCTTCCGCCTGAAATCCTTTATCTTCAAAATACTTTGCAATAATTGGAACGCCCATCAGGTGGTCAATCGGAATGTCAAAAAACCCTTGGATTTGCGGGGCGTGCAGATCGAGGGTAATGACCCTTGTTGCACCCGCTGTTACGAGAAGGTTCGCCACCAGTTTTGCGGTAATCGGTTCACGTGCACGCGCTTTTCTGTCCTGCCGTGCATATCCGTAGTAAGGGATCACAAGATTAATGGTCCGCGCCGACGCCCGTTTTAAAGCATCAACCATAATTAGAAGTTCCATCATATGTTCATTGACAGGATCGCTTGTCGACTGTATCACATAAACATCGCAACCGCGGATGCTTTCTTCAATATTGATCTGGATTTCCCCATCGCTGAATTGTGAAACGGAACATTTTCCAAGTTCAACTCCGACAACGTTGGCAATTTCCCTGGCAAGTTTCGGGTTGGAGTTCAGGGTGAAAATCTTTAAATTCGGATCTAAATACTGGTTAGACATGATGGACCTCCAATTATTGTTGTTTATGTTTTAACTTCTGGACATAATTTTCCTTGTTCACCTGGCGTGCGCGCGCAATCGACAATGCTTCGCCCGGTACATCGTCTGTAATGGTCGAGCCTGCTGCAATATAAGCATTTTCCCCGACCGTAACCGGCGCAATCAGATTGGAGTTGCACCCGACAAACGCGCCGTCTTCAATAACCGTTTTAAATTTATGTTTCCCGTCATAATTCACTGTGATCGTGCCGCAGCCGATATTGACACCTGCCCCGACTTCCGCATCGCCGATGTACGTCAAATGGGATGCTTTGCTGCCCTTGCCGACGGTTGATTTCTTCACTTCCACAAAATTGCCGATCTTCGCTTCATCGGAAATCGAGGAGTCCGGCCGGATATGGGCGTACGGGCCGACATGGACAGAAGCGCCAATTTCACTATTTTCCGCAACAGACTGCCTGACTTCTGTTCCGTTTCCGATCACGCAATCTGTAATGTCGGAATTCGGGCCGATTTTGCAGTCTTCCCCGATGACCGTTTTGCCGGACAGCTTTGTCCCCGGGTAGATCACCGTATCCTGCCCGATTTCAACATCCGCTTCAATGTAAGTTTGCCGAGGGTCGAGGATGGTCACGCCGTTTCGCATATGGCGTTCGTTGATGCGCTTTCTCATGATCCTTTCCGCTTCCGAAAGTTGCACCCGATCATTGACACCTAACGTTTCTTCGATACTTTCTGTCTTGTAAGCCACAACTGTTTCCCCTTGCGATTTTAAAATGCCTACGACATCAGGAAGATAATATTCGCCTTGAGCATTGTCGTTTGAAACATGTTTCAATGCTTCAAAAAGCGCCCGATTGTCAAAGCAGTAAACGCCTGTATTGATTTCCTTTACCTGCTGTTCTTCGGGGCTCGCGTCTTTATGTTCGACAATTTTTTCCACGAAGCCTGCCGCATTGCGGATGATCCGTCCGTATCCGGCAGGGTCGGGGGCCGTTGCTGTTAAAATGGTCACTTTTGCCTGTTTCCGTTCGTGTTCCTCAAACAGAGCCTTTAAGGTTTCCGCCTGAAGGAGCGGCGTATCCCCGCAAACCACCAAGGTAGTCCCGTCCTTGTTGCCGAGAACCGGTTCTGCCTGCAGGACGGCATGCCCTGTGCCCAGCTGTTCTTCTTGCAGGACAAAAGCAGTTTTTCCTTCCAGGCAGGAGCGGACCTGTTCTGCACCATGCCCGATAACCGTCACAATCTTATCCGTTTCAAGCTGTAAAACTTGGTCTGCAACATGTTCAACCATGGGTTTCCCGCAAACAGGATGCAGCACTTTGTACAATTTCGACTTCATGCGAGTACCCTGGCCGGCAGCCAAGATTACAGCGAATCTGTTTGTCATTTATGATCCCCCAATAAACCTTATTATCCATAAAAAAATATATCGTAAATAAGGGCATATTTCAAGGAAAGGCAGCAAATTACAATTATTGGGAATGTTGGAGCAAGGACGGGGGGGAATTGTTAGCCCTTTCTATTCATTTAAATCCCATACTTTGTTTGCATTCGAAAATAACGTTTTCAAGTCTTCCTTATTTTCCATAATGACTTTCTTGGCTATCGCGTCACTTTTATCTACAGGTTCCAGTTTTTCATTCACATAAATTTCATAGGCTTCTCCATTTTCTTGCAACCGAACCCCGTATTTATAACCGCCTGTCATGGTTGGCCAAATGATCAAATCTTCCATTTTATCTTTTTGGTCCTCACGGGAAACAGCCAGGTTCCCAGTGAAGCTTAAATAATTAGGCTTTTTCACGCTGTACGTATAGTTGCCTTTCCGCATCGCGTGCGTCCCCCATTTATTTTTCGGTACGGCTTTAACATATTTATGATATTGGATGGTCGTGATCGTGAACCAGCATAAATTCCATAATACAAACAATGTAATGACGATGATAAAAATATATTTTAATCGAAATTTCCTTTTCATAAATTCACCACCCTGTTGCCTTGTTTTTTTAATGTTTCATCGTGCGTCACAAGTATAATGGTTTTACCCTGTCTATTCAGTTGCTTTAAAATGTTTAATACAGCTTCTGCATTTTTCTTATCAAGAGAACCAGTCGGCTCATCGGCAAGGATGATATCGCATTTTTTTAACATTAATCGTGCCAGAGCTACCCTTTGTTGTTCTCCTCCAGATAAAGTAAAGACTTTTTGATTTATTTTATTTTTTATTCCGACTAACGCCAAAGCTTCTTCCATTGATAGGTTCGTTTTGCAATCTTTGCGAATCAGTTTCAGATTATCTTTGACGGTTTTATGATCAACCAATGCAAAATTTTGGAATAAGAAGCCAATCTTGGTTCTAAAATAATGCAGGTGATTCTTCTTATTTTTAATGTCAATCCCGTCAACGATAATCGTGCCGCCGTCAAATTTTTCAATTGCCCCAATCATATTTAGTAAAGTTGTCTTTCCGCATCCGCTCGGCCCGGAAACGATGACAAAATCGCCGCTTTCAATATCAAGATTGAAATTTGAAAACAAGGTTTTTTCATTGAATTTTTTTGTTAAGTTTCGTATTTGAATCATATATTTCCACCTTTTAGGATCGTTTGTATTTTTGCATTTTCCACCCTTCGTATGTTGAAGGAAATTAAAAGCAATTCTAAAATGAGAATGATGATGCCACCTACAATCATATATCCAATGCTGCCAAGGTTTAAAACGATTGCACAAGTGGCTGCCGTTATGATGCTTAATAGTGACGTAACAAAGGTAATAAGAATCATTTTCCTGTTTTTCTGAAATAAGCTATATCCAAACACTTTTTTCAGAGCGTGTTCAATAGCGTTTACTTCATACTCCAATTTAATAATGGTATGAATAATCATTCCTTCTAATAAAAGTACTAAAATACTAAAAATAAAGTTCATAATTAAAATTCTTTTGATTAATTTCCAATTATGTTCGAATTTTTCCATGACATTTGTTTTTGATACGATCCCATTGGTCAGATGATTATTTTTCACAAAAGTATTAAATTCTTTGTCCGAGATTTTGTACATAATATCGTGTACATAAGTTAATTTTGAAATGACATTCGCTTCCTGCTCTTTTTTCAGTTGTTCTGGCGAAATATTATGGTAAATAATAATGGGATTATGAACCAGTTGACTGCCATAGAGTGCATTTTCATCAATACTGATCAGACTTGTCTTTTCGTTATAATATAGGACGCCGTAGTCATATTTTTGTTCCTCCCCCTCATAAAATTGTGTATGGCCTTTTAATTGTTCAATCAAATGAGGATTATCTTTCATTTTGACAGGGACAATAAAATAAATTTCTTTTTTCAATGGTTTGTCTCTTAATTCTGTAATTTGACTTGATAAATAGTGAAAAGCATTGCTGTTGGCTAAAATTCCCGGGTAATGTAAAAGGTTTGAAATATCTGCCAATAAAGTTGCGTTGAATTTATCATAAAATTGTTTGTAGAACTTATATTGTACACTCGCACTTTTTTCCAGCGTATTATCGGAAGAACTATTGTTATCAGTAATTTTATAATCCAGTTGGGTGTAATAATAGTCACGATGACGCTCAAAAAATGGTTTTTGTTTGTAATATTGATAAGCGTCATACACCACAGCAATATTGCTGGAAATGATAATGATTGTCATGACCGTAGTTGCTAATTTTAAGACATAATTCATGGATAATAATTTTACGGACCCATGGCGTTAGAAAAAGCTTCCTTTAAATTGAAAAAATATAAATTGAAATAAATCAGGGCATTCAATATAAGTAAAATCATAAACATGAACAGGGAAAGGCGAAACATAAAGAAAACACATGTAAGTTTGGAGAGAACAAAGTAAACTAACAGAAATAATAATATATAGAAACATGTATCTATCACGATATTTTTCCAAACCATACTGCTTATTTTTTCTCCCAAAGTAAACCGGATGATATTTTCTTTTTTCTGCAACATGCAGTCATAAAAAGTTAGCAATAATATCACACTGATCACGAGCAACCATATGAGCAGGGCTTCATTCCTTAATTCGTTGCTTTTAAAACCATCTTGGGGAAAGTTGCCGGCATATTTGTCAATTAAATCGATTTTAAACTACTTAATATTTTTTTTGCTTCCAATGAGATAAAATGGATTGAAACGATCAATTCCGTTGATATTTTTCAGATGGCGAAAATGGAACACCATATCTTCAAGAAATAGGCTTTTGTATTTTTTTCAGATATGTTGAGATGACGTTTTATGTATGGCTGGACGCCGGTTGTTCCGTAAATATCAAATTCAGTAAGAAAAGTAGTACGAGGGGAACTGGTGTAAGTAAACACTTCAACATGATTACGGTTGGCGGAATCGATGATATCGTGTATCATTTCTTTCTCTGTTGTGTTCGGCTGCAAATACAGGGTCGTATGATCAAATGGGGTGTAAAAATCATTCAGATAAAAGACGTGACTTTCACTAATGATCATCATGCCTGTAAATAGCAGAAAGAAGCTGATCGTAAATTTAACCGTTTTCAAAACTACCCCTCCGTAGCAATAAATACCAACTATTCATTGTTGAACCCGAAGTTGTACGAGCTGATTCATCTATCCTTTTGTTGCGCTTGATCTTTAGGCTGCGGGGAAGGGCTTGTTGCAGACTGGCTCCGTCCAGTGTACGCTTAGAGTCTGATTGTAATGTTATCAAGTACCCGTCCATCACAACCAGAACAATAACCCGTACAGGCTCATTTATCATTTGGCTGCCTCTCCTTCTACCATATTAACATACATATGGAAATATTTAATCAGTTATGTAAAAATCCTATTCGTCCAAGGCTGCCAAATAGGTCAACGAGGGCAAAAAAGAAGAGCCTTACTGTTGAAGTAGGCTCTTGTTGCAAAAATCTATCAGGACGCGCCAGCTTCTTCAAATTCCACTTGGTCCAATTCCCCTAAACGGTGATATTCCGACAAGACTGCATCATGAATCTTACTGCGCGTACCCGAATTAATGGGATGGGCAATGTCTCTGAATTCGCCATCCGGCGTCCTTTTGCTCGGCATTGCAACAAACAAGCCATTGTTGCCATCAATCACCCGGATATCGTGAATGACAAATTCGTTGTCCATGGTAATTGATGCAATCGCCCTCATCCTGCCCTCCGTATGGACACGGCGCAGCCTTACATCCGTCACTTCCATTCTTTCACCACCTCAAAAGATTTAGGATCATCTTTATTATTCAACACCCTTTTAAAATTTCCTTCTTTTTCAGGAAAAAATTCTAAAATTTTTCATAAGGTGAAAAAATGGAAGCGCATAAAGATCACGGAATAAGCGCAATCACTTCAATTTCGACGCCGGCATTTTTCGGAAGCCTTGCCACTTCAACGCAGGAACGCGCCGGTTTATGGTCCGTAAAATAGGAGCCATAGACATCGTTTATTTTGGCAAAATCGTCCATGTTTTGAATAAAAACTGTCGTTTTGACAACCGTATCAAAAGAGGCCCCGGCTGCCTCAAGCACCGCTTTTAAATTTTCCATTACCTGGCGGGCCTGCGCTTCAATGCTGCCTTCCACAAGCGTGCCGTCCGATCTTAGCGGAATCTGCCCCGAACTGAAAAATAAATTTCCTGCTACAACGCCCTGTGCATACGGCCCGATTGCCGCAGGCGCCTGATTTGTTGAGATGGTTTTCATTCCTTTAATCCCCTCCGAACAAGCTGACTTTTGAAAAATAATTCCCTTCCACTACTTTGATCTGCTGACTGCGGACATCGACATCCCTTAATTTCACAAGCGACACATAATCATCGACAAGCCGTTCTTTCGTGTCTTCCGATTCAACCAAAACGCCGATGCCCGAAACGGAAGCATCGAATTCTTTCAACAAGTTGATCATGCCGTTAATCGTTCCGCCTGCTTTCATAAAATCATCGACAATTAAAACGTTTGCGCCTTCCCGCAGGCTCCTTTTCGAGAGGACCATCGTCTGGATCCGTTTCTGCGATCCGGAAACATAGTTAATGCTGACAGTCGGTCCTTCCGTCACCTTGCTGTCATTGCGGACAATCACAACCGGAACATTTAAATAAGCCGCTGTTGCCATTGCAATCGGGATTCCTTTTGTCGCGACCGTCATAATCGTGTCAATCTCCCTGTCCGCAAATGCGGTTGCCAAAAGCTTCCCGACTTTGCTGACGACCTGCGGGCTGCCGATCAGGTCTGTCATATACAAATAACCGCCCGGCAAAAGCCGGTCCGGATTCTCCATCAGCGTGCAAAGTTCGCTGATGGCCTCTTTTGCTTCCGCCCTGTCTGTGCGCGAAATAAATTTAACGCCACCCGCCGCGCCGGGAACCGTCTGCAAAGTCCCAATGCCCCTTTTCTCGAATGTTTCTTTGATAATCGTCAAATCTTCACTGATGGAAGATTTTGCAGACTGATAACGATCGGCAAAAAAACTGAGGGGAACGAGAATCCTTGGTTTTTCCAACAAATAATGTGTCATATCTACAAGACGTTCACTTCGCCGAAATTTCACGTCAAAAACCCCCGTCACAATCCGGTCTGTCAAAAATGCCGGTCCCGCTCTTCTTCGTACCAAATCGCACGGCGGCTCCGGAAACACGGATTCAATAACATTAATATACCGCATTTTTTTCTTTTTGAAAACAAAAATCCGTACAATCACTATTTTATATTTAAAATTGTTCGCGTTCTCCAATCATTCTGACAGCAAATACCTGGCCGCAAAATCCCCGGAGGCCGTTATAAATCCGCTGCAGCCGCGAATCGTGCCGCACAAGCCCGAATACTGTCGGGCCGCTTCCGCTCATTAAAACGAGATCCGCTCCGAAACGCTGCATCTGTTTTTTGATTTGCGCCACTTGCGGGTACACCTTTAATGTGACACTTTCCAGCACATTTCCCGCATGCTTGCATATGCCGGCATAATCACGGGTATAGAGGGCAGCGATCATGCCGGGAATATCTGGATGCACCACTTCATTTAAGTCCAGTTGGCGGTAAATTTCTGCTGTCGACACGCCGATGGACGGTTTCGCCAAAATGACCCAGCAGTTTGGCGGTGCTGGCAGCTTTGTAATATTTTCTCCCCTTCCTTTTGCGAGCGCAGTGCCGCCGTATACGCAAAACGAGACATCCGACCCGATTTCGGCGCCGAGTGTTGCAAGTTCATCTAAGGAAAGGCCGAGATTCCAGAGCGTATTCAGGCCGCGGAGAGTAGCTGCCGCATCACTGCTGCCCCCCGCCAGCCCGGCAGCCACTGGAATGACTTTGTCAATCGCAATCTCGACCCCCTGCCTGACGCCGCACCGCGTTTTCAGAAGCCTTGCAGCCTGGTACGCCAAATTTCTCTCATCATCCGGCACAAACCGGTTTTGCGACACAATTTTAATCTCCTGATCGTGCCGCTCCGAGAGCTCGATATGATCTGCAAGGTCAATGGTTGTCATGACCATTTCCACCTCATGATAGCCATCCTCCCGTTTGCCAAGCACATCGAGCGATAAATTAATTTTTGCCGGTGCCTTGACCAACAACTTCAAATCCTTCACCTACTTCCAACATCCAATCCAGCCGTATTTCCTGCTTCATTTTTCTTATTCTAACATAACGCCCAGCAAATATTTACATCAAAACGCAAATTTCGTAGAACAATAAAAATCGAAATATTGCCTCATGCATCATCCAAAATATGCAAAAGCTGTGGAAATTGTGGTAAAGCCGCCAACTTGTTCAAAGGACGAACATTCGAATATGCAAAAAGCCGGGGAAATTCCCCGGCCCGGCGCCATGCAGCAGTCGCAAAGATTGTCAGGAGTTGCCCGATTGTTTTTCCGAAGCAAGGTGCTCTTCAGCCAGTTCAATGGCACGCTTTACCATATTCCCGGCATCCCGGGCTTTGATGCCGCCCCAACCTTCTTCTTGGACGACATCATAAAAGCCGAGGTCTTTCGCCAGTTCTTCTTTAAAACGTTCAGACATAATCCCTCTTCTTCGGCCCATTAGATAAATTTCCCCCTTTGACGGGAAAGGCAAAAAAATCCCCGCCTTCCCTTTCATTTGGTTGTTATATCCCTGCATGCGCCTCTTTGTAGTATGTACGAAACAAGGTTAGAATATGAAAAAAGCAGCAGCAGGATCATTCCCGCTACCGCCTATAAAATAGAAAACAGCAAACATATGTCTGCTGCCGCTCATCAAACCTCTTGTTGTTTATCCATAAAAACAAGCTGTACTGTTTCTGTCAGGACATCTGCATAGCTGTAGGAAACACGTTCAAAAGCATTTTCCTCCTGGTCTAATTCGATGACAAAAACCGCTGGGTAAGTTTCTGCCAAAACACCGGAACGTTCAATCGTCTTTCTCCTGCCACCATTGGCTCTTAACATTAATCTTTTTCCCAAGTTTGAATCCAAGGATCTTTTAATGTCTGTTAACGTTTTTGGCATTTCGCTCCACCTCACTAGTCTCAATTATAACACAGCTTGCGCTTCCGGTCAAATAAAACATATATTTTATCAGTGATCAAGCCGGTCTGTCAACCATTTTTCATTGCTTCCCTGCCGTTTTTCCAAGGTGAAGGTTTGCATGTTCAGTGTATGGGGCTGCCTTGGGGAAATGTACCACTGATCCAGGCCCATATTCTTATCAATAGGATATGCCAAATGCAATCGAATTATGTAAAATTCTGCAGCCCGGCCCATTTTTAAGGAACCGGGATGGGACCCCGTCAGTCCTCATCCATTGGCTTATACGGCATCCCGGTCCGCAGCACGCCCTTTGTTTCCACGCCTCCCAGTCCTTTTTGCCCTGTCAGTGTATTGCGGAGCACATCCCAAACATTCACTTGTTCCATAAACGAGGTATAACAGATCTTGGCCACAATATAGACCGGATCAAGCGCATGAATATTCACCCGGAGCGGAGAACTGGCAAAATTGGCGCCGGCCTGGATGAGCGATTCAAAATGGGACTGGCATGCGCCTGCAAAAATGACGAGCTGATCCAAATTCGGCACCTTTTTCCTTGCTTCCATCACGGTTCTGACAAAAGATTTTGAATGGCGGTATGCATTTAAATCTGCTTTTTTCCCCTTTGATTTGGAATAGGCATCATGGCCGGTAATCACCAGAATATTCGGCCGGTATTGGTCAAGCAGCGCATGGATGCGAACCGGCATTTCTTTTTCGTAACAATGGACGCCGTAAACTGTCACGCCGATTTTTTCATACAAGTTCATGCATTTTTTTAAATAATGAGGATCGCCGTCCAAATGCAAAACTCTTCCCGGTAGCTGGAAATAACTCAGTTCCTCTTTATAGCCGTGGGTGGCCTCGTACTCGCGTTTTTCCTTCATCAGTTCGATGTCCTGTTTAAACAGTTCAAATGACTGTTCTTCCAAAGAACGAAACGCCTGCGTAATTTTCGATCTTTCCGCAGGGCCAAGGGTGACTAGGTCTTCAAACGGGGCATCCGCGATCAGCCGGACGTCCTCCCCGTACAAAACAGCCACTTTCCGCCCGTTCTGCTCCTGTATATCAATGACCCGGAATAAAATATCACAATTGTAAGACTTCCTTCCAACAATTGCGTTGAGCCTTGCTTCCATTGCCGTCAACTCCATTTGTATCCATCTCTCGCCTGCATAACACTATATATGCACTGCCTTCGGAAATGGTGAAAAAGCCGGGGGAAGCGCTCCCCCGGCTGATGCGACATTTAGGATGATGTGTGAAAAATGGGAAACAAGGCATTGCTTAATGCGGCAAATTCCTCGAGGCTGAGCGTTTCCCCCCTTCTTGACGGTTCAATTTTAAGCTGCTCGAGTACGGAAAGGAGTGTCTCTTTCTTGTCTTTTCCGCCGGGAAGGCCAGCAGTCAAATTATTGATCAAGGTTTTCCGCCGCTGGGCAAAGGAAGCTTTTGCCACCTGAAAAAAGAACGCTTCATCTTTAACCTCGACTTTCGGTTTGTCCCTTTTCACAAGCTTTACCACGGCGGAATCCACATTCGGCTGCGGCATAAAAACCGTTTTCGGCACAATCATCGCCACTTCCGCCGTCATACAATACTGGATGGCAATGGAAAGCGTGCCGTAGTTTTTCGTGCCGGGAACCGCCGAAATCCGGTCGGCCACTTCTTTTTGCAGCATCACGACCATGCCGCGGATCGGATACAGGCCGGTGACAAATTTTAATATGATCGGGGTCGTCACGTAATACGGCAGATTGGCGACAACCATGATATCGTTTATGCCGGCAAATTCCGTTTCCAGCACTTTTCCAACATCGGCCTTTAACACGTCTTCATAGATCACGTTTACATTCGGGTACGGCGCCAGCGTATCTTTCAGGATCGGGGCAAGCCTTTTGTCGATTTCAAAGGCCACGACTTTTTTGCTGCGGCGGGCGAGATGTTCCGTGAGCGCACCAATGCCGGGACCGATTTCAACAACGCCGGACTCTTCCGTTAAATCCGCCGTATCCGTAATATTCCGCAGAATGTTCGGGTCAATTAAAAAATTTTGGCCCAGGCTTTTTTTAAACGAAAATCCGTACCGGTTTAAAATCGCTTTTGTCCGGATGGGGGTGGCAATGTCTTTTTGCAAGTTGATTCCTCCTGTAACACTTTCATCAGAGCATCCCGGAACGTTTCTTTATCGATTTGGAACACCATCAGCCGCTTATGGAGCTGCTTGCCGTTCGTGTATCCGATTTTTAAAAGTTCCCCGATTCTTGCCCTTCTTTGTTTCGCCAGCGGGCCGGCAATCAGACCGGCAGCCATTAAATCATCCCTTGTGATGACTTCCGGCACGGCTTCCTCCATTTGATGCGCCTCCCGTAGCGCTTGCCGGATCGCCGCAGGGTGGGCATGTTCAACCCCGATTCCCCGGTCCTCGGGCGCCCGTGCCTCCTGTTTGGCCAAAAATGCGTGTTTGCAGCCGGGCACTTTTTCCGCGATCGTTTTGCGGATTTTTTCGCCGGGAAAATCAGGATCGGTGAAAATGATGGCGCCCCTTTTTTCCTGGGCAAGGCGGATTTTTTCAATCGTACTTTCCGAAATGGCCGACCCGTTTGTTTCAATCGTGTCGGCATCGAGCGCCCGCTTAATGGCCGCTGTGTCGTCTTTGCCTTCCACGACAATAACCTCTTTTAATTTTGCCATGCGGATAAAACTCGCTTTCTATGCATGATCTTTTATTCTAAACAATTTTTCTGCATTTAACATCGTCTGTTCGGCAACTTTTTCAAAAGGAATGCCTTTAATTTCCGCAATCTGCTCAGCGACCAGTTTCACATATGCCGGCTCATTGCGTTTCCCGCGGTACGGATGCGGGGCAAGATAAGGGCAGTCCGTCTCAACCAAAAGCTTTTCAAGCGGGACCTCGGCAGCTACTTCTTTCGGTTTTTTTGCATTTTTAAACGTCACCGGGCCGCCAAGTGAAATGTAGAAATTCATTTTGATGCATTCTTTCGCCGTTTCCGGGCTGCCGCTGAAACAGTGCATAATGCCGCCTGCTTCCTGTGCATTTTCCTCTTTTAAAATTTGCACACAGTCTTCTGTCGCTTCCCGGTTATGGATAATAATGGGCAAATCAAGCTTTTTGGCGAGCCGGATTTGCCGCCTGAACACTTCCTGCTGTACCTCTTTCGGCGATTTATCCCAATGATAGTCCAGCCCGATTTCGCCGATCGCCACCACTTTCGGATGATGGGCAAGAGATTCAATCCAGTCCAGGTCTTCATCTTTCATGTCAATCGCATCAACCGGGTGCCAGCCGATCGCTGCATACAGAAACGGGTATTGGTCAATCAGCGCCATCGCTTTTTGGATGGTCGGCCTGTCAAACCCGACGACCGTCATCTTTTCCACACCGGCTTCCCGTGCTCGCGCGATGGTGGCTTCTAAATCGTCTTTGAACGCTTCATCATTGATATGCACATGGGTATCAAATAACATCTTTTTCACCTCAAATTCTTCACGTTTGTTTTCACATATGATCGGGAAAAACATCTATTTTTCCTGAAAAGTAAAAGAAAAACATAGAGAGATCCGTCGAAATTTGTTCCACGTGAAACATCTCTATGTTTTTCATCTCATCTGGTCCCTTTATTTGACAATCGCGCCGAGCGGCAGGCTTTCATCAATGGTTGCCAATGACAATATGCCGTCTTTTTCGCCTGCGAGAATCATGCCTTGTGACCATTCACCGCGCAATTTGACAGGTTTCAGATTGGCCACGACAATGACTCTGCGCCCGACCAGTTCTTCCGGTTTGTAATATTCCGCAATGCCGGAAACAACCTGGCGCTGTTCATCTCCAAGGTCAAGCTGCAGTTTCAACAGTTTGTCGGCTTTTTTTACCGGCTCACAAGCGGTTACTTTTGCGACACGTAATTCCACTTTTGCGAAATCATCGATCGTGATCCCGGCTTTTGTGTCTTCCGCTTTCGCTTTTTCTTCTTTCGTTTCTTCTTTTTTCGGAGCCGCACCTTGCATTTGCGATTTGATAAACTGAATTTCTTTTTCCATATCGAGACGCGGGAAAATCGGCTTGCCTTTTTTCACAACCTTTGTGCCTTCCGGAATGCTGCCGAATAAGGACAGGCTTTCCCATGTATGCAAGCTCTCATCCGTAATGTTCAGCTGGTCAAAAATTTTCTTTGGCGTTGATGTCAAAAACGGCTGTAAAAGGATGGCGATATGGCGCAGCGACTCCGCCAAATGGACCATCACTTCGGCAAGATCCGCCCGTTTGGTTTCATCTTTTGCCAATGTCCACGGAGTTGTTTCATCAATATATTTGTTTGTACGGCTGACAAATTCCCATAAAGAAGCGAGTGCAACCGAGAACTGCATGTTTTCCATCGCATCTTCGTATTTTTTCACAGCCTCTTTATATGCGGTCACAAGCTGGATGGAATACGGATTGTGCGAACCGGCAAACGTTGGAATGACACCGTCAAAATACTGGTTCATCATCGCAATCGTACGGTTCAGCAGATTGCCCAGATCATTGGCGAGGTCAAAATTGATCCGTTCCACAAACCCTTCCGGCGTAAAAATGCCATCCGCCCCAAACGGCACTTCACGCAGCAAGTAATAGCGGAGTGCGTCGAGCCCGTACCGGTCAATCAAAGTAACCGGGTCAATGACATTCCCTTTTGATTTCGACATTTTTCCGTCTTTCATAAGGAGCCAGCCGTGTGCAAATACTTTTTTCGGCAGCGGAAGGCCAAGCGCCATCAGCATAATCGGCCAGTAAATCGTATGGAAACGAACGATTTCCTTGCCAACAAGATGGACGTCAGCCGGCCAGTATTTCCGGTAGTTCGAATCGTCATCACTACCGTAACCGAGTGCTGTAATATAGTTAGTCAGGGCATCAATCCAGACATAGATGACATGTTTCGGATCCCCGGGCACTTTTATCCCCCAGTCAAACGTTGTCCGCGATACAGCAAGATCCTCAAGCCCCGGTTTGATGAAGTTATTGATCATTTCATTTTTCCGGCTTTCCGGTTGAATGAAATCCGGATTTTCCTCATAGTATTGCAAAAGCCGGTCGACATATTTCCCCATTTTGAAAAAGTACGATTCCTCTTTTACTTTTTCTACTGGTCTGCCGCAGTCCGGGCATTTGCCGTCCACAAGCTGGCGTTCCGTGAAGAAGGATTCACAAGGCGTACAGTACCAGCCTTCGTACTCTCCCAAATAAATATCGCCCTGGTCAAGCAGCTTCTTGAAAATCTTTTCCACTGCCTTTTTGTGGCGGTCCTGGGTCGTGCGAATAAAATCATCATTGGATATTTCGAGTTTTTTCCATAGATCCTGGATGCCGGCGACAATTTCGTCGACATATTGCTGCGGTGTCACGTCTTTTTCCTTTGCTTTGCGTTGGATTTTCTGGCCGTGCTCATCCGTGCCGGTCAGGAACATGACGTCAAACCCGCGCAGCCTTTTATAACGGGCCATCGCATCGCCTGCAACGGTTGTATAGGCATGGCCGATATGTAAATTTCCGCTCGGATAATAGATCGGCGTTGTGATATAAAAAGTTTTCCGTTTCTCTTCCAAACCAGCCTCCACCTTTCGATAACATTAGACATTTCTTTTGCACATTTCGCGCGCTGCTTAGAACTTCTAAACAATAAGTATAAAACTTTTCGTGAAAATAAGCAAAAACGTGGATTTTTGAAAAAAAGGCCCATATATTCAGTATACCGCATCAACAGGATGCATTGCATCTTTATGGCGCCCGGTACAGCACATTATCCATTATAGACGGCATTCCGCCGGTTTAACCGGTGCAAGGGCCGTGACTTTTATCCTTGTCGAAAAATATTTTAAACAAATTTGTTTTTTTATTCCAATTTATCTTCTATAATACAATTAGATAGGTTGTATAGTTTTTGAAGATTCAGGGGTATTCGCCAGTTTTCGATAGATATAGAAGGTCAGCATTTGTGCAACCGGGTTTGGTATCAGGGTTTTGTACAGGTTCACATTTACTTTAAGGGAGGAAAGCGTTAATGAAATCAACAGGCATTGTACGGAAAGTCGACGAGCTCGGCCGTGTTGTCATTCCAATTGAATTGCGGAGAAATCTTGGCATTGCTGAAAAAGATGCATTGGAGATTTATGTCGATGATGACAAGATCATTTTGAAAAAGTACAAGCCCAATATGACCTGTCTCGTTACCGGGGAAGTCTCGGATGACAATCTCCAGCTGGCAGGCGGAAAAATTGTTTTAAGCCGTGAAGGCGCAGAATTGCTGATGCAAGAAATTAAAGAAAATTTTCATTTGGAAGATCAACCGGCTGAAGAAAATGAACAGGCAAAAGACGAAGCAGATCCATTCGCATCCAAACCTGAGCCGGAACCGGAACCCCGCTGAAACGCGGGGTTTTTTTAAGCCTTGGACAGATCTTTGTTGCCAAATATCCTCCCTAGGTTTTTAATTCACAGTTCGTGATAGATTTGGTAGACTTCCCTTTTTGGCAGTTTCCGGTCTTTTGCCGCAAGCTTGATCGCTTCTTTTGCCGGCAGCTGTTTTTGCTGCATATAGGCTTCCACATGCTCCTTAACGGATAGCGCCGTCCACCAGAAATCGTCGTCTTCTTCCCCTGTTTCAGGGCTACCTTCCACAACCAGGCAGAACTCGCCGCGCACTTCATTGTTTTCGACCCATTCCACCGCTTCTTGAATCGTCCCCCGCAAAAATTCCTCAAATTTTTTCGTCAGCTCACGGCTGATGGAAATTTGTCGCTCACCCAGCACCTCCGCCATCATTTGCAGCGTATGTTTCAGCCGGTGCGGTGCTTCATACAAAATGAAAGTGGACGGAATTTTTGCGAGCCGTTCCAGTGCCGCCCGCTTTTCCTGCTTTTCCCGTGGCAGAAAACCGTAAAACGTAAACGGCTGCGGTGCAATCCCAGAAGCAATTAACGCCGTAAGTGCCGCGTTTGCGCCTGGAAGCGGCACAACAGGGATCCCTTCGCGAATGCAGGCAGTGGCAAGCTCATAACCCGGATCCGAAATGCACGGCATGCCTGCGTCGCTTACAAGGGCAATCTTTTCGCCGCGCGTAAGCCTCATGATTAAATCGCGTGTGCTCGCTTCTTTATTATGTTCGTGATGACTTACAAACGGCGTGTGAATATCGAAGTAGCTGCACAACTTTTTGCTGTTTCGCGTATCTTCAGCAGCAATCAAATCGGCTTCTTTTAAAATGCGCACCGCCCGGAATGTCATATCTTCCAGATTGCCAATCGGGGTCGGGACCAAATAGAGAATCCCTTTATTTTTTTCATCCTGGAAACTTTGCTGCCTGTGCAAGGTCGACACCTGCCTTCTCCAAAAATCGCTCTTTTTCCCGGCGTGAAAGCTTTTTAAAAGCATATTCCGCTTTCATGGCCTCGCTTTTTGTCGCATATTCCTGAAAATACAAAAGCTTGACCGGTGTCCGCGTTCGCGTATACTTGGCGCCCCGGCCCTCGCTGTGTTCGCGGAAGCGCCGTTTTAAATCAACGGTATACCCGCCGTAAAAACTGCCGTCACAGCATAGAAGCACGTAAAAATATGATTTAGTTTTTGTTTCCATACAGCAATTCTTTCACTTCTTCCGTATATTCGCCATCCTGCCCGTACACGAACAACGGTGGGAGAATCTTTAAATCCGGTTTTCCGTCTTTTATGCCTTCCACCAGAATCGTATTCGCTTCTTTGCCTGCTTTCGGATAAACAAACCGGAGCCGTTTTGGTTCGAGACGGTGTTTTTTCATCAACGTAATCAAGTCGACCAGACGTCCCGGGCGGTGCACAAACGCCGCTTTGCCGCCCTGCTTGAGCATCCTGCTGCTGACTTTTACGACATCTTCCAATGTACAAAAAATTTCATGGCGGGCAATCGCAAAATGCTCATTTTCATTTTGAATATTCTTCGTCTGCGAAGGAAAATAAGGCGGATTGCACGTTACCACGTCAAATTTGCTGCAGCCGAGCACATCCGGCATCTCCTTCAAATCGCCGTGAATGATCCGGATCCTGTCCTCAAGCCCGTTATAAGCGACGCTTCTTTTTGCCATATCCGAGAGGCGTTCCTGAATTTCGACCCCGGTAATCTCCGCTTTCGTACGGTTGCTTAATAAAAGCGGGATTACCCCGTTCCCCGTGCACAAATCAAGCACTTTCCCTTTTTGGATCGGCAGCCATGCAAACTTTGCCAGAAGCACCGCATCCAATGAAAAAGCAAACACGGACGGGCTTTGCACAATCCTTAAATTTTCCGCAAGCAAATAATCCAATCGTTCGTCTCCTGATAATGTCACCATACCCTGTAGCCTCCAAAAACAACGGCTGCATAAAACAGCCTTCCCGGTAAAAGGAAGGCTTTTCATCTTGGACCGTTCGTTACTTCTTGTTCAAAAAGGAAAGGCAGAACAGGCAATCTTCCCCGTTGCGTGGGCTGCCGAAATGGACATTGCAAATATGGAAGCCTTCCTGATAAAGGCGGGCCAGATTGTCGTACCCTTCGCCGATATCAAGAAGCGTCTGCGGCACGCCCTTTTCCTTGATTTTCCGGACAATCTCGGCCGGTTCCTCATGCGAATCTGTGCCTTCCCCGCCGGATTCGGGCTGCAACTGGCGCCTGAAATAGTCATTCTGAATTTTCAAAATGCTGTTTTCTTCAATGACTTCCGTCAAATCCCGTTTCAGTTCCCCCAACTTTTCCTGGAGCGCCCCGATCTGCACTTCCATTTGCTGTATCGCCTCAAATAATTCTTTCCTATCCATCAGTTCTCCACCTCATTAATCCGTGGATTGAATTGACACAACATCCGCACTTAAAAATTCTTCCATCGTATACTCAATCGTACGCCCCTGGCTTTGTAATTCAATTTGCAAAACGCGTTCCAAAATGTTCAGGCCGGTCACTTTTCCGGTTCCGTAAGGCGTTTTCACCATTTCCCCGACATCCGGAAACGCTTCTTTTACCGCTTCATATTCATCATTCTCATATTTCAGGCAGCACATGAGACGTCCGCAAAGCCCAGAAATTTTCGCCGGATTTAATGACAAATTCTGGTCTTTTGCCATTTTGATCGATACCGGCTCAAAATCACCCAAAAACGTGGAACAGCACAGCATCCTGCCGCAAGGACCGATGCCGCCAAGCATTTTGGCTTCATCCCGCACCCCGATTTGGCGGAGTTCGATCCTTGTCCGGAAAATGGACGCCAAATCTTTTACGAGCTCCCGGAAATCGACACGCCCGTCAGCGGTAAAATAAAAAATAATCTTATTCCGGTCAAATGTATACTCCACATCCACCAGCTTCATCTCAAGCTGGTGTTCCGCAATTTTTTTCATGCAAATCCCATATGCTTCTTTTGCTGCCGCTTTATTTTCATCCACTGTCATATGATCTTTCTGGTCGGCAATCCGGATGATTTTTTTCAGCGGCAACACGACATCATGTTCCCCGACAACTTTGGGATTTGTCACAACAAAGCCATACTCAATGCCGCGCGCAGTTTCGACGATGACGGCATCATTTTTTTTAACGGGAAAATCGCCTGGGTCGAAATAATATACTTTGCCGGCTTTTTTAAACCGGATTCCTACTACGTTAAACAAAGGCCGTTCCCCCCTGCAAATTTAAAACAAGCTGTTCCATGAGCAGCTGTTGATTGACATTGGCACCCAATTTCTTTTTTGCATCAAGAATGGCTGCCAGTTTTTCAGCCAGAGAACGCGGGGAGCAGGAAAGAATATCTGCAGAAAGACGGTTTAGCTGATCGGGATAAACGACATCTTCCTGTTTTCCCAGATGGATGGAAAGAAGATCTTTATAAATCCATATCAACAGATCCAACCCGAGATCCAGTTGATTTTTTTCTTTAAAATGCCCAAACCACGCTTCCTGCAAAAAAACCATTGCGTGGGAAGGTGATTTTGAAAGGGTTGTATACAATTTTAACACGATTTTTCGGGCTTGTGCAAACCACTCATCTTTGCTTAAATCAAGCGCTTCTTCCAAGTGGCTTGTCATATGGGAAAGAAGCGGGGCCAAATCGGGGCTGACCCCGTTTTCAATCAGCTGTTTTTTCAGTATGGCGGGTGGGACCGGCTTGAATGAAACAACCTGGCAGCGGGATAAAATGGTCGGCAGGATCCGGTGCAGCTGGGTTGTCATCAGCACAGCCGTCGTACCAGGATTCGGCTCTTCCAGAAACTTCAGCAGGCTGTTGGCGGCGCCTGTTGACATTTTTTCAGCGTCTACAATCATATACAGTTTCCGTTTCGACTCCACTGCCCGTTTGGAAAACTCCTGCTGCAACGCTTTAATCTGCTCCTTCTTGATCGAAAGGCCGTCCGGTTCAACCAGATGAACGTCAGGATGGGTGCCGTGGCTGATTCTTAAGCAATTCGAACAGCTTTCGCATGGGAAAAAATCATCCACAGGCTGCAGGCAAAATAATGTTTTCGCCAGTAGCTGTGCAGCTTCTTTTTTCCCTGTGCCGCGTCCGCCTTCAAATAAATAAGCATGCGCCATCCGGCTGCGCCTGATGCTGTGTTTCAGCAAAGTTGCTGCAACAGGCTGAATACTTTCAAATGCTTCCCATGTCATGGCTTCTTCCACTCTCTTAAGTATATAAATTAATCAGCAAACCTTTTACCTCGCCGATTTTCCCCAGTATATCGAGAGCGGGCTGCTCTTTTCTGAGACAGGCGTCGGTAAGATCCGCCAGTTTTTTGTCTATGGTTTCCACTATATTCAATTTGCGGCTTTCCCCGAACCGGTCGAAGCTTTGTGACTGTTTATTTTTCATCCCGTATTCGACAGTTTGCTTCACAAATTGTTTTACAAGCGACTTGAATTTGGACAAATCTTTAAGATTGCGCGAACGGGCAAGTCGGCTGCCGGCTTCGTCAATTTGCGACAATAGCTGGTGAAATTCATTCATTTGCAGCTTTTCCCTGCTTGTGTCCATCATTTCGGCAAAATTTGTTGTGCCCGTTACCATGCTTTTTGCTTCGCGGGCCGTTTTGTCCAAACCAATACGCAAATCCTGTTGTATTTTCAATCCCTTATTCCCCCGTTAAAACTGGTGAAATTCATCTACTGGCAGGACAAATACTGTCGCGCCCCCCACTTCGATTTCGACCGGATACGGGATGTAGCTGTCGGCATTTCCGCCCATCGGTGAAACCGGGGTAATAAACTGTTCCCTCGATTTGCAATTTTCCTTAATGACCTGCAGCGCTTTATTGACACGAATTTCTTCCGTCCCAATCAGAAAAGTCGTATTGCCTGATTTTAAAAACCCGCCTGTTGATGCAAGTTTTGTCACACGAAAATTATGATCAACCATGGCTTTCATCAACCGGTTGCTGTCCTGGTCCTGTACGACTGCGACGATCAGTTTCATTTTTTCCCCTCCTGAATTTTCAACCGTATATTTATCCCTCATTATATCATCTTCCATTTACCGTTATATATGAAATTCTGCTCCTGTATGTGAATTTCCTTTTATCCGGGGAAATTTTTCCCGTAATGTCGGAAAATGGCGTCCAGCACTTTTTGCAAAGCGGTATGATATATATATTCTACCTCTTTATTGGCATCAATGGCATGTATTCTCTCCGGAAACCGTTTTAACAATATTTGGAACCCTTCTCTTACCTTTCTATGGAAGTCGATGGCTTCCAGATCAAGGCGGTTTACTTCACGGTTGTGATTTTTGGCAATCCGGCTGAGGCCTGTCTCTGCTTCTACATCAAAATAGAGCGTCAAATCCGGCAGCAGCCCGCCCGTTGCAAACTGATTGATCCGGTATACTTCCTCTATCCCGATTCCTCGCGCATAGCCCTGGTACGCGAGCGAACTGTCAATAAACCGGTCACACAGGACAATGCGCCCCTGTTCTAGTGCCGGCAAGACCTTCTCTGCAAGATGCTGGCGACGGCTTGCCGCATACAGCAAAGCTTCCGTCCGCGCATCCATTTCCGTATTTTCCGGGTTCAAAATGATGTGCCGAATCTGCTCGGCAATTTTAATGCCCCCGGGTTCCCGCGTCAACACAACGGGATAGCCGTTTTCCTTTAAGTGTGCGGCAATCATCCCGGTAATGGTCGTTTTCCCCGCACCCTCAGGTCCTTCTGCTGTAATAAAAATTCCTTTCATGTTCTCTCCCTCTCTATTTATAAACTGCCAGCCTGTTTTCAAAAAACGGAGCATCCGCGTGAAACCTTGCCCCGCAAGCGCGCAGTTGTTGGATTTGGTAAATATGGGCGTCTCTAACCTGTTCACCCGGCACAAGAAGCGGCACACCGGGCGGATACGGCGTAACCATTTTTGCCGCAATCCGCCCCTTCGCTTCTGCAAATGATACCCATTCTACCTCTTTTTCTTCCATTTCATCATAAGCAAGGTGGAGTTCCGTTAACCCATGCAGGACGTCCAAGCCTGCTGTTTCCATCCGGCTATATCCGGACGCCTGTTTTTGCTCCACCCGTTTCAGCAGGGATTCATTCTCGGCTTGTGGAGATACTCCGGACAGTGCTGCTTCGATCCGCCCGGCAGCATCCTCATACGGAAAAGGCATACCGTTTTTTAAAAGCGGCAGCACAAAGACAACCCGTTGTAAATCCGCCATTTCTGTGTACACACCGGCACCTTCAAGCACGGACTGAAGTTTGAACCCGGAGAGGCCGGGAAATGTCGCCAGCAATTTCAGCGGATCCTGCCCCTCCTTTTTCTCCCATTTTAACATCTTGCTGAGCCGCGCGGAAAATTGCTCCCTTTGTGTCAGGGTATAGCAGATATCTTCACGGCTGAAATTGGCGGCATACCACCTTGCGTAATCGAGCGACATCATAATGGGATACGACGGGCTGCTCGATTGCAGTGCCGATAAATAGAATCCAAGTCTTTCAAACGGAAAATGCGGCGCACGGATATGTAAAAAAGACCCCATTGTCATAGCCGGCAGCATCTTATGGGCAGACTGGACAGCGGCATCTGCCCCCTGGTGAAGCGCCGTCTCCGGAAACGGGGAGCCAATCTGAAAATGCGCACCATGGGCTTCATCCACCAACACATAAGCGCCGTTTTGATGTGCGATGTCAGCCACAGCCCGCAAATCGTAGGTGATGCCATAATAAGTCGGATAAGTCAAAATACACGCTTTCACGTCCCGGTATTTCCTGAACGCCTGTACAAATAATCTTTCTGAAAATCCTGCCGGCATTTGGCGTTCCTTATCGATTTCAGGAAAAACAAAAACCGGATTTGCCCTGGCAAGCCTGAGGGCATGCAAAACCGATTGATGGCAGTTCCGGTCCACAAGCACACGATCCCCCGGCCGGCATACAGAAAGGATCATGGCGAGGTTGCCAACGGTGCTTCCGTTTACGAGAAAATAGCTCTTTTCACTGCCGTAATAAGCAGCCAGCAAATCCTGTGCTTCTTGAATGGCTCCTTCAGCATGGTGCAAATCATCCAGCCCGGACAATTCTGTTGCATCATATTGTAAAAAAGACGCGCTTTCTTTTAACAACGGCTCAATCAACAAGCCGTTTTTATGCCCCGGCACGTGGAACGAAACGGGATTTTTATGTTGATAGCGGCATAGCGCTTCAAATAATGGCATTCGATTTTGATCCATCTCCGTACCCCTTATCATACGGAGCCGCCTGTAAAAACCGGCCCCGAGTTTACTTATTCTATTTTACTATAAACGGGTAAAAGCGGGCAGGAAATGGGTGATTGAAGTTTTTCCGATTGTCCGAGTATCTTTTCATAGAGTAGCATTTACACGGGCAGAACAAAAAAATAACCAAGCCTGTTTTAATATGCTTGGTCATGTATACATTTTGGGCTTTGAACTGCTTTCAACTGTCGGACAAAATAGGAATAACGCGGATCTCCCGTATCGGTACGGACCATTTCCTTTTCGCAGTCACTGCAGATAAATGATGTATAAAGATGGATGCCGTTATGTTTCAATTTCTCACAAACAATGCACATTTCCGGTTCATGTCTCAGGGCACTCCGATCCATCTGCTCCACCCCCTGCTCATTATAATTGCCATCATTTCCGCGGACTATTCACAATCAAAGAGATTTTTTCAAATGTTGCAACGAGAAAGCGAAATGATGTATGGTATCGTATGCCGGTTTTTCAGGTGTGTGTATGTCTCAAAAGAACGCGATAAGAAAGAGCTTGCTGACAAATTGGGTACAAACTCAGAATCGGATTCGTTCAGCAAACCTTAACGAAGACGGGCTTTATGTGAAGGAAGAGACTCGTTTTTGTTTGCTTCCTTGACGTAGACGGGCTTTATGTGAAGGAAGGCCGTCTTTTTTGCTTGCTTTCTTAACATAGACGCGCTCTATGTGAAGGAGGGCCCTCAATTTTCCGCGCTTCCTTAACGTAGACGCGCCCTATGTTAAGGAAGACCTTTGTTTTTGCTTGCTTCCTTAACATAGACGGGCTCTAAGTGAAGGAAGACCTTCGTTTTTGTTTGCTTCCTTAACGTAGACGCGCCCTATGTTAAGGAAGACCTTTGTTTTTGCTTGCTTCCTTAACATAGACGAGTCAAGTCCAGGTTATTGTGTAAATTTATGGGCAAATGTTTTCAACCACCCCTTCATTTTTTCGGCTTAACTTCCATGGATTTTTTTCTTCATCTCCGGGAAGGGATGTCAAATGCCTTTCAATTTGACATCCCTTCCCGGAGATGAAATCATCCATGATGGAAGTTAAGCTGAAAATGCTGCTAACTATTCTTTCCCATAAGTGACTTCCTCTTCGAGTATTCTGTATCTTGATACTGCATTAAAACGGCACCAACCAAACGAAAAGCAGATTGGGTATTAGGAAAAATGCGAATGACCCTTTCCCTTCTACGAACCTCTTGGTTAAGCCGCTCGAGGGAATTAGTACTCCGTATGTGCATACGGATATTCTCAGGAAAGTTCATGTATTGGATAGTATCTTCAAAACCTTCATCTAAAATGGCCAGGGCTTTTTCAAATCTTGCTTCTGTACCAAATTTGTTTATTAATTCATCTTTAAACTTGCGTATGTCCTCAATCGTAACGGCCTCAAACACGCGCTTAATCATCACCCGGATTTCTGCAGTATCTTTTTTGGGCAGTTTTTCAATGATATTGCGTTTAAAATGAACATTGCACCTTTGCCAAGCAGTGCCAATGAATTCCCGTTGTATTGCTTTCTGAAGGCCCATGTGAGCATCGGAAATAACGAGTTTTGGTGATTGGAGTCCACGTGATTTAAGTTGTTTAAAAAATGAACTCCAACTCTCCAAACTTTCTGCATGGTCAACGCTTAAACCCAGTATTTCACGTGTATTCTTCTCTGTAATGGCAGTCGCAATATAAACAGCCTTTGATATGACCTTATGGTGCTCCCGTACTTTTATATACATGGCGTCCACAAACACATAAGGGTAGTAGGTTGTATTCAACGGTCTCTCGGCCCAAGCATTCACAATGGGATCCAGTTTTTGCGTAAGGGAAGAGACAAACGACTTGGATACATTCTTACCGCAAAGCTGTTCTACGACATTTGTGACCTTACGGGTAGAGACGCCATTGATGACCATCTCCAACATTGAAAGGACGAAAGCTTGGTCACATCTGGCATACTTTTCAAATAAGGTAGTTGAGAATTCGCCATTACGTGTCCGGGGAACTTTTAATGTAACATTGCCGATGCTCATCAACAGCTCGCGTTCATAGTAACCGTTCCGGTAATCCCGGCGTTCAACAGCGCGTTCATAAGGGCTCGTTTTTAAATAGTCATCCCTTTCCTTTTCCATAAACTCGTTTAACACGAGGACAACCGCTGATTTAATTACCGCGTCAAGATCGGAAGTCATGATGGCTTCTTTTAAAACATCCAAATTTAGGTTAAACTGTAAGTGAGTCATTTTATCTCCTCTTTTCATTGTTTATCGTCGTTGAAAACAGTGTTGCCAAGAGTTGATAAAATGACTCCTTCTTTTTACACAATTATACGGACTTAATCCATAGACGGGCTCTAAGTGAAGGAAGACCTTCGTTTTTGTTTGCTTCCTTGACGTAGACGGGCTATATGTGAAGGAAGGCCGTCTTTTTTGCTTGCTTTCTTAACATAGACGCGCTCTATGTGAAGGAGGGCCCTCAATTTTCCGCGCTTCCTTAACGTAGACGCGCCCTATGTTAAGGAAGGCCTTCGTTTTTGCTTGCTTCCTTAACGTAGACGCGCCCTATGTTAAGGAAGACCTTTGTTTTTGCTTGCTTCCTTAACATAGACGGGCTCTAAGTGAAGGAAGACCTTCGTTTTTGTTTGCTTCCTTAACGTAGACGCGCCCTATGTTAAGGAAGACCTTTGTTTTTGTTTGATTCCTTAACATAGACGCGCTCTATGTAAAGAAAGACCGCCTTTTTTCCGCGCTTCCTTAATGTAGATGCGCCCTATGTTAAGGAAGACCTTTGTTTTTGCTTGCTTCCTTAACGTAGACGCGCTCTATGTAAAGAAAGACCGCCTTTTTTCCGCGCTTCCTTAACGTAGATGCGCTCTAAGTGAAGGAAGATCTTCGTTTTTGTTTGCTTCCTTAACATAGAGGGGCTCTATGTAAAGAAAGGCCTTCGTTTTTCGACGCTTCCTTAACGTAGACGGGCTCTATGTTCAATTTACTTTTTGCACTTTTTGAGATGTTTTCTTAATTCCTTTCGTTACTCTAAAAATTCCCGTTCCTGTACGTAATATCATATCCATGGGAAACCTCTCTCTAGATGTTCATTTCAAGGTGTACATTTAGATAATAGAGTGTCTTCCCATTTTTTCACTTATCTGCCCCTCCGAGTAAAATTTTACATATACTCGGCATTTATCTTCCCTTATCGTTGGGCTACGTCCTTCATACGATTGAAGCGAGGATGGTAAAAGAAATAAAAAAACCACAGACCATTTGTCTGCGGTTCTCTTTTGGCCCGGCAACGTCCTACTCTCGCAGGGGGAAACCCCCAACTACCATCGGCGCTGGAAAGCTTAACTTCCGTGTTCGGGATGGGAACGGGTGTGACCTTTCCGCCATCATCACCGGACCTGTATAATTTTTGGGATGTGTTCCCTGAAAACCGGATGGGAGAAAAAACTGTAAACGGAGAACGCGTTTCTAACTTTGAGAATTGTCTAGCTCCAGTGCACCTTTTTCAAGGCGCCCTTCGCTTTTCTATTTGGTTAAGTCCTCGATCGATTAGTATCCGTCAGCTCCACGCGTCGCCGCGCTTCCACCCCGGACCTATCAACCTGATCATCTTTCAGGGATCTTACCAGTATAAACTGTGGGAAATCTCATCTTGAGGGGGGCTTCATGCTTAGATGCTTTCAGCACTTATCCCTTCCGCACATAGCTACCCAGCGATGCCTTTGGCAAGACAACTGGTACACCAGCGGTGCGTCCATCCCGGTCCTCTCGTACTAAGGACAGCTCCTCTCAAATTTCCTGCGCCCGCGACGGATAGGGACCGAACTGTCTCACGACGTTCTGAACCCAGCTCGCGTACCGCTTTAATGGGCGAACAGCCCAACCCTTGGGACCGACTACAGCCCCAGGATGCGATGAGCCGACATCGAGGTGCCAAACCTCCCCGTCGATGTGGACTCTTGGGGGAGATCAGCCTGTTATCCCCAGGGTAGCTTTTATCCGTTGAGCGATGGCCCTTCCATGCGGAACCACCGGATCACTAAGCCCGACTTTCGTCCCTGCTCGACTTGTAAGTCTCGCAGTCAAGCTCCCTTATGCCTTTACACTCTGCGAATGATTTCCAACCATTCTGAGGGAACCTTTGGGCGCCTCCGTTACCTTTTAGGAGGCGACCGCCCCAGTCAAACTGCCTGCCTGACACTGTCTCCCACCCCGGTAAGGGGTGCGGGTTAGAATTTCAATACAGCCAGGGTAGTATCCCACCGATGCCTCCGCCGAAGCTGGCGCTCCGGTTTCCAAGGCTCCTACCTATCCTGTACAAGCTGTACCAAAATTCAATATCAGGCTGCAGTAAAGCTCCATGGGGTCTTTCCGTCCTGTCGCGGGTAACCTGCATCTTCACAGGTACTATAATTTCACCGAGTCTCTCGTTGAGACAGTGCCCAGATCGTTACACCTTTCGTGCGGGTCAGAACTTACCTGACAAGGAATTTCGCTACCTTAGGACCGTTATAGTTACGGCCGCCGTTTACTGGGGCTTCAGTTCAGAGCTTCGCCTTACGGCTAACCCCTCTCCTTAACCTTCCAGCACCGGGCAGGTGTCAGCCCCTATACTTCGCCTTGCGGCTTCGCAGAGACCTGTGTTTTTGCTAAACAGTCGCCTGGGCCTATTCACTGCGGCTTCCCGGGGCATACACCCCAAAAAGCACCCCTTCTCCCGAAGTTACGGGGTCATTTTGCCGAGTTCCTTAACGAGAGTTCTCTCGCTCACCTTAGGATTCTCTCCTCGCCTACCTGTGTCGGTTTGCGGTACGGGCGCCTTTCACCTCACTAGAGGCTTTTCTTGGCAGTGTGGAATCAGGAACTTCGGTACTAAAATTTCCCTCGCCATCACAGCTCCGCCTTGGCGCGAAGGATTTGCCTCCGCACCGGCCTAACTGCTTGGACGCGATCAACCAGTGTCGCGCTTGCCCTATCCTCCTGCGTCCCCCCATCGTTCAAACGGTGAAGAGGCGGTACAGGAATATCAACCTGTTGTCCATCGCCTACGCCTTTCGGCCTCGGCTTAGGCCCCGACTAACCCTGAGCGGACGAGCCTTCCTCAGGAAACCTTAGGCATTCGGTGGAAGGGATTCTCACCCTTCTTTCGCTACTCATACCGGCATTCTCACTTCTAAGCGCTCCACCGGTCCTTCCGGTCCGGCTTCAACGCCCTTAGAACGCTCTCCTACCACGGACACCATACGGTGTCCATCCGCAGCTTCGGTGATACGTTTAGCCCCGGTACATTTTCGGCGCAGCGTCACTCGACCAGTGAGCTATTACGCACTCTTTAAATGATGGCTGCTTCTAAGCCAACATCCTGGTTGTCTAAGCAACGCCACATCCTTTTCCACTTAACGTATACTTTGGGACCTTAGCTGGCGGTCTGGGCTGTTTCCCTTTCGACCATGGATCTTATCACTCACAGTCTGACTCCCAAGCATAAGTTTTTGGCATTCGGAGTTTGTCTGAATTCGGTAACCCGATGAGGGCCCCTCGTCCAAACAGTGCTCTACCTCCAAAACTCTTCGCTTGAGGCTAGCCCTAAAGCTATTTCGGAGAGAACCAGCTATCTCCAAGTTCGATTGGAATTTCTCCGCTACCCACACCTCATCCCCGCACTTTTCAACGTGCGTGGGTTCGGGCCTCCAGCAAGTGTTACCTTGCCTTCACCCTGGACATGGGTAGATCACCTGGTTTCGGGTCTGCGGCCTCATACTCTTTCGCCCTGTTCAGACTCGCTTTCGCTGCGGCTCCGCTTCTTCAGCTTAACCTTGCATGAGACCGTAACTCGCCGGTTCATTCTACAAAAGGCACGCCATCACCCGTTAACGGGCTCTGACTACTTGTAGGCACACGGTTTCAGGATCTCTTTCACTCCCCTCCCGGGGTGCTTTTCACCTTTCCCTCACGGTACTGGTTCACTATCGGTCACTAGGGAGTATTTAGCCTTGGGAGATGGTCCTCCCGGATTCCGGCGGGATTCCTCGTGTCCCGCCGTACTCAGGATCCACTCGGGAGAGAACGAAGTGTCAGTTACAGGGCTTTTACCTTCTCCGGCAGGCCTTTCCAGGCCGCTTCACTTAACCTGTTCTTTTGTAACTCCCATATGAGTGTCCTACAACCCCGGAAGGCAAGCCTTCCGGTTTGGGCTGTTTCCTGTTCGCTCGCCGCTACTTGGGAAATCGCAATTGCTTTCTCTTCCTCCGGGTACTGAGATGTTTCAGTTCCCCGGGTGTGCCCTTCCTGCCCTATGGATTCAGGCAGGAATCCTGTCCGATTAAAGACAGGGGGTTTCCCCATTCGGAAATCTCCGGATCAAAGCTTACGTACAGCTCCCCGGAGCATATCGGTGTTTGTACCGTCCTTCATCGGCTCCTAGTGCCAAGGCATTCACCGTGCGCCCTTTCTAACTTAACCATAAAAAGGTTTAAATCCAAAAATAAGCGATTCTCGGTTTACTTGGTTTGTTTCTCCTATCCGGTTTTCAAAGAACACATTTATAAAGGTGGAGCCTAGCGGGATCGAACCGCTGACCTCCTGCGTGCAAAGCAGGCGCTCTCCCAGCTGAGCTAAGGCCCCGATCATTAAGGAATGGTGGGCCTGAATGGACTTGAACCATCGACCTCACGCTTATCAGGCGTGCGCTCTAACCAGCTGAGCTACAGGCCCTTAATGAAAGGAAATATAAGGAAGGATTGAACCTTCAAAACTGAACAAAACGGAAACATCAAACTTAATTTTGGAAAACGAAGTTTTCCTTAATTTCCTTAGAAAGGAGGTGATCCAGCCGCACCTTCCGATACGGCTACCTTGTTACGACTTCACCCCAATCATCTGTCCCACCTTCGGCGGCTGGCTCCGTAAAGGTTACCTCACCGACTTCGGGTGTTACAAACTCTCGTGGTGTGACGGGCGGTGTGTACAAGGCCCGGGAACGTATTCACCGCGGCATGCTGATCCGCGATTACTAGCGATTCCGGCTTCATGCAGGCGGGTTGCAGCCTGCAATCCGAACTGGGAATGGTTTTCTGGGATTGGCTTAACCTCGCGGTCTCGCAGCCCTTTGTACCATCCATTGTAGCACGTGTGTAGCCCAGGTCATAAGGGGCATGATGATTTGACGTCATCCCCACCTTCCTCCGGTTTGTCACCGGCAGTCACCTTAGAGTGCCCAACTGAATGCTGGCAACTAAGGTCAAGGGTTGCGCTCGTTGCGGGACTTAACCCAACATCTCACGACACGAGCTGACGACAACCATGCACCACCTGTCACTCTGTCCCCCGAAGGGGAAGGCCCTGTCTCCAGGGAGGTCAGAGGATGTCAAGACCTGGTAAGGTTCTTCGCGTTGCTTCGAATTAAACCACATGCTCCACCGCTTGTGCGGGCCCCCGTCAATTCCTTTGAGTTTCAGCCTTGCGGCCGTACTCCCCAGGCGGAGTGCTTAATGCGTTAGCTGCAGCACTAAAGGGCGGAAACCCTCTAACACTTAGCACTCATCGTTTACGGCGTGGACTACCAGGGTATCTAATCCTGTTTGCTCCCCACGCTTTCGCGCCTCAGCGTCAGTTACAGACCAGAGAGCCGCCTTCGCCACTGGTGTTCCTCCACATCTCTACGCATTTCACCGCTACACGTGGAATTCCACTCTCCTCTTCTGCACTCAAGCCTCCCAGTTTCCAATGACCGCTTGCGGTTGAGCCGCAAGATTTCACATCAGACTTAAGAAGCCGCCTGCGCGCGCTTTACGCCCAATAATTCCGGACAACGCTTGCCACCTACGTATTACCGCGGCTGCTGGCACGTAGTTAGCCGTGGCTTTCTGGCCGGGTACCGTCAAGGCGCCGCCCTGTTCGAACGGCACTTGTTCTTCCCCGGCAACAGAGTTTTACGACCCGAAGGCCTTCTTCACTCACGCGGCGTTGCTCCGTCAGACTTTCGTCCATTGCGGAAGATTCCCTACTGCTGCCTCCCGTAGGAGTTTGGGCCGTGTCTCAGTCCCAATGTGGCCGATCACCCTCTCAGGTCGGCTACGCATCGTTGCCTTGGTGAGCCGTTACCCCACCAACTAGCTAATGCGCCGCGGGCCCATCTGTAAGTGACAGCAAAAGCCGTCTTTCCTTTTTCCTCCATGCGGAGGAAAAAACTATCCGGTATTAGCCCCGGTTTCCCGGCGTTATCCCGATCTTACAGGCAGGTTGCCCACGTGTTACTCACCCGTCCGCCGCTAACCTTTTAAAAGCAAGCTTTTAAAAGGTCCGCACGACTTGCATGTATTAGGCACGCCGCCAGCGTTCGTCCTGAGCCAGGATCAAACTCTCAGTAAAGATGTTTGATAAAAGCTCAAAAAGAATTTGACGTTTCGTTTTGTCCAGTTTTCAAGGAACAATCACATCTTGTGACGACTTTTATATCATAACATATCCGGCAGCTTGTGTCAACAAAAAAAGCAAATCAACAAGCAACCATAAAAAGCACAATTTCTATTATACTCGTTATGCAGTAAATTGCAAGTACTTTTTTCGGTTCGCGCAACAAAATCCTATACAATGCACAAAATCTAAATAAATTGAACTTAAGGTTTTTACGTAAAATCAATTATGCTCCGGATAGATATTGTTTCTGGCAATACATAAAGTAATAAATTTATCTCTCCTGAAGGCTTCCGCTGGTACGACAATAAATACGGCATCGGTGTCTAAGGGTTATCCAAACAAAATATAATAAGGCTTCTATTTTGGCCGGTTTCTGCTTTTCAAACCTCACCGGATTAATTCTGTAATAAACAAATCAGGCCGGCTTTCCAAATCCACCATTTCATTGCTGCTTAAAATTTTTACAAGCGGTTTAATGGGAGCGGACGGTTTCATGTAAAGCACTTCTGCTTCTTCATTGTTGGATAAAAAGACCTTTGATCCAATCGTTAAATGGGCAACAAGGCTAATTAATGCATGGATCACAGCAATATCGAACTCTCCGAAGTGATCCTCCAGCAGCTCTTCAATGGCCTGAAACGGGATTTTCTTCTTTTTATAAATATGGTCGCATACGATGGCATGGTATACATCCGCAACGGCAACAATTCTTGACAGGATCGGAATTCTGTCCGGTTTTTCACCAAATGGATAGCCGCTTTTGTCAAGACGTTCATGATGCTGTAAAATTGCGAGTTTCGTTTCGGATTTCAAAAGGGGCGAGTGCTGGACCATTTTTAGCCCGTATACAGGATGGTTCCTGATTTCTTCGTATTCTTCTTCTGTTAAGGAGGCTGATTTTCTCAGCAAAGGCGCAGGGATTTTTGCCATGCCGGCATCTGCGAGGCAGCCCGCCAATGCAGCCTGATAGCAAGTTCCCTTCCCGAGTTGCAGTTTTTGGGCGATTGCGCCGCTTAACAGTCCGACCGAGACGGCATGATGATAGATGTATTCCTCTTTTGTTGCATATTGATGAATAATGCGGATTTTCCCGGGATCCTGTTCGATCAATTCAAAAAGCGGAATAAAAAAATCCCTCACTTCCCCTACACTGACTTTGGAACCGGACTGCCAGCTTTGAAACATTTTCTTGTAACTGCCAACCGCAGCCGTGTACTGCTCCCGGAATGCTTCTGGCACTGTTGCCGTTTCCTGACTTTCTTCCCTCGTGCTCTCTTTCGTCTCTTTACGGCTATTGGAACGGCCCACATCCACTTCTTCTATCCCGAATGCTTTCAAAATATGAATCATTTTCTGCGTTAAAAGGGTTCCTTTTGGCATAATGGGGTGAGCCGTTTTCCCCATAACATCCTCAGCCAAACAATAGCCGGGGACGAGATCGACTACTTTTATCTTCAAGTTTTTCTCCCTCCGTCAACAAGCAACTGTGCTGCCCATATTTTATCAAAAAAAAGAAGCATTGTGTGCAATGCTTCCTGAGATTTCTTATTCCTCCCCGGTTTCTTCCACCGGATCCACATGATTTTCTTCTTCATCTTTTTCCACTTTTGCGACTGTCGCAACATATTCTTCGTCACCAAGACGGATCAGTTTGACACCCATTGTATTTCTGCCGAGCACCGAAATATCCCCGACAGCCATCCGGATCAGCACGCCGCCTGCTGTAATGAGCATGATGTCTTCTTCTCCCGTTACCGTCTTCACAGCAACAAGTGGCCCGTTCTTGCTTGTGATATTGCAGGTTTTCAAACCTTTTCCGCCCCGGCTCTGGATGCGGTACTCGCTTCCCTTTGTCCGTTTTCCATAGCCGTTTTTGGTCACAATAAGCACATCATCGTTTTCTTCCAGAATCTCCATGCCGACCACTTCATCATCGCCGCTTAAGGTAATGCCTTTTACCCCTGTTGCCGACCTTCCCATTGAACGGACATCCGTTTCGGGAAATCTGATCAGCATGCCGTTCTTCGTACCGATAATGATTTCTTTATGGCCGTCCGTCAGTTTTACGGAAATCAGCTCATCTTCTTCTTTCAGATGAATGGCAATCAGGCCGTTCGTCCGGATATTGGCAAATTCAGTTACAGGCGTGCGTTTTGAAATGCCTTTTTTTGTGGTAAAAAATAAAAACCAGTCTTCTACGAAATCTTCCACACGGATCATCGTATTGATCCATTCATCCCTGTCAATTTCAAGCAGGTTGACAATCGGAATGCCTTTTGCCGTTCTGCCGTATTCCGGGATTTCGTATCCTTTCTTCTTATAGACTTTTCCTTTATTTGTGAAGAAAAGGATCGTATCATGTGTTGATGTCGTTAAGAGATGTTCAACAAAATCGTCTTCATTCGTGCCCATCCCCTGCACGCCGCGGCCGCCGCGTTTCTGACTCCGGTACGTCGAAATCGGCAGGCGTTTGATATAGCCGTTATGGGTCAGGGTGATGGCGATGCTTTCCTGCGGGATCAAATCCTCGTCCTCAATCTGGTCAACGCTTGCTGCTATAATTTCCGTGCGCCGTTCATCATTAAACCGTTCTTTAATTTCGAGCAGCTCTTCACGGATGATTTCAAGCACTTTTTCTTCATCTGCCAAAACGGCTTTCAGTTCTGCAATCAGTTGGATCAAGCCCCGGTATTCTTCTTCAATTTTTTCGCGTTCCAGTCCGGTCAAACGTTGCAGCCGCATATCGAGAATTGCCTGTGCCTGCTTTTCGGACAGGGAAAATTGCTCCATTAAGCCGTTGCGGGCAATATCCGTTGTTTGCGAGGAACGGATCAGCTGGATAATCGCATCAATATGATCGAGTGCAATGCGCAGACCTTCCAAAATATGGGCGCGCGCTTCCGCTTTTTTCAGTTCAAAAGCCGTTCTGCGGCGGATCACTTCTTCCTGATGGTCAAGGTAAAACTTAAGCGCCTGTTTTAAATTCAGCACTTTTGGCTGGCCTGCAACAAGCGCCAGCAGGTTGATACCGAATGTCGTCTGCATGGCGGTATGCTTGTACAAATTGTTCAAAATCACATTCGCATTTGCATCACGGCGGACTTCAATCACCATCCGCATGCCGTTGCGGTCGGACTCGTCACGCAGATCGGTAATGCCGTCGATCCGCTTTTCATGCACAAGTTCTGCAATCCGTTCGATCAATTTGGCTTTGTTGACCTGGTAAGGCAGTTCGGTCACAATGATGGATTCTTTGCCGTTTGATCTTTGTTCAATTTCCACCCTTGCGCGAAGTGTGATAGAGCCTCTTCCCGTTTCATAAGCACGGCGGATGCCGCTTCTTCCGACAATTAAACCGGCCGTAGGGAAATCCGGCCCTGGGATATATTCCATCAATTCCTGGATCGTGATATCCGGGTCTTTGCTTAAAGCAAGAATCGCGTCGATGACTTCACCGAGTTGATGCGGTGGAATGTTCGTTGCCATGCCGACCGCAATCCCGGAAGAACCGTTCACCAACAGATTCGGAAAACGGGAAGGCAGGACAGCCGGCTCCTTTTCCGAACCATCATAGTTGTCCTGAAAATCAATTGTATCTTTGTTAATATCGCGCAGCAGTTCAAGGGAAATTTTTGACATGCGCGCTTCCGTGTAACGCATGGCAGCAGCCGGGTCGCCGTCAACCGATCCGAAGTTGCCGTGCCCGTCAACCAGCATATAGCGGTAGCTGAAATCCTGCGCCATCCGCACCATTGTTTCATACACGGCCGAATCGCCGTGCGGGTGATATTTCCCGATGACTTCCCCGACGATACGCGCCGATTTTTTATACGCTTTATCAGGAGTCATCCCGAGATCGTGCATCGCATATAAAATTCTCCTATGCACAGGCTTTAATCCGTCCCGTACATCCGGAATGGCCCGGGAAACGATGACGCTCATCGCATAGTCAAGAAAGGATGTGCGCATCTCCTGGGTTAAGTTTACTTCCACAATATTTGATTCCGGTGTGTCAGCCATTTATGCAACCTCCTTTTCTTTAAATGTCCAGGTTTTTCACGTAAATGGCATTTTCTTCGATAAAATTCCGCCGCGGTTCCACTTTATCGCCCATCAGCATTTCAAATGTGCCGTCCGCTTCAATCGCATCGTCAAGGCTCACTTGCAGCATCGTCCGGTTGGCAGGTTCCATCGTCGTCTCCCAAAGCTGTTCCGGGTTCATTTCGCCGAGACCTTTATAACGCTGGATAGCGGGCTTCGGCTGGGCGGGTAGCGTATTAAGCAATTCCTCAAGACCGCGGTCGCTGTATACATATTCGACCCTTTTTCCCTGCTGCACTTTATAAAGCGGCGGCTGGGCGATATAGATATAGCCTGCATCGATTAATGGACGCATATAGCGGTAGAAAAACGTTAATAATAACGTGCGGATATGGGCACCGTCGACATCCGCATCCGTCATAATCACGACTTTATGATAACGCGCCTTCGAGATGTCAAAATCTTCTCCGACACCTGTGCCAAGCGCGGTAATAATGGTCCGGATTTCCGCATTTGACAAAATTTTATCCAAACGCGCTTTCTCTACGTTTAAAATTTTCCCTCTTAAAGGCAGGATCGCCTGAAACATCCGGTCCCTTCCCTGCTTGGCAGAACCGCCGGCCGAGTCTCCTTCGACAATGTAGAGCTCGCTCTCAGCCGGGTCGCGTGATGTGCAGTCTGCAAGTTTGCCCGGTAGGCTTGTCGATTCGAGCGCGCTTTTTCTCCGTGTCAGTTCGCGCGCTTTTTTCGCAGCCAACCTTGCCCGGGCAGCCATCAGCCCTTTTTCGACAATTTTCCGCGCCACTTGAGGATTTTCCATCATAAACTTCTCAAACGTCTCGGAAAATACCGCATCTGTAATCGTTCTTGCTTCTGTATTTCCAAGCTTCGTTTTCGTTTGTCCTTCAAACTGCGGATCCGGGTGTTTGATGGAAACAATCGCAGTGAGGCCTTCCCGGACATCTTCGCCCGTTAAATTGGCTTCATTTTCTTTGATCAGATTGTTTTTCCGGGCATAATCATTGATGACGCGCGTTAAAGCCGTTTTAAAACCGGACTCATGTGTGCCGCCTTCGTAGGTGTGAATATTATTGGCAAAAGAATAGATATTGCTGGCAAACCCGTCATTGTATTGAAGGGATACTTCAACGGTTATGCCGTCTTTTTCGCCTTCTACATAAATCGGTTCCTTATGGAGCACTTCTTTCGAGCGGTTCAAATGCTCCACGTACGATTTGATCCCGCCTTCGTAATGGTATTCTTGTTTGCGCGGATTTTTTTCGCGTTTGTCCTCAATGGTGATTTTGATCCCTTTATTTAAAAAGGCAAGTTCACGGAGCCGGGTTGTAAGAATATCAAAGTCGAACTCGGTCGTTTCCGTAAAAATTTCCGGATCCGGCTTGAAGTGAGTCGTTGTGCCGGTACGATCCGTTTCGCCAATGATTTTTAAGTCAAAGGCAGGTTTGCCGCGGCGGTATTTTTGGTAGTAAATATGCCCGTCGCGGTGGACATAGACATCGAGCTCTGTAGACAGGGCATTCACAACAGACGCACCAACCCCGTGCAGACCGCCGGACACCTTATATCCGCCACCGCCAAATTTCCCGCCGGCGTGCAAAATGGTCATGATGACTTCAACGGCAGGCCTGCCCACTTTTTCCTGGATGCCGACCGGGATGCCGCGTCCGTTGTCCTTCACGGTAATGCTGTTGTCTTTTTCAATAAAAACATTGATTTCATCGCAAAAACCGGCCAGTGCCTCGTCAATGCTGTTGTCGACAATTTCCCAGACAAGATGGTGAAGACCTCTCGCACTTGTCGAGCCAATATACATCCCCGGACGTTTGCGCACCGCTTCCAGCCCTTCAAGAACCTGGATTTGCTCGGCACCATAAGACTGCTTCTGTAATTGTTCTTGTTCCAATTATACCACCTGCACTCTCTTAAATTGAACCTGCGGGATTCCTGCGGATACTGGAGCACCCTCCGGTTATCCCGGCAGGCTGTACCCGCCGTTTTTGCGGTTAGCCGGAAACAGACGTGCCAAAAAACACGCCTTGCATAAAGCCGGTTCAACCTGTAACGGGTGTTACAAGCAAGCACCGGTTGAGTAAGCAACATTCTCTTATGTTAAACCGGTTTTCCGGTAAAATGTTCGGTTAAAAACCCCGCCGGAAAAAGACCGATTGCCCGTTTGAACAGAATGCCTGGGGAAAAAGGCGATAAATAGACCGCATTTTGGGTAATCACGGCTGATTTAAAACTGCCCTTTGCCAAATTGACCGTGGCTTTTTCTAAAGCCTGCAAATAGGCTTCGTTGATTATGGAGCTGTTGAGCGATCTCTCGTCCATAATGGCGATAATATCATCGCTTCGGATCATGACATCTTCCGCGAGATGGAGATACATAGGCACACCTCACCTGACAATTTGTCCTGCCTTCACTGTATACATGGATGCTTCCCGTAAAGTTTGATGATCCACCCCATCCACGCTTGTCGTTGTCACAAAAGTCTGCACCCTTCCCTGTATCGCGTTCAGCAGATGGGACTGGCGGTAGTCATCCAGCTCCGATAACACGTCATCCAGCAGCAGGATCGGATATTCCCGGATTTCCGAATAAATCAGTTCAATTTCGGCCAATTTAACAGATAATGCGGCTGTCCGCTGCTGCCCCTGTGATCCGAATGTGTGAACATCCCTGCCGTTTACTGCAAAGACTAAATCATCGCGGTGCGGACCGGCCATCGTAACGCCCCTGTCAATTTCCCGCTCCCTTATTTCGGCAAATTTATTTTCGTATGATTTTATCATTTTTGACCAATCGAGCTCTTCTGATACATTCACAGAGGGTTTATATTGGATCTCAAGTTGTTCAAGACCGCGGGAAATCGAATGATGGATCGGGCGGGCCCATTCTTCGAGCATCCGCACAAATTCAAACCGCCGCATGACAATTTTAGCGGCTTGTTCAATTAGCTGTTCGGTTAAAATATCGAGCATCGTCCGGTCTGTCTGTTTTTTCATCTGCAGCTGCTTCAAATAGTGGTTCCGCTGCTGCAATATTTTTTGGAACCGGCTCATATCATACAGGTAAACCGGCGAAATTTGCCCGATCTCCATATCGATAAAGCGCCGCCTGACCTGCGGGCTCCCCTTTACGAGATTCAAGTCTTCGGGCGCAAACATGACCACATTCATATTGCCGATATACCGGCTTAGTTTTTTTTGCTCAATATGATTGTACTTTGCTTTTTTGCCTTTTTTGGAGATGGTCAGTTCAAGGGGGACAGTACCATGCGTTTTGTGAAGTCTCCCTTTTATTTTAGCATATTCTGCGTCCCAGCGGATGAGTTCTTTATCATTTGACGTCCGGTGGGATTTCGCCAGTGCCAAAACATAAATGGCTTCCATCAGGTTGGTTTTTCCCTGGGCGTTTTCCCCGAGGATCACATTGACTTTGTTTTCAAACGGAATGGTTAATGTTTCATAGTTGCGGTAATTGTGAAGTTCCAGTTCCTGCAGGTACATATGCCAACATCCTTTATGCGGAAAAAGCGCCGGTCAACCGCGGATAATTTGAAACATACCGATTCCGCCAATTTCAACCCGGTCCGCCTCTTTCAGTTTCCGCCCTCTTCTTTGCTCCGGTTCTCCATTGACGAGCACTTCATGTTCGGTTAAAAACCATTTTGCCATTCCGCCGCTTTGAATGATATCCGCTAATTTTAAAAATTGGCCAAGCGTAATGGTATCTGTTGAGATTTTTACATTTTTTGCCATTTCTTCACTCTTTTCATGTACTCACTAACATATTATTTTACTAAAAATCAGGCAGAAACACAAAGCATACCAAGGAATTCCCGTTGCCGCCCGCAGTTTTCCGCATGCAGCGGAGATGAAAAAAGCCTGTTTTTCAACAGGCAATTTTCATCAGTACGTCCTTACCGGCAAAATCAGCTGCAGTGTCGTATCATCATGCACCGGCCGGATGATAAAAGGCCTCATCGCGCCGGTAAAACGGATGGTGATTTCCGTTCCTTCCAGCGCTCTTAACGCGTCCATCATATATTTGGAACTAAACGAGATTTTTAATTCTTCCCCTTCAATGGATTTACAGTTTACCCTGTCCGTCACTTTCCCGATTTCCGGCGAATTGGATGTGATTTCAATCGTGCCCGGGATATCCGTAACGGATGAAAGTTTCACGACATTTGCGTTTTGCCCCTCTTTTGCGAGTAACGATGCCCTGTCAATGGCTTGCAGAAACTCTTTTGTATTCACAACGATTTCCGTTTTTCCATCTGTCGGGATCAGCCGTGATGTATCCGGGTAATTTCCTTCCAGCAGACGCGAGAAAAACAATAAATGCTTTGCTTTAAATAAAACCTGATTATCCGTTATGACAATTCCCACCGGTTCATTCGAATCCGGCAAAATTTTATTCAACTCATTTAAACTTTTCCCCGGAATTACAATATTATACTCGGCATCTGCGGCCGTTTCGATTTCCGCTGTCCTTTGCGCCAGGCGGTGGCTGTCTGTTGCAATACAGTTCAGCCTGTTGCCTTTAATGCTCCAGTTTACACCTGTCAAGATCGGGCGGGTTTCCGCGGTGGAAACGGCAAATACCGTTTGCCGGATCAGATTTTTTAAAATATCTGCCGGAATCCGGATCACTTTGTCTTCCGTAATTTGCGGCAAATGCGGGTACTCTTCCACATTAAGCCCGTTTAAATTAAAGTTCGATTTGCCTGAGCGAATGATGGTCTGGAATTGATTGACAACCTCTATCTCTACAATATCCATCGGCAGCTTTTTGACCAGTTCCCCGAAAATCTTTGCTTGCAGCACAATGCCGCCTGTTTGCTGAATCACAGCCATTTCATCCCCGTCTTCTTCTTTTGGCACAAATGACTCAATGGAAATATCGGAATCACTGCCCGTAAAAGTAATGCCTTCTTCTGAAGCAGTAATTTTAATGCCGGTTAAAATCGGAATCGTGGTTCTGGACGTAATGGCTTTTGACACATCTTGGACACTTTCGATTAGGCGGTTCCGCAAAATAGAAAATTTCATGGTTATTCCTCCATCGTGTGACGCATATACTTATACTTAATCTTTTTTTAAAAAACAGTAGTACTAGTAATAGGGGTTGTGAACATGTGGATAACGTTGCCGGTGCAATGAAATACAGTCTATCCACATGTGGACAGACTGTTCATACATTATCCGTTGTTATGCACAATATGCTCTAGCCCGCTTTTTGAACCGTGGGCTACCCATTTTTCAGCAAATTTTGCAGTTCTTCAATTTTCTTTTGAAATTGCGCATCCGTTTGAATCAAATTGGCAATTTTCTCATGGGCATGGATCACGGTTGTATGATCTCTCCCGCCGAACTCCTCCCCGATTTTCGGCAGCGAAAAATCCGTCAGTTCCCTTGATAAATACATGGCAATCTGGCGCGGAAATGCAACGGATTTCGTGCGCTTTTTCGCTTTAAAATCTTCCATTTTCACATGGTATTCTTCCCCGACAACTTTTTGAATGTCCTCGATCGTAATCGTTTTTGGCTTGGCGCTTGGGATGATATCTTTCAGTGCTTCTGCGGCAAGGTCGGCATTGATATCCTTATTGATCAGCGAAGAATAGGCGACAACACGGATCAATGCGCCTTCCAGTTCACGGATGTTCGTGTCAATTTGATTCGCGATGTAAAGCATCACTTCGTTCGGAATATCCAAACCGTCCGCTTTCGCCTTTTTTCGCAAAATGGCGATGCGCGTCTCAAGGTCAGGCGGTGTGATGTCTGTGATTAATCCCCACTCAAACCGCGAACGCAGCCTTTCTTCAAGCGTCGGGATTTCTTTCGGGGGCCGGTCGCTTGAAATGACGATTTGCTTGCTCTCCTCATGCAGCGCATTAAATGTATGGAAAAATTCTTCCTGCGTGGATTCTTTTCCGGCGAGAAACTGAATATCATCTATCAGAAGGATATCCACATTCCGGTATTTGTTCCGGAATTCGCCTCCTTTATTGTCCCGGATGGAATTGATGAATTCATTCGTGAATTTTTCAGAAGACAAATACACCACTTTGGCTTTTGGATTATGCTCTAGTACATAGTGGCCGATCGCATGCATTAAATGCGTTTTTCCAAGGCCCACCCCGCCGTATATGAACAACGGGTTATAGGCTTTTGCCGGCGCTTCGGCAACGGCAAGGGAAGCAGCGTGTGCAAAACGGTTACCGGAACCAATGACAAAGGTATCGAATGTATACTTTGGAATCAACATACTCTGATAGTCGCGGGTATCATTCAATTTTTCCGCTGATTTTTTCGGGGACGGGAACAGTTCCGGTTCATCACTGTCCTGCTGTTGCGGAATAACGAATTTAATTTCAAGCTCTTCTCCGGTTATGTCGTACAAGACCGTTGTGATGAGCGGAATATAATGGCCCTCCAGCCAATCCCTGGCAAATTCATTCGGCACGGAAATGACAAACGTATCGTTTTTGAGCGAGTATGCCTTCGTCGATTTCAGCCAGGTGTCAAAGCTGGGTTTACTGATCTTTTTTTCAATCACGGACAATGCTTTTTCCCAAAGATCAGCGATATTTTCCAACGCCAATCCCTCCTTTTTATCAAACGAAAAATAACCATTCTCTCTGTCTGTGTAACAATGTTTCGGCGAAGGTTACGGCCATTTATAAACATGCATATGTTTGTATAGTGGAAAAATATATAATAAGGAATAAATACGGTTTTTCGACAGCATCCACCAATTGTGGACAACTTTACTCCATTGGTCTGGATAAACTGTCCACAAGTTATCCACAAACTGTGGATGAACAAGTTATGCACAACCGGTTATTCAGGGTTAAAACACAATAATCATAACAGATAATCTTAGGTGTTGCAATGATCTTTGTAAATTATCCACAATTCGCAAAAGGTGTGAAAAAACATTATCCACACGCTCTGAATTTGTGTGAAACTTGTCAATAATTGTTGTGGACAGTTAAAAATTCACCGAAAAATTATCCACATACCGGATATGTGGAAAAATGGCGGCTGATGACAAAGGGTGATCATCATGTCCCGTTCTTTTCGGAAACCCGAGCCGTTTTGACCGGAAAAGCAAGGAAGCGGAACCGGAAAAACGGCTCGTTATTTCTGCGGGAAAATGAAAGTCTGGTACGTGAGAAGTTTTGAAGAGCCTTGACAAGCAGGAAAGTTCGTCATTATAATGATATAGACTGTCGTTTATCATTCGAACGAATTCCCTCGAGGAGGTGTCATACATGAAAAGAACTTATCAGCCTAATAAAAGAAAAAGAAGCAAAGTCCACGGCTTCCGTGCGCGCATGAGTACAAAAAACGGCCGCAAAGTATTGGCAAGACGGCGCCGCAAAGGAAGAAAAGTATTATCCGCATAACCACTGAAAAGTCTCAGTGGTTTTTTTTAACAAAAAAGGCGGTTTCGGGGTCACCGCTTTTTCACTGCATCACTGTTGGCAGGTCAGAAGGAGTATATATGAGAAAATCTTATCGGATAAAAAAAAATACAGAATTTCAGGAGGTTTTCAAGCACGGGAAGTCGTTCGCAAACCGCCAGTTTGTTGTATACGTGCTGGAAAAGGAAAACCGAAAACATTTCAGAATCGGGCTTTCCGTCAGCAAGAAGCTGGGGAATGCCGTCAAAAGAAATCAAATCAAAAGATATATCCGGCAAGTGTTTTTAGAGTTGAAAGAAGACATCCCGCCCGGATATGATTATATTATTATCGCCAGAAAACCGGCGGCCGAGATGAATTACCATGAAGTCAAGAAGAGCTTAATCCATGTCCTGAAAATAGCCCATGTCCTTAAAAAAAGTTAGAATAAAAGAAAGAAGTGCCAGGGCGTGTGGCAGCATCCGGCTGCTTTGGATCATCTAAAAAAGTAAGCGTTTTTTGCTGAAATCTCACACAGGGGAGGACAAACGATTGGGAAAAAAGTTTTTTCTGGCAGGAATGGTACTTGCCCTTGCCGCCGTGATGGCCGGCTGTACGGAATTTAATCAGGATATCACACCGGAAAGCAAAGGAATCTGGAACCAGTATATTGTATATCCCTTATCCTGGCTGATTATAAAGGCAGCCCAATTTCTGGGGGGCAGCTATGGGCTATCCATTATTTTGATTACGATTATCATCCGCCTTGCCATTTTGCCGCTGAATATCACCCAGTTAAAAAGTGCGAAAGCCATGCAGGCACTCCAGCCTGAAATCAAAAAACTGCAGGAAAAATATGCCTCAAAAGATGCGGTAACACGGCAAAAACTCCAGCAGGAAATGATGAAATTGTATCAGGAGTACCATATCAATCCTGCCGCAGGATGCCTGCCGATTTTAATTCAAATGCCGATTTTAATCGGATTTTACCATGCCATCAACCGGACGCCGGCTATCCGCGAATCCGCTTTTCTTTGGTTTGATCTCGGATCCGTGGATTATGTGCTTGCTGTGATTGCCGGGATCACCACCTTTCTCCAGCAAAAAGTGATGATGTCCGGGGGAAATTATGATGCAAATCCGCAAATGAAAATGCAAATGAACATGATGCTTTGGTTTATGCCCATTATGATTATTGTAATCGGCGTGGGGCTCCCGTCCGCGCTGCCGCTGTACTGGATTGTCGGGAACATCTTCATGATTGTCCAGTCGTATTTCATTAAAAGTCCTACTGCAAGTATGCCTGTCCAAAACGCGAAAGCCAGGGGGACGAAAAAATGAAGGAAACGACTTCAACAGGGAAAAATGTAGAAGATGCTGTCAACCAGGCCCTTCGCGAGCTTGAAACGGAAAAAGAAAATGTGGAGATTGAGATTCTTGATGAAGGCAAAAAAGGCATATTCGGTCTGCTCGGCGCGAAACCGGCAGTGGTCCATGTCCGGCTGAAAGAGACGCCGGTTGAGCAAGTGCTCTCATATTTGCGCAATATTATCGAAAAAATGGGGGTTTCCCCCGGCCTTCAATTCGAAGAACATGACCGGACATTGCATATTAACGTGACAGGCGAAAATCTTCCACTGCTGATCGGAAAAAGGGGACAAACATTAAACGCTTTGCAGTTTCTCACGCAGCTGGCAGCGAACCGGTATTATCCGCATTATGAAAGAGTGATGCTCAATATCGGCGATTACCGGAAAAGGCGGGAAGAGGCGCTAACCCGGCTTGCGGAAAGGCTTTCTGCCCAGGTTTTGCGCACCGGACGGCCGGTAAAGCTCGAGCCAATGCCATCCTATGAAAGAAAAATCATCCACAGTGCGCTCGCTCATCATAAACAGGTCATCACCTATTCAGAAGGAAATGAACCAAAACGTTATGTTGTCATTGATTTGGCAAAGCGTTGAACGGCCTCCTTCCGGGAAACCGGGGGAGGCTTTTTTTTAGCCGCACTCTCTGGACGGAAAGCTTTTTTGCCGGTTGAAAAAAACCAGCATATCCACAACCTGGAGTAATCAGCTTTTTCTGCCGTTGTTATTCACATGTGGATAAGTTAAAATGGAGTTATCGGCTTTTTGTGGATTGTGGAAAAGAACATATCGCTTGTATTTGCGAAAAAATTTGGTATTCTATTACGTTAGGTGAAAAAAAAGAAAACAGAGTGCCAATCTTTTATATAAATGACCAAAAAAGGAAGCGGGGTGAAAAAATGGAAATGGATACAATTGCGGCGATCTCGACGCCGATGGGAGAGGGAGCGATTTCGATTGTCCGGCTAAGCGGTGAAAATGCGATTGCAATTGCGAACCGATTATTTGCAGGTGTCGGCGGAAAAAAACTGGCGGATGTCCCTTCGCACACGATCCATTATGGGAAAATTGTCGACCCGGACACTGGAGAAACCGTTGAGGAAGCGATGGTAAGCGTGATGAAAGCGCCGAAAACGTTCACGCGCGAAGATGTCGTGGAAATCAACTGCCATGGCGGGCTTGTCGTTGTAAACCGGGTATTGCAGCTCGTTTTAAACAACGGTGCGCGCCTTGCTGAGCCGGGCGAGTTTACAAAACGGGCGTTTTTGAACGGACGCATTGATCTCTCACAGGCGGAAGCAGTCATGGATTTAATCCGCGCCAAAACGGATAAAGCGATGAACGTGGCGATCGGCCAGATGGAAGGCAGATTGTCGAAACTGGTCAAAAAGTTGCGCCAGGAAATATTGGAAGTCGTCGCGCATATCGAAGTCAATATTGATTATCCGGAATACGACGATGTTGAAGAGATGACGCACCGCATGCTGGAAGAGAAAGCACAGTACATCAAAAATGAAATCGAAAAACTGTTGCGGACAGCGCACCAGGGAAAAATTTTGCGGGAAGGGTTGTCAACGGCTATTATCGGCCGCCCGAATGTTGGAAAATCATCATTGTTAAACAGCCTTGTCCAGGAAAATAAGGCAATTGTCACCGATATTCCCGGCACGACACGCGATGTGATCGAAGAATACGTCAATGTCCGCGGTGTGCCGCTGCGCCTGATTGACACCGCAGGCATCCGCGAAACAGAAGATATCGTGGAACGAATTGGTGTGGAACGTTCGCGGAAAGCGCTCAAGGAAGCGGATTTGATTTTGCTTGTTATCAACTCATCCGAGCCGCTCAGCCCGGAAGATGAGGCATTGTTTGAAGCGGTGGAAGGCATGGATGTGATTGTCATCTTAAATAAGTGGGACCTGCCGCATCAAGTGGAGATGGAAAGCGTCCGCGAACTTGCACAAGGCGCGAAAATCCTTACCACGTCGCTTGTAACAGAGGAAGGCATGGAAAAATTGGAAGATGCGATTGCTGCGATGTATTTTGAAGGGCAGATGGAAACAGGCGACCTGACATATGTATCAAACAGCCGCCATATTGCGCTTTTGAACCAGGCATTGGAAGCCATTCAAGATGTGCAAAACGGCATTCAATCCAACACCCCGATTGATATCATCCAAATCGACCTGACCCGGACATGGGACCTGCTCGGCGAAATCATCGGCGACACCGTCCAGGAAAGCTTACTGAACCAACTCTTCTCCCAATTCTGCCTCGGGAAATAGAAAAGCGGAGGCGACTGTATAGCGGCGTACGGATTTTGTAGTCTTCGACCGAGATAAAGGAAACACGATGAGCCGGTAGGCGAATCGATGCCCGCTTATCGAAAGGAGAAGACGTAAAAATCCGTACGCCGCTAGGAGCCGCAGCTAGACAAAGAAAAGCGGAGGGCGTTTGCCCGTTGATTTTATAAAATAAAGGAGTGATAAGCATGCGGCAATACGATGCAGGAGACTATGATGTCATTGTAGTCGGCGCCGGGCATGCCGGTTGTGAAGCAGGCCTGGCCGCCGCAAGAATCGGTGCCAAAACGTTAATGATCACGATTAACCTTGATATGATTGCCTACATGCCGTGCAACCCGTCGATCGGCGGTCCGGCAAAAGGGATCGTCGTCCGCGAAATCGATGCACTCGGTGGTGAAATGGGCAGGAATATCGATAAAACCTATATTCAAATGCGGATGCTCAATACCGGAAAAGGGCCGGCCGTTCAGGCGCTCAGGGCCCAGGCGGATAAAGTCGAATACCAGCGTGAAATGAAAAAAACCATCGAAAACCAGGAAAATTTGACGCTTTTGCAAGGGATGGTCGAAGCACTTGTACTTGAAGACGGTGTCTGCAAAGGCGTTGTTACAAAAACCGGCGCAAAATATACAGCCAAAACGGTTGTGCTGACGACCGGCACGTTCCTGCGCGGCGAAATTATTATCGGGGAACTGAAATATTCAAGCGGCCCGAATAACCAGCAGCCTTCCATTGCCCTCGCTGAAAAACTGGAAGAACTCGGCTTTGACCTCGTCCGCTTTAAAACCGGGACGCCACCGCGCGTAAACGGCAAAACGATCGATTACAGCAAAACGGAAATCCAGCCGGGCGATCTGGAACCGCGGGCATTCAGTTATGAAACGATGAAGATGATCACGGACCAGCTTCCTTGCTGGCTGACTTACACCAATGAACGTACCCATGCCATTATTGACGCCAATCTCGGCCGCGCGCCGATGTTTTCCGGCATGATTAAAGGCACCGGGCCGCGTTATTGCCCATCGATTGAAGACAAAGTCGTCCGCTTCCATGACAAGCCCCGCCACCAACTCTTCCTGGAACCGGAAGGCCGCCACACGGAAGAAGTGTATGTACAAGGGCTTTCAACAAGCATGCCGGAAGAAGTGCAAAGAGAAATTTTGGCCTCCATTGAAGGGCTGGAGCATGCAAAAATGATGCGCCCCGGTTATGCAATCGAATATGATGCGATCACGCCGACGCAGTTGTGGCCGACACTCGAAACGAAAAAAGTGAAGAACCTTTATACAGCCGGCCAAATCAACGGGACGTCCGGTTACGAAGAAGCAGCCGGACAGGGGATTATTGCCGGCATCAACGCAGCGCAAAGAGCACTGGGGAAAGAAGAACTTGTCCTCGGCCGTTCCGATGCTTATATCGGTGTTTTAATTGATGACCTGGTCACAAAAGGAACGCGCGAACCGTACCGCCTTTTAACCTCCCGTGCTGAATATCGCCTGCTGTTGCGTCATGACAATGCGGATCTCAGGCTGACTGAAATCGGCTATCAAATCGGGTTGATTTCCGAAGAACGTTACCGGAAATTTACGGCGAAAAAACAGGCGATTGAAGCAGAAATCAAGCGTTTGAAATCCGTCATTCTAAAACCGGATGAAAAAACACAGACACTGATCCGGGAAGCGGGAGGAAGCGAACTGAAAGACGGCATCCACGCCGCTGATCTCCTAAAACGGCCGGAAATGCGGTATGAACATATCAAAGCGCTTGTGCCGCCTGCAACGGAACTTTCGCCTGAAGTGGAAGAACAGGTGGAAATCCAGATCAAATATGAAGGCTATATCGCAAAATCATTGCAGCAAGTTGAGCGGATGAAAAAGCTGGAAGACAAAAAAATCCCGTCTGATATTGATTATGATGCGATCCACGGGCTGGCAACGGAAGCGCGCCAAAAATTAAACAAAGTGCGCCCGATCTCGATTGCCCAGGCATCACGCATTTCCGGCGTAAATCCGGCTGATATTTCAATTTTACTTGTCTACATTGAACAGGGGAAAATTGCAAAAATCCCTGGATAAGGCATGAAGCCCGGGTTTTTCCGGCTTCTCCCTTTTTTTACATATCAACCGAAAGGATGGAAAAATGGACAGCGGACAATTCATTCCATTATTGGCTGAAAAAGGCATTCCCTTAAGCGAGGAACAAAAGCAGCAGTTTGAAACGTATTATAAATGGCTTGTTGACTGGAACAACAAAATGAATTTAACGGCGATTACGGAAAAAGGGGAAGTGTATCTCAAACATTTTTATGATTCGCTGACAGCCGCCTTTTTTACCGATTTTAACGGCCCGCTGCACGTTTGCGATGTCGGCGCCGGCGCAGGCTTTCCGGGCATCCCGTTAAAAATCTGTTTTCCGGAACTAAGGCTTTCGATTGTCGATTCATTGCAAAAACGGATTACGTTTCTCGGGCATTTAACAGAAGCGCTCGGCTTAAAAGAAGTTTCTCTTTTTCACGACAGGGCTGAAACTTTTGCCAAAAAACCGGAACACCGCGAACAATACGATGTGGTCACGGCAAGGGCGGTCGCCAGAATGTCCGTCCTCTCCGAACTGTGCCTGCCGCTTGTGAAACCCGGTGGCAGATTTATCGCGATGAAAGCCCAGCATGCCAAAGAAGAGCTCGAAAAAGCGGAAAAAGCGATCCGTCTCCTCGGCGGAAAAACGGAGAACGTATACAACTTTACCTTGCCGGTTGAAGAAAGTGAAAGAAACCTCATTGTCGTCAAAAAGGTAAAGGAAACGCCGAAAAAATACCCGCGCAAACCGGGAACCCCGGCAAAACTCCCGCTTGAATAAGGCGGGCGTTTTACCGTGCCGAAAATCGGGATGATGCGCTAAAATGAGGGAGATTGTTCGAAAAATCGCCGGGAGTTTGGCAGGAACTTGTCTTATAATAGAGAATAAGTAGTTAGGGAGAATTTATAAGGTGGTGTACAGTGAATGAAGCATCCTTTCTCTCGTTTTTTCGGAGTGGAGGAAGAAATCGGAGAAGAAGAACTGGAAGCAGAGAATGAAAATGAAGAGATTAAAAATATCTCCGTCTCCTGTATTATTCCGAACCGGTTTCAGCCACGGACCATTTTTAATGAAGAGAAAATAGATGAACTTGCAAGAACGATCCACACCCATGGCATCATCCAGCCAATCGTTGTCCGCGAATACGAAGCAGGCCAGTATGAAATCATTGCGGGGGAAAGAAGATTCCGGGCTGTCCGGAAACTGGGCTGGGATACTGTGCCTGCCATCATAAAAAATATGAGCGATACAGAAACAGCCTCGATTGCTTTAATTGAGAACCTGCAACGCGAAGAACTGACGCCGATTGAAGAAGCGATGGCTTACGGAAAACTTTTGGAGCTTCACCATTTGACCCAGGAAGCACTGGCACAGCGCCTTGGCAAAGGGCAATCAACCGTTGCAAATAAACTGCGCCTTTTGAAATTGCCCTCGGAAGTGCAGGAAGCCCTTTTGCAAAAACAGATCACGGAACGCCATGCACGGGCATTGATTCCTTTAAAAGAGGCAGAAAAACAGGTTCGCGTCCTCAATGAGATACTCGCAAAAAATTTAAATGTGAAACAAACGGAAGAGTATGTTACCCGTATGATGAATAAGCCGGAAAAAAAAGCAAAGCCGCGCAGACAGGCGTTCAGCAAAGATATGCGCATTGCTGTCAATACGATCCGCCAGTCTGTTTCCATGGTGACCGATTCCGGGATCAATCTCGATTCAAAAGAAGAAGATTTCGAGGACTACTATCAAATTACGATCCGGATCCCGAAAAAGGCGAAATCCTAATAAAAGAAACTTGGATGACAGGTTTCTTTTTTTCAGGTGCAGGTCATTTCCTATCCTATTCCGATAAAATAAAACTGCCAGGTTTGTGCTGCCTGCCTTAGCTTTACAAAGCCCTTTTTCCTGGTTTCGGCGGTGGTCCTGCGTTCTTTTTTAGCATGGGCGCAAGCTTTGGCATGGAAGCCGCGCCTTCTGATTTTTGACTGCCGAAAAAACTTGAAACAACCTTTTTTCGGTTTTCAGTAAACGAATCTTGCAAACTTTGATACAATAAAGTTACGTGTTTGCCGTTTTGCAAATGAGTAGCCATTTGCAGACGGGCCGTGACGAGCGTGACAAAAAAAGGTAGGTGGCAACCGTGGGAAAAGTGATTTCTATCGCCAATCAAAAAGGAGGCGTAGGAAAAACAACCACTTCTGTCAACTTGGGTGCCTGCTTAGCATATATCGGGAAGAAGGTTTTGCTTGTCGATACCGACCCCCAGGGAAATGCAACAAGCGGAGCCGGAATTGATAAAGGCGAAGTTCAGCAGTGTATTTATGATGTGTTAGTGGAAGATGCGAATATAAAGGAAGTAATCAGGGCAACGGCCGTGGACGGGCTTTATTCCGTGCCGGCAACGATTCAACTGGCGGGAGCGGAGATTGAACTGGTTCCGACCATTTCAAGGGAAGTCAGGTTAAAGCGGGCGATCAGCGCCATTAAAGACGATTATGATTATATTATCATTGACTGCCCTCCTTCTCTCGGCCTATTGACGTTAAATGCGCTAACCGCGTCGGATGCCGTCATTATCCCCGTCCAGTGCGAATATTACGCTTTGGAAGGGTTAAGCCAGCTGCTCAGCACGGTCAGGCTTGTCCAAAAGCATTTGAATCACAATCTGATGATTGACGGCGTGCTGCTGACGATGCTAGATGCCCGTACCAACTTAGGACTCCAAGTCATTGAAGAAGTGAAAAAATATTTCAGGGACAAAGTGTACCGTACCATTATCCCCCGCAATATCCGGTTAAGCGAAGCACCGAGCCACGGACAGCCGATTATTCTTTACGACCCGAAATCGCGCGGTGCGGAAGTGTATTTAGACTTAGCAAAGGAAGTGGCGGCAAATGGCTAAAGGACTTGGAAAAGGCATTAACGCGTTGTTTGCCAATATGGACGTTGACAAAGAAGATGCCGTGCAGGAAGTCAATATTAAAGAATTGCGCCCGAATCCTTATCAGCCGCGGAAGAATTTTGAACCCGAAGCGCTTAATGAATTAAAAGAATCCATTCTCCAGCATGGCATCCTGCAGCCGCTTATTGTGCGCAAGAGCATTAAAGGATACGAAATCATTGTCGGGGAACGGAGATACAGAGCCGCAAAACAAGCAAAACTTACGACGGTGCCGGTTGTCGTCCGCGATTTAAACGACCGGCAGATGATGGAATTTGCCGTGCTCGAAAACTTGCAGCGGGAAGATTTAACGCCGATTGAAGAAGCCAATGCGTACCAGTTTTTGCTTGAGAAACTAAATGTCACACAGGACGAGCTGGCGAAACGGCTCGGAAAAAGCCGGCCCTATATTGCCAATCACCTCCGTATTTTGTCTTTGCCGGTCAGCATCCAGGAGGCCATGTCTAAAGGCAAACTTTCGATGGGACACGGCCGTACGCTGCTTGGCCTGGAAAAGAAAGAAAAAATGGAGGAAATTGCGGAAAAGGTTATTGCCGAAGGATTAAGTGTCCGCCAGCTGGAAAAGCTTGTCCAGCAGCTGAACCGGAATGTTTCACGTGAAACGAAGAAAGACAAGCAGGAAAAAGATATTTTTATCCAGGAACACGAAACGGTTCTGCGCGAAAAGTTTGGGACAACCGTCCATATTAAGCGGACAAAGAAAAAAGGAAAAATTGAAATTGAATTTATGTCCAATGAAGATTTAGAGCGGATTTTACAATTGCTGGATGCCGGTTTTGAACAGGAACCGTAACGATATACAAAGATAAAGAGATAAAAACGGGTGAAAAAGATGGTATTGCTGGGGACAATTGTAAACGGGCTGAGCATTGTGGTCGGTTCTTTTATCGGAAGGCTGTTAAACCATATTCCGGAGCAAATGAAAGGCACCGTGATGCAGGCGATCGGGCTTGCGGTGATGGTGCTGGGGCTCGGAATGGGGCTGAAAAGTGAACAGTATATTATCGTAATATTAAGCCTTGTGATTGGCGCAGTCATCGGCGAAATGCTGCGGCTCGAAGCCCATTTGAACGGGCTCGGTGCCTGGCTGGAAAAAAAGTTTGGAAACAGCGGACAGGGCAGTACGGCCGAAGCCTTTGTGACGGCAACGCTCGTTTTTGTGATTGGCGCGATGGCCATTCTCGGAGCATTGGACAGCGGAATCAGGGGCGACCATACGGTACTGTACACGAAATCTGTTCTGGATGGTTTCACAGCACTGATCTTATCTTCAACCCTCGGTTTTGGGGTGATTTTTTCGGTTGTTCCGGTGATCCTTTATGAAGGTGCCATTGCGTTATTTGCCACGCAAATTAACCGGCTTGTCCCAGCACCGGTGCTGCATTCGTTTATTACCGAAATGACGGCAACCGGCGGAATTATGATTTTTGCTATCGGTTTAAATATTGCGGGGCTTGCCAAAATCAGGGTGGCGAATTTATTGCCGGGCATCGTGGTGGTTGCCGTGCTCATCGGCCTGTTACATGCTTATCATACGGTTTTTGGCTGAATTTTACAGGAATGAAGCAACACCTGTTTATCGGTTGAAGTATGAATGTGAACCGGCAGAAACTTACTGAAGTTGCGGATCCTTTTTGCCGGATCCCGGGCCATACAGGTTGCCGGCTTATTCATTCATCTGATTCCGATTTTTATGGTATAGAAGTTTGCGTTCACCGGGGAATTTCGGATAAACGGTTTCAAAAATGTTGCTGTTTCTGGATCACTTAAATCATTTTCTCCTTCGCCTGTCCGCTGTTCATGGAAATCATGGCGTTTTGATATTGAAGATGCAGATTGGCACGGCTGATGCCTGCAGCGATTAGTTTTGCCATTTTCAGAACAAGATTTAAACGGGTATTCTGAAGGACGGTAAACTCCATAAAACCGCTGATGTTCACAATTCCTGTAATGTGGATGTCGCCAACAGGAGGCAAATCTTTCTTTACACCCGCCCCCGGTTTCACCGGACCGTCGCCGATTTGGATCATGCCGACGCTCTTCATTTTTCCAAGGCAGGCATCGACGGCAATGACGAAGGGGTCGTGGTGCTTTTGATAAATCCTTTCCATATTTTCTTCAAGGTTTAAAGCATGAACCGGCTTATCGAGCGTTCCGTATACGTTGAAGCAGGACAGACCTGTTTCTTCCAAAAAAGTGCCCGTTAAAGGCCCGAGCGAGTCCCCGGTGGAACGGTCGGTGCCGATGCAGACCACCACCAATTCCCTGTTTGTACTTTTCGGAAGTGCTGATAAAATATGATTGGATATAATTTCTTTTGCCAGAACATCATCATGAAATACCTTGATACGATTGCCGCTGAATTCCAATTGTCCTTTTCTCAGATTCATATCAGCCACTCCCTCTTTGTAATAGTACCAGTATACGGAAAATCAAAAAAATCTATACATTTAACATATCTCTTTTTTGATACCCGCAACCGGCAGTTTTACACTTGATTCAGCCGCCAATCAAAAAGGTAATTTTTGAAAAGCGGAGCCGGTTGTCGAGCAAGCGCGGTTTTTTTGTTACAATAACGTTAAAAGAAATGAAGGTTGGTGGAATATGGGCCATTTTGAGACATATCTCAAACACCTCACATCCAAGTGGTTAAATGAAGATACATGGATCGGAATCGGGGAGACAGTGCTGAAGATCATTGTGGTGATGCTTGTCGCATCGCTTGTCATTAAATTCGGCAAAAAGGCGATTGGCAAAATTTTTGCAGTCCGTGCCAAAGCCCCTCTCCGGTTTTCAGAGCGGCGCGAGGCCACGTTGTTGCGGCTGATGGTGAACACACTGACCTATCTCGTCTGGTTTGTTGCCATTGTCACGATTTTGTCCATTCTCGGCATCAATGTCCAGGGGCTTCTGGCCGGTGCCGGAATTGTCGGGCTGGCTGTCGGGTTCGGGGCGCAAAGCCTTGTAAAAGACGTTATTTCCGGATTCTTTATTATCTTTGAAGACCAGTTTTCGGTCGGTGATACGGTGCAGGTCGGGAAATACGAAGGCGTTGTGGAAGAAATCGGGCTCAGGACAACAAAAATCAAAAACTGGACCGGCGAATTATACATCATTCCGAACGGCAATATTTCCGAAGTCACCAATTTGTCCATTCATAACAGCGTCGCCGTTGTAGATGTCCGTATTCCGTACGAAGAGGATATTGACAAAGCGGAAGCGGCCATTCAGGAAATACTGGTGTCATTTGCCGGACAGCACGAAGAGGTCGTGTCAGAGCCTGAACTGTTGGGCGTCCAGCAGCTCGGCACCACGGATGTTACACTCAGGGTGGTAGCGGAAACCCTCCCGATGGCACACTGGTATATTGCGAGAGTGCTGAAAAAAGAAATTAAAAAAGCATTGGACGAAAATCGCATCCATGCACCTTATCCGAAAATGGTGACTTATTCCCGTACTGAGAAAGAAGAGGCATTGGCCGGCCAATTTCTAAAGGGGGATGAACATGGAAGATAAAAATTTCGGGTTGTATGATATTGTGGAAATGAAAAAGCAGCATCCGTGCGGCACAAACCGCTGGAAAATCATCCGGATGGGGGCGGATATCCGCATTAAATGTGAAGGATGCGGACACAGCGTGCTGCTGCCACGCAGGGAATTTGCCCGCAAACTGAAAAAAATCCTCGTTAAGCACGAAGAACAATAGCCCTTTTACGGGTGTCTTTTTTTGGGAGCCGGGGTGCGGTTAAAATAAGGCCGGCAAACGAAGTCGTTAACCGGGCGCATCCGGCAGCACCCCGGGGTTTTTGATACAGCCGGGAAAAACTTGAAAGATACGAGAATGTTTGAAGGAGTGGACATAAAATGGCGTTAACAGCCGGAATTGTCGGTTTGCCGAATGTCGGAAAATCGACTTTATTTAATGCGATTACAAAAGCCGGGGCCGAATCTGCGAACTATCCGTTTTGTACAATTGACCCGAATGTCGGCATGGTGGAAGTGCCGGACGAACGGCTGGAAAAATTAACAGAACTGTACCATCCGAAAAAAACGGTCCCGACCACTTTTGAATTTACTGATATTGCCGGGATCGTCAAAGGCGCGAGCAAAGGGGAAGGGCTCGGGAATAAGTTTCTTTCCCATATCCGCCAGGTGGATGCAATCTGCCATGTCGTTCGTTGTTTTGAGGACGAGAACATTACACATGTTTCCGGGAAAGTCGATCCGATTGATGATATCGAAACGATCAATCTTGAATTGATCCTGGCCGATCTTGAAACGGTGGACAAGCGGATCGGGCGTGTAGAGAAAATCGCAAAACAGAAGGATAAAGAAGCCGTTGCCGAATATGAAGTGCTGACCAAATTAAAGGCGGCTTTTGAAGCGGAAAAACCGGCACGGGCGGTGGAACTGACCGAAGACCAGCAAAAAATCGTCAAAGGGTTCCAGCTTTTAACAAGCAAGCCGGTTTTGTATGTGGCCAATGTCGGGGAAGATGACATTCAGGATCCGTCTGCAAACCCGTATGTCGGGAAGGTGCGTGAATATGCCAAACAGGAAGGCGCGGAAGTGATTGTCATCTGTGCCCGCATTGAAGAAGAAATTGCCGAACTGGATGACGATGAGAAAAAGATGTTTTTAACCGAACTCGGCATCCAGGAATCCGGACTTGACCAGCTGATTAAAGCTGCTTACAGCCTGCTTGGCCTTGCGACTTATTTTACGGCTGGGGAACCGGAAGTCCGCGCGTGGACATTCAAAAAAGGCATGAAAGCCCCGCAATGCGCAGGCATTATTCACTCCGATTTTGAAAAAGGGTTTATCCGGGCTGAAACGGTGTCGTATGAAGATTTAATCAAATATGGCAGCGTGGCAGCAGCAAGAGAAGCCGGAAAAGTGCGCCTGGAAGGAAAAGACTACGTTGTCCAGGACGGCGATGTCATGCATTTCAGGTTTAATGTATAACAGGACTTTTGGACGAATATTCAAATTGTATTGAAAAAATTCAAATCATCCGTTAAAATAGGTATCAGTCGAATATTTTCCTTCGGGGCAGGGTGCAATTCCCGACCGGCGGTGATGAGGAAACTCAAAGCCCGTGACCCGTATTCTCCGGAATGCGGTGGATTTGGTGAAATTCCAAAGCCGACAGTGACAGTCTGGATGGGAGAAGGATCAAACGTTTCATTGGAACGTGTATTTCATGATGCCGTTTTGCCCCGCACATCTTCGTGCGGGTTTTTTGTTTTCACGGGTATATGTTGGCGGAAATTGCATACAGGAGGCATGAAAGGATTGCAAAAAGAAGATTATATGCAGCTTGCACTCCATTTGGCCGAAAGTGTGGCCGGGCAGACTTCCCCGAATCCCCCGGTTGGAAGTGTCGTCGTGAAAAACGGCACGATCGCCGGGATGGCGGCCCACTTAAAGGCGGGAGAAAAACATGCGGAAAGGCTTGCGGTGGAACAGGCCGGGCCGCTTGCAGAGGGTGCTGAAGTTTTTGTGACGCTCGAGCCGTGTGCCCATTACGGAAAGACGCCGCCGTGCGCAGATTTTTTAATTGAAAAAGGCATCAAAACAGTATATATCGCTGCATTGGACCCCAATCCGCTTGTCGCAGGCAAAGGAATAGAAAAGCTCAGGCAAGCCGGAGTAAAAGTGGAAACCGGGATATTGAAGGAACAAGCGGAAAAGTTGTACCGCCCTTTTTTCCACTTTATTCAAACGAAAACACCGTTTGTCACTGTCAAAACCGCCATGACGGCAGACGGAAAAATTGCATCTGAAACCCGTGACAGCAAATGGATCACAAGTGAAGAAGCAAGGCGTGATGCCCGCCGGTTAAGAAGCAGGCATGATGCAATACTTGTCGGCATACAAACCGTTCTCCATGATAACCCCCTTCTCACCACACGTTTGCCCCATTCCGGGAAAAATCCTATTCGCATTGTATTAGACACCCATTTGCGCATCCCGCCGGAAGCGAAAGTGCTAAACGGCGATGCGCCAACCATTATTTTTTGCGGAAGCGATGCACCAAAAGAAAAAGAACAATGTCTGAAGCAGCTTGATGTCGAAGTGGTCCGCATGCCGCATGCCCGCCTCTTGATCCGTGACGTGTTAGCAGCGCTCGGGGAAAAAGGCATCATGACTTTACTCGTCGAAGGCGGCGCGGCAGTAAACGGCTCATTTTTAAAAGAAGGCGCAGTGCAGCAGTATATTTTTTACATTGCCCCGAAAGTGATCGGCGGGAAAAACGCGCCGTCCCCTTTCGGTGGACACGGGTTTGGCAAGGTGGCCGATGCTTTGCCGCTCCGGTTTGAAAAAGTGGAACAGATCGGGCCTGATTTAAAAATCACGGCTGCCGTCCAAAAGGAGGTGCCGGCGCATGTTTACAGGGATTATTGAAGAAATCGGCATATTGAAACGTGTGGAAAGAGGCCCCCGCTCCCTTAAGCTTGCCGTACAGGCCAGGACGGTTCTCCAAGATGTACGGCTTGGCGACAGCATTGCAGTGAACGGTGTTTGCTTAACCGTCACATCCTATACGCCAAATGCATTTACGGCTGATGTCATGCCTGAAACATTTTTCAGCACGGCATTGGCCGGGCTGAACATCGGCAGCAAGGTCAACCTTGAACGGGCAATGGCTGCAGGCGGGCGGTTCGGCGGGCATTTTGTCACAGGGCATGTTGATGGCACGGGCACGGTCTGTTTGAAACAAAGGATGGAAAATGCCGTTTATATCACGATTTCTGTTCCCTCCTCCCTGTCCGCCTTTCTGATCCCAAAAGGCTCGGTTGCACTCGACGGCACCTCCCTGACTGTGTTCGGGGCTGCGGACGGGCAATTAACCGTTTCATTGGTGCCGCATACGCAGCAGCATACGATATTGCCGGAAAAAAAGATTGGCGATGCCGTGAATATTGAATGCGATATTTTGGCCAAGTATATGGCAGGGCTGTTCAGGAACGGAGAACGGGCGGAAAAAGAGAGCGGCATGATGGCGCTCTTAAAAGACCAAGGTTTTATGTAAACAAAGGGGTGAAAAACTTGTTTCATACCATTGAAGAAGCAGTAGAAGACTTAAAGGCCGGAAAAGTCGTGATTGCCGTCGATGATGAAAATAGGGAAAACGAAGGTGATTTTATCGGCCTTGCGGAAAAAGCGACACCGGAAATGATCAATTTGATGGCCAAAGCAGGACGCGGGCTCATCTGTGCACCGATTACGGCGGAAAAAGCACGGCAGCTCGATCTTTACCCGATGGCACGGCAAAATACCGACAGCCATGAAACGGCCTTCACCGTGAGCATTGACCATGCTGCCACCCGGACCGGCATCAGCGCATTTGAACGTGCCAAAACGGTCCGGCACCTGGCAGAAGACGCGGTAAAAGCCGAAGACTTTCACCGGCCGGGGCATATTTTCCCGTTAGTGGCCAAAGCAGGCGGCGTCCTGGAACGGTCCGGCCATACGGAAGCAGCCGTTGACCTGGCAAAACTGGCAGGCGCAAATCCGGCCGGCGTGATATGCGAAATCATGAATGAAGACGGCACGATGGCACGACTCCCTCAACTGGAGGAAATGGCCAAAAAATTTGGCATCAAACTGGTGACGATCCAATCGTTAATCGAGTACAGAAAAAAACATGAGAAACTGATTCAAAAAGAAGCGGAAATCACGCTGCCGACGCGTTACGGCACGTTCCGGGCTGCCGGCTACAAAGATTTGCTGTCAGGGGGAGAACATGTTGCCCTTATAAAAGGGGAAGTCAACAGCGAAGAGCCGGTGCTGGCAAGGATCCATTCCGAATGCCTGACCGGTGATTGCTTCGGTTCCCTCCGTTGCGACTGCGGCCCGCAGCTTGCCCGGAGCCTAGCGCGGATTGAAAAAGAAGGGCGCGGTGTCCTCGTTTATATGCGGCAGGAAGGGCGGGGGATCGGGCTTCTGAATAAATTGAAAGCTTACCGGCTGCAGGAAAAAGGATTGGACACAGTGGAGGCCAACCGACGGCTTGGATTTCCGGCAGATATGCGCGACTACTGCATCGCTGCGCAAATTTTAAAAGATCTCGGGGCAACACAAGTCCGGCTTTTAACAAACAATCCTGATAAAGTGGAGGCATTAACGCGTTACGGTATCCGAATTGCGGAAAGAGTGCCGGTTGAAATCGCACCTGTCCGTGAAAATGAAGGATATTTGCGTACGAAAGCGGAAAAAATGGGGCATTTGCTGCATATATAGGAGGAGATCAAATGGGACAAGTATTTGAAGGCAATCTGGTTGGAACCGGCTTAAAAATCGGCATGGTTGCTGCCCGCTTTAATGAATTCATTACAACAAGGCTTGTAAGCGGGGCAAAGGATGCATTATTAAGGCATGGCGTTAAAGAAGAAGCAATTGATCTTGCCTGGGTACCGGGCGCGTTTGAAATCCCGCTGGCGGCAAAAAAAATGGCAGAAACGGACAAATATGATGCCGTATTGGCACTTGGCGCGGTGATCCGCGGCGCGACCCCGCATTTTGAATATGTAAGTGCAGAAGCGGCAAAAGGAGTCGCCCATGCAAGCCTTTCTACAGAAACACCTGTCATTTTCGGGATTCTGACAACCGACACGATTGAACAGGCGATTGAGCGAGCCGGGACGAAAGCAGGCAATAAAGGCTGGGATGCGGCAGTGAGCGCGATCGAAATGGCGAATGTCATCCGGAAAATAGAAGCATAAATTTGAAAAGGGTGTTATTGCTTTTGATGTAAAAACTTAAGTCCGTTTTATAAAAAAGCCCTTGCGAAAGGAACGTATGTTTGATAAAATAGGGATGTCAGCGATAGCAAAAAGCGGGATGGAGTCTTAAGACAATTGATTTTGCCTGCGGGATATGGTATACTTACGACTTGTGAGTAATGAATGCATGAACCATTGCTCCTTGCCCTTTTGAATAAAAGGGCCGCATAGTCCATAAGGAGGTGACAAACAGATGAGAAAGTACGAAATTATGTACATTATCCGCCCAAATATTGAGGATGAGGCAAAAAAAGCGCTTGTTGAGCGTTTTGACAATGTCCTCAACAACCAGGGTGCGGAAATCATCGAATCGAAAGAGTGGGGAAAACGCCGTCTTGCATACGAGATTCAGGACTTCCGTGATGGTTACTACCATATCATCAACGTGAATGCTGAACCGGTTGCAGTCCAGGAATTTGACCGTCTGGCGAAGATTAATGGTGATATTATCCGCCACATTGTTGTAAGAGAAGAAGAATAATTTTTAACGATAAAACGTTTCACGTGAAACGGATTTTGAATCATGAGAGGGGTTGATTCTGATGTTGAACCGTGTTGTTCTCGTAGGCAGGCTGACAAAAGATCCCGATTTGCGCTATACGCCGAGCGGAGTAGCGGTTGCTACTTTTACCCTGGCTGTAAACCGTACGTTTACAAACCAGCAGGGGGAAAGGGAAGCGGATTTCATCAATTGTGTTGTTTGGAGAAAGCAGGCTGAAAATGTGGCCAACTACTTAAAAAAAGGAAGTCTGGCAGGCGTAGACGGCCGGATTCAGACACGCAACTACGAAGCTCAGGACGGCCGGCGCGTGTATGTCACAGAGGTCGTGGCAGACAGCGTCCAGTTTCTTGAACCGAGAAGTGCGAATCAGGAACGCGGCAGCAGCCAGAATTACGGGAACAACCAAGGGAGTGCTTTCCCGGGGTACAATCAGAATCAAAATCAGTATCAGCGTAATGATTCAAAGCCTGATGAAGATCCGTTCTCAAATGATGGACAACCGATTGACATCTCTGATGATGATCTTCCGTTTTAATGCGGGAAGACCCGTAAAGTTGTGATAAAAAGGAGGGTGAAAAAATGGCAGGTGGACGCAGAGGCGGACGGAAACGCCGGAAAGTATGCTACTTTACCGCGAACCATATTACCCATATCGACTATAAAGATGTGGACTTGCTGAAAAAGTTCATTTCTGAAAGAGGAAAAATTCTTCCTCGTCGTGTAACGGGTACAAGTGCAAAATACCAACGTAAATTGACAACTGCAATCAAACGCGCACGTCAAATGGCGTTGCTTCCTTATGTTGCAGAAGACAAATAAGCAGCGGAAAAATCACCCGGATTTTTCCTTCAATATATGAATGAAAAAAGACACCCTGTTTTCAGGTTGTCTTTTTTCATTTTATTATCTTTTTGCTTCATGGAATGGTTATGGTAAAATGAGGGGAAATGATGGTTTTTTGAAGGGAGCATGCGTGTGAAAAAAACAAGAATGCTGACAGAAGGGGCGATGCTTGCAGCGGTTTTCGGCGTCATGCTGCTTGTTGCATTGCATGTCCCGGTGATCCGGATAATTGTTTTGGTTTTTCTTCCGCTGCCTTTTATCCTGTTTTGTGCCAAATATTCTTTGCGTTCAATTCTTGTCTTCTGTCTGGTTTGTTTGCTTGTGTCTGCCATTATGGGAACAGTCATGGCAATCCCGATGGCCGTTTTTTTCGTTTGTATTGGATTTGTTATGGGATACGCTATTCAGCGAAAAAAATCTAAATTATTTATATACATAGCAACCAGCCTGACCTTTTTAGCCATCACGATCATCGGGCTGTTTGCCACCCTGAAGTTTTTCCACTTGAATATCATCGCGGAAAACTTAAAAATCATGCAGCAGTCAATCGAACAGTCGAAATCTCTTGTCAACAGCCTTGGGGAACCACAGGCCTATGAGGACCGGTTTGCGCAAATGGCCGATGCCGCAAGCCAGATGTATTCTGTCTATTTGCCGAGCCTGTTATTGCTGTCTGCCTTTATTGCCGTTTTTGTGCTCATTTCTGTGAACTTTCCAATCGCCAAACGTTTCGGTGTCCCGGTTCCGTCCTTTCCACCTTTCCGTGAAATGCGGCTGCCGGGGAATATCTTATGGTATTTCATTCTGGCAATGGCAGCCAACCTGCTGATGCGCGGGGACACGGGCAGCTTCTTTGCAAAAGCGGTTCTGAATCTGATGCTGATTTTCCAAATTCTCATTTTGCTGCAGGGGTACGCTTTTATAAGCTTTGTCAGCCACGAGAAAAAATGGCCAAAAGGGTTACTGGCTTTCGCCGTCATTTTATCAATCATATTCAGCCCGCTGCTTTATCTTGTTATGATATTCGGTATAATGGATTTAGGATTTGATTTCAGGCGGATGATTCAAAAGTGACCCTTTCTTAGTTTCTCAATATAGGAGCTGAAGGTATGCCTTCTTACTACAATAAACGGTTCATGCGCTATCCGTTATACGGCTTAATTGCAGTGTCTCTCATCCTGCTCGGTATTATTTTCTTTTACCACTGGTGGATAACGGCAGCCGGCATTGTTGTGCTCGGGGCGTTATCCTACTGCGCATTTTACGTGGAACAACGGTCGAGCGAAGAAATCGAACGCTATATCTCCAATCTTTCCTACCGGGTCAAACGCGTCGGTGAAGAAGCGCTGATGGAAATGCCGATCGGGATCATGCTGTACAATGAAGATTACATCATTGAATGGACAAATCCGTTTATGGCCTCCTGCTTTAATGAAGATACACTTGTCGGGCGTTCCCTTTATGATGTAGCGGAAGTGCTCGTACCGCTGATTAAGCAGGAAATGCATTCCGAGACGATTAGTCTGAATGAAAGGAAGTACAGGGTTGTCCTGAAACTGGAAGAGCGGCTGCTTTATTTTTTCGACATTACGGAACAGGCCGAAGTCGAGCAGTTGTATGAAGATGAACGGACCGTGATCGCCATTATTTATTTGGACAACTATGATGAAGTGACACAAGGCATGGACGACCAGTCTGTCAGCAGCCTGAACAGTCTCGTGACCTCGATTTTAAACAAATGGACAATGGAGTTCGGCCTGTTTTTTAAACGAATTTCGTCTGATAAATTTATTGCGGTATTTAATGAACGGATTTTGCATGAATTGGAAGACAATAAATTCTCGATTCTTGATGAAGTCAGGGAGGCCACAGCGAAGCAAAACGTGGCGCTGACTTTGAGCATCGGGGTTGGCGCAGGTGTCCCGTCCCTCCCCGAACTTGGGGAGCTTGCCCAATCGAGTCTCGACATTGCCCTCGGGCGCGGTGGTGACCAGGTTGCCATCCGGCAGGCGAACGGAAAAGTGAAATTTTACGGTGGCAAAACAAATCCGGTTGAAAAGCGGACAAGGGTCCGGGCCCGCGTGATTTCCCATGCGCTGCGGGAACTCATGATGGAAAGAGACAAAGTGATGATCATGGGCCACAAATTTCCGGATATGGATGCCATCGGAGCGGCTGTCGGCATCCGGAAAGTGGCGGAAATCAACCAAAAAGACGGCTATATTATTTTAAATCCGAGTGAAACGGACACAAGTGTCAAGCGGCTGCTTGGGGAAATAAAACAGTATCCGGATTTGTATGCCCGCTTCATTACACCGGATGAGGCGCTTGAAATGGCGACGGATGACACATTGCTTGTTGTCGTTGATACGCACAAGCCTTCCTTTGTCATCGATGAACGAATCGTCAGGCGGATTGAAAATGTCGTTGTCATTGACCATCACCGCCGCGGGGAAGACTTTATTAAAAACCCGCTGCTTGTCTATATGGAACCGTACGCCTCTTCGACATCCGAACTTGTAACCGAATTGATGGAATACCAACCGAAAAACGGCAAAATCAATATGCTTGAAGCAACTGCCCTGCTTGCTGGTATAATAGTGGATACAAAAAGTTTTACATTGCGGACAGGCTCACGGACGTTTGATGCAGCATCCTATCTTCGTGCCCAGGGCGCCGATACGGTGCTTGTACAAAAATTTTTAAAAGAAGATTTGCGTTCGTATATCCAGCGCGCCAAGCTTGTGGAAACCGTTAAATTTCCGCTAAACGGCATCGCGGTGGCAAAAGGGAAAAATGATACCATTTATTCCCCTGTTTTAATGGCGCAGGCTGCCGATACGATTTTAATGATGAACGGCGTCGATGCTTCTTTTGTCATCGGACGGCGCAGCGAGAATGAAGTGGGGATCAGCGCAAGGTCGCTTGGAAGCGTCAATGTGCAAATCATTATGGAAACGCTGGATGGCGGCGGGCACCTTTCCAATGCAGCCACCCAGATGAAAAATATAACGGTTGATGAGGCAGAAGAAAAGCTCATTCAAGTGATAGAAGAGTATATGGAAGGGAGTCAGCAATCATGAAGGTCATATTCCTGAAAGACGTAAAAGGCAAAGGAAAAAAAGGAGACATTAAAAATGTGGCGGATGGTTATGCCCACAATTATTTGTTCAAAAACGGGGCGGCAATAGAAGCGACGCCTGCCAATCTGAAAAGCATGGAAGCCCAAAAACGGAAAGAAGAAAAACTGGCGCAGGAAGAACTGGAAGAAGCCAAAAAATTAAAAGAGAAACTTGAGAACATAACGGTTGAAATCAAAGCCAAATCGGGCCAGGACGGGCGACTGTTCGGCTCGGTTACAAGCAAACAAATCTCTGAACAACTGAAAAAAAGCTTCCAGATTCAGGTGGATAAAAGAAAAATAGAGCTGCCGGATGCGATCCGCACTTTGGGTTACACGAAAGTGCCGGTCAGATTACATCATAACGTAACGGCAGTGCTCAATGTCCACGTTTCCGAATAGAAACGTATTTTACCAGCTTTCTTTTTGTTTTCCGCGTGTTAAAATAATAGTACGTGCAGAAAAATGTGATCCATTTTATCGTGATCACATTTTTTCTATTTGGAATAAGTGTGCGGTTCTCTTACGGCAAACGGGTTACCGGTTAAACTGCCATTCTCCCCGGCATGCTTATGTTTGGTGCCGGAACTGGATGATTTAGGATAAAATGGAGGATTCAAAATGAATGAATTGCAAGACCGCATTCCCCCCCAAAATATTGAGGCGGAACAGGCAGTGCTTGGTGCCATTTTTTTGGAGCCTTCTGCATTTATAACAGCTTCGGAAATTTTGACGGCAGAGGATTTTTACCGGAATGCCCATCAAAAAATTTTCCAGGTGTTTGCGAAGCTGAATGATGCCGGCAAGGCAGTCGATCTTGTAACAGTGGCGGAAGAATTATCAGCCACCCGGCAGCTTGAAGATGCAGGCGGCCTCTCTTATTTGAGCGAACTGGCCGCAAGCGTTCCGACAGCGGCCAATATCGCTTACTATGCCGGAATTGTAGCTGAGAAAGCTTTGCTCAGGCGCCTGATTCGGACTGCCACCCATATTGCCCAGGAAGGCTATACGCGGGAAGACGATGTCGATGAACTGCTTGATGAAGCCGAACGCAGCATTATGGAAGTGGCCCAGCGCAAAAATGCCGGCGATTTTAAACATATCAAAGATGTCCTTGTCAGCACATATGATAACATCGAAATGCTCCATAACCGGAAAGGCGACGTCACCGGGATACCGACAGGGTTTTACGAGCTTGACCGGATGACAGCCGGTTTCCAGCGCAATGATTTGATTATTGTGGCGGCGCGCCCGTCTGTCGGGAAAACGGCATTTGCCCTCAATATCGCGCAAAACGTCGGCACGAAGACAGAGGAAAATGTGGCGATCTTTAGCCTTGAAATGGGCGCTGAACAACTTGTCATGCGGATGCTGTGCGCGGAAGGCAATATCGATGCCCAGCGGCTCCGGACCGGGGCGCTGACAGACGAAGACTGGCGGAAACTGACGATGGCAATGGGAAGCCTCTCTAATTCCGGCATTTATATTGATGATACCCCTGGAGTAAGGGTAACGGAAATCCGCTCGAAATGCCGGCGCCTGAAACAAGAGCACGGGCTTGGCATGGTGGTCATCGACTATTTGCAGCTGATTCAAGGAAGCGCCCGTTCCCGGGAAAACCGGCAGCAGGAAGTTTCTGAGATTTCAAGATCGCTGAAGGCGCTGGCGCGTGAACTTGAAGTGCCGGTCATTGCCCTTTCCCAGCTTTCCCGGGGCGTCGAACAACGGCAGGATAAGCGCCCGATGATGAGCGATATTCGTGAATCGGGAAGCATTGAACAAGATGCTGATATCGTGGCTTTTCTGTACAGGGAAGACTATTATGAACAGGACACGGAGAATAAAAACATCATTGAAATCATTATTGCGAAGCAGCGGAACGGCCCGGTCGGCACCGTCCAGCTCGCTTTTATAAAAGAGTACAATAAATTTGTGAACCTGGAACGGCGGTTTGACGATGCGCCTGTTCCGGCATAGCAAGTATCGATATGAAGCTTTTCCTTTTCGGGGAAAGGCTTTTTTTGTGCGTTTTACGAATAAAAACGCTGAAAAAATATATAAATGTTCGGATTTACATTGACTGTTGGCGGTTTAAGCTGGTAAAATGATGGATGGAAATCATGATTTGTAAAATATGCGGAGGTGCACTCAATGTCGTCAGTTGTCGTGGTAGGTACACAATGGGGGGACGAAGGAAAGGGAAAAATTACCGACTTCCTCTCTGAAAATGCGGAAGTGGTGTCCCGCTATCAGGGCGGGAATAACGCGGGCCATACCATCCGTTTTAATGGGGAAACGTATAAACTACATTTGATTCCGTCGGGGATTTTTTATAAAGACAAAATTTGTGTTATCGGAAACGGTGTCGTCGTCGATCCAAAGGCGCTCGTCGAGGAACTGGATTATCTGAACGGACGGGGTATTTCAACGGAAAACTTGCGCATCTCCAACCGTGCGCACGTCATTCTGCCTTACCATATTAAACTGGACGATGCAGAAGAGGAACGGAAAGGCAGCAATAAAATCGGCACGACGAAAAAAGGGATCGGCCCGGCGTATATGGATAAAGCAGCAAGGACCGGTATCCGGATTGCTGATCTGCTTGATTACGAAGAATTCAAAGAAAAACTGACGCGCAATCTTGAGGAAAAAAACCGTCTGTTTGAAAAAATATACGAAACGGAAGGCTTTACGCTGGAAGAAATTTTGGAGCCTTATTACGAATACGGCCAGCGCTTTAAACAATATGTCTGCGATACGTCGGTTGTTTTAAACGACGCGCTTGATGCGGGCAAACGCGTCCTTTTTGAAGGGGCGCAAGGGGTCATGCTCGATATTGACCAGGGAACTTATCCGTTTGTCACATCATCCAACCCGATTGCCGGCGGCGTCACAATCGGTTCCGGTGTCGGCCCGTCGAAAATCAACCATGTTGTCGGCATTGCCAAGGCTTATACGACACGTGTTGGCGATGGCCCGTTCCCGACAGAGCTTTTGGATGAAACCGGCGACCGGATCCGCGAAACCGGACATGAATACGGCACAACGACAGGAAGAGCGCGCCGTGTCGGCTGGTTTGACAGTGTTGTCGTCCGCCATGCGCGCCGGGTGAGCGGCCTGACAGACTTGTCCGTAAACCTGCTCGATGTACTGACCGGCATTGAAACGTTGAAAATTTGTGTCGCCTACCGCTATAAAGGGAAAGTGCTTGAAGCGTTCCCGGCCAGCTTAAAAGTGCTGGCTGAATGCGAACCGGTTTACGAAGAACTGCCGGGCTGGACGGAAGATATTACCGGCTGCCGTTCCCTTGATGAGCTCCCGGACAATGCCCGCCATTACCTAGAGCGCATTTCCCAACTGACCGGGGTTCCCCTTTCCATGTTTTCCGTCGGTCCGGACCGCCTGCAGACGATTGTGGTGCAAAGTGTCTGGCGGGTGTGACGGAAAACCCGGACGAATCGGATTTGGGCTGCCGGAAAAACGGTAGTGGAACCACGTCGAAAAGAAAACCGATGAAAAAGCATCATCGGGTGAGGTTGCTAAAAGCGATTTTCATCCCAGAATGTCCACTAGAACGGAAAAAACGGCGAGATCCCATAAAAGGGGTTTCTCGCCGTTTTTATATTGTTTTAAAGTGGGTCATGATTTTCCATCTTTTACGGCGGCCATGCTTGAAAATGAACATTTGCTGAAATTTCAATTGCCATTCACTTAAAAAATTTGTAGAAATGTGTTGCAAAATGGATGATAGATATGATAACATTACTTCTGTTGTTACAAAATGCACAATGGTCCCGTGGTGTAGCGGTTATCACGCCTGCCTGTCACGCAGGAGATCGCGGGTTCGATTCCCGTCGGGACCGCCATTTTTAATTATACATATTTGTTTTCGGTTCGGGCCCGGTAGCTCAGTCGGTAGAGCAAAGGACTGAAAATCCTTGTGTCGGCGGTTCGATTCCGTCCCGGGCCATTTACTAAAAAGCACTGCGATGACTTAGACTCTCGTAGTGCTTTTTTATTATATGGCTCTTCTAACCCGCCAGAATGGAAAACAGGATGCAAGCCGTATCCCCCGGCACTCTTGATAGATATTACCAGGGGGCATGGTTTCAGTAGAATTGGACAATTTTTATGCAAGTAAGTTAAAATTGTAATAGTATGGCTGCTGGAAGCTGCCTGTGAATCCTTTGATACAGAGCAGCAATGCTTCTGGATTTCCAGGGGCATTGCTGTTCGCCATGATGCGGGGAAAATGAGATTTTTTAGGAACATAAAGACTAAAGATGATAGAAAGTTGTAGATAGATGTCAATCAATGAGAATGGCGCATTTTAAATGAAGGAGTATGGACGATGGATAAAAAAATTTTGGTCGTGGATGATGAAAAACCGATTGCCGATATTTTGCAGTTTAATTTAACAAAAGAGGGTTATACGGTGTATTGCGCTTATGACGGTGAGGAAGCATTGGAAAAGGTGGAAGAGGTGCAGCCGGATTTAATTGTCCTTGATATTATGCTGCCGAAGCGGGATGGCATGGAAGTGTGCCGCGAAGTGCGGAAAAAATACAATATGCCGATCATTATGGTAACGGCAAAAGATTCGGAAATTGATAAAGTGCTCGGCCTTGAGCTCGGTGCCGATGATTATGTCACAAAACCTTTCAGCACCCGTGAACTGATTGCCCGTGTCAAAGCGAATTTGCGGCGGCACCAGCAGACGCCCGCGGCTCCGGGTGAGGAAGAGGAATCCAATGAAATTGCGATCGGTTCACTTGTCATTCATCCGGATGCTTATGTCGTCTCAAAACGCGGCGAGACGATTGAACTGACGCACCGCGAATTTGAGCTGCTCCACTATCTGGCGAAGCATATCGGGCAAGTGATGACGCGTGAGCACTTGCTTGAAACCGTGTGGGGTTATGACTATTACGGCGATGTCCGGACAGTGGACGTAACGGTCAGACGGCTCCGCGAAAAAGTGGAAGATAACCCGAGCCACCCAGAGTGGATTGTGACAAGGCGCGGTGTCGGCTATTATTTGCGCAACCCTGAACAGGAGTAGCCAAATGAATAAGGTGAAATTCTTCCAGTCTATTCACTTTAAGTTTGTCCTGATTTATATTCTGCTGATCGTCGTCGCGATGGAGATTATTGGGGTGTATTTTATCAATAAGCTGGAAAACCAGCTCGAGACGAATTTTAAAAAATCGATATACGACCAGGTCAATGTGCTTGAATACAGTATTGAAGACCTGTTGACGAAAAAGCAGAACCAGGCGGCGGATATTACGTTAAAAGTGAGGAAAGTACTGGGCGATTTTAAAAGCACGGATGTATCTGAAATCCGGCTGATCGACGCGCACAGCGGCGTTATTTTGGGTACTTCTTCCAATGACCAGAGCATTGTCGGCCAAAAAACAACCGAAGATATTGTCAAAAGCGTCCGTGTAACCGGCCAGCCGGAAGATCAGATTTATTTGGACAAGCAGACTGGCGACCGAATGTGGGTGCTGGCTTCCCCGATTAAAGCAAATGGTGAGCTGATCGGAATCATTTACCTTGTCTCCAAAATTGAAACGGTTTACCGCCAGGTGCAGGCGATTAACCAGATTTTTATGACAGGGACGGTTATTGCCGTACTGGTTACAGCCCTGCTTGGCATCATTACCGCACGCACGATTTCAAAGCCGCTCAGTGAGATCCGCAAGCAGGCGATGGCGATGGCACGCGGCAATTTTGCCCGGAAAGTCAAAGTGATCGGGAATGATGAGATCGGACAGCTCGCTTATTCGTTTAACCATATGACAAAAAAGCTGCAGGAGGCGCAGGCCAGCACGGAAGGCGAGAGAAGAAAACTCGACTCCATCCTGACCCATATGACAGACGGTGTAATTGCGACCGACCGGAGAGGAAGGATTATTTTAATTAACGAGCCGGCTGCCGAGATGCTGGATGTTTCACGTGAAACAGTGCTTTCCCAGCCGCTTATATCGGTTTTAAAAATTGAGAATGAACATAAGTTTGATGATTTATTGACAGAGCAGGATTCCGTTATCCTTGACTTCAGTACGGATGAAGAACCGTATATTTTACGAGCGAATTTTTCGGTGATTCAAAATGAAGCCGGTTTTGTCAGCGGCCTGATTACGGTTTTGCACGATGTCACCGAGCAAGAGAAAATTGATATGGAACGCCGCGAATTTGTGGCCAATGTGTCCCATGAATTGAGAACGCCGCTGACCACGATGAGAAGCTATTTGGAAGCTTTAACAGACGGGGCATGGAAAGATGAGAAAATTGCACCGCAGTTTTTAGGCGTGACGCAAAATGAAACGGAACGAATGATCCGGCTGGTGAATGATTTGCTGAAGCTTTCAAAAATGGACAGCAAAGACGAACATTTAAATAAAGAGTGGGTCAATTTTGTGGAGTTTTTCCACCATGTCATTGACCGGTTTGAAATGGCAAAGCAGCAGAATGTCACGTTCAAACGCAAGTTGCCGAATACGGAAATTTTTGTGGAAATCGATGAAGATAAAATGACCCAGGTGTTGTACAACATTATATCCAATGCGTTGAAGTACTCCCCTGAAGGTGGCCAGATTACGTTTAAGCTGAGGGAACTGAACGAAAAAATTGAAGTCAGCATTTCTGACCAGGGTGTAGGCATCCCGAAAGAAAACGTAAAGAAAATTTTCGAGCGCTTTTACCGTGTTGATAAAGCGCGCAGCCGCAAACTCGGCGGAACAGGGCTCGGCCTTGCAATTGCAAAAGAAATGGTGGAAATGCACGGCGGAAGCATTTGGGCAAGCAGTAAAGAAGGAAAAGGAACGACCATTTACTTTACCCTTCCCTACGAACCGGCACAAGAGGATGAGTGGCTATGAGTCTTGAAAAAGCAAAAACCATCATATTGACGTTGCTCGTGCTTCTGAGCTTGTTGTTAACGTGGCTGATCTGGAACAACCAGCCGAATTATGACTTGCTCAACTTAAAAGATCTGGACAATATCGCGATTGCAAAGGAAAAAAAGGTGCCCGGCATCATCCTCCCTGACAAAGTACTTTACCATGAGAATGACGGAACAACCGGCACGGTTCATGACGGGGAAATTTCACGGGTGATGAATCTGCTTCGAACATGGACATTTGATATGAGCAGCTCTCGCCTGTTGCAAAAAAAAGACCTGTATAATTTAATGTACGGAAAAAACAGGATTGAATTGGACTTTCCGGCCCCTGTCCCGTTCAGTGTCTATCAATCGGTCCTGAACTTTGCCAATAAAAAAGTGCCGGATGCCGATTTTGACCATATTGTTATCGAATTAAACAAAGGAACCAAAAACTTAAACCATGTTTATTTTATTTCAACGGCGTCCAATAAAGTATATGAGGCAAGCACAGATCAAAAATCCATTCAGGTGTTCATTTCAAAACTGAACGACAACAAATCTTTGTACAAGCCGTATACTGCCTTTGCCCTTTCCGGCCCGAGAAGAATCTACCTGCCTGCCGGAAATCCGGTGGTGAACCAGTACAAATATGCGACAACCGATATTGAAATTGATAAATTTAAAAAAGCGCTGTTTGCCGATCCAAACTTTGTAAAGAAAGTGGCGGGGGAATATACAAACGGTATCAGCCTGTTGCGGACAGATGAATCCAATAAAGTCTTAACCTTCGTGAATCCAGGGGAAGACATCGGGTACAGCTCCGATCCAAACCATCTGCTGACGCGGGCCATTGATTTTATTAACCAGCACAGCGGCTGGACGGACCAGTACCAGTATTTCGAAATCAATGAGCGGGAAAATGAAGTCACGTTCCGGCTTTTTAAAGACGGCTATCCTGTTTTTAACGATGACGGCATGGCGGAGATCCGGGAATACTTGGGCAAATCGGAAATTTACAAGTATGTCCGCCCGTACTTCAACCTGTCGCTCAACCTGACGTTAAAACCGGCTGCTGTTAAACTCCCGCCGGCTCAGGATGTAATCGCCGGCTTGCAGACAAACCCTTCCGTTCAAATGAACAAGGTGAGAGATATTGCAGTCGGGTACCGTTTACAAAAAGACAGTGACGATATCCTTTCGCTGCAGCCGGCCTGGTATTATTGCGAAGACGGAATTTGGAAAATGGCAGGGGGGGATGAAGATGGACTGGAGTAAAACAAAAACAATCTTTATTCTTGTTTTCTTGGTGCTTGATATTTACCTTTCCTGCCAGTTGTATTTCAAACATGTCAAAAATCAGTATGAAGTCATTGGCAGCCCGACAGCGGAACAAAGCTTAAAGGCTGCAAACATTACGTTCGTGAACCTGCCGAAAGGAAAGGCAAAACGGCCGTATATCAGCGCGGAAGAAAAAGTATTTACCGCAAAAGACTTGAAAAAATTGAAAAACCAGCAGGCGGAAATCGTGAACGGGTATCAACTCAGTTCCGCTTTTGATAAGCCGGTGAAATTGGGAACAAAAATCAAAACGGACCAGCTGGAGGCGGTTATTCAAGAAAATATGCTTTACGGCAGCCGCTATAAACTGTGGAACTATGATAAAGACTTGAATCAGGCCGTCTTTTATGAGACATATAACGGAAAAATGATTTTTAATAATAAGAACGCGAAATTGACCGTGTATTTAAATGACCAGAATGAAATCATTTCCTATGACCAGACGTATTTGACCAATATTAAAATCTACCGAGAAGAAGAAGAGACATTGTCGGCGGTAAAGGCGGTGGAAGCCTTATATAAGAAAGGAACGCTGAAACCGAACAGCAAAGTGACGAAGGCGGAACTCGGTTACTATACGAGGGTGCCGGAACTCCAGGTGCTTGTGCCGACATGGCATTTTACAGTAAAACACGGGAATGAAACAGAGCAATTATTTATCAATGCATTTGAAGGTCAGGTCAACGAAATGGAAAATGCACAATAATTTTGGAGAGGATACGATGGGGATGCAATTTAGTGTACTTGCGAGCGGAAGCACGGGAAATGCGATCTATGTGGAGACAGAGCAGCATGCTTTTTTAGTGGATGCCGGTTTAAGCGGAAGGCAAATGGAACAGCTTTTCGGACAGATTGGCCGCAATATTGCCGATTTAAGCGGAATCCTTGTTACGCATGAACACAGTGACCATATTAAAGGAATCGGGGTGCTGGCACGGAAATACAAGCTCCCGATTTATGCCAATGACAAAACATGGTCGGCGATGGAAGGCATGATTGGAGAGATTCCAACAGATTTGAAGTTTTCATTCGGGATGGAATCTGTCCAATCGTTCGGAAGCCTTGAGATTGAGTCATTCGGCGTTTCCCACGATGCCGTCCAGCCGATGTTTTATATTTTTCATGAAGGCAGCAAAAAATTGGTCATCATTACGGATACAGGTTATGTCAGCGATCGGATGAAAGGGACGATTTCCAATGCGGACATTTTTGTTTTTGAAAGCAACCACGATGTGGAAATGCTCCGGATGGGAAGGTACCCGTGGAGTGTAAAACAGCGCATTTTGAGCGATGTCGGGCATGTGTCGAATGAAGATGCCGCACTTGCGATGAGCGAAGTGATCGGGGACCGGACAAAACGAATATACCTTGCCCATTTAAGCAAAGATAACAATATGAAAGACCTCGCGCGGATGGCGGTTTCCCAAACGCTTCAGGAACAGGGCCTGGCGGTCGGCGAAACGTTTTCATTATATGATACGGATCCGAAAATTCCAACGGCCTTAACAGCTGTTTAACCAGAGCAATCCGGTGGCAGAATCTGTCGCTGTGGGGCCCGCCGCCAACAACCGGGGCAGCGTTTAATCGGCAGGCGGGCCATATTTTTTTTTATTTTGGCGCTTGATTTTTAGTAATTTTTAATTATCAGCCATTATAATGGAATCAGAACGGGCAAAAAAGAGCTCCTTCATCTAACTTCTATTTTCCTCATCAGTACAGAAAGGGTGGTGCGCAATGGGATATTATGATGATCAGGACGGCCAACGGCGTGGAAAAGAAAACAGGCGGAGCGGCGGAAAATTTGGTTATTTTCTTTCCGGGCTGATTGGCGTGATTGTGGGGGCGCTTGTGGTAGCCCTTCTTTTTCCAAATATTTTTGGAAAAACGAACTCAGACTCTTCTGCGGTAGATTCAAATTCTGTGGCAAATACCAGCACGTCAACGGCAAAAACAACGAAAACCGTCTCGTTAAAGGTGACAACCGATATTACAAAAGCAGTGGAAAAGACGGAGAAAGCGGTTGTCGGCGTCTCAAACATTCAAAAACAAAGTATTTGGTCTGATGATATGTTTGGGCAGGACTCAAAATCTTCTTCCTCTTCTTCTCAGGAAGCCGGATCCGGTTCCGGGATTATTTACAAAAAAGCCGGTGATAAAGCTTATGTCGTCACCAATTACCATGTGATTGAAGGGGCAAATGCGCTGGAGGTGACCTTATCGAACGGGAAAAAGCTTTCTGCCAAACTTGTCGGCGGCGATAAATATACGGATCTGGCCGTTCTACAAATAGACGGCAGCAATGTGACAACGGTTGCTCAATTCGGTGATTCGGATGCATTAAAACTTGGAGAATCTGTTATTGCGATCGGTAACCCGCTTGGTGAAGAATTTGCCGGATCTGTTACAGAAGGGATTGTTTCCGGGTTGAATCGGACTGTTCCGGTGGATATCGACGAAGATGGAACGGAAGATTGGCAGGAAGAAGTTATTCAAACCGATGCTGCGATCAACCCTGGCAACAGCGGTGGTGCTTTAATCAATATTTCCGGCCAGGTTGTCGGGATCAACTCCATGAAAATTTCAAATGAGTCGGTTGAAGGCATCGGATTTTCGATTCCAATTAATTCAGCAAAACCGGTCATTCACCAGTTGGAAACAAAAGGGAAAATTACCCGCCCGGCAATGGGTGTCGGGATTGTAAACGTCTCGGATATCTCGGCTTACCAGCAGCAGGAAACGTTAAAATTGCCTACCAATGTGACGACCGGCGTTGTGATTGGCTCTATTGAAAACGGGTCCCCTGCCGGTAAAGCCGGTTTGAAAGAATTTGACGTCATTTACAAACTGGACGATCAAAAAATTAACAACACCGTGGAATTAAGGAAATATCTGTATGAGCATAAACAGCCCGGCGATAAGGTGAAAGTGTCGGTATACCGGAACGGCCAGCCGAAAACATTCACATTAACACTCGGGACCGCTTCGGGAAGCAATTAACAAACTGCGGAGGAAAGGCGGAAAGCTTTTCCTTCCTTTTTTTGCGGCATTCAGTTATCAACAGGGCAAAGCGTGCTGCGGACTGCAGCGGAAATGAACATTTTGTTGAAAAAAATTTTTGTACGGGCGATATTTGTGGAAATTGCTCGAAAAGAAGGTTATAAACAGGCTGTGAATAGCGAAAAATGGTGAAATATATCTTGTATGGAACGGTTATTCCCACACAAAATGTGGATAGTTTCTGTGGATATGTGGATAACTCTTGTCAATAGCTTGTGGGTAAGGTGGGTGTAAGTTGTGAATATCTCTATCGTTACAGTGGGAAAATTAAAAGAAAAATATTTGAAACAAGGCATTCAGGAATATTTAAAACGTCTTTCCGCTTATGCAAAAGTTGAAATCATCGAAGTAGCGGATGAAAAAGCGTCCGAAATGCTGAGTGCAGCGGAAATGGAGCTGGTAAAGCAGAAGGAAGGCGAGCGGATTCTTGCAAAAATCAGCCCGGACACCTATGTCATCACTCTGGCGATCGATGGGAAAATGAAGTCGTCAGAGGAACTGGCCGATTCACTCGACCGCCTTGCAACATACGGCAAAAGCAAAATAGTCTTTGTGATCGGCGGCAGTCTCGGCTTAAGCCAAGCGGTTCTGCAGCGCGGCAACGAAAGCCTCTCTTTTTCAAAAATGACCTTCCCCCACCAGCTCATGCGGCTCATCTTAGTCGAACAAATTTACCGCGCATTTCGGATTATTAGGGGGGAACCGTATCATAAGTAGGGCTTGCTGAACAAATCCGATTCGGCGTTTGTACCCAATTTGTCAGCAAGCTCTGTCTTAAGATAAGGAAGCGTGGAAAAAAGGCGGCCTTTCTTAACATTGAAGGCGTCTATGTTAAGGAATCGCAGAAAAACGAAGGCCTTTCTTCACATAGAGTGCGTCTACGTTAAGGAAGCGAGAAAAAGTGAAGGTCTTTCTTCACATAGAGTGCGTCTATGGATTAAGTCCGTATAATTGTGTAAAAAGAAGGAGTCATTTTATCAACTCTTGGCAACACTGTTTTCAACGACGATAAACTAATGAAAAGAGGAGATAAAATGACTCACTTACAGTTTAACTTAAATTTGGATGTTTTAAAAGAAGCCATCATGACTTCCGATCTTGACGCGGTAATTAAATCAGCGGTTGTCCTCGTGTTAAACGAGTTTATGGAAAAGGAAAGGGATGACTATTTAAAAACGAGCCCTTATGAACGCGCTGTTGAACGCCGGGATTACCGGAACGGTTACTATGAACGCGAGCTGTTGATGAGCATCGGCAATGTTACATTAAAAGTTCCCCGGACACGTAATGGCGAATTCTCAACTACCTTATTTGAAAAGTATGCCAGATGTGACCAAGCTTTCGTCCTTTCTATGTTGGAGATGGTCATCAATGGCGTCTCTACCCGTAAGGTCACAAATGTCGTAGAACAGCTTTGCGGTAAGAATGTATCCAAGTCGTTTGTCTCTTCCCTTACGCAAAAACTGGATCCCATTGTGAATGCTTGGGCCGAGAGACCGTTGAATACAACCTACTACCCTTATGTGTTTGTGGACGCCATGTATATAAAAGTACGGGAGCACCATAAGGTCATATCAAAGGCTGTTTATATTGCGACTGCCATTACAGAGAAGAATACACGTGAAATACTGGGTTTAAGCGTTGACCATGCAGAAAGTTTGGAGAGTTGGAGTTCATTTTTTAAACAACTTAAATCACGTGGACTCCAATCACCAAAACTCGTTATTTCCGATGCTCACATGGGCCTTCAGAAAGCAATACAACGGGAATTCATTGGCACTGCTTGGCAAAGGTGCAATGTTCATTTTAAACGCAATATCATTGAAAAACTGCCCAAAAAAGATACTGCAGAAATCCGGGTGATGATTAAGCGCGTGTTTGAGGCCGTTACGATTGAGGACATACGCAAGTTTAAAGATGAATTAATAAACAAATTTGGTACAGAAGCAAGATTTGAAAAAGCCCTGGCCATTTTAGATGAAGGTTTTGAAGATACTATCCAATACATGAACTTTCCTGAGAATATCCGTATGCACATACGGAGTACTAATTCCCTCGAGCGGCTTAACCAAGAGGTTCGTAGAAGGGAAAGGGTCATTCGCATTTTTCCTAATACCCAATCTGCTTTTCGTTTGGTTGGTGCCGTTTTAATGCAGTATCAAGATACAGAATACTCGAAGAGGAAGTCACTTATGGGAAAGAATAGTTAGCAGCATTTTCAGCTTAACTTCCATCATGGATGATTTCATCTCCGGGAAGGGATGTCAAATTGAAAGGCATTTGACATCCCTTCCCGGAGATGAAGAAAAAAATCCATGGAAGTTAAGCCGAAAAAATGAAAGGGTGGTTGAAAACATTTGCCCATAAATTTACACAATAACCTGGACTTGACTCGTCTATGTTAAGGAAACGAGAAAAAGTGAAGGTCTTTCTTCACATAGAGTGCGTCTATGTTAAGGAAGCAAGCAAAAACGCAGGTCTTCCTTCACATAGAGTGCGTCTACGTTAAGAAAGCGCGGAAAAACGCAGGTCTTCCTTCACATAGAGTGCGTCTACGTTAAGGAAGCGAGAAAAAGTGAAGGTCTTTCTTCACATAGAGTGCGTCTATGTTAAGGAAGTGGGGACTTTTATAAAACTCTTGCATTCTATTTTTGCCAACCTGTCAGCATCCTTGCCAAATCTGGGAATTTTGCTTATTCAGGAAGCCCTAAGTAAATGAGTTTTCTCAGAAAAATAAAAAGCCATAAAAGGTGCAAAGATCAATAAAAGTTTCACCTTTTATGGCTTTATTCATCCTATCTTGCCAAACCACACCTTGGGAAAAGTGATCGAGGCCACCTATCATGCCTATTTGGAGGGTACACTTTAAAATTTTCCTAAAAAATGGAAACCCAATGCATGGATCACAGCGTCTGACTATTGACCTTCCTCAGGATAGGCTTACCGTAACTGGCGTTTAATGCTTTATTAGCGAAGAAATAAGCGATGGCCATGATCGTGATGCACCAGGCTAGCGCGCTCCAAATATCATTGTTAACAGATCCTTCATTCAGGAGGGCCCGAATCGCATTCACAATTGGAATTTACAGGCTGGTTTTCAGCGAACATACGGACAATTTTAGGCATGGTGTCGGTAGGTACAAAAGCCGAGCTGATAAACGGCAGGAATATCAGCGGATAAGAGTAGGCTGTTGCCCCTTCCATCGACTTCGCTGTTAAGCCGGGATAACCGTCAGCCATGTAAGTGCAGCGTAAACTGGCCAAGAATGCCAGCTACCGCGACAGAAATCGCTGCAGGGCTCATCTTTTTTCCTCCTTTAAAAGTCAGCGGGATATCAGGTGCTCCGCTTCACTACTTAGTAATACAGATATTCTGTATTACTTACTACGTAATTAAAAAATAAATTTGAATGGTGAAGGTGGCACATTCCTATTTGTAACCAACTATTCAGTCGGATCTATTGGATCAAACTATTTTTTCTTGGCTTTATCGGTTTTTTGATTGACCGATTCTTGATAGAGATCAGCATAAGTTTTTGATCCTTCAATCAGCGCATCGCAGAAAGCAGCGACGTCTGGTCCTGTGACTTCAAGCACTCCTTTCCCCGCAGCTGCACTTTCTTCAAAGAAGTTAAGAATTTCAGAAAGCAGCCCAATACTTTCGTTTACCTCAACAACACCGACTTTGAAGAGATATTTTTGAATCTCTTTATAAACAATTTGGTAATCTTGCGGCAGCGCTTTGACACGTGCAACATGGGCTCTCCATTCTTTTTTGCCCTCAATGATACTTTTGATATTCATTTCAGACCTCCTAATTTTCTTGCTACGTTCCTGTTCAACTGCTCACGCCATTTATCTCGATAAGTTTTTGCGCCTTCATCACCAACAAGCGCTGCGCAGAAGCCTTTAATATCATCTCCCAGTACTTCTTCAATGCTCTGTTTGTCTGCTGATGCAACTTCAAGCAGTTCAAGAGCGTTTTCCAAGATCGGTATCAGATTACGGCCGGTGAAATCTCCGTAAACCCAGAGATTGCTTTTTATTTCGTTCCACGCCGTTTGATATTCAGCTGGCAAGACTTTTGCTCGTGCTTCAAAACTTTTTATTGCTTTTGTCATATCGCTACCGGTTATTTTTTCGAAAAAGTTCATGGAAGTCTCCCTCTCTTCTTCAGCAAATTGCTATTATCTAATCGCATCATTCAGTTTTTGGCGCTGCTTGTCGATCTACGATTTTGCATCAATGGCGAGATCGTCACAAAAAGAAAGCTGCTACGTCATCGCCAGTTACTTCTTTAACGTGCTTGCCATTTGCTGCGGCTTCTCCAAGCAGTTCGATGATGTGGGTAAAAATAAATTTCGTTTCTTGCCAATCCATCACGCCTCCTGTGTTCCAGAGATACTTTTGCATCGCCTTGTAGGCGTTGTAGTAGTCTTCAGGCAAGGCTTTTGCACGTTTTTCCATTTCACGCCATGCTTTTTTTTCGTTAAAATCGCCAAAAAATTTATCCAAAATGCTCATTAGATGGCTTCTCCTTTTGGTTAAATTTTTTTAGTTCATTCATTTTACTTGAGATGAATTCCCATTTTCTCCAAAAAATTTCAAGTTGTTCTTGGCCTGTTTCGTTGAGTGTATAAAATTTTCGCGGCGGCCCCATTGTGGAGGGCTTTTTCTCGACGTTCACCAGATTTTTTTTCTCAAGCCGCATGGTAATCGTATAAACGGTACCTTCAACAACATCGGTAAAGCCCAGTTTTCGCAGCCGTTGCGTAATTTCGTAGCCATAGGTTTCGCCACGGCTGATGATTTCAAGAACACAACCTTCAAGCACGCCTTTCAGCATTTCTGTGATATTTTCCAATATTACACCTCTATTTCAATTGCCATAGTATATACATGTTTTTCGGAGGGGTGGTATTCAGTATTACTAGCTACACCTATATAGTATTACTAAATACCAGCCTTTGTCAATAAATTTTCGGCAAAAAAGCTTGTTTTTAAACTGCATAAAAACAGCTGCAGCCTGCCACGCTGCAGCTGTTTGGCATTCAGGTGATAATTTTGTTTTTCGAATCCGGGCGGGATTGAAGTTCTGCTTCGATCCGGGAATGCTTCGAGGATTCGCTCATGAATAAGTAGGTGAGCAGGCTGATGGCAATACAGCCGGCGACGTAGTAGAAAAAGGCGGATTCCACGCCGGCATTTTTCAGCCAAAGCGCGATAAATTCGGCTGTTCCGCCAAAGATCGCAACAGTTAATGAATAGGGAAACCCGACACCAAGCGCGCGAATTTCAGTCGGAAACAGCTCAGCTTTTACAATGGCATTAATGGAAGTATAGCCGGTTACAATGATCAGCCCTGCCATCATGAGAAGAAAAGCAAAAACCGGGTTTTGCGTTTGCCTCAACCATAAAAATATCGGCACAGTCAAAAGGGTCCCGAGAATGCCAAAGCCGATTAACAGCGGCCTGCGCCCGATCCAGTCGGACAGTTTTCCGGCAAGCGGCTGGAAAACAACAAAGATCAACAGGGCAATAAAGTTGATCCAGCTGACGGTTTCTTTATCAATGCCCGACGTGTTCACCATAAATTTTTGCAGATAGGTGGTGAACGTGTAAAATGCGACAGTGCCGCCAAGCGTAAGGCCGACAACGGTCAGCACCGCTTTCGGATAATTCATCAGCACTTTTAGCGTTCCGGCATTTTTACGCGTTTCCGATCCCATCTCCTCGAATTGTTCGGACTCGTCCATCGTCCGGCGCAGCCATAAGACCGCCAATGCGCCAATCGCGCCGATCACAAACGGGATCCGCCATCCCCACGAGGTCATTTCGCTTTCATTTAATGCGAGTTGGAGCACAATTTGGACACCAAGTGCGATCAATTGTCCCGATACAAGCGTGACATATTGAAAACTGGAATAGAAGCCGCGGTGGCCGCTGCTTGCCATTTCGGACAAATAAGTTGCGGAAGTGCCGTATTCCCCGCCCAGCGAAATCCCTTGCACGAGACGGGCCAGGACCAAAATAACCGGTGACAGCATACCAATTTTGCTGTATCCCGGTGTACAGGCAATGACAAGCGAACCGAGTGCCATAATGGCAACAGAAAGGGTCAGCGCAGCCCTGCGGCCGTACCGGTCTGCATACCGGCCCATGATCAGGCTCCCGAGCGGCCGCATCAGAAAACCAATGGCAAAAATCCCGGCAGTATTTAACAACTGGACAGTTTGGTTCCCCTTCGGAAAAAATGCTGATGAAAAATAAACCGCAAACGCAGAATAAACATACCAATCATACCATTCGATCAGATTGCCAAGTGATCCTTTAAAGATGTTGGCAGTAACATGTCTGGATGTGAGTCCGGTTGTTTGTGCCAATTTGTCTTCCCCCTTTGTAAATGAAAATCCCCGTTTTCAAACCGTGAAAAATATCCCCTGGCATCCCCCCTTTTTGCAAACGCAAGAAATATACCAGAAAAATTTCTATTTACAAGATTCATTATATTATATTTTTAACCTGAAATATTCATAGCTACAAATCCCATTTGATAAATTTTGTTAAATTAGTTGAAAATAACGGTATTTAATTAAGAACCGTAGCCAATTCATAAAATAACTGAATTTTCAATAGAACAACTCTGGTATTTTGGGCATACTTGCCCCTTGACTGAAAAATTTATTTTTTTCAGTTATGAGAAGTATTCTATTGGTCATTCCAATTGTAGCTTTTGAATTCGATTCAGTACATCCCAAAAGAAATTTTGATACACAAAACTCGGATGTGTTTGAAGTAAAGGGATCTGCCTGATTTCACGACTTTACTTGCCGCTTTAATTAACCGAGTACGTATCGTATCAATTTGCATAGTTTTTTGACCTTCCGGAAAACAAAGAGTTCGTAACCAATTGGTCAAATTATATGCAAGAAGTGTTAACATCATTTTTACTTCGTTCACTAGAAAAGCGTGGCTATTCATATGATCAAAGTAAAAGCCATTTTTTGCTTCTTTGATATAGTTTTCCATCGTCCCTCTTTTTTGATAAGCTCGGACGATATCTTGAGGAAAAGCTAATTCAAAGTTAGTAACAAAAAAGGAATGGGTAAAGAACAGCTCACCTGCAGGACGTACCGATTGAATAATCACCCTTCTTGGTTTTGACCATGATTTTGCTTGGTAAATCGTTTCTTCATAATAGGTTTCCGTCTTGGAAACATCTAAAGGTGCGGAAGAAGGATGGTATTCCTTCGCTAAACTTTGTAGTTGTGAATTCGATTTCAACCGAATAATATACAAAACAGATTCTTCTTCACACAGATCGTATAATCCCGGAACAGCAAACCCGCTATCTCCACGAAGAAACAGGGTAGTTTCCGGAAACATTTCGTTATAATGTTTAATGAGAGGCCGAATAAATTCCACCACACCATTTGATGTATAAACATTTCCGGGACGGAGTTGTGCTTTCAAAAAGTCACCAGTCGCACCATCAAAGGCGACTAATGGATGAAAACCCATCGTGCCATAATGAGTATTATATGACGAAGATTCTTGGTCCCCATATGTATCCGAATGAGTCGAATCCAAGTCGATAAATAACTCTTTCGATTGTCGAAAACAATGAATCTTATCAAGCATTTCTTGGTTAGCCAGATTTAATTGTTCAATTGAATCTTTATCAAATCGTGTATAAAAGCGAGACAAACTGGGCTGGGAAGCAAGTGTTGGAGTTTCAATGATTTCCTTAAACACAGGATCATGAGTCAACTGATCAGCCGCATCATCTTCCGCATACCCGGCAATGATTTGATAGACTTTTTGACGTAACAAGTTTTCATTTGAATGAAGATAATATTTCCTTGAATCGTTAAGTCTCAAGTACTTAACTAAAGTCTTTGAAAAACCAATTTTTTCATCGAATTCTCTAAAAAGAAACTCACCTGTATCGGAGGAAAGAGAACCTCCATCATTTGACAATTTAATTTTATGATTGAAATCAAGTGTTTTTTGCGTTAAAGTAACCATATAAAGAGTCCTTTCTGTTTGGTTTTTGTTTTGGTTACTTTAACTTTAACAGAAATGGATTCTTTTTTCATTTTTTTAATGAATTACAATAAAGCCGAAAAGGCTTGGTAATCCATAAGTTATAATAAGTTTCTGAATTTCTGTGAATAATTCAGGTTTAAATAAAATGAAGAATGAATCATTCAGCAGATAAAAGGATTTCCTGAAATTTACATTGTCAAATTGTGTATCATTATTCTAAAGAATTATCATAAAATATGATATTATAATATTAAGACTTGTAAAGCGTTTTCCCGGGGACTTCCTCATTCTGTAAAAGAGGCATTGTTTCCGGAATAATAGGAATAAATACAGGGATAAGGAGAAGGTAATCATGAGCATCAAACAGGGAAAAACAGACGTCATCTTAATCGGTGCCGGCATTATGAGTGCAACGCTGGGCACCATGCTGAAAGAACTAGCCCCGGATTGGGAAATCACCGTATACGAGAAGCTGGCAAAACCGGGGGAAGAAAGTTCAAATGAATGGAACAATGCGGGGACCGGGCATTCGGCATTATGTGAGCTGAATTATACGCCTGAAAAACCGGACGGCTCAATAGACATTACAAAAGCTGTAAATGTAAATGAACAATTCCAGCTTTCAAGGCAGTTCTGGTCCTACCTGGTTAGCAAGGGGCTGATCCACAATCCACAGGACTTTATCCGGCCGATCCCGCATATGAGCCTCGTAGAAGGGGAGGCGAACGTTGCTTTTCTTAAAAAACGATTTAAAGCGCTGTCAGCCCATCCGCTTTTTGAAGGAATGACGTTTTCCGACGACCCTGAACAATTAAAGGAATGGATTCCGCTTGTGATGGAAGGCCGGACGTCTAACGAACCGATTGCAGCAACGAAAAGCGATGCAGGGACGGACGTGAACTTCGGCGCCTTGACCCGCATACTGTTTGACCATTTGGAACGCCAAGATGTCGAAATAAACTACAAGCATGCTGTTCAAGATATTCAACGCACCCCGGAAGGAAACTGGGAAGTGAAAGTGCATGATATTGAGCACAACAGAATCGAATACCATACGGCGAAATTCATTTTTATCGGGGCCGGTGGCGGAAGCCTGCCGTTGCTTCAAAAAACCGGCATTCCGGAGTCCAAACATATTGGAGGGTTTCCGGTAAGCGGGTTATTTATGGTGTGCAACAATCCTGAAGTCATCAACCGCCACCATGCAAAAGTGTACGGGAAAGCGAAAGTCGGTGCGCCGCCGATGTCTGTGCCGCATTTGGACACAAGATATATTGACCATAAAAAATGTTTGCTGTTCGGCCCGTTTGCCGGCTTCTCGCCGAAGTTTTTAAAAACAGGGTCAAATTTAGACCTGATTGGTTCTGTGAAGCCAAATAATGTCGTCACCATGCTTGCGTCCGGAGCAAAAAATGTGCCGCTTGTGAAATACTTGATCGGGCAGCTTCTCTTGTCAGACGAAAAACGGCTGGAGACGCTGCAGGAATTCATTCCGGATGCGAGATTGGAAGACTGGGATGTTGTCGTAGCCGGGCAGCGGGTCCAAGTAATTAAAGATACGGAAGCAGGCGGAAAAGGCACGCTTCAGTTCGGCACGGAGGTGGTAACGGCTGCTGACGGTTCAGTCGCAGCATTGCTCGGCGCTTCGCCGGGTGCTTCTACTGCTGTCCATGTTATGCTCGAAGTCATTGAAAAATGCTTCCCGGACCGGAAAAATGCATGGGCACCAAAAATAAAAGAAATGATCCCATCTTATGGAGTGCGGCTCGCGGAAAATCCGGAACTGCTGCATCAAATTCACGCTGAAACGGCAGAGACGCTCGGCCTGACGGAAAAAGAACCGGCCTACCGGTAACACGCTTGAGCGCTAAAATGAAAGGTCTTTGATCCTAAAGCGGATTGAAGGCCTTTTTTTTGGCTGTAACGCAGGCTCAATCAGCACTCCTGTTGCAGGCAGCCGGAAAACAGCACAGGTGCAAGCGAAGGGACAATTTCGGCATGCTGTTTTCTTTTTTGGGTGCCATCCAAAGAAAACCCTATCAAGTCGATAGGAATATATTGATTTTTGCCCCGGCGTTCAGTAAAATAAAGATGTTGCTAAAATGCTGAATATTTCTTATCCCGGGCGGCAGAAGGGCTCTCTTTGGAAACCGGCATCCTAATATATAAGTTGAACTCTATTCCTTTTTCATGCCATGTCTATTCTGATCGTCATGGATTTTGCCGCGAAAAACTTAAGTTCATTTTATATAGCTACAGTTCATGATCGTCTATCAAGATAAGAAAACCGCAGCAATACCTGAAAAAGGGCAGTCGTTTTCTTAGGAAACGGCTTTTTGTCGTCCGGCCTTTGAAATGCACTGGGTCCTGAATCGGGACAGCAACGTATACATATCGGGCGGCTGGTGCAAGCCCGCCTGGATTGAAGAGAATTTTTCAAAAAAGGAGGGGTGAGATGGACTGGACCGTTGTGCAAAACAGCCTGCCCATGTTTGAAAAAGGATTCTGGCTCACTTTGCGGCTTTCCTTTTTCGGCATTATCGGGGCAGGTGTTCTTGGCTTGATATGCAGTTTTATCCAGTATTTTAAGGTGCCGGTTTTACGGAAACTTGTAACGGCTTATGTGGAACTGTCCCGCAATACGCCTTTATTGATCCAGTTATTTTTCCTTTTTTACGGGCTTCCGCAAGTCGGGATCAAATTTTCTGCCGAGGTTTGCGGGATTATCGGGATTATTTTTCTTGGCGGCAGTTATATGGCAGAAGGGTTTTCCGGAGGGCTTGCAGGCGTTTCCAAAACGCAGATTGAGTCCGGGCTTGCGATCGGTCTGAGCCGGTTCCAGCTGGCACGTTACGTCATCTTTCCGCAGGGATTGATGCTCAGTGTCCCGGCATTCGCCGCAAATGTTATTTTTTTAATCAAGGAAACATCCATCTTTACCGTGCTGGCGATTCCGGAACTAACCAACACGGCACTTGACTTGATCGGGATGTATTACAACACGAATGAGTATCTGTTTATGCTCGTTGTGGCTTATGCCATCATTTTAATTCCATTGTCCATCTTGCTGACATGGCTGGAGAAGAAGGTGCGTTATGGGACATTCGGGAATTAGTATCTTTTTTGAAGGAGCCAATTTTTTACGTTTATTGGGCGGATTATATGTATCGGCAAAAATTGCTTTTCTGTCCATCTTTTTCGGCGGTATCCTCGGCATCGTGCTGGGGGTTTTAAGGACATTGCACAATCCGTTGCTCCGCCTTTTGCTTAGGCTGTATCTGGAGTTCTTTCGCATTGTGCCGACGATTGTCCTGTTATTTTTGTTTTACTATATTCTGCCGCAAAGCTTTAACATCAACTATAAGGCGGATACGGTCGGGACCATTGTTTTCAGCCTGTGGATGGCTGCCGAAATGAGCGATATCGTCCGTGGCGCGCTGATTTCTGTTCCGATGCATCAGGTGGAATCTGGAAAAGCGATCGGTTTAAGCACGGTCCAGCTTTACCGGTACGTGCTTGTGCCGCAATCGGTCCACTTAATGATTCCGGCGACCATTAACCTGATGACCAGAATAATTAAGACGACTTCCCTTTTGCTATTGATCAGCGTCGTGGATGTCATCAATGTCGGCCAGCAAATTATCGAAGCGAACAGCCACCGTTATCAGGACGGCGCGTTTTGGGTATACGGTTTTATCTTTATCCTGTATTTCATTTTATGCTATCCGCTTTCCCGGCTGGCAAGGCGATTAGAAAGGAGGGGCAAGGCAGGGGCTAATGGCTGAACCTTTACTGAAAGTCGAACATTTAAAAAAGTCGTACGGCGAAAAACGGGTGCTGGAGGATATCTCTTTCGAAGTGGAGGAAGGCAGTGTCGTTGTTCTCCTCGGGCCGTCCGGATCGGGAAAAAGTACATTGATCCGCTGCTTAAACGGTCTCGAAGCCTTCCAGGGTGGCACCATTATGTTTAATGGGGAAACCGTACGGCCGTCGCCGAAAAACTGGCGCAGGCTCAGGCAGCAGATCGGAATGGTTTTCCAGAGCTATGATTTATTTCCGAATATGACGGTGTTGGAGAACATCCTGCTCGGTGCAGTGAAAGTCCAGAAACGGAAAAGAGACGAAGCAGCGCGCCAGGCCATGAGCCTGTTAAAGGAAGTCGGCATGGAGCAGTATGCCAATGCCTACCCGCGCCAGCTTTCCGGCGGGCAGAAACAGCGGGTGGCGATTGTCCGCGCGCTTGAGCTGAACCCGAAGCTGATGCTGTTTGATGAAGTGACCGCCTCGCTTGACCCGGAAATGGTGCGCGGCGTGCTCGAGATCATCCTGCGGTTGGCAAGAGAAAAGATGACAATGATTGTCGTCACGCATGAAATGAATTTTGCCCGGCAAATCGGGGATAAAATCTTGTTTTTGGAAGACGGGAAGATTCTCGAAGAAACCCCGGGGCGCCAATTTTTCACTAAACCGCAGACAGAGCGGGCGAAAAGCTTTTTGGAAAGCATGGATTTTTAAAAGAAAAATATTTTGGAGGGTTAGACTATGAAAAAGCATCGTTTGTTTGGTTTGGTTTCAGCATTTTTATTGATTTTGTCGCTGGCGCTTGCAGGCTGCGGCAAAAGTTCCGGCAATTCTTCAAGCAGCAATCCGTCCAGTGTTTCAGCAATTAAGAAAAATGGCACGATCAAAATTGCCGTATTTGGAGATCTTCCGCCGTACGGATGGGTCGATAAAAACGGGGGACGGCAAGGATATGATGTTGCGCTCGCCAAACAGGTTGCCAAAGATCTTGGGGTAAAAGTGAAATTCGTGCAAGTGAACGCCAACAGCCGTGTGGATGCATTGAAATCGAATAAAGTGGATCTTGTTCTGGCAAATTTCACAGTCACACCGGAACGGAAGCAAGTTGTTGATTTTGCCAAGCCATACATGAAAGTTTCCATCGGTGTCGTTTCACCGAAGAAAAACCCGATCACAAATGTCAGCCAATTAAAGGGCAAGTCTTTGATCGTCAACAAGGGCACTACTGCGGAAAACTATTTTACAAGCAAGCAAAAAGATGTGAAATTGCAAAAGTACGATTCCAAAACAGAACAGTTCAATGCGCTTAAAAACGGGCGGGCCGTTGCACTGGCGGACGACAATTCCTATCTGTATGCTTGGGTGAAAAACCATCCGGATTATACGGTCGGCATTAAAACGCTCGGGCCGAACCAATATATTGCCCCTGCTGTGAAAAAAGGCAACAAATCGCTCCTTAATTGGATGAACAAAGAAATTACGAAGTTAAACAACAATGGCTTTTTCAAAAATGATTACAACAACAATCTGGCGCCATACTTTGGCAGTGATATCCGCGCGGAAGATATTATTATAACGAAGTAAAAAAAGGCAGGCTGTGCTCGCAGCCTGTCTTTCTTTAATTTGCAGGGTTTTTTTCGGTTTCTGGGGGACGGTTTTGCCTTGTTCCGCGCGAAAGCAGAAACTGTTGTTTGTAAGGCTCGGTTGTGGCCGCGCCATGGACATACGTTTTATAAACATACGGGGACGTCATGGCTCTCAGCATCGCGCCGTAGTTCATATAAAACCTTACTTCATCGCCCGGCACGAGAACCGCATCCTTTGTATCCAAAATGATATGGTCGCTGCTTGAGCCAATGATATGGAACGGCCGGACAGGGGTAAGGCCTGAAACAAGCACATCATGCCGGCCCGCACTGATAATGGTCCGCCGTCTGTTGCCCCTGTCGATAAAGGTGACTTGTTCCCCAAATGCATTTTTGCCAATTGTCCCATATGGCACGGAAGGTTTGATTTTTGATTCGATGACTTCGGCAACAAAGCAAAAGGCATCCTGATATAATGACGGAATGATATGCCCGCCTGATGTTTCGCGGCCCAGCAAAATGGACTCGCCGAGCCGTACATTGTTTACGGCCTCGGCATCTTTTGTTTTCACGGCCCAGTTGTAATTGGCGGAGTTGCCGCCGGAAACATAAGGAAGTTTGAGGGAAAACAGCTCCTGCATAGCTTGGACAAACCGGGAAAACGTCTGCATCTTCTGTTCGGTCGGGAGCACGCCTCCAAAGCAGGCAAAGTTCGTCCCGATTCCGGCCAGTTCAATCCCGGGGCAGGTGAATATTTCTCTGATCATCGCAGGGGCATCTTTTAATAATATGCCTTCCCTCAAATCTCCCATTTCCACCATCAGGATGATTTTATGGGTTTTCTGTTGCCGCACCGCTTCAGCGGATAATGCACGGATCGTATCCAGCTCCGTGTTCATGCTGATATCCGCATACCGGACCGTTTTTTCTACTTCGCTGATCCCGGGGGAACGAAGCAAAATCAAATCTGCTTTGATCCCCGCTTTTCTCATTTTTTCGATATTTGCAATCTTCGAGTCTGCGAGGCTTGTGATGCCTGCCTCCACCAGGGCGCCGGCAATGTTTAAATCGGCTGTAACGCCTTTCACAACGCCTGTAATGCTGATTCCTTTCCTCCCAAATAATTGTTTTAACGTTTTGGCATTGTGCCGGATCTTCTCCAGATTGATTTCCACCCGTGGAAGAACGGCCATCAGGAAACCACTGCCTTTTTCAGGGAAGGGAAGAAATCGAGCAAGGCGTTTATAATTTTGTCTGTGCCGGTTTTTAACACATCCGTAACCGGAAGATGGTAAGTTTCTTCATAGCGGCGGATGGTTTCTTCCAGTTCGCGCTCTGACATCCCATCGTGGTTGAGCGTAATGCCGATGACTTTTGTCTTTCCGAAATGTTCAATCAGGCTGATTTCATCTTCCACTTTCGGCACTTCGGCAAATGGAAAATCGGATAAATATTTTCGTTTCGGGGCGTGTTGTAAAATGACTGCTTGCGGCCTTGCCCCTTTTAAAATGCCGGTTGAGCTTGCATATGCCGGATGGCTGAGCGCGCCCTGGCCTTCCACGATGATCATATCCGGATGTTCTTCTTTATTGGCCCGCAAAATTTCGCGCTCCAGTTCACCGATTAAATATTGGAGTGGGAAAGCATCCATCGCAAACCCGTACTTGGCGCCCTGGATCAAGCCTGTCTGCCCGGTTGCGATAAATGCCGGGCGGTAGCCTTTTTCCATGAATGCCTTTTCAATGCATTTGGCAGTTGTCCGTTTTCCGCAGGCCCCGTCTGTTCCGAGCACGGCAACGACAGGGGTGTTCATTTTCAAAATTTCTCCGGTAAACAAAGTCCATTCTTTTTTCGGCCGCGGTTTGCGGATATCGCGGATCGTGACACCGCAAGCCTGTGCGTGGGCCGCCATTTCTTCATCTTCTGTTAAAAATTCCTGGAGCGGGTTGATGATGTTCAATCCGGCTTCCATTGCCTGCAGAATGACTTTTCTTTCTTCCGGTTTTAAAAAGGCGTTCGCCGGCGCGATGCCGAAAATGAAGTCATCCGTTTTCGGGCCGGAGTGGATGAGTGCGTCTTCCAGGTCTTTGCAAACCGGAATGCCGCTCCATTTGTTGTCGAGGAGCATGCCGGCATCCTGCCCGTGTTTGCTGCTGTCAATGACAGCCGTAATGGTGTAATTCCCGGGTTCACGGATGAGTCCGTTTGCTGTTTTGCCATCTGTTGTGCCAAATTGGTTTTCGCAATATACAATTGCCCGCTTTTTCATTGCCATCCCTCCATTTATTGAAATTCAGGCAACACAAAAAGAACACCTAATGGCTTCAAATAGTAAAATACTAAAGAAGTTAGCTGTCCGCGTTTACGTATGGGCATGCCGGAAAACCTGAGGTTATTGGAAGCTTCCAAATATTATTATAACAATGACGGAGTAAAAAGGGAAGCAGGAAGCATGCAACCAGGACAGCAAAAAAAGGGGCAATTCCGCTGCCAATCCGGCATTTGGAAAAGCCCCTTGCATTTGGAACGGCGGGCATTCGGCATTCACCCGAGTCTCATTTTAAAGTCGTGATAACCGAACTCACGGACAATTGTGCAATCGCCGTTTTTGTATTGGATCGCGATGGCCGGAAGCGGCATGCCATTAAAGGTGGTGTTTTTCACCATGGTGTAGATGGCCATATCGTCAAATACAAGGCGGTCGCCTTCTTTAAGCGGCTTATCGAAGGAATAATCGCCGATCGTATCGCCGGCGAGGCATGTCTGGCCGCCAAGCCGGTACGTATACGGTTTTTCGCCCGGCTCCCCAGCCCCGATGAGCGGCGGGCGGTACGGCATTTCCAGCACATCCGGCATATGGCACGAAGCGGAGGTATCGAGGATCGCGATGTCCATGCCGTTTTTCACCGTGTCAAGCACTGTTGTGACAAGATAGCCGGCATTTAAAGCAACAGCTTCGCCCGGCTCAAGGTAGACTTCCAAACCGTATTTGTCCTGCATCCGCTTGATGCATTTTTCGAGGAGCGGAATGTCATAGTCTTCCCTCGTAATATGGTGGCCGCCGCCGAAATTGATCCATTCCATTTGCGGCAGCCATTCCCCGAACTTTTCTTCGACGGCATCCAACGTTGTCTCCAGATCGTCCGCATTTTGCTGGCAGAGCGTGTGGAAATGGAGGCCGGTGACGCCGTCCAGAAGCGCAGGGCGGAACTGTGCCTGCGTCACACCGAAGCGCGAGCCTGGCGAACAAGGGTCATAAATCGCATGCCCGGTCTGTGTCGAGCGCATATTCCGCACGTAAATTTTTCCATTTTATGATTTTTTTAAAGGAATTTTCTCCTTCTTTGTAGAATTGAATGATTATCTAATTACGGGAAGATGAGGAAATTTTTATGTCAGATCAAATTTTAACCTTACATGTGGGGCCGTCTCAACTTTTATCTAAACTGTGTGATGAAATAGAACTCGAAAAGACCATTAATGATTTAGTCAAATGGGATTCTGTCCGTTGTCATGTCTCACCCGGAACAAGGATTAAAGCCCTTGTCTTAAACATTTTATGCAGTGGCAAGCCCCTTTATAAGGTTCATGAATTCTATCAAAACCTAGATTCTGAGATGCTTTTCGATACATCGGTTTCACCCGATCAATTAAATGATGATGCATTAGGAAGAGCATTAGATTACTTGTATGAAGCCGAAGCATGGAAAGTCTATTCCACCATTGCATTAAAAGCACTAAAAAAATTGAATCTTCCTATTGGTGTACTGCATAACGATACAACCTCAATTTCTGTTTACGGAGAATATAAGCAACCGAAGGAAGATGGACTGCAAATTACGTACGGGTATAGTAAGGCCCATAGGCCTGACTTAAAACAAATCGTTCTGGGGATGGGGGTCACACCTGAACGAATTCCTATCCTTGCAAAAGTAGAAAATGGGAATACTTCGGATAAATCTTGGAATGTGGAATTCATTCAAAAGATGAGAAAAATCCTTTCCCATGAAGATTGGAAAAATCTCATTTATCAAGCCGATTCTGCATTAATCACAACGGAAAATCTAGCGGAAATTCAACAACAAAATTTATCGTTTATTTCCCGTTTACCTGATACATTCGGTTTAAGCACAGAACTAAAGAAAGAGGCATGGTTGCTCAATAACTGGGAAAGGGTAGGCTCACTTAGCAATAAAAAAGACGCAGCTATTTACCAAATTCAAGCTTTTGAAAGACAAATTCAAAACCTTCCTTACCGGTTTCTTGTTGTCCACTCAAACAATTTAGATCAACGAAAAGAGAAAACCCTAAATCGGGCGATCGAAAAGGAAGAAATACAATTAAAAAAAGAGATAGAAAAACTGAGTAAAGTTATCTTTCATTGTAAAGAGGACGCACTAGAAGCAATTCAATCTTTTAAGAAAAAACAAAAGGCTTCATATTTCTGTTATAAACTAAACGTCCAGATGAGTGATCAACCTATCAAACGAAAAAAGAGAGGAAGACCTAAAAAGGACGAACAGACAAAACAAGAACAAATCTATCAAATACAACTGGAATCGTTTGAAAAAGATCATGATTTTATCGAAAATAAGAAAAAAATGCTCAGCACTTTTGTTTTAATCACAAATAAATTAGATGAGGAGACACTATCCAATCAAGAAGTTTTGAGGGTTTATAAAGGACAGTCGGCCGCTGAGACCCGTTTCCGATTAATCAAAGATTCACAAATGATTGATGCCATTTACTTAAAAACCCCGGAAAGGGTTGAGGCCTTAGGTATTGTGTATGTGATGGCTTTATTAATCTATGGAATTTTAGAATATCGAGTTAGAAAAGAACTGAAAGAAAAGAACCTATCTCTAATCTTGAAAGGAAAAAGGAAACTCTATCAACCCACAGGCCAAGCATTGTTAGAGCAATTAGAAGATATTACCGTGATCCTTATAAATCAAAATCAACAAAAAATAAGGCTCTTACCCGATAATATTGATTCACAAGCCAAAAAAATCATTGAATTATGCGGGTATGATGTATCAATATACGTGTCAAAAAATGTCGAAAACAAAGGAGAATAACACACAATAGGAGGAATTCATGAAAAGAATGTCGAATTGAAAAGAATTTTATCGAAAATTCCTCAAAAATAAGAAGATATCATCCCACCAAGCCATTTAAATATAGTTCATTCAAAAATTAGAATGAACTATATTTAAGACGTGCGAAATGTGGGGTCGAGCATTCCGGATTGATGCGCAGGCCCACCTTTTTTCCGCCTGCAAGCACACGGCCTTTGAATTTCTCAAGCTGTGAAAATGAATTAAAAATAATATGGTCGCAAATCGAGACGATCTCATCGATTTCACCTTCACGGTAAGCGGCGGAAAAAATATGGTTTTCTTTTCCCATTTCCTCATGCCCGAGGCGTGCTTCATACAAGCCGCTTGCTGTTGTCCCGCTCAAGTATTTGCCGATGAGCGGGTACAAAGCAAACATCGAAAAAGCTTTTTGCGCTAAAACAATTTTACATCCGGTCCGTTTCATCACGCCGTTTAAAACTTTCAAATTGTCTTCGAGCTTTTGTTCATCAATCACATAGCAAGGCGTCGGCAGTTCTTCAAATCTCATCAGTCGACAAGCTCCGGATTAAAGCTTTCTTTCCACGGCAGGCCCCATTTGTTCAGGGCTTCCATGAACGGATCGGGATCAAATTCTTCCACATTATAAACGCCTTTTCTGTCCCATTTACCCTGGATCAGCATCATCGCGCCGATCATTGCCGGCACGCCGGTTGTGTACGATACCGCCTGCGAGCCGACTTCTTTATAGCAGGCTTCATGATCGCACACATTGTAAAGGTAATAGGTTTTGTCCTTGCCGTCTTTTTTGCCGTGAAAAATGCAGCCGATATTCGTTTTCCCTTTTGTGCGCGGGCCGAGGGAAGCCGGGTCCGGCAGCACAGCTTTCAAAAACTGCAGTGGCACGATTTGCTTGCCTTCAAATTCAATCGGCTCAATCGAAGTCATGCCGACGTTTTCCAGGCATTTCAAATGGGTCAGGTAACTTTCGCCAAACGTCATGAAGAAACGGATCCGTTTAATGCCAGGGATGTTTACGGAAAGCGACTCCAGCTCTTCATGGTGCAATAAGTACATATCGCGTTCGCCGATTTCAGGAAAGTCATATACGCGTTTGATCTCCATCGGCTTTGTTTCGACCCATTTGCCGTTTTCCCAGTAGCTGCCATTGGCGGAAACTTCGCGGATGTTGATTTCCGGGTTGAAGTTTGTTGCGAACGGATAGCCATGGTCGCCGGCATTGCAGTCCAAAATATCAATATAATTGATTTCGTCAAAATGGTGTTTTAGGGCATAAGCGGAAAATACGCCTGTTACGCCCGGGTCAAAGCCGCTGCCGAGAAGGGCGGTAATGCCGGCTTCTTCAAAACGTTCGCGGTACGCCCATTGCCATTTGTATTCAAATTTGGCCGTGTCTTCCGGCTCATAGTTCGCGGTGTCGAGATAGTTTGTTTTGGTTTGAAGACAGGCTTCCATGATGGTTAAATCCTGATAAGGCAGCGCCAGGTTCATGACGACATCCGGTTTCACTTTTTCAATTAAAGCAACCAGTTCATCGACATGATTGGCATCGACCTGTGCAGTCGTCACTTTCGTTTTGCCGCCGTCAAGCTTTGCTTTTAACGCATCGCATTTTGATTTCGTACGGCTTGCGATGCAGATTTCTTCAAAGACTTCGCTGTTTTGGACACATTTATGCGCAGCGACCGATGCTACGCCGCCGGCCCCGATAATCAACGCTTTTCCCATTCTTCTGTCTCCTTCAAAAAGAATTTTTGCATAATAAAAAGCAAGTGCAATCCGCATACGTGCGCACAACACTTGCTTGAAATCATCATCCTAAAAAAGCATGCATATCTGCAAAAAAACGGATATACGCCTGCCATAAAAGTCCGTGGACAATATGGAAGAAAGCTTTATATTCCTATAGGATCAGAGTCTATATAGCAAATAATTACTTTTACCACTCTTATTGATCGTTTCACAAGTTGATGTGCACAAGCACCGGTTGTAAAGTAACCAACTTATAAAATTTGAGTTTCCCACTCAATCAATAAGGCAACCAAAAGTTGCCGATTCGGCATTTGGCCCGGCACACCGATGCCTTTACTCCACTGGCCAAAATTATCTGCTTGGAAAGACTCCTGATGCTCTATATATGCTTTCCAAATCATGCTCTTCTATCGTATCAGCACGAACTTAAAATAGCAAGAAGAAAATTTTTCATGGCGCCTTGGCTCATCGTTTTTTTACCCTGTTCCTATGAAAATAATCATAAGCGGGCGGTTGGGGAAACAGCAAAAAGGATGCAACGCTCTGTTGCATCCTTTTTGCAGTAGATTGATAGATTTTTCATCATTCCGGCATGAGTTCCAGTTTGGAGTGGATCGTTACATCATTAAAATCAATGCCCAATTGAATGGCAGTTTGTGCTACTTCCGGCCGGATGCCGGAAAGAATGCATTTTACCCCGATTAACCGCAGCGTCTCAATCAGCCGGAAAATTTGCTGGGCGACCATCGTATCGATGACGACCACGCCGGATAAATCAATGTACAGAAGGAGAACGCTTTTTTCTGCGCATTGTTCAAGGGTTTTTTCCAGAATGATTTTCGCACGGTTGGAATCAATTTCCCCGACAAGCGGCAGCAGCGCGGTATTTTTGCCGACCATAATGACAGGGGAACTTAGCTCTTTAATCGTTTCTTGCTGGGACTCCAGCCGCTTTAAGGAATAGTGGTGGTTTTCTTTCATAAACCAGATCATGACATGTTCGAATGTACGGATGATCGCCCTGCGCCAAAAATTCAATTCCTCATATGTATACTCTCCTTCGTGGGCTGCAACAAATGAATCGAACAGGTCGAGATACTGTTCCTGCGTGTGGAAGAACTCACGCAAAATGAAGTGGTTCGGTGTGGCAAGATGCTCTTCATCTTGTGCAACGCTCATTACCCACTTTTCAAAATGGTGTAAAAAGGTATCTTCATCTTTTAAAAACACTTCACAAAACTGGACGTGGAACTCGTGGTTCTGCTCTTTCAGTCTTGCAACCACTTCGGGGTCGGTGGACGCATAAACCCCCTGCACGCTGTTTTTGTCGAGAGATGCGTACCAGTCTTCCGTCAATTGCCATGTTTTTTCAAGGAAAAAATGATGCAATGCCTGTCTTAGCTCCATTTTATCACCCGCATGATGTAAGATTGAATTGATGGTCATGATCGTTTTCGCCATTTCTTGTCTTTCTATTTTAAAATAAAATTCTATTTATTGAAATAGAAATGTTGGATTTGGAAAAGAAAAAACCCGTTTTCTCTATAGAATGAAAAAACGGTGGGACACGATTCATGATGGTGTCCCGCCGTTTTATATTTCATTGGTTTTTTCAGCGGTTTCGATACGTCCGCCCGGTTTTTCTTGCTGTTATTTTATCGCTTGCCACTGCCAGTTTTCGATTTCCGGCAGATCTGTGCCTTCTTCGCGGATGTACGCATGATGTTTTTGCAGCATGCTGTCCATTTCGCTGATGAGGGCTGCGTGCCGGGCTGTATCAGGCAGGCTTGACACCACTTCTTTTACAAGGTCAAACCGATCCATCTGGTTCATCACGCGCATGTCAAACGGCGTTGTGATATCCCCGTTTTCACGGTAGCCGTGCACATGCAGATTGTGGTTTGCACGGTCAAAAAACAAGTCTTTGATCAGGCCTTCGTAACCGTGGAAGGCAAAAACAACCGGTTTGTCCTTTGTAAAATAGGCGTCGAACGCTTCATCCGAAAGGCCGCGCGGATCCAATGCCGGGCTTCTTAATTTCAAAATATCGAGCACATTGATCATGCGAATCTTCAATTTCGGCAGTTTTTCGTGCAAAATCGAAACAGCAGCGAGGCTTTCAAGCAACGGTTCTGTCCCGCATGCGGCAATGACAATATCCGGATCACCGTCTTCGTCTGTGCTTGCCCAGTCAATGATTTTCAGTCCGCGGTCTGCCAGCTCTTCCGCTTCTTCAACGGTAAACCATTGCGGGCGCGGGTGTTTGGAAGAAACAATCAGATTGATTTTCCCGCGGTCGTTCAGGATTTTGTCAAATACAGCGAGCAGCGTATTGGCATCGGCCGGCAAATATTCGCGGATAAATTCCGGTTTTTTATCAGCCAGGTGGCCAAGAATGCCCGGATCCTGATGGGTATAGCCGTTATGATCTTGTTGGAATACAGTGGAAGTGGCGACCACATTCAATGACGGGATATCCGCACGCCACTTTTGTTCTGCTGCTTTTCGCAGCCATTTGAAATGCTGGGTGATCATCGAATCGACGACACGCAGGAACGCTTCGTAACTTGCAAAGAAACCGTGGCGGCCGGTTAAAACATAGCCTTCCAAAAATCCTTCCGCCTGGTGCTCAGACAGTTGCGAGTCAATGACACGGCCGTCCGGTGCCAAAAATTCATCATTCGGTTCTTTGATTTTTTCCACCCATTGCCGCTTTGTGGCCTCAAATACTGGCGCCAGGCGGTTCGACATCGTTTCATCCGGGCCGAAAATCCGGAAGTTGCGTTTGGCTTCATTTTTTAAAATCACGTCTTTTAAATATGTCCCTAAAACGGTCATATCCTGCGCCATCTGTTTTCCATGTTCCTTGTTGTCCAGCGCATAATCGCGGAAATCCGGCAGATCAAGGTCTTTGATATGGAAGCCGGCATTGGTGGCAGGATTCATCGCCATTCGTTTGCTGCCTTTCGGGGCGATCTCGGCAATTTCCGGTCTCAGCCGCCCGTTTTCATTGAATAATTCTTCCGGCCTGTAACTTTTCATCCAGTTGATTAAAACATCGAGATGTTCCATATGGTCCTGGTCGACCGGAACCGGAATCTGGTGGGCGCGGAATGAATGTTCAACCGGCTTCTCGTCCCATTCCTTAGGGCCGGTCCACCCTTTTGGCGCACGGAAAACAAGCATTGGCCAAGCGGGGCGGGTGGTGTCACCGGTTTTTCGGGCATGTGACTGGATGGCTTGGATCTGTTCGATCATTTGGTCCATTACATACGCCATATCGCGGTGCATTTCTTGCGGGTCTTCTCCTTCAACGAAATACGGCCGCCAGCCGAGCCCTTCAAAATAAAGCGCCAGTTGTTCATCAGACATACGGGAGAGCATGGTCGGATTGCTGATTTTAAAACCGTTTAAAAGCAAAATTGGCAGAACGGCGCCGTCCGTTACCGGGTTGATGAACCGGTTGGACAACCAGGAAGTGGCAAGCGGCCCGGTTTCCGCTTCCCCGTCGCCGACGACAACAGCGGCCATTAAATCGGGCTGGTCCAAAATGGCGCCGGTGCCGTGTGAAAGGGAATAGCCCAGTTCGCCGCCTTCATGGATCGATCCCGGCGTTTCCGGTGCCGCGTGGGAAGCAATGCCGCCCGGGAATGAAAACTGTTTAAACAGTCTCTTCATCCCTTCTATGTCCTGTGTTACATTCGGATAAATTTCAGTATAACTGCCGTCAAGATAAGAATTGGATACCATCACCTGGCCGCCGTGCCCCGGCCCTTCAATATAAAACATATTTAAATCGTATTTGTTGATCACTCGGTTCAGATGGGCGTAAATAAAGTTCTGCCCTGAAATCGTCCCCCAGTGCCCGATCGGTTTTGCTTTCAGATCAGAAGGCTTTACGGGTTCTTTTAATAACGGATTGTCTTTTAAATAAAGCTGGCCAACCGAAATATAGTTGGCTGCACGCCAGTATGCATCTAAATTTTTCAGATAAGCAGGGGAGGAATAAGCGACTTGCGAAGCTGCCATTGCCATTTCAACCGCTTCCTTTCATTTATCATCTACGTTCATCATACCGCTTACACCTAAAAAATCAATCTTTTTACAAATTAATACGGTCCAAATTCGTGAAATTATGAACATATCATGTCTAAAAAAGCTGAAATGCATTCAGCCTACTCTGACACCGATACAAATGTATTGAACTTTAAATATTGATAGTGGAGCCGCATATGGGAAAACTCAAACGGCGTGCCGTTGTCGAGAAAAAAGATGCCTTCCATAATACCGACCGGTTCATGTTCTTTTAAACGCAAAAGTTCACGGTCCTTCGCGTTGGACGGTTCTGCAAAAATAGATAAAAAAGATTTCGTTACGGCCATATTGTGGACATCTTCCAGATAGTTGAAAATGGAGCCTTCAATGATTTCGGGCGTTAAATTTTGGACGATTTTTATCGGAATATAACCGGTCTCGATCATAAACGGATCCTCATCAAACAAGCGGAGCCGGCGTATTTTATAAACAAAATCATGGGGGTTCAAAAACAAATTCCGCTGCAATTCTTCTGTCGGCGGAATGACCTCAAAACAGAGCACTTTTGTGGCCGGCTTTTGGCCATACATGTGAAAATTGTCGGTGACACCGAGGTTTGTGCCTTCGTAATTAAAAATGGACGCGTTTTTTATATACAAAGGATTGATGAATGTTCCGGAACCGCGTTTTTTAAAAATAATGCCGTCGTTGGCCATTTTCGAGAGCGCCCGCTTAATGGAACTGCGGCTGACCTGATAGGCTTCACTCAGGCTTCGTTCATCCGGCAGTTTCATATCGGGGAACTGTCCGGCAAAAATTTTTTGTTTCAAATCATCGATAATTTGCTTGTATACGAATTGTGCCATGGCGTATCCCTTCTAAAGGTTTCTGTATGAACAGTTTACCACAGATTCTTTTTGGTTCAATGAATCACAACAGGCGCCAAGTTTTGACCGCGTTGCAAAACCGGATGGTGGAAGCGTTCAGCCGCCCGTTCCAAATCGGCCCCCACTCAATAGAAGCAACAGGCAGCATCGGGATCAGTTTGTATCCGGACCATGGCAGCGATGAAGAAACCTTGATTGCAAAAGCGGATGAAACGATGTACGAAATTAAAAAACGCGGCAAAAACAGTTATAAGCTGAAAGAATGAAATAAGCACCGTTCCGGAAGATGGAACAGTACCCCTCCTTAGTTTTCATCCGTTTCCTGTACCCAGACAGAAACGCTGCCGCCGTTAACCGGAAATCCTGCATAGCCGTCTTCGCCAATTGTAACTTTTTCCTGCCGGTTGCCGGTAGCGTCCACCCAAACCTCGCCAGCGCGCTCTTTTCCGACAAGCATTCTTTTTTCGCCGTTCTCGCCGTTTGAGATAACGACGGCACAGCCGGAATGCGGGATCTCCGGAACGCCGCGGCGCACCCAGCCGATTGTGTTCGGATGGTCGAAATAATCATCTTGCTCGCCATACGCTTTTTCCCGCCGAACAGATAAAAGCGGGGAAAGGGCGTCTTTTTTTCCGGGAATCGGATTGTCGCCGCCGATGCCGTACATATCCCCGTAAAAGACGCACGGATAACCGTCTTTTCGCAGCAGAATCAAAGCATAGGCGCTCTGCTTAAACCAGTCGTCCACCCATGATTCCAGCGATTCGTTCGGCTGTGAATCATGGTTATCGACAAACGTAACAGCATTCAGCGGGTGCGTTTGAACGAGTGTATCATGAAAAATCGTCGTGAGGTCAAACGCGCGCCCTTTTTTAGATGCTTCATGCAATTTATAATGGAGTGCAACATCGAACAAATCGATTTTAAACTGTACATGGTCGAGGTATTTTTGGCACGCTTCCAGCTGCGGATTCCAGAACTCGCCGACAAAATAAAAATGGTCTCCGCGGTGTTCCATTAAGGCAGCGGCAAAGTCGCGGATAAAGTCATGGTTGATATGCTTAATGGCATCGAGCCGGTAGCCGTCGCAACCGGTCGTATCGGCCAGCCATTTTCCCCATTCGATCATTTCTTTTTTTACATCCGGATGGTTGTAATCAATGTCCGCGTACATCAAATAATCGAAGTTTCCAAATTCGTTGTCGACATGCTCACTCCAATGCTTATTTTCCCCGACAATACGGAAAATGCCGTTCCGCCCTGTCCGGTTGTCGTAATCGACGCCACTGAAATGGGTATGATTCCACGTAAAATCAGAATACTTGCCTTTCCGGTTTGTAAAATTGAACTTTGTCCAGCCTTCTATTTCAAACGGTTCGGAAATTTCTTTGTTGCGGTCCATCGGGTCGACCTCCACCACTTGGAAAGATTCGGTTTCATCCGCGCCCGCTTTATGGTTCATGACGACATCGATATAGACCTGGATATCGTGCTCGTGGCAGGCGTTGATCGCTTCATGTAATTGCTGTTTTGTCCCGTACTTTGTCCTGACGGTGCCTTTCTGGTCAAACTCCCCGAGGTCGTAATGGTCGTACACCCCGTAACCATTGTCCATGTCTGACTGTCCTTTTGTCACCGGCGGAAGCCAGACGGCATCAATCCCGCTTTTCTTTAATTCAGGCGCCATTTCTTTCAGCCGGTTCCAATGGCTGCCGTCTGCTGGCGTATTCCATTCAAAAAACTGCATGATTGTATGATTCCGTTCCAAGAAAACTGCCCCTTCCAAAAGAAGTAATAGTTGATGCGTTTAGTATAAGTGAACATGAAAAAATTTTCAATCAATTATGATTTTAAGCATGACAAAAGGCGAAGAGAACAAAGGTACTATTCCCGCTTTCGTTTCGCGAAAACATCTTTTTACAAGCAGGTTTTCCTTTTGTTTTTCCAAAAATGGTTTAAATCCAGCCCCCGGCTCTCCTTTGCGCCCCGATTTGGTTGTTTGGCCGGTTTATCTATAATAATATAGTGATAAGTCTGTAAAAAAGGTGGGGAACCAATGAAAAATTTACTGGTAAAGTTCACGGGAGCATGTGCAGGAAGGAGAGGGAGATGGGTAACGCTTGCCGCATGGATCCTGGTCGTGTCCGTTTTGTCTGCTGTTTTTCCGAATGTGAATAAAGTCACGGATAACAGCGCAGCAAATCTGCCGGATTCAGCCATGTCCGTCCGGGCTGAAAAGGTGGCTGAAAAACAGTTCCCGAATGCGGGCACGCCGCTTCTTATCGCCTGGTACCGTGAAGGCGGACTCACGCAGCAGGATTACGGAACGATTGCTAAATTGTACGGGGATTTAAAGAAAAACCCGCTTCCCGCACAAAGTTTTATCCCACCGTACGAAAAAATGCCGCCGCAGGCACTAGGCGGGCAGGCTTCAAAAGACGGCACTACGATGGTTACGCCGGTATTTATGGAAAAAAGTGCAGGAACGGATGAACTCGCTGATAACTTGAAAGAATTGAAAAAGAGAGTGACATCCCTCGAATCGAAAGCCGTTTTGAATAAGAAACTGGCGGATACCGGCCTGCATGTCCGCTTCACAGGGCCTGCGGGCATATCCACGGATGCGGTGTCCCTATTTAGCAAAGCGGATATCACCCTGTTGATTTCTACCGTGCTGCTTGTGCTAGTGCTCTTGATTGTATTGTACCGGTCGCCGATTTTGGCGCTTGTTCCGCTTATCGGTGTCGTATTTGCTTATGGGGCAATCGGGCCGATATTGGGTTTTCTTGCAAAAGAAGGCATCATTACAGTGGATTCCCAGGCCACTTCGATCATGACTGTCCTCTTATTCGGGGCCGGCACGGATTACTGTTTATTTCTTGTTTCGAAATACCGTGAATGTTTGCTGGAAGAAGAAGATAAGATAAAAGCGCTGCACACGGCCATCCGGCATTCAGGCGGCGCGATCATGGTCAGTGCGATTACGGTCGTGCTCAGCCTGTTCACATTGCTTTTTGCGCACTACGGGACGTATCAGCGGTTTGCCGTTCCGTTCAGCCTTGCCATTTTTATCATGGGCATTGCTGCATTGACACTGCTGCCGGCGCTGCTTTCCATTTTAGGCCGGGCTTCTTTCTTTCCGTTTATCCCGAGAACAGAACAAATGGCCCGCGCCCTGGAAGCGAAAAAAGGGAAAAAGATCCGCCGTCATGCTGCGCATGGGAAATGGAGCCGGAAAGTGGGAGAAGCGGTCACAAGAAAGCCGTGGCTGATCATTGTGCTGAGCGTCATCATTCTCGGCGGGCTCGCTTCCTTCGCACCTAAAATCGCGTATACGCAGAACTTGATTGAGTCGTTCCCGAAAGATATGCCATCGCGTGAAGGCTATGAAATCATCGCAGACCATTTTTCGCCGGGCGAGCTGGCGCCTGTCCAGGTAATCGCAAATACGGAAGGAAAAGGCGCGAATGTAAAGGCAGCGCTTGAAAAACTGCCGTTTGTTGACACCGTAACCGGGCCGCAATACGGGAAAAAAAATAAACAATATGAATCTTACAATGTAAGATTAAAAGATAACCCGTACAGTGAAAAAGCAATTCAATCCATCCCGGTGATACAAAAGCAATTGCAAAAGGCCGGCCTGTCCAAAAACCAAATCTGGATCGGCGGCGTTACCTCTTCCCTTTATGATACGGCAAAGGTGACTGAAAGGGATATGAAGGTCATTGTCCCGTCTGTCATTTTCATCATTGCCATTTTGTTGCTGCTGTATTTGCGGTCACTCGTTGCCATGGTTTACTTGATTGTGACAGTTCTGCTTTCCTATGTGGCGGCATTGGGCGCAGGCTGGCTGCTGATCCATTATGGGTTGGGCATTTCTGCCATCCAGGACCTTATTCCGCTCTATGCATTTGTATTTCTTGTCGCTCTTGGGGAAGACTACAATATTTTCATGATCTCGGGCATTTGGAAAAACAAACAGCATTTGCCGCACAGGCGCGCGATTGCCCTTGGCGTAACAGAAACAGGTGCCGTCATTACCTCAGCCGGGCTGATTTTAGCCGGAACGTTTGCGGTTTTAACGGTGCTCCCGATCCAAATATTGGTCCAGTTCGGCATTGTAACCGCGATTGGCGTTCTGCTGGATACCTTTGTCGTCCGCCCGCTGCTCGTGCCGGCGATTACCACCGTGCTCGGCCGCTATGCCTTCTGGCCGGGAAAATTATTTGCGAAAGCGGAACCTGTAAAAAGTGAAGACTGATCGCTTTTATTTCGAATGAATGAAAGATTCTCTCGTTCAAAGGGTTTACAGGCGCCTCACCATTTTCTAAAATGGTAAGGAACACCTACCCGACCGGGAGAGGTATTGAACAGTTGCATAAGCATGAGGTTCATAGCAAACCCTCTATAAAAAACTATGGATAAATGGATCAAAAAGCCATGTCCATACGGGATGTGGCTTTTTTCATCTTATTCTGGCACGGGTCTGCGCCTCTCTTGGAAAAAATGAGGGGAACATTTTTGACAGGAGGTTTTTTTATGGCTGGAAGAAAACAAGAAGAAGGATTGCAGGACTTAACGTTGCTCGGCAACCAAAAAACAAGATACCCGGCGGATTACGATCCCGGGGTATTGGAGGCGGTTGACAATCTGCATGCGGACCGTGACTATTTTGTAAAATTCAATTGTCCGGAATTTACAAGTCTGTGCCCGCTTACCGGACAACCGGATTTTGCAACCATGTATATTTCTTATATACCGGACAAAAAAATTGTCGAAAGCAAATCTCTGAAACTGTATCTTTTCAGTTTCCGCAACCATGGCGATTTTCATGAAGACTGCGTCAATATCATCATGGACGATCTCATCAAGCTGCTTGATCTCCGCTACATTGAAGTGTGGGGAAAATTTACGCCGCGCGGGGGTATTTCCATCGATCCGTGGTGCAATTACGGGAAGCCGGGCACCAAATATGAAGACATGGCCCATTTTCGCCTGATGCATCACGATCTGTATCCTGAAAAAGTGGATAACCGGTGAGGGGGATACAGATGAATGCATACTTAAATGGCATGTTTGTCGGGCTGCTGATTTTATCGAATATCATTTCTGTGAAGCTGTTTCATATTGGCGATGCGATTGTGCTGCCCGCTGCCGCCATCATTTACATTTTTACGTATCCCCTTGTTGATGTTACAGTGGAAGTTTACGGGAAAAAGGCGGGCCGGGCAACGGTCCAGGCAGGTTTTCTCACCCAAATCCTTGCCCTGGTTTTTATCGTGGCCGCCATCCATCTCCCGGCTGCCCCTTCTTTTCAGCACCAAGATGCCTTTAAAACGATTTTAAGCGGCAGTTTCCGCGTCGTGTTGGCCAGCCTGATTTCGTATTGGGTCAGCCAAAATCTCGATGTTTTTGTATTTCATAAGCTGAAAACAAGGCACGGCAGAAAAAAACTGTGGCTGCGCAACAATGCTTCCACGATGTTCAGCCAGTTGATCGATACGTCTATTTTTATCGTGATTGCTTTTTACGGAACGGTGCCGCCTGGGATGATTGGAACGCTGATTCTCACCCAGTATATTTTTAAATTTGCAGCTTCGATCATCATGACCCCGGTTGTCTATTTGCTTGTCGGCCTGATCCGCAAAACCCGGAGCGAAAATGGGTTGCAAACCGTCCCGGAAGCAGTGGAAAAAGGAAACGCATAAAACTTTACACGAACGGAAGTGGCTTCTTTTGTGCCCGGCCTGGTCGGGTATGAAAGAAGCCGCAACTGTTTCCGGCGAAATTAACGGGTTGCGAATGCCGATTTACCGATAAAAAAATCATTCCCAGCACCAACCGGAAATGAAATATTGCAGCATAAAAAGCAGCACATAGCAATCTTGCTAATTACCAGAATGAGGAAAAGTCACGACAATCAGCGGGACAACTATTGCCCAGTATGAATATGACGAAAACGGACTGCGGAACCAAACGAACACTACTATGATAAGGGCAACAATTTGTCCATGAACGTGGTATTATAGTTGGAAAATGAGGAAACAAGTATGCTTTATATAAAATTGGTTAAAAAATCATTTTAGCTCACCATTTAGCTCCAGCTGCCTACACAGAGGCAGCTGAGGATTATATTTGGCTTAGGAGAGAAGCAGATCCTAACATTTTTGGGAATAAGGCAGGTTTGGGAACTTTTTCATTTTAAACTTCTATTTTTCTTTCGAAATTCAGGATTGATTCTTATTCAGTCCTTGATGTTGAATCAAATTTCTATAATAAGCGTTGGTTTGGTATAGAGTCTCATGCTTGCCATCTCCAGTAATTTTACCATTTTCCAATACCAAAATCCGGTCTGTATTCATGATGGTTGATAAACGATGGGCAATTAAAATGACGCCCACATGTTCAGATAAATGTTTCAAAGAATCTTGTAATAAATATTCAGATTCTGAATCTAAATTGGCGGTTGATTCATCCATTAGTATAAAATCAGGTTTTCTTAGAAAAGCCCTGGCAATTGCAATTCTTTGTTTTTGCCCGCTTGATAGACGATTCCCGTACTCCCCTATCTCACTTCCATATCCATCAGGAAGTGCTAATATAAAACCATGAGCATTGGCAAGTTTTGCTGCATGAACAATTTCTTCTTCCGTTACTGATGATAAACCATAAGTGATATTATCTTTTACCGTGCCGTCAAAAAGTTGTGAATCCTGTGGTACATAACTAAAGGACTGTCTCCATAATCCCGGCTCCACTTCTCTAAAAGAAACATGATCTAAGTACATTTCTCCTGATTGCGGTTCATAAAAGCATTCAATAAGATTAAAGATTGTTGATTTTCCAGCCCCACTTTCTCCGATTAATGCAACGATCTCTCCTTTATTGACATGAAAAGAAATATCTTTTAAAACTTGCTCCTCATGATAAGAGAATGTAATATGAGACAATATTAAGGTGTTAAATGAATTTTTATTCTTAACGGAATTTGTTAAGAAGCGATCAGGTTCAACATCCTCATTTAGGATTTCAAAAATCCTTTTTAGAGAGCCTTTTGCTTCCTGATAAGATGTAAAAAACATATTGATATTTATAAATGGGGCAATCACTTGGAATAAGTAAATAATAAATGCTACTAATTTTCCAATTGAAATATCCCCGTTGCTGACCCGCAAGGCCCCTAATCCGACAACTGAAATGAGTAATAAGAAACCAAATGTACCTAGAAATGGACCAATAACAGCATTAAGAATCGAACTTTTAACTCCCAGTTTGTAAAGTGAATAAAATTTATCTTTCCCACTTTGCAACTCTTTTGTTTCGGCTCCAAATGACTTTACTATTTTAATATTCCTCAATATTTGTGAAGAGAACATTGTAAGTTCAGATATTCTGTCTTGTGATTTGTAGGCAATCTCCCCAAAACGTTTACCAAATGGAATAATAATAAAAAGGGATAGCGGGACAACAATAATGAGAGCAAGCGTCATTGGAATATCTAAAAACAACAAAATGACGATAGAAACACAGAGCGTAAAAAATGAGGATATTAGATCAACCATCTCATCCGTTACAATCGACGCTACAGTAGTTGTATCATTTGTTAATCTACTCACAAGCTCCTCAGATTTATTTTTCTGGTAGTATTTCATGGGCAATTGTAATGTTTTATTCCACAGTGCTTCCCGTAGATTAAATATTACTTTTTCTGCAGATACGGAAAGTAAAAATTGTGAAATTGAAGATGCCACACTCTCTAGTAATGAAAAAACAATAATCCAAACGATCAGTTTGATGTCTATATTTGATTTTAACTGATCAATTAATCTTTCAATAAGCAGAGGGACAGTAAGACTGATCACACATCCCAAAAGGGAAAGAACAGATGCTGAAAAAAAGAGAATCTTAGATGGTTTAGTTGTCTTAATTATATCTACGAACGAAAGGCTGCTTCCGTTGCTATTATCATTCATATATTTAAATTGTCTCCTTTTTAAATATACGGATAGTTTAGAAATAAATCTCTAATGAACTAAAAGGAGCATATCTTTTTTAAAGGATGGCTTTAAAAAAGATATGCGAAATGAATCTATAACTAAGGCTCTAGATTTACCATTATTCGATCGTCATCACGCCATCTGTTGCTTTTGTCTGGAGACTGGCCATGATTTGTACGCCTGACCTTGTGCCGATCCGTTCGGCGCCTGCTTCAATCATCGCCAGGAACGTTTCAGCGTCGCGTATACCGCCTGCAGCTTTCACTTTTACATCGTCCCCGACAATTTCTTTCATAAACCGGACATCTTCTATTGTGGCCCCGCCTGTTCCGAACCCGGTAGAAGTCTTAATAAAATCGGGCTTTACCTTTCTGGCAATCCGGGCCAGCGCCTCGATTTCATCTTTTTCCAAATAGCAGTTTTCAAAGATCACTTTTGAAATGACACCTTCTTCCCTGCAAATGTCCGTAATGGTTTCCATCTCTTTTTCGATATAACGGTAGTTCTTATTTTTTACTTCGGACAGATTCACGACATAGTCAATTTCGTCTGCCCCGTCTTCGATCGCATCTTGTGTTTCGAACACTTTGGTTTCAAGCGTGGTCTGCCCGAGCGGGAAAGAAATGGCTGCGCCGACATGGATATCTGTACCCTCCAGCAAGTGTTTGCAAAGGGCAGTTTGGACGGAGTTAATTGCCACCATTTTAAAATGGAACTGCTGCGCCTCCCTGCAAAGTGATTCCATTGCCGCTTGATCCGCAAACGGTTTTAAATTGGTATGGTCAATCATTTGTGCCAGTTGGTCAATTGTATAACGTTTCATATTCTTCATTCCTTTTATCATCCATCAATACCATCATAACGCAAATTGCATGAAAAAGGGTTTGTCTGTTTTGCGGCAGCGAAAAAATGCAACCGCTTTAAAAATGTGTATTAATATCTTTTACATATGGACTAATACAGTTTTGTGCAAAACAAGCATTTTATAATTTTTTTCATGCAAAAACCTTGTTTTTACCGCATATATAGGTTTAATATATAAATGTGAACTTTTTATGAACAAATATAGTACAGATTTATTTTTTACTATAACAGTTTGTATGCCAAATGCCGAAGGGTGCAAGAACAGCGAAGAAGGAAGGGATCATTGGCTAGGTTTGCCGCAATGCGGATAAAGGAATTAGGAGATTGAAAGCCGGCATTTAGGAGATACTAACGAAAAATAAATGGAAAAGAAGGGGATTGACAAATGGCAAAAACGATAGCGGATTTGCTGATTGATTCATTATTAAATGCAGGTGTAAAAAGAATTTATGGGATCGTCGGGGACTCTTTAAATGCAGTGCTCGACTCTATCCGGCGTTCAGGGCGGATTGAATGGGTCGGCGTGCGCCATGAAGAAGTGGCTGCTTTTGCAGCCGGTGCAGAGGCTACCTTAAATAACAGCATTGCGGTTTGCGCAGGAAGCAGCGGTCCTGGAAACTTGCACCTTATCAATGGGCTGTATGACTGCAACCGGTCACGTGTGCCGGTTTTGGCGATTGCCGCCCATATTCCGAGCAGTGAAATTGGAAGCGAGTATTTCCAACAAACACGGCCTGAATTGATTTTCAAAGACTGTGCGCATTTTATTGAAACAGTACAACGCCCGGAACAAATGCCTTTAATGGTAAATATGGCGATGCAACAAGCGGTCGCAAACCAAGGCGTCTCCGTTCTTGTTTTGCCTGGTGATGTTGCAGGCCTGGATGACAACGTAGCAGTGCCGCAAGTACCGGTCCATTTTGCCAAACCGGTCGTGAAACCGTCAGAAGAAGATTTAACACAGCTTGCTTCTTACTTAAACGACGGGAAAAAAGTAACGCTGCTTTGCGGTGCGGGTTGCCAAGGTGCCCATGACGAAATTATGGAACTGTGCAATAAATTGAAATCGCCAATGGTCGTTGCACTGCGCGGTAAGGAGTTTTTGGAATACGATAATCCTTACTTTGCAGGGTTGACAGGCTTGATCGGATATTCTTCCGGCTATGACGCCATGATGGAATGCGATACGCTGCTGATGCTCGGTACAGACTTCCCGTACCGCCAATTCTATCCGAAAAACGCAAAAGTGTTACAGGTTGACATCCGTTCCGAACATTTGGGACGCCGGACCCCGCTGACACTCGGCGTTGTCGGAGATGTAAAAGATACGGTTGAAGCTTTGCTGCCAATGATTCAGGAAAAAGACAACAGCAAGCATCTTGAAAAACATGTCAAAGCTTATCAAAAAGTAAGAAAAGATCTCGATGAATTGGCTGTTGGCAAACCTGGACGCAAACCGATCCACCCGCAATATTTGACAAAGCTGGTCAGTGATCTGGCAGATGAAGATGCTATCTTCACTTGCGATGTGGGTACACCAACGTTGTGGGCAGCACGTTATGTGCAAATGAACGGCAAACGCCGCCTGCTCGGTTCATTTAACCACGGTACGATGGCCAATGCGCTTCCACAAGCGATCGGCGCGGCTGTTGCACAACCTGGTAAGCAAGTTATTTCGCTCAGCGGGGACGGCGGTCTGTCGATGCTGATGGGTGACATGTTAACGCTCCGCCAGCATAAGCTGCCAGTTAAAGTCGTTGTCTTTAACAACACGGCATTAAGCTTTGTTGAACTGGAAATGAAAGCAGCCGGTTATCCGGAAACCGGAACCGGCCTTGACAGCCCGAACTATGCAGCGATTGCCGAAGCGATGGGCATGAAAGGGATCCGTGTGGAAGACCCAGCTGATCTGGAAGGGGCACTCCGTGAATCATTCGAACATGACGGACCGGCCGTTATTGACGTTGCTGTAAACCGCCAGGAATTGTCCTTGCCGCCTAAAATTACTTATGAACAAGCACACGGCTTTACGCTGTGGATGCTGAAAGCCGTATTAAACGGCCGTGCCAATGAATTAATTGATTTGGCTAAAACAAACTTGATTCGATAATCAAAAGTAAGCCCGGTATCCGTATGGGAAACCGGGCTTTTTCTTTTAAACAAAGGTTTTTTCATATTTTGGAGTGGTGTTTGTGGCTGCTATAAGCTATCGGAAAAGCGGGCCGGGCAAATGGTATGCGGGCTCTCGCGCACCCCGTCCAATATTACAGAAGGGGCGTCCCATCCGCCAGTTTCCGGCTTTTGGGGCGCCCCTTATTTATTCGTTTTCCAAATGGAGCACGTTCAGCAGTTTAAAGAACAGGCTTACTATAATGGCAACGACTGTTGCAAGCCCCATCCCGCTTAATGAGGCGGTGCCGATATTGATCGTTGCGCCGCTTAAGCCAACAGCGAGAACAAGGCAGGTGAGAATCAAATTTTGCGATTTTCCGTAATCCACTTTTTGTTCGACCAGCATCCTGAGTCCGCTTGCCGCAATGACACCGAACAAGAGGAGAGAGATGCCGCCCATAACCGGCTGCGGAATCGATGATATGAGCGCCGCCAATTTTCCGCAGAAGGAAAGGATAATGGCGAGAACCGCAGCGCCGCCGATCACCCATGTGGAGTAGACACGCGTAATCGCGAGCACACCGATATTTTCACCGTACGTCGTATTTGGTGTGGCACCGACAAAACTGGACAGAATCGTGGAAATGCCGTTTCCGAGCAAAGACCGGTCAAGCCCGGGGTCCTTGGTTAAATCTTTTTTGACAATATTGCCCGTGACGATTAAGTGGCCGATATGTTCCGGAATGATGACGAGCGCTGCCGGCACGATCATCATGATATCGGACCAGTTCAGTTTGATCGGATAGTACGTCGGCAATGAAATCCAGGCTGCTTCTTGGACAGGTTTGAGGTCGACAATCCCGAATGCCAGGGAAATCAGGTAGCCGCAAATGATCCCGATTAAGATCGGAATAATTTTAAGAAAGCCGCGCAGGGTAACCCAGCAGACCACAGTGATTGCAAGTGTTAATAAGGAAACCGTGATGGTATCAGGGTCCGGGCTCCAGTGTTTTACGGAAGCATCCGACTGGACGAGGCCTGCCATCTGTGCCGCAGTCGGGACAAGCTGGAGCCCGATCACGGCTACGATCGCACCCATTGCAGCAGGCGGAAAGACAACCTCAATCCAGCCCGTGCCGGCAATTTTAACGATAAGTGCAATGATGACAAGAATAATGCCGACTGCAAGGAATCCGCCCAATGCGTAACTGTATCCGGTAAGGCCCGCATGTTTTGCAAGAACGGCAAATACCGGCGAGATAAAAGCAAAGCTGGACCCGAGATAGGCCGGGATTTTTCCTTTTGTGATCAGGATATAAAGTAGCGTCCCGATCCCGTTCATGAATAAAATGGTCGCAGGATCAATTTTAAACAGGACAGGAACGAGAACGGTTGAACCGAACATGGCAAACAAATGCTGAAAACTTAGCGGCAGGCTTTTGAGAAAAGGTAGTTTTTGGTTAACTTGAATTTCATGCTGTTCCATATTTCTCCCCCTCAATGGATTGGTAAAATGCGAGGCAGGGGTTTTCCAGGAAGTGCCCTTTTGGCAAAAAAAAGCACCTTGCCCGAATGAAAGCAAGGTGCATGGAAGTGCACATTTATCCGGAACCTTGCCAGCCTCACGGGACTGTTTTAAAGGCATTCATTCATCTTTTGTCCTTGCTATTATGGCAGTTCCAACCGGGTTTGTCAATTCTTATTTTGCATTTGCCAGCTTTGGGACCGCGGGTGCGCCAAGTATTGTCACCACCGCGCCCCTCTTTCCAGATGCTTTATCGGGTCTGGTTCTGGTTATTTAGGGCTTGCTGAATAAGAAAAATTCCTAGCTTTGGCAAAAATTTAAGTTTGCATTTGAAAGCTGATTCAATGTATAGAGAAGACAGAATCACGCATTTTCGGAGAGGAATTCTTCTATATTTTAAGACAAATCTTGCTGACAAATCGAGTACAAACTCAGAATCGGATTCGTTCAGCAAGCCCTAACATAGATGGGCTCTATGTGAAGGAAGGCCGTCAATTTTCCACGCTTCCTTAACATAGCCGGGTTCCATGTAAAGGAAGGCTTTCGTTTTTGCTTGCTTCCTTAACGTAGACGCATTCTATGTTAAGAAAGACCATCTTTTTTTCGTGTTTCCTTAACATAGCCGGGCTCTATGTGAAGGAAGGCCTTCAACTTTCCACGCTCCTTTAAAATCTTAACATACTGTGATCGCATTTTGATTTCCATCATTGATATTACATCTGTTAATCGCGAAACCAGCCCTGTTAAAATGCTCCCCCGCTTTTGCTTGTCTTTGATTGCAAAAAAGATTGATTACCGAATGTAACGGTAATTCTACCCGGTAAAATTTTGATGGGCAGCGCTTTTTCCGCAATCGCACTTTGCCCTAATTAAGTAAACTTTTCTCTTGACTTCAGGCTTAAAATGAATAAAATAGTTAGAGTACCGAAAGTTTACCCTCTCTAAATAATCGAAACGCTTTCTTTCTCCCGCTTGAGTGGCGGGAGTTTTCTTCAAAACTTCTGCCAAAAGAAAACCATCTGCATTTCCGGCATAGTTCCGGTATACAACGTTTACACTAACATCATGAATGGGGGATTGGAATGGAAACAATGAATACAAAAAATAGTTCTGTCAGGATTGTCCCTTTTTTTGCGGTGATGATGGCCGGCGCACTGGTGGCATTTTTAAACCAGACGCTGATTAATGTTGCCCTCCCGCAAATTATGAATCATTTACACATTTCTGCTTCTACGGCAAACTGGCTTTCTACGATCTACATGCTCACAAACGGGATTGTCATTCCGGTCACGGCGTACCTTATGAGCCGCTTTACAACAAGGCAGCTGTTTTTGTTTTCGATTGGGCTGTTTGTGGCCGGGACGCTGATTTGTGCAGTCGCACCCGGGTTTTCTGTGCTGCTCATTGGCCGGGTGGTCCAGGCGGCCGGAGCGGGGATTATTTTTCCGCTGATGACTAACGTTATTTTCGTGCTGTTTCCGCCTGACCGGCGTGGTTTTGCGATGGGGATTTTCGGCGTCGCAATGAACTTTGCACCGGCAATCGGCCCGACGCTTTCCGGGTGGATTGTGGAAACCCATTCGTGGCGGACGCTGTTTTTCATCATTTTGCCGATCGCAATCATTGACTTAATTTTCGCTTTTGTTTTTGTAAAAAATGTGACGGAAACGAGCCGGCCGAAACTCGATAAAATCGGTGTCATTTTGTCTTCGCTCGGTTTCGGCGGTATTTTATACGGATTTTCAACCGGCGGCACGAAAGGCTGGGACAGTGTGGAAGTAATGACGACGCTGGCAGTCGGGGTGATTGCTTTCGGCTTGTTTGTCTGGCGCCAGTGGGTCATAGACCATCCTATTTTGGAATTCCGCATTTTTCGTTATCCGGTGTTTACGTTAACGATGGTGATTAATATTATTGTGACGATGGCATTGTTTTCGGGTATGATTTTAATGCCGATTTATATGCAAAACGTGCGCGGTTTCTCGCCGCTTATGTCCGGGCTGATGCTTTTGCCGGGCGGGGTCATCATGGGAATTATGTCGCCGATTACAGGTCGGCTGTTTGACCGCTATGGTGCAAAATGGCTTGCTTTAATCGGGCTTGCCATTACCATTGTGACTACTGTTGCATTGACCCGTCTGAAATTGGATACCTCTTTTACTTATGTCGTCACTGTTTATACGATCCGTAGTTTCGGGATTTCTATTTTGATGATGCCAATCTTTACGGCCGGGTTGAATGACCTGCCGCTTGCGATGAATAAATACGGCACTGCGATGGTAAACACCTTCAGGATGGTAGCAGGCGCTGTCGGGACGGCCTTTTTTGTCTCGGTCATGACGAATAAAGGGATTGCGCATACGAAGGATATTATGGTCTCCAGTCAAATTTCCCCTGCGGATAAAATTCATGCGGCGCTTGCTGCAAGGCAGGGAACGGTGATGGGGATCAATGATGCCTTTATGGTTGCCACCTACCTGGCTGTGATTGCCTTTATTCTTGCTTTCTTTATCCGGAAAACCATCCCGCGCGACAGCCTTCCGGAAAATACAGCCCAGCAGGTAAAACCGATAACGGAATCATAATCAAAATGCGGTGTCCTAAAGCCGGCAGTAGCTGGCGAAAGGACACCTTTTTATCTTGTCCAACGGCATGAAAGAGGCCTGCCTTTTTATTCTGGTGCAGCGGGGTGTTCAAACTAGCCCTCTCTGAAATGATTTTAAAATCTCTGCAAATGCCTGTTTGGTTTTGGTGGAAAAATATAAATAGGGCTTGCTGAACGAATCCGACGCTGAGTTTGTGCCCAATTTATCTGCAACCTCTGTCTCAAAATATAGAAGAATCCATTTGCGAAAAGGGGTGATTTGATCTTCTCCGGACGTTGAATCGGCTTTCGCGTGCAGGCATTTCCCTGGATTTGTTGTAAACCCCTTGCATTTAAATGATTGCCAAAGCTGTCAGCATCCTTTCCAAATCTAGGAATTTCGCTTATTCAGCAAGCCCTAAATACAAAAAAACCGTTGGAAATTCACCTATTCCAACGGTTTTATTCGTTTTTGGCTTTTTTAAAAGCCCTAGCAGTCGAAATATCTGCTGCTGTTTTGTTTACGCTCTTGCTTCAAACCGTTTTGCAATTTCGACAATGACCTGGACGGCTTTTTCCATTGTTTCCACAGAAACGTATTCGTATTTGCCATGCATGTTTTCTCCGCCGGCAAAAATGTTTGGTGTCGGCAGCCCCATGTAAGACAGCTGTGACCCGTCCGTGCCGCCGCGGACAGGAGAGATAACCGGTTCAATGCCGAGGCTTTTCATGGCATCATGCGCAATATCGACAATTTCTTTCACCGGTTCAATTTTTTCTTTCATGTTGTAGTATTGGTCGGCCAACTCTAGCGTAATATTTTCTTCACCGTATTTTTCTTTTAAGCGGTTGACAATCGACTGGAGGTTTGCCTTTTTTGCCTCAAATTTTTCGCGGTCATGGTCGCGGATAATGTAATACAGTTTTGTTTGCTCGACATCTCCGTGGATGGACAGGAGATGATAAAATCCTTCATAACCTTCCGTCCGTTCCGGTACTTCATCCTCGGGCAGGAGGCTGTGCAGTTCCATCGCAATTTTTGCTGAATGGACCATTTTCCCCTTTGCGCTCCCCGGGTGGATATTATTGCCGCGAACCGTAATTTTAGCGGAAGCAGCGTTAAACGTTTCGTACTCGAGTTCACCGAGCGGGCCGCCATCCATCGTATAGGCAAAATCGGCACCGAACGCTTTCACATCAAATTTATGCGGCCCTCTGCCGATCTCTTCATCCGGAGTAAAAGCGACCCTGATTTTGCCGTGTTTGATTTCAGGGTGCTTAAGCAAATAGTCCATGGCCGTCACAATCTCCGTTACGCCGGCTTTGTCATCGGCGCCGAGCAGGGTTGTGCCATCTGTTGTAATCAAAGTTTGGCCAATATAATTTTTTAAGTTCGGGTATTCATCCGGAGACAGGACAACCCCTTGTTCTTTGTTCAAAACGATGGCTTTCCCGTCATAGTTTTCGACAATTTGCGGATTGACGTTTTTCCCTGTAAAATCGGTCGCCGTGTCGACATGTGCCAAAAATCCAATTACCGGGACTTCCTTATCGGTATTGCTTGGCAAAGTGGCAAAAAGATAGCCGTTTTCATCCAGATGGACTTCTTCCATGCCGATTGATTCCAGCTCATCGCGAAGCATGCGGAGGAGTGTCCATTGCCCGTCAGTAGAAGGACAGGTTTCACTGTCTTCGTTAGACTGGGTGTCCACTTTCACGTATGTAGTAAATCTTTTCATTAACGCTTCTTTCATTATCTTCACTCCTCATTTTCAGTATGTCTATATTTTACCAAACCCAGCCCAAAAGCTTGTATTTATTCGCAATATTTTTGGTAAAAAGTGCCGAGCGCGTATTTATAATTCGGGTGCCACGGTTTGTCTTTTCCGCAATAATGGATAAAGACGGTATGCTGTTTGATCCACTCTATATTCTGTTTTTTGAGCAGTGCGGCACGTTCAAAAAACCGGGCATCATAGTTATATCGGTAGCTTTCGGCAGGTTTTATTTTGTTCCAAAACAAGGCGTTGAATACGTCCTGATCGGGTAGGAGCAGTTTCAGTTTATTTTCTTCAATGAAGTGAAAGATCTCCTCCACTTTAACATGCTGCCGGATCAGTTCCAAATTCATGAGGAGGACGCCGGTGTTAAAATATCCTTTTGCATTCGGTGTCCGCAGGCGCATTTTATTGATCAGGCGGGTCTTTTTTGCCGAGTGTTCATGTTCGCATGCAATAAAAAAATGCCCATCAAAATCTGTATAATAAAATGCAGTGGCGGGGTTGATACAGACAATGTCAGGATCGAGGTATAGAATTCTATCAAGATGCGCCGGCAAAAACAAGTGCGCAGTAAGCCGGTAGTACATTTCTGAAGTGTAATGCCTGAGAACAGGCGCATCTTTAAATAGGTCTGGCGGAATCCGGACTGGGAAAAAATGGTGTCCTTTCTCTTCAACATAGTGATGTAACCCGGATAGTTTTTCTTCAGAAATGGTGGAATGAAGCAGGTAGATCGAAAACGCTTCTTCAGGATTGTTTTGGACAAGAGAGTTTATTAACACTTTAAGAGGAGGTAGGTAATTTTTATTTAACGTAACAAGGATATTCATGGCTTTTCCACCTTTTGGCTGTAGTTTCAACTACTTCCATGATACAGGTTTCCTTTTCCGCTAACAATTTTTTGGATTTTGGGGAGGGGCCTTTTTCATTGTACCCTCCTCCGTCCGCCCGTACCCTTATAAGTGAAAAAACAGAGCACCCCTGGCGTTTCCACCGAAAAAAAAGCCTGCCATTAAAAATGGTCAGGCTCTGGCTCTAATGATAGTCTTTCCCACGGCTTTGAAAGCCAGCGTCGGGTGGCAAAGATGCCCCGGAACCATTCATCAACGCCTTGGGCAATCCAAATCCCGAGCAGCCCAAGGCCGAAATGCACTCCAAGGACATAGCTTAAGCTGGCTGCAAATACCCACATGGAAAAAATGCCAATCATGACCGGGAAGCGGACATCGCCTGCTGATTTCAGCGAACTCATCAGCACGATATTCATCGCTCTCCCTGGTTCTGTAAAAACAATGGCCCAAAGAATCGGGATGCTGACGGCGAGAATGTCTTCGCTTTTCGTAAATATGTGCAAAACAGGTGAGCCGATGAGCGCAATCACCAGTGAAGTAAAGAAAGAAGCCATCATGGCAATCTTTAAAGTTTTCATCCCGCGTTTCAGAGCACGTTCATACGTTTTTGCACCGACATACCGGGCGATAAGCAGCTGGGTGCCGGATGCAATGGCGAGGGTGAGCAAATAACAGATCATCGAAATATTATTTAAATAAACGCGTGCAGCCAGGGATGCTTCCCCGAGTAAGGCAATAAACCCGGTAATCACCAGTTGGGAAAACTGGTAGGAAAAATTTTCGCCGGCTGAGGGAATGCCGATTTCAAGCAATGCACGGATATCTTCTTTCTTTATGGTGATGATATCGCGAATGCCCATTTTCATTGCAAGCCTGCGGTAGACAAGAAAAAGAAGTGCCGATACCGCAAAAACGCGTGCAATAACAATGGCCCACGATACCCCGATGACGCCGGTAACCGGGAGCCCGAAAATCCCCGTAATGGCCAAAATGTTCCCAAAGATGCTAATTAAATCCATTAAAACGGTGACAAGCATCGATTCTTTTGTGAAACCGTAGCTCCTCAGTACTGCGCTTAAAGCGAGGGAGATGGACTCGAGAAAAAGGGAAGCCCCGCAAATTTTGACAAATGTCAGCGCGTATTGATAAACCTTGCCGTGGATGTCGAAAAACCCGAGAAGCAGTTGCCCGAACAGAAAAACAAAAAGCCCGACGGCAAGGCCGAACCAAAAATTGAGACCGAAAGCGGAATGGGCGACCTGGCGCGCCTCTTTCATTTTCCTTGCGCCAAGATTTTGCCCGATCAGGATAATCGCGCCGACGGATGTGACATTAAAAATGAGTATAAACATATTCAACAGCTGGTTGGCCACGCCCACCCCGGCAGCTGCATCATCGGCGTAGTGGCCGAGCATAAGGGTTGCGATGATTCCGATTCCCATATGCAAAGAAAGCTCAATAAAGAGCGGCCAAGAAATTTGAAACAGGGTCTGCTCTTTGTAATATTGCTGTTGTGCTGTCAACACTTTCCCCCCTTTATCTGATACCCCAGCCTTTTAAACCGGTTATATTGCCGGGTCTGGCGGATGTTCATTCTTCAATACTATGAAACATTGTAGTCTTTATTGTCGTGCTGTCAATTGGAATCTTAAAAAAAACCCGTGAATTTTTTATGGATGAGGGATATTGGCTGTGTTTGCGTATTTGTTTACATGTTTTCAAATCTGTTTGCATGTTTACACAAACGCAAACATTTGTAAACAAAAACGCAAACATGTTTGCAAACCTGTAAGCATGGCTTTATAACAACACTTTTCAAAAGTTTACAAGCCGCAAACAAGTTTACATTTTCGTTAAAAAAGTTCAGAGTATTGATTATTTTTATAGACTCAGATATTCTTAGAGTAAGCCAAAGAAAGCGATACAGGGAGGAAAAGTGAATGGGGAAGACCCGGATTGCCGCAGTCGATGTAGGCAACGATTCTTTAAAAGGCATTTTTGGAAAAATGGAGTATGAACTCAATATCCCGAACGTCATTGCACGGGATATTGAAGACCGGCCGGTAATTGGCATTGAGGAACTGGACAGCAAAGATCCGCTTGAAGGCATCCATGTAAAAGTCCACTCCCCTGCTTTAAAGGAAAATAACGTGATTTACCGTGTCGGGGATCTCGCAACCAAAAGCGATAATGCAACCGAACTTGACCCGGGAAGCAGCAAGTCGGAAGAGGATCAGACCCTCGTCCTGCTTTTTACAAGCCTTGCGCTTGACGCAGTAAGGGAGGAAAACGCCAAAGTTTTTACCCGCAACCAGAATGTCATTGATGCCAATTACACGCTTGGGACAGGCCTGCCGCTCCGCGAAGTAAAAGAGGGAAAAGATGCGGGCTACCGCTCGCAGCTGCTTGGATCCGTCCACCAGGTGGAATTTCTTGTCACACCGAAATATCAGGGGTTGAAAGTCAATCTGAAATTTGACGAAATCAAAGTGTATCCGGAAGGCTTTGCCGCTTTTATCAATCTTGTCATGGATAACGATTTAAACATTATTAACCGCGAATTGATTGACAAACGCATTTTAATCCAGGATATCGGCGGCCTCTCAACGGATATCGCCGTGATCAAAAACAGGACAGTCGATGATGACCGGGCGCAGGGATTTAATCTCGGCGTATCAGAAGCGCTTGAACAGATCCGTGAAGAAATCCGCGTCAAATACGGGGTCGAATTGGACAGCCGCCGTGATGTGGTCGATATTATCACGAAAAAGCATGACCGCAACCATATTATGGTAAAAGGCAGCCGGACAAGCGTGCACGACATTACAGACCGTATCTTGTTTGACCTTGCAAAGAAACAATACCGCCTGCTCCGGAACGTGTGGCAGAAAAACTCACAAACAGAGATTTGCTATTTTGTCGGCGGCGGTTCTGTTGTCCTGAAAGATTACTTAAAAACGCTGAACAACAGCCTTGAAGGCTACAATATTGATTTCTTTGAAGATGAAAAAGAGAGCATCTGGATGATGGCCAATGCTTACTACAAATTAATTTCGGATTATGTGAGGAAAAACAATAAACCGGAAGACAAAGGAAAGAAACCGGTCGAATCCAAATAAGGTGAAAAAATATGGAAAAACAAAGCGGGATGAAGCGGGGCCAGACGATTGCGTTCCGGATCCCCCAGGATACGCCCGATCATATTTTAAAAGAACTGTCAAAGTTAAAAGAAAAAGAGAAACGGAACTTCTCCGCCAAAATAGCCGGATATGTCTTACAGGGCATCAACCAGTCGCTCGTAAAGGACAAAGAAACCATTACAATCCCGCTGCCGCGCAAACTGACAAAAGTGCAACATGACTGGCTGAAGCATGAACATTCGGAAGCGATGCTCGGCAGCATTGTTTACGAACTGATTCAGGATCCACTCCGGGCGACTTCGCTCTTTGCGGCCCTGTCGAAACAACCTGTATCTATGGATGAGACGCTTTTTTTACAGGAAGACGAATTGCCGCAAACCAGCGAAGAAGCGGACGCGAAACCGGTTCGATCCGGTGGTGAGCCGCCTGGATCGGATGATCTTGATGCATTCGACTGGAGAACTGCCGCCGTCGAACCGGCACCGCCCGAAACGGGAGCGCCGGAAAAAGAAGAAGATGCGGAAGACCTGCTCGGCGATTTTCTCGCCAGCATGAATAAATAAAGAGCGCAGGGTGAACCCCTGTGTTTAAAACTTGTACGAAATGTAAGGGGATGGCACAGATGGAAAATGTAATCGAAGTTGCCGATGTGAGCCTTGTGCGCGACGGCAAAAAACTGCTCTCGGACATTCACTGGACGGTCAAAAAAGGGGAGCACTGGGCTATCCTCGGCTTAAACGGTTCCGGCAAAACCACTTTGCTTAATATGATCAATGGGTATATTTGGCCAACAAAGGGGAGCATCAAGGTGCTCGGAAAAACGTTCGGAAAAACAAGCCTGCCGGAACTGCGGAAATCAATCGGCTGGGTCAGCTCCTCCATCCAGGAGAGAATACCGCGCACCCAGCTTGCAAGCGATGTGGTTATCAGCGGCAAATATGCATCCATCGGGCTGTATGAAGCGGTGGATGCACAAGACGAAGAAAAAGCCCTGCACTTGATGGAACAATTACATTGTGCTTCCCTTTTTAGCCGTGCTTATGAACATTGTTCGCAAGGAGAGCGGCAGAAGCTTTTAATTGCGCGCGCGTTAATGGCGGAACCGCGCATCTTAATTTTGGACGAGCCTTGCAACGGGCTGGATTTGTTTGCCCGGGAAATTTTGCTAGAAAGTGTGGAGGAGCTGGCGAAAGATAAGAACGGACCGACGCTTGTATATGTCACGCACCATCCGGAAGAAATTTCTCCCGCTTTCCAAAAAACATTGCTGATCAGGAACGGGGAAGTTTTCCGGCAGGGCCGGACTTCCGAGATGATTGAGAAACAAGTGCTTTCCCGCTTTTTTGAGCATGAAATTCACGTGGAGTGGCGCGGAAACCGGGCATTGTTTCAAGTTGTCTGACGATTGAAAAACAAAAAAATGTAAAATAATGAATTGACAAATCCCGAGCCGTCCACTAATATTTAAATATAACAAATGAATAACTTATCCAGAGAGACTGAGGGACAGGCCCGATGACGTCCAGCAACCTTCAAATCTTTTTTGAAAGGTGCTAATTCCTGCAGAATGGTTCATTCTGAGAGATAAGTCACTTGACCGGCAAACCTCTTTCGAATGAAAGAAGGTTTTTTTTTGCCAAAAGGAACAGAAGGAGTTTTCAACATGCTGGTATTAGAAGATATTCATAAGGTATACGGAAAAGGGAAGGACAAAAAGGTTGAAGCGTTAAAAGGCATCAACCTGCGTGTTGAAAAAGGGGAAATCTTCGGGGTGGTTGGTTACAGTGGTGCCGGGAAAAGCACACTGATTCGGTGCGTCAATCTGCTCGAGCGGCCGACTTCCGGGAAAGTGCTCGTTAACGGGGTCGACCTTGTGCGCCTGCCGCCTGCCAAGCTACGTCAAGAGCGAAAAAAAATCGGCATGATTTTCCAGCAGTTCAATCTGCTTCAGTCAAAGACGATTTTTCAAAATGTGGCCATGCCGCTTGTGCTGGAACATCGCCCGAAGGAGGAAATAAAGGCAAAAGTGGCAGAATTATTGTCTTTTGTCGGGCTGGAAGAGAGAATGCATCACTACCCTGACCAGTTGTCAGGCGGCCAGAAACAAAGGGTCGGTATTGCAAGAGCCCTTGCGACAGATCCGGACATCTTGCTTTGTGACGAGGCAACGTCTGCCCTTGACCCGAATACGACCGAAGCCGTGTTGGACCTTTTGCGGAAAGTCCGGGACGAGCTGGGCATTACGATCCTGATGATTACCCACGAAATGAATGTCATTCGTGATATTTGTGATAAAGTGGCGGTGCTGGACGGCGGAAAAATTGTGGAGCAGGGCCCTGTAATCGACCTTTTCACAGAACCGAAAACGCAAATTGCGAGAAGCTTTGTGAAAACTGTGCTGAATGATTCGATTCCGCCATCGGTGCAAAAACTGATCGATGAAAGCAGCAAAGACAATCCGCATGGTATTTACCGGATTCTGTTTAAAGGCGCTTCCACCAATATGCCGCTCTTATCCAATACGGCAAAACATTTTTCAATCGACCTGAATGTGCTTCATGGCATGATCACCGAACTGCAGGGCATCCCTTTCGGCAACCTGCTTGTCGAATTGAAAGGCGACCCGGAAGAAATGAAGCGGGCCATTCAGTACATCAACGACCACGAAGCGATCATTCGGGAGGTGGAGAAAAATGGCATTTGATTGGTCATGGTTTTGGCCGCAATTTTTCACGGCAATGGGCCAGACGCTGTACATGGTGGCTGTATCATTACTCATTTCCATCATCATCGGCATTCCGGTCGGCGTCATTCTCGTTATTACCCGGGAAAACGGCATTTGGGAAAACAAATGGATTTTTAATATTTTAAATGTGATTATCAATATTTTCCGGTCGATCCCGTTTATTATTCTCGTTGTCGCGATCATTCCGTTTACACGCTGGGTTGTCGGGACAGCGATCGGAACAACGGCAGCGATTGTGCCGCTCGTGTTGTACACTGCTTTTTACATCGGGAGGCTCATTGAAAGTTCACTGCTTGAAGTTGACAAAGGTACAATCGAACTTGCGCAGTCAATGGGTGCGACGAACTGGCAGATTATTTGGCGGTTTTTGCTTCCGGAAGCAAAGGCATCCATGGTACTCAATTTGACGATTGCCACCATCGGGCTGATTGGGGCTTCCGCGATGGCAGGTGCGGTCGGTGCCGGCGGGATCGGGGATTTGGCGATTACGTACGGGTACAACCAGTTTCAGACAGGCGTCATGATCGTTACCGTGATCACGCTGATCATTTTCACCCAGCTTGTCCAGACATTGGGCAACTTTCTCTCCAAAAAAATCCGGAGAAAATAATATTGGAAAAAAGGGTTACACCTTTTTTAAAAAAATTCAATTCAGGGGGACTTAGCAGCGATGAAAAAATTTGCGATTCTATTATTGGGACTGATCCTGGTTTTGGCAGGATGCGGGGCCAAAAACAATTCGAGCAGTACAAGCACAAAGACAATCAAAGTCGGGACAACCACTTCTGAAGTTCCGACATGGAATTTAATCCAGAAACTCGCGAAAAAGAAAAATATCAATATTAAGATTGTCCGCTTTGACGACTATGTACAGCCGAACCTCGCACTAAACGACGGGGAAATTGATATTAACGCATTCCAGACGGTTGTTTATTTCGATGATTTTATCAAACAACGCAATCTGAAGCTATCGGCGATCGGCACAACCAATATTTGGCCGATGGGGATCTACTCGAAAAAATATAAAAAGGTCAGTGAAGTGAAAGACGGCGACCAAGTTGTGATTCCGAAAGATCCGACAAACCTCGGCAGGGCTTTGCTTTTGCTGCAAAAAGCCGGATTGATTACGACGAAAAAAGGTTTCACAGGCAAAGGCGGGCTTGAAAATGTCGCTTCAAACCCGAAACATTTGAAAATTACTGCCGTGGATGCCGCCCAAACACCGCGCGGCCTGGATGATTCGGCACTCGCTGTGATCAATTGCGATATGGCCATTAATGCCGGCTTAAACCCGACGAATGACTCCATCTTCCGTGAAGATGCGGGCAACAAAGCGTATATCAATATTATTGCAGCCCGGACAAAAGACAAGAATGACAAAACGTTGAAAGAAATCGTAAACATTTATCATTCAAAAGAAGTCTCTGACTTTATCAAAAAGCATTATAAAGGTGCAGCCGTCCCGGTCAATAAACCGGTATCGTATTTAAAAGATTATAAGCAAACACAATGACGGCAAAAAGTTTCACAGCAGCCCCCTAAAAACAGCGGGCTTTCAGACAGGCGGTTTATCCGCCCCATAGCAGAAAAAAACGGCGGGATACAGTTCGAACGGTATCCCGCCGTTTTTCTATTGGCTGGGCTTTTTGAAACACTGCTTTTTTGCTTTCCTAAAACCGGTGAAGTCTTTTATAATAAAAGAAAGGGTTTTCAATACGGACGGGTGGAAAACAAAGGGGGATCCTTTATGGCAACACTTTTGCCGGTAATGCTTGAGCGGGCCGGGATTCTTGTCATTGCTGCTTTTTTACTCTCGCGGCTGAAGACATTCCGGCAAATTATCCATCAGGAATACGGACGGAAAGAAAAAGTGGTGCTGATTATTGTTTTTGGAATTTTTGGTATCATTAGTAACTATACCGGCATCGTTATTGAGCATGGGAAAGTCTCGCATGCTTTCGGGCAGGGGCATTTATCGGTTGAAAGTGCGATTGCCAATACCCGAATCATGGGCGTCGGGATTGCAGGCCTTTTGGGCGGGCCGGTTGTCGGCATCGGCGCAGGCCTGCTTGCCAGCATCCACCGCCTCTCTCTCGGCGGCTATACGGATATTGCCTGCAGCCTGTCGACGATGATTGCCGGCATTATCATGGGCTTTATTGGCAGACGCTTTAACGTGCGCGGGAAGTATGCTGCGCTTGAAGCGGTCGCTGCTGGGGTTTTAATGGAAATGCTACAGATGGGCATCATCCTGGCAGTAGCAAAACCTTTTGAAGAAGCAGTGGCGCTCGTCCGCCTCATCGCGGTACCGATGATTTCGATTAACGGCTTTGGTACGTTTATTTTTATCTTGATTATCCAGACGATTTTACTGGAAGAAGAACGGACAAGGGCGGTGCAGACCCATAAAGCGCTGCAGATTGCACAGGAAACGCTAGCCCATTTCCGGAAAGGGCTGAACATGCAATCATGCAAAGAAGCGGCAGAAATAATTTTGAAGCATACAGCAGCTGATGCCGTCGCTATTACGGACCGGGAAAAAGTGCTGGCGCATGCAGGGGTAGCATCGGACCATCATATTCCGCTTGAGAGCATGTCGACAAAGCTGACGGAAAGGGTGCTTTTGCACGGGAAAATCATGGTCGCCAGAACGGCTAAGGAAATCCAGTGCAACCATGAAGGCTGCCCGCTCCAGGCGGCGATCGTGCTGCCGCTGTTTGTCCGCGAACAAGTTGCGGGCACGTTAAAGCTTTACTTTACATCAGCATCACAATTAAGCGCGGTCGAACAGGAACTGGCGGAAGGTTTGAGCAAGTTGTTTTCCAACCAGCTTGAACTGGCGGAGGCGGAACTGCAAAGAAAACTTTTGAAAGATGCCGAGATTAAAGCGCTCCAGGCCCAGGTTCACCCACATTTTTTCTTTAATGCGATTAACACGATTACATGCCTTGTCCGGACAGATGCGGATAAAGCAAGGGAACTGCTCGTGCAGCTCGCGGCCTTTTTCCGCAGCAACCTGCAGGGGGCGGGAAAAATGCTGATCCCCCTTGAAAAAGAACTGGAACATGTGAAAGCTTATTTGGCCATTGAACAGGCACGGTTTCCGGGGTGGTATCATGTTCATTTTGATATTGATCCGCTTTTACACACAGCGATGGTGCCGCCATTTACACTGCAGCCCTTGGTGGAAAACGCCGTCCACCATGCTTTCACACAACAATTTACGAAAAATCCGTTTATTGTTGTCCGCGCACGTGTGAAAAACGGAAAATTCATCATGGAAACGGAGGACAACGGAAAAGGCATTTCTAAAGAACAGGTGCAGTCGCTTGGCAATGTGGCTGTCGACTCGGCCGAGGGGACTGGGACAGCCTTGTGGAACATCCGGAAAAGAATTGAGGAAATCTACGGGCATAGTGCTGTATTCCGGATTGAAAACAGAAAAACCGGCGGAACCAAAGTGGCCATTTCGATGCCATTAGAGGAAATATGGGGGGGAGAATATGCTGAAGGCATTTGTAGTGGATGATGAAGCCCCGGCCCGAGATGAATTGATTTACTTGCTGAAAAAAACGGGGCAGGTGGAATTGGCGGGCGAAGCCGGATCCGTAAAGGAAGCGCTTGCGAAGCTGAAAGAAACCGAGGCGGATATTGTGTTTGCCGATATGATGCTGACAAACGAGCATGGCATAGATCTCGTGAAGGAAATCAGCCGCTATCCGCAGCATCCGGCCGTTGTATTTGCGACCGCTTATGATGAATATGCCGTAAAAGCGTTTGAACTGAATGCTGCAGACTACATTTTAAAACCGTTTGAAGAAAAAAGGGTAGCACAGACAGTCGCAAAGGTGAAAAAAATGTTGGAAGGGGACCGTCCTGCTGTTCCGAAAAATCCCGGCAAACTGGCGGTCACAACAGATGAGCGCATTGTCATCATCCCGGTTGAAAAACTGTTGTACGCGGAGTCGGTTGACGGGCGGACAGTCATTGCGACAGATGATAAAAAATATACCATAACAGAATCACTGGTAAATGTAGAAAAGAAACTGCCATCTACGTCGATTGCCCGCGTCCACCGCGCTTATCTCGTCAATCTCGATGGCATTGTCGAGATCCGGCCATGGTTCCATTCCACTTATAATCTAATCATGCGGGACGGGGCGAAAATTCCGGTCAGCCGAACTTACAAGCATGTGTTAAAACAGTTTATTCGAATTTAAAATGCATTTCATCCTCTGGATTCGCCCTCTTATCCTAGGATATTTGCATTTTGCCGGAAAACAGCTTTTACCCTGAATTATTCATAGAAATACCAAAATAATCTACAAACGTTAATCTACCATGGAATTAACCTAAGTTGTTCATGCATCAAATAAATGCAAAAAGAATCCATTTCTGATAAGGTTAAAGCAACTACGAAATAACCATCAGAAAGGATTCTTATAATGGCTACTTTACCGCAAATAACGCTAGATTTCAATCGTCAAATTAAATTGTCAAATGATGGAGGTTCTCTTTCCTCTGATACAGGGGAACTCATCTTTAGAGAGTTCGATGAGAAAATAGGTTTTTCAAAAACAATCGCTCGATTTCTTCATTTAAAAGACGAACGACATTACTTTATCCATTCGAATGAAGATTTACTCCGCCAAAAGATTTATCAAATCATAGCCGGGTATTTCGAAGATGACGCAGCCGATCAATTGACAAATGACCCGGTTTTTACAAAAGTCGTGGGGAAAGATGCATTAGCTTCCCAGCCTAGTTTATCTCGCTTTTTTTCACGATTTGATGCTGAATCGATCGCTCAATTAAATCAAGCCAATCAGGAACTTTTAGACAAAGTACATCAATTCAGAGAGTCAAAGGCTCTTATCATAGACTTGGATTCAACACACGCTGACACGTACGGAAAGCAAGAATCCGCAGCTTACAATTCACATTATGGTACAGTCGGTTTCCATCCATTAGTTGCTTTCGACGGTATGATGGGTGATTTCCTTAAAGCCCGGCTGAGACCGGGAAATGTGTATACTTCGAATGGGGTTGTGGACTTTGTGAAACCTCTTATTGAACATTATAACGAGAAATTTCCCGAAACCCTCCCATTCTTACGGGGAGACAGTGGTTTTGCTGTCCCAGCTTTGTATGAACTATGTGAAGAACAATCGGTCTATTACGTGATTCGTTTAAAGTCAAATGCCAATTTGCAACGTCTCGCCGATGAGCTGCATCCTGCCTCTACACCGACTGATACAACGAAATTAGAATGTTATTACGAGGAAAGCGAGTATCAAGCAAAGTCATGGTCCAAGCCGAGAAAAGTGATCATTCAGTCTGTCCGTCCTGCTGGAGAATTATTTTTCACGCATTCATTTTTTGTAACGAACATTGCTGCATTCTCCCCGCAGGATATTGTTAAAGCGTACAAAAAACGTGGAACAATGGAAAACTATATCAAAGAAGCCAAGAATGGCTTCGGCCTCGATAAAATGAGCAGCCATGCTTTCCAAATGAATGAAGCGAAGATGATGTTGAGCCTGTTAGCTTATAATCTAACGAATTGGCTGCGAACCCTTTGCTTTCCAGAGGGGCAACAGACGATGCAAATTGAAACGATTCGGACAAGAATCATAAAAGTGGCCAGTAAATTAGTAAAATCAGGACGATCCTTTTACTTTAAATTGTCCTCTAGTTTTGTGTACCAGGAATTCTTTTGGGCGGTACTTCGGAAAATTCAATACCTACAACTTGAATAAGCCAGCAATACTGTTATTAACTTCAAAAAAATTTAATTGGCAGACCAAGGGATTAGTCTGCCCAAAAACGGTAATTTATTGGAACTGAAAGGCCAGACTTTATCAAATTGAAAAAAACAGCTTTAAATCTTTGGCAACGAAGAAACAAATGAAGGTTTTCTGCTTCAATTTACAACATCGCCCGCAGGTATGAATAATTCAGGTTTACAGCGTGCAAAACTTATAAAATATAAGCGATGAGAATGACAAAAAGGAGGCTTTCACCAAATGAATGCGATTACAATTGTAATCGGCTCCATCTGTATCTTAATGATTGCTTATCGTTTATATGGCACGTTTATGGCCGTAAAGGTTTTAAAGCTGAATAATGATACGCCGACGCCGGCACATGAGTTTAACGACGGGAAAGATTATGTGCCGACCAATAAATGGGTGACGTTCGGCCACCATTTTGCGGCGATTGCGGCTGCAGGCCCGCTTGTCGGACCGATTTTGGCAGCGCAGTTCGGCTATTTGCCGGGCCTCTTATGGCTTTTGATCGGCGCTGTTATCGGCGGTGCCGTCCACGATGCTGTCGTGCTCTTTGCCTCCATGCGCCGGAAAGGGAAATCGCTTTCCGAAGTGGCAAAAGAGGAAATGGGACCGGTTGCCGGGTTCTGTACAGGCCTTTCCATGCTGTTTATTATTGTAATTACAATGGCCGGTCTTTCCATGGTTGTCGTAAATGCCCTGCAAAATAACCCATGGGGCACCTTTTCCGTGGGGATCACCATTCCGGTTGCAATGGGCGTTGGCTTGTTTTACAAAAAAACCGGCAATTTGAAGTTGACGACAACGATCGGTTTCCTCCTAATCGTAGCGGGCGTTTTTGCCGGGCCGTGGATCCGGCATACTGTGATTGGCGAATGGCTTACGTTTGATCCGAAAACATTGGCCATTATTCTTCCAGCTTATGCATTTTTTGCCGCGGCGCTTCCGGTATGGCTGCTGTTGGCACCGCGTGATTATTTGAGCAGCTTTATGAAAATCGGCGTGTTTATTGCCCTCATTATTGGTGTATTTATCATTAATCCGCCGATTCATATGCCGGCGTTATCGCAATTTATCCACGGCGGCGGCCCGACAATGACAGGACCGGTTTGGCCGTTTATTTCGATCACGATTGCCTGCGGTGCGATTTCCGGCTTCCATGCCTTTATCGGCTCCGGCACAACGCCGAAAATGCTCGATAAATGGACGGATATCAAGCCGGTTGCATTTGGTGCCATGCTTGTCGAATCGCTTGTCGGCGTGATGGCACTTGTCGCTGCGACCGCCCTGCAGCCTGCCGACTATTTTGCCATCAACTCCACGCCGGAAGTCTTTAAGACGCTCGGCATGCATGTTGTCAACCTTCCGCATTTAAGCAGTGAAATCGGAATGGACCTGGCCGGCAGAACTGGGGGAGCAGTAACGCTTGCAGTCGGCATGACGTATATTTTTACAAAAATCCACTGGTTTAGCAATCTTGCACCCTATTTCTATCAATTTGTTATCTTGTTTGAGGCCGTGTTTATTTTGACGGCGATCGATTCGGGGACACGGGTGGCACGCTACCTGCTGCAGGACTTTTTAGGAGAATTGTATAAACCACTCAAAAAGACCGACTGGCTGCCAGGATCGATTCTCACAAGTGCTGCGGCTTGCTTTATGTGGGGCTATTTGCTCTACTCCGGCGATATCGGTTCCGTCTGGGCGTTGTTTGGCGTATCGAACCAGCTGATGGCCTCGATTGGGCTGATTGTCGGGGCAACTGTCATTTTGAAAATTGCCGATAAAAAGCGGTATATGTTCACTTGCCTGATTCCGCTTGCGTATTTGTATGTTACGGTGAACTATGCCGGTTATTGGATGGTAAAAAATGTTTACTTGAACCATGCCGCAGCGGGATACAATGTACTGAACGGCATTTTGTCGATCATTATGCTCATTCTCGGGATCGTCATTATGATCTCCGCTTTAAAGAACTGGTACGACCTGCTGAGAACGCCTGCCATGCCGGATTTGGAGGTATCGGCAAGGAAAGCTTGATGCCATTTTAAAGGGAAAACTTTGCATGCACCAGCTAGTAATGGAGCCCTTTTTCTACATGCATTCTTGTATAATCTGGCAAATTTGCTCAGCGCAAGGAAGAATATTAGAAAAAAGCGGCGAGACACGATTTTCCGTGGTCTCTCCGCTTTTAATGTATACAGCCCTTTGCTGCAGTCTATTTTACAAGGGGGCTAAGGTTGCATCTGCTATTGATTCGGAAAGTGCTTCACTCAAAAAATTTTAAAAATTTTATAAAGCCTCTGGTCTTTTCTTCATAAAGTTGTTATAATAGATCGAAAATAATAATTTCACGTATTGGAAAGGGATGCTATCGGTTTGAATCAGGTTATCGAATTCGTTAAAGCAGATGTGAAAAAAGAAAAACCGGCTGTTGAATCATTGGGGTTTGGCAAACATTTTACGGACTATATGTTTGTCATGGACTATAATGAGGAAGAAGGCTGGCACCAACCAAGAATAACACCGTATGCACCGCTTGTATTGGAACCGGCGGCAATGGTATTCCATTACAGCCAGTCTGTATTCGAAGGATTAAAAGCCTATCGCGCAAAGGACGGCAGGGTTCTGTTGTTCAGGCCTGAAAAAAATGTTGCCCGGATGAATGTGTCTTGCGCGAGATTAAGCATCCCGCAAATAGACGAGACCATTGTGCTTGATGCCATTAAGCAGCTTGTTGAACTTGAAAAAGACTGGATTCCGGACGGGGAAGGGACATCGCTTTACATTCGCCCGTTCATTATTGCGACAGAGCCTAGCCTTGGCGTACATCCGGCACATGAATATAAATTTATGATCATCCTTTCTCCTGTTGGTTCGTATTACGGCGACCAGCTGAAACCTGTCCGCATTTATGTGGAAGATGAATATGTCCGAGCTGTCCCAGGGGGCGTCGGATTTACAAAAACAGGCGGCAATTATGCAGCAAGCTTGAAAGCACAGGAAAAAGCAGAGGAGTTGGGCTACGACCAGGTGCTTTGGCTGGACGGTGTTGAAAGAAAATATATTGAAGAAGTCGGCAGCATGAACATCTTCTTTAAAATCAACGGAGAAGTCGTCACCCCGAAACTGAACGGCAGTATTCTCGGTGGTGTCACAAGAGACTCCGTTATCGAGTTGCTGAAATACTGGAACGTCCCTGTAAAGGAAACGAAAATTTCCATAGACGAAATTTATAATGCTTATAAAAATGGACAGCTGGAAGAAGTGTTCGGCACAGGAACGGCAGCTGTAATTTCTCCTGTTGGCGAACTCGGCTGGAAGGATGTTGCGATGCAGCTTCCACATGCTGAAGCGCCGGATTCGATTGCAAACCGGCTTTATGATGCTTTAACCGGCATCCAGCTCGGAAAAACGGAAGACCCGCTCAATTGGACGGTCGAAATAAAATAATGATGATCGTAAAGATGGCGCATTTAGCCAGCTTTTCATCGGAAATGGAATTCTTATATCAAATACAAGGGCATCACGCCCATTTATTTTCAGCGCAATGAAACGTCCATGCCGCAAGTTTAAGCTGTATGGACTTTACATTAAGAAAGCGGAGGAAATGGGGTCACTTTCTTGACCTAGAGCGCGTCTACGTTGAGGAAGCGGTGGGAAATGAGGTTCTTCCTTAACCTAGAGGCCGTCTACGTTAAGAAAGCGAATGAAACCGAAGTTCTTCCTTAACATAAATATAGACCGTTTGAAAATTCGTTTGTTCAGCATAAGCGGGTGACCTCGAAATTCGCTGCGTTAAAGGAAATGATTTAAGAAGCCGGCCCTGAAAAATGGCCCGGCTATTTTATTGACCGGCAAACTGTGGTTAAATAATTGCAGGTGAATCGATAGGGAGAAATGAGCATGTATCAGAATGAAGCCCAGCAGGTCATGAGGGTTTGCTTATTAGCCGGAAAAATCATGCTGATGAGCGGCGCGGAAACGTACCGTGTGGAAGATACGATGTCGAGAATTGCTGCGGCTGCCGGGATCAGTGGGTCACACAGCTTTGTCACCCCGACTGCCATTATTTTTTCACTGGACGGGGCGGAGCTGACAAAGCTGATCCGCATCTCCGAACGTTCAACGGATTTGAGAAAAGTCGACCAGGTCAACAGCATCTCGCGGCAAATCAGCAACCGGGGCATTACCCTTAAGGAAGCGTATGGACAGTTGAAAAAAATTGAAACGGAAGAGGAAGCTTACCCTCTCTGGCTACAATTTGTGGCTGCGGCGATTTCAAGTGGCTGTTTTGTCATCATTTTTTTAGGCGGCTGGATTGACTTTCTGCCCGCATGTATTGCAGGCGGCCTTGGCTTCCTCAGCACGCATTACATTCACCGGTTCGTAAAGGTGCGTTTCTTTGCTGAATTTGTCGCTTCGCTTGTGATCGGGATTACAGCTTACATCCTTGTCCATGCAGGCATCGGCCGGGAACTGGATAAAATCATTATCGGTTCTGTCATGCCGCTTGTTCCGGGGCTGGCGATTACCAACGCACTGCGCGATCTGATGGCGGGACATCTTTTTTCCGGTGTCACAAAAGGCGCAGAAGCTTTTTTAACCTCATTTGCCATCGGTTCCGGGATCGCGATTATACTCACGATTTTTTAAAAGGCCGCCTGCTTTTTAAGGCCCCTGCGTTTTTTACACATCAAAGATTACAGTTTTTTAAAAGGGTGACGGAAGTTGTTCCAACAGCTATTAACCAGCTTTTTTGCTTCGGCGGGATTTGGCATTCTTTTCAATGCACCGAGAAAATTGTTGATCCAGTGCGGGATTACCGGCATGATCGGGTGGGGTATTTATTTTCTATTTTACATGTATGAGCAGAACGTCGTGTATGGCACGTTTATTGCAGCTTTTTTCGTCGGGGTGATCAGCCAGGTGTTTGCCCGTTTTTATAAGACGCCGATCTTGATTTTTACGGTCGGCGGGATTATTCCGCTTGTGCCAGGCGGCCTTGCGTATGACGCCATGCGGCACTTTGTCCAAAACGATTATAACGGCGCCGTATCGCTTGCCGCTAAAGTGCTGCTTCTATCTATTGCAATTGCGATCGGGCTGGTGGCTTCGGAAGTGGCGAACCAGTTTATCAAAAAACTACCGGATAGACGGCCAAAAAGAATGAAGTAGCCTTAAGCCGGGTTTGCCTGACAGCCCGGCTAACGCTTGTTATTCTGCTCGTTTTTCTGCGAACGATGTCGAATATTGACGGTAAGAGTATTAGGGATATCCCGTATATTTGCAAAATCGGCGGCAGGCAGCATGATTTCCCGATTGCAGCCAGTTTTTTTGCGAGATAAAATTAGAAAACAGTATCTTTAAAAAGATAACTTTAAAACGTTTAGATAACGTTTTAAAAATTTAGTGAGAGCACTTCAAGAAATCCACACTACAGATAACTCTTTACTTTGAGGAAAACTTTTAAAAAAAGCTATCTGCAAACAGCCCCTTCAAATATTAATCAAAACGCTTGGCAAATTCCCAAAATCCTGAAGAGTTCCAGAAGTTGATCAACAGGGGAATCTTGTTAGTGAAAAGGTATATAATGACCAGCATGCCGTACACCTTAGCGCGTCAGGTATTAATAAGGCAGCATTTAAATGGGCTTGTATTTTTTTCAGTTATATAGCATGTATTTCGGTAGCGCTTGCCGCTGGTGCAGCTTGCTGGTATTTAATCCAAACAGCAGTTGAAAATATGGAAGCAAAGTGCTTTTTTAAATAGTTTAGTTAAGTACTCAACTTTCGCACCTAGAAAATCATAATAAATTCAGTGCTGGCTAATGTCTATTACGTCTCAGATACAGCACTTGACAGTAAAATTAATATATGAAAAAACACCTCTACTTTTGTATAGTTGATTTATCGACAATCACTACCAAATAGAAGAGGTGTCTCCTACTATGATAGCGAAAAACAGCCTGAATAATCAACTACCAAATGAAATAAAATCAACATTTAAAGAGTTGAATGTGTTGAAACACTTGCGAATCGCCGGTATTACGAAGTCCTTTGGTTTTTCTTGTGCCTACATTTTTCAATTGATTTTTTGTATGATCTTTGAAAACAAAAACTGGTTCAGGATGTTGGAAAGTAAGAAAGCTACAGACATTCCAGCCAAAGATACCGTTTATCGGTTTCTCAACCAATCAACGTTCAACTGGCGTCGTTTCCTCCTTTCACTGGTTGCCTCAGTGATTGGAAAAGTTTCGAAATTGACACGTCATGACCGTCCGAAAGTATTGATTTTAGATGATTCATCTTATGACCGGAACCGAAGCAAACACGTTGAGCTTCTGGCTCGCTGCTTTGATCATGCATCTCAAAAAATGCGTTTTTACAAAGGATTCCGCATGTTGACATTAGGATGGTCTGATGGCGCAACATTCCTACCCGTTGACTTCTCATTATTGAGTTCGAAAAAGAGCCAGATCAACGGCATATCCGAAAATATCGATAAACGCAGCTCCGGTTATAAGTGCCGAAAAGAAGCATTACAAACGGCACCAGAACAGATTCCCGGCATGATTGCCCGGGCGATGAATTCTGGTATCGATGCTTCCTATGTTCTAATGGATTCGTGGTTCACCCAACAACCTCTCATCAAGGAGATTACAGAACAAGGTCTTGACGTAATTGGTATGGTCAAAAAATTAAAACAACGCTATTTTGTCGATGGTAAGCGTGTTAGCCTAGATGAATTGTATCGTCTAGCTAAACCGACTAGTGGAAAGAAAGGAATCTTGCGTTCCATCCATACAACGCAGGCCAATGGCGTGCCAATTAAAGTTGTCTTTGTTCGCAACCGCAACAAGAAAAGCGACTGGTTGGCGATTTTGAGTACAGACTGTACACTGAGTGACCAGGAAATCATCCGTATTTACGGGATGCGTTGGGATATTGAGGTTTTCTTCAAAACAACAAAGTCCCTATTAAAACTACAAAAGGAATTCCAGAGTCGTTCATATGACGCGCTTATCAGCCACACGACCATTGTGTTTGCAAGGTATATTGTCTTGTCATGGCAAAACCGTTGCAGTGTAGATGACAGAACATTAGGTGGCATGTTTTATGAATTATGTGATGAAATAGATGACCTTGATTGGGCTGTTGCATTGCAGCAGTTAGTCGAGATTCTTGAAGATACTCTGGATAAAAGTAATAAGAAAATTCAACAACTGATCAAAAGTCAACTACAACAATGGATTGCGGGTCTGCCGAATTATATCAAGGTATACCTACCTGTTTCAGTCTGCGAAAGTTGAGTGATTGAAATCAAGTGTTTTTTGCGTTAAAGTAACCATATAAAGAATCCTTTCTGTTTGGTTTTTGTTTTGGTTACTTTAACTTTAACAGAAATGGATTCTTTTTTCATTTTTTTAATGAATTACAATAAAGCCGAAAAGACTTGGTAATCCATAAGTTATAATAAGTTTCTGAATTTCTGTGAATAATTCAGGTTAAAGTTTCCTTTTTTATGTTTATCCTTGGGCTTATTCTTTTTATAATTGCTATTACCCTATTTTTAACAGGCCAAGATATAAAATATTATACTCGTTTTCACCATTGGGGTTGGTTTGCTTGGGGTATTAGCTTCTTAGCAAGTATTGTTTCTTTTATTAGAAAAGAGCCTGGAAAGTTAAAAATGATTCCTTATATTGGCGCTCTTATTTTCGGAGTTATTATAGTAATATGTCTTCTGTACTGGAGCTTTCATTTTGTATAGAATTTGTGGAGGGAACCAGCATTGTCCTTCACAATGGCGATGAGGATACCGCCATGCAACCTGTCTTTCACAATAGGGGCGAAGGACACAGAGAAGAATCCCGCTGCGGAAAATATCTTTCACTACGGGAATGAAGGACACACGGAAAAGCTCCGCCAAGCCAAATGTCCTTATAACGGGGATGAAGGACAAAAGGAGAATCGCCGGCGCCCCAAATGTCCTTCATAACGGGGATGAAAGACAAAAAGAGAATCCCCGCCTCCCGAAATGTCTTTCACAACAGGGATAAAGAAAAAAGGGATAGCCCGCCGCACAATTTGTCTTCCATAACAGAAAAAGAACAAAGCGGGAGCCATCCCTATCCTTTTGTAAACCTGTCTTCAACCCTCTTATACAAACAAAATCACGACAAAATAAACGGCCATGGCGGCGAGGCCGATTGGGAGGCCGAACCGGGCCCATTCCCGGCTTGTGATCCGGAGTTTTCCGGCGGAGATAATATTCGGGATATTGCCGGGTACAAGCATGCCTCCGCTGATCAGCAGTCCGAGCAAAATGGCCTGTACCGTTTTGTCCGCCATTTTCGGGCTGATTTCTGCTGCTGCCAGTGTCGCATTGTCCAGCACGGCTGAAATCATATTGATCCAGTACAAAATAAACGGGCTCAAATCGAGCAGGAAGCGGTTAATGAGCGGTTCAAACCCTGCGCCGAGCAGGGTCAGCCCCATCACAAACAAGTAAATTTTCACTGTCCGCCCCGCAATTTCCACATACGACTCTCGTTTATGCGCCGTTTTCAGCCCGATCGCCGACTGTTCGGGTTTGATCACAATGGCAGCCAGAATGCCGAAAATCACAACTGCCGAAATGACTTCCGGCCCGATCAGGCGAAGCAAATAGAAAAAGTCCTCCCCCAGCTTGCTGATCGCAAGGGTGGAGAGCGGTTCGCCGATCGGCGTCAGTGCGGCGCCGAGCCCGATGGAAAAGCAGGAGTAGACGACGAGCTGTGTTTCCGATTTCCGGTCAAGCCGCAGCACGCTGACAATCACGACTAAAATTAAAGCGGCAATAATGGCCGTGATGACACTCGAAAGCAACCCGAGAATGATTACCGTCAAGGCAGCCAGAAGCGGAAACGGTATCCCCCGGTTAATGGCGGAAATTACTTTTTCAAGCGGCCGCTCCAGCCAGCGGAACAACAGGCCGGCTACAAATACGGCAATGGTGATGTTAACCGGGTCTTCCAAAGCCTTTCTCAACAGAGGCTTGTCTAGGACACCGCCGGCAATGGCCGCAGCCCATCCCATGATAAACAAAAATATTTCCAAATTGCGCTCGACAAATGGCACAAAAAAAGGCAATAACAAGACGAGCGCCAGGATGATGATCAAAGCGGAAATCATCGGCTCAACCCTTTCTGTAAAAAAACTTATATAAAATGAACTTAAGTTTTTACATCAAGCCCGAGCATCCATTTGCATGAGAACTACTTTTTTGCGGCAGGCAATAGAACGGCAATATTTTGTCCATTTTATATAGTTTTATTTTACCATAAAAGACATTTTCACTTCGTTTCACACCACAGCCTCCCATTTTTTTCCACCCCGTTACCCCTTCACGTAAAATTTTACACATACGGGCCATGCACATTTCCGGGCATGCGCCTATATACTAATACAGCCGGTAAGAAAAATGGCACGGCAAAGCGGCTTTTATGGGCTGCAGGAAGAAGAGAAATTCAGGAAGGGTGAGCCGGAATGTGCGGAATAACCGGATGGGTCGATTTTCAAAAAGACTTGCGGAGTGAACTGGAAACGGTCAAAAAAATGACAGAGACGTTGACCAAACGGGGACCGGATGATACGAATTACTGGCTTTCGCCGCATGCGGCATTCGGCCATAAACGGCTCGTCGTTGTTGACCCTTTATGCGGCGTGCAGCCGATGACGCGACAAAAGGACGGAAAGATGTATACAATTTGCTATAACGGCGAATTGTACAATACGGAAGATTTGCGCGCGGAGCTTTTGAAAAAAGGCTATACTTATCAAGGCCACTCGGATACGGAAGTGCTTTTAACCGCTTATATCGAGTGGGGAGAGGCATGTGTGGACCGCCTAAACGGCATTTTTGCGTTTGCGGTCTGGGACGGGAACAAGGAACAGGTATTTGCAGCACGCGACCGCCTCGGGGTAAAACCGTTTTTTTACAAAGCACACGGAAGCGGGCTTTTGTTCGGCTCGGAAGTAAAAGCGATGCTCGCTCACCCGGATGTAAAAGCGGAAGTGGATGAGGCGGGGCTTGCCGAAATATGGGGGCTCGGGCCGTCGAGAACACCGGGGACGGGAATATTTCGCGGCATGGCGGAACTGCGCCCGGCACATGCGCTGAAGATGGATCGTAACGGATTAAAAGTGTGGCGGTACTGGAACGTGAAAAGCGCGCCGCATACGGAGGCAGCAGAGGAAACGGCGGAAACGATCCGTTCGCTCATTCAGGATGCGGTTGTCCGCCAGCTTGTCTCGGATGTCCCGGTTTGCACGTTTTTATCCGGCGGCGTCGATTCAAGCGCCATTACCGCCATTGCTGCAGGCCATTTTCAAAGGGAAGGAAAAGGGCGGCTGCATACTTTTTCCATTGATTACGAAGGGAACGACCGATACTTCAAAGCGAATGATTTTCAGCCGGATGCTGACGGGGTATTTATCCGCAAGATGTCAGAAGCATTTGATACAGTCCACCATCATTGCGTGATCACGCAGGAAGAACTGGCCGAATCTTTAAAAGCGGCTGTTCTCGCCCGGGATGTGCCGGGAATGGCGGATGTTGACTCATCGCTGCTCTGGTTTTGCCGCGAGATCAAAAAGGATTTTACCGTCAGCCTTTCGGGTGAGTGCGCGGATGAAATTTTCGGCGGGTATCCGTGGTTCCGGCGCGAAGATGATTTGAACCGTGAAGGCTTCCCGTGGATGCGGTCCCTCGATGAACGGATCGGCCTGTTAAAAGAAGGCTGGCAGGAAAAATTGCAGTTAAAAGATTACGTGATGTCGAAATATGAAGCGTCTGTCGCGGAAACGCCGCTTTTAGATGGCGAAACCGATTTGGAAAAAAAGCGTCGCCAGCTGTTTTACATCAATATGCTTTGGTTTATGGCAACACTCCTTGATCGGAAAGACCGGATGAGCATGGGGGCGAGCCTCGAGGTGCGCGTACCGTTTGCCGATCACCGGATTGTGGAGTACGTCTGGAATATACCGTGGGAGATGAAGATGTACGGCGGCAGGGAAAAGGGCATTTTGCGGAAAGCACTGGAAGGCATTTTGCCGGAAGAGATTTTATACCGGAAAAAAAGCCCGTATCCGAAAACGCACCATCCGGCTTACACGGCAGCAGTGAAGCGGTGGCTCGGTGAAGTTTTGGAACAGAAAGATTCCATTTTGTATGAATTTCTGCATCGCGATCAATTAATGGAGCTGATGGAGACAGATGGGAAAGCATTCCGGACACCGTGGTTCGGACAGCTGATGACGGGCCCGCAGCTGCTTGCCTACCTCGCCCAGATCCATTACTGGTTTGAAACATACAGGATTGACATTAAGGCTTAGCCGGCTGCCTCAAGCCGGTTTTTTTGGATTTCAGACGCATTTCGCATTGTCTCAAACATCACTACGGCTATTATGTAGACACCTTTCACCTGCCTTTCAGAAGTATTTCGCAGTGCCTCAAAACCCGCCCCTTTTTTGAACCCGCGCCCCTATTTTTCACTTTCTTTTTTCATGGCTTCTTCCGGTTGCGGCACGGCAGGCGGGATCCCGCGGCCGAATAAATTCTTTGTAAACCGGATCCACTCTTTTACCGCAAAAGAAAGGTATTGGTGTTTCGGCCAGATGATTGCCAGATTCCACGGGAGGACAGGTTCTTCCAGATGAATGATTTTGACGCGTTCCGGGTTAAACGCATGGCATATTGTACTTGGCAGCAGGGCAACGCCGAGATTGGACGCTACCAATTCACAGATGAGGTCCCACTGGGTGCTTTCGTAAATAATGTTCGGCATAAACCCGAGCTTCAAGCATTCCTTTATAATCTGGTCGTGAAGGGCAAAATCTCTATGGAAAAAAATGAATTCCTCCTCTTTCAGCTGTTTCAGCCGGACGCTTGAGCAGCCTGCAAGCCGGTGGGAAGGGTGCACAAGCAGCACAAGCCGGTCATGGACAAACGAAAAATGCCCGAACACCTCATCATCAACCGGCATCACGACGGCGCCGAGATCCAATGTCCCATTTTCAACATCATGTACCACTTTTCTTGTAACATCTTCCACGAGCTGGATTTTAATGTCCGGGTAGGCATGATGAAATTCATCAATGACCCGGGGAAAATAGCGCGACCCGATCATTGGCGGCAGCCCGATCCGGATTTTGCCTTTTTTCAGGCCGGCCACATCATTGATCGCATCTGTCAGCTGCCGAAAAGCTTTCAGCGTTTTTTGCGCCTGCTGAAAAACGGCCTGTCCGGCATCGGTGAGGACGATTTTTTTCCCGGCGCGGTTAAACAAGGGGACGCCGAGTTCTTCTTCAAAGCTTTTTATCATTTTGCTGATTGTCGGCTGCGATACATAACATTCCCGGGCGGCTTTCGTGAAGCTGCCGTGAGTGGCAACGGAAACAAAGTACTGGAGATGCTGGATATCCAACTGGAACCCTCCTTGTATAGATAAAAGGCATTTTTACCATTCTATATATTCATTTTACCTATTATCGCCGGCGCGGTAAACTAGTTATAGAAGGTGAAAATATTGAAAAAAATCCTGATCGGAATGTTACAGATTGTCGGTTTGTATCTGTTCGCTGAAGTCATGGGCGCAGCTGCAAAACTGTTGCACATCCCGCTGCCGGGCAGCATGCTGGCAATGATTGCCCTCTTTCTCCTGCTGCAATTCGGCATCGTCAAAATGGGCTGGATTGAAATCGGGGCCAATTTCCTGATGGCGGAGCTGCTGTTGTTTTTTATCCCGTCAGCAGTCGGTATGGTGAAGTATAGAAACCTGCTTGTCCATAACGGCCCGGAAATCTTGGTTGTGATCCTGATAAGCCTGATTGCCGCGATGGCCTGTTCGGGATGGCTTGCGGACAAAATTGCAAATCGAAGGAGCGTGAGAATGCGTGATCGTTAAAATCGTGTGCCTGCTGTTAACGGTTGGAAGTTACTGGATTTTCAAAAAACTGTACGGGAAATACAAAAAAATCTTTGTTTCCCCGCTACTTGTCACGCCGGTATTATTAGGCGCCTTTTTACTCGGGGAAGATATACCGTACCGGGACTACCAGAAAGGCACCTCTGTTTTAACGGATTTGCTGCAGCCGGCCATTGTTGCTTTTGCTGTGCCGCTTTACCGCCATTTTAAAATCGTCCGCCAATATGCGGTTGAAATTTTAATCGGCATCGGGGCGGGATGGCTGATGGCAGTATTCCTTTCCTCGGCCATCGCTACGCTTTTTCATTTCAGCAAAAGCCTGGAGCACAGTATCATCCCGTTTACGATCACAACCCCGATTGCAATGGGCGTATCTGAAAAAATCGGCGGCGTGCCGTCTGTTACGGCTGTCTTTGTGATTTTGAACGCCATTATCGGCTCTGTGATGGCGCCGTGGCTGATCAAGCATTTGCGCATTAAAAACGAAATTGCCCACGGCATCCTGCTTGGAACGCATGCGAACGGGATCGGCACTTCTAAAGCATTCGAACTCAGTGCCCGGTCAGGCGCCATTTCCAGCGTCAGCATGATTATCGTTGCGGCTATTTCCATTTTTGTTACGCCGTGGATGGTATCCCATATCATTCATTAATCTAAAACGCCGCATATTCTTCCTTTTTCAATGCAAAATATAGCTGTAAAAAAGGAAAGGAGCGTGCAAATGGGCAGGCAGAAATACGGAAACCAGAATGCTGAGCGGAATAAAAATGCCAAGCTTGGAAATGAGATTGCAGAAGAACTCGTGGAATTCTCCACGGGCAGAAAAGATGAAATCGACCAGAAAAAGAAAAAAGGTGTGCGTAAATAAAGGAAAGCTGGCCTCGCCCCATGCAGGCCGGCTTTTTTGTTTTGATGGAAAATCCGCCTCGAAACCGGTACACTTATAGTAACAGGCCTCTGGAGGAAGTGGTGAATTTGGCAAAAACAACAAAAACAAACGCGATGCGGCTGCTTGATGCGCAGCAAATCCCGTACGGCATGCTGTCGTATGAGGTGAAGGACGGGAAAATCGACGGCATCTCCGTTGCGGAAAAAATTGGAAAACCGCCCGAAGCTGTTTATAAAACGCTGGTCACGCAGGGGCACAGCGGCGAACTTTATGTGTTTGTCATCCCGGTTGCGGCAGAACTCGACCTGAAAAAAGCCGCAAAAGCAGCGGGCGAGAAAAAGATCGAAATGGTCCATGTGAAAGATATCCAAAAATATACCGGCTATATTCGCGGCGGCTGTTCCCCGATCGGCATGAAGAAGCACTATGTGACATTTGTCGATGAGAGCGCAGCAACGCTTGATGAGGTGATCGTAAGCGCCGGGCGGATCGGCACGCAAATTGTTTTGGCGCCTGGTGATCTTTTAAAAGCCGCCGACGCAAACTATGCTGATTTAACGCATTAAAAGGATGCATGCCAGGGACATGAGACTTTTCAAATGTGTGACGTGTTCCATCATTTTCTTTAAGGGGGTGAGGAACATGGATAAACGGGATGTAGAGTACCAAATTGCCGATTTGAAAGCGGATTATGTTCGCCTACAGCAAGATTTGGAGAAATTGGAGTATGTAAAGGGCAACCTTCACCCGCTTGAAAAGCAGCTCGCGGAGATTGAACAGGCATTAAAGAAACTGTACCAGCAATTGGACCGCTTTTAATTCTTTTGCTTGCAAAGACGGGGCAGATTGCTTTTTCACCGGATCGCTTCAACTTTAATAAGGACTTGCTGAACGAATCCGACTCTGAGTTTGTACCCAATTTGTCAACAAGATTTGTCTAAAAATATAGAAGAATCCATCTTTGGAAATGCGATTATGTCTGCTCTATACTTTGAGTCAGCTTTCAAGTGCAAGCTTAAATTTTTGCCAAGTCTAGGAATTTTGCTTATTCTCAGCAATCCCTATGTGAAGGAAGCGAGGAAAATGGACGGTCTTTCTTCACATAGGGCGCGTCTACGCTAAGGAAGCACGAAAAAACGAGGGTCTTCCTTCACATAGGGCGCGTCTAAGTTAAGGAAGCGCGGAAAATTGAAGGCTTTTCTTCACATAGGTCGCGTCTAAGTTAAGGAAGCGTGAAAAAATGACGTTGTTCCTTTACATAGAGGCTGTCTACGTTAAGGAAACACGAAAAAACGAAGGCCTTTCTTCACATAGAGGGCGTCTACGTTAAGGAAGCGCAGAAAAATGAAGGCCTTCCTTAACCTAGGGCGTGTCTATGTTAAGGAAGAACAAAAAATTGACGGCCTTTCTTCACATAGAGGCTGTCTACGTTAGGAAGCACGGAAAAATGAAGGTCTTCCTTCACATAGGGTGCGTTTCAAGTGCAAGCTTTTCCCTGTATTTTTTATAAACCCTTGCATTCAATTTAAGCAAAAGCCGTGAACATCCTTGCCAAATCTAGAAATTTTGCTTATTCAGCAAGCCCTAATCAAACTTGAAGAACCGGTTCCGGAAGCAAATAGAAAGCGGTTTCTTCGGGCTATATAAAATGAACAAAATATTGTTGCTCTCTTGCTTACCGCAAAAAGTAGTGCTCAAACAAATGGATGCCCGGACTAGATGTAAAAACTTAAGTTCATTTTATATAAATAAAAAAGCGACGAATGCTGCTTTTACGCAGGTATCGCCGCTTTTTTCTATTTTTTTGCATCCCAAAGAAAGTCCGTGACAATCCGGTCCACGCGCTTATTCTCATGAAGGCTGCTGTGTTGCGCATTTTTGCCGTAAACAATTTTGGACGTATACTGCTTTTTCGGCACGATGAACCTGCCGCCAAGCGCGCTGTCCAGGGAAACAAGGGAATCCCCCAATGCCGGTTTTTCCACAACGCCTGCAATGGCAAGCACCTGAATATGCGGGCTGAAGCGGTTTTTGTTGGCATATAAAGCTTTGAACGCTACGGAACCCGGAAGCAGGTCGCGCGCCGCATCGCCGGTATTATTCGGATTTTGCTTAAAAACACGAGTCAGCACGCCTTCATAAGGGCTGCCAATCGTGACAAGCTTTTGAATGACCGGATATTGCCGCCTGCCGGAAGTATCTTCAATATATTTTGTGCAAATCAAACCGCCCATCGAATGCCCGACGAGATTTGCTTCTTTCACATTGTATTTCGTATAAAGAATGTGCATGGTTTTTTCAAGCCAGCCGGCCGTTTGCCGGAAACTGGCACGGTTATCGGAAAAAATGACCTGGATCATCGGATGCCGGGCCCGGTTGGAAATTTCCCCATTGACCACAATCATCCCGTCTTTTGTGACGCGAATCACCATTGCTTTTTCAGCAATTCCGCTTTTTTCCAGCCGGCCGAGCATCCCGTTAAACGATCGAGCCGTTCCTTTATAGCCGTGTACGAACACAGTCGGAACGGGTTTTTGTGCCGGCGGGGTCGCAGCAGCATTGCTTTTGTCCGTACGATGGGAAAACCATACAGTTGAAAGGCTGAGCATAAGAAACAAACAAATCATGGCCAGAATCGCATTCCGATGTTGGATATATGGCATGCTAACACCCCTTGATGGAAGTCATGGTGTAACTTTCCTGCGAAATGATGTTCATTTTATCATACAAAATAGCGAAAGGGAATAGGGAGAAAGCGGTTGTAACAGAATTTTTCCGATGCCATTGACGAAGAAAAAGTTTCATTCTATGATGTGGAAAACGCTGGTTTCTTTACTGGTGAATAGGCAGGCGTAAAGGCGGGAAAACTCCTGTTGCCTCGTGTATACGATGATGGTTATAAATGGAGGAAAAGTTGTGGATTCAATACTTGAACGAATTCAAAAGGAAATGCATCACCTTACGGGCACTGAAAAGAAAATTGGCACATATATTTTGGAGCATTCTGAGATGGTTCCGACGATGACCACAAAAGATTTATCAGAAAAAACCGGCGTAAGTGAGTCAAGCGTTGTCCGGTTTTGCAAAACAATCGGCATGGCAAGTTTTAAAACGTTTAAGCTGGAGCTTGTGAAAAATTTAACTTTAACCGAAAGCCATATGACAGATTTTTCAATTTTGCAACAAAAAGATTCTCCTTATGATTTATTCCAAAAAGTCACTTATGGGAATAAAAAGGCGATAGAATCGTGTGTTTCTTCACTTGACAGGAGAGAGCTGGAAAAAGCCGCCGATGTGCTTGAAAATGCCAGAAAAGTGGTGTTTTTCGGTGTCGGCGGGTCGGTAACCGCCGCAGTCGATGCATGCTATAAATTTACAAGGCTGGGCTGCCAGTCTATTTTTTCCCAGGATTACCATTACCTGATCTCCCTGATTCCCTATATGAATAAAATGGATGTGTTTGTGGCGCTCAGCGTTTCCGGGCGGACGAAGGATGTACTCGAACTCGCTGATTTTGCGAAAAGGAAAGGGGCAAAAGTGATTGCCATCACGAATATGGAGAAATCCCCGCTGTACAAAGAAGCGGATATTAGGCTTTGCACGCCGGTAACCGAGGAAGATTTCCGGATCGGAACGACGTCTTCGAGAATGGCGCAGCTGAATATCATTGACGCGCTCTATTTAAGTGTTTTTCAGCGCAAGGGGGAAGACATTTTGAAGTATTACAATGAAACGAGAAACGAATACCTCAGGCTGCGAAGATAACGGGAATTTTGTAAAAGCCCCTACACAAGATTTATATCTTTCTTTTACAAATCCAACATACTTCCTTCAAAATCCTTTTTTACAATAAGAGGCGTAAGCACAAAACGAAAAAGGGGAGGAAGAACATTGGGTAAAAAGAACCGTATGATGAAAGCGGCAATTGCCTTGTCTGCAGTGGCGGTATTGGGGATATCCGGGATTGCAAATGCAAAAGCTTACAAGCCTTCGCAACACACCGGTCACGTAACTTCCGCGAAGGCGAAGAACGTGATTCTGTTTGTCGGGGATGGTATGGGGGCTGCGCAGCGGGATGCGATCCGCCTTGCTTCAACCGGCCTGAGCGGGGACCTTGAAATGAACAAAATGCCGTATACGGGGGTTGTACATACAAGCTCCACCTCCGTGGTGACCGATTCAGCTGCGGCTGCGACCGCTATGGCGTCAGGCGTTAAAACGTATAACGGGGCAATCGGTGTCGATGCCAATAAAGTAAGCAAAAAGACCGTCCTTGAAGAAGCAAAGCAAGCCGGCAAGTCAACAGGATTGGTCACGACAAGCCAAATCACAGATGCAACGCCTGCCGCTTTCGGTGCCCATGTCGAAAACCGTTCTGAACAGAGCAAAATTGCAAAGCAATATTTGAAAAACAGCAAAGTGGACGTGTTGCTCGGCGGCGGGGAAGATTACTGGTACCCGCAAGGCACACAGGGCGCTTATAAAGACCACCCGGCAAAAGATACTTCCGAAGCAAGCAAAGGCACGGAAGGAAATCTTGTCGACGAAGCGAAACGGCTCGGTTACCAGTATGTTTCAGATGCTTCCGGACTGAAAAAGGCAGGCGGGAATAAGCTTTTAGGCCTTTTTGCCAATGAAGAAATGTTTGAACAGCGAGAGGAGGGCCATGGCGACCAGTACGACCCGGTTGTTTCACTTCCGGAAATGACAAAAAAAGCAATCAGCACGCTGTCAAAAAATAAAAACGGCTTTTTCCTGATGGTTGAAGAAGAAGCCATCGATGAAATGGCCCATGAAAATAACGCCTCCCAGCTGATCAGGGCGGGCCGGCAACTGGATCATGCCGTTAAAGTGGCAAAAGATTATACGAAAAAGCACCCGGATACACTTGTGCTTGTCCTGGCCGACCATGACTGCGGCGGCATGACGGTTGAAAATGTCGATAACAGCGACGAATCCGGGGACGGCATTTCAAAAGAAGACGGACCGTTCCAGGTGGCGGGTTCAAGCGCGCAATTTGTCGTGGACTGGACAACTTCCGGCCATACGGCAGCCGATATCCCGCTCACGGCGATAGGCAGCGGCGCATCGTTGTTTGAAGGCACTTATGAAAACACATATATCCATGATGCTTTGCTGAGAGCGATGGGGCTGAAAAAATAATATATACCGGCCGGACAACTGCCGGGGTGGTTTTCTCCGTATACCACCCCGGCAAAATCTGTTATAATAGAGGCAAATTTTGCGGAAAGGATGGGAGCCTTGTGGCAGCAATGGAAAAAGCCAAACAGGTTTTAAAGCAATATTATGGCTATGATCATTTCCGCCGCGGGCAGGAAGCCATTATCAGCCGGATCATGGATGGCAAGGATACACTGGGCATGATGCCGACCGGCGGGGGGAAGTCGGTTTGCTACCAGGTGCCGGCCATGCTTTTATCAGGGGTCACGCTTGTCATTTCGCCGCTGATTTCCTTGATGAAAGACCAGGTGGATACACTTTCAGGCATGGGGATACCGGCAACATATGTGAACAGCTCCCTGGATCCGACAGAAATCAATGAGCGGCTTGCGGCTGCATCAAAGGGCGCATACAAATTAATTTATCTCGCACCGGAACGGCTCGAATTTCCTCCTTTTTTGCATCTTCTCGAAAACATCAATGTCTCCCTTATCGCTGTCGATGAAGCGCATTGCATCTCACAATGGGGCCACGACTTCCGCCCAAGCTACCGTTTAATCGAAAAACTAATTTCACAATTCAAGCCAAAACCGGTGACGCTTGCTTTAACCGCTACAGCGACGCCGCAGGTAAAGAAAGACATTTGCCAGCTGCTCATGATTCCGGAAGAAAACACAGTGGCTACAGGTTTTGCCCGTGAGAACCTGCATTTCCAAGTGGTGAAAGGCCAGGACCGCGATGCCTTTGTGCTGGACTACATCCTGAAAAATAAAAACCAGTCCGGGATCATTTACACGGCAACGAGAAAAGAGGCCGAACGCATTTATCATTTTCTTGTTAAAAATGGCATTCGTGCGGGAAAATATCATGCAGGGATGAAAGAAGCGGAGCGCGGCAGCTTTCAGGACCGGTTTTTATACGATGATATTTCCGTGATGGTCGCCACCTCCGCTTTCGGGATGGGGATCGACAAAAGCAATGTGCGGTTTGTCATCCATTATCATATGCCGAAAAATATGGAGGCGTATTACCAAGAAGCAGGACGGGCCGGGCGCGATGGGGAAGAAAGCGACTGTATTTTGTTGTTTGCTCCCCAGGATATCCATACGCAAACTTTTTTAATTGAGCAGTCAGCCAACGAAGACAGAAAACCGGGCGAGTATGCCAAGTTGCGAAAAATGATTGACTACTGCCATACGGAAGGCTGTTTTCAGCAGTTCATTTTGCATTATTTCGGCGAAAAAGAGGCACAGCCGTGCGGCAAATGCGGCAACTGCTTGGATACCCGCGCAAAAACAGACGTGACAAAAGAAGCGCAAATGGTTTTTTCCTGTGTCAAAAGGATGCAGGAACGGTTCGGCAAAACCATGATTGCAAAAGTGCTGGCCGGGTCAAACGACCAGAAAATCAGGCAATTCGGTTTTGACAAGCTGTCCACTTTTGGCATTATGAAAGACAAAACGCAAAAAGAAGTGGCTGAACTGATTGATTTTCTGACAGCTGACGGTTTTTTGCGTGCCAAAGACGGTACATACCCGGTGCTTATGCTGACAAAAAAGGCAGTGGAAGTCCTGCTTTCAAAAAAACAGGTTTTCCGGAAAGAAAGTGTCAGGGCGCAGCAAATTGCAACCGATAACCTTTTATTTGAAAAACTGCGCACACTTCGCAAAGAGATTGCTGACCGTGAAAAAATACCGCCTTATATTGTCTTTTCCGACCAGTCGCTGAGGGAAATGAGTGCCAGGATGCCGGTAACCAGGGAGGCTTTCCTGCAGGTGAAAGGGGTTGGGGAAAGAAAGGCGGAACAGTACGCCGAGCTGTTTATGCACGTGATCCGGACATACATGGAAGAAGAAGGGATACAAGCGCAAGCGCAGCCGAAAGCATTGCCACAAACAAAAAAAGCGCGTGAAGACGGGAAAGAAAAAAGCCATCATGTGACATACCGCCTGTTACAAGAAGGCAAAACGATCCGTGAAATTGCGGAAATCCGCGGCATGTCGGAAAGAACGATTGAAACGCATGTGATCAAATGTTCAGACGAGGGATTTCCGGTAGAATGGAGCCGCTTTATTCCCGAAAGGTACCGGGAGCGAATCGCCGATGCCGCAAGCCGGGCAGGTACCGGGCGGCTTACGCCGATAAAGGAATTGCTGCCGGATGAGGTCAGTTATTTTATGATCCGGGCTTTCTTACAGGAAAGGAAGCATCATCCGGACCAAGGAAAAACAGTATCATATATTTCTGGAGGGGATTGGCATCATGATTGAATGTATCGCGTCTGATATGGATGGAACTTTGCTCAACTCAAGGCAGGAAGTCAGCCCGGCAAATGCCGAAGCGATTAAATTGGCACAGAAAAAAGGGATTCACTTTGTCGTTACAACTGGCCGGTCTTATGAAGAAGCGCGGCTTGTGCTCGATCCTGTCGGCATTGACTGTACGGTCATCGGGCTGAACGGGGCCGAAGTGCGGGATGAAAAGGGAAAATTACTCAAAACAAGCGGGCTGGATCCCCTGACAGCTTCCCGGGTTGCTGATGTTTTCGACCAACTCGGCATTTATTATGAATTTTTTACAAATAAAGGCACTTATACGAAAGATTACGAGGAAAACATGGATATGCTGGTCGATTTGTTCCATTCCGCAAACCCTGAAGTGCCGGTGGAAGAAGTGCGGAATTATATTGAGCAGCGCGGCATCCGGAGATACGTCCATAATATTGGAGATACAAAGGATATTTTTCACGATCCGTCCATTTTGTTTTACAAAATACTGGCCTTCAATGAAGAAGAACAAAGGCTGCGGAAAATCGGCAAGGATCTTGAAAAAGACTTTCCAGATATTAAAGTGACTTCATCAGGATTCCGCAATATTGAAATCAACCATGTGTCGGCGCAAAAAGGGATTGCGCTCAAGGAATACACGGAAAAACACGGGCTCTCGATGGAAAAAACGATGGCCATCGGGGACAACTTAAATGATATTTCCATGCTCGAAAGGGTGGGCTACCCGTTTGCGATGGGAAATGCCGAAAATGAAGTATTGGAAATTTGCCGCTACCGGACGAAAAGAAATGATGAAGACGGCGTGGCAAAAGCGATTTACAGAATGCTTGAAATGTGTTAGAACATAATTGCCCCCCGTTTATATTGGTAAACCGGGGGGCAATTATATTGCAATGACGGCGTCAGAGCCCCTTGCACCACTCAGCCGATGGCGCCTTTACGGGTTCGCTTCTCACCATTACCGGACCCGGTCGTTTTCCCAGTCATACGTCCAGAAGTATTCATAATGGAGCCATTCCAGGGTTTCCGGGTCCTTTTGCTTCAGTTTTTCTTCCCGTTCCGCCATCATCCAGCCGGTCTGGGAAAGGTGGGCTTTCATGGCGCCGATTTTTTGCTCGGCTGCACCGCTCACATCATTGCGGACATCCGGCTTTCCGATCTCCGCTTCATGGTTTTTGGAAAAGGCAACGCAGTGGAGTTTCGGGCGTTTGTCTTCAGGAATCCGGCGGAGCGCGCGGACAACGGCTCTTCCGGTTGCTTCATGGTCAGGGTGGACAGAGTAGCCCGGGTAAAAGGTAATGACAAGTGACGGGTTCAGCTCATGGACGAGGTCGAGTACCATTTTGGCCATCTTCTCATCATCTTCAAATTCTACCGTTTTATCGCGCAACCCCATCATGCGCAAATCCTGGATCCCCATGATTTCGGCCGCTTTTTGCAGTTCTCTTTTCCGGATATGCGGCAGCGATTCCCTTGTGGCAAAAGGGGGATAGCCGAGATTTCGCGCCATTTCCCCGAGCGTAAGGCAGGCATAAGTGACCGGCGTGCCGTTTTTCACATGGGTTGCGATCGTGCCGGATACACCGAAAGCCTCGTCATCGGGATGCGGGAAAATCACCAGAACATGGCGCTCTTTTTCCATTTTTCTCATCTCCTCACTCAAATGGTGTTGTACTCAATTCGAGGGCAACGGCCAGCTTCCCGTCAAAACCGTGGCCGGCAAAAAGCAGGCGGTCGAATTCATCTTTTTCAAAGTGGGTCAGGCCTTCTGCATAAATCCAGCCGATTTTCATTTTCAGGCCGATCCGGTACGGGCCGTCCCCAACAATTTTTCCGTGTTCATAGGATACTTGCGCATTGCGGATATAGGCGCCTGCAGAGAAAAATGACTCATTGACATGGGAGGCATAGGCGCCATTGGTTGTTTCCAAATGGATATACACCGGTTTTCCGGCAAGTTCGTCCAGCCATTTTTGGGCTGTTTGTTTTTGTATCGGTTCCATTTTTTTCCTCCTTTTGGCCGTCCGCTCCTGTTTCTTTCCATTATACCAACCGGCGGCGCTTTAAGGAAAAATTAAAAACCGGGTCCCCGGCGGAATGTTCCGGCAGGGCCCGGTTTGGCTTAAGAGTTGGTATGCGAAAAACGGGTATAGGCTCCGTGCATCACAGGGCCGACATATTCGTTCAGCTTAAAGCCGTGTTCAATCGCCATATGGACAAATTCTTTTGCCACTTTCACTGCGCCGGACACTGTGTTGCCCTTTGCCAGTTCAGCCGTGATGGCTGCGGCAAATGTGCAGCCTGCACCGTGGTTATATGTTGTTTTTATTTTTTTTGATTCGAGAATTTCAAAATCTTCCCCATCATAGAACAAGTCGATGGCCTGATCCGTATCCAGCCCCCTGCCACCTTTGATGACAACATTTTTCGCGCCCAGTTCATGGATTTTGACCGCTGCTGCTTTCATATCCTCAACGGTTTTAATCGGGCCGGTTTGTGCCAGCTGCCAGGCTTCAAACAAGTTCGGCGTTGTAATCGTCGCCCGCGGCAGCAAAAGCTCGCGCATTGCATCCGTATTTTCCGGCTGCAATACTTCATCTTCGCCTTTGCATACCATAACCGGGTCAATGACCACTTTGTCGAGATGGTATTCATCTATTTTACGGGCGGCCAGTTCAATAATATCCACTGAACCGAGCATACCGGTTTTCATGGCATCAATTCCGACAGAAAGGATGGTCTCAAGCTGCGGTTCAACAATGTTGACATCAATCGGGAAAACATGATGATGCCATCCGTTTTTAGGATCCATCGCAACGATGGAAGTAATCGCGGACATGCCGTAAACCCCGAGTTCCTGGAATGTTTTCAAGTCCGCCTGAAGTCCCGCGCCGCCGCTCGAATCAGAACCGGCCAGCGTAAAAGTTTTCTTTAAACCCATCACGCACCCATCTCCTTTAAAATAAGCTTTACACTATTTTAGAATATAATACTGCCATAAAAAATACAAATCCCGGGGACGGGTACAAAAGCGGCCGGATGCTTGATGGAACAGGGGATGATCTGCCAGTCACACAGCAGGGCCGCGAACCGAACTTTAGAATGACCGGCTTTCAAAAGAAGGTATTGTAATATTTAAAATAGAAAGTAAATATTGACTTATTTAATCATCTGTACTATATTTTAACTTGAGAAAAATAAGAATTTCATGATAAAGAACCATGTCTTGTGAAAACAATATTTTACCTGAAATATTCATAGCTACAAATCCCATTTGATAAATTTTGTTAAATTAGTTGAAAATAACGGTATTTAATTAAGAACCGTAGCCAATTCATAAAATAACTGAATTTTCAATAGAACAACTCTGGTATTTTGGGCATACTTGCCCCTTGACTGAAAAATTTATTTTTTCAGTTATGAGAAGTATTCTATTGGTCATTCCAATTGTAGCTTTTGAATTCAATTCAGTACATCCCAAAAGAAATTTTGATACACAAAACTCGATGATAGTTTGAAGTAAAGGGATCTGCCTGATTTCACGACTTTACTTGCCGCTTTAATTAACCGAGTACGTATCGTATCAATTTGCATAGTTTTTTGACCTTCCGGAAAACAAAGAGTTCGTAACCAATTGGTCAAATTATATGCAAGAAGTGTTAACATCATTTTTACTTCGTTCACTAGAAAAGCGTGGCTATTCATATGATCAAAGTAAAAGCCATTTTTTGCTTCTTTGATATAGTTTTCCATCGTCCCTCTTTTTTGATAAGCTCGGACGATATCTTGAGGAAAAGCTAATTCAAAGTTAGTAACAAAAAAGGAATGGGTAAAGAACAGCTCACCTGCAGGACGTACCGATTGAATAATCACCCTTCTTGGTTTTGACCATGATTTTGCTTGGTAAATCGTTTCTTCATAATAGGTTTCCGTCTTGGAAACATCTAAAGGTGCGGAAGAAGGATGGTATTCCTTCGCTAAACTTTGTAGTTGTGAATTCGATTTCAACCGAATAATATACAAAACAGATTCTTCTTCACACAGATCGTATAATCCCGGAACAGCAAACCCGCTATCTCCACGAAGAAACAGGGTAGTTTCCGGAAACATTTCGTTATAATGTTTAATGAGAGGCCGAATAAATTCCACCACACCATTTGATGTATAAACATTTCCGGGACGGAGTTGTGCTTTCAAAAAGTCACCAGTCGCACCATCAAAGGCGACTAATGGATGAAAACCCATCGTGCCATAATGAGTATTATATGACGAAGATTCTTGGTCCCCATATGTATCCGAATGAGTCGAATCCAAGTCGATAAATAACTCTTTCGATTGTCGAAAACAATGAATCTTATCAAGCATTTCTTGGTTAGCCAGATTTAATTGTTCAATTGAATCTTTATCAAATCGTGTATAAAAGCGAGACAAACTGGGCTGGGAAGCAAGTGTTGGAGTTTCAATGATTTCCTTAAACACAGGATCATGAGTCAACTGATCAGCCGCATCATCTTCCGCATACCCGGCAATGATTTGATAGACTTTTTGACGTAACAAGTTTTCATTTGAATGAAGATAATATTTCCTTGAATCGTTAAGTCTCAAGTACTTAACTAAAGTCTTTGAAAAACCAATTTTTTCATCGAATTCTCTAAAAAGAAACTCACCTGTATCGGAGGAAAGAGAACCTCCATCATTTGACAATTTAATTTTATGATTGAAATCAAGTGTTTTTTGCGTTAAAGTAACCATATAAAGAGTCCTTTCTGTTTGGTTTTTGTTTTGGTTACTTTAACTTTAACAGAAATGGATTCTTTTTTCATTTTTTTAATGAATTACAATAAAGCCGAAAAGGCTTGGTAATCCATAAGTTATAATAAGTTTCTGAATTTCTGTGAATAATTCAGGTTTATAACTGAAAAAATGATAAAAATGAGGATTCCATAAATGTTATTATTTGAATTAAAAATTACCCTTAATCGAGGCGCTGGAAAATGAATGATCCCGTATTTTTGGCTTTCCTTCCAGGTTTTCAAATTCAATAAAAATAAAAAGGGCATTTTTCTTCAAAAAGGGCATACGTATCCTTCTTTTACAAAATGGGTGTTTTTTTTCAATGCCCTTTGTGAAAAGAAACAATCTTGTGCGGCGTTTTTAGTTTATGGGAGGAAACTGCTCCTGCTTCACGTCGCGTTCCACAACGATGAATTTGCGCAATTCCGGACCAGCTTCTTCTAAAAGTGCATTCCCATCGTTGTTTTACCTATGTTTAATCTGGCAACTGGCCCAGGAAATTGCTGGTATGAATGCTTATTTTCGTAATTTCTGTTGCAACTTTTTGTCTATAAAATAGGCTGCGATAAAAATCGCCGGTATAAACAATAACTTTGGAATAGATATATTTGAAATCCCCGTTTTTTTAATATAGACAAAAACAAAAATGGCGATTAGTACCAGCGTGAACATGGCGGATTTCATTCTCTCACACCCCCATCCGTGTTATTTAAACTTTTTAACTGCCAATTTTCGCTATTTAATTCATGTGTGAAAGACAGGCTTGCTTCCTTTTCATGTGACACAATAACAAACGTTTTTTGCTTACTTTGTGTGATGATGTCAGATAAAACTTTTCTACTGGAAGTGTCCAAGGAATTAAACGGCTCATCCAATAAGACCAATTCTGAAGGGATCGATAAGTTAATGGATAAAAAGATTTTTTGCCGGGTCCCTAATGACAAATTTTTCACTTGCTCATTCTTATAGGCATCAACATCAAACTTTTTACAGTATTCATATACTTGTTTGCTGAATACAGGGCCGTAATGAAATAACAAATTGTAAAATTGAATATTTTGTTCCATTGTTAATTCTTCATAAAATACAGGAGAGTCTCCAACAAATACTCTACGCTTGCGAATGTCTGCAAAACTTAGCTTTTCACCAAAAAACCGCAACTCATAAGACAGATGAGGATCGTCTATAATATTTGCAATGATTTTCAGCAAAGTAGTCTTTCCTGAACCGTTTTTTCCATATAATCTTACAATACTGTTTTGATCTATCTCGATATTTACGTTATTAAATAACCTGGGTTGATTTTCATAACCATAAGTTAAATGCTTTATTGATATCCTTTCCATATCTATTTCACTTCCGTTCATACATGTGATATGTCCGCTTCAATCCATGCAGCAATTACCAATAAAATGGTTGCGAAAAGAAAAATCGATACTAACTTTATAATTTCAACTTTATATCTTAACTCTTGTTCACTTTTAGAATTCAATTTTAAAATGTTAATGCAACGCAGGCTTTCAAAGCCAATTGTTGCAAAAAGCAAAAATGCAATTACTTCTATAATCCCATGTGGGATTATTCCGGTTAATACAGGTTTGAGCCCATGGTTTCTTATAATTGCAAATGAGAAAGCACCTAAAAAAACCCCATTATACCCCAAATATATTATACTAATTACACCCAAACTAATCCAACCTAATACCATGATTTTAAGCCCCAATGTATAATTATGAAGAAACAGGTCAACAAATCTTTGCTCATTTTCGGTATACTTGAAACTTAAAAATTTTGATAAGAATGCTCCGGTTATAAAACTAATACAATAAACGGCTAAAGAAACAAAAAAGTATTTTTTATATGTGGTAATTATATTTTTCATAAATTCTTAAATCCCCGTGTTTAGTTATTTTTTGTTTTAATAAACCTATTGACAGGACTGTTTGATTTTTTTGTAATCCTTGTTGCTGTAAACTACTTGTCCAAAAAGAGTAAAGGCGATAGCCAAGAAGGGGCAGAGCCAATAAATCCCCGAGATAAATTTGAACATCGCTATTATGATCAACCCTAATATTGTAAATTGGGTTACAAGCTTAGATAATACATTATTCGCTGTAGCAATTAAAGAGAATCCATCGAATTCATTCAGCCTGTTAATTTTGGGAGGATTACTTTTGCTAAGTAATAAAACAAAAACGTCATAATTGGTTCTAAGTGAGTATAAAACATATTCGTTTTTTATTGCATAAAAAAATGGAATTAAAATCAAAAAAGATAGACTTTGTTGAAACGAAATAAACAAAGTTGCAATAAAGAACAAAAACAAATGACAAAATAAATATATATTGATCGTTCTTTTTAATAATTCATATTTTGAGAATAGAATACCATTCTTTTTTAACTCATATATTTTAAAAATTTCCATCATAGAACATTCTTGTTCAAGCTTAAAAATTTTTTTGTAGATAAAGCTTGTAGTGTTTATCGCTCCCTTCAGAATGATGTGGAGCTGAAAAAACATAAAAATAAGGGTAACGATGATATTATGAATATAAGGTGCCGAGGCCAATGAAATTCCTGTACTGACAGAAAGTTCTCCCGTGATAAACAGGTCAAAAGGATTGTTCAGTAATTCTTTTGAGTTTGCTTTTAAAGAATAGTAGTCAGCATAGGTATAATAGTGCTCCTTATTCAATGTTTTATATAAAAAACCAAAGAAGGGCGTTTGATAATAAACTTCCTTCGTATCTTTTGAGAAAGCAAAAATGATAATACTAATGATGAATAGCAATACCACGGTTAAAGTAGCCGTGAGAATATGCATATGGCTAACAAACAAGGCTGCATTTTTAAAAATGATAAACAAATTTGAGCTTAGAAGTATTTCTTTTGCTTGATTATTTAAATTTGTGATGGCTTTTAATTTATATCCATAAGTAGATATGTTACGTCTTGATTCATAAATGATTTGCATGAAGATGGAAGCAACGGTATAAACGAAGCAGCATAACAAAGCTTTTGTTGTCAGGTTTAGTACAATACGGAAACCTTTATGATAAGATAACGATTTTCCAAGTAAATGAATACAAAACAGGAGCAGTTCGAACAAAATCACAATCAATATGTACTTCGTTCCCATCCTGTGTAAATAAAAAAACACCCCAAACGGCACGATTTTGGTTAAACTTTGCACCATGCTAACCATCCAGTCGAGCAGTATAACCTTTTTCATTAAATTGTTATTCTTCCCGAGATACCTGCTAAAATGATAGACCAAGTACCTTTCATCTAACATTTTTCTTGTTGTCATAACAGCTTTCACTTGGTCGCCAACAGTCAGAATCAGAGCCACTCCAATAAGAATATTTTTATGGTCCGGTAAAAAGATCCTGTTAAAAATAGAAATTAAAAATACAGATATAAAGACTTCAAACAAAAAACTCAATAGAATGTATTTTTTAGTGCTCTTTATTTTCAGTACCTTTTTTATTAAAAAACCTCGGGTTGAGTATGTATTTATGATATATAGCATAACAAGCCTAAAAATCCCCATAAACATCACTCCACAATAAAAATCAATAAATGTTTTTTAACAGCCAGGACTGTAGATCCTGGCTGTTCCAGTTTTTACCAAGCAATAGCTCTTTTTTTGCCATATTCCTTAGCTAAATGTTTTACTTCTGCAATAAACGCTGTCCATCCCATATCGAGGATTGCATCAACGCCACCTGACATAACTACTGTGACGGCTCCTATTATAGATGCTATAGTACCAGCATGCAATACAGCTGTAACAACACCAGATGCTATTCCTGCAGAAACATGAAACTTAGATGCAACGTGGAATAATCCCATATTATATTCACCTCCCTTTTAAAAGTAGACCCTCGGGATTAGTTACATTTTTAAAATTTAATATTTTTATTATTTTAACTAAAACTTGAAAGTACGAAAATCGTGCAAACCCCTTGTCACCACTGCGGTTACCCCGGCTAATTTAGAGCTAAGCTGCTTTAATTAGGTGTTTTTGATAGCTGACAGGTAATTTTTTTAAAAATTGCTCAATAATAGTATTTAGTACTTCTTCACAAAGGATATACTCATCCTTAAAAGCTTCTTTAAATAAATCAATCAATTGTTGAATCGCTTCTGCGAAGGTGATGTCAGTAAGTTCATCAACCATGAGATAAAACAACTCACCCAGGGTCCGATCATCTACCTGTTCACGGTGTTGGACTGCAAGGATTGAGTAACCAATTGCGACAAGAGCGGTATGTGCAAAGATACCGTCATAAGACAATCCTTGATATTTTGCCAGGCGGAGGTACTGTTTACACATCTTGAAGTATACTTCAATCGACCAGCGCTTTCCGTAAAGCTGAATAACTTCATCTTCAGAGAGCCGGGTGTCCGTTGTCGCCAAGACAAGGTAATCATTTCGTTTATTGCGGTTGCGGATATAAACAAGTTTGACTGGAACCGACGTTTCCCCGTCAACTGCTTCAACAAGAACGGATAACAGATAGCGTGAACGTCCGCGACGTTTCTTCTGGGTGTTAAAGATCGTTTTCACATCAATCAGTCCACCGTTGAACTGGTAATAAACTTTCTTAGAACGTTTCACCATGGCTACTCCATGAAGTCCCAGTTCACGCAACTGATGAAACATCTTAGGGCTAGAAAACCAGGAATCAAACAAGACGTAGGAAGCATTCACTCCTTGAGACAAGGCTGATGATAACAATTCCAACACTACATTGGTTGCTTTGCGCTGTGCCTGAATCTTACGCTTTCCTGAAAGTGTACGGCCGTCGATGGATTTTGGGCTGCACACTTGATTCTTGCCAGAAAGCAAGGAAAAGTTAACAGGGAGGAATGTATTGCCGTCACTCCAACCGAGTTGAAGAAACCGAAAGCCACGGGTATATTTGTGTTTCGCATGGTCAAACTGAAACGCCGCAAGTTCAACGTGCTTTGCGCTGGCTCGCTCATACATGGAATCATCCACAATGAATACATTCCGGCGTGTTGGTTCGGTCAAGGGTTCGATGAACACAATGATACGGCGGCAGAGCAAAACCAAGAACTTTTGCCAATTGATTTTGCCGTTATTCAGTAGATTACGGAAAGTCTTATCTGAGAATCCGAGCTGATCTTGATGCTTCAAATAATCACGGTATGCAGATCTGTTTGAGAAAAGTGTACTGATCAAATAACAGAACAGTGTTTGAAATGGAACACCTTTTGTCTTTACAGCGTTTGAAACCTTCGCAATTTGAGATAAGCGGAAACGCAAAAAAAATGCTTCGATTGAAGATAAAATTTCAAGAGATTGATGGTCGTTTTGTGTTATAATTTTCATAACATGAACACTCCTCGATTAATTGTTAGTTAGCACTTCAATTATACCGAGTTTCCAGTGTTCATGCTTTTATTTTTGCTCTAAACCCTTGTAAGACAAGTAATGAGAATGAATTTTAGTGTTTCAAGTTTTAGATTTTAATTTAACCCGAAGGGCCTATTTTAATAACTTTTATATAAATGTTATGCACATTTATATCATTTATTGCTTGGAAATTATCAATTTGTTCAAGTGTATGTTATTAAAATGTGTGTTTGTTGACAATAGACACATGTGTCCAGTTATACCTGAAAACAGAAGGATGGGTGATGAAGTAAAGCTTTTGGAAAAAGTGTCTGATAGATTTCAGCATATATCTTTAGTGATGCCGAAAAATTTTTCGTTGACAACAGTCAGTAATTTATTAAAATAAAAAGTATCGAAAGATTTTGTGATTGATTTGAATTTTTAATTGTTCGTTTTTTTAATTTGAAATGATAAGCTTGTAAATCAAAACTTGTAAATCAAAAATAGAATACTCAAATCATATGGGGTGGGAGCTGATGGTATATCAAGACAAACAATTTCAATCAGAGGAAATGTTTTTACAAAAAATCATAAATGCCGAAAATGTAGGGGTAGCAGTAAAAACTGCCAGATTAGAAAAGGGTTTGACGCAAAAGGATCTTGCAGGCAACATATTATCCGAAAAAACGGTTCATCGGATTGAAAAAGGTCAAGTACTACCCAGTCTGTTTACCTTTTTTTACATATTGAGCAGACTAGAATTATCAGCTGACAGTTTTTTGTCTCTCTTAAGTGATCTGTTTTTATAATTTTTGCAACTGTTAGTTTAATTGGCCTGGTTTAAAGACACGTCCCAGGATGGCTGAATATGAGCCATTTAACCTAATAAAAGCAGAAAAAAGCCGGCTTAAGGAACGCCGGCCCGGTCCGGTTTTATAGCAGGTGTTCAGGCCCCTCCTGGTTATCCGTGGCGATGACGACAACGCGCCCCTCGTCGAGTACTTTTTCATACTGTACGGCTTCCATCTCCGACAATCCGAGCGCCTGCATTTTCGAACGCAGCTCATCTCCCCGCTCCCTTAACAGATTGCCGACCGAATCAACGACCCCTTGTTCTTCCATGCCGACCGATCCGGTTTCCGTTGCATCGGTTAAATCTTTTGACCGGTTTTTGTCATGCGAGAAAATATAAATATTGTCTTTCGAAAATCCTTCATTTTCAAACTCGGTTGTCTTATTTGTCGCTTCGAGCCCGTTTTCGACAACTTCTATTTTATGCATCTGTCTTCCTCCTTCCGAAAAATGGTGATGCTTCTTTTGACATTTATATAACCGCTTCCTGCCGTCCTTAAACAAAGAAAAGTTTTACAGCCGCCGGACAGGGAAACTGGTAAAATTAAATTAGATGATAGAAAGGGGCTGTAAACGGAATGAAAGACATCTTTAAAAATGACTGGGGCCCGCTTTTAAAGGAGGAATTCCAAAAAGCATATTATTTAAAATTGAGGGAGTTCCTCAAAAAGGAATATGCAACAAAGCGGATTCACCCTGATATGTACGATATCTTTAATGCTTTCCATTATACGGCTTACCGGGATATTAAGGTTGTCCTGCTTGGCCAGGACCCTTACCACGGACCGGGCCAGGCGCACGGGCTCAGTTTTTCAGTAAAGCCGGGGGTGGAGATTCCCCCTTCGCTCCGGAATATTTTCAAAGAGCTGCATGACGACCTTGGGTGCAGGATTCCGCAGCACGGGTGCCTGGTCAGCTGGGCAAAGCAGGGCGTGATGCTGTTAAACACCGTGTTGACTGTCAGGGAGGGGCAGGCCCATTCGCATCAGGGAATGGGATGGGAGATTTTTACAGACGAAGTGATCCGGAAAATCAATGCGAAAGAAACACCTGTCATTTTTCTGTTATGGGGGAGGCCTGCACAGAGCAAAAAAGCGCTGATCGACACCAACAAACATTTCGTTTTAACTGCTGCCCACCCAAGCCCGTTGTCCGCCCATCGCGGTTTTTTCGGGAGCCGCCCGTTTTCAAAAACCAACAATATTTTGCGCAAGTTGGGAGAAAAAGAGATCGACTGGCAGCTGCCGGAACAGGAAAAGCTTTAAAACGCATTCCATCGAGGAAATCCGACAATGTTCCACGTGAAACATGGCGGCTTTTTTGCAAAGTATGACAGCGTTCCGCATTGTTCGGACAGACGGCCTCTGTTAAAATAAATGTAAGAAACGGAATCTCTTTTGGCAGCTGTCATTTTAGCAGACGGCAAAGGCGGCTATCAAAGGAAGGAAACATTGTCAGGGCCGGCACCATGCCGCCATGATGCGATCGGAAGAATGAAACTCAGCCATCACCAATCTTCACCCATGCTGCACGTAACGCGGCACCAGCAGTGGGATGGAAAACAACAGGGCACAAATTTTCAGGCTGGAAATTGAACAGAGGTGCGGATATGGCCATTACAACGGAAATGCTTTTGGAAAAAATGGAGCAGGAATTGGCAAAGGCAAAACAGGCAATGCCGGCGGAACAACTCAGGGAGCATATCTATGCGGTAAAAGCTTTGTGCGAAGTTTTATTGGAAAGCCAGCCTGAACAGCCATTGCCTGCCGGTCCTTCTGTGCCGAAACCGGTGCTTAATCCGGAGCCGTTGAAAACGGAAGATGGTGCAAACGGGGACTCTATTTTTGACTTTTAATCGCAAACAATTGAAACAACGCCAGCCAAGCGGGAGTCCCTGTTTTCCTCTGCAGCTTCTTATACGGTTTGCACTGCCATCATAGCTTCCTATTGGTATCCAGCTTTGTATGGTGAACATTTACGTTGGCAGCGTTTCATATTAAAAAACGGGAGTGCATCGCATGAATATTTTTGTTTTTCTCGGAGCAATTAACGCATGTATATCTGTTGCGCTCGGGGCTTTTGGGGCCCACGGGTTGAAAGGGATCATGGATCAGAAGTATCTGGATATTTGGGAGACCGGCGTCCGTTATGAAATGTACCATGCGCTCGGGTTGATTGCGATCGGCATTCTTTCCGGCATCCTCAAATCATCCGCACTGCTCAGCTGGTCAGGATGGTTGATGCTGATTGGCATCGTCCTTTTCTCCGGCAGCCTTTATGTTTTAAGCTTAACGAAAATCAGTGTGCTTGGTGCGATTACGCCAATCGGAGGCGTCGCGTTCCTTGCTTCCTGGATACTGCTTGCTATAGCGGCGGTAAAGTGGATGTAAGAAAAAACAGCCCGGTTTCGGAGCTGTTTTTTCTTTCGCTGATCACCGCGGCGGATAGGTTGCCAGCGGCTGACCGGCTTGCGTTGTGCTACCATATGGGTATTCATATTCGATTTCTTCAGAGAAGACAACGTAATCAACATAGACCATCGGGATTAAATAACGCTGCCCGGTTTGCGGATCACTAAGGATGACATGGTCCCGTCCGGCAGCTTCAATAATGCCATTGAACACTTTAGCATTCCATTCCCGGTTGTTTTCAAACGTGGCGTACAGCGTGACCAGTTTTCCTTTATTCAGCCGCAAAATATTTTCAATATACGATTGTTCAAGCGGAAGCTGGCCGGGCAGGTTCTGTGAGGGTGCCTGCGCTTGCTGCCCCCCGGGAACCTGGTACGGCGGATAATATCCTCCGTAATAAGGCTGTGCGGACTGCCGGTAATAATAAGGATATCCGTATACGGGCGGTGTGTAATTGCCGTTTTCCAACTGATTTCCCCCTCCATTTTGCATATCGGTCTGCCCTGGTTTTTGTAAAATGCACAAAAAACAAGGGCATTCACTACATTTATGTGTATGCCGGCCGGAAACGGGTTATGCTTAAGATCTCTCGTGAAAAAATCCTTCCAGCAGGCTGGAAGGATTTTTCTTAACCAATATGCAAATAGGAGGTTAACCGTTCTTCGTCAAGCAGGCTGCCGACATAGAACGGGCCGAATTCTCCGTACCTTGCGCTGGCTTCGTCAAACCGCATTTCATAGACGATTTTTTTAAACTGCAGGGCATCATCGGATAATAAAGCCACACCCCATTCGTAGTCGTCAAGCCCGGTGGAACCGAGAATATATTGTTTTACCTTGCCGGCATATTTGCGGCCGATCAATCCGTGGCTTTTCATTAACTCCTTGCGTTCCTCCATTGGCAGCATGTACCAGTTGTCATTGCCTTCGCGCCGTTTATCCATCGGGTAGAAACAGAAGTATTTGGATTTCGGCAATGTCGGGTAGAGGCGCTCGCGGACACGCGGATTTTCATACGCAGACTCGTCCGCTTTCCCGCCGCGCACATAGTTGCTCAGTTCATTTACACCGATGTACGAATATGCCGGAATGGTAAAATCAGCAATCCTTAATTTATTAAAGGCTGTTTCAATTTCTTCGAGGTCTTCCAGGGCCGGCCGCATCGTCCATAAAACAAAGTCGGCTTTCTGGCCGGTGATGGTATATAAAGCATAAGCCCCTTCGTGTTTGCTTTGGATGGCATCCAGTTGCTGAAGAAATTGCCGGAATTCTTTCACCGTAGCATCCCTTTCCTCGGCAGGCAGCGCCTTCCAGCCCGCCCAGTCGAGAGAACGGAAATCATGCAGTGAGTACCAGCCGTCCAGTGTTTCTGCTGCTTCGCTCATTTTTTTCCCTCCAAATGTTTTTCTCTTCCCTTACTATAACACAGGTTAGAAAAGGGAAAAAATATTACGGCTACCGCGAAATTGTCTAAAAGAAGCCTTCTTTTGCCTTTGATTTTCCGGAAAAATGGATTATCCTTAAAATGGATACCGTTATACGAGGAGTGTTGAGCGTGAGTACATTTTTTGACGGGATAAAAGAAAAAGTGCGGGGGCACAACAAAACGATTGTTTTCCCGGAAAGTTCGGATGAAAGAGTTTTAACAGCTGTCTCACGGTTTGCATCCGATGAAGTGATCCGGCCGGTTTTAATCGGGAACAAGGACGAAATCCAGGCAAAAGCACGGGACATCGGTGTTTCCGTCGAGGGCGTTGCAGTGTATGACCCGGAAGACTATGCCGGTTTTGAAGAAATGGTGCAGGCTTTTGTGGAACGGAGAAAAGGCAAGGCGACGGAGGAAGATGCGCGCCAAATATTAAAAGACGTCAATTATTTCGGCACCATGCTTGTCTATTTGAAAAAGGCGGACGGTCTGGTAAGCGGTGCCATCCATTCGACGGCTGATACAGTCCGGCCGGCATTGCAGATCATTAAAACAAAGCAGGGCGTGAAAAAAGTTTCCGGCGTCTTCATTATGGTGAGGGGCGAAGAGAAATTTGTTTTCGCAGATTGTGCAATCAATATTTCACCGGACAGCCAGGATTTGGCGGAAACAGCCGCGGAGAGCGCAAAAACTGCCCGGACATTTGATATTGAACCAAGGATTGCGATGCTGAGCTTTTCAACAAAAGGCTCCGCCCATTCCGATGAGACGGAGAAAGTGGCGCAGGCTGTCCGGTTGGCAAAAGAACGCGATCCGGAGCTTGTGGTGGACGGCGAGATGCAGTTTGATGCTGCGTATGTGCCGGCTGTTGCACAAAAGAAAGCGCCGGATTCCGTGATTCAGGGCAATGCAACCGTGTTTATTTTTCCAAATCTGGATGCGGGGAATATCGGTTATAAAATGGCCCAGCGTCTTGGCGGTTTTGAGGCAGTTGGCCCGATTTTGCAAGGGCTGAATGCGCCTGTCAATGATTTGTCGCGCGGCTGCAATGCGGAAGATGTTTATCATTTGGCTTTGATTTCCGCGGCACAAAGTTTGTAAGGGAGTTGCCAGGCTTCCGGCTGTTGGGTGGACAAAGTTTGGAGGAGAACGGGTTGATCCTTGGGAGCAGCCCGGCAGGCAAATTGCCGGCAATGTCCGCGTCCGGCAGCATTGTGATTTTTTTAACAAAATGAAATAAAACTGTGTATCCATGCCGCAATGATTCGGCATGAGCGGAAAAGTGGCAAACAGCCGGCACAGTAGTAAAGCTGTTGGACATTGCGGGGGAAAATGGCCTTTGGTATGTGGCCGGGACTCCTCTTTTCCGGCTTGCACCCCCCGGAAGCGCCGGGGATTAGAGTGCTTGCCTTCTTTTGGTTTGGCTTTTGCATGATGCCAAACCTTTTTTATGTTTTATACGGCCGGAGGGAAGGCATTTTATAATGGAAGAATTTGGGGAGAAAAGGGAAAAGGCTGAATTTGATCGTATTGGGAATTTATGTGCAGCCGGGGCAATTTTTACTAAGGCATGCGATAGCCGATGGTTCAGCACTGCTCTCGAATCCTTGCCAATAGAGGGGTTTCGAGAGCAGCTTTTTGGTAGTCAATCCGGCATGATATGATAGTAGTAAAATAAATGGGGGAAGGATCAACATGGAAGAAGCGCTGCAATTGCTGAAGCAGCCCGAGTGGCGGGTGATGGACCAGTCCGGGTTGGGCCCGCAGTTTGAAGCGGCCCAGTCATTTGCGATGGACGACACATTGTGCACCTCTGTAGGGGCAAACGCCTCCCCGGCTGTTGTCCGGACATGGGTGCATCACGACACCGTCAGCCTGGGCATTCAGGATACAAAATTGCCCTTTTTTGAGGAGGGGCTGGCTGTTCTTAAAAATAGAGGATTTCGGTATATTGTCCGTAATTCAGGCGGGCTTGCCGTTGTATTGGATACGGGCGTGCTGAACATTTCGCTTGTTATGCCGGATACGGAAAAGGGGATGGATATCAACCGCGGATACGAAGCGATGTTTAAGCTGGTCCAAATGATGTTTTCGGATTTTCCGGTTGTAATTGAAGCGGGGGAAATAGCAGGCTCGTACTGCCCGGGGAGTTATGATTTGAGCATTGGCGGGAAAAAATTCGCCGGCATCTCCCAGCGGCGGGTCAGGAGAGGGGTGGCTGTCCAGATTTATTTATGCGTGACGGGCAGCGGCGCCGACAGGGCAGAACTCGTTCAGGATTTTTATGAGCGGGCAAAACAGGGCGCGGAGACAAAGTTGCAATACCCGTGTGTCCGTCCTGAAGTGATGGCTTCTTTGTCGGAGCTTTTACAGGAAATACTCACGGTCCAGGACGTTTTCATGCGGCTTTTGCAAACGCTGAAGACGCTGGGGAGCCGGCTTGTGTCCCGCCCGCTTTCGGAACAGGAAACAAAATGGTACGGCAAATATTATGAACGCATGCTGGAAAGAAACGCCCGGTTTTTGTAAAGAATGGATGATAATGGGCCATTCCTTGATCTGATGAAAGACATTCTTGAGGTGTGGCCGGAGTCCATTGTCTTTCATGTGCGGGATGAAGGACAATTTAAAGTGGCGGTAGCCCGTTTTTGTCTTTCATCGGGCGAGTGAAGGACATTTGGAGGTTGTGGTGAGATTGTTTTGTCCTTCATGGGGCGGATGAAGGACATTTGGGGCCGGTGATGGCCTCTGTTTTATCCTTCATGAAGCGGATGAAAGACATTTTGATACGCGGCTGGGAGGGCACTGAAAAAGACCCCCGGGTAACAACGTCCAATTGTTTTTTAGAATGGCTCCAAAAGACAAAACACACCGGGGTCAAAAAGCCGATGCCCGGATGATTGCCTGCCCCGGGCATTAAAAACCCATTGAGCATGCACCGCCCAATGGGTTTTGTTGTTTGCTCGCCCGGAACTTATTCTGCCAGCTTTTCGAGGTTGCCGTTGCGGTCCATTTTGAACTTAGTCGCGCCGGTTTCGTCTTCTTCGAAAAGGACGTATTTTCTCGCGCGGTTCATGATTTTCATCAAGGTTTCGTAGTCTTCCTGCATGGTAACCGAACTTTCTTCGAGCTCTTGGACACGTTTTTTCAATTCTTCCGTTTCCTTTTTCAATTCCTGGTTTTCGTGCTTCAATCTTGCATTCTCACTTTTTAAAATCGTGCTTTGGAATTGCGTATTGTTCAAGTATTGCAGATAGCTGATGACCTTGACAAGGCTCATATCCCCGTTGCTTTCGGTCGGCTGTGAAACTTGCGGGCTGCCGTTTTCAGCTTCTTCCCCGTCCGGAGCCGGTTGTTCTGGAAATTCAGCAAGCGGCATTTCGCCAATTTCCTCGAGTGTTGGAACCGGTGGCTGGTACAGCAGTTTCTTTTTCCCGCCCTGGTCTTTTCCAAGCAGGCGCTGGCGTTGTTTGCGCTGTTTTTTTGCAAGCTGCAGCGCCTGTTCGTAATTATGGCGGACAACCGCATTCCAGCGGAAACCGCAGGCGGCGGATGTACGGTTCAGCTTATCGCCGACTTCCTCAAAAGCATTCAGCTGTGTGCTTCCTTCGCGCACGTGGCGGAGCACTGTTTCAGCCAGCAACAAATCATCTTCTTCGCTCCACGCATCTTGACGTGTTTTCATTCTCATTACCCCCAAATGTAAATTTTTTGTTTGTACTAAGAGAATGGACAAAAAACACGCAATTTATACCAATATGGTAAAAAAATAATAGAATTTTAGCGCGCAAACGGATTTTTGCTTTCGACAACACAGACAGGCGGGTACACGGGGGAAGCCAAAAAGCCCCGTTAGCGTCTGCCCGGGCACGGATAAATGCAAGGGGTTTAAAAAGCGCAGCCACACGCTGGCGGGGATTGGAAAATATGGCAAGAGAAGAACGGGTTTCCTAATTAAAAAGTGCAGCGCCACAAGCTGTGGGCATGGAGACCGCCAATGCTCTCCAACCACCTGGCCGGTTTAAAAAGTGCAGAGTCAAAGCTGGTGCGAGCCGCTGTTTTACGCTTACCGCGCCCGGCCGGTGTTAAAAAAATGCAGCGCCACAAGCTGGTTCCCCTATAGAAACGGCAAAATCAAGCATTTTCGAAAGAGGCGGTCTTCCATCGGGGGGTATTCATTAGCCCCGCGCATTTCCAAAAGCTGCCCGTCCGCATATTACAAGCTTTTTTTCTCGGGCTTGTCCCGGTATAATAGAATTACGACATCAGGAAGAGGGTAAAGCATGGAATACGCCAAACGTAAGCTCAGTGAGGAAAAAGTGTTTAAAGACCCTGTCCACCGCTATGTCCATGTGCGTGACCGGGTGATCTGGGACTTGATCGGAACAAAAGAGTTCCAGCGTTTGCGCCGGATCCGGCAGCTCGGCACGACTTACCTGACTTTCCACGGGGCGGAACACAGCCGTTTCAGCCACTCGCTCGGCGTCTATGAAATTGTCAGGAGAATTACAGATGATGTTTTTAAAGACCGGGTGAACTGGAACGGAAAGGACAGGCTGCTGTCGCTTTGCGCTGCGCTTTTGCACGATCTTGGCCACGGCCCGTTTTCCCATTCGTTTGAAAAAGTGTTCGGTATGGACCATGAGGAGTTTACAAGGCAAATCATCCTCGGGGAGACGGAAGTCAATGAAGTATTGCGGCGGGTCGGCAGAAATTTCCCGAAAAAAGTGGCGGAAGTGATTGCGAAAACTTCAGAAAACAAGCTGGTGGTCAGCCTGATTTCAAGCCAGCTTGATGCGGACCGGATGGATTATTTGCTGCGCGATGCGTACTATACAGGGGTAAGCTACGGCCATTTTGACATTGAACGGCTGCTCCGCGTCATGCGCCCGCATGAAGACCAGGCCGTTTTTAAATATAGCGGCATGCATGCGGTCGAAGATTACATTTTAAGCCGTTACCAAATGTACTGGCAAGTGTATTTCCACCCGGTGACAAGAAGTGCGGAAGTGATTTTAACAAAAATTTTGCAGCGCGCGAAAACGTTGTACGATGCCCGTTATCCGTTCAAACACGGGCCCAGCCATTTCCAATCGCTTTTTGAAGGCAGGCTTACCCTGCGAGATTATTTAAAGCTGGATGAGCACATCATGCTGTATTATATTGAAGTTTGGCAGGAAGAAGATGACCCGGTTTTGCGGGATCTTTGCGCCCGCTTTGTAAACCGGAATCTGTTTAAATACATTGAGTTTGACCCGGCAAAAGAATTTAAGGTGCACAGCCGGCTTGAAAAGCTTTTTGAAGAAGCCGGGATCGACCCGAACTATTATTTGGTCATTGATTCGTCTTCAGACCTTCCGTACGATTTTTACCGGCCGGGCGAGGAAGGGGAACGGCTGCCGATCAATTTGCTGATGCGAAACGGCGACCTGAAGGAATTATCAAGGGAATCGGATATTGTGGACGCCATTTCGGGGAAAAGAAGAACGGATCATAAATTGTATTTTCCGCTTGATTTGATCGAAGACGAAACGACACACGGGGAAAAGAAAAGGGAAATTGCCGCTTTGCTGAAACTGCCCCGGAGTTCGGAAATTTAGTCAGGAGTGAATGGTTTGTGTTAGAAGATCATGTGAAAATAATGGGTGCGCTTGCCATAAGCGGAGAGATTGTCGGGCGTAAAAAGCTGCAAAAAATGATTTATATTGCGAAAAAATTATCCTTCCCGTTTCAGGAAAAATTCGAGTTCCACTTTTACGGCCCGTATTCTGAAGAGTTGACGCTCAAAGTAGAGGAACTGACCAATCTCGGGTTTGTAAACGAAGTAAAAGAGAAAAAAGGCGGATATGTCCAATACCGGTATACGGTGACAGACGAAGGCCGGGAATTTCTGGAAATGTACGAACCGGATCTGTCGGGGCTGGATGCGTGCCTGGCAGAAATGAATGGGCAAAATGCACGCTTCCTTGAGCTTGTTTCAACCGTCATGTATTTTGATATGCTTCCGAAAGAGGAAGTAAAGGAGAAAATCTTTACATTAAAGGCGAAGCAGCGTTATACGGAGGAAGAAATCAACGAGGCGTACGATTACATAGAAAAATTGAAAAAAATCGCTAGCCCTGTCCAGCAGGCATAGCGATTTTTCCGCCCCTATTCGTCGCTTTTGCGGACGCCGCCTATGGCATAATGGTTTTTTGACATTTCTTCAATGAACACGGTAATGTTTTCTTTTGGGGCGCCTACGGTTTCGCTGACCGCGGCCGTTACTTTTTCGACCAGCGCTTTCTTTTGTTCGTCTGTACGGCCTTCCAGCATTTTGACGGTTACATATGGCATGCGGGTGCATCTCCTTTTAGATGATTTCATAAAAATTGTAAAGTCTTTTTTGCCCGCCTGCAAGTGGCACTTTTAAAACAAGTGAATACCGAATGAAAATTTTGTATACTATAGTCAATATATTGTTTTTAAAGGAGACCGGTACGTGGAACAATTACAACAGTTTTTGGCATATCCGTTGAGGGATATCCCGATTGTCGCGGCGGTGTTGATCATTGCTTTTACCGTCCATGAATTTTCCCATGCTTATACGGCTTATCTGTGCGGCGACCCGACTGCTAAACGCGAGGGGCGGCTGACATTGAACCCGGCGCAGCATATTGACCCGCTCGGCGCGCTGCTTATTTTTGTCGCCGGCTTCGGCTGGGCGCGCCCTGTCCCGGTAAACCGCTACCATTTCAAAAATCCGCGCCTGGCAGGGGTGACGGTATCCTTTGCGGGCCCTGCCAGCAATTTTTTGATGGCGTTTATCGGGGAAATCATTTTTTATGTGCTCGTGGCAACCGGGCTTGGCGCAGGCCTGCCATGGTTTGTCCTTTCCTTTTTCAATTATTTTGTCTGGCTGAATCTCGTATTGTTTATTTTCAATTTAATTCCGCTTCCGCCGCTGGACGGGTACCGGATCATAGAAGATTTGGTTTCGCCGGGGGTACGGGCAAAATTGACGCAGTACGAGCAGTACAGCATCGTTGTATTTCTGGTCCTTTTGGTCACGCCGCTTGGCCGGTATACGATCTCGCCGCTGCTTAACAGTGCGGTTCCGTCGATTATGAAGGGATTCCAGACCATTGTTTCCGTATTCGGATAGATTGCCATTGAGAGAAAGGGGATGTGCAAGATGGCTGAAAAAAAGAAAAAAGCAGAATTTAATATTATTAAAAATGCGCCGACTGACGGCCATAAAAGTTTTGGCACCGGGGCGCTGAACCTTGAAAATGTCTCGCCGGTGATCATTGATGTCAATGAAGGCACGGCGGTTGTCGATATTGGGGCGATGCATGCAAGGAGCGCCGTGGAAAAACGGGTGAGATTTTTCCCCGACCGTTCGGAAGTCCCAGAAGAGGGGGCAAAACCGTACTGGCTTGTGTGGGTGACAATTGAACGCGGCGAAAACGGGCCTTATTATCACGGGGTGACAGCCTGCGAAATGGTGGTCAACAAGGAAAAACGCCGCGGCTACAAATCGCTGCCGGAACATGTCAACCGCCTCGACAAGTCGATGAAGGGCCATATCATTGTAGACCATATGGACGACCGGTCCAAAAAAGTGCTGGCAGACTTTTTAAAAGGCCACAGCAGCGAGATGTGGGATTTATCCAGCGATGAATTGAAAGAAGCATTAAAGGCCTGACCCCGCGCATTTTGTGCGAGGAACCGGCCGGAATTTCAAGATGGATTGAAAGAGCAGGAAAGGCCTGACCGCAAAGCGGCCAGGCCTTTCTTTTTGCTGTTTTTAAAAAAACGGGAACAGTTTTTCAAGCCAGTTACGGTGCTTTTTCGGATACAACTCATTTTCTCCTGCTGCGGGATGTTTGCTGCAGGGCTCGGCCGGTTCGGTACCGGATATAAAGTATGTCAGCCTTGCCACCGGGCAGTTTTCGGTTGCAATTTTCCCGGTTTCAGGATCGATTTCAACGCCGGTTACGCCTTTGGGCGGCTTAAACTCCGCGGCAGGGCGCCCGGCAAGTGCTTTTTCCATAAACCGGGCCCATATTTTTTTGGCGTACATTTTGTCAGCGGCCAACGTGATTTCCTGCCCGTTGTCGTATCCGACCCAAACGCCTGACACGAGCTGGGGCGAAAACCCGATCATCCAACTGTCCGTGTTGGTGGAGCCGGATTTGCCGGCGTACGGGCGGGTGAGGCTTTTGACAATGGAGGCGCCGGTGACACGGGCATAGCCGTTCAGGCGCTTGTCAAACATACCGGTCATCATTTGCGAGGTGACAAACGCCGCCGCTTTGTCCAGCACTCGTTTTTTCTCGTGTTTGTCGTATGCATACAGGACGTGACCTTTATAATCTTCCACTTTTGTGATGAAAACAGGCCCGTTTTGAGTGCCGCCGTTTGCAAGCAGGCTGTAGGCGTTCACCATATCGAGCAGGTGCACTCCGGATGTGCCGAGCGCAAGTGACGGCACTTTTTCCATCGGGGTTGTAAGGCCGAATTGTTTTGCGGTTTGGACGAGCACATCCTGTCCGAGCAGCAAATGGGTTTTCACGGCGTAAATATTATCTGAAACGGCGAGCGCCTGCATCATCGTAATGTCCCTATTGGCATACTGGCTGTTGAAATTATGCGGCCTGTATGAAGATCCGCCCGGCCGGAAAACGGTCGGTTCGCTTTTGAGCATCGTTGCCGGCGTGAATCCGTGGTTCAATGCAGCATAATAAAGGAGCGGCTTCATGGTGGAACCGGGCTGGCGCGTTGCCTGTGTGGCGCGGTTAAAGGAACTTTCCGCATAATCGCGGCCCCCGGTAAGTGCGGTTACGAAGCCGTTTTTCGGATTGATTGCCGCAAAACCGAGCTGGATTTGCGAAGATGCCGGAATGATTTCCTTCACTGTTTCTTCGGCAATTTTTTGCTGCTTCACATCAAGGGTGGTATATACTTTTAATCCCCCGAGCGCAATCGTCCGGTCATCAAACCCGAGTTTTGTTTTCAGCTGTTTTTTCACAAGGTCCTGGAAATAAGGGGCGATCCGGTTTGTATCCGGATCCGCTTTTTGCATGATTTTTACCGTTTCATTGGCGGCTGCTGCTGCTTGTTTTTTTGTAATATAGCCGTTTTTCACCATCGATTGCAAAACAGCAAGCTGCCGTTTTTTCGCTTTTTCCGGCGAAATGACAGGGGAGTAGACTCCGGGTCCGTTTGGAATCCCGGCAAGCATGGCGGCTTCGGCAAGTGTCAGCTGTTTGGCGCTTTTCCCGAAATAGTACCGGCTTGCGGCTTCAATCCCGTATTTTCCATGCCCGTAATTGATCGTATTTAAATAGCCTTCCAGAATCCGGTCTTTGCTGTAGCTGGACTCGAGCCGGACCGTGTAGAATGCTTCCTTTAATTTTCTTTCCCATGTTTTATCAAGCGTTAAAAACAGGTTGCGGGCGTATTGCTGGGTAATGGTGCTTGCGCCCTGCACCTTTCCCATTGCTTTCATATCGGCAGCGACCGCCCCGGCCATGCGCCGGTAATCAAAGCCGTGGTGATGGTAAAAGTTTCGGTCTTCGATTGAAATGGTCGCGTCAATGGCGTTTTCGGAGATGCCGTCAAGCGGCACCCAGTATCTTTGCTGGCCGCTGTTCGACTCGCCGATTTGTTTGCCGTTTTGTGCATAATAAAGCGTTGATTGCGGTACGGACAGCGGCGGCGGACCGAGAATTTTTGCATACAGATAGACAGCTGCCGTTAAGGCAGACAGCAGGATGGCGAAAGTAATCAGGGCAAACAGCATCAGGCGCAGGCCCCATTTGGCTTTCCGGATCTTTGGTGTTGTCTGTGTCTCCATCATCCGCACCTCTTTTTCTCCTTATTTCCTTAGTATTTAGTAAGAGAGGAAATTTTAAACACCGGAACCGAAAAAAGGATTATGGGAAGGGTGGCCCGCTGTAAAAAGATTCTTGCTTTTTTTCGGAATTTCACTATACTTTTTCCATGTGTCCGAAATTGTGAAAAAGAGGAGAAAAAGATGAGATTTGACGAAGCTTATTCAGGCCATGTTTTTATCGGGGCAAGCCCGGATTATGAAAAAAGCCGGGTGGTGCTTTACGGCATGCCGATGGACTGGACAGTCAGCTACCGCCCGGGTTCACGGTTCGGCCCGGGGCGCATCCGGGAAGTTTCAATCGGGCTCGAAGAATACAGCCCGTATCTTGACCGGGAACTTGCTGAAATCAGCTATTTTGATGCCGGAGATATGCCGCTGCCGTTCGGCAATCCGCAAAAAAGCCTTGATATGATTGAAAATTATGTCGGGACATTGCTCGACGACGGGAAATTTCCGTTCGGCCTTGGCGGCGAGCATTTGGTGACATGGCCGGTGATCCGCGCCGTTTACAAAAAATACCCGGATCTCGCTGTCATTCATTTTGATGCCCATACCGATTTGCGCACGGATTATGAAGGCGAGCCGCTTTCGCATGCTACGCCGATCCGGAAAACGGCGGAGTTGATCGGGCCCGCGAATGTGTATTCATTCGGTATCCGGTCCGGCTTAAAAGAGGAATTTGAATGGGCGGAAAGAAACGGCATGCATATCGCAAAGTTTGAAGTGCTTGAGCCGCTCAAAAAAGTGTTGCCGGCGCTTTCCGGCCGCCATGTGTATGTGACGGTCGATATTGATGTGCTCGATCCCGCTTTTGCGCCGGGGACAGGGACGGTGGATGCCGGCGGGATCACCTCAAAAGAACTGCTGGCATCGATTCATGCGATTGCCCGTTCCGGCGTGAATGTCATTGGTTGTGACCTTGTTGAAGTGGCACCTGTATATGATCATTCCGAGCAAACAGCCAATACGGCTAGCAAGCTCGTGCGCGAAATGATGCTCGGCTGGGTGAAGTAACGGAAAACCCGGCACCGGCTGCGGGGGCGGGTGCCGGGTTTTTAAAGTTAAGCTTGCGGGATAGCAGCTCCATTATATATGATAAAATGAGGAGAGTTACCATATTATTTTTCCGCCGGAAAGGTTATAATGGATGAAATAAAGGATGTGGGAAAATGGCGGGGGAAACCGTTTCTTGCCCTGTAAAAATACATATGACCACGGAGATTTTCCAGGAAGAAGCGGAAAAAATCGAACTGGTTTTGTTCGGCCATTATTACGAAAAAGGCGGTTCGGCCTATTTAAAGTACGAGGAAGTGCAGGAAGCCGGCAAAATTTATACGGTTGTCAAAATGGCAAGCGGAAGGGCGCTTGTATTGAGAAGCGGTGCGGTCTCCATGCGGCTTGATTTGCGTGCCGGGACAAGGCGCCCGGGGACTTACGAAAACGGCTATGGCCAATTCCCGATTGAAGCGGCGGCAGATGAGATTGTGCACACGCGCACAGGCCCGCTTTCCGGGCAGCTTTCCCTCAGATACAGGCTTTATATGCATGGGGGTTCGGTCGGTACATATAAAATGAAGATCCATTATGAGGAGGTACAAGCAGCAAAATGAACATTGCGGAACAAATGCAGGAAACGCTGAAAACGGAAATCAAAGAAGCGGTGATGAAGACCGGCTTGGTTGCGGAAGCGGATATTCCGGCTATTGTGCTGGAAAAGCCAAAAGAAAAAGCACACGGCGATTATGCCGCAAACATTGCAATGCAGCTTGCGCGTGCGGCAAAAAAAGCGCCGCGCCAGATTGCGGAAGCGATTGTCGAACATATCGACAAATCGAAAACGTCGATTGAAAAAGTGGAAATCGCAGGCCCCGGCTTTATTAATTTTTATTTGGACAATACGTATTTGACCCGGCTGATCCCTTCTATCCTTCACGATGGTGCGGATTACGGCCGTTCAGATGCCGGCAGGGGCAAAAAAATCCAGGTTGAATTCGTATCGGCGAACCCGACCGGTGATCTTCACCTCGGACATGCGCGCGGCGCCGCTGTCGGGGATTCACTGTGCAATATTCTTGAAAAAGCAGGGTATGAGGTGACCCGTGAATACTATATTAACGATGCCGGCAACCAGATCCACAATCTGGCCTTGTCAGTCGAAGCGCGCTACTTCCAGGCGCTCGGGATGGAAAAGGAAATGCCGGCAGATGGCTATTACGGCCAGGATATTATTGACCTTGGAAAAAAACTTGCCGATGAATACGGCCGGAAATTTGTGGACGCGGATGAAAAAACGCGCTACGAATTTTTCCGCCAGTACGGCCTCGATTACGAGATGGCGAAACTGAAAAAAGACCTTGAAGACTTCCGCGTTCGTTTTGATGTCTGGTATTCGGAAACGTCTCTTTATAAGAGCGGAAAAGTTGACGAAATGCTGACACTGATGCGCGAAAAAGGCCATATTTATGAAAAGGACGGGGCAACGTGGTTCCGCTCGACGGCTTTCGGCGACGACAAAGACCGCGTGCTCATCAAAAACGATGGGACTTACACGTACTTGACCCCGGATATTGCTTACCATAAAGACAAATTTGACCGCGGCTTCGATACGGTGATTAATATTTGGGGCGCTGACCACCACGGCTATATCCCGCGGATGAAAGCGGCAATGGAAGCGCTCGGCTATAACAGCGGCAATCTTGAAGTGGAGATCATCCAGCTTGTTCACTTGTATAAAAACGGCGAAAAAATGAAAATGAGCAAGCGGACTGGGAAAGCGGTCACGATGCGTGAACTCATTGACGAAGTCGGGCTTGATGCAACCCGGTACTTCTTTGCGATGAGAAGTTCGGATACGCATTTGGACTTTGACCTTGATCTTGCCGTTTCAGAGTCCAATGAAAACCCGGTTTACTATGCGCAATATGCCCATGCCCGTATTTGCAGTATTTTGCGCCAGGCGGAAGAAAAAGGGTTTGTGCCGGATACAGGCGCCGATTTTTCCGTGATCCGGTCTGAAAAGGAAACGGATGTCCTGAAAAAGCTCGGAGAATTCCCGCAGGTGATTGCTGATGCGGCCGAAAAGCGGATCCCGCACCGCATTACAAATTATATTAACGAACTTGCCGCCAACTTCCACAGCTTTTACAATGCTGTGAAAGTGATCGAGCCGGCGCATGCGGACGCCACCAAAGCGCGCCTTGCCCTCGTGAAGGCCGTGCAAATTACGCTGAAAAACGCGCTCCAGCTGATCGGCGTTTCCGCACCGGAAAAAATGTAAAGAAAAAAGCCGTCCCCATCCGTTTACAGGTTCAGGGGGCGGCTTTTTTTGGTGCGCAATGGTTTATTGGGTTTAAGAAAAGCAAAATGGAATGCAAATAGCAAGATGACGTGCAGTTACGTGCCTGGGGTTCCGTGACAGCTTTTAAGGGGCGATGGTATTCAAGGACAGCCCAAACGATGGTTTAGCTGTTAACCACCTAATGTGCCTGGCAGTGCCCCAGTCTTCAGGGAGCAATTTTTTTTGATCGCGCCGACTGACCCAGAGCCGGTCTTTTATCACAAAAATCCTTCAATTGCCCTCACACCCCATTCAGCCAGCCTCGTTGCCAATCCGGGGCGGTTCAGGTCGTCTGCTGTAAGCGGGACAGCGTGGCACATATCTTCTTTTACGATCGCACACATTTTTTGGATAAACGCGTTGTCGTATACAAGACAGTTGACTTCAAAGTTTAAACGGACACTGCGCCGGTCAAAATTAGCCGTTCCGATATCGCAGACGGTCCGGTCAATGATCATAATTTTCGCGTGATAAAATCCGGGCTTGAACAAATAAATGTCTGCGCCATTTTCAAGCAGCTGCCGGAAATAGCGGCTTGCGGCCTCTTTGACAAGCGGATGGTCCGCCTTATCGGGGGTGAGCACTGTGACTTTTACGCCCCGTGCCAAAGCCTGTACCAGTTTTTTGTGGATGGCCGGAGTCGGGATAAAGTACGGGGAACCGATAAAAATCGATTCACGGGCTTCATCAATCAGGCTGCAAACCAGGTGCTCAAGCTCATCGCCCGCAGTCGGGATGATCCGGTGGCGGCATCCGCTTTTCTCCTCATGGGGAGAGAGATGTGTTTCAAATGGCATATTTTCTCCTGTAGCCGTTTCCCAGTTCCTGATAAATTCCTCCTGCAAGTCGCGGATACTTCCGCCGGTTAAGCGGAAATGGTAATCCCGCCAAGGAGACAGCGACTTGTTGCCATTGATATAATCCTTCCCCACATTGAAACCGCCAAGATAGCCTGTCTCCCCGTCAATGACGGTTATTTTCCGGTGGTTCCGCTGCTGGAGCGTGTAAAAGAAAAAAGGGAACTTCGGCCGGTTGCTGAAGGCAAACGAGGCGCCAGCGTTTTTCAGCTGTGCAATCATCTGTTTTGTGACCTTCCGGCTGCCCGCCCAATCGAGCAATACTTTTACTTCTTTCCCTTCGCGCGCTTTTTTTGCGAGCAGGCTGAAAAATTCACGGCTGATTTCATCATTTTTTACAATATAAAACAGGACGTATATGCTTTTTTTGGCATGCAGGATATCGGAAAAGTAGTGGGGAAACAGATTTTCTCCGCATGTAAAAACAGTAAAATCTCCGTGCCGTACGGGATATTGGCGCTGTTTGCGAGTTTTGCGGAAATGCCTTTTTCCAAGCGTGTAATCGGTGAAAAGCCAGATGATGAGTACTATGACGGCAGAAAGGAATAAGAGCAAAATCATATCTTTTTTCCCCGCTTCAATCGATTTTTTCCGTGGCCGAGTCCATGTCTTTATTCTTCCCCAAATGCGGCCGATTCTACTTACAAAAGCCGGAAACAGGCACAAAGAAATTCAAAAAAATAAAGAAAAAAGGATTGACTGAATGCTCATTCATTATATAATATAGGTAAGCAAGATTCGGAAAATTACCTGCTTTTTTGTGCGAGCACGAATGAACGAAGGGAGCGTCGGGAGAAAAATGCACATCTTATTATGGTTAAACTGGTTGTTGTTTCTGTCTGTAACCGCTTACGGCATTGGCCTTTTTGCGTATTTGGTAAGGACAAGGATCCAGTATATCAAATTGGGGAAAAAACAGGAATTCGACAACAATGTCAAGGCGCGGCTCAAAAAAATATGGGTATACGTTTTCGGACAGAAAAAACTGCTTAAGGATAAAAAGAGCGGCGCCATCCATGTGATGATGTTTTACGGGTTTATTCTCGTCCAGTTCGGCGCGATCGATTTCATATGGAAGGGGCTTGCGCCGGGTTCGCACTTGCCGCTCGGGCCGCTTTACCCCGGATTTACTTTCTTTCAGGAAATCGTTACGCTCGTCATTTTATTTGCGGTCGGCTGGGCGTTTTACCGCCGCTACATTGAGAAGCTCGTCCGCTTAAAACGAGATTTTAAAGCGGGGCTTGTGCTCATCTTTATCGGCGGGCTAATGGTTTCTGTTCTGGTCGGGGGCGGCATGGAAATTATTTGGCACTTTGAGGAGCCGTCATGGACGGAACCGGTGGCAGCCGGGATTGCAGCGGCCTTTCATTGGATTGGACCAACTGCAGCGGCTGTTGTGTTTTACGTCGCATGGTGGATCCATCTATTGCTGCTGCTTACTTTCCTTGTCTATATCCCGCAGTCGAAGCATGCCCATTTGATTGCAGGGCCTGCGAATGTGTATCTGAACCGGCTCGGGGATACCGGGAAATTACGGCCGATCGATTTTGAAGACGAATCGCAGGAAAGTTTTGGCGTCGGCAAAATCGAGGACTTCACGCAGCTTCAGCTTGTCGATCTTTACGCCTGTGTGGAATGCGGCCGCTGCACGAATATGTGCCCGGCAACCGGAACAGGAAAAATGCTTTCACCGATGGACTTGATCATTAAATTAAGGGACCATTTGACCAACTACGGCGCGGCCGTTACGTCTAAAGCACCGTGGGTTCCGGCGTTTGCTTTTGCCAACACGACAGGAAATAGGCTCGCCCGGGAAAGTGCAAGTCGCGGGGCGGAAGAGGCAGCTGCAGCGCTCGATTATAACCCGAGCCTGATCGGCGATGTCATAACAGAAGAAGAGATCTGGGCATGCACGACTTGCCGGAATTGCGAAGACCAGTGCCCGGTTATGAACGAACATGTCGATAAGATCATCGATTTGCGGCGCTATCTCGTTTTGACGGAAGGAAAAATGAAGCCGGATGCACAGCGGGCGATTCAAAATATCGAACGCCAGGGCAATCCTTGGGGGCTGAACCGGAAAGAGCGCGAAACGTGGCGTGAAGGGCGCGAAGATATCGAGGTCAAGACGGTCAAAGAAATGAAGAAAGCAGATGAGGAATTCGAATGTTTATTCTGGGTCGGATCAATGGGGTCTTACGACAGCCGCAGCCAGAAAATCGCGCAGTCGTTTGCGAAACTGCTGAATGAAGCGGGCGTGAAATTCGCCATTCTCGGCAACAAGGAGAAAAACTCCGGTGACACGGCACGCAGGCTTGGCAATGAGTTTTTATTCCAAGAACTGGCCGGTCAGAACATCGCCGAGTTTGAAAAGAACGGCGTGAAAAAAATCGTGACGATCGATCCGCATGCATACAATACATTTAAGAAAGAATATAAAGATTTTGGCTTTGAAGGGGAAGTGTACCATCATACCGAAGTGCTTTACGAGCTGCTGAAAGAAGGGCGCTTAAAGCCGAAATACGAAGTCAATGAAACGGTTACCTTCCATGATTCCTGCTACCTCGGCAGGTACAATGATATTTATAACCAGCCGCGTGACATTTTAAAAATGATCCCGGGCGTAAAGCTTGTGGAAATGGAGCGGAACCGTGAAACAGCGATGTGCTGCGGGGCTGGCGGCGGATTAATGTGGACGGAAGAAGATACCGGGCACCGGATTAATGTGGCGCGGACGGAACAGGCACTTGCTGTGAATCCGACCGTTATCAGCACGGAATGCCCGTACTGCTTGACAATGCTTTCTGATGGCACAAAAGCGAAAGAAGTGGAAGACACTGTAAAAACCTTGGATGTCGCCGAAATTCTGGAACGTTCGGTCTGCGGGGCGCCGGGGCAGACGGCTGCAGTTTCTTAAGCGGGTGATGCCGCCGCAAAACGGGATGCTCGGCAGGAAAAGCAGATCATGGTAGATTTTAAACCGGCAAATCATCTGCGCAAAAACGGCGGGGAACGGGATATGTAAAAGTTTGGGTAGGTTCTCCGCCGCTTTTTTGCGGCAGATCACAAAGGGTGTTAGGAATGTAAGCGTTCATGCAGATTGCTGGCGCTTTTAAATAAATCACGCAGTATAACAAGACTTTACTGCTGTTTTTAGTAGCGAATGGCAAAAGGGCCATGATTAAACGATGATTGAGCGTTCGCTCGATTGGGAGACACTTTTCACCCATCCTAAAAGCATCGGGAGGTTCGCTGCAAATTTGGCAGCAGATGGCAAAAGAGCAAGTCAAAGAAAGGGAATTGCGTATTTACGCGATTTAGAGGCCATACCAAAAACATGACAAGGCTCATCTATGGCAAAGGGCCATGAATGATGATTGAGCGTTCGCTCGATTGGGAGGCGCTTTTCCTCCATCCTAAAAGCATCGGGAGGTTCGCTGCAAATTTAGCAGGGATGGCAAAAGAGCAAGTCAAAGAAAGGGGATTGCGTATTTACGCGATTCAGAGGCATTCTTTACCCATACCAAAAACATGACAAGGCTCACTGCTGTTTGGCAACGAATGGCAAAGGAACGATGAATGAACGATGATTAGCGTTCGCGCAAATGGCCGGCGCTTATCATAAATCCATTGTAAAAGGGGAGAAGTTGGTTGAACACGGTGATCATCGATGGGGCGCGTACGCCATTTGGGAAATTCGGGGGAAAACTGGCTGCACTTCCGGCGTCCGCGTTAGGCGGGATTGCGATCCGGCATGCATTGGAAAAAGCAGGCGTTGAAAACGGGGAAGTAGATGAAGTGATTATGGGGAATGTCCTGCAGGGCGGCCAGGGGCAACTCCCATCCCGGCAGGCGGCAAGGCACGCTGGCATTCCGTGGGAAGTTAAAACGGAAACGGTGAACAAAGTGTGTGCTTCCGGTATGAGGAGTGTGACCATGGCGGACCAGATCATCCGCGCGGGAGACGGGGAAGTTATCGTTGCCGGCGGGATGGAGTCGATGTCAAACGCCCCTTACTTCCTGCCTAAGGCGAGATGGGGATTGAAAATGGGCGATGTCCAGCTGAAAGACATGATGACCCATGACGGACTCATCTGCGCATTTTCCGGCGTCCATATGGGCACATACGGAAACCGTACGGCAGAAACGTTTGGGCTGACCCGTGATTTTCAGGACCGCTGGGCATTAAGAAGCCACCAGAAAGCATTGGAAGCGATCCATTCCGGCAAGTTTGCCGAAGAAATTGTTCCGGTAGAAATCCCGCAAAGAAAAGGTCCTGCACTGCTTGTTGAACAGGATGAGCCGCCGCGCGCGGATACGACGCTTGAAAAACTGTCCCAGCTGCCGCCTGCTTTTGACAAAGACGGGACCATCACGGCCGGCAATGCACCAGGCGTGAATGACGGGGCAGCAGCACTCGTGTTAATGAGTGCTGAACGGGCTGCAAAAGCAGGATTGAAACCGCTCGCAAATATTGTGGCGCATGCAGAAGTGGCGGTGGAAGCGCAGCATTTTCCGCAGACGCCGGGGCTTGTGATCAACGAAATCCTGAAAAAAACAGGAAGAAAGCTTGATGACATTGATTTGTTTGAAATCAATGAAGCATTTGCCGCTGTGGCCCTTGCCAGCAGCAAAATCGCACAGCTCGATTTGGATAAGGTGAATGTAAACGGCGGCGCGGTTGCGTTAGGCCATCCGATCGGTGCAAGCGGCACGCGCATTATTTTAACCCTTGCATACGAACTGAAACGGCGCGGCGGCGGGACCGGGATCGCAGCCATCTGCTCCGGTGGCGGCCAGGGCGATGCCGTCATGATTGAAGTGCAATAAAACTTCAACGTGTATGACCACCCAAAAAAGGGGACCTGATCATGGATTTTCAGTTTACGGAAGAACAGCTTTTGTTAAGAAAAACCGTACGGGATTTTGCAGAAAAAGAAATTTTGCCGGCTACGGGCGACATGGAGCGCGGCATGTTCCCGCGTGAAATACTTGGAAAAATGGCAACCCTCGGTCTGATGGGCATCACCATTCCGGAAACATACGGCGGTGCGGGGCTGGATTTTACTGCATACGTTATAGCTGTTCATGAAATTTCCAAAGCCAGCGCGACCATTGGCGTCATCCTTTCCGTCCATTCATCCGTCGGGACCGCGCCGATTTTATATTTCGGAAGTGAAGCGCAAAAACAAAAATATTTGCCAAAGCTTGCAAGCGGGGAATACCTGGGGGCTTTTTGCCTGACGGAAGCCGAGGCGGGGTCGGATGCGAAGAATTTAAAAACAAAAGCGGTAAAACAGGGCGGGCATTATGTGCTCAATGGTTCAAAAATGTTCATTACAAACGGCGGCGAGGCGGATACGTATATTGTATTTGCCCGCACGGAAGACGGCAACATCACCGCTTTCATTATTGAAAAGACCATGCCGGGTTTCCGGACCGGCAAGGATGAGAAAAAAATGGGGCTGCACGGGTCAAAAACTGTCCAGCTTCACTTTGAAAATCTCCAGGTTCCGGCTGAGAACCGGCTGGGGGAAGAAGGGGAAGGGTTTAAGATCGCAATGGCGGTGCTGGATGCCGGCCGGATCGGGATCGCGGCACAGGCCCTCGGGATTGCGGAAGGCGCCTATGAACTGGCACTTCAATACGCAAAAAACCGGCGCCAGTTCGGAAAACCCATCCACGCATTTGAGGGTACCGGTTTTAAACTTGCCGACATGGCAACAAACATCGAAGCCAGCAAACTGCTTGTCTACCGGTCAGCCTTTTTGCGGAGCAACGGCCTGGGCTGCAAAAAAGAAGCGGCGATGGCCAAACTGCTCGCTTCCCAAACAGCTGTTGATACAGCGATTGAAGCCGTTCAGATTTTCGGCGGATATGGATACACGAAAGACTATCCGGTTGAACGGTTCATGCGCGATGCGAAAATTACGCAAATTTATGAAGGGACAAGTGAAATCCAAAGAATCGTGATCAGCAATCAATTATTGCGGGAGAAAAGGCTTTAAGTTGTCTTGGATAAAAAAATTGGAGGCAGAAAAATGGACTTTCGTTTAAGTGAAGAACATGAAATGATCCGGAAAATGGTACGCGATTTTGCCGTGAAGGAAGTGGCACCGACAGCAGCGGAACGCGATGAGAACGAACGGTTTGACCGTAGCATCTTTGACCGGATGGCGGCGCTCGGCCTGCCCGGGATTCCATGGCCGGAGCAGTACGGCGGGATCGGGAGCGATTTTCTGGCATACTGCATTGCGGTGGAAGAGCTGTCGCGTGTGTGCGCCTCAACCGGCGTGACCCTTTCCGCACATACTTCCCTTGCCAGCTGGCCGCTGTTTAAATTCGGCACAGAAGAACAAAAACAGAAATATCTCGTTCCGCTTGCCCGCGGGGAAAAAATCGGTGCGTACGGCTTGACGGAGCCGGGGTCGGGTTCCGATGCAGGCGCGATGGTGACAACGGCCAGGCGTGAAGGCGACCACTATGTTTTAAACGGCTCCAAAATTTTTATTACAAACGGCGGCGTGGCGGATATTTACATTGTGTTTGCCCTCACCGACCCGAAAAGCAAACACCATGGTACAAGCGCGTTTATCATTGAAAAAGATTTTCCCGGGTTTTCAACCGGCAAAAAAGAAAAGAAAATGGGCATCCGGGCTTCTACCACAACGGAAATCATTTTTGACAATGTCATGGTCCCGGCAGAAAACCGGCTCGGGGAAGAAGGACAGGGATTTAAAATCGCGATGATGACGCTGGACGGCGGGCGTAACGGCATTGCGGCCCAGGCAGTCGGCATTGCCCAAGGCGCACTGGATGCGGCTACAGCTTATGCGAAAGAGCGGAAACAATTCGGCAAACCGATCGCAGCGAACCAGGGCGTGTCTTTCAAACTTGCCGATATGGCCACTGCAGTCGAAGCGGCAAGGCTGTTAACGTACCAGGCGGCCTGGCTTGAATCAAACGGGCTGCCGTACGGAAAAGAATCCGCCATGTCCAAACTGTTTGCCGGTGATACGGCGATGAAAGTCACAACGGAAGCCGTGCAGATTTTTGGCGGCTACGGCTATACAAAAGATTATCCGGTTGAGCGGTTCATGCGCGATGCCAAAATTACGCAAATTTACGAAGGGACGCAGGAAATCCAGCGGCTTGTTATTTCAAGAATGTTGACAAAGGACTGACGGAGAGGGGAGGCCGTTTGTGAGCCAAAAAAAGTTTGTGCCGGCATCGGTCAGGGATGAAAGGCTGATTGAAAAGCGCAGAAACCAAATGATCAATGCCGCCGTCGCGCTTTTTAAGGAAAAGGGGTTCCACCGGACGACAACGAGGGAAATTGCCAAGAAATCCGGCTTTAGCATCGGGACGCTTTATGAATATATCCGGGCAAAAGAGGATGTCCTCTATTTGGTGTGCGACCGGATTTATGATGAAGTGCGCGACAGGCTGATTCGCATTGATGCCGGTCAGGGGACGCTTGAAAGTTTGAAACTCGCGATTGCCCATTATTTCCGGATTGTTGACGAACTGCAAGATGAAGTACTTGTCATGTACCAGGAAGCAAAATCACTGACAAAAGAAGCACTGCCATATGTATTAAAAAAGGAAATGGAAATGGTCGGCATATTTGAAAAAATGATCAGAAAATGCGCGGAAAACGGCGAACTTGATCTGGATGAAAAAGAGATGGAGATGCTCGCCCACAATATTTTTGTTCAGGGTGAAATGTGGGCTTTCCGCCGCTGGGCATTTAAAAAGAAGTTTACAATTGAGGATTATATCCGTCTGCAAACCCATTTGCTGTTTTCCGGCCTTGAGACAAGGGATATGATGGCATAAATTTTTCCATCCCGGGGTTCATTTATGCGTTTTAACTTAATCCTGATGAAGACAAGGAGGATATGATGGCTGATACAGAAATTTACCGCCCGAAACATGCGGTCCGTTTTGTCACAGCGTCCAGTTTGTTTGACGGTCACGATGCTTCCATCAACATTATGCGGAGGATTTTGCAGGCAAGCGGTGCGGAAGTCATTCATCTCGGTCACAATCGCTCGGCACGCGAAATTGTCCAGGCGGCGATTCAGGAAGATGTCCAAGGCATTGCCGTTTCTTCTTACCAGGGAGGGCATCTCGAGTTTTTCAAGTATATGTATGATTTGCTCCAGGAAAATGGCGCCTCCGGAATCCGTATTTACGGCGGGGGCGGAGGCGTCATCATCCCGCGTGAGATGAAAGAACTGCATGACTACGGGATCGCGCGGATTTTTTCACCGGAGGACGGCAGAAAGCTCGGCCTTCAGGGGATGATCAATATCATGCTCCGGGAGTGCGACCACCCGACGGTAACGGAAGCGGATTTTGTAAAAGAGGTGGAGCGCTTAAGCGAAGGGCGGATCGGTTCTGTTGCCAGGCTGATTTCTTATGCCGAGAACCATTTGAACCATCAGGAAGCGCTCGCTGCCCTTGAAGCTGCGGTGTCGGCTGTGAAGAAAGCGCCGGTCGTGGGCATAACCGGTACCGGGGGAGCGGGAAAGAGCTCCTTGACAGATGAACTGATTCGCCGTTTTTTGCACGACCATCCGGAAAGCAAAATTGCCGTTCTTTCGGTCGATCCGACGAAGCAAAAAACGGGGGGCGCATTGCTTGGCGACAGGATCCGGATGAATGCAATTTTCCATCCGAACGTTTTTATGCGGAGCATGGCTACGAGGGCCTCCCGTTCCGAACTTTCCCTTGCCATCCATGACGCCATCCGGATTGTAAAGGCTGCCGGCTTTGATTTAATTTTGATCGAAACAAGCGGGATCGGCCAGGGAGACGCCGAAATTACGAATATTTCCGATGTCGCCATGTATGTGATGACGAGCGAATTCGGAGCGCCTTCCCAGCTTGAAAAAATTGATATGATCGATTATGCGGACCTTATTGTGATCAACAAATTCGAGCGGAAAGGTTCAGAGGATGCGAAAAAGCAGGTGCAAAAGCAGTACCAGCGGAGTCATCTGCTGTTTGACCAAAGCCTGGATGAGATGCCGGTGTACGGTACGATTGCCAGCCAGTTTCATGATCCGGGCACGAACGCCTTATATGGCGCCTTGATGGAAAAAATCAATGAAAAGAGCGGAACGGCTTTTCGCCCGTCTTTTTCGAAAAAACTGGAAGCGGGTAACCGGCATACCATCATTCCGGCAAGCCGCAGCCATTACTTGCGGGAAATTGCAGAAACCGTCCGCCGGTACCATAAAAAGGCGGAAGCGCAGGCTTCTCTTGCACGGAGAATGTTTCAACTGGAAGGCGCCATTACGGCTGCAAAGGAGTCCGGGGCAGCAGAGGATGTGATCGCATCGCTTGAAGCGCTTCGTGCGGAAGCGGAAAAAGGGCTGATAGAAGAATCGAAAACCCTTTTGAGAAGCTGGCCGGATGTAAAGCAAAAATACAGCGGGGAGACGGTCACTGTCAAAATCCGCAATAAAGAGATCACAACGAGGATCAGAACAACAAGCTTGTCCGGGCTCCCGATCCCGAAAGTGGCGCTGCCGGATTGGGAAGACAAGGGCGAGATTTTAAAATGGTTGTATAAAGAAAATGTGCCAGGGGCATTTCCTTTTACGGCCGGCGTTTTCCCGTTTAAGCGACAGGAAGAAGATCCGAAGCGGCAGTTTGCGGGGGAAGGGACACCGGAACGGACAAACCGACGCTTCCATTATTTATCAAAAGATGATCCGGCAAAACGGCTGAGCACGGCTTTTGACTCGGTAACGCTGTACGGCGAAGATCCGGACGAACGCCCGGATATTTACGGAAAAGTCGGCGAGTCAGGGGTAAGTGTGTGCACGCTCGATGATATGAAAAAACTGTATGCAGGGTTCGACCTTTGTGCGCCTTCGACTTCTGTTTCCATGACGATTAACGGCCCGGCGCCGGTCATTCTGGCAATGTTCATGAATACGGCGATTGACCAGCAGGTGAAAAAGAAAGAAGCGGAGCTCGGGCGCGTTTTAACCGTCGAGGAATTTACGGAGGTGCGCGAAAAAACGTTGCAGACGGTCAGGGGCACCGTGCAGGCGGATATTTTAAAAGAAGACCAGGGCCAGAATACATGCATTTTCTCAACTGAATTTGCACTCCGGATGATGGGTGATATCCAACAGTATTTTATTGACCATAAAGTGCGCAATTATTATTCGGTCTCGATTTCCGGATACCATATCGCAGAAGCAGGTGCCAATCCAATTTCACAGCTTGCGTTCACACTTGCAAACGGTTTCACCTATGTGGAGTATTATTTAGGAAGGGGCATGAAGGTGGATGACTTTGCCCCGAACCTCTCATTCTTTTTCTCGAACGGGCTTGATCCGGAATATACGGTGATCGGGCGGGTTGCAAGAAGAATCTGGGCGGTTGTGATGCGCGATTTATACGGGGCAAATGAGCGGAGCCAGAAGCTGAAGTACCATGTTCAGACATCCGGCCGGTCGCTGCATGCACAGGAGATTGATTTTAATGATATCCGCACGACGCTGCAGGCGCTGATGGCCCTTCAGGATCATTGCAATTCGCTCCATACCAATGCTTATGATGAAGCGATTACGACACCGACTGAGGAATCGGTGCGCCGTGCGATGGCGATCCAGCTGATTATTACAAAAGAGCATGGATTGTCGAAAAATGAAAATCCGCTGCAAGGTTCTTTTATCATTGAAGAACTGACAGACCTTGTCGAAGCCGCCGTTTTGGAGGAATTTGAACGTATCAATGACCGCGGCGGGGTGCTCGGCGCAATGGAAACCCAGTATCAGAGGGGAAAAATTCAGGAAGAGTCGATGGAATATGAGGTCAGAAAGCATTCCGGCGCCCTCCCGATTATCGGCGTCAACACCTTCCTGAATCCAAACCCGAAAAACGAGGACGAACTGAACAATATGCAGCTTGCACGCGCAACAAAGGAAGAAAAAGATTTGCAGATCAAAAATTTGCGTGATTTCCAGGCCCGCCACAAAGCAGAAGCGGAAGCCGCACTGGAAAAATTAAAGCAAACCGCGGTTTCAGGAGGCAATATTTTCGCCGAGCTTATGGAAACCGTCAAAGTCGCAAGTCTCGGCCAAATCACCAACACCCTCTACCAAATTGGCGGGCAATACAGAAGGAATATGTGAACAGAAAGTCCCGCCGCCTTGCCCGTATCCGACAGGCAAATGTTCTGGCCGGAATAAGCTAAGGGCTTTATTACGGGCAGGTTATGCTATCCGAGGAGCCGGCTGCAAGAAGTATTGTTCTTAAAAAACTGGCAAAAATTTCGATTATACACGCGTTCTATTCATATTGCGAATGAATTAGAAAAAAGAAAGAGAAGCGAAAAGCTATTGCATCATATCACGATAGCTTTTCGCTTCTTTATTTATGTCCAAGGCGTGTTACTCATCCCTTCTAAGGAAAGAAGCAATTGATTGACGTTGTAAGGAACGATTTATTATATAGCCCCCGATAATGAGAAAACTGATTTCAATTAAAATAGACAACAGAAAATATTTAAAATAGAAAACAAGGGGATACTGACGCGGTAACATTATCAATCCAATACAACAAATTAACATACTTAAAATCATAGAGACAAAAACATAAATGAATATTTCGCTAAAAACGAGTTGCATGATGTTTCTTTTACTCATCCCAAGAGATAAGTAAATGCCCCACTGTCTCTTCTGAGTTTGATATTTGCTAAAGATCATGATCGTGACGGAAATCGCAGTGAGGATAAGAGAGACAAAAAACAAAAGCATGCCAAGCACCTTGAGATAATTATAAATTTTATTATCGTCTTTTATTAATTGAGAAGTATTCTGCACTAAGCTGCCAGGAAATGTTGACGATAAGGATTTTACTTGTTTATCAAGATTCATTTTTTCTTTATGAGAGATATCTTTTTTCGTGTAAATCTCAAGTTCATTAAACCCATGGAACAAACCGGATTTTACTGCGGTTTGAGTGTCCATCAAAATAATAAAGTCATCTTTTTTTATTTCTACAGAAGGGCTGACTCTATATTTAAATGGTTTATGAATAACATCTAGAATTTTTAACTTTTTTTGACTGGTTTTCATTCCGGTTGGCGTTTTATACAATCTGACTAAAGTCAATGTATTTCCAACTAAGATTTTATCCTCGTTTGTGTTTTTCTTGTTAACTGGATTATAAATGAATGCTTTGCCATCAAGATCTTTATATTTCTTTGGAGCCTCAATATTTTTCCAGTCGTCTTTATTGAGAAGAACGTATTTTACATCCGGAATAATAATTTTATTATTATAAGTTTTATAAGCAGAGTTTTCATTAAAGATCCAATTGTTAATGGAAGGTGTAATCATTTTCCGATCAATTAGCGTTTCGACATCTTCCATGAATGGAGTTTTATCTATGTATAAAACCCCGGGTGTTTTTTCCAGTTTTTTTACTTCAGCTTCTGTAAAGGTTAATCCCTGGTGACTTAATACTTTTAAATTTTGTTGTGTTTTAAAGCTAAAAGCTTCTTGGGAGTTTAAATAATACTTGGATTTAAGCCCTTCCCAACCATACAAATTATCTTTTTGAATATAATTTGTAAATGTGAATGTTAAAGATGAAAAGCATAAAATTAATACAGTAAGGTAGAATTGCTTCGGATTTGAAAATAATTCTTTCACTAATAATTTTCCATAGCTAGAATGAAAGCCTTTAAAAACGCTTTTATATCGTTCGCTGAAACTTACACGATTTTGCTGGTTCAATAGTTCTTGTACATGTAATGTGCCGGACTCCTTAACATTTTTAAGGAATAAAAATAAGATCATAAAGAATAATCCAATGTATAGTAATATACTCATTCCAACCATTTCAATCATCAGCATAAAGTTAGAAAAATACTCTCTGTATGAGAAATGAATGATTAGTGACTGAATAGAATATACTATAGGAAATGAAAATAAGGCACTTAAAACAAAAATAATAACAGCTTGGTAAATGTATATGCGGTATAAAGCTCGTTGACTTGCACCTACGGATTTCATAATACCCAATTTTTTATGTTGATCTTGGGTAAAATATAAAATGAGACTGTTTATAGAAAATAGTGAAAGAATCACAATTAATAATTGAAATGTAATCGATAAGGTCCTGATCGTATCACATTGATTTAGTCCGTTATTAAATAATCGACTATTAACAGTGCCTTGTTGGTCATAGTGATTAATAAGATCTATTGATTTTTCAAACGAATCTTTTGTGCTTCCGTTATATTTGAACAAAAAACTATTATTTTTCTTATAATTGGTAGTTAACTGTTTAGATATAAATATATTCGGGAAGTCATTGACACCCTTCTCAAAATCCTCGGCTACTGACCATTGTGATGAATAATTTTTTACTATTCCAACAAGGCGTAAGCTTTTCGTGCTGTTTCCAATTTTGATTGTTCTTTTTTCCGCGATTCTCCAATTTTTTAAAGGGCCTTGTAAATACGCAGATTCTATCGCAACCTCATTTGGCTTCTCCGGAAATCTCCCACTTATTAATTTTAAATGTCCCAATAATATTGATTTTTTATCCATCCAGCCCACCGTTGCAAATCTATCACTACTAACTTTAGTTTTACCAATAATTTGATATACTCCTACCGATATCCCCTTATTTCTCTTCAACAATGATTTTTTTGTTTCTGTAATATTTGTTAACACACCGGTATGTTCTCCGTAAGTATTCTGAGCCTTTTGTTTAATTGCTGATCTTACAGATTCAGAAGCAATAAATATAGAAGCTACGGATGATAGAACAATGGCAATTGAACCAGCGATGAGAAATAACCATTTTTTTCGCGATAAAAGAATTTTCATGCTTAAATTAAACATTTTCTTGTATCACCTGCAATCTCCCGTTTTTCATAAGAAACAAAGTGTCTGGAAATTCGAATAAATTCTTTTCGTGAGTAACAACAATCAGTGTTATATTTTTTTTGTTACACAGACTTGTAAATAAATGGATCATTTTTTTGGTTGTTTCTCCATCAAGATTACCGGTGGGCTCATCGGCAAATATAATTTTGGGATCAGTAATAAGTGCCCGAGCAATGGCTACTCTTTGTTGTTCCCCTCCTGATAAAAAGTCAGGAAGCTTATGTAATTGATTTTCAATCCCTAAATATCCAGCTAATTCTTCCACTTTATTTGTTCTTTCATGCCTATTTATAAACATGAGTGGAAGTTCTATATTTTCTTTTACAGTCAATTCCGGAATAAGTTGAAAAGATTGGAATATAAATCCGTATTGTTCCCCTCTAATAGCAGCCTGTTCTGAATCCTTTAGATCATAAAAGGATTTTCCTTTGTAATATACTTTTCCAGATGTGGGTTTCTCCATTCCTCCCAGAATATTTAACAAGGTTGATTTCCCTGCTCCACTTTTCCCTTCAATGACATAAATCTTTCCTTTTTGAATGGTAAGGGATGTTTCTTTCAATTCCATGTTACTGCTCTTTTGATTATATCTTTTACAAATTCGATTAGCTTCTATTAATGCTTCCATAATATTCTCCTTCAATAAAAACGATAATATTTTTGAGCTATGTATTCATATGGTCATTTTAGGTATGGATCTGCATCGTAAGTCATTATTCATAGAAGAGATCTCCTCGCGGCATAGTGGTTGCCATTTTTTGTGAATGGCTGGCAAAATGGGAGAAGTAAAACTACTCTCTGAATTTTGAAGTTTCCAGTATATTGATAATGATGGAACTTTTTAAAAAAGAATCTGTTTAACATAATATTCCAATTATAATGTGAGTTTACTCATACCGACAATATTGATATTAGCATTATATATTCCGACTGAAGCAGGTGCCAAGCGTTCTGGCCATTCTTTTAGTATTGTTGCAAACGTTACCGGGCCAACAAAGGATAAGTTGGATACTGATACAGCTAAAACTACAGTGCCAGCAAAGCTGAACGACCCAAATAGCATTTTCCGCTAGGAGTTGCCGCTGGACAAAAATGCAGCGTGTGCTTCCAAAAGCAAAAAACCGGCAGCTGAATGCCGGTTTTTTGCTTTCGCTCAATGGCAAGTACGAAAATAAATTTTCTTTCCACATAGAATTCTGTTGTTTCTTTCTACCAGATGGATGTAAAATGGACAAGGATATAGGAGATGTGCTTGAATAGGCGGAAGGTGGGAGTAGGACTCGTCAATCGCTTATTTTTTCAAGGGATGTGGACTGTTTGTTTTCTTTCATCAAAATTTTACTATCATGCAGCGGTATGATCGTTTTTTTGCTGGCTGGGTATTATTTATACAGTAAAGAACTTGGTGCCATCCCTTTTTTAATCCTCTCTTTTTTTCTGTTTTATCTTGCATACCGGCTGATGAGGACACCGGGCCGCTTAAAAATCCGGGATAAAAAAAGCCGGAAAAGGCCGCGGGGCTAGCATAAACGTTTGCTTTTTGTATATAATGGTAAATATGTTTTCTATTAAATCATGCAAAGATTAGCATTTGCCTGCCATATAGCAGTTTTGATCAATGAGAAAGGGTGTGCGACGCGTGAGCTTGCGACAGTTGCCGAAAGAAGAACTGAAGGAAATGTCTTTTATCGAGTTGGCGGAACAAATATTGGAGGAAAAGAAACAAGTGACTTCCTTCCAGGACTTGCTTGCGGAAATCGGCGCGGTTTTAGGATTGCCGGAAGAAGAGACCGAAAGAAAAATGATCCAGTTCTATACGGACTTAAACATTGACGGGAGATTTATCAGCCTGGGGGACAACACTTGGGGTCTCCGCGCCTGGTACCCGGTTGACCAGATTGACGAAGAAGTGACCCACACCGTGAAAACAAAAACGAAGCGGAAAAAAGCGAAAGTTGTCGAGGAAGAAGAGGACATTATTGATGATGAGGACCTCGATCTTGAGGATATCGATGATGTCGTCGAAGATGATGATGAGGATTTTGCCGACGAAGACGAGGAAGATGAAGATTTGGCCGAAGACGAAGATTTGGCTGACGATGAGTTTTCTGATATCGATGAAGATGAAGATGATGATGAAACTTTCGAAGACGATGAACTGCTCACGGATGATTTCGACATTACTGAAGACGAAGAAGAGGAAGACGCTAACGACAAAGATTAGTCTTGACTTCTTTCCAGGACAACGGTAGTATTATGTTTGGGCTCCTTTGAAAAGGACGGAATATCGCAAAATAAATCAAGCTCCCCCTTGCAACCCGTATTGCAAGAGGGGCTTTTTGTTTTTTACAGGACTGATTTAAAAAACGATTCATACCAGACCCAAGTCCTTAAAAATGGATGAAGCCGTGTATTGGGGCAACAATAATGTTACATTACAGGAGGGGACAACACGTGACAAAATATATCTTTGTAACAGGCGGGGTCGTTTCCTCGCTGGGAAAAGGGATTACTGCGGCATCGCTCGGGCGGTTGTTAAAAAACCGCGGGTTGAATATTACGATCCAGAAATTTGACCCGTATATTAATGTTGATCCGGGGACGATGAGCCCGTACCAGCACGGGGAAGTGTTTGTAACGGACGACGGCGCAGAAACCGACCTTGACCTCGGCCATTATGAACGTTTTATTGATATTAACTTAACAAAATACAGCAGCGTCACGACCGGTAAAGTTTATTCCGAAGTCATCCGGAAAGAACGACGCGGCGAATATCTCGGCGGCACCGTACAGGTCATCCCGCATATTACCAATGAAATCAAAGAACGCGTCTTTCGTGCCGGAAAAGTAACCAATGCAGATGTCGTCATCACCGAAATCGGCGGGACGGTCGGTGATATTGAATCGCTTCCGTTCCTGGAAGCAATCCGGCAAATCAAAACGGACGTGGGGATTGACAATGTCATGTACATCCATTGTACATTAATTCCTTATTTAAAAGCATCGGGCGAAATGAAGACGAAGCCGACGCAGCATAGCGTAAAAGAATTGCGCGGCCTCGGAATCCAGCCAAATGTCATTGTCGTCCGGACGGAAATGCCAATCTCGCAGGATATGAAGGACAAGATTGCATTGTTCTGCGATATCCAGCCGCGTGAAGTAGTCGAATGCATCGATGCCGATACGTTATATGCCATCCCGCTCATGCTGCAGGAGCAAAAACTGGACCAGCTTGTTTGCGACCATTTAAAACTGCAGTGCCCGGAAGCAGATATGGCCGAATGGAGAGGGCTTGTTGACCGGGTGCGCAATCTGAAAAAGACGGTAAAAATTGCGCTTGTCGGCAAATATGTGGCACTCCAGGATGCCTATCTTTCCGTTGCAGAAGCGCTCAAACATGCCGGCTACCAGTTTGATGCAGATATTGATATTGACATGATCAATGCCGAAGAGGTGGACGGGGAAAATGTGGCAGATCTGCTGAAAGATGCAGACGGCATTTTAGTGCCGGGCGGTTTCGGCGATCGCGGCATCGAAGGGAAAATTCTTGCCATCCAGTATGCCCGTGAACACAAGATTCCGTTTCTCGGCATCTGCCTTGGTATGCAGCTTGCATCGGTCGAATTTGCCCGTCATGTCCTCGGATTGAAAGATGCACACTCCTCGGAGATCAACCCGGATACGCCTTATCCGGTGATTGACCTTTTGCCGGAGCAAAAAGAAATTGAAGACCTCGGCGGTACGCTTCGCCTTGGGCTTTATCCTTGCCGGCTTGTGAAAGGTACGAAAGCGTATGATGCTTATCAGGATGAAGTCATTTATGAGCGCCACCGCCACCGTTATGAATTTAACAATCAATTCCGTGAACAGATGGAAAATGCCGGATTCACGTTCTCAGGGACAAGCCCGGACGGCCGGCTCATTGAAATTGTCGAGCTGAAGGACCATCCGTGGTTCGTTGCTTCCCAGTTCCACCCGGAATTTACCTCGCGCCCGACACGCCCGCAGCCTTTGTTTAAAGGGTTTATCGAAGCGTCGATCAAGGGTAAACAATAAACCTGGCCCTTCGGATAGTGCCCCATTTTTCCAAAGGCACCTAAATGAAAAAAGCGGTGAGAGACCATTATGCTTGGTTTCTCACCGCTTTTTTGCATTTCGTTTTTTTTCATACAAAAGCCCGGAAATTTTTTCGGGTTTTTTATAAAAAACCATTGACGGAGAAGTGTATGAACGATATGATACACATATCAGATGTATGAATGTATTAATACGATCATTTTGGCGTTCGTGTATGAAGCCCTTCATACACATGGAGAGATGAAAAAGGATGGGGGCGATTCAGATCATCGCAGAGATTAAATGGAATAACCGCGATCCTGTCTACATCCAGGTTATCCACTATTTTAAAACCCGGATTGCGTCAGGGAGCCTTGAGGCGGGACAGGAAATTCCATCGCGGCGCGAACTTGCAGCCATGTTAAAAATAAATCCGAATACCGCGCAAAGAGCGTATAAAGAAATGGAGGAGCAAGGTTTGATCCACACAGAACGCAATCTTCCGAGCCGGATTACAACAGACCGGGAAGTGCTTGCCGGGGTACGGGAAGAACTGATCCAGTCAGCATTGGCTGATTTTCTGGATGCGATCCGCCCGATGGACATTCCGCTGGAGGAGCTGTTGGAGCTGGTAAAAAGGCAATACCGCGGGCAAAAGGGGGGCCGGGCATGATTGAAGTTATGGAAGTTACGAAAAAATACGGGCGAAAAAAAGTGCTTGATTCGCTTTCTTTTACAGCAGAAAAAGGGGAAATTACCTGTTTGATCGGGGTGAACGGGACAGGCAAAACAACCACTTTAAAAGCGATTGCAGGGCTTGTCCCGGTCAGCAAAGGAAAGATTCTGATCGATGGGGAACCGTACAACAAACATATTTACGAGAAGCTGGCATTCATTCCGGATGCGCCCATCATGCTGCCGCGGATGAAAATCAAAGATGCCATTCTTTTTATGCGGGATTATTATCCAGACTGGAATACATTGCGCGCAAAAGACTTGCTTTATTTTTTCAAACTGAATGAAAATGACCGGATCGGTGACCTTTCAAAAGGAAACATGGCAAAAGTGAATTTGCTGCTCGGGCTATCGCTCGATGTAGATTATGTGCTGATGGATGAACCTTTTTCGGGCATTGATATTTTCAGCCGGGAACAAATTGCAAATGTGTTCGCGAGCGACCTGGTTGAAAACCGCGGGGTGTTGATTACCACACATGAAATCAATGATATTGAGCATCTATTGGACAAAGTGGTGCTGCTCGGGGACGGGAAGGTTTTAAAGGAATTTTACACGGAAGACATTCGCCAAAGCGAAGGGAAATCCGTTGTCGATATAATGAGGGAGGTATACCGGCAATGAAAAGTTTTGTAAAACTCGTCAACTTCGAAATTAACCGTTTTGCGAAAATCTACTGGTCTTTGGTTGCAATCACCATCCTTTCACAATTTACGTCCGTTTTTTTGACGGTGCATCGTTACATCACGCAAGCAAATGAGATCATGTATCATCAGTCACTGCCAAAACTGGCATACGTAAAGCATTATGGTTCGATCGGCTTTATCGACTGCTTTGGTTCGGTTTGGTTCATGGGGCCGATTGCGCTTTGTGCGGCGGCCATGATGTTTTATATATTCCTGATTTGGTACAGGGACTGGTACGGTAAGCATACGTTTATATACCGGCTTTTGATGCTTCCTGTTGAAAGATGGAATCTCTATTTGGCGAAAGCGGCGAGCATTTTGCTGATGGTGTTTGGATTTGTTGCTGTTCAGATTGTTTTGCTGCCGGTTGAACATTTCTTTTTTAATGCCATTACACCGGGCATTTACAGGATGGATATGACGGTCATAGATGCTGTCTTAAGTTTTCCCTTGTTTAACCTGTTGCTTCCTAGTACAGTGATAGACTTTCTCTTACATTACGGGTTAGGGTTTACAGTGGTCCTTGTGATCTTTACGGCCATCTTATTGGAAAGAAGTTTCCGCATGAAGGGGGTCTTGCTCGGCCTGCTTTTCGGTTTTCTCTCGTTCGTTTTATTTTGGACGCCGGAATTGCTCTTTGATATATTGCTGCCCGGTGTTTTATACGAAACGGAAGTATTATGGATGGAAGTGGCCATGACGGCCATCATTGCGGGGTATTCTATCCTGCTGGGGGGATACTTGATCAAATACAAAGTAACGGTGTAAGGGAGAGATACGATGAGACGTTATATAAATTTATTGGTGATTTTGGTTGCGGTTGTGGCAGCGATCCCCCTTTTTTATACCGCATTGGCTGCTGACAAGGATCCGGGGCTTGTGCTGAAAAAGATAAGCGGAAATGAAAAAGAAATCCGGAATGTTAAAATTACTGCTCTGGATAACCAGGAAGATAACCTTTTGAATCGCATGTTTTCGATTACTTCATCTGGAAGCCGCTATTTAGGAAGGGAATCTTCTTTTTCGCTACTAGATGAAGACCCGGATTGGTACAAGCAGTATGTCAAGCAGTATCCCCGATTTATGAGGGGAAAGACCAATCATGGCGGCTTTTATGAGGATAGACAAATGATTGCTTATGCGGACATCATTCCGCAGCCGCTTCACCGGTTCGATAAAGAACTGTATGTCGAGGTGCTGGATAAGAAAACAAGAAAAACAGAAACAATGAAGAGGAAGGTGCAAGGTTTTTCAAAACAATCTTTTCCATCGGTTTGGGATGTGCAAAAAACTGGAAATGAGCTGAAAGTAGCGGCAGCCACAGATGGAGATATCCGCGTATATCGTGTCAGCCTGCCGGACAAGAAAATAACCGGAGGCAAATGGATTACACAAAGAGGACAGACGGGGAGAATGGCTCAATATACCCAGCTCGCAGAAACCGACGTGAACAAGCCCAACCATATACTGGCATATCAAGAAGAGAAAGTGGACGGTGACGGTTCAGTAAAGGAAGTGAATACCTTTATTTACAAATATTGCACAAATGAAACGAAAAAACTCAAGCCACCGATAAACATTCCGCTACGAAACCGCGATGATTGGAAATCTGTTTACAACGGAAAGGCAGTTTATATGGCAACCGAAAAAAAGAACGGAGGCGCGCGCCTTTTAACCTTTGACGGGAATGGAAAGCTGAAAGCAGATAAGACATTTGCTATCAAGTACCAGAGTACGGGCAACCCCATCCCTGAAATCAAAAACGGCAGGTTGTACTTCCTTATCCCGAACGATTCCCGGGAAAAAGCGTGTCTCCTGTATGTGTTTGACATTTCAAGCGGCAAGCAGCTGTACAGTGGAAAAGTGGTTCAAAAAGGAAAACGAATTAACCCCCGGTATGTGGAAGGGGTTGAGTTGACGATAGAATAAAAGGGGCCTTCCCCTTTTATTTTTTTGCTGCTTTTCCGCCTCCGTCTATGATCATTCAATTTGCCACTTGTATAAGCAGGAAAAAAGGAACGAGAAGTAGAAATAGTTTAACATACATAAAGCAAGTGGGCATTGCTAGGCAAAAATACATACAAATTTTGTTAAAACTGATCAGCTGATGGAGGAGAAAAATGAGAGAGCCGAATATTTTAATTGTTGACGACCAATTTGGCATCCGGGTTTTGCTTACGGAAGTGCTGCAGAAAGAGGGCTACGAAACCTTTCAGGCGGCAAACGGCCCCCAGGCACTTTCGCTGGCTGCAAACCATGAAATCGACCTTGTCTTGCTGGATATGAAAATCCCCGGCATGGACGGCATTGAAATTTTAAAAAAGCTGAAAGAAATGAAACCGGATATCCGGGCCATCATTATGACCGCTTACGGCGAACTGGACTTGATTGAGAAAGCGAAGGAGCTCGGGGCACTGACCCATTTTGCAAAGCCGTTTGATATTGACGACATCCGCAAGGCAGTGAAAAAATATTTGGCAATGTAAGCGCATGAAGTGAAAAAAGTGCTAAACCGTAAAATTTTGATAATTTTATTTCTTTTTACCGACAAATAAAGTTCATTGGTAAATGCCGGTTTTGTTTGTTATGATTGTTAAGGAATGATCAATAGGCTAGTATGATGTTATGAAGATTGTATATCATAAAAATGATAACCTCGGGCAATCTTTTTAACGCAAATGATAAGGAGGAAAATTCATGCCTTTAGTTTCCATGACTGAAATGCTGAATAAAGCAAAAGAAGGGAAATATGCGGTAGGGCAATTCAACGTCAATAACCTTGAATACGCCCAGGCCATTCTGATGGCTGCAGAAGAAGAAAAATCCCCGGTCATCCTCGGTGTTTCCGAAGGAGCAGGCCGTTACATGAGCGGTTTTAAAACCGTTGTAAAAATGGTTGAAGGTTTAATGGAAGACTTGAATGTTACGGTTCCGGTCGCGATCCATCTTGACCACGGTTCAAGCTTTGAAAATGCAAAGAAAGCCATTGATGCAGGCTTTACTTCTGTAATGATCGACGCTTCCCACCATCCGTTTGATGAAAACGTGGAAATTACTTCTAAAGTGGTGGAATATGCGCATGCCCACGGCGTATCTGTGGAAGCAGAACTCGGCACTGTCGGCGGCCAGGAAGACGATGTTGTCGGAAAAGGCATCATTTATGCGGATCCTGAAGAATGTAAAAAGCTGGTTGACGCGACCAAAATCGACGCTTTAGCACCGGCTCTTGGTTCGGTTCACGGCCCTTACCACGGCGAACCAAACCTTGGCTTCAAAGAAATGGAAGAAATCAGCAAAATTACCGGCATGCCGCTTGTACTTCACGGCGGGACAGGCATCCCTGAAGCTGATATTAAAAAAGCTATTTCTTTAGGTACTGCGAAAATCAACGTGAATACGGAAAACCAAATTGCTTCCGCGAAAACGGTTCGTGAAGTATTGGCAGCTGATCCGGATGTATACGATCCGCGCAAATACCTCGGGCCTGCACGCGAAACGATTAAACAAACCGTTATCGGCAAAATCCGCGAGTTCGGTTCTAACCAAAAAGCATGATCGTTTTAGATTAGCCGAGAACACGCATGCCTTAAGGATGAGTGTTCAAGATAAAAAAGGTCTGGCGCTGCCCCGTGCGTGCCGGGCTTTTTTGGTATGGCGTTTTAAAATGCGAATGGCTTCAGGCGTTTAGATTTGGGCTTTTTTAGGGAAACAAGGTTCAAAGGTGCGAAACAAGAGGATTTATAGTTTTTTTGGATAGGCGCCAGTGAAAAAAACGGTTGTTTTTCTGAACTTTCTTTTCGTTCCGTGGTATAGTGGAAATGGATACATAGGAACCATAAAAGGAGATGGAAGCAGAATGAAATTTTTTATTGATACTGCCAATTTCGAGGAAATCAAAACCGCAAATGAATGGGGGATTTTGTCCGGTGTAACGACAAATCCGTCGCTTGTGGCAAAGGAAAATGTTTCATTCCATGACCGGTTAAAAGAAATTACGGCGCTCGTGCCTGGTTCTGTCAGTGCTGAAGTCGTTTCCGAAGATGCGGAAGGTATGGTGAAAGAAGGAAAGGAACTGGCGGCTATTGCTCCGAATATTACAGTCAAAGTGCCGATGACGCCGGAAGGAATGAAAGCCGTTCATCAATTGGCACAGGCAGGCATCCGCACAAATGTTACCTTGGTTTTCAGCAGCAATCAGGCGCTTTTGGCGGCAAGAGCGGGTGCAACGTATGTTTCGCCGTTCCTTGGCAGGCTGGATGATATCGGTCATGACGGCATCCACCTGATTTCCGAGATTGCCGAAATTTTTTCCATCCATCAAATTGATACGGAAATTATCGCAGCTTCGATCCGCCACCCGCAACATATTACACAAGCGGCGCTCGCAGGGGCGCATATCGCAACCGTCCCGTTTAAAGTGCTCACACAGCTGTTCAAGCATCCGTTAACAGACAAAGGGATTGAACAATTTACACGCGACTGGAACAGCCGTACAGCAAAATAACGGAAATATTTAAAATTGCTCTTTATTTCTTGCTTTCTCCGGGACAGTTTGATTTTCCGCCTGTTCGGCAATCCTGTTGCTGGGATTCATATTGTTTTTCGGAGCTTTCGGACTCAGTTTGCGAACGGCCATTTACAGCCGGAATGTACATCCATACCCGCTAAAGAAGGGAGCTTAATATGGAAAAGCTAAAAATTGCCGGGGGATATCCTTTGAAAGGCACCATTAAAGTGAGCGGCGCAAAAAATAGCGCTGTCGCTTTAATACCTGCGACCATCCTCGCGGAATCTCCTGTAACAATAGAAGGCTTGCCTGAAATTTCCGATGTCCGGACATTGACCGGCCTGCTGGAAGAGATCGGGGCAACGGTTACGTCAGAGGACGGGGAAATTACGGTCGATCCCCGCCATATGATCTCGATGCCGCTGCCCAATGGCAGGGTGAAGAAACTGCGTGCCTCATACTATTTAATGGGCGCGATGCTCGGCAGGTTCAAAAAAGCTGTCATCGGGCTGCCGGGCGGGTGCCATCTCGGACCGCGGCCGATCGACCAGCATATTAAAGGCTTTGAAGCATTGGGCGCAAAAGTGACAAATGAGCAGGGTGCCATCTATTTAAGGGCGGATGAATTGAAAGGTGCCCGTATTTATCTGGACGTTGTCAGTGTCGGGGCAACGATCAATATTATGCTGGCTGCCGTTAAAGCAAAGGGAAGGACAATCATTGAAAACGCTGCAAAAGAGCCGGAAATCATTGACGTAGCCACACTTTTGACAAATATGGGCGCAAAAATTAAAGGCGCCGGAACAGATGTCATCCGGATTGAAGGCGTAGACCATTTGAGCGGCTGCCGGCATACGATTATTCCGGACAGGATCGAAGCCGGTACGTTTATGATCCTGGCGGCGGCCGCGGGTGAAGGAGTACTTGTTGACAATGTCATTCCGCATCATCTCGAGTCGCTGACCGCAAAGCTCAGGGAAATGGGCATACCTGTGGAAACCGGGGATGAACAGATTTTTATCGGGAAAGCAGACAAGCTGAAACCCGTTGATATTAAAACGCTCGTTTATCCGGGGTTTCCGACAGATCTGCAACAACCGTTCACCACGCTTCTGACAAGAGCAGAAGGGACGTCCATCGTAACCGATACAATCTATTCCGCCCGCTTTAAACATATTGACGAGTTGCGGAGAATGAGCGCCAATATTAAAGTGGAAGGACGGTCTGCGATTGTAAACGGTCCGGTCCGGCTTCAAGGGGCAAAGGTGAAAGCGAGTGATTTGCGTGCGGGTGCTGCCCTTGTCATTGCCGGCCTGATGGCAGAAGGCGTGACAGAAGTGACAGGCGTTGAACATATCGACCGCGGATACAGCTGCCTCGTGGAAAAACTAACCGGACTTGGTGCTGCTGTTTGGCGGGAAGGCATGTCCGAAAAGGAGATGGAACACCTGAACCATTCCTAGCGAACAACTGCCGGCTCCCCCATAAATAGAAAAAAACAGAGAAATTATGACACAATAATTTTTTAAATGTGATATACTAATTAAAAATCTATTTATGGGGGTAGTGAAATTGGAAAGAAGTTTGTCAATGGAATTGGTTCGCGTCACGGAAGCTGCAGCACTTGCATCCGCAAGATGGATGGGGCGCGGATTGAAAGATGAAGCGGATGATGCGGCAACGTCCGCGATGCGTGATGTGTTCGACACCATTCCGATGAAAGGCACTGTCGTCATTGGTGAAGGGGAAATGGATGAAGCACCAATGCTGTACATCGGGGAAAAACTCGGGAACGGATACGGCCCCCGCGTTGACATTGCAGTTGACCCGCTGGAAGGAACGAATATTCTTGCATCCGGCGGCTGGAATGCGCTCAGTGTGCTGGCGATAGCAGATCACGGACATTTGCTCCATGCGCCGGATATGTACATGGATAAAATTGCTGTCGGCCCTGAAGCAGTCGGCATGATTGATATTAATGCGCCGATTATCGATAATTTAAAAGCTGTGGCAAAGGCAAAAAATAAAGATATCGAGGATGTGGTGGCAACAGTTCTGAACCGTCCGCGCCATGAAGAAATTATTGCGCAGCTCCGTGCTGCAGGCGCCCGGATCAAACTGATCAATGACGGGGATGTGGCAGCTGCCATTAACACGGCATTCGACCATACCGGTGTAGATATTTTGTTCGGATCGGGCGGCGCGCCGGAAGGGGTTATTTCAGCAGTTGCGCTGAAATGCCTCGGCGGCGAGATCCAGGGACGCCTTCTGCCGCAAAACGACGCGGAGCAAGAACGCTGCCTGAGCATGGGGGTTGACATCAATAAAGTGCTGATGATGGACGACCTTGTGAGCGGGGATGACGCCATTTTTGCTGCGACCGGCGTAACCGACGGGGAACTTTTGCGCGGTGTCCAATTTAAGGGCCAGTACGGATCCACCCATTCTGTCGTCATGCGTGCAAAGTCGGGGACGGTCCGCTTTATTGAAGGGCAGCACAGTCTGAAGAAAAAGCCGAACCTTGTGATCAAAGCGTAAATCTCCGGGGGACCATGCAGCTATAGCGGCGGGGGAAGGGCGGAAGTGCCGCCTTCCCTCCCATTTTCAACAAAGTTTTTTACCTCTTATGCTATTTTTAGTTGATTTCTCTTCTGTTTCAGGGTTAAAATGATTATGATTTTATTTATAAATATTCAATTGTTTGTCTTCTTTTTCTTCCGTACATGGTGCGGCTCCATAGATGCACGTGCTGCAACATTGCCTCTTTGCAGACAGCTCATGTTTTCTATCTATGCGCAAAGCAAAACTGTGGATGTTCATATCTTGCCTTCACATTCCTTTATTTTTAGCCTGTTCTGTTCCATTGGTATACCGGTATAGTTTTAAGCGCCGGGAACAAATGGAAAATTTTGATGTAACGGAAGAAACAGACTGCTCTACCCGACTGTAAATTGAAAAAGTGTGGTGTTTTTATGGAAAGTTTATCAATATCAAGTCTGGAAAATATGACGTTAAAAGAGCTTTATGCCCTTGCAAGAGAGTATAAAGTATCCTACTATAGCAAACTGACGAAAAAAGAGTTAATTTTTGCGATTTTAAAAGCACGGGCAGAGCAAGAAGGGTATTTCTTTATGGAAGGCGTGCTCGAAATCATCCAGTCGGAAGGATTCGGATTCCTGCGCCCGATCAACTACTCCCCAAGTTCGGAGGACATTTATATTTCTGCTTCGCAAATCCGCCGCTTTGATTTAAGAAACGGCGATAAGGTTTCCGGCAAAGTCCGGCCGCCGAAAGAAAACGAACGCTATTACGGCTTGCTGCATGTGGAAGCGGTAAACGGCCAAAACCCGGAAACCGCTAAGGAACGGGTTCATTTTCCGGCTCTTACGCCGCTTTATCCGAACCGGCAGATTATCCTTGAAACGGTTCCCGAAAAACTGTCCACCCGGATTATGGATTTAATCACCCCGGTTGGTTTCGGGCAGCGCGGTTTGATTGTGGCGCCGCCGAAAGCCGGTAAAACGATGCTGCTGAAAGAAATTGCCAACTCTATTACCGTGAACCATCCTGATGCGGAATTGATCGTTCTGTTGATTGATGAACGGCCGGAAGAAGTAACAGATATTGAACGTTCCGTGCATGCGGATGTCGTCAGCTCGACCTTTGACGAAGTGCCGGAAAACCATATCAAGGTTGCGGAACTCGTATTGGAAAGAGCGATGCGCCTTGTCGAGCATAAGCGCGATGTCGTCATTTTAATGGACAGCATTACGCGCCTCGCACGCGCCTATAACCTTGTGATTCCGCCGAGTGGGAGAACGCTTTCAGGCGGGATTGACCCGGCTGCGTTCCATCGTCCGAAACGGTTTTTCGGGGCGGCGCGTAATATTGAAGAAGGCGGCAGCCTGACAATTTTGGCCACCGCGCTAGTCGATACCGGATCACGCATGGATGATGTGATTTATGAAGAATTTAAAGGCACCGGGAACATGGAGCTCCATCTTGACCGCTCCCTCGCTGAAAAGCGCGTTTTCCCGGCCATCGACATCCGCCGTTCCGGTACAAGGAAAGAAGAACTGCTGCTTTCGAAAGACCATCTCGAAGTGCTGTGGGCGATCCGCAAATCGATGTCCGATTCTCCGGATTTTGTCGAAAAATTCTTGCGCAAGCTGAAACAATCCAAAACAAACGACGAGTTTGTGGAAATGATCAAAGCAGACTTGAAAGTATCATCGTCAAGGCGTGTAATATAAGGAAAAATAAGGAAGAACTTTTTTCAGGCAGTGATGTTGCATTTCCACTTCGGACTTGCTATACTAAGCATAGTGTGTTTATGAAATTTTACAGGGCGTGTCCCGTAAAACAATAGAACTCTGTTTCGCAATGACTCAGGGCTGAAGGAGATGAAAAGCATGAAACCAGGAATTCATCCAGAATACAAAAAAGTAATGGTCAAATGTGCGTGCGGCAACGAATTCGAAAGTGGTTCTGTAAAAGATGAACTGCGCGTGGAAGTATGTTCCGAATGCCATCCATTCTATACAGGACGCCAAAAATTCGCGACTGCTGACGGACGTGTTGATCGCTTTAATAAAAAATACGGACTTAAATAAAAGAATCCATGAAAAACAGGCGATGCGTTTGCCTGTTTTTTTTATGGGATGCCGGTTTGCCCGGACGGATTTTTCTGATCCTAAAACCATATTTGTTGAAATAAGGAGCGGGAACGATGGCACAGCTATTTTTCAGATACGGCGCAATGAACAGCGGCAAATCGATTGAAATATTGAAAGTTGCCCATAACTATGAAGAGCAGAATAAACCGGTTCTCATCTTTACATCGGGCATCGATACGCGCGATGAAGAAGGCTATATTTCGAGCAGAATCGGCTTGCGCAGGAAAGCGATCCCGATTTACGATGATACGGATATTTTTGAAATGGTGAAAGGGTACAATCCCGCGCCATACTGCGTCCTGATCGACGAAGTCCAGTTTTTGAAAAAAAGGCATGTGCTGCAGCTTGCCCGCATTGTTGATGATTTGCATATCCCGGTAATGGGGTTCGGCCTTAAAAATGATTTTCAAAATGAGCTTTTTGAGGGCAGCAAGTACATGCTTTTGTATGCCGATAAAATCGAAGAAATGAAAACGATCTGCTGGTTTTGCGAACGGAAGGCGACGATGAATTTGCGCGTCGACGAGAACGGGAAGCCGGTGTATACAGGGGACCAGATCCAGATTGGCGGGAACGACACGTATTATCCTGTTTGCCGCAAATGCCACGACCATCCGCCGCTGTGACGGCACGTGGTCCGTAAATAAACCTCCGTCCGAAGGGAAACCTACTGGAAAAGGAGGTTTTTTTTATGGCAAAACAGCTGATTTTCCTCTGCCTGGCCATGCTGCTCTTAGCAGGTTGTACGGCCCAAAACCGGACCCGTGAAGCTGCGCCGGATCGTATTGAGACGAGGCCGTTAAGCACGGCGGATACGCAAAAGGCCGGGCAAAGAAACGGGGATGCTGGCAGGGCAACCGCTGTAAATGCGGATATCGAAAGGGTGCGGGAAGCGGTTTGGAAGATGGACAGCGCCGTCCCCCATTCGGTATATGTGAACGGGAAAGATATGTGGGTCAATGTTCACACGGAGGAACAGCTGAACCACAGGGAAAGAATGAAAAAAGCAGCGGACATCCGCAGCCAGCTTTTGAAAGTGGCGCCCCGCTACAACGTTCATGTCCGAATAGACGTGAAATAGGAAATCATCCCGGAAAAAGGCGTTTCAGCAGCTGTTTTCATGTTCCGCTTTAAGTTTCCCCGTGCGTATACTATAATAAATTTGTTATGTCTGAGGGCGGATTTTGCTGTTATCGGAACGGGAATACGTTGTGAAATGAGGTGGGGTTCGATGTTCGATCGGTTGCAGGCCGTGGAAGACCGGTACGAAAAGCTGAACGAGTTGTTAAGTGATCCTGAGATCGTCAATGATCCGAAAAAACTGCGGGAGTATTCGAAGGAGCAGTCGGATTTACAGGAAACCGTGCAGGTGTACCGTGAATATAAAGAAGTGCAAAAACAGCTCCAGGATGCAAAGTCGCTTCTTTCGGAAAAACTCGATCCTGAAATGAAGGACATGGTGAAAGAAGAGATCCATGAACTCGAGTCAAAAATCCCGGAATACGAAGAACGCCTGAAAATTTTGCTTCTGCCGAAAGACCCGAATGACGAAAAAAACGTCATTGTGGAAATCCGCGGGGCTGCCGGCGGGGATGAGGCCGCGTTGTTTGCAGGCGACCTGTACCGTATGTACACGCGTTATGCCGAATCGCAAGGCTGGAAAATCGATGTGATTGAAGCCAATGTCACGGGGATCGGCGGGTACAAAGAAATTGTTTTCATGGTGAACGGCAAGGGCGCGTATTCAAAATTGAAGTTTGAAAACGGGGCCCACCGGGTGCAGCGTGTGCCGGAAACGGAATCGGGCGGGCGTATTCATACGTCTACGGCAACGGTTGCGGTTTTGCCGGAAGCGGAGGAAGTCGAAGTGGATATCAATGAAAAAGATATCCGCGTCGATACATTTGCATCAAGCGGGCCGGGCGGGCAAAGCGTCAACACGACAATGTCGGCTGTGCGCCTGACCCATATTCCGACCGGGATTGTCGTGTCCTGCCAGGATGAAAAATCGCAGATCAAAAATAAAGAAAAAGCGATGAAAGTGCTTCGTGCCCGCATTTATGATAAATTTCAGCAGGAAGCGCAGGCGGAATATGACGCCAACCGGAAATCTGCCGTTGGAACGGGGGATCGTTCCGAGCGGATTCGTACGTACAATTTTCCGCAAAACCGTGTGACGGACCATAGGATCGGGTTAACGATCCAAAAGCTTGACCAGGTGCTTGATGGCAAACTCGATGAAATCATTGATGCCCTCATTCTTGAAGACCAGTCAAAAAAACTGGAGAGTGTGAATGGCTGATGGATAGGAACATAAAAGTGTATGAAGCCTTGCAGTGGGCTTCTTCTTTTTTAACGGAAAACGGCCGCGACGCGCAAGCCGGGGAGATCTTGCTCGGACATTTTCTGGATATGGATCGCACCCGCCTGCTTTCCAACTTGCGGATGGTTTTGCCTCCGGATGTGGAGGCGAAGTTCCGGCAAGCGGCAGAAGCCCATGCAAAAGGGGTTCCGGTCCAGCATATTACGGGCTATGAAACCTTTTACGGACGAAAATTTTTTGTCAACGGGGATGTGCTCATTCCGCGCCCGGAAACGGAAGAACTAGTGCAGGGTGCAATCGGACGGATCCGCCGTCATTTCGGGGAAACAAAAGGGCTTAAATTGGCAGATATCGGGACAGGGAGCGGCATTATCGCGACCACAATTAAATTGGAGTTTCCGGAGCTTTTGGTGTACGCCTCCGATATTTCGGAAAAAGCGCTTGCCGTAGCTGAAAAAAACGCTGAAGCCCTGCATGCGGATATCCGGTTTGTGCACGGAGATCTGCTCCAACCGTTTATACACGGCGAGAAATTGGACATTGTTTTATCCAATCCGCCGTATATCCCGGAAACGGACCGGAGCTCGTTATCCGTTGTGGTGCGCGACCATGACCCTGAAACGGCCCTGTTTGGCGGAGAAGACGGCCTTGCGTTTTACCGGCGCTTTATGGAAACATTGCCGTCTGTTTTAAGCAAGCGGGCGCTCGTCGGTTTTGAAATCGGGTCAGGCCAGGGGGAGCGCGTTTCCTGCTTGTTGCGGGATACATTTCCGGAAAGCGTTGTGGAAGTGGTCCGCGATATCAACGGCCATGAGCGGATGGTGTTTTGCGAAAAAAATTAGCTTTTTTTCAGATTCATAGTTTAAAATCCCCTGTTCCTGCCCACAATGGGAATATGAAGGGACGGGGGAAGAAAATGAAAAGAAAAACAGTGGTTTCATTGTATATTTTCATGTTATCGATCGCAACGATCATCAGTTTATATGCACCGAAACAAAAAGCGGTGGAGGCTGAAACCATCGTTATTCCGAAAGATGCGATCCGGCTGCGCATTCTGGCAAACAGTGACAAGCCGGAAGACCAGGCAGTAAAACGGAAAATCCGCGATGAAGTAAATACGAACATCGCCAAATGGGTAGGCCACTTAAATTCCAAAAAAGAAGCGGAAAAAGTCATCCGCTCCCACTTGCCGGAAATTGAAAGCATTGCAAGAAGGGTGATGGCGGAAGAACAGCTGGACGAACCGGTAAAAGCCGAACTTGGTAAGGTCGCCTTTCCGACAAAATTATACGGCCAGTACTTATATCCGGCCGGGAAGTATGAAGCGGTTTTGATTACGCTTGGGGAAGGCAAGGGCGCCAATTGGTGGTGCGTCCTGTATCCGCCCCTCTGTTTTCTCGATTTTTCAAACGGCGTTGCAACAACCGGCGGGGGTGAAGAAAAGAAGACGGAAACAAAGAAGGTTGCACCTTCCAATGCCCGCACAAAACCTGCGGAAGAGCCGGCAGCTGAAAAAGTGAACCGGAAACCGCATGAAAATCAACCAGCGGCACAAGACCGCAAAACGAAACAGCCAGTCGGTGAAACAGCAAACCACACTAGCGCTGTTTACGCCGGAGAGGATGGCGAGGTGGAGAAAAAGCTGCTGATTGTGAAAGTGATCAAAGAACTGTTTTAACATTTTCCACCCGGATTGTGGAAAAGCCGGACAAACGGGCTGGAACAAAGACGGGTTATCAACAAAATGCGAAGTATTATCCACAAGTTGTGGATAATACTTGTTTCATTTTTCGAACTTTTGTATACTTGCCGGGAGAAAACTTGATAAATAAATATTCTGGCAGGACCGATGATTGGATGGAGAAAGGTGAAAAAGAATGGAAACAAAATACTGGGTTGTGGATAAAACTGTGGAGAATCCCGGTGCTTATCCACAACTTGCAGAAGCAGCGCAGTTACTGAAAGAGAAGCAGACAGTCGCTTTTCCGACTGAAACGGTATACGGTTTAGGAGCCGATGCAACAAGCGATGAAGCGGTGGATAAGATTTTCAAGGCAAAAGGAAGGCCATCCGATAATCCGCTGATTGTCCACATTGCGGAGGAAAAGCAGCTGGAAGAATTGGCGGAAGAAATACCGGAAACGGCGAAAGTGCTGATGAAAGCTTTTTGGCCGGGCCCGCTTACGCTCGTTGTAAAAGTAAAGAAAGGGGCATTGTCCGAAAAGGTGACGGCCGGGCTGGACACGGTCGGGATCCGCATGCCCCGGCATCCGGTTGCACTGGCGCTTATTCGCATGAGCGGGCTGCCGATTGCCGCCCCGAGCGCCAACCGGTCCGGCAAGCCGAGCCCGACATTAGCTCGCCATGTCCGGGAAGACCTTGCCGGTAAAATTGCCGGCATTGTGGACGGCGGAGAAACGGGTGTCGGAGTGGAATCGACCGTGCTCGATGTGACAGCGGAAGTGCCTGTGATTTTGCGCCCGGGCGGTGTTACGAAAGAACAGCTCGAAGAACGGATTGGAAAAGTGAGGCTTGATCCGGGACTAAAGGGGACTGGTGCTGGCACCCGGCCGAAAGCACCTGGCATGAAATATACGCATTATGCGCCGGATGCGCCGGTTTATCTTGTGGATGGCAGCACGGCTTTTATGCAGCGAATGATCGATGCGCACCGGGAAAAAGGGGAAGTAACAGGGGCGATTGTGACGGAAGAAACGTCCGGTATCGTCCGTGCTGATGTGGTGGCAGTTTGTGGCAGGCGGGCATCCCTTGAGACCGTTGCCCAGCACTTGTATGATACACTTCGGTCGTTTAATGCGCAAAAAGTGGATGTGATATTTTCTGAAATTTTTCCGCGTGAAGGCATCGGCCGGGCGATTATGAATCGGCTTGAGAAAGCAGCGGGGCATCGTTATGTAAAAGAAGAGGATGTTCAGTAACCCGGACGCTTTTAAACTGTCCTTATCGCTTGGTGCTGTTTTATTGCGGATCGGGTGCGCGGGCGGTTTCGGATGATCTGCGGCTTCTAAAACGCCCCGGACGTGCATAAGCTGGAGTAGGCACGTCCAAAGGGGGAAAAAGAGATGGCAGTCATCGCAGAAATGGTAACTTTGGCGATCATGGCTTTGGCGCTCGGTATGGATGCTTTTTCGGTAAGCCTCGGCGTGGGCATGATGCAGCCCAGACTGAGGCAAATCTTTTACATAGGTTTAACGGTCGGCATTTTTCATGTGTTGATGCCGGTTCTCGGCATTTTTGCGGGCCATCTTCTCTCCCGTACTTTTGGCCTATTTGCCCAGTATATTGGTGGCATATTGCTCGTGATTATGGGGATACAGATGATTGTATGGGTCTTCAAAAAGGAGGGGGCGCAAGCTGTCAGCCCGTCCGGATGGGGAACGATGCTGTTTGCGTTGAGTGTAAGCCTGGACAGTTTTTCTGCCGGGCTATCACTTGGCATTTTCGGCGTGCGGACTGTTGCTGTTATGATTTGCTTCGGCGTTGCTGCTACATTTTTAACCTGGCTCGGCCTTTTGATCGGCAGGAAATTCCAGGGCTGGATCGGGATGTACGGCGAAGTGCTTGGGGGAACGATCCTCGTTGTTTTTGGGCTCAAATTGTTGTTTTCTATTTAGTAAAGCCGGTTTCAATTTTCCGGCTTTTTTTATCTATCTACAGATTAACCTTGTAATTAAGGTCTTTTTTACTATAATAATAGTAGATTTAAATCGTTCAGGATAGGGGGACAGCCTTTGAATATCCTTTTTGTTTGCACCGGGAATACATGCAGGAGCCCGATGGCGGAGGCCATTTTAAAAGCGAAACAGCTGCCGGGCATTGAAGTGGAATCAGCCGGCCTTTTTGCGCCCGAGGGTGAAGACGCTTCTGTCCATACCTACGAGGTGCTGAAAGAAAATGGAATCGATTTCCGCCACCACGCCCGGAACCTTTCGGAGAATTTGGCGGGTTGGGCTGACGTGATTCTTACGATGACGTCCGGGCACAAACAGGCAGTGGCAGCACGGTATCCGCATGCCCGCAATAAAACGTTTACCATCGCGGAGTATGCCGGAAGCAGCGGGGATGTACCGGACCCGTACGGCGGCAGCCTGGATGCTTACAGAGAAACTTATCAACAATTGCATGCATTGATCAATCGTTTGATTAAAAACAGGAAAACGGGAAACCAGGGGCGGGTGTGACGGATGGAAAAGCGAAGCTACAGATTCAGTTTAACGAAGAAAATTGTATTGTTCGTAACCGGGCTGTCTTTTATTACATATTCGGCAAGCGGTCTTTTCATTTATCTTATTTATCCGTTTTTTTCCGACTGGATAAAGCTGCCGTGGTTTATTGTCATTACACTTGCATTAGGGATTATCTGGTCCGGGATTTTAAGCTTTTTCGGTTCATTCCTGATTGCAGGCCCGATGCGCAAGTTAGAAGATGCAGCCCTTAAAGCGAGCCGCGGGGATTTAAGAGATGAAGTCCCCGTGCCAAAATCGGGCGATGAAATTGAGTCGCTCGCAGCGGCTTTCAATTCCTTGCTTTCCAATTTGCGGGAGACGGTTGAACAAATTGATGAAAATGTGGAACGCACCAAAGAAAGTGTGTCGGAAATATCGGAGAAAACGGCACTGGCTGCGGGCCAGGCGGAACATGTAAACAAGACGGTGGAAGAGATTTCACTTGGCGCCGAGCAATCCGCGGCTGCCACCCAATCTACGGCTGACCTCGTTGAAAAAACCTATCAGCTTGCATCCGAAGTCCGCGGGAAAGCGGATACTTGCAAAAAATCTTCTGATCACATGCTGAGCGAATTAAAGACGAGCAAAGAGACAATGGACTCACTTATATCAGGTGTTGAAAATCTGGCAAAAGAAAATACCATCTCGCTGGAAGCCGTTCGGGATCTTGCGGAAGAAACGAAGAAAGTGGAGGGGATCATTTCTTTTGTCGGTGAAGTCGCGGCACAAACCAATTTGCTGGCGTTGAATGCTTCTATTGAAGCGGCACGCGCCGGGGAATACGGGCGCGGGTTTGCGGTGGTCGCAAATGAGGTCCGGAAGCTTGCGGATGAAAGTGCCCAGGCCGTTCAGGGCATTACCGGGATGATCCAGCACATTGAGCAGGAAGGTACACGGGTTGTCGAACAAATGGCTGTACAAGTTCAAAAAGCCAATGAAGAAGTGCACAGAGGACAAAAGGCCAATGAAGCGATGGACAGAATGACGGAATCAATCCATTTGGTTGCGGGGGCAGTTGATCAAATTGCCGGTATGGCCAAGAACCAAATGGATGCGATTCACGAAGCTTCGAGCCAGTCGCAGGAAGTGGCGGCCATTACCGAACAGACTTCTGCCGGGGCAAAAGAAGTCACGGCGATTACAAATGAGCAGGCGCAGAACATGGAATTGATTGAAAGGCTTATCGCGCAGCTCGAGCAGGATGCGGAGAAATTAAAAGGGAGCACCCGCCGCTTTCATATCCGGTGAGTTTTTCGCCCGCCTGGTTTTGGACGGGGAGCACCGGTTTTGGCTGGAAGAAGCGCGGCAATTCAGGTTTTGTGCCGGGAAATCCCGCAAGACAAGAGGAGATGCGGGAACATGCGGCCGTATGCCTGGCATTTTTCCGGGGACGATGGACGTTTTAAACGGGCCGGAAATTTTAACAGCCATGGAACCTGGCCTCTAAGACGCTTTATTTTCTTTTTCGACGTTCTGTGCCACAATAGAATCAGAAGCATGAAGGAGGGGGAAGAACATGAAAGTGGCATTGGCTTCAGACCACGGCGGTAAGCATCTTAAACAGGAAATTGCCGGTTTGCTTCAGGATCTGGGTGTTGCCTACGAAGATTTCGGATGCGATTGTGAAGGGTCGGTTGATTATCCGGATTACGCGCTTCCGGTTGCGGAAAAGGTGGCAAAAGGGGAATTTGACCGTGCGATCCTCATTTGTGGCACCGGAATCGGGATGTGTATTTCCGCCAATAAAGTAAAGGGTATCCGTTGCGCGCTTGTACATGATGTCTTCAGCGCGAAGGCTACAAGGGCCCATAATGACAGCAATGTCCTCGCCATGGGAGAGCGGGTCATCGGGCCGGGGCTGGCCTGTGAAATTGTGAAAGAATGGCTCGGAACGCCGTTTGAAGGCGGCCGTCATGCACGCAGGATTGAGAAAATCGCGCAGTATGAACAAAAATAACAGAGGTGTTTTTGTTGCAATCAGATTCGGCACGTTTGGAAGAACAGTTGGACCGCATGCTGGATGAATTTTTCCGGCAGGTGCCAATGAAAAAAGGACAGGTTTTTGTTGTTGGCTGCTCGACATCCGAAGTAACCGGGAAAAAAATCGGGACAGCAGGGGCAATGGATGTCGCCGCCATTATTTATGACAGTGTACAGAAGTTTGCACGCCAGTTCGGATTCCAACCGGCATTTCAATGCTGCGAACACCTGAACCGGGCGCTTGTGGTTGACCGTTCGCTCGCCGATGAAAAGGGGTGGGAAGAAGTGACGGTCGTGCCTGTTCGGAAGGCGGGCGGCGCGATGGCTGCGTATGCATACGCTCACATGGAAGATCCCGTTGTCGTCGAATATATCCGGGCTGACGCGGGCATCGACATCGGGGATACATTGATCGGCATGCACTTAAAGCATGTTGCCGTACCTGTAAGGGTTTCCGAAAAAGAGCTGGGAAAAGCCCATGTTACATTTGCCAAAACGCGGCCGAAACTGATCGGCGGCGTGCGGGCGGTTTACGAAAAAGAACAGCCGGAATAAGGGACCACCCATACTGCCCTGCATGTTGTATGCGGGGCATGTTTTTTTTCTTCCTGTCAAAAAAATGGACAAATTTTGCAAAGCATTATGGTAAAATAAAAAAGAATATGAAAACAATCTTGAGGGGGTACCGAATTGAGCCATATTGCAAATCAAGACAAGGAAGTTTACGAGGCGATCCGGCAGGAATTGAACCGGCAAAGAAACAAGATTGAACTCATTGCCAGCGAAAATTTTGTCAGCGAAGCGGTGATGGAAGCACAAGGCTCCGTTCTGACCAATAAATACGCGGAAGGCTATCCGGGGCACCGTTATTACGGCGGATGCGAATATGTGGATATTGTGGAAGACCTTGCGCGGGAGCGGGCAAAACAGCTTTTTGGTGCCGAACATGTCAATGTCCAGCCGCATTCTGGCGCACAGGCCAATATGGCGGTTTATTTCACCATTCTGGAGCACGGCGATACGGTGCTTGGCATGAATTTGTCCCACGGCGGGCATTTGACACATGGCAGCCCGGTCAATTTCAGCGGCATGCAGTACCATTTTGTGGAATACGGTGTGGATAAGGAAACGCAGCATATTGATTATGAAGATGTATTGGAAAAAGCGCGCGTACATAAGCCGAAACTGATTGTTGCCGGTGCAAGTGCATACCCCCGCACGATTGATTTTAAAAAGTTCAGGGAAATTGCGGATGAAGTCGGCGCCTATTTAATGGTGGATATGGCGCATATTGCAGGGCTTGTGGCTTGCGGGTTACATCCGAACCCGGTGCCGTATGCGGATTTTGTGACGACCACAACGCATAAAACATTGCGGGGACCGCGCGGCGGCATGATTTTATGCAAAGCGGAATTTGCAAAGAAAGTGGACAAATCGATTTTCCCGGGGATCCAGGGCGGCCCGCTTATGCATGTGATTGCGGCTAAAGCCGTCGCTTTTGGAGAGGCGCTTACAGACGGGTTCAAAATCTATTCGCAAAAAGTGGTGGATAACGCAAAACGGCTGGCGGAAGGGCTCCAAAAAGAGGGATTTGACCTTGTATCCGGTGGAACAGATAATCATCTGATTCTCATTGATTTGCGTTCTTTCGGCATTACCGGGAAGGATGCGGAGAAAGTGCTCGATGATATCGGCATTACGGCCAATAAAAATACGATTCCGTATGATCCGGAAAGCCCGTTTGTGACAAGCGGCCTCAGAATCGGTACGCCCGCAGTCACAACAAGAGGATTCGGCCTGGAAGAAATGGATGAGGTGGCATCCATTATCGGATCGGCATTGAAAAATCCGGATAACGAAGCAGTCTTAAAAGAAGCGGCAGGACGCGTCAAGCATCTTACGGAACGCTTTCCGCTGTACGCCGGCCAAAACTAAGCAGGGGTTTTATCCCGCTTTTTCCGGACGGATGGCTGGTCCGCTTCCAATGTGGCATAAAAACAAATTCGAGTCAGAACCGGCAAAAAAATTGAGCAGGATGGCCCCGTAAAACGCGGGGCTGGATCCTTTCGCCCGGCCTCAGGATTTTCTTTTGGCTTTCCTTGAGATTGGGCGCTTTTTTCGTGTAAAATGGTTGGGGTAAGCATTTGCCGAACCTGATACCAACCTTTAAAGGAGAGAATTCATTTGAGCACACTTCATGTCATTGACCACCCGCTGATCCAGCACAAGTTGACGTATATCCGCGATAAACATACGGGGACAAAAGAATTCCGCGAACTTGTCGACGAAGTATCGACTTTGATGGCATTTGAAATTACCCGCGATATGCCGCTTGAAGAAATTGAAATTGAAACGCCGGTCTGCAAGGCAAAATCAAAAATTTTAACCGGCAAAAAAATTGGCATTGTCCCGATCCTGCGTGCGGGCCTGGGCATGGTCGACGGCGTGCGGAAACTGATCCCGGCCGCGAAAGTCGGACATGTCGGCCTGTACCGCGATCCGAAGACACTGACGCCGGTTGAATATTACATAAAACTTCCAAGCGATGTAGAGGAACGTGATTTTATCATTGTGGATCCGATGCTGGCTACAGGCGGTTCTGCCGTGGATGCGATCCAGTCTTTAAAACAGCGAGGCGCAAAAAACATTAAATTCATGTGCCTGATTGCATCCCCTGAGGGTGTGAAAGCCGTACAGAAAGCCCATCCGGACGTTGATATTTATACAGCAGCCCTTGATGAGAAGCTGAATGAGCAAGGGTATATTGTGCCGGGCCTCGGAGATGCGGGGGACCGCCTGTTTGGAACAAAATAAAATGTATGGATGCGCTTCGTGTTTTACAATTTTGTTAACCCTGCAGAAACAGGCTGGTAAAAAAATAAAAAGGGTCTATAATAACGGTATGTTTTCGGTATATAGATGAATGCCAGGTATGTAAACGATTGGAAAAAGGGCGCAAGCTTACGCCAGTGCAGGCGTTTCCTTCCTATTTCGGGAGGCGGGATGACCTTTTCTCGAAAAAACAAGTTCTAATGACTATATCAAGGAAACTCCTATTGACATTGGATAAGCGCTATTGTATGCTAAAAAAGTGTACATAATGAGAAGGTTTTCATATGGTTGGGATTCTACTATTTATATGCCGGAAATCTGAAAAACCAGTAAAGCCGGAGCTGCAGGCTACTCGTAACCTTAACAAATTGTGAGTTTTGGTTAAGAATGTTGCGATTTGCCAGGTGAAGTGACATACCGCTTTCCTGCTGTGCTGCAATTGATCGGCGTCCCTTGTCAGGAGTGTTTAAGGCATGCCGGAACTTCTACGTATCTACAAAAGGCTGCGCAAGTATTTGGTGATTCTTTTGTGCCTTTATTTGACGGGGGCGATGTTTCCCGGTTGCCGCTCTGTTTTCCTCGGGCTTTTGCTTGGCACAGCTGTTAGCCTCTTTAACTTATGGCTTATGGTGAAGAAAACATTGGCGGTTACCGATGTTTCCTCAGGCAAAAAAAGGGTCTCGCTCGGTACCGGGATGAGAATGGCGACTGCTGTCCTCGCGGTGGCGGTGGCGCTCCGTTTTCCGGATTTGTTTCATCTTTTAGCTGTAGTGATTGGCGTAATGACATCTTATCTGGTCATTATGATAGATTTTTTTGTAGGTTTGCTTCAACAAAGAAAAAAGTAAAGTGAGGTGAGTTTCGGTGGAACATAAGCAACCGATAGTTGAATTCATGGGGTTGTATTTTAACCTGTCCAACGTCATGATGATTACTGTCTCATCATTGATCGTGTTCATCATTGCGGTCATCTCAACAAGAAAGTTGGCGTTGAAACCTACAGGCATGCAGAATTTTATGGAATGGGTCATGGATTTTGTAAGAGGGATCATTAAAAGCAATATGGACTGGAAAACCGGCGGCGTCTTTCACATTCTGGGTCTAACACTGATCATGTATATCTTTGTTTCCAATATGCTTGGATTGCCGTTTATGGTTGTTTATGACCATTATTCCTGGTGGAAGTCACCTACTTCCGACCCGGTTGTTACCCTTACGCTGGCTGTTCTGGTCATGGGCCTGTCCCACTTTTACGGTGTCAAAAAGAGGGGGTTTGGCGGATATCTGAAAAGCTATGCTGAACCGTTATGGTTTCTGGTCCCGATTAACCTGATCGAACAGTTTGCCAACACATTAACATTAGGGCTCCGGCTTTATGGGAATATTTATGCCGGCGAAGTGTTGCTGTCGCTGCTTGCGGGCACTTTGGCGATGCATACAAACATTTGGGGGACAATCGGAGCAATTATTCCGACCCTTGTATGGCAAGGATTTTCTATTTTTGTCGGCACGATCCAGGCATATATCTTTACCATGTTAACAATGGTTTATATTTCTCATAGGATTGCCCATGAGGAATAACCATTTCTATATTTTTGAAAAATCACCTATTTATATATTCCAAAGGAGGAAATCTTATCATGAGTTTGGGTATTCTTGCAGCAGCAATCGCAGTTGGTTTGGCAGCATTGGGCGCCGGTATTGGTAACGGCCTTATTGTCGGTCGTACAGTTGAAGGGATTGCAAGGCAGCCAGAAGCACGCGGCCTTTTGCAGACAACAATGTTTATCGGCATCGGCTTAGTTGAAGCTCTTCCTATCATTGCGGTTGTTATCGCATTTATTGCACTGGGAAGATAAGGAAAATGTTGACGGCGAAGCGGATTCTAAGAAACCTTCGCCTTTCCTTTATGATTTAGCCAAGAATCGTTGTGGCTTTTGTTTTGAGCGGTTCAAGGCCATCTTCTTTGAACCATTTTGCTTCTTTTTTGGTAAAGGGTGCGAAAGAATGTTTTAAGAACGTGTGGAAGGGAGTGAACCCGGGTGTCCCAGACTGATTTAGTACTCGGATTTGTGCTAGGGAAGCTCAACACAGGCGATATTTTATTCCAGGCCATCATCTTTGTTGTGTTGCTTCTGCTATTGAAAAAATTTGCTTACGGTCCTCTTGTCGAAATGATGAGGAAACGTGAGGAACATATTGCAAAAGAAATTGAAACGGCGGAAAAAAACCGCGAAGAAGCAGCCAAGCTTTTGGAAGAACAGCGCAAGTTGCTGAAAGAAGCACGCGTTGAAGGTCAGAATTTAATTGAAAACGCAAGGAAACAAGCAGAAGTGCAGCATGATGATATCGTTGCAACAGCGCGTCAGGAAGCAGAACGCATGAAAGATGCAGCCAAAGTTGAAATCGAACAGGAAAAAGCAAAAGCTGTTGCTGCTTTGCGTGAACAGGTAGCATCCTTGTCCGTGATGATTGCCTCTAAAGTGATTGAAAAAGAAATTTCCGAGAAAGACCACGAGAAATTCATACTCGATTCTATTAAAGAGGCAGGAGAAATGAAATGAGTAATGAGGCGGTAGAAAAACGGTACGCTTCGGCACTTTTCGAGCTTGCAAAAGAGCACGGGCAGCTTCAAGAGATCGAAAAAGAAGTCCGGGCGGTAAAAGAGGTTTTTGAGGAAAACGAACCGTTCCGAAAGCTCCTTAAATCTCCGAAATTGACGATAGAAAAGAAACAAGAAATCCTTAAAAACATTTTTTCCGGATTATCCACTTTCACTTTGAATTTGTTGTTGCTCTTGACTGAGCGGCACAGGGACGAGCTCATTCCTAGGGTGTGCCGTGCTTTTATTGAACGGGTGAATGATGAACGCGGCATTGCAGATGCACTTGTCTACTCTGCCCGCCCGCTTTCTGCAGACGAGAGCAAAGCGATATCCGAAGTATTTGCCAAAAAAGTCGGAAAGCTGTCTTTAAACATTGAGAATATCGTGGATGACGGTCTGCTAGCCGGATTAAAAATCAGAATTGGAAACTCTATTTTTGACAGCAGTTTGCGCGGAAAATTGGAACGGCTTGAAAAAACATTAATCAGTTAAGTGAGAAATGAGGTGCTGGATTTATGAGCATTAAGGCTGAAGAAATCAGCTTGCTGATAAAAAAACAGATTGAAAATTACCAGTCTGAAATTGAAGTGAGCGATGTCGGTACCGTTATCGAAGTCGGTGACGGGATTGCACGTGCACACGGTCTTGACCAGGCGATGGCCGGGGAACTGCTGGAATTTTCCAACGGCGTCATGGGGCTTGCGCAGAACCTTGAGGAAAGTAATGTCGGGATCATTATTCTCGGTCCTTACCGCGAAATCCATGAAGGCGATGAAGTAAGGCGTACAGGCCGGATCATGCAGGTGCCGGTCGGGGAGGAACTGATCGGTCGTGTCGTCAACCCGCTCGGCCAGCCGGTTGACGGGCTCGGACCCATCAACACAACGAAAACCCGCCCGATTGAATCAAGAGCGCCTGGCGTAATGGACCGGAAATCGGTAAGCGAACCGCTGCAAACGGGGATTAAGGCGATCGATGCACTTGTGCCGATCGGCCGCGGACAGCGGGAATTGATTATCGGCGACCGCCAAACCGGTAAAACAACCATTGCGATTGATACGATTATAAACCAAAAAGACCAGGACATGATTTGTATTTATGTTGCGATCGGCCAGAAAGAATCGACCGTCCGCGGTACAGTTGAAACGCTCCGCAAATTCGGAGCTTTGGATTATACGATTGTGGTAACGGCTTCCGCTTCACAACCGGCGCCTCTTCAATACCTGGCTCCGTATGCCGGTGTTGCGATGGGTGAAGAATTCATGCACAACGGAAAACACGTGCTTGTTGTATATGATGACTTATCCAAACAGGCTGTTGCTTACCGTGAACTTTCCTTGCTCTTGCGCCGTCCGCCGGGCCGTGAAGCCTATCCTGGCGATGTATTCTACTTGCACTCCCGCCTGCTTGAACGTGCTGCCAAATTAAGCGATGCAAAAGGCGGAGGTTCATTGACTGCATTGCCGTTCGTTGAAACACAGGCCGGCGATATTTCGGCTTACATCCCGACAAACGTGATTTCGATTACAGACGGGCAGATCTTCCTGCAGTCCGACTTGTTCTTCTCAGGTGTCCGTCCGGCGATCAATGCAGGGTTATCCGTATCCCGCGTCGGCGGTGCCGCACAAATCAAGGCAATGAAAAAAGTTTCCGGTACACTGCGTCTTGACCTGGCATCTTACCGTGAACTTGAGTCATTTGCCCAATTCGGGTCGGATCTGGATAAAGCCACCCAGGCAAAACTGGCACGCGGGCAGCGTACGGTTGAAGTATTGAAGCAGGATCTGAACAAGCCAATCAAAGTGGAAAAACAAGTATGCATCCTGTATGCATTAACAAAAGGGTTGCTGGACGATATTCCAGTGGAAGACATTCTCCGTTTTGAATCGGAACTTTATGACTGGCTGGACCAGAACCGGGCATCCCTGCTCGAAGAAATCCGTACAACCGGAAATCTTCCTGACGATGAAAAAATGAAAGAAGCTATTCAAGCCTTTAAAAAGACCTTCGTAGCATCTGAACAGCAATAATAATTGGACAGAGAACCCCGTTACCCTTATGCAGCATGCGTTCTTTTTTCACTGTAGCATCATCCCGGGGCAAACGGGCCGGATAAGACAAAGGATTTCAATCCGGGATTGGAATCCTGATTAACTCACAAGGGTGGTGAAGTGAAGTGGCATCCTTACGCGATATAAAAAACCGGATCAACTCTACGCAGAAAACAAGCCAGATTACGAAGGCCATGCAGATGGTGTCGGCTGCAAAACTGAACCGTGCGGAATTGTCCGCCAAATCATTTGTCCCTTATATGGAGAAAATGCAGGATGTAGTGGTCAGCATTTCCCAGGGGACAGGCGGCGTCCGGCATCCGATGCTTGTTTCCCGCCCGGTTAAAAGGACCGGTTATTTCGTGATCACATCTGACCGCGGACTGGCCGGCGCTTTTAACAGCAACGTTTTAAGGCTTGTAACCCAGACCATTCGGGAACGCCATCAATCTGATGATGAATATGCGATTATTGTTATCGGCCGTACAGGATACGAATTTTTCAGGCGTCTAAAGATGAATGTTGTGCTGCAGATTGTCGGCCTGTCTGACCATCCGACATTCCAGGATATCGAAAATATTACAAAGAAAACGGTCGCGATGTATGAAGACGGGACATTTGATGAGTTGTATTTGTATTACAACCATTTTGTCAGCGCCATTAGCCAGGATGTGACGGAAAAAAGGCTGCTGCCGCTTACGGATGTAACGACGACAAACCGGCTCATTTCCTATGAATTTGAACCGTCTGCAGAAGAAATCCTGAGTGTTTTGCTGCCGCAATACGCAGAAAGCCTCATTTACGGCGCACTGCTGGACAGCAAAGCAAGTGAACACGCGGCACGCATGACTGCAATGAGAAATGCGACGGACAATGCAACTGAATTAATCGACTCGTTGACATTGACATATAACCGTGCCCGCCAGGCATCCATCACACAGGAAATTACGGAAATTGTCGGTGGAGCAGCTGCACTGGAATAATTTCCGTTTTGGCAAACCGCTCTTTTGTCGAAACGGAACGGGCATGTGCCATCAAGCAAGTTAGGAGGGAACAGTATGAGCATTGGACACGTTCTGCAAGTAATGGGTCCGGTAGTTGACGTAAAGTTTGAAAATGGTCAGCTCCCTGATATTTATAACGCATTAAAAATCAATTATAAAGCAAAAAATGCCAATGAAGTGGATATCAATGTCACACTGGAAGTTGCATTACACCTGGGCGATGATGCCGTCCGCACGATTGCGATGGCTTCCACAGACGGCATCCGCCGCGGCATGGAAGTGGTGGACACAGGTGCGCCGATCTCTGTACCGGTAGGGGAAGCAACCCTTGGCCGTGTATTTAATGTCCTCGGGGAAGTCATTGACCTTGACGGCGAACTGAAAGGCAATGTGCGACGCGACCCGATCCAAAAACCGGCGCCTTCTTTCGAGCAATTATCCACGCAGGTTGAAATTCTTGAAACCGGCATTAAAGTCGTTGACCTTTTGGCGCCTTACATCAAAGGTGGGAAGATTGGCTTGTTCGGCGGTGCCGGCGTTGGCAAAACCGTGTTAATCCAGGAACTGATTAACAACGTTGCACAGGAACACGGCGGTATTTCCGTATTCGCCGGCGTAGGAGAACGGACACGTGAAGGGAACGACCTCTACTACGAAATGAAAGATTCCGGCGTTATTGCCAAAACAGCGATGGTGTTCGGACAAATGAACGAACCGCCTGGCGCACGGATGCGTGTCGCTTTAACAGGGCTGACGATGGCTGAATATTTCCGTGATGAGCAAGGGCAGGACGTATTGCTCTTTATCGATAATATTTTCCGTTTCACACAGGCAGGTTCTGAAGTTTCTGCGCTGCTCGGCCGTATGCCGTCAGCCGTAGGTTACCAGCCGACCCTTGCAACCGAAATGGGTCAGCTGCAGGAACGGATTACGTCGACCAATAAAGGTTCCATTACTTCCATTCAGGCGATTTACGTACCTGCTGACGACTATACTGACCCGGCTCCGGCCACAACATTTGCCCACCTCGATGCGACGACAAACCTTGAACGGCGTTTGTCGGAAATGGGGATTTATCCTGCTGTGGATCCGCTCGCTTCGACATCAAGGGCATTGTCCCCTGAAATTGTCGGGGAAGAGCATTACAATGTTGCCCGCCAGGTACAGCAAACATTGCAACGTTACCGCGAGCTTCAGGACATTATCGCGATCCTCGGGATGGACGAACTGAGCGAAGATGACAAAATGATTGTTGCGCGGGCTCGGCGCATCCAGTTCTTCCTGTCGCAAAACTTCCACGTTGCGGAACAATTCACAGGCCAGCCTGGATCTTATGTGCCGGTTAAGGAAACCGTCCGCGGCTTTAAAGAAATTCTTGAAGGGAAATACGACCATCTTCCTGAAGATGCTTTCCGCCTCGTAGGCACGATCGAGGATGCTGTGAAAAAAGCGGAAGCCATGGGTGTAAAAGTATAATACGGGACCGGGAGGAAGCAAAATGAGGACATTTGAAGCCAGTGTTGTCACTCCGGACGGCCCGGTATACAATGCGGAAGTAGAAATGGTTATTGCAAAGGCCAAAAGCGGCGAGATCGGCATCCTGTACGGGCATGTTCCGCTTGTTGCGCCGCTTGATATCGGCGTTGTCCGGTTTAAAAACGGCGACCAGGAAAAAGTGGTTGCAGTGAGCGGCGGCATTTTGGAAACACGGTCCAATCAAGTGACCATTCTGGCGCAGGCTGCCGAAACCCCCGAACAGATAGACATCCGGCGGGCGGAAGAAGCAAAGCAGCGCGCAGAAAAAAGATTGCATCAGTCCCATCAGGATGATGTTGATTTTAAACGGGCAGAGCTTGCGTTAAAACGCGCGATGAACCGGATTGATGTCTACCGCCACTTTTCCAGATAACCGCTTTTCCATATTGTCATTTTATGATCAAAATAACGGCACCTTCTGCTTTTTCGGAAGGTGTTTTTCTTTAAGCGGCTGATTTACCGGGCAGGCGCCTGAACGGACTAAAACAGGAAGGGAATGAGGACAGATGACAGCCGAATTCGGAACGCAGGCAGTGCTCAGCATCCTTGTGAATTTATTTTTTATTGGCATGACGTTTTGGATCCTCCAAGCCGTCCACATTGAAAAGATCATAAAGAAAAACCACATTGTCCAGGCAAGGCTCTTGTATATTTTCCTTTCTGTCGCAATCGGATACAGCGTCAGCAATTTTTTCCTTGATTATTTGCTGTGGGCGCAGCGCCTGCATTTCCTGTTCCAATGACGGGTGTCGTCAAGCATTGTTTCAAAATTCCAATTGATTGGTTCTTTTGAGGCTGGAAAATGGTTCATTTTTCCTGTTTCCAAAAAATCATCTGTTGCATACAATTTAGGTATGCTTTTTTGACAAAATTCATTATACTAGTGTATAGGGTGTCAAAACTTGACGACTTTTACCTGGTATTTCTGCCGTCTCTCTTGTTAACACTTTTAATAAGAGAGAGGGGAGCGCAAAGATGAAATTCCGATTTGTATATCCGGTTTTGGCAATTGTAGGTTTGACACTTATTTTCATGGGGAATAAGACAGATGCGGCCAATTTTACGGATCAATTGCAGTTATTTCAGGCGTCCATTGCAAAATTAAACGGCAAAGTCACTGAATGGTCTTTATATACAAGAGAACCCCTGAGGGCGCCGTCCGAACCGGAATGGGCCGAAAAAGTGCAGACATTGCAGGATACATTCCCTGAAATGCACTGGTCGGTAAAAACGGACAGGCATGTGAAGGTGCTCACGGGCAAGCTGGAAAAAAGCCATTATGTCGAAACCGTAAAATTGATGTCGACCCTATCAAATGCTGAAAACGGTTCGTATATCATTTATGAAGTGAATGGCAAAGGATGGGACCGCGCGCAAATGCGTAAAGTCAATCAACTGGTATCTGCCCGCACTCGAGCGCTTTTTACGAAAAAGCCCATGGTTTTCTCTTGTATCAAAGGCGAATTCAGTGATAAAATGGATCGTGTTTTGTTACATGAAAAAAAAGAACAACTGCTGAAACGTCTTGATGCGAAAGAAACTGAAACAATGGAAGAAAAGAACTTTTATGCAGTTTCCGGATACTCGCCTAAGTTTTCTGAAAATATCCATGCCAAAAACCGGAAAATGAATGTGCAAATCGGTTTGCGAAACAGCGGTTTGAGCGGTAAGACAACGGTCGTAATTGGCACACCCATCATTACGATTGAATATTAATATAGAGAATATGGACGCGGAGGGGAATACTCTTGGAAAAGATCATCGTCCGCGGCGGAAACAGGCTTCAGGGCGCCGTTCAAGTGGAAGGCGCAAAGAATGCCGTATTGCCTGTGATCGCTGCATCGTTATTGGCAAGTGAAGGAAAAAGCATCATACGTGATGTACCACAACTCTCCGATGTATTTACAATCAGTGAAGTGCTGCGCCACCTGAATGCTGAAGTTACGTTTCTGGAGAATGAAATCACTGTAGATGCATCAAGGGAGTTATCAATTGAAACGCCTTTTGAATATGTACGCAAAATGAGGGCATCTTTTTTAGTGCTGGGGCCGTTACTGGCAAGAACCGGGAAAGCAAGGGTCGCATTACCGGGAGGCTGCGCCATCGGATCCCGCCCTATTGACTTGCACTTAAAAGGATTTGAAGCAATGGGCGCCAAAGTAGATGTGGGAAACGGCTTTATTGAAGCGTCGGTATCCGGCCGCTTGCATGGCGCGAAAATATATATGGATTTTCCAAGCGTCGGCGCAACCCAGAATATTATGATGGCCGCATCGCTGGCTGACGGACAAACGGTCATTGAAAACTGTGCAAAAGAACCTGAAATTGTGGATCTTGCCAATTTCCTGAATGAAATGGGCGCGAATGTAAAAGGTGCCGGCACGGGAACCATCAAGATCGAAGGTGTGGAGAAGCTGCATGCTGCTGATCATACCATCATACCGGACAGAATTGAAGCAGGGACATTTATGGTTGCTGCTGCGATTACAAAGGGAAATGTGTTGGTAAAAGGTGCGGTACCTGAGCATATTTCTTCCTTAATTGCAAAACTGGAGGAAATGGGTGTAACCATCATTGAAGAAGAGAACGGCGTCCGGGTTATCGGCCCGGAAACATTAAAGGCAGTAGACATCAAGACAATGCCTTATCCGGGATTTCCGACCGATATGCAGTCGCAAATGATGGCGCTCCTTTTGTGTGCTGAAGGCACGAGCGTGATTACGGAAACGGTATTTGAAAACCGATTCATGCATGTGGAAGAATTCCGGCGCATGAATGCGGATTTAAAAATAGAAGGGCGTTCGGTTATTGTGAACGGGCCGTGCAATTTGCAGGGGGCTGAAGTTGCCGCAACAGACCTGCGGGCAGCCGCCGCTTTAATTATTGCCGGGCTGGCGGCAAAAGGCATCACCCGGGTGACCGAATTAAAACATCTGGATCGCGGCTATTTGAACTTTCATTTAAAACTGGCTGCACTTGGGGCCAACATTGAAAGGGTCGACGATGAAGCGGAAGTTGCGCCGGCAAAACAAGATCAGTTGCTTGCTGACGCCAATCTCTAGTTTGTATAAAAACCTCTGTACATATTCCCCATGTGCAGGGTTTTTTTTTTCGCCATTTTTCTGCCGCTGTTCCCATTATGGACAAAACGGGCCGGTTTCAAACGTATAGGTCCTGATTTTTCATATAGTTGTTGAACAGTTTATGCTGAAACGCCGGCCAGTGCGTTCTCTCCTGCCCCAAGCGTGCGCCCCGCAACTTTTCCGATGTGCATCTCTCCTCCTTTGCCCATAAGCGCGCCGGACGGTTCGGTGGCTTTTTTTTCAGTGCCGGCAAATGCTTGCCCCGTGCTTGTCCCCCACAACGTTCTAGCATGCATTTTTAATCATAAATGCTTGTCCCGTCCCATAAATTGGAGTATAGGCTTTTCACCACTTCGACCATATGGAGGCGTCAGCATGAAACCAATCAAACCTGTTGTAGTCGCAGCGATCCTCGTACTCGCCTTTTCCTTCCTTATTCCGGCCCTCGTCGTCCTTCCGTTCCACAACGACAAGGTGAGCGGAAAATTGCATGAAAAAAAACCGGCAAAGGAGGAGAAAAAAGCGGCATCCGTCCAGGTATCCGTATACAGAAGCATGGAGAAAAAGGTTGACCGCGTGCCAATGGAAGACTATGTTGCAGGCGTGGTCGCAGCTGAAATGCCTGCAACGTTTAAACTTGAGGCATTAAAAGCCCAGGCACTGACTGCCCGCACTTTCATCGTCAACCGGATGTTAAATGGCGGAAACAGGGATTTGCCGGATAATGCCAATGTGACAGATACGGTCAACGACCAGGTATATTTGAGCCGGGATGAACTGAAAAACGTTTGGGGGAAAGCGTATCAGGAAAAAATGGAGAAAATCAACAAAGCGGTCGCTGCAACAGAAGGCGAAATTATCACTTACCATAACAAGCCGATCGATGCAGCGTTTTTCTCAACCAGCAACGGTTACACAGAAAATGCCGGCGATTACTGGTCCAATGCCGTTCCATATTTAAAAAGCGTGAAAAGCCCGTGGGATCAAACCTCGCCAAAATTCAAGAAAGTCACATCCATCCCTGTCACGGCGTTTGAACAAAAACTCGGGGTCCGGATGCAAGCGAATGATACGGGAACCGTCTTATCCAGGACAGAAGGAAAAAGAGTGGCGAAAATCAAAATTGCCGGCAAAGTTTTCACCGGCAGGCAGGTGAGGGAAAAGCTGGGGCTGCCTTCTTCAGATTTTACATGGGAAAGAAAAGGAAATGAAATTGAAATTACAACGAAAGGATACGGGCACGGCGTCGGCATGAGCCAGTACGGGGCAAACGGCATGGCACAGGAAGGGAAAGATTATAAAGCGATTGTGGCGTATTATTATCAAGGCGTCACGGTTCAGCCATTCAGCCAAATTGCCGGAGCCGGCGCCCTAGCAAAAAAATAACCCCTTTCGAGACAAAAATTTTTTAAACTTGATGTATAAACAAATGAAGAAATGTTCAGAATGGTTGCTGAGGTGATGATAAATGAGAGAGGAAGAAAAGAAACGGCCTTCTCAACCAAAGAACATAAAAAATTTCTTCAAAAAACGCTGGGTCTATCCGGCAATCTATTTAGTAAGCGCGGTGCTGTTGATTACAGGGATTATTTGGTATCAGTCGCTTGGAACCCATTCGGCAAAAGAAAAATTTAAAAACGATGTATCCATCAGCCAGAAAGGATCCGGCAATGAAGCAATCGAAGTAAACAAAGCGGTAGAAAACTTCAGAATGCCGGTACAAAAACCTGAACTGGCCACGATTGAGAAGAAGTTTTACGATGCGAATGCTTCCGTCAAGGACCAGGAAGCCGCACTTGTTGTATACGGCAACACGTACCAGCCGAACCAGGGAGTCGACATTACGATGAAAAATGGCAAAACATTTGACGTTGTCGCTGCAATGGGCGGCACTGTTACAAAAGTGCAGGAAGACGCTGTTTTGGGCAATGTCATTGAAGTCGAACATGACAAAGGTGTGACGACCGAATACCAATCGGTAAAAGACATTGCGGTGAAAGAAGGCGATACGGTTAAGCAAGGACAAACGATCGCAAAAGCCGGCCGGAGCGAGCTGAACAAAGCAGCCGGGACGCATCTTCATTTTGAAATCCGCAAAGATGATGTAGCGGTCAATCCGGAAGGCTACTTCAATAAAACGGTCAGCGACGTCAAAACGCCGGAAGTTTCATCTGATAGCAGCCAGTCTAAGCAAAGCCAGTCTTCTGAAAAAACATCAACCAGCCAGAAAAGTCATTAAAACACAGCCCGCGCTGTAAACAGGACAGAAAACCTCTGTCCTTTTTTTATGTTTTCCGCCTGCTTCCCGTAAAAAAGCAGTTTCTTGCATAAAATGGTACACAAGCTAATAAACTGTTACAAACTTGACAAAAAAGCGAGAGTGTTTGAGGTGAGGAATCGTTAATGACGGGAACATCTTCGCTACAGACTTGATTATATTCTGCACCATCAGAAAGGCTTCACTTTCTGCCGCAAGCATGAACAGCCTGCGGGACCCAGTACAAAATTGAATCCAGCGAGTCTCATTTCACACGCCTCACATCCAATTTTTGGGGAGGGCGAGTAGTGTGCACGATTACATCAAAGAGAGGACTATCAAGATTGGGAAGTATATCGTGGAGACGAGGAAAACAGTTCGCGTAATTGCGAAAGAGTTTGGCGTATCCAAAAGTACTGTCCATAAAGATTTGACGGAAAGGCTGCCGGAAATCAATCCGGAACTGGCAAATGAGGTAAAGGATATCCTCGATTACCATAAATCTGTCCGCCATTTGCGCGGAGGGGAAGCAACGAAGCAAAAATATAAAAAAGAAGAGTATCCAGTCACAGAATAACAGCAAAACCGTTAGCAGCGCTTTCCGGCTCATGAGGGCTCCATGATCCCTGAAAGAAGCAATCGAATTGCGCGGTTGCTTCTTTTTACGGACCGGATCGGTTTGGGGAACGATTCCGGTGACAGTGCGCAGCTGCTTCCATCCGGTAAACAGCTGTCGCAAAATTAAAAAGGACACCCATGCGGAAGCCGCTTTTTTGAAAGACCGGCCCCTGTAAAATCCCCTCCGTTTACCCCGCTTGAAAAATACCCGAAAATAAAATTTGACGTATGTGTAAAATTTTACTCGACGGGGCAGATGAGTGGAAAAAAATGGGAAGACGCTCTATCATCTAATTGTACACTTCAAGATGAACATCTAGAGAGAGAGGTCTTCCCATGGATATTATATCAATAATTGCTGGATTATTAAAGGATACAAAGAGTCTTATCGAATTTGAAGAACAGCTTAAACTTCTGATGCAGAAGGCTTTTACACAATGGGTTGGGGAAATATTTGAAGAGTTAGATAAAATAATTAAACAGGAGAAGTTAGAGGAGGGCTGGGTGTACTGCCGGAGTGATAACAGAAGCGTTCAGTTTCTATTTGGAAGTGTGACTTTTAAACGTTCATTAATGCGTGATAAGAGAGGGAACTCACATTATCCCTTGGATGAATGCTTGGGGCTGGTACCCCACCAGAGATATAGCCCGTTAGTGGAATTAAAGGTGGCAGAGTTGGCAAGTGAGAACACCTATCGGGAAGTAGCTGATATTTTAAAAGAGTGGACAGCAGTGAGTCTTAGTCACACAACTGTAGGGAACATGGTAAAACACGTAGGGAAAACTCAGGCGGAAGCCGATAAGGCACTTGTAGAAGAGCTAGAAATAGCTGTTTCCCTGCCTGAGGGGAAGAAGGTAGACTACCTGTTTTCTGAAGCAGATGGTGTATTCGTTCGGGGACTAAAAAAGAAACAGAGTATGGAAGTCCACCACGCCATTCTCTATGAGGGATGGGAAACCAATGGTAAAAGGGTCTCCCTGCGTCAGCCCACAGTCATCATGACAACGGAAGCCATCCAGACATTTTGGGATGAAGTCCAAGCCACAGCTGCCAACACCTACTCCCTCGAAAAAACGCATGTCATTACAAACAGTGATGGAGGTGCGGGATACACAGCTGAACGGTTTCAAACAGCTTTCTCACAGTCGGAATTTCCGGTGCTCAACCAGCTGGATACCTACCACGTTGCACAAGCCATCATAAGGACATTTGGGGGCGGAAAGAGCGAGATCAAGGAGCAAATTAGAAAAGCGATTAGAACGCATGACCTGGACCAATTCACGTTATATTTGGATACGCACGAAAGCACCTTGACGGATAAAAAGGCTCTCAAGAAAATCAAGGAATTCCGTTCGTATATCTTGAAAAACTGGGACCGCATTTTTGACTGGAGGGACAGGGTGAAAAACGTGCCGGAAGGTGCGAGAGGCCTAGGAGCGATGGAATCGAATCAAAGGCATATCTCCTTCAGGATGAAAAAAAGGGGCATGCATTGGAGTGAACTTGGCGCAGAAGCCATGGTGAAAATCAAACAAGGCATACTCAATGGGACATTGAGAGAAGCCTATCTGAAACACCGTTCAAGAAGCGAGAGAAAGCAACGGAACTTGAAACAATCCATCAGGATGTCTCAACTACTCAAGCAGCCTGTACGCCCGTCAGTGGGCGTAAAGCACGGATCAGTTGCCCTGCATTCAAGCAGTTCATCGGCAATGGGACATTTAAGCAAAATATTAGAGCTTTCGTTTTAAGCCTGGCTCAGTGGGGACTGATCGTTGAGGCGCGCGAAATTCACGAGACTCCTGCGGGAAAAGCGAGCCAGGAGAGACCCCGCAGCGAGGTACAAGCGAGGAGGCTCGCCGGCCGCCCGCGGAAAGCGAGTGGATTTCGCGCGCCTCAACATCCCCGTTATCCATCTTTATACGGAAATATTACATCTTTTCCGAAAATTATACCGAGCAAGTAAAACACGGTAGCCGAAAGTGTACAAAAAGAGTGTCTTGGAATACCCGATATTTAAACCTTGTCGAGAAAAACTTGACACATACAAATTTGACAAATGATCCCGAAACCCGGCAAAAATATGCTAAAATAAATAATCAGGGATAACAGACAATGATAGACTTCGAATAGATAAATCGTCCTAAAAAAGTTTGAAAAATGAGGAAGGAGCACATACATGTTTGCAAAGGATATCGGAATTGATTTGGGTACCGCGAATGTACTGATCCACGTAAAAGGCCAGGGAATTGTGCTGAATGAGCCATCTGTTGTGGCGATTGAGAAAACAGCCAATAAAGTGCTCGCAGTCGGGGAGGAAGCGCGCCGCATGGTAGGCAGGACACCAGGCAATATAGTCGCCATCCGCCCGTTGAAAGACGGTGTCATTGCCGATTTTGACGTAACAGAAACGATGCTGCGGTATTTTATTAACAAGCTGAATGTAAAGGGATTCTTATCGAAACCGCGCATTTTGATTTGCTGCCCGACAAATATTACGAGCGTGGAGCAGAAAGCGATCCGCGAGGCAGCAGAAAAAAGCGGCGGGAAAAATGTTTACCTGGAAGAAGAACCGAAAGTGGCGGCCATCGGTGCAGGCATGGACATTTTCCAGCCGAGCGGGAACATGGTGGTTGATATCGGCGGCGGCACGACGGATATTGCGGTACTATCGATGGGGGACATCGTGACAAGCTCGTCCATCAAAATGGCCGGTGACAAATTTGACAATGAAATTCTGCAGTATATAAAACGGGAGTACAAACTGCTGATCGGCGAACGGACGGCGGAGAATATCAAGATGAATATCGGCACGGTATTTCCGGGCGCCCGCAATGAAGAAATGGACATCCGGGGCAGGGATATGGTTTCCGGCTTGCCGCGGACGATTACGATTAAATCTGCTGAAATTGAAAAAGCGCTGCGTGAATCCGTATCCATCATTGTCCACGCCACGAAAAACGTTTTGGAGAAAACGCCTCCTGAACTGTCAGCCGACATCATTGATCGTGGTGTCATTTTAACAGGCGGTGGGGCCCTTTTGCACGGTATTGACCAATTGCTTGCCGAAGAAATTAAAGTACCGGTCCTTGTTGCCGAAAATCCGATGAGTTCTGTAGCGATCGGAACAGGCGTCATGCTTGAAAATATCGATAAAATTTCAAAAAGAAAACTCGTTTAATCAAACGTTTGATGAATGCTCCAGCGAGGTGAATGGCAATGTTACGGGGTTTGTATACAGCGGCTTCCGGGATGATCGCCCAGCAGCGGAAAACGGATTTGCTCGCCAATAATTTATCCAACGCAGATACGCCGGGATATAAAACGGACCAGTCATCGATCCGCTCTTTCCCGAAAATGCTGCTCAGTTATATGGATAAAAACGGGACAACAGGCGAAGTGGTGAAATCGGTCGGGTCACTTGCGACCGGTGTTTACATGCAGGAAACACTGCCGCTTTTTAAACAGGGCGACCTTGAAGAAACAGGCAACCGGACCGATTTGGCCATATTCGATCAAGCTTCACCGGAGGGGAGCCTGTTCTTCCGCATCGATGATGGCAACGGCCATGAAGTCTATACGCGGAACGGGAATTTCACGGTAAACCCGGAAGGCTATTTAACGACCGCTTCCGGCCATTATGTGCTGGATGAAAACGGGGGCCGGATTCGGACAGGGGGAACCGATTTTTCCGTCGATGCGGCTGGCGCGGTAACGGAGAACGGGCGCTATGCAGGTACGATCGGCCTTGCTTACGCCCAAAATCCGGCACAGCTTGAGAAAACAGGCGACGGTTTATATACGCTCGCGAATAACGGTGCGCTGCCGGCTGCAGGCCAAAACGGCTTTCAAATCAAGCAGGGCTTCCTGGAATCTTCCAATGTCGATGAGACAAAAACAATGACAGATATGATGAGTGCTTACCGCTCTTTTGAAGCCAATCAAAAAGTACTGCAGGCTTATGATGCAAGCCTCGGCAAAGCCGTAAACGACGTAGGAAAAGTATAACGGAGAATGGTAGGGTGAAATAGCGCCATGAATCAATCCATGCTGACAGCAACGAACACGCTCAGGCAGTTGCAGGACAAAATCGATACCATCAGCCATAATGTTGCCAATGTGGATACAAACGGCTATAAAAGCAAACAGGCGAGCTTTACCGATCTGCTCGTCCAGCAAATCAACAACCAGCCGGATACATCCAAAGAAACAGGCAGAAAAACGCCGTACGGCATCCGGACCGGCACGGGGGCAAAACTGGCACAAGCGGTCATTTCCCCATCGCAGGGGGCACTTGAACATACCGGACGCGCCCTTGATATGGCCTTTACAAAAGAAAACCAGTATTTAAAAGTGCTTGCCCGGGCAAATGGCAGTGATGAAGTGGCATTTACGCGCAATGGCGCATTGGAAGTGTCCCCGCTCGGAAACAATAGAAGTGTGCTCACTGATGCGAACGGGAACCCTGTCCTGGATGAGCATAACGCGATGATTACATTTCGGGGCAATGTAGCAGATTACGCGATCAGGCCAAACGGGACCTTGCAGGTGGCATACAGTGATGGCACGCGGGAAAGCTTTAACCTCGGCGTTGTCCAAATGCGCAATCCGCAAGTGCTGGAACAGGTCGGGAACAACTTGCTGAGACTGCCGCAAAACGTTAATGCGGCAAATGTGTACACAGATTTGACAGGTGCAACCCGCAGCCAGATTTCTATGCAGCAGGGCGTGCTTGAAAAATCGAATGTCGACCTTTCCACTGAAATAACGGAGCTAACGAAAACAGAACGGTTGTATCAGTTCCAGTCAAAGACGATTACATTGTCCGACCAGATGATGGGCCTTGTAAATAACATCCGTTCCTGATGATTCGTTTTTTACGGAAAACAGCTGTCTTGCACTTTAAGGCGGATCCCGGGGAAGGCAGCTGTTTGGATCCTGCCCCCGCCTTGTTCGCTCCCGGATTGAAACTGAAAATGGAGGATTTTTGCCAATGTTGGATTTGCAACAAATTAAAGACATTCTCCCGCATCGTTATCCTTTTTTATTGATTGATCGTATTCTTGAAGTGGAAGAAGGAAAACGTGCGGTTGGAATCAAAAATGTATCTGGAAATGAACCCTTTTTTGCCGGCCACTTCCCGTCCTATCCGGTCATGCCGGGTGTATTGATTGTGGAGGCGCTCGCACAAGTGGGCGCTGTCGCCATGTTAAAAAAGGAAGAAAACCGCGGGAAACTTGCGCTTTTTGCAGGGATTGACAAATGCCGGTTTAAACGCCAGGTGAAACCGGGAGACCAGCTTCATCTCGAAGTGGAAATCATCCGCTTGAAAGGGCCGGTCGGAAAAGGCAAAGCGGTTGCCACCGTCGACGGGGAGCTTGCCTGTGAAGCGGAAATCATGTTTGCGCTTGAAAAATAAAGACGGGGCACCAGGCCGCTTTTTCCCGAAAAAAAATCAGCCGGATGTCCAGCTGACAAAAAAGAAAAGGGGATAAGAAGAGGATCGGTATTGATAACAAACACATTCTCTCTGATGGGGCAAAATAGGAGAAACATTTAGGAACTGGTAAATGGAAAAAAGTTAGGAAAGGAAAACTCTTACGTTACTTCAGGTGTGGCACGAGTGCGGGCATTTTGCGGCTCTCTTCCTCTATCCGTTTTACTTCCTGCATCAAAAGTGCAAGCTGCCGGTTCAGCATGCCCTGCTTGACGATCATATCCGCTAAGACCCGCTCAAGTGCATCCAACCGTTTTGCTGCATCTTCCATTGCATGCTACCCTCCCTGACCGGTTTTTTGCAGCGGCTTGTTTTCCGGCCGTTTGCTTAAAAATTGGACTGTGTCGGCAATGACTTCGGTGACATAAACCCTTTTTCCTTCTTTATTATCATAATGGCGGGTCTGAATCCGACCGGTAATGCCGAGCATGGAACCTTTTGCGCAATATTTGCTTGTGTTTTCTGCGATTTTATTCCAAAGGGTACATTGGACAAAATCGGTTAACGTTTCGCCAAATTGGTTCCGGTAATGGCGGTTTAAGGCAAGCGTAACATTTAACACCGGTTTTCCATCTGCCGTGTAGTGAAGATCCGGATCTTTTGTAAGCCTTCCAACTAATGTGACCTGGTTAATCAACTGTGCCACCCCCTTCCTGCATTTATCTTACCGGCTTTCCATTTTCGTGTAAAATCGTCATTTTTCAAAAATCGCCCCCTTTTTTCGGGCAAAAATCAATTTTTCACGCGTGATTTTTACAAATTTCGGCGACAAAAAAGGGATATGGTATAATTTAAAATTTTTTTCGTATGGAGATGGGCATTGTCGGCCGGCAAAAACATGGCAGTCACCGGTCTTTTGAGACGAGGGGAGAAACTTGGCGTGATCGGTGATCGTAGGTTGGATGTATGTTATAATTTTTACAAACGAATAGGGAGGAAAGGGATGAAAACATTTAAGATCCTGTCACTTACCATTTTGAATGACGGCGAACGGGTGTCGATTCCGTTGATTGACGGGTTGATTCTGAACAAGGAAGACGGAAGGGGCACCTGGCTGATTGAAGCGTACACGGAGCGCAAGTATTTGCCGTTTTTTGCGGAAAGAGAAAAGCAGCAGACGGAGCTTGATACCGAAGTCGTGATCACTTACGAGAACAATGATCCGGCACCGCTTTCGACCCGGGTTAGGGGAATAAGAGAATTTGACGGGACGATCAGCGTTCTGCTCGAAGGGAAAATGCGCTCGAGACGGATCGCGTATGCGGAAAAACTGCTCGAGGAGCTGGTCCGCGAAGGGTATGAAGGCGAGCAATTAATTGAGGCATTTAAAGAAAGATTAAACGGAAAAGGCCGCTCTGCGTCATAAAACAGAGCGGCTTTTTCCTTAACTTTGCAGCAAAACCAAATGTTTCAATTCGTCATCGGACAGCTCAGTTACCCAGTTGTCACTTTGGATAATTTCGTCGTTCAGTGCCTGTTTTTTTTCAAGCATGGCGTCAATCTTTTCTTCAAGTGTGCCGGTCGCAATCAATTTATGGACATGGACAAACCGCTGCTGTCCGATGCGATGCGCCCTGTCTGTTGCCTGGTTTTCAACAGCCGGGTTCCACCAGCGGTCATAATGAATGACATGATTGGCCGCTGTTAAGTTCAAGCCCGTTCCCCCGGCTTTTAAGCTCAGGAGAAAAACAGGGAACGCCTTGTTTTGAAAATCACGGATCAACTGGTCGCGTTTTGCTTTCGGCATGCTTCCGTTTAAAAACGGAACGTCAAGACCGAACAGCTCCTTCATCATTTGCCGAATCATCTGGCCCATCCCGATATACTGGGTGAAAATCAGGCATGATTCTCCCGTATTCAAAATGGCTTCTGTCAGCGTGGCCAGTTTTTCCAATTTAAATGACCGTTCCAAAAGGTGCGCCGGTTTTTCTTCTTTCAGAAACAGGGCAGGATGGTTGCACAGCTGCTTCAGCCGGTTCAGCATCTGCAAAATCAGCGCTCTTCTGCCAAGCCCGCTCAGCTGGTCGATCCCCTTAAAAGCATTTTGCACCGTTTCTTCATACAGAGCCGCCTGCTCCGCCGTCAGCGGGCAATATTCTTTTTGCTCCAGCTTTTCGGGCAGATTCAGTTCCACATCCGGATCTTTTTTCGTCCGGCGTAGCAAAAACGGCTGAATGAGGCGCTTAAGCTCGCGGATTTTTTCTTTCGATCCATCCTTTTCGATCGGGGCGATGAACCGTTTTTGGAACTGCCTGAACGTGCCCAAATAGCCTTTATTGGTAAAATCAAAGATCGCCCACAGTTCTGAGAGCCGGTTTTCCATCGGGGTGCCGGTCAAAGCAATATAGTGCCTGCCCTTTAGTTTCCGGATCGCCCGCGACTGTTTCGTCTCCGCATTTTTAATGTTTTGCGCTTCATCAAGGGCGATCGTGCTCCATTCCACAGCTGACAATGCCTCGAAATCAAGGTTGGCAATCCCGTAGCTCGTCAGTACAACATCGGCATGTTGATAGTAATCCCCCAGTTTTTCTTTTTCCCGGTTCGGTCCGTAATGGAGGGCGACATTTAAGCTGTTTCCAAATTTTTCGATTTCCCGCTGCCAGTTGCCGAGGACAGATGTCGGACAGATGATAAGCGCCGGTTTTTCCGGCTGTTTCGTATATTTCACATGGAGAAGGTAAGCGATCAGCTGCACGGTTTTCCCAAGCCCCATATCGTCTGCCAGTACGGCGCCAAACCCGCAATCACGCAAAAAGGCAAGCCAGTTTAAGCCGAGCTGCTGGTACGGCCGCAAATCGCCCTGAAATCCGGGCGGGATCGGGACGGATGGCATTTCGGTCAGATTGGAAAGCTTTCGGATAAACTTTTTTAATGACTGGTTCAGTTCAATTTGAATCCGGGCGAGCGCCTGCACATCCTCTGTTTCTTCTTCATCCGTTTCCTCTTCGGATTCGGAAGTTTGTGCGAGCAGATCCTGAAGATGGAGCCCCTCTTTTTTGGCTTTTTCCATAAGCGCCTGCAGCGATCGAATCATCTTCGGATCAAGTGTGATCCACTCGTCTCCCGCTTTCACAAAGCGGCGCCCCTTGTTGATCAGATTTTGGAACGCTTCTTCGCTCATTTCTGCCCCATTTAAGGAAATCCGCCAGTCAAATTCGAGCACCGTATTAAGATTAAAAAAAGACCGGTAGCTTGTGTTTTTTTTCAGTTTAGCTTTCAGCCGCATATTGGCGTTTTTAACGGATGACCACCAGGACGGCAGCATAATTTCGACACCGAGCGGGAGAAGCTTTTCGCTGGCGTGAACGAAGAATGCCCATGCTTGGTTTTCTTCGAGTTCATTGCGCAGCTGCCCGTTTTCATCATGAAGCCAAGGGAACAATTTTCCCCATCTTGCCTGTTCGAGCCGGATCTCTTCTTCAAATGGCTGCCATTTTTTATACAGCTTTTGCCGAGGGTAGACGAGCAGCCGTTCCGGTTTATCACGGTCGCGCAACACGGTCTCAAGCTTCCAGTACCCCCCATCCGTGTCAGGTTCAAAAAGGCGGATCCCAATTGTAAAGGGGAGGGACGCTTCGCCCGCCCATAGTTGAAAGCGTCGCTTGTCAAAATAGGAGGTGAGTTCCTGGTTTGTAAAGCCTGATTTTTTCAGCTCCATGAATTGCCGCTTCAATTGCGGCCGGCTGGCGATAAAAGAACGGGCCGCTTCTCCGTACCATTCGGAGAGCACGCGCGACAAAGGTTTTTCATCCAGCTCCCGGTCCCAAAATGACGGGTTGAACTCGTGGATGACGGTATCAGGCAGCTCTATCGCCCATGCTTCTTCTTCCGGAAGTGCAGCCGCTGTCGCAAGCCAGCCGCCGCTTAAAACGGCATCAAGCAGCACGGGAGCCACAGCAAGATAAATTTGCCCGCGTTCATCCCAATCCCATCGCAACATCGAACTGAAACCTTCTTTTCCGAGCAGGGACAAAAGCGTAAAGCTGTCGGCCAAAATCCCGCTGCGGTTTCCGAAACGCGTGTACGGTATGAAGGCGCCATAAAAACTTTCTTCATGCCACATCAACAAAGACGGCGCCCAGTAGGAAGGATCGGCTTCGTTTCCGGCCCGGTCTTCGGCATATAAGAAATAACGCCCGCCCGGATCCGGTTGTATATTGATTTTTACATCATATTCCATCTGCATCGGTCAAATTTCCCCTCCTGCATTCTTCCTGAAAAGCGCGCATCCGTTTTGTCCGTTCCTTGATTTCGTCAAAGAATGCGTACCACCTTTCCTCTTCATGGCGTTTCCGGTAAATGGCTTTTAATTTTTTCAAATAGCGGACGGCTTTTTGATAGGACTTCCGGTTTTTTTCCCCGATACAGATGCCGACCGCCCGGTGGTAAAGAGGGAGGAGGACTTCAGGTGCTTGCTTTGCAACCCGTTCGAGTTTTTCTTTTGCCATATCCTCGGGTGTATTGCCGATCAGTGTCTGGAGTTCCGCCCACTCCCTGTATCTTGCGGATAAAAATAAAATATCCCCGTATTTCGGGGCGCTGACAGGCAAAAAGGCGCGGTACAGTTTTTCCAGTAATTTCAGCTGCTGGGCGGAGAGCGCCTGTTCATTGATGGAGCGGAAAAACATTCGCATATAGGCAGCCTTGTCATAGTCATCCCCGCATGTTTCCAAAAGGCGCGGGATCATCGGCACGGCGGCGGAAATATAGCGGGACAGCCTCTCATCTGCTTTCAGTTCCAAAAACCAGTACGGCATATATACGGCTGTATGGGCGCCGCTTGCAGCCAGCTGCCCGAGAAAAAACAGCGCGGTGTCGTCATTCCCGAGCAAAAAGGCGAGATGTATAAAGCAGAGCACCTTCAGAGTGGAGAGGTTTTCACCGGCGTCAATGCTGTTTAAAATTTCCTTTCTTAAACGCGCCTCTTCCTCTTTCCGCCAATTTTCTTTCTTGAGCAGGCGCGACCAGAGCATCCGGTAAAAATCAACGGTTTCCAGTTCATAGATGGATGCACTGTCCGCCAGCTCGCGGGTGTTCTCGCGAAAATAAGCAATAAACGGATCAAAAGCAAACGGGAGCGCTGCGGACGACAGCCGGTTTGCCGCCTCTTCCGCTTCGCCGGCCAAAAACTGCATGAGAGCCGCGGACGAAAAAAAGCCATTTTTCAAACAAACCGTGTGAAGGTATTTAAACAATTCATAGGCAGCGGCCAGTCTGTAAAGCGGTTCCCATTCCCGTTCGACCGGCAAAAAAAGGGTGAGCCGGCGGTAAACTTCCCTTGCCGAGAGATCGAGAAGAAATTCATCCTTCACATTGATCTCTTCAAACGCGGTATGGAAATCATCCAGCCACATGCTGATGGTTTGCCCGGTTGTTTCCGGCTTTTTTTTCTCCAGCAAATCGCTTGCCCGCTTCACGGATTGCAGGATGTCCCCGTCCGTACTGCGGCGCTTCCACTCGCGGACCCAGTCGAATACACTGTTTGCTTCACTGTAGGCAGAGAAAAACAAAGCCATCAGGTGGCGGCAAAAACCGTCATGGGGGCAGGCACAGTCAAAATTCAACGGGTCAAGCAGGTCCAGCTCGCAATCCACCGGTGTCACATCCTGGACTTTCCCGCGCAAAAACCGCCCCGAAACCCGTTTGGCATGGACGAGATGCTGGCGGTACAACAGCAGCCCTTTTTGCACCAGTTTCTGGTGGGATTCGCGCTCCGGCTGCAACCGGTTCTGAAGTTTTGTGGCATAATCGTTCAGTAAGGCGGCCATAGGGCGACACACTTCCTTGGAAAAATATGTAAAACGAAAAGCAGACAGGCTGCTTCGGTTTGTGGCAAGTGATAATTCAACTATTTAGCATAATACACATTTCTGTTGATGTCCAGTGCGGAAAGGAGACAGTATGTGTCAAGTTTTTCTCGACAAGGTTTAAATATCGGGTATTCCTAGACACTCTTTTTGTACACTTTCGGCTACCGTGCTTTACTTGCTCGGTGTAATTTTCGGAAAAGATGTAATATTTCCGTATAAAGATGGATAACGGGGATGTTGAGGCGCGCGAAATTCACTCGCTTTCCGCGGGCGGCCGGCGAGCCTCCTCGCTCGTACCTCGCTGCGGGGTCTCTCCTGGCTCGCTTTTCCCGCAGGAGTCTCGTAAATTTCGCGCGCCTCAACGATCAGTCCCCACTGAGCCAGGCTTAAAACGAAAGCTCTAATATTTTGCTTAAATGTCCCATTGCCGATGAACTGCTTGAATGCAGGGCAACTGATCCGTGCTTTACGCCCACTGACGGGCGTACAGGCTGCTTGAGTAGTTGAGACATCCTGATGGATTGTTTCAAGTTCCGTTGCTTTCTCTCGCTTCTTGAACGGTGTTTCAGATAGGCTTCTCTCAATGTCCCATTGAGTATGCCTTGTTTGATTTTCACCATGGCTTCTGCGCCAAGTTCACTCCAATGCATGCCCCTTTTTTTCATCCTGAAGGAGATATGCCTTTGATTCGATTCCATCGCTCCTAGGCCTCTCGCACCTTCCGGCACGTTTTTCACCCTGTCTCTCCAGTCAAAAATGCGGTCCCAGTTTTTCAAGATATACGAACGGAATTCCTTGATTTTCTTGAGGGCCTTTTTATCCGTCAAGGTGCTTTCGTGCGTATCCAAATATAACGTGAATTGGTCCAGGTCATGCGTTCTAATCGCTTTTCTAATTTGCTCCTTGATCTCGCTCTTTCCGCCCCCAAATGTCCTTATGATGGCTTGTGCAACGTGGTAGGTATCCAGCTGGTTGAGCACCGGAAATTCCGACTGTGAGAATGCTGTTTGAAACCGTTCAGCTGTGTATCCCGCACCTCCATCACTGTTTGTAATGACATGCGTTTTTTCGAGGGAGTAGGTGTTGGCAGCTGTGGCTTGGACTTCATCCCAAAATGTCTGGATGGCTTCCGTTGTCATGATGACTGTGGGCTGACGCAGGGAGACCCTTTTACCATTGGTTTCCCAACCTTCATAGAGAATGGCATGGCGGACTTCCATACCCTGTTTCTTTTCCAGTCCCCGGATGAATACGCCATCTGCTTCGGAAAACAGGTAGTCTACCTTCTTCCCCTCAGGCAGGGAAACAGCTGTTTCTAGCTCTTCTACAAGTGCCTTATCGGCTTCCGCCTGAGTTTTCCCTACGTGTTTTACCATGTTCCCTACAGTTGTGTGACTAAGACTCACTGCTGTCCACTCTTTTAAAATATCAGCTACTTCCCGATAGGTGTTCTCACTTGCCAACTCTGCCACCTTTAATTCCACTAACGGGCTGTATCGTTGGTGTGGTACCAGCCCTAACCATTCATCCAGAGGATAATGGGAATTTCCTCTCTTGTCATGCATTAATGAGCGTTTAAAGGTCACACTTCCAAATAGAAACTGAATGTTTCTGTTATCACTCCGGCAGTACACCCAGCCCTCCTCTAACTTCTCCTGTTTAATTGTTTTATCTAACTCTTCAAATATTTCCCCAACCCATTGTGTAAAAGCCTTCTGCATCAGAAGTTTAAGCTGTTCTTCAAATTCGATAAGACTCTTTGTATCCTTTAATAATCCAGCAATTATTGATATAATATCCATGGGAAGACCTCTCTCTAGATGTTCATCTTGAAGTGTACAATTAGATGATAGAGCGTCTTCCCATTTTTTTTCACTCATCTGCCCCGTCGAGTAAAATTTTACACATACAAGGAGACAGCTGCAACCGGTCTATTTGTTCTTCTCGCAGACTTATGAAAGGAAATCAAACAATTTTGATGAAAACCCTTATATTTTTTTAATTTTTTTGCTATATTAAGAGTAAGACAAGAAAATTTTCATAAAACTTTAAGAAATGCCGTGTAAAATCCTATATAGATGGGAATACATATACAGATAAGGAAACAGTACGGAAATCCATGATAGATGAGGTGGTCGTATGAAAAAAAACCATGATCATTTAATAAAGATGATATCGGCCTTTTCGGAAATGGGAATTAAAACCTCTTTTACGAAATCCCGGCTGGAATTGTTCGAAGTGCTGGAAGGGAGAAAGTTGCAACCGGTTTACAAAAAACATTAATTCCTGTTTTGCGGAGCGGAAAAACGCGGGCGACCAAGCGATCGTCCGCGTTTTTTTGGTTTTGGCTTGCACCGAGGCAGGTTTTTGCTGCCTTCCATTACTCAAAAGCTTTTAACATTTCAGGATGTCCGGATTCATTTTGAAGCATGGACACGGGTTCCTGTTTTGCAGTTTGAACCGCCGGCCGTGCCGCTTTCTTTTTCACCTCGATATAGCGGATATGCATATCTTCCATTTCACTGATCGTAAAGGTGTAATCCCCGAATTCAACCGTGTCGCCCTGCTTCGCCTCGATCTTTTTGGTTAAAATCCAGCCGCCGAGGGTATCAATGTCTTCATCGGAAATTTGTGTGCCGAGCAGGTCATTCACTTCACTGATCAGTACTTTCGAGTCGATAATAAAGTGACCGTCCTTGACTTTCCGGATCAGCGGCACCTCATCCATGTCAAATTCGTCACGGATTTCACCGACGATTTCCTCCAAAATATCCTCGACCGTCACAATGCCGCTCGTGCCGCCGTATTCATCAAGCAAGACGGCCATGTGAATGCGCTCTTTTTGCATCATGACGAGCAGCTCATTAATCGGAATCGTGTCGATCACGCGGATAATCGGCCGGACATACGCTTCCAGTGACGAAGGGGGAGCCTGTTTTTTCAGTACATCGGTTAAGACTTCCTTTAAATTGATGATCCCGATAATATGGTCCTTATCTCCGTCAATGACAGGGTAGCGGGTAAACCGTTCTTCCTGCACGAGGTCCATGAACGTCCGGAGGGAATCACCTTTGGAAAGGGAGACAATCTCGGTTCTTGGCACCATAATTTCTTTCGCAATCCGGTTATCAAACTCAAAAATTTTATTTACATATTTAAACTCTGATTGATTGATTTCACCATTTTTATAGCTTTCAGACAGGATAAACCGCAATTCCTCTTCCGTATGGGCGACGTCATGCCGGGATGCGGATTCCATCCCAACCATTTTTGTAATCAGGCCGGCAGAACTGTTCAATAGCCAAATAAACGGGTACATCAGCCTGTGGAACAAAATTAACGGCTTTGCTGCAAGAAACGTAATGGTTTCCGCTTTTTGAATCGCAACTGTTTTTGGTGCAAGTTCTCCTGCCACAACATGCACAAAGGTAATGACAGCAAAGGCAAGGATGACGGAGAAAACGGCGCCAAAAGACTCCGGAAGATGCAACAGCCCGAACACGGGGGCGAGAAGATGCGATACGGTTTCTTCTCCGATCCATCCGATCAGAAGCGAAATGATGGTGATGCCCAATTGGCAGGTCGATAAATACTCATCAAGATTTGTGATGATGTTTTTTACCGAAATCGCTTTTTTGTTTCCTTCTTCGATGAGTTGGTCAATCCGGGAACTTCTAATCTTTACGATTGCAAACTCTGAAGCTACAAAAAAAGCGGAAAGTGCGATTAATATAAAAATCAGCACCAATTTAAATATGTCCAAATAAGTTTCCCTGCTCCGAATAGAGACGGGGCAGGAGTCACCTCCTGTATTTTTACAAAATTGAATGATTCTATTCCCGATTTTAGTGCCAAACCACTTCCCTGTTTAAAATGGAGGAAAGGGACTGGACGAGTGCCAGGCTGTCTCCCGATAATTGATTGCGCAATGTTTCTTTTTGCGCTTCCGGCAGTTTTTCCAGATTCGGTGTTATATCCTTCAGTTCCGTATTGAGCTGTTTTAGCTGTTCGGAGAAGAGGTTCAATTGCTGGATTAAGGCATGTGCATTCAATATGCCGTTCCTTCTGCATTCCAGTTTGGCCCGGATCGCCTTCAGCGGAAGATGCATTTTTTTGCATTCTTCTATAAACTGCAGTTCGTTTACGGCGTTTTCGTCATAAATCCGGTAATTTGCACCGGTACGTTGTGGTTTTAACAGCCCGAGCCGGGTGTAGTAATCAATGGTCCGTTTTGAAACATTGGCAATGGATGCTAATTCCCCGATGCGGTACAAAGCCCCATTGGAATCACCCCAATCTCTGAAAAAGCACACTTATATTACGACTATTATAAAACATAAATACCATACAGTCAAACGTATCGGTTAGAAATAAAATGTAATTAGGAAAATTCAATTTATTCAAAAGCAGGAAAAACCAGGTTGCGCAGCCCCCGTTAGGAGGAAGCTGCTTCCTGTTTTTTTGATACTTCCACATACAGGACGTGCGAACCTTCCATATCTTTTACTTTAAAGTCATACGATTGGAACGGCACGGAATCGCCCTTTTTTAAATCGTATTTCTGTGTCAACAGCCATCCGCCGATCGTATCCACATCATCATCGGGAATTTCGATCGCAAGGAGGTCATTTACATCTTCAATCAGCACTTTGGCGTCCAAAATATAATGCGCATCCCCGATCTTTTGGATAAGCGGGATTTCATCCGTATCAAACTCGTCCCGGATTTCACCAACGATTTCCTCTAAAATGTCCTCGACTGTAATAATGCCGGCAGTCCCGCCATATTCATCCAGTAAAACGGCCATATGGGTGTTGTCCTTTTGCATGCGAGCAAGAACACCCTGAATCGGTACCGTTTCAATGACATGGATAATCGGATTAATATACGGTTCAATCGTCGCATCATCCCTGAGATCCGGGTTTGAAACACAATCCGTCAGCACTTCTTTCATGTTGAGCACGCCGATGACATTGTCCTTGTCCCCGTCTGTAACCGGGTAGCGTGTATATTTTTCAGATTGTGCCAGCCGGATGAGATCGGCAATCCGGTCACTCTTGTCGACCGTGACTACTTCTGTGCGGGGAACCATAATTTCTTTTGCGATCCGGTTATCGAATTCAAATATATTGTTGACATATTTATATTCGGACTGGTTAATTTCACCGCTTTTTAAGCTTTCCGACAGGATAATCCGCAGTTCTTCCTCCGAATGGGTGATTTCATTGTCCGATTGCATGTCGTAACCGAGCGCTTTTGTCACAAGCCGCGAAGACTTGTTCAGCGTCCACGTAAAGGGATACATGATTTTGTTGATGAAAATCAGCGGTTTGGCGACGAGCAGCACAATATTTTCTGCTGTCTGGATAGCAATATTTTTCGGTGCAAGCTCCCCAACCACGACGCTGAAAAAGGTGATGATGAGAAAAGAAAGAATAAAGGTCACCACGTGGATGAGTGTACCGGGAACATGGAGTTTGATTAAAAGCGGATTAAAAATCACCCTTAATGTCGGCTCGCCCAGCCACCCAAGAACAAGAGAAATCACGGTGATGCCCAGCTGTGTTGTCGACAGATAGCTGTCCAGGCTGGAGATTACTTTTTTGGCGGAAGCGGCTTTTTTGTTGCCTTCCGCAATGAGCTGGTCAATTCTCGATGTTCGCACCCTTACGAGAGAAAATTCCGAGGCGACAAAAAACGCATTGGCCCCGATTAATAAGACAATAATAAGCAATTTGATCGTCAGCATGGTTTGTCCTGCCAAGAGATGCAAAAACGAATCGTTTTACATGGCCCCTGATTCGGCAAGACATGCACCTCCTTAAGAGACTCTTCCTGTATACTGTTCCCGAAAAACAGGAGAAAAAACGGGGCTTGCCCGGGAACAAGAAAGTAATTCGTCGTTTTCTGTATATTCCTATCCATATTTTGAATCATTTCAATCAGAACTGCAAGCACAAGGCGCATCTTCTCCCGGTAAAAATGATCATACTGGTTTAGGGGGTATATGGTTTTGCATTTAGTGGAAATACATTATAATCATCAGTGAGGATAAAGGATGCACGATTTTCAGATAGGAATGAAATAAAAATCCAATTTTTTTGCCAAATTTGTTAAAATAAAATTATGAGAACTGGCAGGTTTTAGTCCATAACATGTTCTGCACAATCGGGGGTAATCGTTTGAAAAACCATGGTGGCAACAGGGAGCTCATATATGTTCACGCGAATGAAGTGAATCACTATGTTTTATTGCACGGCATCTGTTTTTATGAATTTTACCATGCTTTTCCCAATTTGACGAATCTCCTTCTTCTCCGTCATCAATTTGAGGCAGGCACTGTAAATTTACATACGCTGTTTGAATATGCGGATGAGGAAACGATCGGGCGCCTGCTAGAAGAAGACATTTACAGCTACGGGGATTTTTGCTGGGTGGATTTTGAGGATGAGGAAGGGCTCGATCTGCTGGAGGGGTATGAAATTGCGGAACTGCTGTATCTGAGCCATATGAAACATCATTTGCGGATGCCTTTTTACCGGAAATTAAATAACCATTTCGTCTATTTATCGCAGGATGACGGCTACTACAGCAAAATTTATTTCCGTTCTTTCCGTGATTTTTATGCGATGCTTGGCTATGTGGTTGCCGAGCGGATCAACAGGATCAAAGGAGAGAAACCGTTTCTGTTCGGGCGGAAAAAGCGGAAAGCATTGCCCGCTATCCCGGTGGAGGTGCTGTTGCCGCTTTCGGAGAAGATGAAGGAAGGGATGGTTATTTCGATGGAATATGCCGTGCAGACCCGGGTGCAAATTGAAATCCCGTTTTGGACGATCGGCGATTTTCATGATATGGATGAAATGCACGAAGAATATGCCGCCATCTCCGGCACGCCAATCGATGGAAAAATGGTCTATGACCGCAGGATGCAGGAATGGAAAATTTTAATTCATTAGACGTCCATGCTGCAGTGAAAAGTAGCTGGCGCGTTTTACGATAGAAAAGCGGGGAAGGAAGCCACCCCGCTTTTCATGATGCAAAATCCTCTTCAACGTCAGGGCCGATCCCCCGCATTTCAATGGTATCGGGTCCTGTTTTATTTTTAAAATGGATAGCGGCGGAAAACCTTTTTAGTAAAACCATCTTTAGGGCTGCAGACGACGGCGTTTTTTAACGGGCACCATCTTTCAAGTCGCAAAGCGCAACGGGAAACAGCCCCCTGTTAAAAAAATCCTGAACAAATCGTGTTACACAAATGCCCGTTTTGCCATACAATAGGGAAGAAACTGAACAAATCAAAATGGCAAATTTGGCGCACACCGGGTGTGTAAAATGTTAAAATAGGAATATCCTGTTCGTATGATGGAGGATGACAATGAAAAAGAAAATCTGTTTGCTTTACGGCGGGAAATCCGCTGAACACGAAGTATCCCTGCAAACCGCCAAAGCTGTAATACAGGCCTTGGATCACGAAAAATACGATATTTACCCCATCTTCATTACAACGGAAGGGGACTGGATAAAAGGGCCGCTTTTAACCGGACCTGTTGAAACCGTGAAACAGCTTGAGTTCCGTGACGGAAAGAAAATGGCCCCCAATGCGCTGTCAACCACTGTATCGGGTGAAAAAGGCGGCTATGACGTCATTTTTCCGCTGCTGCACGGGCCAAACGGGGAAGACGGCACCGTACAGGGCATGCTTGAACTGTTAAACCTGCCGTATGTCGGAAACGGCGTGCTTGCCTCTTCAGCCGGAATGGATAAAGTAATTATGAAAAACCTGTTTGCACAAGCCGGGCTCGACCAAGTGAAATATGTTTCTTTTATCCGGAGTGAATGGGAAAATGCGCCCGAAACCTGTTTTCAACAAGTGGAAGAAAAGACCGGCTACCCTTGTTTCGTCAAACCGGCGAATCTCGGTTCAAGCGTCGGGATCAGTAAGTGTAAAAACCGCACGGAGTTGGAAGCAGCATTTAAGGAAGCCTTTCAGTACGACCGGAAAATCATTGTCGAAGAAGGCGTCACGGCCAGGGAAATTGAACTTGGCGTGATTGGGAATGACGATCCGCAATGTTCCGTTGCCGGCGAAATTGTCGCGAAAAAAGATTTTTACGATTATAAAGCGAAATACGAAGACGGGGAAACGGCGTTAATCATTCCGGCCGATATTCCCGAAAAAGTGTATAAAAAATGTACCGAAGCTGCGATTACAGCATTTAAAGCACTCGACTGCTCGGGGCTGGTGCGTGCTGACTTTTTTGTGACAGAAGACGAACGGGTGATCATCAATGAAATCAATACGATGCCCGGATTTACACCGTTCAGCATGTTTCCGCTTCTGTGGAAAGAGGCAGGGCTGGATTACCCGCAGCTGATCGAAAAGCTGATTGAACTTGCCCTGGAGCGACATGCGGAAAAACAGCGGATTAAATATACTTTGTAACGGGGTTTGGAACCATTATTAATGGTTTCTGTTCTGAATTTTACTCGGACGAAATAGCTTTCCGAATCTCAGTTTGGAACCATTCTGAATGGTTCCCGTTCTGTTTTCAAGGAGGAAAAGAGCGAAAATGATCAGACGGACGATCCGGGAAATGACCGGAATGATCCATGTGGAAAACGGGGAACAACTGCAGCACAACGAAACGCTTGTACATGGCGTATGCATTGATTCGCGCAAAATCGAAAAAGGGAATCTGTATGTGCCGCTTACTGGCAGACATGCGGACGGCCATCAATATGTGGAAGACGCGTTCCGCAGAGGCGCAGCTGCATCCCTCTGGCAAAAAGATGTGCCAAACCCGCCGGCGAACGTGCCGCTTCTTATCGTGGAAGACACAGAGAAGAGCTTGCAAGAACTGTCAAAAAGCTACCGGAACGCCTTGCGGGCAAAAGTTGTCGGCATTACCGGCAGCAACGGCAAAACGACAACAAAAGATATGGTCGCCTCCGTCCTTTCCGAAAAATTTAAAGTGCAAAAAACGGAAGGCAATTTTAACAACCACCAGGGCGTTCCGTTAACGCTTTTGTCCCTTGATGAAGACACGGAAATCGCCGTAGTGGAAATGGGCATGAGTGCAAAAGGGGAAATTTCTTTCCTCACATCGATTGCCCGCCCGGATGTGGCCATTATTACAAATATCGGTGAGGCGCATATTCAAAATCTCGGTTCCCGTGAAGCGATTGCCGATGCAAAACTCGAAATTACAGAAGGCCTTCCGGAAAACGGGCTGCTGATCTATATGGGGGATGAACCGCTTTTGCAGGAACGGGTGCCAAACATTACCGGCATCCGAACAAAGACGTTTGGCAAAGGGCACGGAAATGATCTTTATCCGGTGGAATGGAAACAAGAGACAAGCGGCAGCGCGTTCCGGACAAATGCATCGGAAGATATCGATTTTTATCTGCCGGTCCTTGGTGAATACAATGTCATCAATTCGCTTGCCGCCATTCTTGCCGGCCGCGAGTTTGGCATGCCATTTGAGGAAATCCGCGCAGGGCTTGGGAAAACGAGGCTGAGCGAAATGCGGATGGAAATGGCGGACGGCATCAACGGTTCAAAAATTATCAACGATGCATATAATGCAAGCCCGACGTCGATGCGTGCGGCCATCCGGCTTGTGGAGCAGTTTGAAGGAACGGGCCGGAAAATCCTCGTGCTCGGGGATATGCTTGAACTGGGCGAAAAGGAAGCGGCGTTTCACAGGGAGGTTGGCTGCGACTTGAATCCCGAAAAAATTGATTTTGTTTTTACATATGGCAAGTTGGGCCGTTTGATTGCGGATGCTTGCGATTTTCCGGACAACCGTGTGTTTGCGTTTGAGGACAAGAAGAGGCTGATCGATATGTTGAAAGGAAAAATCGGAGCCGGCGATTTGGTTTTGGTCAAAGCCTCAAGAGGCATGCAGCTGGAAGAAGTGGTCAAGGCCATTACGGTTTCCTAAATAGATGATACGTGAAAGACAGCTGCCAGTTTTTTCCGGCGGCTGTCTTTCATTTTTGGCAAAGGATATTTTCCGGCAAGCTTTGTCATGTGGAATGGAGACTGGACGGGTTCAATGTAAGGGAAGCGGTCGGGAACTTGGCTATAGAGTGTGTCTATGTGAAGGAAGCTGGGGAAAATGAGCTTGTTCCTTAACATAGAACGAGTCCATGTTAAGGAAACGAGAGAAAATGAGATGCTTTCTTAACATAGAGGTGTCTACGTTAAGGAAGCGGAGGAAAATGAGCTTGTTTCTTAACATAGAGCGCGTCTACGTTAAGGAAGCGAGGGAAAATGAGATAGTTTCTTAACATGGAGCACGTCTACGTTAAGGAAGCGAGGGAAAATGAGGTGCTTCCTTCACATAGAGCGCGTCTACGTTAAGGAAGCGGAGGAAAATGGGCTTGTTTCTTAACTTAGAGCCCGTCTACGTTAAGGAAGCGGAGGAAAATGGGCTTGTTTCTTAACATAGAGCGCGTCTACGTTAAGGAAGCGAGGGAAAATGAGATAGTTTCTTAACATAGAGCGTGTCTACGTTAAGGAAGCGGAGGAAAATGAGATAGTTTCTTAACATAGAGCGCGTCTACGTTAAGGAAGCGAGGGAAAATGAGGTGCTTCCTTAACATAGAGCGTGTCTACGGATTAAGTCCGTATAATTGTGTAAAAAGAAGGAGTCATTTTATCAACTCTTGGCAACACTGTTTTCAACGACGATAAACAATGAAAAGAGGAGATAAAATGACTCACTTACAGTTTAACCTAAATTTGGATGTTTTAAAAGAAGCCATCATGACTTCCGATCTTGACGCGGTAATTAAATCAGCGGTTGTCCTCGTGTTAAACGAGTTTATGGAAAAGGAAAGGGATGACTATTTAAAAACGAGCCCTTATGAACGCGCTGTTGAACGCCGGGATTACCGGAACGGTTACTATGAACGCGAGCTGTTGATGAGCATCGGCAATGTTACATTAAAAGTTCCCCGGACACGTAATGGCGAATTCTCAACTACCTTATTTGAAAAGTATGCCAGATGTGACCAAGCTTTCGTCCTTTCAATGTTGGAGATGGTCATCAATGGCGTCTCTACCCGTAAGGTCACAAATGTCGTAGAACAGCTTTGCGGTAAGAATGTATCCAAGTCGTTTGTCTCTTCCCTTACGCAAAAACTGGATCCCATTGTGAATGCTTGGGCCGAGAGACCGTTGAATACAACCTACTACCCTTATGTGTTTGTGGACGCCATGTATATAAAAGTACGGGAGCACCATAAGGTCATATCAAAGGCTGTTTATATTGCGACTGCCATTACAGAGAAGAATACACGTGAAATACTGGGTTTAAGCGTTGACCATGCAGAAAGTTTGGAGAGTTGGAGTTCATTTTTTAAACAACTTAAATCACGTGGACTCCAATCACCAAAACTCGTTATTTCCGATGCTCACATGGGCCTTCAGAAAGCAATACAACGGGAATTCATTGGCACTGCTTGGCAAAGGTGCAATGTTCATTTTAAACGCAATATCATTGAAAAACTGCCCAAAAAAGATACTGCAGAAATCCGGGTGATGATTAAGCGCGTGTTTGAGGCCGTTACGATTGAGGACATACGCAAGTTTAAAGATGAATTAATAAACAAATTTGGTACAGAAGCAAGATTTGAAAAAGCCCTGGCCATTTTAGATGAAGGTTTTGAAGATACTATCCAATACATGAACTTTCCTGAGAATATCCGTATGCACATACGGAGTACTAATTCCCTCGAGCGGCTTAACCAAGAGGTTCGTAGAAGGGAAAGGGTCATTCGCATTTTTCCTAATACCCAATCTGCTTTTCGTTTGGTTGGTGCCGTTTTAATGCAGTATCAAGATACAGAATACTCGAAGAGGAAGTCACTTATGGGAAAGAATAGTTAGCAGCATTTTCAGCTTAACTTCCATCATGGATGATTTCATCTCCGGGAAGGGATGTCAAATTGAAAGGCATTTGACATCCCTTCCCGGAGATGAAGAAAAAAATCCATGGAAGTTAAGCCGAAAAAATGAAGGGGTGGTTGAAAACATTTGCCCATAAATTTACACAATAACCTGGACTTGACTCGTCTACGTTAAGGAAGCGAGGGAAAATGAGGTGCTTCCTTAACATAGAGCGCGTCTACGTTAAGGAAGCGGAGGAAAATGAGCTTGTTTCTTAACATAGAGCGCGTCCACATTAAGAAACCGAGCCAAAAAGGATCTCTTCCTTCACATAGACTACCTCTAAGTGAAGCAAGCGGGGGAAAAAGCCGGCCTTTCTTCACATAGGCCGCATCTACGTTAAGAAAGCGGTCAGAATTTCGTTCAAAAGTGATCGTAGGGAGGCGTCTGCGATAAGAAGCGGGACAAATTCCAGCCATATCTCCTGCGAAAGAAACGTGCCTAGACTTTCAGCCAAAAATCTACCAAACCAAAGAAACAGCAAAGAGCCCCTCATACGCAGGATAGAGGGCTCTTTGCATAAAAAAGCAACCGGGCAAAGCGGAGGCGTATGGCGGAGCAACCGCCGTACAAACACGCTCTTTGCATCCAAAGGCAATCGGGTGAACATAGCACAAAAATCTATTTTTCCAGATAATAAATTCCTGCTTCATACGGGCGGAACAGCGTGCTGGAGCGCGTATCTTCATAGTTTCCAAGCAGCAGTTTCCAGTTGCCATCCGGTTGATCAAAGCTTACCGTGTTTTCGCTTAAGTTGGCGGCAACGAGCAGCTTTTCCGATTCATTCTCCCTCGTGTATACGTACAAATGCGGATGGTCCGGCATCAGCAGCTCATACCGGCCGTTTGTAAACACATCATATGTATGCCGCAGCTTGATCAGAGATTGATAGTAATAAAAAATCGAATTCGAATCTTGAAGCGCTTTTGCTACGTTGATCTCCGGATAGCGGGCGTTCACTTTAAGCCACGGTTTTCCGGTTGTAAATCCGGCATTCGGACCACTGTCCCACTGCATCGGCGTCCGTGCATTGTCACGTCCTTTTTTTCGGACAGCTGTTAAAAATTCATCCTTCGTCATGATTTGATTTTCAAGCACGAGCTCTTGATAAGCATTCCGGATTTCAATATCATCATATTCTTCGAGTTCGAGCGCGGCATTCACCATCCCGATTTCTTCCCCTTGGTAAATAAAAGGGGTCCCTTTCAGCCCGTGCAAAATGGTGGCAAACGCTTTTGCACATTCCGCCCGGAACGTTGTATCATTGCCCCAGCGCGATACAACCCTCGCCTGGTCATGGTTTTCAAAATAGAGCGCATTCCAGCCGGTATCCGCGAGCGCATATTGCCAGCGGGAAAGGATTTGTTTCAATTCAATGAGGTCAAAAGGCTTCAAAGCCCATTTGCCGGCAGGGCTGCCTGGTTTCGTATCGACATCCATATGTTCAAAGTTAAAAATCATATTGAGTTCATGGCGGTCCGGTCCCGTATATTTCTTGGCGATTTCAACATCGGATCCAATGGCTTCCCCGACAGTCATGCAGTCGTATTTCGACAGCACTTCGCGGTTCATTTCCTGGATGAACGCATGGAGGCGCGGCCCGTTTGCATGATACTTGCCAATGCCGTATTTTTGCCCTTCCGGAAGTTCATAATCAGGAAAATCAAGGAACTTGGAAATCGAGCCGATCACATCCATGCGCCAGCCGTCCACCCCTTTATCCATCCAGAACTTCATCATATCGTAAATCTCTTTCCGCACTTTTTCGTTTTCCCAGTTTAAGTCGGGCTGTTTCTTTGAAAAATAGTGCAAATAGTATTGCCCGGTTGTTTCGTCGTACTCCCAGGCGGAACCGGAAAACATCGAACCCCAGTTGTTCGGAGGGGTGCCGTCCGGTTTCGGATCTTTCCAAAAATAAAAGTCGCGGTACGGATTATCCTTCGATTTCCGGCTTTCGACAAACCAGGCATGTTCATCGGAGGTATGGTTCACGACAAGATCCATCACGATTTTAATCCCGCGTGCATGGGCTTCGTAAAGCAGGCGGTCCATATCTTCATTTGCCCCGAACATCTTGTCGATCTTGCGGTAGTCACGGATGTCGTAGCCATTGTCATCCTGCGGCGAGTCGTACACCGGGCTGATCCAGATGCAGTCGATCCCGAGTGTTTTCAAATAGTCGAGCTTATCCATAATTCCCCGCAAATCGCCGATTCCGTCACCATTTGTATCATAAAAACTACGCGGGTAAATCTGGTAAACAACGGCTTTTTTCCACCATTCTGTCATGACAGCTCATACTCCTTCGTGTACGTATTTGTTAGATGGATGAATTCCCCATATAACTTCAATTCAAGCGGTTCGCCTTCCAGAAGGGAGATGGTGACTTCTTTTTTGTTCACTTTCACCTCAAGGAGGCGGTGCCGGTAATTGATTTTAAATGCGTATTCATCCCAGTCTTTCGGCAAAAACGGCGCAAACGACAATGTTTCATGGAAGGTGCGCATGCCGGCAAACCCGTGAACAATGGAGAGCCAGCTTCCGGTCATGGACGTGATGTGCAGCCCGTCTTCCGTATCATGGTTATAGTTGTCAAGATCAAGCCGGGACGTGCGCTTATACAGTTCGACCGCTTTGTCTTCTTTTCGAAGCTCAGCCGCTAGAATCGCATGGACGCACGGGGAGAGGCTCGATTCATGGACGGTGAGCGGTTCGTAAAATTCAAAATGGCGCCGCTTTTCTTCTATTGTAAACGCATCATTGAAGAAATAAAACCCTTGCAGTACGTCAGCCTGCTTAATATAACAGGAGCGCAGAATCCGGTCCCATGACCAGTGCTGATTGAGCGGCAGATCTTCTTTCGGGAGGCAGCTAACTGGTTTGATCGGTTTATCCAGGAAGCCGTCCTGTTGTAGAAAAATGCCCAGCTCTTCATCATACGGAAAATACATCCGGTCGATAATATCCTGCCAATGCGCGCGTTCTTCTTCCGTAATATTCAGCGCGGCTGCTTTTTCCGCACCGGTAAAATCAAGGGACGCAAGGGTATATTTAAGCGTCCAGACGGCAATCCGGTTTGTGTACCAGTTGTTGTTGACGTTGTTTTCATACTCGTTCGGGCCGGTGACGCCATGGATCATGTATTTTTTCTTTCGCTCGGAAAAATGGACACGGTCGGCGAAAAAGCGGCTGATCCCGACGAGGACGTCAATCCCGTACTGGCTGATGTAGTCTTTGTCGCCGGTGTAATTGACATAATTGTAAATGGCATAAGCAATGGCGCCGTTCCGGTGAATTTCTTCGAATGTGATTTCCCATTCGTTATGGCATTCGATCCCGGTAAAGGTGACCATCGGATATAAAGCGCCTTTCAGCCCGAGTTTTTTTGCGTTTTCATACGCTTCTGGAAGCTGATGGTAGCGGTAGAGCAGTAAATTTCTTGTGACTTCCGGCGTGGCAACGGCCAGATACATGGGTACGGCATAGGCTTCTGTATCCCAGTACGTCGCGCCGCCGTATTTTTCGCCGGTGAAACCTTTCGGGCCGATGTTTAAGCGCGGATCATCGCCGTAATAGGTCGAAAAAAGCTGGAATAGGTTAAAGCGGATCCCTTGCTGGGCTTCCGGATCGCCGGAAATGCGGACGTCTGCTTTCTCCCACCGTTTATGCCAGGCTGCTGCGTGCTCCTCGTACAGCTTTTCGTACCCGTTTTCCAAAGCCTGTTCAAGCAATTCGTAGGCGCGGGGGAGGAGCGCATCTTTTTCATAGTCCCGGCTTGTCGTGACAGAAACGATTTTATCCAGAAGGAGCGACTCGTTTTCGCCGAGCGTTTTTTCATATACGTGGCCGGCATAAAGCGTATCCGACTCACAGGAAGCAAGCGTTGCCTCCGTCAGATTGCCCATGGCGGCAGCTACGGTAAAACGGGGAACACCGAACGGGTTTTCAATTGTTTCCGTGACAACCGCGGCCTTGTCTTCCGTTGCTTCAGACTGGATTTCCGTCCAGAACATTTCATCATAATTGGCGTCTTCGTTTTTGACATTGCCGTCCAGGAAAGGTTTTAACGTGAGGACGGCCGGATTGCCAAGATTGGTGGCACGGATTCGGATCGCGGCAATTTCTTTATAGACAATGCTGAAAAAACGTTCAAATTCAATTTTGACTTTCTTGCCAGACTTTTCGACAAGATAGGAATGGCGCAAGACGGCATTTTTCATATCAAGTTCCAGTTGAAATTGTTCGAGCGGGTCCAGAAACAGGTCAATTTCCTCTTGATCAATCCAGACGCGCAACCCGACAAGATTGACTGCGTTAATGACCTTTCCGAAATAATCGGGATAGCCGACTTTCCACCAGCCCACCCTTGTTTTATCCGGGTACCAGACCCCTGCAATATACGTGCCCTGGTGATGGTCCCCGGAATAAGACTCCTCGAAATTCCCGCGCATTCCCATATAGCCGTTTCCTAAAGAAGTGATGCTTTCCTGAAGCCGAATATGTTCACGGTGGAGCTTCGTTGTTTTTAAAGTCCATTCATCTACATCGAAAAGCCGGTTATAATACATGAGAAATCCTCCTCGTCAGCATCTTGTATTTACATGTCGTCCGCCAGAAATTTTGTTTTTAAAAAAATCATCGCAATGAAAAGCACCATGCCCAGTGATTGGATCATCATCATTGTTGCAGCACCTGCGCCGGCAAAGCCTGCCAACATGGCAATAATGGACGGAACTCCTGCTGCAGATAGTGTAATGGTTGCAGCCTGTTTCAATGACCGGATGCCGGAAGAACTTGAAAAACGTGTCAGCCAAAGTATCAGGGACACTGCCCCCATTAAAAGTATATTGCTGAAAAGAAACAGGATTCCGATCAGGCATGAAACAAGCGGAATCAGGTTGACTTTATATTGCCGGAACCAGAGAGCGCCGGCAAAAGAAGCAAGGTCACGGCCGTTTTGGATCGTGATCTTCTCGTTTCCGGCCGGGTAGCGGACGGAAAAGCCAAAGCCGTTTTCATCAGCCAGAATGAGCCGGTCTTTCCGGAAAAGGAGCGCATTTTTGTAATGCGTGACTTTTGTATGGTAATGGCTTTCTGAAACGGCAGCGGTTTTGCCTGGGTCAAAGGAGATAATCGTATCTCCGTGCTCCTTTGTCCACGCGTTGCCGGATTGGAGCACGCCGTTTTGAAAGGAAAGGACGGCGTTCTGCCCGGTATACCCGGTTTGCACTGCTTCGTATAAATGCGGCGCCACTTGCTCTAAGCTGATATTTCCTGCCCGCGCAAAAGAGAGTGAAAGCGGGGCAATCAGGCAGGCGTTTAAAAAGAGAAAAATGAGAATCAGTTTCCAAACGCCAAGCGCGCCCCGATGCCGGAAAATTTTTACAGGTGAAACGATCATCGCAAAATAACCAGCAGGGAATCTTTGAATCTGTTCCATAAGCAATCCCACATTTCAATAAAGTATGCTATGTTTTTTTACAAGTTTTTTCCGCCCGGGCCGGCAGCTGTTAAAGCTGTCCATCCCGTTACGTACTTTATCCTTTTGTGCCGCCCGACGTCAGCCCGGATACAAAGTTTTTCTGTAGGAAGAAAAACAAAATACAGATTGGCAACGCGGCTAAAATGGCTCCGGCAGCAAAGAGCGTCACCTTTTGCTGGGTCGGGTTGGAAATAAATTGCTGGAGGCCGACCGCTACGGTTAAATGTTCCGGTGTCCGGAGCAAAAATTTGGCTAGCAAATAATCCCCGAACGGCCCCATAAATGCCCAGAGTGCCTGGACGGCAAGCATCGGTTTAACAAGCGGCAGCACAATTTGCCAAAATACGCGCAAATGGCCGGCCCCGTCAATTCTTGCCGATTCGTCCAAATCGCGTGGCACCGTATCGAAATAACCTTTCATCAGCCACGTATTCATCGGAATGCCGCCGCCAACATAAAGCAAGGTTAAAAACCAGTACGTATCGAGCGCGTTGAGGATATTCGCCAGGACATAAAATGCGGTCAATGCCGCCATTGTCGGAACCATTTGGATGATCAGGAAAAAGACAAGGCTGTACTTTCTTCCTTTAAAACGGTAGCGGCTGTAAGTGTAGCCGGCAAGCGTCACGATGACGACCTGTAAAACCATCGTTGCTACCGCGATGATAAGCGTGTTTTTATACCATTCCGGATACAGCGTCTGGGTAAACAGCTGGCGGAAATTGTCCAATGTCCAGTGGGAATGAAAATCCAGCTGGAAGGAAACGATATTGGACTCCCGGAAAGCAGACGACGCTGTAATGAGCAATGGGTACAGAATGATCACACTTAATAGGATTAAAAATGCATAGGTGAAAAACCGGTTCCAGAAACGGGTAAATTTTTGATTTTTCATTAACGCCTTCATCCTACATCATCTCCTCATTGCCGAAAGCGTTTGTCTTTTTAAAGGCGATCATCGAGACGGCAATTACAATAAATGAAATCATAAGGGTAATCGCCGCGGCCATCGCGTACTGCGGCGATGTCCCGGTCGTCAGTTTATAAATCCAGGAAATTAAAATATCGCTCGACCCGGCCCCCGCTCCGACACTGCCCGGCCCGCCGTTATTAAAGAGATAAATAATTGAGAAGTTATTAAAATTAAATGTGTACTGGGTGATCAGAACAGGCGCGGTGGCAAATAAAATCATCGGCAGGGTAATCCTGCGGAACTTTTGCCAGAAATTTGCGCCGTCAATGATGGCGGCTTCGTATAAATCGCCCGGGATCGACTGCAGAACGCCGGTGACCATCACATAAATATACGGGAAACCGAGCCATGTCTGGATCATGATCAAGGCCACTTTTGTCCAGAACGGATCCGTTTTCCACGAGATGGCCGGAATGTCGGTAAACAGAAGATGGTTGAGCAGCGGAATGACCTGGGCATTGATGGCACCGATACTGTCATTGAAAATGTTGGAAAAGCTCATAATGGTAATAAAGGCCGGCACCGCCCATGGCAGCAAAAAAATGATCCGAAACAGCTTTTTCCCTTTGATAAAAGGCTGGTTTACCACACAGGCTGTTAAAATGCCGAGCACAATCTGGCCGGTGGTCGCGCATAATGTCCAGATGATTGTCCAGCTGAGCACACTTGTAAACGTGGCCCGATACGAGCTAAGCGAAAAAATATTTAAGAAATTTTTGATCCCGACCCAGTCAATCAAGCGGAAAGGCGGAATATGATAAAAATCATAGTTTGTAAAAGCAGTGAACAGCGTCACAAGCACAGGAAAAATGATGACGAATGTCATGGCCACATAGGCCGGAATCGTCAGCAAATAAGGAAAGCCTGCATCCCATGCGTTTTTTAAAATGGCCTTGGTGGATGTGTTGGCTGTCCCCTTTAAGTTCCAGATGGCGGCAACACGCCGGGCATCATAAATATTCAGCAAATAAAAAGCTAGAAAAATTGCGATCAAAATGATTTGCAGGGAACCCTTGATCATCAGAAACAGCGAATGGTCAACCCGCGGGACAGAACCCAGCGTGATAAAATCGTTTATTGCCGGGATGCCTGCTACGATCATTTGGATGGCAAAAAGGATAAAAATAGCCAGAAAAAGGACGCCTTTAAAAGGCTGCTTGTTATAAAACTGGCCGAGCCCCGGGATCAGGGAGAAGAAGCCGGCTTTTCGGACATCCTTCAGTTTATTCGGTTCGGTTTCCATTTTGATTACCTCGTTTCTATATTGGTCTTTCCAAAAAATCCCGCTGGCAGATTTTCATGCTGCAGCTATAGAAAATGAGCGAAACATGGCTACTTTGTGCCTTTTGCAAATGGATGACTTGGTCTTACGTCCATGTGATACAGCGCTGCAGTTTTGCGGCAGGGACACCTTTTTGAAAATATTTCATTTTTTGTTGGCAGCAGATTTTTGTGGTCCGGATGCCAATCTTGAAAATACGCGCAGTTGACTTATGTTACTGGTGCTTTTTGCAACATGGACGCCAAACCTGGAAGTTTACACGGCTTTCAACCTGCTAACGGCCTAGCACCATATTTTGAAAACCAGGTGGAGCGTATCCCCACCTGGAAATGGATAAAGCGGATTATTTATTGGAATACTTTTGGGAAATATTGTCTTTGATCGTCTTCACCGCTGCATCGGCTGCCTGCTTTGGTGTTTTCTTGCCGCTCGCTGCGTCAAACATCGTCGATTCCATACCGGTCCAGACTTCTGCCATTTCCGGAACGTTCGGCATCGGCTGGTCGGATTTGTACTGTTCAACAACCGCTTTTGTCAGTTCATCATTTGTCGCAGCCGCTTTTTCGCGCGCAGTCGGGTTGGCAGGGATTTCTTTGTATTTTTCATAGAATTTGTAGCTGTTTGCGGAGTTGGTGACGTATTGAATCCATTTTTCCGCAAGTTTCGGTTCTTTCGTATAGTTGGAAGCAACCCATCCTTTTCCGCCGCCGAATGCTTCGTACTTGTGGCCGTTTGGAAGCGTCGGGATCGGGGCTACGCCGTAATTTACTTTTGCTTTCGCGTAGGTGTCCGCCGACCAAGGACCGTCAATGACGGCAGCCGCTTTGCCTTTTGAGAATTCTTCTGTTACAAAGTCGCCGGAGCTTTTTGTATCTTTCATTCCTTTTGGCCAAATATCTTTAAACCAGTGTGTGGCGTACGTAATGGCTTTTACGGAACCGGCATTGTTCAACCCGATATCTTTTGTGTTTGTGCCGTTATCGCCGAACACATAGCCACCGTCACCCGCGAGCAAGCCGTAAGAATAGTAGAAGTCCGTCCATTTAACAAGGAATCCTGTATTCTTTCCGGATTCGGATGAAAAATTATATTTGCTGTCTTTCGCCAATTTTTCAAGATCGGCAAATGTTTTTGGCGGGCTTTTCAACAAATCTTTGTTGTAATAAAGGACGAGCGTTTCAATGACGAACGGGACGCCGTAAACTTTGTTGTCGATCATGACTTGGCGCTGGTCTTTTGCATCATAGGCGCTAACATCTTTTTTGGACAGTTTAAGCAGATGCCCCTGCTGGCCGAGTCCGCCGATCCGGTCATAAGAAGCGAGCATCACATCTGGGGCTTTTCCTGCCGGGCCGTCCAAAGGCAGTGCTTCCAGCTGGTCAAACATCGGCTTTTTGACCACTTTTACAGTACAATTGTTTTTCTTTTCAAAATCGCCCTTAATACTGTTGACATAATCGGCATAAGATTCTTCCACGGAAACCGTGAGCGTCTCTTTGCCACCGCTGTCTTGAGAAGATCCGCTGTTTGTTTTTTTCGATCCCCCGCACGCGGCGAGCGCCATGATGACGCCCAAGACAAGCGTAAGCACGAACAGCTTCTTGAATACTTTCATTTCATGAACCTCCCTTTTTTGGTACAACTTTATTATAGAAGAGAGTGGAAAACGGTTACAATGTAAAATTTTCTGTTAACGGTAACAAAATGAAAAGCCCCCTGCCAATTATCCGGCAGGGGGGAGGGGTAGTTTGTGATTTTTAAAATCGCAATGGGAAGCGACGAATGGGTTTCAAGAACGCTACGGTCAGGGTCAGTTTGTGATTTCCAGAATCGCAAAGTCCATTGGCGGGAGGACAAGGGTTTTGCTTGAAACCGGTTTGTTTTCCCAAGCGTCTTTTACGGTGTCCGGTTTTACATCCAGCTCGCTCCACGGGATGGCCTGTTCTTGGTCCGACCGGTTAAAGGCAAACAGCAAGGTGCATTTTTCCCCTTTGCGCAGGAAGCTGACCACTTGTTTTTCGTTATCGGTTTTCAGCCAGACGAGATCGCCGTATGTCAAGGTTTGTTGATGGTCTTTCCGGAAGCGGATCAGCTTTTTCATAAATGCGAGCATGTCGCGGTCCTGCTTGTCTTCATCCCAGACCATGCATTTCCGGCAAAGCGGGTCACCTGCGCCGTCTATTCCGACCTCCGTGCCGTAATAAATGCACGGCGAACCGGTATGCGCGAACGTAAAGGCAAGGGCAAGCTTCACCTTTTGCTTGTCGCCGCCTGCCTTTGTCAAAATCCGCGGGGTGTCATGGCTGTCAAGCATATTAAACAAAACCTCGTTGTTGGACTGCATATAATGCATAAACTGCTGGTTGAGGCTGTGCATCAGTTTTTCAGCGGAAATTTTTTCATCCACAAAGTATTCAATTATCGTCTGCGTAAATGGATAATTCATGACCGAATGAAACTCATCGCCTAAAAGCCAAGGCCATGCATCATGCCAAATTTCGCCGAGAATAAAAACATCCGGTTTCTCGCTTACAACGGTCTGGTGGAACTTTTTCCAAAAAGCATGGTCGACTTCGTTGGCGACATCAAGGCGCCAGCCGTCAATGTCAAATTCACGGATCCAGTATGTCGCAATATCGAGCAAATGCTGTTGGACTTCGGGATTGGCCGTATTCAACTTCGGCATGCTTGTCGTAAAAGCAAACGTGTCAAATGAGAGCGTATCATGCCCGTCAATGTTCCCGTTTTCGCCTTCGCGGACCGGGAAAGAGTGGATATGGAACCAGTCTTTGTAGCGCGATTTCTCCCCGTTTTTCAGCACATCCTGCCACTGTTTTGAATTTTTCCCAATATGGTTGAACACCGCATCGAGCATAATCCGGATCCCGCGCTTGTGGGCTTCTTTCACCAGTTTGCGGAATGTTTCTTTATCGCCGAAATGCGGGTCAATCGTAAAATAGTCGAATGTATCGTATTTATGATTGGAAGGGGCTTCGAAAATCGGCGTCAAGTAAATCCCGTTAATGCCTAGATCGGTGAGATAATCGAGATGGCCGATGATCCCCTCCAGGTCGCCGCCGAAAAAGTCGTCCACGCCCGGGTCTTTGCTTCCCCACGGCAGGGCATTTTCCGGAGAAATGGCGGGATTGCCGTTTGCAAACCGTTCAGGGAAAATCTGGTACCAAATGGTGGACTTCACCCAGTCAGGCGCCTTGAACATATCGATTTCGTGCATAAACGGAAATTTAAAATAATAGTCAGGCACCCGCAGTGTATCTTCAATTGCCGGGTAAAAGCCGCGCCCGCCATAAAAAATGTTGCTGCCATCCGTGCCGGTAAGGATAAAGGCGTACTGCAGGCGGCGGTGCGGCGGACGGACTTCGGCAAACCAGACATCGTGCGCCTCTGTTTCAGCCTTTTTTTCCATTTCGAGGCGTTCAGATTCCCAGTGATATTCCCCGTCTTGCTTTTTTTTAAATAAATACGGGTCTCCCCAAATGAGGACGGCTTTCTGAATATCCCCTTTTTTCGTGCGCAGCTTCAGGTGCATCGTTTTTTTGTCATATACATATGCATCCGCGCTGAACGGCTGATGAAAAATTCCTGCGTGTTCCATCTTTTCTCCTCCTCTTATGCTACTCCTGTAATAAAACAAAGCATTCAAAAGGCGATAGCACCAGTTTGCTTGGCACCGCTTTGCTATGATAGCCGTTGTTATTGAGCAGGCATGCCCATCTGTGGCGGGTAAGCTCCGGGCAGGTAAAGGTCTGCAGCTTTTTCGATGTATTGCAGACAATCATGGCACAGCTGCCTTCATGCTTCCGTATATACGCGTAGATGTCCGGGTCCTCATCAGCCAGCATTTCCCAGCTGCCGGCCGTAAAGACAGGCATTGATTTTTTCAGTTCGATCAGCTTCCGGTAATAATGCAGCACGGAGCCGGGATCTTTTTCCTGCGCCGCTACGTTCACGGTCCGCGTATCTTCATTGATGCCGAGCCACGGAGCATATGTAGAAAAGCCGCCGTATCGATCATTGTTCCACTGCATGGCGCCTCTTGACGTATCTTTAGAGCGCTGTTGCACCATTTTTAAAATTTCTTCCTCCGCATAGCCTTTCTTTTTCGCAATTGTGGCAAGCCCTTTGATACTTGGGTCCTCATAGTCTTGGAGCCGCGGGAGCTTCAAGTTCACCATGCCGATTTCTTCGCCCTGCAGCAAAATCTGCAGCCCCCATTGCAAATACATCAAAGTAGCAAGCATCTTTGCGCTTTTTTCCCGGTATTTACCTTCGTCCCCGAAACGCGACAAGGCCCGCGGCATATCATGATTATTCCAGTAGAGCGAATTGAAGCCTTCCCCGTACAAGTCATGTTGCCACTGGGACATCGCTTTTTTAAAAGCAAGCAAGTCCCATTTTCCCTGTTGCCAGTTTTGCGGAATGCCAGGTTTTTTTGCTTCTGTGTCAAACCCTAAGTAGTTAAAGGTAATGATGCAGTCGCATTCTTCGCGGTCCGGCCTTGAATAAAGCCGGGCAAGCTTCGTGTCGGCGGAAGCTGTTTCCCCGATTAAAAAAGCTTCCGGATGCTTCGCTTTAATCGTACGGTTAAATTCACGGATATAATCATGGACACGCGGCAGGTTGGCATAATACTGTTCTGCAAGCACAAAGGCTTCTTCCGATTTTGTTTTAACGGGAAGAAAACGGGTGTCCTTTGCCAGGTGAATGACCGCATCCAGCCGGAATCCGTCCACACCTTTATCCAGCCAGAATAGGGCGATTTTTGCCATTTCTTCGCGCACTTTTTTGTTCTCCCAGTTCAGGTCGGGCATTTTGTCGCTGAACAGATGAAAATAATATTGCCCGGTTTGTTGATCCAATGTCCATGTGCTGCCGCCGAAAAAGCTCGCCCAGTTCGTCGGTTCACGCCCTTTGACAGGGTCATGCCAAATGTAGTAATCCCTGTACGGATTTTCTTTGCTTTTCCGCGCTTCTTGGAACCACGGGTGGCGGTCTGACGTATGGTTCAGCACGAGGTCCAGAATGATTTTAAGCCCGCGTTTTTTCGCTTCCTTGATCAGGTGTTCCACATCTTCCATCGTGCCGAAAACCGGGTCGATTTTTTCGTAGTTGCTGACATCATAGCCATTGTCCACATGCGGCGATGCGAAAATCGGATTGAGCCAGATGGCCGTTGCCCCGAGATCACGGATATAATCCAGCTTTTCAATGATGCCCGGGATATCGCCCACGCCGTCCCCGTTTGCATCTTTGAAACTGCGCGGATATACCTGATAGATGACAGCTTCTTTCCACCACGCATCTTGCAAAGCGGTTCACCTCCACGTTTCTTCTATACCCTTTCAACGTATCATCACCCCTTTATCCGGAACAAATTTTTCAGCGATGTTACCGTTAACAAAATGCTTTTTACGGGTTTGATTGGCCCAAGCCCATCCTGAAAAAAATAAGCAACCGGTGTAAGGCTGCTTATTCACAGACGGTGGAGGGGCGGATGATCACTTCCGGTTCAAAAAACTGGTGCCCTTGGGATTTCCCGTTTTCCTGAATTTTTTTCAACAGCATGCGTGCACATGCTTCTCCCATTTTTACAACGGGCTGGCGCACGGTTGTAATATGGGGAGCGGAAATCCGGTCAAGAAACACCCCGTCAAAACCGGTGACCGCAACCTCACTTGGTATGGATAGCCGCAGCGATTGGGCGGCTCTGATCACACCGAGGGCAATCCGGTCGCTTGCGCATACAAACGCGCATCTTTCCTTCCGGCTGGATAAAATTTTTTCCGCTTCTTGCTGGGCGGCGCTTGAACTGTTTTTGACCCTGCAAAGAAACGGCGGCAACCCGTTTGCTTCGGTTGCATCCAGATAACCTTTTTGTCTCGCAAACATAAAGGGCTCTTGCAGGTCAATGCCGAAAAAATAAATTTTTTTAAACCCGCGGCGAATGACATGCTCTGTTAACAGCCGTACGCCTTTTTCATTGTCCACATCAATAAAATCAAACCCTCTGTCATTTTGCCCGAATAAAATCACCGGTTTGGAAAATTCTTTTAAAATGGTATCGTAATCCTGGCTGCGGACACCCGTCGCAATCACACCGTCGCACTGGCCGATGTCCTTCGATTTCCGTGTGACCAGCTGAAGCGAGTAGTGGTTTTGGTCGAGCTCCCTGGCAATGCCGGCCAGCAAGTTCATATAATACGGCTCTGTTGTGTCCATTTCTTCCAATATCAGGAACTTGATGACCTGGGTACGGTTGGAGACGAGGGCACGTGCCGCATAATTGGGTACATAGTTCAACTGCTCCATCGCCTCATATACCAGTTTTTTTAAATCATCTCTAACCTGTTCGGGGTGGTTAAGGACCCGTGAAACCGTCATCTTTGAAACATTCGCCTGTTTTGCGACATCGGAAATGGTAACCATCACGCCTCATCCTTTATTTTTCAGAAGAAATGCGCTTTCGATTTTTTCAAAGTCAAGATCCTGCGTCCCTTCAACAAGGAAATCCGCCTGCTTCATGTTTTCCGGCGTGCCGACCCCGACTGCAAACATGCCGGCCGCTTTAATGGCCTGGATGCCGGCTTCCGCGTCTTCAATGCCGATGCAAAATGCCGGATCCGCGTCCAGCTTGCGGGCGCCGGTTAAAAAGATTTCCGGATCCGGCTTGCCGTGCTGAATGCGGGCAGCGTCCACGATTTCATCAAAAAAGGAAGCCACCCCCAGTCTGTCGATGACAAACATGGCGTTTTTGCTCGCGGAAGCCAGCGCTGTTTTGATTCCCCTTTCCTTTATATCTTCGAGCAGGTTGTGGATGCCCGGAAGCAAATCGGCAGGGGAAATTTGGCGGATCAGTTCTTTGTAATATTCATTTTTCCTGTCCGCGAGCTCGCTCAGCTTTTCTTTAGAAAAGGAAGGCTCCGGCCGGGCGTTCTCCAATATTTTCTTTAAAGAGTCCATGCGGCTGAGCCCTTTAAGCGCTTCATTAAAATGGCGGTCAAAAGGAACCTGCAGCTCATCAGCCAGCTTTTTCCATGCTAAGTAGTGGTATTCCGCAGTATCTGTGATGACCCCGTCTAAATCAAAGAGAAAGGCTTGAATATGTGAAGCTGCCATTGACAATTCTCCTCCAACTTATAAAGTTTGATTGCTGTTATGATTAGTATACGGGAAATTTCTCTTGAAAACTATGGAACTATATAAGTTGCTTGTCGAAACCAGCAGAAAAGGCGAAAAAGATTCAGAAAAAGCGAAAGAACTGGCGAAAAGCCGGAAAAATCCGGCGCATTTCGAAAAACGCGGTATAAATGAAAGGATTCCATGCCCACTTCAGAAATCATCCCTTTATTTGAAAAAAAGGTGACTGAATCGGCAAAAAGGGCCGGACGGTAAAAAAGCGGGCGGAAAGCAAGAACGTGCTGATTTTTTCCGGAAAACCAGCGAAAAGGTACAAGAGTTCGGCGGGACTTTTGTTTGCTTATGCTATAGACTCTTGACCGCCTGAATGCCGAAATAAATGCCGAAACCGACAAGAGACAGGCCGGACAGCCTCGAAATGAAAAGAATCAAACGGTTGGTTAGCAGTTTTCCGAAGCTGCTTGAGACGGCAGCCATCGAAAAATCCCACAGCGCCACTCCGATAAAGATGGCCAGGCTGTAGAGGAGAAACTGCTGCGGGCCTACAGATTCAGCTGTTTTTGCAAGCACGGAACCGTAAACGCCGAGCCAGAATAAAATGGTGAGCGGATTGGTCAGAGACATCAGAAAACCGGTCAGGAATGATTTGGACAATTTTTCTTTGTTTCTCATCAAACCGGAAATCGGCTGATTGGCTGCAATCATGCTTTCAATGCCGGTGTATGTAAGGACAAAGCATCCGAAAAACCAAAGGAATGATTTTACAAATCCGATGCTGAGCAAATGGACGACACCGAGATAAACGAGCAGCATATACAAACCGTCCGCTGCCATGGCACCGATTCCGAGCAGCCATGAGTGGAGAAAGCCATTTTTAATCCCCTTGTCAATTTGAGCGGCATTCACCGGCCCGATCGGCGCAGCAAGCGACAGCCCAAGAAAAATATAACTAATCATGCTTTCCATCATTTTCCTCAGCCTTTCCATCATGCGATTGATATATTTGTATTCAGAAACCATAGCCTGTACAACTAATAAAAGCAAAATGGATGCCATAAATGAAAAAATGAACCCAAACGATGAAAGTGCATAAACAGAGTCGATGGGTTAAAAGTGCGCCATTATTCTTCCATGGATTGCTTTTCTGTCCATGGCTTCTAAAAGGGTTTGATCGAATGATGGATGGAAAAGCAGGCACGGGAATTGAAAATGATCATTTTTTTGTTTCAGCGGTTTAAAAATTTGAAGCCTATGTCCCTTTATTTTTCCGCTCATTTGCTCCTTCGAGTAAAATATTACCCATACAAAGAACGAGCAAAGAAAGTACAAAGCATATGGTTTAGAATAAATAGAAAGGATGTGCTAAATTGAAAATAAAAAATATAGAGTGGATTTCCAAAGAAGCTTTAGAAGCTGAAGTAATCGTGACGGATGGAGAAACCGAAATCAGATGCTTTGCCCAACCGTTAAATTACACAGAAGGCTATGTATTAAAGAACCCGATTTACTGTTTGAATGTTTCTGATTTGATGAAGGCGGAAAAGCCAAAGTACACAATTGAAAAACTGGATGAATATTTTTCCTATAGATTTACAGGGAAATTAGTGCATAAAGAGAAAGTGTTGGTTGGCAAATTTATTCTAGAACTGGATAATGAAATACCTGGAGATATAAATGATGGCGATTTTATCACTTTTTTGTGCCAGAGATTAGATATCTTTTAGAAAAATTGTATAGCGGCGACCATTGTACCGAAAAATTGAAAGTCCCAAAATGATTGTGAAAAAACCACGGCTCCATATTCGTTGAAATCTTGCCGTATTCATGTTACGATTACCGTACATCGTTTACGCTTTTAGCTGACAATGCTCAAAAGAGTATATTTTTTTGCCGAAAAGGGTAAAACCCTAAGGAAGACATGCGGCCCTGTTGAACGTTTAGAAGGAGATTGAGAAGATTGACGAAGTTTTCAGAATTAAATTTAAGCCCGGCGATTTTAAAAGCTGTGAAAAGAATGGGATTTGAAGAGGCATCGCCGATTCAGGCAGCCACCATTCCGCTCACCATGCAAGGGAAGGATATTATCGGCCAGGCGCAGACAGGTACGGGAAAAACTGCAGCATTTGGCATACCGTTAATTGAAAAGATTGATCATAGAAGCCGTAATATTCAAGGAATCATTATCGCGCCAACCCGCGAGCTTGCCATTCAAGTATCTGAAGAATTGTACCGGATCGGCCAGGATTCGCGCGTTCATGTGCTGGCTGTTTATGGCGGCCAGGATATTTCGCGTCAGATCCGTGCGCTGAAGAACCATCCGCAAATTATTGTCGGAACACCGGGACGGATTCTTGACCATATACACCGGGGAACCTTGAAACTCGACCATGTGCATACGCTTGTGCTTGACGAAGCGGATGAAATGTTGAATATGGGCTTTATTGATGACATTGAAGCCATTCTTTCCACCGTGCCGAAAGACCGCCAAACGATGCTGTTCTCGGCAACCATGCCGGATCCGATCCGGAAAATTGCCGAACGCTTCATGAACAACCCGGAACTTGTCCGTGTGAAAGCAAAAGAAATGACCGTTCCGTCTATTGAACAATACTACGTCAAAGTCCAGGAACGCGAAAAATTCGATGTATTGTCAAGGCTTTTGGATGTACAGTCTCCGGACCTTGCGATTGTGTTTGGGCGCACGAAGCGGAGAGTTGATGAACTGGCGAATGCCCTGAACTTGCGCGGCTATCTTGCAGAAGGTATCCACGGTGATTTGAGCCAGGCGAAACGCTTATCGGTACTCCGGAAGTTTAAAGACGGGAAAATTGATGTGCTTGTTGCCACCGATGTTGCCGCACGCGGGCTGGATATCTCGGGTGTAACCCATGTTTACAATTACGATATTCCGCAGGATCCGGAATCCTATGTGCACCGGATCGGAAGAACGGGCCGTGCCGGACGGGAAGGCATGGCAATGACCTTTGTCACGCCGCGGGAAATGGGCTATCTCAAAACGGTTGAACAGACAACGAAAAAGAGAATGCTCCCGATGCGCCCGCCGACCTGGGATGAAGCGTTTGAAGGGCAGCAGCGCGTCACCATGGAACGGATCGGGGAAACCATCAAAGAAGGCAATATTGATGAATATATGTCGGTAGCGAAGGAGCTGCTTGCAGAATATGACCCGGCTGAGGTCACGGCAGCTGCTTTGAAACTGATGACGAAAGAGCCGGATAAAACACCGGTTCATATTTCAGAAGAACGGCCGCTTCCGCATAAAAAAGACCATAGCAGACGGGGCAAGCCTGCAGGGTCCTACAAAGGGTCTTACAATAAGGGAAGAAAGCCGAGAAGAACAACAACAAACCGCAAACCATTTTAACCAAACGAAGGCGGGGCCAAAAAAATAGAGCATCATCAGCTTTACGAGCGGGTCGGTTTGTATCCGGCTGCGACTCTTTACAAGTAAAAATGCCGGTATGGCAAAAGTTGCCGGCGCCCCATTAAAAAAGCAACGGCAGCTCCCGTTGCTTTTTTTAAAGCGGAAGAATCCGCTTTTTTTCGTAAAAGCCTTTCCCCCGAGCAGCACGCCGGTAATGCGGCTGAAAAGAATTGGCTTTTTTTAAAGCGGAAGAATCCGTTTTTTTCGTAAAAGTCATTCCCCCGAGCAGCACGCCGGCAATGAGTCCGGAGAATTGACTTTTTCTAAGCAGGAGAAGCCGCTTTTCTTTGCAAAAGCATGCCTCCGAGCAGCATGCCGGCAACGAGTCCGGAAAGATGGGCTGTGTGGTTGGCACCAGGCTGCATCATAGCCGTTACAACGGAAATGACCGCAATCGATAAAATGGTTTGCCGGCTTGTTTTTGGCACATCTTCCCCGACCCAGACAAGGGCGACATATGCGCCGATCAGGCCGAACAGGGCACCGCTCGCACCGGCATGGGAATAGGTAAGCGGAAGCAGAAAAAAAGAAGCGAGATTGGCGCAGCATCCGCAGCCAAAATATAATAGGGTAAACTTCCATTTTCCGGCCAGCCGTTCGAGACAGGGGCCGAGCAGCAAAAGGGAGAAGGAATTCAACAGCAGGTGGCTGAAATCAATATGGACAAAAACAGGGGAGACAAGCCGCCATATTTCCCCTTGGGCAATATAAAGGTTCACACCGGACAGTGTTTCATAAAGGGTTTGTGTTGGTAAAACCGGAAGCCGCATGGCCGCAAACAAGAGGCACTGGGCCAGGAAAATGGCAGATACGACGGGATAGGAACCAATAAAAGCAGAAAAGCGGATCGGGCGGATCAGCATTGCAAATACTCCTTTCAATGGAAAAGCTCTATTTATACATATGCCGGAAATGACGAATTAGACGTCCGGCCTGCTTCTAACCGCAACCGCCAGCAGGATGGAAAAAGGGATAGCCCAAATCCGGCGCGTATTTTCAAAAAGGGCCGAACCGCCATCATGGATACCAGCAGAACGATTTACCGGCGCATATTTTCACGGAAGGCAGAGGCACCGCAGCAGCGTGAAAATCGGGTATCGGAAATTTTGTGGTTTATACTCTGGAAAAACAGAAGGTGAGCACATGATCAAAGGAATTGGCATTGATATTGTCGAGCTTGAAAGGATAAAAAAGCTGTATGAACGGCAGCCGCGGTTTCCGGTGCGGATTTTAACAAAAGCGGAGCAGCAAAAGTTCTGCAAGTTGACAGAAAAAAGGAAAATTGAATTCCTGGCCGGCAGGTTTGCGGCGAAAGAAGCTTATTCCAAAGCTTTTGGCACGGGGATCGGGGGCGCGTTGTCTTTTCAGGAAATTGAAATCGCAAAAGATGAAAATGGCCGCCCGTATTTTTCAAAGCCGGCAGAGCCCCATGCCCATTTGTCGATCACGCACAGCCGTGAATATGCATTCGCCCAAGTGATTCTGGAAGACTGAAGCTATAACGTTTTTTCAATTCCCCATCATACAGGCCCGGGTTGTCTCATATATTCAGAGTAAGAGAGGAGAGACAAGGCACGGGCTTTTGATGAAGCCTTTCTCTTCATAAGATTTGAGACAATAAAGGGGTTGAAAGGATGAAGAGAAAGTACTGGGTTTTGTTTGCGGCGCTGTTTGCCATTTTTCTGCTTTCCGCCTGCGGAGCGAAAAAACCGCAGGATGTGGCCGGAAAATTAAATGAAAAAGTGGAGAAGATGGACGGCTACAAGCTGAATGCGAAAATGACGCTGAAAACGGGCAATGAACCGCGGACATACAATATTGAAGTTTGGCACAACCGGCCGGGATATTACCGTGTCAACCTGAAAAATGCGGGCGAGGGGCAGAGCCAGATGATTTTGCGCAATAAAGAAGGCGTGTTTGTGGTCACGCCCGCCCTCAACAAAAGCTACAAATTTCAAAGCGACTGGCCGAACAACACAAGCCAGGCGTACCTTTATGAATCACTTGTGAAAGACATATTGAAAGATAAAGAGGCAAAGATGACGGTGAAAAAGAACCGATATGTGTTTGAGACGAAGACACGCTATCAAAACCATAAGATGCTGCCGTACCAGCAAATTACTTTTGACAAAAGGACGCTTGCACCAGTCAGTGTGAAAGTGATGGACACGGACCGCAATACGCTTGTCAGTGTGCTTTTTACGAAAGTGGATTTTAATGCAAAATTCGACAGCAACGCGTTTGACACGAAAAAAAATATGACAGGGGCGAAACTCGAAGTGCCGGTGGACGGAAAGGTCGGCAACAAAGAGTTTTCGGTAAAATATCCGACGGCAAAAATCGGGGGGACGACGCTGCTCGATGAACAGGAAGTTGCCGTTGCAAACGGCAAGCGCGTTATTTTGACCTATACGGGCGATAAAACGTATACGCTGATTGAGGAAAAGGCAGAGGTACTCCCTGCTGCTTCCACAGAACCGATTCCTGCAAACGGGGAAATGGCGGATCTCGGGTTTGCGTTCGGGATCAAGACAGGCGACTCCCTGTCCTGGACGGTGAACGGTGTCGAATATACGCTTGCCTCCAAATCGCTCACGGCTGCGGAAATGATGGAAGTCGCCCAGTCTGTCGGAGGAGAACCGGAAAAATAAAATGCGGATAACCCGTTCGTAAGCACTAAAAGCACAAGCCCGCAGCCATTCTCTGCGGGTTTTTTTCTTGATGCGGTTACAGCATGTTGCTTTCGGCAATCCGTCCCAAACCGGTTTGATAAGACTTCCTTTTAAAAACCATTGACAACGCTGGCTACGCGTTCGATAATCAGGATATGGAATCATAAAGGAAGTGTAATCATGGCTTTTTACCGGGATACATGGGTGGAAGTCGATTTGGATGCCATTTCGGAAAATGTCGGAAATATGCGCCAGCTTTTGCCCGAGCATACGCAAATCATTGCGGTTGTAAAAGCGAACGCCTACGGGCACGGCGCGGAATATGTGGCGAAAACCGCGCTTGCATCCGGAGCTTCAGCGCTTGCGGTTGCATTTTTGGACGAGGCGCTCGCGTTACGAAAAAAAGGGATTACCGCTCCGATACTTGTTTTGGGGGCAGCCCGTCCGGAAGATGCCGGAGTCGCGGCTGAAGAAAACATCTCCCTGACTGTTTTTCAAAAAGACTGGCTTGAGGAAGCAGGCCGGTATTTAACCGGGCGGAAACTATCCGTCCATCTTAAATGTGATACCGGAATGGGCCGGATTGGCGTAAGAACCCTACAGGAATTAAAAGAAGTGGAAAAAATCGTGAACCAACAATCCTGTTTCTATTTTGAAGGGATCTTTACCCACTTTGCGACAGCGGATGAAATCGATACGACTTTGTATGAAAAGCAATATAGCCAGTTTCAGGATATGGTTTTAAACCTCGAACACCGCCCGCCGTATGTGCACTGCGCAAACAGCGCCGCCGCTTTGAGATTTGACCAGTCTCCGTTTAATGCTGTCCGTTTCGGCATTGCAATGTACGGGCTCTCCCCTTCGCCCGCCATCAAGCCGGTTTTGCCGTTTCCGTTAAAAGAGGCGTTCTCCCTTCATACGAAGGTGACGCATGTGAAACAAATCCATGCCGGGGACACGGTGAGTTATGGTGCCACTTATCAGGCTTCCGGCGATGAATGGATCGCCACGCTGCCGATTGGATATGCAGATGGCTGGATCCGCAGGCTTTCAGGTCAGGAAGTGATCATTGACGGGGAAAGAGCGCCTATTGTCGGCAGGATTTGCATGGATCAATGCATGGTCAAGCTTGCCCGTCCGGTTGCTGTCGGGACAAAAGCAACCTTGATTGGAAAGCAGGGAGATTTGTCCATTCCTGTTGACGAAATTGCCGAAAAGCTCGAAACCATCAACTACGAGGTTACCTGTTCCATTTCAAGCCGGGTGCCGCGCATTTTCCTGAAAAACGGGAACGATGTCGCGGACGTGTCGAATCCGGTCCTTGAAGGTTGAAAAATGTTTTGGCGAATTTTGAATAATGACATGATTTTTTTGCCGATAATAGACAGGAATGGTGATTTGGCCTTTGCATATAGTGTATTTGATGGTATGATGAAAAGGGAATGGAAAGTAGAAACGGTGTCTAGTGCGTGGAGGTGTAGCAGGTGTCTGAACCTATTTCAACAGAAATTTTAGTCCGCTTGCCGCAGCAGCTGTTGACGGAATTGGACGGATTTGCTGAAACTGAAAATATGAATCGCAATGAATTAATTTACCGTGCCACAAAAATGTATTTAAAAGAACGGAAAAAACGCCAAATCCGCGAAACGATGAGGCGTGGTTACATGGAAATGGCAAAAATTAATTTGGCGATTGCCTCCGAAGCGATCCAGGCTGAATACGAAGCAGAACATACAGTTGAAAGCCTAGTAAGCGGGGGGTAATCCTTTGATTGTTAAGCGTGGAGACGTGTACTTCGCCGATCTATCTCCGGTGGTCGGCTCCGAGCAGGGAGGCGTACGTCCTGTCCTCATTTTACAAAACGACATTGGAAACCGTTTTAGCCCCACTGTCATTGTTGCCGCGATAACAGCGCAAATCCAGAAAGCAAAATTGCCCACGCATGTGGAAATTGATGCAAAGCGTTACGGTTTGGAAAGGGATTCTGTGATATTGCTTGAACAAATACGCACAATCGATAAACAACGCTTAACGGATAAGATTACGCATCTTGATGAAGAAGTCATGGAAAAAATTGACGACGCCCTGCAAATCAGCCTGGGACTGGTCGAATTTTAGGAACGCTCTTTTTAAAGGGCGTTTTTTCATTCGGCAGGCTTTGCCATTCTTAAAATAAGCTGGAACAAAAGAGAGATCATCCCGTCGCCCGTTTTAGCATATTTTTTCACGTGCTGCGGTCAAACATGCGAAACCCACCTTCAAAAAAAATACAACGAATGTGGTTTAACCCTATCTGAAAACGGGTATATGATAACGCTATAAGATAAACCGAAGAAATTTTCCGGAAAAATGCTGCTTTTGCCCGATTTCTGTGCCATTTACATAAAAAATATTTTCCGGTTGCCGGCAAAAACAGATATAATAACTTATAAATCAAATGGATTTTTCTGTGTTTTTTCAACAAACCGGTTCAGAAAAAAGCCATCCGCCGGGGCGAAAGGGAGCAATTCATTTGTTTTTGTGCAAGCCTTCCGGAAAAGCCCGGCATGTCTAAAGCAGGCTGTCAAAGAAGGGCGCTTCAAACTGTTCGGAGGAAAGAGGGTTGATCATGCAATCATATTTAGCGAAATTTATACCAGAACATAAAGATGAAATACTGGATGAATGGATGAAAAGCATGAAAGCAAAAGGCGGTGCCCCGTTTCATTTTGATGAAGGGGTGGTGTTTGAAAAAACAAGCCGGGATTTTGTCGAAGTGATTCTTGCGCGGTTGACGAAAGGCAATCACGAATACGAGAAACAGCTCGGCGAGTTTTCCGAAAGAATCGTGACACTGGGCTGGCCGCTCACTTTTGCAACGACTGGCATTCAAATTCTCGGGGATATTGTTTACAACCTGATGATGAATAACAACCCGGATGTCGTGTTTGAAAAGCACCAGGAATTCTGGGAAATCTTCCGGGAATGGACCAATGCCGTTCAAAATGAATTTGTCAATGCCTACACCACCATCTGGGAAAAAACCATTTCGCTTCAGCAAAGTGCGTTAAAGGAATTGTCCGCCCCCTTGATTCCGGTGTTTGACAAAATTGCCGTCCTTCCATTAGTCGGCACCATTGACTCGGAAAGGGCAAGACAGATTATGGAAAACCTGCTGTACGGCATTGTGAAAAACAAGTCGGAGGTGGTACTGATCGACATTACGGGCGTGCCAGTTGTTGATACGGTTGTTGCCCATCATCTCATTCAGGCGGCAAATGCTGTCCGGCTTGTCGGCTCCCGCTGCATGCTTGTCGGCATCCGTGCTGAAATTGCACATACGTTAACAAATTTGGGAATCAAATTAAATCATATTACAACAACGAGTACACTGCAAAGAGGAATTGAACAGGCTCTTGAAATGACAGGGAGGAAAATCGTAGAATGGGAGGGTTGATTGATGCGCATACCCATTTTAAAGCTGGGAAACTGCCTGCTGGTCTCGATCCAATGGGAGCTTGATGACCAGACAGCTTTGGAGTTTCAGGAAGATTTGCTTAAAAAAATATACGAAACGAATGCAAGCGGTGTTGTCATCGACATCACCTCTATCGATTTTATTGACTCATTCATCGCAAAAGTGCTGGGCGATGTGGTCAATATGTCCAAAATGCTGGGCGCAAAAGTGGTCATCACCGGAATCCAGCCTGCAGTCGCCATTACCCTGATCGAGTTGGGAATTACGATGGAGGGCGTCATGACGGCACTGGATTTGGAAAGCGGCCTGGAGAAATTAAAACAGGAATTGGGGGACTAGCTGTATGGATAACCATTCCTGTGTAAAAATTTTGAATGAGTGGGATATTGTGGCCGCCCGCCAGCTTGGGAGAAACATTGCAAGGGAGCTCCATTTCGGTGCTGTCGACCAGGCAAGAATCACAACGGCCATCAGCGAACTCGCCCGCAATATTTTTATATACGCAGGACAAGGGGAAATCCGGATTGAGAAAGTTCTGCAAGACGGGAAAAAAGGGCTGAAAGTGATCGCTACAGATAAAGGGCCGGGGATTGGAAATATCCGGAAAGTAATGGAAGACGGCTATTCCACATCCGGAGGGCTTGGGGCAGGCCTGCCGGGAGTAAGACGCCTGATGGACGAATTTGATATCGTTTCGGCGCCGAATGAGGGAACAACCGTTACCGCAATCAAGTGGATACGATGATAGGAGGAAAAAAGATGGATTTCCGCGATGCAATGGAGCAGGAATATAAAGAGATTCTCAGCCATTTTTTACAGCATCCGGATGAACAGGCGCTGTACCAGTGCGAGAAGTTCAGCCGCAAACTGATTGAAAACCGGATCTCTCCTGAAGACATGATTATGTGCCACCGCTCTGTTTTGCAGCAAATCGAACCCGGGCTTTCCAAAACGGTGCAGCAGTCCTTTGATGTCCTGCTGGAAGTTATGCTTGCCTACGGGCTCGTTTACAGGGAACAGCAAAGCCTCCGGACAAAACAAAAAGAACTGAAGAGCGAAATTGAGATTGCTGCGGGCATGCAGCAAACCCTGCTCAAGGCGAATGTCCCGGAGCAGGATGGCATTGATATTGGCGTGATCAGCATGCCGGCCAAACAAATGAGCGGCGATTATTATCATTTTATTGAAGATGAGAACCGCCGTATCGGCATTGCAATCGCGGATGTGATCGGGAAAGGGATCCCGGCGGCGCTCTGCATGTCCATGATCAAATACGCGATGGACAGTTTGCCGGAATACAGCCACCAACCCCATATCATTTTGGAAAATCTGAACCGCGTCGTTGAACAGAATGTCGACCCGAGTATGTTTATCACGATGTTTTACGGTATGTATGACCCGGTAGTACATAAGTTCTCCTACGCATCCGCCGGGCACGAGCCCGGTTTTTACTATCATGCGGAAACGGATGAATTTGAGGATTTAATCGCAAAAGGGCTGCTTTTGGGCATTGAAAAAAAATCGAAGTATCATGAATATATAAAAGATGTACAGCTCGGCGATATGATTGTGCTGTTGTCAGACGGTGTAACGGAATGCCGGACAAAGGAAGGATTTGTCAGCCGGGAAACGATTACCGGCCTGATCCGGAAAAATATTCGCAAGAGCGCACAGGAAATCGTGGAAAATGTGTACAGGGAGCTGGAAAGATGGCAGGAATTTGAATTGTGTGATGATTTTACCTTGCTGATTTTAAAAAGAACTGCCTAAAAGCAGGTTTGCCATCAGCCCGGAAAGGGTATGAACCACTTAGTGATGAATGTTAAAGAGGTGAAAGAAATGGACTTTGCAGTAGATGTAAAGGAAAAGGAAAGTCAAAATACCTTAAACGTAACCATTTCGGGGGAAATTGACGCATTTACAGCTCCAAAATTAAGAGAAGCATTTGAACCATATGAAGGAAAAGCAGGTTTGGAAGTTTTAATAGATTTAACCAATGTTTCATATATGGACAGCACCGGGCTGGGTGTTCTGGTCGGTTTGTTTAAAAGCTTGCGGGCAAACGGTGGGATGCTCACGTTGACGGGGCTTTCCGACCGTTTGAAACGGCTGTTTGATATTACAGGCCTTTCCGACATCATGAAGATTAATACCGAAATAGAAGGTGGAGTGTGAGACATGGAGGAGTTTGATCATATCAGTATGAAAATCCCTGCCAAAGCGGAATATGTCGGAGTCATCCGCCTCACCATTTCCGGTATTGCAAGCCGCATGGGATTTGATTACGAACTCATCGAGGATTTGAAGATCGCCGCGAGCGAAGCTATTACCAATGCTGTCCAGCATGCCTATAAGGACAAGGAGGACGGGGAAGTCAGCATCGATTTCAGCCTCTATCCGGACCGCCTTGAAGTCATGGTTTCCGATAACGGAGACAGTTTTGATCTGGAAAAAGTAAGGGAACTTGCTGGGCCTTACACGGAAGATGTGCAGATCGAATTTATGAGAGAAGGAGGATTGGGCCTTTATCTCATTGAAAGTTTAATGGATGAAGTCCGCATACATTATGATGGCGGGATTACAGTCATGATGACCAAGTACCTTCAAGGGGAGCAGGTGGAGACGAATGTCAAAACTGCCTCAACCTGATCAGATTGATGTCAATCAATTGATACAATCTTTTCAGCAAAACGGCGACAAAGAGGCGCAGGAAATACTTGTCGCGCACTACCAGAAACTTGTGGAGTCGCTTGCCCGCAAATATTCGAAAGGAAGAGCCTACCAGGAGGACATTTTCCAGGTGGGGATTATCGGCCTGCTCGGCGCCATTCAGCGCTTTGACCCGAATATTGGAAAAAGCTTTGAATCCTTTGCGATTCCGACCATCATCGGAGAAATTAAGCGGTTTTTGAGAGACAAAACATGGAGTGTCCACGTCCCCCGAAGGATTAAAGAACTCGGCCCGCGGATTAAATCCACTGTTGAAAAACTGACGAACGAACTGCAACGCTCGCCAAAAATCGCTGAAATTGCTGCACATCTTGAAATCTCAGAAGAAGAAGTGCTGGAAGCAATGGAAATGAGCAAAAGCTACCACGCACTTTCCGTTGACCATTCGATTGAGTCGGATTCAGACGGCAGTACCGTGACCCTGCTGGATATGGTCGGCAGTGAAGATGACGGATATGAAAAAGTCAACCAGCGGCTTGTGCTTGAAAAAGTGTTGCACGTACTGAGCGAGAGGGAACGCCAGGTCATCCACTACACGTATATTGAAAATTTAAGCCAGAAGGACACAGGCGAGAAATTGGGGATTTCGCAAATGCACGTCTCGCGCCTGCAACGCCGTGCGATCAAAAAACTGCGGGACGCCATAGAAGGTGAACTGCAACATGTGGAGAATTAGCCATTATGAATTATCTTAGTTCAAAGCAAGTAGAAGTATATGGATTTCAGACAACAAAGGCCGGCCGGGACCTGTGCGGAGACGCCTATTTTATGAAGGCAACGGATGACTATTTCCTCTGTGTGCTGGCAGACGGGCTGGGGAGCGGGGAATTTGCCTACTACTCTTCCCAGGCTGTTGCGAAAGTCGTGAAAGAACAATCGGATGACGATGTTGACACGCTGATGGACGCATGCAATCGTGCTTTGTACCGGAAGCGGGGCGCAGCGGTTGCCATTTTCAAAGCCTGTTTTAAATCACGCCAATTTGTTTACAGCTGTGTCGGCAACATCCGCTTTTTTATGGTGGCACCGGGCGGCAAACTGACTTATCCGATCCCGATTACCGGGTACTTGTCCGGCAAGCCGCAGCAATTCAAAACCGAGATTTTTGACTATGAACCGGGTTCCAGGTTCGTCATCCATTCAGACGGCGTGAAAGAGCGGAATGTCCAATCTTTTTTGAAGAAATGTGAGTCCATCGAACGGATTGCCGACCGGTTAAAAGAACAACAGACCATGGATGATGATGCTACATTTATTATTGGGAGCTTGCAGTAAAGGCAAGCTTTTTTATTTTGCAATTTTTTTCAGCCCGTAAAGCATGATAAAATAACAGAAGAGTAATCAGAAGTGTGGTGTTTAATTTGGAAGAAAAACAGGCAAGGCTTATCAGCCGGCTGGGAAAAGAATTGCAGTTCCCGGAAAAGAGCATCCGGAATGTCATCGGTTTGCTGGAAGACGGCAATACCGTTCCTTTTATTGCCCGTTACCGGAAAGAAATGACCGGTGCGCTCGATGAAGTGCAGATCCGTGACATTATGGAGCGGTGGAACTATTTGCAAAATCTTGAGCAGCGAAAAGAGGAAGTCATCCGCCTGATCGATGAGCAGGGAAAATTAACAGAAGAACTGAAAGGAAAAATTTTACAGGCAGAAAAGCTTCAGCTGGTAGAAGACCTCTACCGCCCGTATAAGCAAAAACGCCGGACAAGGGCCACGATTGCAAAGGAAAAAGGGCTGGAACCGCTGGCCCGCTGGATGCTTTCGTTTCCGGCTGAAGGCGACCTGGATGCTGAACTGGCAGCGTACGTATCAGCGGAAAAGCAGGTGGCATCTGCCGAAGAAGCATTGCAGGGTGCAAAAGATATAATTGCCGAAATGGTTTCGGATGAGCCGAAATACCGCGGCTGGATCCGCGGCCAAACGTTTAAAACAGGCGTGATGGCAAGCACCGTCAAAGACGAGGAAAAAGATGAGAAGAAAGTATACGAAATGTATTACGCCTACGAAGAACCGGTCCGCAAAATCGTTCCCCACCGCGTGCTTGCCCTTAACCGCGGCGAAAAAGAAAACATTTTGCGCGTATCCATTGAGGCCGACACCGAGCGGATTTTGGCGTATTTGAACCGGCAAGTGATCCGAAGTGAAGCCTCCATTACATCAGGCATCGTCAAGGAAGCGGTGGAAGATGGCTATAAACGGCTAATTGAGCCCGCCATTGAAAGGGAAATCCGCAACGAACTGTCCGAAAAAGCGGAAGACCGGGCGATCCATATTTTTGCCGAAAATTTAAGGAACCTGCTTCTTCAGCCGCCTTTAAAAGGAAAAACGGTGCTCGGGGTTGACCCGGCGTACCGAACCGGCTGCAAACTCGCAGTCGTGGATGAAACGGGCAAAGTGCTGAAAATCGGCGTGATTTACCCGCATCCGCCAAAACCGAAAACAGAAGAAGCCAAAGCGATTGTAAAAAGCATCATCCGGGATTTTAAGGTGGAGGTCATTGCGATCGGAAACGGCACAGCCTCACAGGAAACCGAGCAATGGATTGCCGGTATTTTAAAAGAAATAGAAGAAGATGTTTTCTATATGATTGTCAATGAAGCGGGGGCAAGCGTCTACTCTGCATCCGACCTTGCCCGCAAAGAATTTCCGGATTTGCATGTTGAAGAACGGAGCGCCGTCTCCATCGCCCGCAGGCTCCAGGACCCGCTGGCAGAGCTTGTGAAAATCGATCCGAAATCGGTCGGTGTCGGGCAGTACCAGCATGACGTTTCGCAAAAGAAACTGAATGAATCGCTCACTTTCGTCGTTGAAACAGCCGTCAACCAGGTCGGGGTCGATGTCAATACCGCATCCCCGTCTCTTTTGCAATATGTGTCCGGGCTCAGCAGCACTGTAGCGGGCAATATTGTAAAATTCCGCGATGAGAACGGCAAATTTAAAAACCGGGCCGAACTGAAAAAAATTCCCCGCCTCGGCGCAAAAACATACGAACAAAGTATCGGCTTTCTACGCATACCGGATGGGGAAGAACCGCTTGATAAAACACCGATCCACCCGGAAAGCTACGATGCGGCCAGAGCTTTGCTGAATGAACTGGGCATGACGACAGCAGATATCGGGACAGAAAAGCTGATCAAATCGCTCGAAACACTGTCTGTCCCGGAAATGGCAAAGACACTCGGCATCGGCGAACTGACCCTGCAAGATATTTTCGAAGCCTTGAAAAAACCGGGCCGCGACCCGCGTGATGAATTGCCAAAACCGCTTTTGAAAAAGGATATTATGAAACTGGAAGATCTGAAACCGGGGATGGAGATGCAAGGAACCGTCCGGAATGTCGTCGATTTCGGGGCGTTTGTCGATGTCGGCGTGAAAGAAGACGGGCTTGTCCATATTTCAAAATTAAGTAAAGGTTTTGTTAAACATCCGCTTGATATCGTCTCAGTCGGCGATATAGTCACCGTATGGGTGGAGAAAGTGGACGTCCAAAAAGGAAGATTATCGCTCACCATGCTTCCAAATGATTAAAAGTGAAAAGAAGATGCGCCAGTTACACGCGCATCTTCTTTTCATTGTAAAAAAACCAGCATTCATTCAGCAGTTTAATTTCACTGCGCCTTTTCTCGCAAAAAGCTCTCCGTATTTGGTTTTGAAACCATACCGGCACACAAACGCCCCCTTGTTCCTGAATGCTGAAACAAAACCAATCCCCCGCACTTTTACTAAAGTATATGCTATAATAACTTGTCATGTGAAAAGAAAAGCGCAGGTGCCCGCGGCATCCATTTTTCATTATGAGTAAGGAGGCATACGGCCATGGATAACAAGGAATTGCAAGGCCTTGTGGAAAAAATATCGATGGAGTATTTTCACAAACCTTTCCGGCATGCAGCCTCATTTAATCCCCGGCTGCGGACCACCGGGGGAAGATATTTGTTAAAAAGCCACAATATCGAAATCAATAAAAAATATTTAGAAGAACTTGGAGAAAAAGAGCTGATCGGCATTATCAAACACGAACTTTGCCATTACCATCTTCATCTGGAAGGGAAAGGGTACAGGCACCGGGATGCGGACTTCAAACAATTGTTAAAGGAAACGGACGCGCCCCGCTATTGTGCCGTGCTGCCGAGTAAAGCGGCTTCCCGCATGACCAGCCGCCCGTCCCCGCGTTACGAATATGTCTGTACGGAGTGTGGCATCCTGTATAAAAGGCAAAGAAAGGTCAACACCAACCGGTACGTTTGCGGGAGATGCGGTGGAAAACTGGTGCTGCACAAAACGTATGCTGAACCGGGCCGGAAATAATGGGCATGCAGCATCTTCGAAACAAGCTTTAAAAATAAATTTTAAAACAGGGTTGACACCTTCGTGTCCCGTCATTATAATGTTAAGAGTCGACAAGATGTTGCTTGTTATTCCGCAGTAGCTCAGTGGTAGAGCAATCGGCTGTTAACCGATCGGTCGTAGGTTCGAATCCTACCTGCGGAGCCATTTTGGGGAAGTACTCAAGTGGCTGAAGAGGCGCCCCTGCTAAGGGCGTAGGTCGCGTAAGCGGCGCGAGGGTTCAAATCCCTCCTTCTCCGCCATACATACAAAGCAGTCATCGCGGCCCGTTGGTCAAGCGGTTAAGACACCGCCCTTTCACGGCGGTAACACGGGTTCGAATCCCGTACGGGTCATTTAAAATTTATCATATCATGAGTGGTTCCGTAGTGTAGCGGTTATCACGCCTGCCTGTCACGCAGGAGATCGCGGGTTCGATTCCCGTCGGAACCGCCATTGGGCCATAGCCAAGCGGTAAGGCAACGGACTTTGACTCCGTCATGCGCTGGTTCGAATCCAGCTGGCCCAGCCATTTTTGAGCCATTAGCTCAGTTGGTAGAGCATCTGACTTTTAATCAGAGGGTCGCAGGTTCGAATCCTGCATGGCTCACCATTTATCCGCGGGTGTGGCGGAATTGGCAGACGCACCAGACTTAGGATCTGGCGCCGCACGGCGTGGGGGTTCGACTCCCTTCACCCGCATTGATTTGATAAATCGCGGAAGTAGTTCAGTGGTAGAACATCACCTTGCCAAGGTGGGGGTCGCGGGTTCGAATCCCGTCTTCCGCTCCATAAAAAAATAGTTGACATCCATAAAAGGTTTTGATATAATATAAAGGTGTCAAGTTAATAACGCGGTCGTGGCGGAATGGCAGACGCGCTAGGTTGAGGGCCTAGTGGGAGTTAAATCCCGTGGAGGTTCAAGTCCTCTCGGCCGCATTTACGCGCCCATAGCTCAATTGGATAGAGCGTTTGACTACGGATCAAAAGGTTAGGGGTTCGACTCCTCTTGGGCGCGCTATTTTTTCATGCAAAAAAGATCTGTTAACAGCTGCGTAAAAGGCTCCAGAGCTTACCGGGCAGTTGAAAACTTTATAAAAAACAGGCCTTTTCTTATTGTAAGTTGGTTTGATAGTTTTTAGACCAGGGAAATGCGGGAAATAGCTCAGCTTGGTAGAGCACATGGTTTGGGACCATGGGGTCGCAGGTTCGAATCCTGTTTTCCCGATTTGCATGCGGGTGTAGTTTAGTGGTAAAACCACAGCCTTCCAAGCTGTTGTCGTGGGTTCGATTCCCATCACCCGCTCCAAATTTTATGTTGACAGTGACTTGTTGTTATGTTATACTAAATAAGTTGCTAATTGAGATTGTTCCTTGAAAACTGGACAAAACGAAACGTCAAATTCTTTTTGAGCTTTTATCAAACATCTTTACTGAGAGTTTGATCCTGGCTCAGGACGAACGCTGGCGGCGTGCCTAATACATGCAAGTCGTGCGGACCTTTTAAAAGCTTGCTTTTAAAAGGTTAGCGGCGGACGGGTGAGTAACACGTGGGCAACCTGCCTGTAAGATCGGGATAACGCCGGGAAACCGGGGCTAATACCGGATAGTTTTTTCCTCCGCATGGAGGAAAAAGGAAAGACGGCTTCGGCTGTCACTTACAGATGGGCCCGCGGCGCATTAGCTAGTTGGTGGGGTAATGGCTCACCAAGGCCACGATGCGTAGCCGACCTGAGAGGGTGATCGGCCACATTGGGACTGAGACACGGCCCAAACTCCTACGGGAGGCAGCAGTAGGGAATCTTCCGCAATGGACGAAAGTCTGACGGAGCAACGCCGCGTGAGTGAAGAAGGCCTTCGGGTCGTAAAACTCTGTTGCCGGGGAAGAACAAGTGCCGTTCGAACAGGGCGGCGCCTTGACGGTACCCGGCCAGAAAGCCACGGCTAACTACGTGCCAGCAGCCGCGGTAATACGTAGGTGGCAAGCGTTGTCCGGAATTATTGGGCGTAAAGCGCGCGCAGGCGGCTTCTTAAGTCTGATGTGAAATCTTGCGGCTCAACCGCAAGCGGTCATTGGAAACTGGGAGGCTTGAGTGCAGAAGAGGAGAGTGGAATTCCACGTGTAGCGGTGAAATGCGTAGAGATGTGGAGGAACACCAGTGGCGAAGGCGGCTCTCTGGTCTGTAACTGACGCTGAGGCGCGAAAGCGTGGGGAGCAAACAGGATTAGATACCCTGGTAGTCCACGCCGTAAACGATGAGTGCTAAGTGTTAGAGGGTTTCCGCCCTTTAGTGCTGCAGCTAACGCATTAAGCACTCCGCCTGGGGAGTACGGCCGCAAGGCTGAAACTCAAAGGAATTGACGGGGGCCCGCACAAGCGGTGGAGCATGTGGTTTAATTCGAAGCAACGCGAAGAACCTTACCAGGTCTTGACATCCTCTGACCTCCCTGGAGACAGGGCCTTCCCCTTCGGGGGACAGAGTGACAGGTGGTGCATGGTTGTCGTCAGCTCGTGTCGTGAGATGTTGGGTTAAGTCCCGCAACGAGCGCAACCCTTGACCTTAGTTGCCAGCATTCAGTTGGGCACTCTAAGGTGACTGCCGGTGACAAACCGGAGGAAGGTGGGGATGACGTCAAATCATCATGCCCCTTATGACCTGGGCTACACACGTGCTACAATGGATGGTACAAAGGGCTGCGAGACCGCGAGGTTAAGCCAATCCCAGAAAACCATTCCCAGTTCGGATTGCAGGCTGCAACCCGCCTGCATGAAGCCGGAATCGCTAGTAATCGCGGATCAGCATGCCGCGGTGAATACGTTCCCGGGCCTTGTACACACCGCCCGTCACACCACGAGAGTTTGTAACACCCGAAGTCGGTGAGGTAACCTTTACGGAGCCAGCCGCCGAAGGTGGGACAGATGATTGGGGTGAAGTCGTAACAAGGTAGCCGTATCGGAAGGTGCGGCTGGATCACCTCCTTTCTAAGGAAATTAAGGAAAACTTCGTTTTCCACAATTAAGTTTGACGTTTCCGTTTTGTTCAGTTTTGAAGGTTCAATCCTTCAACATGTGTTCTTTGAAAACCGGATAGGAGAAACAAACCAAGTAAACCGAGAATCGCTTATTTTTGGATTTAAACCTTTTTATGGTTAAGTTAGAAAGGGCGCACGGCGGATGCCTTGGCACTAGGAGCCGATGAAGGACGGTACAAACACCGATATGCTCCGGGGAGCTGTACGTAAGCTTTGATCCGGAGATTTCCGAATGGGGAAACCCCCTGTCTTTAATCGGACAGGATTCCTGCCTGAATCCATAGGGCAGGAAGGGCACACCCGGGGAACTGAAACATCTCAGTACCCGGAGGAAGAGAAAGCAATTGCGATTTCCCAAGTAGCGGCGAGCGAACAGGAAACAGCCCAAACCGGAAGGCTTGCCTTCCGGGGTTGTAGGACACTCATATGGGAGTTACAAAAGAACAGGTTAAGTGAAGCGGCCTGGAAAGGCCTGCCGGAGAAGGTAAAAGCCCTGTAACTGACACTTCGTTCTCTCCCGAGTGGATCCTGAGTACGGCGGGACACGAGGAATCCCGCCGGAATCCGGGAGGACCATCTCCCAAGGCTAAATACTCCCTAGTGACCGATAGTGAACCAGTACCGTGAGGGAAAGGTGAAAAGCACCCCGGGAGGGGAGTGAAAGAGATCCTGAAACCGTGTGCCTACAAGTAGTCAGAGCCCGTTAACGGGTGATGGCGTGCCTTTTGTAGAATGAACCGGCGAGTTACGGTCTCATGCAAGGTTAAGCTGAAGAAGCGGAGCCGCAGCGAAAGCGAGTCTGAACAGGGCGAAAGAGTATGAGGCCGCAGACCCGAAACCAGGTGATCTACCCATGTCCAGGGTGAAGGCAAGGTAACACTTGCTGGAGGCCCGAACCCACGCACGTTGAAAAGTGCGGGGATGAGGTGTGGGTAGCGGAGAAATTCCAATCGAACTTGGAGATAGCTGGTTCTCTCCGAAATAGCTTTAGGGCTAGCCTCAAGCGAAGAGTTTTGGAGGTAGAGCACTGTTTGGACGAGGGGCCCTCATCGGGTTACCGAATTCAGACAAACTCCGAATGCCAAAAACTTATGCTTGGGAGTCAGACTGTGAGTGATAAGATCCATGGTCGAAAGGGAAACAGCCCGGACCGCCAGCTAAGGTCCCAAAGTATACGTTAAGTGGAAAAGGATGTGGCGTTGCTTAGACAACCAGGATGTTGGCTTAGAAGCAGCCATCATTCAAAGAGTGCGTAATAGCTCACTGGTCGAGTGACGCTGCGCCGAAAATGTACCGGGGCTAAACGTATCACCGAAGCTGCGGATGGACACCGTTTGGTGTCCGTGGTAGGAGAGCGTTCTAAGGGCGTTGAAGCCGGACCGGAAGGACCGGTGGAGCGCTTAGAAGTGAGAATGCCGGTATGAGTAGCGAAAGAAGGGTGAGAATCCCTTCCACCGAATGCCTAAGGTTTCCTGAGGAAGGCTCGTCCGCTCAGGGTTAGTCGGGGCCTAAGCCGAGGCCGAAAGGCGTAGGCGATGGACAACAGGTTGATATTCCTGTACCGCCTCTTCACCGTTTGAACGATGGGGGGACGCAGGAGGATAGGGCAAGCGCGACACTGGTTGATCGCGTCCAAGCAGTTAGGCCGGTGCGGAGGCAAATCCTTCGCGCCAAGGCGGAGCTGTGATGGCGAGGGAAATTTTAGTACCGAAGTTCCTGATTCCACACTGCCAAGAAAAGCCTCTAGTGAGGTGAAAGGCGCCCGTACCGCAAACCGACACAGGTAGGCGAGGAGAGAATCCTAAGGTGAGCGAGAGAACTCTCGTTAAGGAACTCGGCAAAATGACCCCGTAACTTCGGGAGAAGGGGTGCTTTTTGGGGTGTATGCCCCGGGAAGCCGCAGTGAATAGGCCCAGGCGACTGTTTAGCAAAAACACAGGTCTCTGCGAAGCCGCAAGGCGAAGTATAGGGGCTGACACCTGCCCGGTGCTGGAAGGTTAAGGAGAGGGGTTAGCCGTAAGGCGAAGCTCTGAACTGAAGCCCCAGTAAACGGCGGCCGTAACTATAACGGTCCTAAGGTAGCGAAATTCCTTGTCAGGTAAGTTCTGACCCGCACGAAAGGTGTAACGATCTGGGCACTGTCTCAACGAGAGACTCGGTGAAATTATAGTACCTGTGAAGATGCAGGTTACCCGCGACAGGACGGAAAGACCCCATGGAGCTTTACTGCAGCCTGATATTGAATTTTGGTACAGCTTGTACAGGATAGGTAGGAGCCTTGGAAACCGGAGCGCCAGCTTCGGCGGAGGCATCGGTGGGATACTACCCTGGCTGTATTGAAATTCTAACCCGCACCCCTTACCGGGGTGGGAGACAGTGTCAGGCAGGCAGTTTGACTGGGGCGGTCGCCTCCTAAAAGGTAACGGAGGCGCCCAAAGGTTCCCTCAGAATGGTTGGAAATCATTCGCAGAGTGTAAAGGCATAAGGGAGCTTGACTGCGAGACTTACAAGTCGGGCAGGGACGAAAGTCGGGCTTAGTGATCCGGTGGTTCCGCATGGAAGGGCCATCGCTCAACGGATAAAAGCTACCCTGGGGATAACAGGCTGATCTCCCCCAAGAGTCCACATCGACGGGGAGGTTTGGCACCTCGATGTCGGCTCATCGCATCCTGGGGCTGTAGTCGGTCCCAAGGGTTGGGCTGTTCGCCCATTAAAGCGGTACGCGAGCTGGGTTCAGAACGTCGTGAGACAGTTCGGTCCCTATCCGTCGCGGGCGCAGGAAATTTGAGAGGAGCTGTCCTTAGTACGAGAGGACCGGGATGGACGCACCGCTGGTGTACCAGTTGTCTTGCCAAAGGCATCGCTGGGTAGCTATGTGCGGAAGGGATAAGTGCTGAAAGCATCTAAGCATGAAGCCCCCCTCAAGATGAGATTTCCCACAGTTTATACTGGTAAGATCCCTGAAAGATGATCAGGTTGATAGGTCCGGGGTGGAAGCGCGGCGACGCGTGGAGCTGACGGATACTAATCGATCGAGGACTTAACCAAATAGAAAAGTGAAGGGCGCTCGCTCATCGGCGTACGGATTTCGGAGCTTTCGACTGAGATAAAGGAAACACGGCGAGCCGATGTTGACTTATCGTAGGGAGAAAGCGTAGAAATACGCTAGCCGATAGGCGCTGGAGCTAGACAATTCTCAAAGTTAGAAACGCGTTCTCCGTTTACAGTTTTTTCTCCCATCCGGCTTTGAAGGAATACAATTATTCCTCTTGATAAATAACAGCAACTGTGTTATAATTTTTCTTGTCATTAAGGTCCGGTGGCGATGGCGGAAAGGTGACACCCGTTCCCATCCCGAACACGGAAGTTAAGCTTTCCAGCGCCGATGGTAGTTGGGGGTTTCCCCCTGCGAGAGTAGGACGCTGCCGGGCCTGAATATATTATTATCGCGGGGTGGAGCAGTCTGGTAGCTCGTCGGGCTCATAACCCGAAGGTCGCAGGTTCAAATCCTGCCCCCGCAATCGATCAGAACAAGCAGTGGTTTGACTGCTTGTTCTTTATATTTTTCATCCTGTTTTTGCGTATTTGTCCAAAATCGGTTAAACTAGAATTGGATTGAAGCATCCTTAGGAACATTCCTAAGGCTTTTTTTATAAGGCGCGCCGTACTTTGGATTGGCGGCAATTTGCGATAAAGTTGTAGAGGAGAGGCGGCAAATGGGGAGTTATCGTTTCGTTTCCAACAGCCCTGAAGAGACTTTTTCTTTTGCAGAAAAAATGGCTGCCCATCTGAAACCGGGGGATGTCCTTTTGCTGGAGGGTGACCTGGGGGCAGGAAAAACGACTTTTACAAAAGGGATTGCGAACGGGCTGGGCATTCGCCGTACCGTGAACAGCCCGACTTTTACCATTATAAAAGAGTACCGGGGGAACCTGCCGCTGTATCATATGGACGTATACCGTTTGGAGGATGCGCAGGAGGACCTTGGTTTTGATGAATATTTTGAAGGTGATGGCGTGACGGTTGTGGAGTGGGCACATTTTATCAAAGATCTGTTGCCTGAGAGCTATTTGGAAATCCGCATTCTCCGCCTTGAAGGAGACCGCAGGCTTATTGAAGCGGAACCGTTTGGGGACCGTTATGTATCATTATGTGAGGAGATTTTTGGATGAAAGTTTTGGCAATCGATACTTCAAATGAAGTGCTGGGCGTTTCATTGGCTGATGATCATGTTGTGCTGGCCGAATATATGACAAACTTGAAAAAAAATCATAGTGTCCGCGTGATGCCGGCTGTGCAGGAGGTCATGGAGACATGCGGGATAAAACCGGCTGAGCTGGATAAGATTGTGGTGGCAAAAGGGCCCGGATCTTACACCGGCATACGGATTGGCGTCACGATCGCAAAAACGATGGCCTGGAGCCTTCAAATTCCATTGGTGGGGGTTTCCAGCCTGAAGTTGTTGGCGGCGTCCGGCCGTTATTTTGACGGGTATATTTCCCCGCTTTTTGATGCGCGCAGAGGGCGGATTTATACCGGTTTGTACCGCTATGAAAACGGGGTTTTGCAAACAGTAGTGGAAGATTGCAATGTATCATCCGCTGAATGGGGAACCCGGTTAAGTGCGCTTGAGGCGCCCGTATTATTGATCGGCCAGCATGTTGCCCTTCATGAAGCCGTTCTTGCGAAGAAGCTGGGAGATAAAATGGCGGTAGCAGATTGGACCCTGCATAATCCGAGGCCGGGCGAACTGGCCAGGCTTGGGATGGATGAACCGGACGCGGAGATACACACTTTCGTTCCAAATTACATACGGTTAGTAGAGGCAGAAGCCAAATGGCTTGAAAAGCATAAACGGGAGAGTCACTAAAAATGGAAAAAACGGGGAAAATAACGCTGCGAAAAGCCACGCTTGCAGATTTGGACGGAATTTACAATGTGGAGATGCATTCTTTTACAATGCCGTGGACACGTGAAGCATTTTACAACGAACTGGTTCATAATCATTTTGCCATGTATCTTGTGCTTGTCGAGAATGAAAAGGTTATCGGTTATTGCGGCGTGTGGGTCATTGTCGATGAGGCGCATGTGACCAATCTTGCGGTGCTCCCGGAGTACCGAGGCCGGAAACTGGGAGAGACGCTGTTAAAAAATGTGATGGCTTACGCCGCATTGAACCATGCCAAAACGCTCAGCCTGGAGGTACGCGTCAGCAATATGATTGCGCGCTCCTTATACAGGAAGCTCGGATTTCGGGAAGGCGGCATCCGGAAAGGCTATTACACGGATAATTATGAAGACGCAATTGTGATGTGGGTGAATTTATAAATGGAAAAAGATTTGTTGGTATTAGGCATAGAAACGAGCTGCGATGAAACGGCTGCAGCTGTCATTAAAAACGGGACGGAAATTGTTTCCAATGTGGTCGCTTCCCAGATTGAAAGCCACAAACGGTTCGGCGGGGTGGTGCCAGAGCTTGCATCCCGCCACCATGTCGAGCAAATTACCATTGTCATTGAGGAAGCGATGCAGCAGGCAGACGCGGCTTTTAAAGACCTGGATGCGATCGCCGTGACAGAAGGGCCCGGGCTTGTGGGCGCGTTGCTTGTTGGCGTCAATGCCGCAAAGGCGCTCAGTTTCGCGCATCAGATTCCACTTGTCGGTGTCCATCATATTGCCGGCCATATTTATGCGAACCGGATCGGGCATGAAATGAAGTTTCCGCTGCTTGCGCTTGTCGTTTCAGGCGGTCATACGGAGCTTGTGCTGATGAAGGGCCATGCCGAGTTTGAAGTAATCGGCGAAACGAGAGATGATGCGGCAGGGGAAGCTTATGACAAAGTAGCACGAACGTTGAACCTTCCTTATCCGGGCGGTCCGCAGATTGACCGGCTTGCCCATGAAGGAAAGCCAAATGTTGATTTGCCGCGATCCTGGCTGGAAGGGACTTATGATTTCAGTTTCAGCGGGCTCAAATCAGCCGTCATTAACACCCTCCATAATGCCGCGCAGCGCGGGGAAAGCATCCGGCCTGAAGATATGGCCGCAAGCTTCCAGCAAAGTGTGATTGATGTATTGGTCGGTAAAACCGTGGAGGCGGTAAAAGCGTTTGGCGTCAAAGAAGTGCTGGTCGCCGGCGGTGTTGCCGCGAACAAAGGATTGCGCGCTGCCCTTTCAGAAGCATTCCGGGATCTCCCTGAAGTGGCGTTGCGCATCCCGCCGATCCAGTTATGCACAGACAATGCGGCGATGATTGCCGCATGCGGGACGGTGCTTTTTGAAAAGGGAAAAAGAAGCTCCCTTGACTTAAATGCTTATCCCGGGCTGGACATTGAAAACTTTTAAACAGGGTTGTGAAAAACCGGTGTATGGGAATCGTCCATACACCGGTTTTTTTGGAGATATGCAGGGGAATTGTGCACAATCTGTGGAAAAGTTGTTGATAAATGATTGGACTTGTGTAAAACTTTTAAAATTTTTCCGGACAGGTTGTGGGTATTGTGGATAAATCTGTTGATAATTGTGGATTTTGTGGAAAAACGTTTTGGAAAGCAAGAAATCAATATACCGCCTGTGCATAAATCTGTGCATGGCGCGAGATGCCAAAATAAAAACCTGTGCAGAAAATTTCCACACAGGTCCAAACATTACTCCGCCAGTTCTGCCCATTCTTCCATCAGCGCGTCCAGCTCCAATTTCCGTTGCTCCAGTTCTTCTGTCAGCTCGCGGATTTTAATATGGTCCTGAAAGATTTCCGGGTCGGCCATTTTTTCTTCCCGGTCATGAATTTCTGTTTCCAACGTTTCAATTCTTGTTTCAATTTCTTCAATCCTCCGCTTTTTTTGCCGCTCGCGTTTTTTTGCTTCTTTATCCTGCCGGTAGTTGTTTTTCGCCGGCTGTTCCGCTTTAACCTTTTCTTGTTTCGTGTTTTCCAGGCGTGCAATTTCCAGCATTTCTTCTTTTTTTTGCACATAATAATCATAGTCGCCGAGAAATTCACGGGTTCCCTCCGGCGAGAGCTCCACCACTTTTGTGGCAATCCGGTTAATGAAATAGCGGTCGTGGGAAATGAACAAAATCGTTCCCGGGTAATCGATGAGCGCATTTTCCAGTACTTCTTTACTGTCCAAATCAAGGTGGTTTGTCGGTTCATCTAAAATTAGAAAGTTCGCCTTTTCCAGCATCAATTTGGCGAGGGCAAGCCGGGCTTTTTCGCCGCCGCTTAAGGATGAGACGGTTTTTAAAACGTCATCGCCGGAAAAAAGAAAATTCCCGAGTGCCGTGCGGATTTCTTTTTCTGTTTTCAGCGGGTATGTATCCCATAATTCCCGGAGGACCGTTTTATTGGAAGATAAGTCGGCCAGTTCTTGATCGTAATAGCCGGTCATAACGTTGGAGCCATATTCGATCGTGCCGGATATCAGCGGGATTCTCCGGATAATCGATTTCAAAAGCGTTGACTTGCCGATGCCGTTCGGGCCGACAAGGGCAACACTGTCTTGTTTTTTGACTGAAAGATGGATGTTTTTGGCAACCGGCTCCCCGTCGTAGCCGATGGCAGCATCCCGGACATGAAGGACTTCGTTCCCGCTTTGTTTGGCAATTTCAAACGAAAACCGGGCAGATTTTTCATCGCCAAGCGGCTTGTCCATCAATTCCATTTTTTCCAGTTGTTTCCTCCTACTTTGCGCCCGCTTTGTCGTGGTGGCACGGGCAATGTTTTTTTGGATGAATGCCTGCAATTTCGCAACTTCTTCCTGCTGCTTTTCATATTGTTTGACCTCTCGCTCGTACTGGGCGGCCTTTTGTTCCAGATACCGGCTGTAGTTGCCGTGGTATTTTTTAATGGAATGCCTTGAAATTTCGTAGACCTGGTTGACGACTTTATCCAGAAAATAACGGTCATGGGACACGATCAGAATGGCGCCTTCATAGCCTTGTAAATATTGCTCCAGCCAGGTGAGCGTTTCGATATCGAGATGGTTTGTCGGCTCATCCAAAATGAGGATGTCCGGCTTTGTGAGCAGCAATTTCGCCAATGCAAGGCGTGTTTTTTGCCCGCCGCTTAATGTCCGGATCGGGGTGTTGTAGTCGTACTGGTCAAAACGGAAGCCATGCAGAACGGACCGGATATCCGCTTCGATCTGATATCCGCCTTCATCTTTAAAACGTGTCTGCAAAGTATCATAAGCATGCAGCACTTTTTCATACTCCGCCGGGCGGTTATAAATCTTAGGGTCGGCCATTTTTTGTTCGTATTCGCGAAGCTGTTTTTCCATATCCAGCAAATTTTTAAAAACCGACATCATTTCGTCCCAAATGGACAGATCCGATTCGAGTCCGGTATTTTGGGCGAGATAACCGATTTCGACACCATTCGGCATAATGATGGAACCTTCATCATAAGAAAGCTGGCCGGCGATGATTTTCAGGAGGGTCGATTTGCCGGCCCCGTTTCTCCCGACCAAGGCAATCCGGTCTTTTGTTTGAATTTCTAATTTTATATCCGATAAAATAAGTTCAGCGCCATAATATTTTGTGACTTGTTGAACTTGCAGCAACATCATCTTTATGTTCACCTCTATACCATTGTAAGTGTACAGGAAGGCGAACTGCAACTCAACCGGCGTGATCGGAATTTGTCAAAAAACTTTTCACATAAATTCGTAGTATGTGTAAAATTTTACTCGAAGGGGCAAATGAGTGGAAAAAAATGGGAAGACGCTCTATCATCTAATTGTACACTTCAAGATGAACATCTAGAGAGAGAGGTCTTCCCATGGATATTATATCAATAATTGCTGGATTATTAAAGGATACAAAGAGTCTTATCGAATTTGAAGAACAGCTTAAACTTCTGATGCAGAAGGCTTTTACACAATGGGTTGGGGAAATATTTGAAGAGTTAGATAAAACAATTAAACAGGAGAAGTTAGAGGAGGGCTGGGTGTACTGCCGGAGTGATAACAGAAACATTCAGTTTCTATTTGGAAGTGTGACCTTTAAACGCTCATTAATGCATGACAAGAGAGGAAATTCCCATTATCCTCTGGATGAATGGTTAGGGCTGGTACCACACCAACGATACAGCCCGTTAGTGGAATTAAAGGTGGCAGAGTTGGCAAGTGAGAACACCTATCGGGAAGTAGCTGATATTTTAAAAGAGTGGACAGCAGTGAGTCTTAGTCACACAACTGTAGGGAACATGGTAAAACACGTAGGGAAAACTCAGGCGGAAGCCGATAAGGCACTTGTAGAAGAGCTAGAAATAGCTGTTTCCCTGCCTGAGGGGAAGAAGGTAGACTACCTGTTTTCTGAAGCAGATGGTGTATTCGTTCGGGGACTAAAAAAGAAACAGAGTATGGAAGTCCACCACGCCATTCTCTATGAGGGATGGGAAACCAATGGTAAAAGGGTCTCCCTGCGTCAGCCCACAGTCATCATGACAACGGAAGCCATCCAGACATTTTGGGATGAAGTCCAAGCCACAGCTGCCAACACCTACTCCCTCGAAAAAACGCATGTCATTACAAACAGTGATGGAGGTGCGGGATACACAGCTGAACGGTTTCAAACAGCTTTCTCACAGTCGGAATTTCCGGTGCTCAACCAGCTGGATACCTACCACGTTGCACAAGCCATCATAAGGACATTTGGGGGCGGAAAGAGCGAGATCAAGGAGCAAATTAGAAAAGCGATTAGAACGCATGACCTGGACCAATTCACGTTATATTTGGATACGCACGAAAGCACCTTGACGGATAAAAAGGCTCTCAAGAAAATCAAGGAATTCCGTTCGTATATCTTGAAAAACTGGGACCGCATTTTTGACTGGAGAGACAGGGTGAAAAACGTGCCGGAAGGTGCGAGAGGCCTAGGAGCGATGGAATCGAATCAAAGGCATATCTCCTTCAGGATGAAAAAAAGGGGCATGCATTGGAGTGAACTTGGCGCAGAAGCCATGGTGAAAATCAAACAAGGCATACTCAATGGGACATTGAGAGAAGCCTATCTGAAACACCGTTCAAGAAGCGAGAGAAAGCAACGGAACTTGAAACAATCCATCAGGATGTCTCAACTACTCAAGCAGCCTGTACGCCCGTCAGTGGGCGTAAAGCACGGATCAGTTGCCCTGCATTCAAGCAGTTCATCGGCAATGGGACATTTAAGCAAAATATTAGAGCTTTCGTTTTAAGCCTGGCTCAGTGGGGACTGATCGTTGAGGCGCGCGAAATTTACGAGACTCCTGCGGGAAAAGCGAGCCAGGAGAGACCCCGCAGCGAGGTACGAGCGAGGAGGCTCGCCGGCCGCCCGCGGAAAGCGAGTGAATTTCGCGCGCCTCAACATCCCCGTTATCCATCTTTATACGGAAATATTACATCTTTTCCGAAAATTACACCGAGCAAGTAAAGCACGGTAGCCGAAAGTGTACAAAAAGAGTGTCTTGGAATACCCGATATTTAAACCTTGTCGAGAAAAACTTGACACATACAATTCGTAAAAACCCATGAAAAAAATGCTTACTTGTGATATATTTAACATAGTTGGAGAGAGAAAAAGACGCATGCAGGCATTTTTTTAAAACATATTTTTTCTTTGCTCAGATAGGAGTAATATTATAATGAAGAATGGCAGCGCTGCCATTCTGGAATGGACGCACGATTGGAACCAACAGCACAAAAAACTTAAGCTTTCAACTTGGGGGATTTCACATGAAGGATGAATCAGTAAAAATACCGCAAGCCACTGCAAAACGGCTTCCATTATATTACCGGTACCTGAGAAATTTATATACACTTGGCAAGCAAAGGGTATCCTCGGCGGAACTGAGTGAAGCGGTGAAAGTCGACTCCGCTACGATACGCAGGGATTTTTCCTACTTCGGGGCACTTGGAAAAAAAGGTTATGGTTATAATGTAAAATATTTATTGTCTTTTTTCGGCAAGACGCTGAACCAGGATGAGATCACAGATGTAGCGCTGGTTGGCGTTGGGAACCTCGGTACAGCCCTTTTGAATTACAATTTTTCGAAGAATAACAGCGCACGGATTGTGATGGCATTTGACAATGACCCCGGGAAGGTGGGGAGCCATGTTGGCAATGTGCCTGTTTACAGCATGGACGAATTAAGAGAACGGCTTTGCGCGGAAGATGTGACGGTTGTGATTTTGACGGTCCCCGCTTCCAGTGCCCAGGCAGTGACAGACGAGCTTGCCAGTACAAATGTAAAAGGCGTTTTAAACTTTACACCTGCCCGGCTGAACGTGCCGCCGGATATCCGCGTCCATCATATTGACCTGGCCGTGGAACTACAGGCACTGATCTATTTTTTAAAACATTATTCAAATGATGAAGAAAATTTGAAAGAAACAAAAGAGCCGGTTGCGAAGCCATAGCCAAAAAGCTTTTTTTCCGTTATCATAGTGGGTACAGGGGGTGGCCCGATTGAAAACGGAATGCAGGCGCAAATGGCAATGGCCGGATTTGGCTGTGGCGTGCAAAGGGAAAAGGGCGGATTCAACGCCGGCACTTAAAGGGGAACGGCGATGAATACGAAAAAAATGCCGGTTACCGGACACATCCAGGAATTGAGAAAGCGGTTAATTACCGTTCTCATTTTCTTTCTGTTTGCCCTGGTTGTTGGCTTTTTTACCGCAAAACCTGTTATACGTTATTTGCAGCATGCCAAAAATGCCGGCATGTTCACGATGAATGCCTTCAGGGTAACCGATCCTATTAAGGTTTTTATGGAAGTTTCGGTTGTGATCGCATGCCTATTGACCCTGCCGGTGATTTTGTACCAGCTTTGGGCGTTTATAAGCCCGGGGCTGTATGAGAAAGAAAAGAAACTGACATTAAGTTACATTCCTGTTTCCATCTTGCTTTTTATAGCCGGCGTTTCTTTTTCCTATTTCGTGCTTTGTCCGCTGATGGTGAAGTTTATGATGGGCTTGTCAAATGAAATGGGCATTCGTGCGGTGATCGGGATCCGGGAGTATATTCAGTTTCTGCTAGAGATCACGCTTCCGTTTGGCTTTGTGTTCCAAATGCCGGTCGTGGTCCTGTTTCTGACCCGGCTTGGCATCATTACGCCGAGACTGTTGAAAAAGGTAAGAAAATATGCGTATCTTGCTTTGATTGCAGCTGCCGGCATCATCACCCCGCCGGACGTGTTTTCGCAGCTGATTACCTTTGTTCCACTCGTTTTGCTGTATGAAGCAAGCACACTGATTTCGAAAATGGCGTACCGCAATGCCAAAAAAGCGGCAAAAGAAATGCCAATGGATGAACAGACGATTGCTTCTGAATAAGAAAGCCGTTTTCCGGACGGAGCCGGAAAACGGCTTTTATTTTTTCACTGAGTTTTTCAGCTTGAAATGGAGAAAGATCAGCCTGATGCCGGAACCCAGATCCAATGTTGCAATCAACAGCAGTAAATAAGAAAAAAAGCCCCAGCCGCCCACTTGTACCTGCTGAATGGCAAAATAAGTGAACAAAGCCCCGAGCAGGCAGTTTACAATCCCTGAAAAAAGTGGTCTCATCATAGAAGTCCTCCAATTGAGCTGTAAATTTCATGTACGGATGTCTGCAGAACGGACGGGTGCAAAAGCAGCCTCACGACCACAATCGTGTTCATGGAAACATGCGCAAACATGGAAACGGTGATCCGGTTTGTTTTCTCGTATAAATAAGCGAGCGTCAGCCCTAAAAGGGAATATAAAAACAAGTGGCTCGGTTCGGTATGCGCGAGTCCGAAAATAACCGAGCTGACAATACCGGATAAAAGGAATGAAAAGCGCCTGCGCAGCGTGCCGAAAATGATTTTCCGAAAAACGATTTCCTCGAGAATCGGCCCTGCGATCGAGCTGATGAGGATGACGAGCGGAAATCTTTCAATCAGCGCCATGATTTGCTGCGTATTGTTGGAGGCAGCCGGGGCACCGAATAATGATTCAATGATCGCGGCTGCAGTCTGGGCAAAGAAACAAAGAAAGACGCCGCCTATTGCCCATATGGCGGATGGCGCGGCCGGAAGCGGTTCAGTCCGGTCTGTTTCTTTCTTTGCGGCTTTTCTTAAAAAGTACAGGACGATGATCAGCCCGATGATAAAGCTGATGACGGTCCAAAGCGGGGGCGTCAATGTCCGCATGCTGTCTGCCGGTTCGTGGAAAACGTTCACCCCGGCATAGTAGAGCAACGGATACCCGACGGCGCCGGACAGCAGCATAAGGATGTACGTCACGAGAATATACACATACTCTTTTTTCACGCGTTCTTTTCCTTTCTTGCCAGTTCAAAGTTTAAAGGATCGCAAATTCGTCCAATATGTTCATTGTACTATTGAACCGGGCGGGGTTCAAATGCCGTGCGCAGAGCCAGCCTTTTCAGTTGCATATCCGGATGGTGATCAAGCATACTTATAAAAGGGCAAGCGGCTGAAATGGAGGCGCGCAACCGGCATCCTTTGACGGGGCTCTTTAAAGGATGCAGGGCCCGAAAAAAATAAAAAAAGTTGGATGAGAGACTTGCAAAAAAGCAAGGAATTATTTATTATAATAAATGTGTTAGCACTCAACTTATGCGAGTGCTAATAATGGACAAAATTTTACATAATACGAATTAAGGAGGTTGTTTCACGTGTTAAAACCACTGGGTGATCGCGTTGTCATTGAATTAGTTGAATCGGAAGAAAAAACAGCAAGCGGTATTGTCCTGCCTGACACGGCAAAAGAAAAGCCACAGGAAGGCAAAGTTGTGGCTGTCGGTTCCGGGCGTACCCTTGATAACGGTGAACGTGTTGCCATCGATGTAGCAGTAGGCGACCGCATCATCTTCTCGAAATATGCCGGCACTGAAGTGAAATATGACGGAAAAGAATACTTAATCCTTCGTGAAAGCGATATTCTGGCGGTTGTGGAATAAGCCTGGCTTGTTGAAACATAGAAATAACGATATGACATGAGGAGGTTTTATAAATGGCAAAAGAAATTAAATTCGGCGAAGAAGCCCGCCGCGGTATGCTTCGTGGTGTGGATAAACTGGCAGATGCTGTAAAAGTGACATTGGGCCCGAAAGGACGTAACGTCGTTCTGGAAAAGAAATTCGGTTCTCCGCTGATCACAAATGACGGTGTCACGATCGCAAAAGAAATTGAACTCGAAGACGCGTTTGAAAACATGGGTGCCAAACTTGTCTCCGAAGTGGCCAGCAAAACGAACGATGTAGCTGGTGACGGTACAACCACTGCAACTGTTCTGGCACAGGCAATGATCCGTGAAGGCCTGAAAAACGTAACAGCAGGTGCAAACCCGGTTGGCATCCGCAAAGGGATTGAAAAAGCAGTTGCGGCTGCTGTCGAAGAATTAAAAGCCATTTCGAAACCAATCGAAGGCAAAGCTTCCATCGCCCAAGTTGCTGCAATTTCCTCTGCTGACGAAGAAGTCGGCGAATTGATCGCTGAAGCAATGGAACGCGTGGGCAACGATGGCGTTATTACCATTGAAGAATCAAAAGGCTTCTCAACGGAATTGGACGTTGTGGAAGGAATGCAGTTCGACCGTGGCTATGCATCGCCTTACATGGTAACGGATTCCGACAAAATGGAAGCTGTTCTGGATAACCCTTACATCTTAATTACAGACAAGAAGATTTCCAATATCCAGGAAATCCTGCCTGTTCTGGAACAAGTTGTCCAACAAGGCAAACCGTTGTTGCTGATTGCGGAAGATGTTGAAGGGGAAGCTCTTGCAACACTCGTTGTCAACAAACTGCGCGGCACATTCAATGCCGTTGCGGTAAAAGCGCCTGGCTTCGGTGACCGCCGCAAAGCGATGCTCGAAGATATTGCAACCCTGACAGGCGGCGAAGTGATCACAGAAGAACTCGGCCTTGATTTGAAATCTGCAACCATTGACCAACTCGGCCGTGCCGGAAAAGTGGTTGTTACAAAAGAAACAACGACAATCGTTGAAGGGGCAGGCGACTCTGCTGCAATTTCCGCACGTGTAAACCAAATCCGCATGCAATTGGAAGAAACGACTTCCGAATTTGACCGTGAAAAATTACAAGAACGCCTTGCAAAACTGGCCGGCGGCGTAGCGGTCATCAAAGTCGGTGCTGCGACAGAAACCGAATTAAAAGAACGCAAACTGCGCATTGAAGATGCTTTGAACTCTACGCGCGCTGCTGTTGAAGAAGGCATTGTAGCTGGTGGTGGCACGGCGCTGATCAATGTCATCAAGAAAGTTGCTTCCATTCAAGCAGAAGGCGATGTTCAAACAGGCATCAATATCGTTGCACGCGCTTTAGAAGAACCTGTACGCCAAATCGCGGAAAATGCCGGCCTTGAAGGTTCAGTCATTGTCGAACGCCTGAAAAAAGAAGATGTCGGCATTGGTTACAATGCCGCCAATGGAGAATGGGTCAACATGATTGAAGCGGGTATCGTGGACCCGACGAAAGTAACCCGTTCCGCACTTCAAAATGCTGCATCTGTTGCTGCAATGCTGCTTACAACAGAAGCAGTTGTTGCCGACAAACCTGAACCGCCGGCACCTGCAGGCGGCGGCGCCCCTGACATGGGCATGGGCGGCATGATGTAATAAGCGCCTGAAAATGCTGGGATAACGGCTTTTACAGACGTTCAAAACTGTACCATTCCATGTTTCGGTTCATGTTTTAGATCGTTACATTTTTAATGAGGCTCCCGGGAAGTGACCGGGAGCCTCTTTTTTCTGTTTCTCATACACGCTTTGTGTATGCTTACAAATGAACAGGGGTGTTGAAATGGCAAAAGCCGAAAAGAAGGGAAGCGGCATGAGTCCTGTACGGGGTGATTGCGAAATGAAGGGAAGCGTATAAACCGTAAGTAAGATGGTTGCAAAATAGAGGGAAGTGTTTGAGAAAAGTGATTGCGGAATGAAGGCTATGCCCATAAGCCGCTAATGATGGCGGGTGAGGCAAGCGGCAAACGTAAGCGTGGTGGGCGCGAAATGAAGGGCCTGAACAGGTGACAGAAAGAAGGCAAGCCGGTTTTTTTAGGGATGCCGGCCCGGTTATTCCGCGTGTTCACGGAATACCCAGAGCCTTGTGCCAAGAAAATTGACAGCCATCCCTGCCAGTGTGGCAATGATCTTCGCGTATAAAAGCGGCCAGCCCCACTGCTCGTGAAAGAGGAAAAGCAGAAGGGAAGTCAGCGCATAGACAATTAAATTGACGGCGATAAACCGTGAAGCTTCAGCCCATGTTGCTTTTTTTCTTACTTGAAACGTCCAAAACCGGTTCAGCAAATAGCTGTTTGCCATGCCGGCCGTATAAGAACATGCCTGTGCAACCAGATAAGGCACATGGACGGAGGTGAGCAGAAAAAATACGAGAAAATCAACAAGCGTATTTCCGGCGCCGACAATGCAAAACTTAAGAAAAGCGGCATATTGTTTGAGCATGGGTCCAGCAAACCTTTCGTAAGTTGTGTTTTCAAGTTTTCATTGTATCACTGTTTTGGCTTAAGACGAAAGAAGATTTCTCGTTTTTATATAAATTCGTTTCAATGGTATAGCGCGGGCGCCTTTTGACTTCTTTAAAAATTTTGCCGATGTATTCCCCGATCAGCCCCACCGCCATCAACTCTAGGCCGCCAAGGAGCCAAATAGAGATGATCAGGGAAGCCCAACCGGAGACGGTATGGCCGGCAAGCTCCTCTATAAGGGCATAAAGGCCGACAAACGCACTTAAAATAAACGTGACAAACCCGAGGGCCGTCACAAAGCGGACCGGGGTTATGCTGAAAGACGTAATGCCATCCAGGGCAAAAGCGAGCATTTTCTTTAACGGATATTTTGATTCCCCGGCCATCCGCTCTTTTCGGTCATAATACACTTTCGTAGAAGGAAACCCGAGCAAAGGGATAATCCCGCGCAAAAACAGATTTGCTTCTTTATATTTTAAAAGTTCCTCCAATGTTCTCTTGCTCATCAGCCGGAAATCAGCATGGTTCGGCACCAGCTGAATCCCCATTTTTCCCATCAGCCAGTAGAACCCTTGCGCACTTGTCCGTTTAAACCAAGTGTCCGTTTCCCGGCTGTCGCGGACGCCGTATACAATATCGTAGCCTTGCCAATATTTTTCCATAAAATCCCGAATCGCCCGGATATCGTCCTGCAAATCGGCATCAATGGAGATGACGCAGTCGGAATGCTCACTGGCGACCGTAAGCCCTGCAAGCAGCGCATTCTGGTGCCCGGCATTGCGCGACAGTTTAATGCCTTTTACAAACGGATGGCGGGCCGAAGCGGATTCAATGATCTGCCAGGTTTTGTCGCGGCTCCCGTCATCGACAAACAAGAGCGTGCTGTCTTTTGCAATCAGTTTGGACTGGATCAGAGATTCGAGCACCTCTGACAGCTGCTTCATCGTTTCATGCAATACGGCTTCTTCATTATAACAAGGAACAACAATCGTTAATTTCGGATATTGACTCATTCTACAGCATCTCCTTTACCAGCATGATGCTTACTTTACTTCGTATAAATAAATGGTCCACGCCGAGTCGGCATTGCGGAAAGTTTTTAAAAACCGCAAATGCTCTTCTTCTGCGTTTTGGATCGGGACAGCCGAGAAAATATACCGCCCGCCAAGCTTTTCAAACGCTTTTGTATCGATGGCAAGATGATGGATTTTGACGCCGCTGTTTTTCCGGAATTCATAATGCTTGCCCAGTTCGCTGACAAAAATATAACAGCGGTTCCCCCACTGGTCAAAATACGTTTTTAATTGCGGGCTTTTCTCCAGTTCCCCGGCAATGATTTTTCGGAATTTCCTTTTATAAGACAACGGATAATAATTATTGTAAGAATCTAAGGTGTAGAAACCGTTGTACTGGGCAATGGCCGGATGGATCCCGATGCTGGCGACGCGGTAAGCGCTTTTCGGTTTGCCGATATAGCGGCCGATTTCGTGAAACTGGCCCGTCGCGTAAAACTGGTTGAACGAAGGTTTCCCGGCAACACGATAATAAATTTCAGGATTAAACGCAAACAGGACAACCACCTGGGCGATGAGGCAAAATTTTACGAATGCCTTCCACTTTCTGCCGCGTTTCCAAAGAAACCATGCCCCCACTGCAAACATCGTATAAATGATAAGCGGCCGCAAAAAATGAAACCGTGCAAAGTTAAACGTATTCAGCAGGCTGATCTTTTCTTTTAACGGTTCCCATGCCTTGTTGAACCAGAAAGCATACCAGAGCGATAAAACGGCATTCAGCATAAAAAGCTGCACATACCGTTTTTCCTTTTTCCATGCTTTTGTTTTATAAATCAGCCACATGGCGATAAAAGAGAACGGCAGAATGACAAACGTGTGCACGGTCATATCATGTGTATGCCCGAACACATAATTTTTTAGCGCAAGCCGGAGCGTGTGCCAAAAGCCGAGTTTCGAGCTAACAAAATCATTCCGGCTTGTCGGCTCATGGGAAAAGACAAGGGAATACACAAGCCGGTATTCAATCCCTAAATACAGCACCAGCATCCAGCCGATTGCAAAAAAGAACGGCCAGTTGCGCTCCCGTTTCACAAGCACATCCCGTATCCACAAAAGTCCCATCGCCGCCAGAAAAAAGAAGAACCCGAGCACAAAGCTGGAGTAAAAAGGCAAAAGGGTCAGCGCCAGCCACTCTTTCCATGTGGCCTGCCGGTTCCTGATGTTTAAAAAAGCCCAAAGCGCAAGCGGCATCCCCAATGTGCTTAACATGCCGGACGGCCAAAACGGGGTGATCGCAAAAGCAAGAGAAACCCATACCCTGATGAAGTAACCGTCCTGCCCTTGCACGAAATGCCGTTTCAGTAACAGGTACATTCCTAAAAAAGCAAAGACTCTTGTAATCGTCTGGCTAAATGTATAAGCGATGACCGGAGGGAACAGGGCGTAAAGCCACTGGATTCCGCTGAATTCCGTCCCGAACGCATTTCGCGGCAACCCGTTCATGATTTGCGGAATCGTTGCATTCAGAGGGCCAAACAGTTCTCCGCTGCGGTCGAGCACCCGGTACCAGGCGATATTCGAATCCAGGTTGTCGTGGACCCGGATATGCATATTGCCGCCAAGAATAAACATTGGCGAAAGGTAGACGGCCAGCATCCATACGGCCAGCCATAAAGCATTTTTTTCATGATTACTGATTTTCATTCCGGTCTGACACCATCCCGTTTCTATTTTTGGATGTATGGTCCCTTCTCTCCATAAGCACGTTTGAATAGACGCGGGCAACCAGGGAAAAGTTCACACAAAAAAATACAGGCAAAAATGATGCGGGGTTTAAATCACCGGCCCGTTATTAATGATATAATAAAACCAGCATAAATTGGCTTTGAAATGCCAGGATGAAGGGAAGAAGCTGCCATGATCATAAAAGATGTGCAAGTGCATTACCGGAACATTCCGCTGCTCGTTCCGTTTAAAACAGCATTGCGGCAAGCCAATGAAATTGACAGCATTGAAGTGGAAATCACACTGGACAATGGCATAAAAGGTACAGGGGCAGCTGCGCCAACTGTTGTCATTACAGGCGATTCAACCGAAAGCATCATGTCTGTTGCGGCAGGGCCTATCAAGGAGGCGCTCTCCGGGCATGATTTGCGTGATTTCCAGGAAGCCCTGAAAAAAGTGCAGCGGTGCTGTACGGGCAACACAAGTGCAAAAGCTGCTGCCGACATTGCCCTTTACGATGCATACAGCAAATGGTTAAACATTCCACTGTATGCCTATCTTGGCGGGCAGAAAAATCTCCGGACTTCCATGACAATCGGAGTGGATACGCCCGAAAAAATGGCATGGGATGCGGAAAAAAGCGTGGAGGCCGGGTTTCATCTGTTGAAAATCAAGGTCGGCACATATCCGGAAATCGATCTCGAACGGATTGAAGCGGTCCGGCGCGCTGTTTCGCCTGATGTCAAACTGCGCCTTGATGCCAATCAGGCGTGGGAACCGAAGCAAGCGGTGCAAATTTTACAAGAGCTGGAAAAAAAGGATTTCGGGATTGAGTTTGTCGAACAGCCGGTACGTGCCGATGATTGGGAAGGGTTAAAGTTTGTAACGGAAAGAACAAAGCTGCCGGTCATGGCAGATGAAAGCCTGTTTTCGGCAAAAGACGCGCTGAAATTGATCGCGGGCCGATTTGCCGATCTTATCAATATTAAGCTGATGAAATGCGGCGGAATTTCTGAAGCGTGGAAAATTGCCGACATTGCAGAAGCAAACGGTGTGAAATGCATGGTTGGCAGCATGATGGAGCCATCACTTTCCGTGGCGGCAGCTGCCCACTTTGCGGCCGCCCATCCGAATGTTGTCTATATGGATCTGGACGCGCCACTCTGGTTGTCTGAAGAACCGGATCATTTAACCTATGACGGCGAGGACGTCCTGCTCTCTGATCAGCCTGGTATCGGCATCGTCCAGCCTGTGTAGGTTATCCATAAACTTCCGGCATGAAACATTTTGCCGGAAGCCATCTTTCGTGTACAATAAGGATAATTTAAAATGAACGGAGGATCCATATGGGTGCCCGAAAAGCGTTAATCAATATTGATTATACCAATGACTTCGTAGCTGACGACGGCCGGTTGACATGCGGCAAACCGGGGCAGCAGATTGAAGAAAACATTGTGGCGCTTACGAAGTCATTCCTTGAAAACGGCGATTACGTGGTCTTCGCAATCGACTGCCATGAACAAGATGATCCTTATCATCCGGAAACGAAATTGTTCCCTCCCCATAATCTCAAAGGCACACCCGGGCGCGACCTGTACGGGAAACTGCAGCCGCTTTTTACAGCGTGGAAAGGGAAGAAAAACGTTCATGTGATCGATAAAACCCGCTACAGCGCTTTTTGCGGGACGGATCTGGAGCTGCGGCTGCGGGAACGGGGCATAGAAGAAATCCATTTATGCGGGGTATGCACAGACATTTGCGTGCTGCATACGGCAGTGGATGCTTACAATAAAGGATTCAAGCTGGTGGTCCACGAAAACGCGGTGGCAAGTTTTAATCCGGACGGGCACAAATGGGCATTAAGCCATTTTAAAGGTTCGCTCGGAGCGGAAGTGCGGTAAACCCATTAGGTAGGAGTGATTCGAGAGCATGCGTTTTAAAGATGACAGTTTAGCGCTTCACACAGACTTATACCAAATCAACATGGCGCAGGCCTATTGGAAAGACGGTATCCACAACCGGAAAGCGGTGTTCGAAGCATTTTTCAGAAAAATACCGTTCGGAAATGGCTACGCCATCTTTGCGGGGCTTGAGCGAATTGTGGATTATTTGAACCACTTTCACTTCACTGAAGAAGATATTGCCTATTTGCGCAGCACCGGCCATTACAGCGAGGATTTTTTGCAGTACTTGTCAGAAATGCGCTTCACCGGAACGTTGCGCTCCGTCCGCGAAGGGGAACTCGTTTTTGGCAACGAACCGCTGATCCAGGTGGAAACGTCTTTGGCTGAAGCACAAATCATCGAAACCGCCATTTTAAATATCATCAATTACCAGACGCTGATTGCGACAAAGGCTGCGAGAATCCGGTCAGTCGCCGGTGATGATGCTGCCTTGTTCGAATTTGGTTCAAGGCGCGCCCATGAACTGGATGCTTCCGTGTGGGGAACGCGAGCGGCTTACATCGGCGGATTTGACGGAACAAGTAATGTCCGGGCCGGGAAAGTGTTCGGCATGCCGACGAGTGGCACGCACGCCCATGCGATGGTACAGGCATACCGGGATGATTACACCGCTTTTAAAAAATACGCGGAAACGTATAAGAACTGCATTTTTCTTGTCGATACATATGATACACTGGGTTCGGGCGTGCCGAACGCCATCAAAGTGGCAAAAGAATTTGGCGATAAAATCAATTTTCTTGGTATCCGCCTGGACAGCGGCGACATGGCTTTTTTATCGAAAAAGGCACGGGAAATGCTCGACGAAGCCGGATTTACGGATGCGAAAATTTTTGCATCCAGTGATTTGGATGAATATACGATTTTCCATTTAAAAGCCCAGGGTGCGAAAATTGATGCATGGGGCGTTGGGACGAAACTGATTACGGCATTTGACCAGCCGGCGCTCGGTGCGGTATATAAAATGGTATCCATCGAAGACGGGAACGGGGAAATGCAGGATACGATTAAAATTTCAAGCAATGCCGAAAAAGTGACAACACCGGGGCTGAAAAAAGTATTCCGTATTTTAAACAAACGGACAAACAAGCTGGAGGGCGACTATATTGCCATGCAGGACGAAAATCCGGCAGCGGAAAAGCGGCTGAAGATGTTTCATCCTGTCCATACCTTTATCAGCAAATATGTCACAAACTTTGAAGCCATCAATATCCATGAAACCATCTATGAAAAGGGGCGGCTCGTATACGAACTTCCGCCGCTGGATGCGATCAAACAATATGCGAGAGATAATTTGGACCTGTTGTGGGACGAATATAAACGCATTCTCAATCCTGAAGAATACCCGGTCGATTTGAGCCAAAAATGCTGGGACAACAAAATGCGCAATATAGAAGAAGTGCGGCAAAAAGTGATTCGGCTTGAAGAAGATTAAATGATGATGGTGGTTTTTTCCATCTGTTTTGTGGCAAAAGAACAATATATAAAATGAACAAAATATCGCGGCTCTGTTGCCTGCTGTAAAAAGTAACCATTATGCAAATGGCGACCGGGCTTGATGTAAATCCTTACGTTCATTTTATATAGATGCGGATAAGGAGGATAAAAAAATGGACGCAATGCAAAAAAGAATTGTGGAAGAAATGAAAGTAAAACCGGTCATTGACCCGAAAGAAGAAATCCGTAAAAGTGTTGATTTTTTAAAAAGTTATTTAAAAAAATACCCGTTCCTGAAAGGATTCGTGCTTGGTTTATCGGGCGGCCAGGATTCCACTTTGACAGGGAAGCTTGCGCAGATCGCCATCAACGAAATGAAAGAAGAAACCGGCAACCAGGAATACAAGTTTATTGCAGTACGCCTTCCTTACGGCGAACAGAAAGATGCGGATGATGTGGAACTGGCCGCCCAGTTTATCCAGCCGGACAAGGACATCACCGTGAACATCAAGCCGGCCGTTGATGCCAGCGAAGCGTCCCTGGAAAAAGCGGGCATCGTCCTTTCCGACTATGCGAAAGGAAATGAAAAAGCGCGTGAAAGAATGAAAGTCCAGTATAGCATTGCTGCGATGGAAAATTGTGTCGTGCTCGGTACCGACCATTCAGCTGAAAATGTGACCGGATTTTATACAAAATATGGCGACGGCGGCTCGGACCTTGTTCCGATTTTCAGGTTAAACAAGCGTCAAGGCAAAATGCTTTTGAAAGAACTCGGCTGTCCGGAACGGCTCTATTTAAAAACGCCGACAGCTGATCTTGAAGACGATCGTCCGCAGCTTGCCGATGAAGTGGCATTAGGGGTAACCTATGATGACATTGATGATTACCTGGAAGGCAAAGAAATTTCCCCGAAAGCAAAAGCCACCATCGAGTCCTGGTATGTAAAAGGGCAGCACAAACGCCATATGCCGATTACGATTTTTGATGATTTTTGGAAATCATGATAAAGCCGGCCTCCCAAAGCGGTTCCAAGTGCAGGAACCCGGCAAAATTTTTGGCCGCGAGTGAAAGCAGCCGGCTTCCAGGCGAAGGAAGCAAAATTTCTGTGAAAAGTGAATATAGAGGGCTTCCAGATGAAGGAAGCGGGAAAATTCCGCCGGGAAGGGAGCACAGGGACCCGGCTGAGGAGTCTCACCTATTTAAAAAAATCAGGCCGGAATCCTGCTTGAAAGATCAGGTTCCGTTTTTTGGATAAAAGTACATGGGGGAAATTCAATGGCAAAAGCATTCGATGTGAAAGATATAGAAAAAATTGTGGTTTTGGATTTTGGCAGCCAGTATAACCAGCTGATTACGCGCCGGATCCGCGAATTTGGCGTATTCAGCGAGCTCCATCCGCACACTTTGACAGCGGAGGAAATCAAGGCCATGAACCCGAAAGGCATTATTTTCTCGGGCGGCCCGAACAGCGTCTATGACCAAAACGCATTCCATGTGGATGAAGAAATTTTTAATCTTGGCGTGCCAATTCTGGGAATATGCTACGGCATGCAGCTGATGGCAAAAAAATACGGCGGCAAAGTTGAACCCGCCAGCCGGCGTGAATACGGAAAAGCAACAATCCATGCAGAAAACGGGGGGCGGTTGTTTGACGGGCTTCCGGAAGATCAGGTGGTCTGGATGAGCCACGGGGATCTTGTGACGGAAGTGCCGGCCGGATTTACGGTGGATGCAAGCAGTGGCCACTGCCCGATTTCCGCAATGAGCAACATGGACAAACAATTGTATGCCGTCCAGTTCCATCCGGAAGTACGCCATTCTGTTTACGGCAATGAACTTTTGCGCAATTTTGCTTTTAAAATTTGCAGCTGTAGCGGAACGTGGTCAATGGAAAACTTCATCGAGATGGAAATTGAAAAAATCCGGCAAACGGTAGGGGACAAAAAAGTGCTGTGCGCCTTAAGCGGCGGGGTCGACTCTTCCGTTGTCGCAGTATTGATCCATAAAGCAATCGGCGACCAGCTCACGTGTATTTTTGTGGACCACGGCCTTTTGCGTAAAGGCGAGGCAGAGAGTGTGATGAAAACTTTCTCGGAAGGCTTTAATATGAACGTCATTAAAGTCGATGCGAAAGAACGGTTCCTGAAAAAATTGGAAGGTGTTTCCGACCCGGAACAAAAACGGAAAATCATCGGCAATGAATTTATTTATGTCTTCGATGATGAAGCGGCAAAACTCGAAGGGATTGATTTTCTTGCCCAGGGAACATTGTATACCGATGTCATCGAAAGCGGGACAACGACTGCCCAGACAATCAAGTCGCACCACAATGTCGGCGGCCTGCCGGAAGACATGCAGTTTACGTTAATCGAGCCGCTGAACACATTATTTAAAGACGAAGTGCGCGCAGTCGGCACCGAACTCGGCATTCCGGACGAAATCGTCTGGCGCCAGCCGTTCCCGGGCCCGGGCCTCGGCATTCGCGTGCTGGGCGAGATTACGGAAGAAAAACTCGAGATGGTGCGCGAATCTGACTTTATTTTGCGCGAAGAAATCAAAAACGCCGGCCTCGACCGCGAGATCTGGCAGTATTTTACGGTGCTGCCGAACATCCGCAGCGTCGGCGTCATGGGCGATGCGCGCACGTATGATTACACCATTGGCATCCGTGCTGTCACATCCATCGACGGCATGACTTCCGACTGGGCGCGCATTCCATGGGAAGTGCTCGAAAAAATCTCCACCCGCATCGTCAACGAAGTCCCGCACGTCAACCGCGTCGTCTACGACATCACGAGCAAACCGCCGGCAACGATTGAGTGGGAGTAGGAAGCGCGGGACAATTGTTTGTAACAACAATTTTGGCAAATTCTTTTTTAAAGAATTTGCCAAAAAGTTGCCTGACCGATATTGATTTTACTCTAAATGAGAGTTAGAGCTTTCCCCAAATGCAACTTAAATAGGAAAACCCGTTGAGAAAAAGAATTTTTCTTAACGGGTTTTTCTCTGTGATCTGGTCTTTCCCTCTTTAAACAGCTTAGTCCCCAGCGGAATAGCTCTTCAAATTAATTCAGTCGACAAATTGTGATGTGGACTTGCTGCGGATTAATTTTACCGGTAGCATATAGTGTTTTTCTAATTGCACTTTTTTGTCCGTAATTCTTTTAAGGAGTAATTCAACCAATAGTTGCGCAATGTCTTCGATCGGTTGTTCAATTGTGGAAAGTTCAGGATGATAATTTTGAATAAATTTTGTTCCGTCATACCCGATAACTTTTAATTCTTGTGGAACTTTTATTCCCAACTCTTTTGCCTGCTGCAATACAATAAGGGCAGTCAAATCATCTGTACAAAATATGCCATCGATTTTTTCTGAGCTCAAAATTTGCCTGATGGTTAGCGATTTTACACTTGGTAGCATTTCAAAAGGGATATCTTTTACATGGGGCTCTAAAGATAATTGGACCATTGCCTCCAAGTAACCGGTTCTCCGTCTGTGTGTCGGGCTGTTCGGCTTATTGCTGCTTGCAAATAAATAAATATTTCTTGCACCATTTTGATAGAGTTCCTGAACTGCAAGCTCACCGCCTTGATGATTATCGGAACTTACAATTGGAATATTATCGGATAAATATCGGTCGAAAGAGATAATGGGCAGCCCAAACTGGTCATATTCCTTTATCCCTAAATTATGGGCACCCGCAATAATGCCGTCCACTTGATTGGCAATAAGCATATTAATATAGGAACGTTCCTTTTCTCTATTATCTGCACTATTACATAAAATTGTTTTATATCCGGAAAGGAAAAGCCTATTTTCTATTTTTTCAATCAGTTCCCCGAAAAAAGGGTTGCTGACGGAAGGAAAAATGGCGCCAATCAGATTGGTCTGCTTACCGTGAAGCGAACGTGCAACAGTGTTCGGCTGATAGTTCAGTTTTTTCATAGCCTGGAACACTTTATTTTTCGTTTCTTCGCTTAAATATCCATAATTATTGATGACCCGGGATACTGTTGTTGGGGAAACTCCTGCTTCTTTAGCTACATCTGTTAATTTTGGTCTCAATTTTCATTATCCTTCTCTATTTATTAATAGAATGAAGACTCCAGTAGTTCCCATTATAAGCTAAATGATGGTTTGTTTCCAAGAAGATCTTTGTTTGTTTTTTGCTTGGAAAGAGACGAGATGTTAACACATCGTGTCCATGGTTTAAAAAAATTTCAACGACAGAAGCATCCATAAAAATACGCAGGTTCAGCGGGGTATTTTTTGGAATTTGGACGGTTCTGGAAGTTCCGTATTGCTGTGCAAAAGGGATACCCGCATGGCTGCGGTCCAGGACCAATGTTCCATCAGCAAAGTTGAAAATAAGATTTAACGCTTGATGCCCGTCCGAAGCCAATTGTAATTTACCTTCCCCGTTCCCTTTCAGAATGATTTCCAATTCATAAGCTGTCTCATTTTGATTCAATATCAGCTGGGTCTGTTCTGTTAAGACCCCGTCCAATTCAATTTTCCTTCCGCGAAGGCTCTCTGTTTCTTTTACAGGAAATTGATAAAGATGGCCGTCCTGTATTTTCAATTCTTTGATTAAACTCAAGCAATGCGCCCAACCGTACTGATCTGTCGGATAATCGATTTCAGGAAGGCCGATCCAGCTGACTGCAAGTGTGCGCCCGTCCGGTGCGTTAAAGGCCTGCGTAGCGTAAATATCGAATCCTTCATCCAAATTATGCAGGAGATATTTAGATTCAAAACGGTTTTTCTCAGGGTCGAACGTATCCCCAATTAAGTAAGTGTTGGGATAAATATTTTGATAGTGTAAAATATTTTGGTCGAGGCCTTGCGGGCAGAATATAAGGACCGGCTTTTGATCCACCCATACGATATTCGGGCATTCAATCATATATCCCAAATTCTTTAACGGGAATTCAAGCGGTCCGTTGAATTCCCAGTTTTTCAGGTCTTTGGATTGGTAAACCAAGATATTCCCCTCTTTTTGTTTCGTCTGGGCACCGATCAAAGCATAGTAAGAATTATGATAACGGATAATTTGCGGATCCCTGAAATGGTCCGTGTAATTTTCTGGCTGTTTTGCAATTAATGGAGTTTTTAATTTGGAAATCCGACCTTTTTTATCCATCCACGCTCCAAGCTGGTAAGGGAATCTGTTCCAGTTTTTATCTCGGACGTTTCCTGTATACATGATAAATAAACGGTCTTCAACCGGGATTGCAGATCCGGAGTAGCAGCCGTGACTGTCATACTCTGTATCCGGCAATATGGCCAGCCCCTTCCCTTTCCAATGGATAAGATCTTTTGAACTAAGATGATACCAGCATTTTAAACCATGGACAGGCCCCATCGGATAATTTTGATAAAATAGATGCCATTCATCATTAAAAAAAGAAAATCCGTTTGGATCATTCAACAATCCGCTTTCAGGTTGAATATGGTAATGCAGCCGCCACGGAGAATTTTCTATTTGAAGAAGTAAATGCTTTTTTTCTTCCTCAGACCACTCATTTAGATTTTTATAACGTAATGCTCGATTCCATTCCATATATATAAAACCTCCCCAAATTCAAGGAAAGCGTTCTCCTGGATTTAATGTACTGTAAACAAAGTGATATGTCAATCGTATAACATACAAAATATCTTAAATGATGGTAAAACATAAAAAAATAATAAAAAATATGATAAACGATTGACATATAATAAAAAGATAGTATATTAGTATGTGAAACGGTTACAAAAATATGAAAGGGTGTACACGATGAACCATGCAAAGGTTGCAAAAGACGTGTTAAACGCTTTAAATGGCAAAGATAATATAAAAGCTGCAGCCCACTGCGCGACAAGGCTGCGCTTAGTTATCAATGATGAATCAAAAATAGACCAAAAAGCATTGGATGCGCATCCGGATGTAAAAGGTACATTTAAAACAAACGGCCAGTACCAAATTATTATAGGACCGGGGGATGTCGATAAAGTTTATGCTGAGTTGATCAAATTAACCGGCCTTCCGGATATGACAACGGAGGATGTGAAAAAAACTTCGAATGAAAAACAGGGAAATGTATTATTAAGATTAATCAAGGTATTATCTGATATTTTTGTTCCAATTATTCCTGCACTTGTTGCCGGCGGTTTGCTGATGGCTTTAAACAATGTATTGACAGCGGAACACCTATTCACAAAGAAGGCAATAGTGGAATTGTACCCGCAGTTCTGAAGAGTAAATTCATCAATTTTTAGATGTTTTATGATAAAATGACTTATCCACATTTAGAAAATTTTTCCATCTATTTTTTCTGCTTTCAAAGTCAAAAAGAGCCGAATTTGCAAATTTCTTTTTTAAAATTGTGGATAACTTCAAAAAAACCTTTTTTTACATCACATCCTTTGCTATAATATAACCATTAAGTAAACCTTACTTGTATTGGCTTACTTAAATGGGTGAAATCCTCGTCTGTTAAAATGCGTGTCCGAAACGATTCCAACAGATTTGAGGATTTTTCTTTTGCCGTTTTTTTGAGTGCTTTTAAGATTGACGAACCTTTTTCAAACAGCTGTCTAATAATATCTGTTATTTGAACTAATAAATAATGATTTTTCATGGCTGTGTAGTTTTGGCTATTGGCATGTTCTATATTGTAACGATTATTTTTTTGTTCGTTAAATCCTTGATTTTCAATCTTCCAGCGGCTTCTTCCTGCAGCGATGAGTCGTTCCACGTTCTTTTTCGTGATTTTAATATCCGTTATAAATACATACTCTTTCGATTTCCCATCCTCTGTTTTCATTGTGGCCTCCATCAGATTGACCGTTCTGTCTTTGTAGGCAATATCATTCACCCAAACTAATGAATTCTGATCCTTACTTTGTTCCAGCTCTTTTATTGCCTTAAACTCCGTCGAGATACTTTTAATTCTCCCTTCCTTAAATCTGCATATATATTTCCATTTGTGCGCCCTGCACAGATTAAATACCGTTTCACATGCATAGAGACTATCTCCCAAGATACAAATCGGTAGTCTTTTAAATATTTTTTTTATTTTCTTTGCCAGCCTGTCGAAGGCTTTTAATTCACAATCTTGCTTAGAAACATTTTCTGATTCATTTTCGATAAATTCGGAGGCAATACTGAAGACCATATCCCCCACGACAAGCTTGGCTTCAAGTACATGGTGCATATAAAGTACGTTCGTTTCTCCTGTTTCTTTATTTGTATATGCCCGTCTCAGGCAGTGTTTACAATGTTTCTCATGAAAGGTGTGTAATCCAGTTCCATCAATGATGACACCCCAGTACTTTCCTTCAATTCGATAAGACTCGAGAGACCTTTTTTTCAATAATTCTTTAATCATATACGTTCTAATTTTTTCTAATTCATTTACATCTAAGCCAGATAAAAAGTCGTTAATTGTATCATAATGTGGAAGTTCTTCAAGAGAATCTAAGCCTAACACCTTCCCTACATTTTTAATACATTCTTCTTTATTAAAACTCTCACTCATGTTTCTCATGGATTTTAGGCCGGTCATATTTTTCAACATCATCGTAAATAAAAGGACCTCTGGACCATAAGTGATATAGCTTTGATGTCGGTGGTCTGCTACCTTTTTTAGGTTATTCATCAGGTCTTTGAAAAAATGCTTCTGAATTTTAAGGAACTCGAAAAAATAATTTGCTTCTTTTTCACGATTTCTTTTTTCTTTTCTAGTAACCAAAATAAAAACCCCCTCAAAACAGCCAAGTTTAATTAGGGCTTGCTGAACGAATCAAATTTTAGCTTGTATTCGACTTGTCACTAAGCCATGCCAAAATATTCGTCCAGCAAGCTCTAATTATTTAAATTATTACATATTTAGCCGCATTTTTGGGGGGGAATAGTTAAATTATCACGAAAAATTTTTACTCCTCAGAGCTGTTGTACCCGGGACTGAAAGATATAGCGTCATTTATCAATACCATGTCGGCTGCCCCATTTACTTTCTTGCCGGTTTTAATCGGATATTCCGCAACCAAACGGTTTGGTGGGAATCCGTATTTAGGAGCTGCTATGGGGATGATCATGGTATCTCCTGCATTGACAAGCGGGTATGATGTTGTTAGCGCAAAAGCATCAGGGGAGTTGGCTTATTGGCACATTTTTGGATTAAAAGTCGCGCAGGCCGGTTACCAAGGCTCTGTCTTGCCGGTATTGGTAGTTTCATGGATTTTAGCTAAATTAGAGAAATTTTTCCATAAATATATTTCAAATGCATTTGATTTTACGTTCACACCGATGCTTGCCATTATCATTACAGGATCTCTAACGTTTACATTTGTTGGGCCTGTTATGCGTGATGTGAGTGATGGGTTAACCAATGGAATTATGTGGTTATATAATGCAACAGGCGCGGTTGGAACTGCAATCTTTGGACTGTTTTATTCACCGATTGTCATTACCGGTCTGCATCAAAGTTTTCCTGCAATTGAAACCACACTTTTGGCTGATATTGCAAAAACCGGCGGATCGTTTGTATTCCCAATCGCCTCTATGGCTAATATTGCGCAAGGTGCTGCTTGTCTTGCCGTATTCTTTATTACAAAAAGTAAAAAACAAAAAAGCTTATCTTCTTCAGCAAGTATTTCAGCTCTTTTGGGGATTACAGAACCGGCTATTTTCGGGATTAACTTGAAATTAAGGTATCCGTTCTTTTGTGCAATGGTTGCTTCCGGTATTGCTTCTATATTTATTGGCATGTTCCATGTGTTATCAGTTTCAATGGGACCTGCAAGTGTAATTGGTTTTATTTGCATTCGCTCACAATCTATCTTGCCTTTTGTCATGAGTGGCGCAATAAGTTTTGTTATCGCCTTCACAACAACGTATATATATGGAAGACGGGCGGCGGCAAAGGAACAAAATACGATTACGAATGAACGGGTATCTGGAAAAGAACAAATAGGAGAAACGGCTGCTTCGGCTACGGCCCCTGCTGGTAATAGCATCATTTTTGCCCCGGTTGAAGGTGAAACAATTAGCTTAAAAAATGTGAAGGATAAATTATTTTCATCTGAATTAATGGGTAAAGGGGCAGCCATCATGCCGAAAAACGGCGATGTCTATGCTCCTTGTGACGGAATTTTGACCACGGTATTTGATACACATCATGCATACGGCATTAAAACGGAAGATGGAGCAGAAATTTTAATTCACATTGGTATTGACACGGTTAATCTGAAAGGCGAATATTTTACAAGTTACGTAAAAAAAGGTCAGACGGTAAACCAAGGCGACAAACTATGCAGTTTTGATCTGGAGAAAATTAAAGAACTTGGTTATGATCCAACCGTGATCACCGTCGTGACCAACACAGCAGATTATGCGGCTGTTGAAGAATTTAATCATGATAAGGTAAAACAGGGGAGCCAGTTCATCACTTTAACACCGAAAGCTACTCTTTAATTTAAAACGTTTGATAAGGGGGATCGAAATGCTACTTGGGGCAATTGAAACCGGGGGTACGAAATTTGTTGCCGCCGTAGGAAATGAACATGGCGAAGTAATAGAAGAAATTACAATACCAACAACCACGCCTGATGAAACTATGCCAAAAATTTTGCAATTTTTAAATCAATATAAAATAGAGGGGATTGGTGTAGGATCATTCGGACCGATTGATGTGAACCGTCAGTCTCCCACATACGGCTTTATTACAACTACACCTAAACTATCGTGGCGCCATTATAACTTTGTAGGAGCACTGAAGGAAAAATTTTCCGTTCCGGTTGCATGGACAACAGATGTAAATGTTGCAGGATACGGTGAATATAAATTAGGGAATGCTAAAGGAACCGAAAGCTGTCTTTATCTTACGATTGGAACAGGGATCGGCGGGGGGTTTATCCAAAGTGGCAAAATATTAAATGCATACGGCCATCCGGAAATGGGGCATCTTTTAGTGAAGCGCCATCCTGATGACCAATTTGAAGGGATGTGCCTGTATCATCATGATTGCTTGGAAGGCCTGGCATCCGGACCTGCCGTGGAAAAGCGCTGGGGAAAGAAAGGGGTTGAGCTTTCAACCAATCCAAAAGTTTGGGAACTGGAGGCTTATTATATTGCCCAGGCACTTGTCAGTTATACACTTGTGCTCCGGCCGGAAAGAATTATTTTAGGCGGCGGTATCATGAATCAGAAGCAGATTTTCCAATTCATCCGGCAGCAATTTAAGGAAATGCTGAATGGTTATGTGGATGTTCCAGATGTAGAAAAGTATATTCAGCCTGTGGGTTTACAAAATAAAGCTGGAATTATCGGCGGTTTATTGCTTGCAAAAGAGGAAGCGTCAAAAACGAATTTTGTCCTTTAAAGTGGAAAGGTGCGGCAGATGATGGGAAAAGACTGGTGGAAAAAAAGTGTTGTATATCAAATTTATCCTAAAAGTTTTATGGACAGCAATGGCGATGGGATTGGGGACTTAAACGGCATTATTCAAAAATTGCCGTATATAAAAAAATTGGGGGTGGATGTGATTTGGCTCTGCCCGGTTTATGAATCTCCCCAAATTGATAATGGCTATGACATCAGTGACTATTATCAGATCTCCGAATTATACGGCTCCATGTCAGATATGGAAAATTTGATTGAAGAAAGCAGTGCGCTCGGAATCAAGATTATCATGGACTTAGTTGTCAACCATACTTCTGACCAGCATCGATGGTTTCAAGAAGCAAGAAAATCCAAAAATAGCCCTTATCGTGATTACTATATTTGGAGAGATCATCCGAACGAATTACAATCCAATTTTGGCGGTTCTGCATGGACCTTCGATGAAACGACAAAGCAGTATTACCTGCATCTCTTTAGCAAGGAACAGCCGGATTTGAATTGGGAAAATCCGAAGATGCGTCAAGAAATATGGAAAATGATGAATTTTTGGCTGGATAAGGGAATTAGCGGCTTTCGCATGGATGTGATTGATTTATTGGGGAAAGTTCCTGATCAAATGATAAAAGAAAATGGTCCTCATCTGCATGAGTATTTACAGGAAATGCATCAAGCTACCTTTGGTACAAGAAATACAATGACAGTAGGTGAGACTTGGGGAGCCACAGTGGATAATGCGCATCTTTTTACAGATGAATCCCGATGCGAGTTGAATATGGTGTTTCAATTTGAACATATGCAGCTCGATAAGCAGCCGGGTATGCATAAATGGGATTTAAAAGAACTGAATTTAATCGATTTAAAAGATGTTTTGTCGAAATGGCAGGATACTTTTGCTGAAGACGGATGGAACAGTTTATTCTGGAACAATCATGATTTACCTAGAATTGTCTCGCGATGGGGGGACGACAAGGTGTATCGTAAATTGTCGGCAAAAATGCTGGCTACTTTGCTTCATGGCATGAAAGGAACTCCTTTTATTTATCAGGGTGAGGAAATCGGTATGACAAATGCATATTTTGATTCCATTCACGATTATCCTGATATTGAAACACAGAATATGTATAAAGAAAGAATCAGCAAAGGGTATCCTGAAAAAGACATCATGGCTTCCGTCCAGAAGAAGGCAAGGGATAATGCGAGAACCCCGATGCAGTGGGAAGCAAGCAAACATGCAGGTTTTACGCAAGGAGAGCCATGGATGAAAATTAATCCAAATTATAAAGAAATAAACGTAGAAAAAGATTTAAAAGATACTGAATCGGTCTTTTATCATTACCAAAAACTCATACGCCTAAGAAAAGAAAACAATCTTTTTATTGAGGGAACTTATCAACTGATTGACCGTGATCATCCGAATGTTTACGCTTATAAGCGTGTGCTCGGCCGCCAAGCACTGTTGGTTGTTTGTAATTTTTACAGCAAACCGGCCTTGTTTGAGTATCAGCAGAAAGCGCCGCTTGAAATTCAAATTTTGCTAAGTAATTATAAAGATTCATCTAAGAATATTAATCATCTCCAGTTAAGGCCGTTTGAAGCAGTGATTTATCAGTTGAAAGAATAAATATTAGTTGAGCAAATGCAGTTTGGGTGTTACTAACGTTTCAAAATGGCATGAAATGGACGATGTTGTTTGTCCAAGAATTGACGGAATCGTTGTCCATTAAGGGGAAGCCAGTTCGCAATTGATCGTGGCTTCCCCTATGAGTCTAAAACTGAATTTGATAAACTTGGTAAGGATTTAAATCCAACCTAACTCCTTCCGGACCCAAAATGATGTACCATTTGCTTCCCAACTCTAAACGACAACCTATTCCTTCGTTTTGCTTAATTTTAAGGGTAAAACTTTCTCCGCAATGCATGACGAATGATCGAGTTCCCTGATTAACAAACCAACTTTCTAATTTTGTATCATATTTCATTTCAATCCATTTATTTTTCAAGAGAGTTCCCCCTCAATCACACGTTTCACCATATGGTCGTCAATAATTCGATGCCTATTTTGCGCCCCATAAAGTAGACAGTGGGTACAAATTTTGTTGATGAGCCTTGCAGTTCCACCGGAAAAGCGATGGATTTCATCCAAAGCTACGTCTGTGAAAATTTGTTCAGTTACTCCTGAATATTGTAAATGCATGGTGATATATTCTGTAGCTTGTGCTCTGTCATAATATCCCAGCTTAAACTGAATATCGATCCTTTGGCGGATCGCTGCGAAGGATTGGAGGCGCAGCCGGTCCCATAATTCGCTTTGTCCAACAAGTATCAAGCTCATTGGACTTTGCGCATCCATTTTGAAATTCAGTAGAAATCTGACTTCCTCTAACATTTCACGAGCCAGGAGATGTGCTTCGTCTACGATCACTACCGGCTGGACGCCGTGAATCCCTCTCATCAGCTCAATTTCTCGATGAAGCTGCCGTTTTGCGTCCCCCCTGTAAAATTTCGCTTCGCATCCCAGTTGCTCTAATAATCCCTTGTAGAAATGGCGGGGTGTTAATTTGGAATCAGAAAGATACAGTACTTTATATTTCCCGTCATCGAGCCGGTCAACAAATTTACGGATCGTTGTTGTTTTTCCTGTTCCACAATCCCCAGTTAAAACCGCAAATAACTGCCTTTCGGCTGTATATTTTAACCGCCCCAGTATTTCCTGCATCATGGGAGAATCATAAAGCTTTTCAGTCGGAATATCCCGTGAAAAAGGCGTATGAGTCATATTATAGAAGGATTCAAACATTTTCATCGTCCTCCTTCCATACTGTGCGGAAGGAGACGGCTGGTGTTTGTTCTATCTGTCGTTCCCGATACTTTTGTTCCGCAGCTTTTAGTAATCTTGATGATTCGGCTTCTTGAGTTTGAAAGTGATCTGGAAGGGATGGCCTTTTCCCTGACCTTTCACCAATTTCAAGTTTATGAGCTTTCCATGGCGAATACCCTTCAAACTCAATGGTGAGTTCCTCCAGATCCGCAGGATCATAGATAACTTCGACTTTCTGCCCAATAAATGCCAGGCCTACTTCGTATTTTTGATCCATGAAACTGATACAGCCGGATTTATCCACTTTTCGAGTTTCAGAATGCAGGAAGGCATCTGCTAATTTTTCCGCATCAATAAACCGAAGTGCTTTTCGGTCACTTCTGAAAGCTGATCCGGGGCTGATTTTTTCTCCAAGTGCAGAATGCGGCTTCTCCTGATAACATTCTGTCAGCCAGACTTGAAACAGTTCATTTAAACGCTCCAACGTTTGTGGCTTATCTAGAGAAACTTCCCCTAAGAAAGAGTCGACCACACGGTTGAATCTCTCAATTTTTCCTTTGCTTTCAGGTGAATACGGCTTTGCGTAAACCAACCGGGTCCCAAGTTTTGAACAAGTCCGCCCCATCCACCTTGTCCGATATTGCTTGCCATTATCAAAGTAAACAGCTTCTGGAGCTCCGTATTTTTGCACGGCTTGCCGAAAAGCATCCTCCACAATCCGGGCGTCAAGCGCTGGATAAAATTCACCGTGCAAAACATACCTTGTCGCATCATCAATAATAACGACCAGGTATACTTGCTTCTTGGTACCGTTTAGGCCAATCGGCAAGTAGGGGCCATATTTAATATCAGATTGCCAAAGTTGATTCCGATACCTCTTTTGAAATCTTCTCGCTGCCACTCCTGACTGGGAATAAAGCCGCATTTGCCGAGAACTGTATCCTCTTTCCGATAGCTTGTCTTGAAGGGTTGAGCGCTTGATTTGCCCTGGTTCTGCAAGACCTTCCCATTCAAGGATCTGTATGATTTGCGACACACTTCGGCTGGGGATCTCCCTTCTAAGCAGAATAGCTTGTTCGATAATATGTGACGGGATTGTCCCAATCTTCATTTGAGACTGCTTTCCTTTTGGCTTCAATCCTGAAAATCCTTCTTTTCGAAATTGCGTTAAATAACGTCTGATCGTCCTTTCGGAAAGACCGGAGGCCTTACAAATTTGTTCCTTTAGTTCCTTTGCTTTTCCGGCATCCAACCCCTCCGCCAATAAAGGAGAAATAAGTTGGAACCTTTGGGCTGCAATTTCATCTGCTTTTTTATGATCCATTCATGATAGACTCCTTTCCTCTTTATCTATCATGAGTGTAAATTAACCCCCACCGGACAAGAATGCAGAACGGGTATGTATCCATAAATAAAAATTTACAAGGGGCCGGACAACACGTGCCAGCCATCCGGATTCATTGCCCACCAATCCCTCTAATCTTTGGAGTGCGGTCCCTGCAGTTTCGGGCAAAACTTCAAGGTCTTCCCCATCTTGTTGGGTCTGACGTTTAATGGAAACAAGACAATGTATCCAGTATTCTACATAAAAATAAAACCAGTCTAGCCAACGATAAAGGGTTGATTCATCTGCCGGAACATCATGGTTGGATGGATTAGTTAAAACCATTTCAATACATTTTGCTTTATATCTTTTATAAGGCACCAGAAACTCTGGGAGTTCGTGATGAATCTTTCCGCATTGTTCACATCGCAACCGCCGGATATTATAAATATGCTTCTTTCCGGATCTATCAATGGCTTTTCGATCTCTTGTCCCAATAACCTTCATATGTTTACCACAACAAGGGGAAGGAACTTTTTTCGCACCCCTAACCAAAAATTCCAAGTTGAGTGTTTTCAATTAGCTTATAATCTGATACAATAACCATAATCGTTGTTTTTGGTGGGACATTCCCCGTGTAGCTGATAGTACAGTTATACGTTGTGGGGGATGTCCTTTTCCTTTCTCCAGAATAATAAATATGAGGACATTATACCCGCCAAATTCCGGACAGGCAACTCCGTCAACTTTCGGCTATTTTGGAATGTCAGAAACACAACAGCTTGACTTGATGGGGGGTTCTCTTGGTTTCTTTATCGTGTTTATTTTTAACCTATGGATTAATTGAAGGCCAACACTTTAAATGGTCCATGTACATTGTCGGCATTCTTATTATTTCCGTAGTTATCTTTATCATATTCTATGTTCAACAAAAATTGCGTCAGAAGCGGGATCCGTTAATTCCATTTGCTTTGTTTGAAGATCGTAATTACACGTTAATGAATGTGGTAGGAGTCTTTTTTTCTATTGGCGTCCTTGGGTTAATGCTGCTTCTCTCGATATATTTTCAGTCCATTTTGGGATATGATGCATTTAGGGCGGGACTTACGTTAGTTCCTGCATCACTTATTTCCATGTGTGTATCTCCATTTGCCGGAAAATTTTCAAATAAAATAGGTGGGAAATACCTTGTGCTTGCAGGATTAGCGCTGACCCTGATCGGGATGATATGGGTTATTTTTATCATGAATGGCCATAACTATTGGGTGCAATTTATGTTGTCGATGGTGATTACTGGGTTTGGAAACGGGTTATTAATTTCACCGACGGCAGCAGTTGCCGTGAAAGAAGTGAAGGATGAAGTTGCAGGTGCAGCATCCGGGGTGATGAATACTGTCCGCCAATTGGGAACAGTTGGAGGCAGTGCGGCTGTTGGGGCTTTATTACAAAATAGAATTTCTGCCATGAATCATGGTTCGGAATTTGAATCGGTCTTTGATATTTCAACAAAATTTGGCGGCCATTTAAGTGGTTATTTAACAGCATTGCGTGAAAGTTTATTATTGCCGATGGCTGCTATTGCTTTGGCTTGTATAGCATGCGCTTTTGTACGAAAAAATGCAAAGCGACTTTCAACCAACGAAGTAAAATAAATTTTCTTTATATTTAATTATGCTATGTATAGGTGAACCTCCCAGTGTGAGATGTTAATCCTAAAACTATTTTAACCCACTGAGGGTGCGGTTCACCTGTTTTTGTTTCTTTGGGGGGGCAAAGTTGGGGCGTCCATACAAAACGGAAGAAAAACCTTAGAACGTGTTGCAGGACAGGATACCTCTGAACGTAGCGCCGCTGAAGGAAGATTTTTGCGAAGGTAAGCACAGGTGCGGGTTAAGCCTTATTCGAACATGCTTTCAGGAGACCAGTGAAACAGTAGTAGCCCTTCAGTTTCTCAAAATGAATCTGGAGGGAAACCTCAGGGCTATTTTTGAAATATTTGCACTTTACTATTTTATATTTTAAAACTGGGCTTGTATCTGATTCGTTCAGCAAGCTCCAATTATTTATTTTTTGATCCGGTCTTAAAAAAAACAACATAGATTAATAACAATAGAAAGAACAAAGCTTGAATGATTTTTGTTACAATATGTATTTCAGGATTGAAATTTAAATCAAAAAGGATATTGGCAATAACATATACTCCTGTTATGATTATCAATGATTTTAAGAACCACTCCATAGAATACCCACTCCTATATCCTTATTCTCTCAAAGTAATAAGGTTACCAATGCTCTTGCAGCTGTTCCAGCTAACCAACTAGGTACACCCATATTTTTTAATTGAGTTGTTAGTGCATTCGTTATTGTGCCCTCAAAGTCTACCACAATATTAAGGGTCTTCATTACAAATTCGTAACTTAAATATTTTTTCAGGGTACTTTTCGAGCCTTTTGAAATAGGCAGTTTATTAACATAATTCCTTACAGTTCTATCCCATGAGATTCTACCAATTTTTTTGAGTTTTTTTATCATGGACTTTGCCGCTACTTTAGCTGCTTTCGATTTCACGCCAAATGTTGTAACAACATGGTTTTCAGTGTCTTCTCCAGATAAACTTGATTGAATCCCATTTACAATGTCTGTCTCAGCAATTCCATGAGCTTGCAATTCATTTTGTAACTTTAATAAGTTTTGAGTTTCAGTATTTGTTAAATGAACATTTTCTTGCTGATTAGATACTTCTGCTGCTTTTATATGAGTTGTAAAAGGAACAGACACACTAAACAAAATAGAACTCGCAACTGTGACATGAATAATTTGCTTTTTCATTATATCCCCTATCTATTTAGTTTTATTGCTTCATAACACAGTTTATTATATCACAGGTTTACGGGTATTTCATTAAGTATTGCATTTAATGTTGCAATTTAGGCACCTAAAAAGTTTTATGAATACACAAAAATCTGCTTGACGTTTACAAGGAAGCATTTATAATGATAAATGGATGTATAAATGATAATGATTTTCATTATCATTAGAAGCAAAAAAGGAGGTGTTTTTTTGAAAGGGACGAGCAACGGTGTAATCGGGAAAATTTATTATCCTGTTATCTTTCTCCTTATCTGTATGATTGCGTTTTCCGCCATTTATTCGGTTTCAATTGGAACGGTCCACATACCAATTGAAAAATCAATGAATGTTTTGCTGCACGTCCTGACAAATGGCAAAATGGGGCACATTAAAGGGATGGAAAACTCCTCCTATTTTAATATCATTTATCAAATCAGAATGCCCAGAGTTATTTTTGCTTTATTGATTGGGATGGGCCTTTCTTTGTGCGGGATTGTGATGCAAGCAGTTGTGCAAAACCCGCTCGCTGATCCATATATTATCGGGATTTCTTCAGGAGGAACGCTTGGTGCGACCATTGTCATTTTGATCGGGTTTGGAAGCAATGCCTTGTTTGGCACATTTAGCATTGCATTTGGCGCTTTTATGGGTGCGATGGCAACATCCGTAGCAGTATTGCTTTTGTCAAGTGTTGGCGGAAAAGCAACATCTGTAAAACTGGTATTGTCAGGCGTCGTTGTCGGAGCATTGTGCAGTTCTTTTTCCAGCCTTGTGATTTACTTTGCCAACAATGCAGAAGGGATTAAAGACGTTACGTTCTGGACAATGGGAAGCCTTGCATCGGCGAGCTGGGAAAAGGTGCCGGTTTTGTCTGTTGTGGTCCTGATCGGCTCTTTGATTTTTCTTTTTCAGCACCGTGTGTTAAATACGATGCTACTCGGTGATGAGTCTGCCGTCACATTGGGCATTCATTTAAGTTTATTCCGCAAGCTCTACATGGTGGTCACAGCATTGATAACGGGTACGATGGTTGCTTATGCCGGCACAATCGGATTTGTTGGTCTGATCATTCCGCATATTTGCCGGGGTATTTTCGGCGCAGATCACAAACAGCTGCTTCCGGCAACAATCCTTTCAGGGGGGCTCTTTTTAATATGGGCGGACATTTTGTCCCGAATTCTAATCCAAAATGTAGAATTGCCCATCGGCATCATTACATCAGTGATCGGCTCCCCACTCTTTATCTATATGATTGTGAAAAAAGGCTATCAATTTGGAGGTTGAGGGAAGTGGAATTAACGGCGGAAAAGCTGCAAGTAAAAAGAGGCAGGAAAGAGATCATCAAAAACATGTCCGTGTTTGTCAAAGATAAACAGTTTGTCGGTTTAGTAGGCCCGAATGGATGCGGGAAGTCAACTTTGCTCAAAAGTATCTATAAAAGTCTTGTGCCGCAAAATGGGAGCGTTTTTTTAGATGACCTTAATGTACTGAAAAGCTCGGCAAAAAAAGTTTCAAGGCATTTAGGCGTAGTAGGGCAGTTCAATGAAATGAATTTTGATTTAACAGTCGAGCAAATGGTGCTGTTGGGGCGGACACCGCACAAGAAGTTACTGGAATCGGACCAGCCGGACGATTACAAAATTGTTGAAGAGGCATTAAGGAAAACGCAATTGCTTGAATATAAAACACGCAGCTATTTGTCATTATCAGGCGGGGAAAAGCAACGGGTGATTCTTGCCCGTGCCATAGCCCAACAGCCGGACTTAATGATTCTCGATGAACCGACCAACCATTTGGATATTCGCCATCAAATCGAAATTCTTTCCTGTGTCAAGCAGTTTGGCATTAGTGTGCTGGCGGCTCTCCATGATTTGGATCTGGCTGTCGCCTATTGCGATTATTTATATGCCGTGAAAGGCGGAGAAGTATATGCACATGGAAAACCGGAAGAAGTGCTGACCTCGGAATTAATTGAGGAATTGTATGAAATCAAATGTCAAACTTATGTGAATCCTGTGACCAACCGGCTTGGATTTGCATACGAACTTTAAGGAGGATGGACAGACATGAAAAAAGGAATCTTTGCCGGTTGCCTCATCGCACTGCTTGTCCTTGCGGGTTGCGGGAACAGGGAAACGACCGGGTCGGAAAAAAATATGAAAAGCAAGTCGAATTATCCGCTGACGATTCATAATTATACAAAAGCAGAGGGCGGCACTACATATAAGAAAAAGGATCAGGTATTCAAGGAAGCCCCGAAACGGGTGATGGTTACGACAAGAACGGCGGCGGAACTGCTCCTTCATCTTGGCCTGAAAGATAAGATTGTCGGGGTAGGCGGGAATTTTGGCGCCCCGGACAAATCGGTTGAAAAAGACTATGCTTCATTAAAGATACTCAGTAATTCGTATGTCGGAAAAGAAGCGGCGCTTGGGACAAACCCGGACTTAATTGTCAGTCGCGGCGGCTTATTCGATAATGCCGACTGGGGTGTCGGAACGGTTGATTCTCTGAATGATATGGGGATTCATACCTATATTCTTGAATCATCCATTCCGGGCGGGACCTATGACTCAATATATAAAGATATTGACAATCTCGGAAAAATTTTTAATGTCCAGGAAAAAGCAAAACTATTTTCCAACAAATTAAAGGCGCGCCAGAAGAAGATTACATCGGAACTGTCAGGCATTCAAGAAACGAAGACATTCGCCTATTTACACATGTCCGATCCGAAAGAAATCAACATCTACTCTGCTTATAATGAAACTTTTTTCAATAATGCTTTTGGTATGTTAAAACTCAAAAACATATTTCAAAATGTGCGGGGGACTGTTAGTGTAGAGCAATTAGTAAAAGCCAATCCCGATGTATTGATTGTACTGAATTGGGAAAACAATGCCGATAAGGTCAAAAAGGCTCTTTATGAAAATCCCAAATTATCGAGTATGAAAGCAATCAAAAATAAGCAAGTTTACGCGATGGATTATAATGAGCTTTTCGGCTACAGCTACAACACACTCGATGGAATAGAACAACTGGCAAAGGAAATGTACCCTGATCAATTTAAATAGGTTTTTCTCCGTAACCCAAAGTTGGGAAACAAGGGAAGAACATTAGCCCATATGATTACGATGCATGCATTTTGTAATTTCCAGCATCCTATAGGTAAAACCAAAAATGATGGTGGAAAGGAAACGATATAGGATGGGTGCAATCAAGCATAATGGATATACCTTCGAACCGGAGTTCAGTGTGGTCAGCCAAACCGGTGCCATTCATGTTTATCATGGAGAAAAATTTATTGAAGAAATCCGATTCGAATTTAATGGCGACTATCAAAAAGCCCCATTCGATCATTCTCTGATGACTCGTTTTGGACCACGTTTGGGTGCAAACGTGAATCATTCTGGGAGAACAAGAGCGCCAATTGGAAGAGGTCTCTAAGGAAAATGACTACGATAATTATCGTCATGATGATGACGATATTGGAGTGGCGACCTCAATCTTCCGACCCTACTTCGGAAGAGAATTCAACTGACTCGGACTCTGCTAAAACGAGGAACAAAGGAAAGCTCATTCTCAATGCAACCTGTGCACTGGCCGATATTGCTTACCCTACAGATCTTGGACCCCACATTTCGCACGTCTTAAATATAGTTCATTCTAATTTTTGAATGAACTATATTTAAATGGCTTGGTGGGATGATATCTTCTTATTTTTGAGGAATTTTCGATAAAATTCTTTTCAATTCGACATTCTTTTCATGAATTCCTCCTATTGTGTGTTATTCTCCTTTGTTTTCGACATTTTTTGACACGTATATTGATACATCATACCCGCATAATTCAATGATTTTTTTGGCTTGTGAATCAATATTATCGGGTAAGAGCCTTATTTTTTGTTGATTTTGATTTATAAGGATCACGGTAATATCTTCTAATTGCTCTAACAATGCTTGGCCTGTGGGTTGATAGAGTTTCCTTTTTCCTTTCAAGATTAGAGATAGGTTCTTTTCTTTCAGTTCTTTTCTAACTCGATATTCTAAAATTCCATAGATTAATAAAGCCATCACATACACAATACCTAAGGCCTCAACCCTTTCCGGGGTTTTTAAGTAAATGGCATCAATCATTTGTGAATCTTTGATTAATCGGAAACGGGTCTCAGCGGCCGACTGTCCTTTATAAACCCTCAAAACTTCTTGATTGGATAGTGTCTCCTCATCTAATTTATTTGTGATTAAAACAAAAGTGCTGAGCATTTTTTTCTTATTTTCGATAAAATCATGATCTTTTTCAAACGATTCCAGTTGTATTTGATAGATTTGTTCTTGTTTTGTCTGTTCGTCCTTTTTAGGTCTTCCTCTCTTTTTTCGTTTGATAGGTTGATCACTCATCTGGACGTTTAGTTTATAACAGAAATATGAAGCCTTTTGTTTTTTCTTAAAAGATTGAATTGCTTCTAGTGCGTCCTCTTTACAATGAAAGATAACTTTACTCAGTTTTTCTATCTCTTTTTTTAATTGTATTTCTTCCTTTTCGATCGCCCGATTTAGGGTTTTCTCTTTTCGTTGATCTAAATTGTTTGAGTGGACAACAAGAAACCGGTAAGGAAGGTTTTGAATTTGTCTTTCAAAAGCTTGAATTTGGTAAATAGCTGCGTCTTTTTTATTGCTAAGTGAGCCTACCCTTTCCCAGTTATTGAGCAACCATGCCTCTTTCTTTAGTTCTGTGCTTAAACCGAATGTATCAGGTAAACGGGAAATAAACGATAAATTTTGTTGTTGAATTTCCGCTAGATTTTCCGTTGTGATTAATGCAGAATCGGCTTGATAAATGAGATTTTTCCAATCTTCATGGGAAAGGATTTTTCTCATCTTTTGAATGAATTCCACATTCCAAGATTTATCCGAAGTATTCCCATTTTCTACTTTTGCAAGGATAGGAATTCGTTCAGGTGTGACCCCCATCCCCAGAACGATTTGTTTTAAGTCAGGCCTATGGGCCTTACTATACCCGTACGTAATTTGCAGTCCATCTTCCTTCGGTTGCTTATATTCTCCGTAAACAGAAATTGAGGTTGTATCGTTATGCAGTACACCAATAGGAAGATTCAATTTTTTTAGTGCTTTTAATGCAATGGTGGAATAGACTTTCCATGCTTCGGCTTCATACAAGTAATCTAATGCTCTTCCTAATGCATCATCATTTAATTGATCGGGTGAAACCGATGTATCGAAAAGCATCTCAGAATCTAGGTTTTGATAGAATTCATGAACCTTATAAAGGGGCTTGCCACTGCATAAAATGTTTAAGACAAGGGCTTTAATCCTTGTTCCGGGTGAGACATGACAACGGACAGAATCCCATTTGACTAAATCATTAATGGTCTTTTCGAGTTCTATTTCATCACACAGTTTAGATAAAAGTTGAGACGGCCCCACATGTAAGGTTAAAATTTGATCTGACATAAAAATTTCCTCATCTTCCCGTAATTAGATAATCATTCAATTCTACAAAGAAGGAGAAAATTCCTTTAAAAAAATCATAAAATGGAAAAATTTACGTGCGGAATATGCGTTGGACTGTTGAACAAAGCCCCTGAGACATATCATTGATGTGCTGCATGAACCACACAAAGGAAGGTTACAAAAGCCACGGACCTACAGAAAAAGGCCCCGTAAGGACTATCTTTCTGTCGCTAAGCGACGCAAAGCTGGTTCCCGGAAAATCTGGAAAGCTACTTCGGTTGGCGGGTCAATAATGGGCTCGGTTTTTGTGGAATCGTATGATCAAGGAATTGCTAATTGGTACTGGTCTTTCAGGCGTTGTTGTCATGCTCCAAAGGCCAGAAGAAAAAAATGGGATCATTTAATTTAACATACAATCTGGATTTGCGGTGTTTTTTCAGTCAAATTTGTTTCCAATCCTGTAATTACAAACAAACCACCCATTACGATCGAGTGGGATTAAAGTAAATATCAAACTTGAAGCCAGAATGTTGATTTAACAGCATTTGGTTAAGATACAAAGACAGTTTTTGCGGGTAATTAGATATTTCTCCGCAAAAATTCGTGACTCATATCATACAGGAGCACAAATTGAGATGTTTTTTAAGAACATTTCTCGTTCAATTGCATGTTTGCAAGTCTCGCAAAAGAAAGTCAATTCAAATAAAATGTGAATTTTTTGTTAAAACACTTGAAAAATGGAATAAATATGATTATCATAAAATTATGAAAGGAATTGCAATCCTTTCAAGATCAGACTTTGGTAATGAGGAGGGTGGTTCAATTGAAATAATCAGTAGTTGCCTAAGTTGGTGGAATTATTTTAGATTAAATGAAAGCGCATACTAAGAACGGCGTAAGGTCTAATGGGTACTTCATTTTAGGAGGTAAATATCATGAAATATTTGAAGAAGTTGTTTACACGAAATGAAATTAATTTGGGGATCATTTCATTTGGCTACAAGGGCAAAAAGTGGCACTGGTAAAATTGCGTCAAGTAAGAGATGAAGGGTTTATTTTGGGATATGAATATCATGAAATAATTGAAGAAACTATTTCGCGGAATGAATTTAACTTAGGGATCATCTCGTTTGGCTACAAAGGCAAGAAATGAAATTGGTAGAATGTTTAGTTATATACTCAACTTTCGCAGACTGAAACAGGTAGGTATACCTTGATATAATTCGGCAGACCCGCAATCCATTGTTGTAGTTGACTTTTGATCAGTTGTTGAATTTTCTTATTACTTTTATCCAGAGTATCTTCAAGAATCTCGACTAACTGCTGCAATGCAACAGCCCAATCAAGGTCATCTATTTCATCACATAATTCATAAAACATGCCACCTAATGTTCTGTCATCTACACTGCAACGGTTTTGCCATGACAAGACAATATACCTTGCAAACACAATGGTCGTGTGGCTGATAAGCGCGTCATATGAACGACTCTGGAATTCCTTTTGTAGTTTTAATAGGGACTTTGTTGTTTTGAAGAAAACCTCAATATCCCAACGCATCCCGTAAATACGGATGATTTCCTGGTCACTCAGTGTACAGTCTGTACTCAAAATCGCCAACCAGTCGCTTTTCTTGTTGCGGTTGCGAACAAAGACAACTTTAATTGGCACGCCATTGGCCTGCGTTGTATGGATGGAACGCAAGATTCCTTTCTTTCCACTAGTCGGTTTAGCTAGACGATACAATTCATCTAGGCTAACACGCTTACCATCGACAAAATAGCGTTGTTTTAATTTTTTGACCATACCAATTACGTCAAGACCTTGTTCTGTAATCTCCTTGATGAGAGGTTGTTGGGTGAACCACGAATCCATTAGAACATAGGAAGCATCGATACCAGAATTCATCGCCCGGGCAATCATGCCGGGAATCTGTTCTGGTGCCGTTTGTAATGCTTCTTTTCGGCGCTTATAACCGGAGCTACGTTTATCGATATTTTCGGATATGCCGTTGATCTGGCTCTTTTTCGAACTCAATAATGAGAAGTCAACGGGTAGGAATGTTGCGCCATCAGACCATCCTAATGTCAACATGCGGAATCCTTTGTAAAAACGCATTTTTTGAGATGCATGATCAAAGCAGCGAGCCAGAAGCTCAACGTGTTTGCTTCGGTTCCGGTCATAAGATGAATCATCTAAAATCAATACTTTCGGACGGTCATGACGTGTCAATTTCGAAACTTTTCCAATCACTGAGGCAACCAGTGAAAGGAGGAAACGACGCCAGTTGAACGTTGATTGGTTGAGAAACCGATAAACGGTATCTTTGGCTGGAATGTCTGTAGCTTTCTTACTTTCCAACATCCTGAACCAGTTTTTGTTTTCAAAGATCATACAAAAAATCAATTGAAAAATGTAGGCACAAGAAAAACCAAAGGACTTCGTAATACCAGCGATTCGCAAGTGTTTCAACACATTCAACTCTTTAAATGTTGATTTTATTTCACAGCTCTGAGGAGTAAAAATTTTTCGTGATAATTTAAGTATCCCCCCCAAAAATACGGCCAAATATGTAATAATTTAAATAATTAGAGCTTGCTGGACGAATATTTTGGCATGGCTTAGTGACAAGTCGAATACAAGCTAAAATTTGATTCGTTCAGCAAGCCCTAATTAAACTTGGCTGTTTTGAGGGGGTTTTTATTTTGGTTACTAGAAAAGAAAAAAGAAATCGTGAAAAAGAAGCAAATTATTTTTTCGAGTTCCTTAAAATTCAGAAGCATTTTTTCAAAGACCTGATGAATAACCTAAAAAAGGTAGCAGACCACCGACATCAAAGCTATATCACTTATGGTCCAGAGGTCCTTTTATTTACGATGATGTTGAAAAATATGACCGGCCTAAAATCCATGAGAAACATGAGTGAGCGTTTTAATAAAGAAGAATGTATTAAAAATGTAGGGAAGGTGTTAGGCTTAGATTCTCTTGAAGAACTTCCACATTATGATACAATTAACGACTTTTTATCTGGCTTAGATGTAAATGAATTAGAAAAAATTAGAACGTATATGATTAAAGAATTATTGAAAAAAAGGTCTCTCGAGTCTTATCGAATTGAAGGAAAGTACTGGGGTGTCATCATTGATGGAACTGGATTACACACCTTTCATGAGAAACATTGTAAACACTGCCTGAGACGGGCATATACAAATAAAGAAACAGGAGAAACGAACGTACTTTATATGCACCATGTACTTGAAGCCAAGCTTGTCGTGGGGGATATGGTCTTCAGTATTGCCTCCGAATTTATCGAAAATGAATCAGAAAATGTTTCTAAGCAAGATTGTGAATTAAAAGCCTTCGACAGGCTGGCAAAGAAAATAAAAAAAATATTTAAAAGACTACCGATTTGTATCTTGGGAGATAGTCTCTATGCATGTGAAACGGTATTTAATCTGTGCAGGGCGCACAAATGGAAATATATATGCAGATTTAAGGAAGGGAGAATTAAAAGTATCTCGACGGAGTTTAAGGCAATAAAAGAGCTGGAACAAAGTAAGGATCAGAATTCATTAGTTTGGGTGAATGATATTGCCTACAAAGACAGAACGGTCAATCTGATGGAGGCCACAATGAAAACAGAGGATGGGAAATCGAAAGAGTATGTATTTATAACGGATATTAAAATCACGAAAAAGAACGTGGAACGACTCATCGCTGCAGGAAGAAGCCGCTGGAAGATTGAAAATCAAGGATTTAACGAACAAAAAAATAATCGTTACAATATAGAACATGCCAATAGCCAAAACTACACAGCCATGAAAAATCATTATTTATTAGTTCAAATAACAGATATTATTAGACAGCTGTTTGAAAAAGGTTCGTCAATCTTAAAAGCACTCAAAAAAACGGCAAAAGAAAAATCCTCAAATCTGTTGGAATCGTTTCGGACACGCATTTTAACAGACGAGGATTTCACCCATTTAAGTAAGCCAATACAAGTAAGGTTTACTTAATGGTTATATTATAGCAAAGGATGTGATGTAAAAAAAGGTTTTTTTGAAGTTATCCACAATTTTAAAAAAGAAATTTGCAAATTCGGCTCTTTTTGACTTTGAAAGCAGAAAAAATAGATGGAAAAATTTTCTAAATGTGGATAAGTCATTTTATCATAAAACATCTAAAAATTGATGAATTTACTCTTCAGAGCTGTTTATTTCATTTGGTAGTTGATTATTCAGGCTGTTTTTCGCTATCATAGTAGGAGACACCTCTTCTATTTGGTAGTGATTGTCGATAAATCAACTATACCAAAAGTAGAGGTGTTTTTTCATATATTAATTTTACTGTCAAGTGCTGTATCTGAGACGTAATAGACATTAGCCAGCACTGAATTTATTATGATTTTCTAGGCGCGAAAGTTGAGTTATATATTTGTTAGTTTCATTTATGGCTTTTGAGAACCTTACCGGTATATAAATAAATGGACAAAACGTAACCGGAAAGGATCTTAAACAGATATCTTTCCGGTTATTTTTTAGTTCTAAAATGTAATGCGAGTTGATAAAATATGAGAGTAAACTTTCAAAAAATAGAAATGTTGTTTTTATCTATGGCTCTCATAATGATTGCTGGGCTAATAATCAATGTTGGCAATGTTTTTGCAATTATCTTTCCATTCCAAAATAAAGGTTTACTTGAGGTCGTTATACTTGCCGTGTCTGCCCCAATAGGATTCATTATTCTACCGCTTTTGTTGTCGCGAGTACTAAATCTAATCCATTTTAAAATAAAATTCAATCTAATGCAGGCAGTTCTTTTATTTGTTGTTATCGCAATTTTAGCGCTCTATTTTTTTCATTCTAAGGAGATTATACACGATTTGATAATTGCAATTTGTGAAGAGTTTTTATTTCGATATGTCATCTTCAACATTTTAAGCTCGCAGTTTGATAAAAAAGCCACATTCATTATTGGATCGCTCTTATTTGCATCTTTGTTACATTTGAATGGGAATTTTATAATTAATTTGGCAATTAAATTTCCAGCAGGGCTTTTATTGTACTACTTGGCTGATACTTTTGGACTGCAAAGTTCAATTGCATTTCACTGGCTTTATAATATGGTAATCGGGCAAATTGTTTGATACGAGGTGAAAAAATTGATTTTAGTGGCAGTTTTAACCATTCTTTTCAATATTATATTGTATATTGTTAGCACACAGCTGTTAGCTCATATGTCAGTTTTAATATTCGTTCTGCTAATATATTTGGCGCCGTTGATAATTAATGGTATATTGACGCTGTTAATGAGACATCAAAATTTGGAAAAATCAACGATAATTAGTGCTACTTTTTTCCCCACGATTTCAATAATTACGTACTGGTTATTGGGAAATGCGCTTGATGGAACTAAAAAATGGATGAGTTTTGTAGCAAAAAATAGTGTAAGTACAGGTGATACATACGTCAAAATTAATCCTCACCTGACAAGTATTTCTCAGATGATATTTGTCATTATTTTATATTTCAGTATTGAATTCCTACTATTAACTATTATAAAGAAGTTGAGAGGTACACATCATGAAAATAATTGAAGCTACAAATATTAGCAAGAAATATAAATCAAATTCATTCTATTCGCTTAAAGATATAAATTTTGCGATTGAAGAAGGCGATATAGTCGGCTTAATTGGCAAAAACGGAGCTGGCAAAAGCACATTATTAAAGTTAATGGCAAAGGCTCAAAAACCTACAACTGGTACAATAAAGTTTAAAGGCAAGGATATTTCGAAAAGTGATAATATTCTTGATAAATTTGGTATTATGATAGAACCGATTTTTTATCCACATTTAACGGTATATGAGAACTTGATGTTTTTCTTGGAAATTCACAAAAAAGAACAGTATGTGGATAATATCAAAAGTATTTTAGAGCTAGTCGATTTGTGGCATGCAAAAGATCGCAAACCAATGGACTTTTCATTTGGAATGAAACAGCGGGTTTCGCTAGCGCTATCTCTAATAACGGAACCTGATTTTATGATATTAGATGAACCTTTTGTGGGGTTAGATCCAATTGGTGTAAAGAAACTCATCGGAATTTTACAGCAATGGTCTACTACTAAGCACACATCAATGATTATTTCAAGCCACCAATTAAATGAGCTAGAGGATCTTTGCAATCGGTATATCTTTATTGAGTCCGGGAAATTAAAAACACAATTTGATGATAAAAAGAATTTCTTAGTAATTCAATTGGATTTGCAAGACTCTCAATCACAGCGGATAGCGAATAGTGTTGCCTCTAAGTATAAACTTGAACTCAGAGGACAACTGTTAGAACTACCAATAGCGATTGAGAAAGATCAGTTAAATGAAATTTTAGAACAACTATCTTCTCAAAAGTTAGTTGAGAAGATTTACACAACTAAAGATGAACTAGAAAGTTACTTTACGGAGGAATAGCTGATGAATTATTTATGGAAGCCAGTTTTTAGAACTGTTGTTAAAAGAAAAGAAGCGTGGCTGTGTGTAGGGTTTAGTATTTTTCCTTTACTCTTACTAATTGTTGATCTTTTTAACACTAATTTTATGCAATTAAGTGCACCTGAAGGTTCTATGAGCTTTGTTGAATTTTTTGGGGCGGTTGAGTCAGTTCAGTATCAGTTGACTTTGCCGATTATTGCTTTCATTTATTTGGTAATTTCTTGTTTTCATGATGAAATTACTACGGGGAAAATGTTTCTTTTTAAAGATATTAACCGGACAGAAATTTTAAATGCTAAAATCTGGTCAATTTTTAGCATTTATTTTACTTACTTTATTTTCACATTTGTCACCAGCCTGGTTACCTATTATTTGCACTTGGTTCATATGTCTTACACGTCAGGAACCTTTTTCCCAAGGCATGTTGCGGATCTGCAATATGTAATTATTTCTGTACTCGGAATTTTTGTCGTAACACAGTTGTGTATCCTGATTGCAGTAGCTAGTTCGATTAAACTAAGTAATGGCTTTACGATGTTGATTGGCATTATTTTTGCGCTTGTCACTTTTATTGCGCCTAGTTTAAAGGGCTTAAGATATTTCTTGCCTAATGGATATTCGAACTTAGTTACACAGATGGGCTTTGGTACGGCTTTGTCTGTTATGATATTTATGTCTTTGGCTTATGCCTTAATTATTTACGGATTTGCCAATCACACTTTTAAAAATTTGGAGTATTAAAGTCATGCAAATTCTACTAGGTATGTCAGGATGCGATTACAATGAACACTAATGTATCAGAAGCAAGTGATTTTAAAAAGCTTTTTAGAATCTGTCTGCCACATAAGGGCTTGTTAATATTGGGAGTTTTTTGTAGCGTCCTTGGAGCGTTAGCTGAACTTATTATACCACAAATGATTGGTAGAATAGTAGATGTAAAAACAATGCACTACATTTTAGATAATAAATTAATTATGCTTGGGGGAGCTGCGTTCTTCCTGATTATATATTTGATTCAAGGGATTGCTATTTATTTGCTGGGGCGTGTAGGGGCAGATGCCATGAATAGACTACAAACTGAGTTTACAAATTACACGTTCTCGCTCCCACTTTCGCAAATAGATCATCAGTCTGCAGGTGATTTGGCAAGCAGACTGACCAATGATATTTCAGAGGTCACAAAAATAGTGACAGTTTTGTTTCCACAATTAACCATCAACTTGATTATTGTTTGTGGGTCAGTCCTGATGCTGCTAAAGATAAACTTTAAATTAACTTTAATCTCACTTTTAATAATTCCAATATGTTTTATAATTATTGCACCGATAAATAACCGATTAGAGAAATTATACAATGCACATCAAACTTACTTGGGAAATATAAGTGGTGAATTTACGCAAAAAATTAGAAACGTTAAGATTATAAAAGCTTTTTTGGGGCATAAGCAAGAGGAAAGTAATTTTAGGATTAGATTCAATGCGTTAGCCAACAATTTAGTTCAAATTGTAAAGGTTCTTGCTGCGCTGAATACATTTATGTCAGCTCTGATGATGTTGTTTGTAATCGTAATTTTGCTTTCTGCAAGTTTGAGTGTAACACAAGGTCTTATGACGTTCAGTGCCTTAATCACGTTTATTTTATATATTGTGCAAATGGTAAACCCCATGATAGATATTATAAATAATTTGTCAGAGCTTTCAGAGACAAAGGGGGCTTTACACAGAATTACTTATATTATGTCGCTCCCTAATGAAGATCTTAATCAGGGTGATTCCAATTTTAGAATTCATGATGGGGGAATATGTTTTAATCATGTCACCTTCGGCTATGAATTGGAAAAACAAGTTTTAAATGGTGTTAGTATTTCGATCGCACCTAAACAGTTTGTTGCAATTGTTGGACCAAGTGGTGCTGGGAAAACAACTATACTATCACTGCTAATGAAGTTTTATACTGGGTATACTGGAAGTATAGAAATAGATGGAATTTCACTTAGTAAAATCTCACCTTTTGCTCTTAGAAATCAATGCGCCTTTGTTCTACAGAGCAATAGTTTATTTTCAGGTACAATTCGAGATAATTTGCTTTATGGTAAGAATAGTAACGCTTCAGAAACCGAGATTGAGGCAGCGTTGGAATTATCTGGTGCAAATACTTTTGTGAATCAATTTCCACAGGGGATAAACACAAAAATTGGTGAAGATGGTATTGGCTTATCCGAAGGCCAAAGACAGCGATTAAATATTTCCAGAGCATTTTTAAGGCACCCCAAGATAATACTCTTAGATGAGATAACTGCAAATTTAGATGCAGTTGCAGAGGAAGAAGTTATTGATGCAATCAAAGCAATCAGCAAAACAGCTACTACAATCATGGTGGCTCATAGACTCAAAACCATTTTGAGAGCGGATATTATTTTTGTAATGGAAAAGGACGGTACTATTAAGTTCTCAGGAACACATGATGAATTACTCCAAAAAAGCTCCACTTATCAAAAAATTTACGAGGATAGTAAAATTTAGAAATATTTTCAATAATGAACGTCCTGTTGAAATGTTGTGGAATTCTAAACCTATTCAGCCTTAAATATTTTTGTTGATAAATGATCAGCGATTTACGAGTAACGAATTTTTTTACATATTTTCAAAAGAAAGGATCAGGGACTGAAGAAAAAAGGGAAACAAGGGAAGAACATTAGCCCATATGATTACGATGCATGCATTTTGTAATTTCCAGCATCCTATAGGTAAAACCAAAAATGATGGTGGAAAGGAAACGATACAGGATGGGTGCAATCAAGCATAATGGGTATACCTTTGAACCGGAGTTCAGTGTGGTCAGCCAAACCGGTGCCATTCATGTTTATCATGGAGAAAAATTTATTGAAGAAATCCGATTCGAATTTAATGGTGACTATCCCCAGCATGATTTAATAGAAGAATTGGTAAATCATTATCTGCATGAAAAACATCTCTAGTTCGTCAAAACGAAACCCAATTTACCTGAATCCATACAGGCAAATTGGGTTTTTCCTTACTGCACTCTGCCAGGCATTACCCTATTCTTCCAGGATCAGATGAACGTTCAGTTCCTGCATTTTTGTGATGATTTCTCTTTGCGTCAATTGTCCGGGGTTAAATTCAATTTTGATCTCTCCGTCATTTGTATCAGACAATACGCGCTCAATCCCGTCCATCTTTTTCAATTCATGCTCGATCAACTGAATTTGGGATGGATCGGTTGCATTTTTGGCGTAAACGGTCATATTTTCCATAATATTCCTCCTTCAATAAGGTGCCATTATGATTGATTATACCCTTTAAAAGAATTTTTTAGCTGCCCATTAAGAAATATAACCGTGCTATATCCCCCACACGGCCATGTTTGCCCAGCTCCCGCATACCGGCGGATCGGGGCCATCCATTCTGCCGTTCCGAGCATAGAGCATTAACGTTATTTTTTCGCCTGAATACATTAAGGAAAATGGATAAAGAGGTGTAATCATGGATTCAAAATCTTCTTATTATGGATCAGAAATCAAGTGTGAAGAAGTCTCGAACACATTTCCGCCCCAGCACCAGACGAGGCAGCCGGGATTTGAATATTTGATGATTCCCCGTCCTGTTTATGACAATCCCCATTATATTGGAACAGGAAAACTGAACAACAAGGTTGCGATCATTAGTGGGGGTGACAGCGGAATTGGCAGGGCTGTAGCAGTGGCTTTTGCAAAAGAAGGAGCAGATATTGTCATTGCTTATTTTGATGAACATGAAGACGCCAGAGAAACGAAGCAGGCTATTGAGCATTTGGGGCAGCGTTGCCTTTTGATTCCAGGGGATTTGCGCAACAAAAACCACTGTCAGTATGTCATTGCCTGCACCCTTGAAACATTCGGAAAAATAGATGTTCTTGTCAATAATTTAGCGGTTCAATTTGTTCAAAACCGGTTTTTGGATATTAGCGACGAACAGTGGCATACGACGTTTGATACAAATTTGCATCCGTTTTTTTACATGACAAAGGCCGCACTTCCTTATATGACTGAAGGAAGCAGCATTATTAATACTGCGTCGATTAATGTCTATACCGGCCGGAAAGATTTGATTGATTATACAGCTACGAAGGGGGCAATCGTCAGCTTTACGCGCGCGCTTGCCAATAACATCGTTGACCAGGGGATCAGGGTGAATGCTGTTGCCCCAGGCCCAATCTGGACACCGCTTATTCCTGCATCCTTTTCACCAGATATGGTAAAAACGTTTGGAAATAACGTACCAATGAAACGCGCAGGCCAGCCTTATGAACTGGCTCCTGTCTATGTGTTGCTTGCTTCAAGCGACGGCTCTTATATCACAGGCCAGACCATTCATGTGAACGGCGGAGGTTTTGTCGCTTCATAACCGGGGTTTGTTTTTGTCCGTATCCTAAAAAACCTGCTGCCAAATGGGTTAACCTCCGTTTTGCTACGCTGTAGCTTTTTTACATGCAGAACCAGTGCCCAAACCCTATTCGGTAAGTCCGGATGGGGAAAAAGACGTAAGCGCGATGAGGCAATTCGTTACAGGATGGTAATCTGTTTTGGGCGGCGGGCTTTTTATATTGCTGTAACGGCGGTTGCACGGATTAAGCAGTTGATACCAGCCGCCTCTTTGTTGATCAACAAAATAGGTCCAGCAATAGGTAAACAGATCACGATACAGTTGCAAGGCATTGCGGTCAGATGCGGCCAGCAGGGATGATGCACCGATCGCTTCAGCCATGACCCAGTAATATTTATCACAATCGATCATACGCCCGCCTGGAGCCATGCTGAAAAAAATGCCTCCATTTTTCCGGTCCAAGCCTAAGTGAATAGCGGATTGGAATAAAGATTGTGCCAACGGTTTCCGCCAATTGCCGGGAGCAAGCCGATCTAATAACAGCAACAGCTTGCTCCATTCAATCGAATGGCCGAAAATAAAGCCATAAGGCCGAAGCTCACTTTTCGTAATGCCGTAATTGTACGTCCAATCGATTGTCCAATCTTCATGATAGTGCTCCCAAATCAGTCCTCCTGATTGGGGAAGTAGACGAAACATGACCGACTCGGCAATGCGTTCTGCTCTTTCAAGATATCGCTTGTTGCCGGTTGCTTCATATGCTGTCATCATCGCTTCGCACAGATGCATATTGGCATTCTGTCCGCGGTAAGGGGATACTTCTGACCAGTCGGCTGAGATTTCATCAACATACAGCCCCTCATTTTCCCTCCAAAAATGGCGTTCCAATACTTCAAATGTCTCCGCAATCATCGGAAAAGCAGATGATATGCCTGCTTTCGCTGCCATCGCTGCGGCTAACAAAACAAAGGCATGACCATATGCTCTTTTCACTGAATGGGATACAGACTGGCCCTTTAATTCCCAATAATACCCGCCGTGTTTGTGGTCGCGCTGGTGACGTTGCAAGAACGAAATGCCGTGTTCCGCCAGTTCCCGGTACGCTTGGCCGGGCTCCAGCAACGCCGCCACACTGAAAATAAACACAAACCTTGCCTGGCCTACAAGTTGTCTCGTTTCATAATCGCATACTGTGCCGTCATCAAGAAAGCAGTTGATATATCCGCCGGACACTTTGTCTATACAGCGCGGTGCATAAAAGTTTATCGTATCCAGAATATGCTGTTTCAGAAAACGGGTGGATGTAAAATCCGGCAATTTTTGCTCCATCTTCGCATCACTCCTTATAAAAAGTACTTTATGATCCGCTTCCGGCAAATATGAGAGCAGCAAACGGCAATAAGCAGGGGCTTTGCTGCTGGTCCAATACCGGAACCCGCAAAATATGGAGGCGTACTTTGAGGGGGCTTTTTGTAAACGCCGTAAAAGCAAACCTGGGCTGGGAAAATTTGTGCTGCCCTTTTTTGATGTATAACACTTGAAAATGGGGCGGAATATTACTATAATTAATCCCATAAATTTAGTGAGGATTAAAGGGGGAGTTTTATGCTTTTAACAGGGTTAATTTGCGGGGCATTGCTCGGCTTTGTGATGCAAAGGGGCAGGTTTTGCCTGACGGGCGGCTTCCGTGATATGTATATTGCAAAAGACAATCGCATGTTTTACGCGCTGTTAATTGCGATCGCCGTTCAAAGCATCGGAGTTTACGCACTTATTCAGCTTGGCATGATCAAATATGCTGCAGGCACATTCCCGTGGGTTGCTGCTATCATTGGTTCATATATTTTCGGGATAGGGATTGTCATGGCCGGCGGCTGCGCAACCGGGACATGGTACCGTGCCGGCGAAGGGCTTTTGGGCAGCTGGATCGCGCTCTTTGGCTACATGGTCATGAGTGCCGTGATGAAATCCGGCGTGCTTTTACCGGTAACCACTTCCCTTCAGTCCGTACAGCTTCCGAAAAACGCGATTGCAGATACACTGGGGATTAACATTTGGATCATTATCGCAGTCTTTTCCCTGATTGTACTGACCATTTTAATCAGGGAAATGCGGAAGCCGAAAGTGGCGGTTCCGGCGATGAAGGCAAAACGCAAAGGGCTTGCGCATCTTTTGTTTGAAAAACGCTGGCACCCGTTTTTTACAGCAGTACTTATCGGACTTATTGCGATTTTAGCGTGGCCTTTAAGCGAAGCAACCGGAAGAATGGATGGCCTCGGGATTACAACGCCGACTGCCAATCTTCTGCAGTTCCTTGTAACGGGTGACCAAACATTTGTAAACTGGGGCGTTTTTCTCGTGCTCGGCATTTTTCTCGGTTCTTTTATCGCCGCAAAAGCGAGCCGCGAATTTCGTTTTAGAATGCCGGATGCAAAAACGGGTATCCGCAGTTTCTTTGGCGGTATTTTGATGGGATTCGGCGCCAGTGTCGCAGGCGGCTGTTCGATCGGCAACGGCCTCGTCAAAACGGCAATGATGACATGGCAGGGCTGGTTTGCACTGCTGTTTATGATATTTGGCGCATGGACGGCTTCCTATTTCATGTTTGTCCGCCCGCAAACAAAGCGCCAAAAAACCGCGGCGAAAACGGCTGTCACCACTGCATAAGGAGGAATGGAAGATGGAAAAAGTATTGGAAGTCATGGGCCAGGTTTGCCCATTCCCGTTAATCGAAGCAAAAAAAGCCATTGAAGAAATTCAGCCGGGAGATGACCTTGTCATCCATTTTGACTGCACGCAAGCAACGGAAAGTATCCCGCGCTGGGCAGCTGAAGCAGGCCACACTGTCACAAACTTTGAACAACTTGATGAAGCAGCATGGACGATCACAGTCCGGAAAAAATAAATCTTGATTTCTAACGCAGGCTGTCTCACAAGGGGCAGCCTGTTTTTCGGTGCGCCGTGCATGGCTGCTTGGCGCTCGCCGATGAAATTTGAGCAAGGAGAAAGCTTGGCTACCGATGCTCGACAGGCTTGTAGTGGGTCTCAAGAAGGCTGGTTTATAAAATCTGCGGCGTTTTCCATGGGTAACGTCTATTTTCACGGAAATCAGCGGAGACATCTGAAATATAGTCGCGTTTTCACACCCATCTACGTTTTGGATCAAAAGACGAAAAATTTTGAAATCATCATTTTTGTCGAATTGGTGTTCCCTTCATTTCAAAAATGTTGTATAATAAAAACGGAATAGTTTTAATACTTGAAAAGGGGGAATGGGATGGATAAGCGGACTGGGCGCAATGAATATGACCGTCATTGGAAGCGGGTCATTCATTCGCTGTTTGAAGATTTTGTTGCGTTTTTTTCACCAGGCTTGTATGAGATGATTGATTGGGACAAGCCACCTGACGACCTGGATAAGGAGTTCCAAAAGCTGAATCCGGACGGCAAAAGCCGTGACCGGGAAGCAGACGGGCTTTTTAAAGTGTATTTGAAAAATGGTAGCGAACAGTGGATACTTGTCCATATCGAAGTGCAGGGGTGGAAAGATACTGGTTTTGCAGAAAGAATGTTTCAATACTTCTACCGGATTTTTGATGCGTATGATAAAAAGATATTTGCGCTTGTGATTTACACCGAAGATTACTCCGAAACGTATACCCCACCCCGTTATGAATACAACTTTTTCGGGACAAAATTGAATTATGAATACAATGTGTATAAAATAGCGGAACAAGATGAAAATGAATTGTTGCAATCGACTAATCCATTTGCTTTTGTAATCCTTGCGACAAAAAAAGCCCTGTATGGAAAAACAGCTGCACAGCCAACCAAATTAGAATTGAAAAAGCAGCTGCTCCGGGTTTTAGCTGTTATGAAAGATCGCTTGCAGCTCGATAAAAAGGATTTACTGACACTTTTCATTTTCATGGACCACATGATAAAACTCGAAAGTCAATACCAACAGGAGTTTAACCAGGAAATCAAAAATTGGGAGGGCGGCACGATGATAACGTATGAAGATGAACTAAAACAAGAAGCAAGAAAAGAAGGAAGAGAAGAAGGAAGAGAAGAAGGTAAACGAGAAGGAAGACAAGAAGAAAAAATTGAAATTACCCGAAACCTTATTAAACTTGGGATACCACTCGATTTTATCAAAAAAGCAACAGGCCTTTCCGAAAAAAAGGTCCTTGAAATAAAGGAGAAGCTGGAAAAGGAATAAGGGCTGATGGCTTTGAAATGGGAGGGCGGCACGATGATAACGTATGAAGATGAACTAAAACAAGAAGCAAGAAAAGAAGGAAGAGAAGAAGGAAGAGAAGAAGGTAAACGAGAAGGAAGACAAGAAGAAAAAATTGAAATTACCCGAAACCTCATTAAACTAGGGTCATCCCTCGATTTTATCAAAAAAGCAACAGGCCTTTCCGAAAAAAAGGTCCTTGAAATAAAGGAGAAGTTGGAAAAGGAATAAGGGCTGATGGCTTTGAAATGGGAGGGTGGCACGATGATAACGTATGAGGATGAACTAAAGCAAGAAGCAAGAAAAGAAGGAAGAGAAGAAGGGAGACAAGAAGAAAAAATTGAAATTACCCGAAACCTTATTAAACTTGGGATACCCCTCGATTTTATCAAAAAAGCAACTGGCTTTTCTGAAAAAAAGATCCTTGAAATAAAGGAGGAGCTGGAAAAAGAATAAGGCGAATGGTATTGAAACGGGAGGGCGGCACGATGAAACGTATGCGGATGAACTAAGATAAGAAGGGAGAAAAGAAGAATTGCAAAAGCTAGCGGAATTGGAAATACCGATACTGATCCAACAACTAAAGATCAAACGTTCTTCAACTGATCAAGCTTTAACAGATGACACCTTTACATTAGGATGACACGACTTCAGACCAAACAGTTACTAACGAAACCAACACTGACAATGTTCGTTCAGAAGTTGCTCCAACTGCTGTTAGCGTAGTCCAACATGATTCATATGGAAATCCTATTTCGCCAACGTCAACATTAGCAACAACAATTAATTTTCTTAATAAAGGTTACACAACAAATGTACGTATTGCAACGGGAGCGACTTTGGAAGTGGAGCAAAGAATCCATTGTTAACAACGTCTTTTACTCCACCGTTATAATCAGAGGCCGTCTTTTTGCCAATGTTGATCACGAGACGGCCTCTGACTTTTCAAGTTCTGGTTGGTCATAAAACCAATATGCGGATACTGCTGCCTTCCTCCGCAAAATAATATTTGTTCAAAAGCCGTATGCTTAATAGGACACATAAGGTTTGAGGGTAACCTCCATTTTAATGCTCCTTTGTAAAATGAACTAAACATTGCTACTTTGTTGCCGGCTGCAAAAAATCATCATGCAAATGGATGAACTTGTCAATGTAAAAACTTCAGTTCATTTTATATTCTTTATTTAAATAGCGAGATGATTAGCTCTTTCCCAATGAAGATAGCAACTAGCCAAATTATAAGTGCAGACAATTTGTTCAACCGAATCATCCATTTACCGGTTGTGTCTACCCTACCTAACACGCTACCTGCTACAGCTAAACTAAAAAACCATATCCAGGACACACCTATACAGGCTATTGTAAAAACAAGTTTATCTAAACCAGTATAGCTTATTGAATTAGAACCGATCACCCCAATTGTGTCCAATATGGCATGAGGATTTAATAAGGAAACAGAAATTGCAAAAGTCATTTGTTTTTTTGCTGACATCTTACTTTCTACTTGTTCGTCCTTTGAAGGAGCAGATTTCCAAATCGACCATCCCATGTAAATTAAAAATAAAAACCCAATCCCATAAACAATGGTTTGAAGCCATGAAAATGATAAAACAATAACTGAAACACCTAGAATGGCCAAAGTAATTAAGATTGTGTCACAAACTGCTGCTGTGATTACTACTGGTAGAGCTTTTATAAGATTTGATTGCAAAGCACCTTGGTTAAAGACAAAAACATTTTGTGGACCTAAAGGTAAAATGAGACCAAAGGCTAAAACAAATCCATGTAAAAATGCTTCTAACATCTTCTCCCTCCTTTCAAAAAGAAAATTCAAAGGGTAACTCCTTATGATTGATTAACCTATGACTATTTTAGAGGAGAATCCCCCATATGTATCCATCCAAATTTGATGGATATTAAACCAACCAAATTTTATAATGAAAATATAAAATGGATGGGAGAAAAAGACATGCAACATTTAGAGTGGAAACCGAATAGGTCGTCTTCAGTCGCTTTATATAAGCAGATTGAAAAGTACATAAAAGATAAGATTATAAACGGAGAATGGACTGTCGGTACAAAAATACCTTCACAGAGGGTACTAGCCGAGACATTTGGGGTGAATCGTAGTACCGTCGTAACAGCATTGGATGAATTAACTGCCCTTGGTTTAATCGAAGGAAAAACCGGGGGTGGGACAAAAGTGATAAATAATACATGGAATCTGTTAGTATCCAACCATCCTCCCGACTGGAACTCGTATGTGAAGGCAGGGAGTTATCAACCCAATTTACCTGCAATTCAAGATATTAATGAAGCAGAATTCAGGCCAAATATCATTCGTTTAGGAACCGGAGAACTTTCACCGGAACTATTACCGTATAAAAAAATGCAAGATGTATTCCAGAGACTTCCTAATAGAATGGCCTCATTAGGATACGAAGAGCCAAAAGGCGACTTGTTTTTAAGACAGCAACTAACGGAACACTTAAAAAAGATAGGGATTAATGCCTCTCCCGCATCGATATTAATTGTCTCAGGAGCGCTTCAAGCATTACAACTGATTTCCATTGGTCTATTAAATAGGGGGTCAAATATTTTACTTGAAAAACCCTCTTACCTGTATTCTGTTCAAGTATTTCAATCTGCTGGTATGAGATTATATGGAGTGCCAATGGATGAGACTGGTCTTCAAACGTCATTAATCAAAAAGTATAAAAAACAATATAATGCTTCCTTGTTATACACGATCCCCTCCTTCCATAATCCAGCAGGGGTACTGTTGACGGAAGAAAAACGAAAGCAACTGATGGCGATATGTGAACAGGAGAGTCTTCCTATTATCGAGGATGATGTTTATCGTGATTTATGGATCGATTCTCCACCCCCAAATCCTTTAAAGAAAGAGGATAAGAATGGAATGGTTTTGTACCTAGGAAGTATGTCAAAAACAATAAGTCCAGGGTTAAGAATTGGGTGGATTGTGGGGCCGGAAGCTGTAATCGAACGACTTGCAGATATAAAAATGCAAACAGATTATGGTTCAAGTTCATTATCTCAATGGGCAGCTGCCGAATGGTTTTCTAGTGGCTTATATGATGAACATATGTGTTATATTAGGGAACAGTTAAAAATTCGTCGTAACGCAACGGTTCGGTCACTCGAGAAACACTTTACCGATATCGCTACGTGGAATTTTCCAAAGGGGGGATTCTATGTCTGGGTCCATCTCACTCCATCTTTATCGATTCGCGAACTTTTTGAAAAAGCATTAAAAGAAGGGATATTACTTAATCCGGGAAATCTGTATGATCGCGATGCAATACAGTACTTGCGAATTTCCTATGCTTATGCACCTTTATCCGACATTGAAGACGCCATTGCCCGACTAGCCATTATAGTCAAACAAATAGCAAAAGAAACAAAACAATAGTAAGAAAGACGGAAAGTTCTCGCTTTCACGAGCTGCCGATAGTGGTAACCGTTCCTTGTAACGGGCGACCAAACGTTTGAAGAACTGGGGCGTTTTCTCGTGCTTGGCATTTTTCTCGATTCTTTTATCGCCGCAAAAGCAAGCCGCGAATTTCGTTTTAGAATGCCGGACGCAAAGACAGGTATCCGCAGTTTCCTTGGCGGGATCTTTGATGGAATTCGGCGCCAGTGTCGCAGGTGGCTGTTCGATCGGCAACGGCCTCGTCAAAACGGAAATGATGACATGGCAGGGCTGGTTGGCACTGCTGTTTATGATATTTGGCGCATGGACGGCTTCCTATTTCATGTTTATCCGTCCGCAAATAAAGCGCCAAAAAACCGCGGTGAAAAGGCCGTCCCCATAGCGTAGGGAGGAATGCAAGATGGAAAAAGTATTGGGAGTCATGGGCCAACTTTGCCCGTTCCCGTTAATTGAAGCAAAGAAAGCCATTGAAGAAATGCAGTCGGGGGATGACCTTGTCAGCCACTTTGACTGCACGCAAGCAACGGTAAGCATCCCGCGAGCTGAAGCAGGCTAAACTGTCACAAACTTTGAACAACTTGATGAAGCAGCATAGCGATTACAGTCCGGAAAAATAAAATTTTTAAACAATTTATTGTAATTGCTTTCATCTCCATTCTTTATCTTTTATAATCATTAGTAGAGGAATTTTTGGGCTGCTCGGGAATATTGCTGTTTGAGCCTCTCAGGTTTATGGTTGGCTGATGACCATTGTAAAAACCACCAGACAAGGACTTTTAGAGCCAATATAAATAGAGGTTGATGAATAAGCGAGATTCTCAGAATTGGCAAGGATTCTTAAGATTTTGCAGAACTTTAACGCAAGAGTTTTAAAGAAAATACAGAAAAAAATGCGATTGAAAGCTATTTCGATGGTTAGAAGAGGACAGAATCCCCCCTTTTGCAAATATCTCTTCTATTGGTGGTAAACATTAAAACCGGCTTGCTGGGAGGATCGGATAAATTGCCAAAATCCGATTCGTTCAGGTTGCCCTAAATAGGGAATAAATAAAAAGTATAATAAACGATGAAACGGAGGTCTGTATTATGTATACAAACAAAATTATAAACGAAGAAATATTCAATTTTATTTCAAAAAAAGGGCGTTCCTGTTTCTATGAAAAAGGACAGATCATCAATATGGATACGGAAAAGCAATCTTTTATATATGCTCTGATAGATGGCTATATGTTTGTTAAACAGTTATCATGTCAGGGGAAGGAACTAATCATAAAAATCATGAACCCTGGCCATTTCTTTTTGCTAGATATATCCGACTATGAAAGTATCAATTACCAATACTTTGCATTAGCAAAAACAGATTGCCGTTTGGTAAAACTAGTTAAAGAAACTTTCAGTAAGGCGATAGGCGATAACAAGATGTTAAAAGAAAAATGGGAGGAATACATTTACAATCAGGTAAACAAAAAGAATCTTATAATAAGAGACTTTACTTTATTTGGGAAAAAGGGAACACTGTATTCAACATTAATTCGTTTAGTAAATACATGTAGTGTTCCAAAAGAACATGGATATAAAATTTTATTAAAACTTTCTCATGAAGAACTAAGCCAGATTTGTGGAACAACACGTGAATTTATTTCAAGAAATATGAACCAGTTAAAAAAAGACGGAATTATTTCATATGATAGTGTGGATCATTGTATTATCGTCAAAAATATAACCTTTTTAAGGAATTACATACACTGCGAATCTTGTCCTTTACATTATTGTGAACTTTCATAGAGAATGGTAAAATATTCACTTTTTCACTATTTAAATTGAGCAAACGGCATAGTATTGAATCCTTAACTCAAGCTATTTGCAATTACTTTTTTGACTTTTCGAGACACTAACTGTGATTGTTTTGCGAAAGTAGGATATTGCTTACGGACTCAATTTTTGAAGGTGCGTGGCTTCCGCTGCTTGCCTTCAAATGGCGTTGCTCCACAGCTCATGGATATATCCACGGTTTTCATTTCAACAAGTCAAGAACAGTAGGATAATGATTCTGACAGAGCTTTAACGAAATTTTAAAAGCAATGGTTTAAAACTCTGGACTCGGAAGCCATTTTAATGGAGGAAGAAGAGAAAATTAGCCTGTCCTTGCAAATATCTCTCCGATTGACAAATATTGAAGTAGAGCTTTCTGATTAAATTTTTATAAATGATTCTTTCAGGAAGCCCTACTTATATAAAAATAAGCGGACCTTTTCGGTACGCATCACAAATAGCCGCTTATCATGGATTTTTTTGCAAATCAACGGATATTTTCCACTGCCTGGATCGTTTTGACCAAGACAATATTGGTTTAAAATTTCCGGATTTCTATGAATTTCTAAATTCGGTAGTTCCGTTAGTAGTTTCACAAGGTACCAATAGAAACTATCCCATTTGTTTTCGCCGTTTCTGCGATACTTAAACAGATGACGTTTACTTTTGCACCGGCCTCGCATACGGATAACAGCCAATTTTTTCGGCCAATGACATTCGGACGGATGGCGTTTTCAGCTAGATTATTATCTATTTCAATTCGTCCATCATTCAAAAACGCTTTTAGTCCATTCACTCTATTGAGCATGTATTCTGCTGCCTTTGTAAGTGCGCTCTTTCGTTAAAATGACGATTTTTCCACCCGTCCAGAAACTTTTCGACAATTGGCCTCGAGTGGCGATTTTTTCTTCGTTTACTCGGAGGCAAATGCTTGAATTGCCTTTCGAGTTAGAATAAGTCATCCCAGTATTGAACTCTACCTCTTCACGTACGAGAGTGCTGCCGATTTCGAACATTTTTTCTGACAACGGTTACGAATCCTACTTTCCGGGTGAGAATGAATGACCTCTACTTCTATGTCATCACACAAGGATTCGTTTCTTTTTTTAATTTTTGCTTTCCGTACAACAGTTTAAAAAATCGTCTGTTGGCTTTGTCCTTCTGTATGCTCAGGATCATTAAAAGAAGGGCCATCCTCAAATAAGGAAGCTTGCCCATCGGGCACATTGTATTTTTATTTCTCTGTTTTAGATCCATATAAAAGTTTTGTTAATTGGCGAATTTGTTCGGTTAACGCTCCAATCTGTTTATTCGACTGATCAAGCTTTTTTGATAAATCTTTGTTTTGTTGATTTAAATAAGTCAGTTGTTCCTCGAGAAGTCAAATTATTTTCTCGTTATTGGGAGAGGCATTAACCATAAAAGTCACCAATTTTCGCATATAAGTTAACGTTAGTATACCATAGCGAATGACAAAGCGGGATAAAAATATGCAAATTTAGAATACACCTTTTGGTGTTGGTTAATTGAATCAGCGTTGCTATATAAAATGAATAAAATATCACGGCTCTGTTGCTTGCTGTACAAAGTAACCCTTATGCAAATGGCGCCCGGGCTTGATGTAAAAAACTTAAGTTCATTTTATATAGTCCATCAATACCTTTCCGCATATCTGTTTTCCAGAAGTTTATATGAATGTTTTTCATGCTTGTGTTGTCCTATCTCATAGATTTTTCAAATCCTTCATGACCGTTTGAATGGTGTGCTTATCTACGTCGTTGAAGATGGAAATCTCTGCGATTGCCGTTTTGATCGTGCAAGCAGGCTTCGAGGACAGCACGGGCGGGGTTATTCCAGGAGTATTTTCATTTTCAGTTTGTAATGTTACGGGGACAATGGTTAGTTTTTGTTTTGGCAAAGAAAAGCACCTCCTTTAATTGATACGTTCATAGTACCAGGAGGTGCAGCCTCAAATTAATTTAGACAATATCCCAATTTATTGTGGCTAATCTCCATCCTATTAGTTAAAAAGTAATTTTGCGTTGATGGTTGAACAATATATTAGCCGAGTTCCTATAGGTTATTAGATTCCTAATTTAATCCATCTTTTTTTAGAAAGACTTAGGATAATAATATTTATAATAACAATAGAGGCTAAATATATCACAATAGACCAGATATCCTTGGTATCAAGTGTCATACTATCCCTTTGAAGCACCTTATCTATTCGTGCGTACATCGTGTTACCTGCTTCAAAGGGAGCGATAAATCCAAAAATTTTCGTACTTATGGCTACTAAAATAACGGACGTTATCCAATAAACAATACTTATGCCAATACTAATCAATATATTTGGGCTTAATATACTAAACGTTCCAATAATGACGATATATTGAAAAACAACAGCTGAAAATAAAAATAGCAACAAAGTAAAATGTGAAAAGTTGTGATATATTATTGATATCAAAAATAAGCCGAGCAATATAAACACAAAACATTCTATGAACAAAACCGCCACTTTTTTATAAAAGAAGGTAAAAATATTTTCCCCTATTAACTTATAAAATAAAATATTTTTATTAGTATACTCCCTGTTGATAAAGAAAGCTATAACGAATGAAAACAACATAAAACCAAACTCTGTAGCAACTGTATAGGAGCTAAAGAAGAATATATGATATGTAACTTTGCTAACCCTGTCTATTCCAATCGGTAGAAAATACCCGAGTAAAAAAACAAACAGAAACATAGATCCCAGTATAATTAAAACCTTGTTATTAATACTTTTTTTAAACTCCAGTTTCATCGTTGCCCTCCCACAATATACTTACTCATTTATATATACTTCGATCAACTTATCTATAGAATCATATTTTTGAATTGATTGATTATTGAATAAGTAATAATCTCCTGTAATGGCTTTCAAATCTGATAAGTTATGTGTAATATTTATAATAATTTTTTCCGGATTTTCGTGAATGTATTCATTCAGAAAACGATGTATTTCCATTACTGTTTTTTTGTCTAAGGCATTTGTTATTTCATCTAAAACGATAATTTTTTTATCTTCTAACAAAAAGCTAAGTAATTTTAGTTTTTGCTTTTGACCATCGCTAAGATTTTTAATTAGAACTTTTCCGTCAATATTTTCAAGGTTCAGTAAGACAGCAATTTTACTTATCAGTTTGGAATCAAATTTATTATTTAAAAAGTTTATTAAAAAGTCCTTGGAAACATCATTAGGTATATTAGATGAACTGGATATTAGAGAAATGTTCTGACTAATATCTTTTCCAATCCGTCCACTATTGTTTAATAGAAAGTCCTTGGCAAGTTGAGATTTTCCAACTCCGTTTTTTCCTAAGATGTGACTGATTCTTCCATTTGAGAAATGTAGGTTCGTGTTCTTAAGTAACGTCTTACCTTTTACTCTTAAAGTGTAGTTTGAAATGTTCATACACGAGCTCCTTTTAAACAAATAACTTTTTAAACAAAATGGGATGATTATTTCTTCTTTTCATTATTAATGATTGCTTTTATAAACACAATAAATTTTTTTGTTTATCTCTTTATCACTAGTTTGCAAAATACAATATCCAATGTACAATGGTGTTTGCTGCAATGCATACCCCAATAATTTGAATAGTAAGTACAAGCCAATGGTTTTTTTTAATACTATTATATTCGTCTAAATCAAGAAAGGCTAGAACAATTTTGTAACCATCAGAATTCAATACGGGGACTAAATTCCACAATAAAGTGCTTGAGAAAAACATATATGCTTTTGTTAAAGGTTCAAAAGAAAAAGTAAGTTGATTCACGGTCTCAACAATATTAACAAAAAGATAATTGATAAACAAACCGCTTGCATGAACAATAATCTTTTCATTCCTAGAAAGCATGTAAGTCTCATTCATTTGAACATAAAATGCAGGGAAAACGTAAAAATTCAGTTTAAATCCAAATTTATCAAACTTTTTCCCAAAGAATTTCAAAGACAAGATATGTCCCAGTTCATGAAAAAATATATTTACTATGAAATAACCGCCTATAACTATCCACATTTTCCAACCATAAATTAGAGGGGATAATTCATGTTGCAATTTCATTAAATGAGTATAATTAAATACAAATAATATAGCTATAACGCATAAAAAGGCGTAAAATAATTTTGTTGGTACTTTTTCTTTATAAGTCTTCAAGCGTGTTAATTGCTTCTCAGTAAGAGAGTCTAGCCTGTTTTTATAATATTCCCCACTTTTTTTGTCTTTTATAAAAACATGTTTTTGCACGAAAATTTCATAGTCTTCATCTTCAAATTTTAGCGGTTTCATGATCTTTATTTCCATAGTTTGCGTAGTAGTAATCTTCCATAAAATTATGAAAATAATTTATTTTGTCTTCGGAATTAAATAATGAAACACACAAACTGCAAATAGAAGAAAACTCATAGGGAATACCAAATTCCTCTATTTTTTTATTCTCTTTTAAAATATTTAAAAACCATTTAAATCCTTCTTTTCTTATAATAAACAGGAGTAGGTTAGACTGCAATTTTTCTACAGTTCTTTCATAAGTTTGACTATATTCCTCTCTTAAAGTTATTTTTGTTTCGAAAATAGCAGGGGAACAGCATGGATATATCTCTCCATCATGGTGATAAACAATTTCGTAGCCAGGGCATTGCAGAGAATCTTCATCATCAAGATTATAAAATTTATGTATATTTTCCTGGCTAATTCTATTTTTAGCAGCACCAACCGGGATCAATGGAAATTTTGTAATCTTAATTCCTAAGATTGAGTCACCCAATTCCTCCAAAATACGATTTGACATCTTATCTTTGGTGACTGCCATATTTAGAGAAACGTCAATATCTGGATATTTCCTACTGTGTTCAAATATTCTCTTGACACTGGATAATTTTACAAAAGGAGCATGGTACTCATCATAACTTATAGTTAATGCTACCACATTTAAAGAGTTCATGTCTTTAAAATATTCCTCAACTTTATTTTGGCTACCTCCCCAAAACCCGTTAGAAATCAATGTTATTTGTTTTTTGTAAGGCTTTATTATTTCCATTAATTCTTTTAAAAATTTATAATCTAAAAAGATTTCCCCGCCTGTGAATGAAATTACCTCTATTGTTTTGCTTCTTGCAAATTCATTTACTAAATTCCTTATATAGTCTTTTTCCATTTTTACTTCAGAAGTTGGTGAGCTAGAAAAGCAGCAATGATCACAAGATGCATTACATTTTGAATCTAAATTAATTGCTACTGTCTTATTATACATTAAATATTCATCCCCTTTAATAGTCAAAAATTACTGACCATGTTAAGCTTAGAAAAACTAATCATTGTTTTCCTAAATTAGTCTTTGCACGAACAAAAAACAGCCGTTGTAAAAATATCAAATTTGTTGATAAGCCCCCGTGCCATAGACTCCAAATATCGTAAAAAAGCCTCATTCCTATTTAGAAGGAAACAGCTGCATAAAAATATGATTATACAGAATTGTTTTTTAGCTTTATGACGAATCCCATCAATTGAGTTTAATCGTTCTTCAATATGGATTGTTACAAGTGTGTATACTTTTAGTATCGAAAATATAAATAACTGTCTTTGCTTTAACAAAACAAAGATAGTCGGTATATAAAATTCCCGCTATATAATTTGAACTAAACATTACTACTCATGATGTGTAGCCAGAAGCAATGTCATCTGTCCTGACTATAACTGATTTTGACGCGAATAACTTAAGTTCGCTTTATATAGCAGAGTAAAGCTTCAAAATAAGATACTATTCGTCTTACTATGTTACTAGTGCTTTCATGTTTTGAGAATGACTTTTTTGTTATATAATTTGAACTAAATTTTGCCATTGCCTATGTATTGCCAGAAGTCAATATCTATCCGGGTCATGATTAATTTTGGCGCGAAAAACTTATCTAAATTTTATATTGTCATCTCTTCTTTTTGTGACAAAGATTCATAAGATACACTGGAGAATTTAGCTTAAAGCGATCTCGGATCCAATCGGACGATTTCCTCCTTATTCTTTGATTTAGACAGTGAAGTGTAGGAATCAAAATTAAAAACAAGTATGGCTCAGGGCTTTGATTTCTGCAAAGCCCTGGCCCTTTCTAAACTCATGATTTAAGAAAGAAATTTTTTGCTAGTTAAGTATAAGAGACAAAGTCTACTATATGTGACTTTTATCAATGTCCACTTCCAACTATCCAACGGTTCCCCTTTGATTTCACAAAGTACCAAAGATCGTTAACTTTGGCCAACTTTTGAGATTCTTCTACCAAGCTCTTAAATTCCAAATTTTTCACATTACTATTTTGTGTATTTTCCTTACTCATTATCTATCACCTCCTTCTCTTATACTATAAATATTATCTCATTATATTCATTATTTCTGTGACTATAGTCACAGAAATAATATATTTTTCTAAACCTTATACTAAAGCAAAAATTTTCACAGAGAACTTTTTTCTCCAATAGAGAAATAGCTGCTTAATTGTTTGGACTTTAACAGATGGTGTTTTCTTTTTTAGCAATGTCTTTTACCACGTCTTCCAATGTCACTTGCTCCAAAACTTTCTCCATTGCAATCTGGGATGCTTCAAATATCGGTTCAATGGTGTTCTGAATATTTCTTCCCACAGGGCATTTCGGGTTCGAGTTACGGTGAATGCTGAATAACGCTTTATCCTGGACGACATTCACGGCCTTATAAACATCAAGGAGTGTAATATCGGACAGCGCTTTTGCCAGCTTTGCCCCTGCTTTTCCCGGATGGACTTCTATTAAGCCGGATTTTTTCAACATCCCCATGATTTTCCGGATGACAACAGGATTTGTATTCACACTCTCCGCTAAAAACTCGGAAGAACTCACGCCATCTTTATTCATTTCAATCAATGCCAATATATGGATTCCAACAGCAAAACGACTGCTGATCGACATTTCCAGTCACCATCCTCATGTAATTCATATAATTACAAGTATAGTATAACTCCTAAAGGAAATAAATATCATTGACATGCCTGCCATCTTGTAATTATAATAATTACATGTAATAAAGTTGATTACATATTACAGGAGGAATGCCATATGAAAATTGGAATCATTGGCGCCAGCGGGAAAGCCGGCAGCCTTATTCTCAAAGAAGCGGTTGACAGGGGCCACGAAGTGACGGCAATTGTACGGAATGCAGCGAAAATTCAAGACAAACGGGTTGATGTGGTAGAAAAAAATATTTTCGATATCAAATCCGGAGATCTTCAAAAATATGATGTGGTCGTCAATGCATTTGGTGCTGCTCCAGGAAAGGAACACCAGCATGTGGAAGCCGGCCGGGTTTTAATTGAAGCTTTAAAAGGGGCGCCCGGCACACGCCTCGTCGTTGTAGGGGGTGCCGGCAGCCTGTTTGCGGATGAATCAAAAACCGTTCGCGTCATGGACACACCCGATTTTCCCGCTGCATTCCTGCCAACTGCGAAAAGCCAGGCACAAAATTTAGAAGACCTGCAGCATTCCACCGGTATCCAATGGACTTTTGTAAGCCCGGCCGCGTTCTTTGATCCGGCAGGCAAACGAACCGGATCCTACAAAAAAGGCGGGGATGTGCTGACGTTAAACTCAAAAGGGGAAAGCTACATCAGCTATGCAGATTTTGCGGTTGCAATCCTGGATGAAATTGAAAATCCGCACCATAAAAATGAACGATTTTCTGTTGTCGGCGAAGCAGAATAACAACTGGTTGTATAAAGAGGCTATCACATTTGCGTGATTCTGACCTTCTACAGCCAATATGTTAGAAGAAAATCAAGTGAAGGCACTGAAAAAGTGATCGTTTATTTTTATTTGCAAAAAAACGGTGAGACACGATGTCTCGCCGTTTTTTTGTTTTTGTGGGCTTTTCGCTTATGAAAATTTTAGTTTTCCTGAGCGGATGTCATCGGCCATCGTTGCATAAGGCGCTTCTGAAATCACTTTTTCGTTGTTGATGCCTTCATTCTTAATATAGGTGATATCCGCAAATTCCGGAACAACATATTTCGGGTAAGTTTCGTATTTTTCGCGTGATTCTTCCATTAAATCAATATGGTCATTTTGATAGCAGACCGTGATTTCCGGGTGTTCATGTACCCATTTCGGGAAAAAGATCACTCCGTGCATCCGTTTGTCATCCGGCATGAAGTTCAGGGAAACGTCTGTGCCTGTCGGTTCTGTCCAGGAAACTTTAAAAACGCCATCCGTGATCTTCACGATATCTGCTTTTTGGCCGCGGACCCAGCGGCCGCCAACCATTCCGCTGTGGATGCGATAATCAACGGTATTTTGATTTTTTACATAAAATTCATATTCCCAGCCATTTTCATACGTATAGATCATATGGGTGCCTAAAAATTCTTCTAATGTTTTCATTATAAACCTCCTGTATTTAATAAATCATTCAATATTAAACATGTCAATATTTACATGTTTTATTTTATACCTATGCTATAATAATGTCAATAAATCGTGACGGAGGTTAGCCGATGGCAAAAAGAGTCCTTAAACACGCGATTCTGGGATTGTTGAGAAAACAAGATATGAGCGGTTATGATATTACGGCCGAGTTTACAAAGGAAATTTCCCAATTTTGGAGTGCCAAACACAGCCAGATTTATACCGAATTAAAAAAACTGCTGGATGAAAAACTGATCGAACAATATATTGAAATATCGGGCGTCAAACTGGAAAGAAAGATGTACAAGCTGACAGAAGAAGGAAAAAAGGAACTGGCACAGTGGCTGATGCACCCGGAACAAATTCCCGAGACGGAGAAAGATACATTTGCTTTAAAAGTTTATTTTATCCAATACATTCCCGAAGAAAAAATTCTTCCGCTTTTCCAGGACCAATTGGATCAGCGGGAGCAAAAATTATCGGAGCTGAAATCCCGTTACCAGCTTATTTTTGCGCAAAGAGAAGAGAAAATGGGACTTGCAGCAGATGAGTTAGGGCATTATCTTGTCCTGACAAAAGCGATCTCCCGGGAAGAAAGTTATGTAGACTGGCTGAAAAAAAGCATCCGGTTTATCAGGCAAAAAAAGTGAACGTTCCTTAGCCATAAGACAAACCGCAGTGAAGGCGGTATCCAAATTCAGCTGGCTATATTTTCAGGATAGGATCATTGAATCGTTGCCCCGGCTTGCGTAAAAAGGCATTTTGGTTTTCAAATAAGGCCCTGATTTCGTGAAAAATCTTTTCCGATTTCAGGGTCTTTTCGTTTGGGCTTGCCGGGTCAGCTCCGGAAAGAGAATATGCCGTTGACAGTACTGGAGGTGAAAAGGTGGAATTTAGCAGTTCTTTGCCCATTTATATACAGATCATGAATTTAATTAAGACAAAGGTGGTTTCCGGTGAAATCGATAGAGGGGAAAAACTGCCATCGGTCAGGGAATTATCAAAGGAATTGAGGGTCAATCCGAATACGATCCAAAGAGTTTATCAGGAACTGGAGCGGGAAGAGCTGGTGAAAACGCAAAGAGGAATGGGAACTTTTGTAACAGAGGACAGCCTTATCATCAGCCAGTTAAAACAAAGCATGGCTGCCGCGGTCATAGATCGTTTTTTCAGAGAAATGGAAAATTTGGGTTTCCAGCCCGATGAAATCAAAAAAATGATATCGGAAAGGTTTATGGAAGGGAATGAATAAAATGAAGAATATTGTAGAAATGAACGGGCTGACAAAGCATTATTTTCGTAAAAAAGCCCTCGATCAGTTGAATTTAACGATAGAGGAAGGAAAAGTCGTTGGAATATTAGGCCCGAATGGGAGCGGAAAAACAACGCTGATTAAAATTTTAACCGGCCTTTTACGGCAAACAGGCGGAGAAGTACGGATTGACGGACACAAAGTGGGCGTGGCAACAAAATCCATTGTTTCTTATTTGCCTGACCGTAATTTTCTGTATAAATGGATGCGGATCAAGGATGCTTTAAAATTATATCAGGATTTTTATGAGGATTTCGATGAAAAGAAGTTCGAAGCATTACTTGATTTTATGAAATTGGAAAAAGACATGAAAATTGATACGTTGTCAAAAGGCATGCATGAAAAACTGAACCTCTCGCTTGTCCTGGCAAGAAATGCAAAATTATATATTCTAGATGAGCCAATCGCCGGCGTCGACCCGGTTGCAAGAGACCAAATATTGGATGCGATTATCGGCAACTTTCGCGAAAACAGTTCGATGATCATTACGACGCATTTAGTCAGGGATATGGAAAGCATGCTGGATGAAGTGGTCTTTTTAAAAAATGGCCGAATTGTTTTGACGGGAAATGCAGAGCAATTACGGGAAGAAAAGGGCAAGCAAATCGACGGAATCTATAAAGAAGTATTCGGGGCATAGGAGGGAAACCGGATGTTGAAATATGTAAAGTATGAAATAAGAGGAACGTACAAGTTTATTTTGGGCATATTGGCTTTGGTATTCATCCTCTTGGCCGGCATGTACGCCTCCTCTAATCAGGAAGGCTCGCTGTTCCATTCAGTGCAAATCTTTATGCCGATTGGCGTTATGCTATTATTTGGTGCGGCTCTCACTGCATTCCTCTACATCGTCGGCTCGTTTCGAAAAGAATTGTATGATGACAGCGGCTACCTTACCTTTACATTGCCGCTGACAGGGAACCAAATACTTGGATCTAAACTCATCGCTGCTTTGTTTTGGTTTATGGTGTTAGGCATTGGCGTTGTGCTATTCAACTTCTTAATGGTGATGATTTTCAGCCCATTCCATATTGATCACATATCAAAACTTTTCTCTGCGATCTCAAAAGTTCTATCCATAAAAGCGTGCATTTACATGACATTATCTATGGTTTTTAGCGTTGTCAGTGTGTTATTGCTGATCTATTTTTCAATGGCACTCAGCAAAGTAACGTTCCGCCATAAAAAGATTGGCGGTTTATGGTTCGTCGTGTTCATCATTTTAAGCGGCGTATTCGGCTATATTGACGCCGAAATCAGCCAATGGATTCCGTATTATTTAGACCTGAGCACTTTCCATGTGGAAACACCCGCTTCCTACCATGATCTGCTTCAGATGCACTACCATAGCGCCGGGCTGCACTTTAATGCAATTGCAGGATCTGCCGCCACAAATATCGCATCTTTTGTTTATCATTTGGCGTTGATGATCGCCTTATTCTTAGGGACAGGGTATCTGATTGAGAAGAAAATAGACTTGTAATCGCGCAGGAAAAGTGATGATAAAGCTGTGTCAGCGGGCGTTTATCAACTTCTGCTGCTAACATGTCAGGAGGGGCGGTGCCGCGAGCAGGCATGCCCCCCTTTTTTATGGCGATGAAAATTCAACGCCTGTTTTTAACATCCGGGGGTGGGTTTGAAGCGCGGCCGCGGAGGGGAAAATAATGGAAAGAAACCTGGAATGCGGAGGCTTATGATGAATCCATTCAAAAAAGCACGCCCGGAAGGTTGGCTCATTTTGCTTGGCGCGGTTTTGATGCTCGCCGCTACGATTTTGCATCCGCCGCTTGTCGATCCATATGACCTTCAAAAAGCTTATCACGCGTTCAAGCATGCACAGTTTTGGATAGGCGACCATATCCTCATGCTCATTGCGATCAGCTTATGGCTGGCCGGGCTTGCAGCAAGTAAAGCATACATGGCAAGGAACAATAAAACTTCCGATTTTGGCGCAGGGATGATGTTTGTGGCACTGGCAGCCTGGATATTGATCCTTGCCTCGGAATTAACCATTCTCCCGATTCTCGGCAACAAAGGCACAGATGTCAAAGTGTGGGAAGCGGTTTTTTCCTTCGGGCTTTTGTCCGGCTATTTCGGTTTTGCCTGCAGCTGGATCGGCATTTTTTGCTACGGCATGGCGATGAAACAGTCCGGCGGCACTTTTCCGAAATGGTTTTCTGCTTCTGCCCGGTGGTCCGGCCTGCTCGCCTTTTTTGGCATTATCATCACGTGCCTGCATTTTGATTTTGGCTATTTCGTGATTCCGGTTACGGCAGGCCCGGCCTTTTTATGGACGGTTTGGCTGGCCATTTTACTGCTGTCGGGCCGCATGCATTGAGTAACGGGACCCGCATGATGATCCATTGTGCGGCCAGAAGCTAGAGGGGCTTAAAACTGGAGATTGACAAAAACCGTTTCAAAAGTCCTCCCCCGCATGCCATCCATCTTCTATTTTAATGAAACTTCTTTTCCAGTTTTTCGTATAGATGATCAGAAAGGGTGGTTGATGTGGGGTTACTCATCATTTTTACGGCCATTTTTGCGATGGTTGCCGCGGTGCTGGTATTTCCTTTTTCAGATAAAAAATTGAAACACGCCGGCGAGCCGCAAAATGGAGAAAAACTGAAGACATTTTTATCTTTATTCCTGTTAGTGTGGGTGCTTTCTGCTGTTTTTTTCTACGTGACGAAAAGGGATTTGAATCCATCCGTTTTCTGGCCGGCACTGTTTTTTGCTTCTCTTGCCGGTGCTTTTCTCGCCAGTGGAAAAGAACAGTTCGCAAAGGGGCTCGTTTTGCTCGTTTCCTTGGGCATCGCCGGGTATATGCTGACAGCGCCGCTTTGGAATGCCGGGGAAAAATATCACACAGCGAAAATGGCGCAAAAAACGGAAATTGAGCCGTTTGATGAGCGGGAAACACCGGCGAGCGTGCCGCCGAAGTTTGCGCGCAATAAAATGAAGAAGTCATTCGGCCAGGTTCCGAATGCAAGTTATTACCAGTTGGGAAATCTGCAAATCCAGAAAGTGAACGGCAAATACGTTTATATTGCGCCGGTGGAATTTTCCGGATTTTTTAAATGGCTAAAAGGCAGGGAAACACCCGGATATTTTGTGATGAGCGCAACAGATGCGGATGACAATCCAAAATTTGTAAAGCAAAATATGCGCTATACGCCTTCTTCTTTCTTACAGAAGAACCTGTCCCGCCACATTCGCCTCCATTATCCGAAAAAGATTTTTTACGGCGAGCCGCAAGTGGAAGTGGATGATCACGGCAAATCGTATTATATCCGGACTTACGGCCATTTTATATCGGCAAGGAACGGATTTAAGGCGGAAGGCATTGTACTTGTGGATCCGGAATCAGGGGCCATGAAGTCCTATTCTTTAAAACAGGCGCCTGCTTTTATTGACGGTGCTGTTTCTCCGGAAGCCGTCAGCCTGCAAAACAGTTATTTCGGCAAATTTGTCCACGGTTACTGGAACACTCTGTTCGGCAAGCGGGATGTGAAACTCCCAACGGATGAAGGAACAGAAGCAAATGTCAGCCCGATTTTTGATGATAAAGGGACGATGTATTATTTTACCGATTTTACCAGCCCGAAAAAAGATGTGGACTCGATGCTTGGCTATTCGCTTACAAACGCGCGGACCGGGAAGGCTACATATTATACAGGTAATTTGCAGGAATCGTATATGGATTCGCAAGGCAATTTGCAAATTGTCGAGAAAAAATTTATCGAGAAGAAATGGAAAGGCTCGATGCCGATTTTGTACAATTTTTACGGAGAAGCCAGCTGGCTGACGCCTGTGCTTGACTCCAACGGTTTTCTGCAGACGTATTTTATCGTTTCCGCGGCCAATCCGGAAATCTCGGTGAATGCTTCGACACCCGATGCTGCGCTTAAGTTGTATAAAATTGCCCTCCGGCGCGGCGGCAGCAGTGTTGACGGCTCATCGGGTTCGGAAACGAAAACCGTCTCCGGCAAGGTGCTCCGTGTATATAAAGAAAAAACGGGCGATTATACCAGTGTCTCCTTCCTGCTTGCTAGCGGCCAAAACTTTACCGTCAGCTCGGATACCGTCCCAATGGCCATTTATTTGAAAGAAGGAGATCAGGTGAAAGTGACTTACCTCAGTACCGGCGAAACCTTTTTACCAGTGAAGGCAATGGAGATAAAGGGGATTGGGAAGTAAAAGCAGAACAGGGGCCAGAAAACCCCTGTTTTTTTAGGCAAAAAATGAGCTGTGCGGCCGTTCATGGTCCGGATGCAGGCCCACACATGTACCAAATACTGGTTTTTGCTGACATGGTACGGCAGCCGGTTTTTGTGCGTTTTTTGCACGAGATCATGGTAAAGTGCAAATAACGCCGGGCCAGATGCAGGGTGCTTTCGGGCTTTCCGGTAATAACGCTGTTGCTCAAGCCGGTCTGTTTTTTCATCATAATAATGCGTGCCATCCGCCTGCATCCTTCCTTTATTCTCTGACAAAATCCTTTTGAACCGGGCAGTACCGTATTCATACCATGCTTGGTTATTCCTGATTTTTTCCAAAATGAGATCCCGGTTGCTGTCCATTTCACCATCCCCATTCGTCTACATATTAAAGAGCTTGCTTATAGCAATCCGACCCATTTCCAGTATGTCATGCTGAACAATAAGATTAATAGATAACCGATAATGGTCAATGGCAGGCCTGATTTCAGAAAATCTTTTGCCGTAAAAGCGCCTGTCCCGTATGCGAGCATTCCTTGCGGTGAGTTGACCGGAAGCAGGAAGCCGATGCTGATGACAAATTGCTGGATCAGGACGAAACCGATTTGGTTGTCACCCAGATGGATCGTGGAAGTGAGGGCAATAAAGATCGGAATCAGCGCTGAAGACAGGCTGGTCGCACTTGCAAAGCCGAGATGGATCAGGATATTGAACAAAGATACAAGGGCAATCGTAGCAATGAGCGGCATCGTTTCCAGACCGAGCGAGCCGAATATCTTGTTAGACAGCCATTGTGCCCCATGGGTGTCCAGCAAAACCGTACCGAGCGAAATGCCGACTGCAAACACAATCACGGTTCCCCACGGAATAAGATGTTCAACTGATTTCCAATCAAAAACCCCGATCTTTGGTGCCAGTAAAATCCCAATCGCGATAATTGTGACAGTGGTCGTATCAAACGGATGAAGTTTTCCTTCCGTCGTCCAGAAAAGCAATAAAAGCAAGGAAATCACGATTAAACGGATCTCAGAAGCTTTTAAATGGCCAAGTTCTTTTAATTGATTTTCGATTAAATCTTTTCCTGCCTCAAGGGCTTTTGTTTCCGGCTTAATTAAGTGGGTCATCACGAAAAACAAAAGGATGGACATGATGAATGCCCACGGAGCCGCATATAAAAACCAGGAACTCCATGTAATGTCCGTTTCAAATTCTTTCTGAATAAACCCGAGTGCAACCATATTCTGGGCGGCCGCCGTTTTGATGCCGATGTTCCAAATGGAAACTGCCTGAACGGAAGTAATCACCAGCAATGCGCCGAGTTTGCTGTTATTCGGCAGCCCGAATGCGGCTACCATTCCGAGTAAAATCGGGACCACGGCACCGGCGCGGGCAGTGGCGCTTGGAACAAAAAATGCCAATACGATGGAAACAAGGATAGCGCCAAAGACGAGGTTACTCGTTTTCGTGCCGACGCGGGACAAGATCCAGAGGGCAAGCCGTTTATGAAGATTGGTCACCTGCATGGCAGCAGCCAGAAATAAGGCTGCGGCTACAAGAGCAACGGCAGAGCTGCTGAATCCACTGAGGGCCATGGCCAGGGCATTGCCTGTTCCCGTCATTTGTGAAGGATCCTGGATACTTGGCGCAAGTCCGATTAAGAGGGCAATTAAACCAACAATCATGGCGGCACTAACCTGGTAGGAAACAGCCTCTGTCACCCATAATATCAGGGCAAAGGCGAGGATGGCGAGTGCACGTTGGCCGGCTATCGGCAGGCCTTTCATGTGGGGGAGAAGCGTAATCGCAATCAGAGCGGCAAAAGCAGCAGCGATCCAAACCCATTGCCATTTCATCTTCTTCGTTTGCTGGTTGGCAGCATTCATTTTGACCCCTCCCTTTTGAATTCTTCCAAATATTTATCCTACTTTAATTGTAGCAAAGCGATATAGGAGAAAATGTTAAAGATTGGTGTAATTTTGTAAGTGATTCCGATATTTTGTTGGGACTCGGTTCAGCTGGATGCATAAAATATGAAATTTTCTAAACTCTCAGGTGTATATAAGAGAAGTCTGGGGGGAAGGGAGCGTACTCTCATCAACTGGAACCCCTTTTTATTTGACATGATTGCTTAAGGCGGCTGCAGGCGTGAAAGATGTGTCTAATGAAATGGATATGCTGGAAAGTTGCGGAGAAGATTATCCAGCCGTTCCATGCGTTTTAGAAAGAACGGATGCTGCGTTCCGTAGATTTTACTTATTTTCGGGCCGGCTATCCATGCCAAAAATTCTGCATTTGATATTGTGAAAAAGCCCTGTCTGCCTGCATACATGATGCCAGCAGGCTTTTTACTTAAAAATTTTTAGAAAAATAAAATAAAATAGTTGACAGGATTTATATCATCAAATAAGATCTGTATAGATAATTAAATTAACTATATAGAAAAAGGAGTGGGGCGGATGGTTGAAAGTAAGGTGCATGGAAAAGCAAATCAGTTTTATGAAGGATTAAAAAAACACAATCTTGGCCCTTTATGGTTTGATCTGGGACATATGGTCACAAAGGAACCGGTACATGAGGTTGAATCTTATTTATGGAAATGGCAGACGATAAAAGATTATGTGCTTCAGTCCGGTGAATTGGTGGAACCGGGAAAAGATGCGGAACGCCGTGTTGTTTATCTGCAGAATCCAAGTTTGCTGAAACGCGGGCTGGTTGGTTATGGCACGCATACATTGTATGCCGGGATCCAGCTGCTTCTGCCGGGCGAGTATGCCCCGTCCCATCACCATTCCCAGTCAGCTATCCGTTTTATTCTCGAAGGAACTGGTGCCTATACGGCAGTGAACGGCGAGAAAGCTTACATGGAGCGTGGCGACATGGTATTGACACCGGCTTGGACATGGCATGAACACAGGCATGAGGGGACTGGGCCGGTGATCTGGATGGATGGATTGGATGTAGGCCTTGTCCGTACGCTGGCTGCCTCTTTCTTTGAACCGTACGAAGAAGAATCATATCCGCTGGCAGATTCAGAGAGTGATTCCAATGGCCAATTTGCAAGGAACGCGTTTAAAAAACTGCATGAGAAACCAGCACCGGATTATCCATCCCCTGTTTTTGCCTATAAGTTTAACCAGGTAAGTGCATTGTTGGATTGTATGACGGAAAAAGACTGGGATCCTTTTGACGGCTATGCCATTGAATACATCAATCCGAAAACGGGTGGTTCGGCGGATGCGCGCATCGGAACCATGATGCAAAAACTCAGCCCCGGCCGGCAGACGAAAGCGCACCGCCATGTCCACAGTGCAATTTATCATGTGTTAGAAGGAAAAGGTTATACGGTGATAGACGGCCAGAAATTTGAGTGGGAAAAAGGAGACTTTTTCATTCTGCCACCATGGAGTGTTCATGAGCATGTGAATACCGGAAATGCAGATGTCCTTCTCTTTTCATTTAATGACAAACCGATTATGGAAAAACTGGAGCTGGAATATAGTGAGGCATACGAAGAGCATGGCGGGCACCAGGAAATTGAAAGGGAATTCGTACCGGACGGACTTGCCTGAGAGGAGCGGAAATTTGTGAAAATCGCAATTTTTAACGAAGACTTGCTTGGCGCGGTAACAGGGGATCGCATTACAGATATTTCAAAAGTGACGAATTGGGATCGCAATGACCCGCATGCTTCCTTCCTCAAACTCATGGCACATTATGATGAATGGAAGGAAAATATTGAACAGGAAATTGCTTCGGGTGTTTCTTATCCCTTAAATGGGGTTACACTCAAATGCCCTGTGCCGGGAGCAGGGAAGATATGGGCAGCGCCGGTAAATTATCTTAAACACCAGGAAGAAATGAACCACCAATTTAACAATGCGCCGAGAACAATTGAAGAGCTGTCCTTGTTCTTAAAATCTCCGCAATCGCTGTCAGGACCGACGGACCCGATAATTCTCCCATTCCCGGAAAGGCGGACGGACCACGAAGCGGAGCTTGGATACATTGTCGGCAAAAAAGCAAAAAATGTAAAAGCAAGGGAAGCAAAGGATTATATTTTCGGATATTTTGCTTTGCTGGATATTTCCATCCGCGGAAATGAAGAGCGGACATGGAGAAAATCGTTTGATACATTTACCCCGATTGGCCCTTGGATTGTGACGGAGGATGAAATTAAAAATCCCAATGATCTGGCAATTTCACTTTGGGTAAATGATGAACTGCGCCAGAGCGGCAGCACGAAATATTTAATCTATGACTGCTATAAATGTTTTGAACTGGCTTGCGACCATATGACCCTTCATCCGGGCGATATTATTGCAACCGGCACGCCGGAGGGAGTCGGCCCGATCCGGGAAGGGGACCGCGTTAAAATCAGCATTGAGCAGATTGGGGAATTTACTGTGGATGTAACAATTTAATTTAAAATAAAGGGCCGCCAAAACATCACAGTTGACGGTCCTTTTTCTGATAGATTCCGTAAAGTTTTTGCGGTTAAGATTCCTCCGCTGGTGACTGTCCCGACTCATATCCGAATTCAGCTGAAATTTCAAGGCTTTTTTGCAAAAGGTAACGACTGGATTCCTCTTCTGCCCGTAATGGAACCGTATCCCCAAGACCAACAATGACAACTGCACCGAGCAGATGGCGATCGTAATTAAAAATTGGAATGGCAGCTGATGAAATTGATTTTGCCAGGGCATCTTTGGCAAATGAAATGCCTTCTTTTTGAATGGCTTTAAGCTTCTCCCTCAGATTACTCCTCTCATCAGGAACCATGTTGGCAATGCCCTTTCCAATCCATTCTTCAATCATTGGCCCTTTTTTATAGGCGGCAAAAAGCATCCCGGCTGCTGAATGAACAGGAAGAATGGTTCCTACCTGCCCGCCGAGATTGAGTCCGGCCCGGCTGTGTATCATTTTTACGATCATCGGGCCGCCATGCGTCCATACGGCCAGCAAAGTCGTCTCCCCGAAAGTATGATTAATTTCTTCAAGATAATATGCAGTTTTGGCCACAATATCTTCCTGGTTGACTGCGGCCATACCGTATTGGATCAATGTGCTTCCGGGGGAGTATAACCCGGTTTCTTTATTCCGGTGAATGGCACCAATGGAAATCAGTGTATTTAAGTATTTATACAGATTGCTTTTTGTAATATTTGTACGGGCATGAATTTCATTAAACTTAATCGGTTTGCCATGCTTTACAATCACATCAATGATAGAAAAACCAACAAGGAGGGATTGGATTTTAACAGTTGTTTTTGCTTCAGACATAAGGCAAGCATCCTTTTTGCCGATGTTATTTCTCTCTATTTTAGCATTCTTAGAGGGGTACTAAAAGAGAATGCTGTTAATGGTTCCAACAAGTTGTTTAAAACGGCAGGAACGATTTCCTACAAATCAGATGTAAAAGTTTATTTAACAAATTGTTAAAATTCAATTAAATAAATAAAAGGCAGTTGAATCGATGCATTTTATAAGCATTTACTATTATATTGGGAGGTAAAAAATGAAATTTGTGAATCCAAACCGGGTTATTGATCAAAGCCGTTTCCACTCTTTTCACGGATTGCTGGTTTTTTGGCTTTTTTTGCCATTATGTTTGATGGGTATGACGTTGTGGTATACGGCGCGACTGTTCCTTCTTTAATCAAAGAATGGGGAATTTCGGATGTTTTAGCTGGTGCGATTGGCAGCTATACGGTAATCGGGACAGCAGTCGGTGCGATCGCGTTTGGTGTTCTTGCGGATAAAATGGGTAGGAAGAATGTCATTATTTTTACGACGGTTCTTTTCAGTTTGTTTATGTTTCTATCCGGGTTTGCGCAAGGGCCGGTAATGTTTACGGTATTTCGCATTCTCGCCGGCGTCGGCCTGGGAGGGGTTATGCCGAACGTTATTGCATTGGCAACTGAATTTTCCCCGAAATATATCCGGTCTGCAGTCGTGTCCTTTGTATTTTGCGGTTACTCTGCCGGCGCCATTGCAGCCGCATTAACAACACGGGCATTGCTTCCTATAGCCGGTTGGGAAGCGGTTTATTGGATAGAGGGCTTGCCGCTTCTTTTAACGCCATTTTTCATCAAGCATCTCCCGGAATCGATCAGTTTTCTTTTAGCAAAAGGGGATGAAGAAAAAGTGAGGCAGGTTCTGCGGAGAGTGAACCCAAGTTTAGATGAGACAGTTTCTTTACAATACGAAGAAGTTCCGTTTAAGGAGAAAGGCTCTCCGGTTGTCAAGCTGTTTGAACAAAAGCGTGCTTTTAGTACTTGCATGTTCTGGGTTTCCTGCTTCAGTGCATTCGTATTGATTTACTCCATGAATACATGGCTTCCCCGCCTCATGATGCAGGCCGGCTATGATTTAAGTTCCAGTTTGGTTTTTACCGCTGTGATGCAGGTTGGAGCCATCGCGGGAACCCTTGTATTCGGACCGCTCGTCGATAAACTTGGCTTTAAAAAAGTGCTTGTGCCTTTATTCTTTGTCGGCGCACTGTCGCTTTCTTTTATCGGCTTCAGCAACAGCACCGTTCTTGCACCCGGTTTAATTGCTATCGTGGGTGCGGCTTCTGTAGGTGTTCAAAATTTATCCAATGCCTTTGTTTCGCAATATTATCCTGTCCAAATGCGGTCAACCGCTTTAGGCAGCACAATGGCATTTGGCAGGATAGGAGGAATCGTCGCGCCCACATTTGTCGGATTTTTGCTCTCATTGCAGCTTTCTCCGCAATACAATTTTTCGGCCATTGCCGTAGCGGCAGTCCTTGGAGGGCTTGCGATGCTTTTCGTCCAGGAGAAGTATGGGGTGCACGATCATGCCGGGGAGCAGGAAAAGTTGGATTCAGAAATAAAAGCGACACATTAGCCGTTTACACAAAATGGGCAGGGAAAAGAGGTTCTCTGTCCGTTTGCTCATTTTTAGCAGTAAATTCAGATAATAAATAATGGTGTGACAAGATCCACGGTATTCTATACAATAAAGTTAGCGTTTCCATCGCGAAAGAGCCGGCAAAAAGTTAAAAGTCGGGGACAGTATTGCACAAAAAGAACACGCGTTTTACAGGAAGGCTTGAATGTGTACAAAGCGTCAAAAACGAGCCGTGAAAATTCAAAAGGAGGGGAGGATCGTGCATGACATTAAGCTGAACAGGCTGATGAAAGATGTGGAGGAGCATTTAAGAAATACATCGCGCCAGTTAATCCAATTTGATACGGAAGAAGAAGCGCTTCAATATTTGACGAATTATTTTCATGCAGCAATAAACTTTGATTTTGTAGGGGTTGCATTAATCGAAACGGACGCTTTGATCTGCAAGGCCTGGAGCGGAAAACTGGATTCGATTGCCGCCGCATTCCCGATACCGGTTGGGCGCTGTACGCCGAAACTGCTGGCGCAGAATTTAACTTCGCAAAAGGACGGGGATGAAAACTGCCTGCTTATCAGCAAATTAAAAGAGATGGGGGCAAAAACGTGGTTTACCGTTCCGCTGGCGGAAAAAAACCATCCGTTCGGGCTTTGCATTTTCGGGTATGACCATTATGTCCCCCTCCTTGACCTCGAACAGTCTTTTGAGGAGTTTGGAAAAGACATCGCCGTCATTTTAAAAATGGTGAAGCAAAAAGAAATGCAATCAAAAAGAATAAAAGGGATGGAGTGGATCAGCCAGAGCCTTTCCTTGGAAAAACCGTTCGAAAATTATATTGCGGATTTAACCTCAAAGGCAGGCCTGTGGACAAAAGCGGATTTTGCCTGCATTTACGCCTATAGCGAGAAAGAAAACAGCTTTGTTTTTCAACCCCCGGCCTACGGGAAGATGGACTACCCGAAAATCATTCCGATGGATAATTACCGTTTAAAAGATACCTTTCCTTATCTTGAAGAACCGGGAAGCAGCCAGCTGACTATCCCACTTGTTGTGAACGTCAAAACAGTAGGGGTGCTGCATATTGAAAAAAAGTATTCCGGCCGATTTACGGAAGAAGACCTGGCCGTGCTGGACTTTCTTTCCCAATATATTGCAGCCCTGCTTGAAAATGCCCGGCTTTACAACAATGAAAAAGAACGCAAAAACCGATTGCTCAGTCTTCTCGACTATGAGCAAAAGCTGATCAAAGAAACCGTTAAAAATGAAAGTTTCGATGCGATCCTCTTTGCGTTCGCGGAAATTTTTAAAAGCTCTATTGTGTTATTTGATCAGTTCATGCAACCAATTGCCATTCAAACCATAAGCCCAGAAAAACCGGTTAACGTTACAGCGCTCGCACAGGAGGCGAAAAAGCTAAAAAAATCTTTTAAAGATGGATTTACGGTTCAAAACCCGGATGAATCTGTTTTTTCCTTTTGGCGGATCAGCGCTGAAAACCGCCTGCTCGGATTTTTGGCAATAGGAAGAAATCCGGATGGTTTCGATGAATTTGACCGGCTTACCGTTGATTTGTCCAAAAATATATGCTCGATCCAATTTATGAAGCAGCGGCTCGTCCTCGAAGCGAAAGAGCAGGAAAAGGACAGTTTTGTCAGCCAGATCTTAACCGGTAAAATCAAAAATAAAAAGTCCGTCCTGCAATATGCCAATTTTTTGCAGTGGGATTTATTTAAAAGTCACCGAGTTGCTGTTCTATCCATTGCGCCGGACGGACAAAAGGAAGATCAGACGGCACAAATATGGGATTTTATCAAATCAAAATTGCTGGAGTGGGACAAAGACATCCTAACGGCAAGCGTGGAAGGCATGTTTATTGTCATTGCCCCGGCAACACGCGAAAAAGGGCATGACTGGCCAGCCTTGCATGAAAAAATGGAACATTGGGCAGCGGATGAATGGAAAAACTGTGCGCTGTTTATGGGAATCGGGTCTGAAACAGCAAATGTAGAAGATTATCAAGAAAGCTTCAAACAGGCATTGCAGGCGCATAAAGTCGTAAAGGCTCGCCTGCGAAAGGAAAAATTCGCTTTTTTTGAAGCGCTCGGTTCCTATACCATTCTGCATCATCTGAACAACCCCACTGCCATTGACTTGTTTTTAAGAAAACAGCTGGGTCCTTTAATCGAGTATTCTGATTCAAAAAGCATGAATCTTTGCCACACACTGGATGTGTATTTAAAAAATAACGGGAACGTCAACAGCACCTCAAAGGAGTTGTTCATGCACAGAAGCTCGCTGCTCTACCGGCTTGAAAGAATTGAGTCGCTGTTGAACATTAGGCTGAATGACTCGGAAACGCGCTTCAATTTGATGATGGCCCTTAAGTTATATGAGATGTACGGATATCGTAAAAAACGTCTTCCCGATGAAGACGCTTAAACAGAGATGGACACCTTTTTAGATGAAAGGTGTTTTTTCTTTGAAAAAACCTGTCACAGACAAGGATCCAAAAAGGCAAGCGTTTTAAACGGTTTGTTTTTGACAGTACGGCCTAGCCGATCAGGAACGCTGGAAGGCGGAAACACTCCTACAAAGTGTAGGAAAAGTTTTAAAAAAACCATACAGTCTGCAGGTACCCATCCAAATCGAAAAGGCTTACAATAAATTAACAGAAAGTTAAGTATAATAGGATGGGAGATAAAAATATGTCAATTCAAACCATTGGGGTAGTAGGCGCCGGTTCAATGGGATCCGGCATTGCCAATTTAGCAGCCATGAAGGGATTCCAGGTCATTTTACGGGACATTGAAGACCGTTTTCTTGACGGCGCTTTGGCGAGGATGGACCAATTTATGTCCAAAAGTGTTGCAAAAGGAAAAATGACGGAGACGGAAAAACAGGAAACGCTTGCGCGAATCCGGACGACAACCAATCTGGATGACATGAAAGATGCCGATATTGTCATTGAAGCTGTCCTTGAAGACTTGGAATTGAAGAAACAAGTATTCTCGCAGCTTGACGGGATTGTCCCAGACCATGTCATTCTTGCTACAAATACGTCTTCGATGTCGATTACGGAAATCGCCTCCGCCACCACCCGGCCTGATCGCGTTGCAGGCATGCACTTTTTCAATCCGGCCCAGTTGATGAAACTCGTGGAAGTTGTTAGGGGTTTCAACACGAGCGATGAAACGGTGGAAGAATTGAAAACGTTATCCAAAGCGCTATCGAAAGAACCGGTGGAGGTGAAAAAAGACTCTCCCGGCTTTATTGTCAACCGCATTATGATTCCGCAATTTATCGAAGCCATTAAAATTTTGGAAGAAGGCGTGGCAACGGCGGAAGATATCGACAAGGCGGTAAAACTTGGGCTGAACTATCCGATGGGGCCGTTTACGCTGCAAGATTTTGCCGGCGTTGATATCGGCTACCATGTCATGAATTATTTAAAAGAAGAGTTGAACGACCCGCATTTTGCACCACCGCTTTTGTTAAAACAGCTCGTAAAAGCGAACCGGCTCGGGAAAAAGACTGGCGCGGGATTTTATGATTACAACAAAGAGGAGGTCAAAGCGTGAGTCATCAATATTTGCTATGCGAAAAAGAAGAGTCGGTTGCAGTCGTCACAATCAATAGGCCGCCTGTCAATCCGCTCAGCACACAAGTATTCTAGGAGTTATCGCATATTTTTCATGAACTGGATGCAGACGATGAAGTACGCGCCATTGTCCTGACCGGAAGCGGGGAAAAAGCGTTTGTGGCCGGCGCCGATATTAATGAAATGGCCGGGCAATAAAATGTCGCGGGCGGTTTTTACCCAAATCGAAAATACATCGAAACCGGTCATTGCCGCGTTAAACGGCCTTGCATTGGGCGGCGGTTTTGAACTTGCACTTGTCTGTGATTTGCGGATCAGTTCCGAAAAAGCTAAATTTGCTTTTCCGGAAGCCGGCCTCGGGATTATTCCGGGCGGCGGCGGTACCCAGCGCCTGCAAAAAATCGTCGGGCAGGGGGTCGCAAAGGAGTTGCTCTACTTCGGGGAGATGATAGACGCAAACCGTGCGCTTGCGCTGCATATTGTGAATAAAGTTGTGCCGCCGGATGAAGTGCTAGATACAGCGAAAGAGTGGGCCCGGAAACTTGCACAGAAGCCGCCGGTCGCACTGCAAATGTTGAAAACAGCGGTCAATGCCGGCTCGAATACCGATATAGAAACCGGGCTTACGATTGAAGCGGCCTGCTTTGGCAATGCTTTTTCCACCGAAGACCGAAAAGAAGGATTAAACGCTTTTGTTGAAAAAAGGAAACCGGCTTTTTCTGGCAGATAGGGGGGGATCAAATGACCGATATTGTACTGCTTGAAGGCGCAAGAACGCCGTTTACAGAGCTTTCGGGTTCATTGCGCGAAATCACGGCCACCGATCTGGGGGCGATTGCGGCAAAAGAAGCCATTAAAAAATCGAATATTTCAGCTGAAGAAATTGACCATGTCGTCTTCGGCAATGTACAGCAATCGAGCAAAGATGCCCATTTGCTCGCAAGGCATGTCGGCTTGAAGGCAGGGACGCCGATTGATGTGCCTGCTATTACAATTAACCGGCTGTGCGGGACGGGGCTTGAAGCGATCGTAACAGCGGCGCGCTATATTTTAACCGGGGAAGCGGAAGTCGTTCTTGCCGGCGGAACGGAAAATATGAGTCAGGTGCCGCATGTCATTCGGGGCATGCGCTGGGGCAGCCCGCTCGGTTCCCCGAAAGTGGAGGACTGGCTGTGGGACGGTCTGTATGATACATACGGGGACTGCACGATGGCACAAACGGCCGAGAACCTGGCGGCAAAATACGGGATTACGAGAGAAGAAATCGACCAGCATGCCCTTTCCAGCCACGAACGGGCGAAACGGGCACGGGAAAAGGGGTACTTGCAGGAAGAGATTGTGCCGGTTGTGGTAAAAGGGCGGAAAGGGGACATTGTCGTGAAAGACGATGAACATATCCGCGACACGAGCATGGAGCAGCTCGCCCGGCTGAAACCGAGATTCATAGAAAACGGCGTGGTCACAGCAGGGAATGCAAGCGGGATGGTGGACGGCGCCGGTGCAGTGGTAGTGGCATCAAGCGACTATGCGGAGCAAAAAGGCTTAAAGCCCATTGCCCGCCTTGTGTCCTGGAATGTTGTCGGCGTGGAGCCGAAATATATGGGGATTGGCCCGGTTCCAGCAATCCGAAACGCTTTACAGAAAGCAAAGCTTACGATAAGTGATCTAAGTTTAATTGAAATCAATGAAGCCTTCTCTGCACAGTATTTGGCGTGCCAGAAAGAACTCGGTTTTGATCTTGAGATCGGGAATGTGAACGGCGGTGCGATTGCGCTCGGGCACCCGCTTGCAGCAAGTGGCACGAGGATCACCACTGCCCTGATATATGAAATGCGCAGGCGAAAACAAAAGTACGGTGCTTCTGCTGTGTGCATCGGCGGCGGGCAGGGAATCGCAGCAGTCTGGGAAGCCCTGTAATTTTTACCTGAAGGAGGAGCGCATAGGACAGGTTCAGACGCTTGCACAAGCCGACCGTAAAAAGGCAGCTGCTATTTTTGGGGGTTCAAAAAACACTTGGCTTATGTTGCAGATTTGATTTGCGTTTTAGAGAAGCACAAAAGGATGCTCCGCAACGATTTGTCTTTAGCAGGAGTCCCCAAAGACATTTGGTTTGCATTGCGGGAATGATTTGTCTCTTTGAAAGGCACAAGCGGACAATTGAGCCAAAAACAGATCCCGATTTGTTTTTTTGAAGGTTTGGCCACGATGGTGGACCTTTTTGTCATGGTGCCGGTTTCTTTATTTTACATGAACAGGGGGATGGCCGTGGAGAAAGATCCGAATCTTTTCAGCGTATACGAACAATTGGTTTTTACGGCGGAAAAATACGGGCGAAAAGAAGCGATATATGATCTGAAAAATAGAGTTTCTTATTCGGCACTCTTACAAGCTGTAGATCATTTCGCCAATGTACTGGCAGCAAAGGGCGTGAAAAAAGGTGACCGGACTGCCGTCAGCCTGCCAAACTGGTATGAAACGGCTGTCATCAATTTTGCCGCAGCCAAAATAGGCGCAATTCTTGTTCCAATCAATCCGCTTTATAAATCTCATGAGTTGGAATACATTCTCGATAATGCAGCACCTGTTCTTTTAATTGCTTCCGAAAGTTTGGAAAAAAACCTTGGCTTCCAACAATCTTTACAATGGGTAAAAGAATCCATTACCGTACGGTTCCCGCTGATGGGTTTTCCTTCGTTTGATGAGTATACCGGTGGGGCGGCAAGCTATAGATCCGTCCAAAAGGCGAAAATAGACGCGGACAATGATGTCTTTTGTATTTTATATATATCCGGAACGACCGGCAAGCCAAAAGGTGTCATGATCACACACCGGGCAGTAGTCCAATCTGCCCGTACCATTGCATCCGTCTTGAAATGCACGGATCAGGATGCCTTTATCATCTCAGCCCCGCTTTTCCACATATTTGGGCTGGCGATTAACCTGGTTTGCGCCATTTCCGCCGGAGCTCGGATCCTGTTGCAGGAAAAATTCCGGGCGGAGCAAACGTTGAAACTGATTGAACAGGAGAGCATAACCGTTCAGCAAGGGGTCCCAACCATGTTTTTGAAACAATTGGAAGTGGAAAATTTGGAAAATTATAATCTTTCTTCGCTTCGAACCGGGATTGTCGGTGCCTCCCCTATTCCTCCCAACAAAGTCAAAGAAATCAGGGAGAAAATGGGAATGGAACTGAATCAGTCTTTTGGCATTACAGAAGCCGTGACTGTCACTTCTACCACCTTTGAAGATGATGAAGATAAAATTTTGGAAACACTTGGCCGGCCAATCCCCGGTGTCGAACTGAAGATTGTCAATGACAAAAGGGAGACGGTTCCGCATGGTGTGGTCGGAGAGATTGCTGTTAGAAGCTTTGCGGTTATGAAAGAGTACTATAAGATGCCGGAACAGACGGACCAGGTGCTTGACAGCGAAGGCTGGTTCTATACAGGAGATTTAGGCATGCTCGATGAGGATGGCTATCTGAAATTTGTCGGCCGGAAAAAGGAAATGATTATCCGCGGCGGATTTAATATTTACCCACAGGAAATTGAAGCCGTCTTGTCGAAGCATCCCTATATCCTTGAGTCTGCGGTAATTGGATTTCCGGATGAAGTGCTGGGTGAAATTGTATGCGCTGTCATTCGTCTCAAAGAAGGGGCGGATTGTTCGGAGGAAGACATCCTCACCTATTTGAAAGAGCGAATTGCGATTTATAAAGTACCGCAACGCATTTTGTTCACACAGGATTTTCCAACGACGGCAAGCGGCAAAATTCAAAAAGTCAGACTCCGGGAGCAGCTGCTGAAAACCGCTGTTCAAAGCAATCCAAAATCACTGGAAAGGAAGTGAATCCATGCCGGCCATATACCGATTTGATGTGAAATGGGGCGATACGGATGCGGCAGGGATTGTGTTTTACCCGAATTTTTACAAATGGATGGATGAAGCGACACATCACTTTTTTGCCACGGCAGGGTTTTCATCATCTAGAATATTGGCTGAACGGCAAACGATTATCCCGCTTCTCGAAGCTCACTGCCAGTTTAAAAGCCCGCTTCAATTTGAGGATGAGGTAGAAGTGCAAAGCGAAATACAAGAACTGCGGAAGAAAGTCTTTAAAATCGGTCACCGCTTTATAAAAGACGGGCAGCCGGTTGCAGAAGGGTATGAAATTAGGGCGTGGGCACTTTTCGATGAAAAGCCGAAAGCCTTCCCGATTCCTGAAGATATCAAAGAAATATTGCTTGCCGAGACTTCAAATCGATAAAAAGGAGACATGCAACGATGGGAGAAACGAAAAAAACGGATGTGGTTGTTGTCGGCGCCGGGCCGGTCGGACTGGTGGCCGGCCTTGCTTTAAAAGAAAAAGGCATATCTTCTGTTGTGATCGAGGCAGAACCGTATGGCAGGCCCCGCGCCGGAAGCAGGGCCATCTATTTGCACAATGCGACGTTAAAACTGCTTGAAGAAACATCAAGAGGGCTAGGTTTTACATTGGCACGGAACGGGATTATTTGGCCGGTGAAGCGCACGCTTTATAAAGGCAAACAAGTGTATGTGCGCAACTACGGTGTGACCGACAACAAAGACCCGCATCATCTGCCGCATTTTACATCGCTCCACCAGCATGAAATTGAAAAATATCTGTATGAAGCGTGTGTACATGCCGGTGTTGAATTTGTGTGGGGAGAACCGGTCCAAACCATGGATATTTCAAAAAGCGGTGTCCGCTTGGTAACAGCAAACGGGAATGTATGGGAGGCGGAATATGTGATCGGCTGTGATGGCGCGCGCTCGGTTGTCAGAGAGCAGGCCGGCCTCCGGTTTGAAGGACCGCGGACAGCGGATACATTTATTGTCGTCGATGTCAAGGAAGATCCGGACAATCCACTTCCACTAGAGCGGACTTTCCATTACCAACACCCGGCTATGGGAGGACGAAATGTCATGTTTGTTCCGTTCAAAGACGGCTGGCGAATTGATCTCCAATTGCTCTCTTCCGACAAGCCGGAAGATTACATGAGCGTTGAAAATGTAAAAAAATGGCTTCCGAAAGTGATGGATCCTAAATATGCAGACAGCATTACATGGGTTTCTTCGTATCGTTTCCATCAGGTGGTCGTCAATGCATTTACGGACGAGCACCACCGTGTCCTGCTCGCAGGAGAAGCCGCCCACCTGTTTGCCCCGTTTGGCGCGCGCGGCCTGAATTCGGGTGTGCCGGATGCCGTGATTGCTGTCCGCGGCATTGAAAAGGCGCTTTCTGCTCCTTCTGAGGAAGAAAGAAAAGCAGCTATCGCCGCATCTGCCAAGGAACGCAGAATTGCCGCGCTTTGGAACCGGGACGGCTCTTCAACGGCGTTACACCATTTGCAAGGGGATTCGCGCGAAATGAATATGAAACGGGAAATTGCCGCATCGCTCGTTTCTGTCGTGCCGAGCATGGGAAGGTGGCTGGACGAGGGGCCATATGGGCCGAAGTTTGGACCGCCAGAACTGACAACGAAATATTAAATGTCCAGGCGAAAGGAGTGTGCACCATGGCTGTTGCCGAAGTCGTCAGTGAAAAAAAGTACGGATCGCTTGCCAGGTCCGTTAATGAGATGATTGCCCGCCTTGTCTCTGTTCTGTGGTACAGCAATGCCGGTAGGAAGAATCCGTATGCGGAGCAGAAAATAAAGGAATTTGCCGCCTGTTTCGGTACTCGGAAACTGGATGTAAAGTGGATTTCAAAAGAAAAACTGGGGGATACGGCTAAACAGCTTACATTTGAAGGATGTGAGCTATGGAATGTTTTAAAAGACATTCCGGATCAATTAAAAATAAAAATAGACGCCCACGGCAAGGAGAAAATTCTAGAAGAGCTTGTGTATAAAATGCCGGAAGCCATTTTTACACCGTACATTTGATCAGGCTTATGCCATTTTTGGGGACCAGGAAACGATACAATTTTTGATCGGGCATGCCATGTACATCGGTTTGCTTTACTGCCTGTATGAACTGGCAGAAGAAGAAAACCCGGTTTCCTTTTTGTTGGATATTTTGGAAGCAGGCAATATTCCGCTCGGGCCGGATGGGAATATCTTTTATCTCGTCTGATTTCTAGTGCTGGTTTGGGGATGGAAGGAACAGCAATTTGCATGGTGACTACTTTTACAGCAGGCAACAGAGCTGCGATGTTTTGTTCATTTTATACAGATAGAATTCCGCCCGTTTTATGTGATGTGCCACTGTTCATTTGTTGACCTCCATGATTGTCAATTTCTCCCTTTCGTCCCTATCCGTGCAAAAAATTTCGTGTTCTGTTACCGGGAAAAACCCGTCTTGCTTTCACTATTGCCCGTTCCCATTCCCAAACCAAGAAAAAGTTTGCTTTTTTTCTCAAGACGGGTAAAAATTCATATTTGCACATCCCCCCAAATCAGAAATCGCTTACAATTTTTATCAAAATAGAAAACTCGGTTCTCTATTTTGATTATATTTGAAGGGGTATCGCATAGCAAGACTATTTTGTATAACAATCAGAAAAAACAAAATAGCAGGGGTTATCCTGCTATTTGGACATCTATACCGGATCAGCAACATGTTTTTCCGGGAGAATGCTTTTATTTGGAAGGGGTCACGGAATCCTCGCTGTACCCGAATACCTGTGACACTTGAAGCCCTGTTTTTTTAATGTTAATGATAAATGCCACATTCTCTCCTTCCGCCGCGGGAATCTGTTCCGAGAAGCCGACAACCGCGATGGCGCCAAGCAAGGTTTTCTTATAATTAAAAACCGGGATGGCGATCGAGGAGACTGAAGTTAAAATTGGCTCTTTCGCAAAGGCGATTTTCTGTTTACGGACAGACCGGATTTCTTTTTCCAAATCCGCCTTCACGTTGTGGTCCAATTTTGCCGATTCCCGCTCCTTCCACTCCCGGATGGTGCCCTGATCCATAAAAGCGAGAAAAATTTTTCCAACAGCGGAAGCTAGCGGCGGAATGGTGCCAATTTGTGCCCCAATATTAAACCCCGGATTGCTGTTGACAAGTTTGATGATCATCGGTCCCTCTGGCGTCCAGACTGCAAAAAGCGTGGAGCAGCGTGTTGCATGATTGAGTTTTTCGAGAAAAGGCACAACCCTATCCAATACATTTTCCTGATCCACCGCAGCCATGCCGTATTCAATCAATTTTGGCCCGAATGTATAAAGGCCGGCGTCATCTTTGTATAAAATGCCGAGTTGGACAAATGTATTTAAATATTTGTACAAATTGCTTTTGGTAATCCCGGTTAATTCCTGAATATCGGAGAATTTTAACGGCCTTCTTTGCTTTGACAGGGCATCCAGAATACTGTTCCCAACTTGGAGCGATTGAATGGTCGAGCCGTTTTTGATGATATCCATAAAAAGGCCTCCTATAAATTTCGAAAAAGTTGCAGACAAAACCCATTATAGCATGGATCATGTTACCGTGGTTTTGTCGTTTGAAAAAATCAGAATAGAAAGTATTGACAACCGAATCGTCCACCTTGTATCATATAAGTGAACATCGATTACTAATGTTATAATACAAAAAAGGGAAGAATGGGTGCAAATGTAAGATTTGCCTTTCATTCAAGATGTCTGGTTAAAAATGTAACCGTGTACAAAACAGGAATGGGGATGATGGGATGAAACTTTTGACCTTCCGTTATGAAGGTGTGGCTAGAATTGGCGCGTACGTAGACGGGCTTGCCGTAGACTTGCATACGGCTTTTACGGCACTTTTGGAATCAAAGGGGAAACGCCGCGCTCGGCAAATTGCGGAAGCTTACATTCCAAATGATATGAACGGATTTCTAGAGGGCGGCAAAGAAAGCATGGCATACGCAAAAGAAGCGGTGGACTATGCCTTGAAAGTAAAGACAGATAAAGAAAGGCGGCTTGTTTTTCCGGCTGAAGAAGTGAAACTGGAAGCGCCTGTACCGAAACCGGGGAAAATGATTTGCGTCGGGCACAACTACAAAGAGCATATTCTTGAAATGAAGCGGGAACTGCCTCCGTATCCGGTTGTGTTTGCCAAATTTGCAAATACGGTCATCGGGCCGCAGGATGATATTCCGTTCTTCCCGATCTCGGAGCAGCTGGATTACGAAGGGGAATTTGCTTTTGTCATCGGAAAAAAGGCAAGAAATGTTTCACAGGAAGAGGCACTCGACTATGTTGCCGGCTACACGATTGTCAATGATGTCACGTACCGGGATATTCAGCGCAGAACATTGCAATGGCTTCAAGGTAAATCGGTGGACGGCACAGCGCCAATGGGGCCATGGCTTGTTACGGGTGATGAACTCACTGATCCGTCCGGCCTTGAAATGGTTGTTACTGTCAACGGGGAAGAAAGGCAGCATACGAATACAGCCAATCTTGTTTTCACAGTCCCATACTTGGTTGAATTTTTGTCAAACTTAATGACACTTGAACCGGGCGATGTCATTTTAACCGGAACGCCCGGGGGAGTCGGATTTGCCCGCGATCCGCAAGTGTTCCTGAAAGACGGGGATGTGGTCCGGATTGAAATTGACAAAATCGGTGCCCTTGAGAACAAAGTGAAAAAAACGACTGAGGTGATGGTGTAATGGCAATTCCGTATATGGAAAACGCAATCCGGTCTGTGCACAAATCGCTTGATCAGATCATTAAAACGGCGGAGGGGCTTTCCGAAGACATCATCCGCAAAAAACCGAGTGAAGAAGAATGGTCGATCATGCAAATCCTATGCCATGTCCTGGAAGTCGGGCCTTACTGGATGGGGGAAATTGAAAAAATCAAAGAAAATCCGCAGATCAAATGGGGTCGCGGGCTGAACGACGAAGCGCGGCTTGAAGCCGTGAACACAACAGACAGCCAGTCCGTTTCAGAAGTTTTGGCGGGACTCCGCAGCTTAAAAACCGAGCTTTCCGGCCGGCTGGAAAAACTGGATGAAGACACCCTGCAGATCGAAGCGGAAAGCAAAAATCCGAACTTTGGGACCAAGCCGGTTTCGTTTATTGTCGATCACTTAATTGTCGAACATATTGCCAAACATTACGGGCAGATCAACCGGAATTTATCAAAATTTCATATTAATCAATAAAGGGGAGAAGATGAGGATGGGAGAAACAACGGAATTTATGCAAAGCCAGATAGTAAAGGATTTTAACCGGGATTTGGAACAATATCACCTCGGGCCGCTTTGGGAAGCGATTCCCGCTATTATGAACCATGAACCGAAACCGCAGGCAGAAGCGTATTTGTGGAAATGGGACCTGATTTATAAAAAATTGATGGAATCTGCTGAAATTTTCACGCCGGAACGCGGAGGCGAACGCCGCGCCATTTATTTCCAAAATCCGGGGCTTACTTATCGTCAGCCTTGGGGTTGGGCTTCCACGACGCAAACATTGTATGCGGCGGCACAATTGATTTTGCCGGGTGAAAAAGCGCCTTCCCACCGCCATTCGCAAGGGGCGCTTCGGTTTATTACAAACGGGGAAGGCGCTTACACCATTGTCGAGGGCGAACGCATTTTTATGGAAGAAGGGGATTTTCTGATTACGCCGGCTGGTCTCTGGCACGGCCACGCACATGTCGGGGATAAGCCGATGATTTGGATGGATGCGCTTGACATACCGGTGATTTATTCGATGGGCGGAACGTTTTTCGAGCCGTACCCGGATCAGCTTCAACAACCGAAAAAGCCGGATAACTTTACGTCAAGGCGCTATCAAGGCGGTATGGTGCGCCCGATTTCCGACCGCTATGCAAGTGTGGCGCCGCTTGCCGATTATAAATGGAGCCAGACGGTCAAAGCAATCGATGGGCTCAGCGCGTTTGAGCCGGATCCGTATGACGGCTATGCGGTTGAATACATCAATCCGTCAACTGGTGAAACGGCAAATGCAACGATTGCTTCGTGGATGCAGAAACTGCCGAAAGGATTCCATACGAAAGCGCACCGCCATACCCATGCGTCAATTTATAACGTCTTCCGCGGTTCCGGCTACAGCATCATTAACGGCGTCCGCTTTGACTGGTCAAAAGGTGATTATTTCGTCATTCCGAATTGGGCATGGCATGAGCATGTGGCATTGGAAGATTCGTTCCTGTTCTCTTGTAGTGACCTACCAATCATGGAAAAATTCAACCTTGAAAAATCACAAGCGCTGGAAGAAAATAACGGCCACCAAACGGTGAAAGGGGAATTCAAACCGGTCCTGGCATAAAAGTGCATTGGAAAATTTGGCACCGCTTCCATGAGATGAAGAAAAAAATCCATGGAAGCGAAGCTGAAAAAATGGATGCCTATCCCGCAGGTTTGGGGCAAGCGGGACAGGGATCCGAACCGAAACTTCCGGAATTGAAAAGCAGGTGAATGGGGTGTTCCTGCTCCGTTGCGGGTCTGTTGATGGAGCAAAGCAACCTAACCTGCCAAACGCAAATACAACATAGCCGGCAACATGTCAAAAAGAGAGGCGGATCTGCCTCTCTTTTTGCAAGAACTATACAAAGTTATGGGTATTGCGGTTTCTGCTTAACTGGTAAATGGCAAACAGGAAGAAACAAAGCGCAAAGGCAATCAGGATCAAAATGTTTAAATACAGGCTGCTGAGCGGATGGCCGGTTTGCAATTTGTCCAAGGTTTCCAATGTCCAGCGCTGCGGCAGAAAATCGGAAACTTTCTGCAGGGCTTTCGGCATGATTTCCACCGGCCAGAAGCAGCCGGAAAGCATGCACGTCGGTACGGCGATTAAGGATTGCAGCGAGTTAAAAGCACTCCGGCTGTTTGACAGCGACACCATCATTAAGGAAATGCCGGTTGAAATCCAGGCAAACAGGAACATGACGGCTGACAGCTGCCAGATGGAAAGATTCATCGTCATATGGAAAACATATTTCATGGCCGCTGTGATCAATGCAATTTGAACCGCCATCACGATCAGGTTGCAAAGTACATTGGACAATACATACTTGCCCGCGCTGACCGGCGAAGACAATAGCCTGAAATACGTGCGGTTTTCTCTTTCGGCAAGAATCAGTTCAGACAAACTGAAGGCAGACATAAGCATAAACAGGATAAGCACGCCCATCGTCTGATAGGTTAAATCACTAGATTGGGAAAGATCCTGCAAATGAATGGTTTTTACTTTATAGGAAGCGTTTTGGAATTCATCATACATCGTTTGAAAAGTCTGTTCGTTTCCTGACGATACTTTGCTGATGGATACGATATGATCGATGTATTGATATAAATAGGATTGCACAAACTTTGTTACTTCTGCTCCTTTAATTGAAGCCATCCGGATATGAGCAGGATTTCCGCTCCTGACACTTGCGGCAAACCCCTTTTCAAAAATGATGGCACAGTCAAGCTTTCCGTCTGCCAACTGGCTTTTCAATTCGGATTGCGGAATAGCGGCCGTTTTGACATTGCCCAGCCCGCTCAGGAAATGGGCCGTGTCAGTGGCGATTTGGCTGTGATCCTTATCCACGATGCCAACGTGAAGGGTTTTTACACCGCTCCCCCCGTATACAAGGAAAGCGATGAAGATACTGATAAAAGGCAACCCGATATAAAGGAGAACATTTCTTTTCTTTCGAAAGGTTTTGCTTAATGTGTTACGGACCAGCCATAAAACGTCTTTCATTACAAACCCTCCCTTTTTTGCAGTGCCGTTACAGAGATGAAAAGAATCAATAGGGCAATGCCAAGATTTGCTGCAGCGACCGGGGTAGCGGCAGATAAAACATTGTTGTAAATGATTTTCGTAATCGCCTGATTGATCCATGTCAACGGCGAAAGGTCCATTACAGCCTGTAATTTGCCGGGGTTTTCAATTTTGAAGTAGGCACCGCCAAAAAATGCCGACAGCTGGATAAAAAGGTTCAAAATCGCTCCTGTGGCGGCAGACTTGCTGAATATACTGACGCCGATGCCGATGCTGACCGAAAGAATAATCTCTGTTAAAAGCACAAGGAATACAAGCGGAAGATGGTTTCCCCAATTCGCTTTGTAAACGACCTTGCTCACAATGATGATAAGTGCTATGCAAGCGGTATAAATGAGAACATCTGCGAAAAGCTTTCCGATAAAAATACTGCTTTTTCTGACCGGGGCGGCAATGAGCCTGTCAGCTGTTTTCCGTGTCCGCTCCACTTGCATAAAAGCGCTCGATCCTAAAGATGCGTACAGGCAAATCATTGTCGTGATCACGATCGCATAATAATCCATCGCGCCGGGCTCTTTATTCGGAAGAAGAGATTCCGTTTGAATGTAATTGTGTTTAATCTTTTCGAAGGCAGCCCCACTTTTTTCCGGCGCAGTTTTCATCACTTCTGCGGCAAGATTGTACTGGTCGGCAAAAGCCGAAAATACGCCTTCTAAAATACTGCCTTTTATGCTGTTTCTTCCATTCGTATATAGCCGGATGCCATGGCCATTTAAAACGGCATATCCATCCGCATTGCCGAGCTTTACTTCTTTCAAGCCGTCCGTGTTTTTGCCGGCCTTTTCAAAATGGATATCCGATTTTTCCGCGTACTGTTGGAATGTATGGAAATAGGGTGCGGCATCTTTATTAAGGTCATTTTTGTACAACACGTGAATCTCGCCGACCGAAACCGTCTTGTCAAACGCATTCGAAAGGGCGGAACCGAGCACAAGCATTAAAACGAGCGGAAAGGCAAGCATAAATATAAGGGTGCGTTTGTTGCGGAATACGGTAATCACTTCTTTTTTTAAGATGTGCAGGATGCTTGACATCGCGTTTTTCCTCCCTAATCCCTTAAATTCCGGCCGGTTAAAGTTAAAAATACCGTTTCAAGGTTCGGTTCTTTTTCCTGCAGGGCCTTAATTTCAATATGCCGGCTGATTAAAAATTCAAGGATCAAATTTAAATTGTTGATGCTTGCATCAGACTGGATCCGAATGATATTTTCTTGGACGGATACCGTTTCAACGCCTTTTATCTTCCTGATTTCCGCGGGATCAACCGGTTCTGTTGTTTTCACTTCAATCCGGACCTCTTTTTTGTCTGTAATGATCGATTTCAATTGTTCCTTTGAGCCTTCTGCGATGATTTTGCCGTGGTCAATGATCGCGATTTTTGTGCAGATTTCTTCCACTTCTTCCATGTAATGACTCGTATAAATGATGGTGCAGCCCATTTCATTCAGTTTGCGCACGGAATTCAAAATATAATTGCGCGACTGCGGATCAATCCCGACTGTCGGTTCATCCATGATGATCAGTTTCGGCTGATGGGCGATCGCGCATGCAATATTGAGGCGCCTCTTCATCCCGCCGGAAAACTTGTCCGGTGTGCTTTTATGGTGGTCCCCAAGGCCGACAAAAGCGAGTGCTTCCCTTGTTTTTGCATCCAGTTCACTGCCGCGCAGACCGTAGAGCCCGGCGAAAAACCGGACATTTTCAAAAGCGGTTAAATCTTCGTAAATGGCAAGATCTTGCGGGACAATGCCGAGATTCATTTTCGCAAACCGTTTGTTTTTCATGATGTTTTTTCCGAGGATTTCAATGGTCCCGTCATTGCTTCTTAACAAGCCGGCAATCATGTTGATCGTCGTGCTTTTGCCGGCGCCGTTTGCCCCGAGAAAACCGAAAATTTCCCCTTTCTTTACTTGCAGTGAGATACGGTCAACCGCAATAAAGTCGTCGAATTTTTTTGTCAAATTTCGGATTTCCAGTACGTTCATGGTTTCTTTCCCCCTGACTTCCGTTGTATCTTTAGTATAAAAAAAGGAACGATTCCTGGTAAGTGGGATCGTTCATGACTTTCATATGAAAAAATTCATATTTTGCAGGTGAGGCTGTTCACGGCTCAATGGGAAGTAGGGTGGTCACGGAAAAACCGTGCGAACCGTCGGTGATGACATGGCCTCTAAGTGTGGCTGCTCGTTCTTCCATGCCGGTAATGCCAAGCCCTTTTTTAACTTTAGCGGCACCTTTGCCATTGTCTTTTACTTCTGCTTTGATGATTTTATTGAGGACTTGAATGTTGACGGTAATCTGTGATGCATCGGCATATTTGCGCGCATTGGTCAACGCTTCTTTCACATTTTCATGAATGATTTTCCATTGTACATGGGTAATGCAGTCGAGATTGCCACTGTAAGTGAGCATCGTTTCAAGTTCATATCTTGCGGAAAACGTATCTAAAGCAAGCTGCAGCCGGTGAATGCCGACTTGTTCAACGGGTGGTTTCATTTGTTTCAGCGTCAGCCGGATGCTTTCAATTCCTTCTTTTGTAATGGTGATTGCGTTTTGCAGTAACGCTCGTGCGCGGGTGGGGTCTTTTTCCAGAAGGCTTTTTGCCGCTTCCATCTGGATGAGTGCGCCAGTCATCACGTGGCCGATATTGTCATGAATTTCCTGCGAAATCCGGTTCCGTTCTTCCAGCCGGTAGGTGTATTCGGATTGGCGGATGAATTCCTCGTTTTCATTCAGGCGGCGCGTGAGTCTCTGGACTGAAGCGCGCAGCCGGTCAAGCTGCTGTTCTTTCTTTTCCAGCCGGTCTGCATACGTAACGGCCGTATCCCAAATGATCCAGCTAAAGGCTGACGAGAAAACGTACTGGCCGGCTGTCCCGGTTTTTAAATAAAAAAGGGGTACAAGCAGGATGAGTGCCTGTATCGATCTTGGCACGGGCCACTTTGCGGCGAGCTCCAAAACGGATAGCGGCGCGAAGATGACAAACAGGGGAGCTACATATAAAGCGCCGAAACCGGCAATGCCAATGGAGCAGGCCGCAAAAAAAGCAGGCAATGCCTTTCTATTCCAAATGTACATCGCGATATTTGCAATAAAATAGAGAAGAAGCAGGAATACAGCGGGAGCAAGAGACAAATCTTCCTGAATAGCCATAAAAGCGGCCCAGCCAATGAGTGCCAGTTTTGCCGCAATCAGCCGGGATTCCATGTTTCGTTCCCTTTCCCTGTAAGATAATAAACGGCAATTTGGGTGCGGTGCTCAAGCCCTGTTTTGCCAAAAATTGAGGTGATGTAATTTGCGACTGTCCCTTCTGAAATGTATAAGGTTTTGGCAATTTCCTTATTGGAAAAGCCTTTTGCAATCAGGGACATGATTTCACGCTCTCTTTCCGTGAACTTTTTCAGGTCTATTTTCGGTTCCGGTTCTCTGCCACTTAAATTGGATTTAATTTTATCGAGAACCGCATCCTGGAAAATGCTGTTGCCGTTATAGACACTTTTGATTGCGTCACGGATTTTTTCGGGATCATTATTTTTCAACAAGTAGCCTCTTGCCCCGTTTCTTAATGCATCGACAATATATTCGTCATCGTCAAAGGTGGTCAGGATCATAGGTTTGGCAGATGTTTGGGCTGCAATGATTTTCGCAGCTTCAACGCCGTTCATCTCCGGCATCCGCACATCCAAAAGGGCGATGTCAACCGGTTGGTTAAGGCAATATGCTACCGCTTCCTTGCCGTTTCCGACTGTTGCCATGACTTCGAACTCTTCGTATGACGATAAAATGATTTTTAACCCTTCGCGTATAAAGGAATTGTCATCGGCAATCACAATTTTAATTTTATCCATCCTTTTCCCTCCGTCCCCGCCTTTTCTTCTTTCCATTATAGCTGAATTGCACCCGGCATACATTCTGTTTTTTATCTTTCCGCTTTGTTCTTTCTATTTTGCGGGCGCATTCTTTGCGGCATGGGCGTGTGGGATGTATGTGTAAAATTTTACTCGCAGGGGCAGATGAGTGGAAAAAAATAGGAAGACACTCTATCATCTAAATGTACACCATGAAATGAACATCTAGAGAGAGGTCTTCCCATGGATATTATATCAATAATTGCTGGATTATTAAAGGATACAAAGAGTCTTATTGAATTTGAAGAACAGGTTAAAATTCTGATGCAAAAAGTTTTTACACAATGGGTTGGGGACGTATTTGAGAAGTTAGATCAAACGATTAGACTGAAGAAACAGGCGGAAGGCTGGCAGTACTGCCGGAGTGATTACAGGAGCGTTCAGTTTCTATTTGGAAGTGTGAATTTTAAACGCTCATTCATGCATGACAAGAGAGGGGGTTCGCATTACCCTCTGGATGAATGCTTGGGGCTGGTACCACATCAGAGATACAGCCCGTTAGTGGAATTGAAGGTGGCAGAGCTGGCAAGCGAGAACACCTATCGGAAGGTAGCTGATGTTTTAAAAGAATGGACAGCAGTGAGCCTTAGTCACACAACTGTAGGGAAAATGGTGAAACGCGTAGGAAAAACACAGGCGGAAGCTGACAGGGCACTTGTAGAAGAGCTGGAAGTAGCTGCCTCACTGCCTGGTGGGAAGAAGGTAGACTATCTGTTTTCCGAGGCAGATGGTGTATTTGTACGGGGACTGAAAAAGAAACAGAGTATGGAAGTCCACCACGCCATTCTCTATGAGGGATGGGAAGCCAATGGCAAAAGGGTCTCCCTGCGTCAGCCAACAGTTATCATGACGACGGAAGCAATCCAGACATTTTGGGATGAAGTGCAAGCCAAAGCTGCCAACACCTACTCTCTTGAAAAAGCGCATGTCATTACAAACAGCGATGGAGGTGCAGGGTATACAGCTGAACGGTTTCAAACAGCATTCTCACAGTCGGAATTTCCGGTGCTCAACCAGCTGGATACCTACCATGTTGCACAAGCCATCGTAAGGACATTCGGGGGCGGAAAGAGCGAGATCAAAGAGCAAATTAGAAAAGCGATTAGAACGCATGACCTAGACCAATTCACATTGTATTTGGATACGCATGAAAGCACATTGACGGATGAAAAGAGCCTTAAGAAAGTCAAGGAGTTTCGTTCGTACATCCTAAAAAACTGGGACCGCATTTTTGACTGGAGGGACAAGGTAGAGAACGTGCCGGAAGGTGCGAGAGGCCTGGGGGCAATGGAATCAAATCAAAGGCATATCTCATTCAGAATGAAGAAAAGGGGGATGCATTGGAGTAAAGCTGGCGCCGAAGCCATGGTAAAGGTGAAACAGGGCATGCTTAATGGGACATTGCAGGAAACCTATCTGAAACACCGTTCAAGAAGCGCGAGAAAGCAACGGAGCTTGCAACAATCCATCAGGATGTCTCAACTATTCAAGCAGCCTGTACGCCCGTCAATCGGCGTAAAGCACGGATCAGTTTCCCTGCATTCAAGCCGTTCATCGGCAATGGGGCATTTAAGCAAAATATTAGAGCTTTCGTTTTAAGCCTGGTATGTGGGGGACTGATCGTTGATGCGCGCGAAATTTACGAGACTCCTGCGGGAAAAGCGGGCCAGGAGAGACCCCGCAGCGAGGTACGAGCGAGGAGGCTCGCCGGCCGCCCGCGGAAAGCGAGTGAATTTCGCGCGCATCAACACCCCCGTTATCAATCTATACGAAAGTGTACAAAAAGAGTGTCTTGGAATCCCGATATTTAAACCTTATCGAGAAAAACTTGACACATACGTGTGGGATTGAATGATTGGAACAGAAAGAAAAAAAGGTTATGATAGATAGTATGGTACGGAATTTTTGAATTTGCAGCAAAGGGGTTTGTGCAGACATGAAATACATCGAGCAAGGGACAAGAAAATTCCGCCTGGCAAATCTTGCGCTATTTGCCGGGGGATTCAATACGTTTGCGATTCTCTGGGGGATGCAGCCGCTTTTGCCAGATATTGCGGAGCAGTTTCACCTGTCGCCGACAATGTCGAGCCTGAGCCTGTCTTCTACAACCGTAACACTCTCGGTGAGCATGCTGATTGCCGGATCGTTGTCGGAAGTGTTCGGGCGAAAATCCGTGATGTCTTTTTCGTTGATTGCTTCGTCTGCTCTTTGCATCTTGACCGCTTTTGCCCCGACTTATCATTTGCTAATTCTCTGTCGGGTGCTGCAGGGCCTTGTGCTTGCCGGGTTGCCGGCTGTTGCCATGGCCTATTTGGGAGAAGAGATTTTGCCGTCAAGCCTCGGACTTGCGATGGGGTTATATATCAGCGGAAATTCGATCGGGGGCATGGCAGGACGGATCATCTGCGGGACTTTGACCGATTTTTTCAATTGGCATGTGGCGCTGGCGTCGATCGGGGTGATCAGCCTGCTCGCAAGCATCCTGTTTTGGGTCGTGCTGCCGCCGTCTTCCCACTTTACTGCCCGGAAATTGGAGATTGGGAAACTGACAGGGAGCCTCGTCCGCCAGCTTGTGGAACCGGGTCTGATTTATTTGTTTTTGATTGGATTTTTATTAATGGGGAGTTTTGTTTCGCTGTATAATTATATCGGATTCCAGCTGATTGCGCCGCCGTATTCGCTGAGCCAGACGGTCGTCGGCTTCATTTTCATCGTCTACCTTGTCGGTACATTCAGCTCGGCATGGATGGGGATGCTTGCGGACCGGCACGGCAGGCGGAAAATTTTACAGCTTTCACTCCTTATTGTGCTACTCGGGGCCTCGATTACGCTTGTTCCGTCTTTATGGCTGAAAATTTTCGGCATTGCTGTGTTTACATTCGGCTTTTTTGCCGGCCATTCGATCGCAAGCGGCTGGGTTGGCCGCCTTTCCTCCCATGATAAAGCGCAGGCGTCCGGATTGTATTTATTCTTTTATTATATCGGCTCGAGCATCGGCGGGACGATCGGGGGCGTGTTTTACAGCCGGGTCGGATGGAACGGGGTTGTGCTGATGATCGCTGTGCTCACGGTGCTGGCCATCGTGTTTTCAATCCGGCTGGCCGTGATTGCAAAAAGAAAATGGCTTGTTTCCACACGGCATGCTTCCAACTAATTTTGTGACAGGAGGGGACATATGTTACGCCGCTTTTTTTCCTATTATTTACCGCATAAAAAGCTGTTTATCCTTGATTTTACGAGCGCGGTGATTGTAGCTGTTTTTGAACTGGCCTTTCCGCTTTGTGTCCAGTGGTTTATTGACAGCCTGCTGCCAAGCGGAAAATGGGCAACGATTACGAGCGTCAGCATTGCTCTGTTGGTCCTCTATTTGATTAGTACGTATTTGCAGTACATCGTCACCTACTGGGGACACCAGCTCGGCATCAATATTGAAACGGATATGCGCAAAGAATTGTTTGTACACGTGCAGCGGCAGTCTTTTTCATTTTTTGATAATGTGAAAACCGGCCACGTCATGAGCCGGATCACAAACGATCTTTTTGACATCGGCGAACTTGCCCATCACGGCCCGGAAGATGCTTTTATTGCCGTGATGACGTTTTTCGGCGCGTTTTGCATTATGTTTACGGTCAATGCCAAACTGGCTTTCGTCACCCTCATTATTGTGCCGTTTTTGGTCTGGATCATCACGTATTGCAATATGAAAATGAACGAGGCATGGGGCAAGATGTATGGCGAGATTGCCGAAGTGAATGCGCGTGTCGAGGATAGTGTTGCAGGGGTCCGCGTCGTCCAGTCATTCACGAATGAAAATTATGAAATCACGCAGTTCCAGAAAAATAACAAACGGTTCCGAAAGGCGAAATTGCTTGCGTATAAAACGATGGCGCTGACCAATTCCAGCACGTATATGATGAGCCGGCTGATCGTCCTTGTCGTCCTTGTATACGGGGCATGGCTGGTATACAGCGGGGAATTGAAATACGGCGAGCTGGTCGGTTTTGTGCTGTATGTGAACGTGCTGTTCAAGCCGATTGATAAAATCAGTGCGATCATGGAGCTGTATCCGAAAGGGATGGCCGGTTTTAAACGGTTTACGGAATTACTGGACCGCACGCCGGATGTCCGGGACAGAGAAAATGCGGTCGAGGTTCCGGCGTTAAACGGCAACATCGCGTTCAACAATGTCAGCTTCGCTTATCCGGGCGGCCAGCCTGTGTTAAAGGGGCTGAATCTCAAAATTCGTGCCGGGGAGACGGTTGCATTTGTTGGGCCTTCTGGTGCAGGGAAAACGACCATTTGCTCCCTGATCCCACGCTTTTACGATGTGGAAAGCGGCAGCATTACCATTGACGGAATGGATATCCGCAATATGACGAAAAAATCGCTCCGCTCGCAGATTGGAATTGTCCAGCAGGATGTCTTCCTTTTTGCCGGCACCATCCGCGAAAACATTGCGTATGGAAAATTGGATGCTACAGATGAAGAAATTGAAGAAGCAGCCCGGCGCGCCCATTTGGAAGAGGTCATCCGTGCGCTGCCTGACGGGTTTGATACGCAAATCGGCGAACGCGGCCTTAAGCTTTCCGGCGGGCAAAAGCAGCGGCTGGCGATTGCGCGCATGTTTTTGAAAAATCCGCCCATCTTAATCCTGGATGAGGCGACGTCTGCCCTTGATACGGAAACCGAAAGGCAAATCCAAGCGGCATTGGATGAACTGGCAAAAGACCGGACAACGCTTGTCATTGCGCACAGGCTGGCGACGATTCGCAATGCTGACCGGATTGTTGTCGTCACCAAGGATGGAATTGCCGAACAAGGGCGCCATGATGAGCTCCTTACCCGCGGGGGGATTTTTGCAAAACTGCACGAGGCCCAGTACCAATAGTAGATCCGGGCCTGCCTTTTGGTACGGAGTGGTTTTAAAAAATGTTGGTCCCCGCCTGCTGGCATGGTTTATTCCGTGTATATGGCGGGGTTTTTAAAAGAAAAAAACGCAGGCTGTCCGCTGCGCAAAATGGAAGCTTCTTATCGGGCTTTTTTTAAGTGGCGGATATCCGTCTTGACATTTATTAAGTCTTCGAACAAGACGTCCATTTTATCATCCAGCCTGGCATAATAGTTGTCGAGGTTGTCCAAATCTTTTTTCATGCCCGCGATATCCTGCTTTACTTCTGCCATTTCGCTTTTCAGCTCGGCAACATCTTGTTTTAGCACTGCAACATCTTGCTTCAGCTCGGCAACATCTTGTTTTAGCACTGCGACATCCTGTTTCAAACCTGCAACATCCTGCTTTACTTCTGCCATTTCGCTTTTCAGGGAAGCAACATCCTGTTTTAGCACTGTAACATCTTGCTTCAGCTCGGCAACATCCTCTTTCAGTCCGGCGATGTCTGCTTTCATTTCTTTCATCTCTGCCTTCATTGAAAGGACTTCGCCGGACAGTTCTTTGATGGCCGTAAGCAGCATTTCGTTTGTGACTTCTGCCATTTTTCCACCTCCTTTGTCGAATATATGCTCATTCTAAGGGATGATGTCCTTTCCTGCAACTGGCGAAAAGCGAAAAATGGGGCTCTCTATTTCGTGAATTGGGGGCGGATAAATGAAAAATCGGTTCTCTGCCAGCCCAAAAATTTTATTTTTAACAAAATGGCGGCCCGCAAACGAACGAATATTAACCTGCAGCAAGAGGAAAATGTTCGTGTTTTCTATTGACTTCTTTTCACTTTCCCGTTACAATCAATCTTGTCAATTCAATATGCAATACCATCGTATATATTCAGGGATATGGCCTGAACGTTTCTACCAAGCTGCCGTAAATAGCTTGACTACGAGGTAATGAGATAGAGTCAGAGGGCGTTTGTATAAAATTAGCAACCTTTGCCCCTCCTCATTCCTTAAGTCTGGCGTTTCGGGCGTTTACGTTCGGAACGTTTTTCTGTTATGGCGAATTTGGAAATTCCATAGGAGGGATAAGGCAAAATGAAGAACTATTTTGAGTTTGGAAAAATGGGGACAAGTTACCGCCAAGAATTTATTGGGGGACTGACAACCTTTTTGGCTATGGCCTATATTTTAGCCGTAAACCCGCTGACATTATCGCTTGCCAGCGTAAAGGGGCTTCCGGCTTCCATGCATATGGACCAGGGGGCTGTATTTGTGGCCACCGCCATTGCTTCCGCGATCGGTTCGATTGTGATGGGCCTTTTTGGGAAATATCCACTCGCGCTTGCGCCCGGTATGGGATTGAATGCCTTTTTTGCTTATACAGTCGTCCTGAGCTATAAAATTCCTTGGCAGCACGCACTTGCCGCTGTCTTTATTTCCGGTGTTTTCTTCTTTTTACTTACACTGACGGGCATCCGCGAAAAATTGATCAACGCCATTCCGATCCAGTTAAAACACGCGATCGGCGCAGGCATCGGCCTGTTCATCACATTTATCGGGCTGAAAGATGCCGGCATTATTGTCGGGGATGATGCAACGTTTGTCGCCTTGGGGGATTTGTCAAAAGGGCCTGTTCTGCTTTCCATTTTCGGGCTTGTGGTCACCGTTATTCTGATGACAAGAGGGATAAAAGGTTCCGTTTTTTACGGCATTATTCTTACAAGTATTGTCGGGATGATTTTTGGATTGTTGAAGGTGCCGCATCAAGTTGTCAGTTCGGTTCCAAGTTTAAGTCCGACGTTCGGCGCGCTGTTCAGTTCATTCGGGGACTCCTCTTTCTGGTCGGCGCAAATGATTGGTGCTATTTTAACGTTTTTCTTTGTCGACTTTTTTGATAATGCCGGAACGCTTGTGGCGGTTGCAAACCAGGCAGGGCTCATGAAAGACAACAAACTGCCGAATGCAGGACGGGCGCTTCTGTCAGATTCCATTGCGACCATTATTGGGGCTGTGCTCGGGACTTCGACGACAACTTCCTTTGTCGAGTCTTCGTCAGGGGTTGCCGCAGGGGCAAGAACCGGTTTTGCTTCTCTTGTTACGGCCTGTTTCTTTATTTTATCGATCTTTTTCTTCCCGCTTTTATCAGTCATTACTACCAACGTCACAGCACCGGCGCTCATCATTGTCGGCGTGCTGATGGTATCGAACTTGCGTCATATTGAATGGGATAAATTCGAAATTGCCGTACCGGCTTTCCTTACATTGATTGCCATGCCGCTCACTTATAGCATCGCAACCGGGATTGCCATTGGTTTCATCTTTTATCCGATTACGATGATTGTAAAAGGAAGAATCAAAGAAATCCATCCGGTCATGTATTTCTTCTTTGTCGTCTTCTTACTGTATTTTATTTTCTTAAAATAGTGCCCAAAAAACTTGCAGAGCGCGCTCTGCAAGTTTTTTTATGGCGCTTGAAATTGAAAAACCGGCGCATTTCATTTAAACTAATCATATTGTACTATAGCCGAGGGGGATTGAAATGGAAGCTTTTATCGTTAAAAAAGTTTTAAACAATAATGTACTTGTTGCCTCCCACCCCCGCTATGAAGAAACGGTGTTGATTGGAAAGGGGATTGGTTTTAACCGAAAAAAAGGGGAGCCCATCCCGCAGGCATCCGCTGAAAAAATGTTTGTGCTGAAAAACGAAACAGAACAGGAACAGTATATGAAGCTGATTCCTTCTATTGATAATCAAACCCTTGAAGTGGTCATTTCGGCCATTGAGATGATCCGCAGCCGGGCGGATTCTCCTTTAAATGAACATATCCATGTTGCCTTGACAGACCATATTGCTTTTGCGATCGACCGGATCCGGAAAGGGCTGGCTGTCAAAAATCCGTTCGTTGCCGAAACGAAAATTCTCTATCCGCGCGAATACGAAATTGCCTGCGAAGTAGTGGATTATATCAATGAAGCAACGGACGTCTATTTGCCGGAAGGGGAAGCCGGGTTTATTGCCTTGCACATCCACAGTGCCGTAACGGATAAGCAACTTTCCGAATTAAGCCGGCATTCCCATCTGATCGGGCAGCTCATTTCCACGGTTGAGCATGAATTTAAAATGACTTTTGACAAAGACAGTATTCATTACATGCGCCTTGTCCGCCATTTGCGCTATACGATTGACCGCGTGCTGACGGGGGAAAAAGTGGAGGAGCCCGAGAAATTGAATCATTTTCTGCAACAGGAATACCCGCGGTGTTATAATCTGTCGTGGAAATTGATCAAAATCATGCAGCAAGCATTGCAAAAACCGGTGTACGAGGCAGAAGCCGTTTACCTGACGATGCATCTGCAGCGGATTCAAACCAAATTGGAATCATGAAACGCCATCCTGATTGCGGGCATACATGGCATGCGTGATGAAAGGCTGATACATGCCAAAACACCGTAATTTTTCATGCCGGGATGTAGAATGCTTTTTTAATTTTTTTCTTGCAACAGGAAACCTGTGGTGCTATAATTTGTCGTGGAAATTGTGAATGATGCAGCAAACAGTAAAAAACCGGTATACGATGCAGAAAGCCGTTTTTCTGGCAGCATGCGTCTGAAACGGGTTCCATAAAAAAATAATCAATAGTTATCATAACGTGTTACTGATTCGATCAGGCATGAGTGAAAAAGATGTCGGGAGTGGCAACCGCCATAGTCTTCCCGCTTTTTCCTCATGCCTTTTTATTTTCCTGGGGAGTTGCTGCACGTCTGTTTCCGGAAACCATCATGATATGAGGAGGATTTTGCATGGCAAAGAAAGATTATACGCAGCTTGCCCGCGATATTGTGGCAAATGTCGGAGGGCCTGATAATGTAAAGTCGCTTGTGCACTGTGCCACCCGTTTGCGCTTCCGGTTAAAAGATGCAGGCAAGGCAAACAAAGAAGTGCTGGAAGGCTTACCAAATGTACTGACGGCGGTGAATGCAGGCGGACAGTACCAGGTCGTGATCGGGGATGAAGTCGTTCCTGTTTATAACGCCATTATGGACCAGTATCATTTTACGGCTTCCGATGCGGGCGCTGAAAACGACGCGGCTGCAGAAGAAAGCGAAGAAAAAGGCAATATTTTCGACCGCTTTGTGGCAGTGCTTTCCGGTATTTTTACGCCGTTTATCTCCGTCCTGGCTGGTGCTGGCGTTTTAAAAGGCGTTGCCATCCTTTTGGCAAACACCCATATCGTGTCTGAATCATCCGTCTGGTACAGCATCCTGGACGCGCTTGCAACCGGTGTGTTTACATTGCTGCCGATCTTTATTGCGATTACGGCGGCGGATAAGTTTAACACAAACCGGTTTATCTCTGTTGCTCTTGCTGCAGCGATGATTTACCCGCTGACAGACAGCGCGATTCCAAAAATCGGCCACATTGCCGATTACGCCATCAACTTTAAACAGTACGGCGGTGCAGTGATTCCGACCATTTTGGCCATTTGGATGATGAGTTATATTGAAAGATGGTTTAAGAAACATTTACCGGCTGTTGCCCAGCTTGTATTTGTGCCGTTTTTCACATTGCTTGTTGCCGGCGCCCTCACTTTTATCGTCATCGGCCCATTAGGCAATGCGATCGGCATGGGACTTGCTTACGGCTATCAATACTTGTACAGCTTAAGTCCTGCTGTTGCCGGATTTATTCTGGCCGGGTTATTCCAGGTGTTTGTCGTCTTTGGGCTGCACTGGGGGATTTTGCCGATCTCACTGATTAACATTCAAAACTATGGTTATGATACGCTGCTTTCGATGATGTTTGTTGCCGTTTTCGGACAGTTTGGGGCGGTGACAGGCGCGATTTTCAAAGCAAAAAAATCGAAAAACAGGGAAATCGCCGTTTCCGCTGCAATCAGTAACTTCTTCGGCATTACAGAGCCTGCGATATACGGCATCAACTTGAAATATAAAAAAGGTTTTATTTTCGGTTTGGCCGGCAGTGCGATCGGCGGCGCTATTGCTGGTTTTGCCGGTGTAAAAGCTTTTCAGTACACGCCGATTATGAATTTCTTTGAACTTCCGCTGTTTATCGGCAAAGGTTCAAGCGTTGCCATGGAAGCTGTTGCGGGTGTTGCCGCATGGGCGATTGCGTTCGTACTTGTATTGATCTTCGGTTTTAATGAAGAAAACAATGAAAAAATGCTCGCAAACGTACAAATGGGCAAGAAAAGCCTGACGGAAAAGAAAACGGCAGCTGTGGAAAGCAAAATGGAAGCGGAACAAAAAGAACTGCCAAAAGTGGATACAGCCGGCATGGAGCTGAAAGAAATTGTCTACAATCCGGTAAAAGGCCGCGTTGTTCCGTTAACCTCTGTAAATGACCCGGTCTTCAGCTCGGAAGCGATGGGGAAAGGGGTTGGCGTTGTGCCGGAAGAAGGAAAAGTGGTCGCTCCATTTGACGGACAAGTATCTGTTGCTTTTCCGACCGGTCACGCATACGGATTGCAATCCGACCGCGGGGCAGAAGTATTGATCCACGTCGGCATTGATACCGTCAACTTAAACGGGGAACATTTCCAATCCAATGTAAAAGCCGGGGACCGCATCAGGAAGGGTGATGTACTCGGCACCTTTGACCCGGAAAAAATAAAAGAAGCCGGCTATGACACGACAACGATGGTGATCGTAACCAACACGATGGCATATGATGCAGTTGAACAAGCCGCAGTCGACGAAACATATGCGGACGAAGCTTTGCTGAATCTGTATAAAAAACAGGAAACAGCTGTGAAAACAAACTAATTTTACGGGCAAGGGGCTGCCCCTTTTTAAACAAGAAAGCCGCCGGGAAAATCATTTTTCCCGGCGGCTTTTCCATTTCCGTCATGCTTTTTCTGAAACAGCGTTTCTTTTAAGAAACCGGCGGAAATCCGGCTCCTTCTCCGGCCGCCACGGCTTCCGCCTGAGAAGCGGGCTGCCTTGTTCTTTCTTTTACTGCGTGCGGCTGAGCCAATGTTTTCCTTCTACGAGCCGGGAAACGAGCATGGCGCTTACCGTGTTTCCGGTTGAGTTTAAAAGTGTGGCCGGGACATCAATAATCGTACTGATTACTGCAATAATCGGCAGCGACTCCGGCGGGAATCCAAAAACGCTTAAAATCAGCATCTCCCCGATCATACCGCCGCTCGGGATCGCCCCCATTACCGCGCCGACAAGAAATGCAACAGCAATGACGGCCAGCATATAGGGCAGGCTTGTCAAATCTTTCCCGAACAAGGTGAACAAAAAAACAATCTTTAGCACGCCGCCAAACACAGAGCCGTCCTTATGCGTGTTCGCACCTAAAGGAATCACCGTTTCCGCGATGTCGGAAGGCACATGCATTTTTTGAACGGTTTCCAAATTAACCGGAATGCAGGCAGCACTTGAACAGGTCGCAATGGCCGTAACAGAAGGGGGGACCGCATTTTTCCAAAACACTTTGATGCCCTCCTTCCCCCCTGCCATAAAGGCATATAAGGTAAAAAAGCCGAAAAAATAAATGATCGTTAAGATCAGGTATAAACCAAACGAACGCGCATATCCTTCCAAAATTTGCGGGCCAAGTGTGCCGATGATGGAAGCAAAGTAACACCCAAGCCCGATTGGCGCATAATACATGATGATTTTAACAAATTTCATCATGACGGCTGTTCCTGATGCCAAAAAAACAGCAACAGGCTTTCCTTTCTCCCCGGCCAATGTGGTAGCCAGGCCGAACAGAACAGAAAAAACAATCAGCTGAAGCATATTCGTTTTGGTAAATAAATTTGGAAAATCAGGCACTGTGAACGTTTGAACAAGTTGTTCGAGAAAAGACGGATGAGTACTGCTTTGCCGGCTGCCGTCTGCTTTTGCCATCATCTGTTCTATGGCGGTTGTATCTGTATGTGCAAGCGGCTTGATGATGAAAGTGCCGCCAAAACCAATGATGGCTGCCAAGAGGGAAGTGCCAAGAAATACAAGAATGATGCTTCCTAAAATTTTGCCCAAACGGCCAAGACCGGTCATATTTGCGATGGCAGAAGAAATGCTGAAAAAGACAAGCGGAATAATAACCGTAAACATTAAATTTAAAAATAAATCCCCGAATGGCTTTACAACTTCTGCTTTTGAGCCTGCAACCACGCCCGCAATGCCGCCAATGATGATGGCAGCCAACAATATGGCAGTGGATTTGTAATTGCGAAAAAATGTTTTCAAAATCAACCTCTCCTTAATCGGAAAATGCATCGCTCCTACACGTTTTCATTTTCCACTGATAACAAAAAGAAGTCAATTTGATTTTGCCCAAAAGATCCCCGTGTGTCGGTCTTTTTGTTGGTAATTTGATGGATTGGGTTTGGAAAAAATTTCATGCCAATTTATATTGACTTAGGATAACACGGATGGTATGATAATAAAGCTGACTCGACAGGAACTGATAAATATTGGGAGTCTGATAAAAAAGATGTTGACAGCGAATTGATATTTTGATATAATAATTAAGTCGCTGTTAAGAACAGCAAAGATTGTTCCTTGAAAACTGGACAAAACGAAACGTCAAATTCTTTTTGAGCTTTTATCAAACATCTTTACTGAGAGTTTGATCCTGGCTCAGGACGAACGCTGGCGGCGTGCCTAATACATGCAAGTCGTGCGGACCTTTTAAAAGCTTGCTTTTAAAAGGTTGCTTTTAAAAGGTTAGCGGCGGACGGGTGAGTAACACGTGGGCAACCTGCCTGTAAGATCGGGATAACGCCGGGAAACCGGGGCTAATACCGGATAGTTTTTTCCTCCGCATGGAGGAAAAAGGAAAGACGGCTTCGGCTGTCACTTACAGATGGGCCCGCGGCGCATTAGCTAGTTGGTGGGGTAACGGCTCACCAAGGCAACGATGCGTAGCCGACCTGAGAGGGTGATCGGCCACATTGGGACTGAGACACGGCCCAAACTCCTACGGGAGGCAGCAGTAGGGAATCTTCCGCAATGGACGAAAGTCTGACGGAGCAACGCCGCGTGAGTGAAGAAGGCCTTCGGGTCGTAAAACTCTGTTGCCGGGGAAGAACAAGTGCCGTTCGAACAGGGCGGCGCCTTGACGGTACCCGGCCAGAAAGCCACGGCTAACTACGTGCCAGCAGCCGCGGTAATACGTAGGTGGCAAGCGTTGTCCGGAATTATTGGGCGTAAAGCGCGCGCAGGCGGCTTCTTAAGTCTGATGTGAAATCTTGCGGCTCAACCGCAAGCGGTCATTGGAAACTGGGAGGCTTGAGTGCAGAAGAGGAGAGTGGAATTCCACGTGTAGCGGTGAAATGCGTAGAGATGTGGAGGAACACCAGTGGCGAAGGCGGCTCTCTGGTCTGTAACTGACGCTGAGGCGCGAAAGCGTGGGGAGCAAACAGGATTAGATACCCTGGTAGTCCACGCCGTAAACGATGAGTGCTAAGTGTTAGAGGGTTTCCGCCCTTTAGTGCTGCAGCTAACGCATTAAGCACTCCGCCTGGGGAGTACGGCCGCAAGGCTGAAACTCAAAGGAATTGACGGGGGCCCGCACAAGCGGTGGAGCATGTGGTTTAATTCGAAGCAACGCGAAGAACCTTACCAGGTCTTGACATCCTCTGACCTCCCTGGAGACAGGGCCTTCCCCTTCGGGGGACAGAGTGACAGGTGGTGCATGGTTGTCGTCAGCTCGTGTCGTGAGATGTTGGGTTAAGTCCCGCAACGAGCGCAACCCTTGACCTTAGTTGCCAGCATTCAGTTGGGCACTCTAAGGTGACTGCCGGTGACAAACCGGAGGAAGGTGGGGATGACGTCAAATCATCATGCCCCTTATGACCTGGGCTACACACGTGCTACAATGGATGGTACAAAGGGCTGCGAGACCGCGAGGTTAAGCCAATCCCAGAAAACCATTCCCAGTTCGGATTGCAGGCTGCAACCCGCCTGCATGAAGCCGGAATCGCTAGTAATCGCGGATCAGCATGCCGCGGTGAATACGTTCCCGGGCCTTGTACACACCGCCCGTCACACCACGAGAGTTTGTAACACCCGAAGTCGGTGAGGTAACCTTTACGGAGCCAGCCGCCGAAGGTGGGACAGATGATTGGGGTGAAGTCGTAACAAGGTAGCCGTATCGGAAGGTGCGGCTGGATCACCTCCTTTCTAAGGGGAAAAGCGTAGGGCGCTCGTTCATCGGCGTACGGATTTCGTAGTCTTCGACTGAGATAAAGGAAACACGATGAGCCTTAAAGGCGAATCGATGTTGACTTATCGTAGGGAGAAGACGTAGAAATACGCTAGCCGATAGCGCCCGGAGCTAGACAGAAAAGGAAAACTTCGTTTTCCAAAATCAAGTTTGACGTTTCCGTTTTGTTCAGTTTTGAAGGTTCAATCCTTCAACATGTGTTCTTTGAAAACCGGATAGGAGAAACAAACCAAGTAAACCGAGAATCGCTTATTTTTGGATTTAAACCTTTTTATGGTTAAGTTAGAAAGGGCGCACGGTGAATGCCTTGGCACTAGGAGCCGATGAAGGACGGTACAAACACCGATATGCTCCGGGGAGCTGTACGTAAGCTTTGATCCGGAGATTTCCGAATGGGGAAACCCCCTGTCTTTAATCGGACAGGATTCCTGCCTGAATCCATAGGGCAGGAAGGGCACACCCGGGGAACTGAAACATCTCAGTACCCGGAGGAAGAGAAAGCAATTGCGATTTCCCAAGTAGCGGCGAGCGAACAGGAAACAGCCCAAACCGGAAGGCTTGCCTTCCGGGGTTGTAGGACACTCATATGGGAGTTACAAAAGAACAGGTTAAGTGAAGCGGCCTGGAAAGGCCTGCCGGAGAAGGTAAAAGCCCTGTAACTGACACTTCGTTCTCTCCCGAGTGGATCCTGAGTACGGCGGGACACGAGGAATCCCGCCGGAATCCGGGAGGACCATCTCCCAAGGCTAAATACTCCCTAGTGACCGATAGTGAACCAGTACCGTGAGGGAAAGGTGAAAAGCACCCCGGGAGGGGAGTGAAAGAGATCCTGAAACCGTGTGCCTACAAGTAGTCAGAGCCCGTTAACGGGTGATGGCGTGCCTTTTGTAGAATGAACCGGCGAGTTACGGTCTCATGCAAGGTTAAGCTGAAGAAGCGGAGCCGCAGCGAAAGCGAGTCTGAACAGGGCGAAAGAGTATGAGGCCGCAGACCCGAAACCAGGTGATCTACCCATGTCCAGGGTGAAGGCAAGGTAACACTTGCTGGAGGCCCGAACCCACGCACGTTGAAAAGTGCGGGGATGAGGTGTGGGTAGCGGAGAAATTCCAATCGAACTTGGAGATAGCTGGTTCTCTCCGAAATAGCTTTAGGGCTAGCCTCAAGCGAAGAGTTTTGGAGGTAGAGCACTGTTTGGACGAGGGGCCCTCATCGGGTTACCGAATTCAGACAAACTCCGAATGCCAAAAACTTATGCTTGGGAGTCAGACTGTGAGTGATAAGATCCATGGTCGAAAGGGAAACAGCCCGGACCGCCAGCTAAGGTCCCAAAGTATACGTTAAGTGGAAAAGGATGTGGCGTTGCTTAGACAACCAGGATGTTGGCTTAGAAGCAGCCATCATTCAAAGAGTGCGTAATAGCTCACTGGTCGAGTGACGCTGCGCCGAAAATGTACCGGGGCTAAACGTATCACCGAAGCTGCGGATGGACACCGTTTGGTGTCCGTGGTAGGAGAGCGTTCTAAGGGCGTTGAAGCCGGACCGGAAGGACCGGTGGAGCGCTTAGAAGTGAGAATGCCGGTATGAGTAGCGAAAGAAGGGTGAGAATCCCTTCCACCGAATGCCTAAGGTTTCCTGAGGAAGGCTCGTCCGCTCAGGGTTAGTCGGGGCCTAAGCCGAGGCCGAAAGGCGTAGGCGATGGACAACAGGTTGATATTCCTGTACCGCCTCTTCACCGTTTGAACGATGGGGGGACGCAGGAGGATAGGGCAAGCGCGACACTGGTTGATCGCGTCCAAGCAGTTAGGCCGGTGCGGAGGCAAATCCTTCGCGCCAAGGCGGAGCTGTGATGGCGAGGGAAATTTTAGTACCGAAGTTCCTGATTCCACACTGCCAAGAAAAGCCTCTAGTGAGGTGAAAGGCGCCCGTACCGCAAACCGACACAGGTAGGCGAGGAGAGAATCCTAAGGTGAGCGAGAGAACTCTCGTTAAGGAACTCGGCAAAATGACCCCGTAACTTCGGGAGAAGGGGTGCTTTTTGGGGTGTATGCCCCGGGAAGCCGCAGTGAATAGGCCCAGGCGACTGTTTAGCAAAAACACAGGTCTCTGCGAAGCCGCAAGGCGAAGTATAGGGGCTGACACCTGCCCGGTGCTGGAAGGTTAAGGAGAGGGGTTAGCCGTAAGGCGAAGCTCTGAACTGAAGCCCCAGTAAACGGCGGCCGTAACTATAACGGTCCTAAGGTAGCGAAATTCCTTGTCAGGTAAGTTCTGACCCGCACGAAAGGTGTAACGATCTGGGCACTGTCTCAACGAGAGACTCGGTGAAATTATAGTACCTGTGAAGATGCAGGTTACCCGCGACAGGACGGAAAGACCCCATGGAGCTTTACTGCAGCCTGATATTGAATTTTGGTACAGCTTGTACAGGATAGGTAGGAGCCTTGGAAACCGGAGCGCCAGCTTCGGCGGAGGCATCGGTGGGATACTACCCTGGCTGTATTGAAATTCTAACCCGCACCCCTTACCGGGGTGGGAGACAGTGTCAGGCAGGCAGTTTGACTGGGGCGGTCGCCTCCTAAAAGGTAACGGAGGCGCCCAAAGGTTCCCTCAGAATGGTTGGAAATCATTCGCAGAGTGTAAAGGCATAAGGGAGCTTGACTGCGAGACTTACAAGTCGGGCAGGGACGAAAGTCGGGCTTAGTGATCCGGTGGTTCCGCATGGAAGGGCCATCGCTCAACGGATAAAAGCTACCCTGGGGATAACAGGCTGATCTCCCCCAAGAGTCCACATCGACGGGGAGGTTTGGCACCTCGATGTCGGCTCATCGCATCCTGGGGCTGTAGTCGGTCCCAAGGGTTGGGCTGTTCGCCCATTAAAGCGGTACGCGAGCTGGGTTCAGAACGTCGTGAGACAGTTCGGTCCCTATCCGTCGCGGGCGCAGGAAATTTGAGAGGAGCTGTCCTTAGTACGAGAGGACCGGGATGGACGCACCGCTGGTGTACCAGTTGTCTTGCCAAAGGCATCGCTGGGTAGCTATGTGCGGAAGGGATAAGTGCTGAAAGCATCTAAGCATGAAGCCCCCCTCAAGATGAGATTTCCCACAGTTTATACTGGTAAGATCCCTGAAAGATGATCAGGTTGATAGGTCCGGGGTGGAAGCGCGGCGACGCGTGGAGCTGACGGATACTAATCGATCGAGGACTTAACCAAATAGAAAAGCGGAGGTGCCTTGATTAGCCCCGACAAGCGAATGTTCTGACCGGCATGGAGCCGTCTTTTGGATCCGTGACGGGCAGGTTATTCGACCTCGAGGGGCTAGGCACCGAAGCTGGACAATAGAAAAGCGGAAGCGCCTTGGTCATCGGCGTACGGATTTCGGAGCTTTCGACTGAGATAAAGGAAACACGGCGAGCCCCTAAAGGCGAGCCGATGTTGACTTATCGTAGGGAGAAAGCGCAGAAATACGCTAGCCGATAGGCGCTGGAGCTAGACAATTCTCAAAGTTAGAAACCAAAGCTATTCTCAGTTTACAGTTTTTTCTCCCATCCGGTTTTCAGGGAACACATCCCAAAATTATACTGGTCCGGTGATGATGGCGGAAAGGTCACACCCGTTTCCATCCCGAACACGGAAGTTAAGCTTTCCAGCGCCGATGGTAGTTGGGGGTTTCCCCCTGCGAGAGTAGGACGTTGCCGGGCCAAATAAAAAAACGTAGACAAATCGTCTGCGTTTTTTTATTTGCTTTTTCTAAATCCGCGAACAAATTTTTCTAACCATCAGCGGATACAGAAAGAGTGCCCATAGGCGTATTTTAAAAAGGCAGGGAATATCCCTGCCTTTTATAACATGGTTACTTTTCTTCCTTCCCCGGTATAATGCAGCTTCCATCTGCACAGGCAACGTCTTCTTCGGTGGACAGGTCTTGCAGCACCGGTGCTGCGGCTTCTTCCTGCCATACTTTCTGAAGGGCGCTTGTAAAGGTTTCGAGCGGCTGGGCGCCGGAGATGGCGTATTTTTGGTTGAGAATAAAAAACGGGACGCCGGTGATGCCGTATTGCTGTGCGATGGCTTCATCTACGCGTACATCATTTAAGTGGGCGTTCGGGTCACGAAGCACTTCCAAAGTTTTTTCCCGGCTGAGACCTGCAGATTCGGCGATCGTGGCAAGTGTTTCGTGGTCACCGATATATGCGCCGTCTGTAAAATAGGCGTGGAACAGTTTTTCGGCGAGTTCCGCTCCTTTGCCTTCAGCCGCGGCAAATTTTTCAAGGCGGTGTGCATCCAGCGTGTTTGTCGGCTTCATGTTGTCAAAATCATAACGAAGCCCGACCGTTGCCGCCTGTTCACCGATGCCGTGGTTTGCCTGTTTTGCTTCTTCCATGCTGATGCCGTATTTTTCGGCAATCGCTTCATGGATATTTTTTCCAATGCCTTTTTCAGCAGCAGGGTCAAGTTCAAAAGCTTTAAATTCAACTTCCACCTGGTCCCGGTGCGGAAATTGTGCCAGTGCCATTTCCAAACGCCGTTTTCCAATATAGCAAAATGGACAGACAAAGTCAGACCACACTTCAATTTTCATATGAACACCCCATTTCTTTCGATTACCCCCTATCGTATCACAAAAAAGTTTTATCATAAAAAATCATGCTTATGGACACGTTTACTTTGCTCCGGCCGTGATATGATGGAAAAGAAGCAAAATGAATGTGTGATGAGGAGGGGGAAAATCATTGCTCCACAATAGTATTGTCATGGTACTGATTATTTTTGTTGTTAATATTATCTATGTATCCTTTTCGACAACGAGGATGATTCTAACGTTAAAAGGATACCGGTATATTGCCGCTTTTGTCAGCATGGTTGAAATTATCGTGTATATCATCGGTCTCGGGCTTGTTCTTGACAATCTGAATAAGATCCAAAACATTATTGCGTATGCGGCCGGTTACGGAATCGGTGTTATGGTGGGGATGAAAATTGAAGAAAAACTGGCGCTCGGCTATATTACGGTCAATGTCATTACAACAGGGGCAAATCTGGATTTGGCAAAAAAATTGCGGGAAAGCGGCTACGGCGTGACTACATGGGATGCGCACGGGCTTGAAGGGGATCGGATTGCCCTCCAGGTTTTGACGCCGAGGAAATATGAGCTGAAATTATACCAAGCGATAAAGACGATTGATCCAAAGGCCTTTATCATTGCATACGAGCCGAAAACCATTTACGGCGGTTTTTGGGTAAAAGCGGTGAAGAAAGGAAAATTGAACAAATGAAAAAACAGTTTGAAGTGTTTGAAAATGAGACCATTGCGGACTGTCTGGCAAGAATGGAAAAAGAAGGCTTCCAACCGGTCAGAAGAATCGAAAAGCCGGTGTTCCGGGAAGTCAAGAAAAACGGCAAGAAAGAATATGAGCCGGTCACGAGAAAAATTATTTTTGAAGGAAGAAAAACAAGTTCAGACCCGAACATTCCCGACCTGTAAAACATGAATTATTCGTTGACAGCAACAAGCCTCCCTGTTAAGATAAAAATACAAAGTGAATATGACCCTCATATATAATGGGAATACGGCCCATACGTCTCTACCCGGTTACCGTAAATAATCGGACTATGAGGGAAAGCGGAAGTTGGGAATCACAAGGTTTTCCATGCTTATTTGTGCTGCACCCGGATGGACTGCTTTCTCTCTAAAATAGAGCGGGCAGATCCGTCCGGGTTTTTTTGTACATAAATAGGGGAGGGATGCAGGTGGCAGTTGAAGTTGGCGTCATTATGGGCAGCATTTCAGACTGGGAAACGATGAAACATGCGTGCAGCGTGCTGGATGAATTGGACGTGCCTTATGAGAAAAAAGTTGTCTCTGCACATCGGACGCCGGATCTGATGTTTCAATATGCAGAACAGGCAAGAAGCAGGGGCGTAAAAGTCATCATTGCGGGAGCAGGCGGCGCGGCCCATTTGCCGGGGATGGTCGCAGCAAAAACGACGTTGCCAGTCATCGGCGTGCCGGTCCGGTCGAAAGCGTTGAACGGCCTTGACTCTTTGCTTTCAATCGTGCAAATGCCGGGCGGTGTCCCGGTTGCAACGGTCGCGATCGGAAAAGCGGGCGCAACGAATGCTGGACTGCTTGCCGCCCAAATTTTATCCATAACAAACGAACATATTGCCAAAAGGCTTGAACAAAGGCGGGAAAGACTTTCGAAAACCGTATATGAAAGCAGTGATCAACTTGAACAGGAAAATGATTAAACCGGGGAGTACAATCGGCATCATCGGCGGCGGCCAGCTCGGGAGAATGATGGCCCTTGCCGCAAAAGAGGCGGGTTTCCGGATCATTGTCCTTGATCCTGTGCCGGATTGCCCGTGTGCGCAGGTAGCGGACGGGCAAATCACGGCGCCATATGATGATGAAGCGGCATTGCGGGAGCTTGGGGAACGATGCGATGTGCTCACCTATGAATTTGAAAATATCGATTATGAAACATTGAAAAAGGCCACCGGATTTGCCCATGTCCCACAGGGAGCGGAGCTGATCCGGATCACGCAGAACCGTATTTTTGAAAAAGAAGCAGTTGCAAAAGCAGGCGTCCGGGTTGCGCCGTACCGCGTCATTGAAAACGCAGCGGATTTGAAAGAAGCTGTTGCGGAAATTGGCTATCCATGTATTTTAAAAACGGCGCGCGGCGGTTATGATGGAAAAGGGCAGATCACGCTCCGGCATGAAGGGGATTTTAATGAAACGGATCCGCTTCTTGCCCACGGCGCATGTGTCCTTGAAAAAATGATTCCATTTACAAAAGAACTTTCTGTCATCATCACCCGGAATGAAGCAGGGGAAACGAGCCTTTTTCCGGTAGTTGAAAATATTCATCACAACCATATTTTGCATCAAACAATCGCGCCGGCACGGGTGGAAAATACGGTGAAAAAAGAGGCGGAGCAACTCGCCCTAAAGGTGGCAGAGCAGCTTCATTTAACCGGCACGCTTGCAGTCGAAATGTTTTTAGAAGCGGACGGTACGCTTTATGTCAATGAACTGGCACCGCGCCCGCATAATTCCGGGCATTACTCGATTGAAGCCTGTTCGATTTCGCAGTTTGGCCAGCATATCCGCGCGATCTGCAACTGGCCGCTCCGCAAAGTGGAACTTTTGAAGCCGGCTGTCATGGTCAATCTGCTCGGCCAGCACGTCGAAAGGGCGCTTACGCAAATTCCTTACCAGCCGGAATGGTCGGTCCATCTTTACGGCAAAAAAGAAGCGAAATTCCAGCGAAAGATGGGCCATGTTACAGTGCTGACAGAGGAAATCGAAGAGACTTTGCTTTCCCTTGAACAATCCGGTGTATGGCAGGATGTACAGAAACGATCGGAGGCAGCAGTGAATGATTGAACGCTATACAAGGCCTGAAATGGGCGCCATCTGGACAGACGAAAATAAATACAAAGCATGGCTTGAAGTGGAAATCCTTGCCTGTGAAGCATGGGCGGAGCTTGGGGAAATCCCGAAAGCAGATGTGCAAAAAATCCGTGAAAATGCCAGATTTGATGTTGAAAGAATTTTAGAAATTGAGCAGGAAACGCGCCACGATGTTGTCGCTTTTACAAGGGCCGTTTCGGAGTCGCTCGGCGAAGAAAGAAAATGGGTGCATTACGGGCTGACGTCCACGGATGTGGTCGATACGGCGCTTTCTTATTTGATCAAACAGGCAAATGAAATCATTGAAAAAGACCTTGAACGTTTTATTGAAATTTTAAAGCAAAAAGCAATTGAACATAAATACACCGTCATGATGGGCCGTACCCACGGCGTCCATGCCGAACCGACCACTTTTGGCCTGAAAATGGCGCTCTGGCACGAAGAAATGAAACGGAATCTCGAACGCTTCAGGCAAGCGGCGGACGGCATCCGTTACGGGAAATTAAGCGGTGCTGTCGGGACCTATGCCAACATCGACCCGTTCGTTGAGCAGTATGTCTGCGGGAAACTCGGCTTAAAGCCGGCGCCAATCTCCACGCAAACGCTGCAGCGCGACCGCCACGCTTATTACATCGCGACCTTGTCTTTGATCGCGACATCGATTGAAAAATTTGCTACGGAAATCAGGGGGCTGCAAAAAAGCGAAACCCGTGAAGTGGAAGAGTTTTTCAGCAAAGGGCAAAAAGGATCATCCGCGATGCCGCATAAACGCAACCCGATCGGTTCGGAAAATATGACCGGGATGGCGCGGGTGCTGCGCGGCTATATGGTAACGGCGTATGAAAATGTCTCCCTTTGGCATGAGCGCGACATCTCGCATTCTTCCGCGGAACGGATTATTTTGCCGGATGCAACGATTGCTATTAATTATATGCTGAACCGGTTCGGCAATATTGTGAAAAACCTGACCGTCTTCCCGGAAAATATGAAACGGAACATGGACAAAACGCTCGGTCTCATTTATTCACAGCGGGTTTTGCTTGCTTTGATTGATAAAGGCATGTCCCGTGAAGCGGCATACGATACGGTGCAGCCGAAAGCGATGGAGTCGTGGGAGAAACAGGTACCGTTTAAGGAACTGTTGAAAAAAGACCCGGCCATCCAAAGCAGGCTCACGGAAGCGGAACTCGAGGCATGCTTTGACTACCATTATCATTTGAAACATGTCGATACGATTTTTGACCGTCTCGGGCTGAACTGAACCGGGGCGGCCGGGTGAATTCAGCCCGGCTGTCCCGGAAAATAAAAAGCGGCTGCGAAATTTGCAGCAGGCTTAAGGAGGCAGGCGCATGCTTGTATACGAGGGGAAAGCAAAACGGTTGTATGAAACAGAGGATCCGGATGTATTGCGCGTTGAGTATAAAGACTCGGCCACCGCGTTTAATGGCGTGAAAAAAGCGGAGATTGAAGGAAAAGGGCAGCTGAACAATGAGATTTCCAGCCTGATCTTTAAGCGGCTTGCGGAAAAAGGGGTCAAGAGCCATTTTATCCGTAAAATATCGGAACGCGAACAGCTTGTGCGCCGGGTGGAGATCATCCCGCTTGAAGTAGTCGTCCGCAATGTCGTGGCGGGCAGCCTTGCAAAACGCCTCGGACTTGAAGAAGGAACGCCGGTCGGGCAGCCGGTTGTCGAGTTTTATTATAAAAAGGATGAACTCGGCGACCCACTCATTACAGAAGACCATGTACGGCTTTTAGGGATTGCAAGTTCGGAAGATTTGCAGTTTTTAAGAAAACAGGCACTGGCTGTAAATGAGAGCCTAAAGGCGCTGTTTGCAGAAATCGGCGTCCGCCTTGTGGATTTCAAACTCGAGTTCGGACGCGGACGTGACGGGGCGATCCTGTTGGCTGATGAAATTTCCCCGGATACGTGCAGGCTCTGGGACCGGGCAACGAATGAAAAGTTGGATAAAGATGTGTTCCGCCGGGATTTGGGCAGTTTAACGGAAGTTTACCAGGAAATCTTAAATCGCTTGAGAGGAGATATTTCGCATGTATAAAGTGAAAGTCTATGTCACCTTGCGCGAAGGCATCCTTGATCCACAGGGGGTTGCCATCAAACAGTCGCTTGCCCAGCTCGGCTACAGCGAAGTGCAGGACGTGCGGGCCGGAAAATATTTGGAGCTGCTTATAGAAAAAACGGACCGGGACCTGGATGACGTCATCCGGGAAGTGTGCGGGCGGGTGCTTTCAAATCCTGTCATCGAAGACTACCGCTATGAAATTGAGGAGTGTGTTGCGCCGTGAAGTTTGCTGTCATCGTTTTTCCGGGATCCAATTGTGACACCGATATGTTTCATGCGATTCAAGATGCACTTGGTGAAGAAGCGGCATACGTCCGCCATGATGCGGATTGTTTAGATGGATTTGACGGGATCCTCCTGCCGGGCGGTTTTTCGTACGGCGACTATTTGCGGACAGGCGCGATCGCACGCTTTTCGCCGGTTATGCAGGCTGTTGCAAGAGCTGCTGAAGAAGGCAAACCGGTGCTCGGCGTCTGCAACGGGTTTCAAATTTTGCTTGAAGCCGGCCTTTTGCCAGGGGCCATGCTCCGGAACGCAGGCTTGAAATTCGTCTGCAAAACGGTACCGCTTGTGGTCGAAAATGCCGTAACGATGTTTACTTCCCTGTATGAACATGGGGAAACGATCCGGATTCCAGTTGCCCACGGGGAAGGGAACTATACTTGTGATAAAGAAACGCTCGAAAAGCTGAAAGAAAATAGGCAAATTGTGTTCGCGTACGGGGAAAATCCTAACGGGAGTATTGCCAATATTGCGGGAATTATGAACGAACAAGGTAATGTACTCGGGATGATGCCCCATCCGGAACGGGCCGTTGAGACATTACTCGGAAGCACGGACGGCTTGAAGCTGTTCAAATCCATTGTGAAAAACTGGAGGGAATCCCATGCCGTTATTGCTTGAACCAGGACCGGCCGAAATCAAGAGCCAAAAGATTTACCGTGAAATCGGGCTGACAGACGAAGAATTCGCACGGGTCGAAGCGATTCTCGGCCGGACGCCGAATTATACCGAAACAGGGCTGTTTGCCGTCATGTGGTCGGAACATTGCAGCTATAAAAATTCTAAGCCGGTCTTAAAAAAGTTTCCGGTAAAAGGCGAACGCGTTCTCCAGGGGCCCGGGGAAGGCGCCGGCATCATCGATATCGGCGACGGGCTGGCGGTTGTTTTTAAAATTGAAAGCCATAACCACCCGTCTGCGATTGAACCGTACCAGGGCGCGGCAACGGGTGTCGGCGGGATTATCCGCGATGTGTTTTCGATGGGGGCAAGGCCGGTTGCGCTCCTCAATTCGCTCCGTTTCGGCGAACTCGATTCTCCGCGGGTGAAACATCTTTTCAAAGAAGTCGTTGCCGGAATTGCGGGCTACGGCAATTGCATCGGCATTCCGACAGTCGGCGGAGAAGTGGCATTTGACCCGTGTTATGACGGCAATCCGCTCGTCAACGCGATGTGCGTCGGCCTGATCGAACATAAAGACATTCAAAAAGGGCAGGCGCGCGGCATCGGCAACACGGTCATGTATGTCGGCGCAAAAACAGGAAGGGATGGCATCCACGGCGCCACTTTTGCCTCCGGGCAGCTCAGCGAAGATTCGGATGAAAAGCGTCCGGCAGTCCAGGTTGGCGATCCGTTTATGGAAAAACTGCTCCTTGAAGCCTGCCTCGAACTTGTCCGCCATGATGCGCTCGTCGGCATCCAGGATATGGGGGCGGCCGGGCTCATCAGCTCCTCTTCCGAAATGGCCAGCAAGGCGGGCGTCGGGCTTGTGATGAATCTTGACCGCATTCCGCAACGCGAAACCGGGATGACACCATACGAAATGATGCTCTCCGAATCGCAGGAACGGATGCTGATTGTCGTAAAAAAGGGCCGGGAACCGGAAATCATCCGCCTTTTTCAAAAATACGGGCTCGATGCTGTTGCCATCGGAACGGTAACCGATGATAAAAGGTTGAAACTGTACCACCACGGCGAACTTGTCGCAGATGTGCCGGCCGATGCGCTTGCAGAGGATGCGCCCGTCTACCATAAACCGTCCAAAGAGCCGGCTTACTTTGCGGCCTATCAGGTGATGAAACCGCAAATTCCGGCGGTGGAAAATCTTCAGGAAACCTTTTTCCAATTGCTCAAACAGCCAACCATTGCCAGCAAAGAATGGGTGTATGAACAGTACGACTATCAGGTGCGGACGAACACGGTGGTCATGCCGGGATCAGATGCAGCCGTCATCCGGATACGCGGGACAAGAAAAGCGCTCGCGATGACAACGGACTGCAACGCCCGCTACGTCTATTTGGATCCGGAAACGGGCGGGAAAATCGCAGTGGCGGAAGCGGCGCGCAACATTGTCTGTTCCGGGGCCCAGCCGCTTGGCGTGACAGACTGCCTGAACTTCGGCGCACCGGAAAAACCGGAAATTTTCTGGCAACTCGAAAAAGCAGCAGATGGCATGAGCGAAGCGTGCCGCGCGCTTGAAACCCCGGTCATTGGCGGCAATGTCTCACTGTACAATGAAACATGGCAAAAAACGGAAAATGGGGAAGTCTCCGTACAGGCCGTGTATCCGACACCGGTTGTCGGCATGGTTGGGCTTCTCGAAGACATTACTCATGCGACCACGCAGACATTTAAACAGGCTGGTGACCTCATTTATCTAATCGGGGAAGCAAAACCGGAATTCGGTGGCAGCGAACTGCAAAAGCTTACAGACGGCCAAATTTCCGGAAAACCGCCGGCACTCGATTTGGAAACCGAAGCCCGGCGTCAGCACCAACTGCTTGCAACGATCCAGTCCGGCCTTGTGCAAAGCGCCCATGACGTCTCAGAAGGCGGTTTTGCACCGGCACTCGCCGAATGTCTGTTTGGGACGGAAAATTTGGGGGCCCATGTCGTTTTAAAGGGCAACCCGGTTACGGCGTTATTCAGTGAAACCCAGTCACGATTTATTGTGTCAGTGAAGAAAGAGCACCAGCAGGCGTTTCAAAATTTGGTGAATGAGGCTGTTTGGATTGGCCATGTCACGGATGATAAGCAAATGACCATCAAAGGGGAAAACGGGGAGACGTGGATTCTGGCGGATATAGCGGAATGTGAAACGGCTTGGAAAGGAGCCTTAAGATGCTTGCTGAAATAAAGGGATTAAATGAGGAATGCGGGATTTTCGCGGTATGGGGCCACAAAGATGCAGCACAGCTTACCTATTACGGGCTCCACAGCCTGCAGCACAGGGGGCAGGAAGGTGCGGGTATCGTAGTCAAACAAAACGGGCGCCTCATTGGCAAAAAAGGGGAAGGGCTTGTGACGGAAGTATTTTCAGCCCAGTCTTTTGCCGGGCTTGACGGGGATGCGGCCCTCGGGCATGTCCGCTACGCAACAGCGGGCGGCGGCGGGATTGAAAACGTCCAGCCGCTTCTGTTCCATTCGCAAAACGGCAGCCTTGCGCTTGCGCATAATGGCAATCTCGTCAACGCACATACATTGAAGCATCAGCTTGAAATGCAGGGCAGCATTTTTCAGACGACATCGGATACAGAGGTGCTCGCCCATTTAATGAAAAGAAGCGGCTACCGTACCATGAAAGAACAGATGAAAAGCGCACTCACGATGCTAAAGGGGGCGTATGCATTTGCTGTTATGACTGAAGACGAGTTGCTTGTCGCCCTTGACCCGAACGGTTTGCGCCCACTTTCACTCGGACAAATCGGCGACGCTTATTGCGTTGCTTCGGAAACATGCGCGCTTGACATTGTCGGGGCAGAGTTTATCCGCGACATTCGCCCTGGTGAACTCGTATCGATCAGCATCCACGGCATTGAGTCGGAGCAGTATGCGTATGCTGCGAATCCGGCCATTTGCACAATGGAATATGTCTATTTTTCCCGGCCGGACAGCAATATCCACGGTATCAACGTCCATGCCGCCCGCAAAAGTATGGGGAGAAGGCTTGCGATCCAGGCAGGCATTGAAGCGGATGTCGTAACCGGCGTGCCCGATTCAAGCATTTCGGCGGCGATCGGTTATGCGGAACAATCCGGCATCCCCTATGAAATGGGCCTGATCAAAAACCGCTATGTCGGACGCACGTTTATCCAGCCGTCGCAGTCGCTGCGCGAACAGGGTGTGAAAATGAAACTGTCGCCGGTGCGCGCCATCGTCGAAGGAAAGCGGGTGGTCATGGTCGATGATTCGATCGTGCGCGGAACGACAAGCAAACGGATCGTCACCATGCTCCGCGATGCCGGGGCAACGGAAGTGCATGTATGCATCAGCTCGCCGCCGATGAAACATCCGTGTTTTTACGGCATTGACACATCGACGCATGAAGAACTGATCGCAGCCCATCACAGCGTGGAGGAAATCCGCCAGATGATCGGCGCAGACACCCTCACTTTTTTGACGGTTGACAATATGCTCGAAGCAATCGGCAGGCCGGCCATTAATGAAACATGCGGCCAGTGCCTCGCCTGTTTTACCGGCAAGTATCCGACGGAAATTTATCCGGATACGGTGCTGCCGCATGAAAAAGAACTGATTCAAAAATAGCAATTAACGGAGGATTCCTATGGCAAACACATACCGGGATGCAGGCGTCGACATCGAAGCAGGCTATGAAGCGGTCAAACGGATGGGAAAGCATGTGGCGCGGACAAACCGGGCGGGGGCAATCGGTGCACTCGGCGGATTTGGCGGCATGTTTGACTTATCCGCGCTCCATTACCAGAAGCCCGTGCTTGTTTCCGGAACGGACGGCGTCGGCACGAAACTGAAACTTGCCTTTTTAACAAATAAACATGATACGATCGGCATCGACTGTGTCGCCATGTGCGTCAATGACATCATTGTCCAGGGGGCGGAACCGCTATTTTTCCTTGATTATATCGGTTGCGGCAGCCAGAACCCGGAAACGATTGAGCAAATTGTAAAAGGCGTGGCAGAAGGGTGCGTGCAGGCAGGGTGCACACTCGTCGGCGGAGAAACGGCGGAAATGCCGGATATGTATGAAGCAGGCGAATACGATTTGGCGGGATTTGCGGTTGGCGCATGTGAAAAAGATGCGCTTGTCACGGGTAACACCGCACCCGGAGATGTTTTAATCGGCCTTGCCTCAAGTGGCATTCACAGTAACGGCTATTCGCTGATCCGGAAAATTTTTTTCAAAGACCATGCGATGACCGTTGATACGATTTTGCCGGAACTGGGCCGGCCGCTTGGAGAAGTGCTGTTAACCCCGACCAAAATTTACGTCAAACCGGTGCTTTCCGCGCTGAAAAAATTTGAGATTAAAGGAATGGCACATGTAACAGGCGGCGGGTTTTATGAAAATATTCCGCGTATGCACAGAGACGGGCTCGGTGTTGAAATCAGCCTTGGTTCATGGCCGGTCCCGCCCGTTTTTTCCGCAGTGGCATCTTACGGTAACGTCAGCCGCGATGAGATGTTTCACGTTTTTAACATGGGCATCGGGTTTGTCCTCGCGGTGAAGGCGGAAGAGGCACAGGCCGCTGTTTCCTTTTTCAACCAGTCCGGGGAACAAGCTTTCATCATCGGCCATGTTACAAATACGGCGGGTGTCCGTTTTGCAGCAGGGAGCAGAGGCAATGCATAAAATGGCTGTTTTCGCATCGGGCAGCGGCACAAACTTCCAGGCGATATGTGATGCAGCCAAAAAAGGGGAACTTGATGCCGCGATTGAACTGTTGGTATGTGACCGTGAAGATGCGTATGTCATCCGCCGGGCAGCACAAGAAAACATCCCGGCGTTTGTGTTCAATCCGAAAACGTACCCAGATAAGCGGGCGTATGAGCAGGAAATTTTGGCGCAGTTACAGGAGAAACAGATTGAATGGATCATTCTGGCCGGCTATATGCGGCTGATCGGGCCGGTGCTCCTGAATCAGTATCCACGGAAAATCATCAATATCCATCCGTCGTTGCTGCCGGCTTTCCCGGGCAAAGATGCGATCGGGCAGGCGCTTGCGGCAGGCGTGAAAATAACGGGTGTAACCGTTCATTATGTCGATGAAGGCATGGATACCGGGCCGATTATTGCACAGGCGGCTGTCCCTGTGCTTGCCGGGGACACATACGAAACACTGGCGGCAAGAATTCATCAGACAGAGCATATGCTGTATCCGGATGTGCTCAGGAAGCTAGTGGAAAATCAAACCAACATGGAGGTTTTACCAGAATGAAAAGAGCATTAATCAGTGTATCGGATAAAACAGGGGTAACGGCATTTGCACAAAGTTTGAGCGGGCTCGGCTTTGAAATTCTCTCAACCGGCGGCACGAAAAAAGCGCTGGAAGAAGCCGGCGTGCCTGTTACGGGGGTGGAAGAGGTAACAGGTTTCCCGGAAATTTTGGAAGGCAGGGTAAAAACGCTCCATCCAAATATCCACGGCGGGCTTTTGGCAAAACGGACGCCGGAACATGAACAGCAAATCGCAGCGCACGGGATCAAACCGATTGACCTTGTCTGTGTCAACCTTTATCCGTTCCGAGAGACGATTGCAAAGGCGGATGTCACGGAAGAAGAGGCCATTGAAAATATTGATATCGGCGGACCGTCAATGCTGCGTGCGGCTGCAAAAAATTTCGAATATGTCACCGTTGTTACGGACGCAGGGGACTACGACAAAGTGATTGACGAAATTAAAACGCACGGCGATGTGACGAAAGATACGAAAAAAGCGCTGGCTGCAAAAGTTTTCCGCCATACAGCAGCGTATGACGCCATGATTGCCGGTTATATGACAACGCTTGTTGGCGAAGAGGCCCCGGAGAATGTCACATTTACATATGAGCTCAAGCAAACGCTCCGTTATGGGGAAAACCCGCACCAAAAAGCAAGCTTTTATATCAACCCGCTTGGTTCGCCGTTTTCGATTGCGCACGCAAGGCAGCTGCACGGCAAAGCATTATCGTACAATAATATTCGCGATGCAGATGCCGCCCTGCAGATTGTAAAAGATTTCAAGGAACCGGCAGCTGTAGCCGTAAAGCATATGAATCCGTGCGGCATCGGGGTCGGAGATTCGGCGCTTGAAGCGTATAAAAAAGCGTACGAGGCAGACTCGAAATCGATTTTCGGCGGCATCGTCGCATTCAACCGGCCTGTTGACCCGGAAACGGCCAAGCTGCTACATGAAATTTTTCTCGAAATTGTAATTGCCCCGTCGTTTGCGGACGAAGCGTTTGACATTTTGGCAAGTAAGAAAAATATCCGCCTTTTGACTGTGCCTTTTACGGAAGCGCACAAACCGGAAAAAATCATTACTTCCGTTGAAGGCGGGCTGCTGATCCAGGATCAGGATACCTATACTTTGAATGAAGCCCAAGTGAAAACTGTCACAAAACGTGAGCCGACAGAACAGGAATGGAAGGCTTTAAAACTGGCCTGGAAAGTGGTAAAACATGTGAAATCAAATGCGATTGTGGTGACGGATACTGAAAAAACGTTTGGCATCGGCGCCGGGCAGATGAACCGCGTTGGTGCGGCAGAAATTGCGTTGGCCCAGGCCGGCGAAAAAGCAAAAGGAGCCGCGATGGCATCCGATGCGTTTTTCCCGATGGACGACACTGTCGAAGCAGCTGCCAAAGCTGGCATTACCGCGATCATCCAGCCGGGCGGCTCCATCCGCGACGAAGACTCGATCAAAAAAGCCGATGAATACGGCATCGCCATGGTCTTCACCGGCATCCGCCACTTTAAGCACTAACAGAAAAGCGCAGCGTACGGCTTACTTTGGCGGACACAATGACTGCAGGAGAACCGATGCCCGCTTATCATAGGGAAAAGGCGCAGAAGTACGAAAGTCGGGGAAGCAGAGCCGGATAAACAGAAAAGAGAAGGCCACTGTCCGGCCAGGACCGGCGAACGTTTCGGCAGGAAATTTGTCCCTGGGTGCCCGTTATATCAGATCATAAAATTAGTCAGAAGACCTTACAAAATGATGGACAAAGAGAGGAGGCCACGTTAAAATGAAAGTACTTGTAATCGGCAGCGGCGGCCGCGAGCATGCCGTCTGCAAAAAATTATTGGAAAGCGCCCGCGTTGATAAAATTTATTGCGCACCGGGAAACGGCGGCATTGCGCAAATCGCCGAAATCGTTCCGATCCATGAAACGGACACGGCTTCTTTGCTTGCTTTTGCAAAAGACAAGGGCATTGAACTGACAGTTGTCGGTCCGGAAGCCCCTTTAAGCGCAGGGATTGTCGACGAATTTCAAAATGCCGGCTTGAAAATATTCGGGCCGACAAAACAAGCGGCTCGGATTGAAAGCAGCAAAGCATTCGCAAAAGAACTGATGCAAAAATATGACATTCCGACTGCGGATTACCGCGTTTTTTCCGACTATGCGGGGGCAGAAAAATATATTGAAGAAAAAGGCGCACCGATCGTCATTAAAGCAGACGGCCTCGCCGCCGGAAAAGGTGTAACCGTTGCGATGACACCGGAAGAAGCAAAGGATGCGCTCCGTGCCGCCCTGATCGGGAAGAAATTCGGGGAAGCCTCAAACCAAGTGGTTGTAGAAGAATTTTTAAAAGGGGAAGAATTTTCCCTGATGGCGTTTGTCCGGGAAGAAGAAGTATATCCCATGGTCATCGCGCGCGACCATAAGCGTGCATATGACGGCGACAGCGGTCCGAATACAGGCGGAATGGGCGCCTACTCCCCGGTCCCGCAAATCCCGGATGAAGAAGTGAAAAAGGCAGTGGAACATATTTTGCGCCCGGCAGCCAGAGCGTTGAAAGAGGAAGGCTGCCCGTTTACCGGCGTCCTGTATGCCGGCTTGATGCTGACGAAAAAAGGTGTGAAAGTGATTGAATTCAATGCCCGTTTCGGCGACCCGGAAACGGAGGTTGTGCTCGAAAGGCTTGAATCGGATCTGGCAGAGATTTTTCTCGATCTGTTGGACGACAAAACCCCTAGCATCAAGTGGCGCAAGGAAGCTGTATTAGGGGTTGTGATTGCGGCAAACGGCTATCCGGATGCGTACGAAAAAGGGATTCCCATTCCGTCGCTTTCAAAATTGCAGTCTTTTGTTTTCCATGCTGGCACGCGTTTGGAGGGGGAAAGGCTTGTATCAAACGGTGGAAGGGTTCTTTTCATCGGAAGGAAAGCCGGTACGCTGGAAGAAGCGGGAAAAGCGCTGTATCACGAATTGGAAAGGCTCCGTTTGGATGGTTTTTTTTACCGGAGAGATATCGGCAAAAGAAATCAGGCTTAGCCCTTGAGGCAAAAGGCTGGAAAATCCCGGCCTTTTGCCTGGTATGTTTTTTGCACAGTTGGTAATGTTTCCTATTCCTTATATTACCTTCTCGTTTACACTTCTTCCTGGCCGCCATTCATTTGCCGGTTTTGAATGAGATCCGTCACAGGGCAGTAACGGACAATCCCTTCTCCCACTTTCATGGCACCCATGAGCGCAACACATAAATAGCTGCAGCGCCCCGGTTTTTTCGATAATTTAGCTGTGGCCCATGCAAGCGAAGTGAGCCCGCACGTAATTCGGATTAAGGCATTTAAAATGCCAATATTGGGTGCGATTTTCATGATGAACATCTCCTTTCCCATGTTTTCGAACTTCTTTACTGCTTTAATGGATAAAATATGGTAATATATGAATATATTAGGGTCTCCCTAGGGAGGAATGAGACAATGCTTGACCAACGTTACAGATGGAAAAACAAACAAATCAGGGAACATGTCGCCGTGCTGGACGGCAAGCTTTCGCCAGACATGGTTTTAACAAATGCCCGGTTTCTTCATTCGACGTTAAGAAAATGGGTTACGGGCAATATTTGGATTTATCAGGACCGGATTATATACACCGGGGAAAAACTGCCTGAAAAGACATCAGGATGCGAAATCACCGATTGCTCGGGGCAGTGGCTTGTGCCCGGGTATATTGAACCGCATGTCCATCCGTTTCAACTTTATAATCCCCAAACCTTTGCCCATTATGCAGCGCAAAAAGGGACAACAACATTGATCAACGATAACCTCATGCTCGTTTTATTAACAGACAAAAAGAAAGCGTTTTCTCTAATGCAAAAGCTCCGCCATTCACCGGTTACGATGTATTGGTGGGCCCGGTTCGACGGGCAGACGGAGCTTGTGGACGAAGAAATGGTTTTTTCTCACGAGTGTGTAAAATCGTGGCTCGAGCATGATGCTGTCCTGCAGGGAGGGGAGCTGACCGGCTGGCCGAAACTGGTGGACGGCGACGACTTAATGCTCCATTGGATTCAGGAAGCCAAGCGGATGCGGAAAAAAATTGAAGGCCATTTCCCGGGTGCCTCCGAGAAAACATTGGCAAAAATGATGCTGTTTGGGGCAGACTGTGACCATGAAGCGATGACGGGCAAGGAAGTACTGAACCGGCTGATGCAGGGATACACGGTGTCTTTGCGCCACTCATCCATCCGCCCCGATCTGCCTGTGTTACTGGATGAAATGAAAGCGCTCGGCATTGACCAGTATGATCAAATGTTTTTTACAACCGACGGCAGCTCGCCTGCTTTTTACGAAGAAGGCGTGATCGACAGGATGATTCAAATCGCGATGGAACACGGGGTGCCCCCGGTGGACGCATACTTAATGGCAAGCTACAATGTGGCACGTTACTACAATATCCAGCATTTGCACGGTATCATTGCAACAGGCCGGGTGGCAAGTATCAATTTTTTGGAGAGCGAAACAAATCCGGTGCCTGTTTCGGTTCTGTCGAAAGGAGTTTGGTTGAAAAAAGATGGCAAAGGAATCGAACCGGAAGAACCGGTCGATTGGGCATTGTACGGTCAAGGCCCGCTTGAACTGGATTGGGATCTCGAACCGGACGATTTGCAATTTTCCATGCCATTCGGACTGGAGATGTCCAACAGTGTCATTACAAGGCCGTACTCCATTTCGTATGACGTATCGTATGAAGTGCTTCCGGACAACTATGAAGATAATTTTCTCATGTTAATGGATAAAAAAGGAAAATGGCGGATCAACACACTGGTGAAAGGATTTGCCAAAAATCTGATGGGCCTTGCCTCTTCTTATTCATCAACAGGCGACATTCTTTGCATTGGAAAATCAAAGAGCGATATGCTGCTTGCATTTAAACGGATGAAAGAAATGGGCGGCGGCATCGTGATTGCGGAAAACGGGAAAATCATCCATGAGATTCCGCTCCCGGTCGGCGGCATCATGTCGGATAAAAGCATGGATGAACTGATCGGGGATATGAAAAAATTTTCCAGTATTTTAAGGGACCGCGGCTATGCATATGATGATCCGATGTATTCTTTGCTCTTTTTATGCGCGACCCATTTGCCCTATATCCGGATCACTTCCAAAGGAATGTACGATGTGATGAAGAAAACGATACTCTTTCCAACAATAATGCGTTAAAATAATAAAGTAATGGAAATGGTTAAGCATGGCGTAAAAAGGGAGATGGTTCGTTTCTAAAAAACCTCTTTCTGTACGGCAGGTTGCGGTTTGCCGTTCGGTGTATTTAAAGCGCGATGGGAGTTGCAAAAATGGGAAAGAAACGACTGATTGGCCTGATGTTTCTCCTGTTGGTGCTATCGGCATGCGGCCGCCAGCATGGTACAGGCAGTCAGCAGCAGGGAGCCGGAAAATCTGCGGCACACCGGTGGACAGCGCCGCTGACAGGGCTTCGGACAACAAACAGGCCGGCAAAACGGGCGGTTGCCGTCATGATCAATAATCATCCGCTTGCACGCCCGCAGTCAGGGTTAAGTTCAGCCGATGTGGTCTATGAAGCCCTGGCAGAAGGGGAAATCACCCGGTTTGTCGCAATTTTTGAGAGCCATATGCCGGCCAAATTCGGGCCTGTCCGGAGCGCCAGACCGTATTTCATCAAGCTGGCAAAAGGATACGATGCTTTATATATTGCCCACGGCTACAGCCCGGGCGCGAAAAAGCTGCTCGATTCGGGCTATGTCGATGAACTGAACGGCATGCAGTATGACGGCACTTTGTTCAAACGGTCGGCGGCCAGAAAAGCGCCCCATAATTCCTATATCACTTATCAAAATATTTTAAAGGGCGCACGGAAAAAAGGCTATGTAATGAACCAGCCTCCGTTTCCTCTTTCTTTTGCCTCTGCCAATGAAGTGAAAAACATTTCGGGCATTTCTGCGGGGAAAGTCAGTATCCGTTATTCAAGCCGGGACAATTTAAATGCCGTGTACCGGTATAACGCAGAAAAAGGAAAGTATGACCGCTACTCTGGCGGGGTGGAGACGGTGGATGCAAATAACGATCAACCGGTCCTCATCGACAATTTGTTCATTGTTGCTGCTAAACATAAGCTGATTGACAGTCACGGGCGCAAGGATATTGATTTAACATCTGGAGGCAAAGCGTATCTCATCCAAAAGGGAAAGCTCCGGGAAGTCGAATGGGAAAATGACAACGGCAGGATTCTTCCGTATCAAAACGGGGAACCGGTCAAACTGGTGCCGGGAAAAACATGGATCAATATTGTACCAACTTTAAGCAGTGTTACCGTTACAGATTAGGCAGGGGTTCGGGCAGTCCGGCAGAGCCGTGCTGGAAAGCAATAGAGTAAAGGAGAAGAAAAACGTTTATGCAAATAGACAAATTACGCGGAAAAGCGCTGGATCAGCTGTTTGAAGCGATCCTGTCGCTTGAAACGATTGAAGAGTGCTACCGTTTTTTTGACGATTTATGCACCGTCAACGAAATTCAGGCGATGACGCAGCGCCTGGAAGTGGCGAGAATGCTGCGCAACGATAAGACGTACCATGCGATTGAGACGGAAACCGGCGCGAGCACAGCTACTATCTCCCGTGTCAAACGCTGCCTGAATTATGGCAACGATTCCTACCAGATGGTCCTCGACCGGATCGAAAAAAAACAAAGGCAGGAAAACCGTCCAGAAGAAGAACCATCAGAATAAAAAGAAAAAAGCTCTTCTTTTAAAAGAAGGGCTTTTTTACGCAAGAAAAAGGGCTTTTTCGTGATAGAATCCCGGGGTTTGGCGCATCTTGCTAGAAAAGTTGCGCTTTTCATTTTTCCTTCTACCGGCACCGCTTTTTTTGCATAAGCATACAGGAGAGATTTTCCGGATTTAACGGGGGGAAGCGCGGTGTTTCCGAGCAGGCCTGTTATATTTTCCCGTTCTGATGAAAAGCTTTTTTGCCTGTACCTTCAAATGCTATAATGGGCTATGATGGATGAAGAATGGAGGATTTCCGGTTGATGTATGATGTGCGTGAATGGCGGCATGCCTTCAAATTGGATCCGAATAAAGATATTTCGGAAAATGATTTGGAAAAAGTTTGCGAGTCCGGCACAGATGCAGTGATTATCGGCGGAACGGACGGCGTCACCCTTGATAACACGTTACAGTTAATGTCAAGAGTGAGGAGATACGCCGTACCGTGCTGCCTCGAAGTATCGGATCCGGACGCAATCGCACCAGCTTATGACCTTTACTTGATTCCGGCGGTTTTAAACAGCCAAAATACAACTTGGATCACCGGTGCCCACCATAAAGCAGTGAAAGCATACGGGGAATGGATGAATTGGAATGAGATCGTCATGGAAGGCTACTGTATTTTAAATCCGGACTGTAAAGCCGCTCAGCTTGCAGAAGCAGCAACCGGCCTTGATGACGACGACGTTCTCGCTTATGCAAGCATGGCGGAGCATATGTTCAAGTTTCCGGTTTTTTATTTGGAATACAGCGGCACTTACGGAGATCCAAAGCTTGTCGAAAAAGTGAAAACAGTACTGGAAGATACCGTTTTGTTTTACGGCGGCGGCATCCGCACTGCAGCACAGGCTGCGGAGATGGCACGGGCTGCAGATGTAGTGGTCGTCGGCAATGTGGTTTATGAAGATATACACGAGGCTGTGAAAACGGTCCGGGTTGTAAAGCAAACAGGTTTGTGATAAAATAGAACAAACATTCTCATGTGGTGGTGAAATCATGCAATTTTTAACCGACCGTATTCTGAGCGGGCTAAATCCCGAACAGAAAGAAGCGGTCAAAACAACGGAAGGGCCGCTTTTGATTCTTGCCGGGGCGGGAAGCGGCAAAACACGGGTGCTGACCCGCCGCGTTGCCTATTTAATGGTGGAAAAAGGCGTGAATCCGTATAATATTTTAGCGATTACGTTTACCAATAAGGCCGCCCGCGAAATGAAGGACAGGATTGCCGGGATCATGGGCGGTGCCGCTGAGGAAGTGTGGATATCCACTTTCCATTCGATGTGCGTGCGCATTTTGCGGAGGGATATCGACAGGATCGGCTTTAACCGCAATTTTTCCATCCTTGACGCGACCGACCAGCTATCGGTCATTAAAAACCTTTTAAAAGAAAAAAATCTGGATCCGAAAAAATTTGACCCGCGGGCGATTTTAGGGAAAATCAGCAGCGCGAAAAATGAACTGATTGATTTTGAACAGTACGCCAAACAAGCGGGCGATTTTTTTGACCAAATTGTCAGTGATGTATACGAAGCTTACCAGCAACGCCTGAGGAAAAACCAGTCGCTTGACTTTGACGATCTGATCATGATGACAATCCAATTGTTCAAGCGCGTCCCGGAAGTCCTCGAATATTACCAAAGAAAATTCCAATACATCCACGTTGATGAGTATCAGGATAGTGCGACACGTTGCTAATTGAAAAGATTAGCCACCAGCGAAAGCTGGGAGAACTGATGATTCGAAGAGTCGAATGAAGGAGTAACGCCCGGAAAGGCTCTCCCTGATCCTCCGAATAGCGTCAAGATAGGTAAGGATCTTGAGGTTATAAGCTCGGTGAAGTCGGCTGAATGCTGCCGTAACAAGTCAAGTTGACGAAAGCTTTCCAGAGGTGGAAGGTGCAGCAAATAAGCCGGGGGTCTATAAAACACTCATGGTGAGAATGTTAGTGAACAACAACTAACTGACGAAAATCCGAATGTACGGTTCTAGAGGTATAGATGCTAGAAATGGCATTGTCACGGTACGTGGCGCTAGTGAGGTGGAGTAAGAATTGTCTTTATGAAACACCTTGACGTGTTACAGGCACGTCCAAGCTAGCAGGACTAGAGGATTCACCTAAAAGTGTATGTACAGATAGAATCATCGGAACGTGGGAAGCTGACAACGCGGAGGACTTACCGGCCAATGAAGCGGTGATAAGGAAAAGCGAAGGCTATAACTTATCTTTATGTCAGTGAAAGTGGTGGCACAGTACCGTTGAGGTGATGGAAACATCATGGAGGGATAGCCACTAGTCAATTTGTTAAAGCAACTACATTTATCGTCTATCAGGTTCGAGTATGACTAAGAGAAACGAAAGCTGCCAGTAACCGGGTGGTGATTAGTTGACTGATAACAACCAAAAGCTAAAGAAAGACGAGAATGCCCTAGATAAAATCAACAAACTTCGCGATTTGGTTGGAAACGATAAAATAGTAGGTATTATAACGCGATAACAAATTGATGGAACGCCGTATGAGGGGAAACTCTCATGTACGGTGTGAATGGGGGGAAAAGCTGGAGATGACTTCAAAGGCTCACCTATCCATATCCAATAAATCCCAGTATACACTTGTGAAATTGTTAGCTTCAAGGTTTCAGAATTTGTGTGTTGTCGGGGATAATGACCAGTCGATTTATCGTTGGCGCGGTGCGGATATTGCCAATATCCTGTCATTTGAAAAAGATTACCCGAACGCGAAAGTCATTTTGCTCGAGCAAAACTACCGCTCAACGAAGAAAATTTTACAGGCGGCCAATAAAGTCATCGAAAACAACGCAAACCGGAAAAAGAAAAATTTATGGACGGAAAACGATGAGGGGCAAAATCTCGTCTATTACCGGGCAGACAGCGAACAGGGGGAAGCGCAGTTTGTTGCCGGAAAAATTAAGGAACTCACTGCATCGGGTAAACGCCGGTACTCCGATATTGCCATTTTGTACCGCACGAACGCCCAGTCCCGTGTCATCGAAGAAGTATTGATGAAATCGAACATTGCCTACAATATCGTCGGCGGCACCCGTTTCTACGACCGGAAAGAAATTAAAGATATTCTGGCATACTTGCGGGTCATCGCCAATCCGGATGACGACCTCAGCCTGACCCGGATTATCAATGTGCCGAAACGCGGGATCGGTCAGACTTCATTGGATAAAATCGTGCGTTATGCGGCGGACCAGGATGTTTCCTTATTTACGGCACTTCAGGAAATTGATTTTATCGGCCTCAGTCCGAAAATTACCAAAGCCTGCCGAGAATTTTACGAGCTTATCAGCAATTTTACCCGGATGCAGGAATATTTATCCGTTACCGAACTGGTGGAAGAATTGCTGGACAAGTCCGGCTACCGGGATGCGCTGAAACTGGAAAAATCGCTCGAAGCCGAAAGCCGGCTTGAAAATATCGATGAATTTCTTTCGGTTGCCCAGGAATTTGAGAAAGAGAACGATGACAAAAGCCTTGTCGCCTTTTTGACGGATTTGGCGCTTGTCGCCGATATTGACCGGCTTGAAGAAGATGATGCACAAAAAGATGCCGTTGTCTTAATGACGTTGCACGCCGCCAAAGGGCTTGAATTTCCAGTTGTCTTCCTGATCGGCATGGAAGAGGGCATTTTCCCGCACAGCCGTTCCCTCATGGACGAAGCGGAAATGGAAGAGGAAAGGCGGCTCATGTATGTCGGCGTCACGCGGGCACAAGAGGAGCTGTACCTGACCAATGCCGAAGTGCGGACGCTTTACGGGCGCATGAACATCAATCCTGTTTCACGGTTTATCAATGAAATCCCGGAAGAACTGATCGAGGATATTCGCAAGGAGGAAAAAGACCGGCTCGATTTCCGCCAGGTTTCGCGCGGCAATACGGCAAGAAAAGAGAAACGGCCGCCTGTTGTTCCTGCCTGGCAACAAAACAGGGCCGGCAATCTTTCTTGGCAAGTGGGCGATAAAGCCGAACATAAAAAATGGGGGATCGGCACGGTTGTCAGTGTCAAGGGAGAAGGCAAGTCAGCCGAACTTGACATTGCATTCCCGAGCCCTGTCGGCATCAAACGGCTTTTAGCCGAGTTTGCGCCGATTACAAAAGTAGAATAGAATAAGTCTGGACAACGAAAGGGACACAGGCGGCAATTGCCTCTTTTGCCCTGATGGAAAGGATTGTTGCACATGGATAATCACGCGGCAGCCACCCGGGCAGCCGAATTGCGCAAACTGCTGAACCAGTACAGTTATGAATATTATGTGCTCGACCGCCCGAGCGTTCCGGACGCGGAATACGACAGGCTTTTGCGTGAACTGCAGGAGATTGAAAATGCGCATCCGGAGTTGATCACGCCGGATTCGCCAACGCAAAGGGTCGGAGGAGAACCTTTATCCGGATTTGCCAAAGTGGTCCATGATACACCGATGCTCAGTCTGGCAAATGCCTTTAACGAAGCCGACCTTCGCGATTTCGACCGCAGAGTCCGGGAGACGGCTGGCGATCGATATGAATACGTGTGCGAACTGAAAATCGACGGGCTGGCGATTTCGCTTAAATATGAGAATGGTTTATTCGTCCAAGGGTCCACAAGAGGGGACGGGACGATCGGTGAAGACATCACGGCCAACCTCAGAACCGTCCGCTCGATACCACTCAGGTTGAATGAACCGGTTACCATCGAGGCGCGCGGGGAATGTTTTATGCCGAAAAAGTCTTTCGAGGCATTGAACCGTATTAAAGAAGAAAACGGGGAAGAACCGTTTGCCAATCCGCGCAATGCGGCAGCCGGCTCGCTTCGCCAGCTCGATCCGAAAATTGCGGCATCGCGGAACCTTGATACGTTTATGTATGCAATCGGTGATACAACCGGGCTCGATATTTCCGCCCATAGCGAAGGGCTTGCGTATTTGAAAAGGCTCGGCCTTAAGGTCAATAAAGAAACAAGAATATGCCGGGATATCGGGGAAGTGCTTAAATTTATCGCGGAATGGACGGAAAAACGGCCGGCCCTTCCGTATGAAATTGACGGCATTGTAATCAAGGTAAATGACTATGCCCAGGAAGCCGCCCTTGGCACAACGGTGAAAAGTCCGCGCTGGGCTATTGCCTATAAATTTCCTGCTGAAGAAGTCGTCACTAAACTGACCGGTATTGAAGTAAAAGTCGGCCGTACCGGGGTCGTCACACCAACTGCGATACTAAATCCGGTAAGGGTGGCCGGAACAACCGTCCAGCGGGCCACACTCCACAATGAAGATTTGATCCGTGAAAAAGATATCCGGATTGGGGACTATGTGGTGGTGAAAAAAGCGGGTGACATTATTCCCGAAGTGGTCCGCCCGATTCCCGAACGGAGGACAGGCGAAGAGCAGGCATTTTCCATGCCGTCCCACTGCCCGGACTGCGGCAGCGAGCTTGTCCGCCTTGAGGATGAAGTGGCGCTCCGCTGTATTAACCCGAACTGCCCGGCGCAGATCCGCGAAGGGCTGATCCATTTCGTATCAAGGAATGCGATGAATATTGAAGGGCTGGGGGAAAAGGTCATCAGCCAGCTGTTCGCGCATGAATTGATCCACAATGTTGCGGATATTTACCGACTGAAAAAAGAAGAACTGTTACAATTAGAAAGAATGGGGGAAAAATCGGTTTCCAATTTGCTTGCCGCAATTGAAGCCTCAAAAAAGAATTCGCTGGAAAAATTGCTGTTCGGCCTCGGCATCCGCCATGTCGGCGCCAAAGCTGCGAAAATTTTAGCAGCGCATTTTGAAACAATGGAACGGCTGTCGAAAGCAACGCGTGAAGAACTGGAGGCCATACCCGATATTGGCGAAAAGATGGCGGATTCCATTGCTGCGTATTTTGAAAATGAAGAAGCGCTTGGCCTGGTCCGGGAATTGGCTGCACTCGGGGTCAACATGGTTTATAAAGGCCCCAAACGTGCGGAAAAGCGCAATGCAGATTCGCCTTTTGCCGGAAAGACGGTCGTTTTAACCGGAAAACTGGTGAACATGACCCGCAACGAAGCAAAAGAAAAACTGGAAGCGCTCGGGGCAAATGTGACCGGCAGCGTGAGCAAAAATACCGACCTTGTCATCGCCGGAGAAGATGCGGGCACAAAGCTGACCAAAGCGGAACAGCTCGGCATTGAAGTATGGGATGAAGCAGCGTTTTTGGAACGGTTCCATTCATAAATTGCAAGGGAAAGCGAGAAATCAAAAAGGTGGAAAGGCAGTATGAAAAAATGGTACCCCCTCATCATATCGATGGTTTTACTGGCAGGCTGTTCACCGGGTTTCGGCTCGGATAACAAAGTGGTCCAGAAAAGCAACAATAAAAAAGAAACATCCGTTGTTTCGAGTTACCAAATTTCCGACCAGTATTATAAAAATATTTACCCGTATAAAACGAGCAAATCGCGGGGGCTCGTTGTCAGCAACTTAAACACTTCATATGATATCGAGGAATTTGAAACCGGCCTGATGCGGGTTGCGCAGAAAAATTACCCGCCGGATGACTATCTTTTTCAGGAAGGCCAGTATTTGACTTCCGACACCATTACAAAATGGCTGAATCGAAAATATACGGCAGACCAGTTGAAAAAGAAAGGCCTGAAAGAACAGGACAATGTCGGGCTGAATCCGGTGAATGACGAAAAAGGATCGGCAAAGCAGCAAAATGAGAAAAACCCGATTTATTTGGCGCAAATTCTCGAACAGGATTATTTAACAAAAGACAGCAAAGGGAACGTCAAACTGTCCGGCGTTGCCATCGGGCTTGCCCTGAACTCGGTTTATTACTATCAGACGGAAAAGTACGGTTCCACGTATGACGTTAATATTTCCCAAAAAACGCTGGACGAAAAAGGGAAGCAGATTGCATCGGAAGTCGTCCAGCGCCTGCGCAAGATGAATGGATTGAAAAATGTCCCGATTACGATCGGGCTGTACAAACAGCAGAGCAAGGATTCCGTTATTCCCGGGAATTACTTTGCTTACGCTACTGTTCCGGCAAACAGCACCTCTGCAGACGATTGGAAAAACATCAATGAAAAATATTATTTGTTCCCGTCCGACGATGCGGAAAAAGCCCATCGTGATGATGAGAAAACATTTGAGAATTTTAAAACGGACATTGAAGACTTTTTCCCAAATTATACCGGATGCATTGGCAGGGCAAGATACAACGATGGGCAGCTTGCTGATTTAAGCATCGACATTCCGATCCAGTTTTACGGACAGGCGGAAGTCATTGCTTTTACGCAATATGTCGCCGGCCTGGTGGTCAAAACCTTCCCGGATTATGTCAATTTACAAGTGAACATCACGGCCAACAATGAAGCAAAAGCGCTCATTGTAAGGAATTCAAAAGCAAAAGACCCGACCGTCCATATTTATAACTGAAAAAAGAGCAGATACATGAAAAATGTATCTGCTCTTTTTTAGTATGTCACATTTCAAAAAAAGGGAAACATTTTTTAAATTTTTTTCAAAAAAAGGCTACCATTTTTGAAAACTCTGTTATATAATAAAAACATGCAAAGCACACTGTATTATAACAAGGGAAGGGAGTGCAAATATGGAGACCAAAGCACCAGGCATTACCGTAACGGGATCCATCCATGACGGGTATGACGAAATATTGACCCCGGAAGCGCTGCAATTTTTGGAACAGCTGGAGCGGCATTTCGGCGAAAGGCGGCGTGAACTGCTGGCCTACAGAAAAAAGCGCGATGAAGAAATCAAATCGGGCAAGCTTCCACATTTTCTCGAAGAAACGGCCTCCATCCGAGAATCCGACTGGACCATTGCCCCGCTTCCTGAAGACTTGCAGGACAGGCGTGTGGAGATTACCGGGCCGGTTGACCGGAAAATGGTGATCAATGCCTTGAACTCAGGCGCAAAAATATTTATGGCTTGCTTTGAAGATGCCACTTCCCCGACATGGGAGAATATCATTGAAGGCCAGATCCATCTCCGTGATGCGGTCAACCGGACGATTACTTTTACCGGGCCGAACGGAAAAGAATACAAGCTGACCGATCACCCCGCTGTCTTAATTGTCAGGCCGCGCGGATGGCATTTGGAAGAGAAACATATTTTAGTAGACGGCAAACCTATATCCGGCAGTTTAACAGATTTCGGGCTTTATTTCTTCCATAATGCCCGCAGGCTCCTTGAAAACGGCACAGGCCCGTACTTTTACCTGCCAAAAATGGAGAGCCATCTGGAAGCGCGTCTTTGGAATGATGTTTTTATCTTTGCACAAAAGTATATCGGCATTCCGAAAGGCACCATTAAAGCGACTGTCCTGATTGAAACGATTATGGCCGCTTTTGAAATGGATGAAATCCTTTACGAACTGAAAGAGCATTCGGCAGGCCTCAACTGCGGGCGCTGGGACTATATTTTCAGCTATATTAAAAAACTGCGTACCAATCCGCAGTTTATTACGCCAGACAGGTCTCTCGTCACCATGACGGTCCCGTTTATGCGCGCTTATTCGCTTTTAACCATTAAGACGTGCCACCGCCGGAATGCGCCGGCAATCGGGGGAATGGCCGCGCAGATCCCGGTAAAAGACGACCCGGCAAAAAATGAAGAAGCCTTCCAAAAGGTGCGCGCCGATAAAGAGCGGGAAGCAAGAGACGGGCATGACGGCACCTGGGTTGCGCATCCTGGGCTTGTGCCAGTCGCCTTGGAAGCATTTAATAAAGAAATGCCTGAGCCGAACCAAATCCACTCCGGCAAGCAGATGGATTTTACGGCAACGGCAGATGATCTGCTCGCTGTGCCGCAAGGGGAAATTACGGAAAAAGGCATCCGCGAAAACATTTATGCCGGCATCCAGTACATCGAATCCTGGCTCAGGGGAAGGGGTGCTGTGCCGATCTCGAACTTAATGGAAGATGCGGCGACGGCTGAAATTTCTCGCACCCAGCTTTGGCACTGGATTCGCCATCCGAAGGGCGTACTTCAAGACGGCAGAAAAGTGACGATTGAGCTATATGAACAAATCAAAGCGGAAGAACTGGAACGCATCCGCCGGGAAATCGGGGAGGAATATTACCGGGCCGGCCGTTTTGAAGAAGCAGTAGCCTTATTTGACCGGCTTGTTAAAGAAGACGAATTTATTGAATTTTTAACCTTACCGGCGTATGAACTGCTGGGCTGATCGAATGGCAAATTGCGGAGCATGAGCGCAACAAGGGGAGACGTACAATGGAAAGCTCTGCAGTCATGCAGAGAGGAATCATATGAATATCGTAAGCTCTATATGTTAGCTGCTTTAGCCGCAGCCGTATAAAGGAGAATCGTTTGAACCTCGGGAAAGCCTTATTTTGCCTGCGGATTTACATTATATTGAAAAAATGGGAGGAATTTTTGATGGTAAACGAAAAAGCGCTTGAATTGAAACGAAGCTGGGAGAAAGATGAAAGGTGGCAGGGGATTGTCCGCCCGTATGCTCCGGAAGACGTGCTCAAACTGAGGGGTTCTGTTCAAATTGAATATACTTTGGCGCGCAGGGGGGCGGAAAAATTCTGGAATCTGCTGCATACGGAAGATTATATCCATGCATTGGGCGCACTCACGGGAAATCAGGCTGTCCAGCAGGTAAAGGCCGGATTGAAAGCCATTTATTTAAGCGGCTGGCAGGTTGCAGCTGATGCGAACCTGGCCGGGCAAATGTATCCGGACCAAAGCCTGTATCCGGCGAACAGCGTGCCGAATGTCGTTAAACGGATCAACCAGGCCTTGCAGCGCGCCGACCAGATCCACCATGCAGAAGGGGACGAACGGATTGATTGGTTTGCACCGATCGTTGCCGATGCAGAAGCCGGCTTTGGCGGCCCGTTAAACGTATTCGAACTGACAAAAGCGATGATCGAAGCGGGCGCCGCGTCTGTCCATCTTGAAGACCAGCTTTCTTCCGAGAAGAAATGCGGCCATTTGGGCGGCAAAGTGTTGCAGCCGACACAAACAGCCATCCGCCACTTGATTGCAGCCCGCCTTGCTGCTGATGTCATGGGCGTGCCGACCGTTATTATTGCCCGTACGGATGCAAATGCGGCAAATCTGATCACAAGCGATGTTGACCCGTATGATGCGCCATTTATCACCGGGGAACGGACAGCGGAAGGCTTTTACCGCACGCAGGCAGGCATAGACCAGGCGATTGCCCGCGGACTTGCTTATGCGCCATATGCCGATATGATCTGGTGCGAAACGAGCGAGCCGAATCTGGATGAAGCACGCCGGTTTGCAGAAGCGATCCATGAAAAATTCCCGGGCAAACTTTTGGCTTACAACTGCTCGCCGTCTTTCAACTGGAAGAAGAAACTTGATGACAAAACGATCGCGAACTTCCAGAAAGAAATTGCGCGCATGGGCTATAAATTCCAGTTCGTCACGCTTGCCGGCTTCCATGCCTTGAACCACAGCATGTTTGAACTGGCCCGCAACTACCGCGACCGCGGCATGGCGGCCTATTCCGAACTGCAGCAGGCAGAATTTGCGAACGAACAATATGGTTACACGGCAACACGCCATCAGCGCGAAGTCGGCACCGGCTATTTCGATGAAGTATCGATGGTCATCTCAGGCGGCACTTCTTCTACTACCGCACTTACAGGATCGACCGAGCAAGAACAATTCACCCATTAATGGGGACCCGTAAAACGGAGAGGCTGAAGCAGCTTCTCCGTTTTCTTTTTTGCAACCCCCGGCGCCCCCCTTGCTTAAGGGCGGGCTTTTCTGCTATGATCAATAGTATTGCAGGGTTCGATTCGCCCCATATGAACGGACAGTCAGGCCCCGCTTTCCGGGCCGTGCTGCGGGGCAATGAACTGCACGCCCGATTGGTTCCACGTACAATTGATGCGACTTTTATAACGGAGGTGAAAGGCTATGCCTGATATTTCAAAAGAACAAGTCCAACACGTTGCCGACCTGGCACGCCTTGAAATGAATGAGACGGAAACGGAGAAATTTGCGAAACAGCTGGGGGATATTATCCATTTTGCGGAATCATTAAATGAACTTGACACAACAGGGGTTCTGCCGACCACGCACGTGCTTGAAATCCGCAATGTCATGCGCGAAGATACGGTGGAAAAAGGACTGCCGCGCGAGCTTGTGTTGAAAAATGCGCCGGATACCCAGGACGGAATGATCCGTGTGCCGACAATCGTAGAATAAGGAGGGGAAAGCATGTCTTTATTTGACCATAAAATCTCGGAACTTCACGAGTTTTTACATAATAAGGAAGTTAAAGTTTCAGAACTTGTTGATGAAGCGTATCAAAAGATTTCAGAAACAGACGGCAAAGTGAAAGCTTTTTTAACATTGGATGAAGAACGGGCCCGCAAAACCGCAGCGGAACTGGACGGCAAAATCGGCTCGCCGGAAGCTGAAAATATGCTGTTCGGCATGCCGATCGGAATCAAGGATAATATTGTCACGAAAGATTTGCGGACAACCTGTGCTAGCAAAATCCTTGAAAACTTCGATCCCATTTATGATGCCACGGTCATGGAGAAATTACATAAGGAAAATACGATCACAATCGGCAAATTGAATATGGATGAGTTTGCGATGGGTTCGTCGACGGAAAATTCCGCATTCCAAATCACCCGCAACCCTTGGAACCTGGATACGGTGCCGGGCGGTTCTTCCGGCGGTTCGGCTGCAGCGGTGGCAGCGGGGGAAGTGCCGTTTGCGCTTGGATCTGATACAGGCGGTTCGATCCGCCAGCCGGCCGCATTTTGCGGGGTTGTCGGAATGAAGCCAACTTACGGGCGTGTTTCCCGTTTTGGCCTTGTCGCATTCGCCTCTTCTCTTGACCAGATCGGGCCGATTACCCGGACCGTGGAAGACAATGCCTATCTGTTACAGGCAATTTCCGGGCTTGACCGGCATGACTCCACTTCCGCCGATGTGGAAGTGCCGAACTATGTGGAGGCGCTCAAAGGTGATGTAAAAGGCTTGAAAATTGCCGTGCCAAAAGAATACTTAGGTGAAGGCGTCAGCGAAGAAGCACGCCAGGCTGTTCTCAATGCCTTGAAAGTGCTGGAAAAGCTCGGTGCCACATGGGAAGAAGTGTCGCTGCCGCATTCGAAATACGGCGTGGCCACCTATTATTTGCTTGCTTCATCCGAAGCGTCTTCCAACCTGGCCCGTTTCGACGGCGTCCGCTACGGCTACCGTTCGCCAAACGCCACGAACCTCGAAGAATTATATAAAAAGACCCGTTCGGAAGGTTTTGGGGACGAAGTAAAACGCCGCATCATGCTTGGAACTTTTGCGCTAAGTGCAGGCTATTACGATGCGTATTACAAGAAAGCACAACAGGCCCGCACCCTGATCAAAAAAGACTTTGACGATGTACTCGAAAAATATGATGTCATCATCGGGCCGACCACGCCGACGCCGGCTTTTAAAATCGGGGAAAAAATAGAAGATCCGTTAACGATGTATGCGAATGATATTTTAACCATTCCGGTCAACTTGGCAGGCGTTCCGGGGATCTCTGTTCCATGTGGGTTTGCAGGTGGGCTGCCATTAGGGCTGCAAATCATCGGGAAGCATTTTGACGAAAGCACCGTGTACCGCGTTGCCCACGCATTTGAACAGGCGACGGACTTCCATAACCAAAAACCGCAATTGTAAGGGGTGAAAAAGATGAATTTTGAAACAGTGATCGGACTTGAAGTGCACGTTGAACTCAAAACCAATACGAAAATTTTCTCGCCGGCGCCTGCGCATTTCGGGGCAGAACCGAATACGAACACAAATGTTATTGATCTCGGCTATCCGGGGGTGCTTCCGGTACTGAATAAAAAAGTGGTTGACTACGCAATGAAGGCGGCCATGGCGCTGAACTGCGAAATTGCAACCGAAACGAAATTCGACCGGAAAAACTATTTTTACCCGGACAACCCGAAAGCCTATCAGATTTCCCAATTTGATAAACCGATCGGGAAAAACGGCTGGATTGAAATCGAAGTGGACGGCATAAAGAAAAAGATCGGTATTACCCGTATTCACATGGAAGAAGACGCCGGGAAACTGTTCCACGCGGCAAATGAAGGGTATTCTCTCGTCGATTTGAACCGCCAAGGCACGCCACTAATTGAAATTGTTTCGGAACCGGATATTCGTACGCCGGAAGAAGCGTATGCGTATCTTGAAAAATTAAAATCCATCATTCAATATACCGGCGTTTCCGACTGCAAAATGGAAGAAGGGTCACTCCGCTGCGATGCCAATATTTCCATCCGTCCAATCGGGCAGGAAACATTCGGCACGAAAACCGAACTGAAAAACTTGAACTCGTTCAACTATGTGCGCAAAGGCCTGCAGTATGAGCAGGAACGCCAGAAACAAGTGCTGCTTGCAGGCGGTGTGATCCAACAGGAAACACGCCGTTTTGACGAAGCAACCGGCAAAACGATTTTGATGCGGGTGAAAGAAGGCTCGGACGATTACCGCTATTTCCCGGAACCGGATCTTGTGGATCTGTATATTGATGACGCCTGGAAAGAACGGGTGCGCGCCGAAATCCCGGAACTTCCGGATGAACGGAAAAAGCGTTACACGGAAGAACTCGGGCTCCCGGCTTATGATGCCATGGTGCTCACACTCACGAAAGAAATGTCCGATTTCTTTGAAGCGACGATCGCAGCCGGCGCCGATGCAAAACAGGCATCGAACTGGCTGATGGGCGAAGTGTCCGCGTACTTGAATTCAGCCCAGAAAGAACTGCATGATATTGCTCTGACACCAGAAAGCCTTGCCGGCATGATCAAATTGATCGAAAACGGCACGCTCTCTTCAAAATTGGCGAAGAAAGTGTTCCGCGAACTGGTCGAAAAAGGCGGCGACCCGGAAAAAATCGTCAAAGAAAAAGGACTTGTGCAAATTTCTGATGAAGGCGAGCTTTTAAAAATTGTAACAGAAGTGCTGGATAAAAACGAACAATCCATTATTGACTATAAAAACGGAAAAGACCGGGCGCTCGGCTTTTTGGTCGGACAGGTCATGAAAGCAACAAAAGGGCAGGCCAACCCACCGATTGTCAATAAACTGCTGATTCAGGAAATGAATAAACGTTAAGTTTTCAAAAAAAGCGGTGTGCCCCACCGCTTTTTTTGTTTTAAAATTTGGTGACCGGGTATATAACGAAAGGGTGAAATTGACGATAGGAGGCTGCAAACAATGTGTGATTGCTTATTTGAACTGACAACCACGTGTGCATATTGTTTGAGAAAAGCCGGCAAAGAAATTGATGCTGTTTATCCGGTGTATGACTGGAAAACAAATAAACTGCTCGGTTATTATTGCAAAGAACATTTTTTAAAAGTGAAAATCCGGAATTTGATCGAAGAAACTGTTGAAAAACAGGCAAATCCGGTAGAAGCTTAAAACACTTGCGATAAAGTTGCCAGTTGAATAGAATGCATAAAAAGAGCGGGCAAAGTGGATGCCGGCTCTTTTTATGTAAGCGCATCCAAATTGCGTGTCTTTTCAAAATGTACTGCCAAATAACGTAGGCTGTGCTATAATAAGGGTAACAATTGGAGAAAAAGAAAGAGAGTACGAATACGGCAAAAAACCGGTTCAGCGTGCGGGCTGAACCGGTTTGGGTGAAACCATTCCTCTTAATCTTCACCGTTGTTTTTCGCTCTTGCGTTACCGCCTTTTTCTCCAATTTCTTGATAGAAATCTTTGTCATGGCTGTCAGCAGTGGCTTCTCCGCCTTTTTTGCCGATTTCTTGATAGAATTCTTTATCATGATTCTCCGCTGTAGATTCTCCGCCTTTTTTACCGATTTCCTGATAGAAATCTTTGTCATGGCTGTCGGCAGTGGCTTCTCCACCTTTTTTACCAATTTCCTGATAGAATTCTTTGCCGTGTTTTTCGGAAGTGGTTTCTCCACCCTTTTTACCAATTTCTTGATAGAATTCTTTATCGTGACTGTCAGCAGTAGCTTCTCCGCCTTTGCGACCTGCTTCTTCTACTGTCATTTTTTTATCTTTGTCTGCCATTTCAAATCTCTCCTTTGTTCGGTGATTTTGAATATCGCTTACGGTGTCATATATACCACGATCTAGCAGGAATAAACTTTCACCAAAAAATAATAGACAAAAATGGAATCATCTTTTAAGCAGCGCCCGTCCGGAAAACGTTGTAAAAATGGGCATGCACCCTTTGAGAGACAGGTTTTGGAGGGGTGGAAACCGGGATGGGCAAATTGATTTTTGAAGGCTTCAAAAAAAGACCAAAAAGAGAGCCGAAATCCGGTCGAATTGTCCTTTTGGAGGGTTCAAAAAGACAAAAGGGGATTGAAATCCGGTCGAACTGTCCTTTTGGAGGGTTTAAAAAGACAAAAGGGAACTGGAATCCGTTCGAATTGTCCTTTTGGGGGCTTCAAAAAGACAAAAGAGAGCCAGACCCGGGGCCAATTGTCCTTTTGGAGGGCTTAAAAAGACAAAAAAGAGTACCGGACCGGGAGCAAACTGTCCTTTTAAAAACTCCAATAAGGAAATAAAGAGCCTGTAAGCTGTGCGTCTAGTGCAGAAACGTTTAAAATAGAATAAGGATGCATGTCGAGTCACTTTTTTCATCCCTGTTGTTGCGAAAAAAAGGTTTTTTCATGCCGGGCAGCGAAAAGAACGGATAAAGCACTTGAAAGGGGAAAAGAAAATGGAAGAACAGGTGGAGGCTTATTTGAATTACTTAAAGCTTGAACGTGAAGAGCCGGGGCTGAATTTTTTGCAGCGGCTCATCCAGCACCATCTTTCTTGTGTCCCCTATGAAACGTTCAGCAAGTTTCATTACTTCCGTGAGGGGATTTACATACCTCCGTTTGAGACTTTTGTGGAGCATTTATGGGAAAAAGGATGGGGCGGCACCTGTTTTACATTAAACATCAATTTTGCGCGGCTGTTGCGTGGCTTGGGTTTTCAATGCTCGTTTGTGCGTGTGGTGCCCGGCCATGTCGCGCTGATGGTTTTATTAAACGAAAAAAAACTGTACGTGGATGTCGGCTACGGCTCCCCGATCATGAAGCCGGTTGAACTTGAGGCAAAACGGCGCCACGTGCTCCATGGTTTTGGTGAAGATATCATTTTTACGCAGCTTGAGCCCGGCCGTTACGAAATCGACCGCCGTTCAAATGGGAAATCTTTTGTGAAAAAAACAATTGAATGGCTGCCGCTTACGGAAGACGATTTGAAAGAAGATATTCGTGCATCATACCTTGACGACAACGCCAATCAGACGATGCGCAGGGTGACCGCCGTTCGCTTCAACGGGCGGGAATGCTACTATTTGCGCGACCGCTCATTAAAAATTATGAACTACCGCAATATCCGCGAGCTGCACATGCGGGATTTCGCCCGCTGGAAAGATACCATCGGGGAAGTATACAAGATCGGCGAAGATGCTCTGCTGGAAACGATACAATTTCTGAATGAGCGCGGCATCCGTTTGTTCAGCCCGTGATGATGCGGAAGTATGGAAAATTTTAGGGTGCATGCACAAATCATCCATGCCTGCACGTCCCCCTTTCCTTGAACCACTTTGGTATAAGGCAAAGGCAGTCCCTACGCACACGGCAGCCGAAAATGTGCCTTTTTGCGGCCAAGGCGCACGCCGCACCTTGCTGTTAGTGGATTTTTTTTCAAAAAAGTTGTATGATAATTCGGTGGATGTATGAAGGATTTGCCCCATGCAGAAAGAACGGACAACATATCGAGCAGTTTCCCTATCCGGGTCTGTTTTGGGGAAACTGTCCTTTGCCTGCGCGAAACGGGATTACATAAATACGCATGTACATCAACATAAATAAGGATGATGCGAATGAAACGAGCAAGAATCATATATAATCCGACTTCCGGCCGTGAAGCGTTTAAGCGCCATCTCCCGGATGTGCTGCAAAAATTGGAGGTGGCCGGATATGAAACGTCCTGCCATGCCACAACCGGCGGCGGGGATGCCATTAAAGCAGCAAGGAAAGCGGTTGAACGCAAGTATGATATTGTCGTGGCAGCCGGTGGGGACGGCACGATCAATGAAGTCGTCAACGGCATTGCCGAACAGGATTACCGGCCGAAACTCGGCGTCATCCCAATGGGTACGACCAATGATTTTGCGCGCGCCCTGCAAATCCCGCGTGATGTGCAGGCAGCAACGGAAATTATCGTAAAAGGCGATACCCTTCCGGTCGATATTGGGAAAATGAATGAGAAATATTTTATCAATATCGGTGGCGGCGGGCGGCTCACGGAACTGACATATGATGTGCCAAGCCGGCTGAAGACGATGCTCGGCCAGCTCGCCTATTATTTAAAAGGGATTGAAATGCTGCCTTCGATCCGCGCGACTCAGATGACGATTGAATATGACGGGAAGCTGTTTGAAGGCGAAGCGATGATGTTTTTAATCGGCCTGACGAATTCCATTGGCGGCTTTGAAAAACTTGCTCCGGACTCTTCAATCAATGACGGCCTGTTTACGTTAATGATTTTGAAAAAAACGAACCTGGCTGAGTTCATCCGGGTTGTTACCCTTGCGCTGCGCGGTGAACATTTGAATGACCCGAACGTCATTTACACCTCCGCCAGCCGCGTAAAAGTTCATTCACCGGATAAAATTTTATTAAATCTGGACGGCGAACTCGGCGGAGAAGCCCCTGCTGTTTTTGAAAACCTGTACCGCCATCTCGAAGTCTTTGCGCCGCTTGATAAAATCCGCCCGCAAGACAGGGTTGACTGACAAAAGAACGGGAAGCGGGCTTTTGTGAAAACACTGTCATCCTGGGTTTTTAGCAACAACCATCTTGGTAAAAAACCGGAAGCAGTCCCGGTTTTTAAAATCTGTGCCATCTCTGATTGGCAACATCCGCCCGCCGGACAAGGCTGACTGACAAAAGAACGGGAAGCGGGTATGCAGGTTGCCGGCTTTTGAAAACACTGCCATTGCGGGTTTTTAGCACCAACCGCCTTGGTGAAAAGACCGGAAAGAAGTCCCAGATTTTGGAAGTCTGAGCCATCTCTGATTGGAAATAATGCCTGTAGGACAAGATTAAACGCCGGAAGCATACACGCAGACTGCCGGCGTTTTTTAAATCTGTAGTCCAACCCGGCATTTTGTGCAACCCCTGCTCCATTGAAAAAGCCGGAAGCAGTATAAAAAGCTTCCGACGTTTTTTACAATCAACTTTCCTTTTTCATTGCGGAAAGGCTGTCATTAAATTCTTCTTCAATGCCTGCATGGTGTTTGTAGGTTGCGATGCTGATCACCATGCTGACAATCAGGTTAAAGGCAAAACCCGGTACCATGGAGTACAATTTGGCATCCATTCCTGACACGGTCCAGATAATCACTGTCACGGCACCCACAATCATACCGAAAAGGGCGCCCCAGTGGTTCATCTTGCGCCAGAACAGGCTCAAAAAGATCACCGGCCCGAATGATGCGCCAAACCCGGCCCATGCATAGCTGACAAGCTGCAAAATGGTGGAATCGCGGTTTAAAGCGAGCAATGCAGCGACAACAGAAACAACAAGCACCGCGAGCCTTCCGAAAAATACCGACTCTTTATCCGAAGCATTGCGACGGAAGAAGAGCTTATACAGATCTTCTGTCAGCGCACTTGAAGTGACAAGCAGCTGGGACGAGACGGTGCTCATAATCGCCGCAAGCACTGCTGCCAGCACAAATCCGGCAATGAGCGGATGGAATAAAATCTGCCCAAGCTGGATAAAAACCGTTTCCGGATTATCCAATTTATGGCCGGGCTGATGGAAATAAGCGATCCCGATCAGCGCAGTAAGGGATGTGCCGATCAGCGATAAAATCATCCAGCTGATCCCGATTCTGCGCGCGCTTTTTGTTTCTTTTACCGATTTAATTGCCATGAAACGGACAATAATATGCGGCTGGCCGACATAGCCGAGCCCCCACGCGAGCGCGGAAATGATCCCCAATGCCGTTGTCCCTTTGAAAAAGTCCAGCAAATCCGGATTGATCGATTTCACGGTATGGAAAGTTTCAACCGGCCCGCCCGTTTTGGTAAAAGCCACAATCGGCACAAGAACGAGCGCGATGACCATGATCAGCCCTTGGACAAAATCGGTCCATGAAACAGCGAGAAACCCGCCGAAAAGCGTGTACAACACAACAACGCCCGCAACGATGATCAGCCCTAAATAATAGGACGTATGGAATGAGTTTTCAAAAAAGACGGCCCCGGATACCATCCCGGAAGATACATAAAGCGTAAAGAAAATTAAAATGACAAGTGCAGAAACAAGCCGCAGCATTTTGGTCGGGTCTTTGAAACGGTTTTCAAGATAAGAAGGGATCGTAATGGAATCACCGGCCACCTTTGTATAGGAGCGGAGACGCGGTGCCACAAGCCGCCAGTTTAAATAGGCCCCAATCGTAAGTCCGATCGCAATCCATGCATCAGCAAGCCCGGTCAGATAAATACCGCCCGGCAGGCCCATCAACAGCCATCCACTCATATCGGCAGCGCCTGCGCTTAAAGCAGCAACTGCAGGGCCGAGCGAACGTCCGCCGAGCATATAATCATCGAGGTTGCTCGTCCGCCGGTAAGCCACCCAGCCGATCCAGAGCATCAGCACCATATAAATGGCGATCGAAATCATTTTTAATGTTTGATCACTCAAGAAGCGTTTCCCCCTTTGTTTTTGGTCCTTTCAACAACATTTTATCATCATAATATCTGTTTAATAAAGGTGTATTTTTAAAAACGGTCGAATATTCAAGAAAACAGTCCGCGGCAACTGATTGTTTTTCGCATTCAAAGCCGCTTTATGTTAAAATTTCCGTAGCCATTAAGACGAAAAGGAAGACAGGCATGAAAAAAACATTATCGGTTCAAAAGAACGAAGAAATAGAGGTTGTTTTTGAAGATTTGACGCATGACGGTGCAGGGGTGGCAAAGGTGGACGGCTATCCGCTGTTTGTCAAAAACGGCTTGCCAGGGGAGAAAGCCCGCATTAAAGTCATTAAAGCCAACAAGAACTACGGGATCGGTCGCCTCCTCGAACTGTACGAAAGGAGCCCGTACCGCGTCGACATCCCGAAAGAAGACGCACCGAAATACGGTGGCTGCCAGCTTGCACATATCCGCTATGATGGCCAGCTTATGTACAAAGAAAATCAGGTGCGCCAGGCACTCGCCCGGATTGGAAAAATTGAAGGCGCCCGCATCCATCCGATGATCGGCATGGACAACCCGTGGCATTACCGGAACAAAGCCCAGGTGCCGGTCGGCGAAAAAAATGGGAAACTCGTAGCCGGCTTTTTTAAACCGAGAACCCATGAAATACTAGATGCCGATGAGAGCGTGATCCAGCTTCCGGCGGTAAACGAAGCCGTCCAAGTGGTAAAAGAAATTTGCCGGGAACTTGGCATCCCGGCTTACGATGAGGAACATCACAGCGGCGTCCTCCGCCACATCATGGTGCGTTACGGGAGGAAGACCGGCGAGCTGATGGTCGTCCTGATCACGAGAACAGTGGAACTGCCGCATCGGAAAAAACTCGTGGATTTAGTGGTCTCGCGCCTGCCGCAAGTTAAGTCGATCGTGCACAATATCAACCCGAAGCGCACAAACGTGATTTTAGGGGAGAAAACCAAAGTACTGTGGGGAAATGAGGTCATTTACGACAAAATCGGGGATATAAAATTCGCCATCTCCGCGCCTTCTTTTTACCAGGTCAATCCCGTTCAGACGAAAGTGCTGTATGAAAAAGCGCTCGAGTACGCGGAACTTACCGGCAGCGAAACGGTCATTGATGCATACTGTGGCATCGGGACAATTTCGCTTTTCCTTGCACAGAAGGCCCGCAAAGTATTCGGCGTAGAAATTGTGCCGGAAGCGATTGAAGATGCAAAGCGAAATGCGGCGCTCAACGGTATCACGAATGTGGAGTTTGAAGCGGGCACAGCGGAAACGGTCATCCCAAAATGGTACGAGGCAGGCAACAAGGCAGATGTCTTAGTGGTTGACCCGCCGCGCAAAGGCTGTGACGAAGCCCTGCTCAAAACCATCCTGGAGATGAAACCGCAAAAAGTCGTCTACGTCTCCTGCAACCCGGCAACATTGGCAAGAGACTTGCGGTTCCTGGAAACGGGAGGATACCGTACAGTGGAAGTACAGCCTGTTGACATGTTTCCGCATACGACACATGTGGAAGTCGTCACAAAATTGCTGTTTGGGATGTAGAATAATATAAAACATTTCCCATTCAGACCCGGATTTCATTTTCGATTTCTGGGTCTTTTTCATATTAAATTACGATGTCTCTTTCGATTACTTTTCCTACAATATCTTATCGAATTATTTTTTGTGCAAAAGGAATGTCTTGAGCCTTTGTAACTTCAGGGCTAGGAAACAGAGTAACAAGGTTTAGTGCATTTTATATAGTGTCCAAAGACTATTAAACAAACGAGCATTTAATTTAACTTCTATATTCAAGATTATTTTTCTATTCTAGTACAAACAGCCATGTCAACCCATTGGTGGATTCGGTATAATGTGAGAGAATAGAATCATAAAAAATTCCTTTAAAATAAAGGAGGACGGGTATGAAGCAGCTATATATGAAGCAGAAGGTTTTTAGTTTAAGCGGCAAATTTACGGTCAAGGATCAACAGGAACGAGATGTTTATTATGTTGAGGGCAGCTTTTTGCAAATCCCTAAGACGTTCTCGATTATGAATACAAAATGAGAGGAAGTCGCGCTTATTACGAAAAAGGCGTTTAGCTTTCTTCCAAAGTTTATTGTCGAGGTAAATGGACGAGAAGTGTTAACAATAAAGAAAGAGCTATCCTTCTTTAAGGCACGCTATACGATTGATGCGGCAGGAATTGAAGTGCGTGGGAATTGGCTGGATATGGATTTTGAAGTGTTGCGGCACGGTGAAGTGGTCGGTAAAGTTAGTAAGGAATGGTTTACTTGGGGCGATAGTTACAAAATTCAAATCTTAAAAGAAGAAATGGAAACGATTCTCATAGCTATCGTTGTCGCCATCGATTGTGTAAAGGCTGATCAGGCAGCTGCAAACTCGCCAGCAACATATTAAAGGGAAAAGTGACACTTTAATCACTCTGGGTCTCACACCCTTTTTTAAACTTATGGTTTGCACATACACATTTCCATAGATTTGACAGATGTGAAGAGTGTGATACCGAAGAAAAGGATTAAAAGCTGGATGAAAGCGGATTAATTATGTAATTCAAATAAAAATGTGAACTTATAAAAGATATATTGAAAAATGAAAGGAGCGTAAATATAATGAAAGAACCAGATAGGAAAAAACTATATCCAATGAAAACATAAAAACAGTTTGTTATAAGTAATTTACCTTCGAAGTTTATCACTTAAAATTTTTATTTAAACAGAGGGTTACATGGTAAATAAAATAGATACCATTGAGTAACATTTGTTGATTGAAACAAGCAAATGCCGGGAATCCGGGAGTTTTTTAAACGAATGGGAGGGATGTTAAATGCGTGTCACTGAGCTGAGAGAGCTCCTTGAAAAATACAGTAAGGACGACTTAAGCAAAATGATGATTGAATTGTATAAGGCGATACCGAAAAAAGTGCGTGATGAAAAAGAAATTGCAGCTCTGAGGAGTAAAAATTTTTCGTGATAATTTAAATATACCTCCCAAAAAAGCGGCCAAATATGTAATAATTTAAATAATTAGAGCTTGCTGGACGAATATTTTGGCATGGCTTAGTGACAAGTCGAATACAAGCTAAAATTTGATTCGTTCAGCAAGCCCTAATTAAACTTGGCTGTTTTGAGGGGGTTTTTATTTTGGTTACTAGAAAAGAAAAAAGAAATCGTGAAAAAGAAGCAAATTATTTTTTCGAGTTCCTTAAAATTCAGAAGCATTTTTTCAAAGACCTGATGAATAACCTAAAAAAGGTAGCAGACCACCGACATCAAAGCTATATCACTTATGGTCCAGAGGTCCTTTTATTTACGATGATGTTGAAAAATATGACCGGCCTAAAATCCATGAGAAACATGAGTGAGCGTTTTAATAAAGAAGAATGTATTAAAAATGTAGGGAAGGTGTTAGGCTTAGATTCTCTTGAAGAACTTCCACATTATGATACAATTAACGACTTTTTATCTGGCTTAGATGTAAATGAATTAGAAAAAATTAGAACGTATATGATTAAAGAATTATTGAAAAAAAGGTCTCTCGAGTCTTATCGAATTGAAGGAAAGTACTGGGGTGTCATCATTGATGGAACTGGATTACACACCTTTCATGAGAAACATTGTAAACACTGCCTGAGACGGGCATATACAAATAAAGAAACAGGAGAAACGAACGTACTTTATATGCACCATGTACTTGAAGCCAAGCTTGTCGTGGGGGATATGGTCTTCAGTATTGCCTCCGAATTTATCGAAAATGAATCAGAAAATGTTTCTAAGCAAGATTGTGAATTAAAAGCCTTCGACAGGCTGGCAAAGAAAATAAAAAAAATATTTAAAAGACTACCGATTTGTATCTTGGGAGATAGTCTCTATGCATGTGAAACGGTATTTAATCTGTGCAGGGCGCACAAATGGAAATATATATGCAGATTTAAGGAAGGGAGAATTAAAAGTATCTCGACGGAGTTTAAGGCAATAAAAGAGCTGGAACAAAGTAAGGATCAGAATTCATTAGTTTGGGTGAATGATATTGCCTACAAAGACAGAACGGTCAATCTGATGGAGGCCACAATGAAAACAGAGGATGGGAAATCGAAAGAGTATGTATTTATAACGGATATTAAAATCACGAAAAAGAACGTGGAACGACTCATCGCTGCAGGAAGAAGCCGCTGGAAGATTGAAAATCAAGGATTTAACGAACAAAAAAATAATCGTTACAATATAGAACATGCCAATAGCCAAAACTACACAGCCATGAAAAATCATTATTTATTAGTTCAAATAACAGATATTATTAGACAGCTGTTTGAAAAAGGTTCGTCAATCTTAAAAGCACTCAAAAAAACGGCAAAAGAAAAATCCTCAAATCTGTTGGAATCGTTTCGGACACGCATTTTAACAGACGAGGATTTCACCCATTTAAGTAAGCCAATACAAGTAAGGTTTACTTAATGGTTATATTATAGCAAAGGATGTGATGTAAAAAAAGGTTTTTTTGAAGTTATCCACAATTTTAAAAAAGAAATTTGCAAATTCGGCTCTTTTTGACTTTGAAAGCAGAAAAAATAGATGGAAAAATTTTCTAAATGTGGATAAGTCATTTTATCATAAAACATCTAAAAATTGATGAATTTACTCTTCAGAACTGAAGAAATTGATGGGATGTTGCAAGATTTTCAGCAGTACAAAGAAGCTGAAAAGATAAAAAAAGAGAAAGAAAAACATGTTGACCTTAATGATTTGGAACGTGAAATTACGCAATTCATTCAAAATGCTTATAAACAAAATTACATTGCCCCAAATCGGTATGTTAGCAAAAAGGAACGTCCCAAGTGGCGATTCAAGGTCAAATCATACATAAAACAATTGCAACAGGTACCCGTTGAAGGAAACGAAGGGAAGCGTGCTACAGATTTACTCGATGCACTGTATGAAATGTTATGTTATGGGTGTGGCTATTACATCTTTAACACAGACAATCCCTTTAGATCTATTGGTATGGAGCAAGTGGAATTATTCGATATTCTCCTAAAAAGAAAATTCAGTATGGGGATTAACAAAGAAACTATAAGTTCTGCCCTGAAACAAATTATTAATTATCATCTCGACATGGATACACTGCGGTCATCTTTATTCAACGTGTTCATTGCGAATTTGAGAACTGTGGATGCTAAAGAAATAGCAATCGAACAATGCCATCATTTTCTAATGGGATTGAAGCAGCGAACGATAACGCCAGAAGAGACATGGGTTTGGAAGGATGATGAATATAGCCGGGAGCGAAATATAAATGAATTGATTGAAACGGTTTTCAAACTAAAGATGGAACTGTGTGAATATGAGTCAGCTATCCGTTATTTTAAAAGCAATATTCAGGAAGAATCTAAAGAAGACGCATTGTTTAGCTTGCTCAATAAGCTTAAAACATACAATCAGAAAGATTATTGGCTAAGAGAATACGAGGAGGCTATAAAAAAAGGCATAAGGCCGAGGGAAGAACTGCAATTTACCTATCAATATTTAAAAGAAAACGGCGAATTTAACATTGATGAAGACATGTAGTAACGTTCTTCAACAAGGACCAAGGATTGGCACACCAATCCTTGGTTTTCGTATATTCACCTGTAAGAAGGTTGGTAATTGGTAGGGTGGTGGTAGATTCCTGTATCCGTAACCAGAAGTTAAAAAGGATACTGTAAAGATTTGGTATCTCCTTATTCAGTTTCACAGGTTAAATATAAAAATATAGAACTGATCCCGTGAAAATATCATTTAATTTTTTATCAAATAAATATTTCTATTGTATCTTTTTCTTTAACAGCAGTATGATTTTTAATTGTATTTTTATTCAATAGTATTTTCCCCTCTTTAATTAACGAACAAATTTGATTCCTACTTATATCAATGAGTTGATTTCCAAGCAACTTATCGATACGAACAGGTTCATCTAAATAATTTATATTAATACAAATCTTATTAAATCCGTTTTTTAAGTGTGTAACCAAATTAATTTTTTCGTTATCATTCTGGGGTGCTTCATTCGGAAAATCCCTATTTTTAATTTCCAACTTAGGGTCATACGATTTAAAGATTTTCTCTTTTCTATTCCAAGTGTGGTTTTTTTCGCATTTAAAAATAGTAAATTTATAAATATTTTTTCCGTTTGAATTATGTCTTCTCATTAAAGTGTCATAAAAATTTACTACCTTTCCGCAATTTGGGCAATACTTGACTACAGTTTCAACTTTTTCCCCATTATGAACGGACCAATTGTAGGTAATAATATTCATAGTTACACACCTCAATGGAAATTTTCATTTTATTAAAGTGCTTCTTTTGTTTATATTTATCTCTCAAAATGAAATAAATGAAGAATAATACTTCTACTATTACGTAGGATAAATCCGTTTTCATAAAGAATCAAAAGACATTCACAAGATACCCCTGGTCACTATTGTTGATACAATAGCCTTCTCATATTGATGCAGCATATTGCTCTTCAAACTCCTCGTAGTAAAGAACCTCAATTATACCTGACCAATCCAATATACAACCTACAAAATCGTTTATATCCAATCCCTTCATTTCATAGGTATCATCATCATTAACAGTTCCTGTTGCATCTTCGATAAAAGTGACTTTATATCCCCTTTCAAATGCAGTTATAGCAGTAAATAAACAGCAATACTCTGTATTAAATCCTGTAATATATAGATGATCAATATTTTTTTCCTTTAAAATAGAATCTAACTTTGTACCAAAAAATGCACTTGGAGTGTTTTTGGTTATAGTAAGATCCGCATATTGAGCAAATTCCTTATCAATATCACTCTTTTCAGTATTTTCAGCTAGTGGACTATTTGGATCCTTATCTATATGTTTTGTTAATACCACCAAATCTTTTGCATCTTTAAACCTTTTTATAATGTTCTTGATTTTATTCCTTTCTTCACTAAAGTCCTTCATTTCTAATATTCCATTTTGCATATCTAAAACAAGTAGTGCTTTCATAAAAGAATCTCCTTTTAAATTAGTTTTTTAATATTATCCATAACATTCAATCTATGTATTTCCTCTACTGTTCTTTTTCCATCATAAATGGATAATACAGAATCAATCGCTCTATCAGGATCTTCAATTTCAATTGCGCCATTAGGAATAGTTCCTATAGACAATTTCTTACCGAAGGGTACCATCATGAGATGCTTACGTACTAATGGATACTTCACAATACCTTCCCCCAGTCTTTGTGTTTCATCTTATATACAGAATTGTACACTAAATATAAATATTTGTAAATCCCTATTAGACTTAAATTTAGCAATATTCCATCAGGAAATAAAACCCCATTCTCATATTACTCCCTATTTTTAATGGGTCCTCCAAAATACTTCGAATCCCTCAAAAGGCCAAAAAGTTTAGGGAGAAAAGTAAATAAAAATCTAATTTTTCCTAATACTTTTACTCCAAAGGGTGTTTCTAAGATGTTAAACAGGCTTGGATTCAGCTACTCTATGGCAACGTATACTTTGATAAAGCTGATCTGGACAAAAAAAGAGTTCAAAGAAGCCACTTTTCCGGAGTTGAAAAAGGAACTGGAGAATGGTCTCATTGATCACTTGTTATTAACTGCCGTTGATACTTTCCGACTAAACAACACCAGCCCGAACCGCTTTTTTCCGTGGAGTGCCTGGCGTTGCTATCCTTGAATCAAGAGATTTTAAGATAAGTTATATCCACTCCGGCCATATCTCTTGCTTTTTTCTGAATTTGTAATATATTTTTCAAATGGTATGATTGTGCTATCAATATAGAGTTCCAGCCGGGAGTGAGCAAAATGAAAATATCAGCGCAAGATAAGGTATTTACTCAACTTTCGCAGACTGAAACAGGTAGGTATACCTTGATATAATTCGGCAGACCCGCAATCCATTGTTGTAGTTGACTTTTGATCAGTTGTTGAATTTTCTTATTACTTTTATCCAGAGTATCTTCAAGAATCTCGACTAACTGCTGCAATGCAACAGCCCAATCAAGGTCATCTATTTCATCACATAATTCATAAAACATGCCACCTAATGTTCTGTCATCTACACTGCAACGGTTTTGCCATGACAAGACAATATACCTTGCAAACACAATGGTCGTGTGGCTGATAAGCGCGTCATATGAACGACTCTGGAATTCCTTTTGTAGTTTTAATAGGGACTTTGTTGTTTTGAAGAAAACCTCAATATCCCAACGCATCCCGTAAATACGGATGATTTCCTGGTCACTCAGTGTACAGTCTGTACTCAAAATCGCCAACCAGTCGCTTTTCTTGTTGCGGTTGCGAACAAAGACAACTTTAATTGGCACGCCATTGGCCTGCGTTGTATGGATGGAACGCAAGATTCCTTTCTTTCCACTAGTCGGTTTAGCTAGACGATACAATTCATCTAGGCTAACACGCTTACCATCGACAAAATAGCGTTGTTTTAATTTTTTGACCATACCAATTACGTCAAGACCTTGTTCTGTAATCTCCTTGATGAGAGGTTGTTGGGTGAACCACGAATCCATTAGAACATAGGAAGCATCGATACCAGAATTCATCGCCCGGGCAATCATGCCGGGAATCTGTTCTGGTGCCGTTTGTAATGCTTCTTTTCGGCGCTTATAACCGGAGCTACGTTTATCGATATTTTCGGATATGCCGTTGATCTGGCTCTTTTTCGAACTCAATAATGAGAAGTCAACGGGTAGGAATGTTGCGCCATCAGACCATCCTAATGTCAACATGCGGAATCCTTTGTAAAAACGCATTTTTTGAGATGCATGATCAAAGCAGCGAGCCAGAAGCTCAACGTGTTTGCTTCGGTTCCGGTCATAAGATGAATCATCTAAAATCAATACTTTCGGACGGTCATGACGTGTCAATTTCGAAACTTTTCCAATCACTGAGGCAACCAGTGAAAGGAGGAAACGACGCCAGTTGAACGTTGATTGGTTGAGAAACCGATAAACGGTATCTTTGGCTGGAATGTCTGTAGCTTTCTTACTTTCCAACATCCTGAACCAGTTTTTGTTTTCAAAGATCATACAAAAAATCAATTGAAAAATGTAGGCACAAGAAAAACCAAAGGACTTCGTAATACCGGCGATTCGCAAGTGTTTCAACATATTCAACTCTTTAAATGTTGATTTTATTTCATTTGGTAGTTGATTATTCAGGCTGTTTTTCGCTATCATAGTAGGAGACACCTCTTCTATTTGGTAGTGATTTTCGATAAATCAACTATACCAAAAGTAGAGGTGTTTTTTCATATATTAATTTTACTGTCAAGTGCTGTATCTGAGACGTAATAGACATTAGCCAGCACTGAATTTATTATGATTTTCTAGGTGCGAAAGTTGAGGTATTTAAATTACTAAGCGAATTAAATACCGCCAAAGATGGAATTACTGCATCAGAAATTGCAGAAAAGCTTTCCCTTTCAAGGCAAGTAGTAAGTCATTATCTTTCCAGGTTACTTGAAGAAGGAAAAGTGGCAAAAACAGCCACAAAACCTGTCTATTGGTCTGTTATAAGCAAGATGAAAACGGAAGACGTCTTCGAATCTTTTATTGGATATCATGGCAGCCAGAGTGAAATCATACAACGTTGCCAGGCGGCGGTTAAATACCCTCCTAACGGTTTAAATATATTGATCACCGGACAAAGAGGTGTCGGCAAAAGTTTTCTCGCGTCGTTAATCTATCAGTATGCCATAAATCAAGAGGTTATTAAAAAAACGCCCCTTACATTGTTTTAAACTGTGCAGACTACGCAGACAATGCAGAATTATTATCTTCTGTTCTGTTTGGTTATAAAAAGGGTGCTTTTACGGGGGCAACCCGGAAAAAGACGGGCTTATCCAAGAGGCGGACGGTGGCTTTTTATTTTTAGACGAGATCCATAGATTATCTAAAGAAAACCAGGAAAAGCTTTTTTTGTTCATGGATACCGGCAAATACAGACCGCTCGGGGAAAATAAGACATGGAATGAATCGAAAGTCCGATTTATTTTCGCAACCACAGAAAATGAGGAAAATATATTTTTAGAAACATTTCTGAGAAGGATTCAAGTACATGTTACTATTTCTAATTTCAATAACCGGCCATTGGCTGAAAAAATACAGTTAATAAAATATATGTTTTATCAAGAAGCAAACATCCTTCAAAAAAATATATTGGTTAAAGGAGAGTCCGTACAATTATTATTAAACAGCCATTTTAATGGCAACATCGGAAAGTTAAAAAATATGATTAAGCTGAGTTGTGCTGATGCTTATAATCATCATCCCGACCATGATACTTTACTGATAAGCCCCGGTACCATTTCTGATATGCCTGTTCGGAAAGCGGAAACAAGCAAGTATCCGCACAATTATCTCTTGATTGAATATGCATTCCCTTTTGATTTTGACCAGGAGCATGCAGATGGCTTCATGCTGGAATTGAAAAAAATCATGTCAGATTTGCACGATGCTAAAGGCACGGGTTCAAAGGCGTCATTGGAACAATTAAAAAACAGATTACAGACGCTTCATTTAAAAAGCTTGGGTAACTTTTCTTACTTTGAAAATGTATCCAATCAAAGCATAATGTATGTAAAGAACATGTTTATTCAAAAATGGGAAGATATCATTATGAACCGGTACGGGATTGTAAACAGTGTATCAATAGACAAAATCAGCTTTGATTTTTATTATTACATTCATGAGAAAAAGATACCCTTTTTAGGCTGTTTAAAGGATTTAAATATAGAAATTCAAACGGTTTATCCAAGAACGAGTTATATTGCCGATAAATTTGTCAGTTCCCTGCACTTAACAAGCGAAAAAAGTGCGTTCCTAAAAATAGTGATCTCCCTCCTGCTATCTGATTATGTGAAAGAAGATATTGAACTGAAGGGTTTGCTCATCGCTCATGGAGAAAGCACGGCCAGCAGTATCCAGTCTGTGGTCAACCGATTATGTGAAACATATGTTTTTGAAGCCATTGATATGCCGATCAATACAGCACTGGAAAATATTATTACAGAAGCACGTATGTTTATTCATCATCAGGCGAATCCGGACGGGCTTACTTTATTAGTTGATATGGGTTCGCTCAGCAAACTGTATTCATCCATTAAGAACGCTCTGCAGGGTGATTTATTAATAGTCGACAACTTAACCACCTCGATTGCACTGGACATAGGGCTTAAAATAAAAAACAGGGTGCCTTTTAAAACCATAGCAGAGAACAGTCTGTCGAAAAATATAAAATTGAAACCCAGTATTTTGAAGGCTTCTCAAAAACAAAAAACATCATTATTTCTTGTATGTCCGGCATGGGCATATCGGAAAAAATTAAAGATATCATGAGCAAGTATTTATCTACAGAAAAGATAGAAGTATTAACGATGGAATACAGGGAATTGAAAAATACAATTGACAGGAATTCAAAAAATTATTTTGACAAAACAAAGCTTGTCATTACCACAACGGACTTACCAAGCTCTTTTTCCATTCCCCATGTCAATATATACAATATGCTGGATGCAGAGGGTATTTCCAATTTATGGAGTTTAATTTATAACGATATCAGTAGAAATTCCTTTGATAAAATGATTCAGGAATTGCTAAAACTATTTTCAATACAAGGCGTGGTAGACCGGCTGAAATTTTTAAATCCCGTTGTTGTGATCAATGAAGTGGAAAATGTTTTGACAAAATATGAAAATTATTATCGTATTACGTTTACTGGAAAAGTAAAGTTAAATTTGTATATGCACATCGCTCTTATGATAGAACGTCTTTTTATTTCTCGAGAAGAAAAAGAGGATATTAAAGAGAAATTGTCAGAACCCGAAGCGGAATTCTACGTTACTTCAAAAAATATTTTTAAGCCAATGGAAAATAATTACAACATTATGGTCAGCCAATACGAAATCTCGTTGTTATACCAATTAATTGGCCCGTTTATTCAAAAATGAGAGGGCTTTCGTGAATCCCGTAATCTGTCTATCCAGTGTTCCTGTTGTGTCCAATTTTTTGGACACATTATTTTTTACAATTGAAATGCCTGGCATACCTGTTTTTTAAAAGACTGGCACGGAAATTGCATTAATAATATACGAAAAACCGATGAGACGAAAGGAGGAGAGAAATGAACAAAATATTAGTTGCCACTCATGGTTATTTTGCAAACGGCATCAAAAGCAGTATTAAACTTCTTACGGGTGTGGAAGAAAACATCTATTTTTTGAATGCATACGTCAATGATGAGAGCATTGACAAACAAATTGAACATTTTTTCCAATCTGCAAGTGAAGAAAATGAAATTATTATCTTTACTGATTTATACGGAGGAAGTGTAACCCAGAAGATCATTGCTTACGCCAGTTCCATAAAAAGAAAAGTGCATCTCATTTCCGGTTTTAACTTACCGGTCATCCTTGAAGTCGTGCTTTCAACAAAAAAACTGACGGATCAGCTGCTAGAGGAAATGGTTGCCGATTCTCAGAAACAAATGAAATTAATCGAACTAAGCAATCTTTCCAAACAGGAAACGGAAAAAGATAACAATGAGGATTTATTTTTTAATTAGGAGGGATTAAGATGATCGTTGCTCTGAGAGTGGATGAAAGATTAATACATGGACAAGTAGCCATGACTTGGACGAAGGCGTTAAAACTTGATGGTTTAGTAGTTGCAAATGATGAGGCAGCAAATAATGAAATTCAAAAAATGAGTTTGAAAATGGCTGTGCCTCAAGAGATAAAATGCATTATTAAAACGGTGGAGTCTGCAATACAACTGCTGAACGACCCAAGGGCTCAAAAAATGAGGCTTATGGTATTGGTCACAACTGTGAAAGATGCTGTTACAATTTGCGAAAGATTTCAGGACATTGAACTCGTAAATATCGGAAACGCCGGAAAAATGACAGATGGGGAAAAGATCACATTCTCAAAAGAAGTCATGCTCACACAAGAAGAAATTGATCATTTAGAAACATTGGTAAAGCTGTATCCAAATACAGAATTTCAGCCTACTCCAGCCATGGAAAAAAAGTTAGCTGTAAATATCCTTAAAAACATAAGACGTTAGGAGGAATACCTTGTGTATGATGCAATTGTCGTCGCGTTTGCAGTATTTGCAGGAGTTGCAGGACATGAATTGCTTGGCATGTCTATGCTAAGCCGCCCAATCGTTGTCGCTCCTCTTACGGGTTTATTACTGGGGTACTTAAACACAGGACTCCTTGTAGGGGCGTCTCTGGAAACAATATTTATGGGCGTCGTCAATATTGGCATATCCAGTACAGCAGAGCCTTCACTGGCAGCAGGATTAGCCACTGTTTTTTCAATCAACATGGGCGGGAATATGGGCGCGATTATCCCGTTGGTTTTTCCATTAGCCATTTTAGGACTGCAATTGATGAACTTGATCTTTTCTTTTGTTATCGGGCCATTTGCACCGAAATTCAGAAAGCTCGCGCTTGAAGGAAAAGAAAAATCAATCGTCGGCCTTCACTATGGATTATGGTTCTTACACTATGGTTTATATGCGCTCATCCCATTTTTCGCGGTATTGTTTGGATCGGATGTTGTCAGAGATGTATTAAACAGTATTCCGAAAGTGATTATGAATGGTTTAACAGTTGCCGGGAACATGTTGCCTGCCGTAGGGATGGCAATGCTGTTAATGATGCTATGGGATAATAAAATTGCTGCTTACTTCTTTTTAGGCGTTGTATTGGTTGCATATTTAAAACTTCCTTTAATTGCTGTCGCTACAATCGCGTTTATCATTGCTGTCGTTGTTTCTCCAAGAGATCTTCAATTGAAAAAGATGGCAACGGCAAGTGCCCCGGATGTAAATGCCGCCATCTCGGATGAAGAGGAGGACTTTTTCAAATGAAACTAACACAGAACCTTAGTAAAGACGAAAAGAAAATGATTAGAAAAATGTTTTGGCGTTCCGCTACCATGTATATTTCGGTCAATCCGATTACGATGGGAGGAGGCGGTTTTTGCTACTCTATGATACCGTTTATTCACCATTTCTATAAAAATAAAGAAGACCGGAAATTAGCGCTTGAAAGGCATACAGCTTATTTTAGTACAACTATCCCCTTTGCTTCTTTTGTGATGGGAATTGCCGGTTCAATGGAAAAGGAAAACAGTGAGAAACCTAACTTTGATCCGAAAAGTATTAATGCCATTAAATTAAGTTTGATGGGGCCGTTAGCCGGCATTGGTGATTCCCTTTTTTGGGGTGTATGGCGTGTTGTATGTGCCGGACTGGCAATCGGGCTTGCAAATGCGGGGAATTTCCTGGCACCGCTTATCTTTTTATTGGCGTTTAATATACCCAACTATTTAATCCGGTATTACGGCGCATTTTTAGGATATTCACTTGGGTCCAAGTATATTGAAAAAATGTATTCAGAAGGCATTATCGCAGTTTTAACAAAAGCTGCCAGTATTTTAGGGCTGATCATGGTTGGTGCGATGGCTGTCCAAATGGTTAAATTTAAAACAGTCTTAGCTTTTCATATGCATGGAAAAGAAATCATGAACGTCCAAAATGTATTGGATAGTATTTTTGTAGGAATCATTCCTTTGCTGATCACTTTTCTTTGCTTCTATTTATTGAAGAAAAAAGTAAATGTTATCGCAATTATCTTCGGGATCATGGTTTTAGGCGTACTGTTGTCTGTCTTGGGCATTGTCTAAAAAAAATTCGGGAGAAAATAATATGGCAAAAAACATAACTCAATTTATCGATGAATCGGTCAATCCCTATTTCAATTTAACAATTGAGAACGGAAAATATTTTAGTACAAATAAAGAAAGTTATTATCTCAAGCAACTGCCGGATCAATCTTTTTCTTTTGATGTTACAAATAATAAAGTGACATCCAGTATAGATGAGTTTGGAACCATTAAAAGCATATCGTTTTATCATGGTAATTATTTAACGGAAGACAAACCCGGGGTATGGGTATCAAAGGATTTTGTTCAGGAAAATGACTTATCATTTAAAATACGTTATGATGATAAACTTTATGACTTTAAAAATTCCAAAAACAGGGTTGAGGCAGACCTGGTGTTTAATTTGTTTCCAAGAATTAAACACGACTTAAAAGATTTAAAATGCACCATCATTGTGTATGCACCCGTCGGAAGAACGGGTGCAAGACTAAGCTGCCTTGTCTATGGGATCTATATTGAAAATTTGAAGCCAACAAATCTTACAGGCGAACTCATATTGCCAAAGTTGTATGAAAAGAAATACTCGGATCGGCGCAATATTTTAATGCATTGCCCGCAAAGCGCGGATAAAAAAACAGTCCATTTTTCTATAAGTCCGGGTAAAGCAAAGTTCATACCATTCATCTTATGTGATCCGAATGCTTACAGCTCTGAGGAGTAAAAATTTTTCGTGATAATTTAACTATTCCCCCCCCAAAAATGCGGCTAAATATGTAATAATTTAAATAATTAGAGCTTGCTGGACGAATATTTTGGCATGGCTTAGTGACAAGTCGAATACAAGCTAAAATTTGATTCGTTCAGCAAGCCCTAATTAAACTTGGCTGTTTTGAGGGGGTTTTTATTTTGGTTACTAGAAAAGAAAAAAGAAATCGTGAAAAAGAAGCAAATTATTTTTTCGAGTTCCTTAAAATTCAGAAGCATTTTTTCAAAGACCTGATGAATAACCTAAAAAAGGTAGCAGACCACCGACATCAAAGCTATATCACTTATGGTCCAGAGGTCCTTTTATTTACGATGATGTTGAAAAATATGACCGGCCTAAAATCCATGAGAAACATGAGTGAGAGTTTTAATAAAGAAGAATGTATTAAAAATGTAGGGAAGGTGTTAGGCTTAGATTCTCTTGAAGAACTTCCACATTATGATACAATTAACGACTTTTTATCTGGCTTAGATGTAAATGAATTAGAAAAAATTAGAACGTATATGATTAAAGAATTATTGAAAAAAAGGTCTCTCGAGTCTTATCGAATTGAAGGAAAGTACTGGGGTGTCATCATTGATGGAACTGGATTACACACCTTTCATGAGAAACATTGTAAACACTGCCTGAGACGGGCATATACAAATAAAGAAACAGGAGAAACGAACGTACTTTATATGCACCATGTACTTGAAGCCAAGCTTGTCGTGGGGGATATGGTCTTCAGTATTGCCTCCGAATTTATCGAAAATGAATCAGAAAATGTTTCTAAGCAAGATTGTGAATTAAAAGCCTTCGACAGGCTGGCAAAGAAAATAAAAAAAATATTTAAAAGACTACCGATTTGTATCTTGGGAGATAGTCTCTATGCATGTGAAACGGTATTTAATCTGTGCAGGGCGCACAAATGGAAATATATATGCAGATTTAAGGAAGGGAGAATTAAAAGTATCTCGACGGAGTTTAGGGCAATAAAAGAGCTGGAACAAAGTAAGGATCAGAATTCATTAGTTTGGGTGAATGATATTGCCTACAAAGACAGAACGGTCAATCTGATGGAGGCCACAATGAAAACAGAGGATGGGAAATCGAAAGAGTATGTATTTATAACGGATATTAAAATCACGAAAAAGAACGTGGAACGACTCATCGCTGCAGGAAGAAGCCGCTGGAAGATTGAAAATCAAGGATTTAACGAACAAAAAAATAATCGTTACAATATAGAACATGCCAATAGCCAAAACTACACAGCCATGAAAAATCATTATTTATTAGTTCAAATAACAGATATTATTAGACAGCTGTTTGAAAAAGGTTCGTCAATCTTAAAAGCACTCAAAAAAACGGCAAAAGAAAAATCCTCAAATCTGTTGGAATCGTTTCGGACACGCATTTTAACAGACGAGGATTTCACCCATTTAAGTAAGCCAATACAAGTAAGGTTTACTTAATGGTTATATTATAGCAAAGGATGTGATGTAAAAAAAGGTTTTTTTGAAGTTATCCACAATTTTAAAAAAGAAATTTGCAAATTCGGCTCTTTTTGACTTTGAAAGCAGAAAAAATAGATGGAAAAATTTTCTAAATGTGGATAAGTCATTTTATCATAAAACATCTAAAAATTGATGAATTTACTCTTCAGAACTGCGAATGCTTATGAAGATCTTGACAAAGCAGAAAACGCCAATGAGGAATACGGAATATATGAAACCTATTCATATTATAAAGAACGCTTTGGAACGCTTTCCATAAAGCATGATCCAATGGCAGCATATCTTTTGCAAAGGGCGTTGTATCAAAGTTTGGGTGCTTTAACGATGAATTCGAAGGATGAGATTGTCGGGGCGAATTGGGGAACAACACCGGTAACGAATAGGATATGGAATAAGGATATGTATTACGCTTATCTTCCGTTCTCGATTTTTGAACCCCATTTGTATAAAAAAGGCATCTTATGGTTCCTGCAATACGGAATTAAATTTCCTGGAAGCAAATTTAGAGGGGGATTATTTCATTCCCTTAGCAATTCACTGTCTTCGATTATGATGGCAGGGATGTATTTCGAAGCAACCGGTGACCGAACATTTTTCCTGGAGCATCCAGAGGTGTATCCGAAAATGTTAAATATATTAGAGGAAATCCTAAACAGCAGACAAGCATCCGAACCTTACTTGTTTCACTCACTTTGGCTGTCAGATGCTTACTCACTGGGAAAATATCACCTTGGTACAAATATTTGTGTCTGGAAAGGTTGCCAGTCATTATCAACAATCGCAGCGTTCGTATACCATGACATGGAAAAAGCGAATGAATTAAAAAATATAGCAAACTTCATTAAAGAAGATATAGAAAAATACATGACAATAGATGGAACTCACGGGAAACAGTATCTAGAAGGCATTGGCGGATTAACAAATGATACAAAAACTGTTTATCCTCTGCAACCCTACCAGGACGACATTACGAAACAAGGATTAATTTTTCTTACGGATGTCATTGAAAATGGAAGTATAAATCTTGTCATGCATGACGGGGAAGAAACGGACACGACCTTAATGCCCTACTACGGATATAAATCCTATAGTGATCCCATATTAAGGAACTATATAGCCTTCAGCATGAGTCATGAAAATCCGACTTATAATCCGGAAAATAAAGGGATTAAATGGGGAAATGAATCCGGTGCAACTTTTCCGGGTTACATTACTGCCATGTTAGGCATTACAGATGAGGAAAGTATGAATGGAGAAGAAGGATATTTACGTGAGCTAAAACGTCTTGCCGACTTAGATGGATCATGGTGGTGGTGGCCGTACCAGCTAAATTGTAAGCGGGGGGATGTGGTAAGAATGAACAGCTGCGGAAAGTGCAGCTGGGCATCTGGCACATTTGCCACGTTATTTGTAACACAAATATTAGGCATTCAATATAACGCGCTTGCTAAAACGCTGTATTTCAGGCCTTTTTCACCATCCGGCAGTTTTAAATGGGAAAATTTGATGTATGGCTATTCTAAATTCGACTTGTCATTTGAAAAAGACGATGAGGTTTCTATTCGTATTACAAACAAGAATGAAGACTTGGTCGAAGCTTTCGTTGAAATCATTACCGAGAAAAAGCCTTATGATCAAACGAAAAAGATGCTTTTGCCATTTCAAGAATCCAGCTTTCTTAACCAAAAAACCGTGCTGGTCAAAGTAAAAATACCGCCTCATGAAACCTTTGAAATGATAACGAAAGACTAAATTTACATTTACGCTGTGCCAAAATGTGTATTGGGGTGTGAAATATGAATATCTTAAATAATGTAACCAGATTCAAAGGAGAACAGTCCAGAACCATCTCTCCGGAGAATCCTACTGGAGAAAAAGGGAAGGCATGCATGTTTGACAGTAAACTTGGCCCGGGCAGAAAAGGAAGAGGAAGCATATCACTGCCGCAAGGGAAAGAAACAGTCATTGCTGAGATATCCGGCACAGGCATCATCAAACATATGTGGATGACCATTCGGGAAAATACTGAAAAAGGCAGCTTTGTGCTCAGGGATGTAATTTTAAGAATATATTGGGATGGGGCTCGAACACCAGCTGTAGAAACACCGCTCGGAGACTTCTTTTGTAACGGATTCGGCGAAAGATACGATGTAAATTCTTTGCCAATCGTCGTCAATCCAAATGGTGGGATGAATTCTTATTTTGAAATGCCTTTTAGAAAAAAAGCAAAAATCACCATTACAACCCACATTTCGCACGTCTTAAATAAAATTCATTTTAATTTTTGAATGAACTATATTTAAACATTTTAGTGGGATGATATCTTCTTATTTTTGAGGAATTTTCGATAAAGTTCTTTTCAATTCGACATTCTTTTCATGAATTCCTCCTGTTGTGTGTTATTTGCCTTGGTTTTCGACATTTTTTGACGCGTATATTGATAGATCATACCCGCATAATTCAATGATTTTTTTGGCTTGTGAATCAATATTATCGGGTAAGAGCCTTATTTTTTGTTGATTTTGATTTATAAGGATCACGGTAATATCTTCTAATTGCTCTAACAATGCTTGGCCTGTGGGTTGATAGAGTTTCCTTTTTCCTTTCAAGATTAGAGATAGGTTCTTTTCTTTCAGTTCTTTTCTAACTCGATATTCTAAAATTCCATAGATTAATAAAGCCATCACATACACAATACCTAAGGCCTCAACCCTTTCTGGGGTTTTCAAGTAAATGGCATCAATCATTTGTGAATCTTTGATTAATCGGAAACGGGTCTCAGCGGCCGACTGTCCTTTATAAACCCTCAAAACTTCTTGATTGGATAGTGTCTCCTCATCTAATTTATTTGTGATTAAAACAAAAGTGCTGAGCATTTTTTTCTTATTTTCGATAAAATCATGATCTTTTTCAAACGATTCCAGTTGTATCTGATAGATTTGTTCTCGTTTTGTCTGTTCGTCCTTTTTAGGTCTTCCTCTCTTTTTTCGTTTGATAGGTTGATCACTCATCTGGACGTTTAGTTTATAACAGAAATATGAAGCCTTTTGTTTTTTCTTAAAAGATTGAATTGCTTCTAGTGCGTCCTCTTTACAATGAAAGATAACTTTACTCAGTTTTTCTATCTCTTTTTTTAATTGTATTTCTTCCTTTTCGATCGCCCGATTTAGGGTTTTCTCTTTTCGTTGATCTAAATTGTTTGAGTGGACAACAAGAAACCGGTAAGGAAGGTTTTGAATTTGTCTTTCAAAAGCTTGAATTTGGTAAATAGCTGCGTCTTTTTTATTGCTAAGTGAGCCTACCCTTTCCCAGTTATTGAGCAACCATGCCTCTTTCTTTAGTTCTGTGCTTAAACCGAATGTATCAGGTAAACGGGAAATAAACGATAAATTTTGTTGTTGAATTTCCGCTAGATTTTCCGTTGTGATTAATGCAGAATCGGCTTGATAAATGAGATTTTTCCAATCTTCATGGGAAAGGATTTTTCTCATCTTTTGAATGAATTCCACATTCCAAGATTTATCCGAAGTATTCCCATTTTCTACTTTTGCAAGGATAGGAATTCGTTCAGGTGTGACCCCCATCCCCAGAACGATTTGTTTTAAGTCAGGCCTATGGGCCTTACTATACCCGTACGTAATTTGCAGTCCATCTTCCTTCGGTTGCTTATATTCGCCGTAAACAGAAATTGAGGTTGTATCGTTATGCAGTATACCAATAGGAAGATTCAATTTTTTTAGTGCTTTTAATGCAAGGGTGGAATAGACTTTCCATGCTTCGGCTTCATACAAGTAATCTAATGCTCTTCCTAATGCATCATCATTTAATTGATCGGGTGAAACCGATGTATCGAAAAGCATCTCAGAATCTAGGTTTTGATAGAATTCATGAACCTTATAAAGGGGCTTGCCACTGCATAAAATGTTTAAGACAAGGGCTTTAATCCTTGTTCCGGGTGAGATATGACAACGGACAGAATCCCATTTGACTAAATCATTAATGGTTTTTTCGAGTTCTATTTCATCACACAGTTTAGATAAAAGTTGAGACGGCCCCACATGTAAGGTTAAAATTTGATCTGACATAAAAATTTCCTCATCTTCCCGTAATTAGATAATCATTCAATTCTACAAAGAAGGAGAAAATTCCTTTAAAAAAATCATAAAATGGAAAAATTTACGTGCGGAATATGCGTTACAAATGAGCATCCTAAAGATATTTCATCCTTCTTTTATACCATTAATTATAATTTAGTAGATGAATTGGATAATGATGTACTTTACTTCCATGCATATTGGAATCGGGAAAGACAAACCAAATTACAAAAAGATTATGTGGTAATTGACAATATTCATGGACATGGATATTATGTGGGAACTTTTCTTGCTCTGACTGCTTTGGAAAGATATTGGTGGGGAGAAGGTGAATTTAAATTTTATATTGATGGCGACGAACAGTATCCCACCATCTCTTCTACAGGAACAGAAGATTATTTCGGGGGAGCCTGGGCTTTTCATCAGAAGGATCTATATGGCAGACCTTCTGCAAAAAATTACTCAACATTATTCTTGGGCTATCCATTCCATTCCAATCGGGATGCTACAAGAGACCGTTTTGAAACCGGCAAACTGAATGCGGTTCATGCATTTGGTGACGACGGATTGCCCCGGCATGGATTATACCGGTGGCATCTCCTGGATCCCATTGCGTTTAAAGAAAATTTGAAAGTAACATTACAGCAAATAGGAAATGATGACATTCAATTATTTGAAAGGGAAGATGACGTGTCAACCGTTGCGTATTGGTATCAAAATAGTGCAGAAGGAGCAATGGACCCGATTCCGGACAGGCGGGCAAGGCTGCCGCGTTAATTCACAAAAGTTGGGTATACGAAAACCCCTTCCTCGGAAAAACCGGGGAAGGGGTTTTCATGGAATCATTAGAGGATAAAGGCCAGTTTGGAAAGAGGAAAAAAGATCTCTGTTTCCTCTATTGCTGGTAATCCATCCTGCCCTTTTAGAATCCGATTCTCTAATGCAGTTTTTGTGCAAGATCACGGGGAACATTTTTATGTTATGATTCTGCGGCGTTCCTAGTCTGGGTTCCGTTCAGAAAGCAGCTTATACTTTGCATCCATCATGTCAGCATTTAAGTCTTATGCTGTAAAACCGCATCGCTTCAAGACGGCCTTTCGTTTCGAATACGCCAGCTTCAATTAGCTTTCTGATGCGATATTCAAGAAATGTATCCCCCACGTATTGGTCTAAATGCCCGATTACCTCGCCAATGACCCTGGCTGAATTTATAAACTTCCTTGCATTGCCTTTACCATGCAGCTTTTTTACTTTGTCGATAATAAATTCATCGAAATAGTCTTCAGAAACGCTAAATATTTTTCCGTTCTGCCAGATCCTTAAAGTCTCCCGGGTTTCTGCAAGACTAAGCCATTCTTTTTTCAAACCTGTTCTATCATGGTCCGTCAACAGATTTCCAGCGCCATGTTCATATATGTGTTGGAACTTTTCAGGGATCATTTCGCCTGAATGAAGCAATGTATATTTTACATTTTTTACCGGGAATCGTTTTTCATACTCCTTTGTCGTGTTTATAACGGTTATATCCATATTTTTATCTTTTAATAGATACACAGCGAATCGCAATCCTACTTGTTCGTGCGCATTATCAGAGGTCCAAATTGTTACATGCTCCTCATCAGCTACTGAGTTGATCTGATCGAGTGATCTTTTAAATTCTTTGAGATAATCCGGAATTTCATCAAATTCATCACTCATGCACTTTTCCATCCACTTCAATCTGGATTTAACTCCGATTTCTTCATTTAACTTATAAATGGGGCCAACGGAAAATATATCCCAAAAAGAGATGACCGTATCCTTCTTATCAAGTCCCATTTTCCTTAATGTATGTTTCAAGCTGCCCGAAGCTGCTGCACCAAATAGAATATGTATCATTTATCCATCCCCTTTAGTTTCGTTTTCCTCCCTCCACCAAATCCAAACCAGTCGATCACGTTCTATGCGACACGGATTGAATAGAAAACCCGCCCAATCCCTCATGCGTCGTATATGTAATCGCTGCATCATGATAATGAGAGAGAAAGATTAGTCTTCAGGTAAGTTGGATCAATCATTCACCCATTTACATTTCCTCATACCCCATTCACAGGTTACCATTTGAAAGCTTACCAAACGCTGGTATCCTTGCATCACCGAAATTAGCTGAGAAGAAAAGGGGACCTGTTACTGTATAACGGGTACCCTTTTGAGGTGCAACATTAAAAAATAAGTTAACAACACAAGCAAAGGTAGGAAAAATCTCATATTGTCACTGACACTTTAAAATGGCGAGAAACTGATGGGATCATTTGTCCGAACGTTGACGGCATTATTGTCACTCATAGGGGAAGCCATCTTGTAATACCGCGGCTTCCCCTATGACTTTAATATAAAAAAGAAGTAATAGCTTACCTTTATTATCTATATACAAGTCCACCATCTGTTAAAATTGCTTGTCCTGTTATATAATCAGCGTCATCTGATGCTAAGAATGAAACTAAGTTTGCTACATCTTCCGGGGTTTGATATCTTCCTAATGCTATTTCAGAAGAAAACTTTTCAAATGCTTCACCAGGTTTTAAATCATCACTATATTTGACCATTTCTTCATCAATTCGATCCCACATTTTCGTCTTAGCGACACCAGGGCAGTATGCATTCACTGTAATTTGATATTTGGCTAATTCTTTGGCAGCGGAATGAGTAAAGGATTTAACTGCGTGTTTCGTAGCTGAGTATGTACCCAACATTTCGTAGGATTCATGTCCAGCTATACTGCATGCGTTGATAATTTTCCCTTTTGATTTCTGGCTTATAAATTGTTCGGCTGCTGCTTGTGTTCCAAAAACAACGCCATTTACATTAATACTAAAGAGCTTATTCAGCTGTTCCTCTGTAATTTCTAAGAATGGGGATACTGCATCAATTCCAGCATTATTTACAAATACATCTAAATGGCCAAACTTCTCAACACCTTTTTTAACAAGATTAAATTGGTCATTTCGTTTAGACACGTCACCTTTGACGCCAATAACATCATAACCTTTATTTTTAAATTCGTTGACGGTTTCATTTAATAGTTGTTCGTTAATATCATGAACAACAACACTAAAACCATCTGAGCATAATCTTTCTGCAATGCCTTTTCCTAACCCACCAGCTGATCCTGTTACAATTGCAACTTTAGACATAAAAAAGATCTCCTTTACAATAATTTAAATTATTCATAATATAGAATAACAGTTTCTATGAAGCATGTGCAACCAAAGTCTCTCCAGTCTTCTTCCATATCCAAAGTGGAGCTTGAACCAATCTCCACATCGAACCTTGTAATCCGGTGATTACCTAGAAGACTATTCCAACAATCGAGTTCCTCATTATTTTATGCCTTCCCACCCGGTTCTATAGCTTCCCCCCATTCCTATAATGCTTTATACTCGGTTAAGATTCGTTCAACATGCATCGCAGCAACTCACAACGTCATCAAGTAGCAGGTTGTACATACATTGTTGAGCTAACAGGGAAAACCTTGAGCTCTCCTATAAATTCTTAGCTAATACGGCTTTCGAAATGAAGACTGATATTAATATCGAAACGATTGAAACAATAGAAAGAACCAGAAAGGAATAACTTTGGATCAGATATATGAAAATTAACAAGGAGTGGAATCTATGAATTCAAAAGAAGTTGAAGCAGTTTTTACACTCCAAGTGTTTAAAAGATATGAATATTTTATTAAAAAGAGTGTTGATTATGAAGAAATTTGGGGACTATACCACCATGGCTGGGCGATGTCTAAGGATGATAACGGATGTCCGCTTGTAAATTTTTGGCCCAAAAAAAATTGCACAAAAATGTGCAGTAGAAGAATGGAAAGAGTACCATGCAAAAAAAATTGACCTTTATGAATTTATGAACGAATGGTTACCTGGGATGAAATCAGACGGTATTAAGCCATCCATATTTTGGAATAACGTTGATTCAGTCGTAGTAGATACAGAAAGACTAAAAAAAGACTTGGATGAAGAACTTGAGAATTATTAGGTGAACCAAAACCGTTTTTCCTTTTTTTATCAGGATTTTTAAAGATCGAACCGCCTTTGAACCAGATCCGAGCGGCTATATCCATGAACCTTTTATTCGGACAACATCTTACCTTCCCTGAGAAAAACTGCATACAGTTGGATCTATACTGGAAGATGCCAAAATCACAATCAGGAAAGCTTATGCAGGATGACATCGTTCCCACACTAAAAAAATAAGGCCTATTGTATCTGCAAGACCTTAAAAAGAGGCGTAACAAAATGATAAATTTTTTTGTTTTGTTGGTTTAAAAAACCGAAACCTGTTTCACTTTATATTCTAAAAACAGGCCAGGGTTAAACCGCCAGGCCTGTTGGTTTTGGCTAAAGTAAGTTCAAAGCTGAACATTTGGTCAAAGGGTACAACGGCAAAGATGCAAAAAATGATAAATTTTTTGTTTCAGTGTTTTAAAAGTTCGAAGCTTATTTCACTTTATATCATGAAGATAGTCCTGGGGTTAAACTGCCAAGCTTGTGGGTTTTGGCTAAAGTAAGTTCAAATCTGAGTGTTTGGTCAAAGGGTACACGGCAAGCATAAAAAAATGATGATTTTTTGTTTCGGTGGTTTAAAAATCCAAAATCTGATTCACTTTATATCCTAAAAACAGGCCTGGGGTTAAACTGCCAAGCCAGTGGGATGTGGCTAAAGTAAGTTCAAAGCTGAGCACGTAGTCAAAGGGTACAACGACAAGCATGGAAAAAATGAAAAGTTTTTTGCTTCAGTGTTTTAAAAGCGCAAAGCTTATTTCACTTTATAATAATGAAAAGCAGGCCTGGGGTTAAACCGCCAGGCCTGTAGGTTTTGTCTAAAGTAAGTTCAAAGCTGAACATTTGGTCAAAGGGTATAGCGGCAAGCAAACAAAAAAATGATAAATTTTTTGTTTCAGTGTTTTAAAAGTCCGAAGCTTACTTCACTTTATATAATGAAAACAGGCCCGGAGTTAAACCACCAAGCCTGTCTGTTCATTCAAGTATGTTTAAATTACGACCTGTCTTGCCTGCGTTCCCTTTCATGATCTGTCATTCGACGTGGGGTGCAGAAGTTCCCGGCCCCCTGCTTTGTAAAAACCTTCACAAAGGTCCTGCCTTGAAACCTAAGCCAGGTTCACTTCAATATTGATTTTGTTATCCGTGATCGTGTATATATAATCTTTTGTAATCCATCTGGCATTTTTAATTATGCAGTGGACGAGGTCAGGATCTTTGTCTTCAAGCAAAATTTCCAGCAAACTTTTTAATTCTATTAAATAGTCGTAATCCATTTTCATGAACGGGTTGTATCCGACTAAATAACTGGCACGCTTCAACAGTTTCACTTTTTTTGTTTCATGGCTGTGCCAAAAAATATCGCCTTGAATGATCAATTGGTTTTCCCGAAGGTTCTTCATGGCTTCGCCAACATAATTTTCTTCAATCTTGTAAACACCAGGTGTCACTTGACTCAGCTTGTCCATATTCATACGTACTCACCTATTTTCTCATCGCAGTATGGCAGAAAGGTTTCTATATTTATACCCTGTTTCAAAGAAGGTAAGCCAGACATATACCGGGTGGAAAAACCGGAAAATTTTTCAAAAAAATCTTGATTGCCCGGAGAGAGGCCATTATAATAAAACCAAGATTGCGAAATATCCAACGAATATGTTTTGGAGGGATGCGCATGAGAGCAGCAGTCGTCAGTTCTGATAAGCAAAAACTGGTAGAGGTCAAAGATGTGCAGTTGCGTCCACTTGAATATGGGGAAGCTTTGGTGGATATCGAATACTGCGGTGTCTGCCATACGGATCTGCATGTGGCAAAGGGCGACTTTGGCGATGTGCCGGGACGCATTCTCGGCCATGAAGGAGTCGGCATTGTCAGGGAAGTCGCGGATGGTGTCACTTCTCTTAAAGTGGGCGATCGTGTAAGCGTTGCCTGGTTTTTTGAAGGCTGCGGGCATTGTGAGTACTGTTTAACGGGAAATGAAACATTTTGCCGTGATGTGAAAAATGCAGGCTTCAGTGTCGACGGAGCCATGGCAGAGCAGTGCATTGTCAAAGCGGATTACGCCGTAAAAGTGCCTGAAGGGCTGGATCCAAGGCAGGCGACGAGCATTACTTGCGCAGGTGTCACCACTTATAAAGCCATTAAAGTCGCAGATGTGAAGCCGGGCGAATGGATTGCCATTTATGGAGCCGGCGGTCTTGGTAACCTTGCTGTCCAGTACGCCAAACATGTATTTAATGCGAAAGTCATTGCGATCGATATCAATGACGACAAACTTTCACTGGCAAAAGAAGTCGGTGCTGATCTCACCTTTAATTCCAAAACGAAAGGCGATCCGGCTGAATGGATCCAAAAAGAAGTTGGCGGCGCGCATGCTGCAGTGGTAACGGCTGTTTCAAAACAGGCTTTTAACCAGGCTGTCCACTCTGTACGGCCGGTTTCAAAAGTCGTTGCTGTCGGGCTCCCTCCGGAAACAATGGATCTTGAAATTGTGAAGACGGTTCTTGACGGAATAGAAGTCGTCGGCTCTTTGGTCGGCACGAGAAAAGACCTTGAGGAAGCCTTTATGTTCGGGGCGGAAGGAAAAGTCGTCCCGGTTGTGCACACGCGCAGACTGGAAGAAGTGGGAGAAGTGTTTAAAGAAATGGAAGAAGGCAGAATACAGGGCAGGATGGTTCTGGATATGTCGTTGAAATAAGCGTGGACAAAACCTTATGACATTGGCGGAAATGGAAATCCCCGTTTGAACGGGGATTTTTCGCTTTTTTGCCGGTTTGTTCGTATAATAGGGATGAGTATCGTGTACAGGGGGGCGCCAAACTTGCGGAGGGAAATCATTGCTTTTTTAAAAGAGAAAATAGATCCGGATTTTATCATTTTGTTCGGTTCGTATGCAAAAGGATATGCCCGGATGTTGACATCGCTTTTTACAAAGAAGGCGGTATGCTGACACCCTATGAATGTTTTTTGTATGCTCAGGAACTTGCAGATAGATTAAATAAGGACGTGGATCTTATTGACCTGAACCATGCGTCTACTGTATTTCAGGCGCAGATTTTTGCAACCGGCATCGGTATGGATATAAAAAATGAAAATGCACTGAATGTAAAACGCATGCTGGCATATATGTTTGTATGCAAAGCTAAATGAGGAACGTGCCGAAATCTTAAAAAACATTGCAGAAAGCGGGGCTATGTATGGAAGATGAAGCGGTCTTCAATAAGATAAGTATTATTGAGCGCTGTCTGAAACGTGTCCGGGAAGTGTACAGCGGCTCTCCTGCAAGTTTGGAGGATTTTACGAAACAGGACTCCATCATTCTCAATATTCTGCGTGCCTGTGAAGCATCGATTGACTTGGCCTGCATATTACTGCAAAAGAACAGCTCGGGCTTCCACAGACGAGCAGAGAGGCTTTTGATCTGCTGAAAGCGAACGGAGTAATCAATGAAGAAACGGCCGCAAAATTAAAGGCAATGGTTGGGTTTCGGAATATCGCTGTTCACGATGACCAGGCTATTGATTTGGATATTTTAAAGCAAATCATAGAGAAACATCTTGAGGATTTTACTTCATATACAAAGCAAATCTTATTTTACAGAAAGCAGGCGTGACTGATGCCATCTTATGTTGTAATTGGCGGCGGAGTGCTCGGTGCTTCTGCTGCATATCATCTTGCAAAAGCGGGCGCAGCTGTTACACTGGTTGACAGGGCTGACCCAGGGCAGGCAACAGAGGCGGCTGCCGGAATCATTTGCCCATGGCTGTCGCAGCGACGCAACAAAAACTGGTACCGGCTCGCAAAAGCAGGTGCAAAATACTACCCTGATTTAATTGCCCAATTGGAAAAAGACGGGGAAACGGAAACCGGTTATAAACGGACCGGCGCCCTCAGCATACATACAGATGAAGAAAAGCTCGATAAAATGCAGGAACGCGCGTTAAAGCGAAGGGAAGATGCGCCTGAAATCGGGGAAGTGAAACGCCTGTCTGCGGCCGAAACGCATGACATGTTCCCGATTCTGGACGAACGGTTCAGTGCGGTCTATGCAGGCGGTGCCGCGCGCGTAAACGGGAAGGCATTGCGCAATTGCCTGTTAAATGCTGCTTGCAAACGCGGGGCCAAAGTCATTCAAGGCAGTGCCAGGCTGCTTGTGGAAGGTAGAAAAGTCATCGGGGTTGAAGCCGGCAGCCATACGCTGCATGCGGACAAAACGATTGTGGCAGCGGGTGCATGGGCAAAAGATTTGTTCCAACCGCTCGGTGCGGCATTTCAAGTCAGCCACCAAAAAGCGCAGATTCTCCATTTAAAACTGCAAGGTATGGACACAAGCAGCTGGCCGGTCGTCATGCCGCCGAATGATCAGTATTTGCTGGCATTCGATGGCGGCCGTATCATTGCCGGCGCCACCCATGAAAACACGGAAGCTTTTGATTTGCGCACAACAGCCGGCGGGCTCCACGAAGTTTTAAGTAAGGTGCTGCCGGTTGCACCGGGCTTGGCTGAAGCGTCCCTTATGGATGTGAAAGTCGGATTCCGGCCGTTCACGCCGGGATTTTTGCCGGTGATCGGTGCCTGGCCCGGTTACGAAGGGCTTCTTTGCGCAAACGGCCTCGGGGCATCCGGTTTAACGGCCGGCCCTTTTCTCGGCGCAGAGCTTGCAAGGCTTGCACTCGGCCGGAAAACCGATCTGGATTTGTCACCGTACGGGCTGAAACAGGCAATTGCCCCTTTATAAACGGCAGGCTGGTTTTTATCAAGAAAAAACAGGAGCGAAACAATGAACGATTCCTACTTTGACGGAATTTTGCATATTAAAACAACCGGTGAGCAGAAAGGATTTAATGCATCACTACATTACAATCGTTATGAGCCGACGCCTTATCATGCGCTTTGCGAACTGTTCGATCATTATGAACTGGACAAAAGCGACCATGTGGTAGACTTCGGTTGTGGCAAAGGGCGGCTCAATTTTTATATCCATCATTTGTTTCGTGCAACTGTGACCGGTATTGAAATGAATGAATGGTTGTACCGGGAAGCCCTCGAAAACAAGAAACGCTATGAGAGAAAATTCCCGGTCCAGCCTGCCCGTATTCGTTTTAAATGCTGTCTTGCCGAAAATTATAAGATACTGCCGGAAGACAACCGTTTTTACTTTTTTAATCCGTTTTCCGTACAAATCTTTATGAAGGTTGTGCAAAATATTTTACGCTCGGTGGAAGAAGCACACCGGGAAACAGACATTATTTTATATTATCCGTCACAGGACTATATTTACTTCCTTGAAGACCATACGCCATTTGAAAAAAGGCTCGAAGTCCCGCTAACATTTTTATATGAGCATAATCCATACGAAAAATTTGTCGTGTACCGGCTTGCATGATTATGATGGACATTTTTACGGTGCGAATAAGAGAGACAGCGATGGCAGGAACCGTTCAACGTCGTCAGCATGCTGGGATTTTCAAAGACAATATGGACGACCCGGCATCATTGAAGCTATATAAGGTGAACTTAAGTTTTTACATCAAATCCGAGCACCCATTAACACGTTGAGTATTTTTTACAGCCGGCAACAGAGCTGCAATATTTTGCTATATTAATCAGAACGTGACGGAAACTGCCGGGGCATAAAGGGGACACGGAAGAAGCGGTGCCTGTCGTTTCTCCCTATTTCCGAAATATGGCATTGATTGCGAAGCGATGAGACTAATCCTTATATGATCATTAATGTAGGACATTCCCTGTATCATGAGTGGCACAGCGATACGGGGAATGTCCTTTTCTCTTCTCCAGATTCTCATTAAATTCAGTTTGTTACCCGTAATAAGGAGATGGTTGCCTTTTTTCCTCTTTAATGCTGCACATACAAATCATGATAGTTTCCCACGCTCGAGTTTCCCCTTCACGGCAAGAAATTTTTTCTCCAGCTCCAAAATGTATTGTCCTGTCTCCTCATACACACGGTCATCCGGTCTTTCCTTTTCTTTTTCTTCTGCCAGGTACTTAAGGAGCCCAAAGTCTACGGTGTAAGACGGCTTGACCAAATTTTCATTTAAAGACAGCTCCTTAAATAAGCGGATCCAGTCTGTAACGCTAAAAGTAAGATCAAAATTTGCCTTGATTTCTTCCTGGAGTGTCGTGTTTTGATACGTTATTGCGGATTCATACAGCTGGATAAGGATTGCTTTATAAGGGGCTTTGAATAAGTCCATGCATATCGCCGCACGATGAATAAATTTTTCTTCTTTTAAATGGATAAAAATAAGGATACAAATCTTTACTGATCAGCATTTGACTCGCAAAATAGTCCGCCTTGCGTTCTGTTAAATCAAATTCAGTAGAAATTTCATGTGAAACAACGGGCAAATTGTCTTCCGTTAAATGGTAAATTTCATGCCAGCAAATAAAGTATTGATATAAACGGGGCTGCGCTGTATTGATGACAGGCACCTTTTCCCCATTGGGAAGCTCCCTGATAGCGCCTCCCCAGTCCGGGTCAGGTATCGGAAGCTGAATCAATAATGGTTTTTTAAAATCTGAAGAGCTTGTTTTTCAGGAGAATGGATTTCATATTTAGCAAGATGAATGGAGAAAAAACTAATACGCCATTGAATTGTAAAAAAAGCAATCAAAATGATTTTTCAAAAATAGCAAGGGGCACATCGCATGGCCCCTTTTGTACGTATTTTTCCTAAATCCCTTTGTTTTTGGCCATCTCTGACCAATTATAGTTGAGGTCCAACTCTTCAGCTATTCACTATCAGGTGAATACCCAAAACCGTTTTCTTCAAATAGCCCTTCTTTTTCTAAACGGACCAGCATATTGAAAATTCCTTCTTGGTTATGGCTGTCGGTATGGTAATTGGCAAACTGTTTTGCATTAGGAAGTGCATTTGCCATAGCGATGGAATATTTTTTTCTGTTAAACATGGAAATATCATTTTCACTGTCGCCAAATACAACTATTTCATCATCACGAATCCCGTATTTCTCCATAATGATATCTAATGCTTTTCCTTTTGAAATTCCCTTGTTGGTAACTTCCATTTTTCGTTCATCTGAAAAAACAAATTCATATTTCTGATAAAAACGATTGTTCATTAATGTTTGACGGACAAACCCCATATAAAGAGGGTCCTGTACAATAGAAATTTTATTACAAAAATCTGGCGAGTCTTTCAGGTCCCGGATCAAAATTTGATTTGGATATCCATCACGGGTATCACATAACCAACTGTACATGCCACCTGTCCATGGGTAATCTTCAGGAAGCCGCATTTCCGCTCGAATGTTACGTTTGATATTATAAATGGATTCAGGCAAATAAGTATAGATGGTATCATCTTGACTGTACTGCAATTCAACGTTAAATAAAGAAAAGAAATCGTTAATTTCTTTAATGTTTGCAGTGTCTAAAACGCTTATTCGAGTTCGTTTACGGGTTTTAAGGTGAAAGATGGAAGTACCATTCACATCTATCAAAATTCCATTGTATTTATCCATACCAAGTTTTAAGGCATCCGGAAGAAGTCTGATATAGCTACGGCCACTGGCCAATATGAGCTTAACCCCTTTCTTTTGCAGTTCGATCAACTTATGGAATGTTTTCGATGATATGTTATTTTCGGATGTTAACAGTGTCCCATCCATATCACAAACGATCGCTTTAATTGTCATTCTTGTACACCACTCTTTTTTGTGAAATATAGCGCTTTCCTTATGTTTTCAAGCGACTTCTTATTTTCCTCTTCATCATGATACATGACAGATACATACAAAATATCAATAATAGTTAAATAGAGAATACGTGCAGTTAGTGTTTCCGATCGAAAAGCAGATTCCTCAGAATAAACAACAAAGGCAGTATCCGAGAGTTTGACTAATTCCGAATCATAATTTCCTGTTAGTGTAATAATTTTCGCTTGGTTTTCCCTCGAAATTTTTGCTATCTCTATGGTATCAAGTGTCTCTCCTGAATGTGAAAATAGAAAGACACAATCATTGGGACCTAACTTTGTTGCATAACTTAGTTGCATATGCAAATCAGCAACATAGTTACAATGATATTTGGTTCGCAGGAATTTATGGTAAGCATCAAGGGCAATGACGGATGAAGCCCCCTGGCCAAAAAAGTAAATGCACTTTGCCTGATAAATTAAGTTCAATGCTTTATTTAGCTGCTCCTCTTTCAAAGATTGGAGTAAATTTTCTAATAGCCCTTTATTTGAATTTATAATTTTTTGTGCAATAACATGCGTAGAATCAGATTTACAAACATCAGGAAAAACAACGATCTCTCGGCTGCGTTCTTCGTCCGTGCGAAAGTTTGAGGCAACAGTAATTTTAAAATCTTGAAAACCTTCAAAACCAATTTTTTTTACAAATTTAAAAATTGTAGATTCCGAGACCCCAGTATCCTCAGCGATATTGGAAAGGGTTTTGTTTACAACTTTATTACCAAGTTGTATGAAATATTCTGCAATAATTTTTTCGGTGTCAGTAAAACCCTTTAAACGAGGGCGAAGTAAATTTCTCAAATAATCATAGGCCATAATATTTCACCTCTTGAAAGTATAATATCATAATTGAATCTATTTCATAATAGCCCTTTATAAACAGCTATCATTCCATATGCCCTTATGTGCTTGAATGAAAATCATTTATCGGTCTGTGACTTTTTTAGCCTTTTCAACAGCTACTGATTACGTTTATTCTTCTAGCTTACTGCCAAATATTTTAGTGTGTGCTCATGATCTTCAAATGCCTGTGAAACCCATGGAAAATGCTTTAGCAATGGCTCAATTTATTTGGAGATAATGAGCCGGAAATAAGGACAGATGAAAGCAGTGTCTTCACTAATCGTTTCACAAGGGTGCCCTATAGGTTAATCTCTCCCGGTGTACCAAAATAAAATCCTTGCAAGTGGTGTGGCACTTTAAAATAAAGAAACACGCCAATGGGCTGTTTTTGTCGTATCTATTCTCAATTCCTGGAAAATTTTTTCCAAATGAATGCATTGTGGTAGATGGTCAGAAGCAAGTGTCACTTCAATCTCTTTTTCTTCATCTAATCAATTTCCATTATACAAGACTTATGGAGAGAAATTTCTTATTTTGTCCTCTAAAATCTTGGAGAAGCGGGAGAGGAAGAAATTCAATTTAATCATTGTAGGTTTCAGCCCTCAAAGCCATGATATCACACTCACAGTTTTGTAAAAAATATTTTTTCCTGTAATCCTTTACAAGTAAAAAAATATTTGCTATTATGAACTTGATCGTTGGTATACCTTGGAATTTCTCAGGGAAGTGATAAAAAAGCCAAAAAATCTTGGAATGGATTATTCAAAACTGCTTTGTTAGGTTAATCGTTCATTTTGACATGGATTTTTCCAACACAAGCCACGTATTTTTTGGGAGGTTGATTTTGTTTCCGCTGAGTAAATTGATTAATGGAGGTTGGTCCGATGAAAGTAGGTATTGTAGGGTTAGGTAAAATGGGATGGAATATGCTGCTAAATTTGCAGGAAAAAGGGGTGAATGTTGTAGGATATGATGCTTCGGAAAGTGTTAGAAAAATAGCTTTCGAGGAAAACTTGCCTGTTCAAGATTCACTTGATGCATTATTAAATGTTTTAGAAAAGAAGAAAGTTGTCATGTTAAGCACCCCTGCCGGCAAGGTGACTAACACATTAGTAAAGACGCTATTAAATAAACTAAACCCTGGTGACATTATCATAGATGCCGGGAATTCCTATTACAAAGACAGTGTCAAAAACTTTGAATTGGCACAAGAAAAAGGAATCGAGTTCCTCGATTGCGGAACGTCCGGGGGAATAGAAGGAGCCCGAAACGGCGCATGCTTGATGGTTGGCGGGAAAAAAGAAACTTTTGATCAAGTTGAAGAAATTTTTTCTAAATTGGCATGTGAAAAGGGTTATATCTATACAGGTAAACCAGGAAGTGGCCATTATTTAAAAATGATTCATAATGGGATTGAGTATGGCATGTTACAAGCCATTGGAGAAGGATTCGATGTTTTGAATGCAAGCCAATATGATTACAATTTTGAAAAGGTTGCGTCAGTCTGGAATCACGGTTCTGTAATTCGCTCCTGGCTGATGGAATTGGCAGAAAAAAGTTTTAAAGAGGATCCAAAACTGGATCACTTACGCGGGATTATTGACGCAAGCGGAGAAGGTAAATGGACTGTAGAAGAGGCGCTTGATTTGGATATTCCTACACCGGTTATTGCAAGTTCCTTGTTCGTACGGAATGCTTCAAAAATTGAAGATAGTTTCTCTGCCAAAGTTGTATCAACGATTCGGCATCAGTTTGGTGGACATGAAATAGTTGAACACTAAGGAGTAGTCATTATGGATATAAAGAATAAAATTGCTATCGTAAATTCAAGCAGTTTTGGTAAAATTTTTCCGGATCATATGGAAAGATTGCATCAGTTAGGGGAGGTTGAAAGATTTAATTTGGACAGTGAAATTGATGGGAAAACACTGGCGAAAGAGTTAAAAGGCTTCAACATGATCATTGCAAGTATAACGCCCTTTTTTACAAAGGAATTTTTTGAGTACAAAGATGAGTTGAAGTTAATTACACGCCATGGGATCGGCTTTAATAATATCGACCTTGAGGCCGCAAGAGAACATAATACAGTTGTTTCCATTGTACCGCCTTTAACGGAACGTGATGCAGTTGCTGAAAATAATGTTACTAACTTATTAAATGTGATGCGGCAAACAAATAAAGCGCATCAAAAAGTTATAAAAGACAAATGGGAAGAACGGGCAAATTTTATTGGCCATGAGATCAGTGGTAAAACAGCAGGGGTCATTGGAGTAGGAAATATAGGCAGCCGTGTTGCCGAAATATTATATTATGGATTCCGATGTGAAGTATTGGGATATGACCCTTATAAGACCAAGGAAGACTTGGCGGTATTTGGTGTTAAAAAAGTTGAGCTGAATGAACTGTTGGAAAGAGCTGAAATCATTAGTATATGTGCAAGTCTCAACAAGGATAATTATCATATGTTATCCGAACAGGAATTTGCCAGGATGAAAGATCATGTTTATATATCGAATACTGCCAGGGGGGCGTTAATTAAAGAAGAAGCTATGGTAAAAGCATTGCAAGACGGGAAAGTGGCTGGTTTTGCAACAGACGTACTAGAAGATGAACCTGGCAGATCGGATCATCCTTATTTAACTTTTGATAACGTTATCATGACTCCGCATACTTCTGCGTATACAATGGAATGTTTGAGAGGTATGGGGGATAAGTGCGTTAAGGACTGTGAAATGATAGCAAAAGGAATCCTTCCGAACCGTTCTGTACAACCAGTTAGTTGCTATTTAAAATAGGGGGGGTTAAAAATGATCCAAGATTTAAATGTGAAAGTTGGTCCTCAATTCTATCGATATAGCAAGGGTTCAATAGACATTATACCTGAGATACTCCAAGAATATCAAGCTAAAAACATTATGATTGTCCATGGGACGGTATCTTGGGAAAAAGCAAAACCCTTTATGAAAAAGGTAATGAGTTTAGATAATAAAATAATTTATGAACAATATCATGGTGAATGCAGTTATAATGAATGCCACCGGATTGCAGAAATCATCCGGGAAAATGAAATTGATTTTGTAATAGGAGTGGGGGGAGGAAAGTTAAGTGATCTGGTTTTATACACCAGTCATTTAACAGGCACACCATTTGGCCTCGTTCCCACGCTAGCCAGCAACTGTGCGGCATGGACGCCACTTTCTGTTATGTATAAAGATAATGGTTTAGCAGAAGGAAAAACGGAGCATGTTAAACGCCAAGCTGCATTTCTCATTATGGATCCGGCACTTGTCATTGATTCGCCAGTAAAATATTTTATTGCTGGTATTGCAGACACTATGGCTAAATGGTATGAATCTGATTTAATTTTGGAACAAGACAAATTTAGTAGAGAACCATTTCCACAGCTGGCACGTTATACAGCAAGGATGTGCAAGGATACTATTTTAAATGAGTCAATGAAGGCAATTGAAGATATGAAAAATAAAACAATCTCCGATGAATTCACTCATGTTTCAGAAATTATTATAGCCATTTCTGGTTTGGTTGGGGGATTGGGTGATAAATATGCACGCAATACTGCAGCACACGCGATCCATGATGCGATCTCTGCCTATATACCGGAAGTGCACAAATATTTACATGGAGAAAAAGTAGCATACGGGATATTTTACCAATTGGCATTGGAAGGAAAATGGAAAGTCATTGATGAATTGATCCCGTTTTATGAGAAATTGAATTTACCGAAGTCTTTAACGGAAATGGGAGTATACCCTATGTCTGAAAGTTTATTGAAAGATATTATTCAATTTGTTAATAGCAAACAAAAAGTGCACTTACTTCCAATTGAAATAAATGAAAACGTTTTAACGGAAGCGCTAATAAAATTGGAAAATTATATTAATAAATAAGGAGGTTGCAAAGCGTGGAAACATTAACATTTTGGCAAAGTTTGATCATAGCGCTTTGGGTAGCAGCCGTAATGTCACGCGCGTTTTTAGGAGGAGCAACATTAACATTACGTTTTTCCCCATTAATGACAGGTTTAGTAGTAGGGCTAGTAATGGGGCATGTAGCAGAAGCAATGATCATCACAGCAGCCATTCAGTTAATTTATATGGGGGTATTTTCTCCTGGAGGGACAATGCCTTCAGAGCCCTCAATTGCAGCAGCCATCGCTGTCCCGGTAGCGCTATTAGGTAATCTAAAACCGGAAGCAGCCATCGCGGTAGCAGTTCCCGTAGGATTGTTAGGTGCATATTTATACCAATTCCGCTTTTTTATCAATACTTTTTTAGGCAAAATAACTGATAGGGCTGTAGAAAAATTGGATGATGGTGCAATTACTCGCAGTATTGTTCTTTATCCTACCATCGCGTCCTTTATCCTGTTCGTTCCGTTGGTCTTTATCGCATTATATTTTGGTGCCCCTGTTATCGCCGATGTTATTAAAACACTGGAAGGAACTGTAGTATTTCATATCCTTGAAGTCATTGGAGGCGGTTTAGCTGCAATTGGTATTGCAACAACTATCTATGTCATCGGGCGTCGGGAGTACATTGTCTTCTTCTTGTTAGCCTTTTTCATGAGTGTTATTTTTGCAAGTTTAAAAATCACAATGGTAACATATGCAATCCTGGGTGCATTAATTGCCGCGATGTTTGTGCTTGTTAAAAGTGGCTCGAATAATAGAACGGCTTCAACAAATGCAAATGATACAAGTGGTTTTGATGACGACGATGATGACTTCTAACAGGCTAAAAGAAAGGAGAATTTAAAATGCAGGATACAGGGAATAATTTACCGAAACAATCAGGTTCAAATCTGGAACCTGAACAAATTACAAATAAAGATGTATCAAAATCCTATTTAAGATGGCATTTTGCGAATGAAATCCCGCACTCTTTTGACCGTTATCTCGCAGCTTCATTATTATGGGCTATGATGCCAATACTGCGTAAATTATATAAAGATGATGAAGCTTTACGTGCAGCATATAAGAGGCAGCTGTTGTTCTTTAACACTCAGTTAACCTGGGGCGGAGGTATCATTACCGGTTTAATGTCTTCAATGGAACAAGAGCGTGCACGAGAAGAGTATAACCGTGAAGAAATAAAAATGACCGACGATTTAATGTACAATACGAAGGCTGGGTTAATGGGAGCTTTAGCAGGTATTGGTGATTCCATTGACTCAGGTACGATTCAATATATTTTTATTGCAATTGCCATTCCTTGGGCTCAACACGGTAGCGCCTTTGGTGCACTTTTCCCGTTTATTTGCTTTGCTACCTACCAAGTATTGATTGGTTTGTTTTTCGCACGCCAAGGGTTTACGAGAGGTCGTAATGCGACTACATTGATGCAAAGTTCAGGGATTCAAAATATCATTGACTTGCTTTCAATCTTAGGTTTGTTCATGATGGGTATTCTGGCCGGAAACTATGTAAAAGTTTCATCGTCTCTGAAGTTTGAGTTATCCGGGCGCGAGTTTAATATACAAGAAACATTAAACTCTATTCTGCCTGGAATGTTGCCTCTGGCAGTAGTATTAGGAGTATATTGGTACTATACGAAGAAGGGGTTGAAAGTTACCCAGGCATTAATCTGGCTAACCGTCATATTGGGTGTTCTTGCAGCTGTTAGAATTTTATAATAAAAATTATTGCAAAGGGGATAGGATGAATGGGCGTTGTAAATCTGGCTCGTGTAGATGAACGGTTAATCCATGGACAAGTAATGATGACTTTATCGAAACGCAACGGTGTTAACTCCATATTCGTGGTGGATGATGTTGTAGCAAAAGATAAGTTTATGAAAGACCTCTATAAGAGTGCGGGCAGTCGTACAGGACAAAAAACAATTGTAATGACTCTGGATAAATGTAAGTATTATTGGGATGAATATCGTTTTAAGGAATACAGTTGTATACTAATTGCAAAAACCATTGATGTAATGTATGAGTTAGTAAAACATGGGGTTCCGATGAAAGAATTAAATATCGGCGGCATTGCTCAAAAGGATCCTGAGAAAGACTTGCTAGTCACCAAATCTGTTTATTTAAATAAAGAAAATGCACTGAAATTAAAAGAATTAAACGAAAAATATGGTGTTGAAAATATCTATTTTCAAGCAACGCCCTCAGCATCCCGTACCAGCTTGAAAGAGGTATTAAGTAAATTTAAACTATAAAATTTGTTAGTAAGGAATGATATGGATGAACCGACAAGAGCTCTTACAGGATTGGTATGTTCGCTATCGTTTGATTTTTAATAAGCGTTATACAATAAAACAGAAAGATCGTTTCTTGAAAAGCCTATCTGCTGATATCCTTCCATTTCGTAAGGATATTAAACTTGTTACATTTAAATTAAATGAGAAAGATAAAAACGAATACAGGAATCTTTATGTGGGCAATGTAAAAAAAGCGGATACCATTTTCTGTACTTATTATGATACGCCAGCAGTTCGGTTCAGTCCATATCATTTTTTCGATGTAGAAAACAGTAAGAAAAGTATAACAAAAACGATTTTATTTTCTTCCATTTTATATCTTATTGTTGGACTGCTATTTACTTTGTTTGTAGCCATTCCTATATTTCAAGCAAAAGAGTTGGGAAGAATTTGGTTCGTATTATGTATTCTGTTTTACATCCTATATTTTTATTTCTTGAATAAAATAACACGGGGTTGGCCTAGGAAAAATAATTTAATACAAAACACTTCTTCCATATTATTACTTTTGAATTGTATCGCCTCTTTCCGTTCAGAACGGCTGGCGTTTGCTTTTGTGGATGCTGGTTGTACAAACAATGCAGGATTGGAAAAATTAATGCATGACAGTAATGCGAAAATTTTCATGCTAGATAGCGTTGGTTCTGAAAAACCACTCTATCTAGTAAATCCAAAATCCGAGCAATACAGTGTAATAAAGCAGGGAGGGCAAGACGATTCACTAGTTTTAAAGAATGAACGCCTGGTTTATATCATTAGTGGAGATAAAAAGGATAACCAATTCGTATTATCACGAAATGATATTAAGAAAAAGAAATTGAATGAAAGTAATATGAATAATGCGTTTGCCTTTTTAGAGCGAGTCGCAAGGAGGAAACTTAAATGATTGGGATAATTGTCGCTACCCATGGGAAATTGAGTGATGGTTTAGTGGACGCTGCCGAACTTATAATAGGTGGTACAGACAATATTGTAACCTTGAATTTGTTTCAAGGAGACAATGTTCAAGATTTAAATAAACAAGTACTTGAAGCAATTAATAAAGTTGATCAAAATAATGGAGTGATTATTTTTACAGACCTTTTTGGCGCAAGCCCTTATAATCAGGCTACCTTAGCCGTTCATTCACTCCCTGTTGAAAAGCAAGAAAAAATATTTGTTATTACCGGTGTTAATTTACCGGTGTTAATTGAAGCGATCAATCAGAGAATGATGGGCACTCCTATTCATGAGGCAGTGAATTCTATTTTAAATGAAGGCCAGCAGAGTATGGTGGTATGGCCATCAGAAAAAGATCCTCTTGATGAAGAGAATGAAGACTTTTAAGGCAATGGAATATAGTTGATCAGACAGCTTAACTTTCTCTTAAGAAATGGATATTCTTCCCTTTGGTAAGGCTGATTGGAACAAGTTCCAGTGAGGAGGAGCTGGAAATAAGTCTGTACTGTAAAAAATAAATTAAGAGTAATTCTGGGTTCTCTTAATAGAAATAAAGGGTGTGAGCGTTTTGAAAAAAGGGAATATATTAAGCGCTTTAGAAAAAAATGGGATTATTGCTGTTTTACGGACTAATACTGTTGAGCGTGCGATCGCAATTACAGATGCTTTGATTGAAGGCGGGATCAAAAATATTGAATTAACATTTACGGTCCCTAACGCGGATATCGCAATAAGAAAAATCACAGAGAAATATAAAGATCGACGTGATATATTGATAGGGGCTGGCACTGTTCTTGATTCCACCACTGCCCAAATCGCACATCTTTCTGGAGCAGAATTTATCGTTTCGCCAACTTTCGATAAGGGAACTGCCTTGCTATGTAATCTTTATCAAATTCCTTATATCCCTGGGTGTATGACTGTTAATGAAATGAAAGAAGCAATGCAGGCAGGTGCGGAAATAATTAAATTGTTTCCAAGTAACATTGTTGGCCCGGCTTTTGTGAAAAATGTTAAAGCACCTTTGCCACAACTGGAAATTATGCCCTCGGGCGGCATAAACCTGGATAATATGGGGGATTGGATAAAGGCAGGATGCAGAATGATTGGCGTTGGCGGAAGCTTGTTGAAGCCTGCGGAAAACAATGATTTTGCGGGAGTTACCAAGATGGCCAAGGCTTTTGTGCGGGAATATCAATTACAGACTGAAGAACTGAGTAATCAGTACGTATAATTTTGATAAGTATACAGGACAGCACCTCCTTTGATGGATACTCAGGAGGTGCTAATGTTTATTGTGCAATTCAATGGAAGCTTAAAAGACTCGCAGTATAAGACAATTAAGGCAATATATAAATGAAAGCGTATAATCTTAAAAGCATTACTAATCTTCAAGTGATTCACTATATTTCTTTACATTTTCTTGCCGTCATTTTGTTGCCAACTTTAGCCATCCCCATCACAACAACCAAACAAGGCTGCCTGCATGAAACAGGCAGCCTTGGGCTAAATACGATCTATTCGTGCTTTTTCTTTTGTAATCAGTTTGATTAAAATCGGCCCTAAGATCAAATAAAAGAAGAAGTTTCCCGCGGCATGGTAGCTGTCAAACAACAGCCCGCCGAGGTAGTATGTCCAAAATGCAAACGGCCCGCCGATAAACAAATAATTTAATGAAACCATAAAGCCGAATAGGAAGCCGGTAAAAGCTGCATACAGACATAACACGAGATGCGGGATTTTTTTGTATAACTCTTTCTTGCCGAGCAGGCCGGAAAGCACCGCGATACTCCCCCACGCAAGAAATTGCATGATCGCAAACAACCCCATGCCAAGAAACATGTCGGAACCGAAAACGATTAAAAACGCAAGCGCCAAACCGAAGCGGATGCCGAAAACAAACGAACTGCAAATGATGATCACCGTGCATGGCTGGACATTCGGGATCGACGCCATCAAAATCCGTCCGGCCACGCTCAGTGCGGCTAGCATGGCAAGAAGCGCCATTCTCCTTGTCAGCCGTGAAGCGTTCTTCGCTGACTTCTTTTTTTCAAGCGGCTGATTCCCCATATTATGCACTCCTATTTAGAATAGAACCAGACAACCTGATCGCCGGCTTTTAATTTATACGTCCCTGCGGAAACGTTTGGCTCTTTTCCGTTTACTTTATATTTCCAGCCGCTCATGCCGCCTTGATCCCCTTCATACTGGCCGTCAATGCCTTTTACATAGGCCGTTGCACCGGATCCGGAATAATCGACGCTTACACCTTCAGAAGCGGCAGCTGTTTTTAAAACGGAAAATGCTGTGTCTCCGCTTTTATAACTGTATTTGCCGCCGAAAACTGGCCCTTTATAGCCCTTTACCGTTAAAGAAACCGTTTCGGCCTTTGCTTTAGATGAGGCTCCCGTGTTGTCGGAAGCACGGCTGTCATCGGAACCGGACGAAGAAGCCCCGGCTGTCGTTTTTGTTGATGTACTGGATGTGACCGCCATTTTTGTATTTGTGGCAGGTGTTTCATCCGTTTTGCTGTCTGTCGAAGCTTTAGCCTCAGTATTTTTGGAACGAGCGGCTGAATCTTTCACGTTGCTTCCGGATCCGCCCGTATTGCTTTTTTCATCCGTTTTGTTGCTGGCGGCGTCCGTTTTCTTTCCGGATGTATTTTCTTTTGCTGCCGTACTCTTTTCCTTTGCTGCAGTGTTTGCAACTTGTGTTGTTTCTGAATAGGTTTTAACGGTTTTCGATTCAAAATGGAAACCGTCGATCAAAAACCAGGCGCCGAATGCAATCAATAAAACGGCAATACTATCAATGATCATGCTTTTATATTTCATTCCTGCTCATACCCCCAGAAATTTTTTACGGATGATTAGCAGGATGACGCCTGCACCCGCAGATAGGGAACCGACCCAGCCGTGCACAGGAGAAATACCCGTTGTTTTGGTAATAACGACTTTTTTCGGCTCTTGCTGCACATCTTCTGCAGGGGCTGCCTGGGCAGTTGCAGCTGCAGGTTTGTCCTCTTTTTTTGCATTTGAAACTTTTTCTGCTTTTGCCGGCGTTTGATTTTTGGCTGCGGCCGGCTTTTCCACCGTGTTGGTTTTTGTGATGGTGTTGTTATTGGTAATCGTATGATCTTTCGTAATCGTATTCGTTTTGGTGACGACTTCTTTCGTATGCTTTTCAACCACTTTTGCAGCGGCAGCAGCCGGGCTTTGGCTGGTGGTTTTGCCAGCCCCATTATTATTTGGAGAATTGTCGCTACCTTTACTCCCGGTATTGCTACTGCCCGAATCCTTGTCCCCGGCACCCGAATCAGTTGCGCCCGTATTGCCGGAATTGGAGCTGCTTACATTCCGGAAGTTATACAGGGTATCTCCTTTGAGAAAAAGGTCATAGGCGACAAGGGCCTCAAAAACTTCCTCTGTTGCAAAATCATTTATTACTTTATCACTAGGCAACCATTTAAACCCATTGTCGATTTTAAAGTTGTTTAATAGAAAAGAAACAGGGTTGACATGGTTTTTAGTAAATTTGTTTGATGTCGGATCGATACCGATGGATGATAAACCGATAATGGCTTGGGCAGTGGATGAAGAATTGACTCCATCAAGACTTGTAGAAATGCCCGAATTATAATCATAGCCCCCGTTTGATTTTTGGGCTTTCATGAGAAACTTTTTTCCATCACGAATGGCTTTTTTTACAGAAGGGTCATGGTAATATTTTTGATACATGCCCAAGGCGGTGAGTACCATGCCGGTTGAGTCTACATCCGGAGGGGTCTGCCCGGAAGTGTCCCAGCTCCAACCTCCTCCAACCGTTGCTGCGCCATCATTTATTTTCACTTCGAGATTGACTAACTTAGCCGCGATTTTTGCGGGTGCATTTTCTGCGTTACTTGGAATTGTGTAGTCATCTGTACTTAAAGCGATTAAATCAAAAGCATAAACCGTTGCTGTTGGTTTATCTGCCGGCGAAGTGTACACTTCTTTCACCAGGTTCCTGCCATTAAATTGAGCCGGGTCACCGCCCATTGCTTTAATGGCAATAATCGCTTTATCTAAATCTCCGCGGCTTACATTCGATGATTGGAGTTTATGAGAAATCGTTTTTGTGTAATCTGTTATTTCCTCTTTCTGTAGCAGACCTTTCTTTGCCAAAGCCGCCACGACCAAATCGGAATCCAGTTCAGATTTCTTAAAGAAATCCGGACTTTTTTGGAAATAACCGGCTGTATCCTGAATGCTTTCTGTTACCGAACCAGCTGCAAAACTGTGGATTGGAACTGCAAATGCCAAAACAAAAACAATTCCCAGAAAGAGTCTTCTTGCACTTTTTCCCACCATTACCGCTCTCCTTTCATAAAAAACCCCTTGTATAAAAGAGGTATACAAGGGCAAAAATTTTTCGCCTATACCTCGTAGGCTTCAAATAAACCGACAGCTTGGGAGAAAGATCTGACTTAGGAAAATTTTTTTCATCACAGTGGCGGGACCGTACAGGAATTTCACCTGTTTCCATCGCCCAAGCCCGTATTTAGATGTCAGTAATTAATTATAGAACAACCCCTGGCAGTTGGAAAGGACAATTTCTGCCCAGCTCTGAGGAGTAAAAATTTTTCGTGATAATTTAACTATTCCCCCCCCAAAAATGCGGCTAAATATGTAATAATTTAAATAATTAGAGCTTGCTGGACGAATATTTTGGTATGGCTTAGTGACAAGTCGAATACAAGCTAAAATTTGATTCGTTCAGCAAGCCCTAATTAAACTTGGCTGTTTTGAGGGGGTTTTTATTTTGGTTACTAGAAAAGAAAAAAGAAATCGTGAAAAAGAAGCAAATTATTTTTTCGAGTTCCTTAAAATTCAGAAGCATTTTTTCAAAGACCTGATGAATAACCTAAAAAAGGTAGCAGACCACCGACATCAAAGCTATATCACTTATGGTCCAGAGGTCCTTTTATTTACGATGATGTTGAAAAATATGACCGGCCTAAAATCCATGAGAAACATGAGTGAGCGTTTTAATAAAGAAGAATGTATTAAAAATGTAGGGAAGGTGTTAGGCTTAGATTCTCTTGAAGAACTTCCACATTATGATACAATTAACGACTTTTTATCTGGCTTAGATGTAAATGAATTAGAAAAAATTAGAACGTATATGATTAAAGAATTATTGAAAAAAAGGTCTCTCGAGTCTTATCGAATTGAAGGAAAGTACTGGGGTGTCATCATTGATGGAACTGGATTACACACCTTTCATGAGAAACATTGTAAACACTGCCTGAGACGGGCATATACAAATAAAGAAACAGGAGAAACGAACGTACTTTATATGCACCATGTACTTGAAGCCAAGCTTGTCGTGGGGGATATGGTCTTCAGTATTGCCTCCGAATTTATCGAAAATGAATCAGAAAATGTTTCTAAGCAAGATTGTGAATTAAAAGCCTTCGACAGGCTGGCAAAGAAAATAAAAAAAATATTTAAAAGACTACCGATTTGTATCTTGGGAGATAGTCTCTATGCATGTGAAACGGTATTTAATCTGTGCAGGGCGCACAAATGGAAATATATATGCAGATTTAAGGAAGGGAGAATTAAAAGTATCTCGACGGAGTTTAGGGCAATAAAAGAGCTGGAACAAAGTAAGGATCAGAATTCATTAGTTTGGGTGAATGATATTGCCTACAAAGACAGAACGGTCAATCTGATGGAGGCCACAATGAAAACAGAGGATGGGAAATCGAAAGAGTATGTATTTATAACGGATATTAAAATCACGAAAAAGAACGTGGAACGACTCATCGCTGCAGGAAGAAGCCGCTGGAAGATTGAAAATCAAGGATTTAACGAACAAAAAAATAATCGTTACAATATAGAACATGCCAATAGCCAAAACTACACAGCCATGAAAAATCATTATTTATTAGTTCAAATAACAGATATTATTAGACAGCTGTTTGAAAAAGGTTCGTCAATCTTAAAAGCACTCAAAAAAACGGCAAAAGAAAAATCCTCAAATCTGTTGGAATCGTTTCGGACACGCATTTTAACAGACGAGGATTTCACCCATTTAAGTAAGCCAATACAAGTAAGGTTTACTTAATGGTTATATTATAGCAAAGGATGTGATGTAAAAAAAGGTTTTTTTGAAGTTATCCACAATTTTAAAAAAGAAATTTGCAAATTCGGCTCTTTTTGACTTTGAAAGCAGAAAAAATAGATGGAAAAATTTTCTAAATGTGGATAAGTCATTTTATCATAAAACATCTAAAAATTGATGAATTTACTCTTCAGAACTGATTTCTGCCACTGTTTCATTGACAAACAAGCGGTGCTGTGCTAAAAAATAAGATGTTAGCACTCTGGTGTTAGGAGTGCTAAAGGGACATTGCCATCATCTATACATATAAAGGAGAGATCGAAGTGGCGGTAAAGGAATTTAAAGCAGAATCCAAACGGCTTCTCGACATGATGATCCACTCGATTTACACGCAAAAAGAAATTTTCTTGCGTGAGCTGATATCCAACGCCAGCGACGCGATTGATAAAATTTATTACAAAGCTTTGACAGATGAAAATTTAACATTTGATAAAGACAGCTACTACATTAAAATTACCCCGGATAAAGAAAACCGGACGCTGACTGTTTCTGATACCGGGATCGGCATGACGGAGACGGAACTGGAAGAAAACCTCGGCACGATCGCGCAAAGCGGTTCGCTCGCTTTTAAACATGACAATGAAATGAAAGACGGGTATGATCTTATCGGCCAGTTCGGCGTCGGCTTCTACTCGGCGTTCATGGTGGCAGATGAAATTACCGTCATTTCCAAGGCTGCGGGGAGCGATCAGGCTTATAAATGGCAGTCGAAAGGTGCGGAAGGCTATACGATTGAGCCGTGCGAAAAAAACGGCAACGGTACGGATATTATATTGAAGCTGAAAGAAAACACAGAGGATGAAGACTACGATCAGTATTTGGAAGAGTACCGGCTGCGGGCCATTGTGAAAAAATATTCCGATTTTATCCGCTACCCGATTAAAATGGATGTAACGGAAAGGCGCCTGAAAGAGGGCAGCGATGATGAATACGAAGAGGTCAAAGAAGAACAAACGCTCAACAGCATGGTCCCGATCTGGCGCAAAAACAAGAGTGAGCTGACAGATGAAGATTATGAGCAATTTTATATGGAAAAGCATTACGGCTTTGACAAACCGGTCAAGCATATTCACATCAAAGTTGACGGCACCGTGCGTTACAATGCAATTCTTTACATTCCGGAAAAAATTCCGTTCGATTATTATACGCCGGAATATGAAAAAGGGCTGGAACTGTATGCGAATGGCGTTCTGATTATGGAAAAATGCCCGGATCTTTTACCGGATTATTTCAGTTTTGTCAAAGGGATGGTCGACTCCGAAGACCTGTCTCTGAACATTTCGCGGGAAATGCTCCAGCACGACCGTCAGCTAAAACTGATTGCGAAAAATATCAAAAACAAAATCAAGCGTGAACTAGCTAACCTTTTAAAAGAAAACCGTGAGCAGTACGAAGCATTTTTCAAATCATTCGGGCGTCAGTTGAAATTCGGGGTATACAATGAATTTGGCGCGCACAAAGAAGATTTGCAGGATCTCCTGATGTTTTATTCTTCAAAAGAGAAAAAGCTTGTTACGCTTGATGAATACGTAAGCCGCATGCCGGAAGACCAAAAATACATTTATTACGCAACCGGTGAGTCGATTGACCGGATTGAAAAATTGCCGCAGACGGAACTTGTGCTTGATAAAGGATACGAAATCCTTTATTTTACGGAAGACATCGATGAATTTGCGATCAAGATGCTCATGAATTATAAGGAAAAAGAATTCAGGTCCGTATCAAGCGGCGACCTCGGTTTTGAAACGGAAGACAAAAAAGAAACCGATGCCGAGGAAAAAGAAAACAAAGAGCTCTTTGCATTTATGAAAGAGACACTGGACGGAAAAGTGAAAAATGTCCGTGCCTCGCACCGCTTAAAATCGCATCCGGTCTGCTTCACCACGGACGGCGAAGTGTCAATTGAAATGGAAAAGGTGCTGAGCGCCATGCCGAACGGGCAAAATGTGAAAGCCGATAAAGTGCTCGAAATTAACATCCATCATGATGTATTTAACGCATTAAAAGAGGCGTTCGCCCATGACAAGGACAAATGCAAGCTTTATACAAACCTGTTGTATAACCAGGCGCGGCTGATTGAAGGGCTCGAGATTGAAGACCCGGTTGCATTTTCAAATGATATTTGCAAAATGATGGCATAAGGAAGCCCGCATATTGCAAAAAAGCCACGGGACATCCAGCAAATCTACGGCCCCCGCGACGGCCGGCATGGTTGCTGTGCCCGTGCCGGTGAGCACCGGGACATTTGCAAACCGTATGGCTGGAACATTTCATGAATAGCAGTAGTTTATATGACGAAGAAGGCTCCATCTGAAAGCAAGATGGGGTCTTTTTGTATTTTTTATAAAAAAGGGTTGCCCGAATGGGAAAGGTGATGTATATTTATAACATATTATTTATAAATATTAACTTTGGCGCACACGAACAATACAAGGGGGCCATCCAATGAAGGAACAGCTTAGACACCATTTGAGTCAAATCGAGTCCAAGCTCTGGGAAATGAGCGACTACTTATATCATCATCCCGAACTTGGCGACCAGGAATACCAGTCTATGAAATTACTCACGGACTTCCTTGCGTCACACGGCTTTTCAGTGGAAAAAGGAATTGTCGGCAGGCCGACCGCTTTTAAAGCAGTTTATGACAGCGGAAAAACAGGGCCGGCAGTTGCCTTTTTATGCGAATATGATGCGCTTCCGGGTGTCGGCCACGGCTGCGGCCACAATATGATCGGAACGATGAGCGCGGGTGCGGGTGTGCTTTTAAGCAAAATGGTTGACGAAACCGGCGGCCGCGTGGTGGTGCTCGGGACACCTGCAGAAGAAACGAACGGTGCGAAAGTTGCGATGGCGGAACAGGGTATTTTCGATGGGATCGATGCCGCGATGATTGTCCACCCGGCCGATGAGTCGTATGAAAGCGGTGAGTCGCTTGCCATGGATGCGATCCAGTTTGACTTTCGTGGGAAATCAGCCCATGCGGCATCGAACCCGGAAGACGGCATTAACGCACTCGACGCAGTGATCCAGCTGTTTAACGGCGTGAATGCACTCCGCCAGCATGTCACCTCCGATGTCCGTATCCACGGCATTATCAAAGAAGGTGGCATTGCCGCAAACATTGTCCCTGATAAGGCGGTGGCCCAGTTTTATGTCCGCGCCAAGGCCCGTGCGGTTTTAAACGAAGTGGTTGAAAAGGTGAAAAGAATCGCACAGGGAGCTGCAATGATGACCGGTGCCACCGTGCAAATCTCCAATTACGAACTAAGCTATGACAATATGATCACAAACGAGACATTGTCGAAAAGGTTCACGGAAAACCTTTTACAAACAAAAGTGAAAAAAGTCAATCCGCCAAAAACCTCATACGGATCCATTGATATGGGCAATGTCAGCCATGTCGTGCCGGCGATCCACCCGTATATCGGCCTAGATGCCCCGGGGCTTGTCGCGCATACAAAAGCATTTGCCGATATGACGGTTACGGACAATGCACATCAGATCTTATCGAGCGGCGCGCTGGCTTTGGCTATGACCGGGTTTGACCTTCTCACAAACCAGGAACTTTTGGAAAAAGTAAAAAGCGAGTTTGCGGAAAACGTTAAAAAAATACCGGTAAACAGCTAAAAAATGACATTTATTTTTTAAAATAGGGATCTTTTCAAACATTGCACAACGTGTTAAAATACATTTTGTTGAATAAAGATACTTACCAAGACTGATATATTCATAGGGGGAAACATTGTGAAAAAGATCGTGTTAGGCATCGCAATTGTATTTTCAATGGTGATTGCGGCAGCTTGCGGCCAAACAAACAGCAGCAAAAGTAATACGAAAAAAGAAAAAACGCTCGTCATGGGCACTTCAGCCGACTTTGCCCCGTTTGAAACAAGAGACACAGCAGGAAATGTGGTCGGATTTGACGCGGATCTCGCCAAGTATATTGCAAAAGAACTGGGATACAAACTTGAAATTAAAGATATGAAATTTGACGGACTGATCGGGGCGCTGCAATCGCACCGTGTTGACATGGTCCTTTCCGGGATGTCCGCAACGAAAGAACGTGCCAAAAACGTTGACTTCTCCACCCCGTACCATCATTCAGGGGAAATGTTTGTTACGCTAAAAGGTTCCCCCGTCAAGACACTGGATGACTTGAAAGGCAAAACCGTCGGCGTCCAGCTCGGCACCATTCAGGAAGAGGGCGCGGACAAGCTGAAAGGAAAGTACAATTTTACGGTCAAAAAGCTGGACAACTCCACAAACTTAATTGAAGAATTGCTTTCAAAACGGATTCAAGTAGCCTATCTTGATAAATCAGTCGCAGAAGGCTATATCAAGAAGCAAAACCTGGTTGGCTTTGACGACCCGACCTCGAGCTCACCAGGTATGGCTGTTGCTTTGCCAAAAGGCAGCAAATTGACGGCGAAAGTCAACAAAGTGCTGGCAAAAGCGGAAAAGAACGGGAAACTGGACGAGCTGAGAAAGAAATGGAAACTTGACAAACAGTAATGCATGCAGGCGCCTTGCTGAGCAGGGCGCTGTTTTTTCAAAACAAACAAAGTGAGGTGTAAGGCATGAATTTGGATTTCAGCCAAATTGTGCCTTATATTCCTTTTATTTTAAAAGGAATATGGGTAACTTTAAAATTTGTATTTTTTGCGATCCTTTTCGGGTTTGTGCTCGGCACGATTTTTGCCCTTTTTAAAATTTCTCATATTAAAACATTGAAATGGATAGGCGATATTTATACATCAATTTTCCGGGGCACGCCGCTCATTGTGCAGCTGATGCTCATTTATTTTGCCATTCCACAGCTGACCGGTTACGATATCCAGCCGTTTCCGTCCGCTATTCTCGCATTCGGCTTAAACTCTGCGGCATATGTATCGGAGATCATTCGGGCCGGGATCCAGGCGGTGGACAAAGGCCAGACCGAAGCTGCTCAGGCGCTCGGCGTACCGTATTATTTAATGATGAAAGACTTGATTTTACCGCAGGCGATGAAAAATATTTTGCCGGCGTTGATGAATGAATTTGTTTCTCTGACAAAAGAGTCCGCCCTTGTATCGACCATCGGTTATCTCGATTTGATGCGCCGTGCCCAGGTTGTCGGCGCGCAAACGTATCACAATTTTGAACCGCTGCTGTTTGTCGCTGCGATTTACTGGGTGCTTGTCTTTATCCTCACCATGCTTGGCAAACAAGTAGAAAGGAAGATGAAATACAGTGATTAAAGTCGAACATCTCCATAAGCAGTTCGGGCATAATGAAGTTTTAAAAGACATTTCAACAGAGGTCGGAAAAGGGGAAGTCGTCGTTGTCATCGGCCCGTCCGGATCCGGAAAATCGACCTTTTTACGCTGCCTGAATTTCCTGGAGGAGCCGACAAAAGGGCGGATTTGGATTGACGGGGAAGAAATCACCGATAAGAAAACGAATGTGATGAAAGTCCGTTCAGAAATCGGCATGGTGTTCCAGCACTTTCATCTTTTTCCGCATAAAAGGGTCCTGGACAATTTGACTTACGCGCCGATGAAAGTAAAAAAGATGAACCGCCAAACCGCCGAAGAAAAAGCCCGGGAATTGTTGAGAAAAGTCGGCCTGACCGAAAAAGAAGAGGCATATCCGGACAGCCTTTCCGGCGGGCAGAAGCAGCGTGTCGCGATTGCGCGCGCGCTGGCAATGGAACCGAAACTGATGCTGTTTGACGAACCGACATCCGCGCTTGATCCGGAGATGGTCAAAGAAGTGCTGAACGTCATGAAAGATCTTGCCCAAACCGGCATGACAATGGTTATCGTCACACACGAAATGGGCTTTGCCCGCGAAGTGGCTGACCGCGTCCTGTTTCTTGACGGCGGCAAAATTTTGGAAGACAGCACACCGGATGAATTCTTTTCGCGCCCGAAAACAACCCGGGCACAGGATTTTTTGGACAAAGTGTTGTAAAAAAGCAGCTGCACAAGGCAGCTGCTTTTTTACATGGGAATGCCGGCCTGTTAATGAAATCCTTTTGGAAGCCCAAAGAGACATTTTCACCGTTCCCGCTTCCGTCCTCCCGCTACCCCAGACGAAACAGCCGGCCTTTACGTTAAGAAACCGGTGGGAAACTGGGGGCCTATCTCCGCATAGAGCGCGTCTATGTGAAGGAAGCGAGAAAAATTGCAGGTCTTTCTTAACGTAGAGTGCGTCTACGTTAAGGAAGCGAGAAAAACTGTGGTTCTATCTTAACCTAGAAGGCGTCTACGTTAAGGAAGCGAGAAAAATCGCAGCTATATCTTAACATAGAAGCCGTCTATGTAAAGGAAGCAAAGCAAATCGGGGTTCTTTCTTAACATAGAGTGCGTCTATGTAAAGGAAGCGAAGGAAATTGCGGCTCTATCTTAACCTAGAAGGCGTCTACGTTAAGGAAGCGAGAAAAATCACAGCTCTTTCTTAACATAGAAGGCGTCCCTGTTAAGAAAGCAAGAAAAATTGCCGGGTATCTTCACATAGAGCACGTCTACGTGAAGATACCCGGCAAAAAACAATGTCTTTCTTCACACGAAGGGTTCTGTAATACATTTTAAAAAGGCAAATCGGAAGCGGGAATAAAGCAAAGCCTCCCGCCGCTCCAGTTAGCCGGCTGTTTTTACCGTAACTTCAAGCTCCATTTCCACATTTCCCTGAATGGCCCGGCTGATCATGCATGATTTTTCGGCTTTTTCTGCGAGCTTCCGCGCGAGCCGGACATCGCTTTCGGATGCGTCCGGTTTCAGCACAATTTCTGGTCGGTGGATGATCTTTTTATACGTAAATACGCCGTCGGTCACATCGACGATCCCTTCTGATGCCATTGTCAAACTGTCTTTCTCCAGGCTGCTGCGTTCCATCATCGCCGCCAGCGTAATGATATAACATGTTGCGGCAGCCCCGAGCAACATTTCGTCCGGATTTGTGCCGGCACCCGGGCCACCCATCTCCGGAGGAATGGAAATTTTCGTTACCAGGTTTCCGCATGCAATGTTCCCTGTATCATTGCGAAGCCCCGGCCAGTCTGCTTTTAAATGAAAATGATGTTCTGTCATGTGTGACCCCTCCTGTTAAAATTTGCTTTCTGCTGCTGTTTTGTTTTTGCCGGCTGCTGCTCTTCTCCCATGGACGGCATAATAAACGGCAATACACAGGACAACCCAGCCCGAAACCGCAAGATACAGCATCCGGAAATCCATCAAACCGGCAACTGTTCCTAAAAGATAAGGGCCGGATCCGCTTGCCAGGTCAAGAAAAATGAAAAATGTCGAAGTTGCCAGTGCTTTCCGGTTTGGTGGTGAAAGCTGAATGGCAATTGCCTGGAAGCTGGACTGTACGGTGCCGTAACCAATCCCGATCAAAGCTCCGGCTGTAAGCAGCATCCATCCGCTATGCGCCTGGCTGAGCAGGACGAAACCGGCAATTAACAAAATTAACAGCGGGTAAACGACCACATTTGCCCCGCGTTCATCAAACCATCTGCCTGTAAAAGGTCTTGTGATGACAAGCGCTGCCGCATATACAAGGAAAAAATAAGTGGCGGCGCCGGTTAGCCCAATGTCCTTTGCATACAAAGATAAGAAAGATAGCACACTGGAATAGGCAAGCGTAACGGCAAAAACCGCACCTGAAATCGGCAAGGCAGCCGGTTCGAAGTAATCTATTACTTTAAAACGAGCCATTTCCGTAACTTTTGCATGGCCAGCAGCCGGTTTTGGAACGGATAACAAAATGCCAGAAATCAGATCGATGAACGCAATGATGCTTGACACGAGCACGATCATATGAAAATCGGCAAATCGGGTAATCAGAATCCCTAAAAACGGCCCGATAGCCATCGCCAAATTCATGCTTGTCGCATAATAGCCGGTGCCTTCCCCGCGCCGTTCATTCGGGATGATATCCGCGACAATGGCGCCGGCGGCTGTCGTAATCACGCCGTGCATCGCTCCCTGGATAAAACGCAAGACCATCAAATATAGGAGACTATCAGCTTTAAAATGAAGCAACATCACAGCCAGAAAAACAACCAATCCGCCGACCAGCATCTGCTTACGGCCGATTTTGTCGAGATATTTCCCGGCAAATAACCGTGCAATGAGTGAAGCGAGCACGAATATTCCTGCCGCAAGCCCTGCCATTCCCTGACTTGCATGGTAGGCGGTTATGACGTACATGGCAATACTGGTCATTAACAAATAAAATACAACGTGCGTAAAAAAATTTGTGGAAGAAATCATAATAAAGTCTTTCGTCCACAATTTCGGTTTATCCAAAGGAAGTACCCCCTCGTTTCTAACGTAAAAAGCAGGTAACTTCATTATAGAACGTTTTAGCAAAAATATTCAATGTGTTTCTATACCAGAAATAAAGGGGGCCGTTCACGTCCCACCGCATCTTACACCTGACATGATGCACGCTATAGGGTGCCCCGCGCACCACCATGCTGCAAAGAATGCAGCACGCATAAAAGTCTGAAAATCTACCGGCGCAATTTTTCAGCCCAGACGCCTATGCAGCAGAGAACGCAGGATAGCAGTCCTCGTGCATTTTTAACGCAGCGCCATCCGAACAACAGTGCATGTTCAGAACAAGGCATGCAGCCCGCTGCTTCAACATGGCGGGAAACGAAACATACACAATTGTTGCCTTATCTTTTTATTCCGGTGTATATTTAAAAATATAAAAGTTTACAAAGTGAATTGTTAAAAATAGAAAGATTTTCCCAAATTATCTTAAAATAGCATTCTCGTAGGACAAAACCCGATCAGCACGTCTATTCAATCTGCAAACTTCCCGTATTGGATTCAAGATGCATTTTTAACAAACGATATTGAAAACGGATACAGTCGTGTGATTCAAGCAATGGGATCAAAAAACGTTAAAGCTGCCAACTGCTATTATTTCTTTGCGGCAAATCAAAACGAAACGGTGTGCATTGCCGGACAGGTTTTTTTCAGTGACAAAATAGAAAACATTTGTTATTATATGATAATAATCTTTTTAAATGAATACAAGGATGGAGGCGTCTATATGGATTTTCAATTGTTTCCGGAAGGCGACGGCGCAATCCTGATTGAAGCAGGGAAAGAAATCAGCCTTGCAAACCACAGGAAAATCCGGGCGATCGTTTCATTAATCGAAAAAGCGGCGCCTGCGTGGATGATTGAATATATTCCCGCCTACACAACAGTCACCGTTCTGTATGACCCTTTCAAAGTTTATGCAAAATTTGGCGAATATCCCTACAGATATGTATCCCGCTATTTCACCCGGCTTCTTGAAAAAGCGCAGCCTACATTTATCCCGGAACCGCGCACAGTCGATATCCCGGTATGCTACGGCGGCAAATTCGGGCCGGATCTCGAAAATGTTGCCCGCATCAACGGCCTTACGCCTGAAGAAGTGATCCGCATCCATGCTTCCGGCGACTACACCGTATACATGATCGGATTTGCACCAGGTTTTCCTTATATCGGCGGCATGCCTGAAAAAATCGCAGCGCCAAGGAAAAAAACGCCGAGGCTCAAAATACCGGAAAGATCGGTCGGAATCGCCGGGAAACAAACCGGGATTTATCCGATCGAAACACCCGGCGGCTGGCAAATCATCGGCCGGACCCCTGTCAAACTGTTCCGGCCGGACCGGGATGGGCCAAGCCTCCTGCAAGCGGGCGACAAAATCCGCTTCCGGCCGGTGAGCCTTGAAGAATACCAGGAACTGGAGAAGATGCCGTCATGATTAAAATCATCAAACCGGGCATGCTGACAACGGTGCAGGATCTCGGGCGGCCCTACCAAAAATACGGGGTTGTCCAAAGCGGGGCAATGGATGCTTTTGCCCACAGAGCCGCAAACTTGCTTGTCGGCAATCCGGAAAATGAAGCAACACTGGAAATTACGCTCACAGGGCCGGTGCTGGAGTTTCAGAACGATACACTGATTGCCATTTGCGGCAGCGGGTTCCATGCTGTTTTGGACGGGAAACCGGTCGGGCTATGGCGCCCCGTGAAAGTGAAAAGCGGCAGTGAACTCAGACTGAGGCAGGGCGGGACCGGCTGCCGCGTCTATTTGGCAGTGGCCGGCGGGATATCTGTTCCGGAAGTGCTGAAAAGCAAGTCAACTTATTTGCGCGCAAGGATAGGCGGTTTCAACGGCAGGGCGCTCCAGGCGGGCGATGTGCTCGAAACCGGGACTCCCGGGGAAGTCTGCAGGCAACTGGCTGCATCTCTTGAATACCCGCCGGCATGGTCTGTATCGAAAAACATGCTGCCGGATTACAGTCCGTTTCCAACGATCCGGGTCATTCCGGGCCGCCATCACGATTTATTTGCCGCAGAAAGTATTGAAACATTTTTCCATGAACCATACCGCCTTTCGCAAAATTCCGACCGGATGGGGTACCGCCTCGAAGGTCCGAAACTGGCGGTAAAAGCGGCGCAGGAGATGTTATCTGAAAGTGTCAGCTTTGGAACCATCCAGGTGCCGTCCGGCGGGGAGCCGATTGTCCTGTTGGCAGACCGGCAAACGACAGGGGGATATCCGAAAATCGCCCAGGTTGCTTCTGTGGATTTGCCGCTATTAGCCCAGCTGAAGCCGGGGGATGAGCTCCGGTTTAAAAAAATAACGTTGCAGGAAGCACAGTTGCTTTATATAGAAAGAGAAAAACAAATTCGCATGTTGAAGGGAACGATTGCCTACCAGGCGAAAAGGAGGGGCACACATGCCGAGCATTGATCTGAACTGTGATATGGGCGAAAGTTTTGGTGCCTATACCATTGGGAAAGATGAAGAAATACTGGATTTGATCACTTCCGCAAATATTGCGTGCGGTTTTCACGCCGGTGATCCTACTGTGATGCGGAAAACGGTCCGGATGGCGGCTGAAAAAGGGGTTGGGATCGGCGCGCACCCCGGGCTTCCGGATCTGATGGGGTTCGGGCGCCGGAATATACAGATTTCCCCGCAAGAGGCTTATGACATGACCGTCTACCAGATCGGTGCCCTTGCTGCGTTTGCAAAAGCAGAAGGAAGCACCGTCCGGCATGTAAAACCGCACGGCGCACTTTACAATATGGCAGCCAAAGATACGGGACTCGCCGAAGCCATTGCGAAGGCGGTCTATGATGTCAGCCCCGACCTCATTTTATTCGGGCTTGCCGGCTCGGAACTTGTAAAAGCCGGGGAAAAAGCCGGCTTAAAGACGGCGAGCGAAGTTTTTGCCGACCGGACTTATCAACAAGACGGCGCTTTGACACCGCGGCGTGAACCGAATGCCTTGATTGAAGACCGTGAAACGGCGGCAAAACAGGTGATCCGGATGATCAAAGAAGGCGCGGTCACCTCTGTGCAAGGTGAAGATGTGAGTGTCCGTGCTGATACAATCTGTATCCACGGCGACGGCAGACAGGCGCTTCATTTCGCGGCATTTATCCGGCAGTCGCTTGAACAGGAAGGCATCAAGATCGAAAAAATCAGCCATTTGAGCTGATATAAACAGGGTGGCGCCAACTGGAATTCCGGCCGCCACCCCGCTGTAACGGGAGAAGCAGCACAACAGTTTATGCTGTAAAATCGCAGTCTCCCCGTGACCTAGGCTTAATCTCATAACGACTGGCCTATACCTATATATTTGTGAGTCTGCAGGGAGTGAAAATTCGCAACCTCCCCACCTAAAATTCTGTTAAATTGGCAATGGATGGATGAACTAAGCGTTGAAAATGCACAACTTTCCCTCGTAAAACCAGGGCCAACCGGGATAAGCCCACCAACAGAAAACAAGCAGCACAACGGCATATGCCTGATTGGTTTAACAAATAATCGTTGAAATTTACATTCCCCATATAACGCGTGAATTCCCCCGCCTTGAAGATTTATATAAAATGAACTTAAGTTTTTACATCAAGCCCGAGCACCAATTTGCATGATGACTATTTTTTACAAGCAGGTGACAGAGCTGCGAAATGATGTTTATTTTATTTAAAAACAAAAAGTACGGGCGGGGGTTATCTGTATATAGAAAAGGAGTGAACGGGTATGGTATTGATCGGTGTCGCACTGATTATTATTGGATTTGCACTCAGATTTAACCCGCTGGTCGTTGTGACCGTTTCGGGTCTTGTCACCGGATTGATCGCGGGTCTCCCGCTGAAACAACTGATTACGCAATTCGGGGAAGCTTTTACAACAAACCGCTATATGTCCATCTTAATTATTACCTTACCGGTGATCGGCCTTCTGGAAAGAAGCGGATTACAGGAACAGGCGAAACACCTCGTTTCCAAAATCAAAGCAGCAACGGCCGGTAAAATTCTGACATTTTACCTGCTGATCCGCGAAATTGCCGCGGCGCTCGGTCTGAACAGCCTGGGCGGACATCCGCAAACAGTGCGGCCGCTCATCGCACCGATGGCTGAAGGGGCGGCAGAAGCAAAATACGGTGATGTACCGGAAGAAGACAGAGAAGAAATTCGTGCCCAAGCGGCAGCTGCCGACAATATCGGCCTGTTTTTCGGAGAAGATATCTTTGTTGCGGTCGGCGCCATTCTTTTAATGAAAGGATTTTTTGACCAAAACGGCATTAAAGCGGATCCGATTTCGATGGCGCTTTGGGGGTTGCCGACAGCCATATTCGTATTTATCGTCCATTCCATCCGACTCCGCCTCTTTGACCGGAAACTGGACCGAAAGCTTGGAAAAACCGGAAGCAAGGATGTGAAAAAATGATCATCTCAACTGAGTGGATTTATATCATCATGGGAATCGTTTGCTTTTTCTGCTCTGTCTACACTTTTTTTGATCAAGCAAACAGCAGGCGCATCCCGTCCGGCCTTTTTTACCTGATTTACGCCGTGACGCTCTTGTTTGGAAAAGTGATTCCGCCTTTTTACACCGGGCTGATGGTGCTTGCCATGGTGGCGATTGTGGCATTTGGCGGCCTGCAAAAGGGAAGCTACAATGGGGCAGGTGCGGATGAGCGGGAAAAAAGCCGCAAACGATTGGGAAACCGGCTTTTTCTGCCGGCAATACTCATCCCGGTTTTAACCGTATTGGGCTCAAAATTGCTTGTCAATGTGAAAATCGGCTCGCGTCTTTTGCTGGACCCATCCAATCCGACGCTTGTCGCGCTTGGAGTGGCGTGTATCATTGCCATCCTTACCGCAATGATGCTGACAAAAAGCCGTCCGCAAACTACATTTAATGAATCAAGGCGTCTTTTGGAAGCAATCGGCTGGGCTGTTGTCCTTCCGCAAATGCTGGCGACGCTCGGTACCATTTTTACAAAAGCAGGGGTCGGCACAGTGGTGTCAGGCCTGATTACAAAAGTGATCCCGGAAAATTCGGTTTTCTGGATCGTGTTCGTTTTCTGTGTTGGGATGGCGCTTTTTACGATGATCATGGGCAATGCGTTCGCTGCTTTTCCGGTGATGGCGGCCGGGATTGCGATTCCGTTTTTGATCGAGCGGTTCGGTGCCAATGCGGACCAGATTGCAGCCCTTTCGATGTTCGCCGGTTACTGTGGCACGCTCATGACCCCGATGGCAGCGAATTTTAATATTGTGCCGGCTGCGCTATTGGATTTAAAAGATAAAAACCATGTCATCCGTGTACAAGTGCCAACCGCGCTGCTGACACTTGCATTTAACATTGTATTGATGTATCTGTTAGTCAAATAAGATGAGATCCATTTAGAGGTATGGGGTAAATCAATACCTATTCGTGAGTAAATGAGAGATCATGGCACTTTATTGAAGGAGGAGAGGAAAATGGAGAAAAAAGTACTCTTAACCGGTTTTGATCCTTTTGGCGGGGATAAAGTAAACCCTGCCCTGGAAGCGGTAAAGCAATTGGACGGAAAAAATATGGAAGGCATTCGCATCGTCACGCAGCAAGTGCCGACCGTATTTCACGAATCGATCCGGACCGCTGCTGAGGCCATTGAACGGGAAAAGCCCGATGTTGTCATTTGTGTGGGACAGGCAGGCGGGCGCACGCAAATCACGCCGGAACGTGTGGCGATTAATATTGATGATGCCCGTATCCCGGACAATCAGCATCATCAGCCCATTGACATCCCGATTGCAGCGGACGGCCCCGCGGCTTATTGGTCAACGCTGCCGATTAAAACGATCACGAGGCAGCTGCGGGAGGCGGGAATCCCGGCTGCTGTCTCCAACACAGCAGGCACATTTGTCTGTAACCACCTGTTTTATGGCGTCATGCACCATCTGGCAAAAAACAACATATCAGCCCGCGCCGGTTTTATTCACGTGCCTTATATTCCGGAGCAAACAACCGAAACAGGTGCCCCGAGCATGTCACTTGAAATGATCGTCAAAGCGCTTGAAATTGCAGTTTCCGTCTCCGCCACGACCGAAAAAGATCTGGTGGAAACAGGCGGTGCATTGCATTAAGGGATATGAAAAATTGTAGCCCCGCGGATGAAGGACAAAACGGAGTTGGCCACTGTGTGAAATGTCTTTTGTAAAGGCTATGAAGGACAAAAGGCGTTTGGTTGAGTCCGGAAATGTCCTTCAGAGAGTCAATGAAGGACAAAACAGATTTGCTCGCGGCTCGGAATGTCTTTCATCGAGGTAATGAAGGACAAAAGACTGTTGCCTGTATCGTGAAACGTCTTTCACAGGGCCAATGAAGCAAAAAGAAATTCGCCGGTGGCACAAAACCCCTCAAAAAAACCCGTCTGGAAAGTTCATTTCCAGACGGGTTTTTCGCTTTTCTTTCTATTATAATAAAGCGCTGCAGATCAAGTTGATCAGAAATAAAGCCCCTAACAAGATCATCACAGGGTGTAATGTTTTTGCCTTCCCTTCCAGGATTTTCAGAACGGGCCAAGCTACAAAGCCAAAAGAAAGGCCGGTAGAAATACTGGATGTAAAAGGGATCAGAACGATGATCAAAAATGCCGGAAACCAGCTGCTGAAATCATCGAAATGAAGGTCTTTTAACTGCTGCATCATGATGGCGCCGGTAATGACGATAATTGGCGCAATGGCAGCCTGCGGAATATAACCCAAGAGTGGCGTAAAGAAAAGCGATAAGGCAAACAGAATGCCGGCTGTTACCGCCATGATCCCCGTTCTGCCGCCGCTTTCGATTCCGGCCGCGCTTTCTGCAGCGGCAACGGTCGGGCTTGTGCCCAATATCCCCGAAATCAAGCTTGTCGTAGCACTCCCTTCGAAAGTCCTTTTAAAGTTCCTTTTATCGGGGAGGATGCCCTCCAACATGCCCATCGACTCAAAAATGAGGATCATCGACATGGAAAAGACTGCGAGCAAAAACGGGAGAGAAAACAGGTGTGAGAAATCCCCTTTTCCAACAATTGCGCCATAGTTCGTAAAATCGGATAAGGGCACATGCGCGGACTGGCTGCCGTGGATGCCAAACAGGATGCCAGCAATCGCCGTCACTGCAATGCCAATCAAAAATCTGCCGTTTACTTTTTTGATAAAAAGCATCAAGTTGACAAAAAGGCCGAACAAAAAAAGAAGGACATTCGGATTGGTGAGAGAGCCGAGCTCGATTAAGGAAGCTTTCCCCGGCTGGATCAGCGCCGCCTTTTCCAGCCCGATTTCAACAAGAAACAACCCGATTCCGACTGTAATGCCGGTTTTTAAGGCAGCCGGGATGGCAGCCGATAACACCGTGCTCAGTTTTGTAAAAGCAACAAGCATGTACAGCACACTGGCCAGCATGGAAATCGCAAGCGCTTGTTGCCATGACAATCCCATATTGACGACAATCGTATACGTAAAAAAGGCATTGACTCCCATTCCGGGCGTTAGGATGATCGGGGCATTGGCCCAAAACCCCATCATCAGGCAGCCTGCTACAGAAGACAGGATGGTGGCAAATACACTTAAATTGACGGGGATCCCGGCATCCGCCAAAATCATCGGATTGACAATGATGATATACGAAATGGCGAAAAAACCGGTCATCCCGGCCGTGATTTCTCTTTTTATAATAGATTTATCAGAAAAGGCCTGCCATAAGGATGGCCGGCCGGAAGACAGCGTACGATCATGATAGAACTGGTGATGAGACATTTTGATTCATTCCCTTTTTATTTGTATGTTCTATTGGCAACCGCCGATTCCTGCCTGTTTAGAACGGGATGTTTGCTACACCTCCAGCCGGCATGAACAGACAGAAACCGTTTTTTCAAACAGCAGAAAGATGAAAAGCCAGCAACAAGTCGGAAAACGAGCGGCTCCTTCGACATCTCTTCACCATCTGTCCAGGTATCAGATAGAGAAGGAGACCTCATCTAAAGAGCCGTACACCCCATCCGCGAACAGGAAGGGTGCACGGAGTTTTTAAATTTTGTTCTTCCGGAACGAAGCCCCCTGGTTTCAGGGGAAATTTTACACATGATCATCCTATCACCATACAAACAAACCGACAAGGCCGGCGCTCAAAAGCGAGACAAGGATACCGGAAAGGACTAAATAGCCTGCATTTTTCGAAATATGGTGTACAGTTGCTTTGTCCGACAAATCTTTAAACGCACCGATCACCATTCCCAGTGTAGAGAAGTTCGCAAAAGAAATCAGGAACGTGCAAAGGACGGCACGGAAATGCGGTGCGAACGTGTTGACTTTTGGCGCAATTTCACCCATTACAACAAACTCATTGGTAACCAGCTTCGTCCCCATATATTGTGCCATTTGGAAAGCCTGGTCTGCCGGCAGTCCGAGCAAAAAGCTGAATGGGAACAAGATGATGCCCAAAATCGATTCCATTGTCAGCCAAGGTGCGATGAGCATCAGAAGTTTGTCAATCAATGCGGCAAGTGCGACAAATGCGATAACAGAAGCGGCAATGATCAAAATCAATTTGCCCGCTGCCAGAATGGAGTCGCCAAGGAAAGAAAAGAAAGGTTCTTTTTCTTCTTTTTTGACTTCCACTACTTTATCTTCATCCCGATCGATCTTTACAGGGTTTAAGATGTTGACAACAATAATAGCGTTGATGATATTGAGCGGAATGGCAGAGAGCACAAACTGCCCCGGCACCATTTGTGTATAGGCCCCGACAATGGCTGCGGTAATACAGCTCATCGACATCATCGCCAGCGTTAAATTCCGCTCCGGGCTGTTCTTTTTAATTTGCAGGCTGGAAACCGCCAACGCTTCCGTATTGCCCAAAAACATCATTTCAACAGAGAAAAACGACTCGAATTTCGGCTGACCGGTAATTTTGGACAAAATCCATCCGAGTTTGCCGATGATCCAAGGCAATACATTGAAATAAGTTAAAATGTCAAATAAAGGAACGACGAGCAAAATCGGAAGCAACGCACTGACGAAAAAGTCCATTTGTTTGACATGCACCCAGCTTGAAAAGGCAAACCCGATGCCGTCGTAAGCCGTCTGCACGAGCCAGTTAAAACCGTATGCTGCCCCGTGTACCATGGCGCGCCCCACCGGAAAACGGATTAAAAACCAAGCCAGGAAAATATTGAGGACAACCATTAAAGAAATGGATTTCCATTGAATATGCTTTCTATCCTTAGATAATAAATAGGCGACGCCAATAAATACCAAAATGCCAACGATGTTGAGAAGCAAATATCCGAACATGGCATAGACCTTCTTTCCATTAAGATAAACGACACGTTTATGAAGCTTTCAGCATGTCCCTTGAAGCGTATGTGTGTTTGTACACTTCCTTTTATGCTGAAACTTCAAATGTTTTTGGAAAAAGTTCAAACAAAAGCAGGGTGGCTGTGTTCTGTTTCACAAAGTGAATATAACACCGAATTGAACAGTTGTAAACGCAAACATAAAATTATTTTCAAAGATTAAATTTTCAGTTTACAGGAAAGGGAAGAAAAACCAGGGAGGGCAATGGATTCTGGGAAAAAGAAGAGCCGGCCGATAAACCGGCCGGCAACATTTTTTGCTTACTTTACAGCAGCATCTAAAGCAACGCGGATCATGTCATTGAATGTGGTCTGGCGTTCTTCAGCACTTGTCGCTTCCCCTGTTAACAGGTGGTCGCTGACCGTTAAAATTGCCAGTGCTTTTCTGCCATATTTGGCTGCCAGCGTGTAGAGGGCTGCAGTTTCCATTTCAACGGCCAAAATGCCGTATTGTGCCCATTTTTCGTGATCAGCGTAGTCATCATAGAATAAATCCGCACTGAACACATTGCCGGCTTTCAAATTCAATCCTTTTTCCACGCCGCTTTCATATGCGCTTTTTAGTAAGTCAAAATTTGCCAGCGGTGCGTAATCCATTGCACCGAAAATTTTCCGGTTAATTTGGGAGTCGGTCGATGCCCCCATGGCCAAAATGACATCACGGATTTTAACATCTTTTTGAATGCCGCCGCATGTCCCGACACGAATCAAATTTTGCACTCCATAATCCTTCATCAGTTCTGTGATATAAATCGAGATCGAAGGAATGCCCATGCCTGTGCCTTGGACCGATACTTTTTTGCCTTTATACGTTCCCGTAAATCCGAACATATTTCTTACTTCGTTATAACATACTGCGTTCTCGAGGAAATTTTCCGCAATATACTTCGCCCTGAGCGGGTCTCCCGGCAACAGAATCGTGTCAGCAATCTCGCCTTGTTTTGCGCCAATATGTGTGCTCATTTTATGATGCTCCTTTACTGAAATTGTCATCCGTACAAAATGACCGGATGCAGCATGTCTGAATTGTACAAAAAGTAGAAAAAAGGTCAAACCAAGATGCATCTTGAATACTAGTGCCAATATAACATGCTCGCGAAAGTTTGTAAACGCAGACATGAAAATAATTTCACAAACCCGATTGCCAAATGTAAAGAAGAACGGTTAAAATAAAGGCAGAAAGAGCTGCTGCATGTTTGCATTCCAAGCCGTGCTGCCGCGTTTCACGATTTTCCACAAAAATTTTATACAAAGTGCTCATTTTTGTATCAGGCCGGGGAGGGGAACCTGATGAAGAAAGAAATGGAGAAAAGCAAGTTAAGCATTGAAGTGGCAGAGCTCTATTATCAACTAAACTACAGCCAGCAGCAAATATCTGAACATTTAAAAATATCTCGTCCGACGGTTTCCAGATTGCTACAATACGCGAGAGAAAAGGGATATGTACAAATCAAAATTGCGGACCCTTTCGTGGATTTGCAGCAACTCGAGCAGCAATTGGCTGAAAAATATCACCTGAAAGAAGCCTGTGTCGCGTTTTCACCTGCATCAGATCCGGCAACCATCTTGCATTATGTGAGCATTCGGGCGGCCGAATATGTAAGCGGATTGATCCGAAACGGCATGAGCATCGGCATCAGCTGGGGATCGACCATCTATGAGGTCGCGGCAAAACTTCCGAAAATGCATGTAAAAGGGGCAGAAGTGGTACAGTTAAAAGGCGGGACAAGTTTTTCGCATGTAAACACGTACGCGTGGGAAACGCTAATGCTTTTTGGCAATGCCCTGCAGACGCTCCCTGTCTATTTTCCGTTACCGCTGTTGTTTGAAAAGGCGGAAGCCATGGAGATCGTCATGCAAGATCAATCCATCCAAAAAATTATCGAGAAAGGCAGGGAAGCCCAGGCAGCCATTTTTACGGTCGGTGCTGCAGATGAAGAAGCCTTGCTGTTTAAACTTGGTTATTTTACTGAGGCGGAAAAAGAAAAACTGATGGAAAAAGCTGTCGGGGATGTGTGCTCACGGTTTATAGACCGAAACGGGGAAATATGTGACACAGCGATTAACAAGCGGACGGTGAGCATTGAACTTGCGGAGCTGCGCAAAAAGGAATGGTCCATCCTCGTTGCGGGCGGCAGACGGAAAGTCCTTCCTGCCCATACGGCACTTACAGCCGGCTATGCAAATGTATTGATTACCGATCAACATACCGCCAAACAATTGCTGGGCATGGAACAGGGATAAAATAAGGGTTTCAATTTCCGGTAAAAGAAGAACGCGTGGGAAAAAACGGTTTCCTGCGTTGTGATGGCCAGGCAATATAGCACACCCGTTGAATTCACGGAAAAACAGGAATGCTAATTGGACAAATGTTCCAGACCGGCCAGCTTTTTAGCAATACCCATACCGAATGGACGCAACGCGCGAAAAAACAGGCATCCCCAATATCGCTGTGTCCCAGATATTGACAAAGAAAAAACAGAGGGCTATGATGGGGGCGAAAGGAAGCGATTACAGCAGGTGAAAACTTTTACCTGTTTTTTCGGAGCTTCCTTGCTACCTGCCGGCCAGCCGTTTTTACAGGTAGACCTTTCACTGTGGCTGTCCTTCTGTTTCACAACGGGGTACCTGCGCAGTGACCAGCATGAAAGCAAGTGATTCTTCAAACTATGTTTTGGCATAAAAGGAGAGAACAATAATGGCAGAAAAATTTAAAAGAGTATCGATTATTGTACTGGATTCGGTCGGAATAGGAGAAGCGCCCGATGCAAAAAAGTACGACGATGAAGGATGCGACACACTCGGCCACATTGCCGAAAAAATGAACGGGCTTAACGTCCCGAATATGGCAGCGATGGGATTGTCCAATATCCGTCCGGAAAAACCGCTCGTTGGGGTGCCGGTTCAGGAACATCCGAAAGCTTTCTTCACCAAAATGCAAGAGATTTCTGCAGGGAAAGACAGCATGGATGGCCACTGGGAAATGATGGGTCTTCCTGTCACGAGCCCGCTCCGCACGTTTCCGGAAGGTTTTCCGGATGAATTGATAAAAAAAATCGAGGATTTCAGCGGCCGTAAAGTGCTTTGGAACAAACCGGCAAGCGGCACGGAAATCATTAAGCAGTTCGGTGAAAGACAAATGGAGACAGGGGAGCTGATCGTGTATACTTCCGGTGATTCTGTACTTCAGATTGCGGCCCATGAAGAAATCATCCCGCTTGAAGAATTGTACAAAATCTGCACATATGCACGGGGGCTGACAATTGATGAGCCTTACCGGATCGGGCGCGTCATTGCAAGGCCGTATGTCGGAACGTCCGCCGATAATTTTACAAGAACGTCCAACCGGAAAGACTTTACGCTGGAACCAACGGAAGAAACCGTGATGGATTTTATCAAAGATAGCGGGCTGGATTCCATCGCCATCGGGAAAATCAACGACATATTCAGCGGTCACGGGATCACAAAAGGATTCCACACCGAAAGCAATATGGACGGCATGGATAAATTAGTGGACGAACTGAAAAAACCGTTCCACGGCCTCTGTTTTACGAACCTTGTCGATTTTGACGCGAAATACGGCCACCGCCGTGATCCGATCCGCTACGGACAAGCGATTGAAGCGTTTGACAAGCGGCTTGATGAAGTGCTGCCGGAACTGTCAGACGAAGATTTACTGATTATTACGGCTGATCACGGAAACGACCCGGCGTTTAAAGGAACGGACCATACACGGGAATTTGTGCCGCTGCTTGTCTACTCCCCGCGCTTTAAAGAAGGTCGTGCCCTTCCTGTAAGGCAGACGTTTGCCGATCTCGGCGCAACGATCGCAGAGAACTTCGGTGTCCGTGCGCCTAAAATCGGGACCAGCTTTTTGAACGAATTACGCTGAAAAGAAAGGTGACGAGCCATGCGGATGATCGACATTATTGAAAAAAAGCGGAACGGCGGAGAACTGGCAACGGAAGAAATCAACTTTTTTGTGAAGGGGTATACAGAAGGCACCATTCCTGATTACCAGGCAAGCGCCCTGGCCATGGCCATCTATTTCCAGGATATGTCAGACCGGGAAATTGCGGATCTGACCATGGCGATGGTTCATTCCGGGGAAACGCTTGATCTGTCCGCCATCCACGGCATCAAAGTGGACAAACATTCAACCGGCGGTGTCGGTGACACAACAACTCTTGTCCTCGCCCCCCTTGTAGCAGCACTCGGCGTCCCGGTAGCGAAAATGTCGGGCCGGGGCTTGGGGCACACAGGCGGTACCATTGACAAACTGGAATCCATTCAAGGGTTTCATGTTGAAATTACGACAGACCAGTTTATTGATTTGGTAAACCGGGAAAAAGTCGCCGTTATCGGACAAACCGCCGACCTGGCACCCGCTGATAAAAAGCTGTACGCACTAAGAGATGTCACTGCAACGGTGGACTCCATTCCGCTGATTGCAAGTTCAATCATGAGCAAAAAAATCGCTGCGGGTGCAGATGCCATTGTTTTAGATGTCACAACAGGCGCCGGCGCTTTTATGAAAAAAGAAGAAGATGCTATCCGCCTCGCTGAAACAATGGTCCGGATCGGCAACCATGTCGGCCGCAAAACCATGGCCGTGATTTCCGATATGTCCCAGCCGCTCGGATATGCCATCGGGAATGCCCTCGAGGTAAAAGAAGCCATCGACACGCTAAAAGGAGAGGGCCCTGACGATTTGACGGAACTGGTGCTTGCACTCGGCAGCCAGATGGTGGTGCTTGCCGGAAAAGCGACGACATTGGAAGAAGCAAGGAAAATGCTGAAAGAAGCCATCGCGAATGGCGCCGGTCTTGAAAAGTTTAAAAAATTTGTCGCCAACCAGGGCGGGGATCCTTCTGTGATTGACCATCCGGAAAAACTGCCGCAAGCGAAATATGCGATCGATCTCCCGGCAAAAACTTCCGGGTACGTTTCCAAAATGGTTGCAGACCAGATCGGGGTTGCGGCAATGATGCTGGGGGCAGGACGCGCCACGAAAGAAGATAAAATTGATTTTGCAGTTGGAATCGTTTTGCGGAAAAAAGTCGGGGATCGGGTAGAAGCCGGAGAACCGCTCGCCACGATTTATGCAAACCGGGAAGCAGTCGAAGAAGTAAAGGAAAAAATATACGACAATATCACCATCTCCGATCACGGCGAGGAACCGAAACTGATTCATAAAATCATTACAGAATAATCGATCCTATTGAAAGGGGAAATTTTATGACGAACCTTGCAGCGTATATTGATCATACCTTATTAAAACCGGAAGCAACCGAAAAAGACATTTTAAATTTAACAGCAGAAGCTGCACAATATCATTTTGCATCTGTCTGCATTCATCCTTACTGGGTAAAATTGGCTGCCAAAGAGCTGGCTGGAACAGGCGTGAAAGTCTGCACCGTCATTGGCTTCCCGCTTGGCGCCACAACGTCCGAGACAAAAGCCTTTGAAACGAAAAAAGCAATCGAGGACGGCGCGGAAGAAATGGATATGGTCATCAATATCGGCGCATTAAAAAGCGGAGATATAGAAGCCGTTGAGGCGGATATCCGTGCGGTCGTGGAAGCGGCACAAGGAAAATTGGTCAAAGTCATTATCGAGACCTGCTTATTGACAAACGAAGAGAAAGAACTGGCTTGCAGACTGGCTGTCAAGGCAGGCGCCCATTTCGTAAAAACGTCAACCGGATTTTCAACAGGCGGCGCCACGATAGAGGATGTAAAACTGATGCGGCAAACAGTCGGGGACAAAGCCGGTGTCAAAGCTTCAGGCGGAATCCATACAAAAGCAGAAGCGGAAGCCATGATTGAAGCCGGCGCAACAAGAATCGGGGCCAGCTCCGGCGTAAAAATTGTGAGCGAATCGTAATCGGGGATTCGCTCGTTCAAAGAGCTGGATCGGTGCAAATTGTAAGCGAATAAGAAAGGGAGTGCGAGACATGGATGTTGAAAAATGGGTCAAAGATGCCATTGAAATTCGTAAAGCCGCCTATGTTCCTTATTCCCACTTTGAGGTTGGCTCCTGTCTTGTTACAAAAAGCGGGAAGGAATATTTAGGATGCAATATTGAAAATGCATCATACGGATTATCCAACTGTGCGGAAAGAACGGCTATTTTTAAAGCGGTATCTGAAGGGGAAAGGGAATTTCAATACATGGTCATCGCCGGAGATACGGATGAACCCATTGTGCCATGCGGGGCATGCCGCCAAGTGATGAGCGAATTTTGCGAGAAAGATATGCCGGTCCTGCTCGTGAACACAAAAGGCGACAGGCGGCTAACCACCGTCGGAGAACTCCTCCCCGGCGCGTTTTCCAAAGATGATATGTAAGCCGAAAACAGGCAGCAAAATTCTTGCTGCCTGTTTTTGTGCGGCGATATGCGGGACCAGCATGCGCTTATATGCAGCGGATTCCCGCGCCTATTTGGAATGCATAAAGATAATTCGTACGGTTTTACCGTTTAAGATGGCATTTCGAACGATTTCCCCTCGAAAATAATCCCCCGACGTATTCACCGAATCCAATTTTTCCTTGCATTCAGGCACCAGCCTGTATACAATAAGAAACATAACTTCAGTATTTTTCATAACTTCGGTATTTTTCCATAACTTCGCAGCGGAACCCCTTATACAGGGTCACGAACAAGGAGGAGAACGATGTGTCAAAAGTAAAAAGTTCCAACTTAGGTTACCCCAGAATCGGAGAAAAAAGGGAATGGAAAAAGGCGCTCGAGCAATTTTGGGCAAAAACGCTTTCTGAAGAAGCGTTTTTAAAACGGGTAAAGGAATTGCGCTTAAGTTATTTGGAAAAGCAAAAAAATAGCGGTATCGATCTGATTCCAATCGGTGATTTTAGCTTATATGATCACATTCTGGATACTGCTGTTCTTTTCGGCCTGATCCCTGAACGGTTTCACCATACAAACGGCGCTGTCAGCTTAGATACATATTTTAGTATAGCCCGCGGCAATTCTAATGCGGTCGCTTCCGAGATGACAAAATGGTTTAATACCAATTACCATTACATCGTCCCGGAAATAAACGCCGGCACTACCCCTTATATTACTGAAAATCGTTTGCTCAATCTTTATCTTGAAGCGAAGAAAGAGCTGAATATCGATGGAAAGCCGGTTATTGTGGGCCCTGTTACCTTGTTAAAACTATCAAAGGGGTTTGAAAAGAAGGACTTTCCGAATCTTTTGCGCGCCCTTATCCCGCTTTATATTGAAGTCTTTACCGATCTTCAAACAGCGGGAGCGACATGGGTTCAAGTCGATGAACCCATTCTTTCCACAACGCTTGACAAGAAAGAGCTTGGCTACTTCAAAGAAACATACGAAGCTTTTCATCAAGCTGTTCCCAATTTAAATCTTTTACTTCAAACGTACTTTGAATCTGTTGATCATTATCAGGACGTGGCAGCTCTCCCTGTCCAAGGGATTGGTCTTGATTTTGTATATGATGACGGTGCTAATCTTGCATCACTTGAAAAATACGGATTCCCGGAAGATAAAGTACTTGCTGCGGGAGTGGTGGATGGCCGGAATATTTGGCGCACCGATCTTGATGAAGCGTTACAACAAGTAAATGATCTCCTCCATTTTGTGGATCAGGAACGGCTTTGGATTCAGCCATCCTGCAGTTTACAGCATGTTCCCGTCACGGTCCGCCAAGAAAGCGAACTGGAGCCAGTTTTAAAAAATGCGATCAGTTTTGCGGATGAAAAACTGAAAGAAGTCGTGGCACTTGTAAAAGGCGTGAATGAAGGGCGCGATGCCATCCTTGAAGAAATAAAAGAAAGCAAAGAAGCGATACAGGCATTAAATCACTCATCGCATCGAAACATTGATTCAGTTAAAAAAGAAATTCAATCGCTTGGGGATGACATGCCAAAACGGCCGTTGCCATTTTCTGAGCGGCAAGCGATTCAAGAAAAGAAGTGGAAACTGCCGCTTCTGCCGACGACAACAATTGGCAGTCTGCCGCAAACCAAAGAGATTCGTTCAGCAAGACAAAAATGGCGCAAGGGCGAATGGACGGAAAGCCAATATGAACAATTCATTCAGCAAAATATCGCAAAATGGATTAAAATTCAGGAAGACTTGGACATCGATGTGCTCGTCCATGGCGAATTTGAGCGGAATGACATGGTCGAATATTTTGGTGAAAAACTTCGCGGCTTCGCTTTTACCCGTTTTGCCTGGGTTCAATCATATGGTTCCAGATGTGTCAAGCCGCCGATTATTTTTGGCGATGTTGATCTGGAGGCTCCAATGACCGTAAAAGAAAGCACCTATGCCCAAAGTCTGACAACACGACCGGTCAAAGGCATGCTCACCGGCCCTGTTACGATTTACAATTGGTCATTCGTTCGAAATGATATCAGTCAATTTGATGTCTTCAAACAGATTGCGCTTGCCTTGAAAAAAGAAATTCATGCCCTTGAGGAAAATGATATTCGGATGATTCAAGTAGATGAACCCGCGATTCGCGAAGGGTTACCATTAAAAGAGGAGAAAAAAGGAAAGTATCTTCATGATGCTGTTTATGCTTTCCGCTTGGCAACCAGCTATGTGGATCATAGCACACAAATTCATACGCATATGTGTTATTCAGAATTTGATGAAATCATTGATGCCATCGATCAATTGGATGCTGATGTGATTTCAATTGAGGCTGCCAGAAGCCATGGGGAAATCATTTCCACCTTTGAAGACCATGAGTATGACAAAGGGATCGGCCTCGGTGTCTATGACATTCACAGCCCCAGAATACCAAGTGTGGAGGAAATCAAGACGAGCATTGAACGTGCGCTTCGAGTGATTGATCCTAAATTATTCTGGATCAATCCTGACTGCGGCCTGAAAACAAGAAAACCGGAAGAAACGATTCCTGCACTTAAAAATCTTGTCCAAGCGACGAAAGAAGTCAGGGAAAAACATTTACAGCTCAAGTAAAAGCTAAAGGATATGGGCTTCAATCGGGCCCATATCCTTTTTTAACGCCTTCGTGAGGGAACCGTGCCTTATAATGCCCCCGGGAATGGCGATATTTGTGGCCATTAACTGCCGAAGCCGAATATTTGTGCCGCGCCCAATTTTTGTCTCTCTGAAATGAGCTAGCAAGCAATAATACTATAATGAAGGAATTTGAGGTTTGCACAAAAAGAGTCCCTTATGACATTCATATGATGGGTTCAACTGTACCGGGCGTTAATACACCCGGTCTCCGTTAAAAATGGAACTTTTTACAACGACATAGTCCACTTTCCGAATGTCCGCCAGTTTGTTACCGCCGGCATAGGAAATGGCAGATTGCAAGTCCTCTTCCATTTCTTTCAGCGTATCCTGAAGCGGACCTCTGTATTCCACGTACATTTTTTTCCCTTCGACGTTTTTGCGTTCCCCTTTTTGAAACTCCGATGCCGACCCGAAATACTCTTTGTAAAGTTTTCCGTCCATTTCAATCGTTTCACCCGGGGATTCTTCGTGCCCGGCGAAAAGGGAGCCGATCATTACCATTGTCGCCCCGAACCGGACCGATTTGGCAATATCACCGTGCGTGCGGATTCCGCCGTCCGCAATAATCGGTTTGCTTGCCGCCTTTGCACACCAGCGCAATGCCGCCAGTTGCCAGCCCCCTGTTCCGAACCCGGTTTTAATTTTTGTAATGCATACTTTTCCTGGCCCGATGCCGACTTTTGTGGCGTCTGCCCCGGCATGTTCCAATTCCCGGACGGCTTCAGGCGTGCCGACATTTCCGGCAATGACAAAGGTTTCCGGCAAGTGCTTTTTGATATGATGGATCATATCAATCACGGCATTCGAATGGCCATGTGCAATGTCAATTGTTATATATTCCGGCTCCAGATTTCTTGCGGCCAGTTCTTCGATAAACGCATATTCTTCCGGCTTGACGCCTGTGCTGATAGAAGCATAAAGCCCGCGCTCCTTCATCTCCTTCACAAACGAAAGCCGTTTTTCCGGCTGAAAACGGTGCATGATGTAAAAATATCCGTTTTCCGCAAGGTAGACTGCGATTTTTTCATCTATGATGGTTTGCATATTGGCCGGCACAACAGGCAATCTGAATTTCCGCCCGCCCAATTCCACACTTGTATCACATTCCGAGCGGCTATTTACAATGCATTTTTCCGGAATTAGCTGAATATCTTCATAATCAAACACTGTATCCATGGATTTACACTCCTAAAAACGAATATTATTTGAATATAACTCAATAAATGTTCGTACATTGGTACTTTACCTGATTTTTTTACAATTGTCAAAGGTTTTCATCATGATACCGGCGATCAGCATGAATGATAAAAAAATAAAATATTACTTGACAGGTCGGAATAGTGGAATTAAAATGAATTTAACCTTTCAAACGGGCAAGCAACATTTAAGCGGATACTGATGTGGAAAGACAATTGAAATATTTTGAAGCCGGCCGGTCAACCGAAGGCTCCTCACTTTATTTAAAAGATGAGGGGCCTTTTTTGCGGCCTTTTACCAACTAAATAAATCGGAATGATAGGAAAGGGGGCGGTGCCCATGTGTACCTCCTACATAATGCTATAAAACAAGAAAGGAGAGAGGGAAATGTTAAAGAAACGAAAGCGACTGGTGTCGGTCCATTTGCTGCTGATCACCGCCATTTTTTTACTCATCAGCGGATGCAGCAGTGGGAAAAAGGATACAGCAGCGGCAAAATCGGGCGAAAAAGGCGGCAAAGTGGTCCGGATTGGCTATCAGAAATTCGGAACCTTAAACATTTTAAAAGCGAAAGGAACACTTGAAAAAGCACTGAAACCGCTCGGATATTCCGTAAAATGGACGGAATTTCCCGGCGGCCCGCAGCTTTTGGAAGCGTTGAATGCGGGGAGTCTAGACTTTGGCCATACGGGGGAAGCACCGCCCATTTTTGCTCAGGCAGCAGGGGCGCCGCTCGTATATTTTGCCGATTCGGCCAGCAATCCAAAAGGGGAAGCCATCATTGTCCCGAAAAATTCCAACATTCATAGCCTCAAAGATTTAAAAGGCAAGAAAATCGCGTTGAACAAAGGGTCGAATGTCCATTATTTGCTTGTACGGGCATTGGAGAAAGCCGGCATTCCCTATAGCAGCATCCATCCGGTTTTTCTCGCGCCCGCCGATGCGCGCACTGCATTTGAAAAAGGGGATGTCGATGCGTGGGTGATCTGGGATCCGTTTTTGGCTGATGCACAGCTGGCAACGAAAGCCCGCACTATCGCGGATGGCACCGGCCTTGTCGCGAACCGGGAATTCTTCCTGGCAGCAAAGCCGTTTGCGCAAAACCATACGGACGTTCTCAATGTAATTTTCAAGCAACTTGAGAAAACAGATCAATGGGTGGAAAAAAATCCGAAGCAGGCGGCCGAATTCCTGGCACCGCAGATTGGAATGGATAAGAAATCATTGGAACTGACGCTTAGCCGCAAAAACTTCGGCACTGAGAAAATCACAACTCAAACGCTGAAAGACCAGCAGCAAATCGCAAATGAATTTTACAAACTGAAGTTAATTCCGAAACCAATCAAAGTGAAAGAAGCATTTTTATCCAAATAAAGGGGGAATAAAGGTTGAACGTATTTTGGTTTATACCGACACATGGCGATTCGCGCTACCTGGGGGTAACAACCGGCGGGCGGGCCGTCACTTTCAACTATTTAAAGCAAGTGGCACAGGCTGTCGACCACCTCGGCTACACTGGGGCTTTGCTCCCAACCGGAAGATCTTGCGAAGATGCATGGGTGACGGCCTCGAGCCTGATTCCGGTTACTTCAAAAATGAAGTTTCTCGTTGCGGTCCGGCCCGGGATCATGTCTCCATCGCAGGCAGCGAGAATGGCCGCAACATTTGACCGGTTTTCTGAAGGCCGGCTGCTCATCAATGTTGTCACAGGGGGAGATCCGGTTGAACTGGCCGGGGACGGTCTCCACCTCAGCCACCGCGAACGTTATGAACTGACCGATGAATTTCTGACCATCTGGCGGAACTTGCTCGAAAACAGGGAAGCGGATTTTACAGGCAAATATTTAAACGTAAAAGGGAGCAAACTGCTTTACCCAACGGTGCAGCAGCCTTATCCGCCACTTTATTTCGGCGGGTCGTCAGAAATCGGGCAGGAAGTGGCGGCAAAACATGTCGATGTCTATTTGACCTGGGGCGAGCCGCCGGAAAAAGTAAAGGAAAAAATCGATCATGTCAAAAAACTGGCGTCAGCACAAGGAAGGACAGTGCGTTTCGGGATTCGGCTCCATGTCATTGTGAGGGAAACAGAAGACGAGGCATGGGATGCAGCCAATGACTTGATCCGGTATGTTGATGATGAACTCATCCATGCGTCCCAAAAGATTTTTTCACGGTTTGACTCGGTCGGCCAGCAACGGATGACATCTCTTCACAACGGCAGCCGGGACAATCTTGAAATTAGCCCGAACCTTTGGGCCGGCGTTGGGCTCGTGCGCGGCGGGGCGGGAACGGCGCTTGTAGGGAGCCCGGAAATTGTCGCAGAAAGAATGAAGGAATATGCAGAGCTTGGCATTGAGACGTTCATTTTATCCGGTTATCCGCATCTTGAAGAAGCGTACCGGACGGCTGAGCTGTTGTTCCCATACCTTCCGCTTGAACAGCCTGATGCCCCCGTTTCCAATGTCATCAGCCCGTTCGGCGAGATTGTGGCGAACGATGCACTGCCGAAAGTATTAAAGTAAGGAGGCCGATCTGATGTTAAAAAAACGCGTCATGCCGTGGGTGGTGCCGGTTTGCCTGCTGTTTGCCTGGCAGCTTGCAAGTTCTGCTGGCATCTTGCCACCCAATGTGCTCCCAAGCCCTGTTGCCGTTGTAAAAGCGGCTTGGGGTCTCACACAATCCGGACAGCTTTTCGATTATATCGGCGCAAGCACAAAACGGGCACTGATCGGATTTTTGGTTGGCGGCGGAATCGGATTTGGACTCGGGTTGTTTACCGGGCTGTCCACAAAAGCGGAAAGCCTGCTCGACAGTACCGTGCAAATGATCCGAAACGTTCCCCACCTTGCCCTAATTCCGATTGTCATTTTATGGTTCGGGATCGGGGAAGAAGCGAAGCTGTTTCTCGTTGCGCTCGGCACCTTTTTTCCAATCTATTTAAATACGTTCCATGGCATCCGCTCGGTGGACAGAGCGCTGATTGAAATGGGAGAAGTTTACGGGCTGAAAGGGACGGCACTTTTTTGGCATATGATCCTGCCGGGGGCGCTTCCTTCCATTTTGGTCGGTGTGCGCTATGCGCTCGGGGTCACATGGGTAACCCTGATTGTGGCCGAAACGATTGCATCCAACTCCGGCATTGGCTATATGGCCATGAACGCCCGCGAGTTCATGCAGCTTGATGTTGTCGTTTTGAGCATTGTCTTATATGCCCTTCTTGGAAAACTGTCCGACTGGCTGGCAAAAATCGCAGAACAACGATTGTTAAAGTGGCACCCGTCATATCAAAAATAAAGGAGGAGGAAACGATGCCGAAAGAAAAGGCGTTTGCTGTAGAGATTGAGGGGCTGGAGAAATCATTCGGCAGCCATCGCATCCTGCGCCATCTTCATTTAAAAATAAGAAAAGGGGAATTTGTTGCGATTGTTGGGAGGAGCGGATGCGGCAAAAGTACGCTTCTCAGGCTGCTTTCAGGACTTGAAGCGGCAAGCGGCGGAAAAATCCTTATAAACGGGGCGCCTTTATCCGGCAGAAACGGATCGGCAAAAATGATGTTTCAGGACGGCCGCCTGCTCCCATGGAAAACCGTGCTTCAAAATGTCGGGCTTGGCCTTGCGGGCGACTGGAAGAACAAGGCACTTGAAATGCTTGGAAAAGTCGGGCTGGAAGGGCGTGCAAATGATTGGCCTTCGTCTTTATCCGGCGGCCAGAAACAAAGGGTGGCACTGGCGAGGGCATTAATCCATGAGCCGGACATCCTTCTCCTCGATGAACCGCTTGGGGCGCTCGATGCATTAACCCGGATTGAAATGCATGCGCTGATCCAGTCGCTTTGGCTTGAAAAACATTTTACGGCCATATTGGTGACACATGACGTGGAAGAAGCAGTCGCCCTCGCTGATCGGGTTGTGTTAATCGAAGAGGGGGAAATTGCGATGGATTATCCGGTAAAACTTCCTTATCCACGGAAAAGGGACCACGCCCTCTTTTCAGCAACAACCAATCATATTTTAAACCGCATTTTAGGGAACAACGGCCATCAGCTGTTGCACGCAATGAAAAATTAAGGAAGAATTGGGGGATTCATATGGCGGAAAAAGTGGTACTGCTGAACGGGAGCCCTTCTGCGTATACGAGATTAAATGGGATCCGTGATTATATCAGGGCCGGGTTAAGGGGGCACGGGTACGAACCGGAGCTCATCAATATTCGGGAACTTCCGGCCGGCGATTTAATGAATGCCCGGCAAAGCCCGCCCATCACCAGGGCATTAAGAAAAGTAGAAGAAGGCGATACGGTAATCATTTTGACACCGGTCTATAAAGCGTCTTATTCCGGATTGCTCAAGACATTTCTGGATCTTTTGCCGCAAAATGGCTTATCCGGCAAGCAGGTGCTGCCACTCGCCATGGGCGGTACATTCGGCCACTTGCTCGCGCTCGATTACGCCTTGAAACCGGTTTTGGCCTCACTCGGGACAACGTGCATAGAAAAAGGGGTGTTTATTCTCGACCAACAAGTGAAAAAAAGGGATGGACTCTATGAACTCGACCGGCAAGCAGCTGACCGCCTGAATGCTGCTTTAAAAACATTGTTTCCGCAAACTTCAATATCTTTGTACTCATAAACAAATCCGGCATTTGGACGATATCCAAATGCCGGCATTCGTGTCGTACGAAAAACGGGGAAAGCGATAACCGGAGTACCGGCGCCCGTCATCCCATCTTTTGGTTGGGAAGTGCCGCTTTTTTCTTTTCCAGTGCAAACCGGACTTTCTCGGTTGTTTCGATCTGTGTGATGTTCCCTTCATGGATCGAAATGACCACTGTTCCAAACTCCAGTTTTTGCAATGATTCCATAATGCGGGCGATTTTTGTTTCATCAATATGAGCCATTTTTCACTACCCCCAAAAATAAATTTCGTGTGTGCCTGGTGGTCCGGCCGGCAATTCGGATGATCCAAAAAAGAAAGGCCCCCTTCAAGAAAGTTAAGAAGAGGGCGCACTCCTTAACTTATCTTCCAAGCTTGACGCTTGCTGGAATTAGCACAGTATTCCCAAAAAGAATCTGTTGCTGAGGTTTCCTCGGGCCAGTCCCTCCCCCTCTCTTGATAAGTTGTATAGCAAGAAAATAATTTGTTAAAACTATGATAAATAATATTATTCCGATTTGTCAACTTATATTTTCAACATTTCGGTTTACTCGAAGGGCAGGTAAGTGAAAAAATGGGAAGACACTCCATCATCTCATTGTACACGGTGAAATGAACATCTAGAGAGAGGTATTCCAATTGCTGGATGATGAAAGGATACAGAGGGCTTGCTGAACGAATCCGATTCTGAGTTTGTACCTAATTTGTCTGCAGCTCTCTCAAGGGAAAATGGGCGATTTTTTCTTCTCCATATGTTGAATCGGCTTTCGAGTGCAAGCTTTTCCCTGGATTTGTTGTAAAATCCTTTTAATAGGTGCGGAAAGCTGTCAGCAGCCTTGCTAAATCTAGGAATATTACTGACTTAGCAAGCCCTACATAGAGTTTTTTTGAGCAAAACCGTTCCGGATAGGGTATGATAAAAAGAAAAAGTGTGTTAAGGGTGTGAGATTGTGCCAGAGACAGATGTATCCAAGTTTGAGAAGAAAATCGAGGTGCGGAACATCCGGTTCGAAGACATTGATGATATTATGGCATTGTCGAAAAAATGTTTTCCGGGGATGGAGCCGTGGAAACGCGAGCAGCTCGAGAGCCATATCCGGATTTTTCCGGAAGGGCAGTTTTGCGTGGAATACGAAGGGAAAGTTGTCGGTTCCTGCTCCAGCTTAATTGTCAATTTCGATGAATACGAGGATCAGCATACATGGGATACGATCACCGCGAACGGCTATATTACCAACCATAATCCGCACGGGCTCAACCTGTACGGCATTGAAGTGATGATCGACCCGGAATACCGGCGCATGAAGTTCGGGCATCGATTGTATGAGGCACGGAAAGAGCTTTGCCGGAAAATGAACCTTCAAAGCATCATCATTGGCGGCCGGATTCCGAATTACAGCAAATATAAAGACAAAATGACCCCGCGCGAATACGTGGAAGAGGTTGAGATGCACAATATATATGACCCGGTTCTTTCCTTCCAGCTGCTTGAAGGGTTCCAGATTATGCGGATCAACAGGCAGTATTTGCCGGATGATACAGCATCCGCTTCATTTGCAACGCTTATGGAATGGCATAACGTTGATTATTTGCCGAAGTCCCGCCGTGTCTATCATGCTTCGTTCCCGGTTAGGATTACAGCAATCCAATATATGATGAAAAAAATTGATTCCTTCGATGATTTTGTCAGACAGGTGGAATATTATGTCGATGTGGCAGCGGATTTCGGTTCTGATTTTGCCGTTTTTCCGGAAATTTTCACCACGCAGCTGATGTCCTACCTGGAGGAAAAGCGTCCTGACCAGGCAGTGCGCCGGCTTTCCGAGTACACAGACCAATATATTGAACTGTTTACAGAGCTTGCCGTGCGCTACAATGTCAACATTATCGGCGGGTCCCATTTTGTGGAAGAAGACGGGGGCATTTACAATGTCGCCTTTTTGTTCCGGCGCGACGGGACGATCGAAAGGCAGACCAAACTCCATATTACGCCAAATGAGCGGAAATGGTGGGGGATCGCGGAAGGAAACGAACTCAATGTATTTGATACGGATTGCGGGAAAATTGCGATTCTGATTTGCTATGATATCGAGTTTCCGGAGCTGGCCCGTGTCGCTGTCGACTACGGCGCGAACATTATTTTTGTCCCGTTTTGCACGGACGACCGCCAAGCCTATTTGCGCGTCCGCTACTGTGCGCAGGCGCGGGCCATTGAAAACCAGGTGTACACCTGTATTGCGGGAACAGTCGGAAACCTGACCCACGTGGAAAACATGGATATCCAGTATGCCCAGTCCGGCATTTTTTCCCCCTCCGATTTTGGTTTTGCCCGCGACGGCATTGTCGGGGAATGCGATCCCAATGTCGATACCGTCGTTGTCGGCGATGTCGATCTTGAGAAACTGCGCCGCAACCGCAACAGCGGCTCCGTCCGGCAACTGGCCGACCGGAGAAGAGATTTGTATCAGATTAAAATCAACAGCAAATCATAATAAGGGAAGCGAAAAAGGTGCTTAAGGGATAAGCACCTTTTTCATTTAAAAAAAGCTAGACCGAAGAAAAGAGAATATAATGGATGAATCAGATCAGTTTGATTGCGCTGGATTACAGAGGACAGAAAAAAAGACTGTTAAAAGCATTTCTATCGGTATCACTATAAAGTAAAATGATAAGTAAATGGAATCGGGAGGGGAAAAGATGGAGAAAGAAATATGGAAGAAAATATTTAGTACCATTCCAGATGATGAACTAGCAAATTTAATCAGGATTTGGAAAATAAGTATAAGAGGCTTTCGGCATATCACTAGTAAAGATATTACGAGAATAAGGGCATTGGTGACCAGGGAGTGTCTGAAGGAGAGTAACTTAAAAAAGATTCAGGACTTTTATAAGATAGTAGCAGCAAAAGACGAAGACGATGTAAGAGATAAAACAGTACATGAATTATTCAAGTTGTATCAGGACGGAAAAACTTTGCATTTGATTCTCGGAGCGCTCTACTCCAGTCCTGAGGACCGTCATCATGAACGGGCGAAACAATTCGAGGAGCTGGTTTGCAAGAAAAATGGTCTCTCCGGTTTGGACGAACTAAGAGTTTTAACTGAAAAAACAGAACCACCAAAGCAAGAAGATGAACATGATTCAGCACATTGGCAGAAAAAGTGGCAAAAATCACAGAAAAAAAATCAGGAATTACAGAAAAGTATTAAGAAGTGTGAATTGCTCCTGTCCCACTTAAAAAAAGACTGGAAGGCAGAGAAACAATCATGGAAAAAGGAAAAAGAACAACTTCAGCAAGAATTGGGAAACGAAAGAACACAGAAGAATAGGCTCAATGAGTGGAAAAAAACATCTGAGGCGGAAATGCAGCGGTTAAAAGATGAGATTCAGAAACTCAAATTGGAAATTTCACACTTAAACGCGTTGCTGTTGAACACGAATAAAGAAGTGGCTGCCGCAGTCCAAACGGATGAGCGGGTTGAATCTAAACCGTCTGAAAGTACAGCGGCTGCCCGGCAAATTTATATTATAGGAGATCCGAAAAATAAGTTGATTGATGAGTCCGAAAATCCATTATTTCATACGATTGAGGCAAATAAGTTCAAAGAGGCAGTACAAACCGGGGAGCTGGAGGATGCAGACGAAATTTGGATGATGGCCTACCTTGTTCCGCCATGGCTCAAAAAGAAGATAAAAAATGTTTATACACAAAAAGTAAGAGAGTTTAAAGATTTTCCATCCGTCAAGAAATACATTGAAAGAGGGATTAAATAATGGGAGTAAAAGTATGGGAAAATGACATGATTGGTGTATTGGCAGAATCGGATCCTTTCGATTTATCGAACCGAGACACCATCATCATCAATAAACAGGATTGCCTTCAATTCTTTATTAAAATTATTTCACAACCTGCAGCAAGTTTTCCAAATGTGAAAACGGTAACCGGATTTTATTCCGATTTGGAAAGATGGGGTTTTGAGGATGATTATCGCCTAACTGACTTTGAACGGAAAGACCGGTTAAGAGAATGGCTGGAAGACCGTTTGTTTGTGTTTAAGGTAGAAAAAAGATTGCGTTATAATCACGAAGAAGTATTTAATGCAATCGATGTCCGGATCATTCCGAAATTGCCGAGTTTCCACACTGACCTGCGGTTAATTCCTGTTCCGGTTTTCAACAAGGAAGCGCATCACATAGATAAAGACGAGTTTTTATTCAGATTATACAACAAAAAATTCGTTGGAAAAGTGGAAAATTTGTCTCATGAGCCAGATGACACGCCTTCATTGGTGATGTGGCGAGAAGAAGGCGAAGAAGATGACCATTTTTCGGTTTTTGGTGAAATTGACCACCACCAGCACGCGCATGGCGGTTTTAACTTTGAAATCCACGGCGAATTAAAAGAAGTTGGGCTGACACCTGAATGGATTGAAGAATGCTATTTTAGTGATGAGATTCCAAACATTGTCTTTGTTCCGCTTGAACTTTACAAAAAACTGACCACCCTTGTGGAGCAGGCTGTCCCGTTAAACCTGGAAAAGTTAGAAAAAGAGGAAGCAAATCCGGCAATTGAACAGACCAACAAAGTGCAGGAGGATCCCAAAAAGATACCTAATGTGCAAATGCAAGCTGAAGCAGCAGCAACTCTACAGGTAGAAGGGATTCAAACACCGGATCCGGATTTAACACCTTATAATGCCAAAGAAAATGAATTCTTGGACAACCTGTTTACCACGACGAGGGATTTTGGGTTTGTATATGAGAAAAAAGACTTGATCAATTTTCATACGTGCATGAAGTCCTCCTCCCTTGTCATTCTTTCGGGAATGAGTGGCACCGGCAAAACGAAATTGGTGGAACTTTACAGCCATGCGCTGGGATTAAAAGGGATTCAATATACGCTCATACCGGTGAGCCCTTCATGGACGTCAGATTCAGATCTAATTGGTTATGCGGATACCCTCCATATGGTGTACCGTCCGGGGGATTCAGGATTGATCAATGCCTTAAGAAAAGCAGAAGATGAAAAGGATAAATTGTTTATTATTTGTTTTGATGAAATGAACCTGGCTCGTGTTGAACATTATTTTTCACAGTTTCTTTCTATTCTGGAAATGGATCATGGAAAAAGAGTGCTGCGGTTGTATAATGACGATTTGGAAAGCCGACTCTATAATTCCGCTCAGTATCCGCCAACGATTGCGATACGTGAAAATGTATTATTTGTCGGCACGGTGAATGTGGATGAATCGACGTATCACTTTTCAGATAAGGTACTGGACCGGGCGAATGTGCTGTCGCTCGAAATTATGCCTTTCGAACATATGAAAAAGCTGCCGGAAAGGAAAAAAATCCTTGCGCTTGGTACAGAAGAAGTAGATTTTGAGACGTATACATCATTTAAAGCGGATAGACGAAATGTAGCCCTTATGGATGAAGAACTGAAATTCCTTTGGAACGTTCACCAGGCGTTACACGACGCAAATAAACAAATCGGAGTCGGCCCGCGGATTGTAAAGCAAATAGATGCGTATTTGGCCAATTTGCCTGTCCAGGATGTGCTTACGAGAGAGCAGGCATTTGATCTTCAAATGGTGCAGCGGATTCTCACGAAACTCAGGGGTTCCGAGGATCAGCTTCGTGAGCTTGCGGGAGTTTATGATAAGGAAACAGGGGAAGTAAACGGCAGTATACTATTAAATCTGTTTGATCAACATCAACAAGTCTCTGACTTCGAAAAGAGCCGTGAAATTGTGAAACAAAAAGCGAAAGAGTTGAAATTAAATGGATACACAATCTAATACAGGCTTCTCGGTTGTATTTACACATATATACCAGGATGGAACACGGGAAGAGAAAGTGCTCACTCCCTTTGTAGAGAACCTCTATGAGTGGGATGAAGGCAAACACGGCTATTTAATTTTACGGGAATATATCCCTCTGGAGTTATCTTTTACTAGCACGGACGATGGTGCGAAGTGTTATATGGATGGCTTTGATATCCTGCTAAATGCAGGATTGCCGGTAGACGGGGAAGGAAAGCCTTACCTCGCAGCCGGCCAGCAAGTGACACTATTTAAGTATCACTCAAATGAAGAATATTATCCTTACATTCCGGGTATATACTGTGTAACCATACATACCAGAGGAAAAAAATACTATTCGCTCGTAAAAGTCATTTCAAATAGGCTGACAGAAGACCAGTTGAGTACAATGAGGAAAGAAGTAGAAGACCAGTTAAGAGGCTTGGCGCTCGATGTCGTCCGGAAACAGCATGTAAACATGAAGTTTGAAAACATGCCGATTGATCCGAATTTGTTCCGGCAATTTAATACGCTGAACAGTTACTTTTCAGATGTATCCGCCATTGTATCTGATCTTGCAAAGCGGGTGCGGTATACTTTAAAAAAGGAATATCGGCTTCAGCCAATTGAGCGGCCGTCCCAAATCGACGAAGTTTCCATCCGTTATCGTTTAAAGCATCCGGAATCAGCGGATGAACTATTGTCATTGAAAAAAAGAATCAATTATGACCTGCCTGAAAACAGGATGCTCAAAATGATCATCGAAAAATGGGTCAAACTGTTGGACCATTTTATCGCTGCACTCGACACCTGCATCGGGCAGCTGGAAAACAACACGAACAGTGCATTTTCATCCTATACGCCTTATGAAAAAAGAAAATTGTTTTTAAAAGAGCTGGGACAGTACCGTGATAGAGCTGCACAAATGAAGGGCGCCCTAAATGTATTGAAGACGTGCCATTGGTATCATGAAATTGCAAATCAGCATCCTCTGTCGACACCTAATAAAATGCTTGAAGATATTCGATACAGGAAAATATGGCAGGTTAGCCGGATCTTGGACTCTGAAGAAGTGAATTTTTCCCTGCATCCGGCTTGGCGGTATCAATGGAAAAGAACAGACCAATTATATGAGATATGGGGCTACCTGCAAGTTCTCTCCCATTTCTGCGGAAGCACATATGACTTTGAAAAAAGATCCGGTTGGATTTTCGAACCTGACGGATGGAATTCTGGCAATTTGTTTGTAATTCCGACAATCCCTAAAGGTACCACTGTTTCATTATTAAGAGGGGATCTCCGGCTGCAAATTGTATACGACGGGAAAATTCCAAGTGATATGGAAAAAACAGATCCTGCTGATTTTCCGGTCTATACGACGAGTACCAATAATAACCCCGATATCAGAGTAGATGTATTTATTGGGGGCATTTTTATCGGTGCGATTTTAATGGACTTAAAGTATCGAAAGAAAACAGCACTTAGTGATACAATGAAACAATTGATCAGTTATGCGGATAATGTGAGGTCACCGTATATTTATCGAAAAAAACGCTGGCAAAGAATACGCCCGGTGCATCAAGTGCTGGTGTTTTACCCAGAAAAAGGAGGAGCGGGTGAAGCTGAGCCGTTAAGCGAGAAAAGCATTAGCCTGATACCGTTGACGCCAGCGACAGACCAGAAAGTATTTGTAGAAACCATAAGATCATTAATTGAGGACATGATTCTGGCGGCAGAGGATGAAGGAATTGTGTTGTTAGACTAAGCTGTTTTTCAGGAAACAGCAGCTAATCATCATTAGAGTATGGCCAGCCCGGAAAATCTTTTTCCGGGCTGGTTGTTTAGTGCGCTGTGATGGTGATTCGAAGAGCAAGGTATATAAGTTTTCTGGATTATTATTTGTCTGTACGGTTTTAAACTTTAGAACCGCCGTGTACGGAACCGTACGCACGGTGGTGTGAGAGGTCGGCTAATCAAATAATGATTAGCCTCCTACTCGATTGATTCAGGCGATCTTCAGTACGGCCATCAGACTGGTCATCAGTACAATGCTGATCAAAATGGACAAAGAGTTCAACGTGCTGGACATGGCGACATTGCCGCCGCATTTCTGGGTAAATGCCGTGCAGACGGCGGAAATCGGCGCAAACGCGATAATCACGAGCACGAGCCGGACCTCAAGCGGCAGCGGTAGCAAGAAATAAAAGAATACTGCAAACAGGATGGCCATTCCGTAACGGATGATGACGGCTTTTAAGATGCTTGCAACTTGGCTTTTTTCGAGCCGGAGTTCGAAACCGATCCCGATCATCAGCATGGCCAGAAAGCCGTTTGCCTGCCCGACGATTCCGGTAAATGCAGTCACACCTGCCGGCAATGTAATATGCAAAAGCGACAGCACGAGCATGATCAGATAGGTATCCATCGGTATAGATGAAAACATTTTTTTCAGGTAAGATGCCGCATTTGTTCTTTCATTGTTGGCAACGGCGGAAGCGATCGAATAGGTGCCGCCCGTGCATAAAACCGAATTGCCGGCATCGAACAGGCAGGTTGCCACTACGCCAACGGGCCCCAGGAAATTTTGTACATAGGGGAGTGTAAAACAGCCAATATTATAACCGGAATAATTGATCATGTTAAAGGCTTTTTCCGTATGGGTACGGCGCCAGGAAACGATATAGCCGGTTGCAATCATTACCAGATTGCAAATGACGCCGATTGCGACAAGCATCAGCAGCGAAGTTTCTAAAGAGAGCTTTTCAAAATTTGTAATCACGGCGCATGGCAATGTAATATTCAAAACCATGCGGGAAACCAGCTGAAAATCATTCGGCTTAAAAAATCCGACCCGCTTCAAAATGTAGCCGAGCACAATGATCAAAATAAACGAAGCGGCTTTTGTCAACACAACACCCACATTTTTCCCAGCTTTCTTTTTGATCTAATTTCATTAAAAAACAATGAGAAAGAAACGGCAAGGAAAATTTTTGGCAACAACTTTTTTTCGGGTAATGTGCCGGTTCTTTTTTTTCCTTAAAATAAGGATGGAAAAAGAACTCTTGGATCCAGGGATGGGAGCGGGCGATTAAAAAGGATTTGTAAATTCAATTTGTGAAAACTATATAAAGTGTTGATCTTGCATGTCTATTGTGATCCCGGCAACGCATATAAAAAGTCCTCTTTGGCGATGTGAAGGATCTCGAAACGGGGATCCGGACCAAACCAAGAGGACCATTTTTTGAGAATCTTTTTGTAAGAAGAGGGACTTGCGGCTATTCATGTGAGCAGAAAAACGGGAAATTTACTTTTTCAAGAATTCAACATCTGCCCTTGTGTCAAGCAAATCACGATTGAGGACATCCAGTTTTTTGTCAATTTTTCTGACCTGTTCTTTAATTTCTTTTTGGCCTTCTTCTAAAGCCGCCGTTCTCGTTTCCAGCGCCTCCATTCTGCTTTCCAGCGCACTCATTCTGCTTTTCAGCGCACTCATCCGTTCGGACAGATTTTTTTCCACGGATTTGATTTGGTCCGATAGTTCATGGATGGCCTGCAAAATCACATTCTGGTCAATTCCTTTATCCACTTTTTCACCTCCCTCATACGACAAATTATACGATATTTTTTGCCATGGGTCTATGGAAAACAAATGCCTGGAAAAATTGGCTTCAGGCTGCTCATATGAATCGTACGCCGGTATTGAAGAGGGTATATTAAATTTAGGATGAGAGATCCTGATCATTTATTTCTTCACAAATGAGATCACATATGGTAAAAGCATGGAGGCAAGGACAGGAAATGGTTTTACATCCTGTCTAAAAAGTCATTAACGGAAATGATGAATTAGCTGGAATCTATGCAGGAAATAAATGTATTAAAACTAAAAGGTGATTAAAATGATAAAGTCTGGATTATACGCAAAATATAATGGGATCGAATATAAGGTAACAAGCGATATGGATGGCCGCGTTATGATTTACACAGAAGATAAAAGTAAGGTTGATTCTACGTTTTACGATCTGACGGGACATGGCGGCATATACAAGAAAAAAGTTAACCCTAAAGAACTTGTTAACTGCGAAAGTATTACCACATATGGAGTCATAGAAGGAGAAAAAGTTCAAATCCTTCAAGAAAAAGACGACCAGTTTCAGGTAGGTACGGGCTCTTTGTTCATTGGTGAAAAACTGCAACTGAAAAGAGTAGAAAGGGATTCCTGGATCGGCTGGATTTCTAAAAGTAGGGTAAAGATAATAGAAGAAAGGCGTCCAGTAAACCCGGAAAAATTATAAAAACTTTATATCGAGAGACTAACCGGTATTTTAGTGAATTAAAGCATTAAAAAATAAAGTTTTATTAAGTGAAAGAAAAAATCAGCTTCAAACCCGAAACAAAAATCAGCGGTTAAGATAAAGCTGATGACGAAAATGAAAATGAATGACTGGAAATTAATGCCTTTTTTTGTGATGCATCCCCGAATGAAGGTCAAGTTGTGATTAAAAATGAGGCGGGGAAATGGACGGTTTTTACTTATAATGAGAGAACTTCAAAAGCCGGCGAGAAAATGTATAATAACGAAAGCGATGCTCTAGAAGAATTTATAAAAAGATTAAGAGAAGATAAATGAGTAAGGAAATACTGTGTAAGGTCTATCCAAATAGCACCACGCCTCTGCTCAAATTATAACTTATTTAAAGGTACTGGATCATATCTGCTCAGTGATTCTGCATGATCGCTACGTCTTTTTTTGCTTTTGTCCAAATATATTAATAAAGGGACCGGTGTGCTATGCTGTTTTTTCCGTTCCTGAAATGGATTGGCAAAGGCAGGGGTGACGTGTTTTTGTGATTTTAAAAATTTTTTTGCTCAACCTGATTAGTGATCTGGATAATCTTCTTATTATTACAACGGTGGTTCGAAAGTATGGCTACGAGCCAAAACAGCTGTTTTTTAATATCGTTGTATGTCTAACGGTCAGCCGTACGATTTATGTTGCGATGATTCAGTATTTAACAGGGATCCCGGGATTTCGAGTGCTCGCGGGCATGATTCTCCTCTACATCGCTTTCTGTTTTGTGAGCTCCATCCAGCCTGATTCCGAGGCAAGGCCCGTTCCAAGCATCCCGGCCGCCAAAATGCTATTGATTGTGCTTGCGGCTGATATGCTTGTCTGTATGGACAGCGTTTTGATCACGTCCGGCATCTCCACCAATTTGCTGTCCACGATGGCTGGCATGGCCTTAAGCTTAACGACCGTACTCGCTTTCTTCGAGTTTTTTTCTGAAATACTGGACAAAATTTCATGGGTGCAGATTGTTGCCGGCGGTTTGATTACACATGTTGCAATCACCGGCATCTTTAAAGATCCGATGATGAAATACCCTGTGAGCTTACTGGAAAAAGTTTGGGGATTTCAATTGCACGAATGGATCAATTTCATTGCGCTGGATACCGCCATCTTTCTGATATTAATCGGGTTCATGATTAAGGCAAGAAATAGGGCCTGATTAGTTTTCCGAAAGCGGGCCAGCTGCCGGGATGCACGAACGTCCGGACCGGCAGCAAACAGCCCGGTGCGTTTGCAGCTATATACTGGATTGGAGTCCCGTAAGCCGGGCAAATCTTAGAGTCTCATATAACAATGAAAAGTCCCCTGGTTCGTGGGAAAGATTCCGCTCACGAACCGGGGGCTTGTTTCGTTGCGGGGATTTTTTGCAAATAAGCTTCCTTGTGGTGTTTTCCTTGGGAAGTTCGTTCGAAATAGTAACAATTTTACAAAACGTAAAGGATTCTGCTGAATGATTTGATATTTTGGCTAATGCATTACGGATCAAAACAAGCTAATATGAATTTATACAAATTAGAAAATTCATTAAAATGGACAATCGGAATGGTTGATAACTTTCCTTCCACACTTTTCAGGATGAGCAGGAAGTGATTGAAAAAGCGAATCGTACGCGATACGGCCTTGCTGCTTACTGCTATACAAACGACCTGGGCAGAGGGCTTCGCATGATGAACGAACTGGAATACGGCATTGTTGGAATCAATGATGCCGCTCCTGTAACCGTTCAGGGTCCTTTTGGGGGATATAAGGAAAGCGGCATTGGCCGGGAAGGAGGGAAGTCCGGCATCCTCGAATACTTGGAAGAAAAGTATGTTTCCATCCGGATGATGTAAAGGGAGGGATCAAATTACCACAAAAATAAAACGCTTACAATACGCTGCTGGAAGATGATGGCCGTAGCAAATGAATGGGATTGTCCCACAATTTACCATAAAACATTGAAGGGTTACAATGAAAAAACCATTTGGACTCAGAGATGATGTGACGGTTCGTTCCATTGCAGAAAAAGGTAATGCCTATTTTTTCTTAATTGTGTTCATTGCAGTCCTGCCGGCATTCTTGGAAGGATTTGACGGGAATTTGTTTGGTTTTGCGTCACCCTATATTGTTGAAAATGCCCATGCGTCTGTCGCTTCACTCGGACTCTTGATTACCGGAAGTGCCATTGGTCTGACATTGTTCAGCCTTGCCGGCGGATTTCTGTTCGATAAATTTTCCGTGAAAAATACCATTTTAATATCCGTTTCCATCTTCTCTGTGTTTACATTTTTAAGTGGTTTTTCGCATAATTTGACGATGCTGATGATTGCAAGAATTTTGGATGGAATTGGGGTTGGCATGTTTCAACCGGCAATCGTCGCCTTTTTAGGGGACATTTTCCCGGAGAAGCGCGGGAAAGCAACGGCAGCTTTTGCCATTTCCTACGGGGCGGGCATATTTATTGCTCCGTATGTCGTTTCCCCGTTCCTGCCAAACATCACTATTCCCTTTGCCATTGTTGGGATATTATCTGCTTTATCGGTACTCGGTTGTTATTTGTTTATCCCAAAAACGTATAAAAGACTGGAAAAGCAAAAGGTTGAATTTAAAGGCGTATTAAACCGAAATGTCAACCTCATTTCGCTGTCAACCCTGTTTTACGGTGTGGCCCAGTTTGCGTTTATCGGCTTCATTTCACAATATTTACTCAAGGTGTTACATCTTCCACCGGGACAAGCAGCTGTGATTTCCTCCATCTATGGCATTTCCGGTTTAATTTGTTCAATGCCGCTTGGGATGCTGGCTGACAGGATTGGAAGAAAACATGTATTCAGGCTTACCGGGCTGCTTCTTTTCATCGGCGGCGCAGGCATTTTCAGTGTAGGGAGCCATGTGCTGGCGCTCAGTATATTGATGTTTGTGTTTGGCGCAGGTAGTTATTTCCCGGGCATTGCCTCCGCAATAGGGCAAGATTCTGTCAAAGAACATGTCACCGGCACGGTAACCGGATATATTTTCTTCATTTTTGGCATTGGCCAGATTTTCGGCGGGCCCCTGTTTTCTTTCCTGCTGCCGCTCGGTTTTATGAAAGCCGGTTTGATTGCGCTCGGCGTGCCAAGCCTGTTGTGCTTTTTACTCACGCTCTTCACAAACAGCGGGATGCAAAGAGCTTTGCAGACTGAAAAAGACAGTCTTGATTACAATTCATTGACAAATACCCAGATTGGAGTGGAAAAAATTGATTAATCCGAAAGCACTATCATCCGGTTTTGAATTAAGCCAAAAAAATACAGATGAACTATGGCGCTGGTCGGCTGCTGAACTGGCGTATGCCATCCGGACAAAACAGATTTCCTCGCGTGAAGCGGTCATGAGCTGTCTTAAAAGAATTGAAGAAGTCAACCCAAAAGTCAATGCGTTAGTAGAAGTGCTGGCTGAAGGTGCGCTTCGGGCTGCGGATGCTTCGGACCGGTCCGTATTAAAAGGGGAAGAGCTCGGCCCGCTTCATGGGGTGCCGGTTGCGACCAAAATCAATACTGATCAGGCAGGCCATGTCACGACAGACGGTGTCGTTGCCTTTCAACATAACGTGGCGACAGACGACAGCCCCCCGGTCGCCCACTTACGCAAAGCAGGTACTGTTTTCGTTGGAAGGAGCAATGTCCCTTCATTCAGCCTGAGGTGGGTTTCCAATAATGACTTGCATGGCAGCACATTAAATCCGTGGGATCCCACCCGGACACCCGGCGGTTCAAGCGGCGGGGCAGCATCGGCGGTGGCATGCGGGATGGCGCCGATTGCACAGGGGAACGATATCGGCGGCTCGATCCGGTATCCGGCATATGCATGCGGCATTACAGGTATCCGGCCTACGATCGGTCGGGTTGCAACAGGTGTCAACCTTCCAAATGGAGATCCGCCCTTATCTCTCCAAATGAAAGTAACAGAAGGACCGCTGGCACGGAATGTTGCCGATTTACGATTGGCGCTTTCTGTGATGTCGGCATACGATCCGAGCGATCCGGTCCACGCAAATGTTCCGTTAACCGGCGAACCGCTCAAAAAACAGATCCGTGTCGGGCTGCTCCGCGATCCAGGCGTGGTAAAACCGGATCCGGCTGTCAATCAGGCTTTGAACGAGGCGGCTGCGTATTTAAATGACGCCGGCTATGTGGTAGAAGAAGTAGATTTGCCTTTGTTTGCCGAAGCTTATAAACTCTGGTACCTGCTCGTGCTAGAAGACTTGACCGATCTCTGGCCGGCTATTAAACAATTTGGGGATGAAGGGGCAAGGTTAAATCTGCAATATAATTACGAGGTTTCGAGACAATGGTGGGGAGAAGTCACACTTGAAAAATACCGAACAGGATATGCGCGGAGAGGGACGCTGATTATTGCATTACAGAAATTTATGGAACAATATCCGATCCTGCTCCTTCCTGTTTCGGCAGAGCAGGCGTTCAAACAAAATGAAGATATTGAAAGTGTCGACAGCAACGCGCGGCTCATGGCGGCGCAGTGGCCGATGATGTCCATTGCTTTACTCGGCTTTCCGGCCATTTCAGTCCCGACATCTGTAAGCGGCGGGTTGCCGGCCGGGGTTCAAATTGTTGGAAGGCGGTTCCGGGAAGACACGATTTTAGATGCTGCAGAAATCATTGAATCTCGGGCAAATATCCAAGTGCCAATCGACCCGCTCTTTCATTGATTCTTGTTTTTTTATCGTGATTTTCTATAGGCAGCTGAAAGAAGGGATAAAGTTGATAGCGAAAACGATAAGCAGTTCAAATATGACCTATATCGGACAAGAAGAATCCGGCGTCATTTCGTTTAAAGGGATCCCCTACGCCAAACCGCCTGTAGGAAAACGGCGATGGAAAGCACCGGAAGACCTGGACCCCGAACCAAAAAGAATCGAAGCTTTTTCATATGGCTCGCCTTGCATACAACCGGTCGATGAAAATGAACCCTCTTCATTTGGGAACCAGTCTGAAGACTGTCTGACATTAAATATATGGACGAGAGAACTGGAAGACGCGAAAAAGCCGGTCATGGTGTTTATTCACGGGGGCGGATTTATTGGCGGAGGTTCGAATGATCCGCTATATGACGGAAAAAGTTTTGTAAAACGAAACGATATCGTATTGGTTTCGATCAACTACCGGGTAAATATTTTTGGATTTCTTGATTTGGAGGAGCTTGGCGGAAAGGCATACGCAGACAGCAAAAATTTAGGCATATTGGACCAAATCAAAGCATTGGAATGGATTAAAGCACATATTCATCTGTTTGGCGGGGATCCAGGCAATATTACGATTTTTGGCGAATCATGCGGCGGCGCAAGTGTTTCGCTACTCATGACGATTCCAAAAGCGAAAGGGCTGTTCCAAAGAGTGATTGCACAAAGCGGGACGGTCAATCTTGTGAAAAATGAGGAGACGGCAAAACAAATTGGAAGGGATTTTGTAAAACTCACGGGTGCGCGTTCGGTTGAGGATTTGCTGGCATTAGGCGCGGACCAACTCAGAGTGTATTGCGACCGGCTGATGGATCTTTATCAGTATAAAAGCGAGATTATGTTTGCACCGACTGCTGACGGGAAATTAATTCCGCTCAATCCTTATCAGGAGATTGAAAACGGATGTGCTGCAGGGATCGACTGTATGATTGGCACAACAAAAGATGAGATGGCCTATTGGCGCCTGTATTACCCGGATTTGGATGATATTTTGGAAGATTATCTGAACCAGCAGCTTTCCATCATCGAGAGTATGTCCGGCATTGTTGCAGCGGCCGCACAGCACCGCATACAAGCCGGTTCTGCGGGTCCATATCAGCTTGCCAACGACATATTGTTTCACATCCCGGCTATAAAATTTGCGGAAGCCCAGTCCCGTTTTGCCAGTACATGGATGTACTTTTTTACCTGGCCTTCCCGGATAAAAGGGCTTGGTGCGTGCCATGCTATTGATTTGCCGTTTGTCTTTCATAACTTAAAAAGTGGGGAGTGGCTGACAGGAAAAGAGCCGCCGGTAACACTGGCTGACCGGATGCAGGATACGTGGGTTTCTTTTGCCCGTAACGGGAACCCCGCTCATCCCGCGATTCCTGCCTGGCCGGCCTATGATCCGGATCACCGTTCCGTGATGCAAATCGATGAGAACTGGCGCTGCATCCGCGGCCACGTTCCGGAAATCCTACGAACAAAGAAATGTACACAGAAAGTCGAATGATTCTTAGGGCGACATTGAACAACATAAGTCATGAAAAAGGCCTGTTTAGAAAAGGAACAAGGTTGATAGGACGCGTCATTTTGTATGCCAATTTCATAGAACGAGGTTTTCTGGGAAACGCCCCCCACTAAAAAGAGTGCGTCCCGAGTAAATGAATCCTAAACAGAAAGGAATAATGGGAATGACCATTGGATTAGAATTTGCATTTCAAGCGTATGTGTCGATTGATGAAAATTTGACGATCGGACCTGTCCCCGGCGGAATCCGCAATATTACGCCGATCACAGGAGGCGTGTTCGAAGGCCCCGGCATAAAAGGAACGGTCATACCGGGCGGGGCGGACTGGTCATTGACAAGAGAAAACGGTGTCATTGATATTTGTGCCCGGTACACATTAAAAACGGATGATGATGTGCTGATCTATGTCATCAATAAAGGGTTGTATATTGAAAAACCCGGAGGCTTGCAGGAAAGGCCGGCTTCAAGAGAAGGAGTGGAGCCGGTGCCGGAATATTTCAGAACGACCCCCGTCTTCGAAGTCTCGAATGAAAAGTATGACTGGTTAAACCGCAACATTTTCGTTTGCGATCCACTTTGTGATCATGCCGGTAAAAGGATTGGGACAAATCTGGGGATATTTATGCCTGAAATTAAAAACAGATGTAATGGACGCGTACACTTCTTTTATCATGGAGCACGCCGTCCTTGCCATTTCACAAATCATGTTAAGAACGAAAACAATGGAAGAAAACAAGCGCGTTGCGGAAGAAGAGGTAGCTAGGAAACTGCTTGCGGGCAAAGACTGTGAACAGGCCGAAATCAAAGCCGTTTTGCCCGGTTATTCTGCCAATTTGCATTTCCGGGTCATTTTACTCAAAGTTACGAAGCCACAATCCGGCACCAAAGATTGGGAAGAAACATTGCTGCAGCTTTCCGCCATGATGAAAAACAGGATAAAAAAGAAAGGCATGCTTTCCCTTATTTCAGCTGCCAAGGACGAAATTGCAGCGATTTGCTTTTTTAAAAAGGACGAGCATAATCATGATCTTGCAACTTTTTCTGATATCCACCAGTCATTGGTGCAACTCAGCATAAAGGACCGTTACAACGGCAAGCACACGATGACGGGAATCAGCAAAGCTTATAAGAATACAGCGGACGTTTGCCAGGCGTATGATGATGCGAAAAAAGTCATCTTTCTGCAACAGATCAACCTGCTTCAAGAAATTTTTTTATGACAAAATCGGCATTTACCAGATCTTGCTATTAGGCGAGAAAAATGAATATGTGGAAACGTTTATCTATGACCAGCTTGGACCCGTACTGGAATATGACGCAAAAATGAATGCCTCTTTATTAACAACACTTGAAGTTTACCTGAAAAACAGGGGGAGGAAAAAAGAAACGGCAAATGAACTGTTTATCGTCAGGCAGACGCTTTACCACCGCCTTGAAAAAATAGAAGAACTGCTCGGCTATCAATTTATGGAGCCGGCCCGCAGGCTTGCGCTTGAAACGGCGATTCTCGCTTATCATATTTATCAATCCGGCCATACGCACTTCAACCTGGAAGATTATCAATTGTAATGGGGGTGCCGCCCGCCGGTTCCGGCGACAGGCAGTGTGGCAGCAATCTGCTGGTCCCTTCCACCAGCCGCATTTTTTCAAGAATGCAGGGAACATTCACCTACACAACGGAATGCCTCCGCGCTGCCAAAGCGGGAGGATTTTTTGTGGATTGAATACAATTGTGACCTTTTTCCTATATAAATTGGTTTTATCACAACTATATTCCTAAAATGGTAAATTTTCTATGAGATTACAGTTGAATTACGTTTTCATAGAATGATTGAAAGTGGCAATATATTTTTTTAAAATAGGGTTTGTGAGTGAAACAAACCATGACCCTTAATATATAGCCAATGAAAATTTTTTTAAACATCCAGGAGGTTTCAATCTTGACTCGAAAAAAAGTATTGTCTGTTACAGCCGGCATGACATTAGCGTCTTTAATTGTAGGTTCTGCATCAACGGAAGCAGCTACATACACGGTCAAAAAAGGAGATTCGTTGTGGAAAATATCCCAACAATATCACACAACGGTTTCCCAAATTAAAAATGATAACCATCTGACAGGCGATATTATTTATCCGAATCAGAAATTTAAGGTGCCGTCTCAAACACCAAAAAAATATAAAATTGTATCAGGAGACACGCTTTCCGGCATTGCCAAAAAATACGGTGTCAAAGTATCTCAACTGAAAGAGTGGAACAACTTAAGCTCTGATTTAATTTATGCCGGAGATACCCTGAAAATTAACAGTTCTTCCGCTACGGTCAGCAGCACTGCCAATAGCACTGCGAATAGTACTTCAAACAGTACTGCAAATAGTAATTCCAATAGCACTGCCAATAACAGCACTGCCAACAGCAGTACTGCAAACAACACCGCCAAAAGTGCTGCAACGCAAAAAAGCACTGCGCCAAACGGCACCTATCAAATTGTGAAAGGCGACACGCTTTCCGGCGTTGCGCAAAAATTCGGCGTGACCGTTTCTCAATTGAAAGAATGGAACCATTTGAGCTCTGATTGGATTGTTGCCGGCAGTGCTTTAAAAGTGGACGGCCCATCCAGTGCGGCAAGCAGCTCGAATGGAAGCAGCACGCAATCCAATCAATCGTCTGGCGCGACAAGCAGCTCTTCTAACGCAGGAAGCGCAAGTTCACAGACAAGCGGCTCGTCCAGCACGCAAAGCAGTTCGTCCAACAATTCGGGCAGCACAACCAACAGCACGCAATCCAGTCAATCGTCCAATGCTCAAAGCAGTTCACAAGCAAGCGGCTCAACCAGCAGCTCACAATCCAGTCAGTCGTCCAGTGCTCAAAGCAGTTCGTCTAACGCCGGAAGCAGCTCATCCAGCTCTGCAAGCACAAGCAGCTCAAGAGCCGTTTCCAAAAACACGGTATCATCAAGTTCAAATTCGGGCTCTTACAGCGGCTCCGCAGTGGCACAAATTGCACAAAAATACATCGGCGCACCGTACCGTTTCGGCGGAACCACGCCATCCGGATTTGACTGCAGCGGCTTCGTATTCTATGTATACAACCAGGCCGGCAAATCCATTGCCCGCCAGTCTGCAGCAGGGTACTATGGCAGCTCTTACCAAGTAAGCAGCCCGCAGCCGGGAGATCTTATCTTCTTCCAAGATACCTATAAAAGCGGAATCTCGGATGTCGGCATCTATCTCGGAAACAACCAGTTTATCTCTGATTCAGACAAGAGCGTCTCAATAAAAAGTTTAAGCAACCCTTATTGGAAATCTCATTTCAACAGCATCAGGAGATTCTATTAAGATGAAAAAGTCGGCGGTATGCTAAGCCGCTCCGTGTTGAGATGTAAAACATCAATTAACACGGCAAAAAACAGAAATAGCAATACAATTCGTCAATAAAAAAGTCTAAAAGCGTGGCTAGTACTAGCCACGCTTTTAACATTGGTTTCAGGTACAAATTCAGATTGAAGATTAGTATTGCATTACTGAACGACTACATAACCAAAAGAGAACATTCAACCTGAAATATTCATAGCTACAAATCCCATTTGATAAATTTTGTTAAATTAGTTGAAAATAACGGTATTTAATTAAGAACCGTAGCCAATTCATAAAATAACTGAATTTTCAATAGAACAACTCTGGTATTTTGGGCATACTTGCCCCTTGACTGAAAAATTTATTTTTTTCAGTTATGAGAAGTATTCTATTGGTCATTCCAATTGTAGCTTTTGAATTCGATTCAGTACATCCCAAAAGAAATTTTGATACACAAAACTCGGATGTGTTTGAAGTAAAGGGATCTGCCTGATTTCACGACTTTACTTGCCGCTTTAATTAACCGAGTACGTATCGTATCAATTTGCATAGTTTTTTGACCTTCCGGAAAACAAAGAGTTCGTAACCAATTGGTCAAATTATATGCAAGAAGTGTTAACATCATTTTTACTTCGTTCACTAGAAAAGCGTGGCTATTCATATGATCAAAGTAAAAGCCATTTTTTGCTTCTTTGATATAGTTTTCCATCGTCCCTCTTTTTTGATAAGCTCGGACGATATCTTGAGGAAAAGCTAATTCAAAGTTAGTAACAAAAAAGGAATGGGTAAAGAACAGCTCACCTGCAGGACGTACCGATTGAATAATCACCCTTCTTGGTTTTGACCATGATTTTGCTTGGTAAATCGTTTCTTCATAATAGGTTTCCGTCTTGGAAACATCTAAAGGTGCGGAAGAAGGATGGTATTCCTTCGCTAAACTTTGTAGTTGTGAATTCGATTTCAACCGAATAATATACAAAACAGATTCTTCTTCACACAGATCGTATAATCCCGGAACAGCAAACCCGCTATCTCCACGAAGAAACAGGGTAGTTTCCGGAAACATTTCGTTATAATGTTTAATGAGAGGCCGAATAAATTCCACCACACCATTTGATGTATAAACATTTCCGGGACGGAGTTGTGCTTTCAAAAAGTCACCAGTCGCACCATCAAAGGCGACTAATGGATGAAAACCCATCGTGCCATAATGAGTATTATATGACGAAGATTCTTGGTCCCCATATGTATCCGAATGAGTCGAATCCAAGTCGATAAATAACTCTTTCGATTGTCGAAAACAATGAATCTTATCAAGCATTTCTTGGTTAGCCAGATTTAATTGTTCAATTGAATCTTTATCAAATCGTGTATAAAAGCGAGACAAACTGGGCTGGGAAGCAAGTGTTGGAGTTTCAATGATTTCCTTAAACACAGGATCATGAGTCAACTGATCAGCCGCATCATCTTCCGCATACCCGGCAATGATTTGATAGACTTTTTGACGTAACAAGTTTTCATTTGAATGAAGATAATATTTCCTTGAATCGTTAAGTCTCAAGTACTTAACTAAAGTCTTTGAAAAACCAATTTTTTCATCGAATTCTCTAAAAAGAAACTCACCTGTATCGGAGGAAAGAGAACCTCCATCATTTGACAATTTAATTTTATGATTGAAATCAAGTGTTTTTTGCGTTAAAGTAACCATATAAAGAGTCCTTTCTGTTTGGTTTTTGTTTTGGTTACTTTAACTTTAACAGAAATGGATTCTTTTTTCATTTTTTTAATGAATTACAATAAAGCCGAAAAGGCTTGGTAATCCATAAGTTATAATAAGTTTCTGAATTTCTGTGAATAATTCAGGTTCAAAAAAGAAATTCAATATAGTGTCGGCATCTATGCTGTAATGGATATCCTTCAGTCATTTTATTTGGTTTTGAAACCTTGATAAAATGAGTTGAAGCATTTATGTTAAAATATACATAAAAGGGTGATTTAATTGAACATTTTATGGGACTTCGATGGAACATTATTTGATACTTATCCTGTATATACCAACATTTTCTCTCAAGTATTGGGAGAAACAGTAGATAAACGGGAAATCTATGGGAAACTGAAAATTTCCTACTCACACGCAATTCATTTTTATGACATTTCAAGTGAACAAGAAGAGGAGATAAAAAAGTTAAAGAAAAATATATCTCCAGAAGATATGAAACCATTTAATGGTGTAGAAGGAATTTTAAATTTCGCAAATAAAAATGTTATTGTCACACACAAGTCTAGGGAAGGTGTTGTCGGCATCCTAAAATATTATGGATGGGATAAATACTTTGTAGATATGGTTACGATTGACGATGGGTTCCCTCGTAAACCTAACCCATCAGCTTACAAACATCTGCACGAAAAATATAGAATCGACCTAGCGATTGGGGATAGAGAATTGGATTTATTACCCGCCAAAGAACTGGGAATTTCAACGTGTATCTTTCAAAATCAAACGGATATTGCAGATTACCAATTACAGGACTACACTGAATTTTTCAATACAAATATTCCTGAAAGATTGAACATGTGACTGATAATGGTAAGTTGAAGTGGTGTTCCGATGAGGTAAACAAGTTGCGTTCTTCATAACGATCCATTCGGCAGCGAAAACCCAAGCTCATTTTATATTAGATATTATAGAGGAACCGAATCTTGGTTCTTTTTTTTTAAGCAGGGGATCAGGCCGGAATATCTTAAAATAGATGCCGAGAAAGTGATCAAAGCAGCAAAAGAGACAACTTTGACGGTTGTATCAAAGTAATTTTAATTATGTTCACACGAAAAAGGGCTGCCTACCCGGTAATTCCTGGAATTGGGAAACAACTGGAATGCTTATCTTTTTCTTGATGCAGGCTTTACAATCTCCCAATTACTTTAGTAAACTAAATAAAGTAATAGCTTTCAGGAGGCGTTCCATTATGGAAGATAGCAAAATGGACCAGTTCCTTACGCATTGGCGGTATATTAACCGGCATCTGCGGGAAGGGCGGCTGGCAAATGAAGATAAGAAGATTACACGTTTACAGTGGATATTGTTGCGGCATGTTGGCAGGTCCGGGCAGTGTACGATGGGAAGCCTTGCCGAACATTTCAATGTCAGCATGAGCACGGTCTCGCAAATGATCGACCGGCTTGAAAAATGGGGATATACTCGGCGCGTGACGTCAGCCCGTGATGGCCGCGTGAAAATGGTGTCCTTGACAGAAAAAGGAGAAGCAATCATCAACGAAGCAAAAACCGCTTATCTCCAGCAGCTGAGCAATGGATTAAGCAAATTTTCAGAAGAGGAGCAGGAACTGTTTATTGGATTTCTGCAGCGGCTGGCTGAGAATTTAAAAGTGTCAAAAGGTGATCCCCAGACGGATAAAAAAGCGTAAGCAGAAATGATTTCCGCAACGTTAAAAGGTGGAATGGTCCGATGCATTTTTTAAGCAAGTATGCCAAAAAGTACTGGAAACTTTTTAGTACGGCTGTTTTCTTTTTAATGTGTGAAGCGCTCTGCGATTTGATGCAGCCGGCGATCCTGTCAAAAATTATTGATGTCGGCGTGGCATCCAGGAATATGCCTTATGTGTTAAAGATGGGCGGCGTGATGTTATTCATCACAGCGTGCGGCGCGGTTGCCGCCTCACTAAGGAGCACGCTCGCAAGCATTGTGTCACAAAACTTTGGGGCGGAATTGCGGTCGGATTTGTTCCGGAAAATCCAAGCACTTTCTTTCCAAAGCATCAATCGATTTGACCGGGCCTCACTCATCACAAGGCTGACCAATGATGTTACCCAGGTACAGAGCTTTATCAATGGTTTAATGCGCATGTTTGTCAAAGCGCCACTACTTGCAATCGGCGCTTTGATCATGGCAGTCCGGCTTGACCCGCAGCTTTCTGTGGTGCTGGCAGTTGTTGTGCCAATTGTCATCATTTTCATTATAGTGAACATGCGATTGGGTTTTCCGCTGTTTATGAAAGTGCAAAAAGCGCTCGACCGCGTGAACGGCATCATGAGGGAATATTTATCCGGTGTCCGTGTCGTGAAGGCTTTTAACCAGTTTCAATTTGAAGTGGAGAAATTCAGCGTGGCAAACCGCCGTCTGCAAGAACGCTCGACTTCTTCGATCCGGATCATGTCCATCTTCAGCCCGGCGATCTTGCTTACAGTCAATTTCGGCATTGTCGCGATTTTATGGATGGGCGGCTTCGGGGTGAACAATGGTACCATGAAAGTCGGCCATATTATTGCTTTTATCAATTATATGACGCAAATTTCAACCTCGTTGATGATGATTTCCATGGTGTTTAACATGTTTGTCCGGGCAAGGGCCTCCACTTTTCGGATCGGTGAAGTATTTGCCGTTGAAGAAAAAACCTTCCCGAACAGATTGAAGCATGAAGTAATGGCTGAAAGAGGGAGAATTGATTTTGAAAATGTCACTTTTTCCTATACCGGACGGGGAGAAGATGCAGTTTTGAAAAATATCACGTTTACCATTTATCCGGGTGAAACTGTCGGCATTATTGGCTCAACCGGATCGGGAAAAAGCACCCTAGTGAATCTCATTCCGCGCTTTTACGATGTAACAGGCGGGTCCCTTAAAGTGGATGGGATGGATGTCGGGGATTTTCACCCGCACGATCTGCGTGAAAAAATTGCGCTCGTTCCACAGAAAAACATTCTTTTTACCGGCAGCGTCCGTGAAAATATTCAATGGGGAAATGACCGGGCAGGAATGGATGAGATCGAACGGGCTGCGAGACTGGCAGAGGCACATGACTTCATTGCGGCCGCGCCTGAAGGCTATGATACGATGATTGGCCAGAGCGGCGTCAATTTTTCCGGTGGGCAGAAGCAGCGCATTTCGATTGCCCGTGCATTGGTGAGACATCCGGAAATCCTTATTCTTGACGATAGTACAAGTGCGGTGGATGTTGCAACTGAAATGCGGATCAAGGCAGCGTTAAAAAGATATGCAAAGGGGATGACTTGCCTTTTGATTGCCCAGCGCATTACTTCTGTGATGGACACGGATAAAATAATCGTGTTGGAGAAAGGAGAAGTTGCCGGCCTGGGCACGCATGAGGAGCTTCTCAGAGCCTCTCACGTTTATCAGGAAATTTATCAATCGCAAATGGGTAAGGAAGTGTTGCAGGATGGCCGGACAAACGAACGGATATAAGGGAAATCAGGCACCGGGGTCTTTTTTGCGGATGGGCCGTCCGGGTGGGGGAGGCGCGGCACGGTTCAGAGGCCCGGCCGAGAAACCAAAGCAGTTTAAAGGGACGTTAAAAAGGCTTTGGGCTTATTTTGGCAGGGAAAGAAACGGGCTGTCCGTCATTCTTGCATTGATTGTGGCCGACTCTGTCCTTACATTGTGCATTCCCTATTTTATCGGCAGGGCCGTTGATGCCATGCCACCGGGCAGAAAGGTCCGTTTTAACCTGCTTGAAATCATGATTTTTGTGCTTACAGCGGCTTATATTGCAGATGCTGTCTTAACCTTTTTACAAGGTTGGCTTGTGGCCGGTGTTTCGCAACGGATTGTACAGCGTTTGCGCAGCCATCTGTTTCAAAAGCTGCAAAAACTCCCGGTTTCTTTTTTTGACGCGAGAACCCACGGTGAACTGATGAGCCGGCTGTCGAATGACATAGACAACGTGAGCAATACCATTTCCCAATCGACAACGCAGCTCATGTCGGGGGTCATTGCCCTTCTCGGTACACTCATGATGATGATCATTTTAAGTCCGGTTTTAACGGTTGCAAGCCTGTGTACGGTTCCACTCGTGTTTTTGCTGACGCGGACAATTGCTAAGCGAACTTCAGTGCTGTTTAAAAATAACCAGGCGGAACTCGGCCGGTTAAACGGGCATATTGAAGAAACGATTTCGGGGATTGAGGTGGTCAAAGCTTTTAACCATGAAGAAAAGGCAATTAAGAAGTTTGAAGAGGTGAACCAGTCCTTGCTTAAGGTCGGGCTGAGGGCGCAAATTTGGTCCGGGTTTCTCATGCCACTTATGAACGTGATTAACAACTTTGGGTTTGCAATGGTTGCGGTTGTCGGCGGGGTGCTGGCTTTAAAAGGCATGATTACCGTGGGCGTAATCGCAAGTTTTCTGACATATTCCCGGCAGTTTGTGCGGCCGCTCAATAATTTGGCGAATATTTTTAACGTCCTGCAGTCAGGGGTTGCCGGAGCTGAGCGGGTTTTTGACATACTGGATGAAAAAGAAGAGGCGGAAGATGCAAGAGAGGCGATCGTGCTCCAGGATCCAAAAGGCCATGTTGTGTTTGAAAATGTCAGCTTCGGGTATCGCGAGGACGTTCCGATTATAAAAAATATCAGCTTTGAGGCAAAGCCGGGCACACGTACAGCGCTGGTCGGGCCTACCGGAGCCGGAAAAACGACGATTGTAAACCTTTTGACCCGGTTTTACGATGTCACGGAAGGCCGGATTTCAATTGATGGCACGGATATCCGGAAGTATACACGAGACAGCCTGAGAAGAAGTTTTGGCTTTGTCCTTCAGGATACGTATTTATTTGCAGGTACCATTAAGGAAAATATCAAATACGGAAATCCTAAAGCGACGGATGAAGAAGTTGAAGAAGCGGCCCGGCTTGCCCATGCCGATATTTTTATCAACCGGATGCCCGATAAATATGAAACCATTTTGTCGGAAAACGGGGGCAACTTGAGCCAGGGGCAGCGCCAGCTTTTGGCCATCGCAAGGGTTTTTCTGGCAAAGCCAGCATTGCTGATATTGGATGAGGCAACAAGCAGCATCGATACACGGACAGAACGTTTTATCCAGGATGCGCTCCTTTCGATGATGGAGGGACGCACGAGTTTCATCATCGCCCACCGCCTGAATACAATCCGCGATGCCGATCATATCATGGTCATCGACCACGGGCAAATCATCGAGCAAGGCAGCCATGACGAACTAATGGCACACCGCGGCCGGTATTATCATATGTTTTATAACCAATTTAAAAATGTGGGAGAGGGGTAGGGGGAATGGCTGTTAGCGCCAAATCGTCTACTGAAGTATTTGGCGCTTTGATTTATCCATCGTTTTCTTCCTCCCAATGATCTGGCGACTCTTCTAACCTTATTCTTGCGGTATAATATATGCTGTCTCCTTGCTTCCCTTTAGCATTTCTTAAGCCAACTGCAAGTTTAAAAACATCATAGAAATCAGCATCGTATCGATATATAAATCGATCATCACGGGTGAATTTTCTTGGGGGTTTTTTCATGGAGAAAAAATCTATCCGGCTCCAATCCTGAAGCTGATACATTAATCTAGTGTTGGGCAGATATGGATTCTTCATTGCGATTTGGATAGCTTTATCATATTGTGTTAAGAATTCATCAAACTGGTCTTCTGTCATTTCCTGTGCAATTTTCACTAAATCAATTGAAATGATTTCCGGATGAAACAATATACGCCGGATTGGAAAGTCTTCATTTTTCATCTTTGAATTTCCAACCTTTCTCTGCCTTATCTTTTAACCACAAGATCCTTTAGTTGCTCAATTCCTTTATATTCAATAAATTTTGATGGGTCGGTTTTCGAACGTTTTCCATACTTTTTGTTAATTTCGTGCATTTCATCAGGGGATATGTTATTCTGCTCGTTTAAATGGCTGGATTCCTCAATGCGTAGACGTTCTATTTCTTTTAATACATTTCGATACCATCTAATTGATTTAGACAAGGATTCTAGTTCTTCCGGATTTAGGCCCTCAACAAATTGAAGCAGTTCCGCTTTATTCTCTTGCTCGATCTTGTCAAAAAGCTGATCCACTTTCTGTGCAGATTCAGACATGCTGAACACCTCCCATGATACATTCCCTCCATTCATATTATATCCTAATCCAGACTTGGAATGAAATAGCACCTGTCCTCTCCAATTTTTCAATTTGAAAAATTACGGGTGGAGATAGGAAGAGGGTGCCGTTTTATAGCAAAAATGGAGTTTCCCCTATTTGCTGGGGGCATCAAACGTGGGTTAAAAACGCCTCCAAACCTTCGAGCAGGCTTGGGGGCGTTGTTTCATTTATACATCAAATATTTTTCCCGTTTTTTCTTCCAGGTCCCCAAGTCCCTTTGCCATTTTCGGGCAATGGTTTTAAGGGAGGCGCCACGGTTGATATCCTGCCTGACCCAGCCGTTTCCAATCAGCTGATCAAAATAGGAAATGCCGTTTTTGTCTTCTGCCCGGAAAGTAAATTGGCCGGGATACAGGTCATGGATTGTTTTGACGATTGCAATGCCGGTTTCAACAGACTGGTAAACATTACGGTCCGTGACATGAATTTGGATCCCGTTTGCGAGCTTGCCGGCCCATTTTGAGGTTGTTGGTGTGAAAGATGCGCTTCGGAAGCGGACGCCCGGCAAACCGAGGGCATTCAATTTCTCCGCCAGCAAGTCCCCGTCAATGAACGGTGCCCCGATTAACTCAAACGGGCGGGTCGTCCCCCTGCCTTCCGAAATATTTGTCCCTTCAATGAGTGCCGCACCAGGATAGACGATCGCCGTGTCCAACGTCGGCATGTTCGGGGACGGCATCACCCACTGGAGCGGAGTGTCATCCGCGTACATATCCCTGTGCCAGCCTTTCATCGGCACAACTGTAAGATCTGCGCCGATTCCGCATTCTTTGTTAAAATATTTGGCAAGCTCTCCCGCTGTCATCCCGTGGCGGAGCGCGATCGAATACATTCCGACAAAAGAGGAGTAGGCTGGATTAAGCACCGGCCCCTCGACTTTCGTGCCGCCAATCGGGTTCGGGCGGTCGAGCACGATGAACGGAATGCCTTTTTCCTTCGCTGCTTCCATCGCATAAGCCATTGTGTAAATATAAGTGTAAAATCTTGCGCCAACATCCTGAATATCAAAGACAAGCACATCGACATCCTTCAGCATTTCAGGTGTCGGCTTTTTCGTTTCACCGTACAAACTGTAAACCGGAAGCCCTGTTTTCGAATCGGTATAAAACGGTACATAGGCACCGGCGTCCGCACTGCCGCGCACCCCGTGTTCCGGGCCGAAAAGGGCGGTCAGACGAATATCCGGATTTCTGGCAAATCTGTCCACGATACTGTTTAACGACTGGTCGACACCGGTCGGATTTGTGATCAGCCCGACCCGTTTCCCTTTCAACAAATGGACCTTCTCTTTTAAAAAAACATCAACACCGAGCTGAAAAGAAGGGTGTTTTTGTTTTTCACGCGGCTGGTTGCTCCGGGCCGCATGCACCACGGCCAGGCAGCTGAAAGTGATCATAAGTGCCAATACGCTAGCGAGCCTTTTCATTTCGGTTCCTCCTTTTAACGGTTCCGCAAAGCCCAGTCATGGCTTGTAAAAGATACTTTCGCAGTTTTACCGTGTGATACGACGGACGGATGGAGCACATACCAGCCGCGGCCGTTCACTGATCCGTCGGTTTCATACACAAAGCGGATATGTTTCGTGCCGGCAGGGAGTGGGATGGACATCTGCCGCCAGTTGCCGCTTGATCCGGTTAAAGCATTGCCGGCTTTCGTCCAGTTTTTCCCGTCCGTTGAAACCTCCACTTTCCCAAAGTCTGCGTTTTGTTCCATTCGGTACCAGGTCCGGAAATGGAGAAACGCCGGCCTTTTCAAGTCAACATCTGCCTCCAGCACAGCTTTTCTATTATCGCCGTAACCGGCAAACCATGCGCCGTGTTTATCCGGAACGGCAACCGGGATGGCGTCCGCAGCAAGCCGGGCAACAGATCGCCTGATTCCGTTTGTCGAGACAGTGTTCCGGGTCGGATGGACGCGGTTGGTCAATAAAATGACCGTTGTTTGGTTTTTCGGGCTGATCACCATTGATGTGCCGGTGTAGCCGGTATGGCCCATTGTATTTGTATCGGAGAGCGCATCCATGTACCATCCCTGGTTTAATTCAAAGCCGAGCCCGTGATCATCGCCGGGAAAAGCGCTGTTCATATTCTGTTCCGTCAGCCGGACCGTTTTCGGTTTTAAGATCCGGGTGCCCGCATATTTGCCATTTTGTAAAATCGTTTGTGCAAGTATAGCAAGGTCATGTGCGGTGGAAAACACGCCCGCATGCCCGGCAACGCCATCCAGCGCCCACGCGTTTTCGTCATGCACCTGCCCCCGGATCATTCCTCTTTCAGTCCACGGCTGAAATTCCGTTGCGGCAATGCGCGTTTTTAACGAAGCGGGCGGATTATACATCGTATCGCACATGCCGAGGGGGCCGGTAATATGCGTTTTTACATAAGCATCCAGCCGCTGCCCGCTCAAAACTTCAACCAAAACGCCAAGTGTAATCATGTTTAAATCGCTGTACGTATACGTCGTTCCCGGGGGATTTTGCAGTCCGTGTTTCAGAACAATTTCGAGTCGGTCTTTGCGGGAAGTTCCCATTTTATAAACCGGGATTCCCGCCTCAAACCCGGAAGTGTGTGTCATCAGCTGGCGGATGGTCACGTTCTCCTTTCCGTTTTCCGCGAATGCAGGAATATACTTTGCGACAGGGTCATCAAGCGCAAATTTCCGCTTTTCAAACAGCTGCATGGCTGCAATGGATGTAAACAATTTGCTGATCGAAGCAATGTCGTAAATGGTGTTTGTTTTTGCAAGGACCGGGACGGATGCTTCTGTAAACTGGTCGTCTGTATAACGGTATGCATAGCCGTATGCCTGTTCTTTTACAATCGTGCCTTTCCTTGCGACAAGCACAACGGCGCCCGGCATGACTTTTTGCGCAATCGCGTCATTTACCGCTTTGTCAATGTCTGTGAGCGGGTCTTGGGCCATTCCGGCAGATGCGGGTGTTCCTTTATGCAGTACTGCTGAACTTTTGCCGGGCGCATCCCAAGAAAATGGGTGGCCATGATATCCGGATGCAAAGGCAAGAGACGGGATGGACCCGACTGCCAGCAAAAGAATGCATCCAACCCATAAAACGAATTTTATCCCTTTGTTCTTCAACCAAGTTCCCCCCTTTAGTAATGAAGACCGTGGCCGAACGGTTCGTACCCCGGAATGGTGACGGGCAATTTGCCGCCAGGGTTGATTTCGCCTGTGAGCGCTTTTGCAGCAGATTGCACAGAAACGCTGCGGTTTCCGTAAGTCAGAAGATTTGCGTCCACATCAGGTGCACTCATAATGTCATAAGGATTGCCCATTGAAACCATTACGACCGGTTTGCCTGTTTTTTTCAGCGCTTTTAAAAATGCCTGTTGCGCGGTGTTGGTATTTGCATTGTAAGCGGCGGCGACAATCACGTCGGCATTTTGTGCTTTTTCTACTGCCACAGCGGTTTCCTCCTGTGTTGGCGAGGCCGTTGTGCTCGTATTGCCGATTATAAACCCTTTTTCTTTCAGAAGGTCGGCAAGGCGGCTGCTGTTTGCAACAGATGGGCCGGTTACGAATATTTTTTTCGTTTTATTGAGCGGCAATATTTTATTTTCGTTTTTAACCAGTGTAATGCTTTCGTCCGCCATTTTTTGGGCGGCTTTCAAATGTTCGGGGGTACCAAAATTTCTTAACGCTTTTTCAGATGTAAATGGGTTCCGGACAATGCCGCGTTCATATTTCACCCGTAAAATTCTCGCGACAGATTCATCCAAGCGTTTTCGGCTGATTTCACCGGTTTTCACTGCATTTCGCACAGCATTCCAGGCAACTTCCACATCGGGCGGGTTGAGTAAAATGTCTGCGCCTGCATTGAATGCTGCTACCGGCACTTTGTCGGGGGCAAGGACGTTTGCACCTGACATATCGAGGCTATCGGTCACAATCAGCCCGTCGTAACCCAGTTTTTCACGGAGGAGGCCGGTCATGATCTTTTTCGAAAGCGTCGCCGGCAGGCCGGAATCATCGAGTGCCGGTACAACAATGTGTGCGGTCATGATTGCATCCACGCCGGATGCGATCGCGGCCTTAAACGGTTTTAAATCTACGTCATTTAATGTTTTCAAGTCGTGATGGATGATAGGCAGGCCGTAATGGGAATCGACATTCGTATCCCCGTGGCCCGGAAAGTGTTTGCCGGTAGCGGCCACATTTTGGCTTTGAAATCCTGCGATTTGGGCAGTGCCAAGTGATGCGACAAGGTCCGGATTTTCTGAATAGGAACGGACGCCGATCACCGGGTTGGCCGGATTTACATTGACATCGAGATCCGGGGCAAAGTCCATATTGATGCCGAGACTTTTCAGTTCTACCGCCATGATCTCTGCAGCTTTTTTCGCGTTGGCTGCAGACCTGGTAGCGCCGAGTGCCATATTCCCCGGGAAAACAGTTCCCGGTTCGAGTACACGGGCAACCGCGCCGCCTTCCTGGTCTGTGGAGATAAAGAGCGGAATGCGAGACTTTTGTTTTAACGCAATTTTTTGCAGGCCGTTGGATAACTGCTGCACTTGTCTGGCATCAACGGGGGAGCCGATATTATCCGACCAGTTGAAATAGATGACGCCGCCAATATGGTATTTTTCGATGATTTCTTTGAAGTTTGTGCCGCCACGCCCTTTTTCGATATTCGTTTCGGCGTAGGCGGGGTCCTCCGGTGTTTTTCCGTAAGCATGAACAATGAACAGCTGCCCGACTTTTTCCTCGACCGTCATCTTTCTCAATTCATGGGACACCCAGCGTTCTTCTGCCCTTGTTCTCCAATGCCCATCCTGTTTCGCTTGTACACGGAAGCCGGGCATAAGCGAAAACAACAACGCAAAACATACGACAAACAATCCGGATCTTTTCAAAAACGCCACCCCTCCCTTTTGTAATCCCTTTCATTTTTAGTCTAACAGGCCAAAGAAGCCTGTCCATCCGTCTTTTTGCTTATGTTTTCCAGGCTTGGGTGGTTTTAATATAGATGTTCATACATTCGGATAAACAGCACCACCAGGAAAATTAAAAACCAACCGGAAAGTTTTTGGATAATATTGCAAAATGGGGGCAGACACAGGAACGATGGTAATGATGAATCAGAGAAGCTAAAGTGAAAAAGTGCCCGAATCTCTGGTAGTATTGGGGTTTGTTCAGAAAAAACAACCAAAAAAAGGGGGAATTCCCTCTTTTTCTAAAATTCGAACTGATATTCGAGAAGGATACAAATGAAATGCTGATTGCTTGAACAATTGCATCCTTTGAGCAAAATATTTGTGTATCTGAGATAGAGCTGGTAAATTGTTCCTGATTATTCCGTTTCGGGTTTTTAGATCTCCTTTATTTGCTGCTTTTCCAGGCCTCAATACATTTTTTTAAATATGCGCCTGGAAGCAATGCGATTGAACCTGAATTTATCGGTGCTTAGGAAGTGTCCGGCACGGATCCGGGCAAAACGATTCGTTTGAAAATGGCATGCTAAAGGAGGGCGCCATGTTCGCAGTTTTTTTAGGCATTGCAATTGGTTTCGGTTTGGCTGTACAAACAGCGATCAATTCCCAATTAAGAAAGTTTGTTGTATCTCCCTTTTTGGCTTCCATGATTTCATTTCTGGTTGGAACTGTCTTTTTGGCCGCTGCAACAGCTGTAAGCCGGACACCTTTAGGGGTTCCTACCAGTCTTTTCTTGAACCAGCCTGTTTGGATCTGGTTTGGTGGTATTTGCGGTGTGATCGGGCTGACTTCCAATATTCTCCTTTTCCCCAAACTGGGAAGTGTACAAACGACTGTCATGCCAATTTTAGGCATGATTCTCATGGGGATGCTCATCGACCAATTCGGCTGGTTTCACTCCATTAGACAATCGTTCGGCATAAACAGGGCGATTGGCGTATTTCTTGTCCTTGCAGGGGTAGTGTTTGCAGTCGTTGTTCCGGAAGCCATTGCAAAACGCCATTCTGCCATAGAAGAGCGAAAGGGAGAAAATATATGGATTTGGCGGCTGTTGGGAATCACGGCCGGTATGATTATGGCTGTCCAGGCAGCAATAAACGGAAAGTTGGGCACAGTGCTCCATTCTCCAGTTCACGCTGCCTTCATTTCATTTTTTGTCGGTTCTGTGGTGCTCGTCCTTATCGTTGGCATAAAAGACCGCAGTTTTATGAATATCAAGGAGCCGGTTAAGCAATCCGCTCCATGGTGGGTATGGCTTGGCGGCATCATCGGCGGGCTGTACATTTTGATTAACGTGTTGCTTGTCGATCATATTGGCACAGGGCAAACCGTGATCCTGGCACTGTTCGGCCAGATTACCGGGAGCCTTGTAGTGGAACGATTCGGTCTGTTTAAATCATTAAAGAGAAGAATTGTGCCCGTCCAAATACTGGGCCTCGCCATCATGCTTTCCGGTGTAATTTTAATCAAGATGTTTTAGTTCATACCTGTTCCGCTTGCTTTCCAATTGCGCAATCCCCGGCAGGAAAAACAGGTTCAAAACATGTGCATCATTTCTTTTAACGAATACGGCATTTTTCCAGCCCTTGCTCCGGCTGCCTGAAGTGCAGGTAATCTGCCTGTACTTTTTGCCCATCTTTCCGGCTTTTGCGGCTGTGCTGATTTCTTTGTCGCCTAAGAGAAACAGGCTGATGATTCCGATGCTGTGGTGTGTAAAGTCGCCTTCAAAAGCGATCCCCAACAGCCTGGACATGTATTTTGCCATGCCGATTCCTTTGAACGGTGCTGTAAAGGCGCGCTTTTGGCGAAGAGGATGAGACAAAAAGCGCGCCTTTATAACCGGCTGGGCTTGAACCCCGCTGTTTCAAAGGCATCATTTAACAAATTTCAAATGAAGGTTCCGGAAAGTTTATCGTGTTCTAAGCAAGTCTATTTTTTCTTTCCTTTAAGTGCTTTTTTGGGGATGCTATGGCTTATTTTCGTTTTCGAATGGGCGTGTGCCGTGGTTTTTCAAGTCACGATTACGTTCTGTAACCCATAACCATATTCCCCCTATAAAGATGGAAAATGCCAGTAATAAAAAGGGAATTCTATAGCTTTTAAAATAATCTACTAGAATTCCGAACAAAGCCGGCGAGATAACAATGAAAAACTGATTCAAAGTTAATGCAAAGCTCACGGTTAAACCGATAAAATGCGGGTTTGATTTTTCTGACACTAAAACAATAAATAAACTGAACCATCCCATTCCTAGAAATCCAAGCAGGAAACATAATAAGCTGGTGATCCATAAAGGAATAGAGGCTGGGAGAAATACCAAACAGGCTATACATATTACCGTTAACCAAATGGTGAGTTGTAATGGCTTGCTTCGATTCCCTTTAAATACGGTATCACTGATCCAGGCCAATATGACTCTTCCAACCATCCCTCCTACTAAGGCTAAACTTAAAAATAGCCCTGATAGGTTCAGACCGAATTGTAACGTATTCGTAAGATAGCTCATTAAATGGGCTACGATAATCAATTGTAAGGAAATCATCGTAATACCAATAAAAAACACAGGATAAAGTTCAGCGTTGTTTTTTATTTTGTTTATTTTTTCCATGAAGCCGTATTGCGCTTTTGGATTCTTGTTTTCTTGCCGGTCTTTGTAAAAAATGAGAAAAATGAATCCACCCAAAATAGCCACTGTGGCTTGCGCCAAAATGGCTGCCGATAACCCATAACGAAAATAAAAGTAAGGTAAGATGGCTGAGGCTAGTGCTCCGCCAATGGGGATGCCTGTTTGGCGGATTCCCATTGCCAAACCTCTGTGCTGGTTAGGAAACCACTTTATAATTGCGCTGCTTCCTCCTGGCTGTGCCGTTCCGTACCATATCCCTACAAACATTAAAATGATTAATAACCATACATATTTGTCTGTTGTAGAAGCGATGAATACATTCATTCCGAGAAGGATTGAGCCTGTTCCGACTATCCACTTTTCTCCATACTTATCCATCAGGTTTCCGAAAATAAGCATGGAAAAAATGGGGCCAATGTTCACTGCTGATACGATTAACCCTGTCTCGAACTGAGATAAGCTATACTGTTTTTGATAAAAAGTTGCCAATGGTCCCATCCCATAAGTGACAAACGTAGCACAAGTTTGTGAGAATGTTGCAATAAAAAGAATCACCCATTTATATGTATGGTTTTGAGCCATTGGGCGTGGTAGCATCATAAATCCCTTCCTTTCTTATTACTATACTATAAATAACTTATTGAAAAATCATACCCGGTATAACAACAAGGAAAAGACTGCAATACTCTTTAACAAGCAATTTGCAGCCTTTCTTAAATGTTATTTTAACCATTTGACTGAAATTTTCAAATTAAACCGCAGCTGATGAAAAAACAGGTTTAAAAACGCGTTCTTTTACATGGTTAAGATTGCGGTGGTTCCATAGGTTTGGGGCCACAATAACACGTTGCACCCATCGAAGTAGGCCACCCTATTCATCAAAACTGGGTTTAGAGGAATCACGTGAATGAAGTGTAAAACGATTATCAATATACACCAGACGGCCTGGAGATACATTAATGCCAAAGGATACTTTGCGTATTGCATTATGAAAATTATTCAAAGCATTAGCTGCTGTATCATTGATTGGCCTAACCATGTCAGGATAGAAAGCAACGGCTACCTCTGGAAGGCCGATGTTACCCTGAATAAGTGGTACTAACTCCGTTTCTTGCAGTTCACCCGGTATCGATGAACGCCAACGATATGGAACCTTGATATGATAGAGTGGCAATGACAGTTGATCAATATCGTTTTGCGACAAGAGAGCTAGTGCTTCGCGAGCATCAGAAACTCTGGTGAGAGGTCGTTCCGGATCATGACGTACACCCATTAGGATCAAACCACATGGAGAAAAGTTCATATTACCCATAAAATTTAAAGCAGCGTTCTCTATGTGGAAATCCAACTCAACTTCTGATCCAAGGCCGGTATATTCTTTCTTTTCTTTTATGGAGGGAATTAAATTATTCACAATATTATGCCCTTCATGTAGCATTGAATATGGCTCCCCCACTAATGCTCCCACTGCCATTATCAAATTTTCGCTAATGAATCCTGTCTTAGCCTCCGGTGTGAACACCTGTGGATGGGGAGTATACAGGACTGAATCATCTACTGGTAGATTTTCCAAAACCGTGATGTCAATGCAGAAGAGACAACTACTGATGAAAAAAAAGCCAATACTTTCAGCTGCACGTGATTGAGGACGATATTTACCGGGATTTATGGATCGATGAACCCGCCCCGCCCCCTTTAAAAACATTTGATCCACAGGGACAGGTATTGTATATTGGAAGTTTTTCGAAAACAATTGCAGCCGGTCTAAGGATCGGTTGGCTGGCAGGCCCTGAAAGTGTAATAAAACGCCTCAGTGACTTAAGAATGCAACTGGATTACGGCTCCAGCTATGTGTCGCAAATGCTGGTATTAGAAATGCTCTCTTCGGGATTATACGATAAACATATGGAAAGGACCAGAACCCGGTTGAAACAAAAAAGAGATTTTCTATTACAATTGCTAAACCGGCATTTGGCAGATTATGCAACGTGGTCCAAACCTTCAGGCGGATTTTTCATATGGGTAGCTTTTAAAGGTAATATAGATACAAGAAAATTATTCAAGGAATGTTTAAACTCTGGCGTATTGATAAATCCTGGATTTATTTATGATGATCATCACCATACGGTTCGATTGTCCTTCGCATATCCGAGTTTTGAAGAAATGGAAGAGGGAATCCTGACAATGAAGGCATTACTAGCTGATTACGGTTAATCAAACATCAATGCTTGTGCTGAAAATTTGTGGGGGCTGTTTTTTATTCTGTTACAGGTGCCAAATGGCATGGGCGTCTTTTTGTTTCAGCTTCCTGCTACATAAGTGAGCGTGTTTTTGATTTTGAAGAAATAAAAAAACAGGCCCTCCTTATCAGAGCCTGTTTTTTATCATTTTCTATATTAAGCTTTTTCAACGTTTGCAGCTTGCGGTCCGCGAGCACCTTGTTCAACATCAAAAGATACTTTTTGACCTTCGTCTAAAGTTTTGAAGCCCTCACCTTGGATAGCAGAGAAGTGAACGAATACATCGTCTGCACCATTTCGTTCAATAAAGCCAAAGCCCTTATCTGCGTTAAACCATTTTACTGTACCTTGTTCCATTTATATTGCCTCCTGGTGTGCAACTGCACACAATGTGTTACTATCCTTGTCCAAGGTGGTCATCAAGATGAAAAGTCATTCACTATGCCATTCTTTACACCGAACAAAAATAATTCTTCTTTAGTATACCTCAGGCGGGAGGAGATTGCAACTATTTTTTAAAAAATTGTTGTAATCCATCCGCCTGTGCATGGATGGGCAGCTTTAAAAGAAATCATTTTCATGTAAGGGGCAACACAATTTGCAAAACCATTGTATTTTTTCAAAACAATAAATAAAAATGACCGTGTTTTTGCTATAATAGACAAGTAAAATACTCGATAGGTGGGGCCGTTATGAAAATAGTATGTACTGGGTACGGGATATTTGCACCAAATACGAGGAGCATTGATCAGTATTTGTTTAACTTGAAAAACGGCGTTTGTACATTAAAAGTGGTGGAGGGCATGGGGCCAAAAGGAGAATCAACCATTGCTGGGCTTATCCAAGATGAAGACCTGGAACAAATAGAAGCAGATGATAAACTAAAGCGCCTCCCGAAAGTAACAAAAATGGGGGTTGCTGCAGTAAAAGAAGCAATTGCGTCTTCCGGGCTGGATGTCCGGCATAAAAAAGTAGGCTTGTTTTTTGGATCATCCCTTGGTGCTACGGGAGAGAAACTGTACCAGGATTCCATCCACTACGCCAATCAAGAACTGTATCGAAAAGTATCACTCATCTTCTCCCACTATGCGAATTACCATAGTATCACGGCTGCCATTGGCCATTATATCGGGGCTAGGGGCGTCGAAAAAACGATTACAACAGGTTGCACATCCAGTTTGGAAGCAGTAGAAGATGCAATCCTTTACTTGAAAAGTGGAAAAGTGGATGTGGCCATTGTTGGCGGAACGGACAGCCCTATATGTAATGCGACGACTTATGCGTTTGCAAAAACAAAAACGATCCCGCTTAACCAGACGCTTGAAGAAGGCGCTGTGCCGTTTCAAAAAGGAAGCAAGGGGTTTGCAATGTCAGAAGCGGCAGGGGCAATCGTGCTGGAAAGGGAAGAAGATGCCGTTCAACGAAAAGCAGATATAAAAGGCGAAATAGTTGATGTCGTTTCCAATAATGATGGGATCAATATTTTTTCATTGGACGAATCCGGGGACCAAATGTTAAACGCATTAAAAGAAGTCACAATGGGAAGAATGCCGGATTACATCAACAGCCAGGCACTTGGCATTGAACTGAACGACCAAATCGAGCAGCGCTGTTCCAAACAGTTGTTTAACCATGAAGTTCCCTATACTTCAATCAAAAGCATGTATGGCAATCCTTTTGGCGTCATTGGCATATTACAAGTCATTTCATCGCTTTTAAGTTTGCAATACGGCTTTATCCCGCCAACAATCCGAACAACCAGACGCGGGTATGAAGAAATGAATATTATAACAGAGACCATCTATCGGGAGGTTCATGAAGTGGCCATCACCAACCATGGATTTGGCGGCAATAACGCATGTGCCTATATGAAGAAATACATCAAGAGTTAGAAAGGGGATGAGGTACTATCGTTATTGGGGTATTGATTTTTACGATAGGATTCATTCCGATTGTCCTGGCCGTGAGCATGCAATCATTATATAAAGAGTTAAAGCTGTCTTTGGTATTGGGATTCTATATGCTTTTGATCACGGCCTGGCAATTCGATATCGGCGTCCTTTTTCTCGGAAAAGTATTAAGCAAGGAAACGATCCTTGTTCTTTTTAAATTTCTTCGAGGCGGGACGACTTTTTCCATACCAGTTGTATATTACATTGCTTTTTCTATTATAAAAGGCCAGCCGACACTTCTGGCAGGACGGAAATGGCTGGACAAACTATCGAATGTTTTACTCAATCAAAAGGTTTTATATTTTTTAATTTTCTGGAGTACGGTTATTTATTTTATAAACTGGACAAGTTTAGGTACAAAAGACCTGTATGTGGCGCATAAAAATGGAGAAAATGCCATCTTTTTATTTCCTGAATACGGGCCGCTGATCTGGCTGTATATTTTACATATGGGCAGCTTCTTACTGTTTTTAATCCTTATATTTTTGATGACGAAAAGAATGGTAAATCAAAATATGAAAAGATTCTTGGCAAGGTTTAGCCTGTATTCCCTGCTTTTATACATATTCGGTTTTTTAAACTTCTCTCCTGAAACCGGCGGTATTTCCAGCAGCATCGGGGTGATCATTTTCTCAACCTTGATCGTCATGGAGTTCATAAAGTTAGGTGCCAATATAAAGGCGAACTATTATGAACTTATGGAAAGGCAGATGAAATTGGATTATACCGGCAACTTAGCCGGAAGTTTGATTCATGAAGTAAAAAATGCGAATCAAATCATTAAGGGCTTTTCCCAAATGTTAAATGCAAGCGCCGGTATGGATGAAAAAGATAAAGTTTATTTGAATATGATAGAAAAATCCTCTGAGCATTTAGATGACTTAGTAGATAACTACAAGACGTATTTGAAGTCATCTTCCACCACTTTTAAGAAAGAAAATCTGGAATCGATTATCAGGGAGTCTCTTGCGTTTTCCCAAGTCATTTTAACAGAACATCATATTGAAGTTGAACTGAAGAATTGTTATCATTCCCTTGATGCGTACGTCAATAAAGCAAACTTGAAACAAGTTTTTATCAATCTCATTAAAAACAGCATAGAGGCGATTCCTGAAGATAGAAAAGACAAGAGAATTGCGATCCAGATTGAAGTGGACCAGGAAATGATTATGATTCATTTTAAAGATACCGGCACAGGGATTGGGCAGGAACAATGGGAAAGTGTTTTTAACCCTTTTTTGTCGTTGAAATCTGAAGGAATGGGATTAGGCTTGCCTTATGTAAAAAAGATCGTTATAGAGCATCTCGGCAATATCCGGATCGTTGAAAGTTCAACGGAAGGAACCCATTTTCAAATTGAGATTCCACAAAACGGGATATTAAACATGGACTAGCACTTCGCTTTTGGAAAACGGGCCGGAGCCTGAAATGCGCGGCAACCGCCAAATCTGGCGGGGATTTCCATCGTATTGCCATCCAAAACGGCGGGCAACATAAAGTGTCCCGCCGTTTTTGCACATCGATTTTTTTCCTGCTTTTGCGCCCAGCAATGCTTATTGGCTGACCTGCTTCCGCAAAACCGTTTCTTTCTAACCGTGCTTTCCGGATGGTTTCAGCGCACGGAACAACAGCGCTCTCCCGCTGTTGCGGAAGACCTGATTGACTCAGGAATCGTAACGGCCATTCCAATTCCTTCCAAACCATCTTGTTTACTCATTATACTATACCGGCTGCGACAATTTTCCTATGAAAATACATATTACACTAAAAATATAGAAAAATCCCTGGCCGGCTTGGTAAAATAGTATCAGGGACAATTTTTGAAGAAAGTCATTGCTTAGAGGGTTTTTGGAAAAATGGCTTAAAAGGCGGGATAAGGAGCAAATCAGCCAGGAAAAAATAGAAGCACTTGTCGATGCCAAATTAAAAGCGCTTTTGGCTGAAATGGGCAAAACAAAAGCCGGGCAGACTGCCAGTGCGGAAGATTATTCACTGACACCTAAACAAACGGAATATGCGCTGTCACTCGTATATCAGTTGCGGGGCGAATACGAACTCGCCATCCCGCCTTCTGCATTAACCGTAAAAGATCTGAACCGGCTGATCGCATACCCGAAGTTTAAAAACAAGGGAATATTGGTGAATCTTGTAAAAAAGGGAGTGCTGCTATGGATATAGGAAAATAAGCCCTGCCGCTTCGAAACGCAAGCCGGCGGCAGGGGAGGTGAAGCGCTTTGCTGATGGGAGAGAACGCACGGACGGGAGATGGATGAAATCCCCAGTGAACGATGCCCAAGCCGTGAAACAAAGACGGTAAATTGTCAGCGTGCAAATATTTGTCTGCCGTTTGGGAAATTGATGAAGAGCCGCCCATAGCTAAAAAAGCCCTGAAAACCTCTTTCCGTTTTCAGGGCGGTATTTCTCAATTATTCCGCTTTAAGCACTTTTTTTACACTGGAACTTTGGTTTTGGGCGGATTGTGCTTGGATCGTCTCGTCAATGGCTGCGTTTCTTTTCCGCATTTGTTTATGGTACCAGGCAAACAGCAGGATGTATCCGGCCAGTGCCAGAATGGAAAAAGCAATAAGCTTCAAATCCAGCGTATTAGCTGCTTTCCCAAACAAGATGGCGAGCATTTTCTCAATTGGATCCGAGTCAACAGATGAGAAGAGTGCGCCTTTTGAAAGCCCTGCCGGAAAACTGTGCATGGCAATCGATGCTGATGTTAAGAATTTGGCAATGAGTGTTGCCCCCCAAAGGAACAATGGGATCATCACCGTTCCGATAATGGTCATCCGGATCACTCTTCCACGGGTAACAATCAAGAGTGCCGGCGTCAGCACCGTCAGCAAAATCCCTCCAAGCGGCAAGACGTGGTTTCCTGGTAAAAACATGGCTTCCACTAACAGAATCGGCGCAAGAATGTTGGCTACCGCCCAAACTTCTGCTCTTGGGGCAAGAATCGGCCAGTCAATGGCGATAAACAGTTTTCTTCCGCGCAATCGCTTGCTCATGATTTGGGTAATCCCGTCTGATAGCGGGTCAATCGCCGGGGCAAACCATCCGCCGACAAAAGCAAACAATTCAAGCGAAACCCCTGCGGTAAAAGCAAGCGCAAAAGTATCTTTGAGAGATTGCTGCCCCAATAAACCGATGAAAATCCCGAGGTATGCACCAATCGCAAATTTGCTTCCCCAGAAACCGATTTTTTTATTGAGGGTTTCGGCATTAAAGTCAAACTTATCAATAAACGGGAGAAATTTGTCAATCACCTTGTTAAACACCATCGCAACTGGAGCGACTAACAATGACGGGTGTGCCGTTGTTGTAATATTGGTTTGGTCATAATCAAGGAGCTCATTAATAGTTGGTTTCATGACATCCGAATTGATCAGCATGAGCGCGTAAACAAATGCGACAAACAAAGTTGTGACAATCATATTGTTTCCGGAGTAATGCAAAATGAGCAATCCAAGAACGGAAATGTTCCAAATGTTAAACAGGTCGACATTTAATGTGCTGGTTGTCTTCGTAATCAAAAGAATGAAGTTTGTGATGAGACAAATAAAAGCAAAATAAAGTGTGTAAATCGATCCCCAGGTGATGACCGCGAGCGGCGCCCATCCTAGGTCGGTAATGCCAAGCGATACGCCGGTTGCCTTCACAAAGTTTTGAAGGGCCGGGCCGAACGCACTTGTCAATAATGAGATGACGGCACTCATACCTGTGAGCGCCAATGCCATCCGAATCCCGCCTTCAATGGAACGCGAGATGGATACGCCTACACACAAAGATAAAATGGTAATGATAAAAAACATCATGGCTGGTGCGCCTAAGTCTATAAAAAAGCGAAAACCTTCGTTTAATTTATCGACAATCATCATGGTTGTGTCCCTCCTTTTGCCTCGTAACCGGTTACGTAAACGAAACAAAAAGGATTGTCTATAATATAGCAAACTCCCAAAAAAAATTCAACCGTTTTCATAAAAGAAAATATATCCAAATTTCCTCTAGCATTTTGATCCCTTTTCTGAAAGGCGGCCTTTTTGCGGGAAAATGGAACGGCTTTCGCTTTTCAGCCAGCGTTGAATAGGCAAAAAGTTTAGGCTTGGCACAATTCTGGCGGCTTTTGCTAACATAAATGCATAGAACTTTGTACGCAAAAGTTGAGGGAGAGGAGAAATCAAACGTTTTTTGCAGCTATAGAAGTGATTACTATTTCTTTATATGAAGCAATGTCTATTCTGATCATCATTAAATGTTGGCACGAAAAATTTAAGTTCATTTTATATCTGCTGTTGAAATGCATGTTGCTGGTAAATCGAATTCTTGAAAATATTAACCGGCTAATTTTCATTCTTCCGCGGGTGCCCTATTTAATATGTCATGAGCATCTAATATTAGAAGGAAACCGGGAAATATACAGAAAAAATGATTTTACAAAAAGAAACCGTTGACAAAATAAAGAAAAAGGCTTACATTAGTAACGTAATCGGTTACGTAAGACGAAAAGGAGTTTATGCTCATGGTAACAATACGCGATGTGGCAAAAGCAGCTGGTGTTTCAACGGCAACGGTATCCAGAATTTTGAACAATAAAGGCGAAGCCAGCCCGGAAACGATTGAACGCGTACGTAAAATAGCAGAAGAAATGAACTATAAGCCTAATACATTGGCAAAAAGTTTATCAAAAGGAAATACAAACTTAATTGCTTTGCTGATTCCTTCGTTGGAAAATCCTTTTTTTCCGGAATTGGTGAAGGCGATTGAGGAAGCTGCCAATGCTTATGGTTACCATGTGTATTTATGCAACAGCGATGATGAACGTTCAAAAGTAAAATACTACTTGGATTCCGTTCTAAGCAGCTATGTAACAGGTGCGATTATTAATTCACTGTACGTGAAAACAAAAGATCTCGATTTCCTTGAAAGCCGGGGAGTCCGTACCATTACCATCGACAGGTCGCAGTCGGACCACCCTTATTCTTCCATTACGGTGGATCATAAAAAAGGAGCAAGGCTTGCGGTACGGCATCTTATAAAAGAAGGCGGATGCCGTAAAATTGTCCATCTGTCGGGCCCGAAAGATGAAAAAAGTGCAAATGACCGTTTAACCGGCTACCTGGAAGTTTTAAAAGAGGATGGGCATGGGCAAGTGCCACAGGTCGTTTACGGGAATTTCAGCATGGAAAGCGGATATGAAGCGGTGAAAGGCCTGATAAAAAGCGGAGCGTCCTTTGACGGCATTTTCAGTTCGAACGATGCCATGGCGTTAGGGGCCATCCGCGCTTGTACGGAAGCCGGGTTAAAAGTGCCTTCCGATATTAAAATCGTTGGCTATGATAATATCCAGTTTTCGCGATTCTCTACGCCGCAGTTATCGACGGTTGACCAGCAAAAACATAAGGCAGGCCGGCTGGCGATTGAGGAATTGATCCGGTTAATCCGGAACGAAAACGAAAAACCGAGGAAATATGAAGTAAAACCTGAACTTGTTGTACGGGAGTCATCGGTTGATTGATAGCCGGCAGGTTCCGGGGGATGGAGGGCTGAAAAACGCACCTTGATTCTTTGGAAGAAGGTATTTCCGTCCCCATTTGTTAAGCAAAAAAGGAAATGATGAGTCCGGGGCAAGGTTTTCAATTTTAGCTTCATGTAAGTGGGCGTTGCCCCTGTTTCGGTTTCCGTTTTAAAAAGAAAAACCCCCCATGGTGCGGGGTTATACGAGGAGTGAAAAAGATGAATAAAATAGGACCGTCTTTGATGTGTGCAGATTTGGGACGTTTAGCAGAAAACATAAAAGAGATGGATGAAGCCGGTGTTGATTTTTACCATCTTGATGTAATGGACGGCTTATTTGTGCCGAATTTCACACTTGGACCCGATTTTATCCGGACCGTCCGAAAGCTGACTGATAAACCATTGGATACACATTTAATGATTAAACAGCCTGAAAGATTCATTGATTTATTCGCTGACTGCGGATCAGATATGATCTCCATTCATGCAGAAGCAACCGATAATTTGCAGGGAGCACTTGCCAGGATCAAGAACAAGGGTTTAAAAGCCGGTGTTGCCATTAATCCAGCAACGCCGCTTGATGTGCTGGATTATGTCTATGACGTAACCGATTACGTTGTTGTAATGACGGTGAATCCGGGATTTGCCGGCCAGAAATTTATTCCGGCTGTGTATGATAAAATTGCCCGTCTCCATGAAACTATCACACGCAACAAATTTAATATTGAGATAGAGGTAGACGGGAATATCGGTGCATCTACGATTCCGGCCTGCAAAGAAAACGGCGCCACAATGTATGTGTGCGGAACAAGCGCCGTGTTTAAAAAGGAAGGCACGCTGCGGGAAAATGTGGAGCGTACGAGAAACTTATTAGACGCCCATGCTGCAGTGAACACGGCACCATCAGAAAAACGAAAATCAGCCGGCATATATGGATGAGGCATTGTGGCAATTGCATCATTAATAACGGACATACAGAGGAGGAACCGACAATGGAATTCGATGTTGTGGTGGTAGGAAGCATTAACATGGACGTTGTGGTAAACTGTGAAACTTATCCGAAATACGGGAATACGGAATTTTGCCAATCGATTAAAATGCTGCCGGGGGGCAAAGGTGCCAACCAGGCAGCCAGCGCAGCAACACTTGGCAAAAAGGTTGCAATGGTTGGTTCGGTCGGCAATGACAGCGCAGGCAACCAGATGCTTGAAAATTTGCGCAGCCGGGGTGTGGATGTCACCGGCGTTATGAAGACAGATAAAGCCGGAACCGGGACGTTTATTGCACTTGTGGACCAGTCAGGGGAAAACACGATGGTTGGCACAATCGGCGCCAATGAAGCATTAACCGGGCAAGATATTGAAAAAGCTTTCGCGAATTTGAAAGCGAAAATTTTATTGATACAAATGGAAACAAGCAAAGAGTCGATTTTAGCAGCCATGAAGCTGGCAAAACAACGCGGCATGTATGTTATTCTCGATCCGGCACCGGCTGGCGGCATTACACCGGAGGCTTTCCGATATGCTGATCTTGTACTGCCAAACAGCCAGGAAACGGAAGCGATCACGGGTATTAAAGTGACGGATAAAGAAAGTGCGCTGCTTGCGGCTCAAAAGATTCATGAACTCGGAGTCCCGAATGCCATTGTTAAAATGGGAAGCAAAGGCAGCCTTGTTTCTCAGCAAGGCAAAATCACTTTTGTCGATTCTATCCAAGTGCAGGCTGTGGATACGGTTGGGGCAGGCGACTGCTATGCCGGTGCCATTGCCGATGCGCTAATCGATACGGACGATCTTGTGGCGGCGGCCCGGTTTGCATCGGTTGCGGCCGGTATCAAAGTCTCACGTGCCGGCGGACAAGACGCGATTCCAACATTGGAAGAAATAAAAAAATATCAAGGCTTGACAATCGGTTGAGATCAAATCACCACAGGCATTGACAAATGATCCATAAAGGCAAGACCTGGTTTTCATGTGAAGGGAACCAGGTCTTTTGTTTTAAATTCTATCGCTTTTGATGAGTATAAAGCATAAGAACTGAAATGTGGAAAACGAACCCAGAAAAGGAACGCATTTACCGTTACAGTACCCGTCACCTGTAAAGCGCCAAATGATGTTTGGCAGATTGCGGGGGTGGCAAGTACTTCCTTTTTCACAAACACTTGTTGAAAATCCGTATGTGTAAAATTTTACTCGACGGGGCATATGAGTGGAAAAAATGGGAAGACGCTCTATCATCTAATTGTACACTTCAAGATGAACATCTAGAGAGAGAGGTCTTCCCATGGATATTATATCAATAATTGCTGGATTATTAAAGGATACAAAGAGTCTTATCGAATTTGAAGAACAGCTTAAACTTCTGATGCAGAAGGCTTTTACACAATGGGTTGGGGAAATATTTGAAGAGTTAGATAAAACAATTAAACAGGAGAAGTTAGAGGAGGGCTGGGTGTACTGCCGGAGTGATAACAGAAACATTCAGTTTCTATTTGGAAGTGTGACCTTTAAACGCTCATTAATGCATGACAAGAGAGGAAATTCCCATTATCCTCTGGATGAATGGTTAGGGCTGGTACCACACCAACGATACAGCCCGTTAGTGGAATTAAAGGTGGCAGAGTTGGCAAGTGAGAACACCTATCGGGAAGTAGCTGATATTTTAAAAGAGTGGACAGCAGTGAGTCTTAGTCACACAACTGTAGGGAACATGGTAAAACACGTAGGGAAAACTCAGGCGGAAGCCGATAAGGCACTTGTAGAAGAGCTAGAAATAGCTGTTTCCCTGCCTGAGGGGAAGAAGGTAGACTACCTGTTTTCTGAAGCAGATGGTGTATTCGTTCGGGGACTAAAAAAGAAACAGAGTATGGAAGTCCACCACGCCATTCTCTATGAGGGATGGCAAACCAATGGTAAAAGGGTCTCCCTGCGTCAGCCCACAGTCATCATGACAACGGAAGCCATCCAGACATTTTGGGATGAAGTCCAAGCCACAGCTGCCAACACCTACTCCCTCGAAAAAACGCATGTCATTACAAACAGTGATGGAGGTGCGGGATACACAGCTGAACGGTTTCAAACAGCTTTCTCACAGTCGGAATTTCCGGTGCTCAACCAGCTGGATACCTACCACGTTGCACAAGCCATCATAAGGACATTTGGGGGCGGAAAGAGCGAGATCAAGGAGCAAATTAGAAAAGCGATTAGAACGCATGACCTGGACCAATTCACGTTATATTTGGATACGCACGAAAGCACCTTGACGGATAAAAAGGCCCTCAAGAAAATCAAGGAATTCCGTTCGTATATCTTGAAAAACTGGGACCGCATTTTTGACTGGAGAGACAGGGTGAAAAACGTGCCGGAAGGTGCGAGAGGCCTAGGAGCGATGGAATCGAATCAAAGGCATATCTCCTTCAGGATGAAAAAAAGGGGCATGCATTGGAGTGAACTTGGCGCAGAAGCCATGGTGAAAATCAAACAAGGCATACTCAATGGGACATTGAGAGAAGCCTATCTGAAACACCGTTCAAGAAGCGAGAGAAAGCAACGGAACTTGAAACAATCCATCAGGATGTCTCAACTACTCAAGCAGCCTGTACGCCCGTCAGTGGGCGTAAAGCACGGATCAGTTGCCCTGCATTCAAGCAGTTCATCGGCAATGGGACATTTAAGCAAAATATTAGAGCTTTCGTTTTAAGCCTGGCTCAGTGGGGACTGATCGTTGAGGCGCGCGAAATTTACGAGACTCCTGCGGGAAAAGCGAGCCAGGAGAGACCCCGCAGCGAGGTACGAGCGAGGAGGCTCGCCGGCCGCCCGCGGAAAGCGAGTGAATTTCGCGCGCCTCAACATCCCCGTTATCCATCTTTATACGGAAATATTACATCTTTTCCGAAAATTACACCGAGCAAGTAAAGCACGGTAGCCGAAAGTGTACAAAAAGAGTGTCTTGGAATACCCGATATTTAAACCTTGTCGAGAAAAACTTGACACATACGAAAATCCTTCTCATTTGTAAATCGTGAAATCATGTATTAAGCTAATAGTGTCTTTCCTCGGGGAGCGGTCCTCTGGTATCTATTGCATTTTTCTAAGTATACGATGGATTTGATCGCGGGAAAATTGCGCGTATCTCATTTTGAAAGGAGGGAGGTTCATTTGAAGACTAGAAAGTATTTTTTATTTGCCGTTTTGCTCTTGTTTGGGGTGCTGATTTTACCTTCCATGGCGTCTGCGCATGCGTACATCGTAAAATCCAGCCCTTCTGAAAATGAAGTATGGAAAGCACCGCCGAAAAAGGTGACCATCCAATTTGATGAAAAAATCCAGCCCGTCAATTATTCCATTCAAGTATTTGATGAGGATGGGAAGCGGGTTGACCGGAAAGACGGAAGGATCAACTCCCGCAATGGGGCTGTTTTGGAATGCGGCTTGCGCACAAATTTGCCAAAAGGTACATATCAAATTCAATGGAAAGCGGTTTCCGGTGACGGGCACCCTGTCCAAGGCGTTATCCCTTTTCAAGTTGGATCCGGACATGAGGCGAAGCAACCATCCACTCCCGGAACGGAAACAGGGTATACGCCCAAAATCGACTTGATTTTGATCCGCTGGCTGCAATATGCCAGTTTTGCGTGTATTGCCGGCATGTTTTTCTTTTCCCTGTTCATTGTTCCGCGGGAGGCCGGCCACAATCCATATATAAAGAAAGCGTCCGGCAAGATGCTGCAAATGGGTATTTTGTTCCTGGCTGTGGGCACTTTATTGAGCTTGCCTTTAACGGCGTCCATTGAACTCACGACTTCATGGCGCCATGTGCTTCATGCCGGCGTATTAAAAAGCTTCACGACAAGTACGGCTTTTGGGCATATATGGCTGGTACAGATGGCCCTGTTGCTGTGCTTGGCTGCTTCGGTATTTTTCCATTCAAAGACGAAAAATCCCGCTTTGTTTTTTGCAGCACTCGTTCCCGCGCTTGGATGGGTGCTCACCAAAGCGTTGATTGGCCATGCTGCATCAGCCCCGCATCCTGTATGGCAGGTGACGCTGGATTTTCTCCATTTGCTTTCGGCAGAAATTTGGATTGGCAGCCTGGCTATGTTCTCCGTCTTTATGCCATTGGCAAGGCATGAGAATACAAAGCCGCATTATTTTCAGATGATCAGAGCATTTTCAAAATGGGGTATTGCCCTTGTCGTTGTTCTTGCTGTGACAGGCGTTTTGGGCAGCATCACCTATGTGCCAAACTTGCGATCACTCGTAACGACCTTTTATGGGAAAGTGCTGTTTGCTAAAATCCTGTTGCTTCTCGTGATGGTCATGCTTGCCGCGTTGAATTTTTGGAACGGAAGGCGAAGCAGAAAAAAAGGACTTTTTGCATCCGTATCGGGTGAACTGGCAACAGGGATTGCCGTACTTGTCCTCTCTGTCATTTTGACAAACTTACCGACTGCGACGGCGGCACCCGGACCGTTCAAAGAAACGAAAACTGTCCACCAACAAGAAGTGACGTTCTCGGCTACTCCGAATGTGATAGGGGAAAATACATTTACATTGTCGTTGAAAGACCGCAATGGACGGCCGATAGAGCATATCGAGCAAGTGACATTAACTTTTACTTCGCTTGAAATGGAAATGGGCAGCGAGTCGAAAGTATTGAAAAAAGTCAAAGACGGTTACTACCGCGCAAAAGGAATGGATTTCAATATGGCAGGCCATTGGAACGTGCATGTCCACGTTTTGAAAAAAGACTTGAATACCATCGACACGGATTTCTCTGTTCATGTTGGCAGCCAGCCTGATTGAGGGAAAAAAGATCAGTTTCTCTGTATTAGGCTGGAACGTGCATGCCTAAGTTTTGGAAAGACTTGAACACGATTGACTTGGATTTTTCCATTCGTGTCGCAAGCCAGCCTGACTGAGAGGGAAAGACGGCGTTCAAAAAGTGGTTCCAATGAAAGGAGAAAAGGAAAAATGTTGAAGAAGTTTGCCAGAGTCGTGCTGCCGGCATTTTTCGGTTTATTTCTGTTTGCAGGTGTAGCAAGTGCCCACGTAACCGTGAGCCCGGCCACATCTACAACCGGCGCGTGGGAAACCTATACGATTAAAGTGCCGACAGAAAAAAATATTCCAACGACCAAAGTCACAATTAAAACACCAAAGGGCGTCGAAATTGAATCATATGAACCGGTGCCGGGTTGGACCTATTCAGCTGAAAAAGGTTCAGACGGAAAAACCAAGACCTTTACTTTCAAGGCTGATGGAAAAGGCATTTTACCGGGACAGTTCCAGCAGTTTACAATTGTTGCTACAAACCCGAATCGTGAGACCGAAATCGCCTGGGATGCGTACCAATATTACAAAGACGGCAGTATTGTCGAGTGGACGCAGGACAAAAACGGCGACAACCCCCATTCAATTACAAAAATAGTAAAAGGTTCGGACACCGGTCAAGCCCAAACCCATGATACAACAACCAACGACGACAAAACATCCGGCTCTTCATCCAACACCCTGCCGCTCATCTTGTCAATCGTATCGGTTGTGCTATCACTGGTTGCCTTGATCATGGCCTTTCGGAAAAAGTAATAATGTGCGCCGGTCATCGCTCAGGGTGGCAGGCGCTGTTTTCTTCCATGGATTGTAAATGGCAGAAAAGCGGTAAAGCAAAAGTTTCCCGCTATATATCACATATTTAAGTCCCGTTTTCGGTAAAACAAATAAGTGCAGGCGGAAAAGGTGGTAATCAGCAGCAGTACAAGGATCGCGTGAAAGGCTTAGGCGGTCCCCGTTTACAATATCCTGGATTGGCTACCCATTTCCTTAACAGAAACGGCTAATCGGGCAGATTCTGTTTATGTACGTGAGTCGTTCTAAAAAATTGGGAGATAAACGCAAAAATGAGTATTGAAAAACGAACGTTTGTCCTTTATAATAAAACTGAAAAATAAGAAAAGGAGTGCTGCCATTGGAACTTGTAATGGAAAAACATGCCGGTTATCACGTGCATGACCGTTTGTTTAAGGAGCTGATCCAAAACTTTTTTCAGGAGTTTATGGATGCCTTTTTCCCGGATCTTTCAGCGGATCTCGACTACCGCCGGGTGCGGTTTTTGTCGCAGGAACAGTTTACGGACTTTCCGGGCGGTGAGCAAAAACGGGTTGACATCCTCGCCGAAACGAAGGTAAAAGGGAAAGACACCGTGATTCTCATCCATGTTGAGCCGCAGTCGTATTACGAAAAGCCTTTTCCTGAACGCATGTTTCGTTATTACATGATGATCAGTCTCCGGCACCGGAAACCGGTATTGCCGATTGCCGTTTTCAGTTATGAGGAGAAAACAGAGACCCCTGATACGTACACCTTTGCGTTCCACAACATTGAAATTCTTCGTTTTCACTATTTATCCATTCATCTGATGAAACAAAATTGGAGAAATTATATCCGGAGCAACAACCCTGTTGCCGCGGCATTATTAAGCAAAATGGGGTATACAGAAACAGAACGGGTGCAGGTCAAACTGGAGTTTCTGCGGATGCTGGCCCGGATGGAACTCGACCCTGCAAAAATGAGGCTGTTACACGGTTTCTTTGATTATTATTTAAAATTGAACGAAAAAGAGGAGGCGGAAGTAATGGAAAACATTAAAATGCTGGATCCGGACGAAGCAGAGCAAGTATTGAAATTGCCGAATTCCTATTTTGACCGCGGGTATAAGAAGGGGAAAGAGGAAGGCAGAGAAGAAGGAATTGAAATAGGAGTAGAGAAGGGAAGAGAAGAAGGAATTGAAATAGGAGTAGAGAAGGGGAGAGAAGAAGAGAGAAAAGAAATGTTACAAACGATCCCAATTGCCATCAAAATGTTGCAGGAGGGTAGGGAGCTTCAATTAATTGTGGAAAAAACTGGCCTGAGCCAGAGAGAAGTGGAAAAAATAAAACAACAATTGGAGCATTCATAAGATGGAAGTCAGGCTGCCTGGTGTGGATGGAAAAGAAGTTGTTTTAGACTTGCCGAACTATTATTATGACCTCGGGTATAAAAAAGGATTTAAAGAGGGATTTAAAGAAGGATTTAAAGAAGGATTTAAAGAAGGAGTAAAGGAGGGAAGAGAAGAAGAAAGAACACGATTGATTATCAACTTTCTAAAAAATCAAGTGGATGTGAAGGTCATTGCCCAAGCATCCGGCTTGAGTGAAGACGAGATCATGAAAATCAAAAGGTAGATAGAGGGGTAGGAGCAATAGCCCCTTCTTATCACCTGTTTGATTGTAAACCCATAAAAATAAAAACAGATTGGAAAGTGAAGAAATTCGTCTTCTCTGATAGACCCCTGTTACTCAAACTCATTTAAAAAGACCATGGTTTGCGGTTTTTTCAAAGTTCCTAAGGGAATAATTTAAGTAAAAGAATGAGGTGATGACATGGGAAATGCTGAACAAAATAGGGAAGCAGTCTCCAAGCTACGGGAATTAATAAAAGATATTGACACAGCCATGCTGACTACAATGTCGGACAAAGGCCTTGTCGCACGCCCAATGAAGACGCAAGATGTTGAGTTTGATGGAGATTTGTGGTTTTTCACAAAAAAAGATACGGATAAGTTTCATGAAATTTTACACAACCGTGAAGTAAATGTTACCTACGCTGGAAAGTCTTATGTGTCCGTCCGCGGCACTGCCGAGATTGTCGAAGACCCCGCAAAGAAGAAAGAATATTGGAGCGCCGGTTATGAGAAACTCTTGAAAACGAGTTACGATGATCCAAACGTAATATTGCTAAAAGTGAATGTGAAATCTGCCGAGTACTGGGATTCCGGAAACTTCGCGAAGATGGTCATTCATTTCTTTAACAGAGTGGTTGGCAATGAGACCGATGATGACCATTTAAACGAAACTTTGAAATTTAAATAATACAGAAGAGCCGGTTAGTCCGGCTTCCCTGTATCTCTGCTATATAAAATGAACTTAAGTTTTTCGTGCCAAAATCAATGGCGATCACGATTGACATTGATTTTGGTAACATATAGAGAAGTAGTAAATGTTTAGTTCAACTTATATAGTCGGTATTGAAATAGGGACAATCGTCCTCTAAAATAAAACTGAAAAATAAGAAAAGGAGTGCTGCCATTGGAACTTGTAATGGAAAAACATGCCGGTTATCACGTGCATGATCGTTTTTTTAAAGAGCTGATCCAAAACTTTTTTCAGGAGTTTATGGAGGCGTTTTTTCCGGATGTGTCAACGGATCTTGACTACCGCCGGGTGAGGTTTTTGTCGCAGGAACAGTTTACGGACTTTCCGGGCGGTGAGCAAAAACGGGTTGACATCCTTGCCGAAACGAAGGTAAAAGGGAAAGACACGGTGATTCTCATCCATGTAGAGCCGCAGTCGTATTACGAGAAACCTTTTCCTGAACGCATGTTTCGTTATTACATGATGATCAGTCTGCGGCACCGGAAACCGGTATTGCCGATTGCCGTTTTTAGTTACGAGGAGAAAACAGAAACCCCTGATACGTACACCTTTGCGTTCCACAACATTGAAATTCTTCGTTTTCACTATTTATCCATTCATCTGATGAAGCAAAATTGGAGAAATTATATCCGGAGCAACAACCCTGTTGCTGCGGCATTATTAAGCAAAATGGGGTATACAGAAAAAGAACGGGTGCAGGTCAAACTGGAGTTTCTGCGGATGCTGGCGCGGATGGAACTCGACCCTGCAAAAATGAGACTGCTATACGGTTTCTTTGATTATTATTTAAAATTGAACGAAAAAGAGGAGGCGGAAGTAATGGAAAACATTAAAATGCTGGATCCGGACGAAGCAGAGCAAGTATTGAAATTACCGAATTCCTATTTTGATCGCGGGTATAAGAAGGGAAGAGAAGAAGAAAGAGAACGATTGATTATCAATTTACTAAAAAATCGAGTGGATGTAAAAGTCATTGCCCAAGCATCCGGCTTGAGTGAAGACGAGATCATGAAGATCAAAAGGCAGATAGAAGGGGAAAAGCCTTGAATCAGAGTTATGATGAGGCGGAGCAAGTATTGAAATTGCCGAATTCTTACTTTGACCGCGGGTATAAGAAGGGGAAAGAGGAAGGAATTGAAATAGGAGTAGAGAAGGGGAGAGAAGAAGAAAGAGAAGAAGAAAGAGAAGAAGGAAAAAAGGTTAAGAAGATTTATTGTTAACTTGCTAAAAAATCAAGTGGATGTGAAGGTCATTGTCCAGGCATCTGGCTTGAGTGAAGACGAGATCATGAAAATCAAAAGGCAGATAGAAGGGGGAAAGCCTTGAACCCGAGTTATGACGAAGCAGAGCAAGTATTGAAGCTGCCGAATCCCTATTTTGACCGCGGCATAAGAAGGGGGAGAGAAGAAAAAAGAAAAGAATTTTTTGCAAACGATCCCAATTGCCATCAAAATGTTGCAGGAGGGTATGGAGCTTCAATTAATTGTGGAAAAAACTGGCCTGAGCCAGAGAGAAGTGGAAAAAATAAAACAACAATTGGAGCATTCATAAGATGGAAGTCAGGCTGCCTGGTGTGGATGGAAAAGAAGTTGTTTTAGACTTGCCGAACTATTATTATGACCTCGGGTATGAAAAGGGATTTAAAGATGGGTTTAAAGAGGGATTTAAGGAGGGATTTAAAGAATTATTTGAAAAAGGAGTATAAGGAAGGGCAGAAAGGCATTCTTACAAACCATTGTGACCGGGATGCTCAAGAATGGCGTGGAGCCACAATTGATTGTTGACATGAACGAGCTCAGCCACACAGAAGTAGAAAAAAATAAAACAGCGATTGGAACATGCATAAGCTGGAAGTCAGGTATCCGTTAAAAACGGGCTGTTTCTTGCGGGAGGCAGTCCGTTACCTTGCCATGACCGGAGCTTAAGTCCCTAGCACTTTTTCAAATCTGGGCACGCGCTTATAAGCAATCTTTTAAACAAAGAAAATTCCATTGCTGTTTGGAGCTCATTAAAATCACCGTGTATGGATTGAATTTTTTCGCGAGATATATTATACTGTCTGTAACCGGTTACACAGGAAAGGTGAGGCATTTGGCAACGATCAGAGATGTGGCAAGTGAAGCGGGTGTGTCGGTGGCGACGGTATCCCGCGTGCTGAACGGAAAGGGATATGTCAATGAAAATACCCGGAAGGCAGTTGAGGCTGCCATCCGGAAATTAGCGTACAAACCAAACGAAGTGGCCCGTTCACTTTATCACCATCAATCGAAGCTGATCGGTCTTGTTATCCCGGATATTACAAACCCTTTTTTCCCCGAGATTGCCAGGGGCGTGGAGGATTTCTTCCAGGAAGAAGGGTACCATGTCATGATTGGCAATAGTGATGAAAGCCGTGAGAAGGAAGTGAATTATATAGAAGCCTTTTCACAGCATAATGTGATGGGGATTATCAGTACATCAAGCGATGACATCTCACAGTGGGCCGGTTTGGACATTCCTGTTGTATTGCTAGACCGAATTCAGGATGACTTTCCTTCCGTTTGCGCGGATCAGGAAGCTGGGGGAAAATTGGCTGCGCAAATTTTGCTCGAACGGGGAAGCCGCAATATCACACTGATGAGAGGACCGCATCATTTGCGCACTGCCCAGGAAAGGTTTTTGGCGGCGTTAACTGAACTTGGCCGGTCCAGTGCAAGGTTTCAAGTATTGAACACCGCGTTTTCGTATCATCATGCCCTTGAAACAGCAAAGCAGCTGTTTGACTGTTACCCGGATACAGATGGAATCATTGCAGCCAATGATATGGTGGCTGCAGCTGTCTTGCGGGAGGCATTGGCAAGAGGGAAAAAAATTCCCGATGGACTGCAAATCATCGGCTTTGACGATATTCCCATCAGCCAGCTTGTATACCCTGCGCTTTCTACCATTCATCAGCCGGCTTATGAGATGGGAATGGAAGCTGCCAAACTTTTGCTGGAATGCATGCATCAACAGACAAATTTGAAAAAGAAGATCAAACTCTCGATTGCATTTAAAGACAGGGAAACAACAAGAAAGGAAGGCGGATAGAAATGGTGCAAATTACAGTGGTCGGAAGCATCTCAATGGATCTCGTCGTGACAGCTGACAGAAGGCCACAGGCAGGAGAAACCATTTTAGGGCACTCATTTAAGACGGTGCCGGGCGGAAAGGGAGCAAATCAGGCCGTTGCTGCGGCAAGGCTTGGGGCAAAGGTAAACATGGTTGGCTGTGTTGGGGATGATGCGTATGGCACGGCCTTAATTGAAAATTTGCGTCAAAATCATGTTTCTGTACAATATGTGGAACCGGTTACACATTGCAGTTCCGGCACCGCGCATATTACGTTGGCGGAAGGGGACAACAGTATTATTTTTGTCAAAGGAGCAAACGATTTTGTCACACCGGATTATGTGAAAAAGGCAAAAGAAGCGTTTGAAGGCTCTTCTATTGTCTTAATCCAGCAGGAAATCCCGTACGAAACAGTTGAATATGTCGCGAAACTTTGCGAAAAAAACCAGATTCCGCTCTTGTTAAACCCTGCGCCGGCGCGAAAAATTTCCCCAGCGATTCTTGAAAAAACGGCATACTTGACGCCAAATGAGCATGAGTGCAATGTCCTTTTCAACGGGATAGGCAGGTCCGAAGCGCTAAAACGACATCCAAACCGGTTAATCATTACAGAAGGGAAGAACGGGGCAAGATTTTATGACGGAAGAGAAGAGATTGTCGTGCCAAGTTTTCCGGTTAAAACAGTGGATACCACCGGCGCCGGTGATACTTTTAATGCCGCATTTGCAGTGGCCGTTGCAGAAGGGAAAGAAATAAAAGAAGCGCTTCTGTTTGCAAACCGTGCTGCCTCGTTGTCGGTGACAAAATTCGGGGCACAGGGCGGCATGCCCACCCGCGAAGAAGTAGACGGGAGGAAAGAATGATGAAAAAGCACGGAATGCTGAACAGCTCGATTACAAAAGTCTTGGCAGACCTGGGACATACAGATTGGCTTGTGATTGCCGATGCCGGGCTGCCGGTTCCTAAAGGCGTGCCAAAAATTGATCTTGCATTAACTCCGGGAACCCCTTCGTTTAAAAGTGTGGTCAAGGCTGTCTGTGATGACATGGTGATAGAAAAAGCCATTGCGGCAGAAGAAGTGAAAGACGGAAACCCGGGCCAGCTGGCGTTTTTAAATGAACAATTTCCGAATTTGATAGAATTCGTTCCACATGAGGATTTCAAAAAAATGACAGAAAAAGCAAAAGCGGTTATCCGTACCGGGGAAATGACGGCTTATTCAAATTGCATTTTACAGGCGGGTGTCTTTTTCTAAGAATGCAGCTGTTTTAGAACAAAGTAAAGGATGCCAGAAATAAAGGGAGGGAACCCGATGCAAATTGAAATGCATGACATCTATAAATCTTTTGGTGCCAATAAGGTGCTTGAAGGGGTAAATTTTTCGCTGTTGCCCGGCGAGGTCCATGCATTAATGGGGGAAAATGGTGCTGGAAAATCAACTTTAATGAATATTTTAACAGGCCTCCATCAAAAAGATAAAGGCAAAATTATTATGAATGGCAAAGAAACATTTTTTCAAAATCCAAAAGAGGCGGAACAGGCCGGCATTGCATTTATCCATCAGGAATTAAATATTTGGCCCGAAATGACTGTCCTTGAAAATTTATATATTGGAAGAGAAATAACACGTCCCTTTGGCGTTTTAAAAACGAAGGAAATGAAAGCGCTAGCAAAGGGTGTGTTCGATCGTTTAAACATTTCCTTGCCATTTGACCGGCTGGCCGGTGCCTGTTCGGTGGGGGAACAACAAATGATTGAAATTGCGAAAGCCTTGCTTACAGATGCTGAAGTCATGATTATGGATGAACCAACGGCTGCTTTAACCGACCGTGAGATTCAATCTTTATTCTCTGTCATCGAATCACTGAAAAAGAATCATGTTTCGATCGTCTATATTTCTCACAGAATGGATGAAATTTTTCAAATCAGCGACAGAATTACAGTGATGCGGGATGGTAAAACAGTCGATACAAAACGGACGAAAGATACCGGTTATCAGGAAGTCGTTAAAAAAATGGTGGGCCGTGATTTAGAAGAACAATTTCCACAAAGAACAGCCCGTCAAGGAAATACGATTTTAGAAGTCCGCCATTTTTCCAGCCGGCAAAAATTCAAGGATATCCATTTTTCGGTCCGGTCCGGGGAAATCCTTGGAGTTGCAGGGTTAATGGGGGCAGGCAGAACAGAGATTATGCGCGCATTGTTTGGCATTGATCCCTACGATGCCGGCGAAATTTTTATTGAAGGGAAAAAGGTCCGGATCAAAAATCCAAGTGATGCGGTACAAAAAGGCATTGCTTTTATCACAGAAAACCGGAAAGATGAGGGGCTGATTCTTGACTTTACCATTCGCGACAATATTGCGCTGTCAAACTTGGAAAGCTTTGCTCCAAATGGCGTGATAAAAGCGGCTGACGAAAAATCATTTGTTGACATGATGATTCAGAGGCTGCAAATTAAAACCTCCTCTTCAGAAACAGTTGCCGGAGATCTATCGGGTGGTAACCAACAAAAGGTGGTTCTTGCAAAGTGGGTTGGAACAGCTCCAAAAGTATTGATTCTTGATGAACCGACAAGAGGAATTGATGTAGGCGCAAAACGTGAAATCTACTATTTGATGAATGAATTAACGGAAAGGGGTATGGCCATCATCATGATTTCCTCTGAATTACCGGAAATCCTTGGGATGAGTGACCGGGTTCTTGTTATTCATGAAGGAGAAATTGCCGGCGAATTGGACAAAGCGGAAGCTACACAAGAGAATATCATGTTCTTAGCGACGGGAGGAAAAAAACATGGAACAAGCAACTAAAAGAAGCACGGTTGTTCTGCAAAAACTCGGTCCATTACTTGCTTTTATCTTGTTATTTATTGTTGTTGCCATTTTAAATCCTTCATTTATTGCTCCTTTGAATTTGCTCAACTTATTGCGGCAAGTATCGATTAACGGATTGATTGCATTTGGCATGACTTTTGTGATATTAACCGGCGGAATCGATTTATCTGTTGGTTCAACGCTGGCATTATCCAGTGCCCTCATGGCAGGAATGATTGTTGCAGGTCTGAATCCCCTTCTAGCAATCGTTCTTTCAGCCTTGATCGGTGCGCTGTTGGGCGCTGTGAACGGTTTGTTTATTACAAAAGGAAAAGTCGCCCCGTTTATTGCAACATTGGCTACCATGACGATATACCGCGGTTTGACAATGGTATATACAAACGGAAATCCAATTACCGGACTTGGTGACAACTTCGCATTCCAGCTGTTTGGCCGCGGCTATTTCTTAGGCATTCCGGTCCCGGCCATTACGATGGTCATCACATTTTTCATTTTATGGTTTATTTTGCACAAAACTTCTTTTGGTAGAAAAACATATGCAGTGGGCGGAAATGAAAAAGCTGCTCTTGTTTCCGGGATTAAAGTGGACCGGGTAAAGTGGTTAATCTACAGTCTGGCAGGGTTATTGGCAGCACTTGCCGGGTCCATTTTAACTTCGCGTCTCAATTCGGCCCAGCCGACAGCAGGCACTTCTTATGAAATGGATGCGATTGCAGCGGTTGTCTTAGGCGGGACAAGTCTGTCAGGCGGCAAAGGAAGAATTTTCGGCACACTGGTCGGCGCACTTATTATTGGTACATTAAACAATGGATTAAACATTCTGGGAGTCTCTTCTTTTTATCAACAGGTCGTAAAAGGGGTCGTCATTTTAATTGCTGTCTTAATTGACCGGAAAAAATCGTAAAGCGGGGTGCAGATGATGAAAAAGATGATGAAAATGATGACTGTATGTTTGCTTATATTGTCTTTAGCTGCTTGTTCCATGGAACCGCCATCATGGGCAAAACCGGGCCATCATAAAGAATTAAAGGATATGAAAATCGGCTTAAGTGTTTCTACTTTGGATAATCCTTTCTTTGTTTCATTGAAAAACGGCGTGCTCCAGGAAGCGAAGGAAAAGGGAATGAAAGTGATTACGGCAGATGCCCAAAATGATTCCGCTAAGCAAATTAATGATATAGAAGATCTTATCCAGCAGGGTGTGGATATTTTACTCATCAATCCAGTAGACTCTGCGGCTGTCTCATCCGCAGTTGAAAGCGCGAACCACATCGGCATTCCGGTGATTACGCTTGACCGGTCTGCAGATAAGGGGAAAGTGGAAACTTTAGTTGCTTCAGATAATGTGAAAGGCGGAAAGATGGCAGCAAACTATATCATAAGCAAGGTTGGGGAAAATGCAAAAGTTGCAGAGTTGCAGGGAACACCCGGTGCATCTGCTTCACGTGAACGGGGACAGGGATTTGACTCCATTGCAGATAAAGAATTAAATATTGTTACGAAACAAACAGCTAATTTTGACCGTACGCAGGGCATGAACGTAATGGAAAATATTTTGCAAGGGCACAAAGACATCCAGGCTGTTTTTGCCCAAAATGATGAAATGGCTTTAGGGGCCATCCAAGCGATTAAAAGTTCAGGAAAAAATATAATTGTGGTGGGATTTGACGGAACGGATGATGGATTAAAAGCTGTTAAACAAGGACAGTTGAGTGCGACAGTTGCCCAACAGCCTGTGCTAATCGGAAAAGAAGCCGTTCAGGCTGCGTCCAAAATATTAAAAGGGAAAAAAGTCAAAAGCCGTATTGCTGTGCCGTTAAAATTGGTAAAGGAAAAATAAGTTTGTCCTGCTGAACGGACTGGATCTCCTTGCGTATCTGGTTCGTTCAGCAGGATTATTTAACGGCTTTCCGAAAGAAGTCTCCCATCCTCAAGGAATGTGAAGGTGCGAATCGCACCAATGAGTAGGTGGGAGATGAATTTCGGTTGGCTTTAGCCAAAGTTATTTTTCCAATCCTTTTCTCAACAATTCTAAGATTGCGGCTGTTCTAGTTGGAATCCCATTTTCTTTTTGATATTGCTCCAATTTTTCTAATATCGTCTTAGGCATACGAATTTCTACACGTTCTTTCTCTTCTCTCATGATTATCACCTCATATTGATTGTACGGATTTTTTACGATATAATCAATATATACGAAATTTTTCCGCACAAAGTGAGGTGAATTGATATGGCCAAGCAAAACAAAGCTTTCAAGTTTCGTTTGTTACCAAACAAAGAACAATCCGCATTATTAGCTAAGACATTTGGTTGTGTTCGCTTTGTCTACAATAAGATGTTAGCTGAACGCAAAGAAACGTATGAAAAGTTCAAGGATGATAAAGAATTGCTTAAAAAGCAAAAGTTTCCGACTCCTGCAAAATATAAAAGTGAATTTCCATTCCTAAAAGAAGTGGATTCTTTAGCTTTGGCAAATGCACAAATGAACTTACAGACTGCTTATAAGAATTTCTTTGAAGGAAATGCGGATTTTCCAAAGTTCAAAAATCGTAAAGCAAAACAATCCTATACAACTAATATGGTCAACGGAAATATTAAGCTAGAAAATGGTCATATCAAACTGCCAAAAATCAAAAAGCCAATAAAAATGAAACAGCATAGAGAGATACCTGCTGATTATAAAATCAAATCTTGCACTATTTCTAAAACAAAGACAGGCAAATACTACATTTCAATTTTGACAGAATATGAGAAAGATATTCGTCCAGTTAAAATACAGAAAGTTGTTGGTTTGGATTTTGCTATGGATGGTCTATATGTCGAGAGTGAACAGGGTAAGAAAGCCAATTACCCACGTTACTATCGGCAAGCCTTAGATAAATTAGCAAAAGCACAACGAATTCTTTCTCGAAGAAAGAAAGGTTCTGCACGTTGGAACAAGCAACGACTAGTAGTGGCTAAGTTACATGAGAAAGTGGCGAACCAACGCATGAATTTTCTTCATCATAAGTCAAAAGAATTAGCTTCTAACTTTGATGCTGTCGTGATTGAGGACTTGAACATGAAAGGGATGTCTCAAGCCCTTCACTTTGGGAAAAGCGTTCACGACAACGGTTGGGGGATGTTCACTACTTTCTTAGCGTATAAGCTAAAAGAACAAGGGAAACAACTTGTGAAAATTGATAAGTGGTTTCCCTCCACTAAGAAGTGTTCATGTTGCGGCAAGGAAAAAGAAATGCCATTATCTGAACGTGTATATAAATGTTCTTGCGGCTTTGTATTAGATCGCGATCACAATTCAGCAATCAATATCAAAAATGAGGGATTACGCTTATTAGCGTTATCATAAGTAACAAAACTCTTGGAACAAGAGGGTTAGCTCGGTCAGTTTTCGTTGGCTAGTAAAAGCAACGATAAGTCGAGAAGCCCCCACTTCAATCAAACCGTAAGGTTGATAAGTGGAGGGTAGTTCACTCTTTGTCAAATATTCTGCTGTAAAATTTTTGATCTACATCCTTTGGCACTTGATTCTATTTTCCATTTACATAATTTACAAAGCCGCAGAGTCAGAGACAAATGAATATTTAGGTGATAGAGTCTGGCCTTTATATCGCACCTGGAATGAGATGGGCGATAGCCAGACTAAAACAGCATCCTAATAAGAGGGTACTGTTTTGATGTTTAGATAGTTTACCAATTGGGATGAAGGTTACTATTTTTTGAGTTTGGCCGGGAAATGTCTTTCATTAGGGTGATAAAAGACAAAATGTTTTGAATCCACGCGTGAAATGTCCTTCATCCGTGTAATGAAAGACAAAATGCTTTCCTCATATTGATTGTACGGATTTTTTACGATATAATCAATATATACGAAATTTTTCCGCACAAAGTGAGGTGAATTGATATGGCCAAGCAAAACAAAGCTTTCAAGTTTCGTTTGTTACCAAACAAAGAACAATCCGCATTATTAGCTAAGACATTTGGTTGTGTTCGCTTTGTCTACAATAAGATGTTAGCTGAACGCAAAGAAACGTATGAAAAGTTCAAGGATGATAAAGAATTGCTTAAAAAGCAAAAGTTTCCGACTCCTGCAAAATATAAAAGTGAATTTCCATTCCTAAAAGAAGTGGATTCTTTAGCTTTGGCAAATGCACAAATGAACTTACAGACTGCTTATAAGAATTTCTTTGAAGGAAATACGGATTTTCCAAAGTTCAAAAATCGTAAAGCAAAACAATCCTATACAACTAACTTAGTCAATGGAAACATCGAATGGAAAGATGGTCATATCAAGTTGCCTAAACTAAAGCTTGTAAAAATCAAACAGCATAGAGAAATTCCTGCTGATTATAAATTGAAATCCTGTACCATTTCCAGAACAAAGTCAGGAAAATACTATGTTTCCGTACTAACAGAATACGAAAAAGATATACAGCCTAAAACAATAGAAAATGTCATTGGGCTAGATTTTGCTATGGCTGAATTATACGTGAGTAGCGAGAATGAGAAAGCCAATTATCCTCGTTATTATCGTGTGATGTCAGAAAAATTAGCAAAAGCCGGGCGCATTCTGTCCAAACGCAAGAAAGGTTCTGCACGTTGGAACAAGCAACGACTAGTAGTGGCTAAGTTACATGAGAAAGTGGCGAACCAACGCATGAATTTTCTTCATCATAAGTCAAAAGAATTAGCTTCTAACTTTGATGCTGTCGTGATTGAGGACTTGAACATGAAAGGGATGTCTCAAGCCCTTCACTTTGGGAAAAGCGTTCACGACAACGGTTGGGGGATGTTCACTACTTTCTTAGCGTATAAGCTAAAAGAACAAGGGAAACAACTTGTGAAAATTGATAAGTGGTTTCCCTCCACTAAGAAGTGTTCATGTTGCGGCAAGGAAAAAGAAATGCCATTATCTGAACGTGTATATAAATGTTCTTGCGGCTTTGTATTAGATCGCGATCACAATTCAGCAATCAATATCAAAAATGAGGGATTACGCTTATTAGCGTTATCATAAGTAACAAAACTCTTGGAACAAGAGGGTTAGCTCGGTCAGTTTTCGTTGGCTAGTAAAAGCAACGATAAGTCGAGAAGCCCCCACTTCAATCAAACCGTAAGGTTGATAAGTGGTGGGTAGTTCACTGGGGTGAAATGATGAAAAATCCAGTCTTTTTATTAGCGCCGGATTCGTTTAAAGAGAGCATGACGGCAAAAGAGGTATGTGCCGCAATGGAAGCAGGGATTAAAAAAGCGATCCCGGATGCTGTTTGCATTCAGGTTCCAATGGCGGACGGCGGGGAAGGAACGGTTCAATCGCTGGTGGATGCAACAGGCGGAACGATTTACCAGCAAACCGTCACAGGGCCGCTCGGACATCCGGTCACAGCCTGTTACGGGATTCTCGGAGACGGGGAAACGGCAGTAATTGAAATGGCATCTGCAAGCGGCATCCATTTGGTCACAAAAGAAACGAAAAATCCGTTGGTTACCACAACCTATGGTACCGGAGAACTGATTAAAGCCTGTCTGGACAAAAAAGTAAAACAGATTCTGATCGGCATTGGCGGCAGTGCCACAAACGACGGGGGCGCCGGGATGGCACAGGCGCTCGGTGTAAAATTTTTAGATGAAAGGGGCGGGATGCTTCCTTTTGGCGGCGGTGCACTCGGGGATTTGGCGGAAATTGATTTGGCCGGCCTTGATCCGCGCTTGAAAGAGGTGCAAATTTTTGTCGCATCGGATGTTACCAATCCTTTATGCGGGGAAAACGGCGCTTCTCATGTATTCGGGCCGCAAAAAGGCGCGACGAAAGAAATGGTTGCGCTCTTGGATACCAACCTTTCGCATTATGCCGCCATCATCAAAGAACAGCTTGGCAAAGATGTTGCTGAGGTCCCAGGGGCAGGGGCTGCAGGCGGCCTCGGTGCCGGTCTGATGGTGTTCACGGATGCCGTGTTAAAAAGCGGCATCGAGCTTGTCGTGGAATACACCGGATTGGAGCAAAAAGTAAAAGATGCTGATATCGTTTTGACCGGCGAAGGCAGCATCGATTTCCAGACGCAGTTCGGGAAGACCCCTTATGGCGTGGCCAGGGCAGCAAAAAAACATGGGAAACCCGTAATTGCCGTTGCCGGTTATGTCGGGGAACAAATTGATGTTTTATATGAAAAAGGCATTGATGCGATCTTTGGCATCCTGCCCCGCCCGATGGCGCTTGAAGACGCTTTGCAAACGGGTGCTGCCAATATTGAGAGAACATGCGAAAATATCGCGCGGCTTTTGGTGCTAGCGAAACAGTAGAGGGCGTATCATATTTTCACGAAACGGCAGCAAGCCGTTAACTGTGATTAGATGCCCATGCCGCAGTGAATACGGCACCACCAGAAAAACGAAAATCAGCCGGCGTATATTTTCAGGATAGACGCCCTGGTGATGCAAACCAATGGATGCCGTTAAAAATTCCGGTACAGGACGTTAGCCATTTGCGCAAGCTAAACCGCCATACAAAGCCGCAAACGAGCGCAGACCGCAAAAAGGCTGCGCTTTTCACCTGCGTAGCAACCGGTATGCCAGTTCGAACAGATCAAACAGCTGAAATGGATTTTTTTCTATCAACTCTTTAAAATTTTTATGGAAGAATGTTTGTCTGACTGGATTAAAATAAAAGTCCGCTTTTTATGGAATTTTATCTTATTTTAACGCGATATCCATGAGGTGTAAGCGTATTAATTGCTATTTATATATAACAATTTTACTATAAAAATAGGATATTTATGATAAACGATATTCAATTAAAAATTTGGCAAGGGGAGTGGAAAAAATGAAAGCAGCAGTATGGCACGGAGAAAAAGATATTCGTGTAGAAGATGTTGAATTGCGCCCGTTAAAAGAGAATGAAGTGAAAGTAAAAGTAGCATGGGCCGGGATTTGCGGCAGTGACTTGCATGAATACCAGGAAGGGCCGGTATTTATTCCTGTTGGCGAAGAAAATGAATTTACCGGTGAAAAAGCGCCGCTCACGATGGGGCATGAATTTGCCGGTGTGATTGAAGAAGTCGGATCAAAAGTTACCAAGTATAAAGCAGGCGACAGGGTTGTTATTAACCCGACGATTACCCGCGGAATCAAACCGGATGAATTCGATCGTTATGACGGCTACGCTTTTATTGGATTACATAGCAATGGCGGATTTGCGGCATACGCCAACATTCCAGAAAATAATATTTACCGCGTGCCGGATTCCTTGTCTTTGGAGGAAGCTGCATTAGTTGAGCCTAGCGCGGTTGCTGTACAGGCTGTGAAAGATAGTGGTTTAAGATTTGGCGATACGGTTGCGATTTTTGGTGCAGGCCCGATCGGATTATTGACCATTGTTGCAGCACGTGCGGCAGGTGCAAGCCGGATTGTCGTGGCGGATTTGTCGCAACCTCGTCTGGACCTGGCGAAAAAAGCAGGCGCGACCGACATTATTAACTCCGGGGAAAAAGATGCCGTCCAAACCATCCGTGATCTTGTTCCGGGCGGCGTAGATGTATCCTTTGAAGTGGCCGGCGTTGCTCCGACTTTCAAACAAGCACTTGATGCAACGAAAGCACGCGGGATTGTCGATGTCATTTCTATCTTTGCACGCCCGATAGAATGGAACCCGATGCAGTTAACGAATACAGGTGTTAGCGTTACAGCATCGATTGTTTACACGAAGAAAACATTCCAACAAACGATTAACCTGATTGCATCCGGCCAATTGAAACCGCAAGACGTCGTTACCAGCCATATCCAATTGGAAGAAATCGTTGAAAAAGGCTTCGAAGCTTTGCAAAAGACAAATCCCAGGCGAAAATTTTGGTTAAATTGAGCGGGGAGAAATAAACCTTTTAAGAAGAGGCCGGCCCGGGCTGATTCCGGGCCGGCCTCTTTTCTTTGCAAGAGGAAATCACAACCTTTTTGCGGGGCGCATAGGCTAATGTGGAAAACCGTTAATTATCCAAACAGAGGAGTGGCGGGATATGGCTAGAAAAGTGTTGCATTATTTTGCAGGCGGCAATACCGGGAAAGGGTTTGCGCATTATTTGGATTCAAGTTTGCAGGGTTTGGATCGCGTGTTTATTTTAAATGGCAGGACAGGGAAATCATACATCATGGAAAAACTGGCGGAAGCGTGGAAGCAAAAAGGTTATGATCTTGAACTGATTCATTGCCCGTCTGCCCCTGATTCGCTGGATGGCCTGATGATTCCAGGATTAAAAACAGGAGTGGTGGATGGGAATGCGCCGTATGCGATTGAACCGAAAGCAAATGGATCGGTTATGATCCTGGAGGACGCATTGGACGCCAAATATGAAAAAGAGGTATTGCAGCTGAATCGCCGTATACAGGAAGCCTATCAATCTGCGTACAAATCGTTTGCGGAAAGTTTGCGCCATCATGATGACTTGGAGGCCATTTACTTAAAAGAAATGGATTTTGAAAAGGCAGGCCAGGTGACACAGCAGCTGATTGAAAAGCTATTTGGCGGGAAAACCGGGGGCGGGAGCGCAACGGTATACCACCGTTTTCTCGGGGCAGCCACACCAAACGGAGCAGTTGACTTTATCCCAAATCTGACGGAGGGGCTATCGAAACGCTATTTTATAAAGGGGCGGGCCGGAACCGGCAAATCCACAATGCTGAAAAAAATTGCGGCCAAAGCGTCAGAAAAAGGATTCACGACTGAGATTTACCATTGCGGATTTGATCCAAACAGCCTTGATATGGTCATCGTCAGGGAACTCGGGTTTTGCATTTTTGACAGCACCGATCCGCACGAATATTTCCCTGAGCGAAATGGGGACGAAGTGATAGATATGTACGCGGCTGCGGTGACGCCGGGTACGGATGAAAAATACGCAAACGAAATTCAAGCTGCCCATAAGCGGTACAAAGACAAAATGAAAGAAGGGACCGCCTGGCTGCACGAGGCAAAAGTGCTGAACGATAAACTGGAAATGTACTATGATGAGGCACTGGACTTCGCAAAAGCGGACCAGATCTATCTCAAGATCAATCAAGGTATCCAGGAAGCTGAACGCCTGCAAACGCAATCGTGATAAAATGGGATGCCGCCGGGAAATGCGGCATTTTTTTTGAGGAAATGTAAGGCATTGCGGGGTTTTTCGGGAAGGCCCGTGTTTTTCAAAGTAGATTCTCATGCCCAGTGAACGCGGCACCAGCAGAAGAATGAAAATCAGCCTGTGCAATTTTCCAGGATAGTAAGGAAAGGCATCACGCGATTCCCCAGGTACCGATTTGCCTCCATAAGGCAACATATGATTCCCCACGGGGCTATCGTCTTGTTGAAAAACATTACGGTTTCCCGGTTTCCAGCGTAAAAGGGAAAAAGAAAGACCCGAATCGTTTTCCGGAGACGCTCCCCCTTTCGTATTGAAATCCAAAACACACTATGGTAGGATACTATATGTAGTTAGTTGTCTTGGAAATCAATACTAAATATAGTATTTTGGGTGAGGGTGGCAGATCTGTCTGAAAGGGAATCCAGTTTAAATCCGGGCTGCCTACAAAACTGTTCGGCTGTATTGCCCATCAGAAGAGTGCCACAACGCGGTGCATGACAAGCGGCTGAAGCCTACAAAACTGTTCGGCTGTATTGCCCATCAGAAGGGCCAGAAGCACAAGCCAGGCCTGCCATAACTTGATGTTTCGGAGGGCGGAATTTTTGCCGTTTTGGCCGCCGTTTATTCCGCGATTGAACGGGTTGGTCGGGCAAGGATGTTGCGGAAATTTTAAGCCGCTACGCCGCAGCCTTTTTTCATTGAAAATGCATGATGTGCCACCTATTTTTTCATGCCCAAAACCGGTGCGTTAGAAAGGAGAACCAGTAAAATGATGACAAAAAATGAACAAGAAACCAGTGGCGGTTTTCCCCTGCATGCCTTAAATGAGATTGTGTTTTCCCATAATCATGATTTAATGCAAGAAAATGCAAATATGGATGGCTCTTCACCAATGGGGCAAATGTCAAAAATCTCTTCTGAAGTCAGCAAAAGTTATGCAAAGCAAATGTTGCTTAGCAAAGAGGTCGTAAAGGCGATTGATGACAATTTTATTTACCCCCATGACCTTGATTTTATGGTAACGGGTACGACCACATGTTGCCAGATTCCGCTGGGCGGGGTATTAAAGGGCGGATTTAATACCGGACATGGGTATATGCGTGAACCGAAAGACATTGGCAGCGCGATGGCTTTAGCAGCGATTATTTTCCAAGCCAATCAAAATATGCAGCATGGCGGGCAAAGTTTTCCGATGTTTGATTATGATCTTGCTCCTTACATAGAGAAAACCTTCCATAAAAATAGAAAACGTTTGAAAACCTATGCCACCAGCTATACAGACGAAGAGCTTGAGGCATTAGCCTGGGAAGAAACCGACCGGGATGCGTACCAGGCATGTGAAGCTTTTATCCATAATTGCAATTCGATGCATTCCCGCGGGGGAGGGCAGGTCCCGTTTGTATCTATTAATTACGGTACCGATACGTCCAAAGCCGGGCGATTGCTCGTAAAAAATATGTTGTTGGCAACGAAAGCCGGGCTCGGGAAAGGGGAGACACCGATTTTTCCCATTCAAATTTTTAAAATGAAAAAAGGGATCAATTTTGAACCCGGGGAACCAAATTATGACTTATACCAATTAGCACTTGAAACGACGGCAAAACGTTTATTTCCGAACTTTAGCTTTATAGATTCCACGTTTAATCGTCCCTATTATGACGGCACGCCGGAATCAGAAATTGCGTATATGGGCTGCCGCACCCGTGTGATGGCAAACCGCCATGGAAAAGAAAATAGTATCCGCCGCGGGAATTTGTCCTTTACTTCTATTAATCTTGTAAAAATAGCGCTGATTGCTAAAAATGAATGTGAATTTTTTAACATACTAGATCGTTATCTTCACCTTGCCATTCAACAATTGTTAGAACGGTTTCATTTTCAGGCAAAAAAGCAGGCAAAGAATTTCCCCTTTTTGTATGGTCAGCATATATGGAAGGATAGCGAAAACTTAAAACCGGATGATGAAGTAGGAGAAGTATTAAAGCATGGCACATTAAGTGTTGGTTTTATTGGGCTGGCTGAAGCACTGGTTGCACTGACAGGCAAACATCATGGGGAGTCCAATGATTCTTATCAATTAGGGTATCGTATCATTCAGCATATGCGGGAGAAAGTGGACAAAGCAAGTGAGACTTATGATTTAAACTTTTCCTTAATTGCAACGCCGGCAGAAGGGTTATCAGGGAAGTTTACGCGAAATGACCAAAAAGAGTTTGGAAAAATTCCCGGGGTGACGGACCGGTCCTATTATACGAACTCATTCCATATCCCGGTTTACTATAAAATCAAGGCGATTGATAAAATAAAAATTGAAGGTTCTTTTCATAAATTGTGTAATGGCGGTCACATTACTTATATTGAGTGTGATGGAGATGTTTCAAAAAATGTCCGTGCTTTGGATCGATTGGTAAAAGCCATGGCGCAATATGATATTGGCTATGGTGCCATCAATCATCCCGTCGACCAGTGCGGCGTCTGCGGTTATTCGGGAATCATTGATAATGAGTGCCCGGTTTGCCACAATGCCGATGAAAATAAGATTGGACGCATTAGACGAATAACCGGTTATCTGGTTGGCGATATGAAAAGGTGGAATTCAGCCAAACGTGCAGAAGAGAGTGAAAGGGTGAAACATCAATGAGGGTCATGAATATCATCCACGATTCGGTTGTTGATGGTGAAGGTTTGCGAACCGTGATCTTTTTTGCAGGCTGTCCGCACTTTTGCAAGGGATGCCATAACCCAAGGAGTTGGAATATCCATAATGGGACAGAGATGCCGGTTGAAGATGTCGTTGCAGAAGTGGCTGGCAATCCATTGACAGATGTAACCTTTTCCGGAGGAGAACCCTTTTTTCAAGCACGAGAAGTATGCGAAGTGGCAAAACGATTAAAAGCACTGGGAAAAAATATTTGGGTTTACTCAGGCTATACATTTGAACAATTAATTGCTTCCGATGATCTCTATCAACAGGAGTTGCTGCGATATTGTGATGTGCTCGTTGATGGCCCGTTTCTATTGGCAGAGCGTGATTTAACCTTATCCTTTCGCGGGAGCAGAAATCAGCGGATCATTGATTTAACAACAAAGCGGGAAATGGAAAGATCATTTTAATCAAAGGCAAAAGTGGAGAGATGGTTGCCCATCTCTCCACTTTTGCCGGTGTATAATCTAGCTTGTTCGGATGAATCATAGGAAATCCGGAAATGAAAGCGAACGCAACACGCGGAATTCCACAAAAAAGCTCGGTACGCCGGAAGAAGTGGCAGAACTGGTCACTTTCTTATTGACTTCTAAAGAGGAGTACATAAATGGGGAAGTCATCCGTATTGGATTTAAGTCAATATTTTGGACACCAATAAGTGAAATTTAATTTTGATCTCATGCCATATTTTTCATGACATCGCTGGTCGCTTGACATGGAGCCTCTGCGGGCGTGGTGTTATGCGAAGGGCGAAAGGGGCAATGATTTCTTTCGCATGGCAAACAAGCCTGCCACACCCGCCACTCCATGTAAAGCGGATGCTTGTAAAATTGTGAAGAGCACTACGCTGCCCCTTTGATACTGTCTTCTGTTTCTTGTGGCGTCATATAGCCCAAGCAGCTATGAATCCGTTTCCGATTGTACCAGCCTTCTATAAATTCGAATAAGGCTCTTCTGGCAGCTTGAAAGTTCAAATAGTTGACTCTGTAGATCTCTTCCTTTTTCAGAATTGCATGGAAAGACTCAATGCAGGCGTTATCGTATGGGCAACCTTTTTTACTGAAGGAGTGTTTGAACTGCTTCTTTTCCATGTATTCTGCAAATTTCTCGCTTGTATACTGGGATCCCAAATCAGAATGCAAGATCAATCCCGGACCTGGACGTTGTGCCTGATAAGCGTTTTCTACTGCCTTTAAAGCCAGTTCAGTCGTCATGTGGCGGTCAAAAGCGTAACCGACAATCTTTCTGGAATGTAAATCCATTACGGAAGCCAGGTAGCACCAACCGTCTCTCAAAGTATGAATATACGTAATATCCGTAACCCATTTCTCGTTGATGGTTGTCGTTGAGAAGTCCTGGTTCAGCAGGTTATCGTGTTCTTCCATCTTGCCCTTATTGGAATGGGGACGGTACTTTTTTCTGATAATGGAATAAATGCCTGCAGCCTTCATCAAACGCTGAACCCGTTTCAGGCTGACTTTGAGCCCTTCTTTTTCAAGCATATGGCGGATCTTCGGCGCTCCGTACCTCTGCTTGCTTTCCGTATGGATTTTTCGTATTCTGTCTGTCAACTCCCGGTTTTCCCGTTTTGTTTTTGACTCTTTTTTTGTTTGGATTGATAGTAGGTACTTCTCGGCACGCCAAGGACCGTACACATGGTTTTAAGGTCATAATGGTGTTTGGCTCTTATCTCGTCAATCATGGATATAACAGTGGTTTGATCTACTTCTTTGCGAATATGGCCATAGCTTTTTTTAAGATTTCGTTTTCCTCTTTCAGCCGGTGCAATTCTTTTTGCAGGTTCAGAAATTCTTCCGGGGTAAAAGAGCTCCCGTCATCCAGCTTAACCGGTTTTTGTTTTCTGATCCATTTGTAGATTGTCGTTTCAGACAGGCCATATTCGCTGCAGATCTGTTTTACTGGTGTTCCAGTTTGATAAAGCTCAACCACCATTTCTTTAAATTCAGCATGATAACTTTTACGTTTTTCGCTTGTGTTACCCATATCAGGACACATCCCTTCGTTAATATTATATTTCACTAAAGGGTGTCCATGAAACTATACTAGCATCAATTCAAATAAATGTTTGACTATCAAAAGGAAAGGGGTACAATATATTCAAATGAACATTTGAATATAAAGAGGTGACATTAATGAGCACCAAAGACACTTGCGAAATTTATTGTTATGACGAAGAAAAAGTGAATCGAATACAAGGCGAATTAGCTAAACACGATATAAGTAGTGTTGCCCTATTATTTAAAGCCATTGCAGATGAAAACAGAACAAAAATCGTTTTTTCACTTTGTCAGGATGACGAATTGTGTGTGTGTGATGTTGCCAACATTATTGGTTCTTCTGTCGCAACAGCTTCTCATCATTTACGGACTCTTCATAAACAAGGAATAGTGAAATATCGAAAAGAAGGAAAAATGGCATTTTATTCACTGGAAGATGAACATATTAAACAATTAATCACGATTGCTTTAGCCCATAAGAAAGAAGTGAAAGTGAATGTCTAATCAACAAACCTTACCATCTGAACAAGAAATGAAAACCTATCGCGTTCAAGGATTATCTTGTACAAATTGTGCAGCCAAATTTGAAAATAACGTGAAAAATTTAGAAGGTGTAAAGGACGCAAAAGTAAATTTTGGAGCATCCAAAATTACAGTTTATGGTGAAACAACGATTGAAGAATTAGAAAAAGCAGGGGCCTTTGAGAATTTAAAGATTCAGGATGAAAAAGAACAAAGGATAGAGTATAAGCCTTTTTGGAAGGAAAAAGAAAATATTAAGGTTTATATTTCGGCTGCATTGCTCATTATTAGTTGGTTCCTAGGAAGGCAATTTGGTGAAAATAATATTATCCCTACGATTGGATATGCTGCATCGATTTTAATAGGTGGATATTCCTTATTTATTGAAGGCCTTAGAAATTTAAGTAAATTTAAATTCGATATGGATACGCTCATGACGATCGCCATAATAGGAGCCGCGTTGATTGGACAATGGGGTGAAGGAGCAACCGTTGTGATCCTTTTCGCCATTAGCGAAGCCTTAGAGCGTTATTCAATGGATAAAGCTCGTCAATCGATTGGAATGTTGATGGATATCGCTCCAAAAGAAGCGTTAATTCGCCGTGAAAATGAAGAAATAATGGTTCACGTGGAGGATATTCAAATCGGTGATATTATGATCGTCAAGCCTGGGCAAAAATTAGCGATGGACGGAATAGTTATAAAGGGTACATCCACATTAAATGAGGCTGCTATCACTGGAGAAAGTGTTCCAGTAACCAAAACCATTGATGATGAGGTCTATGCTGGCACATTAAATGAAGAAGGATTATTAGAAGTAAAAGTAACCAAACGGGTTGAAGATAACACATTATCGAAAATTATTCATTTAGTAGAAGAAGCTCAAGCAGAGAAAGCACCTTCTCAAGCATTTGTTGATAAATTTGCAAAATATTACACACCAGCTATCATCATTTTGGCTACATTAATTGCGATTATTCCACCGTTATTATTCGGAGGAGATTGGAGTTACTGGATATATGAAGGATTAGCTGTATTAGTGGTTGGTTGCCCTTGTGCCTTAGTTGTTTCAACTCCAGTTGCAGTAGTTACTGCCATAGGAAATGCGGCAAGAAACGGTGTTTTAATTAAAGGTGGGATTCATTTAGAAGAAGCAGGTCACTTAAAGGTTATTGCTTTTGATAAAACAGGTACACTTACAAAAGGTATTCCAGCGGTTACAGATATTGTGACATTTGGTGGAAATGAAAATGAGTTGATGACGATTACAGCTGCCATCGAAAAGGGTTCCCAGCATCCACTTGGTACAGCCATTATAAGAAAAGCAGAAGAAAATGGATTGAATATTAATGGAGTTTCGGTTGAAGAGTTTCAATCCATTACAGGTAAAGGCGTAAAAGCGAAAGTAAATAATGAAATGTATTATGTAGGAAGTTCAACTCTTTTTGAAGAATTGCACGGTAGTATCGAAAACGATAAAAAACAAAAAATTGAAAAGATGCAAACACAAGGGAAAACGGTGATAGTGTTAGGAACGGAAAAAGAAATTCTTTCGTTTATTGCTGTTGCTGATGAAATAAGAGAATCATCGAAATCCGTGATCCGCAAACTTCATCAAATTGGAATTGAAAAAACTGTTATGCTTACAGGTGATAACAAAAGAACAGCAGAAGTCGTCGGAAAAGAAGTAGGTGTTTCTGATATTAAGGCCGATTTGCTACCAGAAGATAAATTAAATTTCATTAAAGAACTTCGAGGGAAAAATCAAGGTGTCGCAATGGTCGGTGATGGTGTGAACGATGCACCTGCTCTTGCAGCTTCAACTGTTGGTGTTGCGATGGGAGGAGCTGGAACCGATACAGCATTAGAAACAGCTGATATTGCGTTAATGTCTGATGATTTAAGTAAATTGCCATATACCATCAAATTAAGTCGTAAGGCTTTATCTATCATCAAACAAAACATTACATTCTCTTTAGCAATTAAATTAGTAGCATTGTTGTTAGTAATCCCCGGTTGGTTAACGCTTTGGATAGCGATATTTTCCGATATGGGAGCAACATTACTTGTAACGCTAAACAGTTTAAGGTTATTGAAGGTTAAAGAATGATGAATAACAAGGAAAAAGACCATCTTACCTAAGGTGGTCTTTTTATTTCGTTCAATGTATGAATTTGTATAAAAAAAACATACATTCATTTTCGCTTATTCTCTTGTCTTTTCCCTTTTTCTTCGATAGGATTGAGACATCCTACAAAATCGTACATTCAAATCGTTGATTTTTAAAGGGAAGGAGAAAAGATGACGACACCAAAAAATGTGCAGCCAATCCGTAGTCAGCAGCAATTAGACGATATGAAATGGGCGTTAAAACGCCACTGTTTGCCCCGAGATTACATTTTATTTGTGTTAGGGTGTGAAACAGGCCTACGGGTTGGAGACCTGCTTAAAATCAAAACTGAAGCGATTCTGAGGCTGAAAAACAAAAAAAGAAGGTTTTACGAGTAAAAGAAGGAAAAACCCAAAAAATCCGCGATATTTATATTGGCCATTGTTTTGAGGAAGTGTATGAATACGAAGCTGGATTAGACAGTGAGTGGCTCTTTCCATCCAGGAAAGGAAACCGGCCGATTACACCGACACAGGCTTATCGCCAGCTGAAAAAGGCGGCTGATTTTGCCGGAGTAGAGCATGTTGGTAATCATACGCTCAGAAAAACATTTGGCTATTGGTTTTATAAAGCCACGAAGGATATTGCCATGTTGCAAGAGATTTTGAACCATTCTCATCCTTCTGTTACTCTCCGTTATATCGGGATCACAGAAGAAGAAACTCAAAATGTCTTGAAACATTTTAGCGTGTTTCAGGATAAATAAAAATTCGGACTGTACAAAATGACAGTCCAAAAATTTTACTCCGAATAGCTTGTAGCTATTCTTTTTTATTTCTACGAATCTGATCGCAAATCTTATTTCAGTTTGCTAGTCTCGAAGGCATACATCTCCTGCGCGCACCCACCATTATTAGGCTGCAATGTTGAAAAAATTGTCAAAAACACAAAAATATTGTAAAATAATATAAATTTTTCAATAATTGGCATTATCTTATTATTATCACCATACACACGGTTGGTAAAAAAGGGGGGAAGCTTAATGATTAAAATTAGTTCACTTTTGGATCAAGAAAAAATCAAAGAGGGAATGGAAAAAGGTATTCTAAAGGAATGGATGATTACCACCTATTCTGATTTTCGAAACTCGTTACTTGATGATTCTGCTCCATATCCTTGTTATTTTGCAGTAGAAGCAGAAAAAAATGGGCTTATTCGTTATATATTTGCTGAATCGGCTTACGATACGCATGAATTATTAAATATTAGAGACGGAGTTTATGAATACATAAAAAGCTACAAATCTATAGGTAAAAGAACGACACTAGTTATCTTTTTTAAACCTTCAGAAAATGAATTGCGAGCAGAAGACTATAAAAAACAATTTTGGAATGTTGTTAAATTTTTGAATGAAAATGATCCGGAACCTTGGCCTTCCGAAATTCCAAAAGATCCAAATCATCCTGAATGGGAGTTTTGTTTTGGAGGAGAACCCATCTTTTTAGTTTGCCGGGCGCCGTTTTATTCGGATAGGAAAAGTAGATTTACTGCTAATGGTCTTGAAATTACGATGCAACCTCGTGGTACACTTGACGATATTACGGCTGATACGAAATTGGGTCAACAGTCTTGTCCATCGAAAAACCATATTTAGACTCTTTGATATAGTTTTCCAGACAGGCTCTCTGATTGTAAAATCTCCAAATATCCATAGGTTCCCAGTCCATCGTTGTCACAATGGCTTCATAATCCCAGAGAAAATCAAACAATTGAAGCTGGTCTTCCTCATACTTGTCAGCTTTTCGGATGACCGCAACTCTTCTTGGCTTTTCCCAGGAAGTTGCTTGGTAGTAGACTGTTTTTCCCTCTATAACAATCAGCTCATCATCAACATACCGGATCCACGGAGAATTGTCGTTTTCAACATACTTTTTCAATCTTGATGTCCATTTCAGTTTGCCGGCGTAGTTAATCTTCCGCTGCTCCCAATAACTGTAAAACTTTTCTCCGCCAAATCCCTTGTCAAAACGGGCGTACCGGATAAGGTACTGAGCGGAAAGCAATCGATAGGTTTCCTCGGCAAATTCAATTCCGTTGTCAGCTGAATGGACGTTTCCCGGTCTTAGCACACCGTTTAAGCAAAGATGGGATTTTCCTTCAAAAACGAGAAGGGGGTGGTAGCTTTTTCTGCCCGGCTTATGGGGGTTCACCCCGATTTTCGCTCCCTCCTGGTTTCCATAAACCGTTTCGACACTTGAATCAAAGTCAAGAATGAGATCGGAATCCAGCCATGGTTCGATGATGTCCATCACCCGTTCTTTGAATTCTATGGCAGCATCCTCGATTTTCTCCAACCTTAATAGATCCTTGCTTAAAAGCGTATAATGCGGGCATTTTCCTCCTAAGAAAGCACGAATCAAAGGGTCATTCTGGAGTGATTGAAAATGAAACATACGGGAGCAATCTGCCATCCAGCCCGCAATCAGATATACAAATATTTTACTTAGAGGAAATTTGGCATTGTCTTTCTTTAAGCAATCAAACCCCCGGAAAGTCTGCTGGATTTTCATCCGTTCCAGAAATTGCAGAAATGGGAGGATGCCACTAAATTTTGTACTATTCTTTAAATTGAATTCATATTTAATTCTTGAGACAGGAATGATATAATTCACCTTAAAGGTGCCCCCTTTCTTGGTTATTGTTTTTTTCTCAAAATCAATTATACCAGAGGATGGGGCACTTTTTTATTTTAAATTACTATTTTACTTTCGTAATCTGGGATTAAATATTTGCGATATGCCGGTCGGGACTTTGCGGAGAATGTCGCAAATCATTGGCAAACAGCCGAAAGATTTGGATGTGCGCTATTTCGGGCTGAACCATTTCGGCTGGTGGACGAGTATTAAAGATAAAGAAGGCCATGAATATTTGCCGGAGATCCGCGATTATGTCGCGAAACATGGTTATTTGACCCAGGTTGAAGTGGATACCCAGCATATGGACCAAAGCTGGCAGGAAACGCACAAAAAAGCGAAAGATCTTTTGGCGGTCGATCCGAGATTTTTGCCGAATACGTACTTGAAATATTACTTTTACCCGGATTATGTGGTGGAACATTCCGATATCCATTACACGAGGGCAAACGAAGTCATCGACGGACGGGAAAAAGAGGTGTTCTCCGCTGCTCAAAGAATCGTTGAAAAAGGGACCGCTGAAAAGGAATCTTTTTCTGCCGGCAGCCATGCAACATTTATCGTCGATCTTGCCCGTGCGATTGCCTACAATACGCATGAAAGAATGGTCATGATTGTGGAAAATAACGGCGCAATCGCAAACTTTGATGATGATGCGATGGTGGAAGTCCCGTGCATTGTCGGCACGGACGGCCCGGAACCGCTGTGCCAGGGCAGAATCCCGGAATTTGAACGGGCGCTGATGTACCAGCAGGTCACCGTGGAAAAATTGGTCGTGCAGGCTTATGTCGAAGGCAGCTATCAAAAATTGTGGCAGGCGCTGACCCTTTCAAAAACCGTGCCAAGCGCAAAAGTCGCAAAAGCATTGCTGGATGATTTAATCGAAGCCAACAAAGAATATTGGCCGGAATTGCACTAACAGCCGCGCAGGTTTATGCGGCAGGCAGCTGCCAAACATCGTAGCATCGCTGGCCCTTTTAAAAACGAACCAGATTCGGAATACCAGCCGGGGATGGAATAATGAGTTGTATAAGCTTATATGGCAGGCGCTGTCAAACAATTGTGGGACAGCGAAAGCCTTTCCTTTTAAACGAACCGGGTACTTGAGGCAACCAAAATACTGCCGGGAATGAATAAAGGGCCGTGAAACATATACATTTAAGGCGGCTGTCAAGCGGGACGGCAGGCGTTGGTTTTCTCAAAAACGGTCCGGAGTGCGAAGGTTGAATGAGGTATACCGGCCGGGATTGAAATAATGGAAGGGGCGAAAAGGAATGCGAGCTTTTCGCCTTTTTCATGAAGCGTGGAAGCTCGAGGATTGGTGCTAACTGGTTAAAAAACCCCCGGAACAAGGCAAATGATTTCAAACAGCAGCTCATTTTCATACGGGTATTCCGGGTGATGCAGGACCACCATTTTTTTCCTTGTTATGTTAAAGTAAGGGTATTCAAAAAATACGGGAGGGAAGCATATGTTTAAACTTTTTTCAAAAAAAGCTGCAGTGGAGGAACTTGTTGCGCCAATGAGCGGGAAGGTTGTTCAAATAGAAGATGTGCCGGATGAGGTGTTCAGCCAGAAGATGATCGGGGATGGCATTGCCATTGAGCCGGATGAAGGCGTTGTGGTCTCACCGGTGGATGGGGAAATTGTCCAGTTTTTCCCAACGAAGCATGCGGTCGGGCTGAAAACAAAGAGCGGATTGGAAATATTGATTCATATCGGCATGGAGACCGTTGCTTTGAACGGAGAAGGGTTCGAAGGCTTTGTTCAACAGGGGGATCGTGTAAAAGCCGGTGATAAACTGGTTTCCTTTGACCTTGAACAAATCAGGGAACGTGCGGAAAGCATCATCTCCCCTGTTGTCATCACCAATTTCGATGCCGTGGACACGTTAACCAAAACGACTGAAACATCGGTAAAACGCGGCGAATCGGTATTGTTGACGGTGAAAATGAAATAGTTTTCTTGCAGATAAAATGAACTTAAGTTTTTACATCAAGATACCCATTTGCGACGATGACTACTTTTTACAGCAGGCAACAGAGCTGCGATATTTTGTTCAATTTATACAGATGAAAAATGGGAAGACACACGCCCATCTAAATGCACGGATACATTTAGAACGATGTCTTCCCATTAAAAAGGATATGTTCTTATGCTATATCAAATGCTCGGGCAAGAAAAGCGTAGCGATACGGGCGGGATGCCGAAACTTCCCGCTTTTTTTTATGTTTATGCCTGCAGCAGCTCCTCGATCTTTTCCTCCAGGTCTTCCGGCTTTGTCCGCGATCCGTAATAGCCAATGACGTGGCCGTGCCGGTCGACGAGAAATTTATTGAAATTCCATGTAATTTTCTTCTCGCCTGTCTGCTCGAGCAGTTCGGCAAACAGCGGGTTCATTTCTTTCCCCTTCATTTTGCTTTTTTTAAACAACGGAAATGTTACGCCGTAGTTGGCTTTGCAAAATGCTGCAATTTTTTCACTTTCGTCAAACTCCTGTTTCATAAAACTGTCACTCGGAAAGCCAAGCACGGCAAACCCCTTGTCTTTGTACTTTTCGTAAAGGTGTTCAAGCCCCTCATACTGAGGTGTAAATCCGCATTTGCTTGCCGTATTGACAATGAGCAGCACCTGGTTTTTATATTCGGACAAGGACTCTTCCTCGCCTCCAGTAAGCCGTTCAAAAGAATAGTCATAAATGGACATAATCAGTCTCCTTTTCCCCGGAAATTTTATTTCTTGTCATTATCGTAAAGTGAATGTGGGGACATGTCAAATGATGGGATGGTTATATCACGGCCTGGTTTTGTGGCTCTGTTGTTAGGGCGATATCAAAATAGGTTCCAACACCAACTGTTCAAGGTGTGAAAGTAAATGAGTGGAGTGGTAAAAAATTGCAAAAAATGATTTATTTCAGACCGGATAAATATTAAAATAGGTGTATGAAGATACATACTTTTTTAAGGGGGGGATGATGGTGCCCGTTTTTTGATCAGCGGCAAATGAAGATGCCATTTTAACAAACAACGGTTGGCAGTGTTAGCTGTCAGAGACGGATGGAGTTTTAATTGCAGGGAGAAAGGTGAACACATGAATATTTTTAGCTACATTGTTTTAGGGCTTTCCCTCTCAGTGCCGGTTGGCCCCATTACGATCGAAATGGTCAAGAGGGGGATCAAGAAAGGCTTTTTGCATTCCTGGTTTGTCGGCTTGGGCGGGATGTCCGCCGATGTTGTTTTAATGTTTTTGATTTATTTCGGTGTATCTACATATTTAACTACACCAGTTGCAAAGCTGATTATGTGGATTTTCGGGTGTATCATTCTCGTATACTTAGGCTATGAGAGCATTAGAGATGCTTTTAGAGAAATCACCATATCAGAGGAGAAAAAGAAAGGAAATTTGCTGCAATCTTTTCTGTCAGGCTTTTTGATTGCGATCTCTAATCCACTGAATATTATATTTTGGATTGGCATTTATGGGTCGGTTTTAACCACAATTTTAAATACGGTAAATTCGGGAAAAGCTTTACTTTACAGCAGCGCGATTTTTATTGGGATAGCTGCCTGGGATATAACGGTAGCTTCTTCCGTTCATTTTGGAAGAAAATTTGTTCATCAGCGTTTTTTAAAATGGCTGTCTGTCATTGCCGGGATTGCCTTAATTGGATTTGGCATACATTTCGGGTATCAAGCCGTGAAAAGTTTGTATTTAGTAGGCATCGGCCACGAATAACCAGGTGGTTTAGGATGCTACATGAAGTCATCGCGCTTACGGCCATACAAAAGGCTTTTTTCTTTTTTAGAAAAAAGTAGCCGCTTCCGCAATGCCTGCTTTCGCATATTTGCTTTTTCAATTCCCATACTAGAGGTGAAGGAGGGATGAATATGCCAAAACGGAAGCACGGTGCCGAACAAAAGAACAAAGAAGGCTTTGACTCAGCCAAAACCGATTCCGAGTATTCAAGGGAATTGCAGCAGCTGGGCGATGGGGCAGGCAGCGCGGCAGCCAATCGCATGCACAAAGAAAAAGCAAAAAAAATGAAATCCTCCAAAAACCAGGGAGAATGGAAAGGCATGCATTGAAAACGGGTCTTCACTCTTTAAGAGTGAGGGCTTTTTTGCGGTGGCGGGTCTTGCGTTACCTTGGTACATTTGTACATTGAAAGCAGTGACAAATTGGCAACGGGAATTCCTGAATCCAGTTTATGGAGCCAAATGACGCTTAATGGTTATGGATTAAAAAACGACTACAAGAAAGTTTAAAGACGATCGAAGAAAAAATTCCCTTTTTGCAAAATGTATTCCAAGAGGTTCGAATTTCGGAGCAATTAGATGACGCTGCTTTGTACCAGTTTGCGACAGTTGTGAATCAGTATCCAAGACCAAATTCAGATGATTATGCCGAAATATTTGATGAATTGCTTGATCGTCCACAGGTCAGGAAAGACAGGAGCAGAGATTATAACTCCTCGAGTTATCGCTAAACTGCTTCCATTACTGCTGAACATTCAGGAAGGCACAGTCTATGACGGAAGCTTTGGAACCGGACGCCTCTTGGCATATGCTTACCGCTATGCAAAAGAAAATGGTTGCAAAATAAAACTGGTTGGACAGGAAATAAACGCGAGGGCCAACTGGGTATTTCCGGTACAAATAAAAGCTTCATCGGTAATGGAATTAGGTGTCATTACAGCGCTGTAAGGGAGATCTTATGGAGGTGTAAGATGAAAACTTATGATGAACCAAGATTTTTCATTGAAGGAAATCCATTTTTGATATAATAGAAGCATATTAAGCTGTACTAATAAAAAGCACACAACAATCAGCTTGGAAGAAAAATGATGATCCACAGCTGGCATATTAATATGGATATACTAATAAGTTTGCACGTCATGTGAGGATTTTTTGCAATATATATCAACATGTTTCAAGAAAAATTGGATGAATCGATGGAATTTGATTTAGACTTAGACGTTGATACAGCCAATATGTGATTCGAGAAATATAACAAATGGGGGATACAACTTGATTACATCAGAAGAAATTAAACGTAGATTATGGGATGGGGCAAATGAACTACGTGGTTCAATGGATGCCAGCCGTTACAAAGATTATATGCTTGGATTAATGTTCTACAAGTTTTTGAGCGATAAGACATTGGAAACATTCAAAGTGGCCAGTGGCATCGGGCAAATGTCTGAGTTGGAGCTGGTTGAAGCATACACAAAGGCAAAAGCAGAATACGGCGAAATGCTAGAGCAAATGATTCAAAACGTACTCGGTTATTATGTCTCTCCTGAGTATCTTTATCAGACTTGGATAAAAGATATCAATTCGGGTGATTTTGAAGTCCAAAAAGTAATAGATAGCTTGAATCACTTTGAGCGTACGATTGCCGTGTCTGGCGATTCGGATGACTTTCAAGGACTATTCTCAAATTCAACGCTTGATTTAACGGATACGGCATTAGGCAGCAATTTAAACGAACGGAGCAAAAATATTAAGGCACTGATTTTGCTGTTTGCAGACTTGAACATGGTAGCATTGCAAAAAGGCGATGTACTGGGTGATGCGTATGAGTACCTCATCGGACAGTTTGCGATGGAGTCAGGAAAGAAAGCTGGGGAATTCTACACGCCACGACAAGTCAGCGAAGTCATGGCACAAATTGTAGCGAGAACATCAGATATCAAGTCAATCTATGACCCGACTGTTGGCTCTGGGTCGCTACTTTTAACAGTTGGAAAGCACTTAGATGAAGATGCAGCTCTGAAGAGTAAATTCATCAATTTTTAGATGTTTTATGATAAAATGACTTATCCACATTTAGAAAATTTTTCCATCTATTTTTTCTGCTTTCAAAGTCAAAAAGAGCCGAATTTGCAAATTTCTTTTTTAAAATTGTGGATAACTTCAAAAAAACCTTTTTTTACATCACATCCTTTGCTATAATATAACCATTAAGTAAACCTTACTTGTATTGGCTTACTTAAATGGGTGAAATCCTCGTCTGTTAAAATGCGTGTCCGAAACGATTCCAACAGATTTGAGGATTTTTCTTTTGCCGTTTTTTTGAGTGCTTTTAAGATTGACGAACCTTTTTCAAACAGCTGTCTAATAATATCTGTTATTTGAACTAATAAATAATGATTTTTCATGGCTGTGTAGTTTTGGCTATTGGCATGTTCTATATTGTAACGATTATTTTTTTGTTCGTTAAATCCTTGATTTTCAATCTTCCAGCGGCTTCTTCCTGCAGCGATGAGTCGTTCCACGTTCTTTTTCGTGATTTTAATATCCGTTATAAATACATACTCTTTCGATTTCCCATCCTCTGTTTTCATTGTGGCCTCCATCAGATTGACCGTTCTGTCTTTGTAGGCAATATCATTCACCCAAACTAATGAATTCTGATCCTTACTTTGTTCCAGCTCTTTTATTGCCTTAAACTCCGTCGAGATACTTTTAATTCTCCCTTCCTTAAATCTGCATATATATTTCCATTTGTGCGCCCTGCACAGATTAAATACCGTTTCACATGCATAGAGACTATCTCCCAAGATACAAATCGGTAGTCTTTTAAATATTTTTTTTATTTTCTTTGCCAGCCTGTCGAAGGCTTTTAATTCACAATCTTGCTTAGAAACATTTTCTGATTCATTTTCGATAAATTCGGAGGCAATACTGAAGACCATATCCCCCACGACAAGCTTGGCTTCAAGTACATGGTGCATATAAAGTACGTTCGTTTCTCCTGTTTCTTTATTTGTATATGCCCGTCTCAGGCAGTGTTTACAATGTTTCTCATGAAAGGTGTGTAATCCAGTTCCATCAATGATGACACCCCAGTACTTTCCTTCAATTCGATAAGACTCGAGAGACCTTTTTTTCAATAATTCTTTAATCATATACGTTCTAATTTTTTCTAATTCATTTACATCTAAGCCAGATAAAAAGTCGTTAATTGTATCATAATGTGGAAGTTCTTCAAGAGAATCTAAGCCTAACACCTTCCCTACATTTTTAATACATTCTTCTTTATTAAAACGCTCACTCATGTTTCTCATGGATTTTAGGCCGGTCATATTTTTCAACATCATCGTAAATAAAAGGACCTCTGGACCATAAGTGATATAGCTTTGATGTCGGTGGTCTGCTACCTTTTTTAGGTTATTCATCAGGTCTTTGAAAAAATGCTTCTGAATTTTAAGGAACTCGAAAAAATAATTTGCTTCTTTTTCACGATTTCTTTTTTCTTTTCTAGTAACCAAAATAAAAACCCCCTCAAAACAGCCAAGTTTAATTAGGGCTTGCTGAACGAATCAAATTTTAGCTTGTATTCGACTTGTCACTAAGCCATGCCAAAATATTCGTCCAGCAAGCTCTAATTATTTAAATTATTACATATTTGGCCGTATTTTTGGGGGGGATACTTAAATTATCACGAAAAATTTTTACTCCTCAGAGCTGATGAAGATGCACAAAAGAATCTGAGCTATTACGGGCAAGAAAAGAACACAGCAACCTATAACCTAACCCGTATGAATTTATTGCTGCACGGTGTTCGGCCAGAAAAGATGACCATTAAAAATGGTGATACACTTTCCCAAGACTGGCCAGAAGATCCAGAACGCCCGAATGAAGGCGTGCAATTTGATGCAGTGGTGATGAATCCGCCATATTCAGCGAAGAATTGGAACAGATCAGGGTTAAAAGTTAGTGACCCTCGTTTTGAAGTTGCTGGAGTGTTGCCACCAGATTCTAAAGGGGATTTTGCTTTCCTATTACATGGATTATTCCACTTAGGACAAAACGGGACGATGGCGATTGTCTTGCCTCATGGGGTGCTGTTCCGTGGTTCAGCAGAAGGCGAAATTCGCAAACGATTGCTTCAAAAAAATTACATCGATGCCATTATCGGCTTGCCAAGTAATTTATTTACCAATACAGGTATCCCAGTCGTCGTCATCATCTTGAAGAAGAACCGAAAATTTGACGATCCTGTTTTAATCATTGACGCATCTCATAGCTTTATTAAAGTTGGAAAACAAAATGTCCTGCAAGAAAAGGACATTGCAAAAATTGTGGATACATATGTTGAACGTAGAGAAGAGGAAGGGTACAGTCACCTAGCGACACGTGAGGAGATAATGGAAAATGAGTATAACATGAACATTCCTCGCTATATCCAGGCGAATGAAGAAGAAATTCCGCACGATGTGGATGCTCATCTACTCGGCGGCATTCCACAAAAGAACATTGACGACTTGAAGGTTTTACAGTCTACCGTGCCAGATGTTTTGAAACGATCCTTAAAAGAAATTCGTGAAGGATATGTCGAACTGTTAAAACCTGTTGAGGAAATTTCTAATGATGTATTGAGTGATGCTCGTATTGTTGAAATATCAAAAGAAATCGAAAGCAAAACAAAAAACTATATCGATAAATACTGGGACGTTTTGCGAAATGTTGGCAAAAGCAGTAATTTGACGCAGTTAATGAACGACATGCTGGTTGAAATCAAGCAGATTCTTTCATCCTTCCAATATATTGATGTGTATGACGGCTACCAAATTGTGGCAGAGATATGGAAAAATACACTGACACATGATACGGAAATCATTGCGTTAAGTGATTTCTATACAGCGGGACGCACACGTGAGCCCAATATGGTAACGAAAGGATCCGGTAATAAAAAACGTGAAGAGCAAGACGGTTGGATTGGCAGTATTGTACCAAATGAGTTGATTGAAAAAAATTTATACGGTGATGAACGAAAAGAAATTGAATCAAAGAAAGCCCGCATTCAGGAGATTGAAACGGAGCTATCTGAATTGGTTGAGGCTGCGAAAGAGGAAGATAGCGATGAAGCCAATGCTTTAGGCGAGTGCTTGAATGAAGCAGGTGAGGCTTTTGAAAGCAAATCAATCAAGGCCGCGTTAAAAAAGGCAAGCAAGGAAACCGTTGAATATGATCTACTGAAAAAAGTTGAAACATTATTTGCAGATAAATCAGCGCTTAACAAAGCCGTGAAAGCGGATGAAAAAGCACTCAAAGAATCCGTGCAAGAACGTATCTTGACTTTGACAAACGAAGAAATCGACAACCTGATGTATGAAAAATGGTTCGGCAATATGGTGGATGCTATAGTTGGTTTGGTATGGAAACCGATAAAAAAAGAGTTGGACACATTGCAAATGTTGCATGATCGTTATGCTGATACCTTGTCAGCAATTGATGAAGAAATTCGAGACTCAGAATCAACACTTGAAGCCATGATGAGTGAATTGGTGGTGGAAGAATAATGGAACAAAAAAATATGGTGCCAAAAAGGCGATTTAAGGAATTTCAAAATACTTCCGCTTGGGAACAGCGTAAGTTGGGGAAAGTGGTAAAAACACATCAATTCAGACCATATTTAGCGGAGCCCAATGCTGAGGGAGACTTTGAAGTAATTCAACAAGGAGATAGGCCGGTTGCTGGATATACTAATGGAACACCTTTTGAAAATTATCGGGATGTAACGCTGTTTGGCGATCATACAGTATCGCTTTACAAACCGACTAAACCGTTCTTTATTGCGACTGATGGAGTAAAAATATTGAGTGCAGATGGTCTTGAGGGTGACTTTCTGTTTTCGTTACTAGAAAGATATAAACCTGAACCACAAGGCTATAAACGTCACTTCACAATACTTAAAAATCAAGGTGCTTGGATAACCAAGAACGTTGAAGAGCAAGTCAAAATTGGCGCATTCTTCAAGAACCTCGATCACCTTATCACCCTTCATCAGTGTAAGTTAGAAAAAATGAAAACATTAAAATCCGCTTATCTTTCTGAAATGTTTCCCGCTGAAGGTGAGCGTGTGCCAAAACGAAGATTTGCAGGATTTACGCAAGCTTGGGAACAGCGGAAGTGGGAAGATACTGTAGATATATCTACAAATATGGTAGATCCAAGGACAGGGCTTTATGATGAATTACCACATATTGGTCCAGGAAACATTGAGTCATTTACAGGGAAGATTTTAGATAATGTACTAAAAGTTAAAGATAGCAATTTAATAAGTGGAAAATTTCATTTTTACAAAGGTGATATAATCTATGGAAAGATTAATCCGCAGCTTGGAAAGTATGCAATTGCGCCATGTGAAGGGCTTGCCAGTGCGGATTCTTATATATTGAATGCAAAGAACGGAGTGGTACAAAATTTCTTGTATTCTATACTACAGACTAAGGACTTTTATAAATATTCAGTATCTGTTTCATCTCGGACAGGAATGCCAAAAATCAATCGTGATGAATTAAATGTATATAATTAGGGTTTGCTGAATAAACAAAAATTCCAGATTTGACAAGGATTTTGGCCACTTTTGTCGAATATAAAGTGTAAGGATTTTATAGGAAACGTATAAAAAACCTTGCACTTGGAGGCCGTTACGATGTACAAAAAGACCGAACATCAATTAACTTTTGTAGAAGATTTTTTTCTACCATTCGGTGGAAAATTAAATAAAGAAAATCGCTGGGTCCGTCTTGCTGAATTAATCCCTTGGTGGAAGGCTGAAGAAAAGTATGCCAAGTCCTTCAAGAAAAAATTCAAAGGTGAAAAGGCTTATTCTGTCAGAGTTGCTCTTGGGGCTCTCTATATCAAAGAACGGCTTGGGCTATCTGACCGGGAAACAGTCGAACAGATCACGGAAAACCCGTATCTTCAGTATTTTATTGGGTTGCCTGAATTCCAGGAAAAAGCCCCATTCGATCATTCTCTGATGACTCGTTTTAGAAAACGTTTGGGTGCAAACATCATCAATGAACTGAATGAATGGATTGTTCTGGAAGAACAAGAACGCCAATCGGAAGAAGCATCTAAGGAAAATGGCAACGATGATGATCACCATGATGATGACGATCATAGTAGTGGTGATCATCAACCTTCCGGTCCTGCTTCGGAAGAGAATTCAACTGGATCGGCTTCTCCTAAAACGAAGAACAAAGGAAAGCTCATTCTGGACGCAACCTGTGCACCGGCTGATATTGCTTACCCTACTGACCTGGGGCTTTTGAACGAAGCCCGTGAGAAACTGGAGCATATCATTGATGTACTGCATGAACCGCACAAAGGAAAATTACGAAAGCCAAGGACCTACAGAAAAAGAGCCCGCAGGGACTATCTTTCTGTCGCTAAGCAACGCAAAGCTGGAGCCCGGAAAATCCGGAAAGCTGTCGGCAAACAACTTGGATATGTGAAACGGAATCTGGAGATCATTGGAAATCTCATTTCCCAAAGCTCCCTGTCTCTTTTGAGCAAAGATGAATACCGACAACTCCTCGTGATTCATGAACTTTACCGCCAACAGGCAGAAATGTACAAAAAGAAAACACATCGGATTGACCACCGGATTGTGAGCATTTCCCAGCCGCATGTCCGTCCAATTGTGCGTGGCAAGGCAAAAGCGAACGTGGAATTCGGCTCAAAAGTCGCCATTAGCGTTGTAGATGGCTATGCCTTGATTGAGCAACTCGACTGGGAAAATTACAATGAAGGGATCACCCTTAGAGAATCTATTGAGAACTACTACAACCGGTTCGGATTTTATCCAGAAGCGATTTTAGCAGATAAAATCTACCGAAACCGTCACAACCTGGCATACTGCAAATCTCTTGGCATTCGTCTGAGTGGGCCAAGGTTGGGACGCCCATCCAAAACGGAAGACAAAACCTTAGAACGCGTGGCAAGGCAGGATGCCTCTGAACGTAATGCCGTTGAAAGCAAATTTGGCGAAGGCAAGCGCAAGTATGGGCTAGGCCTTATTCGAGCACGCCTTCAGGAGACCAGTGAAACAGTAGTAGCCCTTCAATTCCTTATAATGAATCTGGAGCGGAAGCTCAGGGTTCTTTTTTTGAAATTTTTACACAACACTATTTTATATTTTTTTAACCGTAATTTGGCTTGTATCTGACAGAATCTCATTCGTTCAGCAAACCCTAATTACAAAGTTCCAGAAATAGAGGAACAGAAAAAAATAGGAAGCTTTTTTGTGGGACTCGACAACCTCATCACCCTCCATCAACGTAAGCTCGAAAAACTACAAAACATCAAAAAAGCATACCTCAATGAGATGTTTGTATAAAGGGGGAGCAATTATGAGCAATACACCAAAGAGTGCGGCGGAGAAAACTTTTCAAGAGAATTTTGTCAAGGAACTGCAGAAATATAAATGGGAAGCACCCGAGTTTTTAAACGGCAATAAGCAAAAAGTAACGGTTGCTGACTTGGTATCGCACTGGCGTAGTGAACTCAACCGTATCAATGCTGACCAGCTTGAAGGCGTGGAATTAACCGATAATGAGTTCAAACAAGTGATGGCAAAGGTCAATCAAATCAGCAATAGCTATGAAGCTGCAAAGATTTTGGCTATTGAAGGATCAAAAGGTAAGATCGACGGCATCTACCGTGATGACAATCCGAAAATCACGAGAAAACAAATCACGTTGACGATTTTTAAAAAAGCTGAAGTACGTGGTGGGGACTCGAGCTATCGGATTGCGAGAGAAATACAGACCCCCAACAACAACCGTTTTGATATTGTCCTGCTGATCAACGGCTTGCCCTTAATCAATATCGAACAAAAACGCACGGACAAAACGTTGGACGAGGCATTTGGCCAGTTTATGCGCTACTACCGTGACGGTGAATACAGTCATAACTTTATGGCTTTTTCGCAAATGATGGTCATCACTTCTGAAATTGACACTCGATATTTCGCTACGCCCAAAACAATTGGAGATTTTAACCCGAGTTTCGTCTTTCATTGGGCAGATAAAGATAACCATGTAATAAACGATTGGAAAAAAGTAATTGAACAATTTTTGATGATTCCAATGGCACATCAGATGGTTGGCGATTACTTAGTCATTGATGAAGCGAGAGATGAGGAAAACAGGCGACATATGTTAATGCGTCCCTATCAAGTCCACGCTCTACAGGCGGTTGAAGGAGCTGCATTTGGATGGGACAATGATGAAAAAATGCCTCATGGCGGTTTTGTTTGGCATACGACCGGTTCAGGAAAAACGATCACAAGTTTCAAGACTGCTTTGTTTTTATCGACAAGAGCAGGATTTGATAAAGTCGTCTTCCTTGTTGATAGACGTGAATTGGATAATCGTACCAGTGAAAACTTCAAAGCATATGCTGCCTATGAGCCGGTTTCTGTCGATGATACAAAACACACCTACCAGCTAAAAAAGAAACTGATGTCAGCAAAGAATGGCATTGTGGTCACGACAACATTCAAACTCAATGCTTTAGTGAAGGAATTAGAAGAAGCGCACGACAATCGTTTGGCAGAAAAGAAAATGGTCTTTATCATCGATGAAGCCCATCGTACGACAATGGGACAGATGATGGGAACGATAAAACGCTATTTCAAGAAAAATGGACTTTTCTTTGGTTTTACCGGCACCCCCTTATTTGATGAAAATAAGGTCAAAGGAAAGATCAATGAAAAAAGTGAAGTCATCAATACAACTGAAAAGTTATTTGGGCCAATGTTACATCAATATACGATTGACGAGGCGATTGCTGATAAAAACGTATTAGGTTTTCACGTTGACTATATCAACACCGGAGAATTCAAAAGTTATGATGATTTAAGAGACCAGATCGCTGAACAAATGAAGGAAGAACATCCTGAGTTGACGGACAGAGAAATCGAACGCCAAGTTCAAGAAATGTCAGAAGCGGACGTTGAAAAGCAAGCAAAAAAACGAGGGCTGCTTGTATACCAAGACGAAACGCATATTCCACGGGTAGTGGAAGAAATTCTGAATAATTGGGAATCACAATCACAAGCAAGAGAATTTAATGCAATTTTGACGGTTGCCTATAAAGATCGTGTCATTGCTTATTATCATGAATTTAAAAAACAACTAAAAGAACGTGGGGAAAAGCTAAATGTGGCGATGACGTTTAGTTTCGGTAGTGAGAATGATCCCACGCCATTAGATCCCCAAATTGTCAACGAGATGTTTAAGGACTACGCTGCATTTACTGGCATTGAGTTTGTAGCTGGTGATAAAAAACACGGTGAAGATGCTTATTTTGAGGATCTTGTAGAGCGCGCGACACGAGGCGGCAGTGGACGAAACCCGAAAAATATTGACCTCGTCATTGTGGCAGACCAACTGTTGACAGGCTATGACTCGAAACGTCTGAATACGCTTTATGTTGACCGTACCCTTGAACTTCAAGGTCTGATCCAAGCCTACTCACGCACCAATCGTGTCTTTGGTTCGAAAAAAGAATTTGGAACGATTATCAACTTCCAATACCCTCGAATGACTGAAGAAATGGTAAATCAAGCTTTGAAGCTATATGGAAGCGGTGGGAAGAGCAGTAAGGCCATTGTGGATACTTACCAAACGGCTGTAAAGAAATTGGAAATCAAAGTATCTGAAATGATCCCGACTTTACCTGATCCTACTGAATGGCAAAAAATAGAACAGGATGAGAAGAAAAAGGAAGCCTTTATCCTTGCTTTTAAAGATGCTGCTGAGCAGTTAAATTTGGTAGAACAGTACTATGAATTTAAGTGGAATGATGACGCTTTTGGAATAGACGAGCACACTTGGCTGCAGTATGTCGGTGCTTATAAAAACTTAACAAGGAAGCCCGGAACCCCACCTGCGCCATCAACCGTTCATCCGCTTGCTGGGAAAACGAAATTGGCAGGAACACAAGTCATTGATGCAAACCATATTATAAAATTAATAGGTTCAAAAGTTACTTCACCGTACGGCGTGCAAACGGTGGATCGTGAAACCCTTCGTATTATTTATGAACAAATTCAAGAGTTAAGTAACATGGGAGACCATGAGCAAGCACAACTATTAAAGGAATTTGTGGATACTGAGCTTGTACCTGGTAACTTATCGAGCAATTTGAACTTTGATGAGGCATTTGAAATTTGGAAAGCGGATAAGCTGCGCGATACGGTCATTCAATTTTCTTCGGAGTGGGGATTAGATAGTGAATTACTTATAAAAGCGGTGAATTCATATTCCACTTCTGAGCCTGATATTGTTCCTTTTATCAATGATCTCATTCGCAGTGTTGATTTCAACAAGGCAACCAATCAAACGGCTGGCAATTTGTTAAGACATAATATGATCCTCACGACTAAATTGCCACAATGGATTGCTGAGACGAAGCAAAAGTATAGTTAATGATGAACCATGTTTAAGATATAATGAAAAATTAGGTGAAATGGCTTATGATCAACAAAAATTCGTTAGCAGCGGTGATCGCAGCATATAAACAAAACTTCTCAACGCACTGGGAAAATGAAAAATATAAATGGGAAGCGGTCCAGCATTTTCAAGATCATTGGGATATCAATGCTTCTGACTTTGCTGAGATGTTCACGAAAGCAACAGACAAAACCAATAATCTGCTCACTTCCGTGAACAACTACCCAAGAAGAATGATTCAGTTGTACGCTGCGGCAGATGAAGAAGCGACAAGAGCCATGTTTATCAATCTGTATGATGAGTCCAAGCATTTTGCGGAACGAGTTGAAAAATTCCAGTCCGATGCCGAAGCAATGCGTGTAAAATATGATCAAGGCACATGGAGGCAGCATTTTCAAACGCTGAATTCCATCAGCACATACCTTTGGCTCCGTTATCCGGATAAATATTATATTTACAAGTACTCGGAATGTCGGGCTGTGGCAAAAGTGCTTGACAGCGATTTTATTCCAAAAAAAGGCGCTTCTTCTCGCAATCTCGTAGGGGAATTTCACCTTTACAATGAAATTTGCGAGCAATTGAAAAAGGATGAGGAATTGGTACAAATGCTGCAATCTGTGCTTACGGATCATTGCTACCCGGATAAAGCGCTGAAGACATTGACGATGGATCTTGGCTTTTATATCAGCCGTTTTTATACAAAAAAGTCTACTGAAGATCATGCCGAGTGGTTTCCAATGGACTATAGCCCAAATATTACAACGGAGGAATGGCTTGCACTGCTTGCAGATAAACGTGTTTTTAACACAAAAAGTCTAAAAATCATGAAGCGCATAAAAGACTGTGGCGGCATGGCCACTTGTAAGCAGCTTTCAGAAAAATATGGGAATAATCCGAACTATTATAATAGTGGATCTTCTGCTCTTGCAAAGCGTGTTGCCGAGACGACGGAATGTCCTTTGATGACATCTCATAACGATAATGCAAAATGGTGGCCGATTTTATATGTTGGAAAGCATGCAGACAAAGATATGGCAGGTAATTATATGTGGAAACTGCGTGATGAATTGAGCAAAGCACTGGATCAGTTTGACCTTTCTGAAATTCCTTTGTATGAAGAGGAGCCACAAGCTAAAATCAGCCAAGGTAAAGAGAAGCAGGGTTACTGGTGGCTCAATGCTAATCCTAAAATTTGGCGTTTCTCGGATATCGACATCGGCGAGACGCAGCGATATACACTGTATAATGAAAATGGCAACAAACGCCGCATTTTTCAAAACTTCTTGGATGCGAAGGCTGGCGACCTTATTATTGGATATGAATCTTACCCGGTGAAACAGGTGGTAGCACTTGCGAAAGTGCTGGAAGAAAGTGATGGAGAATATCTTTATTTTGAAAAAACAGAAGGGCTTGTCACACCGATCGATTATGCAACATTGAAAAATTGTCCTGAGCTGGAAAAAATGGAGTATTTCCAGAATCCACAGGGCAGTCTTTTCAAGCTGACGAAGGAAGAATATGACTTTATTGAAGACATTATTCGCGAGGAAAACCCGATTACGCCGAAAGAAAATATGGAAGCTTATTCCAAAGATCAATTTTTGGAAGAGGTATATATGACTGAAGAACGTTACGAAACGCTCATCTCTCTGCTGAAGCATAAAAAGAACCTCATTTTGCAGGGAGCTCCAGGGGTTGGCAAGACCTTTGCAGCAAAGCGGCTTGCTTATGCAATGATGGGGTTAAAAGACGATAGCCGCATTGCGTTTATTCAGTTTCACCAGAATTACTCCTATGAGGACTTCATGATGGGATATAAACCTAAAGAGGATGGGTTTGAATTACAATACGGCATTTTCTACCAGTTTTGCCAAAAGGCAGCGAACATACCGGACCAACCGTTCTTCTTTATAATTGATGAAATCAATCGCGGCAACATGAGTAAAATATTCGGTGAATTGCTCATGCTAATTGAAAAAGATTATCGCGGCACAAAGGCAACGCTTGCTTATAACGGCATGCCGTTCACTGTTCCAAAGAATCTGTACATGATCGGGATGATGAATACAGCTGACCGCAGCCTTGCAATGATCGATTATGCTTTGCGCCGCCGGTTCAGCTTCTTTGAAATTGAACCGGGATTTCATTCTGCCGGTTTTCAATCCTACCAGTCAGCATTGGATCATGACACGTTTAACATTTTAATTGAACGCATAAAGGAACTGAATCAGGAAATTGCTGCTGACAGTTCACTTGGGCCTGGTTTTCGTATTGGCCACAGTTATTTTTGTGGACAGGCTGAATGTACGGATGAATGGCTGAAGGAAGTGGTTGAATACGATATTCTTCCGATGCTGCATGAATACTGGTTTGATGAACCGGACAAATTGCAGCGCTGGGAAAACATACTGCGCGGTGTTTTCAATGATGAAAGATAAAGGCATTCTGATTAGAAACATCTATTATATGCTCTCTTACGCCTTTCGTGTGCTGAAACGATCAAACTACGATGAAATAGGGTCAGAAAAGTTTGAGCATATCCAAGATCTATTTGCTGCCATCCTTGCTAAAGGAATCGCCCGGCAACTAAAACAGGGCTTGTATAAGGAATATGTTTCATATTGTGATGACCTTTCCGTGTTACGCGGTAAACTGGACATTCATGGGACCATCCATCATAAACTGCAGCGGAAGCAAAAGCTCTCCTGCGAATATGATGAGCTGTCTGAAAATAATGTATTTAACCAAATCCTGAAAACCACCTCTGTCATACTCATGCAGCAGCCATCTGTAAACGTTAAACGGAGAACAGCCTTGAAAAAAGTGATGCTACATTTTGACAGTGTGGATATGATTGAGCCAACGCGCATTAAATGGAACATTCTGCGGTTTCAGAAAAACAATCAAAGCTATAAAATGCTCCTGAACATCTGCTATTTTGTTTTAGATGGCTTACTGCTCTCCACAGACAAAGGTAAGTTCAAAATGGCCAATTTCTTGGATGAGCAGCACATGTCGCGCCTGTTTGAGAAATTTGTGCTGGAATATTACCGCTATCATTATCCGAGTTTGCGGGCAGCCGCTCCACAGATAGCATGGAACATTGATGCGGGGACGACTGATTTCCTTCCGACTATGCAGACAGACATCGTACTAAAATCATACAGCAAAGTACTGATCATCGATACAAAGTACTATGCGCATACCATGCAAGTTCAGAGCAGGTATGGCAGCAGGACATTTCATTCCAACAACCTGTATCAGATTTTTACCTATGTAAAGAATCAGGATGTCGGCAACACCGGCAATGTAGCGGGTATGCTGTTGTATGCCCGAACCGAAGAAACCATTGTGCCAGACGCCGACTTTATGATGAGTGGAAATAAAATGAGTGTGAAAACACTGGATTTAAATACTGCCTTTGGGAACATTGCTGAACAGCTGGACAACATTGCAACATCATACTTTGGAGAGATTGAAAAGAAGGAGGCCTAGGGATATAGAGGTACAACAATAAAGAGGTTTGTAAATGGGGCGTGCATTGCTATTGATTGAGATAGGTTTGTTTATAATACATGCCTAAAAATCGAATGAAGGTGTACAGACATCATAAAAAGGTACATTGCACCTCTAATATCAACAGCTACCTTGCCTCTTGAGCAGTGAACCTACCTTTTCGGGTTATTTACCGAGGTCATCCAAAAAATGAAGAGGTATTCCATGCATTGATGCGCCCCATTTGCATTTCACGATAATGCGCCATTTCCTCAAGGATCCCGATTTTCCACCAGTGATACATTTATGACCGCCATAAATGTCCCTCTGGCATATTCATTGCCGAGGTATTCGGAAGTTAAATTTCTTTAGTATTACCTGCAATTCTATCTTTGTAATTCTTTAGTATTTTTGTATTTATATCGTTGATTTCCGAAAAATGCCACTCAAAGGTTGTTAAAATTCTATGAAACTCTAGTAAATATTGTTCTACCTTGTTCCCATCGTTAGGATTAACTTTTTTAAAATCGCTTATTACTTTCTCTAATTCTTTGATTAAGGCTTGAAAATCTTTCAGGTTATCGTACTGTTCGTTAAAGTCCTCTTTGGTTAAAACATTTACATTTGAATGAATATTTTCTAATACACGTAGTAATTCTGCTAATTTCTCCACCATTTATGATCTCCACCTTTTAACAATTCGTCCAAATGCTTTTTTAGCATTAAAGTTCCATCCGAATTTAAAAACATATTTTACTTTGCCATTTTTTTCTATGACTTCTAAATGGTCTTTATGCAATGCAGCGAAATTTTAAATACTGCCGCACCTACTCCTGTAACGGTAGTATAGTGAGTGAAAAGGAAAGACGGTTTTGGTTCAGCACCTTTTCTCAGCTGCTCGTTGTAGTCGGCTAAAAAGCAATGCCAAAACAAAAGGGTACAGTGCTAAACTCGTTGTACTGTTACGCTTTGCTGTGCATCTCGCCTGCAAAAAAAGGAAGATAGGCGCAAATCAATTTCATACTATTTACCATGAACTGTTGTCTTCCATAGAGGAGCTGCCGGATATTTTTGCACGCACAGTTGACTGGTGCAAGGCCACGAAATTCGGGAACGGGATGAAAAACGTGTTTGTACTCGGATGTGGGATGAATTACGGAACGGCTTTAGAAGGACAGTTAAAGTTAATGGAAACGATGTGCATGCCGGCTGCTTTTAATGATATTGAGGAGTTTCCTCACGGAATGCACAGGGCAATCAATCAAAACAGCAGTGTCATCCTATTAAACTGTGAAAATTCCAACGCTCCTTTTATCGAAAAAACATTCCGCTATTTACGGACAAAAACAGATAAAGTCATGATGATTAATGCCCAGCGAAAAAAAATAAAAGATCCAATGGTAATCAATATACAGCATCACCCATATACCCAATCTGTTTTAGGGATTACTATGGTTATTCAAATTCTTTCGGTATTTATTCCGGAAATCAACGGGTTGGATCCAAACAGAAATGCAAATAATGACTATACGAAATATATGAGCACAAGGGTGAGCGTTTAAAACCAAAAACAAGGAAGGGGCATTTATCCTAAATATGCCCCTTTTCCCGCAACACAATTAAGCGTGCTGTATTTCCTCCTGTCATTCCCCAGCACAAAAAGCGGGAAGATGTACCGGTAGCTGTGGTAGTGGATGTAAAGTGCCTTGTCCGGACGGGTATGCAGTGGTCCAGTCCTGTTTCTCAAGATTGGAGAGCAGCCAGATTGAGTCGTGTTATTTCTGCACCTTTAAATAAAACCAGCAGGACTGTGGGCGCCCTGCTGGTTTCTGTTAGTTTTTATTAACCGAAGCATCATAGATCGATTTTACTGCTTTTTCCAAAGCTGCGTTAAATTCTTCATCTGTCTGGTTGGCGTTGAGTTCCCCGGTTAAAGCACGCGAAAAGCTTGCGATGATGCCATCGTTTTCTTTCAGCTTTTGATTGGCTTCATCGCGGGAATAGCCGCCGGAAAGGGCAACAACGCGGACAACGCGCGGGTGCTCAACCAATTCCTTGTAGACGTTTGGCACTGTCGGAATGGTGAGCTTCAGCATCACATTATCATTTTCCGACAATTGGTTCAGATGGTTGAGCAGTTCTGTCTTCAACAATTCTTCGCATTTTTCTTTGTCTGCACTATGGATATCTACTTCCGGTTCAATAATCGGAACGAGGCCTGCCGCGAGGATTTGCTTTGCCAATTCAAACTGTTGGTCAACCACAGCTTTAATGCCTTCCGGGTTGGCTTCCTTAATGACAGAGCGCATTTTTGTTCCGAAAATATGGTGTTCATTTGCACGCCGAAGTGTGGCATCAAGATCCGGGATCGGCTTCATCAGTTGAACACCGTTTTCAAGATTTGCAAGCCCTTTGTCCACTTTTAAAAATGGGACAACGCCTTTTTTCTCAGCCAGGTATTCCGCAGTGTACAAGCCTTCAATCTGGCGGTCCATCGTTTGTTCGAATAAAATGGCGCCGAGGATGTATTTGCCGTCAAAAGCTGGCGAAGTGATGATTCTTGTCCGCATTTGGTGGATAAGATCAAACATTTCGTCTTCGTTTGAATAGGCATCTTCCGGCACGCCGTAGTTTGCCAATGCTTTCGGTGTGCTGCCGCCGCTTTGGTCGAGCGCCGCAATAAAACCTTTTCCGTTCTTGACTTTGTCGAACTGCGTTTGGTTCATCATGATCTCTCCTTATAAGGTTTTTTGAAGGGCTTCTTTTTCTTCATATCCCGATGAATGAAAAAGAAACCTCTATGCATAAGCATAACACTACTGATTGGGAGAAAAAAATAATATATTCATTCTAATTCGGATTCCTTTGCGTGCCCCTAAAAAAGAAGCCGGGCGGTTATCCCGGCACCCGGTTTTGCTCGCTGAATCTCATCCAGAAAACGAGCACAAGGCTTGCGAGGGCCACTTCCGAAAGGGACATGAAGCCGATCGCATAGCTTTTGGTCAGCCCGTAAACGAATGTTAAAAGGAGCGGGGGGAAGAAACCGCCGAGCCCCCCGGCAGCTGCGACGATGCCATTTACCGTCCCCGCCTGGTTTGAGAAATAAAGCGGAACGAGCTTGAAAACCGCGCCGTTTCCGATACCGGCACAGAAAGCGACGGCAAGGCAGCCGATCGTAAACAGCGTAATCCCGAGGCTGAAGGAAAGCAGGATGCCGGAAAGGGTCAGTCCTATAAAAGTAAACGCCAGCACCGTATACGGATTAAATTTATCGGACAGAAATCCGCCGAGTGGCCGCAGCAATGTTGCCAGCAAAATAAATCCTGCTGTCCGCATGCCGGCATCCACTTTGGCGAGGGAAAAATTCGACACCAAAAAGTTTGGCAGGTAGACCGTAAAGGCGACGAACGAACCGAATGTAATAAAGTAAAAAATACTGAGGAACCAGAGCCGCCTGTCACGGTACACTTTTTTAAATTCTTCCGCAAACGAAACTTTGACTTTTGGCTCATGCCGGTCTCCAAAGAAGAAATTCAGCAAAGCAAAGACGATCAAAAGAATGCAGAAAAGCTTGACAGTGGTTCGCCATCCCGCCATATTGGCAATGACCGGCGCGGCGAAGGTGGTGACAGCGGTGCCGAGATTCCCCATACCGTAAATCCCGTTGATCGTCCCGTGCCGCTCTTTCGGGTAATATTTCGGAAGGGAAGTGACACCGATCGAAAAAGTGGCGCCTGCAACCCCGATTAGAAATCCGCTGACCACAAGGCCCCAGAAAGACTGGGCAATGCTCAGGTAAAACACCGGAATCAAAAGGAACAGGAAACTGAATGTAAACAGCACCCTTGCTCCGAGCCTGTTTGCATAAAACCCGACCGGAATTCGGAACAGCGATCCGAGAATAACCGGAATAGAGGTCACCCATGAAGTCTCGCCCGGTGTCAGCGGGATGTCCCCTTTTATATAGGTAAGAAGAGAAGAGAGGATGACCCAAATCATAAAAGCTGCCACTAAACTAATTGTCTGCAATGGGAGTTGAATCTTTTTCATATGCTTATCCTTTCATCTCATTTTTCCGGTATGCGCTTGTAACCGGCGCGGGACCGGTATTGCTGCGGTGCGCGTACCGGATAGCGCGCCGGAAAGCTGAACAGGTGGACAAGGCGTGTAAACGGGATCGAAGCGAACAAGAGAAACGCCGCAATAACATGCACTTTAAAAAGCGTTGGCACATCGTTCATCAGTTCATGTTTCGGCCGGAAGACAAATAAGCTCCGGAACCATGGGCCGATGGTTGTCCTGTATTCATATGCCGTGACCGTCGTATTGTACACAATGGTCATATAGGCGCCAAGCCCGCCGACTACAAGCAGGGCAATGATGGAAAAAAATTCGGCGAATGTGGCGTGGATTCGCACCCGTTCAAATTTGATTCTCCGGATCAGTAAAATGACAAGCCCTGCGACGACCATCAGCCCGGCAATGCCGCCGCCGATAATGGCACCCGTGTGGTAAAGCTCATCGCGTACGCCAATGGCTTCATAAAATCGCTTCGGGATAAGGACACCCATGAGATGCCCGATAAAGGCAAAGACAATGCCCCAATGAAAAAGGGGAGAGCCGATGCTGAGCCATTTTTTCTCGAAAATTTCAGTGGAGGGTGCCGCCCAGCTGATCTGTCGGAACGCATACCGGTACAACAGCCCGAAAATCATGATGGTGCCCATTACATAGGGGAAGATGACCCATAAAAAGATAGAAGCCATGTATGTACCTCCTTTAATACATGATCGGGTAAGGCAGATTTTCAAGATCGGCCTTTTCCCTCTGTTGTTCCAATGCTTCAATCTCTTCTTTGCTCGGTTGTTCAAAAATCTGTTCCATCAGCACGGAGAAAACCGGCATATATAAGCTTTCCTCTGATAAATGGCCGGCAATCCGCTGGACGGCATAGGCGAGCCTTTTGCACAGGCGTTCCGTTTCGCGTGACGGCTCCGATACGGCCAGAAATTCAAATAGCATTGGTATATAATCGGCCAATTCCCCGTCGTTGCGTTCAAAACCGGCCTCGTTGATCATTTTCTGCAGTTTAATGAAAGCGGCGCCGCGTTTCGGGCTGTCACCAAATTCATGGTACGTTAAGTACAGTCCGTTTTTCTCTTGAAGGTCGAATGTGGACACATACAAAGACTGTATTTCGGAAAGTGGGAGGCAAAACAGGGCGGCAGCAGCTTTTTCAAGCGCCGCGCCTGTTTCTTTCGCCGCCGCGATGACCGCCTCTTTTTCCTCGTAAAGCGTCTCTGTCGGATAGGTAAGCATCCGCGAAGCAATGGCCAACATCAGTTTTTCACGATCATTCATTGCTTGCTCCCCTTTCAAACGGATACGTAACCATGCCTTCCGGTGGGGCGAGTTCTTCAATGCTGCAGGAGCCTTGCTTGTAATACAGGTCACCGTTCATTTCGCGGCGGCCGGTCGGGATGACGAACCGTTCCCTGTATTTGGCAACTGCAAGCAGGCGTGCCATATCTTCCACTTCTTCTGCAGTCATGCCGGCTTCTTCAAGCAGTTTGCTTTTGTTCAGCTCATCCACGCCGCCGACCGTTTTGGCGCGCATATGGACGCGCATCGCCGCCATTTTCAGCAGCACTTTCCGGATTACTGCCGTATCGCCTGCCGCTAACAGCGAAGCAAGGTATTCCATCGGGATCCGCATCTGGTCAATGGCCGGGATGTAGCCGTCCGTGGACAACTCGTCTTCATTTTCAAGATGGTTCATAATCGGGCTGAGCGGCGGCACGTACCATACCATTGGCAGCGTCCGGTATTCCGGGTGGAGCGGAAGCGCAATTTTCCATTTCATCGCCATTTTATAGACCGGGGAATCCTGCGCGGCTTTCACCCATGCGTCGGTTATGCCGGCTTTATGGGCTTCCTCTATTACTTCCGGGTCAAACGGGTCGAGGAAGACGGACAGCTGGGATTCGTACAATGCTTTCGGATCCGGGGCCGATGCGGCTTCCTTCACTTTATCCGCATCGTAAAGCAATACGCCGATGTAGCGGATCCGGCCGACGCATGTTTCCGAGCAGATCGTCGGCAGGCCGGCTTCGGTGCGCGGATAGCAGAAATTGCATTTTTCCGCTTTATGCGTGTTCCAGTTGTAATACACTTTATGGTACGGGCAGCCGTTCATGCAAAAACGCCAGCCGCGGCATGCTTCATGGTCGACAAGGACGATCCCGTCTTCATCGCGTTTGTAGAGCGCGCCGGTCGGGCAGGAAGCGACGCACGAAGGATTAAGGCAATGCTCGCAAATGCGCGGCAAGTACATCATGAACGTTTTTTCATACTCGCCGGTAATATGGTTTTGCAAGTTTTCCATATTCGGGTCAAGCGCCGTCGTCTCGCTCCCGCCGGCAAGGTCATCGTCCCAGTTTGAACTCCACCGGGGCTTGTCAATCGGTTTTCCGGTGATCATCGAGCGCGGTCTCGCAACAGGAATATGGTCGCTTTTCGGACTGTGGATCAGATGGTCATAATCATATGTCCATGGTTCGTAAAAATCATCTATTTTAGCCATGTTCGGGTTGTAAAAAATTTGCGCCAGTTTCGTAACGGGGCCGCCTGCGCGCAGCTTCAGTTTCCCGTCTTTGTACACCCAGCCGCCTTTAAAACGGTCCGTGTTTTCCCATTGTTTCGGGTAACCGGCACCGGGCCGGGTTTCGACATTGTTAAACCAGATGTATTCCATCCCCGGCCGGTTTGTCCACATGTTTTTGCAAGTGACGGAACAGGTGTGACAGCCGATGCATTTATCAAGGTGCATCACCATTGCGACTTGTGCTTTTACTCTCAAAGCCAGTTAACCTCCTTTAGCGGCCGGATGATGGCGATGGTATCCCGCTGGCTTCCGGTCGGGCCGTAGTAATTAAAACCGTAGCTGAGCTGGGAATAACCGCCAATCATATGGGTCGGTTTCAGCGAAATGCGTGTGACGCTGTTATGGGTACCGCCGCGCTTTTGGCTGACGGCCGTGCCCGGAACGCCCAATACCCGGTCCTGGGCGTGGTACATATATGCCATCCCCTGCGGAATCCGGTAAGTGAGGACGACCCGCGCGGCAATCGCGCCGTTCCGGTTGTACACTTCAATCCAGTCATTGTCTTTAATGCCGATGGACTGCCCGTCTTTCTCATTCATCCAGACCGTCTGGAATCCCCTGAACAAATGGTTCATCTGGGTCGTATCCGTAAACATCGTATGGATGCCCCATTTTTGGTGCGGCGTCAAGTAGCGGAGCGTAATCGATTTGCCGTTTTCAGGCGCTGCAGTTTCGCCTTTTAAATACGGCCCGTGCCGAAGCGGCGGCAAATACAGCGGCAGCCCTTCGCCGAAATCGAGCATGACTTCATGATCCAGGTAAAAGCTTTGCCTTCCTGTCAGTGTCCGCCACGGGATGTTGTATTCCTTGTTCATTGTAAACGGGGCATAACGGCGGTTATCATTTTCAAGCCCGCTCCAGACCGGCGCGGAAATCGTATGGCGCGGCTGGGCGGTAATATCCAGCAGGGTGAAGTCTTCGTCTTCGCGGCCTTTGGCAATGTGTTCCAGTTTTTGTCCTGTTTTCTTTTCAAGTGCTTTCCATTCTTCAACCGCTCGTTTTCCGTTGGTGGCGCCGGACATAAAGAGAATTGCTTCAATTGCCTGCTTATCGGACGATAAATCCGGGAGCCCTTTTCCAACCCCTTCCCGCCGCGATTTTCCAAGGCGGGAAAGCAAATCTTTATAAACGCCTTCACCGGGTATCTGAATGCCTTTGCTGCCGTATCCGTTTTGAATGTTCGGGCCGAGGGTGGTCATTTTTTGAAAAACGTTCGGGTAGTCGCGCTCGACAATGACGAAGTTCGGCATCGTTTTTCCCGGCACCGCCTCCGCTTCGCCTTTGCGCCAGTCTTTCACTTCTCCGAACGGCTGGCCGATTTCATTCGGTGTGTCTTTGCCGAGCGGCATCATAACAAGGTCTTCGCACGCCGGCAAATGCTCTTTTGCGAGTTCCGAAAATGTTCTTCCGATCTCTTTAAACGCTTCCCAGTCGCTTTTCGATTCCCACGGCGGGGAGATCGCCGCGTTAAACGGGTGGACGAACGGGTGCATGTCGGTGCTTGAGAGGTCAAATTTCTCATACCATGTGGCAGCCGGCAAAACAATATCCGAAAACAGGCCGGAACTGGTCATCCGAAAATCCATGCTGACAAACAAGTCGGCTTTTCCGCGCGGCGGCTCACCTTCTGTTTTGATCGTTTCCGGCTGCCACGAGTTGGCCGTATCGGTCATTACGGCATCGTCACCGCCAATAAAATGTTTGACGAAATATTCATGGCCTTTTCCACTGTCGCCCAAAAGATTCGAGCGCCAGTTGAAAAATACCCTTGGAAAATTGCGCGGATCATCCGGATTTTCAATTGCCCATTCGAGTTTTTCCTGCTTTAACTGCTCCACGACATATTGGATGACTTCCTGGTCGTCTTTTGCGCCGTTTTCGCGGGCTTCTTTGACAAGGTCAAGCGAATTTTTTGTAAACTGCGGGAAAGAAGGGAGCCAGCCAAGCCTTGCTGCAAGGGCATTGACGTCTGCCGGATGCATGTTTTTAAAACGGCCGCCCCAGCCTTCCTGGTTGTCGTTGATGCGCGCTTCATACCGGTACTGGTCGGTTACAAAGTAGAAAAAGGATGTACCGTTTTGGAAGCGTTGCGGTTTTGTCCAGTCATTGGCAAAGGCGATTTGCTGCCAGCCTTCGAGCGGGCGCACTTTTTCCTGCCCGACATAATGGGCCCAGCCGCCGCCGTTTACGCCTTGTGATCCCGTCAGCATGACAAGGTTTAAAATGCAGCGGTAAATTTGGTCGCTATGGTACCAGTGATTGGTCCCGCCGCCCATGGCAATCATTGATTTTCCGTTTGTGCGGGCGGCATTGTCGGCAAACTCGCGCGCGACCTGGATGACGTGCGCTTTTTTCACGCCGGTAATGCTTTCCTGCCAGGCCGGGGTGTACGGTGCGTTTGCGTCATTGTAATCCGCCGCGAAATCGCCGGGCAGGCCGCGATCCACGCCGAGGTGCGAGCAGAAAAGATCAAATACAGTGGTAAACTTCACCGTCTGCCCGTCTTTTGTCTTTAACCGTTTGACCGGGACCGCCCGCTTGATCGTGCCGCCTTCCTTATCGGCAAAGTAAGGGAAAGTGACAGCCACGGTTTCATCATAGTCATCCATAAAACTTAATTTCGGATCGATCGCACTGCCGTCGTCTTTTGTCAGCTCGAGATTCCACTTGCTGCTGCCGTCCCAGCGGAAGCCCTGGCTGCCGTTTGGGACTTGGGGGCTGTTTGCCGCCTTGTCCCAGACAAGCGTTTTCCATTCGCCAAGTTTTTCGCCGTCCGTGAGATCCGTTGCCCGCAGAAAACGGCCGGACCGGGCCTCCCCGTTTTTTTCGTCAATTTCAACGAGAAAAGGCAGATCCGTATATTTTTTTGCATAATCGGAAAAATATGGCGTTTCGCGGTCAATGTAAAATTCTTTTAAAATGACATGCGTCATTGCAAGGGCAAGCGCCCCGTCCGTGCCGGCGCGTGCAGGCAACCAAATATCCGCAAATTTGTCGTATTCGGCATAATCCGGGCTGATACCGACAATCTTTGTCCCGTTATAGCGGGATTCCACCATAAAATGGGCATCCGGCGTCCGCGTTTGCGGCAGGTTTGTGCCCCAGATGATAAAGTATTTGGCATTATACCAGTCCGCGCTTTCCGGAACGTCCGTCTGTTCTCCCCAGATTTGCGGGGAAGCGGGCGGGAGGTCGGCGTACCAGTCGTAAAAGCTCAGGATCGTGCCGCCGATCAACGATAAAAACCGGGTGCCGGCCGCATAGCTGACCATCGACATCGCCGGGATCGGGCTGAAGCCGGCGATCCGGTCGGGGCCGTACGTTTTGATCGTGTAAATCGAGGCGGCGCCGATGATTTCGCATGCCGTTTTCCAATCGGCGCGCACAAAACCGCCTTTTCCTCTGGCTGTGACATACCGGGCGCGTTTTGTTTCGTCTCCGGCAATGTTCGCCCACGCCGTGACAGGGTCATGGCCTTTTTCCTTTTCCGCCTGCCAAAGTTCGATTAAGTCCTGGCGAATATAAGGAAACTTTACGCGGACCGGGCTGTACGTATACCAGGAAAAACTCGCTCCCCGTGGGCATCCGCGCGGTTCGTATTCCGGAAAATCGCTGCCGGTTGTCGGATAGTCGGTGTGCTGCGTCTCGGCTGTGATGATCCCGTCTTTCACGTAGATCCGCCAGCTGCAGGAGCCGGTGCAGTTGATCCCGTGCGTGGAGCGGACAATGTTGTCGTAGCCGTAACGCCTGCGGTAATATTTTTCTGCATCGCGCGAGCGCGGGCTTTCTTCCGTCCAGCCGTCGTTGATCCGTTTTCCGCGTTTTAAATGCCTCAGCCGCTGAAGCAGCTTGTTGTCTTTATACATGGCCGTCATTTCCTTTCCCGAATGGATTGAAGCGTTCGCCCGTTAACCGGATGCTGCCGGATTCGGCCCGGAGTTCTTCTTCCACGACTTCGAAGTCCTGGGCATTGGCGCTGGCCAGAATGAGCCGCTGCAGTGTATTCGGATCGTTTAATTGATAAATGGTTTCAATGAATGCCGGGGGGATATCACCGAAACGCATGCGCATGATGGCGATCAAATCCTCGCGGTCCTGGATTAAATCTGCGTCTTCAAACTGGAACATGTTTTCACCTTCCCTTATCAGCTTTTCATCATTTTGTAGTAATCTGCAATCAGCACTTCTTTGCATGATTCCGCCGCTTGATTGAAAAATTCCGCCACTAGCGGCGCGTTTTCAATATCGGAGAAGGAGAAGCATTTTCTTGTTTCATGTTGAAAACGATCGCCGTAGCGTAACACCACTTCAATCCCGTTTTCCTTTTCGACGCCCGCCGGATCTGCGTCATACAGATGAATATGATGCAGTTCAAATGTCTGCATGAACGTATGGTAAAGTGGCGGGGAGACGGAAAACAGCGGTTTTTCCTGCTGTTCTTTCATGACTTCACCTCTTTAATGATGGGGGAGTACGCTTTCTTCTTCGTGATTATGTATTTCATCGATACATATCAATGCATAAAATTGACGGACGGTTTGCCGGCCCAGCTTTTCCTGCTGCAAATCCTTTTTCACTGCCTGTGCCAGTTTCCGCATCAGATCATGGTCGCGGGCAAGGGCGGTGAGCTTATCTTTCATGTTTTCATTTTCGGCAAGCAGTTCCGGGTACAGGCCTTCCTCCTCTGCCTGGGCGTGCGCGAGCGTCCTTGTTTCCCAATGTTCAAGCAAAATCAAAGCGGTTTTCAGCGCCTCCGCGTGCATCTTTTTCCCGAGCAGCTGCGCAAGCAAATCCGTTAAATCGCGGGCTTCATTTAAAGCCGCTTCATGGATGGACGAATGGCTGTCGGCGCGCCTTAAAGATGGTCCTGACATGTTTTCGCTCCTTTATGTTGGATGTGGAATCGTTTCCCATATTCTAATGTTAAGATTGTCCCAATGACCTCGATAATAAACAAAAAAATGGAGAATAGGGAGGATTTTTGCAGGTTTAAAGAAAAACGAAAGTGATCACTCACTTTTTAATTGACAGTCAACTTTCATCATGGCAATATAATAAGTGAGTCATTACTCACTTTTCTAAAAAGAGGGAGGCCCAGGGATGGAAGCTGCGGTTGTGATGGAACATATAAGCAAGCAGTTCGGGAAAAAGCCTGTGTTAAACGATATCCGTTTGAAAATCGGGAAGGGCCGGATTTACGGTTTGATCGGGCCGTCGGGGGCAGGGAAAACCACTTTGGTCAAAATGATGGTCGGGATGGAAAAAACGGATGCCGGCACGGTCCATGTGCTGGGAGAAAAAATGCCGGATCTTGAAGTTTTACAGCATATCGGCTATATGGCGCAGTCAGATGCATTGTATATGCAGCTGACCGGGAAGGAAAACCTGAAATTTTTCGCATCGCTTTATAAAATGGGAAAAGCGGAACGGCATGAGCGGATTGCCTACGCGGCGGGCCTTGTCCATTTGCAGGATGACCTTAATAAAAAAGTGTCTGCCTATTCCGGCGGGATGAAACGGCGGCTGTCGCTTGCGATTGCGCTTATCCAGGATCCGGAATTGCTCATTCTGGACGAACCGACTGTCGGCATTGACCCGGAATTAAGGGCGAGTATCTGGGATGAACTGCTCCGCCTCAAAAATGAAGAAGGCAAAACGATGATCGTCACGACGCATGTGATGGACGAAGCGGAAAAATGCGATACGGTCGCCATGATCCGGGAAGGAAAAATTTTGGCGCACGGCTCACCGGGCGAGTTGAAAGCAATGTATGAAGCAGCCGACTTGAATGAAGTGTTTTTGAAAGCGGGGAGGGCCGTGCAATGAGGACAGCCGCACTCATCAAAAGAATTCTGTTGGAAATGCTGAGGGACAAACGCACATTGGCGCTGTTGTTTCTCGCGCCGCTATTGATTTTGACGCTCATGTACTTTTTCTTTAACGGCAGCTCAACCAGCCCGAAACTCGGGATCAGCCATGTGGACGCAAGCCTTGTAAAAGTGTTGGATAAAGCGGATATGAAAATCAAACACTATGAAACGGTAAAAGATCCGGAGCAAACCGTACTGGATGGAAATCTTGACGGGCTGCTTGTGAAAAAAGGCGGAGCGTACGTCCTCACTTTGCAAAACAATGATCCGTCTACTGCCAAATCGCTGCAGATGAAAGTAAAGCAGGCAATCGCGGCGGAATCCGGGCAGCAGCTGGCCAAACAAATCGAAGCACAGGCAAAGACGCTCCAAGGTGTGCAGAAAATTATTGCCTTGCAAAATGAGGCGCAGCATATATTGATGAAACAGGTTCCCACGCAGTCACCGGCCTTTGGGAAAGTGCAGCAGCTGGAAGAACAGGCGGAAAAAACGAAACAAGAGTTGCAGGCGCCGGTCAAAGTGGCCTTTTCTAAACCGGATGTATCGGCAAAATATGTATACGGCAGCAGCCATACAGTATTTTTTGATGTGCTGAGCCCAATTTTGGTTGGTTTCTTCGTTTTCTTTTTCGTATTTTTAATCTCCGGCATCGGACTTTTAAAAGAACGGACATCTGGCACGCTCGACCGCCTGATGGCAACACCGGTCAAGCGGGGCGAAATTGTGGCTGCTTATTTGGTGGGTTTCGGCATTTTTGCCGTTATCCAGACCGTGATTGTCGTGTTTTACGCTGTGAATGTGCTGGATATGGTGCTTGCCGGTTCACTCTGGAATGTCCTGCTCGTTAATTTGATGCTCGCGCTTGTGGCACTGTCTCTCGGGATTTTATTATCGTCTTTTGCGGCTTCAGAGTTTCAAATGGTACAGTTTATTCCGCTTGTGGTGGTGCCGCAGATCTTTTTCTCCGGCATTATTCCGTTAAAAGGGATGGCCGTCTGGTTGCAGGCACTTGCAAAAGTAATGCCGATTTATTACGGTGCTGATGCCTTGAAACGGGTCATGTATGAAGGAACGGGCCTTGGGGATGTATGGAAAGACTTAATGGCCCTTATGATTTTTGCCGTCATTTTTATTCTGCTCAATATTGTCGCGTTGCGGCGTTACCGTGCGCTGTGAGGGGGGAGAAAATTTGCCGAAATATAATCTTCTGGAAGCAATGAAGGAGCAAAAAAGGACGGACGCGAAGCTCACGGATAAAAAGCAAAAAATCATGGAGGCGGCCATTGCATTGTTTGCAGAGAAAGGGTATGGCAATACGCCGACAAGCGAAATTGCAAAAGCGGCCGGCGTTGCAGAAGGGACGATTTTCCGGCACTTCGGCACGAAAGACCATTTGCTTGTTTCGCTGATCGTTCCGTTTTTAAAAGATTCGATTCCTTTGATGGCGGAAGAGCTTTTTGAAAAACTGCTGTCAAACCATGGCCTCGGTTTTGAGGACTTTTTGCGGAACCTGCTCCGGGACCGGCTTCTCTTTTTAAAACAGAACAGGGAGATTTTCCAAATCATCGTAAAAGAGTTTTTTTATAATGAAGAAATCCGCCATGAACTGATGCCGTATTTTGCGGAAAATATCGGTTCCCGGCTGGTGCAGGTGATCCGCGCTTTCCAGGAACGCGGGGAACTGGCAGACCGGCCCGCGGAAGCGATGGCAAGGCATATCTTTTTTTCAATCGGCGGCACATTTATTTTGAAGTTTGTCTTCGGGCTGAACGGATCCCGGGATGAAGAGGCTGAGATTGAATCCGCCGTCCGGTTTATCATGGACGGGGTGCGGAACAGATAGGCGCATCTGCGGCAAAATAAAAGAACCCGAAATTCCGGGTTCTTTTCTGCTATTCGGGGCTTGTCAAACGAATCCGGCTTTGCGTTGCTTCATGACGATTTCAAGGGCAAAGTTTTTCCGGCATTTTTTATAAAAACATGTCCAGGCCGGAGCTCCCAAGCCTGGGACTTTAGAGCCCGGTTTATTTATTGGGTTCTGCGATTGCATGGAAATCGTGGGCATCAAGTGGCACGATTTTTGTTTTTCTTGCGATTTTGTACCCGAACCACAAGACGAGAAAGAACGGGATGCCGAGATAGGCCGCAATGACATTTCCCCAGTTGATATGCGGTGCGAGAAATGCCTGGTAGTCCTGGGCGAGTGTCACAATCAGGCAAACGGCAATGGCAAAAACCGGGCCGAACGGATACCATTTCGCTCTGTAAGGAAGTTCATCGAGCGCGTGCCCTTGCGCGAGAAAAGCTTTGCGGAACCGGTAATGGCTAACGCAGATGCCGAGCCAGAAAATAAAGCCGGTGATGCCGATCGAATTCATCAGCCAGATATATACAACACCGTCCCCGAAAATGGAAGTGAAAAACGCAAGCATACCGACAACTGCGGTTAAAATCATGGCCGGCACCGGGACGCCGCGCCTGTCAAGCTTTGAAAAAATACGCGGGGCCTGTCCTTCCTTTGCCATCGCGTAAAGCATGCGCGTGGATGCGTACAGGCTGGAATTGCCGGCTGACAGAACAGCGGCCAGGATCACGGCATTCATCATCGAAGCTGCAAATGAAAGGCCGGCTTTTTTAAAGACAAGCGTGAACGGGCTGACGAGAACATTTTCGCTTTCCAGGCTGCTGTTTGTATACGGGACAAGGAGCCCGATGACAAGGATGGCAAGCACATAGAATAATAGAATTCTCCAGAAAACATTTTTAATCGCTTTCGGCACATTTTTCGCCGGATTTTCGCTTTCCCCGGCGGCAACCCCGACAATTTCCGTCCCCTGAAACGAAAAACCGGCCGCAATAAAGACGAGAAAAGTGCCGAGAAACCCGCCCGGAAACGGTGCATTCCCTGTTGTGAAATTTTTTACGCCGGTTGCTTCCCCGCCAAGAAGGCCAAAAACCATCAATAAGCCGACAACGATAAAAAGAATAATCGCCGCCACTTTGATGAAAGAAAACCAGTATTCCCCTTCGCCATAACCTCTGACGGTCAAATAATTGAGCAGGAAAATGAGCACAAAAAAGGACATGCTCCATAATAACGACGGGCTGTGCGGAAACCAGAACTTCATGATCATAATCGAAGCGGTCAGTTCGGCAGCAATCGTCATCGCCCAGTTGAACCAGTAAGTCCAGCCAATTGCAAATCCGAAAGCGGGATCGACGAATTTTGTCCCGTATGTGCTGAACGCGCCGCTTGTCGGCATGTAGGCGGACATTTCCCCAAGGCTTGTCATGACAAAATACACCATTGCCCCGACCAGTGCGTATGCGACAAGTGCCCCGCCCGGCCCCGCCGAATGGATCGCCGCGCCGCTCCCGAGAAACAGGCCGGTTCCGATGGCGCCCCCGATCGAAATCATCGTTAAATGGCGTGCTTTCAGTTCTTTTCGGAGTGTCCTGCCCTGCTGCTTTGGAAGATGGATGTCCTGCTGCTTTTCCAATTCCATTTTTCTTTTCCCCCTTCATCCGTTTCATGAGAACGATTGCAAAAATGTATATATTCTCATATCAGGACTTTTTGCAATTTTCATGCCAAAGGCGGAGGAGCTGTTTTTCGTGAAGCAAACGCGATGCATGCAAAATTTTTTTGCACATGCGAGAACCATGATTTGGCGCCGGCATGATTATGTTGCGGGCCGCGAGTGCATTTCCCTTCAGGATGCAAAATCCATTTGCATGCGGCTAAAATAATGTCAAAAAGAGGGTCACACACAGACATGGCGAACATGAGACCCCGGCGGCCCGATTTCTGCCGGGATGCTAATAAAAATGCCATTGTGTTTGTAAATCAGGGGGTATTTTGTACACCTTAAAGTTGAGCACAGTTGAAGACGCCATCACAGACTCTCTTTTACGCAAAAATAAAGGGGATATATGTTCAGCCACCCAGTATTCTGATTCAACCCAATGACAACGTTTCCCTGTGCGCCCAAAGTATAAATAGTTTGTTGTATAATAAAAGCAAAGTAAAAAGAAAACGGTGATGAAAGTGAAAAGCAACTTTTCATTTTTTAAAGGGAAATGGGATGTGCTTGCAAATTTAGGTGAAACGGCTGAGAAAAATGTTTATCCGGATCCGCATACAACGATTATGAAGCTTAGGTTGTTTGCCGAGACGTTGACCAAGTTCGTACTGGCAGCCGAAAATATCAAGGAAGCATACGGAACATCCCAAGTGGATCGTATCCATACGCTGCGCAGAGAAGGTTTGATTGAGCCGGAGCTGATGGATATTTTTGAAACGCTGCGTCGCAAGGGCAACCAGGCCATGCACGAAGCGCTGAAATTTACAACGGAGGAAGCAAAAGCACTGCTGCGGCTCGCTTTTCGCCTGTCCATTTGGTTTATGGAAGTATACGGAGAATGGGATTTTCAAGCGCCGGAATACATAGAGCCGAAAGAGCAGAAGAAAGTCGATACGGCACAGCTCCAGCAGGAATACGAAGAGAAGCTGAAAAAGCTTGAAGATGAGTTAGAATCTATTAGAGCAAAAGCTTCTGAAGAAAATGCGGAAGAGAAAACAGAACGGAAAAAGAGATCCGCAACCTTTATGCGCCGCCATGAACTGACGGAAGCGGAAACACGTGCCATTATTGATGAAAAGTTGCGTGCAGCCGGCTGGGAAGCAGATACAACGTTGTTGAATCATTATACACATGGCACAGTGCCTGAAAAGAACCGGAATATGGCCATTGCGGAATGGAAAGTTGGCAGAGGCAGAGCGGACTATGCTTTATTTATCGGTTTGAAATTGGTAGGGCTCATTGAAGCGAAGGCGAAGAAAAAGACGATTCCGAGCGCGCTGGAAAGCCAGACAAAAGTTTATGCAAGACAAGTGCGCAAAATGGAAAATGAAGAGATTTTACAAACGCGAAATGAATATAATGTGCCTTTCCTATACGCAACCAACGGCAGGCCTTTTTTAAGGCAGCTTCAAGAGGAATCGGGCATTTGGTTTTGGGATTCCCGTAAGCCGCTTGAACACGCCCGTCCGCTTGAAGGCTGGCACTCTCCCGATGATTTGCTCATGTTACTGAGCCAGGATGATGACGATGCCAATCAGCGGCTTGAAGAAGAAAGCATCTCGAAATTCGGATTGCGCCCTTATCAGGAAAAAGCAGTGCTGGCAGCCGAAGAAGCACTGAAAGCCGGACAAAGAAGGATGCTCATCGCAATGGCAACAGGGACCGGGAAAACCCGTACCGCAATTGCGCTCATGTACCGGCTCATTAAATCGAAAAAATGCAGGCGCATTCTTTTTCTTGTCGACCGCAACTCACTCGGGAAACAAACGGAAGATGCCCTGAAGGATACCAAGATTGAAGGTTACTCATTCTCTGATATTTATGATGTGAAGTCGATCGGGGACATTTCACCGGAAGTGGCAACAAAAGTGCACATCGCAACGGTGCAAGGGATGGTGCGCCGGCTTTTCTACAGCAATGAAGAAAAAATTCCGAGCGTCGGGCAGTACGATTTTATTATTGTAGATGAAGCGCACCGCGGCTATACAAGCGACAGGGAAATGTCCGAAGATGAACTGTTGTTCAGGGATCAAAACGATTATGTCAGCCAGTACAGGCGCGTTCTTGACTATTTTGATGCGGCCTGTTTAGGGTTGACCGCGACACCGGCGCTTCATACGACGCAAATTTTCGGCATGCCGATCTTTAAATATTCGTACAGTGAAGCGGTACTGGACGGCTATCTGGTTGACCATGAGCCGCCTTATGTATTCAAAACGGAACTTTCACAAGCGGGGATCACTTTTGAGAAGGATGAAGAAGTCGAAGTGTACGATGCGGAAAACGGCGAAATTCAATTAGAAAAAATGGAAGATACCCTTCATTTTGAAGTTGAACAGTTTAACAAAAAAGTGATCACGGAATCTTTTAACAGGGCGGTGCTGAATAAACTGGCGGATTATATTGATCCGTCCGGCAAAGAAAAAACATTGATTTTTGCCGCTACCGACCAGCATGCAGACCTGGTCGTCCGTTTATTGAAAGAGGCATATGCCGAACGCGGCGATGAGATAGAAGATGACGCCATTATGAAAATTACGGGGTATATTTATAAGCCGCTCGATGCCATTAAACGTTTTAAAAACGAAAGGCTGCCGAATGTTGTTGTGACGGTTGATCTGCTCACGACCGGTGTGGATGTGCCGGCCATTACGAATCTCGTCTTTCTGCGCCGCGTTCAATCCCGTATTCTGTATGATCAAATGCTCGGCCGCGCCACCCGCCTTTGCCCTGAGATCGGGAAAAGCCATTTTAATATTTATGATGCTGTTGGGATTTACGATAAACTTCAGCCTTATACAGAAATGAAGCCAGTCGTGAAACAGCAACATGACAGCATTGGCGAGCTGTACGAGTCGCTTGTGAACGCGCAAACGGAAGAAGAAGCCAAATTTTACCGCGATCAGTTGGGCGCAAAAATCCAGCGGCGCAAACAAAGGCTCAGTGAAGAAGCAAAACAGAAATTTGAAGAGCTGTCCAATGGCAAAAATATTGAAGACTGGGCGAAAGAAATTCAATATTACACGCCGCAGGAAGCAAAGCAAAACAGCCTCTTGTTTGAGTACATGGAAAATTACCGGACAGGTGGAGATAAACGCTATATTTCCAATCAGGCAGACCGGGTAACAGCAGTCATCCGGGGCTATGGTGAAGGGAATGAACGACCTGAAGATTACCTGGATGGATTTGTAAAATTTATTAAAGAAAATATCAATGAAATTCCCGCACTCCACCTCGTTTGCACGCGCCCGAAAGATTTAACAAGGCAGGACTTGCGTGAATTAATTACGATACTGGAGACAAAAGGGTTTAAACAATCCCACTTGCAAACGGCCTGGAAACAAACGAAAAATGAAGATATTGCGGCCGATATCATCAGTTTCATTCGCCAGGCTGCATTAGGCGAATCGCTTATTGACCACGAAACCCGGATCAGGCGGGCGATGCAAAAGGTGTACGCCCTGCATGACTGGACGCCACGGCAGAAAAAATGGCTGGAGCGGATTGAAAAGCAGTTGCTGCAAGTTCCCGTGCTGGCGCCAAACCCGGAAGAGGCGTTTGGGGAAGAACCGTTCCGCAGCCAAGGCGGGTATAAGATTTTGAAACGCGAATTTGGTGATGAAATTGATAGGATTGTGGATACGATTAATGACAATCTGTATGTGATATAAATACACCCAGTTCATCCAGCCGGATTTTGGCGGTTGGATGAACTGGGTTTTATTGTTTTGGTTATCGTCAAAAATTTAGCGCATACGTAGACTTTTTCAGGTTAATGCATATATAATTGTACATAGAATTAATTACATGCACTTATTTATATGTAATGGATGTGGTTGCAGTGTTCAATGCCCAACTAATAGAAATTGAATTTGAAACAAGGCAGGAAAAAGTAGCTTTTATCAAATAGGTTTTGTTTTGTTGGAACCAAGTGTGCCATCAGAAGAGCGAAAATGCCTGAGTCAAATTCGGGAAAAACAAAAACAGTACAAATGCTGCAAAACCAATCCGTGCAAATTTTTCAAACCAAAAATGAACGAAAGTAAAGGCAGCCTATATCATATACAGGCAGAACCCAGCTCCTTTGAATGCAAGCTCCCAAAAAGTGACTGGGTTCTTTTCTTTGGAATATAGAAGGGTTTGTTTCATTGCAAGTAACATGTGCAGTAAAAACAGGAGGAGAAAAATGAACAACCAGGAAATCGTACAAAAGCTTTGGAACTTATGTAATGTTTTGCGGGATGACGGGATTACATATCAGCAATATGTGACGGAATTAACGTATCTGCTGTTTTTAAAAATGATGAAAGAACAAGAAAAGGAGTCTGCCATTCCGGAAGGCTATCGCTGGGATGACCTTGTGGCCAAGGAAGGAACGGAGTTAAAAACATTTTATCAGCATTTGCTGCTGCATTTGGGCACAAGCGGCAATGAAATGCTGCGCGATATCTACAGCGATGCAGCGACCAGCATTTCAGAGCCGAAAAACCTTGAAAAAATCATTAAATCGATTGATGCCCTCGACTGGTACAGCGCAAAAGAAGAAGGGCTCGGTAATCTGTATGAAGGACTGCTGGAAAAAAATGCGAATGAAAAGAAATCGGGAGCAGGGCAATATTTTACACCGCGCGTCCTGATTGATGTCATGGTGCAGCTGGTCGACCCGAAAATCGGCGAGCGCTGCGCGGATCCGGCAGCCGGCACTTTTGGCTTTATGATTGCAGCGGACCGTTATGTAAGACAGAAAACGGATGACTATTTTGATCTGGATCCGCAAATGGCGGAATTCCAGAGGAAGGAAGCTTTCTCCGGGATGGAGCTGGTAAAAGACACGCACCGTCTTGCATTAATGAATGCCTTGCTCCACAGCATGGAAGGACGCATTGAGCATGGCGACTCTTTATCCAACAACGGGAAATGGATGAAAAATCTGGATGTCATTTTAACAAATCCGCCTTTTGGCACAAAAAAAGGCGGCGAACGGGTATCGCGTGATGACTTGACGTTTGACACATCGAACAAGCAATTGAATTTCCTGCAGCTGATCTACAATGCCTTAAAAGATGATGGCAAAGCGCGCGCAGCAGTCGTTTTGCCGGATAATGTGCTGTTTGAAAGCGGCGTTGGTGCGCAAATCCGCCGCGACTTAATGAATAAATGCAATCTGCACACGATTTTAAGGCTGCCGACCGGCATTTTCTATGCACCAGGCGTCAAAACAAATGTCCTGTTCTTTACGAGAGGAAAAACCGACCGGGACAACACAAAAGAAGTGTGGGTGTATGACCTCCGCACGAACATGCCGTCATTCGGCAAACGCAACCAGTTGACGATGGCGCATTTCGAAAACTTCATGAAAGCCTACGAAGCCGAAGACCGGTCGAAAGTGGAAGACGAGCGCTGGAATGTATTCACACGGGAAGAAATTGCGAAAAAAGGTGACAGCCTCGACATCGGCCTGATCGCGGATGCGTCATTGTCCTCCTACGAAAACTTGCCAGACCCGGTTGAATCGGCAGAAGAAGCGATCGCAAAACTGCAGCAGGCGATGGACTTACTGGGCGAAGTGGTAGACGAACTGCGCGCTGTGGAAGCGGATGAGGTGGCTGTGAAGTGAGGAAGAAGCAAAAGACCATGGAGGAGTTATTGGAAGAAGCATTGGTGCCGGAAGAAGAGCAGCCGTATGAAGTGCGTAAAAATTATAAATGGGTAAAATTGGGAAGTGTCATTTCTCTTATATCCGGGAGAGATGTAAGTTCAAAGCTTTGTAATAATGATGGTAAAGGTATTCCTTATATTATGGGGGCAAGTAATATTATCGATGGAAAGTTGAACGTTGAGAGGTGGATTGAAACTCCTACTGTTGTTGGATTAAAAGGAGATGTTCTAATTTCAGTCAAAGGCACGGTAGGTAAAACTGTAATTCAAGAGATAGAAAAAGTGCATCTTAGCAGACAAATAATGGCACTAAGATGCACTGGTATTGTCTGTAATAGATATCTGTACTATTACATTAACACTTATGTAAAACAATTAAAGGAGAATTCAAAGGGTATCATTCCCGGAATATCCAGAGAAGATATTTTAAATGCTCCATTCCCTCTGGCATCATTAAAAGAGCAAAAACGGATTGTTGACAAAGTAGAGCGGCTTTTAAGTAAAATCGACGAAGCAAAGGGGTTGATTGAGGAAGCGAAGGAAACGTTTGAACTTCGCCGGGCGGCTATTTTGGATAAGGCATTTCGTGGGGAGTTGACGAGGAAGTGGAGAGAAGCTAATCTAAGTACCACTATCACTAACAATGAACTAAACGAGGAACGCTATATCATTCCCAAAGAATGGAAATGGACAACCATAGGTGAAATAACTACTTTTGTTGGGAGTGGTAGTACCCCTAAAGGTGGCAGTGATATTTATCAAACAGAAGGTATTCCTTTTATAAGAAGTCAAAATGTGCTTAGAAATAAGATGGACATAGAAAATATTGTATATATATCAGAAGAAATTTATTCTAAAATGAAACGCACACAAATGTGTGGAGAAGAAACATTATTAAATATTACTGGGGCGTCTATTGGTCGTGCAGCAAAGCTTAGCATTAATTTAATACCTTGTAATATCAATCAACATGTTTGTGCATTAAGATTTGTGGATAATATAAACAAGGACCTACCACAGTATTGGCTGAACTCCCCATATATTCAAAAAATCATTCGTGAGTGGCAAATTGGGGCAACAAGGCAAGCACTTAACTTCCCTCAGGTTAGAAGTTTACCTTTTCCTCTAATGCCTAAAGAAGAGCAAGATGAACTCGTTAAAATTATTTCAGGATTATTAGGTAAGGAGGATAAGATGAGAATCTTAACAGAACTGGATAAAAGTATTAGCCAGCTAAAAGATTCTATTCTTTCAAAAGCCTTCCGCGGCGAGCTTGGAACGAATGACCCGGACGAAGAAAGTGCAATTGAATTATTAAAAGAAGTGCTGCAAGAGCAAACCAATTAACGAGTTAGAAAGGCAGGGGCTAGTGAGCAACCCCTGCTTTTTTTGAGAATCTCTCCGAATCAACAGATATGTTTGGAGTCATTTTTCTGGTACGTGTATTTGATTCGTTCAGCAAGCCCTTACGCAGATCTATTTTGATTTCTCCATCATGAAGTATTTCAATGGCCAGTTTTAGCCAGCACTTCTTCGATTTCTTGATCATAATTAGCCTTGTCCCTATTCATTTCTATTAACACAGAGTCCTCATCAGTCGCAGGCTCATACCCAATAAAAATTTTGGGAATATCGTAAGTTTGTTGAAGGGAAACAAGATAATTTACTAGTTTTTTTAATCTTAACTTCATATCAGTTTTGTCACCGATTAACAATTCATTTTCGGGAAAGTTTAAAACAATATCACCATATTTTTCATCAAAAGAAAGCAAAATAACCACATTTTTTAATAAGATACCTAACTCCAATTCCGCTAATACAATATTCCCAGTGCCTTTAGGGACTAATGTTTGTTCTATGCTCTTTAACTCACAAAAATCCAAATCCTTCTTAGAAATATTGTCAAAAAAATGCGAAGACACTGGTTTCAGTCTATCTAATTTAAGATCATTGTAAATAAATTTATCAATTTTACTTTTATTAAAACCAAATAAAATAATTTCTAAATTTTCCACTTTTGCTTCCCCTTTTTTAGTTTACTGATCAATAAACCCTTTAAATGTTCCATCCAGATTTAAGCGCACTCCACGACCATCAGGCAGTTTTTTCTCTAAAAACTTAATTCCTCTTGGATTTTTAACTTCCATAAATTCCCCAGGTCCTTCTAGTATTTCTTGAAGATGTTTTAAAGCAGTTTGATTAATTTGATTAGGTCCGCCTTTTATCTCTCCCCATATATCCGGCCTTCTTCCAGAATGTTTTTGTAAAGCATGGCCTGCAACAGTCTCTCCGCCCTTTTTGGGTACAGTTGCTGAACTTATTATTTTTTTGTTATTAACGTTCACAAATTTATCTTGTCTTTTACTATCATTCCAATTTTCCCTAGTTGTTTTCTGTAATCTTGCCCCTAGCTCATCCCAAACATTATAAGGAATTTTTTCGGGGCCGGCTCCGGCTGCCTGAAGTGCTGGCATTCCGGCGGTATTCACCCGCAGTTTCCCGGCTTTTTCCGCGAGTCTTCCTCCTTTTACAGCTGGACCGATTTTGCTAATTCCTTTGTCGCCCAAGAGAGACAGGCCGATTGTGCCGATGCCGTGGGTGAGAAATTCTGTCCGGGTTTCGGCGTTGCCGTGAAAGAAGTCACGTTCGAAAGCCAGTTCAACTGCTTGGCGCATGTATTTTGCCATATCGATGCCTTTGTGGACGGTGCTGTATAAATATGTTTTTGGCGAGGGGGAGGAGAGAAGGTGATCTGCAAATTCTGCCCCCTTGTAACCGATCGTATAAGCGAGCTTTGGCAAGCCTGCAACCGTTTCAATGAGATCTCCAACTACTTCGCTGGCCCCTTTGTAAAAACCATTCCAAATTTCAAGCAGGAGCGGGTCATCCGGCTTTTCTTTCGGGATAGCGGCTTTCGGGATGCTGTCCACCCGTTCATAAAAAACCTGGCTGGACCCAGGCTTCCGGAATGCCATGATAACCGTGCCGTCTTCGTAAAAATGGAACTTGACGGACAAATGGCCGTTAAAATCCTGTCCCTTTACTATGCGGGCAGGCTTTACACCGGCTTTTTCGATCAGTTCGCCCTCAAGGCTGCGGTACGCTTTGGTAACGGTAAACTTGTTCGGGCTGTAGGTGGTGATGTCCACGCTGTTGAACATGGTGTCCATCTGCTGGACAAATTTATTCATTGCGTCCAGGTTATGTTCAAGTTTTTCAAGCGTATTCACGGCTTTATTGTCAAAGTCGTACAGGTCTTCAACGGTTTTGTTTACCCTCTTCCGTGCTTTCACGATTGGATGCAGTTTTTCGTCGATATCAATGGTTTTTATGTCGACCAAATCTGAAACTTTTCGGATGGCCGCATTGGCATCTTCCAAAATTGCGCCAATCGTGTTTTCCAGCTTTTTCAGGGCGGGGGAGAGGCTGCCGGTAAGAAAAGTTTCATCGATATAGCCGTTTGGGTCAGGTTCGAATGCGGACAAGTCTTTCCGGATTTGGTCCAATGCCTCGTTGTAATCCGCTAAAAATGTCTGTAGGTACAAAAGAAACGGCTGGTGGAAATCGCGGAAATAACCGCGTATCGCGTTGCCGGCTTTGCCTTTGAAATCATCTTCCATATTTACAAACGCATCGATGACCTTCTGGATGCCTGCAATTTGGTCGAATTTTGACTGCAAGTTTTTTGCGTGTCCGCTATGACCTGTTCAAAGAACTGCACATCAAGAATTTTCATCATTTCACCTGCTCATTGGGCGGCCTTCGAAGCTTTCTCCGAGCTGTTCATCGTATGCCTTTATCTCCTGCACAGCTTTTTTGGCCGCGGCTTCGTTTTTCAGCGTGACAGATTGGTAGGATGCAAGAATTTGTTCCAGGCGTTGATCTACTTCTGCAATATGATTTAATGCAGACAAATGATATTGCGCACCGGCCTCTTCCAATTTAGAAATTTCAAGGCTCTGTGACTTGGAACGGATGTTTGCAAGCGATATTTCAACTGCATCAAAGTGAATTTTTACTTCCATGCTCATTGCCCCTTTTTCTGTATTTTCAAGCGTTCGGCCAGAATAGCTTTTTTTAATGTCTGCATTGGTGGAAGCTAATTTTTTGATTTTCTCGTCCAGCAGTTGGATGGTAGTGCTGATTTGATTTTCAGTATTTTGATAGCCTTCAAGCACTTGCGGATGCCCTGTAATTGGCAGTGGAAATTCGTTGAATCCCCTGCCTTTTTGTTTTCTTACTCTCTGGCTAGAGGTGATCTCAAAGCCGGCCAAAAAGCCGGCAAGCATAGTTGTAGTGACATGCGTCAAATCCCGAGCCGTTTCATCCGGTACTGGAGACTTTGCCGGCTTAACCCGAGCTGTTCTGCTGCTTTTGATATATTCGACCCGTTTGCCTCAAGCGCTTCTAAAATACAATGCTTCTCGTATTCAAACAGCCGGTCTTTTAAAAGCGGTGATTTTTCCGCCGGCGAATTGAAGTGGCCGGACTGCCGGTACTGCATGGGCAGATGGCGGAGTTCAATCATGTCTTCATCGAGCATGACATTCATCGCTGCCTCAATCATATGCTCCAGCTCGCGTATATTGCCAGGCCAGCGGTACGACCGGAAGAAAGTGAGCACTTCCGGTGTGATCCCCCTGACATTCATTTGAAAAAGGGGATTGTATTTTTGAATAAAATGGCCGGTGAGAAGGGGCAAATCTTCCAGCCGGTCCCGTAACGGCGGGATAAACAGCGTCACGACACCAAGCCGGTAATACAAATCTTTGCGCAGCCGGTGATTTGCAATCGCTTCGTAAGGCGTTTCGTTCATGGTGGCGATCACGCGCACATCCACTGGCTTTTCCTGCGTGCCCCCGATCCGTTTCACTTTTTTCTCTTGCAGCACGCGCAAAAGCTTTGCCTGCAAATGAATGTTCAACGCATTGATTTCGTCGAGCAGAAGCGTGCCGCCGTCCGCCTGTTCGAACAGCCCTGCGCGGTCAACAGCACCTGTAAATGCCCCTTTCTTCGTGCCAAATAAGATACTTTCAATGAGATTGTCGGGAAGCGCAGCGCAGTTTTGCGCGATGAACGGTCCCCGGCTTCTTTCGCTTTCATAATGGATGCTTTGCGCGAACAACTCTTTTCCCGTCCCGGTTTCACCGATAATCAGCACATAGGAGGAAGTGCGGGCGGCGCGCCTTGAAAATTCAATGACTTCGGAAATCGCCTTGCTTTTCCCGATAATATGGTGAAATGTATATCCGGTATGGGGCTCGTGGTTTCGGCGGATGAGGCGCTCAATTTTCGTAATGTCCTCCGCAATTTCAACAGCGCCCGCCAATTTTCCTTTATAATAAAACGGATACGTATGGTTGACGGAAGTAATTTCGCGGCCTTTATTATTAAAGTACGTCTGTTTGACAAGATGGCTTTCTTCTCCGGTTTTGAGCGCCTTTAACAAGGTGCTTTCTTCACTGCTGCGAAAGCGGAAAACATCTTCCAACTTTTTATACAGTACTTCACGGCTGTCCATCCCCTCAATATCCCGCATTTTTTGATTGTAAATCATCGTGCGCCCTTCTTCATCCACTGCATGAATGCCGGCATCGACGAGATTCATCATTGTTTCGTACAACGCGAGGAGTACATCTTTTGTTTCTTCCATGTTGCGTCCACCCCCTTCGATGATAAAAATTTTAAAATATTTTGCGGCTTTATGCAAAAATTTTTTGCATTTTCACTGAAAAAACCGCACGAAGGCCTTTTTTTCATGATGGCATTCTTTTTGCATATGAATGGATAGGGACATTGAAAAGAAGGGAGAAACAAAATGGCACAAGTAAAAGAGCAAGCGAAGCAAGTAATTGAAAAAACGGAACAGTTCGGTGCGCATAATTATGCGCCGCTTCCGGTTGTCATTTCGGAAGCGGAAGGGGTGTGGGTGAAGGATCCGGACGGCCGCCGCTATATGGATATGCTGAGCGCTTATTCGGCACTGAACCAGGGGCACCGCCACCCGAAGATCATTCAGGCATTAAAAGACCAGGCGGACCGTGTGACGCTCACATCACGCGCGTTTTATAACGACAAACTTGGCGAATGGTACGAAAAAGTGTGCCAACTGACGAAAAAGGATATGGTGCTGCCGATGAACACCGGGGCGGAAGCGGTGGAAACGGCGGTCAAAGCTGCACGGCGCTGGGCATATGATGTGAAAGGCGTGCCGGACAATAAAGCGGAAATCATTGCCTGTACCGGAAATTTCCATGGCCGTACGTTGCTTGCGGTGTCGCTCTCATCGGAAGAAGAATATAAACGCGGCTTCGGGCCGATGATTGAGGGTATCAAGCTCATTTCGTACGGGGATGCGGAAGCGCTGCGGGAAGCCATCACTCCGAATACGGCAGCGTTCCTTGTTGAGCCGATCCAGGGGGAAGCTGGCATCAACATTCCGCCGGCCGGGTTTTTAAAAGAAGCAGCGGATATTTGCCGCGCGTCCCGGGTGCTTTTCATGGCAGACGAGGTGCAAACCGGGTTAGGCCGGACCGGCAAGTTGTTTGCGGTTGACTGGGAGGGTGTTACCCCGGATGTGTTCATTCTTGGGAAAGCGCTTGGCGGCGGTGTCATGCCGATTTCCTGTGTAGCTGCAAATAAAGAAATACTGGGTGTATTCAACCCGGGGTCGCACGGCTCAACGTTCGGCGGCAATCCGCTTGCATGCGCGGTATCGATCGCAAGCCTTGAGGTGATTGAAGAAGAAAAACTGGTGGAACGCTCGCTCCGGCTTGGACAGGTGCTCCTGGAGAAACTGCGTGAAATCAAGCACCCGTCGATTAAGGAAATCCGCGGCCGCGGCCTTTTCATCGGCGTGGAGCTCACGGAACCGGCGCGCTCCTATTGCGAAGCATTGAAAGAGGAAGGGCTGCTTTGCAAAGAAACGCATGAAAATGTCATCCGCTTTGCCCCGCCGCTTGTCATAACGGAAGAAGAGCTGGAATGGGCAATTGAACGGATCCGGAAAGTTTTCGAGGAGAAAAAATGATCAGGAGCCTGCTCTGCCAAACGGCGGGGCGGCTTTTTTAATTGGGAAGTATATAAGAGGCGCCCGCACATGCGAACTGTTTTTTGATGGCATGCCAAAAGTCACTATACATTGCCGGCAGGGCCACGCCATACATTCATTTGGGAAATCATATGCCGTTCGAGTGGGGTACTCGAAGGACATTTAAAGGTTTGTCTCCTGGGTAGCAAAAAGTATTTGAAAGCGGCGGTTCGCTTATGATTTGTCTTTCATAACCGTGATGAAGGACATTTCATTGCAAGGGAGCTGTTCATTTGTCCTTCATGACCGTGATGAAGGAGAATTCACTGCAAGGAAGTTGTTCATTTGTCTTTCATCCTCTCAACCATGAAAGAAAATAGCGGAGCTTTTGTGCGCAAATTTCGGCACAACGAATGGTCTCTTAGAAACTATTAAACAGATTTATTTCATACGTGCTGTACTTTAAAATCCATCAAAAAAGAGGGACTCCGCGTAAAATGCCTACATATTAGAAGTACTGCCAAAAAGACAAAATGAAATGCAAAGCTCTGCATGTGGAACGACCTCCCCTGCCGTCCATGCAAAGACGGTTGATTGAAAACGCCAGGACAGGTACAATGAAATATGTAAACGCTTTCAAAAATCAAGTCCGTAACTTCAGCATGGAAAAGGGGAATGGCATGATCAGCGAAAAATTTCTCAACACCAGGTTGTTGGACATCGTGTTTGAAAAAACATATTCTGGCACATTGATCGTGGACCAAGAAGGATACATCCGTTACATGAGCCACAATTTTTGCGATTTTTTGAAAGTGGAACGAAACGAAGTGATTGGCGAACACGTGACCCATGCAATTGAAAATACGAGAATGCATCTTGTGGTGAAAACGGGAAAAGCAGAACTTGCCCAGCTGCAATTTTTAAGAGGCGAATATGTCATTGCAAACCGGATTCCAATTATTGAAGATGGAAAGATTCTTGGCGCTGTAGGGATTATCATTTTCAGGGATCTGTATGATTGGAAAAAGCTGAACACCCATATCCGTCATATGTTGTCGCAAAGCCGGTTTTTGCTTGAGAAGCAGCCCCGTGCAGCCGGCGTGAAATATATGCTGGGCGATCTGATCGGCGGCTCCGGGCAAATGGCGCTATTGAAAGAAAAAATCAAAAAGGTGGCGCGCGGGGATATCACCGTTTTGATAACCGGGGAAAGCGGGACCGGAAAGGAGCTGGTTGCCCACAGCATTCACAGCTGCAGCGACCGGAGCGGCGGGCCGTTTATCAAAATCAACTGCGGCGCGATTCCCGAACACCTCATGGAATCCGAGCTGTTCGGATATGAAGAAGGATCGTTCACCGGCGCAAAAAAAGGCGGCAAGCCCGGCAAGTTCCAGGCGGCGGAAGGAGGGACGGTTTTTCTCGATGAGATTGGCGACATGCCGGTGATGATGCAGGTAAAACTATTGCGCGTTCTGCAGGAAAAAGAAATCGAACCGGTCGGCGCGATCCATCCCAAACCCATCAATGTCCGCATCATCGCGGCGACAAACCATCCGCTTAAAGAACTGGTCGGGCAAAACCGTTTCAGAAAAGATTTGTACTACCGCATCAATGCCGTCCAGCTGGATATTCCCCCGCTCCGCACCAGGGCGGAGGATATCCCGCTCTTGGCACGGCATTTCTTAAAGAAAGCATCATCCGGCCTCGGTAAAAGGGTCACCGGCTTCAGCCCTGAGGCTCTTTCTGCACTCGAAAGGTACAATTGGCCGGGAAACATCCGCGAACTGGAAAATGCCGTTCATGCAGCGGTCTACATGGCCTCTTCGGACAGGATCGGGTTAGAGGACCTGCCTGACGGAATCCGCGAACATGCAAACAGAAAAAAAGAATACAGTTTGAAAGAAAGGATGGAGGCAGCAGAGAAACAGATCATTGAGGAAGCGCTGCGGGCTGCCTGTTTTGATAAAAAACAGGCGGCTAAAGCCCTCGGGATTGGCCACTCCACGCTTTACGACAAAATGAAAAAGCTTCGTATTGAGGTAAAATGAACGCAGTTTTTCACGTCAAACGATCAGGATAGATATTGCTTCTATGTAAGTTTTGACATCAAGCCCAAACATCCACTTGCATGAGCACTATTTTTTGCGCCAGACAATATTTTTTTAGTCATGTTTCGTCCAGCTGATATAGATCCGGAAATCCGGATTGGCCTTCTGAAATTCCGAATCTGTTTTTCTGCCATAAAGCCGCTGTTTGCATCATAAATTGGTAAAGAACGTTTCGGAAAACGGGAAACCCGGCCGCCTTTTCCAACACGTACATGTTGTTTTCCGCTTCTTTTCAAGCTGGCATGGTTCTTGCTTTTTATAGGGCATCAAAGTGTGGGAAGGGGGAACATGGTTGCACGTTGGCTGGATGATCAAGAACATTGCAGAAGATCCGGATCCAGCTGTTTCCGGAAAAACTGCAGTGCAGGAAGAAACCGGAAGAGCATGGACTTTCAAGGAATTGCACGCGATTTCCAATGCTTATGCAAACAAGCTTACACAGCTTGGCGTCCGGAAAGGAGACCGGGTCGGCATTCTGCTCTACAACTGCCTTGAGTATTTCGGCCTTTATTTTGCGGCGGCGAAAATCGGGGCAATTGCAGTCCGTTTGAATTTCCGCTTGTCAAGCCCCGAACTGGTCTATTGCTTAAACGACTCCGGCACAAAAATATTATGTTTTCACGCAGGTCTTGCCGGACGGATTGAGCCGATTCAACACGAGGTGCCAGTTGAACAATTTATCTGCCTTCAGGAGGAAGCATCAGCCGTTCCGGGATGGGCGCAGCCGTTTTCCGTGCTCGGGGAAGGGCAGCAGGAAGAGCCCGGCGTGCCATCTATCCATTTAAATGACCCGGTGATGCTGATGTATACGTCTGGGACGACGGGAAGGCCAAAAGGTGCGATTTGGACGCATAATACGACATTCTGGTTTTCAGCCATTCAAGCTTTGAAATGGGGATTTCAAGCCCGGGAAACGGCCATGACAACGGGGCCGCTCTACCATGTCGGCGCAATGGAAGACATTGCTTTGCCGGTTCTCATGCGGGGCGGAACTGTCATCATTACAAAAAGTAAAAACTTCGAGATTCAGAGAGTCCTGTCCGTTATAGAAAAGGAAAAGGTAGCATGCTGTTTTTTATTTCCTTTTATGATTTATGACATGCTGCACTTGCCGGATTTGGCACAGTACCGGCTGGAAACGCTGAAGACGATTTACACCGGCGGGGACCCGCTCATGCCGTGGGCTTTGGAAAGTATCCGGGCACATTTTCCGCACATTGGCGTTGTCCAAGTGTACGGTTTGACAGAAGGGCAGCCGATTGCCGCTTCACTCGACCCGCAGGATGCCGCAAAAAAAGGCAGTACAGTCGGAAAACCGATGCCTTTGACTGCGATTCAAATTGCAGATGATGCCGGAAACCCGCTTCCTGCAGGAGAAGTGGGTGAAATCCTCATTAAAAGCCCTGCTGTTTCAGAAGGGTATTGGAAAAAACCGGAGGCGACCATGGAGACGTTTGCGGATGGCTGGTGCAAAACAGGGGATCTTGGCTTTTTTGATTCGGAAGGGTTTTTAACCATTGCCGGCAGGAAGAAAGATATGATCCGGAGCGGAGGAGAAAATATTTATCCTGCAGAAATAGAAGATGTGCTTTACCGCCATGAAGCGGTAAAAGAAGTCTCTGTGATCGGCATCCCCGATCCGAAGTACATGGAAGCGGTTTGCGCCATTATTGTAAAAAAAGATGGCGCGCGGCTGACGGAAAAAGAAGTGACGGAATATTGCAAACGCCATCTTGCAAGCTATAAAAAACCGCGCAAGGTCATTTTCGTGAAAGAAATTCCGCGCACGCCTTCCGGAAAAGTGCAGAAGTTCAAACTTCGCGAACAGTTTGGCGCGGGATGAGGAAGAGGAATATTTTCCCCACTGCTGTAAACCGTTTGCAGAGACCGGGGGAGAAAATGCCAACCTTTTGATTGGCCGGATAAAACAGCGGGGAATTCACCACGGGATGACAGGTTGCGCCCGTCAGTCTGGCAGAAAAAGCGGCCATACAAACGCCGTTATAAGGTTGGTGCAACGTCAGGCGTTTGTATCCCCAAAAACACGGATAAAAACGCCCGGGAATTCACCACGGGATTGACAGGTCGCGCCCGTCAGTCTGGCAGAAAAAGTGGCCATACAAACGCCGTTATAAGGTTGGTGCAACGTCAGGCGTTTGTATCCCCAAAAACACGGATAAAAACGCCCGGGAATTCACCACGGAATGACAGGTCGTGCCCGTAAGTCTGGCAAAAAAACAGTCAACCAACGCTGTTCTCAGGTTGGTGCAGCATCAGGCGTTTGTATCCCAAAAGCACGGATAAAAACGCCCGGGAATTCAATGTTGGATAAAAGAAGGTGTTCGCCACTGTGCCGGGAAGAGTCGCATTCAAACGCTGTAAATCTTTTAGTGGACAGAATAGGAGAATGGCTTTGATAAAAGCGAGTGAATCGCGTATGCAGGAATTTTCTTAAAAAGGGAACTTCGTTTTCCCGACCGATCACCGGAAAGGAGCATGTCCATGGAACAAAGCGGCATTGCCAAAAGCAAACTCGTTTATCCAAGTGATGATAAAATCCGTTCAACCGAAATCGGTTCAAGCGAAGCATTTGAGGAACTGCTGCGCCTGTCGCAAACGGATCCGGAAGCATTTTGGGGGCGCGTTGCCAAAAAGCTCACCTGGTATGAACCGTGGAAGGAAACAATGACAGGCAGCCTCCCCGGGTTCCGCTTTTTTGAAGGCGGTGTGAGCAACCCATGTGTGAACCTGCTTGACCGCCATGTCGAAAACGGTGCCGGCAACCGGACGGCGCTCATATGGGAAGGGGAAAACGGCGATTCGAAGTTTTTCACTTATCATATGCTGCTTGCAGAAGTAAACCGGTTCAGCAATGTGTTGCGCGGGTTCGGCGTAAAAAAAGGCGACTGCGTGGCGATTTTCCTGCCAAACTTAGCGGAAGCGGTGATTGCTGTGCTCGCATGCTTCCGGATTGGCGCGATTTACAATACGATTTTTTCCGGATACTCGGAAAAATCGCTGAAAGACCGGCTTGTGAATTTTGAACCGAAAGTCATCGTGACGGCCGATGCAACCGAACGAAGAGGGAAAAAGATTTTTCTTAAGGAAAAAGTCGACCGTGTTGTTCCGGACATTCCGTCTGTCAAAGCGGTCGTTGTTGTGGACCGGCTTGGGACGGATGTCAATATGCAGGCGGGCCGCGACTGTTGGTGGCATGAAGAAACAAGGAAGGCAAGCATCCATTGTGAACCGGAGCGGCTGGAAGCGAACGAGTATGGCATTGTGTTTTACACAAGCGGCACGACCGGGAAACCAAAAGGCGTTGTCCATTCCGGCATGGCGTTTGTCGTACAAAATTACATTTACGCAAAGTACCATATGGACCATCACGATGACGATGTGCTCTGGTGCTCGGCGGATATCGGCTGGCTCACGATGCATATTTGGGGCATTGCCGGCGCGCTTTCAAACGGTGTTACAACCATCTTTTACGAAGGGGCGATTGATTATCCGGAAAAAGACCGGTTTTACCAGATCATTGAAAAGTACCGGGTGAATAAATTGTTCACCGCTCCAACTGCATTGAGGATGTTGAAAAGCATGGGGGAGCGTCCGCTTGAAAAATACGATTTGTCATGCCTTGATGTCGTCTCCCTTGTCGGCGAGCCGTTTGATGCGGAAACATGGCAGTGGACATATGAAGTGCTCGGCAGAAAAAAGATTTGCGTGAACAACACATGGGGGCAGACGGAAACAGCCGGATCGCCGCTTGCCGGTGCCGCCTGGCTGACGCCGATGAAGCCGGGTTCTGCGGGCAGGCCATTTTTAGGCGCTGTAATCGGTGTCGTCGATCAGGAAGGAAATCCGGTACCACGGGGGACGCTCGGAAACCTTGTCATTCAAAAGCCGTTTCCGATGCTGTGCCGCACGCTTTGGAAAGAGCCGGAACGCTATCTTGGCTCGTATTTCAGCCAGGTAGACGGCTGCTACTATGCAAGCGACTTGGCGATGATCGATGAGGATGGCTACGTATGGGTCACCGGCCGTTCGGATGATGCGTTCAATGTTGCCGGGCACAGGCTGAGCACGATGGAAATGGAAAGTGCGGTGCTTGAAACCCCGGGTGTATCTGAAACCGCTGTCATTGGCGTGCCGGATGAAATCAAGGGCGAGGTGCCGGTCTGCTTTGTGCGTTTGAGCGACGGGACGGAGGAAAGTGAAGAACTGAAAGAAGCGATCAAGGCCCGGATTGTCGATCAAATCGGGAAAATTGCCGTGCCGAAAGCGATTTTGTTTACGGACACGTTGCCGAAAACAGTGAGCGGGAAAATCATGCGCCGCTTGTTAAAGGAAATTGTCGTAAACGGTGCGGCTACAGGGGATATGACCGGCCTCGAGGATCCCGCAACCATTGCGCGCATTGAACAGCTGGTGGCCAGCCACAGGGCGGAAAGATAAACAATGCCTTAAAAAGGAAGGTTTGCCCTCAACGTTTTTGACAGGAAACCGGCCGGGCCGCCAGTAAAAAGAAGGGCGTTACTGTTTGCCCGCTGGTCCCTTGCAGCGTTTTACAGGGAATCGGAAGCGAACTGGAAAAAGGAGCATGCGGCGGTTGATTTTTTCGCAATCCCGGCGGCTGCACCTGAAAAGTCAGCAAGAATGCAAAAAAACCGGCGCACCGGATTATCCTGCGCCGCAAAAGGAGGAAGCCTATGGATTTCGAATTGTCTAAAGAACAGATTATGCTGCAGGAGATGGTTCGGGACTTTGCTGAGAAGGAGATCGAACCGTATGCAAGAGAAGTAGACGAAACCGGGAAAATGCGGATGGAGACGTTTCAAAAGCTCGGCAATCTCGGCCTTTTAGGCATCCCTTTTCCGGAAAAATACGGCGGAGCAGGCGGGGATACCATCTCTTATTGCATCGCGGTCGAAGAAATCGGCAAGGCATGCGGGGGAACAGGGCTCAGCTATGCCGCAAATACAAGCCTCGGCGCAAGCCCGATCTACTATTTCGGCACCGAAGAACAGAAGCAGAAGTGGCTCGTTCCGATGGCAAAAGGCGAAGCGCTCGGCGCATTCGGGCTTACGGAACCAAACGCCGGATCCGATGCCGGCGGAACAAGGACAAAAGCGGTGCTTGACGGCGATGAATGGGTGATCAACGGCGAAAAATGCTGGATTACAAACGCCGAATACGCCCGCCAAGTGATCGTGACAGCCGTAACCGGCAAAAGGGAAAACGGTCGTAACATCATTTCCGCCATCATCGTGCCGGCCGATGCACCGGGCGTGGCGATTACAAGCCCGTATGAAAAAATGGGCGTCCGCGGATCCAACACGTGCCAGATCGTGCTCGAAAACGTCCGTGTCCCGCGTGAAAACCTGCTTGGCGACGAAAACAAAGGATTCAGCCAGTTTTTGTACACGCTGGACGGCGGGCGCATCTCCATTGCCGCATTATCGGTCGGGATCGCCCAAGCCGCATTCGAAAAAGCGCTTCGATATGCAAAAGAACGGATGCAGTTCGGCCAAGCGATTTCAAAATTCCAGGCGATCCAGTTCAAACTTGCCGATATGGCGATGGAAATCGATCTTGCCCGAAATGCCGTGTACAAAGCGGCATGGCTGAAAGATCAGGGAAAACCGTTTAGCAAAGAAGCCGCTTATGCAAAACTGTTTGCGTCGGAGATGGGATTCCGTGTCTGCAACCAGGCGATCCAGATCCACGGCGGGTCCGGTTATATGCGCGAGTACGGTGTGGAGCGCCATCTTCGCGACATTAAACTGATGGAAATCGGCGAAGGCACATCCGAAATCCAGCGGCTGGTTATTGCCCGAAAGCTTGGCTGCTAGGCGAAAAGATAGAAAACCATCCATGCGTTCCACAAATTAAACTGCTTTTGCATGATACACGGATCCGTTTCAAAGATTTCAAGCTGTCTTTGCATTTTTTAACATCGAGAATCAGCGATGAGATGAAAATGGCTGTCGGAATCTCAAATGCGAGTGAAATATGAGAGGCCGGGAAATCACAAAATTTTTGAAGCAAATTGAGCAGAAAGGAGCGTTGCCATTTGTTCAAAAAAATTCTGATTGCCAACAGGGGAGAGATTGCGCGGCGGGTGATCCGGACGTGTAAAAAGCTCGGTATTAAGTCCGTAGCGGTGTATTCCGAGGCGGATGCGGGGGCCCTTTTTGTCCGCGAGGCGGATGAAGCATATTGCATCGGCAAATCGCCTGTCAATCAAAGCTATTTAAATGCCGACGCGATCATCCGGGCGGCCAAAGAAAGCGGGGCGGAAGCGGTCCATCCGGGTTACGGGCTTTTGTCCGAGAATGCGCCTTTTGCCCGGAAATGCATTGAGGCGGGGCTCATTTTTATCGGGCCTTCTCCTGCAATCATTGCTGCGATGGGCAGCAAAATTGAAGCGCGCCGTACCATGAAAGCAGCAGGCGTGCCGGTGATTGAAGGGGTGGATGATCCGCTTGAAGATGAAGAAGCGGCGGTCCGGGCGGCTGAAAAAATCGGTTATCCCGCAATGCTGAAGGCTTCGGCAGGCGGCGGCGGAATCGGGATGCAGGTGGTCCAAACCGAAAAAGAGCTGCGCAAAGCGTTTGCCGGCAACAAAAAACGAGCGGAAATGTTTTTCGGGGACGGCGCGATGTTCATTGAAAAATATATTGAAGAACCGCATCATGTAGAAATCCAGATTCTGGCAGACCAATATGGAAACGTTGTGCCGCTTATGGAGAGGGAATGTTCGATCCAGCGCCGCCACCAGAAAGTTGTCGAAGAAGCGCCATCGCCTTTTATCAGCGAAGCGACCCGGCAAAAGATGCTGGATGCGGCAGTAAAAGCAGCAACATCCATCGGCTATATAAATGCCGGCACGATGGAAATGATCGTGGACCGGGGCCAGAATTTCTATTTTCTTGAGATGAATACAAGATTGCAAGTGGAACATCCGGTGACGGAAGAAATTACCGGGCTGGACATTGTGGAAGAGCAGTTGAAAATCGCTTCAGGCGAACGCCTCACGATCACGCGGGAGACGCTCAAGCGGAACGGCCACGCGATTGAAGTGCGTATTTATGCTGAAGATCCGAAGACGTTTCTGCCATCGCCGGGCAAAATTACAGCTTTCCGGCTGCCGGAAGGGGAAGGCATCCGCAACGAGACGGCCGTGGAAGCGGGTTCTAAAGTGCCCCCTTTTTACGACCCGATGATCGCAAAACTGATTGCCTGGGGCAGCTCGCGCGAAGAAGCTTGCAAAAGGATCAGGGATGCGCTTTTAAACTATCAAGTGGAAGGGATTAAAACGAATATTCCGATGCTGATTGACACCGTCAGCCACGAACAATTTTTAAAAGGGTACACAACCACGCATTTTGTCAATGACTTTTTAAAACAAGCGGAGTCCCGCAAGTAGGCGCACCGGCCGGTTAAAAGGCGCCAGAGGTTCGAAAAGGGGAGAATCCGAAAGAAAGCAGGGCCTGCCACCGGTTAAGGGAGGCAGGAAGACGCCCCCGCTGTCATCTATTTTTAATGGGTACACAAAGATTTAAACCAAGCAGAGCCTTGAAAGTATGCCAGATGGAGGAAGGGATCAGTCAGGTTCAAAGGTGAAAGGCGGGGAGCACCGCAAGCAAGGAGGAGAACATGCAAAAAAGATCCCGGTCATGATCAAATTGTCAGTGACTTTTTAAAACAGGAGGAAAAGCAGATGGAAATTACAGCAAGTATGGCAGGAAGTGTCTGGAAAGTGCTCGTAAAGGAAGGCGACCAGGTGAAGGAAGGCGACGATGTGGTCGTCCTTGAATCCATGAAAATGGAAATCCCGATTGCTGCCGAGGAAGACGGCACAGTGGTAAAAATCCATGTCCAGGAAGGCGAATTTGTCAACGAATCCGATGTGCTGGTGGAACTGGAGTAGCGCAATTTGCTGAAGGAGGCGGGGATGTGAAGCTGCCTGAAAAAGTGACCGTGAAAGAAGTCGGGCCGCGCGACGGGCTACAAAATGAAAAAGCGGTCGTGGCGACAGCAGAAAAAGTTGCATGGATCAACGCATTGTCAGATACGGGTCTGACGTACATCGAAGCAGGATCATTCGTCCGGCCGGAATGGATACCGCAGCTTGCCGATACCGGAGCGGTGCTGGAAAAAATCAGACGGAAGCCGGGCGTGACCTATGCCGCGCTTGTCCCGAACGTGAGGGGGCTTGAACGGGCGTTAAATGCAGGCGTGGATGAAGTAAGCGTTTTTATGTCGGCAAGCGAAGGTCATAACCTCCACAATATTAATAAAACAATCGCGGAAACCTATCCGGTCTTGGAAAAAGTGGTGAAGGAAGCGAAAAGCGCCGGGAAATCGGTAAGGGGATATATTTCGACGGTGATTGCCTGCCCGTATGACGGACCGGTTTCCCCAAAGCAAGTAAAAGATGTGGCTGGCCGCTTGTTTGCGATGGGCGTGGATGAAATTTCCCTCGGGGATACGATCGGTGCCGGCGTGCCGACCGATGTTGAGCGGTTGCTCGACGAACTGCTTCATGATTTTAATGCAAGGCAGCTGGCGATGCATTTCCACGATACAAGAGGGACGGCACTTGCGAATGTTGTTAAGTCGCTCGAAATGGGGATCACTGTTTTTGACAGCGCAGCAGGTGGCCTGGGCGGCTGCCCGTATGCAAAAGGGGCATCCGGCAATGTTGCGACGGAAGATCTGCTGTACCTATTTGCGCAAATGGGTATTGAGACCGGCATTGATTTTGACCGCATCATCCAGGCCGCAAAGCAGATAGAAAAAACGATCGGAAGGCCACTTGCAAGCCACCAAATGGAAATTCACAGGATGGCGGGAGGGGCATAACGGGAATATTTTGCCGGAAAAGCAAAAAGGAACGCCCGCCATGATCTTGAACCGCCTAGAATCTGAAAAAGCAGATTGGAAGATCGCTTGCAAGCCGCCAGATGGGGAGCGAAACTGGACCGTTTTGCCAAAAAAAACAAAAGAAACTGCCGTGATGATGCAAAGCCGTCCGAAGCAGACTGAAAAAGATTGGAAGGTCACTTGCAAGCCATCAGACAGGGAGCGTAACGGGGTCGTTTTGCCAAAAAACAAAAGAAACTGCCGTAATGATGCAGAGCCACACGAAGCCGCAAAGCAGATTGAAAAAGATTGGACGGCTGCTTGCAAGCCATTAGATGGGGGTGTAACGGGGCCGTTTTGCCAAAAAAAGCAAAAGGAACTGCCGTAATGATGCAGAACCGCCCGAAGCTGCAAAGCAGACTGAAAAAGATTGGAAGACCGCTTGCAAGCCATCAGACAGGGAGCGTAACGGGGCTGTTTTGTCAAAAAACAAAGAAGCTGCCGTGATGATGTAGAGCCGCCCGAAGCCGCAAAGCAGATTGAAAGCGATCGGAAGGCCGCTTGCAAGTGAATATGCAGGATAGGAGGAAGAACATGACAGGAACGGTTTTGTTGGAAAAACAAGATGGCATCGCCGTGATGACACTGAATCGTTCGGAAGCTGCAAACGCATTATCAAAAGAAATGCTTTCGGATATGCATGAAGTTTTATCGGAAATAAAGAAAGACCGGAGTACGCGCGTTGTGATCCTGACCGGCGCCGGGGAAAAAGTGTTTTGCGCCGGAGCGGATTTAAAAGAGCGGAAAGGCATGAACGAGGAAGAGGTGCTGCAGGCCGTACGGAAGATCGGTGCGGTTGTAAATGAAACGGCCGCGCTGCCCCAGCCGGTAATTGCGGCGCTAAACGGGTCGGCATTCGGCGGTGGGCTGGAGCTGGCGCTGGCATGTGATCTTCGCATTGGCGCCCGCGAAGCAAAATACGGGCTTACCGAAACGTCGCTCGCGATCATCCCGGGGGCGGGTGGCACACAGCGGCTGCCAAGACTCATTGGGGTTGGTAAAGCGAAAGAACTGATCTATACGGCGCGACGGCTGACTGCTGAAGAAGCAGCGGCAATCGGCCTGCTCGAATACGCTGTGCCGCGTGCAGCAGTAATCGAAAAAGCGTTTGAACTGGCGGGGGAAATGCAAAAAAACGGCCCCATTGCACTTAGACAGGCAAAAACGGCTATCGATCAAGGGACAGAGACCGGCCTTTCAGCAGGGCTGAAAATCGAAGAACTCGCCTACAACGCGCTCATTCCGACCGAAGACAGGCTCGAGGGCTTGCGGGCATTCGCGGAAAAGCGCACCCCGGTGTATAAAGGGAGGTAATGCAATGGACTACGAAAGCAAAAAAGCAGAAATTTTAAAGGGCGGAAAGGAAAAATACCACCAAAAAAACCGCGAACAGGGCAAATGGTTTGTCCGCGAACGCTTGCGAATGCTGTTGGATGACGGGCTCAAGGCTGAAGACGGGATGTTTGCCAATGTCCTTGCGGGGGACCTGCCGGCAGACGGGGTCGTCACCGGGCTCGGAAAAATCGGCGGCCGCACCGTTTGCGTTATGGCCAATGATTCGACCGTAAAAGCCGGTTCGTGGGGCTGGCGGACGGTCGAAAAAATCATCCGTATCCAGGAGACAGCCGCGAAACTCAACTGCCCGATTTTGTATCTCGTCGATTCCGCAGGCGCACGGATTACCGATCAGATCGAGATGTTCCCGGGCAGAAGAGGAGCAGGGCGGATTTTTTACAACGAGGTGCATTTGTCCGGGAAAGTACCGCAAATTTGCCTCTTGTTCGGGCCGTCTGCTGCCGGCGGGGCGTATATTCCTGCATTTTGCGATATTGTCGTAATGGTCGAGGGCAATGCGTCCATGTACTTAGGCTCGCCGCGGATGGCCGAGATGGTGATCGGTGAAAAAGTGACGCTCGAGCAGATGGGCGGCGCAAAAATGCACTGCACCGTTTCGGGTTGCGGCGATGTGCTAGTGAAAACGGAAGAAGAAGCAATCCGTTATGTGCAAAAATACTTAACCTATTTTCCGGACAATTTTTCCGAAAAGCCGGCAAGAACAGATGCAAAAGCGCCGGCTGCGTTTGAAAAAACGATTGAGGAACTGATCCCGAAAAATGAAAATGCCCCGTTTGACATGTACCAGCTGATCGAGCGGATTGTGGATGAAGATTCAATCTGCGAGATTAAAAAGAAGTTTGCGCCCGAACTGATTACATGCCTCGCACGGATTGGCGGCCGGCCTGTCGGAATGATAGCAAATCAGCCGCGGGTGAAAGGCGGCGTGCTTTTCCACGACAGCGCCGATAAAGCGGCAAAATTTATCCATCTTTGTGATACGTTCCATATTCCGCTTTTGTTTCTCGCGGATGTGCCCGGTTTCATGATCGGGACGCAGGTGGAGCGGGCCGGCATTATCCGCCACGGGGCCAAAATGATTTTTGCGATGAGCGAAGCAACCGTTCCGAAACTGTCCGTCATTGTCCGGAAAGCGTACGGTGCCGGCTTATACGCAATGGCGGGCCCGGCGTTTGAACCGGACTGCTGCATTGCGCTTCCGTCTGCATCGATTGCGGTCATGGGCCCGGAAGCCGCGGTCAATGCCGTATACGCCAATAAAATCGCCGCACTCCCGGAAGAAGAACGGCCGGCATTTTTCGCGGAAAAACGGGCGGAGTACGTGAAAGACATTGACATTTACCGGCTTGCTTCCGAACTGGTTGTGGACGCCGTCGTACCGGGCAACGAACTGCGGGAAGAACTCGAACGCCGGCTTGAAATGTACAGCGGGAAGAAGGAAGACTTTTCAAAACCAAAGCACCCGGTATACCCGGTTTGACCCAAAAAGCAGCTGCAGGCACGCAGCTGCTTTTCGATGCGGCTCCGAAAATTGCAACGGAAAGAAACCAAATGGTGCGCTTTTCTTCCTTAAAACGGGGTATGAATTTATTATCAAATACGAGGAGGCGCAGCTATGGAATTCCGGAAAGCCCATCTTGATGATCTTCATCATTTAATAGAGCTTAGAAAGCAGCAGCAGGTTGCCCAGGGCATCGAACCAAAGACGGACATTGATGCCGATTTGGAAAAGTTTTTTCAAAAGAAATTAAAAGAAGGCTCCATGGTCCAATGGCTTGCGGAAGACGAGGGAGAAATCGTTGCTTGCGGGGCCGTCATTTTTTACGAATTCCCGCCGAGCTATGTGAATAAAAGCGGGAAGAAAGCCTACATTACAAATGTGTATACAAAAGAAGAATACCGCGGCCAGGGGATCGCGAAAGAATTGATGGGAAAACTGGTTGATGAGGTGAAAAAGGCCGGCATCTCCAACATCTGGCTTGGCGCTTCTGAAATGGGCAAGCCGTTGTATGAAAAATTCGGTTTCCAGGAAGTGGATGAATGGATGGAACTACATTTATGATGAAAGGAGAGAATGAGAAAAACCGGTAATCCGAATCCAAATTCTATTTTCCTTTTCATTTTATTATGAAAATTATATAATGTTTTAAAGGAGTCGGAAAAAATGTCTGATTTTGTTCACGATACAAATTCCAATGTTTATTCAGATGGAAGTCATGAATATTTAAAAGTCAATTCCTTCATATTAAAAATAAGTTTCAGTTAAAAGATCAGCAGTTAGCTACACTATTTGGGATTTCCGATGAGAAAACTACAAAAATTCTCTCTGGAAAGCCATGCTACTTTGATGAAGGGGAGTTAAAAAGAATCCATTATCGTTTACCGTTTTTAAGTACAGGATTCTCTTTTATAGACTCAAAAGAGAGAATGAGAGCGATAATAGAGGCTAATTTGATAGGAGATTATAATCTTTCCTATGAAACAAAACATTAGGTAAATATGCCAATGTGCCTTGTGATGTGCTTAAAGACTTTTGTGAAGGAAATGATCATATTGATATTGATCATTTGATGAATATTTGTGTGAATTTGTTAATGCTATCTTTTGTTTTAAGACCCGAACTTTAATTCATTGTTTACCGATCAAGTTCTATCCTTGGCTTCTTCTGAGGACAATTTGGTTATCCCTGACTTTGATTCGATTTGTCCAAAGGAACGCTTAGAAAATAAGGCCTTACATTTCTGTGCCTTCCAAAGTGTATATTTTGAACTTCCCCATCTGCCGGTCTATACTTAAAATAGTAAGGAGGAATGTACGATGTATGAAATTGCCATTATTGGAGCTGGTCCGGCCGGGGCAAGTGCCGCCATTTTTACGGCCAAAGCCGGGAAAAGCACAGTGCTTTTTGATGGTGGCACGAGCGCTACCAAGCGGGCTTTGCTGAAAAATCACTACGGCGTAACAGAAATAACCGGACCAGACCTGGTCGAAACCGGTAAAAAACAGGCAGCGCAATTCGGGGCCGAACTGGTCGACGAAAAAGTCGAATCAATTGAAAAAACGGAAAATGGTTTTACCATTAAAACAGAACAAGGGTCGTACGAAAGCAAATACGTTATTCTTGCAACCGGCATGATTGCAAGCCTCGGGGAAGCCCTTGGCGTCAAAACCAAACCGGCAACAGAACCACGCGTAAAAACCGTTTTTGCAGTGGATGCGCAAGGAAAAACGAATGTCCCGAATGTATGGGCATGCGGCACGGTTGCCGGCGTCTCCATGCACACCATTATCACAGCAGGCGACGGCGCTAAAGTGGCTGTCAACCTCATCAGTGAAATCGACGGCAAACGCTGGGTCGACCACGATGTTTTAGGAAAATAAGCCGTTGTAAACGAACCGGGCAAAATTCCGCCCGGTTTTCGTTTGCTTTTTTTCAATGCGGGCTGGAACTGAAAAGAATTCGTCGCAGATCAAGCATTCTGACATGCTTATTGTTTTTCCAAAATCAAACCACCCACTGCAAAGCCGGGCACTGGGGATGCAGCCGGTACACGCGGGATTCAGGCAATCATCAAACCTTTTTTGCGTAAAGCCGTCTTTCCTATTCCATGGGAGGATTGTTAAAAATGGAATTTATGATTACAATAGATAAAAATATCCAAAAAATAAACCGAATTTTTAAAAAACGGGGAGTTGAGGTTCATGTATCGAATTTTTCAATGTGGATTTGTGATGGCGTTTACAGGACTATGTATGATGTTTTTGGTTCATCTTGTTGATGGTTATTCAACTGTAGAGCTCGGAAACTCGCTGATTAGTCAAATATTATTGATTCCAAGATTTTTTTTGATTTTTGGTATATTATTATTGATTCTCTCTTTCATTATTTGGTTTAGAAATTGGGCGAAATCTAAGGCAAAAAAAATTTCATGAGTTTTAAAGTAGAGTAGGCTTAGTTGGGCCTGCTTTTTTTGCGGCGAGCATCTGTATTCTGAATAAGTGAGGATGTTATTGCGATAAACACGGCTCCCGAAACCAGGAAAACAATCGGGTCAAATTATAATTCCAAAAAACGGTATTAGCCAACAATAGGTATGTTATTTGTAAAATGATTTAGAAAGAATCTGCCAAAATATACCACTATCTTTTCTATTGAATTTATAGTAAAATAAACTGTTAGCACATAGAAAGGAGGCGAACGTCATGGCAAAGAAATCGATGATTGTCAAACAAAAACGTGAGCCGAAATTTAAAGTTCAGGCTTACACACGCTGCGAGCGGTGCGGGCGTCCTCATTCGGTATACCGGAAATTCAAACTTTGCCGCATCTGTTTCCGGGAACTTGCGTATAAAGGCGAGATTCCGGGCGTAAAGAAATCCAGCTGGTAAGCCTTCCCCGCTCCCCTTTTTTCGGGGCACGGGATACATATCCCCGTTCTTTCCGCATCTTTGTAAATTCTTTAATCCCTCTTCATCATAATTTAACAAATCGGTGGTACGCTAAAATCAGCGGGGATGGCAAGCGTGGCCATCATCGGTACACCGCGTAGGCGGAGCGGGTACCTTGATTTCCAGTACAGCCGGCATGTTTACTTGGAAATCCAAAAGCTTTCCCTTCTGCTTTTTTTAAAAGGAATTTCGGCATGCATGCAGAAATTTTTCTTTTATAGAAAATGAAAAAAGGGAGGATATTCGAAAACGCCGTCATAGGCAAAATCTTTTATGACGAGAGATATGTCAAGTTTTTCTCGATTGTGAGATGTTGAAGGCAGGCTTCCAATGCGATCGAGAAAATTTTTATACATAGGAGACCGTTGTCAAAACTGAATAGGTAGATTTTATGCCAACACTCCACTCAATATGCTACTATTAAACCAAAGCATTTGGAACGGAGCAATGGCAATGGACACGAAACAAGACTTTTTCACCCGTAAAAAAGAGGAGTCCGGAATTGTGCTGAATGCAGTGCAGCAAGAGGCCGTAAAGCAAACGGAAGGTCCGCTTTTGCTTTTGGCTTCCCCCGGCTCCGGAAAAACGACGACAATCATCATGCGGATCGGCTATTTAATTGAAGAAAAAGGGGTGGCGCCTGCACGGATCAAAGCCATTACGTTCAGCCGGGCCGCTGCCGCTGACATGAAAGACCGGTTCCAAAAGCTTTTTCCGAATCTTCCGCCCGTTGATTTTTCAACGATCCACAGCCTTGCTTTTGAACTCGTCCGCGTATTTTTCAGACGGACCAATGTCCCTTTCTTGCTGATTGAAGGCGAGGCGGGACCGTACCAGAAGAAAAAAATTTTGCGGAATGTGTACAAGGCCATTCATGGAGAGAAGATCACGGAAGACCAGCTGGAGGAACTGCAGACGTATATCAGCTATATCAAAAACAAGATGATCCCGCCTGCAAAATGGGGGAAGGTTGCGACGAGTGTGCCGGAAGCTGCCCGGATTTTAAAGGAGTATGAGACGTTTAAAAAGCAGGGCACCGGACAGCTGCTTCTTGATTTTGATGATATGCTGACGCATGCGAATGAAATATTAAGGCGTGATCCGGATCTTCTCCGTATGTATCAGGGGCGTTATGACTATGTGCTGACGGATGAGAGCCAGGATACGTCCATGGTACAGCATGCCATTGTTGAAAAGCTTGTGCGGCGGCATCGCAATTTGTGCGTTGTCGCCGATGATGACCAGTCGATATACAGCTGGCGGGGTGCGGAGCCGTCCTACTTGCTGAATTTTAAAAAAGTGTATCCGGATGCGAAAATTTTATTTATGGAACAAAATTACCGGTCATCTCAAGAGGTTGTCACGGCTGCCAACCTGTTTATCAAGCGCAACAAGCACCGCTATGATAAAAACATGTTCACGGAAAACCCACCTGCCGGGCCGATTCGGTTTGTGCGCCTGCCAGATTATAAATACCAGGCAAAATATTTGGCCCAGAACATTGTGGTGTCCGAAAATTTTTCAGAAATTGCCGTGCTGTACCGGAACAATATGTCTTCGATTGCCCTGATCAACGAATTTGACCGGGAAGGGATTCCGTTTTATCTCAAAGATACCGACAATCGCTTTTTTTCTCACTGGGTTGTCCAGGATATTTTGAATGTGATGCGGCTCACGTTTACCGATAAACGGGCGGATATCCTCGCGCAGGTCCATTCGAAATTGGACGGTTATATTACGAAACAACAGATGGAAGCGGTAAAGGGGATCCATAATAACCAGTCTGTTTTTGACAATTTGGTGCGTTATGCAAATTTGAAGGATTACCAGGTCCAAAAAGTACGTAAAGTAAAGGAGACGCTCCGGGAAATGCGGGGCATGCCGCCGCTGGATGCGATTCAAGTCATCCGCGACAGGCTCGGCTATGAAAAAGCCCTCGAAAACATGTGCAAGAAATTCGGATTCCGGAAAGAGTATTTGATTGGCGTTTTAAATACGCTCGAAGACATTGCGGACACGCTTGTGACAATGGAAGAGTTTGCTGCAAGGCTGAAGCACTTGGCGCACATTTTAAAAACGGCGAAAGGGAACAAAGGCCGGCATGCTGTGACGCTTTCGACGTTCCACAGTTCAAAAGGCTTGGAGTTTGAAAAGGTGTATATGATTGATCTTGTGGATGGGATCATTCCCGGGGACGATGAAAAAGAAAATGATTTACTGATGGAAGAATCGGTCCGTCTTTTTTATGTGGCAATGACGCGCGCGAAAAAGTCGCTGGAAATGGTCAGCTATGAAAAACGCAACGGAAGCCGGACAATGGACTCGCCGTTTGTGGCAGCAGTGAAGGGAATTGTCAACAATGTTGAAAAGGCGGAAAAAACGAAACCAGACATAGAAGTTGTCCGGATCGGCAAAAAGACGGTCTCCATCCCGCAGAACCCGAATGCCATTAAGGATGCATCCGCTTTTGTGGCCGGTAAAAAAATCCGGCACCGTGTGTTTGGCCATGGTGAAATTGTAGATATCGATGGCGACACCCTTGCCATCCGGTTTGAAAAACGGATGGTGAAACTGTCTGCTCTCACCTGCATCGAAAAGGGGCTGCTCGAGGAAGCCAATCTGTAATCGTGTGTAGAAAAACGGAAGCGGATATAAAAAATGCCGGAAGATTCCCGGCATTTTTTATATCCGTGACCGCTGCAACAGGCTCACGTTGTATGGAGGCAAGGGATTCGGCGATCAAGTCCTGTGCCCCTTTTCACTGAATTGGAACGCCCTAGGCCATTTGGATGATTGTAACAAAGGCCCCATCCGGTTGGTGCCACAGGCCCCCGTGCAAATGGGAGCAGAGCCTCCTTGCTGTTTGACAGAATTTCCGATATTACTGCTCGCGGATGCTGTTTTCCTGCATTTTTCTTTTTTTCCTCCAAATCAGCAGCTGTTCTGTCAAAATGCCGACTACAGATCCAAGGATTAAGCCGTTGTTTAGAAAAGTTGCCACGACCATTGGCAAATGTTCGGTCGCATGAGCGGGCAAAAACATTGCGCCGATTCCGACCAGGAAGGAGATGCCCGCTGTTGTATGGGCAATTTCTTTGTCCGGGCTTTTTTCAAGATCGTTTAAGGCAAGGCCGACCAATTGTGTGAAGACCACAAAGGTAACGGCATAACCGACCGGCGCGGGAATTGCAGACATGATATGCACGAGCGGTGGGAGCAGAGCAATAATGGAAACGAAACAAGCGCCGTACAAAAATGGTTTCAGCACTTTTATGCCGGTTTGTGCAACATAGCCTGCCGCTGCTGCAATCGGAACCGCACCGACAGCGGAAAAGATGCCGGCAAGCAGCTGGTTGATGCCGGATATGAACAGACTGCTCCGCACCCGCTCTTGGCGGACTCCCGTCACATTTCCCATGACGCGCACAGACGTAATCATATTCGCAGTTAACAAAAGCCCGATGAATACACCGGTTGTGACGGCACCGGAATCAAAACGCGGTTTTCCAAAATCAAACACAGCGGGAAGAGAGAACCAGCTTTCCCCAAATGTAATAGCCGGTGCTTCACCGAAAAGCGCGAACAAAATCCAGCCACAAATCAAGCCGAGCATGATCGAATATTGCTTGACCCACGGTTTCTTTACATGGCCAAAATAGAATGTAAGCAATACGGTGACAAGGCTCAAAACGGCAACAAGCGGCCGGACTTCCTGATGGGCACCCGTAATGCCGAGCATCCCTTTCATAAAAGAGCCGCTCAACTGCAGCACCAACAACAGCAAATAAATAAATGTCACTACCGGCGTAAACAGTTTATTTAATTGGTCCACAAGTCCGGTAAAAGCGAGCAGGAAGAAAAAGATGCCGGTTACAATCAGTGCGCCTGCCAAATATTGCAGAGATTCAGTGCTTGAACTGTACAAGCTGCCGACAAGCCCTGCATAAATGGCAAACACGCTCCACCACAACCCGGCCGGCCCTTCATTGATGGGCATTCTGTGGCCGAAAATTCCTTGCAAAAGGCCGCCGATCCCGAGTACAAAAAGCGTCCGCTGCACAAACAGGGCAGTCTCACCTGCACTGAAATGGAAAGCATCCGCAATGGCAATCGGGGCCGCGATCGACCCGGCGATCATAAATGCCATCCATTGCAGCGACGAAATCAATGTTTTCATAGACACACCGTTCTTTCCGTTCAAAAAATGGAAAATACCAGTAAATATAATTATAGCAAAACAGGTTTTACATTTTAAACATAAAACACTTCGCCGATGGGGGAGGGATAGCGGGCATGGCGGACAGCGGCATAAACAGGGGTTGCAAACCGGACGGGGCGCGGGTTAAGCCATGTTTTTTGATTTGCAAAAAGTTCTTGGTCGGTCTTCATGCAGAACGCTTCTCGTATGAACTTGTTAATAAAAGAAGTTTGCGGCTGCCTTCACTTAGGTGTGCTATGATGGTTTTTCATTTTTTGCTGGTGCTGTATGGTAGCGGCATGGCCGGTTATGTTAAGGAAGCGAGCAAAAAAGTCGTTGTTTCTTAACATAGAGGCCGTCTATGTTGAGGAAGCGAACAAAAATTGCCTTGTTCCTTAACATAGAGGCCGTCTACGTTAAGGAAGCGAGCGAAAAAGGTGCTGTTCCTTAACATAGAGGCCGTCTACGTTAAGGAAGCGAGGTCAAAAGTCGTTGTTCCTTAACATAGAGCCCGTCTACGTTAAGAAAGCGAGCGAAAATAGCTTTGTTTCTTAACATAGAGGTCGGCTACGTTAAGGAAGCGAGCGAAAATTGCGTTGTTCCTTAACATAGAGTACGTCTACGTGAAGAAAGCGAGCAAAAAAGGTGTTGTTTCTTAACATAGAGGCTGTCTACGTAAAGGAAGCGAGGTAAAAAGACATTGTTCCTTAACATAGTGCACGTCTACATTAAGGAAGCGAGCAAAAAAAGTGTTGTTTCTTAACATAGAGCCCGTCTACGTTAAGAAAGCGAGCAAAAAAGACGTTGTTCCTTAACATAGAGGCCGTCTATGTTGAGGAAGCGAGGTCAAAAGGCGTTGTTCCTTAACATAGAGCCCGTCTACGTAAAGGAAGCGAGCGAAAAAGACGTTGTTTCTTAACATAGAGTGCGTCTACATTAAGGAAGCGAGGTAAAAAGACATTGTTCCTTAACATAGAGCATGTCTACATTAAGGAAGCGAGAAAAAATTATATTGTTCCTTAACATAGAGGCCGTCTACGTTAAGAAAGTTCGGTAAAAAGATGTTGTTTCTTAACATAGAGGTCGTCTACGTAAAGGAAGCGCGGTAAAAAGACGTTGTTTCTTAACATAGAGCGCCTCTACATTAAGGAAGCGAGCAAAAAAGGCACTGTTCCTTCAAATAGAAGCGTCTATGTTCATTCTTTGCCAAAATTTGTTTAGGTAAAAACAATCCGGGCAATGGATCCCTTGCCCGAAAACATTCCTTATTCTGTGACGCTTACGCTGGCGCTGGCAACTGCCCGTTTGTGTCTTCTGATTGTATAGAAAATGAGGATGGCCCATATTGCCGCAATGGCTGTATAGGTAACGCCGTACCAGCCGCTACCGGCGCCCGCCATTTTTAATAAAGTTTGCACGTTGCTGAACACAATCATGCCGCTGACAATGACAGCCAGCAAATGAGCCGGTAAAATTTTAACCAGATAGGCTGCAATCGGCGCGGCGATCAGGCCGCCAAGCATGAGGGCGATCGTCCAAATCCAGTTAATTTGCATAGCGCCGAGGGATAAGAGGAAACCGATGCTTGATGCCAAGGATACAGCAAATTCACTAGTATCCACCGAGCCGATCACTTTCCGCGGTTCGATGTCATTTCTGGACAGCAAAGCCGGTGTGGCGATAGGGCCCCAGCCACCGCCCCCCGTTGCATCAAAAAATCCTGCGACAAAGCCAAGTGGGATAAAAAATATGTTTGACCTGGTTTGCTTTTTGACTTTCGACGCCCCGCGCGTATTGAACAGAAACCGGGTAAGAATATAGAGGCCAAGGGCGATCAGAAAAATAGAAATGTACGGTTTTAATGTGCTTGCAGGAAGATGGCTAAGCACGGTTGCCCCGAGAAAGGCGCCGACAGCTCCAGGTACAACCAGTTTCCAAATGATCCCTTTATCGACATTCCCAAATTTCATATGTGAAACTCCGGAAGCCGCCGTTGTAAAAACTTCCGCCAAATGCACAGAAGCTGACGCGACAGCCGGCGCAATCCCGAAAGCTAGCAAAAGTGAGGTTGAAGTCACCCCGTAACCCATTCCAAGAGATCCATCCACCAATTGCGCGGCAAGGCCGACAAGTGCTAAGATAATTAATTTTTGCATGTTCAAGTTCCTCGCTTTCTTCATTCATAAATTTAATTCATCCTGATGTAGAGGAATTATACGCATCAGGGCCTATCCTGGTTCAAACGGCCGGCCTTGCAGAAATAAAAAACTTTCCGCCATTTTTACGGAAAGACAGCGAGTAAAGGATAAGCGCTTATCTTTCAAAATGGTACCCATTTTGCTGGAATTGGCACCTTGCTGCTCGCTGCAGGTTGCCGGACTTCATCGGGCCAGATCCCTCCGTCGCTCTTGATAAGTTATTTGTTGTTTAAAATTTTATCAGAAAATAAATGGAAGTCAATATAATTATTTCAAGTTTTTTTATCGGATTTATCCGAATGGAGGGATAAAGAAAAAAACTCCCTATCAGATCACGCTCTGTCGGGAGTTTTTTTTCTTTACGCTGATTGGTTTTTTTAAAGCAGGTTCAGAACCAGGCGGGGCATCATGGCCGCTTTCATTTGCTTCACAAAACGAAAAAGAGTCCAAACGGGTTGGCGTGCCGCCCATTCTGGCAGTTTGACACGCCGTGCACACCGTGTCTGTCCTCTCACCGCCAAGGGAACCGGTTTTATCAACACCGCTTGTTTGTGCTCGCTTATCGCGCAGTTGTATTTCTGTCCTCTCCCTGCCCAAAAGACCGGTTTTATCAACACAGCCGGCTGGAGCCTATTCCTTTCCTTTGATTCTCAGTGACAGGACGACGAGCACGATTAAAATAGCAAGGCAGACGCTTGTTCCAATCGGGTTTCCGCCGCCCAGCAAAAAGGACAGGAAAATGCCTGCCAGTGCAAGCAGCGCAATCCAGACCATGAAAGGATACCCTTTTACACGGAAGGAAGGCAATTTTGCATACGACTTCCGGAGCCGCAGTTCGGCTGCGCAGATGGCGATCCAAACAAGGACGACGGTAAATCCCGGGATGGTCATCAAATAGCTGATGACCTCATTCGGCGTAAGATAGGCCAGAATCACGCCGGCTAAAATAAACAGTGAGGTCAGCAAAATACTAATGAGCGGGACGCCTTTCCGGGAAATTTTTAAAAAGGCGTGCGGCGCTTCTCCGGACTGTGCCATGTTAAACAGTGTGCGTGAAGTGGCATAAATGCCGGAATTGGCGGCAGAAAGAACGGCCGTCAAGAGCACAAAATTCATCACATGGGCGGCAGCGGGGATCCCTGTGCGGCTGAATACCTGTACAAACGGGCTTTCCACGGAAGAAACCTGATTCCACGGGACAATGCCACAAATGACCAGGATTGGCAAAATATAAAAAAGCATGACACGAATAACGGTCTGTTTAATCACACGCGGCAACACTTTCTCGCTGTCTTTTGTTTCCGAAACGGTAACGCCGATCAGTTCCGCCCCGCCGTATGAAAACATAACGATCAGAAAAGCATTGAACGTACCGTGAAGCCCGTTCGGAAAAAAGCCGCCGTGCGCGGTATAGTTGGACAGCGTGGAAGATGTCCCGGGGAATAAACCGAATAAAATCAGCGCACCAAGCAGGATAAAAACGATCAACGTGATAATTTTAATGCCGGCAATCCAAAATTCAAATTCGCCGTAGTACTTCACTTCAATTAAATTGATGCCGACCATGAAAGCAGCACAGAGCAAACTGAGCAGCCACAATGGCGCGTGGGGAATCCAGAATTGCAGGAAGCTCCCGGCTGCAAGCAGTTCCACAACTGTCACAATGACCCAGTTGATCCAGTACAGCCAGCCAATAATGAAAGAAACCCGGCTGCCGAACGCTTTGTGGATCAGATTTTGGACGTTGAGGCCGGGGTGGACGAGCGCCATTTCCCCAAGCGCTGACATGACAATGAATAAAAGTACGCCGCCGATCAGGTAAGAAACGGCAACACTTGGGCCGGCAAGGCTGACGGTATCGGAGCTGCCTTTAAAAATGCCGGTTCCGATCATCCCGGCCAATGCGATGAACTGGACATGCCTTGGTGATAAGCCTTTTTGCAAATGATGTTGGTTTTTTTCCATTTCTATCAATCTCACTTTTCTGTTTTAGATAAACGCTTTTCAGTGCTAAAGCATTTATTCTATTTTAGCAGAAAAAAAGGAATATTGATATACAAAAAAATGGAATCGCCGGATGACAGATGTACCCGCATTTCACCAAAGCAAAATGTAAAAAAACGACGGGGCACCACTCATCGTAGCAACTCGCCGTTCTGTTTAATATGTGTCCCGGGATGGTTGCCGAAGCGCTGAATATCCATATTTAGCATGTCGTTCTGTTTAATTTTTGCTCCGGGATGGGCCGGAAGCAGAGGAAAATGCGCAGACGTGCCCTCTTTTCTGCTTACTTTTTATCAAACCCTTGGCGTTCTACAAATTCCTTCATAAAAACGCGCGATGGTTCTTTGAAAAATTGTGCCATTTGGCCTGTCCAGGTATCGTTCCTTTTTCCGTTTGTGCGTTTTGTATAATATTGCGAAACCGTTTCATTGTATTCCTTCAGATCGCGCAAAAGACGTTCATCAGCCGGATATTCATCTTCGAAATAAACATGCTCAGCCGCCATGCGTGGTTTTTTCGCAGACGGATCGGCCGGATAGCCGATTGTCATTGCAAATAGCGGAAGGACATATTGCGGGATTTTCAAAAGTTCGGCCACTTCTGGCAGCCTGTTGCGCAAGCCACCGACATAACAAATGCCAAGCCCCATCGATTCCGCAGCGAGCGCGGCATTTTGCGCAGCCAGTGCCGTGTCGATGAGCGCGACCATAAATTTTTCCGTTGTCTCAAGTGTATCTTGCGCCTCTACGCCTTCCATTTGTGCCGCAAGTTCATGTTTATGGAGATCGGCACAGAAAATGAGCAGATGGCCGCATGTTCCGACATGTCGGTTCCCGGTCAGTTCTGCTAATCTTTGCTTCCGCCCGGGATCCTGAATGCCAAGAATCGTATAGGCCTGGACGAAATGAGAAGTGGCGGCTGCCTGCGCGGATTCCACAATCAGGCGGATTTGTTCATCGGATAGCGGCCGGTCTTCATAATGGCGGATCGACCGGTGATTGAGAATCGTTTCAATGATGGTATTCATTCCTTTACACTCCTGTCTTTGGTGAGTCCACTGTATGTTCAAATATAGCACAGAAAAAAACGGCCGGCATGAAAGGTGCTTGTTGTCCAGCATGGCCACGATGATCTGCCAAAAAATATTTTGATTAAGGCTAAATTAACCTATTTTCGCTTCGGTATACCCAAATTGAACTTCGAGTATGTTCATGCGAGGGGCGGAAGAACATTTTACCCTTCTCCATTATTTATATATCCGCCTTTATGATGCCGGGAGCAGAAGCTAGTGAAGGCGTTCGATTTCATTTTGCACAAACGTAACTCTCTCATGCTGCTATATCGCGCCGGCCGATCCTTCCGAAGTTCCGGAATTTCCGTCCGATGAAAAGAAAAACACTGCAACCCTGATCCGGAGGGCTGCAGTGTTTTTTGCTATTCGAAATTAAGCTGATAGTCTTCTGATTTGATCATCTTTAATTTTTTTGAAAAAACATAAATGAATCCGACATTTAAGATAAACGGCAGCACAAAGAAAGTGCTCAGCATAATGGCAATATTTTTCGCAGTCCAGCCGCCTTCAGCAAGATGCATGAAATTGAGCGGGCCGACTAAGCCCGACAACCCGAATCCTGCACTGTAAGGCGTGCCCTGAATATGAAAGACGCCGGCAAGCGCACCGAGAACGGCAGCAGTGATGAGCATCGGGAAAGCAATTTTCGGTTTCATAAAGAAGTTTCGCATCTGAATTTTCGGCGAGCCAAGTACATGGGCAAGGGCGGTACCGAGCGAGTTGGCTTTATAGCTGGCGATGGCAAGCCCGACCCCGGCGGCACAAATGCCAAGATTTGCCGCCCCTGAACTGACACCTGAAAGCATAATAACGGTTGCTACGCCGACTGTTGAAATCGGCGATAAAATAATCAGGCAAAAAATGACGGCAATAATGGCGCCCATTACGACAGGCTGCATGCTTGTCACATGTGCCACCCCGACGCCGACCAGCCCGGTAGCCGCTTTAATAAATGGCAAAATTGCAAGTCCGATCATGCCCGGTATTAAAATACTCAATGTCGGGACCAGGAGGATGGAATAAGCCTTTAACCTTGTTCCGACCCACTTGACGAATAAAACCGCCAATGCCGCTGTAATCCCTGTATTGATGACAATCCCGATCCCGTTTAAAGCAAATGCGCCGGCAGCCGTTTTCTGGATCGCGCCGCTCCCAACCATTGCGGCAATGCCGACACTTGCAATTTGGATCGGTGTCAATTGAAAGGTAATGCCGACCATAACGCCAATCAATACAGGGAGCATGCTCATGATGATAACGGTTGCATCCACAACATGCTGCAAATAAGGCGCATGCGGGATAATCAGTTTCAATATCTCCCCGAGTAAGGCGTTTGGGATCAGAGAAACGACAATGCCTATGCTCATTCCGTTTAACAGTTTGCTAAAGAAATCTTTCATTATTGGAAGCCCCCATTTTGTTTTGACCTCGCTGCTGACGCTGCCGGATAAGCGCCGATGCTTGTCTGTTTGCGTATGATTATATAAAACATTCAGATTATAGTCAACAAAAATTTTTAATACTTTACCGCGTGTGTGCACATATGCATAAAAGTACTAAAAAGCATATAAAATGAACTTAAGTTTTTCGTGCCAAAATCAATTACGATCAGGATAGACATTGCTTTTGGCAACACATAAAGAAGTAATAATGTTTAGTTCAGCTTATATATAGGGCTTGCTAAATAAGCAAAATTCCTAGATTTGGTAGGAATGCTGACAGCTTTGGCAAAAATTTAATACAAAGGGTTTTATAAAAAATCCAGGGAAAAGCTTGCACTTGAAAGCTGATTCAATGAATAGAGAAGACAGAATCGCATTTTCGAAGATGGCTTCTTCTATATTTTTAGACAGAGCTTGCTGACAAACTCAGAATCGGAATCGGGGGTTCAGCAAGCCCTAACATGACGCCCTCTATGTGAAGGAAGGCCTTCATTTTTTCGCGCTTCCTTAACGTAGACGGGCTCTATGTAAAGAAAGGGCTTCGTTTTTGCATGCTTCCTTAACATAGAAGGGCTCTATGTGAAGGAAGGCCGTCATTTTTGCACGCTTCCTTAACGTAGACGGGCTCTATGTGAAGAAAGGCCTTCGTTTTTCCGCGCTTCCTTAACGTAGACGAGTCAAGTCCAGGTTATTGTGTAAATTTATGGGCAAATGTTTTCAACCACCCTTTCATTTTTTCGGCTTAACTTCCATGGATTTTTTTCTTCATCTCCGGGAAGGGATGTCAAATGCCTTTCAATTTGACATCCCTTCCCGGAGATGAAATCATCCATGATGGAAGTTAAGCTGAAAATGCTGCTAACTATTCTTTCCCATAAGTGACTTCCTCTTCGAGTATTCTGTATCTTGATACTGCATTAAAACGGCACCAACCAAACGAAAAGCAGATTGGGTATTAGGAAAAATGCGAATGACCCTTTCCCTTCTACGAACCTCTTGGTTAAGCCGCTCGAGGGAATTAGTACTCCGTATGTGCATACGGATATTCTCAGGAAAGTTCATGTATTGGATAGTATCTTCAAAACCTTCATCTAAAATGGCCAGGGCTTTTTCAAATCTTGCTTCTGTACCAAATTTGTTTATTAATTCATCTTTAAACTTGCGTATGTCCTCAATCGTAACGGCCTCAAACACGCGCTTAATCATCACCCGGATTTCTGCAGTATCTTTTTTGGGCAGTTTTTCAATGATATTGCGTTTAAAATGAACATTGCACCTTTGCCAAGCAGTGCCAATGAATTCCCGTTGTATTGCTTTCTGAAGGCCCATGTGAGCATCGGAAATAACGAGTTTTGGTGATTGGAGTCCACGTGATTTAAGTTGTTTAAAAAATGAACTCCAACTCTCCAAACTTTCTGCATGGTCAACGCTTAAACCCAGTATTTCACGTGTATTCTTCTCTGTAATGGCAGTCGCAATATAAACAGCCTTTGATATGACCTTATGGTGCTCCCGTACTTTTATATACATGGCGTCCACAAACACATAAGGGTAGTAGGTTGTATTCAACGGTCTCTCGGCCCAAGCATTCACAATGGGATCCAGTTTTTGCGTAAGGGAAGAGACAAACGACTTGGATACATTCTTACCGCAAAGCTGTTCTACGACATTTGTGACCTTACGGGTAGAGACGCCATTGATGACCATCTCCAACATAGAAAGGACGAAAGCTTGGTCACATCTGGCATACTTTTCAAATAAGGTAGTTGAGAATTCGCCATTACGTGTCCGGGGAACTTTTAATGTAACATTGCCGATGCTCATCAACAGCTCGCGTTCATAGTAACCGTTCCGGTAATCCCGGCGTTCAACAGCGCGTTCATAAGGGCTCGTTTTTAAATAGTCATCCCTTTCCTTTTCCATAAACTCGTTTAACACGAGGACAACCGCTGATTTAATTACCGCGTCAAGATCTGAAGTCATGATGGCTTCTTTTAAAACATCCAAATTTAGGTTAAACTGTAAGTGAGTCATTTTATCTCCTCTTTTCATTGTTTATTGTCGTTGAAAACAGTGTTGCCAAGAGTTGATAAAATGACTCCTTCTTTTTACACAATTATACGGACTTAATCCGTAGACGAACTTTATGTGAAGGAAGGCCGTCATTTTTGCACGCTTCCTTAACGTAGACGGGCTCTATGTGAAGAAAGGCCTTCGTTTTTCCGCGCTTCCTTAACGTAGACGAACTTTATGTGAAGGAAGGCCGTCATTTTTGCATGCTTCCTTAACATAGAAGGGCTCTATGTAAAGAAAGGGCTTCGTTTTTGCACGCTTTCTTAACGTAGATGCCCTCTATGTGAAGGAAGGGCCACGTTTTTGCACACTTCCTTAACGTAGACGAGCTCTATGTGAAGGAAGGCCGTCATTTTTCCGCGCTTCCTTAACATGGGGGCTTGCTAAATAAGCAAAATTCCTAAATTTGGCAAGGATGCTGACAGCTTTGGCAAAAATTTAATACAAGGGTTTTATAAAAAATCCAGGGAAAAGCTGAATCAACGTATAGAAAAGACAGAATCACGCATTTTCAAAAATGGCTTCTTCTAGAGCTTACTGACAAATTGGGTACAAACTCAGCATTGGATTCGTTCAACAAGCCCTATATAAAAAAGTGATCGAAAACAATCTCAGATATGATTGAAACAATTGACATCCGTGATTGCTGGCATGGCATGAAAAATGATTTTTTTTCACGATGGAAGCGGTATAATAAAAGTGGTGTTTTAGAAGGTGTTGTGCCGGGCAAAAAAAGAACATAAGGATGCGGAGGGATACGCCATGAAGAAAATTATAAACGACCCTGGAAAAGTTGTCGATGAGATGCTGGATGGATTTGTGTACGCCCATGAAGGAACAGTAGAACGATTGGAAGGGACAGGCGTCATTTATCGTACTTTCCGGGATGAAGGAAAAGTAGCGCTCATTAGCGGCGGCGGCAGCGGGCATGAACCGAGCCACGCCGGTTTTGTCGGGGAAGGGATGCTGTCTGCGGCGGTTTGCGGTGAAGTGTTTACCTCGCCGACGCCGGACCAGATTTTTGAAGCGATTAAAAAAGCCGACCAGGGAGCCGGTGTGTTCATGATTGTGAAAAATTATACAGGGGATGTCATGAATTTTGACATGGCCCAGGAATTAGCTGAAATGGAAGATATTCAGGTGGATAAGATCGTGGTTGACGATGACATCGCGGTAGAAGATAGCACGTATACAGCAGGAAAGCGCGGTGTTGCCGGCACCGTCCTTGTCCATAAAATTCTGGGCGCGGCAGCAGCAGAAGGGCAGACGCTTCAGGAAATCAAGGCGTTGGCTGAACGGCTTGTACCCAATGTGAAGACAATCGGCGTCGCGATTTCGCCGGCAACGGTTCCAGAAGTCGGAAAGCCGGGTTTTGTCCTTCAAGAAGATGAAATGGAATACGGTGTCGGCATTCACGGGGAACCGGGTTACCGGCGGGAAAAAATCAAGTCGTCAAAAGCGATCGCGGAAGAACTCGTTACCCGGCTGAAAAATGCGTTCAACTGGAAAGAAGGGGACCAGTTTGCGCTCCTTGTCAACGGGCTTGGGGCTACGCCGCTTATGGAACAGTATATTTTTACCAAGGATGTGCATGCCCTGCTTGACCGGGAAGGCCTTACCGTTCCGTTTAGAAAAGTGGGCAATTTGATGACGTCCATTGATATGGCCGGCCTTTCCCTCACGCTTGTAAAACTGGAAGATGAGGCGTGGCTTAAATTTTTAAAACGGCCGGTGTCCGTCCCGGCATGGGTGTAAAGGAGGAGGAAACATGTTAACAGCAGAAACAGCAACAGACTGGCTGCATCGTTTTGCAGAAAAAATCAATGAAAACAAAGCCTATTTGAGCGAACTGGACAGTGCGATCGGTGATGGCGACCACGGTTCGAACATGGCGCGCGGTGTGGCGGCTATGGAAGAAAAACTAGCAGCTGGCGGTTTTGCTACGGTCCAGGACGTCCTGAAAACAGCGGCGATGGCGTTGCTTGGAAAAGTCGGGGGTGCCTCGGGGCCGCTGTATGGATCGGCGCTGATTGCGATGGCAAAACAGGCAGGGGAAAATGAACAAGATGTTGCGGCAATTGTAAAAGCCGGGCTTGAAGGCATCCAAAAACGCGGGAAAGCGGAAAAAGGTGAGAAAACGATGGTCGATGTCTGGATGCCAGCCTGTGAAGCACTCGCGTCCGGATCGCTGACAAAAGAAACCATTCAATCTGCCGTGGAGGCGACAAAAGAGATGAAAGCGACAAAAGGGCGCGCATCTTATCTTGGCGAGCGTTCCATCGGCCATCTTGATCCTGGGGCGGTTTCAAGCGGCTATTTGTTTGAAGCTTTGTTGGAAGGCGGGATTCTGGATGAGTAAAAAACCAGTAGGCATTGTCATTGTTTCCCATATTCCTGAAATCGCGGCCGGCCTTGCCACATTGTTAAAGGAAGCGGCCAAAGACGTTTCCATTACGTATGCGGGTGGCACCGATGACGGCGGGGTTGGCACCAGTTTTGACAAAATGAATGCCGCCATAGCCGAAAATGAAGCGGATGATCTGTTTGCTTTTTATGACCTTGGCAGCGCCAAAATGAATTTGGAAATGGCAATGGAGATGTCGGATAAGTACATCCGCCTAATGGACACCGCCTTTGTCGAAAGTGCTTATACGGCTGCCGCGCTGATCCAGGCAGATGCAGAACTGGAAGAGATTTTAAAACAGCTGGAACCGTTAAAGGTAAAATAAAAAATAGCCCGGGCCAGTATGAACGGTCCGGGCATTACTTTTTTGTGGAAAAACATAGGATTAAGGGCCTCGCCAAAATGAAACGTGTGGCATCCTTCATCAGGTTTTCACGCAAAACGCACGGGCGCCCTGCATGGCCATTTTAAAGCCTTTTTTGCCCGCCCGCGCTGTATGGCGTTCGAAAGGCCCTTAGGAAAAACGGGGCCGGTGCTGTATGCATGTTAGAGATTCACTCAATCGGTTCTCCTTTTTATTATATTCGAGAGGACGCCGGTGCTGTATGCATGTTAGAGATTCACGAAAAATGAGAAGGAATTTTAAGATTAACTTTTTTTATGATACCAGTCAAAGCATTAATTTTTTAGTATGTGTCAAGTTTTTCTCGACAAGGTTTAAATATCGGGTATTCCAAGACACTCTTTTTGTACACTTTCGGCTACCGTGCTTTACTTGCTCGGTGTAATTTTCGGAAAAGATGTAATATTTCCGTATAAAGATGGATAACGGGGATGTTGAGGCGCGCGAAATTCACTCGCTTTCCGCGGGCGGCCGGCGAGCCTCCTCGCTCGTACCTCGCTGCGGGGTCTCTCCTGGCTCGCTTTTCCCGCAGGAGTCTCGTAAATTTCGCGCGCCTCAACGATCAGTCCCCACTGAGCCAGGCTTAAAACGAAAGCTCTAATATTTTGCTTAAATGTCCCATTGCCGATGAACTGCTTGAATGCAGGGCAACTGATCCGTGCTTTACGCCCACTGACGGGCGTACAGGCTGCTTGAGTAGTTGAGACATCCTGATGGATTGTTTCAAGTTCCGTTGCTTTCTCTCGCTTCTTGAACGGTGTTTCAGATAGGCTTCTCTCAATGTCCCATTGAGTATGCCTTGTTTGATTTTCACCATGGCTTCTGCGCCAAGTTCACTCCAATGCATGCCCCTTTTTTTCATCCTGAAGGAGATATGCCTTTGATTCGATTCCATCGCTCCTAGGCCTCTCGCACCTTCCGGCACGTTTTTCACCCTGTCTCTCCAGTCAAAAATGCGGTCCCAGTTTTTCAAGATATACGAACGGAATTCCTTGATTTTCTTGAGAGCCTTTTTATCCGTCAAGGTGCTTTCGTGCGTATCCAAATATAACGTGAATTGGTCCAGGTCATGCGTTCTAATCGCTTTTCTAATTTGCTCCTTGATCTCGCTCTTTCCGCCCCCAAATGTCCTTATGATGGCTTGTGCAACGTGGTAGGTATCCAGCTGGTTGAGCACCGGAAATTCCGACTGTGAGAAAGCTGTTTGAAACCGTTCAGCTGTGTATCCCGCACCTCCATCACTGTTTGTAATGACATGCGTTTTTTCGAGGGAGTAGGTGTTGGCAGCTGTGGCTTGGACTTCATCCCAAAATGTCTGGATGGCTTCCGTTGTCATGATGACTGTGGGCTGACGCAGGGAGACCCTTTTACCATTGGTTTGCCATCCCTCATAGAGAATGGCGTGGTGGACTTCCATACTCTGTTTCTTTTTTAGTCCCCGAACGAATACACCATCTGCTTCAGAAAACAGGTAGTCTACCTTCTTCCCCTCAGGCAGGGAAACAGCTATTTCTAGCTCTTCTACAAGTGCCTTATCGGCTTCCGCCTGAGTTTTCCCTACGTGTTTTACCATGTTCCCTACAGTTGTGTGACTAAGACTCACTGCTGTCCACTCTTTTAAAATATCAGCTACTTCCCGATAGGTGTTCTCACTTGCCAACTCTGCCACCTTTAATTCCACTAACGGGCTGTATCGTTGGTGTGGTACCAGCCCTAACCATTCATCCAGAGGATAATGGGAATTTCCTCTCTTGTCATGCATTAATGAGCGTTTAAAGGTCACACTTCCAAATAGAAACTGAATGTTTCTGTTATCACTCCGGCAGTACACCCAGCCCTCCTCTAACTTCTCCTGTTTAATTATTTTATCTAACTCTTCAAATATTTCCCCAACCCATTGTGTAAAAGCCTTCTGCATCAGAAGTTTAAGCTGTTCTTCAAATTCGATAAGACTCTTTGTATCCTTTAATAATCCAGCAATTATTGATATAATATCCATGGGAAGACCTCTCTCTCTAGATGTTCATCTTGAAGTGTACAATTAGATGATAGAGCGTCTTCCCATTTTTTTCCACTCATATGCCCCGTCGAGTAAAATTTTACACATACATTTTTTATTACAAGAAGACCCGAACATTCTCGGGGCTTTTTATTTTCAGAGTTCATGTAAGCTTAAAAAGATTAGCAATGCACATTACTTTACACTCATAAATGAATAAGAATAAAATAGTTTTGCACCAAGCATTTTCTATTCTATTCAGAAGGAGGAAAATGAAGTGGAATATACGAAAATAAAAAATACCGATATTCAAGAAGCATCAAGGGTTGCCCTCGGAACATGGGCCATTGGCGGCTGGATGTGGGGTGGAACCGATGAAAGGGAATCCATCAAAACGATTCAAGCTGCGATCGATTTAGGGATTAACGTGATTGATACGGCTCCCGCATACGGTTTTGGCCGGTCTGAAGAAATAGTCGGCAAAGCCCTTGCTGAAGTCGGACAACGTGACAAAGTGGTGATTTCGACAAAAGTTGCATTGGAATGGAAAAATGGTGAAGTTTTCAGAAATGGATCAAAAGAACGGATTTTAGCAGAAATTGATGATTCATTAAAAAGGCTTCAAACCGATTACATAGATATTTATCAGGTGCATTGGCCGGATCCGAAAGTACCGATTGAAGAAACCGCAGAGGCCATGAAGACACTTTATGATTCCGGGAAGATTCGCGCCATAGGCGTCAGCAACTTTTCTCCGGAACAAATGGAGGCATTCCGTACTGTGGCACCTCTGCACACGGTACAGCCCCCTTATAATTTGTTTGAACGAAACATTGAAAAAGATGTTTTGCCATATGCTGTGGATAAAGGCATGACTTCTTTATTTTATGGAAGCCTGTGCCGGGGACTTTTGAGCGGTAAGATGACACCGGACAGAAAATTCGAAGGCGATGATTTGCGCAAAACAGATCCAAAATTTCAACCGGACCGCCTGCCACAATATTTATCGGCCGTTAACGAATTAAATCAATGGGTCCAAGAAGCTTACGGCAAACAAGTTATTCATTTAGCTGTTCGCTGGCTTCTTGATCAACCGGGTTCAAGCATCGCTTTATGGGGTGCGCGCCGCCCCGATCAATTAAACCCTGTCAAGGAAGTTTTCAGTTGGAAACTAACACAAGAAGACTTGAAAACAATCGATGATATCATAAATAAAAATGTAAAAGACCCCGTTGGCCCTGAATTCATGGCCCCGCCGGAGGATTAATAAGAGGAGGCTGGGACAGAAGTATTTTACTCATAGAAAAATCCGAACTCATTCAGACATTCTATCTGAATGATTCGGATTTTTATTTATTCATAAGAAAGCAACGAAGCGCTCCGTCAAAATACTTCGCTTTCCACGGGCACGGCCTTTAATATCATAATAAAGATATTTCTTCCTTTACGTTTGCGGCAGCGGCAATGGACTGTTTTAAAATATCCAGGCCTTCTTGCAGCTGGTCGTCTGTAATGACAATGGGCATTAGAATGCGGATGACATTGCCGAAAATCCCGGCATCCAAAAGAAGCAGCCCCCGCTTGTTGGCTTCTTTCACAATCCGCTTTGTCAATGCTTTATCCGGTTCTTTTGTCGTTTTGTCTTTTACGACTTCAAATGCACACATGGCGCCAAGTCCGCGCACATCCCCGATAAAGGTAAACTCCTTCTGCCAGCTGCGGAACGTATCAAGCACATGTCTCCCGATTTTTTCCGCCCGTTCGTTTAATTTTTCAGATTCAATGATGTCCAGTACGGCAAGGGCGGCTGCGCATCCAAGCGGGCTTCCGGCATAAGTCCCGCCAAGTTCACCCGGATTTGCCGCATCCATTATGTCGCTCCGCCCAATTACCCCGCTTAACGGGACGCCTGCTGCGAGGGATTTCGAGATGGTAATCAAATCCGGCACAACATCGAAATGCTCAATGGCAAAATAGCGCCCGGTCCGGCTGAATCCTGCCTGAATTTCGTCCGATACGAACAAAATGCCATTTTCCCGGCAGAAGTCATAAACCGCTTTTACAAATTTCTTGCCTGGCACAATGAACCCGCCTTCTCCCTGTACTGGTTCCATGACCACAGCAGCAACCGTTTCAGCGGCAACATCGTTTTGAAAGAAATTCCGGAACTCTTGGATCATATAGTCTTCATATTCTTCATCGGTCAAATTGCCGGGTTTCCGGTAAGCATAAGGGTAAGGTGCCTTATAAACTTCAGAAGCGAACGGGCCGAATTCGTATTTATACGGTTTTACTTTGCTTGTCATTGACATCGTCATTAACGTTCTGCCGTGAAAGCCGCGGGTAAAGCTGATAATGGCCGGCCGCTTCGTATATTTGCGGGCAATTTTAACGGCATTTTCGACGGCTTCTGCCCCGCTGTTTAAAAGGATGACCTTTTTCTCCGCATTCCCCGGAGCGAGCGCTGCCAATTTTTCAGCCAGTTCAATATAAGGTTCATACATCATGACGTTAAAGCCGGTATGGATAAAACGTTCAAGCTGCTCTTTGACAGCTGCGACAACTTTCGGGTGGTTATGCCCGACATTCAGCGTGCCGATTGCGCCGGCAAAATCAATATACGTATTGCCGTCCACATCTGTAACAAGCGCGCCTTTTGCTTCTTTTGCAAAAGCCGGAATGCCGTTGCTGACACCGCGGGGAACAGCTTTTTCCCTTCTTTCCAGCAGTTCTTTCGAAAGCGGCCCCGGTAGAGAAGAGTATACATTTGCATTTGTCATTTTAACGCTTCCTTTTTATTAGTTGATGATATAGATGTAACCGATCTGTCATTATGGTGCCTTTTACAAGATTATGATATTACAAATATTGCAAAAAAACAAACGCATTTTAAGGAAAATTTATCGTTTTTTGATTCATCTTTTTGGATAGCGGGTAAACAGCGAATAAAACCGCCATGATCCCTCCTGATATACATAAGGCGGGCAATGCGATTCTTTGACAAAACCCCCTCCTGCATTTAAGATGGGGATAACGGATTTGCATTGCAAATTTGAAGGAGAGACAAAAATGGAAGTTGCCATCCCGATAGATTTTGAGCAGATGAAAGAAGTCAAAACAGAGCTGACGCGGTTTATGATGTCGTATAAATTCGCGCTCCATGAAGTGATGACAAAAATTGATATTTTAAAAGAAGAATTCCAGTACGTCCATGACTACAATCCGATTGAGCATGTAAAATCGCGCCTAAAGTCACCGGAAAGCATTTTGAACAAAGCATATCGGAAGGGTTGTGCATTATCGCTTGATTCGATTCGTGAAAACATCCGCGATATTGCCGGCATTCGGATTACATGTTCGTTTATTTCAGACATATATGAGATCAGCAAAATGATCCAGCAACAAAAAGATGTAAAGTTAATTGAGTGCAAGGATTACATTCAAAATCCGAAACCGAACGGCTACCAAAGCCTCCATATGATCATCAAAATTCCGGTTTTCATGTCGGACAGGTCGGAAGAAGTGTATGTTGAGATTCAGATCCGGACAATCGCCATGGACTTTTGGGCAAGCCTGGAGCATAAAATATACTATAAATACGATGAGGATGTGCCGCAACATTTGAAGGAAGAACTGAAAGAAGCAGCACTGCAGGCAGCACAACTCGATGTAAAAATGGAGAATATCCAAAAAGAAATGAAGGAAGTCAAAAAACGAAACAGTGAAAACAGCGTGCACCAACTGATTGTAGATACTGAAAAGCTTCGAATCCCTGAAGATTTTTTAAAAGCGGCCTTAAATGAAACGGATGGGAAGGGATCCATTTGATCATTAATTTGAACGAAATGCCGGGATTTGTCCGGTTTGAAATGGAGAAATTAGGGGAAATGATCGCCCCGAAACTGAAAAAAGCCAACCAGTATGCATTTTGGTCCAAACCGCTGATCTTTGTGGCAGCGCTCAATTTGTTTTTGTTGCTTCTCGTGATGCCGGCGGAGGACCGCTCGATTCCGCTCCTCCTTTTCTGTGCGGTTGCTGGGGCGTTCGGCATGGCGCTGTCGCAGGAAGCGCGCGTTTTGAGAAAAGAAATTACGAAACTCAGTTTTTCCTATATGAAAAAACGGATTGAAAAAAGCAGTATTGTCCCGGACTCGGTGAAAAAACGCTATGCGGCACTAATTGAAAAAGAACCGACGAATATTTTCCTCCATTTTATCCACTTTTTGGAAGAAGAGCAAAACAGAAAAAAAGAGCTTTGGTAAAATCCGCACGGCCCGTTGATGGCGTGCGGATTCTTTGAATTTTTATGGACGGATGGGAAAATCCAACACTCCTGCGGCATTTTTACGCTCGTTTGTCTGGATGCGTGGGGATTTTTGCCCGCTCGATAGGCCGGGCGTTTCCATGCAAGTTTTTCTCGCCATGCGGCTTCTTGGTGAGAATAGCCGGAAAACGGGCGAAACCGAAACACTTTGCATGCTGCTAACAATATAGCGGGCTGCCCCTTTTTCATACATTAGCGCTTTCAAATTTTTAAAAGCACCCTAAAAAAGCTATTCTCTTTCCGGTTCGTGCCCGATTGTGATTAAGCGCGTCTCCACGTTGATGTCCAAATTCACATCGTATCCGCAGTTTGACACCTGAACGGATGCATCACGAACAGAGAAAGCAACCACCGTATCCAGTTCGCCATCCAGCACGGCAAAGGCATACTGGTCTTCCTGATTTGTGTACAAATGGTATGATTCGTGAATGACAACGGTCCATCGGTATGGCAGGAATAATGTTTTTGTGCCCATGTCTGTCTCTCCCTGAAAAAATGTAGTTATCTAAACTATATTCGTTCCCTGCCGCCAGAATTCCTGCTTTCGCTGCGGCCCATTTTGCAACATCTGCCTGTGGAAATCGGCGGCAAATTCGATTACAATAGGAATTATGCGAAAAACGCCAGAAAAGAGGGGTAGAATGGAAAAGAAATCCATTTTTGGATTGACGATAGATCAATTGACCGGCTGGATGCTTGAACACGGACAGAAAAAATTCCGCGCCCAACAAGTGTGGGAATGGTTGTACCAAAAAAGAGTGAAAAGCTTTGCAGAGATGACGAATGTCAATAAAGACTGCCTTGCGTTACTCGAAGAACATTTCCATATTCACACGTTAAAACAAGTGGTGAAACAGGAATCAAAGGACGGCACGGTAAAATTTTTGTTCCAGCTGAAGGACGGCAACTTAATTGAAACGGTTTTGATGCGCCAGCATTATGGTTTGTCGGTTTGCGTGACGACCCAGGTTGGCTGCAATATCGGCTGTTCCTTCTGTGCGAGCGGCCTGCTCCGCAAAAACCGCGATCTTGAAAGCGGGGAAATTGTCGAGCAGATTATGTACGTTCAAAAACATTTTGATGAAGCCGGAAAGGGCGAACGGGTCAGCCATGTTGTTGTCATGGGGATCGGAGAACCGTTCGATAACTTTGAGAATGTGGTGAACTTCCTTAAAATTATCAATGCGCCAAAGGGACTGGCGATCGGTGCGCGCCATATCACCGTTTCCACAAGCGGCCTTGCACCGAAAATTTATGCGTTCGCTGATCTTGACCTACAGGTGAATTTGGCCATTTCCCTGCATGCGCCGAATAATGAACTGCGGTCGCGCATCATGAAAATTAACCGCGCGTACCCACTTGAAAAACTGATGCCTGCCATCGATTATTATTTAGAAAAAACAAATCGCAGAATCACGTTCGAATATATTTTGCTGAAAGATGTCAACGACCATAAGGAAGAAGCGCTGCAGCTTGCAAAACTGCTGCAGGACAAGCGTCATCTTGCCTATGTCAATCTCATTCCGTACAACCCTGTTAATGAGCACGGTTATCAAAGAAGCGAAAAAGAATCGATTATGACATTTTACGATACGCTCAAAAAAAATGGCATCAACTGCGTTGTGCGCCAGGAACACGGCACAGACATCGATGCTGCATGCGGCCAGCTCCGCAGTAAACAGATCAAAAAAGCAAACAAAACGGCGTAACAGCGAGCTCGCCCGTATTTTGGATTTTATCCAAAGCGGAGCGGGTTTTTTTACGTTTAAAAAAACGAACAAACAGGGTAGGTATAGGGTACAGCAATTATATGCTGAAAAAGTATTTTAACAATATATGAAGATCACAAGATAGGAAAGGAATGAGCGTAATGAGAGGAAAAGATGATGGAGACGAGGGCAGGCGTGTTTCAGTCCGTACCGAAGAAGCGGGAACAAGAAAAAAATCATTTTCCAAAAAAACTTTTCTACGTCTGATTACAATTATCTCTACGTTTGGCGGTTTACTATACGGCTATGATACTGGCGTTGTCAACGGGGCACTGCCATTCATGTCAAGGGCCGATCAACTTGATTTAACGCCGTTTACACAAGGGCTTGTCACAAGTACTTTGCTTTTAGGGGCAGCATTCGGTGCCGTGTTCGGGGGGAGACTTTCTGACCGGAAAGGGCGCCGGAAAACGATCTTAAGCGTCGCTTTTATTTTCGTCATCGCCACGCTTGGCTGTTCGATGGCGCCGAATGTGGCCGCCATGGTTACCTTCCGGATGATCTTGGGCCTTGCAGTTGGCGCGACAGCTGTCACAGTCCCGGCTTTTTTGGCAGAATTGTCGCCTGCCGAACACCGCGGGCGGATCGTTACACAAAATCAACTGATGATTGTCTCCGGCCAACTATTTGCCTATACGTTTAACGCGATACTGGCCAATACGTTCGGGGAAGCCGGAAACATTTGGAGATATATGTTGGCAATCGCAACATTGCCGGCTGTCATTTTATGGCTCGGGATGCTGATTGTGCCGGAAAGCCCGCGCTGGCTCGCCGCAAAAGGCAAATTTGCGATCGCGCTTGATGTTTTGCGGAAAATACGCAAGGAAAAACGGGCGCAAATGGAGTTGGATGAGATCCGCCAAACGGTCGAAAAAGATGCCAAAATGAAAAAGGCAACCTTGAAAGATTTAAAACTTCCATTTGTCCGCCGTATCATTGTCATCGGTGTCGGCATCGCGATGATCCAGCAGCTGACCGGCGTGAACTCCATTATGTATTATGGGACGGAAATTTTAAAGAAATCCGGATTTTCGACAGGCGCAGCACTGATCGGAAATATTGCCAACGGTTTGATTTCCGTTCTCGCCACCCTTACAGGCATTGCACTTTTGGACAGGGCCGGCAGAAGAAAAATGCTGATTACCGGGCTTGCAGGGACAAGCACTGCGCTCCTTTTGATCGGGATTTTTTCGATCACGTTAAAAAACAGTGCGGCATTGCCATTTCTCGTTTTGGGCTTGACCGTCATGTTTCTCGCTTTCCAGCAGGGCGGCGTATCTCCTGTGACATGGCTCATGCAGTCGGAAATTTATCCGATCCATTTACGGGGGCTTGCGATGGGGATCTCGGTTTTCTGCCTGTTTATAACGAATTTCCTTGTCGGCCTGTTGTTCCCGGTATTGTTCCATGCAATCGGACTGTCGGCAACATTCTTCATTTTTACCGGGCTTGGCATCTTCTCCATCCTGTTTGTAAAAAAATTCGTCCCGGAAACGAAGGGGCGGTCGCTTGAAGAAATTGAGCAAAGCTTCCATGCGCGGAAGGAGCGTTACTTTGCGCGCAGAAAAAAATCAACATTCAACCGGAACAACCAGCCGCAGCACTTGCATCACAGCGGCATGGACCGGTAAAAATTTTTCGAAAAGGGTCCGGCGCGGGCCCTTTTCGCTTGTCCGAACATATAATAGAATAAGAAGTTTTTCCAAAAAGATGTAAAGTTTCCTGACGCCGAACAAGACAGTGTTCGAAAATAGGTGTATAATAGAAGTGAAAAATACAGATTTTACTGACTAAAGGAGGTGTTGTGAGATGTTCAACTGGCTGAAAAGAAAGAATTCAAAAGTGATTACACTTATCTCTCCGATAGCCGGCAATATGATTCCGTGTAAAGATACGGGTCAGCCGGGTAAGGGCATTGCCATTCAACCGCTTGAAGGAAGGGTGCATTCGCCCGCAGCAGGAAGAATTACGCATATTTCTCCGGAAGACAACGCCATCAGTATATTGACAGACCAGGGGCTTGAAATTACAATTCGCCTCAATACAGAAGAAGCCGCTATGGAAAGTGAAGAATTTGTGATCATGGTCAAAGAAGGCGATCACATTACCGCCGGAACTCCGCTCATGGAATTTTCCTTTCAATTGACAGATGCCAAAACAGAAAATCTTTACTCCTCTGTCTCCGTTGCCAATATGGATCAAGTCGAAAGCATGGAAGTCCCGCCGGCCCAGACAATCGGCCTCGATGACTGGGTGATGCGGGTAAAAATGAAATCAGGGAACCGGGAATAATCTTTTTTAAAGAAGGTGGCTCCCATTTTTTACCGTTTGTTAAAAGGGACATAGAAATGCCGTAAAGGCTTTTGTTCTTTACGGCATTTTTGTGTGCATTGTAGAAAAATCGTTAAAATTGCTTTTCCGTGGCTGTGGTATGGTGAAAACAGGAGGTCGATCGCCATGCCAAAAAGGGAGTTAAACAACGGGCCGGTCATCCAAAAAGAAAAGGAAACCGTGTCACAAATGATTGCCATTTATTGCCGGAAAAAACACCACCGCAAGACGCTTTGTGAAGAATGCCTCGATTTACAAAACTACTGCTTAAAAAGGCTTTCCTACTGCCGGTTTGGCGAGGAAAAAAGCGCGTGTTCCAACTGCAAGGTCCATTGCTACCGGAAAGACTACCGTGAAAAAATCAGGGCGGTCATGCGTTTTTCCGGCCCGTGGATGCTTTTGTACCATCCCGTTTTTTCCATCCGGCATTTATTAAAAAAATAAGTTTGGGTGATGCATGATTTGTAAATGATTTTACATAAATGGATTTATCCGGCTGAATATATTATGATAAAACCGTATGAAATTCTTTCATCACCAAGGAGCAGAAAAATATGTATAAATTGATTGCCATTGATATGGACGGAACGCTTTTAAACGACCAGCATGAAGTCACTCCGGAAGTCCGGGAAGCTTTACATAAAGCGAAAAAGAAAGGCGTCAAAATCGTCCTGTGCACAGGGCGGCCGATCGGGGGCGTCCGCCGTTTTCTTGAAGATTTATCGCTGAACGAAGAGGATGATTATGTCATTGCCTATAACGGTGCGCTTGTACAAAATACGCATACGAACGGGGTTGTAGCGGAACGGTCGATTGGTTACGGGGATTTGGTGCGTCTGTACGGGCTCAGCCTCGAACTGAAAACGCCGATGCATTTTTTTGATCCGGAACATTTGTATACACCGAACCGGGATCTCAGTCCTTATACAGTTGTGGAATCTTATTTGACACAGATGCCGGTGCATTACCGGACATTGGAAGAGCTGCCGCGGGATATGGTAATTCCAAAAGTGATGTTTATTGACGAGCCGGAGAAGCTGAGCCGGACAATTGAAGCGATTCCGGACTGGGTGCAGGAGAAATACACGATGGTCAGAAGCATGCCATTTTATTATGAAATTTTGCATAAAGAGGCGAGCAAAGGCAATGCTGTGAAACTCCTTGCCGGCCATCTCGGTATCCGTCGTGAGGAAGTGGTCTGTATCGGAGATAATGAAAATGACCTGACCATGATTGAATATGCCGGCTGTGGGGTGGCGATGGGCAATGCTGTCCCGAAAGTAAAGGCGATTGCCGATTTCGAAACGCGCACGAACAACGAACACGGCGTCGCATACGCAATTGAGAAGCTGGTGTTGTCGTAAAAAAGAAGGGTGCCCGCCGGCGGAAGGCAGGCACCTTTCTTTAAATTGGATTCGGGCCGGGCTGCTCCAGTGCTTCAGCGAGTTCACCGCAATCCGGGCAACAAATATAGGTGTCATACAAATGATACCCGACATAGCCGTGCGTCATCTCCTGCATATCCCAAATCGTTTCCCATTCCATATCGAAAGTCTTGTTGCAGTGCTTACAGTAAAACATCACACGCCCAAAATCTTCATGTTCCCTTTCCTGCTTCTTTTTCTTCAATTGGATCAAACCCCATTCTAAAAAAGTTTTAACTGTTCGGCTTTTGGTTTTTTGTGATGTATCTTACAGACAGGTTGTCCTTCTTAAAAATAATATTCAGTCTTTTCCTATCTTTTTTCTTCTCTGTATTGAGTGTACTTTCATAAGGTAAAAAGTTCAACTCCCCCTATTTGGGCGACCCTAAACGGTATCTTCCAAATAGGACAAATTTGCAAACTATGATCTGCATCACGCCATTTTTACGCCGTCTTGTTTAAAATAAAGGATATGACAAAGAAAGAGGGAATCCACATGGAAATGCCGCATTGTGCCATGGTCGGCGGCGCGAGTGATGTTGCATTGTGCGCAGGCCTCAACCAGTTGAAAAATGAGCATGGGCACTTGAATGAACGAAAACGCGCATTGTATGAAACGGCAGGTCAGATAATAAACGGTGAACTCAAAAATAAAAGAGAAGCCCTTGGCGCGCTGCGGAAAGGGACTGAATCCTTTTCCGCACAGCTGAAACACCATGCCGAACGGGAAGAAAATGTGCTGTTTACCATGATGGCCCGCTACATTGGACGCGAAAACGGGCCGATCGCCGTGATGGAATACGAGCATGATGAAGCAGAAAAATATATTGAGATTTTCTTGAATGGCACAAAAATCATGGATGAAGGCCAGGCCGAAATGCTTGCTTCCTATATCGTTCAAATGTATGAGCTGCTCACAAGCCATTTTTTCAAAGAAGAAAACGTCCTGTTTCCAATGGCTGAAAACCTGTTATCAGCAGCTGAAAAAGACGAGCTGGAAGAAAAAATCTGTACAACTGGATTACAGTGAAATTCCAAAAAAGGGCTGTCCCGGAACCGGGAGCAGCCTTTTTGCCATCATGCCCATTTTTCCTTATAATACCGCCCTACGGAATCAGCAGTGACGATTGCTGCATACACAAGGTCAGGGGTGACTTCAAACGGCATGTTATAAATCGTTTCGCCTTCCGCACAGGAAAGTTCAGCCACTTTTCGGAGCTTTTCCTCATTCAGTTCTTTCACGCCCAAATCCCCGAGCGTGACGGGAAGTCCGACACTCAGGCAGAAGGAGACCACCTCTTCAATTTCCGCTTTCGGCGCATCTTCCAAAATCAGCTGGGCGAGGGTACCGAATGCCACTTTTTCGCCGTGGTACATATGATGGGTTTCTTCGAGCACGGTAAGCCCATTATGGATCGCATGTGCCGCAGCAAGGCCGCCGCTTTCAAAACCGATTCCGCTCAGATACGTATTCGCTTCAATGATTTTTTCCACTGCTTCCGTAACAAGATGTTTTTCCGCTGCCAGTTTTGCTTTTAAACCTTCCAAAATTTGCGTGTCATAACAAAGTTTTGCAAGCGCGATCGCCGCTTCCGTAACACGCCCGCCTGCCATCGTCGTTTTATTTGCCCGCTTAGTGGCGCGCGCTTCAAAATACGTCGCAAGCGCATCTCCCATGCCGGAAACGAGCAGGCGGGCAGGGGCAGAGGCAATCACTTTCGTATCCATAATGACAAAAGTCGGGTTCAGCGGCAGCATCAAGTATTCTTCAAACTCGCCGTTCTCTTTGTAAATAACAGACAGGGCGCTTGTCGGGGCATCGGTGGAAGCGATGGTCGGCGCGACAATCACCGGAATGTTATTGTAATACCCGACTGCTTTTGCGGTATCCAATGTTTTTCCGCCGCCGATTCCGACAACGACATCGGCTTCCTCGGATTTGCTCATTTCACAAAGCCGTTCGATTTCCGGTTTAGAACACTCGCCACCGAATAATGCCATTTGATACCCCGTTTCTTTGCCGGCATAGCTTTCTTCAACCGTTTTGCCGACAAGGCCGGTGACAAAATCATCCGCAATAATAAATGCTTTTTTGCCAAGCCTTTCCGTATACGCCGAAAGCCTGGACAATTCATCGGGGCCTTGTATAAACTTGCTTGGAGAGGTAATGATTTTCGTCATAAAAATGCCTCCTCTTTTTGTGAAAAATATAACAAGCACAATTCCATCATAACTTATTTTTGCAGATAAGAAAACCTTTTCATCCTATCATCCATACTTTTTCAAAAACGTTCAATTTTCGGGGAATAACAAGTAAAATAGAGCTGTATCGACAAAATGTGACAGAAATATGATGTGTTTTGAAGAAAAATGATATTTTTTGATTGAAAACGGTTGATTATGAATAACTATGTGATAAAATATCATCAGACGGAGGAATGAAGGATGTTAGCAGAAGAACGCTATCAAATCATTTTGCGGCATTTGCAAGAAAACCATATCGTAAAAGTGCAGGAGCTGGTTAACCTGCTTAATGCTTCAGAATCAACGGTCAGGCGCGATCTCCAGGACCTGGAAGCAATGAATTTGCTCAGGCGCATCCACGGCGGCGCATCGCTTTTGCAACGCAGAAGTGAAGAACCGGATATGGATACGAAAACGCTCAAAAACGTTCAACAGAAAAGAATCATCGCCCAATTAGCGGCAAAAATGATCAATGACAATGACTGCATTTACCTGGACGCCGGAACGACCACGCTTGAAATGATCCCTTATATAGAGGGGAATAATGTAATCGTTGTCACGAACGGGCTCCCGCATGTGGAAGCACTTGTCGAGAAAAAAATCAAGTCTTACCTTCTTGGCGGGATGATGAAACGGACGACAAGGGCGGTGATCGGTAGCGTTGCCATGCAGACATTAAACAGCTTCCGGTTTGACAAAGCGTTTCTTGGGGCAAACGGCGTTGACCCTGAAATGGGCTTTACCACGCCGGACCCGGAAGAAGCATTGATCAAGCGGCGGGCAAAAGAACTTTCCGAACAGTGTTATGTGCTTGCAGACAGTAGCAAATTTCAGGAAGTAGCTTTTTGCAAGATGTTTGACATTTCGGAGGCTTCTATTATCACGGATGAATTACCGGATTCCTTAAAATCTTCCATTTTAAGTAAAACAAAGGTGATATGTGAGCAAAGCGGCGCATAAAAAAGTTTTCCTCCGCCATGATAAAAGCCCGCAGTTGAAACAAAATAACAAATGGCTGTCTCAGGCATCCGGTTTGGATGTCATGATAAGAGGTATTGTTTTTCTGTACTGGAAAAAGGAGTGAAATAAAATGAAAATAACCGATTTATTGGTCCAGGAGACCATGGTTATGGATATGCAGGCGACGAAAAAAGAAGAAGCGATTGATGAATTGATTGCAAGCCTGTCAAAAAGCGGCCGCATCAATGACCCGGTTCTTTTTAAAGAAATGATTTTAAAACGCGAGCAGGAGTCGAGTACAGGAATCGGCGACGGAATCGCAATGCCGCACGCAAAAACAAAAGCGGTCAATAAAGCAACTGTCGTATTCGGGCGCAGTAAAAAAGGCGTTGATTACGAGGCGCTGGATGGCCAGCCGTCATACTTATTCTTTATGATCGCAGCGCCTGAAGACGCAGCAGATACGCATTTGCAAACGTTGGCGGCATTGTCGAGGCTTTTGATTGACCAGGAGTTTGTACAGCAATTAAAACAAGCCGAAACGCCGGCTGAAGTGTCGAGGCTGTTTGATGAAAAACAAGCGGAAAAGGAAGGAAAAGAAGCAGCGGAAACGGCTGCCGGCAATGGTTCGGATGACAAATTGATCGTTGCTGTTACCGCCTGTCCGACCGGGATCGCCCATACGTATATGGCAGAAGATTCGTTGAAGAAAAAAGCGGAAGAAATGGGCATTCCGATCCGGGTGGAGACAAACGGCTCGGAAGGTGTTAAACACGAACTGACAAAAGATGAAATCAACCGCGCTGTCGGGGTCATTGTCGCAGCCGATAAGAAAGTTGAAATGGCGCGTTTTGACGGCAAACGCGTGCTGCAAACGCCTGTCAGCGATGCGATCCGCCAGCCGGAAGATTTGATCAACCGGGTACTGGAACAGCATGCGCCTGTTTACCATGCAGACAGCACGGAGCGCACTAATGACGATGAGCCGGCGGAGAAAAAGTCGGTATGGGGAACCATTTACAAAGATTTGATGAATGGGATTTCGCACATGCTGCCATTCGTTGTCGGCGGCGGGATTTTGCTTGCAATTTCGTTCCTGATTGAAAGAACAGCTGGTGAACATAACACGATTTTTAAAATGCTGAGTGCGATTGCAGGCGGCGATACAGGGGCATTCCACTTCTTGATTGCGATTCTTGCCGGGTTTATCGCATCGAGCATTGGTGACCGCCCAGCACTCTTGCCTGGTATGGTCGGCGGCTATCTTGCGTCTAGCTCGAATGCCGGTTTCCTCGGTGGTCTCGCAGCTGGTTTCCTTGCTGGGTATATTATCGTCTTTTTGAAAAAAGTATTTGCAGGGCTGCCACAGGCGCTGAATGGATTAAAGCCGATTTTGATTTTCCCGGTTTTAGGCCTCCTGATTACCGGCGGATTGATGTACTATATTTTTGACCCGATTTTCAAATGGATTAACACCGGTTTAATCGGTGGTTTGAATAACCTTGGCACGGGCAATGCCGTTCTGCTTGGTATTGTTCTGGGCGGCATGATGGCGATCGATATGGGCGGCCCGTTCAACAAAGCGGCTTACACGTTTGCGATCGGGGTATTTACTTCGAGCGGCAACACGAACGGCCTGATGATGGCTGCCGTAATGGCCGGTGGGATGGTTCCACCGCTTGCGATTGCGCTTGCCACCACGTTTTTCAGAAATAAATTTACGGATCAGGAAAAAGAAGCAGGCATTACAAACTATGTGCTCGGGCTGTCCTTTATTACGGAAGGAGCGATCCCGTTTGCGGCATCCGATCCGCTCCGTGTCCTTGGTTCAAGCATTGTTGGTTCGGCGATAGCCGGCGGGCTGACGCAATTCTGGCATATTAACATACCGGCTCCGCACGGCGGGATTTTCGTTGTATTCCTTGCCAACCATGCGATCTTGTTCCTTGTCTCCATTATTATTGGTGCCATTGTTTCCGGCCTGATTCTCGGGATATGGAAACGGCCTGTTGCACAGAAAAACGGTTAATGCAGTGAAAGATATTTTGGATATAAAGTTAATGGGAAAGCGAAAAAAGACCGGTATTGCTGACCGGTCTTTTTTCAATTTCCGACATTTTTTAACAGGTCCAGCCAAACCGCTTGTACTGGTGCCGACTTCTGTTGCGAAAACAGGTTCGCCCAGTGTTTGTCCATTTTCCAATTCAGCAGGTAAAAGATTGAAGCAACGGACGGTCCGCGTTAACATAAAATCATCAAGATATTGCCATCTTCGCCAAAAAATTTCGGTACAGCTCGTTTTTTTACACGCTTTTTACGGATATTTGGGTATAGTTGTATTAGTGGATTTAAGACATAAGACAAAGAGAATAAGGGGAAAATATTCCATATGAACATGTTTCTGATTTTATTGATCTTACTTTTGCTTGTTGGCATCTCCGACATTTTAAATCATTTTATCCCATTTATTCCGGTGCCGCTTATTCAAATTGCCCTCGGCCTTGCGTTTGCAGCCGTGCCGGTTGGGGCGCATGTCCCGCTTGAACCGGAATTGTTTTTCGTGTTATTTATCGCACCACTATTGTTTCATGATGGAAGAAACGTATCCCGCGAAGCAATGTGGAGGCTGCGGAATCCGATTTTGCTGCTTGCGCTCGGGCTTGTTTTTGTCACGGTGTTTGCAGTCGGGTATATTACCCATCTGATGATTCCCTCACTCCCGCTTGCAGCAGCATTTGCCCTGGCCGCCATTCTATCCCCGACCGATGTTGTAGCAGTCAGCGCCATTTCCGAGCGGGTAAAAATTTCACGCGTGATCATGCACCTGCTGCAAGGAGAAGGGCTATTAAATGATGCATCCAGCCTTGTTGCATTTAAATTTGCGATTGCGGCAGCGGTCACCGGGTCGTTTTCGCTTGCTGAAGCCAGTGGCAGTTTTTTGCTCATCTCGATCGGCGGCTTTTTAGGCGGGGCATTGCTGGCATTTTTCATTATCCGTTTCAGGGTGCTGATTCGCCGCCTCGGGATGGAAGATGTCACGATCCATATGCTCATCCAAATTTTAACTCCGTTTTTCATTTACCTTGCTGCGGAACATTTTCATTTATCCGGCATTTTGGCGGTTGTCGCCGGCGGAATGGTCCATGCCGTTGAGCGTGAACGGGAACAGTCGCCGAATTTTTCCTACCAGATCGTTTCGCGCAGCACGTGGACGGTTTTAGCCTATATTTTAAACGGCCTTGTCTTCGTTCTTTTGGGCCAGCAAATGCCGGCTGTACTCGGCGAAATTTGGACAAGCTCGGCTTTTAATAACGGCACGGTGATTTTGTATATCATTGTGGTCACGGCCGCCCTTTTGCTGCTCCGGTTTCTCTGGGTGTACGCCGTGTGGTGGGCCGGATGGAAATCAAAAAAACAGCGCCTTGCAAAGCCTTCCCTAAAGCATACGGCGATTACAACGATATCTGGCGTCCGGGGGGCGGTTACGCTGGCCGGCGCATTCTCTATTCCGTACACCATTGCAAGCGGAGCTCCTTTTCCGGATCGTTCTTTGCTGATTTTTATTGCGGCCGGTGTCATCCTGCTGACGCTTGTGATCGCAAGTGTGTTCCTGCCTCTTTTGGCGAAGCGGGAAGGAAATGAGGCAGATCGTTCAGAGCGTAAAGCGGAAAAAAATGCTTCAATCTTTATCAGGGAAGCGGCAGTCCAGTCTGTGCGCGAGGAAGTGAATGACGAGAACCGGGAAGCGGCAGCGGCTGTGATTGACAACTATCAAAATATGCTGCATCAATTAAAAGCGGAAAAAAGTGAAATAGATTCACTTGAATTCAAACGGATTGAAACGGAGACAAGGATGAAGGCGCTGGAGGCGGAAACGGATTATATTAATGCTTTGATGAAATCAAAACGCATTGACCAGGAGATGGCTTTTTTGTTCCTTGAATATATTCACCGGATGGAAATTGCCGTTACCGATAAAATGAAGTTCAGGTTTTTGAATTTATGTACCCTTTTCCGGAAAGGCGCCACCCGGTTTCTTTTCCTCTTTTACCCGAATAAGGAAAGACGCCGCAAACAGCGGATTAACCGTTATGCGAAAATCAGGCAAATTAAAATTGAAATGGCGGAAGCGGCGATCCGGGCCATTAAATCGGGAATGACAGAGGAAAACAGGGAAATTTCGTTTCTTGTCATCAGTGAATACCGGAAGTTTATCCGGATTTTGAACAAGCCGAAAAATATGGAGGCATCCCTAAAGTATACCCAGATGGAAAGGGAGCTGCAGGAAAAGGCTTTTCAGGCCGAGCGAAACGCTGTGCAGGCGCTGTTTGAACGGGGGAAAATTTCAAGGGAGACTGCCCGCAAACTCCGCAGGCAAATCAATATCCGGGAAGTGTATTGGATGGAAGAACATCAACTCCATACATGATATAATAATCTTAGAAGGCCGTGCCGGAACGAATGCGGCATCCGGGAGCCTTTCAGGACTGACCTTTGTGCCGCTTTACCGCATACGGGCTGGTATAAAATGGCGTAATCTGGCCGCTTCTATTGTTAACCCGGCGTCATTTTGTATAGTGAACATGATCCAGGATTGAAAGCCTCGTTGTATTTTCCGTATTTCAAAAAAAGATGAATCGGGGTGCCTGCAATGTATTTAACCATTCAGGAAACAGCGGAATATCTGTCTTTTCCGGAACCGGTGATTGAAAAATTGATCTTGCAAAGACGCATACGCGCCGTGCATGATGGAGAACAGTATTTGATTAACCGGGATCAGTTTGATATCTATTTGCAACAGCTCGAAAAATACAGGCAACTTGTGGAAGAATGGCTGAATGAACCGCTTCCGGAAGATCCGGACATCAAAGACGAGGACTAAACGGATATTGGAGGATTTGGAATGTTTGATATGGTAAAAGGAAAGCTGATTGTGTCATGCCAGGCGCTGGAGGATGAACCTTTGCACAGTCCGTTCATCATGTCGAAAATGGCGCTTGCAGCAAAAGAAGGCGGAGCGGCCGGCATTCGGGCAAACAGCGCTGAAGATATCCGGGCCATCAAAGCGGAAACAGGGCTGCCTGTTATCGGCATTGTCAAAAGGGATTATGAAGGTTCGGAAGTGTATATTACTCCAACAAAAAAAGAAATTGACGAACTGCTTGCCGTAAAACCGGATATGATCGCGCTTGACGCGACCGGCCGGAAACGCCCGGGCGGCGAAACGCTTTCCGGTTTAATCGGATATATCCATGAAGCCGGTCTCCCGGTGATGGCCGATATTTCCACAGAGGAAGAAGGATTGCAGGCAGCAAGGTTCGGTGCGGATTGCGTTTCCACGACGCTTTCCGGCTACACCTCTTATTCTCCGAAACAGGGAGGGCCCGATTTTGCGTTACTCAAGAAGCTTGTGGAAGCCTTAACGATTCCCGTTTTTGCAGAAGGGCATATTGATACGCCGGCTGAAGCGAAAAAAGCGCTCGAATTCGGGGCGTTTGCAGTTGTGGTGGGTTCAGCCATTACAAGGCCGCAGCTGATTACAAAAAAATTCGCAGAGGCGATGAGGTTATAAAAAGCTTAATGAAAATGCCGGGTAAGCAGCAGAAGCGGCTTCTATAAGGAATGCAAACCGATACAGGAAGAAATGGCTCTCATACGAAAGGTGAAGTGAAAAATGGAAGAATCATCTATATCAAAGCGGAAAGCGGAACATATCCGCGTTGTGCTTGAGGAAAATGTTGCCGGGAAAGACACAACAACCGGCTTTGAAAAATATCGTTTTGAACATCAGGCGCTGCCTGAACTGGATTTTGAAGAAATCTCGACGGAAACGGCTTTTCTCGGCAAACCGTTGAAAGCCCCGTTTTTGATCAGCTCCATGACCGGTGGCACTGCTCAGGCCCGCACCATTAACCGGAACCTGGCGCAGGCGGCAGAGAAAAGAGGCTGGGCCTTTGCGTTAGGGTCAACACGGGCTGCGTTAGAAAGCCCGGAACAGGCGTATACGTTTCAAGTGCGGGATGTCGCGCCGCATATTCCGGTTTTGGCCAACCTCGGTGCCGTCCAGTTGAATTATGGCTACGGAATTGACGAGTGCCGCCGGATCGTGGAACTGACCGGGGCGGATGCTTTAATCCTGCATTTCAACTCCTTACAGGAAGTCTTTCAAAAAGGCGGCAATACGAATTTTAAAGATCTGCTTGTGAAAATTGAAGACCTTTGCAGCCGCCTAGAAGTGCCGGTCGGCTGCAAGGAAGTCGGGTGGGGCATCAACGGCCGCCTCGCCGAAAAGCTTTATTCCGTTGGCGTTTCTTTTGTCGATGTTGCCGGCTCAGGCGGGACATCATGGAGCCAGGTGGAAAAATATTTAACGTCCGATCCGTTGAAAAAAGCGGCAGCAGAGGCATTTTCCGGCTGGGGAAACCCGACGGCGGCGTGCATCACCCAAGCCCGCAACCTTGGCCTTCAAGGTACTTTGGTCGCAAGCGGCGGCTTGAAAAACGGAGTGGATGCCGCCAAAGCTATCGCCCTCGGAGCCGACTTGGCGGGATTTGGAAGAAAGCTGTTGCATGATGCCGTCCATTCAGTGGATGCACTGCTTTCTACTTATGAACAAACAGAGCTTGAGCTGAAGATTGCAATGTTCGGAATCGGGGCAAAAGACTTGTCCGCTTTGAAACAAACACCGCTTTTGAAAAAAATGTAAACCATCCGGCTGCATAAAAAACCCCGGCTCCCGTTTTTGGGAGGCCGGGATTTTTTATTTTTTCGCGCCTGCAAAGTTAGACAGTTGGTCCATCAGTTTACTGCGTGATCTTTTATTCCGCAATAAATAGGCGGCACCTAAAGCGACTGCTGTCATGGCCATTGATTTTTTCATCATCCACCACATCCCTTCTTTTTTCGTATGTTTGTACTTTTCCCCTTGTATGCGGAATTAAACAGTTTAAAGCCAAAATGAAAAAGCAAACCCGGAAAAGGTTTGCTTTGAAATGGACCGGTTAATGGGCAGGGCGCGGTTTATGGGCCCGGTTTTGGAAATAATTTTTTATTGCCGGGATGGCGATACGGTCAAGTCCCCAGTAGTAAGATGCGCTGCCTGTAAACAACAGAATGATGGCGACGGTGTAAAGGACCGGGTTGGTGCTCGTTGTGCCGGCAAGCATAAAATTCAGGTTCATAAACGCGCCTGCAATTAATGCCGGGATGGTTGCCAGCCCGACAATCAGGCCAAGGCCGACCAGCAATTCCCCATAAGGGATCAGCACATTAAAAACATGGACATTCGGTATGGCAAAATGGGTGAGGAACGCTGCGTACCAGCCTTGAACTTCGGCATTTTCGCCAGCCGTTTTTGCCAGTGCCCCCTTTAAAAATCCAGCAGCATCAAACCCTCCCGTCAATTTATGCAAACCTGCTTCAAGCCATTGAATGCCGAGCCAAATACGGATGATTGCCCAGATAATGCTGACTTTGGAATCATGATACCATTTCATTTTTAACATCTCCCTTAGGATAAATGATGATAACATGTGAAATTCTTCACATATCTTACATTTTTAGAATACAGCGTTTGCAACGGAATTACAATGGATTCCGGACAGTTGTCAAGAATTTGTGATATATTTCACATTTGTGAACAAAACATTAAAAAAGCGGCAAGCCAAGCTTACCGCTTTGATTCGTTTCCTTCCCTTTCCATTCGCAAACCGCTTACCCAAGGTCCGTTGCCGTTTTGATCATGCTCCGGTTCCTTATTTTACCGGATTTCCAAAACTTCCTTCGAAAACCGATTCTTTCACAGGCCTGCGTGCAGAAGGCGTCTCTCTTTCCTGCAGGGAAGGAGGCAGCGCCTCTTTTTCACCCCGGTATCCGATGGCAATAAGGGCATCAATTGCATAATCAGCCGGGATGTTCAATACTTCACGTGCTTTTTCAAAATCAAAGCCTGTCATCGGATGCGTAGCGAGCCCTTTTCTGACGGCTTCAAGGGAGAGGTATCCCCACGCGGCCCCTGCATCAAAAGCATGCGAACGGATCGGGCCGGTTTCATTTTCTGTTTTCGAGAGAATAAGCGCAAAAACGGGGACGTTCTTGCACCACATCCGGTTGTATTCCCCGAGAAACGACAGAACTTTTTCCCTGTCTTCCTTTGTACGTGCAAGAATAAAGCGCCAAGGCTGATGGTTATAAGCGGACGGCGCCCAGCGTGCTGCTTCAAACAGGCTCAAAAGCACCTCTTCCGGTACTTCTTTTTCCAAAAAAGAACGCGGTGACCATCTTTCCAAATAGACTGGATCGATATCATATTGCGCTTCCCGCGGCGATAATGTTTTTACCATGGGGACTCCTCCTTATTGATGTCGTATCTTTTTTATATTAAAATAGTTCAACCCGATCTACAAACGATTCAACTCGGACGAAAAATGTATTTGTGCACCTATATATTGTATAATAGACCTAGGAGAAAATACGAACAGGATGATCTGAATTGGTTGATTATTTGCTTTTCGAAGAAGATGTCGAGATGATGTATTCCCCTGCTATTTTCCATCGGGGAATGAGTTATTATATGCAGGGCCGGGTCAAAAAATTGATTTTTGATAAAGACTCCACCTGGACGGCAATCGTAAAAGGGTCCAAAACCTATTACGTCACTATTTACTATGACGAGGAATTCGGGGAATTTTCAAACGTATGTACATGCCCGGCACATGAACAATACGGCGAGTGCAAGCATGAAGTAGCGGCCATGCTTGCGATTGCAAATGGGGAGGAAGAGGTGGCAGAACCGAATATTGGCGATGTTTCGGAGACGCACCAGCATATGAAAACTTTACAATTGATGAATATTTTTTCCGGCCTTCAACAAAGCATGATGGAAACAAAACACAATGCCGCGAGAAAGCCACTCCGTCTTGAATATTTTTTAAAAGCTACGAACGTTTCCGGCTTTGGCTCTGACCACTTTTTAACCATTGAAATTAAAATCGGGCCCGGCCGGACATATGTGGTCCGCGACATAAAAGATTTCCTCGGCAATGTCAGCCGCGGGAACCCGCATGCATTTACAAAAAACTTCATTTATGATCCGGATGAACATGCGTTCGAAGAAGAAGATAAGGAAATTGTGGAGATGCTGCTTTATATGCTGTCCACCCAGCAATTGTACGAGGCTTCCATGGATCGTTGGTACAGATTTGCATTGGAGCGGGAACTGGTCATTCCGCCGTTTATCGCAAGGCCACTTATAAAGAAACTGGCAAACCGCAAATGCAAATTCAAATATGAACGTTACGCGGCAGATTCGATTGTCTTGCATCAGGAAGAAGAACTACCGCTTTCTTTCCGGCTTGACGGCAACAGCCAGGGTGGCCCGGGCTTTTTACTGCAGCTGAAGAGCTTAAGGGACCTGCTTTTATTTGAACAATACGGGCTTGCATTTTACAAAGGGGGTTTTTATGAGCTGTCCACGGACCAGCTTGCTCTTTTAACGGCACTTGAAGATTTTTACAAGAAAAGTGGCGATGAAGTAGAGATCCAGCAAGAGCAGATGAGCCCGTTCCTTTCCAATGTGTTGCCAGGCCTGAAGCGGATCGGAAAAGTAAAGCTGACAAAAGACATTAAAGGGAAAATCGTCCAGCCAAAACTACAAACGAAAATTTTTATGGACAACGAAGACGAAAAGATTACGCTGCGGATTGAACATCATTACGGCTCCCGTGTCATTGATCCGTTTATGGACGAAGAAACGCCGGATGATGATAAGATTTTGCTGCGTGATGTGGAAAAAGAGCAGAAAATCATGACGATGATCGAACAGTCGCCGCTCAAATACAACGGCAAACAGCTGTATTTGGAAAACGATGAAGAAGCGCTGTACGAATTTATTTTTACGATTCTACCGCAGCTTGAAGAAGAAGTGGAAGTGTATATTGCAGGCGCCATCAAATCGTATTTCCAGACGAGCCACTACACGCCGCTTACATCGGTGGATATGGATACGAGCGGAAATTTTCTGGAAGTCAATTTTGACATGGATGGGATTGATGAAGAAGAAATCCGCAATGTGCTCCGGTCCGTAATCGAGAAAAAACGGTATTACCGGCTACCGGACGGGGCTTTTGTCTCCCTTGAAAGCGATGCATTCGAACATATCGGGCAGCTTCTCGAAGAACTGCATGTCCCGAAGAAAGAGCTTGAAGACAACCGCCTGAAAGTTCCGCTTTACCGCGGGCTCCAGGTGGAAGAGCTGATGAAGACGCGTGATAAATATGCTGTTAAATTCGGCAAAGCGTTCCGGAAGCTCGTCCAGCAGCTGAAAAATCCGGAAGATACGGATTTCGAACTGCCAAAAGGGCTTGAGGCAAAGATGCGTGATTATCAGGTGACCGGGTTTCAATGGTTCAAGTCGCTCGCCTTTTACCGTCTTGGCGGGATTCTGGCTGATGACATGGGGCTCGGGAAAACATTGCAGAGCATCTCTTACATGTTATCAGAAAAAGAAGCGAATCCGGATATCAAGCCGTTTTTGGTTGTGGCGCCGGCATCCCTTATTTACAATTGGAAAAGCGAGATTGAAAAATTTGCACCGGGGCTCTCGTCGATGGTTATTGCCGGCACGCCTTCCGAGCGGAAAGCCTTTTTTGAAGCGGGCGAGCTGCCAGATGTATTGATCACCTCGTATCCGACGCTGCGCCAGGATATCGGAGAATATGAAAAAATCGAATTTGATACCTTGATTTTGGATGAGGCACAGGCGATTAAAAACTATGCGACAAAAACAGCCGCCGCCGTCCGGAACGTGCAGGCGGGGAGAAGATTTGCGTTAAGCGGCACGCCGATTGAAAATTCTATTGAGGAATTATGGTCGATTTTTCAGGCGGTTCTCCCGGGCTTTTTCCCGCCGCTGTCCGAATTCCGGAAAATGGAGCAGGAAAAAATTTCGCGGATGGTGCGGCCGTTCATTTTGCGACGCGTCAAAAAAGATGTATTGAAGGAGCTGCCGGATAAAATTGAAACCAATCATTTGTCCGAGCTGACGAAACCGCAAAAAGAGCTTTATCTGGCGTATTTGGACAGAATCCGGCATGAAACAGCCCAAACGCTGGCTGAAGGGGATTTTAACCGGAACCGGATTAAGATTCTGGCGGGGCTTACCCGTCTGCGCCAATTGTGCTGCCATCCGTCGCTGTTTGTGGAAAATTACCGGGGCGACTCCGGGAAACTTGAGCAGCTCGTTGAATTGGCGCATACGGCGATTGAAAACGGGAAGCGGCTGCTGATTTTTTCGCAGTTTTCCAGCATGCTCCAGATGATCCGGACGCGGCTTTCTGACGAGGGCATCGATTCTTTTTATCTTGATGGCCAGACGCCGTCACGGGAGCGGGTCGAAATGGCAGACCGGTTTAACAGCGGCGAGAAAAATGTCTTTTTGATTTCGCTCAAGGCCGGTGGTACCGGCTTAAACCTGACCGGCGCCGATACTGTTGTGCTGTATGATTTGTGGTGGAACCCGGCTGTTGAAGAACAGGCAGCCGGCCGCGCCCACCGCATCGGCCAGAAAAACGTCGTTCAGGTCATCCGCCTGATCGCCCACGGCACCATCGAGGAAAAAATATACGAACTCCAGCAGAAAAAGAAAGAACTGATCGAACAAGTCATCCAGCCGGGCGAAACCATGCTGAACAGCCTGAATGAAGAGGAAATTAAAGAACTGCTAGGCATGTAAAGAAAATGCTGATGCGTTTGCATTTACGGCCTGGTGGGGACCGGTATGTAAGGAGGCTTTGAACATTCAAAGATCGGCATTTTTGAAAATTAAAAGCAGCTGGCCGAGAATTGAAACTTCGGGACTTTCAGCAAGGATAGCAAGGATGCTTCAGGTTTCCCGATTACGGGAAGCCTTTGCTGACGCCCTAAACAAAGTTTTCGCAGCTTTCAGCAAGGATGCTTCAGGCCTCCCGATTGCGAGGCTTTCCCTTCCCCGGGAGATGGCTGGGTGTATAAAAGAGAATTTGCGCATACCTGGTTGGAGCTTTCCCAGCCTGGTGGCGACCGATATGTAAGAAAACCCCCCGCGGTTATTTGGCTGCGGGGGGTTTTTGGGATGGGAGGGGCGGTTAATAAATGGAAATTTTTATTTTTATTCAAAAAGTAATTCCGATTATTGTTATATAATGGAGGATGAAAGGAGGAAAATCATGGAGTACATTGCGCATATTCGGGAAAGCGACAAGAAGGTACAGACAGTTGAAGAACACTTATTGGCAGCAAAGGAATTAGCTGAAACTTATGGAGAAAAGATTGGTGTGAAGCACATAACCGGGCTTGCTGCTCTGCTTCACGATCTGGGGAAATATACAAGTGCATTCCGCAATTATATTTTGGAAGCGGTAAACAACCCTGATCATCCGCCAAAAAGAGGAAGCGTAGACCATTCTACCGCCGGAGGAAAGCTTTTATTCAAAATGTTCCATTCAGGAAAAGCCAGCCCTCATAAAGCATTATTAGCTGAAATTGTGGGTAATGCAATCATTTCTCACCATTCTTATTTGCAGGATTTTATCAGCCCGGAAATGGACCTAAAGTATTTAAACAGAGTTGATAGTAAGGAAATTGACGAATTTGAAACGGCAAAAGAAAATTTCTTTGAAAAAGTCATGAGCCCAACACGCTTTTCCAGTTATGTAAATCAGGCTGAAATTGAATTGAAGAACTTTATTATGAAAGACGCATCGAAAACGCTCACACATAAGATGATGTTTTTAACGAAGTATATTTTCAGTGCATTAATTGATGCTGACCGGACGAATACGAGATTGTTTGAGGAAAATAAACCAGAAAAAGAACAATTTTCGGTTTCAAAGTTGTTTAATCAATACTATGAAAAACTGTTACTTACTTTAGACAGTTATAAGGAAAACTCGAGCGCTAATGCCCGTATCAATCGATTAAGATCCGAAATGTCCGAGCAATGCGATGCCTTTGCCGAGAAACCGTCTGGTATTTATACGCTTTCGATCCCGACAGGAGGAGGAAAAACTTTTGCCAGCCTGCGATACGCATTAAAACATGCCCAACTTTATAACAAAAAGCGTATCATTTATATCGTGCCTTTTACAACAATTATCGAACAAAATGCTGAGGAAGTGCGGAAAGTTTTGCAAGACGATGTAAATATTCTTGAGCATCATTCAAATGTCGTCGAAGATGCTGATGAGAATGATGAACAACAGGACGGAATAATGAGTGTGCAGCAAAGACTGAAACTTGCAAAGGATAATTGGGATGTTCCGATCATTTTTACCACGATGGTGCAATTTTTAAATGTATTTTATGCGAAGGGAAGTAGAAATATTAGACGCCTTCACAATATGAGTGAAGCGGTGCTAATCTTTGATGAAGTGCAAAAAGTTCCGGTGCCTTGCATTTCCTTATTCAATGAAGCACTAAATTTTTTAAAAACATATTGCCATTCCAGCATTCTGCTTTGTACGGCAACCCAGCCGGCATTAAATTATGTTGAACATCAATTACAGGTCAGCCCAAATCCGGAGATTATCCGTGGTCTGGATAACGTAATAGACGCCTTTAAAAGAGTTGAAATTGTTGACAGGGCAACTGATGAAACCTTTAACACCGAAAAGCTTGCAAACTTTATTGAGAAAAGAATGACGGAGGTTTCCAGTGTTCTGGTTATATTGAATACCAAGGGTGTTGTAAAAAAATTATATGAACATTTAAATTCAAACGATAATAATATCAACATTTTCCATTTAAGTACGTCTATGTGTGCAGCCCACCGTAATCAAATTTTAGAAGAGGTAAGGCACTGTCTGGATGCCGGTAAAAAAGTAATATGTGTAAGCACCCAATTAATTGAGGCGGGTGTTGATGTGAGCTTCGAGTGTGTCATCCGTTCCTTAGCCGGTCTGGATTCAATTGCACAGGCGGCAGGACGTTGCAATCGGCATGGAGAGAAAGAGACCGGTTTTGTATATGTGATCAACCATGAAGAAGAAAATTTAAGCAGGCTTCCGGAAATAAAAAAGGGAAAAGAGACTTCAAAGCGAATTTTTATCGATTTAAAAAATACACCATCTATCTATAATGGAAATGTTCTGTCTATCCAAGCAATGGAAAAATATTTTAAAGAGTTTTATACAGCGTTTGATGCAAATTTAGATTACAATGTTCCGTCTCTTCAGAAGAATATGGTGGAAATGTTAACAACTGATCCCAACAACTATAGTTATGTGAGGGCTTATTGCAGTAATACGAAAAAGAAGTATCCCTTGTTCTTAAGCAGCAGTTTTTATACAGCTGCAGAAAAATTTCGTGTGATAGATGATAAGACAACTTCCGTTATTGTTCCATTTGGGAAAGGAAATGACGTAATAGCCGAATTAAGCAGCAACGCAACCATTGAAGATCTCAGCAAACTCATGAAAAAGGCACAACAGTACACTATTAACCTTTACAGCCAGGAACTTGGAAAGCTTGAAAGAAATGGCGGAATCATAAGTTTGTTTGACGGTAAAATATTGGCTCTCAAAGAAGGTGCATATGATCATGAATTCGGTTTGAATGTGGAGAATGACAGCGAATTGGATTTTTTGTCAATTTAAAAACCTATCATAACAGATAGGTTTTTAAATCATATAATATATATTTCAATCCGCGCTTTACCAGCGACTATATTATCATAACACAAAAAGGGAAAGAAAAATTTTTTCATATAATATATAATTAATTATTGACTTAAAAAAAGGCACATTGTATACTGAATTTATCAAAACAGCCAAAAAATGAGAGGAGGGGAAAAATGAGGAATTCTATTGAATTTGAGGTATATGGCAAATATGCTTTGTTTACTGATCCGTTGACAAAAATGGGAGGTGAAAAATTATCCTACCAAATACCGACCTACCAAGCGCTAAAGGGGATAGTCGAATCGATCTACTGGAAACCTACTATTCTAATGATAATTGATGATTTGCGTGTGATGAATCCTATCAAGATGGAGTCTAAGGGTGTCAGGCCGATTGAATACAACGGCGGCAATACACTGGCAAATTACACATATTTGCGTGATGTGCGTTACAAAGTGAGGGCTCATTTCATCTTTAACCCACACAGGCCGGATTTGGCATTTGATCGTAACGAACATAAGCATCATAATATTCTGAAACGATCCTTGAAAGCTGGCGGAAGAAGAGACATTTTCCTTGGCGCCCGGGAGTGCCAGGGTTATGTGGAACCCTGTGTATTCGAGGAAGGTGAGGGTTACTATGACCAAACAGAAGAAGTGTATTTTGGAACAATGGTTCACGGCATAAATTATCCAGATGAAACCGGCCGTAATGAAATGGAAGTCAGATTGTGGAACCCTGTTATGAAAAATGGTGTAATCCATTTTATCCGGCCGGACGAATGTAAACTGGTGAGAAGAGTTGCAGAAATGGAAATGAAAGCCTTTACTAAAGAAAATGTGAAACCTGCCGATGAACTTTTAAAAGAGTTTGAGGGGGAGGGGAATCGTGAGTGAGCTGGTTACTAAATTTATATGAGACTTATCAAGCGAATGAAGAGCAGGTCGGGAAAATTGAAAAGAAAAGAAATGATCAGGAGTACACGCTTCTTCCGGTTTCACATACCACACAAACTGCACATTTAGAAGTGCAGGTAACGGAGGATGGAAATTTTTATTATGCGGAGGTAATTAATGATAAAAAGGATGCGGTTACATTAATCCCGTGCACAGAAGAATCATCCAGCCGTGCCGGTAAAAAAATAGCTCCTTACCCATTGCATGATAAATTGATTTATGTAGCCGGCGACTTTGTGGCTTATGGAGGAAAAATAGAAGAGCCTTTCTCTTATTATATTCAACAATTAGGTGAGTGGGCAAATTCTCCGTTTAGTAATGCGAAAGTGCAGAGTATCTATGCATATTTAAAAAAGAAACAGTTAATCCACGATCTTGTAGAAGCGGGAATTTTGTTTTTGGATAACAACGGGCAGTTAATTGATAAATGGGACAGTAAGTATGGTGATAAGCCTCCATTATATTCAACAGTTACAGGGAGTGTTGAGAGCGCTTTTGTAAGGTTTACTGTTTATTCGCCCGAAAAAATCCTGACCAAAGTATGGAAAGATCCGGAAATGTACGAATCATTTATAAAATTTTACAATCAACATTTAAGTGACCGGGATCTTTGTTATGTAACGGGTGAATTTTTGCCAAGCACAGAAAGGCATGCTAATAAAATCAGAAATTCCGGAGATAAAGCTAAACTGATATCTGCGAACGACTCAAGCGGGTTTACGTACAGAGGAAGATTTACTGAAAGCAAACAAGTGGCAAGTATTAGTTATAAAGCATCGCAAAAAGCACATAATGCGCTGAAATGGTTGATCAACAGGCAGGGAAAAATAATCGATAACAGAGTATTTCTTGTATGGGAAAACGGCGGAAATGAAGTTCCATCTGTTACCGAAGATTCATATGACATTACCAGTCTTGATCCTTTTGCAAATGGGAGCAATCCAAAAATAGCTTTTACAAACCAGGAATTTGCACGTGAATTTTCTAAGGCAATGGATGGATATAAAAGTAATCTTTCGACTGAAGCCAGTATTAATATTCTGGTTTTAGACTCGGCAACAACTGGAAGAATGGCTGTCCTTTATTATCGAAATTTAAATAAAGAGATTTATTTTAAAAATTTAGTAAAATGGCATACAACTTGTGCCTGGCTCCACCGTTATCGAAAAAATGAGGACAACCAACCGATTTCATTTTTCGGTGCACCTTCGACAAAAGATATCGCGTTCGCAGCGTATGGTCCAAATGCAAGTGATAAAGTTGTAAAGGGCTTAATGGAAAGAATGCTTCCGTGTATTGTGGAAGGGAGAAGAATCCCAACAGATATTGTCAGAAGTGCCCTTCGGCGTGCATCTAATCCGGTCGCTTTGGAAAAATGGGAATGGGAAAAAATATTAAGCATTGCTTGTGCACTGATTAATAAAGAGGAGGGATATAATTTGGCACTTGATAAAGAAAATAACAACCGCGATTATTTATTCGGAAGGCTGCTGGCCATTGCGGATGTATTCGAACGAAATGCTTTGGATTCCGGCGAAAATCGTGCTACCAATGCCATCCGATATATGAATGCATTTTCACAGCATCCTGCACGCACTTGGGGAACGATCCAGGCCAGTTTGCAGCCCTATCAAGTCCGGCTGGGGAAAAAAGGGACGTACTACGCCATGTTAATAGATGAAGTCGCTTCTAAACTTAAATATGAAGATTTTAATGACAGGCCTTTATCGGGTAAGTTTTTGCTTGGCTTTTATAGCCAGCGCTATGATTTATATCAGAAGAAAGATACCAGTACTGTTGGACAAACTAAAGAATAAAAGATTGAGAGGGGACTAATTATGCCAGCTTTAGATCATAAGATTGATTTTGCCGTTGTGTTGTCTGTTACAAAAGCTAATCCCAATGGAGATCCGTTGAACGGAAACCGCCCGCGCCAAAATTATGATGGTTACGGGGAAATTTCTGATGTTGCGATTAAACGTAAAATCAGAAACCGCCTTCAAGACATGGGCGAGTCAATTTTTGTGCAATCAAACGATCGAAAAAATGATTCGTACAACAGTTTAAAAGAACGGGCGGATGCGAATCCGGAATTGAATAAGATTTTTAAGTCTAAAGACGGATCAGGTGAATCTTTTGCTGCGATCGCGTGCCAAGAGTGGATTGATGTCCGCAGTTTCGGCCAAGTATTTGCTTTTAAAGGATCCGGCAATAAAGGTGTATCTGTAGGGGTAAGAGGCCCTGTTTCAATCCATACTGCTACCAGTGTATCTCCAATTGATATTACAAGCATGCAAATTACTAAAAGTGTAAACTCTGAGCCTGGCAAAGACCGGGGTTCCGACACTATGGGGATGAAACACCGCGTAGACTTTGGTGTCTATGTATTTTATGGAAGTATCAATCCACAGTTGGCCGAAAAAACAGGATTTTCAAATGAGGATGCCGAGAAAATTAAGCAGGCCTTGGTCACGTTATTTGAAAATGATGCTTCTTCTGCACGTCCTGAAGGGAGCATGGAAGTCAAAAAAGTATATTGGTGGGAACACCAGTCCAAATTGGGCCAGTATTCGTCGGCGAAAGTGCATCGGTCATTAGCGGTTACACCACTTGTGGATAATCCTAAAACATTTGAGGACTATGAGATTACTTTAAATGAACTAAACGGTTTAAAGGTTGACGTCATCGATGGCATTTGATGAAGATGAATACCTGATGTTGTCGGGCATCCAACATTTTCAATTTTGTAAGCGGCAATGGGCATTGATTCATATAGAGCAAGCGTGGGAAGAAAATGTAAGAACGGTTGAGGGGCAAAATATCCATCAAAAAACGGATAGCCCCTTTATCCGTGAAAAGCGTGGCAGTAAATTAATTGTCCGGGCAATGCCAATTAAATCAAATGAATTGAAGTTGACGGGAATATGTGATGTTGTTGAATTTGTGAAGGATAAGAATGGCGTTGAAATTTATGGGAATGAAGGAAAATATATTCCTTATCCGGTTGAATACAAACGCGGCAAACCGAAAAAGAATGATTCGGATATTTTACAGCTTGTTGCGCAGGCGATGTGTCTTGAGGAAATGCTTCTATGTGAGGTTAACAAGGGCTATATTTTTTATAACGAAATCAAACGCCGGATTGAAATTCCGATAACCTTGGATGAAAAAAATAAAGTTAGAAAGATTGCTGCTGAGATGCAAGATTACTATCAACGCCGTTATACGCCAAAAGTAAAAACCGGCCCCTTCTGCAACCAATGTTCCCTCCAGAATATTTGTTTGCCGAATATCATTCGTAAACGTGCTGTTTCCAGTTATATAGAAGGGAAGATAAATGAGTGAAAAAACTCCTGAACACTTTATTTATTACGCAGCCGGAAGTTTATTTATCCTTGGATGGAGACAATATTGTGCTTTTAAAAGAGAAGGAACAATTGGGGCGACTGCCACTGCACAATTTGGAATCGGTCGTTGCTTTTGGCTATACAGGGGCCAGCCCTGCCTTAATGGGGTATTGCGCCGAAAGGAATATTTCTCTCATTTTCTTTACAATGAATGGCCGCTTTCTTGCCAGAGTAATTGGTAAAAGCAGGGGAAATGTTGTTTTGCGAAAAAAACAATACCGTATCTCAGATGATGAAATCGCTTCGGTTCAAATTGCCAGGAATTTTATTATCGGGAAGATATACAACCAAAAATGGATTCTTGAAAGAATGACAAGAGATTATCCGTTGCGTATTGATGTTACGCAATTTAAGGATGTTTCCCGGTTTTTATCCGCCATTATCAAACAGGTCAGACTATGCGATAGTTTAGAAACATTGAGGGGGTTAGAAGGACAGGCTGCCATCAATTACAATAAATTATTTGACCAAATGATTCTACAGCAAAAAGATGATTTTTTCTTTCATCACCGTTCACGCCGGCCGCCTTTGGATAACGTGAACGCCATGTTGTCCTTTGCTTATACATTACTGGCAAATGACACAGCTTCCGCACTGGAAGGAGTAGGTCTTGATGCCTATGTTGGATTTATGCACCAAGACAGACCGGGCAGGGTTTCACTTGCTCTGGACTTAATGGAAGAATTAAGAGGTGTGTATGCGGACCGTTTTGTACTTTCATTAATCAATACCAAGGTAATCAATAAAGATGATTTTTTAAAAAAGGAAAATGGAACCGTCATTATGACAGATGAAGCAAGAAAAAAGTTTCTAAAAGCCTGGCAAAATAAAAAACAGGAAAAGATTACTCATCCGTTTCTTGGAGAAAAGATTTCATGGGGACTGGTTCCCCATGCACAAGCTCTGTTGTTGGCCCGGTTTTTAAGAGGAGATTTAGATGAGTATCCTCCTTTTCTGTGGAAGTAGGTGGAAAATTTTGCTTGTTGTCATTACTTATGATGTGAGTACTTTGACCGGAGCAGGGCAGAAGAGGTTAAGAAAAGTAGCGAAAGTTTGTCAAAACTATGGCCAGCGTGTCCAGAATTCCGTTTTTGAGTGTTTCGTTGATGCAACACAATTTGCCTCTTTGAAGATTGAACTGTCTAATATTATTGACCCAGATGAAGATAGCCTGAGATTTTATCAGTTGGGAAACAACTATAAAAATAAAGTAATGCATATCGGGGCAAAACCATCTTTGGATTTAGAAGACCCCTTGATCTTTTAGTGCGAAGGTGTAGTGCACACGATTTTCCCGTGTGTTCGCACCAATATGCTAACCAATATTTTACATATATTGGTTAAATGTGGAAAAATAGTCCTTTGTTTATCAGAGGAAATGGCGAAATTTGGTTGTTTTAAAAACGTACATTCGCCTTTTTGACCAAATTCCGCTGTCGCTCCCTACATGGGGGCGTGGATTGAAATCGTAGGTTTTATATTCGTTGCTGTAGATTTTTGCGTCGCTCCCTACATGGGGGCGTGGATTGAAATAGCTCAGCTTTAAGTTTGTTTTCAATCTCAGTTTGTCGCTCCCTACATGGGGGCGTGGATTGAAATATCACTAAAGCCAGCTAAATATTTGCCGTCAACTGTCGCTCCCTACATGGGGGCGTGGATTGAAATTCCCTCCATAAATTTTTCAAATTCTTCGTCTGTCGTCGCTCCCTACATGGGGGCGTGGATTGAAATACCACCATTTAACCATTCACGTGGCGTTGCGACGTCGCTCCCTACATGGGGGCGTGGATTGAAATCGGTGCGGGCTGTACTTGCCCCTATGATGCTCCGCGTCGCTCCCTACATGGGGGCGTGGATTGAAATTCTGCTGTTTTAATCCACTTGTCCAGCTTTTTAAGTCGCTCCCTACATGGGGGCGTGGATTGAAATATCTTTGAATGCACGGGGCTGGGCGAGTATTGGTGTCGCTCCCTACATGGGGGCGTGGATTGAAATTATATCTGAGGGGGTCGGTATTAGTGGACACCCTTGTCGCTCCCTACATGGGGGCGTGGATTGAAATATCGCAATACCTCCTCCCGGGCATATGCCATAAGGTCGCTCCCTACATGGGGGCGTGGATTGAAATACGCCGTCCCCGTCGTGGACGGGTGTTGCAAGGGTGTCGCTCCCTACATGGGGGCGTGGATTGAAATAACGAAGTCAATTATAACATGTTTAAAAACTCAGTCGCTCCCTACATGGGGGCGTGGATTGAAATTGTATTGTGCTTTAACCGCATATTGCGCATTGATGTCGCTCCCTACATGGGGGCGTGGATTGAAATATTTTTTAGCAGCGCGTAAATGAACAATCTGCCTGTCGCTCCCTACATGGGGGCGTGGATTGAAATGATTACAAAGCGACATACGCGGAACGGAAGCCAAGTCGCTCCCTACATGGGGGCGTGGATTGAAATGCACATGCCGTCTTGTAATTGTTAAACGTAAACTGTCGCTCCCTACATGGGGGCGTGGATTGAAATAATTTTGGAAAGAGGGGGGCTACCCAATCACCTCGTCGCTCCCTACATGGGGGCGTGGATTGAAATACTCCTGGTCGCCAAACCAACCCGGATGACCCAGGTCGCTCCCTACATGGGGGCGTGGATTGAAATATCGTCCATTCCTCCATGCTCCGCCTCTCCCTCGGTCGCTCCCTACATGGGGGCGTGGATTGAAATCCAGGCATGAAAGCAACATTACTCGAGGGAACGCCGTCGCTCCCTACATGGGGGCGTGGATTGAAATGTGAAGGATTCGCATACCACGCGCGACCTGACAAGTCGCTCCCTACATGGGGGCGTGGATTGAAATATAATGTGGACTATGAAAGGGAACGTATGTTATAGTCGCTCCCTACATGGGGGCGTGGATTGAAATACCTGCTGGGTAAGTACAAGATTTTCGGTTTGAAGTCGCTCCCTACATGGGGGCGTGGATTGAAATATTTGATTCGACATCCGGTTGCTTGCGTATCAGCACCAGTCGCTCCCTACATGGGGGCGTGGATTGAAATAACAGAGCCTATTATAGCATGGCGCTATAATATCGTCGCTCCCTACATGGGGGCGTGGATTGAAATAAGGGGTAAAAATGGTAAAAATTGAAAGATGAAAGGTCGCTCCCTACATGGGGGCGTGGATTGAAATAAAGGTGTATAGTTTTGTAAATCACCTTGAATTTTGTCGCTCCCTACATGGGGGCGTGGATTGAAATGATATTGAAACAACCAGCGTTACGGTGCAAGAACAGTCGCTCCCTACATGGGGGCGTGGATTGAAATTGCGATTGTCTGGCCTGCCTTATCAAATATTTGTGTCGCTCCCTACATGGGGGCGTGGATTGAAATTTTAGTTTGTAACATGATTCTATATCTCCCTTTCTGTCGCTCCCTACATGGGGGCGTGGATTGAAATGATTGTAGGTAATCAACTAAGCTAACGGAGCCGAGTCGCTCCCTACATGGGGGCGTGGATTGAAATAAACGATTTGAGTATGCTCCAGCAAAAAATTCAAGTCGCTCCCTACATGGGGGCGTGGATTGAAATGATGCCAAGAAAGACGGCTACGTGGTCGTTGACGGTCGCTCCCTACATGGGGGCGTGGATTGAAATCATCCTTGGCCGTCCGATATGCAATGATTTTGCCGTCGCTCCCTACATGGGGGCGTGGATTGAAATACCGTAGACAGACCAAATGGTCAAGACTTTGGAGTCGCTCCCTACATGGGGGCGTGGATTGAAATATTGGGAGGTAAATGCAGGACGCCGTAGAGGCTTGGTCGCTCCCTACATGGGGGCGTGGATTGAAATAAAGAAAAGAAGGGTTTTACAACTCGTACCCAAGTCGCTCCCTACATGGGGGCGTGGATTGAAATACCGTAATCACATTTGCGTCAATCGTGCCCGCCGTCGCTCCCTACATGGGGGCGTGGATTGAAATTCTTTTCGCCTTCCAGTCCCGATCTTTCACGGGCGTCGCTCCCTACATGGGGGCGTGGATTGAAATTAGGCTTTGAAATCAAAAAGAGTATAGCAAGTAGGTCGCTCCCTACATGGGGGCGTGGATTGAAATTGCTTTCAAGCAGATATTCCAGCCATTCATTGTAGTCGCTCCCTACATGGGGGCGTGGATTGAAATATCCGTTGTATTCGGAATCAGGCCGGCTTTGAATGTCGCTCCCTACATGGGGGCGTGGATTGAAATCGTCATTGTGGATGATTTTAAAATCAGCCTTGTGTCGCTCCCTACATGGGGGCGTGGATTGAAATCGGGCACAAATAAACGTAAAAAAATTTAAACAGGGTCGCTCCCTACATGGGGGCGTGGATTGAAATATTGGGAGGTAAATGCAGGACGCCGTAGAGGCTTGGGTCGCTCCCTACATGGGGGCGTGGATTGAAATCTATGACACAAAAGGCACTTGCTGATAGGCTTAGTCGCTCCCTACATGGGGGCGTGGATTGAAATAGTGCCTACAGCGGCAGTTGTGCCTGCGGCCACGGTCGCTCCCTACATGGGGGCGTGGATTGAAATCGTGAGCTACAATTTGTTGAAAAGCAAAAAACGGTCGCTCCCTACATGGGGGCGTGGATTGAAATCGGAGCCTACGCAAAGAGCACAATAAATTCCCGGGTCGCTCCCTACATGGGGGCGTGGATTGAAATCGCTGTCTCGATCGTAGCGCCCCAACCAATTTCACGTCGCTCCCTACATGGGGGCGTGGATTGAAATCAGGGGCAAAAGTGAGCGGACAAGCAAAAGCTAAAGTCGCTCCCTACATGGGGGCGTGGATTGAAATCCTTTGGCAGAGCTTGTAATACCAAAAAACGGGCGTCGCTCCCTACATGGGGGCGTGGATTGAAATTTTTGAGCCTTAAAGAACGATGGAATCAGCTTTGTCGCTCCCTACATGGGGGCGTGGATTGAAATGGTCGTGACGATACGTTCGCCGTTAAGTGTTGTTGTCGCTCCCTACATGGGGGCGTGGATTGAAATGAAAAGGAGCTCGGGATAAGCCCTAACACCCTCACGTCGCTCCCTACATGGGGGCGTGGATTGAAATGAGCATAAATATCCCCATAAACTCAGCTTGGTTACGTCGCTCCCTACATGGGGGCGTGGATTGAAATCACTTTTGCGGTTTAAAGTAACCCCCTTAATGCCGTCGCTCCCTACATGGGGGCGTGGATTGAAATATTAGTTGAATTAGATGAAGTTAACATTGACCGGTCGCTCCCTACATGGGGGCGTGGATTGAAATCTTTGTGGTCAAAATTGAAAAGCAGCAGGCCGGGCGTCGCTCCCTACATGGGGGCGTGGATTGAAATTGCGAAACAGCCAGGTTGATCACAAACGGAGGATGTCGCTCCCTACATGGGGGCGTGGATTGAAATTTATGGGTGTGCTTGGTGTTGGTGCTGCTGTTGGGTCGCTCCCTACATGGGGGCGTGGATTGAAATTCGTAATCGAATCACCTCGCTGAACTTTTACCACGTCGCTCCCTACATGGGGGCGTGGATTGAAATACAAAATTATATTTTGGGGTGGTCAACAAAATGGGTCGCTCCCTACATGGGGGCGTGGATTGAAATATCACCGAAGTAGTCGCAACCGAAAAGCTCCGGAGTCGCTCCCTACATGGGGGCGTGGATTGAAATTTAATTGAAGCTGTCGCCCACGAAGGCGGGATTGGTCGCTCCCTACATGGGGGCGTGGATTGAAATTAAGATTGAAGCGCGGGCATCTGATAGCAAACGCTGTCGCTCCCTACATGGGGGCGTGGATTGAAATCCATGCGTTGTCAGCGCGGCGAGTATAACCGCCAAGTCGCTCCCTACATGGGGGCGTGGATTGAAATCTTGCCGGTAACGCCCAGATAGTGCTGGACCTGGTCGCTCCCTACATGGGGGCGTGGATTGAAATAAGTACGGCCGATTCTCCAACTACCAACCTATCGGTCGCTCCCTACATGGGGGCGTGGATTGAAATAAAACGATTCAGTTTAAGCCAATCACCTGTTTTAGTCGCTCCCTACATGGGGGCGTGGATTGAAATGAAACGCAGAAGGTAATATATCCGCTCTGCAACAGTCGCTCCCTACATGGGGGCGTGGATTGAAATTGGAACCGGAACACCTGAACCATATGAAAAACCGGTCGCTCCCTACATGGGGGCGTGGATTGAAATCGAGCTTGTAGAATGGTGGGAAGGCTATCTTGCAGTCGCTCCCTACATGGGGGCGTGGATTGAAATACGGCAGCTGTGCTTGAATTTCCATTGGATGATGTCGCTCCCTACATGGGGGCGTGGATTGAAATAGCCATGGCAGCACTTTATAATCGGCAGCCTTTTGTCGCTCCCTACATGGGGGCGTGGATTGAAATATCTATAGTCAAATCGCTTAACCGCCGATTTTTCGTCGCTCCCTACATGGGGGCGTGGATTGAAATATCCCCTAATCCGGCGGAAAGCTCATACCTTGCTTGTCGCTCCCTACATGGGGGCGTGGATTGAAATCCTCATCACTCCACCCGTCTTTAGACAGGTCGATGACGTCGCTCCCTACATGGGGGCGTGGATTGAAATCTGCTGCTCTAAAAGATAGCTGTCACGCGTGCTAGTCGCTCCCTACATGGGGGCGTGGATTGAAATTCACAATGTAATTGTTAATTAAAAATTGATCCCGTCGCTCCCTACATGGGGGCGTGGATTGAAATGCTCTAAAAGTTTGAATACCTTGCCATTGTAAATAGTCGCTCCCTACATGGGGGCGTGGATTGAAATGAGTTAGTCAATAATATAAATGATACCGGCCGAGTCGCTCCCTACATGGGGGCGTGGATTGAAATTTAAAGTATAACATAACAAAAAAGCCCGGTAATTGTCGCTCCCTACATGGGGGCGTGGATTGAAATTACGCTGAGCGGGTCCCGTGTGCTGGAAAAGTGGTCGCTCCCTACATGGGGGCGTGGATTGAAATATCTGCCGCTGCTGCCAGGTATTCGTCTTTCCCTGTCGCTCCCTACATGGGGGCGTGGATTGAAATGACCTAAACGACACCGATAAAGACGTCATCACAAGTCGCTCCCTACATGGGGGCGTGGATTGAAATCATATAATCCCATTTTTCGCGTAAAATAGCCCCGTCGCTCCCTACATGGGGGCGTGGATTGAAATCATATAATCCCATTTTTTGCGTAAAATACCCCCCAGTCGCTCCCTACATGGGGGCGTGGATTGAAATAGTCGCTGTTACCTCTGCATTAATTAAATTAAATGTCGCTCCCTACATGGGGGCGTGGATTGAAATAATCGCGAATTTGGCCGGTGCTATGAGAGACATAGTCGCTCCCTACATGGGGGCGTGGATTGAAATTCCCCTTTCGTATTTTAAATAGGTTGAGGCATTGTCGCTCCCTACATGGGGGCGTGGATTGAAATTCAACTTTCGAGCGATATTAATTTACGCGTACAAGTCGCTCCCTACATGGGGGCGTGGATTGAAATAACAATTTTATATTTATAAAGGTCTTTAGCCCGGTCGCTCCCTACATGGGGGCGTGGATTGAAATCTCATCCACAGCGAACTGATCGCACAGATAGTCAGTCGCTCCCTACATGGGGGCGTGGATTGAAATTATGCGCAGCTGGCCTGTCTCTACCGCCTGCATTGTCGCTCCCTACATGGGGGCGTGGATTGAAATAACTAAGCTTATTAAGGCATAAATTAAGCCCCCGTCGCTCCCTACATGGGGGCGTGGATTGAAATTTTGAGTAACTCAATCCTGTCTTGGTCGACAAGCGTCGCTCCCTACATGGGGGCGTGGATTGAAATAATGACCTGGTTGCGTTCTTGCTCGGCCTTAACCGTCGCTCCCTACATGGGGGCGTGGATTGAAATTTCTGTTCGTGATGAAAACGAATCACTAAAAGCACGTCGCTCCCTACATGGGGGCGTGGATTGAAATACCACGCCTAAGGCCGCCGATAATCGCTCCAAGAGTCGCTCCCTACATGGGGGCGTGGATTGAAATTTAGATTGTCTATCTGGCGTGATAAAATCACTGCAGTCGCTCCCTACATGGGGGCGTGGATTGAAATAGCGGGCCTGCCTCTGTCCTCGCCGCGGATAAACCGTCGCTCCCTACATGGGGGCGTGGATTGAAATGCTGCGCCAAGCCGACTGCCCGCGCCGGTGAGCCGTCGCTCCCTACATGGGGGCGTGGATTGAAATCGTCGGCTGTGGCGCGTTTAGGTACTTGACAGGCAGTCGCTCCCTACATGGGGGCGTGGATTGAAATAAAACGGAAAAGTCGTCCAAATTCCAGATCCGAAAGTCGCTCCCTACATGGGGGCGTGGATTGAAATTTCGTCAATCGTTTTGATATTTAAAAGCTGTTGCGTCGCTCCCTACATGGGGGCGTGGATTGAAATATGTTGGACAAAATGCACGCTTACCTTTTCCTGTGTCGCTCCCTACATGGGGGCGTGGATTGAAATACATCACGGGACAGACCACCATTGACAATGCCGTGTCGCTCCCTACATGGGGGCGTGGATTGAAATATGGCGGCGACCTTGTGGACGGGGACGAGCAAAAGGTCGCTCCCTACATGGGGGCGTGGATTGAAATACATCACGGGACAGACCACCATTGACAATGCCGGTCGCTCCCTACATGGGGGCGTGGATTGAAATTGTTGCTGTGTTACCTACCGTCAGATCATTAACGTCGCTCCCTACATGGGGGCGTGGATTGAAATTCAGCTTTCGAGCGATATTAATTTGCGAGTAACGTCGCTCCCTACATGGGGGCGTGGATTGAAATATGTTGGACAAAATGCACGCTTACCTTTTCCTGGTCGCTCCCTACATGGGGGCGTGGATTGAAATTCTTACGCAGGACACGCTTACCTTTACGCCTGAGTCGCTCCCTACATGGGGGCGTGGATTGAAATAAGGGGGAATCTGAAATTCACGTCGGTTTGGTAAGTCGCTCCCTACATGGGGGCGTGGATTGAAATGTCTTTCGTATGCCATTATTTACACCACCTTTTTGTCGCTCCCTACATGGGGGCGTGGATTGAAATCTACATGCCGTATTTTTCGAAGCGGGCTACGAGGTCGCTCCCTACATGGGGGCGTGGATTGAAATATACATGTCCCGTTCTTTATCGTAATAAGTGACGTCGCTCCCTACATGGGGGCGTGGATTGAAATAAAACATCAATTGATGGCGATAACGTGAATGTATGTCGCTCCCTACATGGGGGCGTGGATTGAAATGCAACATATCGGTAATGCTCGAACTGATCATACGGTCGCTCCCTACATGGGGGCGTGGATTGAAATCTTGCTACTGTGACAACTTGTTTTCCATACCATTGTCGCTCCCTACATGGGGGCGTGGATTGAAATCGCCTGTTTTCGCTGGCATAAGCGATATAAAGCGGTCGCTCCCTACATGGGGGCGTGGATTGAAATAGCTGACCGGGTTACCGAACCCTAACAGCGCCACGTCGCTCCCTACATGGGGGCGTGGATTGAAATTGCCGTCAGGTCCTCATCTAAGTCGAGTACCGGCGGTCGCTCCCTACATGGGGGCGTGGATTGAAATTTTGCGTAAATCACAAGTGCGCCGTCACGGTCGGGTCGCTCCCTACATGGGGGCGTGGATTGAAATAAATCCGCCAACGCCACTGAATAGGGAAACGTATGTCGCTCCCTACATGGGGGCGTGGATTGAAATGTGGGTACATGGGAAAGGTAGAACAAGTAGAAGCGTCGCTCCCTACATGGGGGCGTGGATTGAAATATTAGGAGTGACTAGAACCGGTGACGACTCGCAGGTCGCTCCCTACATGGGGGCGTGGATTGAAATTACGGCTATATCGAATTGCAAAAAATAGGCAATAAATGTCGCTCCCTACATGGGGGCGTGGATTGAAATCAAGAAGTAACAGCGCTTATAAAAAATAAATAAAGTCGCTCCCTACATGGGGGCGTGGATTGAAATTTTTTAGAAATGAATGGGGAATGGATTTTTGAATCTTGTCGCTCCCTACATGGGGGCGTGGATTGAAATTCTTTTCGGCTTAAGCACCTAAGGATTCGTTCATGTCGCTCCCTACATGGGGGCGTGGATTGAAATCGCCGTACTTACCCGGCCCGTAAGCGCGTCAACCGTCGCTCCCTACATGGGGGCGTGGATTGAAATTCTCATCCGCTCACCTCCCGTTAAAATGGCAAATCGTCGCTCCCTACATGGGGGCGTGGATTGAAATAAAAAAAAATAACGCCGGCCGGAGCCGACGTTTGGTCGCTCCCTACATGGGGGCGTGGATTGAAATAACTCCGTCCATGACCGGCTGAATTCATGATTAGGTCGCTCCCTACATGGGGGCGTGGATTGAAATATTTCGGATTTTTTAGAAATGAATGGGGAATGGATGTCGCTCCCTACATGGGGGCGTGGATTGAAATCGTTAGATCGACGTGTTTATTTTCGAGGTGAACGTCGCTCCCTACATGGGGGCGTGGATTGAAATTGTCTCCCAGTCGTACAGTGGATAAAAATTATAGTCGCTCCCTACATGGGGGCGTGGATTGAAATCCCCGTTTTGGGTCTGTAAAGGGCGTAAACCCAAGTCGCTCCCTACATGGGGGCGTGGATTGAAATGCGGAGATAGAATGATCTTGTATAAGCAGTCAAGGTCGCTCCCTACATGGGGGCGTGGATTGAAATCGTTTGCTGTATTTGCGATCCCTAGGATCATCAAGTCGCTCCCTAATGAATACTTGCTGAGCAAACCAGACAAAGCCTTGTATCTGGTTCGCTCAGCCGCAAATCTGGTTGATGCCGCCTTCTTTGTTCCTTCCATCAACCTTAGACCCGAAAAGTGGCGCTGAACGCGCAGATACCAGTGACAAACCCTTTTTGTAAAGTAACTCTTGTTTTTATAGTTCCTGGAACCGGGACCAGGGCTTTCCTTATTCACCCGCCCCCCGATTATGTATTTCTGTCATCCTCGTCGTCCAGTTCCCTGATCAAATTCCAAGTCTGATAAATCCGGTTTGCCATTTTCTCAGGATCTTTCAGCATCATTTGGTATAAATCCGGCTCATGGCTCAACGTTTCAAGCAGTTTCTTTTCCGGATTACTGACCGCTTCATTTGTCTTCAGGCCGGCATGGTTGGTAAGGCCCAAAAGATAATCAATTGAAACTTTCAACACTTGCGAAATTCGGTATAGCACCTTAATAGAAGGAAAACTGTATCCAGTTTCGTAGTTCGAAATGTTCCGGTCGCTTACCCCGACTTTTTTCGCAAGTTCAGGCTGGCTGTAGCCTTGAGCTGTCCGCACTTTTTTCAATCGGGCTGCGAATATTTCTTTAACGTTTTCCATGTTTTCATTCCCGTGATCGGCCATTGCTACTGCTCCTTAAAAAAAATCAAAAAAGATGGTTGACTTCCAAAATAATTGTGTATAATATAAGTGTATAGAAATTATTTTGTTGATGAGCATCTGTACAAAAAGTTGATAAAGAGCCGGAGACACAAAGAAAATAGATGCTTCAGCAAAAAATACCCCCCTATTTTCTCATGATTCTTACTTACTGTTCCCAAATTCAAAGTAAGAGTAATATGGTCTCCAGGCTCTTTTTTTACAGTCTCCCTTCCAGTTTAGCATGAAAACGATACTGTTTTAACCCCTTTTTAAATTGTAAACGCTTTCATTAAAATGACGGGTCTATTTACCCACCCTTCCATAACACCGTTAACGACGCTAGTCCCATACTGGCACGCAAAAGGTTTGCTGAACGAATTCCATTCTGGCTTTGCCTCAATATATAAAAGAATGCCTCTGTCGGAAATAGGGATGCTACCTTCTCTATACGTTGAATTGGCTTATGCGGGCAAAGATAAGTCCGGACAAGGCGTTCAGTCTCCTTACCAAGTCCACGGTTCGCAACCCCTCAAGCAGGCAGGACAGTTCCATGCCTTTATAAAATCGACATTCCCTGTTTTCCTTTACATGACGTTCATGTCCACCAACCTTATCCCAGGTTTAGAGGAAATCAATTATAAAAAAGCATTGTAGCTTACGTTCAAAATGCCCCAGCCCCAATACAACCTCTGCCCATGCGGTTCCATTGTTCAACGGCATGGGCAGGGTTCTACAGCAATAGGTGCAAATCTCAACTTTTTATGGAAGATAAGTGCGTATTAAGATTAATGGCCAGAAATCCGGCGTTTTCCGGTGTCTCTTTATAAATCGTAATTCCAGTATTGTCTTGTGGGATCATCCGGTAATTTTTATACGGGACTTCAAGGGTTCCGGCGACGAAAAAGCGGATTGCCATGCTGTGGGCAACAACAAGGACAGTTTCTTCCGGATGTTTCTCCACCAGCTCATCGATACAGGCACGGACACGGTTATAGACCTGAATGGCCGTTTCCCCCGTATAACCTGCATGTGTCGCGCCCGGATCTTTTAGCCAGGCCTCCCAATTATCCGCATATTTAACAGAAAAATCTTCCTGGCGTTCTCCTTCCCAGGCACCGAAGTCCGTTTCGACAAGACGCGGATCTTGATGGATTTTCAATTTCCGCCCCTTAACGAGAATTTCTGCCGTATGGACAGCCCGGCTCAATGTGGATGCATAAACAGCATTAAACGGAATGTCCTTAAAAAACCCTGCCGCCAGTTCCGCCTGCCGCACGCCCGTCTGCGACAAACCGATATCGCTTCTCCCGCAATATCTGTTCCGGTCGGCGTTCCATTCTGTCTGGCCATGGCGCACAAAATAAAAAAGTGTCATAATGTACCCCTTTTCACAAAGTATCAACTGGTTTTATTTTAACAAATTGAGGAGTGGAATGCTATTTCCGGTCAATAAGATTCCTTTCATAATCCATGAGAAGAACACTCTCTAGATGTTCATTTAGCTGTGTACATTTAGGTGATAGAGTGTCTTCTCATTTTTTCACTCATTCGCCGCTTCAAGTAAAGTTTTACAAATACCGAATTGCCGGATATGCAACGCGATTGCGTCCGGTCCCTCCCTATAAAAAATTTATTTGCTATATTATATTAAAATATTATATAATAACAAAGGACGCTAAAACATTGAAGAAGGATGAGTTGTTTTTTTATTTTTTAAAAACTTCATATCATCGCTCAATTACATGTTTATGTAAACGGGGGAACCAACAGGTGTTCTATGCACCAGGGGTGAAACCTTTCAATGAAAGGTAGGGAAACTCTTTATTCCCTAATCCGTCAGCTAACCTCGTAAGCGTCTGGAGAGAACTGTGTGTTTTTTGGACACGCCTTTTAAGCAAAAATGCTGCGAAGGAATTTCTCTCTTTCGTGGTTTTTTTAATACACAAATTTGGTTTCCGGGGTAAAGCCGGAAACTGGCAGGACTTGCGATTTGAGTTTTACAAACAATCCGGTATGCAGCTTGCGTACTGTGCTTTTTGAAAAATATTGGCATCTGGGAGGGAAACTTCATGAAAAGAGTGAGCTTAGCCTGGCAGATTTTTATCGGCCTGATACTCGGTATTGCGATTGGCGGCATTTTCCACGGCAATGACACCGTGGCCCATATTCTCCAGCCGTTTGGCGACTTCTTTTTGCGCTTGATTAAAATGATTGTGATTCCGATTGTCGTTTCAAGCTTGATTGTCGGTGTTGCCGGCGCAGGCGATATGAAACAGGTTGGAAAGCTTGGCCTGAAAGCATTGATTTATTTTGAAATTGTCACGACCATCGCGATTGTAGTAGGACTGCTGGCCGGAAACTTGTTTCATCCGGGGACAGGGGTGGATATGGGCTCATTGGCAAAAACATCGATCAGCAGCTATGTGGAAACAACAAAAGAGACGCAACACAATGGCATAGTCGATACGATTTTAAGTATCGTGCCGACGAACTTGTTTGAATCCCTTTCACAAGGGAATATGCTTCCGATCATTTTCTTCTCTGTCATGTTCGGGATTGGGGTGGCAGCCATCGGGGAAAAAGGAAAACCGGTGCTCCGCTTTTTCCAGGGTGTCAGTGAAGCAATGTTTTATGTCACTAATTTGGTCATGAAAGTGGCTCCAATTGGTGTATTCGGCCTGATTGGTGTAACCGTTACACAATTCGGCCTCAAGTCATTGATTCCGCTAAGCAAACTTGTTTTCACGGTTTACGGCACGATTATTTTCTTTGTGGTTGTCGTGCTTGGCCTGATTGCCTGGCTTTTCCGTGTAAATATTTTCAATCTCTTCAAAATCCTGAAAGACGAATTGATCCTTGCTTATTCCACTGCAAGCTCGGAAGCGGTGCTGCCAAGGCTCATGGAGAAAATGGAAAAATTCGGTTGCCCGAAATCGATCACCACACTGGTGATTCCGACGGGGTACTCATTCAACCTGGACGGCTCGACCTTGTACCAGTCGCTGGCGGCGCTGTTTATCGCGCAAATGTACGGGATTCACATGTCCATCGGTGCGCAAATTTCGCTGGTGCTTGTGCTGATGGTTACATCAAAAGGCATCGCCGGTGTTCCAGGAGTTTCATTCGTTGTCCTTTTGGCGACGCTGGGGACGGTCGGGATTCCGCTTGAAGGCTTAGCATTTATTGCTGGCATTGACCGTATTCTGGATATGGCAAGAACAGCCTGCAATGTCGTTGGCAATACGCTTGCAACCATTATTGTGTCAAAATGGGAAGGAAAATATGATAAAGAAAAAGCAGAAGCGTACCTTGCCGAAATCAGCGGCGGCGGGCACGATTCCAAAGATCACAAATATGTAACGGAATCTTAAGATGAGCGATGAAGTTAAAAAAGGTGCACTGCCGGAATAGAGGCAGCGCGCCTTTTTTGTTTGCGAGTAAAGAACGTCGGTAGTTTTTTACATTTCCATCAAATTATGCTAGCTCTGTTGCCTACTGGAGTCATCATGCAAATTGGCGCTCGGACTCGGTGTGAAAACTTCATCCATATAAGTTGAACTCCTTCTTGATGTGTCGCCAGAAGCAATGTTTACCCTGATCGGCTTTGATTTTGGAGCGATACAGATTTTTGTCGGGAAAAATTGTGCCTCTCTTTCCAAGGATTGTTACCGGTTGGACTGAAATAATGAGCGCCCTAGGGCACAAACTATTCACAGCAGCATGTATTGATTTTTTGGAGGGATAAAGATGGACAAAAAAATGCTACTGTGGGTAGCGGTACTGTCCCTCGCTCTTTTTCCCCGGACGGAACATGCGGATGCGGCTTTTTGGTTTCAATCGAAACGGGCCACTGTCGACTTGCGTTTGCTGGAGACATCGGATTTGCACGGCTATATGCTGAATTATGATTATGCCGCTCGCACTGAGGCGGAGACTTATGGCCTTGCTCTTACGGCTTCACTCATTGCAGCGGAGAGGAAGACGGCAAAAAATACGATGCTGTTTGATGATGGGGACTTACTTGAAGGGAACGAAATGGCTGCTTATGTTGCCCGTCGACCGTTAAAAAAGGGGGAAATTCATCCGTTTATCCGCGTGATGAATCATTTAAATTACGACGCAGCGACCGTGGGCAATCATGATTTTCATTACGGACTTGATTTTTTGAAACAGACGATCAATGGAGCAAAGTTTCCGTTTGTAAATGCCAATATATACTATAATTTCGAAAAAAATGATACAGATGACCAAAATTTTTTCAAACCCTATGTGATTCTGGATAAAAAAGTGGAAGACCGGAGCGGGCACCATCATCATCTGAAAATCGGGGTCATCGGATTTGTTACGCCTTCAGTCATTGAATGGGAAAAACCGAGCCTTGGCGGCAAAGTCAAAGCAAAGGACATCCTGCATACGGCTGCCTGGTTTGTCCCGCGAATGAAGGCGGAAGGAGCCGACCTGATCATCGCGCTTGCCCATTGTGGTGTGGATCCGGCTGTGAAACAACCGTTTTATACAGGCGATGCCGTTTATTTATTAAGCGAGGTAAAAGGGATCGATGCCATTCTGTTTGGGCATCAGCATAGGGTGTTCCCAAGCGAATTTTTTGCAGGCGTCCCCGGTGTCGATATCCGGAAAGGGACAATCAATGGCGTGCCTGCAGTAATGCCCGGCAAGTGGGGGAGTCATCTCGGTGTGATCAGTCTCACTTTGGAAAAAAAGGGAGAGAAGTGGGAGATGACGCAGGCACAATCGGAGGCGAAACCGGTATATGCCATCCACAATCAACAGGCAAAATCCATCGTTAGACCGGATCCGGACATTGTTCGGATGACCGCCGAGCTGCAAAAAAACGTGCTGGGGTCCAAGTTTACTTTATATAGTCGAAACTAATTTGCCCATGCCGCCTTTGTTGCGGCATGGGCATTGAAGTGAAGGAAGAGGACGGCGGGGCATATCTTAACGTAGAGGTTTTCTATGTTAAGGAAGAACGTGAAAGTCTGCATCTATCTTAAAGTAGATGCGTTTTAAGTGAAGGAAGGGCATGAAAAATTGCGTCTATCTTCACATAGGGACGCTCTAAATAAACTTTCCGTACATGGTTAAAATTGTTGCACCTCCCTCACACTAGGCCCTGGTTTTCTCATCATATTTTTAGGGAAAACGGAAGGTGCAATCGTGTATAATAGAAATGATGCATCATGATGAGCAGGTTTGTAGGCTTTTGAAATGGCAGCGCGGCAAGCCCGCAACATTTCAAAAAGGGAGGAAAAAAAAGAATGCTAAAAAGATTGGGATGGATCTGGTTCATCGCTATGATTGCGCTTGGGTTCACCATGAACGGCGTGGCAAAAGCGTCCGGCGATAACAGTACAGTGATCGATGAAAAATACGGGAAACCGATCGTTGCGACAGGCGCGGCTCTTTCTGCCTCGCAAAAAGCAGAGGTGGAAAAGGAACTTGGCGTGGACGATGCAAACAATGTCGAAGAGATTACCGTAACCGGCGATGATCTTGTCCATTACATCCCTGATGGCAACCGCAATTCGAACATGTATTCATCCGCAAAAATTACAAGAACGGACTCCGGCGGTATCCAGGTGAATATTGTAACACCGGAAAATATTACAGAAGTAACGGCGGATATGTATAAAAATGCGCTGCTCACTGCCGGAATTAAAAATGCGGAAGTAGAAGTGGCTTCCCCGCTCAAAGTAACCGGACATTCAGCGCTTGTCGGTATTTATAAAGCTTATGACAATTCGGATAAAACCGGGGATAAACTTAATTCAGACCGGACGGAAGTGGCCAGCCAGGAACTGAGTGTCGCGACGGATCTGGCGAAAAAGGAAGGGTTAAGCAATGATCAAGTGACCCAGCTTCTTACGGAAATTAAGCAGGAAATTGCAAACCAGCATCCGGCAACAAAAGAAGATATTGAAAAAATCGTCGATGATAAATTGAAGGATTTAAACATCAATTTGAGCGATTCCGACCGCCAGCTGCTGTATGATTTATTCGACCAGATGCGTAAGCTCAACATCAATTTTGGTTCGGTCAAAAGCGAATTGAGTTCCTTGTCCGACAAACTGAGCGATAAGATCAACAAAGCGGCCGGAGACAAAGATTTTTGGCAAAGCGTAAAAGACTTTTTCCAAAACATCTTTGACGCGATCCGGGGATTATTCCAATAATGGGAAAGAAGGCAGTGCGCCCCTAATTTCCGGCGCTGCTGCCTTCTTTTTGTTGAACATTTTGATCTGTGCTGCTCTGATCCTGAGCAGTCTTTGTAGTGGTGCGATTCTTTTCCGTTTCCTGACCGGAAGCAGGTTCTGTGCCAGTGTTGTCCAATTTTGTATCATCTGTGTTTTCTGATTCCTTATTTTTATTTTGATCCGTAACCTTGCCATCCGTTTTCGCATCGTTATGTTTTTCTGTATCCTGTTTTTCTGTTTTCGCTTTATCCTGCGTGCCATCCTTCGCTTTATCAGCCGTATCAGACTTGTCGTTTTTTTCTTCTTTGTTTTTTTCAGGAGTGCCGCCCTGCAGCAGTTGTGTCAGCTGATCAGCCTGCTTTCGCAATGTTTCCTCATCTGAACCGGAAGTGTCAATATCGGCTGCGCCGGTTTCCATCGATAGGTTAAGACCCGGCAGATCGGCATTGTCAGCAAGCTGTTGATGGGCAACAAGGCGGACGTTTTTCATGCCGATCTGTCTGGCTTTTTCCGGAACGTAAATGCCGCCAAAGTTCACCTTTGTGGCATCGACCCGCATATTTTTCAATTGAATCGGGCCGGGGGCATTCATATGGATCGTCACCGGTCCCTCAGGCGTTTGCAGCACTTTTGTGATTTTCAGGCCGTAAATGGTGACATCCGCATACTGCAGGCGGAGCATGACCTGATTTTGTTTTGTCGCTGTATCGCCTGCTGTAATCCCGGGCGGAAGCATCGCGCCTTCCACGCGGTCTGCTTCAATGATGAAGCCGTCTGTTACGGGGGATTCAGCCACTGAAATGTTTGTAAAAAAGCAAAAATTAAATGCAATAAATGCGGCTGTCAATAGGAAAGATTTTGTTTTCTTCACTTGCCTCACCATTTCTGTGTATAGTCTTTATCTTTCTTCTGCACTCCCTGCGGCAATTTCTTCCATCGGGCCCACACCAGCCGGCACTTCCTCCTGCCTGATTACCCGCCATGAAACAGATAAAGACCCGCCGATTATACCGAGCAGGGTTCCAATGAAAAATCCGCCCATCGCCCCCATGATGGAAAGGACAGACAGAAAAATGGCCAAAATGCCGAACACCATATTAAATTTTGGGAAAAAATAACCCATTCCGCCGATCAGAAAAATCAAGCCACCGAAAATGAGGCCGATCGACACCATGCTTCCGGGCGCGGCTGCAATTTCAAGAAGTTGGACCGGCACATATAAAATGATCATCCCGGAGAGCAACGTAAACGTTGCCCCCCAGAATGGCCGGCTTCTTCTCCAGTTTCTAAATTTCATGCGGAACATATGGAACTTGCCCATTATGATCACTCCTTGAAGAAAAGCCTATTTTTTGACAAACTGCACTTTTAGGTTCGGAAGATTTGCGACTTTTTGGAATAGGTAATGTGTATCCAGGCTGCCGTTTTTGATCGTTAAAGTATCTGCCCCTTGTGTAAAAGCCTTTGAAGCAGCTTGAGGGTCATCGGCAGTGACATAATTTTCCGAAATATTCATATTGGTGAAGACTGCATCCCCCTGGACAAGCGCAGCTTTTTGAATCAGCCCATTAAGGTGTACAGGTGTGTTTCCGTCGCCCGCCGTAATTTTCACCTGGTAATCGCCAAGAACCGGAATCTTAACATCTTTTGAAATAACCAAGTCCTGGATCGTCACTTTATCAATTTCATTGACAAAGACCGGTTTGACATGGTCCTCCCCTTTGGATGGATCCCCGTATAAACTCCCGTATAATTTAAACCCGGTACCTTGCATTTGTTTGAATGAAACATTGAATTTGCCAATGCCGCCGACAGTTGCTGCAACGGCAACCCCGTTAATGCCGAGTACAGCTAAAAGTCCCCCCAAAAAAATAAGGCCTGAAAGCAGAGCGGTAAAAAACCATTTTTTTGAAGTTCTCCCTTGCCCTTGTAAGACTAATGCCCCTTCGTTCATGTAACAATCCTCCCCTTTAAAACTTGATTATTTAAAAAAGATGGTACGCTAAAATATTTAGGTGAAAAATCCCCTCCTTCCCAAATGATATCGCTTACATTTTCTTTATTTTATTCATTTTGGACAAAAAAATATATTCCTATTATTGTAGGGAATTCAATGGCTTATGGCCTACAAATATCGTGTCGGAAAGCCGGTATGTTTTTTTGCGCGCCAACCAGGCATGATTATGATAATATTATAGGAAAAAAGACCGGTAAGGTGTTAGACAAAGGAGGGAGAAAGGTGTCGCTGTCGTTAAATGCGCATATGGACATGGTCATGAAACATGGAGTGGACCTTTTGCGCTCGCACCAGCAGCAAATTATTGCGGAATGTACGGGAATTTTGCAGTATTTGGGAGAAACACATAAAGGCAGTGCGGATGCTTTTGAATTCGCTTTCAATTGTTTTGTCGCCTTTTTCCGTTCCGGCCAGCAATCGGTTGAGACGCTGATTGACGATATCCGGTCGCAATGGGTGAAGGAATTCCACCGCCCGCCGGAACCGCATGTTCTCATCTTTATTTTAACACTGATTGAAAACTCTGTTCATAAAGCCATAAAGGAAAGCACGACCCGGTCTTTTCATTTACATCCTTCCGTCCAGTACCTTTTTTCGAAAATCTGCGAAGAAATGCTGCTCATTTCCAAACAGGAAACTTTTCAAATGGATTCATTTTGTGAGCAGCTAACCAAATCCGAGCAGCTCAGAATCGAGTGGATTGCAAGGGTCAGCCATGTGGATGGGGGGTACCGGCTGAAGAAAGTGATCGGGATGGAGGAGAACGCGATTGACAGCGGGCTGTTTGAACGGACGGATCCTTCATGGTTTTGGCTGTCGGAAGCGCTGCTGAAGCGGACGCCGCGCCGGAAACCGGATGAAAGGCGGGATGTGTTTCCGGTTCCGTGGAAAAACGAGACGTTGATTTTTTGTATGAGCGACCAGGATGTTTCGGCCACAATCCCGTTTTTAACCTATGCGATGCATTTGTTGCAGATGGAGGAGGAACGAAACGGAAAAGTATATGCGGGCGACCAGTGGAAAGATGCAGTCATTTTATTTAACGAATGGATTATGCGCTCCCAGGATTTAAATGAAGCGATCCAAAACATCGCTTTTGGTTACGCACAATATTTGCCGTTTGAGCGCTGTGCCCTGTTCCGTTATTCGCAGAGCGATGCCGCGGGATTCGGCCTGTTCGGCTACCATTTTAACAATACGGCAATCCGGAATATAAAGGAGACGATCGACCGTTTTCCTTCCATTTCCAAAATATTGCTGGGGAAAGGGCAGCAGGTAAATATGGTACAGCATTTCCAGCCGCTGTATATCCCAAAAGCGTCAGAAGAGTTTCCGATGCAGTATGTGAAGGAGTTTGAGCTGGAATCGGTCGTGGTTGCCCCGATTTATGTGCCGTCAGAAGGGGTGTTAATTGGCGGTGCCATTTTGGACCAGGGGCCGGGGAAGTTTTTTGAAGTGGACAGTAGCACATTTACGGCGCTGTTGAAATTCGGTCAGAGCGCAGGTGAACTGCTGGCCAAGTTTTTAAAAGCGAACCAGTGGGACGAAAAGCAGCCGGAACTCGTCCAGCTGTCCGCCCGGGAAATCCATATTTTGCAGCTCTTGGCGGACGGGGCCTCGACGACGGAAGCAGCGGAAATGCTGCATTTGAGCGAGTATACGGTCCGGGATTATGTCTCAAGCCTGATGAAGCGGCTTCACGCTAGAAACCGGACGGAAGCCGCTGTAAAAGCAATGCGGCTTGGGCTGATTCATTGAACTCGCCATTTTCCTCCGTTATGCACTTTTTTTAAAAGGCGAAGTCATGAGGGCTTGCTGAACGAATCCGATTTTGAGTTTGTACCCAATTTGTCAGCAAGCCCTGTCTCAAAGTATAGAAGAATCCATTTGCGAAAATGTGTAATTTTGTCTTCTTAATACGTTGAGTCGGTTTTCGAGTGCTAGCTTTTCCCTGGAGTTGTTGTAAAAATTTTTGCCAAAGCGGTCAGCATCCATGCCAAATTTGGGGATTTTGCTTATACAGCAAATCCTACGTAGGTAAAAAATTGTGTGTAAAATGATCGAAGTCCGGGTAAAATACTTTTACATCCTAGAGTCTGCTGCAAAGTTCAAAGCCCCCGAATTTACGGGGGCTGTAAATTTGACAAAATAAAAGTCTCCCAAAAAAATGGGAGATCTAGACAAAATAAATCAATTTTCTTATAATTTGTTATGCAGGCGTAAAAAGGTTTTCGATTAAGTGTTTAAGTTTAACAACAAAAAATACCCCCCTATTTTCGTTAAATCTTTTTTAGAAGAACGCCTGCAAGAGCAGGTTTCGGCCTGCTCTTTTTTCTACACAATACAGCTGGCTCCCTTCAGACAATTTCTCTTCGAAATGTTTATCACGGCGCTGAATCTGGATCATGCTTAGCTAAGTTCGACTAGAATTTTAGTGAAAATGGGCTGATTCTCTGACAAATTAAGAAGGAAACGGAAATAATGGGATTTTTTAAAGATTTTTTCGCCGAAAGAATTCTCCCGCACCCGCAAATGTTAAGGCACTCACTTTTGCAGAAACAAAATAATTTTGCACGGATTTTGCACAGAAGAAATGCAAAACGCCCGCAAACCCTTGCTATTAAAGGTCTGCGGGCGTTGCTGTTAAGCGGCCCCGAGAGGACTCGAACCTCTGACGCACGGTTTAGGAAACCGACGCTCTATCCACTGAGCTACGGAGCCGTAAATTGCTAATATCCGTTCGATGTCACCTTAAATATTATAGTGAATCTGTCGTTTTGTGTCAATACCCCTGTAGACCGCTCTCTAGATGTTTGTCTCAAAGTGTACATTTAGATGATAGAGTGCCTTCCCATTTTTTTCACTCGCCTGATCCTTCGAGTAAAATATTTTACACATACGCTTTTCCGAAAAAACATGGTTCTTCCCGCTTCAACTGCCAAAACACTTAAAGAAACAATTCTATTTCCCAATATCCAAATTCTTCCTTAAAACGCTTACGGACCAAAACAGGCGGACAACCTGTCACAAATGGCACATGCTTTACATACGATAGGATAGAGATTTGGTTCTCTGCGTGAGATAAAGGTTTTTCTACCGAAGTATTGACCCGTATTTGCAATCTGCCCCTGTCGCCTCAACTTGCCGGATGTCCGGTAAAATTTTGCCGGCCGCTTGCCATTCCGGCTGCCGGCAAAACGGATGGTTTCCATTTGTACAAAAAACAGGACAGGAAAGTAACCATTTAACTTTAAAAAAGATATGTGGAAATTGAGCATGATTGGAAAGGGGTGAAGTATTTGTTTAAACTGTTTCTTGATCCGGGACATGGTGGAAAAGACCCGGGCGCTGAGGGAAACGGGCTAGAGGAAAAAGACATCACTTTGGAGATTGCCAAACAGATTCAGGACATTTTAACAAACCATTACCAAAATGTTTCGGTAAAAATGTCGCGGACGACGGACAAATTTGTTTCTTTGGAAGAGCGGACGGATGCCGCCAACAGCTGGGGCGCCACTTTTTTTCTTTCCATTCATATCAATTCAGGAAATGGAACGGGTTTTGAGAGCTATATTTATCCAGAATCAGGCTCTGCTACGGCAACCTACCAGAAAACCATCCACCAGGAAGTGGTGAAGCTGAATGATTTAAAAGACAGGGGCAGAAAAACGGCCGATTTTCATGTGCTCAGGGAATCGATCATGCCTGCGCTCCTTACCGAAAACGGCTTTATTGACACAGCAAGTGATGCGAAAAAAATGAAGAAAAACAGCTGGATTGAAGAAGTGGCACAGGGGCATGTCAATGGGCTGGCAAAAGCTTTCGAGCTCAAAAAGAAAAGCGGTGCAACGTATCATAAAGTCGTTAAGGGGGATACCGTTTACGCTTTAAGCAAAGAATACGGTTCGACCATCAAAGAAATAAAGAAATGGAATAATCTGGATGATGATTATACCATCCGTGTGGGGGAAAGATTACGGGTAAAGTAGCCGTACAAGCGGCCTTTACCCGTTTTTTGTCTGAAACACCTTCCTCCTGTTTCCCTAATCTCCCCGTCTTTCAGCAGCTTATATACCCTATTATATAAAATGAACGAAACGTGGGTTACACCGTTTCCGCTGCAAACCGTCATCATCAGCAAACCAAACTGATCCTTGGTCTTCATGTAAAAACTTACGCTCATTTTATTAGCCTAACGCCATTTTAAAATTCCCTTAAATTTCTGCTCACAAAAAAACCGGCACACAGGCCGGCTTAAAAAGGGGATAAAACAGTGGGTATTTGTCCAGCATGCTTACTGCTCTGCTGTCCTCGCTACATGATTAATTGTAAACCGGTTACCCTAAAAAACAATGAAAGCAACATCATCATTTCATGAAGTTTCGATTAAAAAATGAAGAAAACCCCGTCAAGGTCTCCGCCATGGATTTGGCGCCCGGGATTAATTTTCGTAGCCGTTTACGATCAGATCAAGTTTCCCGGTTTCCGGGTCAATGACAAGCCCATGGACCGGCACTTTTTTATCCATCAGCGGGTGGTTTTTAATGATGCCGACACTCTTTTTCACGCTGCTTTCGACCTTGTCGAAACCGCTCAGCCATTCGTCAAGGTCGATTCCCGCATGAACGAGTGTTTCAATCGCATTTTCGTCAACCCCGCGTTTTTTCATATTCTCAAGCACGGTTTCGCCTTTTAACCCGGTCATGCCGCAGTCATAATGGCCGATCACAAACACTTCATCCGCCTTCAGCTGATAGATGGCAACAAGCAGGCTCCGCATCGTGCTGTCGAACGGGCTCGTTAAAATGGCGCCTGCATTTTTTACGATTTTTGCGTCCCCGTTTTTAATATTCATTGCTTTATGTAACAATTCAATGATCCTTGTGTCCATGCATGTGAAAATCACCATCCGCTTGTCGGGGAATTTGGAAGTCAGGTAAGGCTCGTAAGCTTTTTTCTCCACAAATTCCTGGTTAAATGCAAGTACTTCATCTAACAATGTCATCACATCTCACTCCTTTAAGCATATTTTAAAATACAATGGCCGGAAATAAAAGTATACACGTTAAAAATGGGAGTAAATCCTTCACCTTATGGTTTGCGAAAAAACCAGGGGCGTGTTACATTTAATTCAGAGTTATTTTATGGGAAATGGGGGATTTGATTGGGAAGGGAGTTTGACGCGCTGTTTGATGAATGGTCCCGCTCCTATGATCAAACCGTTACCGGTAATGATGCCGAATACGAAGAAGTATTCTATCAATACGATAAAATTTTGGATGCCGTCAGAGACCGGGCAACCGGTTTTGTTGTTGAATTCGGCCCGGGAACAGGCAATTTGACGGGCAAGCTTTTGGAGAAAGGGCTAAAGATAATCGGGATAGAACCTTCTGCTAATATGAGAAAAATCGCTCAAAAAAAGCATCCGGATGTTAAAATAATAGACGGGGATTTTTTGAATTTTCATGTGCAGGAAAAGGCGGATACATTTGCCAGCACGTATGCGTTCCACCATTTAACAGACGAAGAAAAAAGGGCTGCCATATCCCTTTTCCACACCCGGTTAAAGGCGGGCGGCAAAATCGTGTTCGCCGATACGGTTTTTGAGACGGAAGAAGCAAAACAGGAGATGATCAGGGAAGCCAAAGCGAGAGGATTCTGCCGGCTTGCGGAAGATCTTGAAACGGAATATTACACCACCATTCCCGTTTTATCTTCCATCTTTGAGGAAAATGGTTTTGATGTCTCTTTCCGGAAGATGAACCGGTTTGTGTGGCTAATGGATGCAAAAATGAAAGGAGCATGATCATCATGACAGAGATGAAAAAAATGAACGTAGAAAGCTTTAATTTGGACCATACAAAAGTCAAAGCGCCATATGTCCGCCTTGCAGGAATAAAAGAAGGGATTCACGGCGATGTCATCCGCAAATACGATATCCGTTTCTGCCAGCCGAACAAGGAACATATGGATATGCCGGGGCTCCACTCGCTCGAGCATATGATGGCGGAATTCGCCCGCAATTACACGGATAAAATTGTCGACATCAGCCCAATGGGTTGCCAGACCGGTTTTTATTTTTCCGTTATCAATTTGGATGATGATGGCGAGGTGCTTGACATCATTGAAAAAACGTTAAACGATGTATTGCATGCCACAGAAGTACCGGCCTGCAATGAAACACAGTGCGGCTGGGCGGCAAGCCATTCTTTGGAAGGCGCAAAGGAAATTGCCCGGAAAATGCTGGCAAAACGCGATGAGTGGACGCAAGTATTTGCCTGATAACAGGAGACGAGTGAAATGAAGTATGCGAAAAGCGTACACGAACTGATTGGCAACACGCCATTGGTTGAATTAACCGCATTTGATTTGCCAAAAGGCGTCCGGCTGTTTGCAAAGCTGGAATACTTTAACCCAGGCGGCAGCATAAAAGACCGACTCGGCGCTTATCTAGTAGAGCGCGCGTTTCGGGAAGGTAAGCTGAAGCGCGGTGGGACGATCATAGAACCGACGGCCGGCAACACGGGCATCGGGCTTGCGCTTGCTGCGATTCGTTACGGCGTGCATGCTGTTTTTGTTGTGCCGGAAAAATTCAGCGTGGAGAAACAGACGCTGATGCGGGCGCTCGGGGCTGAAGTCGTGAACACGCCGACCGAACTTGGTATGGAAGGCGCAATTGCGAAAGCAAAAAAACTAGTCGCTGAAACACCAAATGCGTATTTCCCGGGACAGTTTGAAAATCCGTCCAACCCGGAAACGTATTATAAGACGCTTGGGCCTGAAATTTGGGAAGCACTTGATGGCCATATCGATGTTTTTGTCGCAGGTGCCGGTTCCGGGGGCACGTTTATGGGGACTGCCCGCTATTTAAAAGAGAAAAATCCGGGCTTGAAGGCAGCCATCGTGGAACCAGAAGGCTCGATTTTAAACGGGGGCGAGCCGCGCAGCCACCGTACGGAAGGGATCGGCATGGAATTTTTACCGCCATTTATGGACCGTACATTTTTTGATGCCATCCATACGATTCCCGACGATACAGCTTTTAAACGGCTTGCGGAAGCAGCCCGGCTTGAAGGCCTTTTGATCGGCAGTTCCTCAGGTGCTGCTTTGGAGGCGAGCCTGCGCGAAGCAAAGCAGGCAAAACCGGGCACGCATATTGTCACCATTTTTCCGGACAGCAGCGAACGGTATCTCAGCCGCAGCATTTATTCTTGATGAGAAGGAGTTTGTCATGCGTAAAAAAACAAAATTCATTCATGCCGGCATTAGCCGTGATCCATATACAGGCGCAGTTTCGGTGCCCGTCCATCATGCGAGCACATTCAAGCAGGATGGCGTCGGCCATTTTAAATACGAATACGCACGCACCGGCAATCCGACGCGTGAAGCTTTGGAAAAACTGATTGCGGATATTGAAGAAGGTACACACGGTTTTGCATTCGCATCCGGAATGGCCGCGATTACAGCGGTGATCCAGCTGTTTTCGGCCGGCGACCATATTTTGGCAACCGATGATGTATACGGCGGTACTTTTCGCGTTTTAACAAAAGTGATGAACCGTTTCCATATCGACGTCACTTTTGTGGACACGAGCGATCTGGATGCGGTCCGTGCCTCGATCCGCCCGAATACAAAAGCCATCTACGTGGAAACGCCGACGAACCCGCTATTAAAAATAACAGACTTGCGGGCCATTGCCGGTGTAGCCCGTGAAAACGGCTTAACATTTATCGTGGACAACACATTCAGCACCCCGTATTGGCAAAATCCACTCACTTTAGGTGCGGATATCGTCGTGCACAGCGCGACGAAGTATCTCGGCGGGCACAGTGATGTGGTCGCAGGCCTTGTTGTCGTACGAAACGAAGCGCTTGCAGAAGACTTGCATTTTATCCAAAACTCAACCGGCGGCATTCTCGGGCCGCAGGACAGCTGGCTGTTGATCCGCGGTATTAAAACACTCGGCATACGCATGGAAGAAATTGAATCCAACACAAAGCAAATTGTTGATTTTCTTTCTGCACATCCTGCCGTTGAAAAGGTATATTACCCGGGGCTTATCCATCATCCCGGGCATAAAGTGCACAGTTCCCAGGCCGGCGGATTCGGCGGCATGGCCTCTTTTACAGTGCCATCCCAGGAAAAAGCCCTTGAAATATTGAAAAAAACGCGTTACTTTACGTTGGCGGAAAGCCTCGGTGCGGTGGAAAGCCTGATCTCACTCCCGCCGCTTATGACGCATGCATCCATTCCGCGTGAACGCCGTCTCGAACTTGGCATCGAAGACGGGCTTATCCGCATCTCAGTCGGCATTGAAGACGTCGAAGATTTGTTGGAAGATCTGGAAAATGCGCTAAGGTAAAAAGTTAGCCTGCTCTCATGGGGAAGCAGGCTTTTTGTAACGTTATCAAATGGAAAATGTTGGTGCTTTGTTTCCTACCGCCTGGTCTTGATGAAATGAATGAAAAATTTTTACCGTATTTTTGCCCGCTGTAAAACATCACCATTGAACGGATTGGTGCGCGGCTGCTGCCCACAGTTTAAAAAATTTCCTCTTTCACGAAACTTAAACCATTTTTAAACGTAATGATGAGTAAGCAATCATAGCCGGCGCCATCTGAAAGAAAATCCCAATCAAGGAAGGGGTGTGATGTGATATGGAAGTGTTCGGCGTGCCGATAGAGACGGCGTATTTGGCTGTACTGATCATTGCGGGATGCCTGACGGTGCTTTACCTGTTGTTCAATGACTTGCTCGGCGAAATTGCAGACGCCATCAATTTTATCCATCCAGCCCTGATTTTGGCATTTTTTACTTTTTTCTCGGCAGGCGGGTATATTTTGGAAAAAGTGACACCGCTTTCCCACCTGCTGATCATAGCCATTTCTGCCGTGATCGCGGTGATTCTTGATATTCTGCTCAATGTGTTTGTGCTTGTCCCGCTGTCTTCGGCTGAAGAATCGCTTGTTTACACGGAAGATTCGCTGAAAGGGAGGGTTGGGAAAACGATTCTTTCGATTCCGAAAGCCGGTTTTGGTGAGGTGGTGATTGACAGCAAAACAGGAACCATCTCAAAGCCGGCAGCCAGCATACGGGACGAGGAAATTAAAGAAGGGACACAGGTATTGGTGATTGAAGTGAAAAATGGCGTGTTATATGTTGTACCTTATGAGAATTACCGTTTGAAGATTGAAAATTTTAGTTAATGATAAGGAGGGAGCCGCATGTTTGCGAGCGGAATTTGGATTGTCATCGGTGTTGTTGTATTTTTGGTCATTGCCCTTATCGGCGTCTTTGTTTCAAAATACCGTACTGCAGGACCGGACGAAGCGTTAATCGTAACAGGGAGTTTTCTTGGCGGTAAAAATGTCCATGTCGACGAAGCCGGAAATAAAATTAAAATCATTCGTGGCGGCGGTACATTTGTGTTCCCGGTATTCCAGCAGGCAAAACCGCTCAGCTTATTATCGAGCAAGCTGGAGGTGACCACCCCGGAAGTCTACACCGAACAAGGTGTCCCGGTCATGGCAGACGGGATTGCTATTATTAAAATCGGCGGGTCGATCGGCGAAATTGCCACAGCGGCCGAACAATTTCTTGGGAAATCAAAAGAAGACCGCGAAAATGAAGCGCGGGAAGTGCTGGAAGGCCATTTGCGGTCGATTCTCGGTTCGATGACGGTTGAAGAAATTTATAAAAACCGTGATAAGTTTTCACAGGAAGTCCAGCGTGTTGCCTCACAGGATTTGGCAAAAATGGGGCTTATCATCGTGTCGTTCACGATTAAAGAAGTGAAGGATAAAAACGGCTACCTTGATGCGCTCGGGAAACCGCGGATTGCGCAGGTCAAACGCGATGCGGATATTGCCACGGCAGAAGCCGAAAAAGAAACGAGAATCCGTAAAGCGGAAGCATTAAAAGAAGCAAAACGCGCAGAACTGGAACGGGCAACGGAAATTGCGGAAGCCGAGAAGTTCAACCAGTTAAAAATTGCCGAGTTCCGCCGCGAACAGGATATCGCAAGGGCAAAAGCCGACCAGGCGTACGATTTGGAAACGGCCCGGTCGAAACAGGACGTCACCGCACAGGAAATGGAAATCAAAATCATCGAGCGGCAAAAACAAATCGAGCTCGAAGAAAAAGAAATTTTGCGGCGTGAACGGCAATACGACTCCGAAGTCAAGAAAAAAGCGGATGCAGACCGTTATTCGGTTGAGCAGGCCGCCGTTGCAGAAAAAACGAAACAAATGGCAGAAGCCGACGCCCACAAATACCGGGTGGAAGCGATGGCGAAAGCGGAAGGGGAACGCGTCCGCATTGATGGTACGGCTAAAGCCGATGCCCAGCGCGCCCAAGGGGAATCGGAAGCCGAAGTCATCCGTCTCAAAGGGCTGGCCGAAGCGGAAACAAAACGAAAAATTGCGGAAGCATACGAACAGTTCGGCCAGGCGGCTGTGCTCGATATGATTTTGAAAGTGCTGCCTGAATATGCGAAACAAGTAGCGGCCCCGCTTTCCAATATTGACCAAATCACCGTTGTCGATACCGGAAGCGGCGCAAACGGCGGTGCAAATAAGATCACCGGCTATGCAACCGATTTGATGTCGACCTTACAGGAAACTTTGAAAGCGTCAAGCGGCATTGATGTCCGGGAAATGCTGGAAGGCCTTTCCGGGATCAAACTGCAACAAACAGCTGAACCGGAACCGGCAGCTTTGGAACAAAGCACAAAAGGGTGAAAAAACGGCGTGTTTCTGCCAAATTAAAAGGCAAAAGCACGCCGTTTCTTTAGAAAAACAAATGTGTCCGGTTATTTTCCGGCCCCCGCAGTCATTTTATGGATGAACTGGAGGGAGCGGCCTGCGCCGACTACGACGGATTGCAGCGGGTTTGGCGCGAGATGGACAGGCACGGAAATTTCATTGCTCAGCCATTCCTGCATGCCTTGAAGGAGGGCGCCTCCCCCTGTTAAAACAATCCCGCGGTCCACAATATCGCCGCTTAACTCTGCCGGGCAGTCTTCCAGTGTAGCCCGGACCGTTTCCAAAATTTGGAGCAGGGAATCGCGGAGCGAAGCCTGAATTTCCAACGAACTTAAGGTGATGGTTCGCGGCAGCCCTGTCACGAGATCGCGCCCGCGGACATCCAGCGTTTGTTCCGGATGGTCGACAAGGGCATGCCCGATTTCCATTTTAATTTTTTCCGCTGTCCGCTCGCCGATCAGCAGATTATACGTTTTTCTGACATGCTGCATAATATCATCGTCCATTTTATCGCCGCCGATGCGGATCGTGTTATACGTCACGACGCCGCCGAAGGAAATAATGGCGACTTCCGTAGTGCCGCCGCCGATATCGACAATCACGTTGGCGATCGGCTCGTCCACGGGAAGATCGGCACCAATAGCGGCAGCAACCGGTTCTTCAATCAAATGGACGGTTTTTGCCCCACTGTTTTTGACGACATCTTCAATGGCCCGCCGTTCAACCGATGTTGCGCCTGATGGGACGCATACTACGACGTTCGGTTTGCGGATCGAGATGCCGCTTTGCTGATTGATTTTTTTCATAATTTGTTTCAGCATTTCTGTTGTTATATCGAAATCAGCGATTACCCCGCCTTTTAAAGGGCGGATGACAGTAATTTTTTCAGGTGTTTTTCCGATCATCGCTTTGGCTTCCTGCCCGAAAGCGAGCACCTGCCTTGTCGAATGGTCAATCGCCACAACGGACGGCTCGTCTAAAATAACGCCTTCTTTTTTCGAATATACTAAAACATTTGCAGTTCCTAGATCGATCCCAATTTCATTCCCTGAAAACATGCATGTCACCTAACCTTCATCGTCTTTTCGCTCGGATTAACTGTAGTCTCTCCCATTTAGTATAGCTTTTTTTGTTCGTTCTGAAAGGTTCCATTTTCTTCCATTCTCTTATGTTACAAAAATATGATCGCGGCAAGTCCATAAAATATGCGAAAAACAGCTTCAGCCGGCACCCCAAATTTAATCTTTTTGTAATTTTATTCACAATGGAGGACAGGAAAAAATTCCTTTTTGTTTCAAAAGGAATTTTTTCTAAACAAGAATCACAGCGGCATTTTTGACAAATAGCGCGCCAATTCTTCACTTTGTTGTTTCCGCAGCACCCGCTGTTCGGCGCGCTGGATGGCCGTTTGGTTTAACCATCGTTCCTCATCGGTTTCCGGGATGATTTCCGGCACCGGTGTAGGTTTTCCATCCTCATCCAGTGCGACAAAGGTCAAAAAAGAAATGGCGGCAATTTTTGTCTCTTCTGTTTTCAAATCTTCCGCACTGACCTTTACAAATACTTCCATCGATGTCCGCCCTGTCCGGCTGACCATGGCTTCTACTGTAACGACGTTTCCGACGCGGATCGGTGCGATAAAATCAACGGAGTCGGTCGAAGCCGTGACAACGGTGCATCTTGCCAATTTGGCCGCGGCGATCGATGCAGTATCATCAATATACGCCATCAGTTTTCCTCCGAACAGTGTGCCAAGATGGTTTGTGTCCGGCGGAAAAACATAACTGGTCCTTACTGTCCGGGTTTCCCGCATGTATTTCTTCGGTCTGTCTTCCAAATGACTCACTCCAATATGTCGGCGCTGTCAAACGCGATTCAAATTTCCTTTTACCATATAAAAATTATAGCAAAATCAGTCGGCATATACGAACAAAAATGAATAGAAAAAAGGCTTTCATCCGGAATTTTTTCAAAAGAAAAATCAGGCCCGGCACCTCAACCTGATTTTTGCATGCTCATTTCTTTTTTTTCTCGTCTTCCACATAAGGATCTTTTTCGTTTCGGGGCAGATCCCCGAACGGCGTCATCGTACGGGTTTCATCCAATTCTTCTTCATATTCTTTGTATTCCTCATTTGGATAGATTTCCACGTTTTTCCCGTTGATGTCATTGCCGGAAAAGTTTTCGAAATCTTCCACATAGCCGTCATGGTCATCCGATTCCGTATACATATCATTGTAACTGTCCGGCGGGGTTTCAAAATCGGAAGGGGACTCGGATGTGCCCCATTTTGCGACAGCCTGCCAGGCGTCTTCCGCGTCAAAAGCGACCGATTCATCTTTGCCTCCATCAAAAACGAATTTTCCCCACGGTGGATTCAGCACGTCTTCTTCAACCGGGCGGTGTCTTGGAATGGTCCGGTCCGGGGTGTGCTCTTTGCAGTACAGCGTGGACGGAAGGGTTTCAAGCCGCTCAAGCGGGATCTCTTTGCCGCATTCTTTGCATCTTCCGTAAGTGCCGTCCTCAATGGCTTTGAGGGCCGCTTTGATTTTTTCGACTTCATATTCAGCATGGTCATTTAAGGCAATATCTTTTTCCCGCTCAAACAGTTCAGTACCGGTATCGGCGGGATGATTATCGTAACTGGACAGTTCCCCGACAGAATCGTAAGGAGGTGCCGTTCCCGTTTGGAAATGGCCGTTTTCCCCGAATTCCTCTTCAAATTCTTTCAGCTGCGCGGTTAAAATGGAACGGAAATGCGCCAGTTGTTCTTTTGTCAGCATATTCACCACTTCTTTCTTTAAAAAAGATGGGTTCAATCGTTTTAGAGTCTATTTACCACCGGGAAAAAGCCCGCAAACTTTTCTAAAACTAGTATGGATCAAAACACTGCTGTTCATGAAAAAAGTCTGCCCGTTTAAACAGACAGACTTTTTTAGCCTATTGTGCATCGATCATGCCCGTTTTCAAGCAGACAGGCGTTTCTTTTCATACTGTCGGAACATCAGCACATACATCCCCGCGCTCATTACCGCAAGCACGGCCAGGATGGAAAACGTCCATTTATAGCCGATCCAACCGGCAAGCGGGATGGAAACAGGGGCAATCGTGCGCCCGATTGTATTGCGCAAGCTTGCGGCGGCAAAATATTGCGCGCGCATTTCAGGCGGGGAAAGCTTCGAAACAAAGTCCTGCTGGATTCCGGTCACAATCAGTTCGCCAAGCGAGAACAAAAGAATCGAGAAAATAAAGCCGATGCTTGAAATCCAGACGCCGAACAAATAAATCGAAACGGCATACAGGAGGGAGGAGAGGACAAACACATTCCGCTCCCGATACCTCGTCACCCATTTCGTCGCCGCTACTGAAAAAAGCGCGACAATCAGCCCGTTTTCGGATAAAATAAAACCGTACAGCTGCTCGCCGGTAAAGTGGAGCAGATGGAGCAAATCTGCTTCAGGAATGGCCTGCTTCGTAAATACCGGCAAAATTAAATCAAGCTGCATATACGTTTGGGAAATCAGGATTCCGGCAAAAATAAACAACATAAATATTTTATCTTTGACAATCACCTGGTAGCTCTTGGCCTGTTCCATCAGCGTACTGTACCATTTTTTACGGACGCGCTGCTGCCCGCCTGCCCAAACCGGTGCTGTTTCGCGCGTATATTTGACGAGCAGTGCGCCAAGCAGAAAACAGGAAAGAGCGGCAAAAACAAGCAGTTCAAAACGGTAATCCGCAAAAAATATCCCGCCGATTGCCGGGCCGATGACGACGGAAATGTTCATAGATGTATAAAAAACGGCAAACACATGGCTCCGGTTTTTCTCATCCACAACATCGGCAATCATTGCCTGGCTTGCCGGATAATAAAAAGAACCGAAAACGCCGGCAGCCGTAAAGCAAATAAAAGCTGTCACGGCGGAATGGAACCATGGCGAATTGGCAAATCCGAAAATGAAAAAAGACACGCCCTGCCCGATTGAGGCCACGACCATCATTTTCTTTCTGCCAAAGCGGTCGGCGTAGTATCCTCCGAGCAAATTGGCAATGACGGAAAAAACTTGTGAGGCAATCAGCAGGACACCCGCAAGCCCGGCCCCAAACGCCTCGGTGAAATAAATGGTCAGAAAGGGGAAAAACATCCAAAAGGTGATATTCATCAAGGATTCCCCAAGCAGGCGGACTTTTAAATTTTGATCCCAGTCACGTATTCTCATAAAAATTTCCTCATCTGTCCAGAATTGGTATCAACCCTATGATACCAGAAAAAGCGGGGAAAACAATGAAGAAAGTTACAGGACCGGGCAAGGCATTGAAAGGGGGATTGCCAGATGTACCGGATAAAACGAATTTATGAAGAGCCCGGCGGGGACGGCAAACGTGTGCTGGTCGACCGCCTCTGGCCGCGCGGCATATCAAAAGAAAAAGCGGCACTCGATGCCTGGATGAAGACAGTTGCGCCGACGGGTTCCCTCAGGAAAAAATTTAACCATAATCCGGCTTTTTTTGCTGAATTTGCCGCGCTTTATAAGGAAGAGCTGGACCGGCTGGAAGACAGAACGGAACTGGACCGGCTGATCGAATGGGGAAAGGCTGGAACGGTTACATTGCTCTACGCGGCAAAAGACGAAAAGCACAACCAGGCGGTGGTGTTAAAAGAATATCTCGAAGAACGGTCATAATCGAAAGGCGCCGCATACGCTGCGGCGCCTGTTATTACGGGTTGTGCATGCGGTTTTTAAACGCTTCGTGCGGAAATGTTTGCTCGTCGTCATAGTTGCTGTCTTTATGCTGCTTTTCACCGGCCATCTGGTCTTTCGGAAAACGGCCCGGGTGGCCTTATCTTTTGTGGCCAAACATTTCTCCGCGTCCCATCCTTGTTCCCCCTTCCTGCCTATAGCGTCCCTTAAACAGAAGGAAATATGTGCCCGCATGCGGTATAATGGTAAAAAAGCGAAAGGGGTGCCGATCTTTGGATTTCATGAGAATGACGGAAGAGAAAATCCGGAGAGCGTATGAAGAAGGGCAATTTGAAAATCTGCCGGGATACGGAAAGCCGCTCCCGAAAGACCCGCTTTCCGGCGTGCCGGAAGATTTGCGGATGGCTTACCGGATTTTACAGAATGCCGGTTTTTCCCCGGAAGAAGCCAATTTAAAGAAAGAACTGCTTTCCATTGAAGATTTAATCAAACAATCTGAAAATGAAATGGAAAAAGAAGGATTACAAAAGAAACTGAGCGAGAAACTGCTGGCGTATAACCAAATGCTCTCCAAAAAACGGATCAAAACAAACAGCGCCATTTTTAAAAATTATCAGGATAAAATTGAAAAAAAGCTGTTTGATTAAGGGATGCCGCGAACACGACCGGAAGTGAAGCGGTTCCGTTTCAGGCAGCTCGTTAGAAAATGGGCGGCGTCCTGGATGAGGTACAGGGCGCCGTTGAATTGTAATCGCCTACTAAAGCCCAGGGAACGGAAATCAGCTGTCCCATTTACAAGGGCGTTTAAAAACCGCATCATTTTTCCCGCTTTTTTTACTATAAATTGCCGCCATCCATCCGATATAATGAAAGAAGACATTATGATATTCAGGTGAAAAAAATGGATAAATCATCAATTATTGGCGTAATTCTGGGTGTTGTGGCAATTGGTACCGGCATGGTGTTAAAAGGGGTAAGCCCGGCTGTCCTCGTCAACCCGGCTGCCCTTTTAATTATACTGGCGGGAACGGCTGCGTCCGTCATTATCGGTTTCCCAATGAGTGAATTGAAAAAAGTTCCGAAACTGTTGAAGATTATTTTTACGGAACAAAAACTGATGAGCACGGAAGAAATGATCCGCTTTTTTTCCGACTGGGCTCAGACTGCCCGGAGAGAAGGGCTGCTGGCGCTTGAAGCAAGGCTGGATGAAGTCGATGACGCTTTTTTGAAAAACGGCCTGAGCCTTGCGATTGACGGGCAGAGCGCCGAATATATCCGCGATGTGCTGAGCGAAGAAATTGAAGCAATGGAAGAAAGGCATCAGATGGGGGCTGCCATTTTTTCACAGGCAGGCACGTATGCCCCGACACTCGGGGTGCTCGGTGCTGTATTGGGGCTGATTGCCGCTCTCGGAAATATGTCGGATACAGAAGTGCTTGGGCATGCCATTTCAGCCGCATTCGTGGCCACACTGCTCGGGATTTTTACCGGCTACGTATTGTGGCATCCGTTTGCCAATAAATTAAAACGGAAGTCCAAAAACGAAGCAAAAAACAAGGAAATGATGCTGGAAGGGATTCTCTCCATTCTGGCAGGCGAATCCCCGCGCGTGATCGAACAGAAACTGGCGTCTTATTTGCCAAATGAAGAACGGATACAACTGATGGAAGAGATTACAGAAGGCAGCGTGGCAACAAATGAGTAAAAAGCGGAAGAAAAAACAAGAAGAAGAGGAAAACAGCGAGGCATGGCTCCTGCCTTATTCCGACCTTTTGACATTGCTTCTTGCCCTGTTTATCGTTCTGTTTGCAATGAGTTCCATTGATGCCCAGAAGTTTCAAAGATTTTCTAAAGTCTTAAACGGGGTGTTTGTTGGCGGGACGAGCTTTTTCGATTATACGAAGCAGACATCCGGGGATGATAACGGCACATCCGACACAGAAAAATTTATCGAGCAAAAGAAAAATGATGCACAAAAAAACGGGGACAGCACAACGAATGGTTCAAAAAGCAACAGCACAACAAATGCATCAAATGGGCAAGGGGACGCCCAATTAAAAGAAACCCAGCAAAAAATCAACACATACATAGCGCACAATAAATTGGAAGGAAAGTTTGAAACGTCTTTGACAGGCGAAGGGCTTTTGATTACGATCCGAGACAATGTCCTGTTTGATTCGGGAAAAGCGGAGGTCCGGAAAGAAGATATCAAAACAGCCAAAGCCCTTTCCAATTTGCTCGTAATGGATCCGCCAAGAAGCATTATCGTGAGCGGCCATACGGATAATGTGCCGATCCACAACTCCGTCTTTCAATCAAACTGGGACTTAAGCGTGATGCGCGCAACCAATTTTTTAAAGATCATTTTAGAAAACAAAAATTTAAATCCGAAATATTTTTCGGCAAAAGGATATGGGGAATACCATCCGATTGCGTCGAATGATACGCCGAATGGCCGGGCAAAAAACCGGCGGGTGGAAGTACTCATTCTCCCGAAAAATGAGGAAGGAAGCGACCGGTAAAACCAGGCAAAAAGAGCGCCCGGATCCGTATTTCCAATCGCCCCATCGTTCCGTGAAGCAAACTGTTTGTTTGAAACCGCACAAACGAGGTAAAATATAAACGTCCCAAAGATTAGAAAAGGAGATGGTTCGATTGGCTAAAAAGATCGCTGTACTTGTCACTAATGAAGTGGAAGATTCTGAGTACACCGAACCGGTGAAAGCATATAAGGAAGCCGGCCATGAAATTGTCAATATTGAAATGGAAGCCGGAAAAACGGTAAAAGGGAAACACGGCACCGAAATCCATATCGACAAAGGCATCGATGATGTCAGCGTGGATGATTTTGATGCTCTCCTGATCCCGGGCGGCTTTTCTCCGGACCAGCTCCGTGCCGACGATCGCTTTGTCCAATTTGTAAAACAATTTATGGATTCGAAAAAACCGGTGTTTGCAATCTGCCACGGCCCGCAGCTTTTGATTACGGCAAAAGCATTGGAAGGCCGGTCTGCCACAGGTTACAAATCAATCCGTGTTGACATGGAATATGCCGGCGCGAACTTCCGCGACGAAGAAGTTGTCGTATGCCAAAACCAACTTGTCACAAGCCGTACGCCGGATGACATCCCTGCATTTAACAGGGAATCGCTGAAACTCCTGAACGGATGAGCTTGTATGTAAAAAACTGCTGCCTCTTTCCGGGCAGCAGTTTTTTTACTTTGCGCACAATACAAATTAGGGATATGATAAATGGAGCGGGGAAACAGAAAATGAACCTTTACATAGAATAATGTTGCCATAACGAAAGGAAGTCGGACGATGATTACACTGAAATCGCAAAGAGAAATTGACATGATGAAAAAAGCGGGCAAACTGCTTGCCGATACGCATAAGCAAATTGCAAAAATGATCAAGCCGGGGATCACGACGTGGGAAATTGAGGAATTTGTTGACCGTTATTTAAGAGAGCACGGGGCAACCCCTGAACAAAAAGGTTACCAGGGTTATCAGTATGCGACATGCGCAAGCATCAATGATGAAATTTGCCATGGGTTTCCGCGGAAAACGCCGTTAAAGGAAGGGGATATCGTCACGATTGATATGGTCGTCAACCTGAACGGCGCGCTGGCTGATTCCGCCTGGAGTTATCCGGTCGGAAAAGTAAGTGAGCAGACGCAAAAACTACTTGAGGTTACAAAAGAGGCACTTTATAAAGGAATTGAACAGGCCAAACCGGGCAACCGGATCGGCGACATCGGCCACGCCATTCAGACCTATGTGGAAGCACAGGGATTCTCTGTTGTCCGTAATTTTATCGGCCATGGCATCGGCCCGACGATCCACGAAAAACCGGAAGTGCCGCACTACGGGTTGCCACATAAAGGGCCGCGCATCAAAGAAGGCATGGTGATCACAATCGAGCCGATGGTCAATATCGGCAGCTACGAAACGAAGATGGATGACAACGGCTGGACTGCCCGGACGAGGGACGGATCCCTTTCCGCCCAGTATGAACACACCATTGCGATTACAAAAGACGGCATTGTGATCATTACGGATCAGGAAGATTAATGCTGCACTGAAACACGGATCCGGGTTTCTATTCCGGAAACTTAAAAAAGCTGGGAGGCAATAAAGCTCCCAGCTTTTTTACATTCTAAAACCTTCAAAGGCTTCCCATGCTTCGATCCCAAAATCAGGAAGGCAATAAAGGCTCCCAACTTTTTTGCATTCTGAAACCAGCCGGCATCAATCTTTTTTCAGGCTGCCGAGCTCTTCCACAATAGCTTGCATTTCATTCGGGCTGAATGTATTTTTTTTCATCACCATTTCGTACAAGTCAAACAAATCGTCATAATGGTCAATGCTAAACTGGGACGACTGCAGTGCCGCCGTATTGACCATTTTTAATTTCGCTGTAATTGCCTGCACCATATAAGCCATATTTTGCGCTGATTTTTCTGAGAGATCCAACATTTTCACCCTTTTCGTGTTTTTCTTGTTTTATTATACCGCATGACTACCGATCCCGAAACGTTTCATACGGACCGGAGAGGGAAATATAGTGGTAAACCGGACGGACAGAGGGTGATGAAAATTGGATAAAATTGCACTCCAGGCAGAAAAAAAACGTTCAACCATTGCGGCTTTGTTAGAGAACTCAAAACGGAACGATATTACCGGGATGGCTGCACAGTTATCCTACTTTTTTCTTTTATCTCTATTTCCGCTATTGATCTTTTTGTTTACCTTGCTTCCTTATTTGCCCATTAAAACGGATGATGTGTTAAATATGGTCAGGCATTTTGCGCCAAGCCAGTCGTTCAAGCTGATCGAAACCACCTTGAAAGAAGTGCTGACCAATCGGCACGGCGGCCTGCTTTCTTTCGGGATGATCGCGACTTTGTGGTCCGCTTCCAACGGGATGAACGCGGTCATTAAAGCATTAAACAGGGCTTATAAAGTAGAGGAATTACGCCCGCCTGTCATGCAACGGCTCATGTCGGTGATGCTGACACTCGGGATGATTATCGTGTTTATAGCCGTTATTTTAATTCCTGTGTTCGGCCAGCAGCTCATCCATTATGTGTTTTCTTACTTCGGGCTACCGAATGATTTGAAAAATTTGATCAATATTTTAAGATGGGCGCTTACGCCGGTACTGCTGTTTATCGTGTTTTTCTTGTTATACTTTTTTGCGCCGAACGAAAAATTTGGCTGCCTGACGGTTGTCCCCGGAGCCATTTTTGCAACAGTCGGCTGGATTGTGGCGTCACTCGCCTTATCGTTTTATGTCAGCCATTTCGGGAATTATAATGCCACATACGGCAGCCTCGGCGGGATGATCATCATGATGCTTTGGTTTTATATTAGCGGCATCATCCTCATTTTTGGCGGTGAACTGAATGCCGTTTTAAATGATAAACACAAAAATTGCTAATTTGGATCATTGCTTTTATGCGCATATTAAAAAAGCGGCAAGTTACCATGACACCTTAGTAAAAAGACGAAGCATTCTAAGTGAAGAAAGGCGTTCCAATTTCCGCCTGTTTTAACAGAGAAGCGTTCTAAGTTAAAACAGACGGACAAATTTCTTCGTTAGAGAAAGGCAGTCAAAATGCCACGCGATCTAAACACAGAGATCCCCGGGTTAAGATCGCGGCCGGTTTTTCAGGTAGATCTTATCGCAGCCGTTCTCAGCAAAGGAGGTTGCTGAGAACGGCGGACAAAAGGCAAAGCCGGAAGCGGGCAGCTGTCAGGAGTGCCGGGGAACAGCAGCGGCCGTTTTTTTGAAACGGAAAATCAAAACGGACAAAACAAACAATATCATGCAAATCAGCAGGAAAAATACAGGCCCATTTGTATATTTAATGATCACGCCACAAAGATACGGGCCGGCCATGCTGCCAAAGCTGTACAGAATGCCGCACATGATGTTGCCGGCGGGAAGGAGCGGCCGCGGCAGCAGATCGGACAGGTAACTGATCCCGAGAGAAAACGTCGAGCCGACGGCCATACCGGCAACGAAAAAGTAAGCAAACAGCGCGATGGCGTTTGATTTGCTAAAAGCAGCCCCCGCAAAACAGGCGCAGCCGATCAAAAGGACTGCAATCAACACTTTTCGCCTTCCGAGCCGGTCGCTTAACATGCCGAGCGGAAGCTGAAAAACGATGCTTCCGATCGAGAAGGCAGGGATAATCATGGAAACAGCATCGACATTGATTCCGTTTCTTAATGCATAAACCGGGAAACTGCTGTTTAAAGACGATTCCATGAATCCGTAACCGAGCGGCGGGAGCAATGCAACCCACGCCAGTTTCCAGACCTTACCAAAGCGCTGAAATGTGGCCAGAAAAGAAACATTTTCCAAATCTGCTTCCGGGTGCTCATTTTTTAAAAGAAAAACGGCCAGCCAGAAACAAAGGCTGATGATGGAGCAGGCAATAAAGGGAAGGCGCTCATCCACATTTACAAGCCTTGTCATATACGGCCCGACGGCAAATCCAAGGCTGAAAAAAAGCCCGTATAACGCAATGTTCCGCCCGAGCCGCCCTTTCCGGGAGAAAGACGTGATCCATGTCTGCGCCGAAAAATTCAGCATATGGTCTCCAATGCCGATGAAAAGGCGCAAAACAAACCAAAACCATAACGATTTCCAGGCCGGAAATAAAAGCAGTGAGGCAAATACGGTCAGCCCGCCCGTTAAAATAAGCGGCTTATATCCGAATTTCCGCAGCGGCGCTTCCATGAGCGGGGATGCAAATAAAACGCCGATATACAGGCCGGTTGCATTCAGCCCGTTCAATGATGCATCAATTCCATCTTTTTCAAAAATAATGGAAATCAGCGGCAAAAGCATGCCCTGTGTAAATCCGGAAACAGAAGTCATCAATACCAAAATCCAAAAACGCATATTTTCATAACGATTCATTGCTCTCACCCGGCTTGTTCTCGTTGTGCATTCGTTCTCTATAGCATAATCAGATCAGAAAAATTTGGCAAGCCAACTGATCTTTTGTAAAATTTTATAGAAAACAGATAGGAGGATGGCTATGAATAAAATGTTTGCCATTATGGTGATCATCGGGGTTCCCGTCTCGGTTGCTGGAGCACTTCTGCACTGGCCGAACGTGTTGATGTTTGCCGTTTACTGCCTGACCATCATTGCGCTGGCCAGCTTTATGGGCCGGGCAACCGAAAGTCTCGCCATTATAGCGGGTCCGCGGATCGGCGGTTTGTTAAACGCCACATTCGGGAATGCGGTAGAATTGATTATTTCATTGTTTTCCCTAGCGGCCGGGCTCCATCAAGTCGTGCTTGCTTCTTTGACGGGCTCTGTGCTCGGAAACTTGCTGCTTGTTGCAGGCATGTCGTTTTTGTTCGGGGGGATCAAATACAAACGCCAAAAATTCAACGTATATGATGCACGGCATAACTCAGGCCTTTTAATTTTCGCGATTTTTGTCGCATTTGTGATTCCTGAAATCTTTTCCATGAATATGTCAGAAGGGAAGACGATCAGCCTCAGCATTGGCATTTCCATTATTTTAATCCTGCTTTACTTGTTTGCCCTGTTTTTTAAACTGGTGACACACCGCGGGATCTATCAGGACAGGGAAGCACGGGCCCAGCAGAAAGAAGAACATGAAGCGCCGGAATGGTCAAAGGGGAAATCGATCTTTGTGCTTGCCCTTGCGACGCTTGCAGTGGCCTATATTTCGGAAAATCTCGTACATACTTTTGAGTCCGTTGCAAAAAGTTTCGGATGGAGCGAAATGTTTATCGGGATTATCATCGTTGCCATTGTCGGGAATGCCGCTGAACATGCTTCGGCCATTTTAATGGCGGTAAAAAATAAAATGGATATTGCGGTTGAAATTGCATTCGGCTCCACGCTCCAGGTGTCCATGTTTGTCGTCCCCGTCCTGGTGCTCGCATCTTTGTTTTTTGAAAAAGCCATGCCGCTTGTCTTTTCCATACCGGAGCTGGTCTCGATGATCGCTGCGGTCATGCTTACGATCATTTTGGCAAATGACGGGGAAACAAACTGGTTTGAAGGTGCCACCATGCTGGCAGCCTACATTATCATGGGGATCGGTTTTTACTTGCTGTAATTCCGGAATCGGTATCCATCATAGCCGGAAAAAATGCGTGCGATCCATTAACGGGATATAGGAAAATCGGTTTGCAGTAACGCCGGAAGCTTATGTCCATTATAAATGGAAGCAATATGTGTGATACTTTGACAAATACTGGTGAAGCTCATGCATCGGGATAAAAGGAACACGGGTTATCTGCAATAACGCCGGAAACTTGCGGCCCGTTATAAACGGGAGTCCAGCGGTGAACCGGAGTTTTTTCAGTAACGCCGGAAGATATCGGCCGTGTGAAGCGCAAAATACGCTGGCACATCGCGGCGGAGTGCCGTGATGCATGTGGCATAAAGGAGCCGGGTTTTATTTGCATGGAACGGATATTTTAATCCGGGCAGGAAAAAATAACGGTACGTTCGTGAACCTCTTGTGAAAGGAGACAACATCAATGAAATGGATGCGGACGATCCTGATTTTCCTGCTTGCCGTACTTTTTGCTGTGCCGGCAGGGGAAGCAAAGCCGGCAGATAAACAGGTGCAAATTCCACAGTCGGTCCTAAACATTACAAAAGAAAATACGTATCCGAACTCGTCGCAGGATCTGCCTTACTTGCAGCCGAGCAAGTTTACCGAAACCTTGCTGAAAACATCTAATGTCAGAATTGAAAACCCGAATCTCGTGCGGATGTTGAATGAAACAAGCGTGAACCGTTCGTTTTTATCGCTCGGCTTGCGCGCGAAAATTTACCTGGGCGAATGGCCGCTGAATTATGAATCCAGCGAAACGTCGCCAAACTGGCAATACCAAAAAATCAATACGAACTACTTTGATAACCGCGGCGGCGATGCCAATTATAAAATGCACTATGTCCAGGAAGCGCAAAAGATCGTGCGCGGCGGCCTGACTGCCAGGATTCCGCAAGCGGACGATGTAAAGAAAATGATGCTGTTAAAAGCAATGGAAAACTCGAAGCTGCCGCTTTCCTTTGACACGATTATCGGAGCCGGCACGAAAAAAGGCCATGAATACAATGTCCCGGCAAAACGGCTCGGCTATTTGTATGCTTATGCCCCGGCCGTGAACGAAAAAGGAAAAGTGACATACGGCGAAGTGTACCTTGTCCTTAAAGGGACGAAACGGGAAATTTTGGTGAAAAACGTCACTTCCCACGGCATTGGCGCCTGGATTCCGATTCAGGACTATGTTTCGTTCGGCTTTTCCGTGAGCGAACAGCCGAAATAAGGAAGTTTATTGGGCAGGTTCGCCGGCTTCTGAGGAGGCCTGTCTCACGCTAATAAAGAAAAAGCTGTCTGAACGGCAGCTTTTTTCTGTGCCGAAAATGGGGTATACTATAATAAGAAAGAAGTACGTGAGGAGGATTTTTTTGGGGAAAGCGGTATATGACAAGGACCAGCAACTTACTTATTTAATGGAGCGGCTGAATATCTTTTTGGAGGTTCTGGATTCGATTGATCCGGAAGCGGCAGGCCTTGAAGATATTGACCGGCTTATTCAAATGATCGATGAAATCGAAATGAAAATGGACCAATTCAAAAAGCGCAAACCGGCCCCTTCTTTGTAAAGGCCGGTTTTTTATCTGGCATCGGGGGACGACTGCTGTTTTGGAACGATATTGCCCTGTTTTTCTGCACGAACAGATACTGCCAGTATTTCCGGCTGCAGAAATGAGAAAGATAAGGAAAACAACAAAAAGGAGTTTGGTTATGAGAAAAGTTTTTGCAACACTTTTTGCAGTCTTCCTGTTTTTTTCAATATGCCCGCAGCGAGATGCTTTTGCCCTTTCCAACGCCCCGATCAACTGGGGATTTAACAAAGGCAAAAACGGGCAGCAGGCGGATGCCGGCGCCGCTTATAACGCCCTTTTGCAAAAATACGGCGGCATTTACAAGGGCAATCCGAATGACAAGTATGTGTATTTGACGTTTGACAATGGATACGAGAATGGGTATACCCCGAAAATACTCGATGTTCTGAAGAAAGAAAAAGTCCCTGCCATCTTTTTCGTCACCGGCCACTATTTAAAATCACAGCCGGATCTTGTGAAACGGATGGTGAAAGAAGGCCATATCATTGGCAACCACTCATGGAGCCATCCGGACATGACACAGATTTCCGATGCACAAGTACGTGAAGAGTTGGAAAAAGTGAAAGCAGAAACCGCCCGCCTTACCGGCCAGAAAGAAATGAAATATTTGCGCCCGGCCCGCGGCATCCTGAGCGAACGGACGCTGAAACTGGGCAATGAAGAAGGCTACACCCATGTCCTTTGGTCACTGGCTTACCTCGACTGGGATGTGAACCGCCAGCGCGGCACACAATTTGCCTATGACAGCATCATGTCACAAATCCACCCTGGGGCCATTATTTTGCTCCATACTGTGTCAAAAGACAATGCCAACGCATTGGAACGCGTGATCAAAGACTTGAAAAAACAAGGCTACAAATTCAAAAGCATGGATGAGTTTATGAAAACCGAAAAATTGAAAAAGTAACCAAAGAGGGCTTCCTGAAAAGTGGGCAGCTCTGTTTTTCTTGCCGGAACAGGCTGGTTTCTTGCCAGAAGGAAAAGGGCTTGCCGGGTTGGGTTGAACGAATTGGAAACAATTGTGCCGGCTGATCTTCATTCTTCTGCTGGCCGCGTTCACTGCAGCATGGGCGTCTAATTAGACAAATGCTCGCGCGGGTCTGTTGCAATTGTCTAATTGGCAGCTTGTGACCACTGAAAAAAGCCATTTTTTTATGTAAAATTTGCTGTGTAGTGTAAGAAATTTTCTGTAAATGGTACTCTTTACCATAGAAATTAGTAAAAATGACAAATGTTTGGCTATAATTCGCCTTTTTAGAGGATAGTATGGCGGCTATCCTCTTTAAATTTACTGCCAAGGCTGTTAGCTTGGCTTGTAAGCCCATGCTTTTTAGACCGTACCATTTGGCACGATCTAACCCGTGGAAATTCTTCATTTCGCCATTTTTCCCTTCTTGGCATGCTCTTTTTTTATACTTCTCTTTAAATCCCTCCGATTTCTGTTGTTGACTATACTCATAAAATTCTGGGGTGTTGATTCCGATCCCTAATACTTTTCCGACTGTTTTTCCGGTTATGCAAACTTCTCGCATTGGGCAATTTCTACATTGTTCTCTGTCAAAATAGTAATTATACGTTTCTTTTCCACATTTTCTTATATAGTGTTTCTTTTTGATTGTTTTGTTTCCTTGACTACAGAACCACTCGTCAGAATCTTTGTTATAACTGAATCTTTCTTCGTCTATGCGATATGCAGCTTCACTTACAGGGATGTATGCCTTTGCTTTAAGTTCAGAGATTTTGTCTAAGATTGGCTTTTTAAAATAGGCTTTATCACCATATACTTCTGGTATTTTTATTCTCGTTTTCTTGGTTAACTCTAATAATTCATCAAACTTCGTTCCATCCACATAAGCTCCATTACCAGTATGAACAGCTGTAATCATTCGATCTTCTGTTGTCATCATAAATTCCGTTTTATAACCAAAGAAAGGATCATTTTTGCTTTTATACCCTATTCTCGCTTCTTGGTCGACAATCGATCGTACCCCTTTTTGCTCCATAAACTTCGGGTCTGCTAAAATTTCTTTCGCATTATTAACGAGTGCTTTTGTTTCAGGTGCTTTCTCCAGTTCAACTAGTTCTTCTACCTTTGATACCGTTTCTTCAAGATAGGACTTCATTGTTTTTCTAGCTTCATCATGGTTTTCTATTTCTTTATAATCAGGGATTTCTTGGTTGATTTCACTTGGTATTTCTCCGTTTTCTTCTTTAACGGTTTTAAAGATTTTTTTCGCTAATTGTTTCATGACTCGTTCCGGTCTATATTTTTTGGTGTTGGCTTCTGTATGAGTGGAATCAATCGTTATACCAGAAACCTTTTGTAAAATTCCTTTTTCAATGCATTGGTTTATGATTTCAATAATAATTTCATCTATAGTGAGATTGCCTTCTAATCTACTTTTACGAAATTTTGCCAAAAGACTTGGGTGAGGGAGGTCGTCTTCCGGATTGATTCCTAAAAAATACATATATGCAAGGTTTAATGAGCAATTTTCTATAACTTTCTCATCAGATAAGTCATAGAGTTTTTGTAACACCAAGATTTTAACCATAAGTTCGGGCTCTTTTGCTGGCCTTCCATATTCTTTACAGTAAGTTTTTTCAAGCATTTTATTGATAAAACTAAAATCCACTTCATCTCTTAATAATGTATGTGTAAAATTTTACTCGAAGGGGCAAATGAGTGGAAAAAAATGGGAAGACGCTCTATCATCTAATTGTACACTTCAAGATGAACATCTAGAGAGAGAGGTCTTCCCATGGATATTATATCAATAATTGCTGGATTATTAAAGGATACAAAGAGTCTTATCGAATTTGAAGAACAGCTTAAACTTCTGATGCAGAAGGCTTTTACACAATGGGTTGGGGATGTATTTGAGGAGTTAGATAAAACAATTAAACAAAAGAAGTTGGAGGAAGGCTGGGAGTACTGCCGTAGTGATAACAGAAGCGTTCAGTTTCTATTTGGAAGTGTGACTTTTAAACGTTCATTAATGCGTGATAAGAGAGGGAACTCACATTATCCCTTGGATGAATGCTTGGGGCTGGTACCCCACCGGAGATATAGCCCGTTAGTGGAATTAAAGGTGGCAGAGTTGGCAAGTGAGAACACCTATCGGGAGGTGGCGAATATTTTAAAAGAATGGACAGCCGTGAGTCTTAGTCATACAACTGTAGGGGAAATGGTGAAACGCGTAGGAAAAACGCAGGTGGAAGCCGACAAGGCCCTTGTAGAAGAGATGGAAATAGCTGCTTCACTGCCTGATGGGAAGAAGGTAGACTACCTGTTTTCCGAAGCAGATGGCGTATTCATCCGGGGACTGGAAAAGAAACAGGGTATGGAAGTCCGCCATGCCATTCTCTATGAAGGTTGGGAAACCAATGGAAAAAGGGTCTCCCTGCGTCAGCCCACAGTCATCATGACGACGGAAGACATTCAGACATTTTGGGATGAAGTCCAAGCCACAGCTGCCAACACCTATTCCCTCGAAAAAGCGCAAGTCATTACAAACAGTGATGGAGGTGCTGGGTACACAGCTGAACGGTTTCAAACAGCATTCTCACAGTCGGAATTTCCGGTGCTCAACCAGCTGGATACCTACCACGTTGCACAAGCCATCATAAGGACATTTGGGGGCGGAAAGAGCGAGATCAAGGAGCAAATTAGAAAAGCGATTAGAACGCATGACCTGGACCAATTCACGTTATATTTGGATACGCACGAAAGCACCTTGACGGATAAAAAGGCTCTCAAGAAAATCAAGGAATTCCGTTCGTATATCTTGAAAAACTGGGACCGCATTTTTGACTGGAGGGACAGGGTGAAAAACGTGCCGGAAGGTGCGAGAGGCCTAGGAGCGATGGAATCGAATCAAAGGCATATCTCCTTCAGGATGAAAAAAAGGGGCATGCATTGGAGTGAACTTGGCGCAGAAGCCATGGTGAAAATCAAACAAGGCATACTCAATGGGACATTGAGAGAAGCCTATCTGAAACACCGTTCAAGAAGCGAGAGAAAGCAACGGAACTTGAAACAATCCATCAGGATGTCTCAACTACTCAAGCAGCCTGTACGCCCGTCAGTGGGCGTAAAGCACGGATCAGTTGCCCTGCATTCAAGCAGTTCATCGGCAATGGGACATTTAAGCAAAATATTAGAGCTTTCGTTTTAAGCCTGGCTCAGTGGGGACTGATCGTTGAGGCGCGCGAAATTTACGAGACTCCTGCGGGAAAAGCGAGCCAGGAGAGACCCCGCAGCGAGGTACGAGCGAGGAGGCTCGCCGGCCGCCCGCGGAAAGCGAGTGAATTTCGCGCGCCTCAACATCCCCGTTATCCATCTTTATACGGAAATATTACATCTTTTCCGAAAATTACACCGAGCAAGTAAAGCACGGTAGCCGAAAGTGTACAAAAAGAGTGTCTTGGAATACCCGATATTTAAACCTTGTCGAGAAAAACTTGACACATACCTTAATAATTTAAGTGTATGATTTTCAGGAATTTTATCGTATAATATGGAATAGATGCTTAATTGATTATCTTTTTCTTTAAGCATGATAGATACCCCCAGTTTGGTTTTGGTTTGTAGTATAACTTTATTATACCAAATACTGGGGGTATTTTTTTTCAATTTATTGTACATATAATTATTTTGAATTTTCAGATTTACTTTTTCAGTGGTCCCGGCAGCTTTATTAGACAAATAGCCGGGCGGATCACCTGCATTTGTCCAATTGGAAACGCTAATTAAACAAATGAGCACGCAACCCTCCTGCAATTGTCTAATTGGCAGAGCTCTAACTGGACAAGTGCTCGAGCAGCCCTTCCGCTTTTGTCTAATTAAAAAGGCTAATTAGACAAATAGCCGTGCAGCTCACCTGCGTTTGTCCAAATAAAAATTCTGATTAGACAAGTAACAGGCCTGGTCTCTTTATCTTGCGTTGTTTTTCGTGCGCGTTGAATCGGCAATGAAAAGGGCGAGCGCTTGTGCTATAATACTTAAAAACGAATTGAGAGGACGCCATGTGGGAGAAAATCGTTAAAATCAATGGCCCGTACAATTTTGACCGTGCGCTCGAAAGATTAAGCCTCGACCCGTTGCATGCGGTGGATCCGCTTAGACGGACAGTGAAAATCCCGATATACGGCAAACATCCGGAAACAGCGGCTATCACTGCAACCGGCACGACGGAGGCACCTGCATTTCTCATCAAAGGCGAAAATCCGGATACCGCTGAAATCGTTGAGAAGCGGATTTTTCACCTTTTTCAGTGGGAGAAAGACCTCGCAGGCATCACAAACCATTTTACCGGCACCGCCCTTGAACCGCTTTTTAAAGAACACCGCGGTACACCGTTTGTGCTCGACTTTTCGCCATATGCCTGCCTGGTCAAATGCATCATCCACCAGCAGCTCAATATGAAATTTGCCCATACGCTGACAGAGCGTTTCGTGTACCATTTTGGTTTTCAAAAAGACGGTGTCTGGTTTTATCCGTTTCCTGAAAAAACGGCTGCATTGCAAGTCGCAGATTTACGCGCCCTGCAGTTTAGCGAGCGGAAAGCAGAGTATGTAATCGGGCTTTCCAAATTGGTGGCATCAGGCGAACTGGATCTGGCGGCACTTGAGAAGGAACCGGATGAGGAAATTTTAAAAACGCTCGTGAAAATCCGCGGCATCGGCCCGTGGACCGTGCAAAATTTTCTCATGTTCGGGCTCGGCCGCCTGAATCATTTTCCAAAAGCTGACATCGGCATACAGAAGGCATTGAAAAAACTTTTCCAGCTTGAGAAAAAACCTACTTATGAAGAAATGGACGCTTACGCAAAAGACTGGGAGCCTTATTTGAGTTATGCCTCCTTGTACTTATGGCGCAGCATCGAATAGAAGGACGGATTTTATGCAAAAAGAAGCCATCATTAAACCAAAACAGCAATTTCCCTTGACGATCAAACGGCTCGGCATCAACGGGGAAGGGGTCGGCTATTTTAAGCGGACGGTCGTTTTCGTGCCAGGTGCACTGCCGGGCGAAGAGGTGGTCGTTGAAGCAAAACGGATACACCCGAAATACGTGGAGGGCATTGCCAAAAAGGTGCGAAAACGCTCGCCCCACCGGGTAAAACCCCCGTGCCCGGTTTACGAGCAGTGCGGCGGCTGCCAGCTCCAGCACCTTGCGTACAAGCAGCAGCTTATCGAAAAACGCGACATTGTCATCCAGGCGCTTGAACGCCATACAAAGTTAAAAGTAGACGAACTCGATATCCGCCCGACGATTGGCATGGATAACCCGTGGATTTACCGGAACAAAAGCCAGTTCCAGCTCGGCGAAGACCATGGGAAAATTATTTCCGGCCTCTACAGCCTCGATTCCCACCGGCTGATCAACGTGCCGGAATGCATTGTCCAGCATCCGCTGACAAACAAAGTGACACAAGTGGTGACACAAATTTTAAATGATTTTCATGTCCCGGTGTATAATGAAAAAACCGGGAAAGGCATCGTGCGGACAATTGTCACAAGGGTAGGCACCCAGACCGGCCAAGCCCAGGTTGTGCTGATTACGGCCAGGCGGGAGCTGCCGCGCAAAGATGTCATCCTTTCTGAGATCAAAAAGCGCCTGCCGGAAGTCGTATCGGTTGCGCAAAATGTGAACGCCAAAAAAACGTCGGTTATTTTCGGCGACGAAACGATTCATTTATCCGGAAAAGAAATCATTGAAGAACGGCTCGAAGAATTCACATACGAACTCTCCGCCCGCGCCTTTTTCCAGCTGAACCCGATCCAGACGGTGAAGCTTTACAATGAAGTGAAAAACGCCGCTGCGTTGACCGGCAAGGAGAAAATTGCGGATGCTTACTGCGGTGTCGGCACCATTGGCTTGTGGCTCGCGGACGGCGCATCTGAAATCCGTGGCATGGATGTGATTCCGGAAGCGATTGAAGATGCCAGAAAAAACGCCGCCGCCCACAACATCCCGAACGCCCATTACTTTGCCGGCAAAGCAGAAACCCTCCTGCCGAAATGGCTGGACCAAGGCTGGCGCCCGGACGTTGTCATCGTCGACCCGCCGCGTTCGGGCTGTGACGAAGCCCTCTTACGGACAATTTTGAAGGTAAAGCCGAAAAAATTTGTCTACGTGTCGTGCAACCCTTCCACTTTGGCGAAGGACTTGCACATATTGAGCAAGGCTTATGACGTAGCGTACATGCAGCCTGTGGATATGTTCCCGCAAACGGCGCACGTTGAGTGTGTTGTCTTGATGTCAAGGGTGGAGAAATAAGGTCTATTCAAAGTACTTATAAATAAAGGATTTCCAAGGTTGGAGGGTTTTCTGTCTGATTTCTGGCAGTACCTTTGAACCTTGGAAATCCTTAATTTTTTTTATTGAGGAAACAAGTCGACATTAAAAAAGTGCTTAGGGTTGAGTTGACAGATTAGATGAATTTGTAGGGTTGTGGAGATAGGATAGATATTAATATTGGAAGCTATAAATATTAAACATCAATTAGAATTAATTTTGTATGTGTAAAATTTTACTCGCAGGGGCAGATGAGTGGAAAAAATAGGAAGACACTCTATCATCTAAATGTACACCATGAAATGAACATCTAGAGAGAGGTCTTCCCATGGATATTATATCAATAATTGCTGGATTATTAAAGGATACAAAGAGTCTTATTGAATTTGAAGAACAGGTTAAAATTCTGATGCAAAAAGTTTTTACACAATGGGTTGGGGACGTATTTGAGAAGTTAGATCAAACGATTAGACTGAAGAAACAGGCGGAAGGCTGGCAGTACTGCCGGAGTGATTACAGGAGCGTTCAGTTTCTATTTGGAAGTGTGAATTTTAAACGCTCATTCATGCATGACAAGAGAGGGGGTTCGCATTACCCTCTGGATGAATGCTTGGGGCTGGTACCACATCAGAGATACAGCCCGTTAGTGGAATTGAAGGTGGCAGAGCTGGCAAGCGAGAACACCTATCGGAAGGTAGCTGATGTTTTAAAAGAATGGACAGCAGTGAGCCTTAGTCACACAACTGTAGGGAAAATGGTGAAACGCGTAGGAAAAACACAGGCGGAAGCTGACAGGGCACTTGTAGAAGAGCTGGAAGTAGCTGCCTCACTGCCTGGTGGGAAGAAGGTAGACTATCTGTTTTCCGAGGCAGATGGTGTATTTGTCCGGGGACTGAAAAAGAAACAGAGTATGGAAGTCCACCACGCCATTCTCTATGAGGGATGGGAAGCCAATGGCAAAAGGGTCTCCCTGCGTCAGCCAACAGTTATCATGACGACGGAAGCAATCCAGACATTTTGGGATGAAGTGCAAGCCAAAGCTGCCAACACCTACTCTCTTGAAAAAGCGCATGTCATTACAAACAGCGATGGAGGTGCAGGGTATACAGCTGAACGGTTTCAAACAGCATTCTCACAGTCGGAATTTCCGGTGCTCAACCAGCTGGATACCTACCATGTTGCACAAGCCATCGTAAGGACATTCGGGGGCGGAAAGAGCGAGATCAAAGAGCAAATTAGAAAAGCGATTAGAACGCATGACCTAGACCAATTCACATTGTATTTGGATACGCATGAAAGCACATTGACGGATGAAAAGAGCCTTAAGAAAGTCAAGGAGTTTCGTTCGTACATCCTAAAAAACTGGGACCGTATTTTTGACTGGAGGGACAAGGTAGAGAACGTGCCGGAAGGTGCGAGAGGCCTGGGGGCAATGGAATCAAATCAAAGGCATATCTCATTCAGAATGAAGAAAAGGGGGATGCATTGGAGTAAAGCTGGCGCCGAAGCCATGGTAAAGGTGAAACAGGGCATGCTTAACGGGACATTGCAGGAAACCTATCTGAAACACCGTTCAAGAAGCGCGAGAAAGCAACGGAGCTTGCAACAATCCATCAGGATGTCTCAACTATTCAAGCAGCCTGTACGCCCGTCAATCGGCGTAAAGCACGGATCAGTTTCCCTGCATTCAAGCCGTTCATCGGCAATGGGGCATTTAAGCAAAATATTAGAGCTTTCGTTTTAAGCCTGGTATGTGGGGGACTGATCGTTGATGCGCGCGAAATTTACGAGACTCCTGCGGGAAAAGCGGGCCAGGAGAGACCCCGCAGCGAGGTACGAGCGAGGAGGCTCGTCGGCCGCCCGCGGAAAGCGAGTGAATTTCGCGCGCATCAACACCCCCGTTATCAATCTATACGAAAGTGTACAAAAAGAGTGTCTTGGAATCCCGATATTTAAACCTTATCGAGAAAAACTTGACACATACAACAATACCTATAAAGTGCGTATGATCTAACTTCGTATTATAATCTAAATAAGAAACATTTTCATTTGCGATTAAACTGGATAGAAAGAAGGAATGATCAATGGATAAATACCGTCTTGATCCGAATAAAGGATTGGAATTTGGCGTTTACACGCTCGGGGATCATCTTACCAATCCCCATACAGGCGAGCGCATTCCGGCCGTGCAGCGGATTGATGAAATCATTGAGTTTGCAAAACTTGCCGAAGAGGCCGGGGTTGATTTTTTCAGCGTCGGCGAAAGCCATCAGGAATATTTTACGACGCAGGCACACACCGTTGTCTTGGCGGCGATTGCGCAGGCGACGAAAAAAATTAAAATTGGCAGTGCCTCAACGATTATCAGCACACTGGACCCGGTGCGCGTATACGAAGATTTTGCGACGATCGACCTCATTTCAAAAGGGCGCACCGAGATTGTGGCCGGACGGGCGTCAAGGGTCGGCGTGTTTGAACTGCTCGGCTATGACATCCGCGATTATGAAGAATTATTTGAAGAAAAGTTTGAACTGTTGCTGAAGATCAACGAAGAAGAAATCGTCAATTGGAGCGGGCAGTACCGTGCGCCGTTGAAAAATGCAAAAGTGCTGCCGCGCCCGTATCATGGCTGGCTCCCAATATGGCGTGCAGTTGGCGGGTCTCCTGCGAGCGCCATTAAAGCGGGATTTGCAGGCGTTCCGATGTTCATTGCAATGCTCGGCGGACCGGCATCCAGTTTTAAAAGGTCGATTGATGCGTACCGCGAAGCTGCAAGGGAAAGAGGATTTGACCCCGCAACGTTGCCGGTTGCGACGGCCGGATTCTTTTATGCCGCAGAAACGACCCAGCAGGCACTGAAAGAGTATTACCCGCATATTCATGAAGGCATGAAGCTGACGAACGGCCGCGGTTTTCCAAAACAGCTGTTTGCACAAGGGGCGGATACGCGCGATGTGATGAATGTCGGTAGCCCGCAGCAAATTATCGAAAAAATTCTTTACCAGTATGAATTGTTTGGGCACCAGCGTTATATTGCACAAATGGATTTCGGCGGGGTGCCGTTTGATAAAATCAGGAAAAACATTGAAATCATTGCGACGGAAATTTTGCCTGCGGTGAGAAAATACACAGCAAAGAAATAGGGGGGAAACATACATGAAAATTGTTGTACTTTCGGGGTCAAGAGTCGGCTCGAAAACAAGGACGGCGATGAACTATGCTGTAAAAGTGATCCATGAAAAATATCCGGAAGCTGAAGCCACACTGCTTGACTTGGCCGAATACGACGTCCAGTTCAGCGACGGGCGCAACTATATGGAATATGAAGGGGATACGAAATATGTCGCACAGACGGTCATGGGAGCGGATGCCGTCATCATCGGCACACCGATTTTCCAGGCTTCGATCCCGGCGACGCTGAAAAATGTTTTTGATTTGCTGCCGGAAAAAGCGCTCCGCGATAAAGTTGCAAGCATCATCGTAACAGCCGGCTCGCCAAAACATTACTTGATTGCCGAACAGCAGATTAAGCCGATTTTGTCCTATATGAAAGCGCAGATTGTCCAGAGCTATGTTTTCATTGAAGAAAAGGATTTTTACCGGAAAGAAATTGTCAACGATGATATCCTGTTCCGCATCAACCGCCTTGTGGAAGATACCGTGATGCTGACGGAAACGTATGCAAAAATCCGCGAGGCGAAAGAAGCGGCGTACGGATTTTAAGCGGAGAACGGGCTCCGCTGTTTTTTTGCCTGCATCTGCCATCCGGGTTTTCTTGATTCTCCCCGAACAGGAAAGGTAAAATAGTAGATAACTAGAAACGGTACGGATTGGGAGGGGACGAGCTTGTCTTTTTCATTTATCCATACGGCTGATATTCATTTGGACAGCCCATTGGTCGGCCTGGAACAGTACGAGGGGGCGCCGGTTGAAAAAATACGAGGTGCGACGCGGGAAGCGTTTAAAAATTTAGTCGATACGGCGATCAAAAGGCATGTCGATTTTATTGTCATTGCCGGGGATTTGTATGACGGCGACTGGAAAGATTACAATACCGGTTTGTTTTTTACAAGCCAGATGGTCCGCCTGCAAAAAGAAGGGATCCGGGTATTCCTGATCCGTGGCAACCATGATGCGGCCAATATCATGACAAAAGTGCTGAAACTGCCGGATAATGTTTATGAGTTCCCGATAAAAGCGCCTGGTACAGTTACCCTTGACGAGCTTGGCGTTGCGATTCACGGGCAGGGTTTTGCCTCCCGAGCGGTGGGAGAGAATCTCGTTAAACTTTATCCGCCTAAAAAGGAAGGGTATTTTAACATCGGCATTTTACATACGAGTGCAACAGGTCGTGAAGGCCATGAAAATTATGCGCCATGCACGATTGAGGATATGAAAGAGAAGCAGTATGATTATTGGGCGCTCGGCCATATCCATTTGCGTGAACTGCTTCATCCGTATGATCCGGTCATTTTATTCCCGGGAAATATCCAGGGCCGGCATATCCGGGAGACGGGGGAAAAAGGCTGCACGTATGTGGAAGTGAAAGACGGCGCGATTGAAAAGATGGAGCAAATCCCGCTTGATGTGCTGAGATGGGAATTATGCGCGATTGATGCAGGCGGGATGGAGACGGTGGACGAGTTGTTGGATGCGGCCCGCGAAGCGCTTGAAAGAAAATACGAGGAAGCGGACGGCCGCTATTTGGCGGTACGGTTTAAATTTTTGGGCGCAACGAAAATACATAGGGAACTGATTGCGAAAAAAGACCTGGTTTTGAATCAATTGCGGTCGGTTTCGCTTGAGGCCGGATTCGGAGAGATTTGGGTCGAAAAGGTAAAAATCGAAACGGCCGGGCTGAACGATAGCGGGGCCTTCATTTCCGAACAGTCGCCGGTCGGAATGATTCTGAAGTTTATGCGTGAGGCGGCAGAAGATGAAGAAATGTTGCAGTCACTACTCGATGAGTTCCGGGATATCCGGCAGGCGATCCCGCATGAACTGAAAGAAGGGGAAGACGGATTTGACTTTTCCGATCCGGGTTTGATTAAAAAGCGGTTGAAAGATGTGGAAGATTTTATTCTCTATTCCTTAATGGAAACGGGGGTGGGAGCATAATGAGATTTGATTACCTGAATTTGCGTGCGTTCGGTCATTTTACTGATTACGAGCTTTTATTTGATCCGTCGAAAAATTTCCATATTCTCTACGGCCCGAATGAAGCGGGCAAAAGCACAACACTCCGCTCGATCACGCATTTTTTATACGGATTTCCGCAAAAAACGAATGATGCTTTTCTCCACGGCAATTCCAAATTAAGGATTGAAGGGCAGCTGCGCAACTCAAAAGGGGAAGCCGTCCAGTTTATCCGCAGGAAAGGGAGAAAAGATACGGTCCTTGATTTGGACGGCAATCCGATTCCTGAAAAAACAGTAGCCGCCTTTTTGCATGATATACCCGAATCCCAGTTTTTAAATATGTTCGCCCTTGACCATGTCCGGCTCCGCGAAGGCGGGGAAAGCCTTTTGCAAAGCGGCGGCAGCGCCGGGGAAAGTTTTTTCTCGGCCGCATCCGGCATCAATGTGTTGCGCAGCATTCTTGAAAATTTTGAAAAACAGGCCGGCGCACTTTATAAGAAAACGGGTTCCGTCCCTGAACTCAATAAGCTGCTGAAGCGGGAAAAGGAACTCACGAAAAAAATCAACGAACAACAGCTGAAAGTGCGGTCCTGGAATGATTTTGAAGAGCGCTATCGGGAAGCGGAAAAAGAAATCAACACGACCATTGAACGGATGAAAACTTTGCGCAGCAAAAAAGAACAATTGCAGCGGGTCAAATGGATCCTGCCGAAAATTGCGAAGCGTGAGGATCTGAAGCAAAAACTGGCAGCGCTCGGCACGGTTCCGGATTTGCCGGAAGACATTTCCGATGTCCGGATGGCTGCTGAAAATAAATGGAATGCGGCGAAGGCAAGCAAGGAAAAAATTGAGCAGCAGCTGGCTGAAATCGAGGCGGAAATCAAGCAAATTTCCATCCCCGAGAAGATTTTGGAACAGGCCGAAACGATTCATGCGTTGTACCGCGAAGTGCAGGCATATCAAAATCATGAAAAAGCTTTGCCGGAACTGGAGGGAAAAAAGCAGCAGTTGGAAGCCCAGTTGATTTCCGCCATGAAGGAGATTGACCCGGCCCGTGCGGCACTGGAAAATATTGATGATTACCGCCTAACGTCCGTCAAAAAAGAAATGATCCGCGGGCTCTGCAAGGAAAAGCCTTTGCTGGACCAGAAATATGAAACATTACAACGCGAGAGTGAAAAATCGGAAAAAGAATTGGCGCAAAAACTGGAGGAATTGGCTGCCATGCCGGATTTGCCGGGTGCCGGTGAATTGGAAGCCTTGCTGAACCAAGTCAATCGTGCAGGCAACCTGGAAGATGCGCTCAAGGAACTATACGCCGATTGCAGGCAAAAAGAACAGCAAATTGAAGAAGAAATCCGGCTGTTGCCGCTGTGGGACGGCGGGGCGGAAGAACTTGTCAAACTGCCGGTCCCTGTTCTAGCCGAAACGGTCAAGAGATTTGAAAAAGAAGAGGACGGATTGCGCCGGGAGCTTGAATTGGTGCAAAGTAAAATCAGGCAGCTGGAAGAGGAAATTGAAGCATCTGAAGAAAGGATCCGTAAGTTGGATTCGCTTGCTGAGATCCCTTCAGAGGAGAAATTACTGGCGGCCCGGGCAGTACGGGATACGGGCTGGCGGCTGATCCGCGCGAAACTGGAGACCGGGAAATGGAATGAAAGGCTGGAAGAGTATACAAAGGGGAAGCCGATTGAATCGCTTTACGAAACCCATGTCCGCGATGCCGACCGGATTGCCGACACGTTGAGGATGGAAGCGGAAAAAGTCGGGGAAAAGAACAAACTTTTAGCCGATATTGAAAAATGCCGGGAGAAAATAGACGCTTTAAAAGCTGAAAAAAGCCGGCTTGAGGAATCACTGCAAGCATGGAAAGCGGAATGGCACAAGCTTTGGGCGCCGGCGCAGATCACGCCGCTGTCACCCGCAGAAATGCGGGAATGGCTGCAAAAACATGCGCAAATTAAAGGTCTTGTACAGGAATATGAAAAAACGCTCGGAAAGATCCGCGAACTGGAAAATAGCCGCAACCGCAGCCGTAATGCGCTTTCCGCGGTTTTAAAGGCATTTACCGAAGTTTCAGAGTCGCAGCCGCTTGTGGAATTGGTCAGCCTCGCTGAAAAACAGTTGAAACAAATCCGCGGACACGCCTCGAAAAAAGATAGCCTGGAGGCTGCTATCCAAGGCTTAAAAGTAAAAGTGGAAGAGAATGCGGCTGAGAAAACGGATGTAGAGAAAAAACGCGCTGAATGGTTCGGGCAATGGGTGCGTGCCGTCGAAGGAACAGCCATTGCCAAAGATGCACCCCCGACTGTCGCCGAAACCTTGCTCGGCCAGTATGAAACATGTGCGCGGATTTATGACGCGTTCAAGCAGGCCGAAAAAGAACAGTTATCGATCAGTAAACAGATGGAGCTTTTTGAAGAAAAAGTGCAGCATATGTTGCAAGATGCGAATCTGGGTTTTAACGGTGAAAACGCCGGGATGGCTGTGGCCGAAATGTATAGGATTTTACAAAAAGCACAGCAGGACGAAGTGGAGTTGAAAAACTGCAAGCGCCAACTGGACAATTTGCTTCGGCAGAAAAAAGAAGAAGCAGACGCGATGGAAGAAGCTGCCGCTGTTTTGAAAGGTCTTTTCCATCAGGCCGGATGCGGTTCGATTGAAGAATTGAAGCAGATCGAAAAAACATTCCTGAAGAAAAAAGAATATGAAACAGGCATTCAGCAAATTGAAGCGGAAATATTGGATGCCGGCGGAGGGAGATCGCTGCAGGAATTGGTAGATGAAGCAGCCCGGATTGACACAGACCGTATTGACGCAGATCTGGATGAAACGGAACGCGAACTCGAACAGCTTGAGCTTGTCCGTTCCCAAGTCGAGCAGGAATATGGCGCGGTGAAAAAGGAATATGAAAAAAAAATCCAGGGGGCAAATCTTGCAACAGTCGAAGCCGAGCAGGAAAAGGAAAGCATACATGCGAAAATTGCAAGCTTAACAGAACAGTATATCCAGGTGAAACTTGCTTCCGCCCTGTTGCAAAAGGGAATTGAATTTTACCGGAGCCAAAACCAAAATCCGGTTTTAAGGCGTGCGAGTGAAATTTTTGCGCAATTAACGCTGCGTTCTTTTGCTGGCTTGACGGTCGATTATAATGAGCAGGACGAACCGGTATTGATGGGCGTCCGCGAAAACGGCGAAAAAGTGCCGGTTTCCGGGATGAGCGACGGGACGACGGATCAGCTTTATCTCTCGCTCCGCTTGGCCAGTATTGAAAAATTCGCTGCCGAAAATGAACCGCTGCCGTTTATTGTTGATGACATTCTCGTCCATTTCGACGACGAGCGTTCAAAAGAAACACTGAAAGTTTTACTCGAGCTCTCTGCCCATACGCAAATCATTTTCTTTACGCACCATGAGCGTCTTGTTGACATGATGAATGAAATCGCCCCGCAGGAAGCCGTCCAATTTTTGGCACTCCACGGGCGTGAAGCTGTTTTGCATTAATAAAGGGCAGCCCCAAAGTGGTTAGGGCAGCGTTTGTTAAACGACGGGAAAGGGAATTTTAGGTAAAATTTCAATTTTTATAGATTTAAAAGACAGTTCCCGGCCGAGATGGCTATAAGAGGCAGCCTTAAGGACAATTCATGGTAGAAAAGAAGCTAAATTGTTTTTACAGCGTGTCAAAAGGACATATTAAGAGCCCTTGCCAAAATGCTATATCCCCTGAAACTGTAAGCAGTCAGACAATTAAAGGTCGTTGATTTATTCCACTAAAGAAAGAAGACGTTTGTAGGAACATTATGACAAATGTAAAAAGAAATTGTGAGTTTTTTGATTTTAATGGGGTAAATTTATTTATTATAAGTGTCTAAATTTTTCCGCTTTGGTCGGTTTTGGGCGGGTTTCAATAGATTAAGCTACTCATTCCTGTGGTAAATATTGTAAAACGGAAAAGGATGATTTTTTTTGAAAAAAAAAGAGCCATGAAAGCCACTCCTTTGTTAAGATATAAGTAGGGCTTGCTGAATAAGCAAAAATTCCAGATTTGACAAGGATTTTGGCTACTTTTGTCGAATATAAAGTGTAAGGATTTCAAAGGAAACACGTAAAAAACCTTGCACTTGGAGGCTGTTACGATGTACAAAAAGACCGAACATCAATTAACTTTTGTAGATGATTTTTTTCTACCATTCGGTGGGAAATTAAATAAAGAAAATCGCTGGGTCCGTCTTGCTGAAATGATTCCTTGGTGGATGGCCGAAGAAAAGTATGCCAAGTCCTTCAAGAAGAAATTCAAAGGCGAAAAGGCTTATTCTGTCAGAATCGCTCTTGGGGCTCTTTATATCAAAGAACGGCTTGGGCTGTCTGACCGGGAAACAGTCGAACAGATCACAGAAAACCCGTATCTTCAGTATTTTATCGGCTTGCCTGAATTCCAGGAAAAAGCCCCATTCGACCATTCTCTGATGACTCGTTTTAGAAAACGTTTGGGCGCAAATATCATCAACGAACTGAATGAATGGATCGTTCTGGAAGAACAAAAACGCCAATTGGAAGAAGCATCTAAGGAAAACGACAACAATGATGATCAGGATCACGACGATGACGATCATGATGATGAAGATCGTAATGATCATTATCATGATCGTGGCGATCTTCAGCCTTCCGGTTCCGATTCAGAAAAGCATTCAACTGAATCGGCTTCTCCCAAAACGAAGAACAGAGGAAAGCTCATTTTGGACGCAACCTGTGCACCGGCTGATATTGCTTACCCTACAGACCTTGGGTTGTTGAACGAAGCCCGTGAGAAATTGGAACATATCATTGATGTCCTGCATGAACCACACAAAGGGAAATTACGTAAGCCACGGACCTACAGAAAAAGAGCCCGCAAGGACTATCTTTCTGTCGCTAAGCAACGTAAAGCTGGCGCCCGGAAAATCCGGAAAGCTGTAGGCAAACAGCTCGGATATGTGAAACGAGATCTGGAGATCATTAAAAATCTTGTTTCCCAAAGCTCTCTGTCTCTTTTAAGCAAAGATGAATACAGGCAACTTCTCGTGATTCATGAACTTTACCGCCAACAGGCAGAAATGTACAAAAAGAAAACACACCGGGTTGACCACCGGATTGTAAGCATTTCCCAGCCACATGTCCGTCCAATTGTGCGCGGCAAGGCAAAAGCGAACGTGGAGTTCGGTTCAAAAGTCGCCATCAGTGTCGTAGATGGTTATGCCTTGATTGAGCACCTCGACTGGGAAAATTACAATGAAGGGACCACTCTCAAGGAATCTGTTGAAAACTACTACAACCGGTTCGGATTTTATCCGGAAGCGATCTTGGCAGATAAAATTTACCGAAACCGTAATAATCTGGCATACTGCAAATCTCTTGGCATTCGTCTGAGTGGGCCAAGGTTAGGACGCCCATCCAGAACGGAAGACAAAACCTTGGAACGCGTCGCAAGGCAGGATGCCTCTGAACGTAATGCCGTTGAAGGCAAATTTGGCGAAGGCAAGCGCAAGTATGGGCTGGGCCTTATTCGAGCACGCCTTCAGGAGACCAGCGAAACAGTAGTAGCCCTTCAATTCTTCATACTGAATCTGGAGCGCAAGCTCAGGGTTCTTTTTTTGAAATTTTTACACAACACTATTTTATATTTTGATAATCGGAATTTGGCTTGTATCTGACCAAATTTGATTCGTTCAGCAAGCCCTAATTACTCACAGATGAAGTTGGATGGACCTAAGAGCCACGGTAAAGTATTTGAGGATGACGGTGAAACGGTAACAATCTGGCGCGAGGTAGAAGATACACTGATGAAATACAAATCAAGTTTTTGTGATTGAGAGGTGCGAGGATGAGCAACTTAGTGGATAAGTACAAGCAATCAGAAAATATAATAGATTTGGCTGCTGCATTATCAGAATCTAAGGAGTATGCTAAACGTGGTTATAAACTTGCTGATGATGCAGTTTCTTTGTTGAAACGTACAGTTGATTCAGTTTCAATGAGACTACAAGAGAATATTAACACTTTGGAAAAGAGCAATATCAATGAGCGGAATATCACAAAGAGTCTTTCAGTACAATTAGCGTCAATTAAGCAAAATTTTGAAGAAATGCCATATCAACTAAATATAGATTTAGAGGCAATTTCCAAAAGCTCGTTTTCAATAACACTTTTTGGGCGCACGATGGCAGGTAAATCGACTTTGATGGAAATACTTACTCACGGCAACGGTACGTCTATTGGAAAAGGTGCCCAAAGGACAACTAGAGATGTTAGAACTTATTCATACAACGGTATGATGATTACAGATGTTCCAGGGATTGCTGCATTCGAAGGGCAAGAAGATGAAGATATCGCTTTTGAAGCTGCAAAAAAATGCGATTTGATTTTATTCTTAATTACAGATGATGCCCCACAAGCCAGCGAAGCAGAGTGTTTAGATAAGATTTTGAGATTAGGAAAACCAGTGATTTGTATTATTAATGTTAAAGCAAATATTGATTTAGGAACAAATCCAAAAATGTTTGCACGTGACATTCAGAAAAAAATGGATATGACTAGATTAGATTCAATAAGAAGTCAATTTCTTGAATTTGGTACTCAGTATGGACAAAATTGGGATTACCTTCGCTTTGCCTATGTTCATTTAAAATCTGCCTATCTCTCACAACAGACTGAATCGGAGGTTAATGGTAATGACTTATATAAACTAAGTCGTTTTGGTTATCTTGAAAAATTAGTCATCAACGAAGTTATAAAAAATGGGAAGTTTTATAAATTGAAATCATTTTCCGATATTGTTGTTGTTCCGGTTGTTGATGCATTTGAGACTTTGTTTCGGCAAAGTGCACAAAATAGTGAGCAGGGCTCTATTTTAATAAGTAAAAAACGGAAATTAAAAAAGTGGACTATTGATTTTGAATCTGATGCAAAAAAGAGAATAGAATCATTATTATCAACTATTTCTGGTGAACTGCTAAAAGAAGTAGCTTCTTTTGCTGAAGATAATTATGATAACACTAGTGCTGAACATACATGGAAGAGCATACTACAAAATCATAACATAGAGTCACGTGCTGCAAGTCTATTAAAACAACTTGGAATGGAATGTGAAGAAGAACTTCAAGAAATTTGCAGAGAAATAAATTCGGAGCTCAAATTTTCACACGCGGTTTTTTCTGATAAATCAATCAATATGCCTTTTCTAATTGATGGGAAGCGTATATGGAATTGGGCTACTACACTGGTAAGTGGGGGGCTAATGATAGCTGGTTTGTTTGTTTCAGGACCCATTGGTTGGGCGGGGCTTGCTGTCGGATTAGTTGGTTGGCTTGGTTCATTTCTATTTAGCGATCGTGAAAAGAAAGTTCTTGATGCACGTAAGAGGCTGGAGAAAAAATTAATTACAAATCTCGATAAAATGATTAATGATTTAAAGAAGAAAATGCTTGACGTGTTATATAGAGATTTATTGAAAAAACAATTATATCCAACTTTAAACGCAATTGATGAAACAATCAACTCGGTTTTTATGCTATCAAAAACACAGCAGGATTTTGCTAAGGCCTTAAATGCAAAACTCAATGAAATGAACAGTGTATTAATTACTGAGGCATTAGATTATACAGGTTTTTCTGGTCTTGAATGGCATATTACGAATGTTGTAAGGATTCCTGGCAACGCGATGATGATAGTGCTTGAAGATGGTAAGAGATTTCCAAATGATGCAAGGAAAGCTTTATCTTATATATTAAAAGAGAAAGTATGGTTTGTTTTTAACACCAACAACCTAAAATCTATACTAACACAGGCGATTGGCAAGGGATGCGACAAAAATTCAATTAGGATTCAATACATAAATGATGAGCCTAGGATTGCACATATTCCTAATATAGATGATTTAGATGGGATTACAGTAAATCGTGTTCGATTAGCACAACAATTGACAGAATTACTAATTATGAAATAAAAAAGGAGGAGTTACAGTGAATAATCAAAATACTATTTCTTTAGCTATATGGACAGCTAAAAGCAAGGAGTTACTTGATAAAGTCATTAACGTACTAGATAAAATTGGAATTGAAAAAAGCCATTTGCCAAAAAACGTTTATGAAAGTGATAAACCTATAAGTCTTGTCTTTGCTGGCCAATATAGTGCTGGTAAATCTACTATTCTTAAAGCGCTTACAGGTATAAGTAGCATTGCAACAGGAGAAAAAATTACTACACAAGAACCACAGGTGTATGAGTGGAATGGTATAAACGTTATTGACACACCTGGCATTCATACTACATTACGCCCAGACCACGATGATATTTCCTATCGTGCTATTTCAAATGCAGATATGCTTGTCTATGTTATAACACACGAGTTGTTTGATTCATACATAGGACAAAACTTTAGAAAATTATTATTGGATAAGGATAAAGCTGGTGAGATGATTTTGATTGTAAATAAAATGGCTGATGTTGGAAATACAATAGAAAATCAGCTTATCAAACTAGAAAATCTAAAAATAGTTACTGATCCTTACACTCCAGAGCAATTAAGAACATGTTTTGTTGATGTGGAATCTTATTTGGATAGTTTAACGGAAGAGGATGCGGAAATAGCGGATGAATTACGCATTCGTAGCAATTATGAAGGGCTTGTAAGTACTATAAATGATTTTGTTAAAGAAAGATCCATTTCATCGAGATTAACAACTGCATTGTACAAGATATATGATGTTTTACAAAAAGCTATTACTCAATTTGAACCTTCATCTGGAGATGATGATGTTGATGCTCTTGAGGAACATTTACTTCAAGAAAGAAGAATATTGTTTTCTACTCAGTGGAGAATTGAACAACAAGTGAAAATAATATATGAAGAAGCAGCAACTAGCATTAGGGATAAAGGACGCAACATTGCCAATTCAATCTATGATTATTCAAATGAAAATGATGCAAATAATGCAATTGAAACTGCTTATCATGAAGTTGAAAAAATATCGTCAACCTGTTTGGACAATGTTATTTCGGAGCTGGAAAAACTATCATCTGATTGTAAATCTGAATTAGATGAATTCTATAAGACTGATTTTTCTAAAAATCTACAGTTTCGGCTTAGTGAGAAATATAAAAAAGGAAACCCACTAGTAAATCGTATTTTTAATTCTGATGTTTTGGCACAAGGTAGCAATAAGATTATTTCAAATACTATCGGAACAAATGCGACCGCCAATGGTTTGAGAGCATTTTCAGGTAGTAATATCCATCAAATGGTATTAGATATAGGTCACTTTTTTGGGCATAGTTTTAAACCATGGGAAGCTGTCAAGTGGGTGAAAGGAATAAATGTTGCTGGTAAAGTACTTGGGGTTTTCGGAGTTGTTTTTTCTCTTGGCATGCAAGCTAAAGAAGATGTTGATGCAGATAAGCGTCAACAAGAAATGAGGAGCAATAGAGAAAAACTTCGTGCAGGCTTTAATGATGCAGCAAACGAACTAGTAAAGCATTTTAATAAAGCAATAAGTGAATACTTAGCAAATAACTATCATTTGCGTATTTCTGAAATTGACAATCAGATTTCTGAAATAAGAAAGTTACGTATTGGAAAATCAGAAAATTATAAGTTGCTTGAAGCAGCTCAATCTGAATGTAGAGCCTTGATTGCTGATATTCATAAAGAAATGTGAATATTGATTGATATGGGGTGATCTAATGGAAAATGGATGTATATATTGTGGTATTACTGAGGATTTATCAAAGTCTGATATAATTCCAGATGCCCTTACTAATGCCAAGATAATAAATCCGAATGTATGTAGGATTGAGCATAATAATAAATTTAGTGATATGTTCGAGGATGAGGTTATCAAAAAACTGGCATTGATAACCAATGAACTTGATATTAAATCAAGTAAAGGAAAAAGATATGCATCTTATGAAGCAATAATTACTGTTGGTGATACTGATTATAATACAAAAATGTCCTCTGAAACTGAATTGTTTGGTGGAAACAAGAAGATGCGTAGTGTTGATGGAAAGTCTTTATTGGGTCCGATTGATGAAATAAAGAAAATTAAGGCTGCAGATGATACAAACGTCAGTGAAATTGATGTCAATCAGATAGAAATTGAAAAAAGGGTATCGCTAGATTTGTCAGTATTTTTTAGTAAGGCTATGTTTAGAATGGTAGCAAAAATTGCATTTGAATGGTACTGTGCAAAGAACAAAGTCAATTTAAAAAAAGATGAATTCGCAACAATTATCGATTTTATAACAAGCAACAAGGGAGAAAGAATTGTATCGATTGTTAGCAATCCTGAAATATATGCATTGTTCAATAATACAGTGAAATTTGGAAGTCATGCCCTATTATCATATGTGGCACACGATAACTCGATAAATGTAATTATAGATTTATTTGGTATTGCTATTTATAATGTACGAGTTTGTGACTTACCATTAGATGATTGTAAAAATAATGTGATATTCCAAGAATTGTCTCTTGATGCAAAACATATCAGTTTTGAAGATACTGATATTGAAAGCTTCCAGGAACATTTTATCAACAGTTTTGAGCAGAAAAATATAGGTCTTGGTTTAACAGCAATGATACCCAAAGACATGACAGACAATACACTTCAGTATAAACTGCTATATGTCACAAATTATAAATTATTTCTTGAAAAACTAAATCTTATTGCGGAGCCAACGCAAGAAGTAATAACTTTAATACTCAACAACATTCAAAAGTTACTACAAGAATCTGCTATTACAATAAGAGGATTAAAACGGTTTGTAAAAGAACATCAGAAACATTTTGAAGAAGGAATCAGGTTGAATCCCAAAGGAACAAATAAAAAATCTATTTTTATGTTTTATATGCTTTTTATAATTGGGCAGTCAAATGGACAAATAAAAAGTATGCATGATTTATATAGGGTTCTTAAGCGGAAATTTGCAAGTGATACAATTAACATTAATGATGAATTATCTAGTAAACTACATGAAGAAATGTTGGCGGTCGAATCAAATTCAGAGTTAATCAAAGAAGGTGCAAAAATTATTGAAGGCTGGGGTTTTGAATAAAAGTCGATATGTTCCCGCCTACCGATAGTGCCAAAAACGCAGTGGATATGTTTCCGAGAACGGACATACTCAAATGACATCAATTCTGTCCTCTCGAGCCATGTGGAGTGCGTAGTATTGATGTCAAGAGTGGATAAATAGAAGAACTGAAAATGCTTATAAACAAAGGGTTTCCAGACATTGAGTTATTCTCTCGGCTGCATTGCCAGAGGTGCTCATGTCGGGAAACCCTTATTTTTGTTGTTCGCGGTAACATATCAACTGCCCTAAAGGTGATAGGGTTGAGTTGACAGATTAGATAACGTCTATTTTTATAGCAGCTCTGAGGAGTAAAAATTTTTCGTGATAATTTAACTATCCCCCCCCAAAAATGCGGCTAAATATGTAATAATTTAAATAATTAGAGCTTGCTGGACGAATATTTTGGCATGGCTTAGTGACAAGTCGAATACAAGCTAAAATTTGATTCGTTCAGCAAGCCCTAATTAAACTTGGCTGTTTTGAGGGGGTTTTTATTTTGGTTACTAGAAAAGAAAAAAGAAATCGTGAAAAAGAAGCAAATTATTTTTTCGAGTTCCTTAAAATTCAGAAGCATTTTTTCAAAGACCTGATGAATAACCTAAAAAAGGTAGCAGACCACCGACATCAAAGCTATATCACTTATGGTCCAGAGGTCCTTTTATTTACGATGATGTTGAAAAATATGACCGGCCTAAAATCCATGAGAAACATGAGTGAGCGTTTTAATAAAGAAGAATGTATTAAAAATGTAGGGAAGGTGTTAGGCTTAGATTCTCTTGAAGAACTTCCACATTATGATACAATTAACGACTTTTTATCTGGCTTAGATGTAAATGAATTAGAAAAAATTAGAACGTATATGATTAAAGAATTATTGAAAAAAAGGTCTCTCGAGTCTTATCGAATTGAAGGAAAGTACTGGGGTGTCATCATTGATGGAACTGGATTACACACCTTTCATGAGAAACATTGTAAACACTGCCTGAGACGGGCATATACAAATAAAGAAACAGGAGAAACGAACGTACTTTATATGCACCATGTACTTGAAGCCAAGCTTGTCGTGGGGGATATGGTCTTCAGTATTGCCTCCGAATTTATCGAAAATGAATCAGAAAATGTTTCTAAGCAAGATTGTGAATTAAAAGCCTTCGACAGGCTGGCAAAGAAAATAAAAAAAATATTTAAAAGACTACCGATTTGTATCTTGGGAGATAGTCTCTATGCATGTGAAACGGTATTTAATCTGTGCAGGGCGCACAAATGGAAATATATATGCAGATTTAAGGAAGGGAGAATTAAAAGTATCTCGACGGAGTTTAAGGCAATAAAAGAGCTGGAACAAAGTAAGGATCAGAATTCATTAGTTTGGGTGAATGATATTGCCTACAAAGACAGAACGGTCAATCTGATGGAGGCCACAATGAAAACAGAGGATGGGAAATCGAAAGAGTATGTATTTATAACGGATATTAAAATCACGAAAAAGAACGTGGAACGACTCATCGCTGCAGGAAGAAGCCGCTGGAAGATTGAAAATCAAGGATTTAACGAACAAAAAAATAATCGTTACAATATAGAACATGCCAATAGCCAAAACTACACAGCCATGAAAAATCATTATTTATTAGTTCAAATAACAGATATTATTAGACAGCTGTTTGAAAAAGGTTCGTCAATCTTAAAAGCACTCAAAAAAACGGCAAAAGAAAAATCCTCAAATCTGTTGGAATCGTTTCGGACACGCATTTTAACAGACGAGGATTTCACCCATTTAAGTAAGCCAATACAAGTAAGGTTTACTTAATGGTTATATTATAGCAAAGGATGTGATGTAAAAAAAGGTTTTTTTGAAGTTATCCACAATTTTAAAAAAGAAATTTGCAAATTCGGCTCTTTTTGACTTTGAAAGCAGAAAAAATAGATGGAAAAATTTTCTAAATGTGGATAAGTCATTTTATCATAAAACATCTAAAAATTGATGAATTTACTCTTCAGAACTGTTTTTATAGGGGTTGAGTTGACAGGATTGATGTATAATTTATGTTTGGTTATCTTCTTGAAGTTCCTTCCCTTATCCATCCACCCTCGGCTGATCTTTATGAGTGCCTGGTTTGTATGTTGCATTAAAGACCATATCTAACAACCACTTTTTGAAAGACTGATTATTTTTGTTTCGTTTGTCGCTTTCAAAAGCTTCATATAGCTCCATGCCTGTTGAGATTGTGTTCATAATAGCCTCTATCGTAGCACGATCACTTTCGTCACGTGCATTTTGAGCATCGGAGTACTTCATAGCGTTTTGATATGCTTCGTCCCGGCTAACGATATCTGGCAAATCTGCAACTTGACGTCTGATTCTATCTTCATCTGTCCAATCACAGTCACCCCATATATCATGGAAAGTTTCAAGTATATGCGTTAATGTATCCAGTTCCGGTACGGGGATACCCACATCTGTGCTTACTGGTATTGGGTCAATTTCTGCATTTTCGTCCGCAAGAGAAATCGACATAGTTTCCTGTGCAACTACGCGGTAGCTTTCTAGATCGACACTTTCCAAAATGCCCTCTGCTAAGTCGTCTCCATTGTTTGGTCTCGGTAGTTTATTTACAAGAAGATTTAAAAATATGGATAACTTCTCCCAATCCACAGAGCCGTATGGCAATATAGCGGATAGGAAGTTATAAGTGCAGACAAAGGTCTTAGCACTGCTTTTGAATAAGATCTGCTCCTCCATTTCTAGGTCTTTATAATTTTCTACACAAGTATCAAGAATTGGGTCGAGTTTTTCTCTCTCAGCGTTATTTAAATATAATTCTACAAAGGTATCGACTTGCTGTTTCGTATAAACTTGTAAAGGCTCCATTTCATCGATCAAATCATTTAATTTGTTTGCGTCTGTTTCACCAGAAAGAATAGTAGTCTTATAATACCTTTCAAATGCCTTTTTAATGTCTTCTGGATTATTCGCAAAGTCTAAAATAAATGTATCGTTCTTACCGTTATAGCAACGATTAAGCCTAGACAGTGTCTGTACAGCTTTGATATCGGCAAGTTTTTTGTCTACATACATGGTATGTAACAGTGGTTCATCATAACCTGTCTGGAATTTATCAGCAACAATCAAAAAGCGATAAGGATCTTTTTTGAATGTTTTTTCTATTTTTGCACTCGGAAAACCATTGAGTGTTGCTTCGTTTACCGTTTGACCTTCCCAAACGACATCTCCAGAAAATGCGACTATAGCCTTGTATTGACTTTTGCGCTCTTTTAAAGAACGGTTTATTGCGTGGTAGTATTCGATAGCTCGTTTAATTTCACTGGTGACAACCATAGCTCTGGCTTGCCCGCCGATTTTCATTTGTACATCCGTGTGGAAATGTTCCACCATGATATTTGCCTTTTCTTGGATAGCATATTCATTCGTTTCAACGAAATACTTAAGGCGGCTTTGCGCACGTTTTTTATCGAAAAGCGGATCGTCCTCTATAGTTTTGATAATATGTATTTTAAATTCATATATCAAATTGACGTTTTTCGATTTGACACATATAATATATCATATCGAAGTTTTTAGATTTGGGGTGATGTTATGGACTACTACTTGGAGAACACGAAAGTGTTTAAAGCGTTGGGAGAACCCAAAAGAGCAATGATTGTAGATATGCTTTCCTGCGGGGAACTTTGTGCCTGCAATATTCTGGAGAAATTTGAAATGTCCCAATCCACACTTTCTCATCACATGAAAATCCTGTGTGAATGTGGGATTGTAAAAGCGCGAGAAGAAGGTAAATGGACGTACTATTCGCTGGATGATGAAACCATCAGTAAAACAAAACAGTTTTTCTGTGCTATCACTTCCAACAAGGAAAACTGTATTTGCAGAGATAACTCAAACTATTGTAAGGAGTGTAATGAAAATGAGTAAATGTTGTTGTTCTTCCGATAACTGTTGCCAGCCGCAGCCGAAAAAACCGATCAACATAGATTTTCTGTATCTGGATACGACCGTTTGCGGTAGATGCCAGGACACAGAAAAAGCACTGGATGAAGCAGTTTCCAGCGTGGCCGTGGTGCTTAATGCGGCGGGATATGAAGTTAAGGTAAATAAAGTAAATATTGCAACGAAGGAGTTGGCGATAAAGTATCAGTTTATCAGTTCGCCGACTATCCGCGTGAATGGAAATGACATCGCAGTAGAACTTAGAGAATCACTTTGTGAGGATTGTGGAACCCTTTGCGGAGATAATGTTGACTGCCGTGTGTGGGTATATAACGGTGTCGAGTATACTTCACCTCCAAAAGAATTGATTGTAGATGCCATCCTGCGCGAGGTATACAACACTGAGAAACGTGAGTCAAAGAACGAAGTCTATCAGCTTCCTGAGAATCTTGACACATATTTTAAAGCCAAGGCGCACAAGGATGAAGCTGAACTTCAAAAAAAGGCGGTAATACGCTATGAGCAAAGAGAAAACACAAGGAATCGGTTTCTTCGAAAAATACTTAACGGTTTGGGTCCTTCTTTGCATGGCGGTAGGTGTCCTGATCGGAAAGTTTTTGCCCGGAATCCCGGCATTTTTGGGACGTTTTGAATACGCGAACGTATCAATACCTATGGCGATTCTAATCTGGCTTATGATATATCCGATGATGCTGAAGGTGGATTTTCAAAGCATTAAAAATGTTGGGAAAAATCCTAAGGGGCTTTTTGTTACATGGATAACCAACTGGCTGATAAAGCCTTTTACCATGTTCGGCATCGCGTGGCTGTTTTTCTTCGTCATTTTCAAGGCCTTTATCCCCTCAGACCTTGCGAAAGACTATCTTGCGGGCGCAATACTTCTCGGAGCGGCACCGTGTACAGCAATGGTATTTGTATGGAGTTATTTGACCCGTGGCAACGCGGCTTATACCGTTGTGCAGGTGGCAACAAATGATATTATCATCCTCTTCGCTTTCACACCCATAGTTGCGTTTCTTCTGGGTGTTGGCGGTGTCACCATACCTTGGGACACTCTTATTTTGTCCGTAGTATTGTTTGTTGTTATCCCGCTGGCTGGCGGAATAATCACCCGTAATACCATCACAAAAAAGCGTGGTCCCGAGTATTTTGAAAAGAGTTTCATACCGAAGTTAGGAAATATCACGACCATAGGTCTATTGCTGACATTAATAATAATCTTTTCATTCCAGGGCGATGTAATTCTGAATAATCCACTGCATATTGTTTTGATTGCCATACCGTTGATTCTTCAGACTTTCCTAGTCTTTTTCATTGCATACCTGGCAAGCAAGGCTATAAAACTGCCCCATGAGATAGCAGCGCCTGCCGGTATGATTGGTGCCTCAAACTTTTTTGAACTGGCAGTTGCCGTCGCGATTTCATTATTTGGAACACAAAGTCCGGCTGCACTTGCCACCATTGTAGGGGTTCTGACGGAAGTACCTGTTATGTTGATATTAGTGAAGATAGCGAATAATACAAGGCACTGGTTCCCTGCGGAAAGGAGTGTTTAATATGAAGAGTAAAGAATATTTTGACCGAATATCAAACGAGTGGGATGAAATAAGACAATCTTTTTTCTCCGACAGTATCCGGGAGAAAATGTGCGAGGCTGCACAGGCAAAAGAAGGTTTGACTGCTGTTGATGTCGGCGCAGGTACCGGCTTTGTAACGCAGGAACTGCTTAACAGAAAGCTTCGCGTAGTAGCAATCGACCAGTCGCAGGAAATGCTTGATGTATTAAAGCAGAAATACAGTTCTGTCGGTGAGATCGTCTGCTTACAGGCGGATGCATATTCGCTTCCTCTGGAAAGTGACAGCGTCGATTATGTGATGGCAAATATGTTCTTGCATCATGTTGAAAATCCGGGTCAGGCGATTTCAGAGATGACACGCATACTGAAGCCCGGTGGTAAATTAGTGATTGCTGATCTGGACCGGCATGATTATGAGTTTTTACGCAAAGAACAGTTTGATGTCTGGCTTGGCTTTGAACGCTCGGATATCAGAAAATGGTTTACCGAAGCGAACTTGTCCAATATAAAAATTGAAGACTTAAATGAACAATGCTGCTGCGATTCCTGTGAATCCTGCAGTAGTGCCGCAATTAACATCTTTATTGCTTCAGCTGAAAAATCATCTATATAAAAGGAGTTGTTCTTCATGAAAAAAATGAAAATATTTGAACCTGCGATGTGCTGCCCAACCGGACTCTGTGGCGTGGGAGTAGACCCTGAACTTTTGCGTATCTCTACAGTGCTTGATACGTTAAAAAAACATGGTGTAATTGTTGATCGCTTCAACCTTAACAGTGCACCTGCTGAATTTATCAAAAATAAGACCATCAATGCCTATATCAATGAAAAAGGAACAGAGGGATTACCGGTAGTTATGGTTGATGATGAGATTGTTATTACTGGCCGCTACCCTACCAATGAAGAGTTCACCAAGCTGCTTGATCTTCCCGGAGATGTGTTGGGAGTGAAGAGCACGTCCGTCAAGGTGAAGGTTTCTAAGAAAAATTCTGGGGGATGTAATTGTAAGGGAGGTTGCTGTTAAGTGAATAAATTCGATCCGCAAAACATCCATTTAACGAAATATCTTTTCTATACCGGCAAGGGTGGCGTTGGTAAAACCAGCGTCGCCTGTGCCACCGCCGTTTCTCTCGCAGACAAAGGCAAACGTGTGCTGCTCATCAGTACCGACCCGGCTTCCAACCTCCAAGACGTGTTCTCGATTGAATTGAGCAACAAAGGTACGCCTATCCCCGGTGTGCCTAATCTATATGTGGCTAACCTCGACCCTATACAGGCCGCAGCTGAGTATCGGGAAAGCGTAATCGCGCCTTATCGGGGTAAGTTGCCAGCTTCTGTTATCGCAAATATAGAGGAACAGCTTTCTGGCTCATGCACCATAGAAATAGCAGCATTCAACGAGTTCTCTAATTTCATAACAGACGAAAAGGTTCAGAAGGAGTACGATCATATTATTTTTGATACTGCTCCTACTGGCCATACCCTACGAATGCTTCAGCTTCCTTCTGCTTGGAGCAGGTTCATAAGTGAAAGCACGCATGGCGCATCCTGCCTCGGTCAACTATCAGGTTTAGAGAGCAAAAAATCGATTTATCAGCAAGCTGTGGAAACATTGTCGGATGGCAGTCAGACTACATTAATACTTGTTACCAGACCGGAAACTGCACCATTTAAAGAAGCTGAACGTGCTTCCAATGAATTGTTTGCGTTAGGTGTTAACAATCAGATGCTGGTTATCAATGGATTATTGATGGAGCATACAGACGCTCTATCAAACAGCCTTTACGAAAAACAGCAGGCAGCTATATCTAATATGCCGAAAGCCTTAAAGGCGTTTCCAATCTATATAGTACCTTTACGCTCGTATAATGTCACTGGTTTGGAAAATGTGCGTGCTTTACTTACTACCGACTATGTCCCTACTGAGCCACGAAAATTGAATACTGACCATATTCCTTCGCTCAGCGATGTGATAGATGAATTAGCAGCAGAAGGCAAGCGCGTCATATTTACGATGGGTAAGGGCGGTGTAGGCAAGACCACCGTTGCGGCTGCTGTTGCGTTAGGACTTGCAAATCGAGGAAAGAAAGTCAACCTTACCACTACTGACCCGGCTGCGCATTTTAAATTTGTGATAGACGAAACAAGTGGTATATCTATGAGCCATATTGATGAAGCTAAGGAGCTTAAAAAGTATCAGCAAGAGGTGCTCTCCAAGGCACGCGCTTCTGGTATGAGCGACGAGGATATTGCCTATATCGAAGAAGATCTTCGCTCACCCTGTACACAGGAGATAGCTGTTTTCCGTGCATTTGCGGAATTAGTTGACATGGCAGACGATCAGGTTGTAGTTGTTGATACTGCTCCCACAGGTCATACCCTGCTCCTGTTGGAGTCCACAAAGAGTTATAATCACGAAATAGAACGTACTAAGGGCGAGATACCCGAATCGGTGGCGCGATTGTTGCCGCGGTTGAAATCAGACGAAACCGAGGTCATTATTGTAACCCTACCGGAAGCGACTCCCGTTTATGAGGCTCTCCGTCTTGAAGATGATTTAAAGCGCGCGGGTATCGCCGCTAAGTGGTGGGTGGTCAATCAGTCACTTTACGGCACGGATACGACAAATCCCATACTGATGGCTAAGGCAACTGGCGAAATAGAATGGCTCAACCGCATCAATGAACATGCAAATGGAAAGTTCGCACTGATTTCATGGAGTCCTGAAGATATCAAGGGTGAACGCTTATTGGCGCTGTAAGGAGGAGAGTAAATGATAAAGGTTGCATTTATTTGTGTTCATAATTCATGTCGAAGCCAAATAGCTGAGGCATTGGGCAAACATTTAGCAGGAGATGTATTTGAAAGCTATTCTGCTGGCACAGAAACAAAACCCCAAATTAATCAGGATGCTGTGCGTCTAATGAAAGAGCTTTATGGTATAGATATGGAGAAAACCCAATATCCAAAGTTACTTGATGATATCCCGCAGGTAGATATTGTTATTACAATGGGATGCAATGTGGAATGCCCTTACCTTCCCTGCAAGCATAGAGAGGATTGGGGACTGGATGATCCTACGGGTAAGAGTGATGAGGAATTTAAAAAAGTTATTTCAATAATTGAAGCCCGAATAATTGAATTGAAGAAGAAACTGACATAAAATTAATTAATGCCAATTGCACATTCAGTGGTTGGCGTTATTGTTAATTGACATGTTTCCTCGTACGACGGTTTTTCAAAAATGGCCGAAAAACCCATTGACATGTTTCCACGTACAGATGGTTTCTATAATGGCCAACAGACATCAATTCTATCAACTCAAGCCATGTGGAGTGTGTGGCGAATCTGGAGCTGAAATTGTGACCGCCAATTAAACATTTACGACACATCATAAACTTTTAGCCAACAGGCCCTGTTTTCGGGATCACTAAGATTCCCGAGTTCAGGGCTTTTTTCTGTCCAGCCGCTATCATTCCTGCATTATCTCGATGGTTTTTTCTCCGTTCCCCCTCCGTTCCCCCTCCTATTTTTTACTTAGTTTTTATCTTGACAAACAAAATAATCCGGTATATCATTTAGTTTGTCAAAGGAAATAAAAACTAAACAAATAATTTTGGAGGTTTTAAAATGAAAAAAGATGAAATTCTGGATAAATTATTGGAAATTACGCACCAGCCATTTCTCATCTTTGTAAATGCAGTAGAAGAAAAAACAGATAATGCTTTTGAAACGCTGAAGCTGTTGGCAGCGGAAGAAAATGTGACAGCGGGCCGCATTTCTGAAGTGCTTGATATTAAGCCGTCAAGTGTAACGCAAATTATCAAGAAACTTGAAGAAGCCGGCACTGCCCGGCGTGAAAAATCCGAACAAGATTCCCGTGTAACGATTGTAAAAATCACGGATAAAGGCCGTGAAAGCTTAAAAGAGCGCAGTTCAATTTCAACTACACTAAAAGATGTCCTCTTCCAGGGGTTTGCAGAGGATGAGCTTGAAATGTTGGATCAATATCTTGAACGCATGGTTTCCAATATTTCAAGCGAAGCATTTCATGATAAGCTCCACGAAGTCTTCAGCAATGATAAACGCTGGGAACTTTTTGGGAAAATGAGTGCCCGTTTCGGCCGTGCACGGGAACAAATGCTAGAGCGCAGCGGGTTTGGCGGCTTCGGCGGCCGCGGATTCATGGGCGGCGGATTCGATGGCTGGAAGAAAGGACGTAAAAGATAATGGAAAGTGGATTCAATGGTTCAGTCCGTAAAGATCAAACCAAATTTTCAATTGGACAATTTATGAAACTCATCAAAACGACGCAACCGAAATATCTTTTGCTGGCGATGGGTGTCTTACTGCTGGTTGTTTCATCCGGTGTACAAATTTATGTGCCGAAATTAGCATCATCCCTTGTCAATCATTTTTCAAAAGGCATTGACTATGGGTTGTTAGGGAAAGTCGTCGCACTATTTGTCATCTCAGCCATTGTTTCTGCAATTGGCGGAACGGTTCTGGGGATTTTTGGAGAAAATGTAATCCAAAACTTACGGAAAAGCTTGTGGCAGAAGTTAACCACCTTGAAAGTGAGCTACTTCGATACTGTTAAAGCTGGTGAAATTTCAAGCCGTCTGGTAAACGATACTGCACAAGTCAAACAGTTGCTGGCTGTGACTTTCCCGCAGACACTCGCGAGCATCATTACTGTCATCGGGACAGTATATATGATGTTCAAGATGGATTGGCACATGACGGCCGCTATGGTTGTAGCTGTTCCAATCGTCGTCATCTTGATGATGCCGATCATGGCCTTTGGTACAAAAATCGGGCATATCCGCCAAGAGGCGATGGCCCAATTTAACGGGATTTCAAGTGAAACATTAAGTGAAATCCGGTTGGTAAAAACTTCGAACGCAGAAAAACAAGCGCAAGTTCGTGCCAATAATGAAATAAACAAACTGTTTAAAGTTGGAAAAAAAGAAGCTGTCTTTGATGCAACAATGCAACCCATCATGATGATGGTATTTATGAGTATGGTCTTTGGGCTTCTTGCTTATGGGATGCACCGTATTGCAATTGGTGAAATGCAAATCGGGATTTTAATGAGCTTTCTGATGTATTTGTTTAACTTGATTGGGGCCGTGCCGGTCATTGCAACCTTATTTTCAGAAATGGCAAAGGCTGCGGGTTCAACGCGCCGTGTACAAGAATTGCTTGCTGAAAAGCCAGAAGATTTTACGAAGGGCATTGAATTGGATTTGGCTGGCAAAACTTTATCAGTGGAACATGTGGACTTTGCCTACGAAGATGCGCCGGATGAACCCATCCTGAAAGATGTATCATTTACGGCAAAACCAAATGAAATCATTGCTTTTGCAGGCCCTTCCGGCGGCGGCAAATCGACGATCTTTAGTTTGCTTGAACGTTTCTATGCACCAACAAGCGGATCAATCAAATTTGGGGATACGGATATTGAAGAGATCAATTTAACAAATTACCGCAGCCAAATCGGATACGTTTCACAAGATTCTGCAATTATGGCCGGGACAATCCGCGACAATTTGACGTATGGATTAGACGGTACATATACGGATGAACAACTTTGGAACGTTTTAGATTTAGCCTTTGCACGCAAATTTGTCGAAGAAATGCCTGACAAACTTAACACAGAGGTAGGGGAACGCGGGGTGAAAATCTCCGGCGGCCAGCGCCAGCGTATTGCCATTGCCCGGGCCTTTTTGCGCAATCCCAAGATTTTAATGTTGGATGAAGCAACTGCGAGTCTTGATAGTGAGTCAGAGATGAAAGTCCAGGAAGCCTTAACCAACTTGATGAAAGGCCGCACGACTTTAGTCATCGCCCACCGCCTGGCAACCATTGTGGACAGCGACAAGATTTACTTTATCGAAAAAGGCCGGGTCACAGGATCAGGTACACATGATGAATTGGTACGTACGCATGAAACGTATGCAAAATACGTGGCTGAACAATTTAAGGTAGACACACCGGCTATGTAAAGGAATGGACACCATACTTTGGAAAAGGATGCATTTGGGGAAATGCGGTGTTCAAAGGTAGTGGAGAAGTGTGTCAATGCTATTTTTTGAGTGCGGGGCCTGTCAACTACCAAACAAAGAACAATCCGCATTATTAGCTAAGACATTTGGTTGTGTTCGCTTTGTCTACAATAAGATGTTAGCTGAACGCAAAGAAATGTATGAAAAGTTCAAGAATGATAAAGAATCGCTTAAAAAGCAAAAGTTTCCGACTCCTGCAAAATATAAAAGTGAATTTCCATTCCTAAAAGAAGTGGATTCTTTAGCTCTGGCAAATGCACAAATGAACTTACAGACTGCTTATAAGAATTTCTTTGAAGGAAATGCGGATTTTCCAAAGTTCAAAAATCGTAAAGCAAAACAATCCTATACAACTAACTTAGTCAATGGAAACATCGAATTGAAAGATGGTCATATCAAGTTGCCTAAACTCAAGCTTGTAAAAATCAAACAGCATAGAGAAATTCCTGCTGATTATAAATTGAAATCCTGTACCATTTCCAGAACAAAGTCAGGAAAATACTATGTTTCCGTACTAACAGAATACGAAAAAGATATACAGCCTAAAACAATAGAAAATGTCATTGGGCTAGATTTTGCTATGGCTGAATTATACGTGAGTAGCGAGAATGAGAAAGCCAATTATCCTCGTTATTATCGTGTGATGTCAGAAAAATTAGCAAAAGCCGGGCACATTCTGTCCAAACGCAAGAAAGGTTCTGCACGTTGGAACAAGCAACGACTAGTAGTGGCTAAGTTACATGAGAAAGTGGCGAACCAACGCATGAATTTTCTTCATCATAAGTCAAAAGAATTAGCTTCTAACTTTGATGCTGTCGTGATTGAGGACTTGAACATGAAAGGGATGTCTCAAGCCCTTCACTTTGGGAAAAGCGTTCACGACAACGGTTGGGGGATGTTCACTACTTTCTTAGCGTATAAGCTAAAAGAACAAGGGAAACAACTTGTGAAAATTGATAAGTGGTTTCCCTCCACTAAGAAGTGTTCTTGTTGTGGTGCAGAAAAACCTGTGAAACTATCTGAACGCACCTACCGTTGTTCGTGCGGTTATGTGGCAGATCGCGACTATAATTCAGCAATCAATATCAAAAATGAAGGTATACGCTTATTAGCGTTATCATAAGTAACAAAACTCTTGGAACAAGAGGGTTAGCTCGGTCAGTTTTCGTTGGCTAGTAAAAGCAACGATAAGTCGAGAAGCCCCCACTTCAATTAGACCGCAAGGTCAATAAGTGGTGGGTAGTTCACTAATTCCACGATTTCACTGCTTGTTAATTTATGCAGGGCAAACACTTTAGTCCTCGATAACAAGGCCGAATTGACTTCAAATGACGGATTCTCAGTGGTTGCGCCAATAAGGATAATGCTGCCATTCTCCACATACGGTAAAAAGGCATCTTGCTGTGCTTTATTGAATCGGTGGATTTCATCGATAAACAAAATTGTCTTTTCGCCTAATTGCCGGCGTTCTTCAGCTTCTTTCATCACGTTTCGAATATCTTTAATCCCACTGGTAACAGCACTAAAATCTATAAATACCGATTGTGTTTGATTTGCAATCATTTTCGCCAACGTTGTCTTCCCTACGCCGGGAGGTCCCCAGAAGATCATGGAAGAAACACGGTCATGTTCAATCATTTCTCTAAGAAATTTTCCTTTACCTATCAGGTGCTTTTGCCCGACAAATTCGTCTAAACTTTTGGGACGCACTCTGCTCGCCAAGGGACGGCTTTGGTCATTGTCATTTTCAAATAAAGAAGTTTGCCGCAAGGTTACTCCCTCCGTTGTAAAAAAATTCCCCATTACGCTTCTTTTCGTCCGCTTATAAATCCCAACCAAAATATTTAACTCAATGGTTATCCTAGAATAACTCTGATTTGCAAATTTATCTATTTGTTCTTTGTTCAATTTCCAGCCATCTAAACGAATTTGGTTAACCCTGTTCTGATCAATTCCTTGCTTGGTATAGTTTAGGCTGATTATATTCCCAAATGAGAAAAAGCGATACCGTTCCATCATGGTTATAGACCTGAATTGCGACAGGAAAACAGAAGCTTAAAATGAAAAGGTGCCCTAAACCTCTGGTATAATTGGGCTTGAACAGAACTACCAAACCAGAAAGGAGGGCACCTTTAAGGTGAATTATATCACCTCTGACCCGAAAATCAAATATGCGTTTCATTTAAAGAAGCATACGAATTTTAGCGGGCTGCTCCTGATTCTGCAGTTTTGGGAAAGGATAAAAACGGATTTTGATTCAATTGGGGAAACCGTCTATGGGGATCAGAAAGAGCGGAAGCCGGGGAGAAAAATGTTCCGTCCTCTTTTTGTGTTTGAAGGGAAGCCCCCTCTTTGTTTAAGGCTGAGGGAGGAAAATCCCCGCTTTGAGAGAATAAGATAAGGAGTGGGTATTTGATGAAGCCGTTTTTAAAAATATTGATAATCATAACAGGACTATATGTTATTGCCAGTATCCTTTTTGATTTGAATTTCAATTCTGAAATACATCTTATAACAAAAATAATTCAAACTTTATTCTTTCTCTTATTATTAATCTATGTTGGTTTTATTAAGATTTTTTGAAGTTATCCGCAATTTTAAAATAAGGAAATCAGTTCGTGCGCTTTTCAAAAAACTACGTCAATTATGCTTAAAGCAGGCCGGAAAATGATCCTATTGACATATATTATAATATATTTATATAATGATAAAGGCTGTGGGAATACTTGGTAAGGTTTCCATGTTTTTCGGCAAAATTCCAATAAAAATTGAAAAAGGCAAATTCATCGAAAGTTGAAGACGCAAAGCTAAAGGGACTAAAGTCAGATGACCATGTCAGCCAGTTACCGATTTTACATCAAAAGGGCTAATCGGTAGGGGATTAGTCTTTTTTTCGTTGTGCTGATATCAAATGTGAAGAACTTCATTTAATAAGGGCAGGAGGAAGCAAAAGGATGGCACAGTTTCAAACAGATAACAGTCATAAAGCTTTTATCATTACATTAGGCGGATTTGCCGCAACAGAACAGGCATCTACGTTTGTAGACGATTTAAAAAAAGAAGTTTCAAAAATAGATGTGAAAAATTATTCGTTAATTGTGGATTCATCCGATTTAAGGACATTTAAGCCCGAAATTTTGCCGGTGCTTGAAAAGAGCTATGCGTTGTATATGAGTTTAGGATTTAAAAAAATTCTAATGGTTACACCGAAAAGGGTGACGCCGCGTTTACAGCTGAAGAGAATCGCGAAAAAAGTGAATTTTACGGGTGAATTTATCAATAGTTTACAAGCGGGATTGGAACTTTCACGTTAAAAACAGCTTGAAGGAGTTAAGTAAAAATGGATTCGAGTGTGACAATAAGAGAAGTCTCTGTCTATCATCCTGAAAAGGTGCGCCATAACGATTATTACGTGGCCCATTTTCGCCAGCAAGGAAAAGATATTACAGGACTTTTGCAAGCGCTTGGCAGAGAAAACAGATACATAGCAGATTATAAAACCGAAACCACTTTAACGATGGCAATGAAAGCATCAAAGAAAGTGCTGGAAAAAAGCGGGCTGGCCGGCCGTGATCTCGATATGATTGTATTTGTATCAGGGACACCTGAATATTTTTGGCCGCCGAATGCGGTTGCCATCCATCAAGCTTTGGGCGGAAAAGAAGAAGCTGTTGTTTATGATATGAATGCGGCATGTGTCGGAATGGTGGTGGCTGTGGATCAAGTAAGCCGCAATATGCTTGCAAATCCGCATATCAAGCGTGCACTTGTCGTGGGCTCTGAGCAAATGCACCGTTTTGCAAAAGAGGAGGATGCGGTTACATATGCCAGCTTCGGAGACGGGGCCGCTGCTGTATTGCTGGAAAAAAGCCATCATGTTAAAACAGGGTTTATCGACTCAGCCTATCAAGTGAACACAGAATCAATTGATAAAATTACTTTTCCGGCTTGCGGTGTATCCCAACTGGTTGAAGGAAAAGCCGAACAAAAGAACGGGAAAATAAAATGGGAGAATGTAAACAATGACAATGCTTTCCTGTCCACTGCCGCGCTTGTTGAAAAATTGCTCAGCCGGAACCACTTAACCACGAGGGATATCCAGGCTTTTTGTTTTTCCCAATTGTCACGGAAAAATATATACAAAATCCGGGAAATTTTCAAAGAAGACATAAGCAAGTTCCCGATTGTGGGCACGGAATATGGTTACACAGGAGCCGCCAGCCCGTTTATGGCTTTTGAACGTGCTTTAAGCACCGGCCGGATAACGAGGGGCAGCTATGCCATATTTTGGTCGGTTGGCGCTGGAACATCTGCTTGTGCCATGTTGTATAAACATTAAATGCATTTAGTCTGTTTCATAAAGAAGGGAGTTGCACCATGGGAATAAAAAAATTGTCCAAAGCCATTACAATGGGCCAAATCAAAACCGTTATCCTGCCTTATATCCTCATTGGCATTTTATTGGTTGGCAGCATGTTCATCATCCCGCAACATTTAACCATTTGGTTTGTGTCTGTTGCCGCAATCCTTTATCTTGGTGTAGGTTTATGGTCATCCTTCCGGTTAACCGGGAAGTTATTGAAAATGAAGCAATACGCTTCCAGCCTGGAGTCGGGTAACCTGGCTGAATCGCTGGAGATTTTAGGCGCAGATGAATTTAGCACGATCTCTAATTTCTTGAATAATGCAACTGGCAATATGCGAAATCTGGTTGGAGATTTAAAAAAAGGAATAGACCGTGTAGATGCCAATTCAGATGAATTATCAGCAACCATGACGGAACTGTTTTATGTCATGGAAGATGTGAAGGAAACCATAAATGAGATGGAACATGGCGCAATGGAATTAAGTGCCAGTACGCAGCAAATTGGCGCCTCTGCTGAACAAATTGAAAGTTCAACGAAGAAATTAGCGAAAAAGGCAAATGAAGGAAAAAACATCGCGCAGGAAATTAAGAAACGGGGGACAAAAGTAAGAGAGGAAGCAACGTCATCTGCAGGCTCTTCCAATCAAATCTATACGGAAAAAGCGGAAAATATTTTGAAATCCATTCAACAAGCGAAAATTGTAGAGGAAATCAAAATGTTGGCGGATACGATTGGAAACATTGCGAATCAGACCAATCTCCTTGCCTTAAATGCATCGATCGAAGCGGCAAGGGCAGGGGAAGCAGGAAAGGGTTTTTCAGTAGTCGCTCAAGAAATCAGAAAGCTGGCTGAACAATCCACCCAATCGGTTGAAAATATCCGGGTGGTCACCAGCCAGGTCCAGCAAGCCTTTTCAAACCTTATTCATCATTCAAAAGAAATTCTGGACTATGTGGACACAAAAGTGAATCCCGACTATGAAAAGATGGTCCGTATAGGGGAACAGTACGAACGCGATGCGGAATTTTTAGACCGTATGTCGCTTGAAATCGCCCAGGCTTCGAATGACATGGCAAATGCAATTGAGGAAGTCAACAAGGCGATACAGCATGTATCTTCCACAAGCCAGCAATCTGCTGCGGGTACAGAGGAAATGTCATTTAATATTTCCGAAGTATCACTGGCAATGAAAGAAACGGCAGAAATGGTAGACCACCAGCACCAATTGGCCCATAAAATAAATGAGTCTCTCCAGAAATTCAGTTTATAAATAGCAAGTTCAGCTTATGATAGAAGCTATGCTGCAGCACGGGGATAAGCAAGAAAATGCCGGTTTGTCCCCATGCTGTTTATCATTCAACACCGCCCTATTTTTATAATCCTGCAAATTGTACTTTCTGAATCACCGCACATTGCCAACGGCAGGACAGCCAGGCATGATTCATGAATCCCCGCCATTCGGGGAAAACTGTTTCATACAGTTCGCATGAATGGGGAGGAAACGTAATGCCTGAATTGCCGGAAATGGAGACCTATAAAAAAGGGCTGGCGTCATTGATTGGCGGCTGGGCCATTACAAATGCCATGATTCAGCGGGAAAAATCGATCAATATACCTGCCGGCAAGTTTACGAAGGCCGTTGCCAATCAGAAGGTCAAATCGATTTCAAGACGCGCAAAGTATTTAATTTTCCAGCTCGAAAATGGTTCGTGCCTGCTTCTGCATCTGATGCTGGGCGGATGGATGTTTTTTGGCAAAGAGGAAGACAAACCGGACCGGACAATACAAGTCCAACTTTCTTTTGGAGACCGGCGCTTGTTTTTTATTGGGTTGCGCTTAGGATACCTGCATCTATTAACACCGGAAGCGGTTCGGGCGGAATTGGAAAAAATCGGCCCCGAACCGCTTGATCCCCATTTTACATTAGCTGTTTTTCAACAACGGATGCAACAAAGAAGGGGCATTCTTAAAACGGTACTAACCAATCAAGAAGTGCTGGCCGGGATTGGAAACCGGTATTCCGATGAAATATTATGGCATGCGCAGTTGCGGCCGGATCAAAAAACGGGCCATCTTGACAATCAGCAATTTGCCCGTCTGTATGAGTCGATCCGGTTTATTCTTCAAAAAGGGATTGAGCAGGGAGGTTATATGGAACATCCGCTGCATAAGGGAGATGGCAAAACGGGATGCTATCAAATGTACGTTCACGGCAGGGAAGATGAACCATGCCCGCGATGCAGCACCCCTATTAGGAAAAAAGAAATTTCTTCACATAAGACCTATTTTTGTCCGTATTGCCAGTATTGAAAACGTATTGCCCCTGCCGGCACTGCATTTTCCCGGCTGCCTGTCAGACTTCCCCGGCCTGCAATTTTACAAATTTTCGCTTTCCTACCTGTATGATGAGGCCGTCTGTGACATGAACAGCATCGTGGATATCGTTGACTTTTTCTCCATTTATCCGGATGCCGCCGTTTTGAATCATTTTTCTGGCCTCACTTTTTGATGGCTGCAGCTTCAATTGCACGAGTAAATCAATGATGTTGATTGTTTTATCTCCGTCCCACCGCATAGCCGGGATATGGGCAGGCAATGCTCCTTTTTGAAAAACATTTTTGAAGTTTTCTTCTGCCTGGACTGCCGCAGCTTCTCCATGGTACATGCGGACAATCGTCCTGGCCAGCAGCATTTTGGCATCGCGGGGATGCAGCAGCCCCGCTTCAACGTCGTGTGCAATTTTCATTTTTTCTTCCAGTGCTAAATCTGTGACAAGGTGAAAATACTTGGTCATCAAATGATCGGGAATCGACATCGCTTTTCCGTACATTTGATTTGGATCTTCATCAATTCCAATATAGTTGTTTTTCGATTTTGACATTTTTTCCACGCCGTCCAGGCCTTCAATAAGCGGAACGGTCAGGACAACCTGCTTTTCTTTACCGTATTGCTCCTGAAGATGCCTGCCCATCAGCAGGTTGAAGTGCTGGTCATTCCCGCCAAGTTCTACATCGCATTCCAATGCAACGGAATCATAACCCTGCATTAACGGATAGAAAAATTCATGCAGAGAGATCGGTTTGTTTGTTGCATATCTTTCTGCAAAGTCGTTCCTTTCGAGAAGCCGCGCGACAGTTGTTTTTGCTGCCATTTGAATGACGCCGGCAAAGTCTAGCCGGGCCAGCCATTCCGAGTTATAATGCAGCTCAACTTTGTCCATATCCAGCACTTTGCTGAACTGCTCAAAGTATGTTTTCGCGTTCCGTTTCACTTCTTCATCCGTCAACTGTTTTCTGGCTGCCGATTTGCCGGTTGGATCTCCAATTTTTCCGGTGTAATCCCCGATAATAAGCTGAATTACATGCCCGTTTTCCTGAAACTGTTTAAGTTTATTCAATACCACTGTGTGGCCCAAATGGATATCAGGCGCGGACGGGTCCAACCCGAGCTTGATTTTCATAGGAATGTTATTCGTAATGGATTTGGCAATTTTATTCTTGAATTCGTCTTCAGGTATGATTTCATTTGTGCCATTCTGAAAGATGGCAAACTGCCTTTCCATCTCTGCCCGCTGTGCGTCTGTCAGCTGCTCTATAAAATGATCCAATTTCTTCTCCTCCTTCTGTCCTGAAAAATTGCGTCTGCTGATTTTTATTCTCCGTCTATACAAAAAAATCCACGCCCCCCTGAAAAAAGGGACGTGGATCACGTGGTACCACCCTTATTGAAGAATGAATCTTCCGCTTCGTTTACATAACGGTTAAACCGTTCTTTGCTAATCTGATTTCACAAAGAAAGTTCCAGGATGTATTTCGTTCTTATCTTTGTACCGGCTTGCACCAACCGCCGGCTCTCTGGCACAGGGAGATAACAAACTACTGAATCCTTTCATGACTGTTTGCTTATTTAAAATGTTGACATTTATTTTAACAAAAAAGGATTTTGAAATCAATACTATGATAAATGGCTCCTTCACAGGCCTTTTAAAATCTGGTTTTGTTTCACAATCCTCCGGTACGTCGTGTATAAATTGCTGTGCCTTAATGGCACCTTTGCTTCAGTTGCCAAAGCCATATTGTTTTCATTTCTTCAATCCATGCATTGTATGATATCTGCCAGTCTTGCCAAGCCTTTTTCCAATTGGGGAAAGGAAGCATAGGAATAAGACAGGCGAAGATGGGAATGGCCATTCCTGTCATATATGTTTCCGGGGTTCAATAAGATTTTTTCACGAAGGGCGAGTTTAAATAATTTTTGCATGGATAATGTTTTTTTAAGTTTGAGCCAGATATAAAAACCGCCTGCAGGTGTATCCCAGGTTGCAATGCCTTTAAAATATCGGTTTAAGAGCCCGATTGTAAAATCCCGGCGGTTTTTTAAGGCTGTCCTGATGTCTTCAATGTATTGGCTGTAAAAACCGCTGGACAAACATTCTGCGGCGGCATACTGCGATAAGGCACTGGACCCGTAATCGGTTTGCATTTTAATATCTGCCAGCCGGTTGATGACAGGTTCAGGCCCGGCAATCCAGCCAATCCGAAGCCCGGGGCCCAATGTTTTGGACATGCTTCCGATATATAGGACCAATCCCTGGTCATCTTTTGCTTTTAAGGGTGCAGGCGGCTTTTCATCAAACCACAAATCACCGTACACATCATCTTCAATGACAGGCAGCCTTTCATTTATACATGCTGCAAGCAATGCTTTCCGCCTTGTTTCTTTCATTAAAATGCCAGTTGGGTTATGGAAATTCGGAATTGTATAAAGCAGTGCCCCGTTATGTTGCCGTTTTAGTTTCCCAATGCCTTCTGTTACAATCCCGTCATGGTCCATCCGGATGCCAAATAGATTCATGCCGGCAGACTGAAAAACATGCAGCGATTGAAGATATGAAGGAATCTCATGAAAAATCGCCGAACCCCGTTGCAACAGGCCCAAAGAAATGAACTGCAATGCCTGGATTCCGCCGGAGACAACCATAATGGAAGAGGGAGAGGCGATAATGCCTTTCGCCTTTAAATAAATGCTGATCATTTCTCTGAGATCAAAGCTGCCTTTTGGTTCCGGATATCCGAGTGTAATTTTCCGGTGGCAGTTCTGAAAGATATTTCAAATATGTTCGGCAGGCAATAATTCAGGGGACAGTTCTCCCGTTCCAAGCCGTATCATTTGCGGATTGGCTTCTGCCTTATTGATTTCCTGTATAAAAGGTTTATTCGGTTCATATGTCCCTGCTTTAACGTAATGGTGCCAGTCAGGAGGCTGGGCAGAAGCCAGTAAACTCCAGGTATTGTTGGCAACGGCAGTCCCTTTGCCAACTTTTGATTCAATCAGCCCTTCAGCAGCTAATTCCCCGAGCGCATAGACAACCGTGCTCCGGTTAACTTCAAATTTCCTTGCCAGCTCACGTTGTGTCGGCAGCCTTGTTCCTACTGGCCATTCTCCGTTTAAAATTTTTGCTTTGATATACTCGTATATTTGCTGGTACAAGGGGATATCGGAATGCTTATTCAATGTCCAATTGTCCGCCATGTTATCGTGCTCCTTTTTCTTATCATACTATTTGGTTGGCTCATTTTCCAACCAATTGGATGGAGACCAAATGGCTTCTTCCCGGTAAGATAATAAGAAAAAACAGGGAGAGATCATCGTGTCAGCAGCGTTTGTTCACGGGTTTATTTTAGCTTTGGGGCTTATCTTGCCGCTCGGAGGGCAAAATGTATTTGTCTTTAACCAAGGGGCCGTCCAGCCTTCCTTTTTGAAAGCATTGCCTGCCATTATTACCGCCTCTGTTTGCGATATGGTTTTAACGGCTTTCCGAAAGAAGTCTCCCATCCTCAAGGAATGTGAAGGTGCGAATCGCACCAATGAGTAGGTGGGAGATGAATTTCGGTTGGCTTTAGCCAAAGTTATTTTTCCAATCCTTTTCTCAACAATTCTAAGATTGCGCCTGTTCTAGTTGGAATCCCATTTTCTTTTTGATATTGCTCCAATTTTTCTAATATCGTCTTAGGCATACGAATTTCTACACGTTCTTTCTCTTCTCTCATGATTATCACCTCATATTGATTGTACGGATTTTTTACGATATAATCAATATATACGAAATTTTTCCGCACAAAGTGAGGTGAATTGATATGGCCAAGCAAAACAAAGCTTTCAAGTTTCGTTTGTTACCAAACAAAGAACAATCCGCATTATTAGCTAAGACATTTGGTTGTGTTCGCTTTGTCTACAATAAGATGTTAGCTGAACGCAAAGAAACGTATGAAAAGTTCAAGGATGATAAAGAATTGCTTAAAAAGCAAAAGTTTCCGACCCCTGCAAAATATAAAAGTGAATTTCCATTCCTAAAAGAAGTGGATTCTTTAGCTTTGGCAAATGCACAAATGAACTTACAGACTGCTTATAAGAATTTCTTTGAAGGAAACGCGGATTTTCCAAAGTTCAAAAATCGTAAAGCAAAACAATCCTATACAACTAATATGGTCAACGGAAATATTAAGCTAGAAAATGGTCATATCAAACTGCCAAAAATCAAAAAGCCAATAAAAATGAAACAGCATAGAGAGATACCTGCTGATTATAAAATCAAATCTTGCACTATTTCTAAAACAAAGACAGGCAAATACTACATTTCAATTTTGACAGAATATGAGAAAGATATTCGTCCAGTTAAAATACAAAAAGTTGTTGGTTTGGATTTTGCTATGGATGGTCTATATGTCGAGAGTGAACAGGGTAAGAAAGCCAATTACCCACGTTACTATCGGCAAGCCTTAGATAAATTAGCAAAAGCACAACGAATTCTTTCTCGAAGAAAGAAAGGTTCTGCACGTTGGAACAAGCAACGACTAGTAGTGGCTAAATTACATGAGAAAGTGGCGAACCAACGCATGAATTTTCTTCATCATAAGTCAAAAGAATTAGCTTCTAACTTTGATGCTGTCGTGATTGAGGACTTGAACATGAAAGGGATGTCTCAAGCCCTTCACTTTGGGAAAAGCGTTCATGATAACGGCTGGGGGATGTTCACTACTTTCTTAGCGTATAAGCTAAAAGAACAGGGGAAACAACTTGTGAAAATTGATAAGTGGTTTCCCTCCACTAAGAAGTGTTCATGTTGCGGCAAGGAAAAAGAAATGCCATTATCTGAACGTGTATATAAATGTTCTTGCGGCTTTGTATTAGATCGCGATCACAATTCAGCAATCAATATCAAAAATGAGGGATTACGCTTATTAGCGTTATCATAAGTAACAAAACTCTTGGAACAAGAGGGTTAGCTCGGTCAGTTTTCGTTGGCTAGTAAAAGCAACGATAAGTCGAGAAGCCCCCACTTCAATCAAACCGTAAGGTTGATAAGTGGAGGGTAGTTCACTTGCTTTGGCTGTTTTTGGTGTTTCTGTTGTTGTATTGGAATTTGTTTGGCTAAAAGCAGTATTTATGTCCGCGGGGATTTGCTTTCTAGTTTATATGGGCATTGCGACATGGAGGAGCAAACCGGCAGTTCAAAATGGAGACGGCTTATTCAATGCGAAAAAACAAATCCTTTTTGCCGCATCGGTTTCCTTATTGAATCCTCATGCGATATTGGATACCATCGGGGTAATTGGAACAAGTTCTTTAAACTATGTAGGGGTGGAAAAAGCGGCTTTCTCCATTGCCTGTATGCTTGTTTCGTGGATCTGGTTCACAGGATTGGCGATTGCGGGAAGAGGGATTGGGAGATTAGGCCAGTCAGGGAGATTTTTACGCTTCATAAACAAAGTTTCTGCAGTCATCATGTGGGGGATGGCGGTTTATATTGTTCAATCATTGGTTTAAGGCGGCGTTGCTGTAAAACGGCATGGTTTTTTCCATCCCCAGGTGTGGCTTTCACGATCGCCCGCTTTGATTTGACAACATTCAAAAATAATATCCCGTTTGATAAAAAGGACCGAACCATGTTATAAGTGTAAAAGAGGTTAAAATTTTTTTGTGTTGGACGTTTGGCCCGGTACCAGACAGGGGAGGTTATGATTTTTATTATGAAAGAAAATTTTTGGCGCGATTTACCACGGCCATTTTTTATACTGGCACCCATGGAAGATGTGACGGACGTTGTTTTTCGCCATGTTGTAAGTAAAGCGGGCAGGCCGGATGTGTTTTTTACAGAGTTTACGAACACGGAAAGTTATTGCCATCCCGAGGGGAACCAAAGTGTGCGCGGCCGCTTGGCGTTTACGGCGGATGAGCAGCCGATTGTGGCCCATATATGGGGGGACAAGCCCGAATATTTCCGGCAAATGAGCATGGGCATGGAAAAACTCGGGTTCAGCGGTGTGGATATCAATATGGGCTGCCCTGTGCCGAATGTAGCAACAAAGGGGAAGGGAAGCGGCCTGATCCGCCGTCCGGATGTTGCTGCTGAACTCATACAAGCCGCAAAAGCAGGCGGACTGCCTGTGAGTGTAAAGACGAGGCTTGGTTACACGTATGTGGATGAATGGCTGGACTGGCTTACGCACATATTGAAACAGGACATCGTGAACCTTTCCATCCATTTGCGTACAAGAAAGGAAATGAGCAAAGTGGACGCCCATTGGGAACTCATTCCGGAGATCAAAAAACTGCGTGATGAGGTGGCACCGGATACCCTTTTGACCATTAATGGGGATATCCCTGACCGTCAAACCGGCCTTAGATTAGCCCGCCAGTACGGTGTCGATGGGATTATGATCGGGCGCGGCATTTTTAAAAATCCGTTTGCCTTTGAAAAAGAGCCGAAAGAGCACAACAGCAAGGAATTGCTTGATCTTTTAAGACTGCATCTGGATCTCTTTGACAAATATTCAACAGAACTGGAGCCGCGCCCGTTTCCACCGCTTCGCCGCTTTTTTAAGATCTATGTCAAAGGCTTCCGGGGAGCGAGCGAGTTGCGAAACCAACTAATGAGCACAGATTCAACAGATGAAGTGCGCACCTTGCTTGATCACTTTGAAACAAAACAGATGGAGGGGGAAACGGTATAGCATTCCCCCTGAATACCCCCGATACAAAAACAGCCCGGTTTTTATATCCTTTTCATCGCAATAGATGCGCGGCTGTGCCAAACGGCAGGAAAGCCCCGGAGGCCAATACACCCGGCTCTTTCCATCTGCCGCGGCACCCGCACCGGCATATGATTCAGCCGTTGAAACGGCTCCCGCAGAAAAGAAACCCATCGTTCCGGGTTTTCAGCCGTTTTGGCGGCGCACAGACCCGAAAATCCCGTGAAAGTTCCAGGTTTTGCAGTAAAAATTCCGTCCAATCCGCCCGGCTTTTTACGGCAGGGGAAATCGGCATTTTCAAGTATGGGGCGCAAGCAGTAAGGTACCCCCATTCTCCGCTGTTTTTGCGGTCATAATGCCTGGCTTTGCCATATTAAGGAGGCGTGCAGGTATTTTGAATAGCAATAGAGAGGCCGGCTTAAAATAACCGTAAGAACTGATTTTTAAAAAAGAATTCAGGTGAAGAGCTTGGCAGAAAACACAAAAAAATGGTATGGATCCAGAAAGAGACCCGTGAGAAGATTGAGAAAAGATGATATTACCATTGTGGATACAGATTTGACAAAAAAAGCAGTGGTCGCAACGGCCCTCGGAAATGCGATGGAGTGGTTTGATTTCGGGATATATTCCTATTTGGCCGTCATCATCGGAAAGGTATTTTTCTCGGGGGTAACCGGCTCATTGCAACTGGTCTATTCGTTTGCTACTTTTGCTGTAGCGTTTCTCGTCCGTCCGATTGGCGGGATGTTTTTTGGCATGCTGGGCGATAAGTTCGGGCGGAAACGGATATTGGCCATTACTTTAGTGTTAATGTAACTGGCGACTTTAAGCATGGGTTTGATCCCGGGTTATGCAAAGATTGGAAATCTGGCCCCGTTTCTGCTGCTTGTCGCCAGGCTGGTCCAGGGCTTTTCCACAGGCGGTGAATATTCAGGCGCTATGACGTACATCGCGGAATCTTCCCCGGATAAAAAAAGAGGCTTTTTATCGAGCGGGCTGGAAGTGGGCACATTGTCCGGATATATTTTGGGATCCGGCGTTGTCACGATTCTCAGTTTTTGGCTCGGCGAAGATAAAATGCTGGACTGGGGATGGCGCCTTCCTTTCTTTATTGCTGCTCCAATAGGCTTGATTGGCCTTTACTTGAGGAATCATTTGGAGGAGACGCCGGTTTTTGAAGCGATGAAGGAAGGGAAACACAAAGAAAATGAGAAAGGGTTGTTCAGGAAAGTTTTCCTTTTCCATTGGCCGCAGTTGCTAAAAGGGATCGTTCTCGTTTTATTTTTTAACGGCTTTCCGAAAGAAGTCTCCCATCCTCAAGGAATGTGAAGGTGCGAATAGCACCAATGAGTAGGTGGGAGATGAATTTCGGTTGGCTTTAGCCAAAGTTATTTTTCCAATCCTTTTCTCAACAATTCTAAGATTGCGGCTGTTCTAGTTGGAATCCCATTTTCTTTTTGATATTGCTTCAATTTTTCTAATATCGTCTTAGGCATACGAATTTCTACACGTTCTTTCTCTTCTCTCATGATTATCACCTCATATTGATTGTACGGATTTTTTACGATATAATCAATATATACGAAATTTTTCCGCACAAAGTGAGGTGAATTGATATGGCCAAGCAAAACAAAGCTTTCAAGTTTCGTTTGTTACCAAACAAAGAACAATCCGCATTATTAGCTAAGACATTTGGTTGTGTTCGCTTTGTCTACAATAAGATGTTAGCTGAACGCAAAGAAACGTATGAAAAGTTCAAGGATGATAAAGAATTGCTTAAAAAGCAAAAGTTTCCGACTCCTGCAAAATATAAAAGTGAATTTCCATTCCTAAAAGAAGTGGATTCTTTAGCTTTGGCAAATGCACAAATGAACTTACAGACTGCTTATAAGAATTTCTTTGAAGGAAACGCGGATTTTCCAAAGTTCAAAAATCGTAAAGCAAAACAATCCTATACAACTAATATGGTCAACGGAAATATTAAGCTAGAAAATGGTCATATCAAACTGCCAAAAATCAAAAAGCCAATAAAAATGAAACAGCATAGAGAGATACCTGCTGATTATAAAATCAAATCTTGCACTATTTCTAAAACAAAGACAGGCAAATACTACATTTCAATTTTGACAGAATATGAGAAAGATATTCGTCCAGTTAAAATACAGAAAGTTGTTGGTTTGGATTTTGCTATGGATGGTCTATATGTCGAGAGTGAACAGGGTAAGAAAGCCAATTACCCACGTTACTATCGGCAAGCCTTAGATAAATTAGCAAAAGCACAACGAATTCTTTCTCGAAGAAAGAAAGGTTCTGCACGTTGGAACAAGCAACGACTAGTAGTGGCTAAATTACATGAGAAAGTGGCGAACCAACGCATGAATTTTCTTCATCATAAGTCAAAAGAATTAGCTTCTAACTTTGATGCTGTCGTGATTGAGGACTTGAACATGAAAGGGATGTCTCAAGCCCTTCACTTTGGGAAAAGCGTTCATGATAACGGCTGGGGTATGTTCACTACTTTCTTAGCGTATAAGCTAAAAGAACAGGGGAAACAACTTGTGAAAATTGATAAGTGGTTTCCCTCCACTAAGAAGTGTTCATGTTGCGGCAAGGAAAAAGAAATGCCATTATCTGAACGTGTATATAAATGTTCTTGCGGCTTTGTATTAGATCGCGATCACAATTCAGCAATCAATATCAAAAATGAGGGATTACGCTTATTAGCGTTATCATAAGTAACAAAACTCTTGGAACAAGAGGGTTAGCTCGGTCAGTTTTCGTTGGCTAGTAAAAGCAACGATAAGTCGAGAAGCCCCCACTTCAATCAAACCGTAAGGTTGATAAGTGGTGGGTAGTTCACTATTTCGGTTTCTTTATTTGGGGGAACAACGCCGTTGGTAATGGCGTGGCTCATCAAAACAACGAATAACCAGATGATTCCCGCTTATTATATTATGGCAGCCTGTCTTATTGGCGTCTTGACGATGTTTTTCGTAAAAGATACGACCGGGAAAGCGCTGCGGGGATCGGCGCCGGCAGTAGAAGAAAAACATGAAATTGCAGAAATTTTGGAAGACCCGCATGAGGCATTATGGTGGAAAGAGGAAAAAACAAACATGGAGGAAAAAGCGGCTGATTTGGAAAATGAAAATTAAGCATGTCCATAAGGCCGTTTTTGGCTGCCCGTACCACGGAACCGGCTTGCCTCCTCTTTTAAGTTGTTTCTGGCCGTAAAATGCCGCGTCTTGGTTCATGCACCCGCATCTGCTTGCATGTGGGTGCATTCCCTTTTTCCGTTAAAAATTATCTGAGCATTTTTACCTTTGGGAAAACGGAAAATAAGAGGTAGACAAACCCATTTTCGTGCGGTAAAATAACAGAAACAAGCGTTCTAAATGGCCAGTGTGAAGTTTATGATTACTCATCTTGCATCATGTAAAGACAGAAGAGTTCACAGCACCATGATTTCAGCATTGAAAAAAATAGGGCGGATGGGAGTTAGCCGCACGTGGTTACTTAGCGGCTTCCACCAGGCGTTGAATTTGAAAAATGCGACTTTTACCAATGGCAAATAAAAAGGATTCCCATCATACGGGATCCTTAATTTGTCAATCAAGTTAAAAATTTTTTACTGCTAAGCAGCTGAGTGATTTTGACGATTCCAAACACGGCGGTTGCAAAAAACAATACAGAAACGATGATTGTAAGTACTATGCCAGCCCCTCCTTACAACGGACCCCCGTCCATGATAAAGCCAAATATTTTTTTAATTTTATTATAACATATTTTCCAATTTTCCTGTGATTTAAAGGGGGATCAGAAATCCCTGCTGCCCCTTATGCAGTTGAAATGCCTGAAACTTTTTCTGCTGCCGCCCGTATAAAAAAGTAACAATGATGAGGAGGGGAAAGTGCCATGTCTGAAAAAGGGTGCGTGAAGTGCGGGTCTAAGCATGCGGGGAAAAAAGAAGTGGCAATGACGGGAACAGGTCTGTCAAAATTATTTGATGTCCAGAACAACACGTTCATTGTCGTGTATTGCAAAAACTGCGGTTATTCGGAGTTCTATCATAAACAAACTTCCACCGCCTCTAATATTCTGGACTTATTCTTCGGGGGCTAAATCCGGGGAGGTGCTTATAATTGGAAACAAAGCTGATTATCATACGGGGAAACTCCGGGAGCGGAAAAACAACGATCGCCAAAAGGCTTCAAAGCCATTTGGGGCCGGGAACGCTTCTTGTCTCACAAGATACTGTCCGGCGTGAAATGTTAAAGGTGCCGGACAAAGATGGGAACCTCTCCGTTGAGCTCATTCGCCAAATTGCGGAATATGGAAAAGGAAAATGCAGATTTGTGATTGTCGAAGGCATTTTAAACAAAAACCGTTACGGGGAAATGTTGTCCCGTTTAATGAAATTCTACCATCCAAAGGCGTATATTTATTATTTTCGCTTAACGTTTTGGGAAACAGTCAGACGCCATAATATGCGTTTGAAAAAAACGGAATTTGGAGAAGAAGCTTTGCGCGCCTGGTGGAATCCGAGAGACGAACTCGGGGTGAAAGGGGAAACCATGTTAACAAATGAAATGTCACAGGATGAAATCATAAAACTGATGGCGGATCAACTGGAAATTGATCTTTAATTTTGTATATCGGAATATGCTGCATGGGAAAAGCGAAAAGCCATATCTCTTGCCAGGAATTGAAATGAAGAAAACGTGTTTAAAGGTGATGGAATGTATTCAGATATAAATGAACCTCGACAAACATTATCCAAAGATGCAATAAAGGTTTGGATCATACGTGAGACGCTGGAGGCCGGAGCAGGGGTTGTGGTTCTCGCCGTGTTGCTTTATCTCGACCATCGCTTTGCCTGGCCGGCATGGATCGGCTGGATATTATACGGTTTACTCGTGTTGGATATAGGCAGTATGATCTGGTCATGGATAAGTTCGTATTTTCGCTATAAAAATTGGCGTTACGATGTGAACGAAGAATTTTTACAAATGAAATTGGGTGTGCTGAACGAGAAACATTCTTTGGTTCCGATGACCAAAATCCAATCGGTTGCAACCGAACAAGGCCCCATTTTAAAGAAATACAGGCTCTGTTCCGTGACTGTGGACACCATGGGGACGTCCCATACCATTCCGGCTCTGCCTAAAGAGGAGGCCATTGCGTTAAGAAACCGAATTGCGCGTTATGCAAAAATCAGGGAGGTGGAGTCGTGAAGAAAAAACGGTACCATCCCCTTTTGATCTTGTTTCGTATCGGTGATTTTGTAAAAAGCTATTTCATCCTTTTCATTATCTTATTTATCGTAAATGCCGGTTCCCGTTCTCCCATGCTTACATATGGCAGATATTTGTTTTTGCTCTTTTTTGCAATCGTGATGGTATATCATTTTTTGAAATGGTACACACATAAATATGCACTGGATGAAAGCGCCTTTCATCTGTATAGAGGCATATTCAACAAAACAGAACGAACGATTCCTTTTTCGAAAATCCAAAACATTAACCGCCATACATCCTTTTTTCACCGGATTTTTCATGTCACCTCTGTCAGCTTTGAAACCGGTATCTCCGGGGATGAAGCGGCCGTGTTATTTGAAGTGATTACCCGGAAAGAAGCGGAAAGAATCATTGACATCGTACAGAATGATAAGCGTAAAACGTTTGAACCGGATGCGGAAGAAAAGGAAAAGGAACGGGTGGTCCATTTTAAACCGACGAGAAAAGATACGTTAAAAGCAAGTTTTACATCTTTAAGCCCGCTTGCCGTCATTCCTATATTTTTTTCTTTTTATTCGAATGTGGACGATATTGTTGATATTGATAAAAAGGCGAGAGGGATGCTCTCTTATATAATCAGTTCCTGGTGGATTGTATCGGGTATTGTTCTTTTTGTGGCCCTTATTGCGGTGATTTTCGGCATGGCACGGACCTTTTTGAAGTATGGGAAATATGAAATCTCCTCTGATGATGAGCGGATTTATATTACCAAAGGGGTAATTGAAGAAACGTCTTTTTTTATCGAAAAGCATAAAGTGCAGGCTGTTGAAGTGGAACAGTCTTTGTTGAAACGGCTGCTCGGGCTGGCGGAAGTAAAGCTGACGAGTGCAGGAAGGCTTGACTTTGAAGGGGAGAAACTTGAATTAAACTCGCTGTATCCTTTTTTGCCGGTTAAAAGGGCGTACGAAATCATAAACGAGATATTGCCGGACTATGAAGTGGCACAGGAGATGAGGCAGCTTCCCAAGAAATCTTTATGGGTCCGGCTGCTTGCCCCGAGCTGGATTTGGATCATCGCCACAGTCGTGTTATATTTTTGGAAGCCAGAAATTTTCGGCTTGCGTGTTCCGTGGTGGCTTTTGTCCGCTTTTCTGTTCGTATCGATACTGGTCGCAAGATGGATCGGTTATTTACATACGAAATATGTATTGAATGACCGTTTTATTCAGTTACAATCGGGCATTTTTACGACTTCTTTGTTCCTTTCCAAGCGGGAAAAAGTGATTGAAGTGCGCGTTTCCCGGAACTTTTTTCAAAAATGGCTGGGCCTTGCCTCCATTGAAACGATTAATCGTGCAAAACCGATTCAATTTAACGGGGTAAAGGATGTCCCCACCGAATTTGCCTGGATGTTTTACAAATGGTATATGGGGCGGGGAAAGGAAGTTAAAGTGGAATGACTGTTTTGGCCTTCATATGATCACGGTTTTCATGCAGTCCCGGCACATGCCGGGAGCAGAGGAGGGATCTGATTGACGTTTATCCTTTGGACGGCCATTGTGATTTTATTCATCTTAAGTTTTGCAGGCATCATCTATCCTGTCATTCCATCTATTGTGATGCTGTGGGCCGGATTTGCAGTCTATCAGTTTTTCATTAATCCGCATGCATTGTCTGTCTGGTTTTGGATCAGCATGGTCATCTTAAGCATTGTCCTTATTGCGGCGGATATCATTGCAAACGGATATTTTGTAAAAAAATACGGCGGGTCCAAAATATCTGAAAGGGTTGCTGCGGTTGCAACGATTGTTGGCTCTTTTGTCATTCCGCCTTTTGGAATTATCCTTGTTCCGTTTGTTTGTGTATGTATAACGGAGATCCTGATGACGAAAAATCCCGTCCAGGCTGTAAAAGTGGGCGTTGCCACGATCATTGGGTTTCTTAACAGCAGTATCGCCAAAGCATTCATACAGATCGTCATGATCGTTTGGTTTGGTTTAGCCGTTTCTTTTTAACGGATTTTCGGTTTCTTTTACGGCAGCCGGTTGCATAATAGAAAAAAGCCCCGTTAACACAGGGCTTTTTTCTATTATGCTTCAAGAAGATCGGCATCTTCCTGTTGATATATTTTTTTGTCCATTTCTCCGGTGATTTTGCCGGTTAAAATACCGGAAGTCATGGCGCCGCTGACATTTAATGCCGTCCGGCCCATGTCAATCAGCGGTTCAACAGAGATCAGAAGGCCGACAATCGCAATCGGCAGGTTGAGCACTGACAAGACAATCAGGGATGCGAAAGTGGCGCCCCCGCCGACACCCGCAACGCCGAATGAGCTGACAACTACAACAAGGATCAGCGTAATAATGAAAGACGGGCTTGCCGGGTTGATGCCGGCAGAAGGGGCAACCATAATGGTCAGCATTGCCGGATAAATGCCGGCGCAACCGTTTTGCCCGATGGACAGGCCAAAGGAAGCCGAAAAATTGGCGATCCCTTCTGAAATGCCGAAACGTTTTGTTTGTGTTTCAATGTTGAGCGGCAGCGTGCCAGCACTGGAACGGGAAGTAAAGGCAAAGGTGAGTGCCGGCAGCGCCTTTTGCACATATCGTACCGGGCTCAATTTTGCCAGGCTGATAAGCAGCAAATGAACCAGGAACATGACGATAATCGCTGTATAAGAAGCCAGCACAAACTTTGCCAGTTTTACAATCGCGCCATAGTCGCTTGAGGCTGTGACCTTGGTGATCAATGCGAGCACTCCATATGGCGTTAATCTTAAAATAAGGGTAACCACCCTCATCACGATCGTATACAAAGTATCAATAATTTTTGCAAAATGTTCCGCCTGCTCAGGTTGTTTGCGTTTTACCCCGAGATAGGCCATCCCCAATATGGCGGAGAAAATCACCACCGCGATTGTGGAAGTCGGGCGTGCGCCGGTTAAATCTGCAAACGGGTTATTCGGCAGAAAGGAAACGATTTGTTGCGGAATGGTCATGTCTTTTACGCTGGCGACGCTTGTTTTCAGTTCCGCATTCCGTGCGGCTTCAGCGGCACCCTGCGTTAAGTGGATGCCATCCAGCCCGTAAAGAAGCGCGGATCCGATTCCGAGCGCAGCGGCAATCGCAGTCGTGCCAAGTAAAAACGCGAGTACAAGAAAGCTGATTTTTCCTATGTTTTTGGTTAATTTCAGCCTCGTAAACGCCGCTAAAATGGAAATGGAGACAAGCGGCATGACGACCATCTGCAACAGCGAAACATAACCGCTGCCGACAATATTAAGCCAGTCGATCGTATGGTTGGTCACATACGACGCCGTGCCGTACAAGAAATGCAGGATAATGCCGAAAACGATGCCAATGCCCAATGCCGAGAAAACGCGTTTTGAAAACGAAACATGTTTTCTTTGCATGGCATACAAACCGGCCAAAAGGATCATGAAGACGGCCAGATTGATGATAATGTATAAAATGTCCAACTTTTCCCCTCCTTTTGTTAACATTTTTCATCTTAATCATCTTATTCCGATATGTCAAGTGAGATTTTTGGCGGCGGAATTTTATGCACCATTGGTTACTTGTCCGTTTCAATCTGTTCTTTTCTTTCATTTAATATATTGAAAAAAGAATGGGAGGTGAAGAGTTTGGAAAAACGGCGGAAAAGGACACCAGTCGTCCCTTGGATGCACGATCATCATGACGATGGGAGAGCGGACAATACCAATGCAGGAAACAGCGCTGTACAGCCTGAAGACCGTTACGATCATACCGGCAATGTAAGCAACACAGGCAATCAATCCAATTGTACCAGCAACACGGTATTTTGCGAACCGCGGTATGTTTATAAGGACACTTATGTTGAAAGAAACGTCACTTATGTGCACCCCATCATCCAGGTAAACAGGAAACATGTTGTAAACGTTCCGCGCCATGTTTACCAAAGATATGAACAGAACATGACAGTAGATCCGGGTATTCCGGATGAATGCGATCATTGTGACGAGTAATGAAAAGAAACGCCCCGGTTAAAACCGGGAACTTTTAAGCCGGATCCAATGGTTTCCGGCTTTCTTTTTTTCAAACACGATGAAGCGGCGGGCCGTTTACCGGGGGTACTGCGGGAATACCGGTAAAGGGATGAGACATTGAATTAGGATAAAAATACATTGAAATATAATAACAATTTATTGTAAAACGATAAATCATGTGCTAAAATCAAAACGACAATTCATCAGTGAGGTGTTTTTTTATGAAACGGGGATCAACCCTCTTTTTAAGGCTGGCGGTCATTTTGATTGGCATCCCGATACTTGCTTTGTGCATTTTTGTGGTACCGGAAATCGGAAAACTGGCAGCCCGCCTGGTTCCGGATTTTGCTTTTATGGAATTTCTCGTGCTGCTTGTGATGTACGGGGCGGCACTCCCTTTTTACTTTGCATTGTACCAGGCTTTCATACTCTTGGGTTTGATAGACAAAAACACTGCTTTTTCGGCAAATTCCGTAACAGCTCTGAAAAAAATTAAATCCTGTGCCGCAGCGATCGGCCTGTTGTACGTGGCAGGCAGCCCGCTTTTTTATCTCATGGCGGATAGAGATGATGCCCCGGGGATTCTCGCCATTTGTTTTTTCATTATTTTTGCATCAGCGGTCATCACCGTCTTTGCCGCTGTGCTTGAGAGGCTTTTGCAGGAAGCGATTGAAATGAAAAATGAAAATGATTTAACGGTCTGAGGTGGAAAATATGGCGATCATCATCAATATTGATGTCATGCTGGCAAAAAGGAAAATGAGTGTGACGGAACTTTCGGAGCGGGTCGGCATTACCATGGCCAATCTGTCGATATTGAAAAACGGGAAAGCAAAGGCGATCCGATTATCCACTTTGGACGCGATATGCAAGGCGTTGGAATGCCAGCCCGGCGATATTTTGGAATACCGGGGAACAGAGGAGGAGTGACCATGGAGGCAACCGTTCAAAAGCATATTCAGAAAAAAACGGCAAGGCTGCGAATGAAGCGGGTGCTCATCCAACTCCTCTCATTTGCCCGGGAGCAGGCCCTGTCCTGCCTGTTTCCTGTTGTGATTTTTGCGTCTTTGGCGCTGACAAAAATCGTGCCGCTCCCATTTTTGCCACGGTATGACTGGCTGCTCATCATTTGCCTTTTCATGCAATGGTGGATGGTGCATTCCCGGCTTGAAACAGTGGACGAATTAAGGGTTATTACATTGTTCCACCTGATTGGGCTTGCACTGGAAATTTTTAAAATTCATATGGGTTCCTGGTCTTATCCGGAAAAAGGGTATGTGAAAATTTTGGGTGTGCCATTGTACAGCGGCTTCATGTATGCGAGCGTCGCAAGTTACATTTGCCAGGCGTGGCGGAGGCTTGAAGTTGGGCTCGTGAAATGGCCGCCGTTTCTTGCTGTTTTTCCGCTTGCTGCCGCTATTTACTTGAATTTCTTTACCCACCATTTTTGGATCGACATTCGCTGGTGGCTTTCCGCGCTTGTTCTCGTTGTTTTTTGGAAATCCCGGGTTACATACATGGTAAACGGCACCCGCTACAGCATGCCGGTTGCCCTCTCGTTTGTACTGATCGGATTTTTCATTTGGATCGCTGAAAATATCGCAACGTTTTTTGGCGCTTGGCAATATCCGGATCAGGCCGGCACCTGGAGCCCTGTCCATTTCGGCAAAGTAAGCTCCTGGCTCTTGCTTGTGATTGTCAGCTTTTTGATCGTGGCGGTATTGAAGCAGGTAAAAGGAAATATGCCGGGCGGGAAAAAGGCGGGGGATGGTTGAGAAAATTGATGAAAAAATCTTCATTCCATTTTCAAAGTGCCTCTAAACGGATTTCAGGGACGTTTTTTCCTGGATTGCCGGCTGTGCTTTAAACATACAAATGCAAGCATGACATCTTTTAGCCTTTACCAAAATTGTTAAATTTGTGGTTTCCATCCATCTTTAAAAACCATCGCTTCTGCCGATATAAATATAGAAAGTAAAATAAAGGCAGAAAAGAGAGCTGTGGAAAGAATTATGTATAAACATGTGAATTTTATTCTTTTTCCCTAAACTCGAGATGATAAACCTGTTTCATGGTTATTTATAAAAATTTTAACGGCTTTCCGAAAGAAGTCTCCCATCCTCAAGGAATGTGAAGGTGCGAATAGCACCAATGAGTAGGTGGGAGATGAATTTCGGTTGGCTTTAGCCAAAGTTATTTTTCCAATCCTTTTCTCAACAATTCTAAGATTGCGGCTGTTCTAGTTGGAATCCCATTTTCTTTTTGATATTGCTTCAATTTTTCTAATATCGTCTTAGGCATACGAATTTCTACACGTTCTTTCTCTTCTCTCATGATTATCACCTCATATTGATTGTACGGATTTTTTACGATATAATCAATATATACGAAATTTTTCCGCACAAAGTGAGGTGAATTGATATGGCCAAGCAAAACAAAGCTTTCAAGTTTCGTTTGTTACCAAACAAAGAACAATCCGCATTATTAGCTAAGACATTTGGTTGTGTTCGCTTTGTCTACAATAAGATGTTAGCTGAACGCAAAGAAACGTATGAAAAGTTCAAGGATGATAAAGAATTGCTTAAAAAGCAAAAGTTTCCGACTCCTGCAAAATATAAAAGTGAATTTCCATTCCTAAAAGAAGTGGATTCTTTAGCTTTGGCAAATGCACAAATGAACTTACAGACTGCTTATAAGAATTTCTTTGAAGGAAACGCGGATTTTCCAAAGTTCAAAAATCGTAAAGCAAAACAATCCTATACAACTAATATGGTCAACGGAAATATTAAGCTAGAAAATGGTCATATCAAACTGCCAAAAATCAAAAAGCCAATAAAAATGAAACAGCATAGAGAGATACCTGCTGATTATAAAATCAAATCTTGCACTATTTCTAAAACAAAGACAGGCAAATACTACATTTCAATTTTGACAGAATATGAGAAAGATATTCGTCCAGTTAAAATACAGAAAGTTGTTGGTTTGGATTTTGCTATGGATGGTCTATATGTCGAGAGTGAACAGGGTAAGAAAGCCAATTACCCACGTTACTATCGGCAAGCCTTAGATAAATTAGCAAAAGCACAACGAATTCTTTCTCGAAGAAAGAAAGGTTCTGCACGTTGGAACAAGCAACGACTAGTAGTGGCTAAATTACATGAGAAAGTGGCGAACCAACGCATGAATTTTCTTCATCATAAGTCAAAAGAATTAGCTTCTAACTTTGATGCTGTCGTGATTGAGGACTTGAACATGAAAGGGATGTCTCAAGCCCTTCACTTTGGGAAAAGCGTTCATGATAACGGCTGGGGTATGTTCACTACTTTCTTAGCGTATAAGCTAAAAGAACAGGGGAAACAACTTGTGAAAATTGATAAGTGGTTTCCCTCCACTAAGAAGTGTTCATGTTGCGGCAAGGAAAAAGAAATGCCATTATCTGAACGTGTATATAAATGTTCTTGCGGCTTTGTATTAGATCGCGATCACAATTCAGCAATCAATATCAAAAATGAGGGATTACGCTTATTAGCGTTATCATAAGTAACAAAACTCTTGGAACAAGAGGGTTAGCTCGGTCAGTTTTCGTTGGCTAGTAAAAGCAACGATAAGTCGAGAAGCCCCCACTTCAATCAAACCGTAAGGTTGATAAGTGGTGGGTAGTTCACCAGCCATAAAATCCAGAAGAAAGGGTGGACATGGTATCATTCTTTTTTCAGTATGATGGGCAAATTTTTCATTTGCAGGCTCATCATTGCGGTGGTGAGGAAAATCAACAGGGGAAAGGTGTCTGTAACCTAAAAGGCTGCCGAAATTTTACCGGCAGCCTTTGCTGTTCCCGCATAAAAAGTACATGTGCACGAAAGGCTCAGCCCGCTCCAAACTTGCAAAAACATATTTTCCATGTCAAAATTCCTGCAAATCTTATACAATAGAAGTAATACGACCAAAACGTGGTGAAACGAATGGACCAGATCATGAAGAAAGTTGTCGAAGCGAGTTATCTGACGGCGGATTCTGCTGCCCAGTACCGCGTGATTTTGCGCTTCTTTTACAGGCAGCATGAAAGGATGCGCGACTTTATTTCGCCGGAGGAAGTGCTCGAATATTTGCGCTCGCTCCCGGCTTTTCACGATTATGAAGAAGAACAGCTGCACCAGCAGTTGGCCCAGCTGGTAAAATGGAATAACCTGGTTGCCCGCCAGGATATGACAAATGCCAAAACCATCGAAGAATATAAGAAAAAAAGATTCCGCTACCAGTGTACGCCTTACACAGTGGAAATCGAGCGGATGCTGATCCAGCTTGAAAAACTGGGGGACCAGTTCCAGGGATCGCTCGAACGTTCGCAATTTGACCGTCTGCTCGCCTCTTTGGCAAAACTGGAAGAAGAACTGAAACAGCCGTTGGACAAACCTGCAGCCCACTACATGCACATTTGGGATGACATTTTTCACTTTTTCGGGACCATCCGGACAAATACAGCGGATTACATAGCCTATATCAATAGCGAAAAGACATCACAACGGATGCAGACGGAAGCCTTTCTCGTATATAAAAACCAATTCACGGCTTATTTGCGTGATTTTATCGTCTCGTTGCAAAAAACATCGCTGCAAATCCGGGAAAGGTTGCGGGAACTGGATACGCATATATTGGCGCCGCTTTTTGAAAAACTCGTGGAACACAGGCGCCAAATTCCCCGCTTGGAAGATACGGCTGCTTCCGGACAAGAATGGCTGGAAGAATTCCGGGAATACTGGGAGTCTTTGCGGCGGTGGTTTCTTGGGGCCAGCTCCTCCCAAAGTGAACTGGAAATGCTGCAGATGCAGACAAATGAAATGATCCGGAGGATGGCCCGTTATGTTCAGCGGATCAGTGAACGCCAGCAACATTTCCGGAGCCGGAAAAAAGATTATTTGCACCTTTCCAAATGGTTTGCCGGGTGCCATAGTTTGGAAGAGGCCCATCAATTGTCATCCGTCGTGTTCGGGACGATGACGGTACGGCATTTGCACCTGGAGGAGGCGACAACGGACAATCTTCATGCCGAGACATGGGAAGAACAGCCGGAGATGCGGGAAATCAAGCCGCGAACGAACCGGTACCGCGAGAAAACAAAGCCGGGCGCTTTCCGTTCTAACCATGAGCAGAAAGAAAAGCAGCGGCTCGCCTATTTAAAAGAGCGCGAACAGGAAAAGCAGCTGATTGAAAAATATATGAAAAACGGGGAGATTCGCCTTGCTGAAATCGGGAAAGTGGAGCCGTTTGTCCGGAAAGTGCTGCTCGTCTGGATCGGAAAATCGATGGCAGCGAAAAACCATGAAGTAAAAACGGATTACGGGATGTCCGTAAAAGTTGCGATTGACCCGGATCGGATCATCACACTGGATGCAGAAGACGGGAAACTGATCATGCCGGATGCCGTATTTGAATTATCGGGAGGAGAGCGCTGATGAACCCGGTACATATTTTGGCTGAAAAAGGAGTACAGGGGATAGCCCGGTTTATCCGCGGCGAACTGATGGGCACGGGGATGGCACCGGATGCCATATTTGAACTGTCAGGAGGAGAACGCTGATGGATCCGTTACAAGTTTTTGATGAAAAAGCGGTGCAGGGGATGGACCTGTTATTCCATCATTACTGGATTTTGCGGTCTGAGCACCCGGACTGGTACCAGCTCATCCGCGAGCGCGAAAAAGTGCTGCGCCGTTACATCAGCGAGAAATTCGGGCTCAGGCTGATCATCCACCAGCATTTTATCAAGCTTGAAAAAATCCCGGTGGAACCGGAAAGCTGGATGGGCATCCCGCATTTTCAGGAGCCGATGGATTATGCGATTTTTTGCTGCGCGCTTTCTTTTCTGGAAGGAAAAGCGGTGGATGAACAGTTCCTCTTGTCGGAGATGTGCCAGGAGATCCAAAACGATTATCCTGTGGAAGATGAGCTGGACTGGACGCTTTATCTTCACCGGAAGTCGCTCATCCGGGCGGTCCAGGCACTGATGGAATTCCATCTGATCCGGACAATAGACGGCGATATTTCCAGGTTTGACACTTACGAAGACCAGGAAGTCCTATATGAAGCGACCGTTTACAGCCGCTATTTTCTAAGAAGCTTTCCGGATGATTTTACAAGTTATGCGGACTGGACCGGGCTCCTTGAAGAAGACTGGAAACAGAATCAGGAAGATGAACGGCGCAAGCGGGTGTACCGGAAATTGTTTTTCTCCCCCGGCCTGCACCGGAAAGATACGCAGGACCCCGATTTTCTTTATATCCGCAATTTCCGCAACCGGCTTTTTGAGGACATTGAAGAACACAGCCGTTATAAGCTCCATGTTTTTAAAAACACAGCCTTTTTATCTGCCGCAGAACCGCGGAGTTACCACCATGTTTACCCGAATGCAAAAGGTTCTACGGATCTGATGCTGCAGTTGTCAAAGACGCTGCATGACCACCCGGAAAAATACGTTCCGAATGAAGCGGGGGAAATTTTGCTTACGGAAGGCGAATTTGAAGCGGTCATTGACGAGATGCGCTCCCGCCTCGAACGCGGATGGCCGAAACGTTTCCGGGACGCCGGCACAAAGGCGGTATGTGCGGAATTGGTCGAAACGATGAAAGAATGGATGATGGCGGAAACGGATGAAGCGGCGGGGCTGATCCGGATAAAACCGCTGTTGGGCGTGCTTGCAGGCGAGTATCCAGCTGATTTTGAGAAAGGGGTTGAGCAACCGTGACAGAAGGAAAATGGGTGATGAACCGCGCCGGCCTGTTAAATTTTTGGTATTATGACGATGAAATTTTTGAATTTGCGGACGGAAAGCTGTTGTTGCGCGGCACAAACGGTTCGGGGAAATCGGTGACGATGCAAAGCATTTTGCCGGTTTTGCTGGACGGAAAAAAGACGCCTGACCGGCTTGATCCGTTCGGGTCAAAAGCAAGGAAGATGGAAGATTACCTGCTTGGGGAAAAGGAAGTGTCCGGCCATGACGAGCGGACCGGCTACTTGTTTCTGGAATACCAAAAGCAGGGGACAAAACAGTATATCACAACGGGCATCGGCATGCAGGCAAAGCGGCATAAAACGTTAAAATCATGGTATTTCGTCCTGACCGACAACCGCAGGATCGGCTACGATTTTGAACTGGCGCACACCCGCCAGTCAGAGCGGATCCCGTTGTCTGCAAAAGAGCTTGAAAACCGGATCGGGTCCGGGGGGTATCTCGTCCACTCGCAGAAAGAATATATGGAACTGGTGAACAAATATATTTTCGGTTTTCAGTCGATGGAAGCCTTTGAAGATTTAATCAAGCTTTTGATTCAGCTGAGAAGCCCGAAACTGTCAAAAGATTTCAAGCCGACGGTCATTTATGAAATCCTCGAGTCCGCGCTGCCGCCTTTGACGGATGACGAGCTCCGTCATTTGTCTGACACGATTGAAAGCATGGACGAAACGGAGCAGCAGCTTGAGCAGCTTGAACGGGAGCACGAATCGGCAAAGAAACTGGTGCGCCAATACGATCTTTACAATCAATATATTTTAGCGGAACGCGCCCAAAAATGGCGGGAGGCCGAAAGCAGGCTGCAGGACGCCAAGCAGGACGCCAGCACGTTAGAAACCCGCTCTGAATCACTGCGCGGCGTGATTGAAAACCTGGAAGAAGAGAAAAAGCATTACGAACAAAAACGCGACGTTTTAAAAGCAGAACAGGAACGGCTGCAGCACCATGAAGTTTGGCGCCTTGAGAAAGAAAAAGGGGAGAAACAGGCCAGGGCTGAAAAGTTAAAAAGTGAAGTAGCGGATCTGGAGAAAAAGTGGGAAGCAAAGAAAAGCCAGCTTTTGGACATCCGCCTGGAGCAGGACCGGTTGGAAACAGAAAACAGCAAGGATGAATCCAGTATGCAGGAGACACTGGATGAACTGGCACTGGATGCCGGGGATGCAGCTTTTACCGGGCACGGGATAAACGCCGGGGATTTTTCGCGGCATGAGGGGGAAGCTTTTGATTTTTCGGTTTGGAAGCGGGAAACTAAACAGCACAGCGGACTTTTGCAAAAGCTGCGGCAACTGGCCGGAGAAGCGGAGCGGCTTCACGAAGCGCATCTGAAACTGCAGCGCCAGTCATCTGCCAAAAAGCAGGAAATTGACGAACTCCGCAAACAACTCGACCATTTGGAAAACTGGTTTACCGAACAAAAGCAGGAGCTGGAAGATGCCGTGTTTTTGTGGATTGAACAGCATCCGGCCCTCTCTTTTACAGACGAGCGGCTCCGGCGTATTGCCGGCGCGCTGGACGGGCTGTACGAAGAAAACCGTTATGAAGCGGTCAGGGAAGAAATTGTGGACGCGGCAAATGATTATATTTTGCAAGTGCGGACAGAAATTTCACGCGCGGAGCAGGAACAAAAGGCGAAAGAACAGGAATTGGCCGAAGCCGAAGAAACGCTTGTGTATTGGCAAAACTTGAAACTTGCCAACCCGGAACGCCCCGCAGATACGGAGGCTTTCCGTGCGCGTCTCCATGAATCAGGGAAACGCTATCTCCCCTTTTATGCCGCGGTGGAATTCCGCGATCATGTGACCGATGCCCAAAAAGCCAGAATTGAAGCGGCACTCCGGCAGACGGGGATTTTGGACAGCCTGATTACGGAAGAGCCGGTTACGCCTGTCCACGACCGGGTCATCCGACCGAACCCGCACATTTTAGGGTACACGCTTGCCGATTACTTAAAGCCGGATCCGGGTGACGATAGCCCGGTATCAGCCGCGCGCATTGACGAAGTGCTGCGCAGCATTCCGCTTGAACCGTCGGACAGCGGTTTTCACATTGACGCGGATGGCTCTTTTTCAATCGGCTGCCTCGTTGGGCATGCCCCGGATGAAGGGCCTTCCAAATTTATCGGCAGAACGTCCCGGAAACGGTACCAGCAGGAAAAAATCAAAGAAACAGAGCAAAAGATTGCTGAAATCCGCCTCGCCCTTTTGCAAATGGAAAGCCGCCTTTCAGACTGGGCCGGCAAAGTACAGGAAGCAGAAGCGTGGAAAGCAGGCATTCCGGATGACAAAGATTTGCGTGACATTGAAGAACAGATGGAAAAAACGGCGCGTAGCCTGAAGCAGGAACAGGAATTTCTGAGCGACATCGACCGCGAATGGAAACAAGTATACCAGGATTTGCAAAACATCCGGCTGCAATTGCATGAGCAAGGGGCCGGCCTGAATCTTGCACTTCAAAGCGGCCCGCTCGATGAAGCGCTGGCTGCTGCGAAAAGTTATGAAGAACATCTTCACAGCCTGGAGCTCACTTTTCAACGGTTGTTTTCCAGGCGCAAAATGCTCGCGCGCCTTGCTGCGGACATCCTTGAGAAAGAGCAGGAACTTGATGAAATTCGCGGTGAAGAGAACGTCCGCCGGTCAGAATGGGAGAAAACAGCGGCAGATATCGAAGCGATTGAGCAGCAGCTGAAATTGCAAGGCATTGATGAGGTCCGCGCCCGGATTCAGGCAGTCCAGCATGAATATGCAAGTACGGACGAAAAAATCAGGGATATTTACGAAACGAAGCCGAAAAAAGAAGCAGAACTTGAAAAGTGCATAGCCGATTTGTCTCTTGCGAAAACGCGCGCCACATTTTGGGCAAATATGGCCGCGGAATGGGAGAAACTCGTAAAAGAAGAGCTTTCACTCGGCTTCGTGGAAAGCGGAGATACGGAACCGGAAAGCATTTTGGCGGCGTTTTCCGGCGTGCTGGAAAAATATGACCGCGCAAAATTAAATGAAAACCTGACAAAAATTTTTTTCAACGAACAGTCGAATTTAACAGAGTACCGCATGTCCGAGTTTACAAAAGAAGCGGATCCGCCAGAATGGTTCGCTGAAAAACTCGATGACTATTACGAAACGTTCAAAAAGGAATGGGAAGGTTTGCGGGGCCGCCGCCTCATCCAGATGGAATACCGCGGCCGCAGGGTGAGCCCGTATACGGTACTTGAGTCTCTTGAAAAAGAACTTTTAAACTTGCAAAGTTATTTGGATGAGCAGGACAGAAGGCTGTATGAGGATATTATCGTCAATACGGTCGGCGTCATCCTGCGGAACCGGATCCAGCGGGCAGCCAAGTGGGTGAAAGAAATGGACGCAATTATGAGAAACCGGGATAATTCGTCCGGGCTTACTTTTTCGATTGCCTGGAAGGAAAAGACGGCGGAGTCCGAAGACGAGCTCGATACGAAAGATCTTGTCGCGTTGCTGCAGCGCAACAGCAAGTTTTTAAACGAGGACGATTTAAACCGGATTACAAAACACTTCCGCTCACGGATTGCGGCTGCCAAAGAACTGATTGAAATCCGCAATGAAGGGTCGACGCTCCATCAAGTTTTAAAAGAAGTGCTCGATTACCGGAAATGGTTCCAATTCGTGCTGTCATACAAACGTGCCGGCGAGCCGAAACGCGAGCTGAGCAATACTGCATTTTTCAAATTCAGCGGCGGGGAAAAAGCGATGGCCATGTATATTCCGCTTTTTACCGCAGCATATTCGCGCTATTTGGAGGCAGGAAGTATGGCGCCGTATATCATTTCGCTGGACGAAGCGTTTGCCGGGGTGGATGAAAACAATATCCGCGACATGTTCGAAGTCGTCGAGCAGCTCGGGTTCAATTATATCATGAATTCGCAGGCGCTCTGGGGCGACTATGACACCATTTCCAGCCTTGCCATTTGCGAGCTTGTCCGCCCGAAAAACGCCAATTTTGTCACCGTGATCCGTTACCGGTGGGACGGGCATAAACGGTCGATAGTGGAAAAACCGGAAGAAGCATTGGCGGGAGCTCCGGACCGGCTTTGAAAAGCATAGACTTGTCAGTGTGCGGCCGGGATGGAAAACCATTCCGGCTTCTTTTGACCGGTGTAAAAGAGGTTCCGGAATCGGGAAACAAGATGTCGGGAGAGAGCTTGTGAAAAGGAGTTGGGAAGGATGAATGATGCGATCGATCTGTTAAGGAAGGAACCGGGGATGATGAAACTGTTCCGCCTTTTTAAAGAAAAATACCGTTCGCTTGGCCATATCGGGGGAACCGTCAGTATTGCCGGTTTTACGCGCACTGAACTGGAGGCGATTGCAGGTCTTGCCGGCACGTCCCCTGATTTGCTCAGAGAGAAAAACAAAATTTCGCTGCGGGCATTTGAAAAGGCGCTGGCGCCGACTGTTTTCGGCAAGTACACCCTGGTTGAGCTGCTTGAAGCGGTTTTAAAGGAAAAAATTCTTTCCAAAGCGGAAGAGGAGGAAATAGAGAAAAAGAAAGAGGAACAGTTTTTAGCGCGGCTGGCGGAGACGATGCCGGGCGGAAACTGGTGGTGGTGCCGGATTGCCGGTAAAACGGCTGACACGCGTTTTATCTGGCATGCGTACAAGCAGGATCCGGATACGTTGTCCGCACAGCTCACAACCGTTTTGAAAGCTTCCACAATGCTGCCGGAAGAAGGGAAATATGAACGAATTCCGTTTTTTTCCCAGCGTGTGACAGGGAACCCGCATTTTTTTGACCAGAACCGTTTCGAAGGCAGGCTCTTTGTCCATTGTTTGTTCACCAGCCAATTGTTGAAAGGGCTGATCGAAGAGATGCCGAAAACGACGGAAGAATTGAACGAACTGTACGCAAATGCCGGGCTGATGCGGGATGACTTATGGAGTTTTGTGACGTGCCGCGCATTTTTGGCGGAAACGGAAAACGGCCTGCACCCGGTCTGGCGAGAAGCAGCTGCTCTAGGGACGGTCATGAATGTCCCGGTGAAAGAATTATTGCAGCTAACGAACATTTGGCCGCGGGTGGGAAAAAAAGTCTGGATCATTGAGAATTCCGGCGTGGCTTCGGCCGTGCTTGATGAAGTGCCCGATGCGCCTGTGATTTGCACGCACGGCCAGTTCCGCACTGCTGCCTGGATCATGCTGCAGCGTCTTGCGGAAAACGGGTGTACTTTTTATTATTCGAGCGATCTCGATCCGGAAGGCGTTGCCATGGCGGAGCGCCTCAGCAACCGTTTTCCCGGGCAAACGGTATTTTGGCGGATGGACCCGGATGCATACTTGCGGGTTCTGTCGGAAGAGGATATATCCGCCCGGCTTTCCAAGCTGGATGCGGTTCAATCCCCTGAGCTGCTTTTAGTGGCAAATGAAATGCGGTTGAAGAAAAAAGCGGGGTACCAGGAAGGCCTTGCCGATTTGCTTGTAGAAGATTTGAAAAAAAGATGGGCGGGCGGAAAAGAGATATGACATGGGCCGGAAATTCGGATGCTTCGCATAGAACGCCCCTGTGTTAAAATATCCGGGAAAAAAGGCATTGATTCCTTCACGCAGAGAGTCCATACGTGAATAAACCCGGCAAAAGCCCCAGCCTTTCTTCACATCGAGCGTTCTACGTGAAGGAATACTGAAAAACAGCAAGCTTATCCAAAAAATTGGCAGCACGCCCCGAAAACCAGCGGTATCTAAAAGAATCAACAGATTGCTTCCGGAATCGGAGCGGGCTGGAAAAAAGGCTGCCCGGCCATTTCACCGGGCAGCCTGTTAAATCTGTTATGAGCCGGCCGGAGGAATCCCCGCGCCCGGCATCTTTTTAAACTTCTTTTGCTACTGCATGTTCGTGCAGCGGCCCGTACTGGCGGCGGTAACGGATGACAAAGTACAGCAGGGTGAGGATTTCGGCAGCTGCGATATAAATCAGCAGGATGCCGGCGTTTTGCCACATCACACCCATCTCTCCGCTGGAAACAACCGCTTTAAATCCGCGCACGCTGTAGGTCATCGGTAACAGCGGGTTAAACCATTGGATGAATTTCGGAATGACTTCCAATGGAAAAGTCCCGGCGCTGCTCGTCAGCTGCAGGATTAAAATAACAATGGCAAGGAATCTACCAGGATTTTGCAAAAACGTCACCAAAAATTGAATCAGCGCCATAAAGGTAAAGCTTGTTAATACCGAGAACAATAGAAACAATGGCACATTTTTTACATGAATGCCGACACCCGAAAGGATGATCACATCTGCAATGACCGATTGCAGGATGCTGACAATCAGGAGTACGCCCAATTTGCTGAAAAACCAGCTGATGCCGTTTTTCGGGATGCCTGCTGATTCAACGAGCGGGTAGACGATTGTCAAAATCAGTGCCCCGATAAAGAGCCCAAGGGATAAGAAGTACGGCGTAAAGCCGGTACCGTAATTGGGCACCCTGTCGTAATGGGTGGTATGAAGGCTGACCGGATCGGCCATCATGTTGTACGTTTTGTTATTTGCCTGGATCTTGCTTGCCGTTTTGGCGGCATCGCCCAGTTTGTTTTTCAGTTCCGCCGTCCCGTTCTTTAATTGTTTTGTCCCGTCAGACAAACGCCCGGAACCGCCGTTCAGCTCTTTTATGCCGGATGCGAGCTGTCCGGATCCGGATGCAAGCTGCCCGGTTCCCGATGCGAGCTGGCCGGTGCCGTTTGCAAGTTTTTCTGCGCCTGCTGTGAGCCGCGCTGAACCGGACTGCAGCTTGTTTGTGCCGGAAACAAGAGAACCGGTCCCGTTTTTCAAAGCAAAAGAGCCGTTTACAAGCTGTGAAGAGCCGGATTGCAGCTTGTTTGTGCCTTCTGCGAGCGCTGCTGAACCGTCTGCCAGCTTTCCTGCCCCTGCGGCAAGGGTTCCTGCCCCACTGTTGATCTGTTTCAGGCCGTTTGCCAGTTTTTCCGCGCCTGTTTGGAGGCCGGCTGCCCCGTCATTTGCTTTTTGCAAATTCGGGATGAACTGGTTCTGCAAACCGGTAATATAGGTCTGTTCACCGGCATTTAAATCCGCAATCCCGTTATTTAACTTCGCGGCGCCTGCGTAAAGTTGGTGCAAGCTGCTTTTGACCGTGTGAGGATCTTTGTCATTTTCAATATTGGCGTTCGGCTCTGAAATGCCCGCTGAAAGCTGGTCAAAAGCCGGATCCGTTTGGCTTGAAATGCTTGCCGCAATCGCATCTTCAGAAGGAACCGCAGCTTGGGCTTTTTGTTTGATCCGGTTAAATGGATCGCTTAACCCGGCGTTGATTTGTTTCTGCAAGTTGTCCTGCACGTCTTGTTTCCCGATTTGGATACGATTTTCAGCTTCCTTCTTCATTTGCGCGATTTGCGCATCGGGCAGGTTTGCCTGTTTTCCCATCGTTTCCACAAGTTCGTCTGTTTGTTTGATTTGTTCTTCCGTCACCGAATCGGCAATTTGTGCGGCCATTGTACTGCTGATTTGGGATTGCGCGGCTGTCAGCCCGCTCCCGATTTGCCCGACGCTCTTATTGAGTTCGGCGGAAACGTCTTCTGCGACTTTGCCCGGCAATTCTGTTTTCATTTGCGTAATGCCTGCATTGAGCTTTGCCGGTATGGCTGTTTCCGCTTCTTTCAGCTTGGATGTTAACAGGCTGCTTCCGGATTCAAGATCGCCCGCGCCTTTTTGCAGTTTTAGAGCGCCCGCCAATAAAGAATGGCTGCCTGTTGTCGAAAGCTGGTTCAGGCCGGTACTCAAATCGGATGTGCCGGATGCCAGTTTTTCAGCGCCTGAAGCTGCGTCGGAAAGGCCTTTTGTAAAAGTAATGGAACCGGATGTCAGCTTTTCAAGATTTGCTTTCAAAGTTTTTGCGCCGGTATTGGCTTGTGCCGTTCCGTTGTTTAACGAAACTGCGCCGGCATAAAGCCGTCCTGCCCCAACATTCAATTTTTGCGCGCCGTCCCCGGTTTTTACAATGCCTGCCTGGAGAACGGGCATTCCTTTGTTTAAAGCGGCTGCGCCAGAGTTTACTGCCAGCGCCCCGTTGTGTACTTTTGTGCTGCCATTTTGCAATGAAGCAGCCCCAAAAAGCAACCGCCCCGACCCTTGTTTTAACACCGTGACGCCGTTATCAAGTTTGCCGGCGCCCTCGTTGAGTTTGGCGGCTCCGGTACTTGCGGTTTTAAAACCGCCCGCCATTTTTTCGACCGTTTGAAAAACCGATTCCGCATACGTTTTTGAAATTTCGTCCGCCATTTTTTCTTTTACTTTCCGCATAGCCGTTTCGCCAATCTGGCTGGACAGGAAGTTGTAGCTGTCATTTGGCATGTACTGAAGCTGGAGTTTTTCCGGATTTTTGTCCAATAAAGTGGTGGCGTTATTTGAGAAACTTTCCGGAATTTTGATCACCATATAGTATTGGCGGTTACGAAGCCCGTCCATTGCATGCTGTTCCGATACAAAATGAAAATCAAAGGCGTCGCTTTTCTTTAAGTTTGAGACCAGATCTTTTCCGAGTGTAAGCTGCTGTCCATCCATTTTTGCGCCTTGGTCCTGGTTGACGACCGCAACCGGCAGCTGGTCCATTTTGGCATACGGATCTTTAAACGCCCAGAGAAACATGCCGGCATACAGGACCGGCGCCAAAATGACGGCAATGAGCGGAATCAGGATTTTCGGTTGGCGAATGATTTGTTTCAGTTCTTTTCCAAATAAAGTATAGCCATTCATTTTGAATGCCTCCGTAAACAGATGACTAAATTGGTCATCGAGTCATTTTTGGGTAAAAAAATCAAGAGTAACTTTAAGAAACATGCTAACGCTTGTCCCCATCTTTCGAACGCAGCCGAAAAAAGCCAGGAGCAAGCATTGAGAAACGTTTTGGCGTGTTGATGATGCCATTTACAATCATGAGCACACATGGCTGCCTGCCGATAAACCTTTAAAAAAATAAAGTTCAAACAGTTTAGAAATCTCTTCTTTGGACAGGGGAGGATGATTTTTCTCCCAGTCAAAAATCAGGGCAATATACATTTTAAACATAATAAATGCAGTTAGTTTCGGATCGCATGGATAAATGTCCCGCTTTTGCACCGCCTCCCCGATGTACTGGCTGATATAGTTCAGAATGGATTCTTCCACATGATGAAGGGCATCCACTACTTCGGGTGTGCCAAGATTGACTTCCTCGTACAATTTGATGGCGAGCTGATGTTTAAACCGGAACTCCAGCAACTGGTACAGCACATGATGGACGTTTTCGGGAAAAGAATAACGCTCATCGATCGCTTCTTCGGCTGAATGCTTCATTTCGGCAATCAGGCTTTCCATAATATATTGAAGCAGTTCTTCTTTGTTTTTAAAAAAAGTATAAATTGTACCTTTGCCGACGCCTGCACTTCTTGCTACATGGTCCATTGTAGTCGCTTTGTAGCCGAATTCAGAAAAAGATTTCGCAGCTGCTTCCACAATCAGCTTTTTCCTGTCTGCCATTGCAACCCCCTCCCTTTTTTGACCAAATGAATGATTTGGTCAAGTAGTATATATACAGCAAAAAAATAACGGAATGAATCCGCTTTCCATTTTTAGTATAACAGACGATGGCCAAAATTGCATGTGACATTTTTTTTAATTTCCGGTTTTTCCGGTTTTTTGGCTCCCGGATAAATGGCATTCTATTACGATTTATCCGGGAAACCGGGGTTTCGGGCTTGATTTATTCAAAAAGCGATTCGTAAATCCCCGTCCGTTCAAGGCCTTGCAAACCGGTTGGGCTTCATTCGTTTGTTAGCAGCCTTTAATCCGAAAGGGGGCTGTCTGACTCTGGGAGATCCGGATCGATGACTTGGAACGGGCGCATCATATCGTAGTCTTCGTGTTCGAGAATATGGCAGTGCCATACGTAGTCGCCGGCATACGGGGAAAACCGCATCATGACGCGGGTGATTTGCCCGCCCGGTGCGGCAACGGTATCTTTAAAGCCGCGTTCATTCGGTTCCGGCGGGGTCGCAGGGCCGGTATATACAATTTGGCCCGTTTCGTTATACAAGTCCAAGTCAAATGGGCGGCGGTCCAAAATTTGAAACTGGACAAGATGGATATGGATCGGATGGGTAAAAGCCGTTGTATTGGCAAGCGACCAGATTTCAGTTGTGCCGAGCCTTGGCATTTCCGTCACCGGATCCATCCATCTTTTTTTGTCCAGAAGCAATAGCGGGCGCCCGTATGAATCGGTTGCACCGGTCAGTTTTAAATGGCGGATGGCGCTCACGTTTTGGCTGGAAGGAACCGGGATGGAAGACAAGGACGGCGGAATGCGGCTTGTGTCTTCTCCGGAAACCGGCAGCACGACCCGAAACTGCATGACATCGCCGGTTTGGTCGGCCGGATCGGCATTAGGCCCGAGGTCATTTTTTAGTAAAATCGTCTGCCCGGCATATTCGGAAAAATCAAGGATCAAATCCGCCCGTTCTGCCGGTTCCAGTGCCAGATTTCCGACTTGCACCGGCCGCCTTAGCAGCCCGCCGTCCGTGCCGATCTGGTAAAAAGCCTGGCCGGAATCAAGGTACAACTGATAGGCCCGCGTGTTGGACGCATTGACAATCCGGAACCGGTATTTTCGCGGCTCCACTTCCAAATAGGGCCATACCTTTCCATTTACAAGAATCGTATCGCCGAGGAAAAACGGCACGACGGATGGATCCGGTGTTCCGGGCCCCGGATTTTGCGGCTGGCGCGGATAAAAAAGGGAACCGTCATTGTTAAAAGTCCGGTCCGTGAGAAGCAGCGGAATTTCGTATTTGCCGGATGGCAGATGGAAAGCCTTTTCTTTTTGATCGCGAATGATATACATGCCGGCCAGGCCTGCATACACATTGAGGCGCGTAATGCCGATCGCATGGTCATGGTACCACAAAGTGGCGGGGCGCTGTTTGTTTGAATACTCATAAACTTCATTTTTGAATGCCGGCCCGGTTTCGTTAAAATCGCGCGTAAACCAGGCTTCCGGATAGCCGTCGCTGTCCGGTTTGGTTTCCCCGCCATGGAGATGCACGACGGTCCGCACTTCCGGAAAGTCCGTTCCCATCCCGTCTAAGATGGTGGGGTCAATCGGGAGAAAATGTCTTTGCGGCAAATGATTCGTCCATTTCACCCGTATCTTTTTCCCGTGCGGCACGTCAAAAAGCGGCCCGGGAAAGCGGCGGTTGTACCCCCATAACCTTGTCGGCCTTAAATCCCGGTGCAGCTTTTGCCAAAATTCTTCCATTGTGACTTCATAATATGCGATCCCGCCCTCTTCCCGCACTGGCCGGATTTTTTCCGCGAGCGGCAGGCGGTCAACAAACTTTTCTAAATTCGGGCTCAAACTCCCCACTCCCTCATCAATTGATGCCGTACATTTCTAACAGAATATGAACCATCAAGGCTTTTGGAAAGGGCGAATGGTACTGGAGGCAGAGATAACGTTTTTGGCCCGCCCGTATCAAAAACATAGGCATGTTTGAAAAAGCTTTTAGAGGCGAGACAAAAAATTGAACGGGAACCGCAAAAATCATATAATAAGCTATATTGGTTTCCGAGACAGTTAGAAATGAAGGTGACACAAATGAAAAAAATTTTGCTCTTGGCAACAGGCGGGACCATTGCTTCCGTCGAGGGGGACGAAGGGCTGAAACCCGGGCTTTCGGGAGAAGACTTGCTGAAATATTTTCAGCATGCTGCTTTGTCTGCCGATGTCACCGCAAAGATATTAATGAACCGCGACAGCACAAACATGCAGCCGGAACATTGGGTGCAGATGGCTAAAGCAGTTGCGGAACATTATGAACAGTATGACGGTTTTTTGATTACACACGGAACGGATACATTGGGATATACGTCGGCAGCCTTGTCGTATATGCTGCAGGGCCTGAATAAGCCGGTTGTGCTGACGGGTTCGCAGGTGCCGATCAGTTTTAAAAAGACCGATGCCAAGAAAAATCTTTTCAACGCCCTCCGCTTTGCCTGCGAGGAGATTGGCGGCGTTTTTGTCGTGTTTGACGGGCGCGTGATCATGGGCACAAGGGCGGTGAAAATGCGGACGAAAAGCTACGATGCGTTTGAAAGCATCAATCATCCGTATGTGGCTTATGTAGCAGGGGACGAGGTGCACTATCATTGGAGGCCACAACCGCCGGAGCAGCCGTTTCATATTGAGACAATCCTGTCACCGGATGTCTTTCTTTTAAAATTGCACCCGGGCACAAAGCCGGAGATCTTTGATTTTTTAAAGGAACATTACCGCGGGGTGATCATTGAAAGTTTCGGGAACGGCGGGGTGCCGTTTGAAGGGCGCAATTTGCTGCCGAAAATCAAGGAATTGACCGATGCCGGGATTGTTGTTATGATTTCGACGCAATGCTTGGAAGAAGGGCATGATTTGTATTTGTATGAAGTCGGAAGAAAAGTCGCGCAATATCCGGTGATTGTTTCCGGGGATATGAATACGGAAGCGATCGTGCCGAAACTAATGTGGGCGCTGGGCAAAACGGATGATCCCGCTGAAGTGAAAAAGATCATTGAAACGCCGCTTGCTTATGATTTGTCACAGGATTGGGGGTAAAGCGCGCCGGAAAACGGCTGAAAGATTGCGGGAGGGGATGCCTGCAATTTTTTTTTGCCGTTCGATGCGTTTGAGCATCCTGCTGCACAGCCCGCGTTTGCAGCGTTTTTCCGGCATATTTTCAGCCGGTGTCTTCTATATAGAACGGGGTTTCTGCGTTTACAAAAAACCGCCGCCATAAATTCCATTAAATTTCATACCAACTGCGCGGGGAATCGAGTAAACTGGAGTTAGGAAACATGAAAAAACAGGCGCCAGGCCCGGCCTTAAAGGGGCGGTTTCCGGCATTCGCGAGGGAGGTAGCACGGTGGAAACGTCATTTGAAATGCTGCTGGAAATATTTGAGAGGGCTGCCCTTTTATTAACCTGCTTATTTTTTATCACGAGAATTCCGCGTTTTAAAGAAATCTTTCAACAGGAGCAGCCGTCTGTTTTTGAATTGAGTTTTATCACTGCAGTCTTTTGCAGTTTTGCAATCTTTGCGACTTACTCGGGCATTAAGGTGGACGGGTCCCTTGTCAATGTGCGGATTATTGCCATCGTATCCGGCGGCATCCTGTTCGGCCCGTGGGTTGGCATTATCACAGGCATCGTCTCCGGGTTGCACCGTTATTTAATAGATATTGGCGGGGTTACCTCCGTGCCGTGCTTGATTACGAGTATTACAGCCGGCGTCATTTCCGGCCTGATCAGCAGGAAAGTGAAAAATTCCTGGCGCTGGTTCGTCGGGATCGCAGCCGGGATGTTTTGTGAAATATTAACGATGCTTTTGATTCTTGTTTTTGCCCACCCGTTCAGCACCGGGGTGGATATTGTGTCCAAAATTGCCTTCCCGATGATCGCGGGCGACGTCAATATTGGATTGATTGTCCTGCTGATTAAGAGCGTGGAGGGCGAGAAGGAATTTGTGGCGGCAAAACAGGCAAAACTGGCGCTTGATATTGCCAATAAAACCATGCCGTATTTCCGCGCCATCAATGCAGAATCGTTGGAAAAAATCTGCGCCATCATTAAAAATGAGATCCGCGCCGATGCAGTTGCCATCACCGATAAGAAAAAAATCCTGGCTTATGTCGGCTTCGGACAGGAAAGGTACCAGATCGGCCATGAAATTATTAGTGATCTGACAAAAACTGCGATCAAAAGCGGGGAAATTACGATCCGCAACCATATCCAGGACCAGCAGACCCCGCAGATCCAGTGCCTGCTGATTATTCCGTTAAAGGAGCGGGATGAAGTCACCGGCACATTGAAAATTTATTATAAAAAAGCGAACAAAATCACCTACTCCCTGCAGACAATGGCAATCGGCCTTGCCCAGATGATTTCGACGCTCATGGAAATTTCGCGCATCGAAGAAATCAAAGAAGAAGCCAATAAAGCGGAGTGGAAGGCGCTCCAGACAAAAATCAACCCGCATTTTTTGTTTAACGCGTTAAATGCGATTGCCTCCACGACCCGCAGAAATCCCGATAAAGCAAGAAAATTAATCATGAACTTATCCGGTTTTATGCGCTATAATCTTGAATTGGCTGATGATTTTATTGATATCAATAAAGAACTGCAGCAGGTGCGCGACTATATTGAGATTGAAAAAGCGAGATTCGGCAGCCGCCTGCAGGTTGAATATGAGATTGACGCCGTATCCGTGCTGATCCCGAGCCTGATTATCCAGCCGCTTGTGGAAAATGCAATCAACCATGGGATTTTAAAAGTAAAAGGGCCGGGGATCGTAAAAATCTCCGTCAAGGAGGCGGGAAATAAAGTCCGCATCAGTGTGGCGGATACAGGGGCAGGCATTCCGGAAGAAGTGATTGAGCATGTTTACCAGGATAATATGCCGGTCACACAGATTGGCCTTTATAATGTCCATCGCCGTGTCAAACTGATTTACGGAAACGGCCTGGCCATCAGAAGGCTGAATCCCGGAACAGAAGTTTATTTTGAGGTTCCGAAGGTGGGAGAATATGAAAGCCATTATAGTGGAAGACGAAATACCGGCACGTGAAGAACTGGCGTATTTGATTGAAACGTACAGCGGGATTGAGATTACCGATTGTTTTGAAGACGGGCTGGATGTGCTGAAATTTTTACAGGAACATGAAACAGATGCGATTTTTCTTGATATTAATATTCCTTCCCTGGACGGCATGCTGCTGGCAGGAAGCATCAGCAAATTTGCGCATAAACCGTATATTATTTTTACAACGGCTTATAAGGAACACGCCGTACAGGCTTTTGAACTGGAAGCATTTGATTATATTTTAAAACCATATGAAGAAAAAAGAATTGCCGCCATGTTGAAAAGGCTTGAGGCTGCGTATAAAAGAGAGCATCCATTGCCGGGAGAAGAAGGGGCTGTGCCGCGAAATGGCGGGCTTCACCGGAAAGAGCGGGTGAATTTGCGCAAGGGCGAGAAAATTATTGTGGCGGATGCAAACGATATTTTTTACTGCGCCGCTCAGGAAAAAATCACGCTTGTTTATACACAACAGGAAACGTTTGAAATGCCCATGGCGATATCCGAGTTCCAGTCCCTTTTGCCTGAGGATCTTTTCTTTCGCTGCCACCGGTCTTATCTTGTAAATTTAACGAAGATCCGGGAAATTGTGCCGTGGTTCAATCAAACGTATTTGCTCCGTTTAAACGGGATGGACGCGGAAATACCGGTAAGCAGAAGAAATGTGAAACAGTTTAAAGCGCTGATGCATTTTTAATTTAAAGCGCCCAGCCATGCAGGAAAAGCGGCTGGCATGAACACGAAAAGTGTATGCCGGCTTTTTCCTTTTTTGCCGGGGCGGGCGTGAAAAATAGCATGGCCTGCTTTGCGCACTGCGGCCGTTCGCGTGTGAAAAGTTGCCTGCTTTCCAATTTGCCATCCTCCAAGGTGTTGCGCCGAAAAAGCGGGCATGGCCTGCTTCCGGCAATACCGTTTTTCAGGAAGATTGTGCATAAATTGGAATACCTGATTTTATCCATATGCCATCTTTTATGGACATTGCGCGGGAAAGTTTCAAGAAGCGGTTTGTTCCTGTGCCATCCATTCCTTTCTGTATACCGTTTATTCCTTTTTAAAGCATTCTCGTTCCGAAAATGCGTTCCCTCCTTATTTTCGTACTATAATTTGAACTGTAGAAAAGGACAGAAGAAACGGGAGGAACCGGACATGTTAGAACGAAAAGCAAACCGCAGCCTGATTGTATTAGGGACGATGATTGTACAAATGGGGCTTGGGACTGTTTATACATGGAGTTTATTTAACCAGCCGCTTGTTGATAAATTCGGGTGGCAATTGAGTGCAGTATCGACGACATTTTCCATTTTAAGCCTGGCACTTGCAGTATCGACATTGTTTGCGACAAAATTGCAGGCAAAATGGGGGCTGCGCCGCCTGGTTGCTTTTTCCGGCATTTTGCTTGGCGCAGGATTAATCTTGAGTTCATTTGCACCTTCACTTTGGATGCTCTATCTGTTGGCAGGCCTTATTGTCGGTTATGCAGACGGGACAGCTTATATCACGACTTTATCCAATTTAATGAAATGGTTTCCGGATAAAAAAGGCCTCGTTTCAGGCATCTCCGTCGGGGCATACGGGACCGGCAGCCTGGTATTTAAGTTTATAAACGGTGCCGTCCTCAGTTCGTTTGGTGTCACACAGGCTTTTCTTTGCTGGGGAGTGATTGCAATTGCCATGATCACCGGCGGATCTTTCCTCTTGAAAGAAGCAGAAAATACAACCACATCCGGTACTGTGTCCAAACAGCCGGCCGGAAAAGATTTTACCATCAAAGAAATGCTCAAAACGAAACAAGCTTACCTCTTATTCATCGTGTTCTTCACGGCGTGTATGAGCGGTTTATATCTGATCGGCCTTGTTAAAGACATCGGCACGGGGCTTGTCGGGCTGGATGTTGCGACGGCCAGCAATGCAGTGGCGCTGATTGCCGTCTTTAACACCATCGGGCGGCTCGTTCTCGGCGGTTTATCAGACCATGTGGGAAGAATGAAAGTGGTATCAGGGACGCTGCTCGCGACGGCCGTTGCGGTTTCCATTTTGAGCTATGCCCACTTAAATTTCGCCCTGTTCTTTATCTGTGTTGCTGCGATTGCTTTCGGTTTCGGCGGAAATGTCACCGTATTTCCGGCTATTATTTCAGACTTCTTCGGCCTGAAAAATCAAAGCGCCAATTATTCAGTGATTTACCAAGGCTTCGGCATCGGCGCATTATCCGGATCGGTCATCGCTTCCCTTCTCGGGGGCTTTATGCCGACATTCCATGCGATCACGATTCTCTGCCTGGTCTCTTTTGCGATTACGCTTTTCATTAAATCGCCGGCTGAAGAAGCAGCCCACGCACACGGGGTTCGGGGGAATGTCGGCCGTGCCCAGCATTCGCATTAAAGCAAGGGATGTGTGCTTCGATCATGAACAAGCAGACAGGAAAGGGATTCGTGCCTGCATCATGATAAAAAACCCGCTGGCTGCCCCAGCGGGTTTTCCCGGTTTATCCCCAAATTTCCTTTGCGGTATCCACAATATATTTTACTTTGTCCCACTGCTGCTCTTCTGTTAAAAGATTGCCGTGGTGGGTGGAGGAGAAGCCGCACTGGGTGCTGATGCAAAGCTGTTCGAGCGGTACATGCCTGGATGCTTCCCGAATCCGGTTTTTGATCAGCACTTTATCTTCAAGCTCTCCCTTTTTCGATGTGAAAATGCCAAGCACGACTTTCGGCCCGCCTTCCGGAATGTATTTCAACGGTTCAAACCCGCCGGAACGCTCATCGTCGTATTCAAGGAAAAACCCGTCTACTTTTTCATTTGCAAAGATTTTCGGGGCAATTTTATCATACGGACCTTCAAAAGCCCATTTCGACTGGTAGTTGCCGCGGCACAGATGGGTTGTGATGGTCAGATCATCCGGCTTGCCTTCCAGTACGCTGTTTGCTACATGTAAAGCGAGATCAATCAATCTTTCCCTTTCGAGCTCACTGTCTGCAAACGGCAGTTTCGGTGCACACAGGCCGGCAAGATAAACATCATCCAGCTGCAAGTAGCGGCAGCCGGCATCATAAAAAGCTTTGATCGCATCCCGGTAAGTTTGGATAATATCATTTGCGTATTCTTCAAGATCCGGGTAAATGTCTTCATTGCGGATTCCGGCATTGAAAAACTGATTCGGGCTTGGAATAGTCATTTTCGCAACCGCCCTGTCCCCGGCGATTTCTTTCAGCGCAATAAAATCTTTTATGTGCGGATGGTCCGGGTTAAAGGAGACTTTTCCGGTTACCCGGACGTCATAAGCTTCCGTTTCGATGCCGACAAACCGGTATCCATGGTTCGGCACATACCCTTTTACCCCGTTTAAATGTTCCATGAAATCCGTATGCCAGAATCTCCGCCGGAATTCTCCGTCCGTTACCGCTTCGAGGCCGACTTCAATTTGTTTGCTGACCAGGCGGCGGATTTCTTCATTTTCAATTGCACGCAAGTCTTCGGCCGGGATGGTTCCCGCTGCAAATTTTTCCCGCGCTTCGCGCAACCGGGCCGGGCGCAAAAAGCTTCCGACAATGTCTGCCCTGTACGGCGCTTTTGTTAATGTTTTCGTCATCATGATTCCCTCTTTCTGGATATTTTTTAAAGCAGCTGCTGTGCGCAGAAAAAATTGCTTTTAGCTGCATGGGCCCATTAAAAAACCTCTTCTGCAATAAGAAGAGGTATGGATTGCAAAACAGAACCGTCCGCTCTTCTTATCTTCAAGCAATTGCTTTCTGGAATTGGCACAGTTCTTTAAAAAAGACCGCTGCCGAGGCTTCAAAGGGCCAGTCCCTCCACCTCTCTGGATAAGAATTTTAAATATTATTTAGTTTAAATACACTTTAAATGTTCCACCCATTTTTGTCAAGGGCATTCGCAAAATTTTTTAAAATGGGACGGAAAGATTGAAATCAGGGGCGATGTGAAAATATAATAGTAATAAGAAAAACAAAGTCCTACGGTGTGATGTCAAGGGTTAAAAACAAGTGAATTGGAAATTTTGTTGGCTCTATGTCGTAAAAATGGCAATACTGAACTAAGCCTCCAGATAATTGGAATAATCTGGAAGTTTTCAAGTTCAGGCTATCGATGATGGTTACCTGGTTACCTCATCGCGTCACCTTCTTTTTCGGCGCATAAATTTGATCGTTGCGGAGCAGCGCATCGATCAGGCGCACCAGTTTTCTTGCCGTTAAGACGAGGGCGCGTTTGTGTGAGTGCTTATGCACCTCACGATATTTCTTTTGGTAAAAGGCGCGGTACTCAGGTTCGTGTCGCCGGACCAGATTGGCAGCCTCAACCAGGTAATACCGGAGATAACGATTGCCTGTACGCGCAAGCATTTTGTCATCAGCCTCAAAATCACCCGATTGGTGGCGGGGCCAGAACAATCCAGCAAATTTTGCGATCGCGGCTTGGTCGTCAAAGCGCTCAATGTCGCCGATTTCAGCGAGAATCCCAGCACAGCTCACCGGGCCTATTCCCGGAATGGTCTGGAGGGTATTCGGGATTCCATCAAGAACGCGGGCAATCGCCTTATCCAAATCCTTGATTTGGCGTTTAAGATGCCGGATGATCTCAATAGAACTGCCCAGGACCAAGTCAATCGAATCCTCCACACATTTAGAAAGCCGGTAAGAGGACCGGGCAGCTTTTTGGATGGATGCGGCCAAATCCTCGGGATCGCTAAAGCGGCCATGGCCTTTGGTCTGGAGATACATCGCTAAGTCCTCCAGAGGCATTTGGGCAATTTCATCGAGGCTATAGGCCTCAAGCAAAAATTCCGTTATGGCATGGCCGAAGACCGGTGTATCCACTTCAAGGTTAAAGGCACTGAATTTGAAAAACAGATGATTCAAAAATACCTGTTGTTCCCGGGTTAAACTTTGAATCAGGTGATAGCGCATCCGTGTTAACCGTTGAAGGGCAAGGTATTGTTCTGACTGAATCACGGATTTCGGCAATCTCCCGAAACGCAAGCGGTCCGCAATTACCCAGGCATCTTTGGGATCGGTCTTGTCCATCTCGGCATAAGCCTTTTTGAAATTTCTCACCAGCTTCGGATTCAGGGTAAACACCTTTGTACGACGCTGTTTCAGCTCGGGATCTTCATGGAAAAACATTGCCGGGTGCCAACTATACACAGATGTGGCCTCCATGGCGATCTGGATGGTGTCATCCGCCTCCGCATGTTGGAGGATGGCGTCTCTTAACTCAGAGGCACCGGGAAGATTGTTTGTCACCGTTTGGGTGGCCAACGTTTCCCCCATTCCATCCATCAGGCAGGCATCGAGGTTTTTGGAGCTCACGTCAATACCGACAAATAAGGGCATATGATTTCCTCCTCTCTGTATTGGGATCGATGGAATCGGACGCTTCGGGATATCCCCAGATGGCTTGCCGATCTGTCAGCCTCGCGTATGAGAACTCATCCGGGCCGTGGGCTGCCTGGAACTGCTCATTTCCAGCACGGAGATCCGGAGGAACGGCCTACGGGTTAGACGTTCAAGCAAGAACCTGGGGATGCAGACTTTTCGAGTAGTCAGGCTACAAGGAGGGGAAGCATTGACCCAAACGATCCTAAGACCATTATCCGGGAACATCGCGAAGCGTCCAAGTCCGAACTTGTATTCCGGGCGAGCCCGGAATACAAAATCTTATATTCACTTGTCAATGAGCAGCAGAATGAACTGGAAATTGACATCCACTTTGGATTTAAACTTATTATACGAGGAGGGATTTTATGGAGGCCATACAATCAAGGCCTGTATTCCAGAAAGTGCTTGGCGTCTTTGCCGTTTCACTGCTGTTTGCAACGGCGGGTTTATATACGGGGAGATTCATTCCGCCTGCGCTTATGATGCCGCTGATGGTTGCAGAAATTGCAATGGTCATCGCCGCTTTCTGGTTAAGAAGGAAAAAGAGCGTCGGGTATTTGTTCGTTTATGCTTTCACCTTTATTTCCGGTATTACGACATATCCGATTGTAGCTTATTATGCATCCCAGGCCGGTGCTGAGGTCGTCCTGCTCGCTTTTGGTTCCACGTTCGGCATTTTTGCCGTGATGGGCGTTATTGGGGCCGTTACCAAGAGGGATCTTGGCTTTTTAAGCACCGCATTGCTTGTCGCATTGTTGGCGCTGATCTTCATCGGAATATTCAGCATTTTCAGCCCGTTAACCTCAACCGGGATGCTCGCGTACTCCTTCATTGGCGCGATTGTTTTTTCCCTGTATGTTGTTTTTGACTTTAACCAAATGAAGCACCATGGCATTTCCGAGGAAATGGTCCCGCTTTTGGCTTTAAGCCTGTACCTTGATTTTATCAACCTGTTTATTTACATTTTGCAAATTCTCGGCATTTTGGGAAGCGACGATTGAGAAAAAGAAAACGCCCGCCATTAACCGGCAGGCGTTTTCTTTTTCACATGTTGGATGTCAAACAAAACAATACGGTCTTTTTGCTCCCATTCGGGGATGCGCGCTTCCCATGCTGCCCGGACCATTTGTGCCAAATGCTGCTGCGCATCCGGCCCCATCAGCGATAAAAACAGCGCTTTCCGGTGGAGATGCTCTTTTCCATCGAGCGTCTGGATCGCATTTTCGCCAAACAACGTTTTTTGAATACGTTTCGGCACAGCCCCGTTTCGTTTGAATTTTTCCGGGTCATAAAACATTTTGACTGCTTCCTCGCCACTGATGCACACCGCTTTTTGCCCGAGCAGACGGGTTTCGAACAAAATTGCATGATAATCGTCCGTCCGGTTTTTAACGGCTTTCCGAAAGAAGTCTCCCATCCTCAAGGAATGTAAAGGTGCGAATCGCACCAATGAGTAGGTGGGAGATGAATTTCGGTTGGCTTTAGCCAAAGTTATTTTTCCAATCCTTTTCTCAACAATTCTAAGATTGCGGCTGTTCTAGTTGGAATCCCATTTTCTTTTTGATATTGCTTCAATTTTTCTAATATCGTCTTAGGCATACGAATTTCTACACGTTCTTTCTCTTCTCTCATGATTATCACCTCATATTGATTGTACGGATTTTTTTACGATATAATCAATATATACGAAATTTTTCCGCACAAAGTGAGGTGAATTGATATTAAAATACAAAAAGTTGTTGGTTTGGATTTTGCTATGGATGGTCTATATGTCGAGAGTGAACAGGGTAAGAAAGCCAATTACCCACGTTACTATCGGCAAGCCTTAGATAAATTAGCAAAAGCACAACGAATTCTTTCTCGAAGAAAGAAAGGTTCTGCACGTTGGAACAAGCAACGACTAGTAGTGGCTAAATTACATGAGAAAGTGGCGAACCAACGCATGAATTTTCTTCATCATAAGTCAAAAGAATTAGCTTCTAACTTTGATGCTGTCGTGATTGAGGACTTGAACATGAAAGGGATGTCTCAAGCCCTTCACTTTGGGAAAAGCGTTCATGATAACGGCTGGGGTATGTTCACTACTTTCTTAGCGTATAAGCTAAAAGAACAGGGGAAACAACTTGTGAAAATTGATAAGTGGTTTCCCTCCACTAAGAAGTGTTCATGTTGCGGCAAGGAAAAAGAAATGCCATTATCTGAACGTGTATATAAATGTTCTTGCGGCTTTGTATTAGATCGCGATCACAATTCAGCAATCAATATCAAAAATGAGGGATTACGCTTATTAGCGTTATCATAAGTAACAAAACTCTTGGAACAAGAGGGTTAGCTCGGTCAGTTTTCGTTGGCTAGTAAAAGCAACGATAAGTCGAGAAGCCCCCACTTCAATCAAACCGTAAGGTTGATAAGTGGTGGGTAGTTCACTGTAGAGATACCCTTCTTTCATCAAATCAATGGTATCATCAATCGTTTTTTCATTAGGAATTTGCCCAGCCATTGCTCTGCTCCTTTTTTCATGTGCCCGTTTTCCCCGGCTGCTTCCGGAAAAAACAGGGCACATCCTTTTTTTATCTTCTTACACTTTTTCATCTTCATTCAAACATTGCACGCAACATAATCGAAGTTTACCCGCAAGCCGGCGAAATTATGCCATGTTTCGGTTCACATCCAAACAGGGTATAAGGAAATAGAAATACAAAAGGAGAGGGAAGAAAATGGCAAAGGAAATCAATGTGGGCATCGGATTTGCAACAGGAAGAAAAAGTTTTAAAAATGTTTTAAAAACGTATATGTATAACTTGAAGGAATCCGAACTGACGGAGAGCGACAGGATCAAGCTGCATTTGTTTGTTGCCTATGATTTGCACTACGAAAATGCAGAGCCTGAAGACTTTGTACATATTGAAACGGAATGCATGGAAGATATTGACCGGGCTTATTTCATCGGGGAGAAGGAGACGCGTAAAGCAACCGAAGAACTCGTATCCCAAATGGGCATGAGCAGAAAAGAAGCAGTCCTTTTGTTCGGCGAAGGATACGCGTCCAAACGCAATATCATCGTTTATAAGGCGTTGAAAAGAGGCATCGATTATCTCATTTTTCTTGATGATGACGAGTATCCGGTTGCCGTGACAAAAAGCAGGCAAACGGCTGTCTGGGGGGGCCAGCAAGTGCTCCGGAAGCATTTGGAACATATCCGGAATGCCGATATTACGAACGGATACCATTGCGGCTACATTTCCCCGATTCCGTTCATTTCTTTCAATGACGTCCTGCAAGAAAAAGATTTCCGCACGCTCATTGAGGCCTTGAGCAACGATATTGTCAATTGGGATACGATCAAAACCGTGATGAAAAACGGCGGGGTGACATATGCCGATACAGGTGTGCTTGTAAAGGATGAAGCGGAAGAAGTGCCGGAGATCAACCGTGCAAAATTTATTTCAGGATCGAATTTGACGCTGAATTTAACAGATCCGGACCGTGTGCTGCCGTTTTACAATCCGCCGAATGCACGGGGCGAGGATACTTTCTTAGGCACATGCCTGGCAGACCGGACTGTGCTGCGCGTTCCGGCCTATACTTTCCATGACGGATTCGGCGCTTACCAGCATTTGCTGCTCGGGGTGCTGCCGACCAATTTAAGCTATATTAAAGCGGATACGAAACAGGTCGTGGAGCGTTTTTACAAAGCATGTGTCGGCTGGATCCGGTACAAGCCGCTTTATGTGTATATCACCGACAGGGAAAACTATGAAGAAAAAATGGCGGAAGTGCGTGCCCGGCTGAAAGAGACGCTTCCGAAAGTTTGCCGCTACTTCGGACGGGATGACTTTATGAATGTACTGGAGGAATTCGAGCAGTACCACCGCAACGTCAGACAGCATTACCGAGATTTTCAGGATACAAAAGCAGCCTGGAGGAAAATGACCGCGCAATTGGTTTCAAGAGAAAAAAGGGAAACAGCCATTTAAGCCGCTTTGGATGGAGCGGCTTTTTGCCGGTTGGAAAGGAAAAACCTGGCCGGATGGGGAAAGCCATAGGGGAGACCCCTTTCGCGCATAGCCGCCCATCCCGCAACGCTGGTGCAAATTGTCCACGGCTGCTTTTTGCACGGCCGGAGACCCGGGTGAAAATAATGGCCCCTTATGCATGATATTGCCGCTCTGTTGCCTGCTGCAAAAAGTCATCCTCATGCAAATTGGCGCCTGGTCCTGGGGAGGAATTTAAGTTCATTTATATAGCATCATGTTTATTTATTTGGTGTATGGGGTATAAGAATGGTATTCTTTTAGAGGCGGGGCCATCTTTCCCTGTCCTGGCTGATCTTCGGACAGGCCGCAAAAACGCGGGCGGCCGCCGCTTCAACAGCCATCCTTTTATCATAATAGATGAGGTGTGGAAAAATGAGATCGATTGTAAATGAGCAAGAAGAAATTATCACATACCTTAAGAAAAATAGAAACAGCTTCGAACAGAAGTTATTAAATGAGGCCGTAAATGTAAAAGATAAAATTGATGAAATTTTAAGAATAGGGAACATTGATTTGTTGAATAATGCCTTTAAAATTGTGACGTATGTCGTCGAACAGCAGGATGAGGAATTGGTCACTTTTGCCCGCCAGGAAGGGATTGCCTGGGCAACGCATTCTTTGACGCTCGGACTGAAACTGGAGTGGGTGCAGGCGATCCGCCGGACATTATGGGTATTTCTGAGAAAGTACGGGGAAGAAAAAGGGATTGAAGTGGACCAGGACTACTTTTTTAACATGGAGAAAAAAATCAATGACCGTATTGACCAATTTTTAAATCACTTTTTTATCCGGTATTCTACCTATAAAGATGAACTGATCGACCAGCAAAAAAGATTGGTGGAAAACCTGTCCGTCCCGATCATTCCGATTACATCGAGCGTCTGTATTTTGCCGTTAATCGGCTCTATTGATATGTTCCGCACCAATATTTTGGAAGAAAAAGTTTTGCTTGAGGTAGGGCGGCTGCATGTCCAAACGTTGATAATGGATTTCTCCGGCATTGCAGAAGTAGAGATGGAGGTAGTCGACCATATTTTTAAGATGATTGACGGCACTTCGATGATGGGATGCAAAGTGGTCATCACCGGCCTGCGCCCGGAAATTGTAAGGCAGATGGTCACAAGGGGCCTTTCCTTTGAAAATAAAGCAGAAACAAAAGGGACATTACAGCAGGCATTGAAAAAATATATTCAATATGATGATTTAAACAAGGAAATTACGCTGTATTAACGGTTATATTATAGAAATCATAAAAAAGGCCCCGCACTTTTCCAGGAGGCGGGGCCTTTTTTTGCGGCTGAAAACGTAAAGCGTTTATGATTCGATTACAGGCTTTGCGCCGGGCGAAAAATTTGCCCGCAATTCCCCATACGTTCCTCCCGGGGGAATTGCGGTCCGATCCGCGGGAAAAGCGAGACCAGGCTGGCCGCCTCGAAGCTTTTCCGGGCCGCTACAAACTTTGTTCCCTTGCCTGGACGGCACGTGTTTCTTTTGTGCGGTGTTCCAGCCGGCTGAATAAAAGCCCGATGGCCGTTCCGCAAAGAGCCGGCATTACCCATTCAAGGCCGGCGGCGGCAAGCGGCAGTTTTTGGGCGAATGCCCCGATAAAGCCAAGCGGGACGCCGAACCCTTTCAGCCCTTCGATTAAAGCAAACACGCCCGTAAACAACAATGCAAAGCCGTATACTTTTTTCGAACCGCGGAATGCCGCGTGGAAAAATGTCAGGACAACGAGCACGATCGTAACCGGATAAGCCATTTCCAAAAACGGGACGGAAAATTTTAAAATGGTATTAAGCCCGAGATTGGAGAGCGTAAAGCCGGTAAGGGCAACGGCAATGATAACGCCATGGTAGCTGAATTTCGGCACCAGATTGGAAAAATATTGCCCGCACGCTGTTGTTAAACCGGCGACGGTTGTAAAGCAGGCCAGCATAAAAATAAAACCGAGCAGCATTTTTCCGGCCTGCCCGAATAGCAGGGAAGACATTGCCGTCAGGACATCGGTGCCGTTTTGGAACGTGCCGCTTGTAGCCATTTTTGCGCCGATCAACCCGAGTGCGACATAGACGAGCGCCAAAATCGCGCCGGCAATCAACCCGGCTTTTAATGTATAGGCCGTCATTTGTTTCCGGTTTGCGACGCCGCGGTGTTTGACCGCTGTTAAAATGACGATGCCAAACGCCAGGGAAGCGAGCGCATCCATCGTGGAGTATCCGTCAATAAAGCCTTTATAGAAAGAACCGGTCTGGTATCCGGCTGCCGGTGCCGTAAACGGGCGGCCAGAAAGTTTAAAGAAGCCGGCTGTGCAAAGGACAGCCATTGCCAGCAATAATACCGGTGTAATCCAGCGCCCGAGCGTATTTGACATTTTGTCAGGATTCAGGCTGGTCAAATAGACGAGCAGGAAAAAGACGGCGCTGAACAACAGCAAAGAGACTGGCGAACTGTGGGCGGACCCGGAAAGAAACGGTTTAACCCCCATTTCATAAGCGACGTTTGCATTTCTTGGGATCGCCAAAAACGGCCCGATACATAAATAGACAATCACGGTAAATACTGTACTGAAAACCGGATGGACTCGGTTTCCGATCGCCTGGATGCCGCCATCTACAAAAGAGACTGCCGCGATAACGAGAACCGGCAGCCCGACCCCCGTTACGATAAAGCCTGCCATTGCCGGCCAGTAAGACGATCCCGACTGGATGCCGAGAAAAGGAGGGAAAATTAAATTTCCGGCTCCGAAGAACATGGAAAACAACATAAAGCCGATAAACAATACTTCGTTTCTTTTCATAACTATGTCCGCTTCCTTTCGATGCAATATAGAGAAAAACAAAAAACCCGCCCCTGAAACAGGGACGAGTTTGCTCGCGTTACCACCCTTATTCCGCACAAAAGCGTGCGGCACCTCATACAACGTACCAACATACGTGTTCCTTTCTTAACGGGGGAATCGCCGTCAAAGCCTACTGTAAACTTCAGCTTTGCATCTCGGGGATGATCTTCGGAATGGCCTTGAACATTGGCTTTCAGCAATATGCCAACTCTCTGGGGAACAAGATCCAAACTTACTCTTCCCGTCCTCGACTTTTGTTTTTTATATTATTTGAAAATAAGATTATCACTGAACATTTCATCTGTCAACATCTCTCCCAGAAAATTTTTTAGCCCCGTCCCTGCCATCAAAAAGGACAGAAGCCGCAAAAATCAATTGCTAAAATGGGATAAGAAAGAACAGAAGCCAAAAGCCGGCCCAATACAAGAGCTATCTGAAAAAGCGGCAAGCAGATGAAACGAAAGAAGTCAGGGGCCAACCCCGGGCAATTCAAAAAATGAAAAAGGAAAAAGTCGATGAAATCAATAATGAAAGCGTTTCCAAATAGATTCTCAAATCAAAATTGTCAAAAAAGTTGACAGAAAAGGGTTGACCTCGGCGGCCAAAAGTCGTATGATTGACAACAATTAAAGAATATAAAAAATTCTCTCGGGCGGATATTTAAAAATCCGGATTTTCACCGGGCACAAGAAAAACCCCGCAGGCAATAGAATGGGAGTGATGGAATGCGAAGTGACGTGATCAAAAAAGGGATCGACCGTGCCCCGCACCGAAGCCTTTTATATGCAGCAGGGCTGAAAACGGAAGATTTCGATAAGCCTTTCATCGGGGTGTGCAATTCCTATATTGATATTATCCCGGGGCACAAACACCTCAATAAGTTTGCGGAAGTGGTAAAAGAAGCCATCAGGGAAGCGGGCGGTGTCCCGTTTGAATTTAATACGATCGGGGTGGATGACGGCATTGCGATGGGGCATATCGGCATGCGGTATTCGCTTCCGAGCCGCGAATTGATTGCCGACAGTGCCGAAACGGTCATCAACGCCCACTGGTTTGACGGGGTCTTTTACATTCCAAACTGTGACAAGATCACCCCTGGCATGCTGATGGCAGCCGTGAGGACAAATGTGCCGGCGGTCTTTGTTTCCGGGGGGCCGATGGAAGCCGGTATGGCGCCGGATGGAAAACAGTTGTCCCTTACATCGGTATTTGAAGGCGTCGGTGCCCATAAATCCGGAAAAATCAGTTATGAAGAGCTGAAAATGCTGGAAACGAGCGCTTGCCCGACATGCGGATCGTGTTCAGGCATGTTTACGGCAAACTCGATGAATTCATTAATGGAAATGCTTGGCCTGACGCCGCCCGGCAACGCCACCATCGTTGCCACGTCGGAGGAACGGCACCGCATTATCCGGGAAGCCGTCGGTCATTTAATGAACTGTATCAAAAATGATATCCGGCCGCGCGATATTGTCACAGAAGAAGCGATTGATGATGCTTTCGCGCTTGATATGGCGATGGGCGGTTCAACCAATACCGTGCTGCATACGCTGGCAATTGCCCGGGAAGCGGGAATTGACTACGATTTGGAACGGATTAACAAGGTGGCGGAAAGAGTCCCGTATCTGGCAAAAATTATGCCGGCGTCGGATTACTCGATGCATGACGTCCACCTTGCAGGCGGGATCAGCGCAATTGTCCATGAACTTTGCAAGATTGATGGGGCGATTCACCCCGGCCGGCTGACGATCACCGGCAAAAGCCTCTATGAAAATGTGAAAGATGCGGAAATCCGCAATCCTGAAGTGATCAGGCCGAAAGAAAATCCTTACAGCCCGGTCGGCGGTTTGTCCATCCTGTATGGCAACATTGCCCCGGACGGCGCCGTGATCAAAGTGGGAGCGGTCGATCCGGATATTCACACCTTTACCGGGGAGGCGATTGTATTTGAGTCCCAGGAAGAAGCTCAAAAAGGGATTGACAGCGGCCTTGTCCGTGAAGGGCATGTCGTTGTGATCCGTTATGAAGGGCCAAAAGGCGGGCCGGGCATGCCGGAAATGCTCGCGCCAACATCCTCCATTATGGGCCGGGGGCTTGGCAAAACCGTCGCTTTGATTACGGACGGCAGATTTTCCGGCGCAACCCGCGGCATTTGTGTTGGCCATATTTCACCGGAAGCGGCGGAAGGCGGGCCGATTGCACTTGTTGAAAACGGCGACCGCATTACAATTGATTTAATCAACAGAAGGATTGAGCTCCATGTTCCGGATGAGGAATTGCAAAGAAGAAAACAAAATTGGGTGCAGCCGGAGCCGAAAATCACAAGCGGCTACCTGGCAAGATATTCCGCACTCGTGACTTCCGCGAATACAGGCGGGGTTTTAAAAATCGGATTACCGCAAAAAACGTTGACGGGGACAAAGTGATCGGATCAGGTATTTTTCAGAGAGCCGGGGATGCTGGGAGCCCGGTAAATACCCCGGTCACGACATCGCCTCTGAGTGCAAGTCTGAACGGTTCTGCCTACTAGGACTTGCCGGGTCGGCCGCATGAAGCGGAGGACCCGTTACCAAAAGCAGCATTTTTTAAACAATGCTGCATGAGGCGGCGTTTGTGAGAACGCCGTGAAGTTGGGTGGTACCATGAAAAGATGCCTTTTCATCCCTGCAAAACCGGCAAAAACGATTGTTCCTTTTGCCGTTTTCAAGGAGAGAAAGGCGTTTTTTATTGGGATAAATCAAGGAGAAGGGCGTTTTTTATTGGGATAAATCAAGGAGCCTGCGCAAATCAGAATAGGAGGTTAAATCGTGTGTGCGAAAGCAAGAATGGATGGCAATGTGAAAACAGCAGAATGTACGGGTGCTGAGGCGCTTGTCCAGTTATTGGTGCGGGAAGGGGTCGACGTCATGTTCGGCTATCCGGGGGGTGCGGTTTTACCGATTTACGATGCCCTCTATAACCAGCCGGTCAGGCATATCCTGGCCCGGCATGAGCAGGGGGCCATTCACGCGGCAGAAGGTTATGCGCGCGTTAGCGGAAAACCGGGTGTCGTCATTGCGACTTCGGGCCCCGGGGCAACCAACCTGATCACCGGGATTGCCGATGCGATGATGGATTCGCTCCCGCTCGTCGTCTTTACCGGCCAGGTCGGTACTTCCGTCATCGGCTCGGACGCGTTCCAGGAAGCTGATGTCATCGGCATGACGGCCCCGATTACCAAGCACAATTACCAGGTAAGGGATTTGCGGGATTTGCCGCGGGTCGTCAAAGAAGCTTTTCATATTGCAAAATCCGGCCGGCCCGGACCGGTGGTGGTCGATATCCCGAAAGATATCCAGCAGGGCACGGTGGAAATGGGAGAAAGCCGGGAAGTATATCTGCCCGGTTACCAGCCGAATACAAGCCCGAATCCGCTCCAGATTAAAAAGCTTGTGGAAGCTGTCTCTTATTCCGAAAAACCGGTCATATTGGCAGGAGCCGGAATCCTCCATGCGAAGGCGTCTGATCTTTTGCTCAAGTTTGCGGAAAAGTGCCAGATACCGGTCGTAAACACGTTGCTCGGCCTTGGCAGTTTTCCGTTCCGTCACCCGCTTTTTCTCGGCATGGGCGGTATGCATGGAACGTATGCGGCAAATATGGCCATTTGCGAATGCGATCTGCTCATTAATATCGGGGCCCGGTTTGATGACCGTCTGACAGGCAACTTAGCCCACTTTGCCCCGAATGCAATGGTTGTCCATATTGATATCGACCCGGCTGAAATCGGCAAAAATGTCGAAACCGATATCCCGATCGTGGCAGATGCAAAGGAAGCCTTGCAGAAGATTTGTTCGGAAGATTTGCAAAATGCCGGCACGGAAGAATGGGTCCGCCATTTAAAAGAATACGCCGAAAAATTTCCACTTTGGTACGAAGATGACGGTGAAGAATTGTCCCCGCAGCATGTCATTCAAAGAATCCATCATTACACAAACGGGGATGCGATCATTTCGACGGATGTCGGCCAGCACCAGATGTGGGCGGCACAGTATTACGGGTTTGAAAAGCCGCACAAGTGGATTACATCCGGCGGGCTCGGCACGATGGGATTCGGATTTCCGGCCGCAATCGGCGCGCAAATCGCATGTCCGGACCAACTGGTGGTTTCGATCAGCGGCGACGGCGGCTTCCAGATGACATTACAGGAACTTGCCGTTGTAAAAGAATTAAATTTGCCGCTCAAGATATTCATTGTGAATAACCAGTATCTCGGCATGGTACGGCAGTGGCAGGAATCTTTCTACGAAGAGCGCTATTCCTATTCGACGATCCCGGTCCAGCCCGATTTTGTCAAACTTGCGGAAAGCTACGGCATCAGAGGCTGCCGCGCGACGAACAACGAAGAACTCGAACAGGTGCTGAAATCTGTTTTCGAGGATGGAGGGCCTGCCGTTGTCGACTGCCGCGTGAAAAGGCTTGAAGCGGTGTTCCCGATGGTCGCGCCGGGTGCAGGCTTGCATGAAATGATGGGGGTGAAGCCATGAAGCGGATTGTTGTAGCCACTGTTTTAAACCAGAGCGGGGTGCTGAACAAAATTACCGGCGTCCTCGCAAAGCGGCAGTTCAATATTGACAGCATTACGGTCGGCCGCACCGAAACGGAGGGCATCTCGCGCATGACCATTGTCGTCAATGTCGAAGACGACAGGCAGGCGGAGCAGCTGACAAAACAGCTGAACAAGCTGATCGATGTGATCAAAGTCCAGGACATCACAGGCCAGGCCATCGTCTCACGGGAACTTGCTTTGATTAAAGTATTGAGCACACCGCAGACGAGAAGCGAAATCGGCGGGCTTGTCGAACCGTTCCGTGCCTCCATCATAGATGTCAGCAGGGAATCTGTCACCATCCAGGTAACCGGCGACAGCGACAAGGTGGAGGCGCTCGTTGACCTGCTTAAACCGTACGGCATTAAAGAAATGGTCCGTACCGGGATGACCGCATTTCTGCGCGGCTCGCAAAAACAAGTAACCGATTTAAGCTCGTATTCCCTATTAAAATAAAAATCTTGAACTTAAGGAGAGAATGAAAAATGGCAAAAGTTTATCTTGAAAAAGACATCAAAGAAGAAGCATTGAGAGGGAAAAAAATCGCCGTTGTCGGCTATGGCTCCCAGGGCCATGCCCATGCACAAAACCTTCGTGATAACGGTTTTGACGTAGTTGTCGGCGTCAGGCCGGGCCGGTCGTTTAACCGCGCGGAACAGGACGGATTTTCCGTTAAGCCTGTGAAGGAAGCCGCAAAAGAAGCGGATGTCATCATGATGCTTCTGCCGGATGAGCAGCAAACAAAAGTATACAAAGAAGAAGTGGAAGCAGGGCTCGAACCCGGCAATGCAATCGCATTTGCCCACGGATTCAACATCCATTTTACCCAGATTGTCCCGCCGGAAAATGTTGACGTCTTTATGGTTGCGCCAAAAGGCCCGGGGCATCTCGTCAGAAGGACATTTGAAGAAGGGGCCGGGGTGCCTGCGCTTGTTGCCGTCCACCAGGATGTGACGGGGGAAGCAAAAGACCTGGCGTTTGCTTATGCAAAAGGAATCGGGGCTGCCCGGGCCGGCGTTTTGGAAACAACCTTTAAGGAAGAAACCGAAACGGATTTGTTCGGTGAGCAGGCTGTCCTGTGCGGCGGGTTGACCTCCTTAATCAAAGCCGGTTTTGAAACGTTAACGGAAGCAGGGTACCAGCCGGAACTCGCTTACTTTGAAGTGTGTCATGAGATGAAGCTGATCGTCGATTTGATCTATGAAGGAGGCCTGAAAAATATGCGCTATTCCATCTCTGATACGGCGCAATGGGGCGATTTCGTTTCCGGCCCGCGCGTTGTGAATGAAGATACGAAAAAGCGCATGAAAGAGGTTTTAAAAGATATCCAAAACGGCACATTTGCCAAAGGATGGCTGCTTGAAAACCAGACAAACCGCCCGATGTTCAATGCCATCAACACACGCGAGCAAAATCATCCGCTCGAAAAAGTCGGCGAAGAACTGCGCGATCTAATGCCTTTTGTCAAAAATCCGATTAAACAAAAGGAAGTGGCTGTGAATGCAAAAGGTTAATGTTTTTGACACGACGTTAAGGGACGGGGAACAATCGGCAGGCGTCAACCTCAACACCGTGGAAAAAGTCGAAATTGCCAAACAGCTGGAAAAATTTGGCGTAGATATCATGGAGGCGGGGTTTCCTGCCTCTTCAAAAGGGGACTTTGAAGCGGTTGAGAAAATCGCAAAAACAATCCGGAACAGTTCGGTTACCGGCCTGGCGAGGGCATACAAGCAGGACATTGATGCGGCCTGGGATGCACTGAAGCATTCCGCCGAGCCAAGGATCCACATTTTTCTGGCCACATCGCCGATCCATATGCAATACAAACTGCGAAAAACGCCGGACGAAGTGGCAGCCATCGCTGTTGAGGCCGTGAAATACGCGAAGCAAAAATTCCCACTGGTGCAATGGTCGGCAGAAGATGCGACGAGATCGGATAAAGACTTTCTCGTCCGAATCATTACAGAAGTGATCAATGCCGGCGCAAATGTCATCAACCTGCCGGACACCGTCGGCTATACGACGCCGAAAGAATACGGTGCACTGTATGACTATATCCGGGAGCACGTTCCGAACATTGATAAAGTCATTTTATCCGCCCACTGCCATGACGATCTCGGGATGGCGACGGCCAATACGCTTTCAGCCATTGAACACGGTGTCCTCCAAGTGGAAGGGACGATCAACGGTATCGGCGAACGGGCCGGCAATGTTGCCCTCGAAGAAGTGGCGGTCGCCCTTCACATCAGGCAGGATTATTACAACAAGAAAACCCGCTTGAAATTGGATGAAATCAAACGCACAAGCCAATTGGTCAGCAAACTGACCGGGATGGTTGTACCAGGCAATAAAGCGGTTGTCGGCGCGAATGCTTTTGCCCACGAAGCCGGCATCCACCAGGACGGCGTGTTAAAAGAGGCTTCGACATATGAAATCATCACTCCGGAACTGGTTGGATTCTCAAGCAACCGGCTTGTGCTCGGAAAACATTCCGGCCGCCACGCTTTTAAAGAACGGGCGGCAGCGCTCGGCTTTGATCTTGGCCAGGAAAAACTGAACGAAGCGTTTAAAGCTTTCAAAGCATTGACGGATAAGAAAAAAGAAGTGACCGATGACGATTTGTTCGCCATTTTAGCCGAAAAGCAAACCGATGCGGCAGATGCTGCGCATTATGAACTGGAAAGTGTGCAGGTGCAGTATGGCACATTGAATATTCCGACCGCCACAGTAAGAATCAAAACACCGGAAGGAACGCTTGTTGAAGAAGCCGGCACCGGATCGGGGAGTGTTGAGGCGATTTACCATACGATCACCAAGATGTTTGACGGCCCGATTGAGCTGAAAGATTATAAACTGCAGTCAGTCGGTTCCGGGCAGGATGCGCTTGCGGATGCTTTTGTCAAAGTGAAATGCGGGGAGTTTGAATGCGGCGGGCGCGGGTCTGCCCAAGACGTACTGGAAGCTTCCGCAAAATCATTTTTAAATGCAATCAACAGGGCGCACGCAATGGAACAGCAATCGAGAAAACAAGTACAGGTGTGATTTTCGGGGAGGAACGACAATGAAAATGAAACTGGCCGTACTGCCCGGCGATGGGATCGGGCCGGAAGTGATGGATGCAGCGATCCGCGTTTTAAAAACAGTGTTGGACAATGACGGGCATGAAGCCGTTTTTGAAAATGCGCTGATTGGGGGCGCCGCCATTGATGAAGCGGGGACGCCCCTACCGGAAGAAACGCTTGACATTTGCCGCAGGAGCGATGCCATTTTGCTCGGCGCGGTAGGGGGGCCGAAATGGGATCATAACCCGGCTTCCCTCCGCCCGGAAAAAGGCCTGCTCGGGCTCCGGAAAGAAATGGGGCTGTTTGCAAACCTGCGCCCGGTTAAAGCATATGCCACACTTTTAAACGCATCGCCTTTAAAACGGGAACGTGTGGAAAACGTCGATCTTGTTATTGTCCGCGAACTGACGGGCGGCCTCTATTTTGGGCGCCCGAGTGAAAGGCGCGGGCCGGGCGAGAATGAAGTGGTAGACACGCTTGCTTATACAAGGGAAGAGATTGAAAGAATTATTGAGAAAGCATTCCAGCTTGCCCAAATCAGAAGAAAAAAACTGGCATCCGTCGATAAGGCGAATGTGCTGGAATCAAGCAGAATGTGGCGCGAAATTGCGGAAGAAACCGCGAAAAAGTATCCGGACGTGGAATTGAGCCATATGCTTGTCGACTCAACTTCGATGCAGCTGATTGCAAATCCGGGCCAATTTGATGTCATTGTAACAGAGAATATGTTCGGCGATATTTTAAGCGATGAAGCGTCCGTGATTACCGGCAGCCTCGGCATGTTGCCATCCGCAAGCCTCCGTTCCGACCGGTTCGGCATGTATGAACCGGTCCACGGCTCCGCGCCGGATATTGCCGGGCAGGGAAAAGCCAACCCGCTCGGGACAGTGCTGTCAGCGGCTTTGATGCTCCGTTATTCGTTCGGGCTTGAGAAAGAAGCGGCGGCCATTGAAAAAGCAGTGGATGATGTGCTTCAAGACGGCTATTGTACAGGCGATTTGCAGGTGGCAAACGGAAAAGTGGTCAGTACAATTGAGCTCACAGACCGGCTGATCGAAAAATTAAATAACAGCGCAGCCCGTCCGCGCATTTTTCAATAAGAGGGCGTATCTTTCAATAAAAAAGGATTTGGCAAGTGGCAGTTTACAGCGGTGCACGTTTTCTGGATGGAAAAACAGCACGGATTTTTAATCATGAAAAAAGGAATTGGCAAAACGGAGATTGATCTCCAAAAAACGAAAAGCGGCAGATGGGAGTGATACGATGGCACCGAAAACGATTATCGATAAAATATGGGAAAACCATTTGGTCCACCGCGAAGAAGGGAAGCCGGACCTGCTCTATATTGATTTGCACCTTGTCCATGAGGTCACGTCCCCGCAGGCGTTTGAGGGGTTGCGGATAAACGGCCGCAAAGTGCGGAGGCCGGATTTAACCTTTGCCACCGTTGATCATAATGTTGCGACAACAAGGGGCCGGATTTCAAAAGACCCGGTCTCGAAAAAACAAATGTCCACTTTGGAAAAAAACTGTGGGGAATTCGGCATCCCGCTTGCCGGCATCAACCATCCGGACCAGGGGATCGTCCACGTCATCGGGCCGGAACTGGGGCTCACCCAGCCCGGGAAAACGATTGTATGCGGCGATTCCCACACGTCCACGCACGGTGCATTTGGCGCCATTGCTTTCGGAATCGGCACGAGTGAAGTGGAACACGTGTTGGCGACCCAGACATTATGGCAAAAGCGCCCGAAAACGATGCAGATCAAAATCAACGGCAAACTCGGGCCGGGCGTGACGGCTAAAGATTTAATCCTTGCCATCATTGCCAAATTCGGGATTGGCGTCGGCACCGGCCATATTGTCGAATACACCGGCGAAGCGATCCGCAATTTGTCAATGGAAGAGCGGATGACCGTCTGCAATATGTCGATTGAAGCAGGGGCCAGGGCAGGGTTGATCAGCCCGGATGAAACGACCATTTCCTTTTTGCGCGGAAGGAAATATGCGCCGAAGGAAGATTTTGAAGAAAAAGCGGCATACTGGCTCTCGCTGGCATCAGATGAAGGCGCCGTCTATGACAAAACGCTTGAAATGGATGCAGCAGAAATTGAGCCGCAGGTCACTTGGGGCACGAACCCTTCCATGTGCCTCCCGGTCAGTGAAAAACTGCCTGATCCGGCTGAAATCAACGATCCCGGCGAACGGCAGGCGGTTGAAAAAGCGTTGCAATACATGGGCCTTGAGCCGGGGATGAAGATTACAGACATCCCTGTCCAGCATGTATTTATCGGTTCATGCACGAACTCGCGGCTTGCCGATTTGCGGGCTGCAGCGGAAATTGTAAAGGGACGGCATGTAAGAGAAGGAGTCCGGGCCCTCATTGTTCCAGGGTCGCAAAGCGTGAAAGCACAGGCGGAAGAAGAAGGACTTGACAAAATTTTTACGGAAGCCGGGTTTGAATGGCGCGAGTCGGGCTGCAGCATGTGCCTTGCGATGAATGATGATATTGTCCCGGCCGGAGAACGATGCGCTTCAACATCGAACCGCAATTTCGAAGGCCGGCAGGGGACTGGCGCCAGAACGCATCTTGTCAGCCCGGAGATGGCCGCAGCCGCCGCCATTTACGGCAAATTTGTCGATGTCCGGAAGCTCGGCCAGACTGTGCCGGCCCGCTAAATGGCGGCATGCGCGCTGCTTCTTTTGCAGCAGGCAGCAGAAGAAAATTCATTCATCTATACGGAGAGAGGGGGCAAAAGCTAATGGAGCCATTTCAAACTTTTTCAGGGCTCGTATTCCCATTGGACCGAAAAAATGTCGATACCGACCAGATCATTCCAAAACAGTTTTTGAAACGGATTGAGCGCAAGGGATTTGGGGAATGCCTGTTTTACAACTGGCGCTTCGATGAAAACGGAAATAAAAGGGGAGATTTTCCTTTAAATGATCCGAAATACGAGGGAGCACAGATTTTAGTGGCAGGCGACAACTTCGGATGCGGCTCTTCACGGGAGCACGCGCCTTGGGCATTGCAGGATTACGGCTTTAAAGTGGTTATCGCACCAAGTTTTGCTGATATTTTCCATAATAACTGTCTGAAAAACGGGATTTTAACCGTAGAGCTGCCGGAAGAAGAAGTGCACGATTTGATTGACAAGGCACAGAGAGAACGGCTCGTTTTAACGGTTGATCTTGAAAAACAAGTGGTATTAACGGGAGAAAAGACCGTCCACTTTGACATTGATCCGTATCCGAAGAATATGCTGTTAAAGGGACTGGATGAAATCGGGCTGACATTATTGCTTGAAGATGAAATTTCAAAATTTGAAGCGTCTGAAAACGCAGGAGTGTGACGAGAACAATGGGGATTTCTTACAAACGAAAGACATTGTAGCAGCATTTGAAAACTTATTGCCGGTCGTGCACCGGACGCCGTTGAACGAATCGGCGACATTCAATGAAATGGCAGGAACAAGGCTTTACTTTAAAATGGAGAACCTGCAGCGCACCGGGTCTTTTAAAATCAGGGGCGCACTGAATAAAATTACGAACCTGGCAGGGGATGCGAGAAAAAACGGCGTGATTGCGGCATCGGCGGGCAACCATGCGCAGGGTGTCGCTTTTTCGGCAACGAAACAGGGGTTGAAGGCAAAAATATATATGCCGGAAAAAACGCCGCTTGCCAAAGTGTTGGCAACAAAGGCGTATGGCGCGGAAGTCGTGCTGACCGGCGAATCCTTTCAGGAAGCGTATGAAGCAGCTGTGTTGGACCAGCAAATCACAGGCGCAACGTTTATTCACCCGTTTGACGATTATGAAGTGATGGCCGGCCAGGGCACGATTGCCCTCGAAATGATCCAGCAATGCGCGGATCTTGATACGGTTGTGATTCCGGTCGGGGGCGGCGGTTTAATTGCTGGCATGGCCTGCCTCCTGAAAAATTATGATCCGAAAATCCGCGTCATCGGCGTGCAGTCCGAGGGGGCGCCTGCTGTTTATAACCGCTTTAAAGGGATGGGAAACAGTCGGCTCGAACATGTTTCGGGCATCGCGGACGGCATTCTTGTAAAAGAGACCGGCCAGCTGACTTTTCCGTTAATCAGCAAGTATGTGGATGATGTCGTGACGGTGAGCGATGAAGACATTGCCATTGCCATCATTTATATGCTCGAACGTGAAAAAATGTTTGTCGAAGGGGCAGGAGCGGCGGCTTTCGCGGCTGTATTAAGCGGCAAAGTTGGCGTTTCGGGAAAGCATATTGGCATTGTTGTAAGCGGCGGAAATGCTGATCTGGATAAAATCTCCCACTTCAAACGGCTGGCTGCGGCCGGCAAAAAAAAACATAAGGTTGTTTCGCTTTAGAACCGGGCACCAGCAGGCCGGGGCATGCCAGGCGTGTTCACCAGGCTTGCCCCGGGGCGCCTTTTCTTTAATGCAGGCCGAAAAGTGAAAAAACGATACAAAAAAACAGCATCCTTTGTTACACTGATGTAGGAAAGAGGTGAAGAGATGATTCAAACGGTATTATTTGATGTGGACGGGGTATTGCTGAGCGAGGAACGTTATTTTGACGCATCCGGCTTGACCGTCTGGGAATTGATACATAGCGGCCATTATTTAGGGCTCGCACCGGAACAATTTAAAACAGCCTTAACAGATGAGGAAATCAGGCGCATCCGGGCTGATGTTTTTCAGCATGATGAAGTGTTGCGGTTTTTAAAATCGCGCGGCATGAACGCCAACTGGGATATGATTTATTTGACGTTCACCTGCCAGCTGTTACATTTGCTTTCGCAAATAAAGGAAAAGGAAGCAGGCCGGATCCGCGGCTGGCTGGCGCGTGAAATCGATTATGAAACGCTTCATGAAATCCGCGGGGTGCTTGCACACTATCCGGTTGAAACCGACTACGGCATATTTTTAAACTGGTTTGCAAAGAGGCCCGAAACAAAACAGGATTTGTTGAAAGTGCTGGACCAGCTTGCTTATGAAATCTTCGGGCTTACAGATACGCAGCTTGGCAAAAAAGGCGCGCTCTGGTCGGTGTGCGAGCAGATTTCCCAGGAATGGTATGTCGGCGACCAAAATATTAAGGCCTCTACCGGGAAGCCGAGCGTGCAAACGGGGAAAAAAGGCTTTCTCGATGAAGAGATTCCGCTTGCCGAACCGGAAAAAATCGGTGCCTTGTTTTCCTTTTTGGCGGGGAAAGGGCTGAAACTCGGCGTCGGCACGGGGAGGCCGCAGCTTGAAACGTACGGGCCGTTCCGGGCGCTTGGCTGGCTGCCGCTGTTTCATGAGGCGCATATCGTGACGGCGGACGACGTTTTAAAGGCGGAAGAGGAGCTTGGAGGCCATACGCCGCTTGCAAAGCCGAATCCTTTTACCTACCTGCTTGCTTTAAAAGGGAAAAACACGCCCACCCGCGACTGTGCGGAATGCAGCCTCCCGCTTGAAAACGGGCAGGAAATCCTGATTGTCGGGGACTCGCTCGCGGACCTGCTTGCTGCAAAAAAAATAGGTGCCCAATTTGCCGGCATCTTAACCGGCTTGTCCGGAAAAGAAGCAAAAGCCGAATTTGAAGAACACGGGGCAGATTATATTTTTGAGAATGTAGTAGGCCTCAAAAACATATTTTTGTAGACTGCTGGGGTATGCTGAGGCATGCCTCTTTTTCGCAGGATATTCCGCGCCGTAAAAAACGGCAATTTCCGAAAAAATTTTTTGCAGGGAAACCTTACATGATCACTTTATTAATATAGTGTAATTTTTCCAGTTCCTCTATAAAAACGGGATGAAAAGTTTGAAAAAAATATTTTTAAATAAAATTAAATGTTGACTTTATTTTAAAATTAATGTAATATTTGAACATCACAAAAAAAGAAGCAGAAATCAAGGTGGAAACCCGTAAGAACCTTCATTTTGCGGAAATCGTTGAAGTCCTGAAAATAAAACAGAAACGGTGATCTTTTAATTCGGAATATTTCAAGGAGTGGGAAAGATGAAACAAGAAACTAAAGATTATGTAATTGACAGGGCATATAAAGCATCGGCCGGGGTAGCAAACGCTGTGCTCGTGACTTTGGGGCTGGGCCTTTTGTTTGAAACGTTCGGGAAATTCCTCGGCTGGGACGGCTTTTTGGCCATCGGGGCGGCGACGAAATCGCTGTTGGCGCCGGCCATCGGCGCAGGGATTGCATATCAGCTTGGCGGCAATACATTGGTCATTTTCAGTTCGATGGCTTGTGCGGCGGTCGGCGGAAATGCGATCGGCACCACCCAGGACGGCTTGATTACGATTGTCACCGGACAGCCTGTAAGTGCTGTGTTGGCTGCAGTTGTTGCAACGTGGGTCGGGAAGCGCGTGTCCGGCAAAACGAAGCTCGATATGATGGCAATTCCGTTTGCCGCCATTCTTGCCGGCGGTGTTGCCGGCGTTGGCCTTGCTGCTGTCACCACGCCGTTTTTGCAATGGCTGAGCGGTGAAATTACGGCCTCTGTACAAGGTTCGCCGCTTTTCGGTTCAATGGTTGTATCGCTCGTCTGGAGCATCCTGCTCATGTCACCTGCTTCTTCGGCCGCGCTTGCCATTGCGTTGCAGCTTGATCCGGTATCCAGCGCGGCTGCACTAATCGGCTGTACGGTCCAGTTTGTCGGTTTTACGGCAATGTCGCTGAAACAAAATGACTGGGGCGGCAATATTGCACAGTCCTTGATTACGCCAAAAGTCCAGTTCCCGAATTTGGTGAAAAATCCGCGCCTTGTCATTCCGCCGTTTGTTTCGTCGCTCATTTGCGCGCCGGTTGCAACGATGATGTTTCACTTGAAAGTGCCGTATGAACTCGGCGGGCTCGGCCTGAATTCATTAATTGCGCCGCTTAATATTCTCGCCAACCAGGGAACCGGCCCGCTACTTGCTTATGTTGCGGCAGGTGTGATTTTACCCATTTTTACGACGCTCGGCATCTATCATTTCCTTAAATTGTTCGGCTGGGCAAAAGCCGGCGACCTCAGAATGGAAGTCCAATAATACCGGAAAGTAAAGCCGGGCCGTACAAGCCCGGTTTTTGCCTGTATCCGAAAAAAAAAGCATTCACAGCGTTTTGCCGTGAATGCTTTTATTTATACTTCTACAAAAGGTTCTTCCTGAAAGGTATAGCCGGTTGCGAGTTCCAAAGTCTGGACGGCTTTAATGCCGATGATCTCTTTTAATTGGTCCAGCACTTGCCGGCTTGCGGTTTTATCGAGCGTGAGCACCATGATCGCTTCCCCACCGATTTCTTTCCGGCCCACCTGCATCGTGCCGATATTCGTGTCGTTGCTGCCGAGAATCGAACCGACCCGGCCGATCATGCCCGGGATGTCCAGATGCCGGATATAAAGAAGGTGCTGTTCCGGGCGGAGATCGACGCGGTAATCGTTCAGCTTCACGATGCGGCCGCCGAACCCGTTAATGATCGAAGCGCCGATATTCACTTGTTTGCCTTTTTTATACAGCGCCAGTTCCAGATAATTGGAAAAGCCCTTAAGCGACGCATTGCGCTGCAGATTGTATGTCAAGCCCTGTTCCTTTAAGAGATGAAGGGCATTGACAAGATTGACGGTGCTGCCGAGGTGGCGCGCCAGGATCCCTTTGATGATCGTTCTTGTCAGCAGTTTTGTATCTTCATCCAAAAGCTCGCCGGCGTACGTAATTTCAATTTTTTCCGGCGCTTCATCCAAAAGCTGGATGCCGAGCTGTGCCACCTGTTCGCCAAGAAGGAGGAACGGTTCCATCCGTTCGCGGTTTTCCCCGGAAGTTTGCGGCATATTGATGGCATTGCGGATTTCCTCAGATTCAAAGATATGGATGATTTCGTCGCTGACATCCGCCGCCACCCGGACCTGTGCTTCGCGGGTCGACGCGCCGAGATGCGGGGTTACAATAACATTCGGCAGTTCCAAAAGCCCTGGTGTGATGTCCGGCTCGTTTTCAAAAACGTCCAAGGCGGCCCCTGCAACGCGGCCTTCCTGAAGCGCCTGAAGCAGCGCCTGTTCGTCAACGAGCCCGCCGCGTGCGCAATTGATGATGCGGACACCTTTTTTCGTTTTTGCCAAAAATGCTTCATTGATCAAATGCTTCGTTTCTTTCATTAGCGGCGTATGGAGCGTGATGAAATCAGCCCGGGCGGCAATTTCGCCAAGCGTTGCTTTTTTGATGCCAAGCTTGGCCGCGCGTTCTTCGGTTAAATACGGGTCGTACCCGAGCACGGCCATTCCGAATGCTTTTGCCCGTTTCGCCACTTCTGTCCCGATTTTGCCCGTTCCGATTACGCCGAGCGTTTTCTTGAAAAGCTCGACGCCTTTGAACTTTTCGCGCTCCCATTTTCCCGCGGATGCGGACTTGTGTGCCTGCGGGATATTGCGGGAAAGGGAAAGCATCATGGCGAGTGTATGCTCCGTTGCGGAAATCGTGTTTCCTCCCGGCGAATTGACGACAATAATCCCTTTTCTCGTCGCAGCATCGACATCAATATTGTCAACGCCGACCCCGGCCCTTGCAATGACGCGCAAATTGCCGGATGCCTCAATGATGTCTTTTGTCACTTTTGTTTGGTTCCGCACAATCAGCCCGTCATACTGGCCGATCCTGGCTTTTAAATCTTCCGGCGCAATGCCCGGCTGGTGCTCAACTAAAAAATCTTTGTGCGCATACAGTTTTTTCAAGCCTTCTTCGCTTACTTTATCCGTTACTAAAATTTTAAACATGCGCTTTCCATGCCTCCTCCGCTTTTTTCACTGCAATGCCGAATGTATCCTTTCCGTTCAGTTCGTGTACCGCCATTTCCAGCGCGGTTAAAACGTTGATCACGTCAAAAGGGGTGCTGTACCCCATATGGCCAATCCGGAAAATTTTTCCCTTCAACTGCTTTTGCCCGCTTGCGACAACCATTGAAAAATGATCCTGCAAATATTTTTTGATTGCCCCGGCCTGTTCGCCATCCGGTTTCAACGCTGTGACGGTCGGCGAAGCATCCGCGTCGTTTTCGACAAGGAGCGGAAGGCCCAAAGCTTTCACGCCGGCGCGGGTCATATCGCGCAAAATTTCATGGCGCTTGATGACATTGCCCCAGCCTTCTTCCTCAATCATCCGGCACACTTCTTCCGCGCCAAACACGAGGGAAACGGGCGGGGTGAACGGTGTTGTCACGGCTTCATCATATGAATCGATATACCGGTTCAAGTCGAGATAAAACCGTTTTTCCGGTCCGTTCTTGATTGCCTCTTTGGCCCGTTTATTGACGGCGACAAAGGCAAGGCCCGGCGGCAGCATGAGCGCTTTTTGCGAACCGGAAACAAGGATATCAATCTGGTAATCTTCCATATCCGCGGGCACGCCGCCAATGCAGCTGACGCCGTCAACGATATACAAGGCATCGGTCAGCCGTTTTACAACGGCGCCAAGGTCTTTCACCGGGTTCAACACCGAGGTGGATGTTTCGCAATAGGTGGCAAAAACCGCTTTGACCGGATCTTTTAGCCCCTTAAGGAACGTTTCCAGCTGTTCCGGGCGGCAGGCGGTTCCCCATTCTATATTGAGGCGGTGGACATGGGCGCCGTATGATTCGCAAATGGATGCAAAACGCTCCCCGAACACGCCGGTGACAACGACAACGACATGGTCGCCTTCATGGACAACGTTGCAGACGGCGCTTTCCAGTGCGGATGTCCCGCTGCCGGCAATGACAACCACCGGTTCTTTTGTGCCAAAGACCGGCATCAGTTTTGTCGCCACTTGCTTCAGGCTATTTGAAAAGACTTCACTGCGGTGGGCGACCATAGGCTGGTTCATGGCCTGTTTTACACGGTCCGGTACGGGTGTTGGACCTGGTGTGAATAGCGATTCCTTACAAAAAAGCATGAGTACGTCAATCCTCCAATATAAAATTAAAATAAAACGTCCCTCCGCCACAAAGAAATCCTTGTGGAGGAGGGACGTCATGTACCGTGGTGCCACCCTCTTTTGCTGCGTACGGCAGCCTCTGGGAAAATAACGGCATATGCCGGGTGCGGCCTACATCACTTTCGGCCGGCCAGTTCAGAAGCGCTGGGCATTGTATCAGCAAAAGCATCGGTTCGCAGCAACCACCGACTCTCTGCGGCTTTTTGCAAATACGCCTTCTTCATCATTACTTTTCGAATATCATTTTGCTCTGTGCTAAATATTCTAACAGCTGGTTTTAGTTCTGTAAAGGGAAAAATGAAATAATTTAAAAATCATCGTATTTTTTGATTCGCGCAAAAAGGTTAATAACCTTTTTTGTAGTCGACAAGATGAATGTCCGGCTTGCCGCCAGCGAGGTACCGTTTTAAATTCGGGATGAAGATATCCCGGACAACCCGTTCGTCGTAATGTTCGGTTGAGCCGGCGGTGTGCGGGGTGATGATCACATTTTCCAGCTCCCAAAGCGGACTGTCTTCAGGGAGCGGTTCCTTTTCAAACACATCCAGCCCGGCGCCGGCAATTTCGCCGGAGGCAAGGGCATCGGCCAGTTCTTTTTCATTTGCGATTTCCCCTCTGCCGATATTGATAAAAAATGCAGACGGCTTCATGCGGGCAAATGCTTCTTTCCCGAATAAATGGTACGTTTCTTTCGTAAGCGGCAGGCAGACGGCGACATAATCACAAAGCGGAAGCATATCATGGAGCTGCCCGTTGGTATACATTTCGTCTACAAACCCGGCAGGCGCACCGGAACGCCGCACGCCCAGCACTTTCATCCCGAAGGCTTTGGCAATTTTTGCCGTTTCAAGCCCGATTTCCCCGACACCGATAATGCCGATCACCTTTTCGTGCATTTCCAGTTTTAACCCGGCATGGTCCCATTTCTTTTTCGTTTGATATCTGACATATGTATGGATTTTCCTTGTCAATGCCAGCATCATTGCAAAAATGGTTTCAGAAATCGGATAGGCGTGGATGCCGCTTGCGGAAGTCAGAAAGAGCCCCTTTTTCTCAAATTGTTCGAGCGGGAAACTGTTCACCCCCGCACTCCAGCTTTGAACCCAGCGGAGAGCGGAATCTTCCGATAATGCATCTTTTTCCATTTTTTTTCGAAAGCTCGCAATCACTTCAGCTTTCTTCACTTCACTCTGCCAATGCGCCGGATCTTTTCCGGCCAGTATGCGCCATTCCGGAACCAATTTCCTGATTTCATCAAGCAGGCCGGGGGCAAGATTTTCTGCAATAATCATGGTTCTTTCCGCCATCAAACTCCCTCCTTTATTCCATTAAATCATATATTCGATATACCGTAAAAATTTCCTGCTTTTTCTGGTAATTCCTGCCATAAACTTTTCACATTTGCAAAAACCGCCATCCCTTCAGCCTGTAAGCCTTATCAATTATTTGCACGCATGTTTCCAGGTATAAAGCCCTATGAAAAAGTGACTAAAAGGTACGATAAAAGAATTAGTGATATCCGCTATGAAAATGATTAAAGGAGTTGCCCTGTTATGCGAAAGATGGTAGAAAAACATGTACGATGGAATATGAAAGCGAAATTGATTGTTTCTATCCTCGCGATCCTGCTCGTTCCATCTGTACTGATCGGATATTTTTCAATAAAATCAGCAGGAAGTGAAGTCCAATCGCAAATGCTGAATGCCGCTACGGAAAATGTCAATCTGTTGCAGAATATCATCCATGATGCGATCCAGCCGCGCATGGACGATGTGGATTATTTTTCTAAAAGAATTTCGGCCCAAACGGAAAAAAAACCGTCCGAAATCAAGTCGATGTTCAGCCAGTACGCAGACCTGCATAACAATGTCCTGAATGTTTTTGTTGGGACATCATCCGGAAAAATGATGATCCAACCTGATAGAAACGTGCCTGCAGGTTATGATCCAAGGCAAAGGCCGTGGTATAAGGAAGCGATGGAACAGCCCGGAAAAGCGATTGTGACAGCCCCGTACCAGGACGCGACCACGGGGGAAACGATTGTCACCATTGCCAAAACGACGCAAGACAACTCCGGGGTTGTCGCAGTTGCCCTGAAAATAAGTGCGATCCAAAAAATGGCAAAAGAAATCAAAATCGGGAAAAACGGGTATGCGGTGCTTGTAGACCCGGCCCGCCGCATCGTCGTGATGCCGGGAAGAAAACCGGGGGCGTATGCAAAAGAAAAAGTGTATGATACCGTATTTAACCATGTTTCTGGACATACTTCCTATACGTATCAGGGGAAGGAAAAAATGATGATTTATACAACCGACAGCCTGACGGGTTGGAAAATCGCGGGCACAGTGTATGCCGATGAGGTCGGCAAAGCTGTACAGCCGATCATTGACCGGATGATTCTTGTCATCGTCATTTTTCTCGTTCTCGGTACGGTATTAGCCTATTTTGTCATCCGGTCTGTGACACGGCCGATTAACCGCCTGAAAGAAGCAGCATTAAAAATTTCCTCAGGGGACTTAACAGAGGAAATTGATATCCGGAAAAAAGATGAAGTCGGTGAACTGGCTGTAAGTTTTAAAAAAATGCAGGACCGCCTGCGCGACCTTCTCGACCAGGTCGATAAAAGCGCGGAGATGGTCGTTTCCTCTTCCGAAGAGCTGAAGGCAAATGCGGAAAATACAACGCAGGCAAGCCATGAAATCAACTCCGCTGCTGCCCAGATTGCAAGCGGTGCGGAAACACAGACGAACGGCACGGAAAACAGCGCCCAGGCGATGAGCGAAATCGCAAAAGCAATGGAAAAAGTAACCGACAGCACGATGGCGATTTCCAGCCTGTCCAATGCCACGCTTGAACATGCGAAACAAGGCGGCGAGGCTGTCCGTGAGACGGTTGCACAAATGAAGTCCATTGCCGGTTCTGTCGCGCAATCTAACGCAAAAATCCAGGCACTCTTTGAAAATTCGAAGCAAATCAGCCAAATTACAGAAGTGATAAAAGGAATTGCGGCCCAGACGAATTTGCTTGCTTTAAATGCAGCGATTGAAGCGGCAAGGGCGGGCGAGCACGGAAAAGGGTTTGCGGTCGTGGCAGACGAAATCCGGAAATTGGCCGACCAGTCGCAAAACTCGACCAAAGAAATTGAAAAGCTGATTACGCAAATCCAGCATGATACGGAAGATTCCGTCCGCGAAATGGAACAAGTGTCCAAAGATGTGGAAGCCGGCGTGTCACGTTCCAAAGATTCGATCGGAAAATTTGACACGATCATGAACGGGATGAAAGAAATCACACCGCAAGTAGAAGAAATGGCGGCGATCTCGGAAGAAATTTCCGCCTCCGTCCAGGAAGTGACTTCGACTGCGAACGAACTTGCCCAAATTGCTGAAGAAAATGCGGCGGCAACCGAAGAAATGGCCGCTTCCATTGAAAGCCACCTGAAATCGATGGATGACATCAGCGATTCGGCCAGAGCGTTGTCCTATCTGGCGGAGTACTTGCAGGAAATGGTGAAGAAATACAAGTTTTAAAGAAGAAGCGCCCAAAGCAGGAATCTAGGCTTTGGGCGCTTTTTTTGGCGCATGGATTCAACTGAAAACGGGTTCCGCCCGGGCAAAGCAAAAGGCAATGCAAGTGCGGGAATTTTGGGGGATGAATTTTGCCCGCCGCACAACGGCCGTGGCAGTTGCCACGCGAGAAAACGATGGAGCAGCGGCCACAAAAGGGCTTCGGAGCGCCGGCAAAATATTTTCGGTGACAATGGCTCCGGCGTCCTTTAAAATAAAACTATGAATCGGATGAACAAATTTTTTGAAAAAGGAAATGACCTTATATGGGGGGAGAGAAAAGCATGCATCAATATGTCAATTGGCCTGATGTGGTTTTTCAGTTGGGCTGGCTTATTTTTCTCTGTGCCGCCGGATTTGCGATTTATAAAATCTTGAAAATCAGGAAAATGAAGAATCAGCATTTGAAAAAATAGTGCAGGAACGGCTCTGGGCCTCTCCGGAGAAAGGGCTGCAGGACGGGCAAAAACGGGAGGAAATGGGATGGAACTCACAAAGGAACAATTTAAGGCCGATTTCGAAAGGATGCTGTCGGACTGCTTCACAATGGATGTGGAAAAATCTGATTTGACAGAACAGTATGTTACACTCGGAAAATTGATCGGTTCATATGCAGCGAAAGAATGGCGGAACACGAATCAGCGTTACTTGGAAAAAGGGGAGAAACAAGTTTACTATTTTTCAATGGAATTTTTGCTCGGCAGGATGTTGAAAAGCAATTTGTTCAACCTTGGCATTCTCGATACAGTCCGGGCGGGGCTTCAAGAAATGGGGATGGAACTCGAGGCATTGGAACAGGTGGAACTGGATGCCGGGCTGGGAAACGGCGGCCTTGGCCGGCTGGCAGCTTGTTTCATCGATTCAATGGCGACACATGCGATCCCCGGGCACGGAAACGGTATCCGTTTTAAGTACGGGCTTTTCAGGCAAAAATTTGTCAACGGCTACCAGGTTGAACTGCCTGAAAACTGGCTGCGAAACGGCAATGTGTGGGAGACACGCCGGCTGAACAAGGCGGTAAATGTGCGGTTTTACGGCAACGTCCGGCTTGAGAAAGATGCATCGGGGCATTTTGTTCCCCATTATGAAAATGAGGAAATTGTACTTGCCGTGCCGTATGATACCCCGGTAATCGGTTACGGGGACAATACGGTCAACACTTTAAGATTATGGTCGGCGGAAATGCCGCTTGAGGATGCGAACACGGAGTACCATGCTTTTATTCAGCAGCAAAGCCGGATCGAAAGCATTTCGGAAGTGCTGTATCCTGACGATTCCAATTATGAAGGGCGTCTGTTACGTTTGAAACAGGAATATTTTTTCGTCTCAGCAGGCATTCAAAGCATTATCCGCACCTATAAAAAACGCGGCCTGCCGATGTCCAATCTCGCCGAAAAAGTCGCCATCCACATCAATGATACACACCCGGCATTATGTGTCCCCGAACTGATGCGCATTTTACTGGATGAGGAAGGGATGGGCTGGGAACCGGCATGGGATGTGACGGTAAAAGTGCTCAGCTATACCAACCATACCATTATGTCCGAAGCGCTGGAAAGCTGGCCGACAGATATGATGGCACAGCTTTTGCCGCGCATTTATCAAATCATTTGCGAAATTGACCGCCGCTATATAGAGGATATGGCCCGTTTGTATGACCGGGATAAGATTGAGCGGACAAGGGTGATTTCGGACGGAAGCGTGAAGATGGCACACCTTGCGATCATCGGGAGCCACAGCATCAACGGGGTGGCAAAGCTCCATACGAATATTTTGAAAGAAAAAGTGCTTCGTGACTTCTACTGCATTTTCCCGTCCAGATTTAACAATAAAACAAACGGCATTACTCACCGGCGCTGGCTGCTGCTTTCCAACGAACCGCTGCGCAGTTTTATTGACAGCAAAATCGGCAAGGAGTGGGCGACAAAGCCGACAGACCTGAAAATGCTGGAGCCTTTTCGCCGGGATGAAAACGTCCTGCGGCAACTTGCGGAAATCAAACAAATCAATAAGCAACGGCTGGCAGACTATATTAGGAAAAGGACAGGGCTCGCCGTCTGGACAGATGCCATTTTTGATGTGCAGGTCAAACGTTTCCATGCTTATAAAAGGCAGCTTTTGAATCTTTTGCATATTTTAAGCTTGTATTTTAAATTGAAGGATGATCCGGGAGCAGATATTTACCCGCGCGTTTTCATCTTTGGCGGCAAAGCGGCACCGAGCTACACTTACGCCAAGGAAATCATTAAGTTGATAAACGCCGCAGCGGATCTCATTAACCATGACCCGGCAGTCAGGGATATGCTGAAGATCGTTTTTATCGAAAATTACGGTGTGTCGCTGGCCGAGCGGATCATCCCGGCGGCTGACGTGAGCGAACAGATTTCACTCGCATCCAAGGAAGCGTCCGGGACGAGCAATATGAAGTTTATGCTCAATGGCGCGGTTACATTGGCCACGCTGGACGGTGCAAATGTGGAAATCCGCGACCTCGTGGGGGAAGACAATATTATTCTCTTCGGGCTGACCGATCAGGAAGTTTTCCAATATTACCATGACCGGTCTTATCATTCTTATGATTATTATAAGAACAATCCGGTGCTGCACCGTGTACTCGATGCGCTGATTGACGGCTCGATTCCCGGTGTGCAGGCGGAAGGGCGGGACATCTTTGATTCCCTCATTAAATATGGTGATGAGTTTTTTGTTTTAAGAGATTTCGAGGATTACGCGCTGGCGCAGAAAAAAGTGGACATGCTGTACCGCGATCCGCTCAAATGGCAGGAGATGGCATTGATCAATATCGCCAATGCCGGTGTATTTTCATCGGATTATACCGTGCTCAGGTATGCAGCTGAAATTTGGAACGTAAATAGCAAAACAAGACTTTTTTAGTGGACTGTCTCCCATCGCTGTAAGGTACGCGGGCTCAGCCCGGTGAAGCGTAGCCGCTTGGCGAATAGAAAAAGACGGCTTGCTGTATATTGTCCGGAATTCCCCCGCTAAAAGCGGCCGGCAAGGACCTGGCTGCTCACTTATGGGGGAACCGGGCATTCAGCAGCATAAGCCGTTTTCCGAACGGGAGAAAAAAGGGGGTGAAATTTCGTCTGAATCTTTGCTTTTTTTGCAGGGAAATATGCTGGCTTGGCGAATATCATTCAATAGATTTCCGGCAGGAGGGGGAGACGCGTGAAAAACATTTATTTTTTTACCGGTTTTCCTGGTTTTATCGCTTCGTCGCTGATCAGGCGGATGGCACAATTGGATTATCCGGCCGGGCACATTTATTTGCTTGTGCTTCCGGCGATGCGTCAAAAAGCAGAAGCGGAGATCGGGGGAATTTGCAAGAAAGCGGAAAATATTTCGAAGGAACAGTTCACCGTCATTGAAGGGGATATTACAAAAGAAGGGCTCTCGATTGAGGAAGGGATGCGCTTCAAGCTGGCAGAAGAAGTAACCCATGTGTTCCACCTTGCCGCCATTTACGATCTTGCGGTGAAACGGGACATCGCCTGGCGGGTGAATGTAACGGGAACAGAGAACGTAAACCAGTGGGTAAAAACGCTTAAAGCCTTAAAACGGTATGTGTATTTCAGCACCGCCTACGTGTCGGGGAAAAGGGAGGGGCGCATTTACGAACATGAACTCGACATGGGGCAGACGTTTAAAAACCATTATGAGGAGTCAAAATTTGAAGCGGAAAAGCGCGTTCGCGACATCATGGGGGAGGTGCCGGTTACGGTGATCCGCCCTGGGATTGTAAAAGGGCATTCAAAGACTGGTGAAACCATTAAATTTGACGGCATTTATTTTCTTTTGAATACGCTTACAAAATTTAAAATTTTTCCCGTGATTCCGTATTTCGGCGAGGGCACGGCGGAAGGAAATTTTGTCCCGGTCGATTACATTTTTGATGCCACCCTTTATCTTGCCCATGCACATGCCGAGACGGGAAAAACGTATCACCTTACCGACCCGCATTCGTACCGCATGCGCGAATTGTACAAAATGGTCATGGAAGCGTATCTCGGAAGAAAACCGCACGGGACCATCCCGCTATCGGTAATGGAATGGCTGTTTTCTATTAAGGCTTTCCGGAAATGGCTGAATGCGGAGCGGGAAGCCCTTGAATATTTTACATGCAAGGCAGAATATGACTGTAGCACGGCCCAAAAAGATTTGGAGGGGTCCGGGATTTCCTGCCCGGATTTCAAAGAGACATTGCCGGCAATGGTCCGTTTTTATGAGGCGCACAAAGATGACCGCGATAAGCAGCTGAAGATTGTTTAAAGAGAGGATTCCGTATGAATGCAGAGTCGATTCTGGCAAAACAGCAAGCTTTCTTTTATTCGGAGAAAACAAAGCCGTATGCATTCCGCATTAGGGCGCTTGAGGCGCTGAAAAAAGCTGTTATCCGGCATGAAAGGGCACTGTCGGGTGCGCTCCGGAAAGACTTGAACAAGTCGGCGTTTGATGCGTATGCAACAGAAATCGGCATTCTTCTGAGCGAGCTTTCATTTACATTGAAACATTTGAAAAGATGGATGAAACCGGAGCGGGCAAAAACGCCGCTCACCCATGCCGGTTCAAAAAGCATGATTATACTGGAACCGTACGGCACGGCGCTCATTATTTCGCCATGGAACTTTCCGCTGCAGCTCGCGCTTGTACCACTTGTTGGCGCAGTGGCCGCCGGAAACTGTGCAGTGATCAAGCCGTCGGAATACACGCCGCATACTTCAAAAGCTTTGAAAAAACTGGTGGAAGAAATATTCCCGGAAGATTTTATCGCCGTGATCGAAGGCGGGGTAGAAACGAGCCAGGCGCTTCTTGAACTGCCATTTGAGCCGTTCGGCGGCGTCGGGGCAAGCGGGATGGGCGCTTACCACGGAAAGGAAAGCTTTAATGCCTTCTCCCACCGGAAAAGTGTGTTACGACAAACAACCGTCTTCGACATCCCGTTCCGTTATCCAAATATGAAAAATGGGTTGACAAAAATAAAAAGATTTTTAAAATGAAGATTGACATTTTTTATTTTCAGCATTAAGATAATAATCAATCAATGGCAATGAAGAAGCGTAACCTTTGTGGATTCCGAAGAGAGCCGGTGGGTGGTGCGAACCGGTGATGACGTGCAGGCGAATGGGCTTCCGAGCTTCCAAACCGAAACGATTCCGGAGTAGACTTTGGCGAATGCCTTATCGTTACAAAAGGCAGGTATTACGGTTTTTCCCTGATACCGTCAAAGCCGGGCTGATTAAGCCAATAAAGGTGGCACCGCGGGTTCCCCGTCCTTTACGTGGATTGGGGTCCTCTTTATATTTTTTTAAAAAATGGGAGAGGGATTATGATGCAACTGAATCAGAGGCACTTTAACTGATATAAAATACGCGCTTCATGAATTAATTGAAGGTTTTTTTTATGGAGAAATGAAAGATATGGCTCACAAATATGCGAGTGAGCATGAGAAAACAAATCTTCCTTTTGGAATGTTGTGTGTAAACCACCACCATTTGCTGGGCGGAAAAAGCGCTTCTGTTTTTCATGTGGCAGCATGTGTAGAACTGATTATACTTGCCTTTAATATTTTAGATGACTGGCAAGATCAGGATCATCATCGCTCGCCATGGATGCAAGATCATGCAGGCCAATCATTGACGGTGGAAACGGCCTTTTTGTTGTTGGCTATGTCAAAATTGAATGGATTTTTAGGCAGTCAAAAAAATAATTTGGCTTTTCAACTAATCGTTGACCGAATAAATCGTTCCGTTCATGGTCAATTTGCTGATATTCGAAATGCACCATTGAAAGAAGAAGAATATATTGCAGTAATTAAGCAAAAATCAGGAGCACTTTGTGCGCTCGCTTGCTTGTGCGGAGCTATGCTAGCTGGTAATACTACTGATCTTCATTTAATAGGTGAGTATGCAACTGGAATAGGTATTTGTGCCCAGCTCGAGAACGATCTTGATGATGTTCTCCATTTGGGTGAAAAAAATGATCTAATTCACAAAAAATGGACACTGGCTACCATGTATCTCGCCCATCACCCAAGCCGAATCGGAAAGGCAGTGGCATCTTATTTTGAAAATCGGCTGTCTTTAGATCGATTACTAGCCATTCAATCATTGGAGGCATGGATTCAATCATCAGGTGTTATTCTCTATACAAGAGTTTTAATAGAAGCTGAAAAAATAAAAGCAAAAAACATTATTGATAAATTGTCCGTTGACGAAACCATTAAACGACAAATCAAGAGCTTTGTTGATGGAATTCATTTCAAGGCGGATATCCCAGGAGAAACTTAAGATTGTAAATCTTAGTTTTTTCCTTAATCTTTAGTTGGAAACATCATTTTAAAATATATAAATGGTATTATATGGATGATAGATGAATAATATGGGAGATGATAAGATGGAAACGTTTATTTACCAGTTGATGAAGCAACCACATCTGATTGAAGAAATTAAAGCGGGGACTTTTGATTACCCGGAATCTTTTACTGAAGAAGATAAATGTGCCGTATTGAATGCTATCAAAGGGGAGAACAGTCAAGATTATCGTTTATGGGCCTGATATAAAATGATTAGAATGCGCTTTCTTTTGCTAACTGGTTTATTTTTGTCGTTTATACTTGCTACGTATTTTGTGTTTGTTATTTTTAAGTATCCATACATAGGCATTATTGTCAAAAAGGCGGATCATCAAATCGTGGTGGACAGTGTAGATCCGTACGGGTGGGCTTCTGAACAGTCCATTTACAGGGGGGATGTTATCCGGCTTATTGACGGACGTTCTCCAACAAAAAAGCCATCCGTCCAACATAAGGAGATTATTAGTGACGCTAAGAAAATAACGATAGAACGCGGGAACCAGGATGTACAATATAAAATAGATAATCATCAGCCTGTTACTGGAATGATTTATTATTTTCTTGTTCCATCGGTTTTCTTTTTGGTTTGTTTTTCTTTAGGATGTTTTTTATTTAAATTTCTGGATAAAAACAAGTCAATTCCAGTCCTGATCCTTTTTTTAGCAGTAATCGCCCCCGTATTACTAAATATTAGTGCCAATTCCCGAATCTACAATTGGAGCAGGTATACAGTGGGGATATTTATGTGTATCAGTCTGGTATTGCTGCTACATTTTTTGCGAAATTATTATCATTCCTCATCACGACTGGTTTCAAACCATGTGCTTTCTTTTCTATATTTAGGCGCCGGACTTGTTTTGATAAACCGGGTAATCGCCGCCGATTATCCGCTTGAACTGTTTTTTGTGCCCGTTGTCTTTATCATTCTTATGATCTCTGTTTTTCGATTATATTATCAAACGAAAAACAGTGAGGTGAAAAAATCATTACAGGTGCTTTTTACGGGTATCTTCCTTGCCCTTATGCCATTTGTCACACTTTACGCACTTCCAATCGTCATTTTCAAGGATTCAATCATGCCATGGGAGTGGACAACACCTTTTCTTGTTTTTTTACCAATTACAACGGGCTATTTGGTGCTGACTTATAAAATGATTGATTTGTCCTTTATTATCAACCGGCTGCACTATTATTGCTTGATGAGCCTAATGATAATGTCCGTTATTTTAACGGGAACGCTCGCTTTTGATCCGGGTAAACTGTCGGGCAATATATTTAGGATTACACGCCTGGCTCTGTTCGTTTTTACTGTTATACTGTTGTTTTTATATATAAAAGATTATGTCGAATACCGGTTTAGAAAAATTATGTTTCCAAAACGGCAGGATTTTCAAATGAGCTTGAATCGTTTTTTGCAATGGATGAAGTCGGAGCATAAGCTGGATAATTTAGCTTTTATTTTGAAACGGGAAATTGAAAACTGTCTGCCAGCTAAGGAAGTGACTTTAGTAAAGGTCGATCAGAAAGGGGAAGCTATTTCTTTACTCGACAATCGCAAAGTGAGTGTGGCACGTTATCACTGGCTGGCGAATGAGAGCACGGAACGTCTTCAGGCGGATGCGCACGGGTTTAAAATGAACTTGTATCATGACAAAAGCGGCACGATTTTTTTATACGGACGTTGGAAAATGCGAAGAAAGCTCAATCCCGATGAAAAAATTTGGCTCGAGACGCTTTTGAACTATGCACAGGTTGTGATTGAGAATCAGAACAAGGCTGAAGATCTTATCGGATTATTAAGCTTGGAAAAAGGCCGGTATTTGCTGCCGCATACAGTAAAAAAAGCAATTTTCAATATTTCAGAGCGCGAACGCAGGCAATTGTCAAGGGATCTGCACGATACGATCATACAAGAGATGCTGGCACTGGCGAGGGATGTTGATATAAAAAGTGCTGGTTGTGCTGACCCATTTGTGATTGACATGCTGTCCGAAATTCGTGTGGGCATTTTAAATAACATTAAAACATTGCGGGAAATCATTCATGATTTACATCCCGAATTTATTCACAAAATGGGCTTGCCTCTTGCTCTGAATCAATTATGCATTCAAGTGCAAAAACAATCATCATTTGCTTTACATATGCATATCGATCAGTATTTTACAATTTTTGATCGTGAACTTGAAATCAACATGTACCGTATTGTCCAAGAACTGTTAAACAACGCGATCAAGCATTCCCAAGCGGAGCATGTAAGCTTAATTTTGGCTGAAGAAAGCACGAAGTATGTTCTGATTTACGATGATGATGGGATTGGGATAGACAAAGATATACTCAAACACCAGCCTCATTTCAGCACGATGGGATGGCCAGGTTTAAACGGGCGTGTAGCCATTACCGGCGGGCAATTAAACATGGACTCACTTAAAACAGGAAACGAAAGGAAAGGGCTACATTTAGAAATTGTCTGGCCAATCAGCCGAGGTTTATAAATAGCCAGTTTTACAAGGAGGAGTATAATGATGGCGTCCATACTTGTCATTGATGATCATCGTTTAGTGGCAAGCGGTACGAAGAGTTTGCTGCAAAACGCAGGATTTGAAGCGGAAGCCATTTTTTCTGCTGATTATTTAAAAGAAAAGATAGAGAGTGCGAATTATGATGTTTTTCTTATTGACTGGAGTTTTCCTGAAGTGAACGGTCTGGAAATATCAAAAAAAATAATCAAATTACAGCCGCAAGCTAAAATTATTATTTATACGGGTTTTGATTCAGAACTTGCTATTGTGTTGGATCAATTAATTGAAGAAGGCATTTCCGGGATTATCAGTAAAACGGCCTCAGTGAATACATTAATTAACGCTGTCCATGCCGTTATCAGTGGATATAGCATTTTTCCAAATACCCTTGTGAAAGAGTCTGTTTACACCCTCCGGTTGAAAAAGGAAACTGAAAATCTGTTTAGTGAAAGAGAAATAGAAATTATTGAGTGTTTAATTGACGGTGATACGAACAAGGAAATTGCTGCTAAACTTTACATCACTCAACGTTCTGTAGAGTATCAGCTGCGCTCCATTTATAAAAAATTGGGCATTCATTCCAGAGAACAAGTGGCGGATAGAGTAAAAGAAATGAGGATTATTTCGCCTGATTCATATAAAATTCATGGATAGAGCGGATTTGCAAAGAATTCCGCTTTTTTGGTATTAGCCACCAATGTTTGGGCAGCAGCTGTCCACTTTTTTTCGGTGTTACCACACAAAAATTTCGGTGATACCCCGCAAAGATTTCGGTCATGCCACACAAAAATTTCGGTGACAATGGCTCTTTTGTCAATTAAAATAAACGTGTCATTTTTTAGGCACTTTTTTGACAATTAAGGATCCCCTCAGTGCAAAGTAAATTAGGTCATTTGTACTGTGTGTTGGTGATGTCTTTTTTTATATCAAATTTGATTGGAGGATGAAAAGTTGATCGAAGCCAAGGACATCTCCGTTTCAATTGGAGGAGTACCCGTGCTGCATGCTGAGTCAGTACGTTGCAATTCCGGAACCATGACAGCTCTCGTTGGTCCCAGTGGGTGTGGGAAAACCACACTTCTGCACTGCCTTGGGTTGTTGCTCCCGGTGGATCAAGGCCAGATTTTATTTAATGGAAAAGATGTTACAAAGTACAATTCATCGGCACGACGCAAATTTTGGTGTGATCACGCAGCCTTCATACTTCAAGATTACGGAATCATGGATGAGGAGTCGATTGCTTTCAATGTAACCATGCATGCAAGTATGTTTGGTCGGCGTTTCAGGGGAAATCGCGAACGCTTGGCGAAGGTACTTGAGCAAACAGGTTTACAGGGCCGGGAAAAGGAGCTGGCCGGTCACCTAAGCGGAGGAGAAAAACAGCGATTAGCTTTAGCGCGTGCTGTTTACAAGGATGCGGAGCTTCTATTTGTTGATGAGCCTACTGCTTCTCTTGACGCAGTCAATCGGAAAAAAGTCTTCCATTTGTTGGTAAAATTTGCTCTGAGTGGTCGTACAGTGATTGTGTCAACGCACGATTCCGAGATGATTAACGCATGTGGTGCCAAATATGAAGTCGGTTCTAACAGTTCATTACATAATCCGTCTTCTACTGATTTAACTGGTAATATGGGAGAAACCTTATGAAGCCGGTTCATAAGAAAATTATTGGTGTGGTTGTCGGTTTGTTGCTAATAGTGGGAGCGCTTGCGTTACTGAACGGCTGGTTCTCAGGCTCAGAGGACACGCATCCGCCGTGCAATCAGCTGCCGACTGTGTCGAAGGTAGATGAGGCGATTGCTAGCCATCAAAAACTTACTAAGGAGATAAAATCAATAGGGGATGACATTACAGTTGAAGTGGGGAGGCCTTGCTCCAAAGACCAGAACCGGGGACTGGTCATGGTGAAATATGGTACAAAAACTGAGCGTAAAGCGATTGATGATCTTCTCAGCCGTCGAAACGGGTTCGGGGTCCCGGTATATCTGGTGAAGAACTAATGCCTATTTCCACCGTAGGATGACTTTTTACATTAGGAAACAGCATGGCAATAATTCATTTGTTTTTTTAAATATGTTGGCCGAATAACAGTGTGAAGGAAGGAAAGGAATAAATGAAAAAACATGATCTGCTAATCCTCGCTATTACACAGAGGCTCAACAATAATAATAAAAAACATTGGGAAACGGTGAGTCGAGTTTCTGACGTTCATGGAGGGTTTATCTGTGTATAAGCGTATTATCGTGGTGGTTGCGAGTGCCTTGTTTGCACTACTTGCGTTGCTCGCTGCAATTATCACAGGCCTATATGATCGAGACTTTCCACAAGCCATTCATACTGGGAGTAGGATTAGCCTAGACTTTAGCGAATCAAATATTTCCATTACTAAGGCATTTGACACGTTGGAGAAATTAGATCCACGCTGGGGTCTGGGACTAGTCAAGGTTGCACCGGATCTTGAGGGGGATGGCGATGCTCAGATTTTCGTGGCACTTAACAATGAGGGCTACCCCAAGGAATTTACTTGGTTTGGCGGCGAAGGTACAGGTAAGATCGTTGGGAAGGAGAGACTTGCCACTTCTTACCCTGATGGTTTATATTTAGTGACCGGAAAGGAAACCCACTTGAATGAGTTGGTGAACTCGTTAAAGCAATCAGGTGTTAAGGTGAGTCGTACGGATGCGTCAATTTTTCGCAGTCTAGAATTTGTGGTGCGGGAAAGGGGATTTGCTGCTGCTGTTGTTGCAGCTTTTGCGCTAATCGCCGCACTGGCGTTGTTTTGGTTGTCGTTGAGAGCACGCGGGCGAGCGCTCCGTGTTTTAGGTGGATGTCCAACCGTACAAATCCAAATGCAGGATCTATCAGGGTTCGGTGGTGCACTACTGCTTGCGGCGTTAGTCGTGGTGGTGGTTTCAGCAGGCTATGTAGGTATATTTCATGGCTGGATGTACGTAGGTGCCTTTCTCAAAGCTTTAGTAAGTCTACAAGTTGCAATCATCGGTGTATCCCTATTCGTAGCGTTTGTTATGTCGGCTTCTGCCTGGCCGAGCGCCACCATGCTTGCCACCAGACAACCAGCAGTAAAGAGCCTGCGTGTAGCGGCAATTGTGATTCAAGTATTAACTTTTCTACTGGTGGTTGCTGCGGCCGGACCCGCATGGTCTACATACAAACACTCTTCAGCTATGGCAGCTGAAATGGCACAGTGGAAGCAATTGGCAGACCAAGTCGCCATTGTATTTGCAACAGATGTTGATGAAATGGACAGCTTGGAACCCCAAATTGGCAAATTAGTAAAAGAAGCTGAATCGCGTGATAAGGTTGCTCTATCTTATACTTTTACCAAAGAAATGGGGTTACCGGCTGATTCTGGAAAGTATTCAGCAGTCTCATTCGTGAACCAGCGTTGGCTCGACCTAGTGACTAAGGGTGCACCACAGTCAGCTGTTAAACCGGTACCTTATCGTAGTATTCCAAAGGGACTCATTCAAATGGTTCGTGAAGAGACTAAACTTCTATCAAGGCATGGTTTTTCTAGGGAATCATTCGGACAGCTTCAGTTTATGCAACCAGTAAAAGGGTTTCAGTTACCAGTGGCCCAAGGAGGTGGGGGCCAAAGTCTTCACTTTGCTGACGATGTCCTGGTCGTTGTTGTGCCATCGATTTATGATGCATTTAACGATTCTACACTAACCTCCATGGCTTCAACTAGTAACATTGTGTTTACCGGTGTGGCTGCTACACAGCAATTGTTAAAAAATCACGGCCTTGATGTGCGCGCGTTACGCGAACACGGCATTCATGGTGAACTTCATATTGCTTACATTGCTGAAGATGGGATTCTTCAAGCGCAGTTTGCAGCGAATGTTGTAAGGTTGCAGAGCTTTGCGCTGATTGCCTTGGTGGTTGCTTTCACTGTCGCAACAGTGATCAGTGCGTTGATTACCGCGATATTACGGGCGAAACATGACTTCCCGCTTCGGTTGGCGGGTCAATCTTGGGCACGGATTTTATGGAATCGTGTGGTCAAGGAATTGCTAATTGGTACCGGCCTTGCGGGCATTGTTGTCATGCTACAAAGGCCAGATGCGATGGAAGCCGTACTTGTGATAGCAGTATATGGATTGCTTGTCGTACCGTTAAGTCATCTTTTTGCTACGCGCTATTGTTTCAATGGTGTTATCAGACGTCGAATTTGATGGCAGTCTCAGACAATTTTATATGAAAAATGTTTAAATGGTCATTTTATTTAATGTGCAATCTGAACTGTTTTCTGTTATATAAACGAAGTTGGTTTCCAACTTTTCATTCTATGAAATATTTTTTGGATTGAGATTTTTGTGGGACTTCTTTCTTTTTAGGGAAATCGCTGGATTATTCTTTTTACTACTATTGTTTCTAGGGTAATAACCATTGTAGAACATAAGGAATAATAAAAGACATTTGAAATTAAAACAAAAATAAGGTACATGCCTGAGGCCAGCAGATAGAGTAAAAAAATGAGGATTATTTCGCTGATTCATATAAAAATCCATGGATAGAGCGGATTCGCACAGAATTCCGCTTTTTTGTATTAGCCATCAATGTTTGGGTAGCATCTGTCCACTTTTTTTCGGTGATACCACACAAATTTTTCGGTAATACCACACAAAGATTTCGGTGACAATGGCTCTAGGGCCTATTAAAATATGAGTATCAGATACATTGATTAGTGTATCTTTCTAAAGTTTTTAATGTCCTTAATAACTGATAAAAAATATCCTTGATTTTCTTATGGGTTGAGGAAAAAGGATTGAAGAATTCAACTATTAACAATATTAAACAATTAATGGAGAGATAAACAAATGAAAAAAGAAATAACATCATCAAATACTTATTGGATTTTTATTTCTTTATTTTTTATAGTAATATTTAATGCTTTTTTTCAATACTGTATTCATCAAAAAGCGCTAAATTTGTTTTGGTCTCAGGTTGATAAAGAAAATCATCTTGGCTCTTCAATTAATGTAATATTTTATGCTGTTCAAAGTTTTACGGTGCTTACGTCAATAGTTGGCATATTAATAGGAGCTTTAGTGGTTGCTTTTTTTGGATTCCTGTTTGGAATTAAAAAAAAGAAAAAAGATTATTTATTAGTTTATTCCCTAACTTCATTATTTCTTTCATTTAAACTTGTCATAGCAGGCATAGTAAATCTGTTTCATGCAAATACAAGCAAAATCTATATTGTTGGAAAGCAGAGTTTTCTTTCACAAATAGCGGATCCTTTTTTATGGTTAAGTACTGTTTTATTTTTCCTTTTAGGAGTTAATATTTTATCAAGCAACAGAAAAAAAGTATTTTATTTAACACTCATTTATTTGCTGATTAAATTTGTGAATATCGGTCTCTCTTATTTTTTAAATTATATAGGGCTTGCTGAATAAGCAAAAATTCCAGATTTGACAAGGATTTTGGCTGTATTTGTCGAATATAAAGTGTAAGGATTTCAAAGGAAACACGTAAAAAACCTTGCACTTGGAGGCTGTTACGATGTACAAAAAGACCGAACATCAATTAACTTTTGTAGATGATTTTTTTCTACCATTCGGTGGGAAATTAAATAAAGAAAATCGCTGGGTCCGTCTTGCTGAAATGATTCCTTGGTGGATGGCCGAAGAAAAGTATGCCAAGTCCTTCAAGAAGAAATTCAAAGGCGAAAAGGCTTATTCTGTCAGAATCGCTCTTGGGGCTCTTTATATCAAAGAACGGCTTGGGCTGTCTGACCGGGAAACAGTCGAACAGATCACAGAAAACCCGTATCTTCAGTATTTTATCGGCTTGCCTGAATTCCAGGAAAAAGCCCCATTCGACCATTCTCTGATGACTCGTTTTAGAAAACGTTTGGGCGCAAATATCATCAACGAACTGAATGAATGGATCGTTCTGGAAGAACAAAAACGCCAATTGGAAGAAGCATCTAAGGAAAACGACAACAATGATGATCAGGATCACGACGATGACGATCATGATGATGAAGATCGTAATGATCATGATCATGATCGTGGCGATCTTCAGCCTTCCGGTTCCGATTCAGAAAAGCATTCAACTGAATCGGCTTCTCCCAAAACGAAGAACAGAGGAAAGCTCATTTTGGACGCAACCTGTGCACCGGCTGATATTGCTTACCCTACAGACCTCGGGTTGTTGAACGAAGCCCGTGAGAAATTGGAACATATCATTGATGTCCTGCATGAACCACACAAAGGGAAATTACGTAAGCCACGGACCTACAGAAAAAGAGCCCGCAAGGACTATCTTTCTGTCGCTAAGCAACGTAAAGCTGGCGCCCGGAAAATCCGGAAAGCTGTAGGCAAACAGCTCGGATATGTGAAACGAGATCTGGAGATCATTAAAAATCTTGTTTCCCAAAGCTCTCTGTCTCTTTTAAGCAAAGATGAATACAGGCAACTTCTCGTGATTCATGAACTTTACCGCCAACAGGCAGAAATGTACAAAAAGAAAACACACCGGGTTGACCACCGGATTGTAAGCATTTCCCAGCCACATGTCCGTCCAATTGTGCGCGGCAAGGCAAAAGCGAACGTGGAGTTCGGTTCAAAAGTCGCCATCAGTGTCGTAGATGGTTATGCCTTGATTGAGCACCTCGACTGGGAAAATTACAATGAAGGGACCACTCTCAAGGAATCTGTTGAAAACTACTACAACCGGTTCGGATTTTATCCGGAAGCGATCTTGGCAGATAAAATTTACCGAAACCGTAATAATCTGGCATACTGCAAATCTCTTGGCATTCGTCTGAGTGGGCCAAGGTTAGGACGCCCATCCAGAACGGAAGACAAAACCTTGGAACGCGTCGCAAGGCAGGATGCCTCTGAACGTAATGCCGTTGAAGGCAAATTTGGCGAAGGCAAGCGCAAGTATGGGCTGGGCCTTATTCGAGCACGCCTTCAGGAGACCAGCGAAACAGTAGTAGCCCTTCAATTCCTCATACTGAATCTGGAGCGCAAGCTCAGGGTTCTTTTTTTGAAATTTTTACACAACACTATTTTATATTTTGATAATCGGAATTTGGCTTGTATCTGACCAAATTTGATTCGTTCAGCAAGCCCTATATAGTTTAATAATGGGGGGGGCTATTAAACTATATATATAAAAATTAAGATTGGAGTGAAATGTATGGTAAATAGCTTAACTAACAAAAAAAGGGTATTTCTGTTTGTGGTAATTGGGCTGGTACTCGCCACTCTGTCATCGGTTGCGTATATCAGCACACTACAAATCACTATTCATCAAACTGCAGTTTTGCCTGGCAATGCTTACTTAGCAAGCACCCTTGGCATTTCCACCGCCGCAGCAAAGAAGGCTATCGATATTATCGATACTGCTTCAACGATTGCATCAATTATTTCTTTAATTGGTGTTGTAACAGGCGCTGGAGCTATCTCTTACGCTGTTGTCGCTACTGCTAAAGCGATGATCAAAAAATACGGTAAAAAGTACGCGGCTGCTTGGTAATTAGCATTACCTGCCCCCCTTTTTTAGTTTGAAGAAAGAGTTGACGAGTTTATGAAAAATAATAATTATAGTATACTGTATTATATTGTGAAATTTAATATACTCTCAAAGACAAGAAAAAAATTAGACGATTGGAATCTGAATCATATTGGGGTTAAAAAGGCCTTTTATGCTTTATTATCCTTTATCTTTCTCACTTCATTACTAGTGTTTATTTTGTCGTTTTATATTAGTAAGAAATACATGCTCCCAAATACATATTTACAGTTACTGTTGGTATTCATTTTCATTGAACAAATCGCTTCGTCCCTAAGTTTTTTCAAAAACAATAGAGACTATTTTTTAAAAGATGAAAGAAAGTTAATCCATCAAAATAGAAGGATTAGGATTGTTCAGTTGAAATCTGTTTTAGTATATAAAACTATTGAAAAAGCAATGCTAACAAGTATTTTAATATTAATACCCGTTTTATTAGCTTTAAACCTAACCCAAAACTCAATTATCGGTATATTTGATTTGCTTCTCATAGTACTTATGTATTTCTTTGTTAACTTTTTCTTGTCGTTGTTATTCTCTTACATTCCATATATTTTATCAATTTTATGGTCAAGAGCATTAAAATCATCCATTATAAAAATAATTGCATTAATTATCAACCTATTGGTACCTGTGATTATTGGCTTCTTCGGATTTTATTTGCTGAATAAATTTAATATTGTACAGTCCCTGTATGAATTATCCCATACTAAAATATTTTATTATTTTAAAGTGGCAAACCCTTATCAAGTAATTTGTAAAAATAACATTTCCACCGACTTAATCATTGTTTCAATTTTGGCGGTTTCATGTGTGCTTGTATATATAATATGGAGCAAAACTTTAGAGAGATTCGACTTAATAGAGTACACGAAATTAAATAATCGAGTTTACTCAAACACAATACCGCTAGCAAATAAAAAGAAAATATTTTATTGTATCTTACATAAAGATAGAGCTTTTCTATTAAGAATCGATGGTTTCTTTTTTAGAAATCTTGGCAACATGCTATTTTTGGTTATGTTTTTTCTTGGATTTGGTTTCCCTTTTATCTTAAGATACTTTAGTGGCTATCCTGTTCAAGCATCGATTATTTCCGCTTTTTTAATTTCTTCATTGTTCTATCAGCTTGTTGGAGATGCAATAAAAATGATTCTTTCCGTTGAATTAGATTTAAAAAATTACCATATTTTTTATTCTAATGTATTTAATTTATGGGAATTAGCAAAACCAAAATTAAGAAATTATAATCTTATTGTTTGGTTTCTAACGATTTTTCTAACTTTTATTTCTTTTTTCTGGCAACCTTATTTCATTCTGATTCATTTTGTATTTTTTATTATATTTTTGTGTAACGGTTATTTATATAGCCTTATTCAAACAAGTAGTGTTTTACTGTATCCCAAAAAGAATTGGGAGCATTTCTATGAAATCGGGGAATCAAGTAAAGCAAAAACATTTCAACATATCTACGAAGGATGTATCTTTGTCATTATATTACAAATGATAAGTCTCGTCAGTTTCCTGTTAATGAAATTCAGTACTTTTTCTTCAATTATACTTTTAAGCCTTGGGACAGTTATGATTGTTTTTACTTTACTTAATTATTTATTCTCTATGTTATATCTAAAAAAGATTAACATGAATGAGAGGTACATTTTGAATGATAGAGATTAAAAATATTAAAAAACGATTCGATAAAAAAATTGTTCTGAGGGGGCTTTCTCTGGAAATTAAAGACGGCGATTTTTTTGGAATATTAGGGACAAACGGTGTAGGGAAAACAACTTTGTTAAAAATTATTGCAGGGATGATGGTTCCTGATAGTGGGGAAGTCACCATAAATGGAGAAAAACAAGACATTAAAAATTATGCATTGCAAAATCTTATAGGATTTGTACCGGATCACGCTATTTTATACGAATATCTTACGGGAGAAGAGTATCTGTATTTTGTTGGCGGAATGTTTAATGTGCCAAAAAAGAAAATTGTCGAATTTGCCGCGAATATCCTTAATGATTTTGAATTGTATAATGAGAAAGATCAATTAATAAAAACGTATTCTCATGGAATGAAGCAAAAGATTTCGATAGCGGCTGCTCTAATACATGAGCCTCAAATTTTAATATTAGATGAACCGCTTACGGGAATAGATTTAAAATCAAGTAAGGTTATAAGGAAATTTCTAAAAGATTACACGGATAAAGGAAAAACAGTGCTCATAACAACTCACTTATTAGAATTAGCTCATTCTGTTTGCAACCAAATAGCAATCATCCATGAAGGCAAACTTGCCAGAAAAATAACCGTGCAAGATTATAGCTTGGATAAATTAGAGGAGGAAGTAGAAAACATATATGTATAAAGTTCCCTCTATTCTAAGAAACAATTGGATTTTGTTGACGATTACAACAGCAATCTATGTTTCGGGTTTTGTATACGGTATCACATCCGCTGATCCAGTTAATAAAAGCGGAAGTTTAAATACAACATCCAGTCTGATACATCTAATTTACAATAATTTATTAGCGTGCGGTCTGATCATTTCCGGTTTTTTTACGTTTGGTTTAACTACAATTTTATATTTATTTACAAATGGATTAATCCTTGGCGAATCCATTATGAATAATCTGGACTTTGGTGTATTAAAAATTGTTTTATTGATTTTACCACATGGAATATTCGAAATTCCTGCTTTAATTGTAAGTGGAGTAATTGGTTTTAAAGGTATTGCTCTAATTCCTCAATTGTTCCACAAGAAAAATATCAGCAACTTTATCAAAGATTATTTTACAAATATACTGCTATTACTAATTGTGGTAATGCTATTTGTTATGATCAGCGGTTTAATAGAAACCTATTTGACACCATTATTCAAATAGAAAGGATAGGAAAATGAAAAAAATAGGTGAAATCTTATATTTGATTGGAATTCCGCTTGTTTTAGCTTTCGGATTGATTATATCCCATTATTATCCATTTTTATTGCCAGTAAGTACTTTCGGGTTATTTGGTTTATATATGTTTTTGTTTAGCCCATTTAAAAAGATTTTTGCACGAATACTATTTATCACAGTATTTATTGTAAACTTAATCGGCAGTGTTCTTTTATATTTTGCCTGAAAGGAGATGGGATAGTTGGTTAACAAGTATGCAATTTTTATAGTTGCACTTATATTTTTTATTCTAGCAGTTACAGTCAAGCCGGTTTTTGAACTTATAGGTTGGAATCTTCCGGATAGAACATTAAATATGGTGGCAGTTATTTTTGGCCTCCTCGCACTTTGCATATCGTTAATAACAGCCGTCATTGCCGTTATCGATTTTAAAAAGTAGATTTCCATAGTTGCGTTTTAAGCCACATTTATTAACAAGAAATAAAAACATATTTATGAACGAGGTTTTATCATGAATGAAGAGACAGCTAACGGGAAGAAAAATCTCATTATTGCTTTGATTATTATTGCCGCCCTTTTTGGAGTGCTGTGCTTGGTAATTGTTTTAAGGACGCATGCAAGTTTAAAAAGCGAACCCCATTACCAGCAATATGTGGTCAAATATACTCCGGCGTTAGTTGAAACAGGGAAGGTTTCAGCAAAGCAGACACAGAATTTGCAAATACCGGATGGTACAGTACAAAAAGTAAATGTACGGAACGGTGATGAAGTGAAAAAAGGGGATGTTCTCTTAACAACCCATAATAACGAAATCATAGAGAAGATTACTGACGTGAAACAGAGTATTTTAAAAATGCAGCGCGACTTAGCGGTTCAAAAACAAAACATTGCTTATCTTAAAAAGAAATTATCAGCAGTACACCAAGAAGAGAATAAAGAGGAGCTGAATCTTGAAATTGCAAGAGATCAGAATACCTATCGAGATACAGAAGCTGGTTTGCAAAATCAACAGGATCAATTAAATCAGCTGGAGAATAGAGTGGAGGGCAGGTTAAAAGCACCGTTTGATGGTGTGGTGAGTATTTCCACTAATAATAGCGGCCAATCGCAATACAGCATCAGCTCGGATGCTTTAGAGGTCCAGTCGAGTGTTTCCGAATATGACTATGACAAGTTGCGTGTAGGGAGTAAAGTGGTTATTAAGGCCTTGGCAAACGGGAAGAGGCAGACCACAACCATTCAGTTTATTTCCAAAATACCCTCAAAAACCGCTACTAAGAAAGGCTTTTCAATGTATGACTTCACGGTCGATGTGGATCGCCGCTTTATGGCAGGCCAAAGCGTGCAAATCACAATACCACAAAAGCAAATAAAGCTTCCGAGCAAAGCCATTATCAAAAAGAATGGTCAAACGGCCGTTTATTTAGTCGTAAATGGAAAAGCACGTTTTCGCACTGTGGCGGTAGAGAAACAGAACGGTTTCTACACCCTCAAAAGCGGATTGCACCCCGGCGATCGTATTGTGGCTGATCCGGACAAACGACTAAAAGATGGAGCGAAGGTGAACTGATTGATTCGATTAGAACGGCTCAACAAGTATTATCAACAAGGAGATGAAAAAATTCATGTGCTGAAGGATATTTCTTTGGAAATTAATCAAGGAGAGTTCGTGGCAATTATGGGGCCGTCGGGTTCGGGCAAATCAACGCTCATTAATATCATTGGCTTTCTTGATAATCAATTTGAGGGTGAATACTTGTTTAAGAGGAATTCGGTAATTGGCAAGTCATCAAAAGACTATGCAAAGTTGCGAAATCAAAACGTGGGCTTCGTTTTCCAAAATTTTAAACTGATTGCGAATTTAACGGTTGCTGAGAATGTTGGTTTACCGTTGCTTTATGCCGGATACCGCCGAAAGGACATCGGCGAACGAGTGAATAATGTATTGCAAAGTGTGCATTTAAAAGGAATTGCTAAAAAGTTGCCGTCCCAGCTGTCGGGCGGCCAGCAACAGCGTGTTGCCATTGCCCGCGCCCTTATATCCAAGCCAAGTTTCTTACTGGCCGATGAGCCCACAGGCGCACTTGACAGGCATACTTCGCAAGAGATTTTAAAACTGTTCCTTGACTTAAATCAAAAATTACGATCCACCATTATTATGGTTACGCACGATTACCAAGTTGCCAGCCAGAGCCAGCGTATGATTCAAATTATGGATGGCCGGATTGAAAGCGATAGGAGCGTCAGCAAATGAGGGCAGCCGAACTGTTTTTTACTGCAATACGTTCGCTTTTGGCGAATCGAAGGCGAAGTATTTTAACAATGTTGGGCATCGTTATCGGCATTGCCTCGGTGATTACGATTATTTCCTTAGGTAAAGGCGTTGAGAAAGCAACTCTTAAAAATTTACAGGCGTCCAATTCGGGCAAGCAGTCAACTGTCGTGGAATATCATGCTGACGATTTGAACGCGGCCGAATCTGGTTTTAATGAGTCGGATCTATCGTTATTAAATTCCGCCGGGGCAAGCTTCGGACTGGCAGAGGCTCATATTATTAACGATGACAATGGGACAGTCGATGTCCAGGCTTCGCTAAATGGTAGCGAACAAAACGTAACAGTAAAGCTTCTTAAACGTTCTTCTTCGGAACAAGAGATTTCTGCTGGCCATAATATCTCTCAAAATAATATCACATTCGCTGATCCTGTTGCTTTAATTTCAAAAAAACTGGCGGCTTCTATTTACATTCAACCCAATCGTGCTTTAGATACGGCTGTCATCGTGAATGGGATTAGCTACCATGTTATCGGAGTCTTTGAAAATGCCGATGATTTTCATGATATAATGATTCCCAAAAACGTTTATGAGAAAAGTAATATCAGCAACGTAGGAAATAAATTAAAACTGGTCTTCAATCGCGGGGAGAACGTCAGTAAACAAACAAAAAAAATCGTCAGCCTGCTCAACAAGCAGGGCAGCCATCATTTGCAGGGAAGCTATGAGCATATAGAAATGGGGTCAATCTTGAAAGGCATTGGATCAGTCATTAACAGTTTAACCTACTTCATTAGCGCAATTGCCGGGATTTCGCTGTTTATTGCTGGGATTGGTGTAATGAACATGATGTATATTTCTGTCTCTGAGCGTACCCGGGAAATTGGCATTCGTCTCGCTATCGGCGCAACCCCAAAGAATATCTTATTCCAGTTCCTTTTGGAAGCGGTGTTGTTGACGGGAATAGGCGGCTTGATTGGTTTTGGGATAGGTGGTGGACTCGCGTGGCTTATTTCGCTCTTCTTACCTTTCCGTGCCGTGATCGGTGTAGGAAGCTTTTTACTCGCTTTTTGCGTCTCTACCTTTGTCGGCATTCTATTTGGCATATTGCCGGCTAAAAATGCAGCCAATAAGAACTTGATCGATATTTTGCGTTAGGATGTTGATTGGAAGAATACAGTGGTCTAAACAATGATGAATGTGCAAAGTAAAATGTCCTAACCGGACCCCTTCTTCGAACGAAGTGGCCATGCGTGCCCTTTCGCGTATTTTTTCCCGGGCAGGCTAAGCCACTTTTTCACAAGAAAGACAAGGTTTGTCCGCCAAATGTTACTTGGAAAAATGGGCTGAAAAAAATAAAAAAATTTTTGAAATGAAGGTTGACAATTTTTATTTTCAGCATTAAGATAATAATCAATCAATGAAACATTTTTCAGGCGATGAAGAAGAAGAGTAACCTGTGTGGATTCCAAAGAGAGCCGGTGGGTGGTGTGAACCGGTGATGACGTGCAGGCGAATGGGCTTCCGAGCTTCCAAACCGAAACGATTCCGGAGTAGGCTTTGGCGAATGCCTTATCGTTACAAAAGGCAGGTATTACGGTTTTTCCCTGATACCGTCAAAGCCGGGCTGATAAAGCCAAAGATACATTGATTAGTGTATCTTTCTAAAGTTCTTAATGTCCTTAATAACTGATAAAAAATATCCTTGCACCAGGCGAAACGATCGAACTTAAATGGAGAGCAGAAGCTACTCGAGAAATATTAGATAAAGAAATTTCTGTTCAAGTTCGGGGGATTGTTTCAAGTGATGATCCTTATCCATACAGTGATGTTATTGGTCAAAAAGGTTCAGTAACAATCTCACTAACTCCATTAAAAATATTAGCATAATAGTTTAAAGAGAAGCAATAGTGGTTGCCACTGTTGCTTCTCTAATCTTACATTTAAAAACAATTGATCTTTAAAAACAGTTAAAACCATATTTTATGTTTTTTTCATGCTGGCAAACACTCTCACTCTATTATAGAGGTGTACATTTATGAAACAACAAATTATTTTTAATCGAAATTTTGCTTTTATATGGTCAGCTTCCTTATTATCAGGGATAGGAGACTCAATTATGTCTATAGCTGTACTATGGGGAGTTTATTCGTTTACCCAGTCACCGATTGCACTAGGAATAGTAACCTTGGCACAACTTTTACCAATCATAATCTTTTCGTTTTATTCGGGAGTCTTAGCAGATACATATAGTACAAAAAAAATAATGATATACTCTGATATAGCACGATTTTTATTATTACTATTTTTGATTATTTTTTGGTCTTTCGGGTTCAATAGTAAGCTAATTTTACTTTACATAACTGTGTTTTTTTTATCTGTTTTCTCTTCTTTTTTTGATCCAAGTTTTCAAACGACTATCAAACAAATTGTTAGGAAGGAAGATCTTATCAATGCAAATAGTTGGTTTCAATTTTCTAGAAATTTCTCAAGATTATTTGGACTAATGTTGGGTGGAATCTTGGTAGAAACCTTAGGTATAGTAAATTCATTTATAATTAACGCCTTGTCTTTTTTAATATCTGCAATATTACTATTTCTTTCGGAAATTCCATACGAAAAACAAGCTCTTGTTTCAAAAAAAATTTCTCACCATTTTATAGATTCTTTGAAATATTTAAAAACTGCTCCGAATACCCTAAAACAATCGCTTTGGTATATTATTATTATTAATTTTTCAGTGGCGCCATTAAGTATAATAATGACGATACTTGCTGATAAAACTGAGTATGATTCTCTTGGTTTAGGAGTATTTAATACAGCTCTTGCGATCGGTTCAATTTTGGGTGCTTTTTTTGCTCCTAAGTTGAAAAAAAAATCCAAAGATTCATCTATAATATTTTATTACATCACTTTTTATTGCACATTTGTTTTTTTGGCCACTTGCTTCAAAAACCTGTTCTTAGGGTCTTTATTCTTTTTTCTCTCGGGAGTCTTTTCTAGTTTGACATTAATTTTTGTCAATACAATAATGCAAAGAGATACTGATATAAAATTTATAGGAAAAATAAGTAGCTTTAGATCAATGGCTCTAAGGATTCCTCCTCCTATAATTGCTTTGGTATACGGTTGGGTTGTTTTGAAATTAGGTTTAATAATATCTACACTATTTATTCAATTAATTACATTATCACTTTGTTTTATTATTAAAATAAAGTATAAGGAAAGAAGTGATGAAAAGTGTATAGTGAGCTAGTCTTCCTCGATAAAATAGTTAAATATTTAGATAATAATTTTTTTGAAAAAAAGCTAATGCTTACGAAGGAATTTTTGATTTGAAAGTAGTACACCATTTTAAGAATGAGTATTTAAATAGTGAGGGGTTAATAAAAGAAAAAAATAAAGGATTATATTACTTTGCATTTGAAGAATACGTGGATCAAAAGGTGCGACCTTTTGATGATTCTATAAAAAATTCTTTAGAGTTAAAACGTTTTCCAGTATCAGATAAAGAAATACTTTCTTTAAAAGAGTTAGAAGCAATACTTCCTAGTTCGAAAGTAAACCATAAACTTAAAACGGATGCATCTATAATTTTAAACACTGAATTAAACAGAATATCAACATTAAGGAGACTAATAGTTCTGAGTTTATTAAGGCCCCAATTCTTATAGAAAATCAAAACATAGACTATTCATTCCAACTACCAGATTTAAAACCAGAAAAGAATGGTTACAGGATTTCGGTCAATAAATCGAGAAATGATAATAAAAAGAACTTCTTAATGATTGGAATTTATAACAGGTTTAGTGGATTTGTTTTAAATGAATCAGATCAAAAATCACTTGAAGAATTGAAATATAGTTTAAGAAATTTATATTACTTAGAAGTTTAATAATTAATTGAACAAACAATAGAAAATTTGCAACACCATCCGAAAAAGAATATAGGGGGACGGCTTTCTATGATGAAATTATTACCTGTAATGGATTTATATCAAATAAAACTACAAAAATATCGTGTATTAAATAGTAATATTACCTATCCAGTTCTCTTAATTAATGAAAAATATATTTTAAAAAGAGTACCTAGTGAAATTGTAATTAATGAAGTATTATTTAGTAGTCTTATTAAAAAAGGATGGATAAATCATATTGTATTGAATAAATATGACAGAATTTTCACGTATTATGACAGTTGTTTTTGGTTAATGACAACTTACAGGGAAGGTGAAGAATTTCAACATTCAAACCTTTCGCATTTAATGTTGGCGAGAAGTTATCTCGAGACTTTCCTTGAAATAACACCGGAAGTGGGCGAAATTGAATTTCATGATAATTTCAGCGTTCGTAAATGGTATCAAAATCCGGATGATATGATTAAAAAAACATTTAACCTCATTAATCATTATTTCGGGGAAGTTGATGCTCAATACAAGAAAAGAATTATGGATATTTATGATTCTTTAGATTTTAATAAAAATGACTATGACATAATGAGGAAGTCAGTATCACATGGAGAGTACCAGAATACAAACATCTTATTTATCAAAGATCGAATCAATTTAATTGATTGGGATTCACTTTCAGTTAGACCACATTTATTTGATATAGTATCTTCTGCCTGTTACTTATGTAGAGATAAACGCGGGGATTTTATTATTAATCCAGTAAAATTAAAGAAGTATTTGAAAGAAGAAAATTTATTGAATGAAGAGGTTAATAATCTAAGAAATATGGTATTCATCACCTTTGTGCCAAAAGAAGATACAATTGAGAAGTTTTATGTATCTGGTCATGATCAATTAAAATGGTATTTAGAGTGGACGCTTGATGCAATGGAAAAATGTATAAAATATTTTTAAACATAACATTAACTATTTTAATGTAGATGAGTAAATTCGCTAACATAAATTTACATCCCTTACTTTCAACAAAAGCTTTGGGGAATGGGAGAATTTTTTAGGGGATTCATTGTTAGTGACAGCGATGTTGAACCGGTTTGCACAATTGGATTAAGAAGATCAAGGGAAAATTTAAAGCCAGAGGAGAAATTCAATGAGAATACGCAAATGTTCTAGAGCGGTGATAGTGAATGAATTTAATAAAATTCTTCTTCAAAAGTTTGAATTTAAAGATGTTGTAGGAAACAAAGTGTTATGGGTAACTCCGGGCGGTGGTGTTAAGGAGAATGAAACTCCAGTAGAAGCATTAAAAAGAGAATTAAACGAAGAACTTGGCATTGTTGTTGATATTCATGACAAACCAATATTTGAAATGGATGTATTAATTGAAGGGAAAAAGGGTCCTTTTATAAGTCGTGAGATTTATTATAAAATTGCTATTCAATCTGACACAATATTGTCTATCGAAAATATGACTAAAAATGAGAAAGATACATTTATAGAGTTAAAGTGGTGGAGCAAGGAAGAGTTGCAGAAAATAGAAAACTTTGCGTCGCGTGAAATATTGAACTATTTTTAGTAAAAATGAGAAATTAGAGATGCCGAAAGGAAATATTTACACAGGGAGCCTTCACCACAACAAAGGCAGGATGAATAAACTCTTACATATCTGCTCTATGTGCAGATTTTTTCTGGATATTAATGCAAACGATGATTTAAAATTCTTCAATTTCAACGAAACGAAATTTCTCATTATGAACGTTGTAATTAAGGTAAGCCCGAAATAAAAAAATAAACGTACCTTCACGGTACGTACTACAAATAACCGTAAAACCATGATTTTTTAATCAGATTTACGGTTATTTTACACATTCTGCTTGGATCGTTTTTGACCAAGGCAAATAGTTGTTTATAATTTCTGGGTTTCTATGAATAAATTTGGTAGGTCTCTCAGTAACTTCACTAGATACTGGTAGAAATCTACTCCATTCGCTTTAGCTGTTTCTGCGATACTTAGACAGATTGCGTTTGCTTTCGCACCAGCTTCACTTACGGAAAATAACCAATTTTTTCGACCAATTACATTCGGACGGATGGCATTCTCAGCGGGATTGTTATCAATTTCTATTCGTCCATCATCCAAGAATGCTTTTAGTCCATTCGCTCGATTTAGCGTGTATTCAGCTGCTTTAGCGAGCGCATTTAAGACCTTTTTGTATCCTTTAACAATCTAGCAATTATTGATATAATATCCATAGGAAGACCTCTTTCTAAATGTATTCGCCTACTAGCGTACATTTAAATGATAGAGCGTCTTCCCATTTTTTTCCACTCATCTTGCCCTTCGAGTAAAATTTTACACATACAGTTTTTCAGTGGCCTCTAATGAAAGGTCAAAAATGTCTAGTATTTGCTGATTAAGATTTTTTGTGGGAGCTTGTTTTTCATGAGCTCCCTTTTATTTTTGCACTGTCCTTTTACACGCTAATACTTAATGTGCTAAGGGGAGGTGCCGTTTTACTTTTCTCGGGATATTCTAAAATGAGTCAATGGAGCTGTTCCCTCCCTATCAAAAAATTTTTGACAATCTTATGTTCATTTTGCAAAAAGGAATCTATAACACTAATAAAAGGATAATTACAAGGGGGAGTCGAAAATGAGCAAGCTATTAATCAATGAAAGTCCAATTTTAGTTCTACCGACATTAGCGAAAAAGATTGGACTGAATCAGGCGCTGTTTATCCAACAACTTCACTACTGGCCAGCAGATAGCAAGCATACGTATGATGGATATCAATGGGTGTATAACACATACGAGGATTGGCACAGGCAGTTTCCTTTTTGGTCAACGAGTACAATCCGGAGAATTATTGGGAAGCTTGAAAGGGAAGGCTTAATCATTTCCGGAAATTACAATCGTTTTAAGATGGACAAAACCAAATGGTATCGAATTAATTACGAGTACTTGGAGTCGCTGATGGATGAGGATGCGCAACTTTCCAACCTCTGTAACAAGCGGACTGATACAAGCGACCAAACGCAGCGAAACAACGGAAAGCACATGGATGCGTCGTACAGTCAAAATGCAACCAATTTAAGCAAGGAATCACACCGCCAAACACAGACCAATCTGACTGACCAAAACAAACCTAATATAGGCAAGGATGAACAAACGAATGCAAATGTAAGCAAATCGACGAACCAATCGGATATCAACTTAAGCAAACGGACAAACCAATCAGATACCAACTTAAGCAAGCCCACGAACCAAAATGGTGCTAACTTCGGCAATCCGACAAATCAAACTGGCACCAATTTAACCAATCACACTGACCAAACGGTGACCAAATTGACTAAACACAACGACCAAAATAATTCCAACTTGACCACATCGGGTGAGCAAGCCGGTCAGTACCTGGGTGCAAGCTTGGCACTAGCACGAACAAACATAACCAAAGCAATACCAGAGACTACTTCAGAGACTACCCCAGAGAAAAAAGCGTAGTAATAGTTACGCACGCGCGCGCAGAAGAACAAAACCCATTTACATTTTTCGAACAAAACGGGTTTGGAACCATCAGTGGGTATCTTTTTGAAAAAATACAAGCGTGGTGTGAGGATTTGTCCCAAGAACTTGTTTTAGAAGCGATGAAAATAGCTGTCGAAAGCGGGAATAAAAATTGGAGTTACGTGGAAGGAATTCTTCGCCGGTGGGTGGATAAAGGCTATCAAACCATCAATGAGGTTCGTGCCGCACAAAAGAAATATCGGGAACGACTGGACAAGAGCGCAAAACAAAAACCCCGAATGGAACGGGATATTCCAAGAAACTTTATTCTCGACATGGATGCCGGAGAAGACGAATAGATAGACAGGTCCCGCAGCCTACCTTAACAACATTGACTAAAAATGGGACAAGGGACCTGCTGTTTGTGACATCCAAAAATAACCGAAAGTTGACGGTATTGCCTGTCCGGAATTTGACGAGTATAATGTCCTCGTATTTATTCTTGAGAAAGGAAAAGGACATCCCCCATGATGTATAACTGTACCATCAGCTATACGGGGAATGTCCCACCAAAAATAACGATTATGGTTATTGTATCAGATTATAAGCTAATTGAAAATACTCAACTTGGTGTTTTTGGTTAGGGGTGCGGAAAAAGTACCTTCCCCTTGTTGTGGTAAACATATGAAGGTTATTGGGACAAGAGATCGAAAAGCCATTGATAGATCTGGAAAGAAGCATATTTATAATATCAGACGTTTACAATGTGAACAATGCGGAAAGATTCATCACGAACTTCCAGAATTTCTGGTGCCTTATAAAAGATATAAATCGGAATGTATTGAAACGGTTTTGACTAATCGTTCCAATCATGATATTCCGGCAGATGAATCAACACTTTATCGTTGGAAAGACTGGTTTTATTTTTATGTAGAATACTGGATCCATTGCCTTGTTTCCATTAAACATCAGACCAAACAAGATGGGGACGACCTGAAAGTTTTGCCCGAAACTTCGGGGACCGCACTCCAAAGATTAGGGCGATTGGTGGGCAATGCCTCCGGATGGCTGGCGCGTGTTGTCCGACCCGTTGTAAATTTTTATTTATGGGTACATACCCGTTCTGCATTCTTGTCCGGCGGGGGTTGATTTACACTCATGGTAGATAAATAGGAAAGGAGTCTATCATGAATGGATCACAAGAAAGCAGATGAAATGGCAGCCCAAAGGTTTCAACTCATTTCTCCATTATTGGCGGATGGATTGGATGCCGGAAAAGCGAAGGAATTAAAGGAACAAATTTGTAAGGCCTCCGGCCTTTCTGAAAGGACTATCAGGCGTTATTTAACGCAGTTTCGAAAAGAAGGATTTTCAGGATTGAAGCCCAAAGGAAAGCAGTCCCAAACCAAGCCTGAGGCAGTCCCGCCACATATCATAGAACAGGCCATTCTGCTTAGAAGAGAGGCCCCCAGCCGAAGTGTTTCACAAATCATACAGATACTTGAATGGGAAGGTCTTGCAGAACCCGGGCAAATCAAACGTTCAACCCTTCAGGAAAAGCTATCAGAGAGAGGATACAGTTCCAGGCAGATGAGGCTTTATTCGCAATCAGGAGTGGCAGCCAGAAGGTTTCAAAAAAGACATCGGAATCAGCTTTGGCAGTCTGATATCAAATATGGCCCGTATTTACCGATTGGCCCAAATGGTGCCAAGAAGCAGGTATACTTGGTCGCCATTATTGATGATGCGACGAGGTATGTTTTACACGGTGAATTTTATCCGACACTTGATTCCCGGATTGTGGAGGATGCTTTTCGACAAGCAGTGCAAAAATATGGTGCTCCCGAAGCCGTTTACTTTGATAATGGCAAACAATACAGGACGAAATGGATGGGGAGAACCTGTTCAAAACTTGGAACCCGGCTGGTTTACGCGAAGCCATTTTCGCCAGAAAGCAAAGGCAAGGTTGAAAAATTCAACCGGCTCATTGATTCTTTTCTGGGGGAAGTCTCACTAGAAAAGCCGAAGACATTAGAACGGTTAAATGAACTGTTTCAAGTCTGGCTGACAGAGTGTTATCAGGAGAAGCCGCATTCTGCGCTTGGGGAAAAAATAAGCCCAAGATCGGCATTTAGAAGTGACAGAAAAGCACTTCGTTTCATTGAGCCAGATACATTGGCGGATGCATTCCTGCATTGCGAAACACGCAAGGTAGATAAATCCGGCTGTATCAGTTTCATGGATCAAAAATACGAAGTAGGCCTGGCATTTATTGGGCAGAAAGTCGAAGTTATCTATGATCCTGCGGATCTGGAGGAACTCACCATTGAGTTTGAAGGCTATTCGCCATGGAAAGCTCATAAACTTGAAATTGGTGAAAGATCAGGGAAAAGGCCACCCCTTCCTGATCATCTTCAGCCACAGAAAGCCGATTCATCAAGATTATTAAAAGCTGCGGAACAAAAGTATCAGGAACGACAGATGGAACAAACACCAGCCGTCTCCTTCCGGGCTGTATGGAAGGAGGACGGTGAGAATGTTTGAAGTCTTCTACGGTATGACTCATACGCCTTTTTCACGGGATATTCCGACTGAAAAGCTTTATGATTCTCCTATGATGCAGGAAATACTGGGGCGGTTAAAATATACGGCTGAAAGGCAGTTATTCGCGGTTTTAACAGGCGATTGTGGGACTGGGAAAACGACGACTATCCGTAAATTTGTTGACCGGCTTGATGATGGATAATATAAAGTACTGTACTTGTCTGATTCCAAATTAACGCCTCGACATTTTTACAAAGGGTTGTTGGAACAACTCGGGTGCGAGTCTAAATTTTATAGAGGCGATGCAAAACGGCAGCTTCATCGGGAAATTGAGCTTATGAGAGGAATTCATGGTGTTCAGCCGGTAGTGGTCGTGGACGAGGCCCATCTTCTTGATCGGGAAATGTTGGAGGAAGTCAGATTCCTGCTGAACTTCAAAATGGATGCCCAAAGCCCTATGAGCCTGATTCTTGTCGGACAAAGTGAATTATGGGACCGCCTGCGCCTCCAATCCTTCACAGCAATCCGCCAAAGGATTGATATTCAATTCAAACTGGGGCATTACGACAGAGCTCAATCTGCAGAATATATTGCCATGCATTTACAATATTCGGGAGTAAATGAGCAAATCTTCACAGATGTAGCTTTAGATGAAATCCATCGTTTTTCCGGGGGAGCCGCAAGGATCATCAACAAGATTTGTACCCACTGTCTACTTTACGGAGCACAAAACAGGCATCGAATCATTGACGATCATATGGTAAAACGTGTGATTGAAGGGGAACTTTCGTGAAATGACAATGATTTAAATTTAAGTATTAAACTCATAGGGGAAGCTACAATAAAGCGCAAACTGGCTTCCCCCCTTAATTGACAACAATTCCGTCAATTTTTGGACAAATAACACCGTCAATTTCCTGCCGTTTTGGGTCGTCAGTAACAACCTGCCCCTTTGGAGGTGAGTGGATTATGATGCATGAGAAAGTGTTTCTAGGTTGTTTGATGCAGGAAAATCCTTTAATTAATGACACGGTTATTCGGCCAGATCATCTTCAAGATTTACGTCACAAACAATTGTATTCAAAAATGGTGGAGCTTCATTCCGCTGGCAAGTATTTTAACTTAATCGCCTTATCCATGCTTCCGGACTTAGAAATCTATGGCGGTATCAGTTACTTAAACGAGCTCAATGCCTTTTGTGATCTTGAAAAATTTGATGAGGTAGAAGAATTAATTTTGGACGCATGGAAGGAACAGCAAACGCAAATGATTTTGACCAAGGCAACCTTTGAAAAATGGGAGAGTGCCAGAGTTATAGACGAGTTGGAAAAAATCGAAAACCTAAAACTGAAAAATGGCACGACCATCTCTGAAGGATTAGCAGCGATTTACGAAGCACCTTGGGAGGAAAAAGAAGATACGACAGGAATAACGACCGGTATACAAGCATTGGATGACATAACAGGGGGTTTTCAAGAAGGAGAAGTCACGATTCTAGCTGCCCGACCTTCCATGGGGAAAACCGACGTGATGCTTCATTTTGCAAAAGAAACAGGTTGGGCCGGGTATTTACCGATTCTTTTTTCATTGGAGATGCCTGAAAAACTGATTATTTCCAGATTGGTAGCCTCTACCGGAAATATTAATCGAGTTAAAATGCGGAATCCTTATAAGTTTTTAAAACCGAAGCAAAAAGAAAAATGGACGACCATTATCGCAAATCTTGATGAAACGAACATGATTATATTTGATGAATCTGGACAAACGATTCCTGAAATGAGGGCACAAATCAGAAAATTGATGTATGAATATCCGGATCGGAAACCGGTTGTCTTTATCGACTATTTAACATTGATTCGGCCGATTAACCCGTACTTTGGCAATACGCATCAGCAAGTATCAGAAATCTCACAAGGTTTAAAGAAAATGGCAAAGGATTTTCATATACCGGTCATTTGTTTAGCCCGACTGAACAGGAGCGTGGAAACGAGAAGCAATAAACGACCGCTTATGTCTGATATCAGGGAGTCAGGAAGCATTGAACAGGATGCTGATGTAATCATTTTCCTGTACAGGGAGAAGTATTATGACAGAGAGATTACCGATAACTCGCTCGAACTTATCATTGCCAAAAACCGCAACGGCCCGGTCGGAACCGTAATCGTAAAATACAACGAACACACCGGCAAAATCGAGTCAAGGTGAGGCTAGGGGACGGTTTTCTCGTCTTATAGTGAGGCCGGACAAGGTCAAGGTGACAAGGTCCCACAGCCCAGTTCGGTCATGGGGGCGAATCCTCGACTAACCTGAGCCCATTCTTCGGGGACATGACCAATCTCCCCCTCGCCCCACCCTCGGACCAACAGCGGGCAGAACTTAATCCAACGAATAAAAGTGATGAGGTGATAATGAATGACACTGAAAGAATTTTATATGGATTGTCTTTATTATGAAGAACATATTCTCGTCTACTACATTCAGCACCTACTCTCGGAAAATAAAATTTCACTGGAAGACGATGTTTCAAAGCTCGATTTCAATCAGGCAGACCAAGATAAAGTGGCGGAATTGATTCGAAAAAACCCGCTCGGTTTCCGAAAAATTTACGTCTTTGAACTGAAGGTGGATGGTGGTGGCGTTGTTTATATTTTTGCGGCAAATGAGCAAGATGCAATCAATTTATTTAAAAGAACATTTCGAAAAGCACCGCTCGAACTTGATTATTGCCCGCTTGATACAGAAATAATTGTAGGAAACAAAGTCATGACCTTTCGAGAGCTAAAAAGAACATATAATCACTTTCCTACCTTCATTTCGTTTGGGTAAAGGTGAAGGTTCAGATTCATCGGCCCAATCACATAAGGGAGCTTCTCCATAATGAGAGGCTCGCAAATATTAATATCGTAATATTGAACTTATCTATTCAAACACTTGATTTAGGTCTAATTTAAAATCGGGAAAAAGATGAACAGAAACGGTATCTTCTTTTGTATAGACTCCCTGAAATTTGTATTGGTTATCAATTAAAAGATATACTTCTACAGAATTGTTAACCGGGTCAACAAGCCAGTATTCGTTTACACCTGCTTTTTCGTAAAGTTGATATTTCTTCCAACGGTCTAACTTAACAGATGAAGGTGAGAGGATTTCGATTATCATATCCGGAGCACCTTTACACCCCTTGTCATCCAGTTTTTCCTTATTGCAAACAATGGATAAATCGGGTTGAACAACATTATTGATCTCATCGTCTCGTTTGTTATCCGCCAAAAGTCGGACGTCGAAAGGAGCGAAAAATACTTCACATTCCTTTCCTCTCAGGAAAACTGAAAAAGCTGTAGCTAACTCTCTGAGTACCTGTTGATGCCTGCGTGAAGGAGCAGGAGACATATTGAAAATTTCCCCATCAATTAATTCAATCCGTTCACCTTCATTCCACGTTAAATAATCGGCATATGAATATTTCTTTTTTTCGCTCGGAATGGCCATACAATCATCCCTTTCAACTTTTCCTTAACGATATTTTATCATAGCACAAAACATTATACATCATTATGTTAATATTACTTGGAGACAAAAGTTGAATTTATCGTTACGCCGGACGAACCGTTACGCCGATAGCTCAACTTTTGTCGTAAGAGGTTAGATTCCCCTTTGACAATAGTTTATTTTATGAAATCCATTTCAGAGCAAGAAAAAATAATCAAAGAAAATCAAATCAGGCAAAAATTGACATGAAACCCATTTCATAAATTAAAATGAGACTAATAATAATCTTTTTCTTTATTGAAAAATTTTTATAAGGTGAATGGTGAAATGACAAATATTAAAGATGTGGCAAAAATGGCTGGGGTGTCAGTTACAACTGTATCCCGGGTGTTAAATAATCATCCTTATGTTAGTGAAGCAAAAAGAAAAGCTGTAATCCATGCGATTCGAATGACAAATTATCAAAAAAATATAAATGCCGTTCATTTGATTAAAGGGAAAACAAACTTAATTGGTGTTGTTCTCCCATATTTTGAACATCCTTATTTCTCTTTAGTGCTAAAAGGAATAACAAATCAGGCAATCAAAAAAAATTATAAGATCGTCTTATTTCAAACGGACTATCGGGAGGAAAGGGAAATAGAAGCCCTGCAAATGTTAAAGCAAAAACAGATTGATGCGCTAATTATTTGTTCCAGAGCAACCGATTTGTCAATCATTGAAGATCATCTACAATTTGGTCCAATTGTTTTATGTGAGGATATAAAAAGCAGGAAATTTTCAACAACCTTTGTCAATCATTATACCGTTTTTCATAAAGCATTAGCATTTTTGTACGAAAAAGGTCATCGAAAAATTGGTTATTGCATCGGTCGAACATCAGGGACAAATAGTCATATGAGAGAACTTGCCTATCGAGAGTTTCATGAAAAATATCATTTGCCATATCGCCCGGAATATATCATTGATCAGTGTATATATTTTGGGGATGGAGAAAAAGTTATTGAAAAATTAACCACGATGATGGATCCTCCGACAGCATTGTTGGTAACCAGCGATCAGGTTGCTGCGGGAATTGTCATCAGTTGTCAAAAAAGGAAAATATCGATCCCGGATGATTTAGCAATTATCGGCTTTAATAATGAACCGATTGCCGAAATGATGAACATAACCACCATTGAAATTCCGTTAATGGAAATGGGGAAAAACCTCTTTCTCCAAGCAATAGATGAAGAAATATCCAGTAAGGAAATCATCGTCAAACTAATAGAGAGAGGAACTGTATAACTTGTTGAAGACTAAATACTAATGGAGAGAAAAGGGACTGAGGGACAGTTGGGGTGCATTGGAAAAAATGTAAGAAATTACTTACCGGACAAGAGCAGGGTTAAGAGTAGCTTTCCATTCGATCCACATGAGTAACAAGGGAGATTGCTAAAAAAGATGAAACCCTATCAAGCAGTGAATCGTATATTAAATAAAGAGTTTTTTGAGGGTAATTATGATAAGAAAAGCGCAGAGCGCCCGCTTAGCGACGTACAAACTGGCCGGCTAAAAGCGGCAACGTCCTGTTGCAACGCATGTCTGACCACGTCCTGTGGCCCGACCTCCCCGCAATGAGAACAGATTTGCTTCCTCGAATAGACATTGAACGAAGAAAAAGCGAATGCATTTTCGAGGACTCTGAATAATCTTCCTTGAATAAGCATCGCACGAAGAAAAAGCGAGTAGCTTTTTCTAAGGAAAAGGAAACACGGCGAGGGACGAGCCGATGTTGACTTATCGTAGTGAAGCTACTCCTAGAGTGAACTTCATGAGTAATCTTCCTTGATATACTTCATGAAGCTTTGCGACGAGCTGAACATCCGCTTCCTCGAATAGGCTATGGCGCAGGAGCACATTAAAGGGGAGTTAGTTTCTCAGTCGCTGGCGCTCGGAGCTAGACAATAAAACTGATCCCGAGTTATTTACCTGTATTTTTATACTTTCTTATACTATAAAAAAGAATTTCATGTTATTTTTGATTGCCATTTGTGTATTGATGTGAATGCTAAACTAAAGTAGACCATTCCTGCTAGATAAAAATGAACACTTTTACTGAGATATGGGGACAGGTATTTTGCATTTGATAGGTGTTGCCCCGGGGAGGGGCAACACCTATCAAATACATCGACGCTATTCCCCTGATAATAATTCCCTCGATACGATATAATAATATAGTTTGATTTATATTGTTATGGAGGAAGTAAAGGTGGACAAATGGGAAATGTACATGAAGATCAAGCAATTAAAAGAACAAGGATTTAAGATAAGAAGAATAGCCAGAAAGCTTGGTATATCAAGAACCACAGTATATAAATATCTGGAAAAGTCTCCGGAAGAAATGGCTTTGTGGGAGGCCTCAACAAAGACTCGAACTAAGAAGCTCGATGCTTATGAAATGATTATTCATACTTGGCTGAGTGAAAACCCAGATGTGTCTTCGGCACAGATCCATGATTGGTTGATGGAGCACTACCCTAAACTAATTGTTGGGGAAAGTACGGTACGTAGTTATGTCAAAGAACTTCGTGAAAAATATGCCATACCAAAAGAAACACATCAACGGGTTTATCAAGCGATACCTGACCCGCCAATGGGGCAACAAGCTCAGGTAGACTTCGGGAAAACCAATCAGAAAACGCCTCAAGGTAAATGTGTAAAATTGTATTTTATAAGCTTTGTGTTATCGCATTCTAGATATAAGTATGTTGAATGGCTGGACAGGCCTTTTACGACAAAAGATATGATTCGCATGCATGAGCACGCTTTCCAATACTTTGGAGGGATGACCGATGAACTGGTATATGATCAGGATGCCCTGCTCATGGTAAACGAGAATGCGGGAGATTTAATTCTGACAAAGGAATTTCAGTCTTATCGGGAAGCGAGAAAATTGAAGGTCTATTTCTGCAGAAAAGCTGACCCGGAAAGCAAAGGGCGAATTGAGAATGTCGTTGGTTATGTGAAGGGCAATTTCGCCAAACACCGCATCTTTCAAAATATTGATCAATGGAATGAAAGCTGCATATCCTGGCTGGAGAGGACTGGGAACCGAAAAGTGCATAATACAACAAAAAAAAGGCCAGTTGAAGTGTTTACATTGGAAAAGCAACACCTCAAACCGGTTATCAAAGAAATTACTACTACAAGTATTAATTCTAGTATAACAAGAACAGTGCGTAAGGACAATACGATCGTCTATCAATCCAATCGCTATTCGGTTCCTCTCGGAACCTATCAAAAAGATAAAGATGTCTATATTGAAATAACAGCTGAGAATCGTCTGGTAATACGTGAACAAACAGATGGGCCAGTTATTGCCAACCATATCATTTTATTCGAGAGAGGAAAACTTATACAAGATAGGCAGCACACACGAGATCGTACTAAAGGGATAGCTGCGTATATTTCCACTGTATCTTCGTATTTTACAGATGAAGAAAGGGCTAAAGCTTTTCTGGAAGAAATTCATCACAGATATCCACGTTATGTTCGGGATCAGCTGGGAATCGTTTTAAAGATGTCTAAAGCTTCTGATCAAAGAACTAGGGATGAAGCATTGTGCGAATGCATCAAACGTGGGATATACAGTGCGAGTGAATATAGTGACGTACTGGCATTCATTCAGCGACAGCAGCAACAAAAAGAGGAATTTAAACGGGCAGAAGAGGAGATTAAGGCATTGCATGGCATAGAACCTTCACTTCTGGATACACAGCCGGAGAACCGGGAATTAGCACAATATTTGGATGTGTTGAAAGGAGCAACAAAGTATGACACAGTCACTTGAACAACTTCAGCAGCAGCTTCGAACATTGCGATTATCAGAGACGGCAAATCATTTGCCATCTCTGATTCAAGAAGCTGAATCACAAGATTGGACATACCGCACTTTTCTGGAACATCTGACTAGCTATGAGTTGGAACGCCGTGATGAGAAATTGATTGAAAAACGATTAAAATGGGCAACGTTTCCGTTTTACAAGACAATAGATGCATTCCAAGTAGACGAGCAACAATCGCTAAGTAGGAGACAGATCAATCAGTTAAAAGAATTCACATGGCTTGATCAGCTTTTTAATTTAATTATTCTGGGACCGCCTGGAGTAGGAAAAACACATTTGGCAACGGGATTAGGGATAGAGGCAATTCATCAGGGCTACAAAGTTTCTTTTATCTCCATGGGGCAGCTTATCCAAACATTGAAGACGGAAGATGTTACCCGAAAATCACAAACAAGAATGAAGCGCATCCGGGATTCAAACCTGGTCATCATTGATGACTTGATGTTCATGGCCATGGATTCACGGGAGGCAAATTTGTTTTTCCATTTAATTAACGACTTGTATGACAATGCTTCTGTCATTCTAACTTCTAATAAGGGCCCAAATGAATGGGGTGAACTATTGGGGGATCCAGGTATTACGACAGCTATTTTGGACAGATTATTACACCGAGCAGAAGTCATCCATTTTAGGAACGATGACAGCTATCGCATGAAACATCGATCATCCATTTTTATGAAAAAAAGTGTTCAAAATTAATTAGCAAAAAGTGTTCAATTTTACTTGACGGCTACACCATAAAAAGGAGATGTTAGTTTTGACACTTTCTGTAACTAATGAGGATATGTTAAGAGCTATTGATTATAACAATATTGATTTTGTCATGCATTTTCGGCATTACAACGGCGATAAAGGATATTATTATTCAAAAAATTTAAAATATATTTCTATTCGAGACTACCATCGTATTGTACAAACTAACTTTTCTAATGAAAATGACATAGTAGACCTCATAAACCAATTACGAATGAGCAACAAGTTATGGAGTTGGATTGTAGGACCTACATCTAAGCCTTATAATTTGTGCCAGATTTTAGAACAGAACCATTTTAAAAAACAAGCTGAGTTGACAGGAATGTACTTAGACCTCAATAACTTAGGTACTGATTCTGCAACTGATTTTCAAGTGAAAAAGGTATGTGTCAATGACGATATTGACGATTGGTTTGACATATTTATACAGGGATTCGGTATCACTGCAAAACACTCAGAGAGAATAAAAACATTGCGTTATATATATACGGAGTTAATAAATGAAGAAAATCAACTATTTCATATGTATTTAGGAATCTACAAAAATAAGCCTAGTGTTTGCTGTTCGACTTTTGCAAAGAACGGAAATGTTGGAATTTACGACTTAGCTACTATACCAGATATGAGAAGAAAGAGACTCGCCTCTTCGATGATCAATAGCATCTTAAATCAGTTTCGATCCGACGGTAACCGATTTGCGGTCGCAACTGCTACGGATTCAGGTGAACTATTATTTACAAAACTAGGATTTACACCAGTAGGGAAATTTCCTTTGTATAAAATATCACAAGGTATTGTTAGATAACCCATTATGTTAAATTTTAATTTACAAAAAGTAGTGATAGTTATTGCTATAATAGCTGCTAACATTCCTGTTAGTGGCAATCAGAAAATGTACAGTTTGGCAACTAAGTGTATGCATCTATTTCTGCATAATTATAACTTGATATGGAGTGGCGGTCATGATAGGATCTTTTTCCGAACCATGCAACTTGCCCCTTTGCGTAGAATCATAACCGCAGAGGCTCCATGTCAAGTAACGTGGTGTATGAGTTAATATTTCAGTTAAACGGATACTCTTATTTTCCATTTGGTATATTTTTTAATTTCCAAAAATAAACATTCCGTTAGTTAGGGCTTGCTGAATAAGCAAAAGTTCCAGATTTGACAAGGATTTTGGCTACTTTTGTCGAATATAAAGTGTAAGGATTTCAAAGGAAACACGTAAAAAACCTTGCACTTGGAGGCTGTTACGATGTACAAAAAGACCGAACATCAATTAACTTTTGTAGATGATTTTTTTCTACCATTCGGTGGGAAATTAAATAAAGAAAATCGCTGGGTCCGTCTTGCTGAAATGATTCCTTGGTGGATGGCCGAAGAAAAGTATGCCAAGTCCTTCAAGAAGAAATTCAAAGGCGAAAAGGCTTATTCTGTCAGAATCGCTCTTGGGGCTCTTTATATCAAAGAACGGCTTGGGCTGTCTGACCGGGAAACAGTCGAACAGATCACAGAAAACCCGTATCTTCAGTATTTTATCGGCTTGCCTGAATTCCAGGAAAAAGCCCCATTCGACCATTCTCTGATGACTCGTTTTAGAAAACGTTTGGGCGCAAATATCATCAACGAACTGAATGAATGGATCGTTCTGGAAGAACAAAAACGCCAATTGGAAGAAGCATCTAAGGAAAACGACAACAATGATGATCAGGATCACGACGATGACGATCATGATGATGAAGATCGTAATGATCATTATCATGATCGTGGCGATCTTCAGCCTTCCGGTTCCGATTCAGAAAAGCATTCAACTGAATCGGCTTCTCCCAAAACGAAGAACAGAGGAAAGCTCATTTTGGACGCAACCTGTGCACCGGCTGATATTGCTTACCCTACAGACCTTGGGTTGTTGAACGAAGCCCGTGAGAAATTGGAACATATCATTGATGTCCTGCATGAACCACACAAAGGGAAATTACGTAAGCCACGGACCTACAGAAAAAGAGCCCGCAAGGACTATCTTTCTGTCGCTAAGCAACGTAAAGCTGGCGCCCGGAAAATCCGGAAAGCTGTAGGCAAACAGCTCGGATATGTGAAACGAGATCTGGAGATCATTAAAAATCTTGTTTCCCAAAGCTCTCTGTCTCTTTTAAGCAAAGATGAATACAGGCAACTTCTCGTGATTCATGAACTTTACCGCCAACAGGCAGAAATGTACAAAAAGAAAACACACCGGGTTGACCACCGGATTGTAAGCATTTCCCAGCCACATGTCCGTCCAATTGTGCGCGGCAAGGCAAAAGCGAACGTGGAGTTCGGTTCAAAAGTCGCCATCAGTGTCGTAGATGGTTATGCCTTGATTGAGCACCTCGACTGGGAAAATTACAATGAAGGGACCACTCTCAAGGAATCTGTTGAAAACTACTACAACCGGTTCGGATTTTATCCGGAAGCGATCTTGGCAGATAAAATTTACCGAAACCGTAATAATCTGGCATACTGCAAATCTCTTGGCATTCGTCTGAGTGGGCCAAGGTTAGGACGCCCATCCAGAACGGAAGACAAAACCTTGGAACGCGTCGCAAGGCAGGATGCCTCTGAACGTAATGCCGTTGAAGGCAAATTTGGCGAAGGCAAGCGCAAGTATGGGCTGGGCCTTATTCGAGCACGCCTTCAGGAGACCAGCGAAACAGTAGTAGCCCTTCAATTCTTCATACTGAATCTGGAGCGCAAGCTCAGGGTTCTTTTTTTGAAATTTTTACACAACACTATTTTATATTTTGATAATCGGAATTTGGCTTGTATCTGACCAAATTTGATTCGTTCAGCAAGCCCTAACTATAATTCATATATCTGAATCCGTGAACAAGCCCCTTGGTTCCATATTCCCGGAGGGCAGACGCTCCAGATCCAACTCTGACTTGATTTCACTGTGATACTGTTCGCATGTGCCATGGTTACGATAGAGTGGGATGATCACATGGATCGGTACTTCAAGCAAGGTCAGTACGTTTCAAATTCATATTCCGGCATTAAAAAAATTTGACCGTTTCTGCTAATGGCTCTTTCAATCACTTTGAAAACTTTTCTCATGCTTCGTTTCTTCCTATTCACTTCAATTGTTGTAGGGATCAATTCAAGGTAGACTTTCTTCCCTTCCCGTTCTTCGCTTAAAAAGATTCAAATTATCCCATGAATAAACAAACACTTCTGCAATGTTCTCTCATCTTCTGCTTCTATTTACCTATTTGCTTACATTCGCTAAATTGACAATATTCCCACTGTACTGGATAATAAAACTATATAGATTTTACGAAAATTGGGGTGTAAACATGAGTGCCATTCCGCTTATGAATCTGCAGCTTTCATGGAATCAGGATGGTTTTGAAGGCCAGGCGATGAGCCGGTGACACAATGAAAATTCTTGATGTAAAATTGTTTGAACAAGTTGTCACGGATACGCAAAGTGCTTTAAAGGAAAAATCCGAACAGATTACGGACCCCCAGCAGGCAATTGATTCGTTTGTGAACATGGAGGGTGCGTTTAAAGACAAGGCTGGCAATACCATGCATGGCTATTTCCGGGATTTTCACCAGCCGTATCTCTTGTACCTGCAGTCGTTTTTATCCGAATACAACGAGCAGCTGAACAAGGTTCTAAAAGATCTGTCTGCTTTCGAATCATCTGGAATTTTTGTTTATTCAGCAAGCCCAAATTTTTCTAAAAAAAGCCTTTACATTTTTTTTGGAAAATGGTAGACTGCTTCTAGGGGAGGGGAAATAAATAGCTAAGGAGAGTGTTGAATATGGAAAATACATTAGTTAAGCTTAATGTTAAAAATGTTGTAGTAGCAAGTTTAGTAAGTATGTTTTTATTATCTTTAGTAGTAACTTCAACTCAGCTTGGTGTAAGCTCAGTTGAAATTTCAAATGTTGGGGCTCATCTTGCAGCTAAATTAGGTATTAAATTATCTACTGCTGGCTTAGCTATTGACCTGTTGTCAGGTGGTTCTACAGTTTGGGCAGTTATAGGAATTATCTTTGGTGCATCAGGAGCAGGAGTAGGCGTTTCAGCAGCGCTTTTTGCAGCTAAAGCAATGATTAAGAAAAAAGGTAAAGATGTAGCTAAAGCTTGGTAATCTAATCTTATTTACCCCCCTAACTGGTAAGATTAATTACAAATTAAACACATGATCCCTTAAGCCCAGTTTCAGTATTTGTAGTACAACACTACAAATACTGAAGCTAATTATGAGCTATTGTAATTTTCTCGCACTTAAAAGTATGGTTTTACATTAATTAAATAACTTAAATAAAATCTAGATAGATTTACTGTAATAAAAAATAAAGTGAGTTGAAACTATGTTTATTTTAAAACTTAATAACTGGAAAAAAATTTATAGTATCTATTTTTACGAAAGAAAATCAAATATAAGAAAATTATTCGATGATTGGGGACTAAGTGTTTCGTTAAAACGATTAAAATTTTGGTTTATAATGTTGGCTGTCATACTATTTTCTTTAATTTTTATATTGTCTTTCTACTTCAAAGACAACTTTAATAAAACCAATGTGTTCTCGTTTTCTTTATTATTATTAATTGCAAATATAATGTTCCAAGCCTTGTCCTTTTACAATAATAATAAAGTTTATTTTTTATTAGATACAAACAAAACGCTTTTTCAGAGCAAGGAATTTAGAATATTAAGGTTGCTATCAAGATTTTTAGAAACAAGCGTTAAGAGTACCCTATTCTATTGGATTTTATTATTTTTCCCGTTTTATTTAGGTATTTTAAAAAGCTATGAACCTGCTGGGATATTTGCATTAGTTATAGCCACTTTTATATACTTCTTAATTAGTCTATTTATAAATTTTTTATTTAGCTTTTTTATTTTTCTATTTTCGAAATTGTTTCAATCTTTAATCGTAAGCAATATACTAAATTTTGTATTGTATATCTTCTCATGTATTTTTCTTTTTCTATTACCATTTACTTTATTAAGTAAAATATTAAAGCAAGAAGAATCACTAGTTAAATTCCAAGTTATCGTTGAGGGATCTTTTTTCCACACATATAATTTAAACCACCATTTAAAAATAAATGAAAATTTTATATTACCTTTAATATCAATCTTAATATTAGGATTAATATCAAACTTATTAATGTTAACCGTATGGTACTACACTCTACACAAAATAGATTTACTGCCTTACATGAACAATAAAGCTAGTTTCAAACCTAATTATAAAAGAAGTCCATTTGTTAAAAACAGATACCCTTTCTTTGTGAAAGATTATATCTATCTTACAAGGCTTAATGAATGGTGGTGTGAACATCTAGGGAGGACATTTGCTGTTTTAGCATTAATCTCTGGAATATCTATTCCTCTTATTAAAATATTTTTGTCGTCTTCATCAGCTTTATATTTCGTTTCAATTACTATTTTATTTTCTATATATATATATCAAATAGTCGGGGATTCCCTCAGGATTTTACTTGCTGTAGATCATGAGACTAAAAATATGCAACTATTCATTAATCGTAAAGTTACACTGTGGGAAATAGTGAGTGAAAAATTAAAAATATACCATATATTTGTTCTTACTGTTACCTTATTAATGATCATCTTATCCATATTTTTAATAGATGTTAATCCCTATCGCATACTATTAATTATATGCATTTCCTATACGTTTGGAATACTGTGCGGTATAGTTCAAATTGCTACTACAGCTTTGTTTCCTAAGAAAAATTGGGAGCATTTTTATGAGATAGGTGATTCTAAGAAAGCAGCTTTTTATAATGATACACTTAACACAATTCTTATAATTGTATATTCCTTTATTCCTATAAGCATCTATTTTACGGAAGAGCATTTTAAAACATCATTTGAACCAATGGCTATATCTATAACAATAATTTTAATTTTCATTACATTCTTAGTGTATAAAATCACCAAATTATACTTGTTGAAATTTGATTTAAAGGAGATTGTTTTTAACAATGATTGAAGCTATAAATATTAAAAAAAACTTTGGGAAAAAGAAAGTACTGCAAAATATCTCTTTTAGAATAAATAACGGTACTATATATGGGATTGTTGGAACTAATGGAGTAGGAAAAACGACATTGTTAAAGATTATTTCAGGGATGACAAAGCCATCAGAAGGATATATAAAGATTAGTAATAATAATGAATCCTCTTCGGGGAATTCTAAGATTGGATTCGTTCCAGATACCACGGCGTTATATAACTATCTAACAGGGGAAGAATATCTTTATTTTGCAGCAAGCATCTTAGGATTATCGAAAGAACAAAGTACTACTATGATAAGCAAATTACTTCATGACTTTAATTTATTTCACTCAAAAGATCAATTGATATCTAACTACTCTAATGGAATGAAACAAAAAATATCAATAGCTGCTGCTCTTATCTCCCATCCAGACATTCTTTTATTAGATGAGCCACTTACTGGTGTCGATATGATAAGTTCTAATATTATTAAAGACCATTTGAAAAATCTTTGTTCCGAGGGAAAAACAGTAATTCTTACTACACATATGTTAGAGCTAGCACACAATATTTGTCATAAAATAGGTATATTGCATGAGGGCATATTGGTTACAGAATTTAATGTTAAAGATTTTAGTATCAAAGAATTAGAAATCAAAATAAAGGATATTTATATAAATGAGGTTAATAAAGAAATTAATTACTAGTTCTCAAAAGGATTCGTTTCTCTTTCTAATTTCTCTTTTATGCTTAATTTTAGGTTTAATTTTAGGGTTCTTATTTAATCTTAAACAATCTGACATAACTACTCAAGAAGTCTATATACCTGATAGCGCAATAAAATTATTTACTAATAATATATCTGCTATGGGTAACATAGCTATAGGTTTTTTTTCTTTCGGTATCATTTCCATAATCTTATTAATATCAAATGGTGTATTTATAGGACTTACAGTCAGTGAGAAACTTTCTAGTGGTACGAGTATATTGGAAATTATAATCAAGATTCTTCCACATGGAATATTTGAGATACCAGCTATAATAGCGAGTGGAGTTATTGGATTAAAGAGTATGCAACTTCTTATCAGGATATTATTTTCAGAAAAGAAATTCAGTGAAGAATTTGTAACTATGGTAAAAGACATTTTTGTTTTACTAATAGTAGTCATCTTTCTAACAATAACCTCTTCTATTATAGAAATCTATATCACACCTTAACATATTACAGGAGGTTCATAATGAATAAGAAAATTTTGAGTTTCACAGAAACAATTTTATTTTTATTAGGTTTAATCCTTGTTTTTTTTACAGGTTTCTCTTCTATAGGACTAATACTAATAACAATCTCTATAGGTATAACGTGTATTCAATTAGCTGACTCACTTAGCAATAAAGCATTAAAAATTTTCGCCTATTTGATACCTGTAATATTAATAATTACAGTTATTGCATTTATATATTAAGGATATATATATTAAAAATCTATAAGAGGGTGTTACAATAATGAAAAACAATTCCATTAAAACAAAGACAATCTTGTTCAATTTTTTAATTATTTTATCCTTAGTCTCTCTTTTTCAGATAAGTATCTTTAAATACTTAAATAACTTGTTGACTTCCTCAAGTGAAAATTTATCAGGGCTACCTGTTTTAACAATATTAATAATAGTATTATTACTAAACCTTCTAGCAATTACCATAAGTATTCTTATTTCTAGCTTAATAGCGTACTTTTTCGGTATAATTTTCGATGCTAATGCTACAAAAAAAACGTTTATTTATATTTTAAGTGCAGCTAATATAATCATTTATTTAATTAATATACCGTTATCTATTTTTAATTTTTTAAATAATAATCCCACTAAAATAATACTTTTAAATAACCCTTTGTATTTATTTTTAAATCCATTAATATATATATCCATATATGTGCTATACAAGCTACTGAAACAATATACACAACTGTCTCAACGAGTATTAATTGTATATTGTGTGTGTTTCTATTTATTAAAAATTGCAGGAGTAGCTGTTTCTCAACTTCAAGGATTATAATTATCCCAGATTACGAAAGTAAAATAGTAATTTAGGGCTTGCTGAATAAGCAAAAATTCCAGATTTGACAAGGATTTTGGCTACTTTTGTCGAATATAAAGTGTAAGGATTTCAAAGGAAACACGTAAAAAACCTTGCACTTGGAGGCTGTTACGATGTACAAAAAGACCGAACATCAATTAACTTTTGTAGATGATTTTTTTCTACCATTCGGTGGGAAATTAAATAAAGAAAATCGCTGGGTCCGTCTTGCTGAAATGATTCCTTGGTGGATGGCCGAAGAAAAGTATGCCAAGTCCTTCAAGAAGAAATTCAAAGGCGAAAAGGCTTATTCTGTCAGAATCGCTCTTGGGGCTCTTTATATCAAAGAACGGCTTGGGCTGTCTGACCGGGAAACAGTCGAACAGATCACAGAAAACCCGTATCTTCAGTATTTTATCGGCTTGCCTGAATTCCAGGAAAAAGCCCCATTCGACCATTCTCTGATGACTCGTTTTAGAAAACGTTTGGGCGCAAATATCATCAACGAACTGAATGAATGGATCGTTCTGGAAGAACAAAAACGCCAATTGGAAGAAGCATCTAAGGAAAACGACAACAATGATGATCAGGATCACGACGATGACGATCATGATGATGAAGATCGTAATGATCATGATCATGATCGTGGCGATCTTCAGCCTTCCGGTTCCGATTCAGAAAAGCATTCAACTGAATCGGCTTCTCCCAAAACGAAGAACAGAGGAAAGCTCATTTTGGACGCAACCTGTGCACCGGCTGATATTGCTTACCCTACAGACCTCGGGTTGTTGAACGAAGCCCGTGAGAAATTGGAACATATCATTGATGTCCTGCATGAACCACACAAAGGGAAATTACGTAAGCCACGGACCTACAGAAAAAGAGCCCGCAAGGACTATCTTTCTGTCGCTAAGCAACGTAAAGCTGGCGCCCGGAAAATCCGGAAAGCTGTAGGCAAACAGCTCGGATATGTGAAACGAGATCTGGAGATCATTAAAAATCTTGTTTCCCAAAGCTCTCTGTCTCTTTTAAGCAAAGATGAATACAGGCAACTTCTCGTGATTCATGAACTTTACCGCCAACAGGCAGAAATGTACAAAAAGAAAACACACCGGGTTGACCACCGGATTGTAAGCATTTCCCAGCCACATGTCCGTCCAATTGTGCGCGGCAAGGCAAAAGCGAACGTGGAGTTCGGTTCAAAAGTCGCCATCAGTGTCGTAGATGGTTATGCCTTGATTGAGCACCTCGACTGGGAAAATTACAATGAAGGGACCACTCTCAAGGAATCTGTTGAAAACTACTACAACCGGTTCGGATTTTATCCGGAAGCGATCTTGGCAGATAAAATTTACCGAAACCGTAATAATCTGGCATACTGCAAATCTCTTGGCATTCGTCTGAGTGGGCCAAGGTTAGGACGCCCATCCAGAACGGAAGACAAAACCTTGGAACGCGTCGCAAGGCAGGATGCCTCTGAACGTAATGCCGTTGAAGGCAAATTTGGCGAAGGCAAGCGCAAGTATGGGCTGGGCCTTATTCGAGCACGCCTTCAGGAGACCAGCGAAACAGTAGTAGCCCTTCAATTCCTCATACTGAATCTGGAGCGCAAGCTCAGGGTTCTTTTTTTGAAATTTTTACACAACACTATTTTATATTTTGATAATCGGAATTTGGCTTGTATCTGACCAAATTTGATTCGTTCAGCAAGCCCTAAATATGGTGGCAGTTATTTTTGGTTTCCTCGCACTTTGCATATCGTTAATAACAGCCGTCATTGCCGTTATCGATTTTAAAAAGTAGATTTCCATAGTTGCGTTTTAAGCCACATTTATTAACAAGAAATAAAAACATATTTATGAACGAGGTTTTATTATGAATGAAGAGACAGCTAACGGGAAGAAAAATCTCATTATTGCTTTGATTATTATTGCCGCCCTTTTTGGAGTGCTGTGCTTGGTAATTGTTTTAAGGACGAATGCAAGTTTAAAAAGCGAACCCCATTACGAGCAATATGTGGTCAAATATACTCCGGCGTTAGTTGAAACAGGGAAGGTTTCAGCAAAGCAGACACAAAATTTGCAAATACCGGATGGTACAGTACAAAAAGTAAATGTACGGAACGGTGATGAAGTGAAAAAAGGGGATGTTCTCTTAACAACCCATAATATCGAAATCATAGAGAAGATTACTGAGGTGAAACAGAGTATTTTAAAAATGCAGCGCGACTTAGCGGTTCAAAAACAAAACATTGCTTATCTTAAAAAGAAATTATCAGCAGTACACCAAGAAGAGAATAAAGAGGAGCTAAATCTTGAAATTGCAAGAGATCAGAATACCTATCGAGATACAGAAGCTGGTTTGCAAAATCAACAGGATCAATTAAATCAGCTGGAGAATAGAGTGGAGGGCAGATTAAAAGCACCGTTTGATGGTGTGATGAGTATGTCCACTAATAATAGCGGCCAATCGCAATACAGCATCAGCTCGGATGCTTTAGAGGTCCAGTCGAGTGTTTCCGAATATGACTATGACAAGTTGCGTGTAGGGAGTAAAGTGGTTATTAAGGCCTTGGCAAACGGGAAGAGGCAGACCACAACCATTCAGTTTATTTCCAAAATACCCTCAAAAACCGCTACTAAGAAAGGCTTTTCAATGTATGACTTCACGGTCGATGTGGATCGCCGCTTTATGGCAGGCCAAAGCGTGCAAATCACAATACCACAAAAGCAAATAAAGCTTCCGAGCAAAGCCATTATAAAAAAGAATGGTCAAACGGCCGTTTATTTAGTCGTAAATGGAAAAGCACGTTTTCGCACTGTGGCAGTAGAGAAACAGAACGGTTTCTACACCCTCAAAAGCGGATTGCACCCCGGCGATCGTATTGTGGCTGATCCGGACAAACGACTAAAAGATGGAGCGAAGGTGAACTGATTGATTCGATTAGAACGGCTCAACAAGTATTATCAACAAGGAGATGAAAAAATTCATGTGCTGAAGGATATTTCTTTGGAAATTAATCAAGGAGAGTTCGTGGCAATTATGGGGCCGTCGGGTTCGGGCAAATCAACGCTCATTAATATCATTGGCTTTCTTGATAATCAATTTGAGGGTGAATACTTGTTTAAGAGGAATTCGGTAATTGGCAAGTCATCAAAAGACTATGCAAAGTTGCGAAATCAAAACGTGGGCTTCGTTTTCCAAAATTTTAAACTGATTGCGAATTTAACGGTTGCTGAGAATGTTGGTTTACCGTTGCTTTATGCCGGATACCGCCGAAAGGACATCGGCGAACGAGTGAATAATGTATTGCAAAGTGTGCATTTAAAAGGAATTGCTAAAAAGTTGCCGTCCCAGCTGTCGGGCGGCCAGCAACAGCGTGTTGCCATTGCCCGCGCCCTTATATCCAAGCCAAGTTTCTTACTGGCCGATGAGCCCACAGGCGCACTTGACAGGCATACTTCGCAAGAGATTTTAAAACTGTTCCTTGACTTAAATCAAAAATTACGATCCACCATTATTATGGTTACGCACGATTACCAAGTTGCCAGCCAGAGCCAACGTATGATTCAAATTATGGATGGCCGGATTGAAAGCGATAGGAGCGTCAGCAAATGAGGGCAGCCGAACTGTTTTTTACTGCAATACGTTCGCTTTTGGCGAATCGAAGGCGAAGTATTTTAACAATGTTGGGCATCGTTATCGGCATTGCCTCGGTGATTACGATTATTTCCTTAGGTAAAGGCGTTGAGAAAGCAACTCTTAAAAATTTACAGGCGTCCAATTCGGGCAAGCAGTCAACTGTCGTGGAATATTATGCTGACGATTTGAACGCGGCCGAATCTGGTTTTAATGAGTCGGATCTATCGTTATTAAATTCCGCCGGGGCAAGCTTCGGACTGGCAGAGGCTCATATTATTAACGATGACAATGGGACAGTCGATGTCCAGGCTTCGCTAAATGGTAGCGAACAAAACGTAACAGTAAAGCTTCTTAAACGTTCTTCTTCGGAACAAGAGATTTCTGCTGGCCATAATATCTCTCAAAATAATATCACATTCGCTGATCCTGTTGCTTTAATTTCAAAAAAATTGGCGGCTTCTATTTATATTCAACCCAATCGTGCCTTAGATACGGCTGTCATCGTGAATGGGATTAGCTACCATGTTATCGGAGTCTTTGAAAATGCCGATGATTTTCATGATATAATGATTCCCAAAAAGGTTTATAAGAAAAGTAATATCAGCAACGTGGGAAATAAATTAAAACTGGTCTTCAATCGCGGGGAAAACGTCAGTAAACAAACAAAAAAAATCGTCAGCCTGCTCAACAAGCAGGGCAGCCATCATTTGCAGGGGAGCTATGAGCATATAGAAATGGGGCAAATCTTGAAAGGCATTGGATCAGTCATTAACAGTTTAACCTACTTCATTAGCGCAATTGCCGGGATTTCGCTGTTTATTGCTGGGATTGGGGTAATGAACATGATGTATATTTCTGTCTCTGAACGTACCCGGGAAATTGGCATTCGTCTCGCTATCGGCGCAACCCCAAAGAATATCCTATTCCAGTTCCTTTTGGAAGCGGTGTTGTTGACGGGAATAGGCGGCTTGATTGGTTTTGGGATAGGTGGTGGACTCGCGTGGCTCATTTCGCTCTTCTTACCTTTCCGTGCCGTGATCGGTGTAGGAAGCTTTTTACTCGCTTTTTGCGTCTCTACCTTTGTCGGCATTCTATTTGGCATATTGCCGGCTAAAAATGCAGCCAATAAGAACTTGATCGATATTTTGCGTTAGGATGTTGATTGGAAGAATACAGTGGTCTAAACAATGATGAATGTGCAAAGTAAAATGTCCTAACCGGACCCCTTCTTCGAACGAAGTGGCCATGCGTGCCCTTTCGCGTATTTTTTCCCGGGTAGGCCAAGTCACTTTTTCACAAGGAAGACAAGGTTTGTCCGCCAAATGTTACTTGGAAAAATGGGCTGAAAAAAATAAAAAAATTTTTGAAATGAAGGTTGACAATTCTTATTTTCAGCATTAAGATAATAATCAATCAATGAAACATTTTTCAGGCGATGAAGAAGAAGAGTAACCTGTGTGGATTCCGAAGAGAGCCGGTGGGTGGTGCGAACCGGTGATGACGTGCAGGCGAATGGGCTTCCGAGCTTCCAAACCGAAACGATTCCGGAGTAGACTTTGGCGAATGCCTTATCGTTACAAAAGGCAGGTATTACGGTTTTTCCCTGATACCGTCAAAGCCGGGCTGATCAAGCCAATAAAGGTGGCACCGCGGGTTCCCCGTCCTTTACATGGATTGGGAACCCTTTTTGCGTTCCGTTAAAAAATTCCATAAAAGAAAATCGCTGAGTAAGAAGAGTATGCAAATGGCAAGCGTTCCAGAGAGCCGGCGCGGGTGGGAGTCCGGCACGATCCGCCTTTGCAGAATGGGCTTACGAGAGGTTTCCTGAACGGTGAGTAGGGAAACACGGCTTCCCCCGTTACAGGGATAGGGTATAAAGAGTGGTTTGCTCCGTACCTGAATGAGTGGAAAGGTTTTAAATCCTTTCAAGAGAGGTGGCACCGCGTTGGAAAACGTCCTCTGTCCTGCAGCATACAGCTGCGGGCAGAGGACGTTTTTTATTTAGCCGGGAACCGGGATCTGTAATCGGAACCCGCCTGTTAAGCGAAGGATATACAGCCGGAGCGCGAAAAACCACTTGCTTGTGGCCATTTCAATAAAAAAGGAGAGCGGACGGATGCAATACAAAATGGTTAAGCTAAACGGCGATGTGTTAACGCCGGTCATGATTTTTACGAGGCTGAGAGGAAAATGCAAGTTTTTGTTCGAAAGTTCGCTGCCAAATGACAGCAACGGCCGGTTTTCTTTTATCGGGGCTGATCCGGTAAAAGCGTTCATCGGGCGGGATGATGAGCTGGAAGTGATTGACCGGGTGACGGGGAGGCGCGAAATAAAAAAAGGAAAGCCGCTCGATCTTGTCAAAGATCTGTTGCCGCGCCTTGGCATTCAGCTTCCTTTTCCGTTTTACGGCGGGGCGGTCGGCTATATCGGCTATGACGCCATCCGCCAGTATGAAGAGATCGGCCATGTGCCGGAAGATGAAACAGGAATTCCGGATCTGCATTTGATGCTGTACCAAAACATAGCTGTTTACGACCATAAAAGCCAGACCGTCTACCTTGTTTCAACCGGGGAAGACGGAGAAGCAATAGAAAAAAATCTTGCGGCAATGGAAAAAGCGATTCGCCAGCAGACGAGCGCAGAACCATTTGTCGACTATGGCCCGGTTGATTTTGCCCCGGCCATTCAAAAGCAGGCATTTATGAAGATGGTCGAAACCGCAAAACAGCATATCGAAAACGGGGACATTTTCCAGGTTGTCCTCTCACAGCGCATGAAAGGGACGCTCTCACACGACCCGTTCTATTTTTACCGGAAGTTAAGGAAAGCGAACCCGTCCCCGTATATGTTTTATCTCGACTTCGGCGGCTATGTCGTCCTCGGGGCATCGCCGGAAAGCCTGATCAAAACGAAGGGGCGTGTGGTATATACGAACCCGATTGCGGGAACGCGCCCGCGCGCCAATGCCTTAGAAGAAGATGAGCGCCTTGAAAACGAGCTTTTACACGATGAAAAAGAACTTGCCGAACATAAAATGCTCGTTGATTTGAGCCGGAACGACCTCGGCCGGGTGTGCGAGCCCGGAAGCATCCGGGTGCAAAAATATATGGAAGTCGAGCGGTTCCAGCATGTGATGCACATCGTTTCGGAAGTACGAGGAAAATTGCGGGACGGTTTTAGCGGAATTGACGCGCTCATCTCCTGTCTCCCGGCCGGCACGGTATCAGGTGCGCCGAAAATCCGCGCGATGCAAATCATCAACAGTCTGGAAAGCTTGAAGCGCGGCATGTACGCGGGAGCGGTCGGCTATATCAACCTGAACGGCGACATTGACTTTGCGCTCGCCATCCGCTCGCTCCTGATTAAAGACAACACCGCTTATTTGCAGTCGGGCGCAGGCATTGTCTACGATTCCGATCCGGAAAAAGAATATGAAGAAACGCTCAACAAGGCGAGATCGATTCTGGAGGTACAGACACATGATTTTATTGCTCGATAACTATGACTCTTTTACTTACAACTTGTATCAGTATTTATGCGAACTTGGGGAGGAAGTAAAGGTGTTCCGCAATGACCGGATCACCGTGGATGAAATCAGAAGGCTCAAGCCGGAAGCGATTGTCCTCTCGCCGGGGCCCGGGGTGCCGGAAAATGCCGGCATTTCCATTGAAGTCGTTAAAACATTTTACCGGCAAATCCCGCTGCTCGGCGTCTGCCTCGGCCATCAGGCAATCGCCGCGGCATTCGGGGGAGGGATCACAAAAGCAAAAGAAATCAAGCATGGCAAAACTTCGCTTGTGCGCCATGAGGGGAAAGGAATTTTCAGCGGCCTGCCGGATCCGGTCGAAGTGATGCGCTACCACTCGCTTGTCATGGACCGGACAAAGATCCCGGAAGTCCTGGAAGTGGTTGCCGAATCTCTTGATGACGGCGAAATCATGGCCATTCAACATCAATCCGCCCCATGCTTCGGCGTCCAGTTTCATCCCGAGTCGATCGGGACGGAAACCGGCAAACAGATGCTTGAAAATTTTTTACGCGAAATCAGAAAGGATGAGAAAGTTGAAACCGTATCTTGAAAAAATTTTGGCACAAGAAGGGCTGACGTTTGAAGAAATGCGGGAAGCATCCCGCGCACTGTTTTCAGATGAAGTGACAGAAGGGGAGATGGGCGCATTTTTGGCCGTCTTGAAATGCAAAGGCGAAACGGCGGAAGAAATTGCCGGGCTGGTCGAAGTGATCCGTGAAAAAGCCGTGCCGGTTCCGTGCAGCGTTCCCGGACTGATGGACAACTGCGGGACGGGCGGGGACGGCAGCCACAGTTTTAATATTAGCTCGACCTCCGCGTTTGTGCTGGCGGCAAGCGGCGTGAAGGTCGCCAAACATGGCAACCGCAGCGTCTCAAGCCAGACCGGAAGCGCCGATGTCCTTGAAAAACTCGGGATTTCCTTGTCTTTCCCGGCGGAAGAAATTGAAGGCTTGCTGAGAGAAATCGGCATCGTCTTCCTGTTTGCCCCGAATGTCCATCCGGCCCTCGGAAAAATGATGAAAATCCGGAAAGATTTGCGGATCCCGACGATTTTTAACCTGATCGGCCCGCTCACAAACCCGATGAACCTGGAAACACAACTGCTTGGGCTTTACCGGCGCGATATGCTCAGGACGATGGCAGAAGTACTCGGCCGCCTTGGCAGAAAACGCGCGCTCGTTGTCAATGGCGCCGGCTATCTTGATGAAGCATCTTTATCGGGGGAAAACCATTTTGCGCTGCTCGACGGCGGGAAAATTACCACGTTTACGCTGACGCCGGAAGAAGTCGGTTTGCCGTATTACCCGCTTGAAGCGATCCGCGGCGGCGATGCACAAAAAAACAGCGATATTTTGCTGTCAGTATTGAAGGGAGAAAAAGGTGCTTATCGTGATACGGTGCTCTTCAATGCCGGGCTTGCGCTCTTTGCTGCAGGGCGGGCAGAGACGGTAAAAGAAGGGATCCGGATTGCGGAGCAGGCAATCGAATCGGGCGCGGCACTTGAAAAACTGCACGCGCTCATTGAAGCGAGCCGGAAACTCACGCAGGAGGCGATTTAAATGGCATTTTTAGAAAAGATTTTAGCCGAAAAAGAAAAAGAAGTGGCCCGTATCAAAGCTGCAGGAAAGGCTTTTGCCCCAAACGCGCGCAAAGCCCCTTCTCTTTATGAAACATTTATGCAGGCCGAAAAAACAAGCATCATTGCTGAAATCAAACGGGCCTCCCCATCAAAAGGGGATATCCGAACGGGCGTGGATCCCATCCGGCAGGCGCTTGCCTACGAAAAAGCAGGCGCCGGCGCCATTTCCGTTTTAACGGATGAAATCTTTTTTAAAGGATCGGTGGAAGATTTGAAAGCCGTAAGCGATGCAGTCCGGCTTCCGGTTCTCTGCAAAGATTTTATCATCGACGAAATTCAGATCGACCGGGCAAAAGCATATGGTGCAAGCGTAATTCTCCTGATCGCAGCGGCTCTTTCCCCCGAAAGGCTCCGTCAGCTGTACGATTATGCCCGGGGCGCCGGCCTTGAAGTGCTGCTTGAAGTGCACAATGAAGCGGAACTGGAAACCGCTGTGGAAACAGGGGCCCGGATTATCGGCATCAACAACCGCAATTTAAAGACGTTTGACGTTGATCTCGGCGTTGCCAAAAAGCTCGCGCCAAAAATCTCAAATCCGGATGTGCTTGTGATTAGTGAAAGCGGCATCCGCACCCGGAAAGATGTCGTTCGCGCTGAACATGCCGGGGCAAAAGGGATTTTAGTCGGGGAAACGCTGATGCGTGCAAACGACCCGGAAACGGCAATAAAAAGACTGACCGGTCTCCCGGAGAAACGGAAAGTCAAGGTTTGCGGCATTCGCACGCTTGAAGCGGCCCGAGCGGCTGTCTCTGCAGGGGCGGACATGATCGGCTTTGTATTTGCCGAAAGCAAACGGAAGATTACACCGGAAAAAGCAGCACAGATTGCAGAAGCGTTGCCGGATTCTATCGAAAAAGTGGGCGTATTCGTCAATGAATCGCCTGAAAAAATGGCGGAAATTGCAGAGCGGGCCGGGCTCGATTACCTGCAGCTGCACGGTGATGAAACAGCAGAAGACGTCGCGCAAATCCCTTATCCGGTAATCAAGGCTTTCCCGGTAAGGACAGATGCTGATCTCGAAGCGATACACGATTACCGGTGCGATCTGGTGCTTTTGGACAGCGCCGGCGGAAAATATCGCGGCGGTAACGGAAAGGCGTTTGACTGGGAATTGGCAAAGGCGCTATCGGATGAGCGGGCGGTGGTGCTTGCCGGCGGGCTCACACCGGAAAATGTCGAAGCCGCGATTCTTTCCGCCCGGCCGCATATCGTCGACGTTTCAAGCGGGGTGGAGACAAACGGGGAAAAAGACCCGGATAAAATCAAAACCTTTGTGCAAGCAGCAAGAAAAGCATTTCAAAAATTAGAGGAGCGTGACGATAATGCAAACATACAAACTGCCTGATACAAACGGCCGTTTCGGGACTTTCGGGGGGAGATTCGTCCCGGAAACCTTGATGCCAGCTGTTAAAGAACTCGAGCAAGCTTATCATGAAGCCATGAACGATCCGGCTTTTCATGCGGAATTGGAGAAACTGCTGAAGCAATATGTCGGTCGTGAAACCCCGCTTTATTTTGCAGAAAACTTAACAAAGCTTGGCGGCGGCCCGAAAATTTTCCTGAAACGCGAAGATTTGAATCATACGGGGGCACATAAAATCAACAACACAGTCGGCCAGGCGCTGCTTACGCTTAGAATGGGAAAAAAGAAAGTCGTTGCCGAAACGGGCGCCGGCCAGCACGGGGTGGCAACTGCAACTGTGTGCGCGCTGCTCGGCCTTGAATGCATGATTTTTATGGGGGAAGAAGATATCCGCCGGCAAAAGCTCAATGTATTCAGAATGGAATTGCTCGGCGCAAAGGTCAAAAGTGTGGCGCAGGGCAGCGGCACATTGAAGGATGCGGTCAATGAGGCACTCCGCTACTGGGTTGCCCATGTGGAAGACACGCACTATATTATGGGTTCAGCAGTCGGCCCGCATCCGTTTCCGCAAATTGTCCGCGATTTCCAAAGTGTGATTGGGAAAGAAACGAAAAAACAGATTGTAGAACAGACAGGCAAACTTCCCGATGCAGTTGTCGCCTGTGTCGGCGGCGGCAGCAATTCGATCGGCATGTTTTATCCGTTTGTGGAAGATAAGTCCGTAAAATTGTTCGGCGTGGAAGCGGGCGGCGCCGGCCTTGGAACAGGAAAGCACGCGGCGTCTTTAAGCGACGGCAAACTCGGCGTGCTTCACGGCATGAAAACATATCTGCTGCAAAATGACGACGGGCAAATCCAGGAAGCTTATTCGGTATCGGCCGGGCTTGATTATCCAGGAGTCGGGCCGGAACACAGCTATTTAAAAGAAACGGGCCGGGTTACGTATACGTCCGTGAACGATGAAGAAGCGTTGGATGCATTCCGGCTGCTTTCGAGGACAGAAGGCATTATCCCGGCACTGGAAAGCGCACATGCCATCAGTTTTGCGCTGAAACTGGCAAAAACAATGGGAAAAGACGAAACGATCGCCGTTTGCCTGTCAGGACGTGGAGACAAAGATGTAGAAGCAGTCAGCCACTTGCTTGGAGGGGAAAACAATGGGTGAAATTTCGGCACTGGAAAGTACACATGGCAACAGTTTTGCGCTGCAATCGGCAAAAACGATTGCTGCTAGCCTCTTGGGGCACGGGGACAAAGATGGAGGAGCGGTCAGCCGCTTGTTTGGAATAGGTGAAATTCCGGCCCTGGAAAGCACACATGGTAGCAGTTTTGCGCTGCAATCGGCAAAAACGATTGCTGCTAGCCTCTTGGAGCGCAGGGACAAAGATGAAGGAGCGGTCAGCCGCTTGTTTGGAGGGGAAAACAATGGGTAAACAAAAATTGGAAGGACAGTTTGAAACGGTTCTTGCACGCGGTGATCAAGCGTTTGTCCCTTATATTATGGCAGGGGACGGCGGAATGGAAGAGACGGAGAAAAGGCTTGCGTTTTTAGAAGCTTGCGGGGCAACGGCAATTGAACTTGGCATTCCGTTTTCCGACCCGGTCGCAGACGGCCCGGTCATCCAGGCGGCAGGACTCCGCGCTTTTAAGGCAGGTACGACAATGAAAAAAGTGCTGGACCATTTAAAAGCCCATCCAAGGCAAGTTCCGATTATTCTCATGACGTATTTCAACCCGGTTTTTGCCTACGGGCTGGAAAAATTTGCAGCAGACTGCGCGAATGCCGGTGTTGACGGACTGATTATTCCAGATTTGCCCATCGAGGAAGAAGAGGAAATTGCCGGAGAACTGGCAAAATGCGGCCTGGCGCTCATCCGGCTGGCTGCCATTACAAGCCCGAAAGACCGGCTTGAGGAAATCGCCTCCCGTTCAGATGGGTTTCTGTATGCTGTCACGGTCACCGGTACAACCGGCACCCGTACAAATTTTCACGACAATATCGAGGATTACCTGGATTTCTTATCAAGCATCAGCCGGGTGCCTGTTCTTGCCGGCTTTGGCGTTTCCAGCCCGGAGCAGGTCCGCCGTTTAACCCGTTACTGCAGCGGCGTGGTGGCCGGGAGCAAAATCATCGAGCTCTTCCAGCACGGGGAAACGGAAAAAATCCGCGCGCTTGTGGAAAGCGCAAAGCAACAAGCAGCACCAAACCAGCTGTAAAAATGCCTGTACGCACGCGCCGAAACGGTTTACGCACACGGTCGTCCGTGCTCCAGTTGAGTTTCCACAGGGTTATACACATCTTGAACTGGTAAAGAAAAGGGATTTTTCTGGTTATCCACAATATCCACATTTTATACACAAAAAATGTGCACAAATTTATGCACATCAAATCATATTGGGAATAAAGGTATTGAAAGGTTTATGCACATCATCCACAAAAAACGGGAGCCTCATGGAAAGGCCTCCCGTTTTATTTTACCGACTGTTTTTCGCTCTTTTTGCCGCAGCGTCGGAACGGGCTTGTGCTTCCAAATCTTCCCCATCTGCGAGTTCCCTCGAATATTCAATGTCTTTCCCGTCTATTTTCATGTTCTTCGGTACTTGCGGCAATGTTGCTTTATTTTTATCGCGTGTTTTATGCTGATGTCCGCGGCCCATTTAAAAAACCCCTTTCAAGCAGTTTGCGGTTGCCCCCGCAAAACTACTTTTTGCGTAAAAGGTTTTTCTTAAACAGGTAATTATTTGTGCCAAAAGTATGCAGATATTGCCATTCCCACTAGCGTAAGTTCTTCTTAAACAGGTAATTATTTGCGTCCGCTGTCCGTGTATCCTCCGGCCCGGTCGGCTTTTTTAAATTCACGCTGGTAAGTCACTTCCTGCATGCTTCTTAATGTGCTTTTCGTCTGAACTTTTTTATCTTTCGGCATTCGTAAAACCTCCTTTTTGGATTATTGTTCCCGGTCATATCGCTTTCTACACTTTCAATGGTAAAATAGACAAGGGAGGTATGCATGTGCCGGTCATTACAAAAATCTCAGTTCAAAAAAACAATAAAGAACGTTACAATATTTTTCTTGATGGACAGTACCGGTTCAGTGTTGATGAAGAAGTGCTGGCACGGTACCAGCTTTTAAAAGGGAAGGAATTGGATGAGCTTGATATTGAAGCGATCCTTGCCGAAGATGATATCCGGAAAGGCGTCAACACCGCTATCCATTTTCTTTCCTACCGGATGCGGTCGGAAAAAGAAGTACGTGATGATTTGATAAAAAAGGAATTTGCGCCGGAAGTCATCCGGAGTGTCATATCAAAGCTTTATGAATTGCAGTATTTGGATGATGCGGAATTTGCCGCAAGTTTTGTACGAACACAAATGAATACAACACATAAAGGGCCTGTTGTCATTAGAAGGGAACTCCAGCAAAAAGGCATTGCACCAGAGCTTGTGAAAAAGGCGCTTGAAATTTTTGATGCGGATCAGCAAGTGGAACACGCCCTTGCCCTTGCGGAAAAACTGTCCAGGCAGCATGCCCGGTTGTCAGAGAAGCTTTTAAAGCAAAAAGTGGAGCAGGGGCTTGTCGTAAAAGGTTATCCACCTGAAGTGATTTCCGCTGCGATGGCGGCGCTTCATATTGAAAAGGATGAAGAAGCGGAGTGGGAAGCCCTTCTTCAGCACGCTGAAAAAGCAAAGCGCAAATACGGTAGACTTTCGGGATATGCATACAGGCAAAAAATGAAGCAGTTTTTATACCGGAAAGGGTTCCCGGTTGATTTAATAGACCGCTACTTGCGAGAAGAGGAGGATGGAGATGGAAAAAAGATACAGTGAAATGAGCGAGTATGAGTTAAAGCAGGAAATTGCACAATTGACGGAAAAAGCGCGCAAGGCCGAACAACTTGGTATTGTGAATGAGTTTGCCGTGCTTGAGCGGAAAATTGCGATGGCAAAGTCGTATTTGCTGGACCCGGCTTCTTTTCAAAAAGGGGAAATTTATGAAATTGAAGGAGACCCCGGCGTCTATTTTAAAATTGATTATATTGACGGCGTCTTTGCCTGGGGTTACCGGGTTAGCGGGGGCAAACCGATCGAAGCCCTCCCGATTTCGATGCTAAAACAGGTGGATTGAATGAAAGTTAGGACGGATTTGTCGCGGGTTGACATGTTTTTTATAGGGGTTCAAAAGGGGTGCACGTTGCCAGTCGGAATGTCTTTTATAGGGCTCAAAAGGACAAAAGTGGTGCACGATGCTGGTTGAAATGTCTTTTACAAAGGTGCAAAAGGACAAAAGGGGACACGTTGCCGGTTGAAATGTCTTTTACAAGGGTTCAAAAGGACAAAAGGGGGCATGTGGCCGGTTGAAATGTCTTTTATAGAGGCTCAAAAGGACAAAAGGGGACACGTGGCCGGTTGAAATGTCTTTTATAGAGGCTCAAAAGGACAAAAGGGTGCACGAAGCTGGTTGAAATGTCTTTTATAGAGGCTCAAAAGGACAAAAGGGTGCACGAAGCTGGTTGAAATGTCTTTTAGAGGGGCGCAAAAGGACAAAAGGGGACACGTGGCCGGTCGAAATGTCTTTTACAGAGGTTCAAAAGGACAAAAGGGTGCACGATGCCGGTCGAAATGTCTTTTTTATAGGGGCACAAAAGGACAAAAGGGTGCATGTGGCCGGTTGAAATGTCTTTTACAGAGGTTCAAAAGGACAAAAGGGTGCACGAAGCTGGTTGAAATGTCTTTTAGAGGGGCGCAAAAGGACAAAAGGGGACACGTGGCCGGTCGAAATGTCTTTTACAATGGCGCAAAAGGACAAAAGGGGACACGTTGCCGGTTGAAATGTCTTTTACAAGGGTTCAAAAGGACAAAAGGGTGCACGATGCCGGTCGAAATGTCTTTTTTATAGGGGCACAAAAGGACAAAAGGGTGCACGATGCCGGTCGAAATGTCTTTTATAGAGGTTTAAAAGGACAAAAGGGTGCATGTGGCCGGTTGAAATGTCTTTTACAGAGGTTCAAAAGGACAAAAGGGTGCATGTGGCCGGTTGAAATGTCTTTTACAGAGGTTCAAAAGGACAAAAGGGTGCACGTGGCCGGTTGAAATGTCTTTTATAGAGGTTTAAAAGGACAAAAGGGTGCACGATGCTGGTTGAAATGTCTTTTACAAAGGCGCAAAAAGACAAAAGCATGCCCGTCCCATGTTGAAATGTCTTTTACTGAGGTTCAAAAAGACAATGGATTCGCCTCCTTTTGTCTTTCATCCTGTTTATGAAAGACATTTCATTCCGCGGATCGTCTCCATTTGTCCTTCATCGTGTTTATGAAGGACATTTCAGCTTGGGGTGCGTCTCCTTTTGTCCTTCATCCCTGTTATGAAAGACATTTCATCCCGCGGATCGTCCCCTTTTGTCCTTCATCGTGTTTATGAAGGACATTTCAGCTTGGGGTGCGTCTCCTTTTGTCCTTCATCCCTGTTATGAAAGACATTTCATCCCGCGGATCGTCCCCTTTTGTCCTTCATCCTGTTTATGAAGGACATTTCAGCTTGCAGTTCGCCCCTTTTTGTCCTTCATCCCGTTTATGAAGGACATTTCATCCCGCGGTTCGTTCCCTTTTGTCCTTCATCCCAGTTATGAAGGACATTTCATCCCGCGGATCGCCTCCTTTTGTCTTTCATCCCGTTTATGAAGGACATTTCAGCTTGCAGTTCGCCCCTTTTTGTCCTTCATCCCGTTTATGAAGGACATTTCATCCCGCGGTTCGTTCCCTTTTGTCTTTCATCCCGTTTATGAAGGACATTTCAGCTTGGGGTGCGTCTCCTTTTGTCCTTCATCCTGTTTATGAAAGACATTTCAGCTTGGGGTGCGTTCCCTTTTGTTCTTCATCCTAGTTATGAAAGACATTTCATCCCGCGGTCCGCCCCTTTTTGTCTTTCATCCTGGTGATGAAAGACATTTTGAAACGAAGCCTATCCTTTGATGTCCTTCACCTTTTCGCTTTTCACCTGTTCCCGGAAGGCTTTCCAAATTTTTTGATGGGGCACAGGAAATGCAAACGTTTCAATCTCCCTAGGAGGCACGCATTTTAATTCATTCGTTTCCTGTACCTGATTTAAAATTTTCCCGTGGTATACCCGGATATCCCAAATTAAATGGGTGAAAACATGGCGTATTTCCGTAAAATGTTCGGTTTCAAGCGCTGCTTCAATTTTAAAAACATCTCCAAGATAGTCCTTCAGCACCTGTCTTGCCGGCAAAACGGTGCTTTCTTCCACTTGTACAAATTCCCACATATTTGCAAGCAGCCCTTTATCCGGACGCTTATGGATCAAAATGCGCCCGTCTTCATCTTCCAAAACGGCTGCCTGAAGCCGGATCTGTTTCTGCTTTTTCCCTTTTGATTTCACAGGCAGCTCATCAATGGTTCCCTCTCTAAACGCCCGGCAATGCTCCCGGACCGGGCAAAGCAGGCATGACGGCGATTTTGGTGTGCAAACGAGCGCCCCGAGTTCCATTAAAGCCTGATTAAAAAAAGACGGATTCTCCCGGGAAATCAGCTTGCGGACGACTTCTTCAAAAACCTTTCTTGCAGAAGGCTTTGCAATGTCTTCCCATATGGATAAAATTCTTGCCAGCACCCGCATCACATTGCCGTCCACAGCCGGTTCCGGCAGGCCGTATGCAATGCTTAAAATCGCACCGGCCGTATATGGCCCTACGCCTTTTAGCTTCGATACCTCCTCCGGCGTGTCCGGAACCGTGCCGCCGTAATGTTCCTCCACTTCTTTTACAGCAGCGTGCAAATTCCGGACGCGCGAATAGTAGCCGAGTCCTTCCCACGCTTTTAGCACTTCATCTTCACTGGCATCCGCCAGCGCTTCAATTGTCGGGAATTTTTCCATAAAACGCCGGAAATAGGGGATGACGGTGTCCACCCTTGTCTGTTGCAGCATGATTTCCGATACCCAAATTTTATACGGGTCACGGTCCTCCCGCCACGGAAGTTTCCGCTGTTCCCTTTCAAACCAGGAAATCAGATCATCTTGAAAAGATTTTATATCAAAGTCGTCGATTGGCAAATTTTTCAATGTTTAACTCCCCCAAATGATTGCTATACATTTTATAAACGGGAAAAATACAATCAGGAAATCCTGAATTGACCGCTTCTGTCTATTGCAATTCTTTTTAATTTACCATATGATGAAGGCATATGAAAGAAATAAGCGCTTTAATAAGGAGCCAGAACCATTTTTAGGAGGAATAAGATTGGATACAGGAACCCATGTTGTTATGGGATTTGCACTTGGAGGTTTGGCAACGTTGGACCCTGTGGTCGCACAAGATGCGGTTCATTTTCACAGCGTTCTCATTGCCACGGTTTTAGGTTCACAGGCACCAGACATCGATACTTTGCTTAAATTTAAAAATAATGCGGTTTATATTCGCAACCACCGCGGCATTACACATTCTGTTCCCGCCGTCTTGCTGTGGCCGCTTGCCATTACAGCTGTGCTCAGCATCTTTTTCCCTGGAACGGATGCGCTTCATTTATGGCTTTGGTCTTTTTTGGCTGTTTTTTTGCATGTGTTCGTCGATATCTTTAATGCGTACGGGACACAGGCATTGCGGCCGTTCTCATATAAATGGGTCGCGCTCGGCGTGATCAATACATTTGACCCGTTCATTTTCACCATCCATGTGATCGGCATTGCCGCCTGGCTGTTCGGGGCACAACCGGGGCCAACTTTCCTGGCCATGTACATCTTCATATTTTTATATTATATCGCCAGATTCGCGGCACGTCACGATGTAAAAAAAGCCGTCCTGGCCAGGATTCCGGATGCGGAAAATATCATTATTTCCCCGACTGTCCGTTTTCACCAATGGAAGATTGCCGTAAGAACGAAAGATGCCTACTATGTTGCATCCGCATTTAAGTCGGCGGTCACCATTCTGGACAAATTCAAACGGCTTCCGGTACCGGAAAATGAAATTATTGAAGCGGCAAAGCAGGATAAAAATTTGTCAGCTTTCTTAAGTTTTTCCCCTGTCTATAACTGGCAGGTCAAAGAACTTGATAACGGCTGGGAGGTCCGTTTTACCGACCTCCGCTACCGGAAAAACGGGCATTATCCGTTTGTTGCTGTTGTGAAATTGAATGAAGATCTGGAAATAACCGGTTCTTACACCGGATGGATTTTTAATAAGAAAAAGCTAAAGAAAAAACTTGATGTTGTACCAAGATAAGGATCGGATTTTACATCTGAAAACGCGCAAAATAACCGGTGCGGGGGCCATTCCCCACCGGTTATTTTGTTAAGGAGGGCGTTAACATGCGGAATAAAGAAAAAGGTTTCCCGTACCATCATGACAATGTATATGAAGGCAAACCGCGGGCAAAAGCTGAATATGCTTCGAAACGCGCGGACGGCACAACCAACACGCACCCGCAAGAACGCATGCACGCATCCGGCCGCCGCGGCGAGTCATAACAGAAAGGGCTGCTGGATTACACCGGCAGCTCTTATATTTTCATCGGCAGGAATAAAAATGGTTTCTTTTAAGAGCAAGGCAGGTAATGGTACGAATAGAGATCGTTCTCTCAGAGGAAGAAAATTTATTCATTTTTTTGGCCGGTTACAGGCGGTCATCATCATTTTACCTCCGCTGTATGCTACAACATAGATGATCATCACAATAATCTCAATTTTTGCATTATCAATAAATAATGATGGAAAGCTTGCTGGAAAATATGAAGAATTGTTGCTATAATGATTATTGGAAAAAATAGCGCGTTTTTTGTGATTGGAGGAGGGGTAACTTTGGAATATGCTTTAGAAATTGAAGGGTTGTGCAAGTCATTCTCCAAGTCCCGCTTCGCTTTAAAGAACATATCTTTCTCCGTACCCTATGGATCCATTACAGGATTTATTGGTGAAAATGGCGCGGGGAAAACATCCACAATGGGGGCAATCCTGCAAACGTTACATATCGATAGCGGAAGCATAAAAATTTTTGGAGAGAGAATAGCTGAAGCCAAAAAAGAAATCAACAATCACATTGGCGTAGTGTATGATGCCATGAATTTTTCCGGTAATTTGGATGTGATAAAGTTATCGAAAGTATTTCGCTATCTTTATCATAATTGGGATAACCAAGAATATTTTAATTATATTGAACTTTTTTCGCTGCCTAAAAAGCAAAAAATAAATAGTTTTTCTCGGGGAATGGCCATGAAGCTCTCGATCGCTGTTGCTCTTTCACATGGTGCGAGATTGTTAATATTAGACGAAGCGACATCAGGGCTAGATCCTGTGGGAAGGGAAGACGTATTAGAAGCACTGCTAAAATTTGTAAGAGATCAGAAAGGTGCTATTTTGTTATCATCCCATATCACCAGTGATATTGAAAAGGTTGCGGATACCCTGGTTTTCATAAAAAAAGGTGAAATTGTGTTAAAAACAAGTAAGAATGACCTTTTAAATAACTATGCGATCATACAATGTAAAGAGCATGAGTTAAATGACTTGCGTTTAAATGGCATTATTGCATATAAAAACCAAACAGATTATGTGGATGTGCTTGTTTCAAATAAAAATGAGCTGCCTGCAAAATTTCATAAAAAGAATTTTTCCATTGATGATATTACCTTATTATTAATGAAAGGAGAAAATTATGAAAGGACTCATTTTAAATAATTTATATTCTATAGATAAAAGTGTTAAATTTTCATTGCTTATATCTACAGCAGCTATCATTCCGCTTATTATAAGTGGAAATCCCACGGCGTTGAAGATCGCTGTATTATTACCATTTTTAATTATACCCATGAATGCATTTGAAGTATTAAAACAGGATAGTATGTCGGGTTGGAATAAATTTGAAATCACGCTTCCGTTGAAAAAAAGCAAAATTATTCAAAGTAAGTTTATCACATTCTTGCTTTTAGTGTTCACGAGTTTGTTATTAACTTTCGCTTTGTTTTATTGTGCAAGTATTTTTATCTCACCAACCGTTATGGATGATTTTTTTAACATTGGATTACGGGGTATGGGAATGATGTTTTGTGCTGCCTCTTTAGTATATCCACTGACATATATATTTGGAATAGAAAAATCAGATATGATTACAATGGGGAGTATAGGTTTCGCCTTTGTAATGTTCTTTTTCATATCCTTTTTGATGAAAGTGTTTATAGGGGAAATGAAGGGAGCTGAGGAGATTTTTTCTTTAAGTTTCTTATTGGTATCCATTTTTTTATTCATTCTCTCATACGCTACCTCGGTGATCATCTACCGAAAAAAAGAATTTTGATAGTTTAAAGGGGAAAGAAGGAGGGGAAAGCAGAATGGCGAAAGCAGTTAAAAATGGGCATGCGAAAGCAGCCAAAAAACGGTACGGTTGGTATATTCATCTTTTGATATTTGTCGTTGCACAGCTTGTTTTCTTTATCTTTGACAATGTTTCCGCGTCAAAAAATATTTTCAACTTGAATGATTATGGAAAATGGTCTGTATCCGCAATAAGCCCGATTTATGACTGGCTTCAAATTTATAAAAGTCCGCAATTTAACTTAATATTTGTTATATGGGGGGCTATTTTAATCATAGATGGTCTTATTAGAATGTTGCCCAAGCGCCACAGCTACTCCCAATGAGTGTTCATATTAAACCGGATTTATGAAGTGCCACCTTCACCATGATAAAAAAGGACGAACCGCAAGCCATAAAGGCATCGTGCAACGCAAAAAAAAGCCCAAAGCTTTTTCAAAAAGCTTTGGGCCGTTTTTTATGCAGACGGCTGGCCGGCCGCTTTGTCTTTTTGAGAGAGATACAGGTCTATTTCTTTTGCTGCTTTTTTGCCTTCCTGCATGGCCCAGACAATCAGGCTTGCGCCGCGTTTCGCATCGCCGGCGGCAAAAATGCCTTCCCGGTTTGTCCGGAAACTTCCAGGTAAGGTTTGAATCAGCCCGTTTTGAAGTTCGATGCCGGCTGATTTGGAATCATCGACACCTTGGAATCCGATGGCGATGAGCACAAGATCCGCTTCCCATACTTGCTGTTCCGCTCCCAGATGATCCGAAAACGGCACGGTGACGAGGCCTGTTACTTCGCCGTTCTCATTGCCGTGAAATGCGGTGGTTTGAATATAGTATTGCCGCGGATCTTCCCCGAACACCTTAAATGATTCTTCATATGCATAATCTAACGTAAACAGGGAAGGGTTCACAGGCCATGGTTCGTGTTCCGGGCGTTCTTTCGGCAGTTCTCCGTGTTTTCCGAACTGTACGACGCTCTTGCACCCTTGCCGGATCGCGGTTGCCACACAGTCCGCGCCGGTATCGCCGCCGCCAATGACAATCACTTTTTTTCCTTTTGCTGAAATTTGCGGTTCGCCGTTTTCCCCATGGTCAAGCAGGTGTTTCGTATTGGCTTTCAAATATTCCATCGCCGGGTAGATGCCTTTTAAATCGCGCCCCGGGATGTCCATGTCACGTTGTTTTTCTGCACCGATGCAAAGCAGGACGGCGTCAAACGCAGACTCGAGTTCATCAAGCGTGATGTCTTTACCAATTTCGGTATTGGCTTTGAACGTGATCCCTTCTGCCTGCAACAGGTCTACTCTGCGCTCTACATACTGTTTTTCAATTTTCATATTCGGAATGCCGTACATGAGCAGCCCGCCAAAACGGTCTTCTTTCTCAAAGACGGTCACATCGTATCCCGCCTGGTTTAAATCGTCAGCTGCCGTCAATCCGGCGGGTCCGCTTCCGACAACGGCTGCTTTTAAGCCGTTTCGTTTCAGCGGTATTCTCGGTTTGATCCAGCCTTCTTCCCAGGCACGGTCAATGATGGCTCTTTCAATGCTTTTAATGGTGACAGGTTCACTGACCAGCCCGGCTGTGCACGAGCCTTCACATGGTGCCGGGCAGGCGCGGGATGTAAATTCAGGGAAATTATTGGTTAAAAGGAGACGCTGGTAGGCTTCTTCCCATTTTCCCTGGGCGGCAAGGGTGTTCCATTCCGGAATTAAATTATATAAAGGGCAGCCGCTCGTTTGCCTGCCGATCAGTTCTCCCATCTGGCAGAAGGGGGTGCCGCACTCCATGCAGCGGGATGCCTGTGTCCTCAATTTTGCTTCCGGGAAAGGCTGCACGTATTCTTTCCAAGTAGCCACCCGCTTTGCGGCATCCAGTTCTTTCGGTTTTTCGCGTTTCTGTTCAATAAAATCTGTCGTTCCGCGCATGTCTCACACTCCTCACAAATCACCCGGCCGCTGCCGGAGGGATATAGATGTCGTACGATTTCAGGTTTCTGTTTTGGATAAACAATAATGGCCCACGGAGTACATTCCGGTTTGTTTCCGGAAAAATTTCCGTCTTGCGTGGGATGCCTTTTTTTTCTTAAAAAAAACAGCCATCTTTGTGCTTCTTATCCGGCTGCTGCCGGAAGTATGATAGGTCTCCGTTTTCTTTACGAAACAGTGTTTTAATCTATCCCACATACAATCCTGTAAATCCATCCGGAAGCGCCCGGATGGATTTACCCGTCTACTTTACTTCTGTCGGAAAAGCTTTTTCTTTTTCAATTTCCGGCAGGTGCTTTCCGGATTTTTTATATTCAAAAGCGGCAAGCCTGGCTTCATCAAGCGGCATTTGCTGATCCAGGAAGTACTGGATGAGTTCCATCATCGCTTTATATTCGCGTGGAACGATCTTGACAAACTGATGCAGGGACAGCTCCCAATTTTTCAAAATCCGTTTGGCAACAGGGCTGCCGGTGTATTGATAATGTTTCTGGATCATATGATAAAGTTCACGCATATCTTCATCAGCATCAACACCTTCAATGCTGACAAGTTCTTGGTTAATCCGCGCCAAAACTTCATCTTCGCCCATTGCCCCGGTATAAATGTAGGCAATCCCGCCGGACATCCCGGCCGCAAAGTTTTTGCCGATCGAACCGAGCACGGCAACGCGTCCGCCGGTCATATATTCGCAGCCGTGGTCTCCGATGCCTTCGACAACGGCATGTACGCCGCTGTTACGGACACAGAAACGCTGGCCGGCCGTTCCGCGGATATATGCTTCGCCCGATGTGGCCCCGAAAAAGGCGATGTTTCCGATGATGGCCTGTTCTTCGTCCCGAATCCATCCGGCCCCCGGCTTCACAACGATTTTTCCACCCGATAATCCTTTTCCAACGTAGTCATTGGCATCTCCTTCAAGGTTCAGTGTCAGGCCTTTCGGGATAAAGGCACCGAGGCTTTGCCCTGCTGAACCGTGCAGATGAATGTGGATAAAATCTTCCGGAAGCCCTTCGTCACCGTATGTTTTTGTAATGATATGGCCCAAAGTGGTGCCGATTGCCCGGTCCGTATTGCGCACAGGCAAGGTGACCGCTGTTTTCTGCCTGTTTCGGACGGATACGGATAAATGGTTCAATTCACGGCTGTCAAAGCGTTCTTCCAGTTTATGGTTTTGAACTGTTTTGCCTTGCACAGCAAACGGTGTTTCATCCGCTTTAAACAATAATTTATCGAAATGAAGCTGTTTTGCTTTCCAATGGTTTTTAACCTCATCTTTCACTTTCAGCAAACCTGTTTCGCCGACAAGTTCATCGAGGCTGCGGTAGCCGCATTCAGCCAAGATTTCGCGGACTTCTTCTGCGATGAACCGCATATAGTTAACAACATATTCCGGTTTGCCCATGAATTTGGCGCGCAGCTTCGGATTTTGGGTGGCCACGCCGACCGGGCAAGTATCAAGATGACAGGCACGCATCATGATACAGCCAAGCACAACAAGTGGCGCAGTGGAAAATCCGAATTCTTCGGCGCCGAGACAGGCGGCGATGACGACATCCCGGCCGGTCATCAGTTTCCCGTCTGTTTCAAGGACAACACGGTTACGCAAGCCGTTCAACGTCAGCGTCTGATGGGTTTCCGCAAGGCCGAGTTCCCACGGCATGCCGGCATGTTTGATGCTCGTTTGCGGGCTCGCCCCGGTACCGCCGTCATGGCCGCTGATTAATATCGTGTCGGCCAGGCCTTTTGCGACACCGGCCGCGATTGTCCCAACGCCTGACTTTGCCACCAGTTTCACCGAAATACGGGCGCGCGGATTGGCGCTTTTTAAATCGTAAATCAGCTGCGCCAAGTCTTCAATCGAGTAAATATCATGGTGCGGAGGAGGCGAGATCAAACCCACGCCCGGAGTGGAGCCACGAACTTCAGCAATCCACGGATAAACTTTCGAGCCTGGAAGCTGGCCGCCTTCGCCCGGTTTCGCACCCTGGGCCATTTTAATTTGGATTTCATCCGCATCTGTTAAATACAGGCTGGTGACGCCGAAACGGCCGGATGCCACCTGTTTAATGGCGCTCCGTCTTGAATCCCCGTTCGCATCAGGCGTGTAACGTTCTTTTTCTTCGCCACCCTCGCCGCTGTTGCTTTTTCCGCCGATGCGGTTCATCGCAATCGCGAGTGCTTCGTGCGCTTCTTTGCTTAATGCCCCGTACGACATCGCGCCGGTTTTAAACCTTTTCCAAATCGATTCGACCGGTTCCACTTCATCAAGCGGGACAGGTTTCCGGTTGCTCTCGATTGCCAGCAGGCTCCGGATCGTGGCGTATGGCCCGTGGTGGTACGTTTCAGAAAATTTGCGGTACAGTTCCTTGTTGTTCGTTCTGGCTGCCTGCTGCAAAGTGTACATCATTTGCGGGTTGAACAAATGATACTCGCCGTCTTTCCGCCATTGCAGCTCGCTTCCCGGATCAAGCGCTTTGTTGTGCTGGAAAAGCAATTCCTGTGCTTTTTTATAACGTTTCAATGATTCTTGGCCGATTTCTGCGAGCCCGATCCCGCCAAGCTGCGAGACAGTGCCGGTAAAATAGCGGTCGCAGACGCTTTCTGCAATGCCGAGCGCTTCAAATGTTTGCGCCCCGCGATAGCTTTGCATCGTCGTAATTCCGACTTTCGACATGATTTTGACGACGCTTTTCTTTAGTGTGCTTAAATAGTTTTCACTTGCTTTTTTATACGGCAGATCAATATGCCCTTCGTCGATTAAATTTTGAATCGTTTCAAGCGCGAGATACGGGTGTACCGCATCGGCACCGTAACCTAAAAGAGCGGCCATATGATGTGAATCCCGCGGTTCTCCGGAATCCAGCACGATACTTGCTTTCGGCCTTGTGCCCAAGCGGATCATATGCTGGTGCAGGGCTGATACGGCAAGCAGGGAAGGAATCGGCACGGCACGATGCCCTTGCGCACGGTCGGAAAGGATTAAAATTTCCGCGCCTTCCCTGATTTTTTCGTCCGCTTCCTTGAGCAATTGTTCCAGCGCCTCTTCAAGGGTGATATCCGGCGAATAGTACGCGGGAAGAAAAGCGGTTTTCATTCCCTGGTTTAAAATGGCGTTAAATTTGTCCGTGCTTAAAAACGGGTGTTCTAGCCGGATTTTTTTATGGGCGGTATCGTCATGACCGTCAAGCGATACTTGCGGGCCGAGCCAGGTAACCGTAGATATAACGTATGATTCGCGAATGGAATCAATCGGGGGGTTCGTGACCTGCGAGAAGCTTTGTTTGAAATAATGGAACAAAAGCTGCGGGCGCTCCGATAAAACTGCAATCGGTGTATCGACGCCCATTGCCCCGATCGGTTCATTCTTTTCCTGCGCCATTGGCACGATGGACTTTGTGCATTCTTCATAAGTGTAGCCGAATAATGTCTGCCGATAAGCCAATTCATTTTCTTCAAGACTGGATGCAGCCGGGATAAAATGGCTTTCTTCAAGGTCTATCACTGAATCTTCGAGATGCTCGGCATACGGTTTTTCAAGGCTGACCTGTGCTTTTAGTTCATCGCTTGGGATAAGGACACCTTTTTCAAGATCCACGAACAAAAGCTGCCCCGGTTTTAAATGACGCCGTTCTTTGACGTTTTCCGGTTCCACATCGACGACGCCGACTTCGGAGGCAAAAATGATTTTATCATCATGGGTAATGTAGTAACGGGCCGGGCGCAAGCCGTTTCTGTCAAGTACCGCCCCGATCTGCTTTCCGTTCGTAAACTCGAGCGCCATCGGTCCGTCCCACGGTTCCATAATCTGGCTGTGGTATTCATAAAATGATTTTAAGTAAGGCGGCAGGTCTTCGTTGTCTTCCCACGGCTCCGGCACCATCATCATGATCGCGTGCGGAAGGGAGATGCCGTTTGTTGTTAAAAATTCAAGGACATTGTCAAAAATCGCCGAATCCGAACCGTCTGCGTTGATCACAGGCTGGATTTTTTTCAATGTGTCAAGGTCCAGTTCGTTTGCAAACAATTCGATTTTTGCATTGAACCAGTTGACGTTCCCTTTGATGGTGTTGATCTCCCCGTTATGGGCGATCATCCGGTTCGGGTGGGCCCGCTCCCAGCTCGGGAACGTATTGGTGCTGAACCGCGAGTGGATCAGCGCAAGGGCCGATTGAAACCGTTCGTCCTGCAGATCGGTGTAGAACAGAGGGAGCTGTTCTGCCGAAAGCATGCCTTTATATACAATTGTCCGGTTCGAAAAACTGGCGGCATAAAAAGAGGAACCGAATTTGTTCTCAACCAGTTTCCGCAATATATAGATATTTCTTTGAAAAACTGCTTCTTCCGTGTTATCGTTTGAAGAAGAAACGAAAATCTGAACGATGTGCGGCCGCGATTCTTCCGCCTGGCGCCCAAGAACTTCCGGGTTTACCGGAACTTCACGGACACCGGGTACTGAAAGGCCGAGTGATGCAGCCTGGATGCGGAATTCATTCAGAATTTCCTCCGCAGCATCCGGATCATGCGGCAGAAAAAGCATCCCCACTGCATACTCCCCTTTTTTTGGAAGGGTGAAGGAGCATACGGCCTCAAAAAACGCGTGCGGGATTTGCATCGAAATACCGGCGCCGTCGCTCGTTGTCCCGTCGGCATTTTTACCGGCGCGGTGGTCCAGCCTTCTCAGCATTTCCAAAGCAGTGGTGATGATCTTATGAGACGCGCGGCCCTTGATGTCCGCGTAAAAGCCGATGCCGCATGCATCATGTTCAAATTCAGGTCGGTAAAGTCCATAATGTTGATTATTCATTGCTTCACATTCCTTCCATCATCAGGTCGAGTCCGAAAAGTAAGATTATTTTAAATTTTACCCTCTTGTGACTCTTTCTTACAATATATAGTTAAGATGAAATTAATCTCAAATTGAGAATGGTGTGATTCGCATGGAGTTAAGACAGCTGATTTATTTTATTGAAGTCGCAAAAAGGGAGCATGTGACAAACGCTGCAGATGAGCTGCATGTCGCCCAATCTGCCATCAGCCGGCAAATTTCCCTTTTGGAAGCCGAGCTTGGCGTTTCCCTTTTTTGGCGTGAAGGAAGAAATGTCAGGCTGACGCCGATCGGAAAAGTTTTTTTGGAACACGCTGAAAAAGTTGTGCTCGAAATTGATAAAGCGAAGCAAAGAATGCATGAATTTCTCGATCCGGATAACGGGACGGTCCGCCTCGGTTTTTCAACCGGGTTATCGGTCCAGACTTTTTCTTCCCTGTTGGCACAGTTTCGCGAAAAACATCCCGGCCTCGAGTACCAGTTTGTGCAAGGGACGCCCGGTTATTTAATCCGGTTGATTGAAAACGGGGAACTTGAGTTGGCGCTTGCTTCCCCTGTGCCGGATGACCATCCTGCCGTAAGCGGGGAAATTTTATACATGGAAAAGCTCATGTTACTTTTCCGCCGCGACCACCCGCTTTCCGGGCAGGAAATGATTCGGCTCGCCCAGCTGAAAAACGAACGCTTCATTACATTCCGGGAAGGTTTTTCGATTCGAGAAATTCTTTTCTCCGCCTGCCGGAAGTCCGGTTTTGAGCCTGCGATTGCATTTGAAGGCGAGGACATGGAAACGATTAAAGGCCTTGTTGCAAGCGGAACGGGTGTTGCAATTCTGCCTGAGCCTGCGCTATTATTTAATCTGTCTGAAGAAATCGTAAAAGCGGAAATCAGCGATATGGAACTGATGCGCCCGGTCGGTGTGATGATCCCGAAAAAAAGGGAAATGGCGGCTTCAGAAAAAGCCCTTTATACATTTTTGACATCATTTTATGACAGACTGAACCGGTTCCAAAGATAAGCTTGCGGAGCGTCGCGCAATCTGAACCGGTTCCGGAACAAGGGACAGTCGCCGTAAACCGGGCTTTTAGGCAGGCGTGCGCATGACCGCGGTATTTGAATTAGTTCTGAGATGCGGATACAGGAACAAGGAACAGTCGCCGTTTCTGTAAACGAAGGCGTAAAAAATATCGCATTCCGGCCGTTTTAGGCTCGGGTGTTAAAGAGCAGGAATGTTACGACGGCTTTTTGAAAAAGGGAGAGCGTTGCAAAAAATCATAAGAAAACGGAGAAGGTGGAAACATTGGCAAATAAGGTAGCACTTGTAACCGGGTCAAGCAAGGGGCTGGGCCGGGCGATTGCGCTTGATCTAGCAAAGGACGGCTATGATCTGGTCATCAATTATGCGCGCAGCCGTTCCAAAGCCGAAGAAGTGGCCGCGGAAATTGAAAAAATGGGGCAAAAAGCGCTTCTGATTAAAGCAAATGTCGGGGACGTGAAAAAAATAAAAGAAATGTTCGCACAAATCCGGGATACATACGGCAGGCTGGATGTGCTTGTCAATAATGCCGCTTCAGGTGTCGAACGCCCGGCAATGGAGCTGGAAGACCGCCATTGGGACTGGACGATGAATATTAACAGCAGGGCACTCCTGTTTTGTGCGCAGGAAGCCGCTAAACTCATGGAAGAAAACGGCGGGGGGAAAATTGTGAGCCTCAGTTCGCTTGGTTCGATCCGCTATATCGAAAATTATACGGCGGTCGGTGTGTCGAAAGCAGCGCTTGAAGCTTTAACCCGCTATTTGGCAGTTGAGCTGGCGCCGAGTATTTGCGTGAATGCAGTTTCGGGCGGGGTCCTCAATACGGATGCGCTCAAGTCTTTCCCGAACCGCGAAGTACTGCTGGAAGACGCGCGGAAACATACGCCGGCAGGAAGAATGGTCGAGGTCGAGGATATGGTGAACGCCGTACGCTTTTTAATTTCGGATGAGGCATTTATGATCCGCGGCCAAACGATAATCGTGGACGGCGGCCGCTCGCTTCTTTTAAGTTGAGTACGCCAATCTCGAGTTCCTTTATTTTCCAGTTTTTATGAGAAGGATAAATCGTTGCACCTCTGGTTACATTAATACCCGTGGAGGTGATAACGATGGCAAACAACAACAACTTCAATAAGGCTGCCAAAGGAAATTTTGGTTCTGAATTTGCCAGCGAAACGAATGCGCAGGAAGTAAGAAAGCAAAACGCGAAGTCTGCTTCCGGCCAAGGTTCTTTCGGTTCTGAATTCGCAAGCGAAACGAACGCACAGGAAGTAAGAAAACAAAACCAGAAAGCTGAAGCGAAAAAATCGCAAAACGCCGGACAATTTGGCCAGCAATAACCGATAGAAAGAGGTTTCCCGAACGGGGGCCTCTTTTTTCTTTCTATGGCTGCGGTGTTCGACAAAAGAAGTCAAAGGATTTTGCCCTCCCATCGAGAATATGTGTAAATGAAAAGTTCAATTCATCCTTTAGGGGGTAAAAAACTTTGATGGAAGAATTTAATCGGCTTGTCGCACAGCAAATGGACACGATGGATAGGCTGCTGTTTTTGCAATCGGAAATGGAGAGATGCAACGAAGTGAAAAGCGAACTATTGAAGTTGCAGGAAGAAACAATGGCGGAAGATATCCTTGATGAAATCGGCCGAATGAATAAAGAATTGCAGGAAATTGAAAAAGTTTTTGAATCGCAGACGGTTGAACTGATCCGAGTTTACCACAGTTCAAAAATTTGCACATAAACAATCCTATTTCAAATAGGATTGTTTAGTTTTAATCGCGTTCAGAAACCGTTATAATAGATAGAAAACAGATCGATTGATTACATAAGTTTTATTCCGGCACATAGTGGGCACAGGTTTACATATAAACAATCATGAAAGTGGGCATGAGATGATGGGAATCCCGGCAGAAGGTGATAAAATCCAAATTCAAAGCTATAAGCATAACGGCCATATTCACCGGATATGGGAAGAAACAACCGTTTTGAAGGGCACGAAAAGCCTGGTGATCGGGGGAAACGACCGGACTTTGGTAACCGAATCGGACGGCAGGACATGGATTACGAGAGAACCTGCAATTTGCTACTTCCATGCCGACCACTGGTTCAATATTATCGGCATGATCCGTGAAGACGGCGTCTACTACTATTGTAACTTGGGGTCGCCGTTTGTTTACGACAGTGAAGCGTTAAAATATATTGATTATGATCTCGACATCAAAGTCTATCCGGATATGACGTTTACTTTGCTGGATGAGGATGAATATGAATACCATCGCAAAAAAATGGGCTATCCCGATGTCATCGACCATATTTTAAAGCGAAACGTGGACATTCTCATTCACTGGATCCGGCAGCGGAAGGGACCGTTCAGCCCCGATTTTATTGATATTTGGTACGAACGCTACCTGACCTATTTGCGTTAAGCAAACCGCCTGTTGAACGCCAACAGGTTTTTTGTATGCGTAAATTTGAAAAATAAGGGAAATAAATGGTGCGTTTTGTTTGCTTTAGGAGGTGCAGCGCATGGGTAGTGTGAAAAGATACATGAAATTTGTAAAGCCGTATTGGTTTCAAATCGTTGCGACGATCATCATCGGGATCATCAAGTTTACGATCCCACTTTTAATCCCCCTTTTGATTAAATATGTGATCGATGATATTATCGGCAACCACGGGCTTTCACCGGACGAGAAGCTGCATAAGCTTGTTTGGGTGATGTCTTTTATGCTTGCCATTTTTGTTATCGTCCGGCCACCCGTTGAATATTACCGGCAATATTTTGCGCAGTGGACGGCAAGTAAAATATTGTATGATATCCGCGACCGCTTTTTTACCCATCTTCAAAAATTGAGTTTCCGGTTTTATGCCAACACGCGCGGAGGGGAAGTCATTTCCCGGGTGATGAATGATGTCGAGCAGACGAAAGATTTTGTTATTACGGGGCTGATGAACGTCTGGCTCGATATGACAACGGTTCTGATTGCGATTGTCATGATGTTTATGATGGATGCCCGGCTGACTTTAATTTCACTCGCCGTTTTTCCATTTTATATTTTTTCGGTCAAATATTTTTTTGGCAATTTGCGTTTTTTGACGAGGAAACGGTCGCAAGCGCTCGCAGAGGTGCAGGGCTATCTTCATGAGCGGGTGCAAGGCATGGCTGTTATTAAAAGTTTTGCCATTGAAGACCATGAGCAAAAGCAGTTTGACAAGCATAACCACAATTTTCTGGAAAAAGCATTGGCACACACAAGCTGGACAGCTAAATCGTTTGCAGTTGTGAATACCATTACCGATATCGCGCCGCTTTTCATTATTTTTGTATCCGGCTATCTCGTGATTAAAGGCAGCCTTACTGTCGGCACGCTCGCAGCGTTTATCGCTTATATTGATAATTTATACAGTCCACTCAGAAGGCTCGTCAATTCCGGCACGACGCTGACGCAGGCGTTCGCTTCAATGGACCGGGTGTTTGAACTGCTGGATGAAAAATATGACATTGATGACCGGCCGGACGCGGTGGAGTGCAGGAATGTACGCGGCAATATCCGGTTTGATGGCGTCGAATTTCGGTATGATGATGAAAAAGAGCCGGTGCTGAAAAATATCAATCTTGAGATCAGGGCAGGGGAGACGGTTGCCTTTGTCGGGATGAGCGGGGGCGGCAAGTCTTCCCTTGTGAGCCTCATCCCCCGGTTTTATGATGTGACAAAAGGGGCCGTTTATCTGGACGGCCAGGATATCCGCACGTTTAAAGTGCGAAGCCTGCGCGATAAAATCGGGATGGTGCTGCAGGACAATATTTTGTTTAGCGAGTCGGTGAAATCCAATATTTTGCTCGGCAATCCGCAGGCGACGGACGAGGAAGTCGTACAGGCGGCAAAAGCAGCGAACGCCCATGAGTTTATTATGAATCTTGCCGACGGATATGAAACAACGGTGGGCGAGCGGGGTGTTAAATTGTCCGGGGGGCAGAAGCAGCGGATTGCGATTGCGCGTGTATTTTTGAAAAACCCGCCGATTTTAATCCTTGACGAAGCGACATCCGCGCTTGATTTAGAAAGCGAGCATTTGATTCAGGAAGCCATTGAAAAACTGGCGCGCAACAGGACGACCTTGATCGTTGCCCACAGGCTGTCCACCATTACCCACGCAGACCGCATTGTTTTAATTGAAAACGGAGAGATCAAAGAAACCGGCACCCACGAACAATTAATGGCAAAACAAGGGCTCTATTACAACCTATTCCAAATCCAACAACTGGATGATTAGAAAAGCGGAGGCGACTGTACAGCGGCGTACGGATTTTGTAGTCTTCGACCGAGATAAAGGAAACACGATGAGCCGATAGGCGAATCGATGCCCGCTTATCGAAAGGAGAAGACGTAAAAATCCGCTAGCCGCTAGGAGCCGGAGCTGGACAAAGAAAAGCGGAGGGCGCTCGCTCGTCGGCAAAAAATGGAGGAGATCCCGTTTAAAAACGCGGGGCCTCCGTTTTTTTGTCAGGAAATGAAACAAAATTTCTTTTATAAATATAATAATAAAAATATGTTGAAATATTGTTTCAAAGTGCATATAATAGTATCAAAGGAGGGATGCATGATTGCTTGGATTTTCAATATACTTGAATGAAGACTGGTCAGAAGAGAAGGAAGCCTGCATTCACCGAATGGCAGCAATTGGAATGGAAGGGATATTTACATCCTTACAGCTACCGGAAGATGACCCGTCCCAATATCGGAAAAGGCTTGCTCCGCTCTTGGAGTCTGCAAAACAGAATGGGATGAAAGTGATGATCGACGTCTCTGGAAACGTGCTCCGCCATATCGGGCTGTCCATTGATGATCCTGCACGCATTATTGAAAGCGGTATCAATGGCCTGCGCATCGATGCCGGTGTCAGCTGGGAACAGGTTGCCCGCCTGTCGAACACGATGACGGTCGGATTAAACGCCAGCACATTAACGGAACAGGATTATGAGCAGCTGAAACAGCACGGCGCTAATTTCAGCCGGCTGGAGGCCTGGCATAATTATTATCCGAGGCCCGGAACCGGACTGGATGAAAATTGGTTTTACGAGAAAAACAAATGGCTGAAAAGCAAAGGATTCAGCATTACGGCATTTGCGCCCGGCGATGGCAAGCTACGATTTCCTTTATACGAATCCCTGCCGACATTGGAAATCCACCGCCATCAAAATCCGCTGGCAGCCATCTGCTCGCTGTTAAGGGATTATGCGGTTGACCATGCTTATATCGGGGATCCGGGGTTAACGCCGCAATCCCGCAGCCAGATCGGGGAATTTTTTTGCCATGATACCATACTGCTTCATGCAACGACTGCAGATCTGAAATGGCGCCCGTATATTTTTAAAAACCACCGGAACCGGATGGATGTCGCAAGGGACGCGATCCGCAGCGAGCAGTCGAGAACATGCAACCAAAAGGACGATATCGAGCCCGAAAACAACATTCCCCGCAACAAAGGCAGCATTACGCTCGACAATAACCTGTACGCAAGATACAAAGGGGAATTGCAAATCACAAAGCGGAACCTGCCTGCCGATGCGAAAGTAAACGTCATCGGGCAGATTGCCGGCCGCGACTTGCCGCTCCTTGATTTTATTGGTTCGGGTACACGGTTTAAAATGACGGACAATGAAGGTGAAAACGAATGGACTTAGAAAAACTCGCCACAGAACAGCGCAACGAAAAGACAATGAATCTCGATACGTTGTCCACAAAGGAAATTTTGCAATTGATGAACGAGGAAGACCAAACGGTTCCAATCCGTGTAGGGAAAGAACTAGCACAAATCGAAAAAGTGGTAAAAGCCGTTATCCGTTCTTTTAACAAGGGTGGACGCTTGATCTATTGCGGAGCAGGCACAAGCGGGCGGCTCGGCGTTCTCGATGCTGTCGAATGCGTGCCGACATTCAGTGCGGACCCGTCCATGGTGCAGGGGCTGATCGCAGGCGGCCCTGCGGCCATGACCGTTGCCGTTGAAGGGGCGGAGGATTCGAAAGAGATGGGGGAAGAAGATTTAAAGCACATCCATTTATCAGAAAAGGATACAGTCATCGGCATTGCGGCAAGCGGCAGAACACCGTATGTGATTGGCGCGCTGGACTACGCGAAAAAAGCCGGTGCTGTGGCGGCATCGCTTTCCTGTAACAAAAATGCTGAAATTAGCCGGCATGCCGATATTCCGATCGAAGTGGAAACCGGCCCTGAAGTGTTGACGGGATCAACCCGGCTAAAAGCGGGCACCGCCCAGAAACTTGTATTGAATATGATTTCAACTGCTGCAATGGTTGGAATTGGAAAAGTATACGGAAATTTAATGGTGGATGTCAAACCGACAAACGCAAAACTGGTGGAGAGATCGAAATCGATTATTATGCAGGCTTCCGGATGCAGCTATGAAGCAGCTGAACAGGCTTTTTACGCAGCCGGCAAAAATGTGAAGCTGGCTATTGTCATGTTGTTAACCCATCTTTCCAAGGAAGAGGCAGAGGAGAAAATGGCACAGGCAAATGGTTTTATTAGAAAAATCGTTTAAACCGGGGGATGAAAAAAATGACCGAAACGAAAGAACAACGACTGGCAAGGGAAATTTACGAAAATGTCGGCGGCATGGGAAATGTCGAAAAGATCATCCATTGCATGACAAGAGTCCGGCTTACCATAGCGGATTACAGTAAAGTCAATATCGAAGGCCTGAAAGCGGTTGACGGCGTGCTCGGCGTCGTGGAGGATGAAACGCTCCAGGTCGTGCTTGGCCCCGGCATTGTCAACAAAGTCGCCAACCTCATGGTGCACGAGGCCGGTGTAAAACTTGGGGAAAATTTTCCGAAGTCAGCAGGCCATAAAGATGCCGGGCGGTCAAACCGCGAAATGGCGGAAGCCAAAGCGGCCGAAGTAAAGGCAAGGGAAAAGGCGAAACATAAAAGCAACGGTTTCAAAAGGGCTTTAAAATCGATTTCCAATATATTTGTACCGCTTATTCCGGCCTTTGTCGGCGCCGGGATTATCGGCGGGGTTGCTGCCATTTTCCAAAATATCATGGCTGCTGACTCCTCAGCCCTCAGCCAGAACTGGGTGTCCGTTATTACGACATTAAACATTATTAAAAACGGATTGTATCTCTATTTGGTCATTTATGTCGGAATTAATAGTGCAAATGAGTTCGGGGCGACACCGGGCCTTGGCGGGGTCATCGGGGCTGTGACGATGTTAACCGGCATGGATCCGAAAAATCCGCTTCCGAATATTTTTAACGGAGATGCCCTTTCCCCTTTACAAGGCGGGATCATCGGTGTTATTTTTGCAGTATGGATTTTAGCGCTTGTTGAAAAAAGGCTGCATAAAATTGTTCCAAATGCTGTGGATATCATTGTGACGCCAACAATTGCATTATTAGTTATCGGACTTTTTACTATTTTCATCGTCATGCCGGTTGCAGGCGCGGTATCAGGCGCTCTTGTTGGCTCGATCACGTGGGTGTTGAAAGTCGGCGGCGCTTTTTCAGGATTTATACTGGGGCTTTTCTTCCTGCCGATGGTCATGTTCGGCCTGCACCAGATCCTCACCCCGATCCATATTGAAATGATCAATAAGACAGGGATGACACCGCTGTTGCCGATCCTTGCAATGGCAGGCGCAGGGCAGGTCGGCGCGGCGATTGCTTTGTGGATCAGGTGCCGGAAAAATAAAAAACTCGTGCAGTTGATTAAAGGGGCATTGCCGGTTGGCATTATGGGCATTGGCGAACCGTTAATTTACGGTGTGACTTTGCCGCTTGGGCGCCCATTTATTACCGCGTGTATCGGCGGCGGCATCGGCGGGGCAGTGATCGCGGGCATCGGTAATATCGGCGCGATCGCAATCGGCACAAGCGGGATTGATTTAATTCCGTTGATTGCGCACGGACGCTGGCTCGGTTATATCGCCGGGTTGGTAGCCGGTTATATTGGGGGCTTCGTTGCCACTTATTTCTTCGGTATTCCGAAAGATGCGATGAAGGAGACCGACGCAGATCGTGAGTGATGGAATTGGATGAGAATATTATTCTGCAAATTAAATCCAAATTAACCAGTCTGTCAAAATCAGAAAAAAAGCTCGGCGAGTATATTCTCAGCCATGCTGTGGAAACGGTCAATGACAATACAAGCGAACTTGCGAAAAAAGCAGGTGTCAGCCCGGCCACCGTTGTGCGTTTTTGCCGGTCGATCGGGCTGTCCGGCTTTTCACAATTAAAAATCAGATTGTATGCGGATGCCTCCGGGGGGCTGGATCGGGAAATTTATACGGATATCACACCGAATGAAGATATTACTATGATTGCTGATAAGTTGGCTTTGCGGTTTAATCAGTCGATCACACAAACCGCAAATCTTCTTGAGACCAGCTGCATTGAAAAGATAACGGCCATGGTGGATAAAAGCCCGGCCATATACGTATACGGAATTGGCGCCTCCCATGTGGCAGCTGAAGACTTCACGCATAAGTTTTCAAGAATTGGAAAGCCGGTGGTCCACACGCTGGATCACCATCTGCTCGGTTCTTCTTTGATCAACGCCTCCAAAGACTGTATGTTTGTGGCGATTTCAAATTCAGGCGAAACCAATGAAGCTATCAAGCTGACGCAGATTGCCAAACAGAACGGGCTTTTTACAGTGGGCATCACACAAAAACGGGACAGTACGCTTGCCAGTATCGTGGATGCGCCTTTGATCCACCATGGCGGGGAAGCGGTCCTGCTGAGAAGCGCGGCAACCACATCCCTGGCTGCACAACTGTTCACGATTGATGTTTTGTACTTCGCCTATGTTGCAAAGCATTACCATGAAATCATGGGCCGCTTAAAAAACTCAAAAATCAATATCCAGACTTTTTTCCGCAAAGAAAACAACTAAAAACCGGCCCATAAGCCCGGCGTGAAAAGCGCAGCAAATAAAGCGGCCGTTTCGAAAAGCGGAAAATCTTTACTAAAAGTGCAAAATCTAAGGCGCACCGGCTCGGGATGAAAACAGGGCCGTGCATCCAATAGGGGACGGCTGGCCTGCCGTCCCCTATTGGTCTTCCAATTCGTCAAGATTGAGTTCTGATTGTTCGTGGTGATAGGTTTGGGACACGGTGATCAATTTTTCCAGATGTTCAAGCTCTTCCTGGTAATCCACAAGCAGCGTCAGCAAGTTCATCACGTGATAGGACTGGAGATCAGCGCGGAAAGTCTCATCTTTTAAGTTCTGCAGAAAAATGTCCATCAGCTCATTCCGCTGTTTGTCAGCCGTATCGCATTTTTGCGCATGGGCTTTGACTTTTCCGAGAAACATGAGCAGCAATTTTTCATGTTCGTTCACAAGGTATTCCATTTGTTCCTGCAGCATGCTCCGGAATGTTTCTGGCAGCCCGGCAATATCCGCTTTGTACTGGTGCAGCCGTTTTAAAATAATATAGCTTAAATTCAAAATGGCCACCATTTCTTTATACAGCACCACTTTCCGCTGCCGCTCGATCCTGTTGCTTTTCCCGTAGATTTTTTCCTCTTTAAATAAAGTGTACAGCTGCTCTACTTTGTACACCCGCTCTTTAATGTCGGGAAGTTCTTCTTTTAAAAGCTGGTAATCGGCTTCCTGGCGCGCTGCAATCCGGATGAATTTGAGCAGTTCTTCTGTCACATGGGTGAGACGGACATACAGCCGGGCCTCGTATTTCGGCGGCAGGAAAATCAAATTCACAAGAAACGAGCTGAAAATCCCGATAAACAATGTCGCAAAGCGGATGCCGGCCGTCTGCAGAAAATTGTCACTTGGCGTTTCCATAATGACAATCATGGTTACAAGCGCGAGGCCGACCGTATCATCGAGCTTCAGTTTCAACATTAAAATGATGATCAACACAGACCCGAGACCGACGACTAAAAAATGGTTGCCAAAGGCCATGACAAAAATGACCGCGAGCAAAGCGCCGATCAGATTGCCCTGGACCTGATCGATAATGGACCGGTAAGACCGGTATATCGTAGGTTTAATCGCAAAAGTGGCAGCGATCCCGGCAAACACCGGGGACGGCATTTTTAATAATTGCGCGATAAACAACGCAATCGTAATGGCAATTCCTGTTTTGACAATGCGGGCTCCAACCCTCATATTGGCAATTCCTTTCTTCCTTGCAAAGATATTTACATGATATGTTCCAAAAGGCTGCACTAAACTATTTCCGTCCAAAAATTTTTTTAAACCGGCAGACCCTTTGATTTTGTCATTATAACATGTTTGCCGGAAGACGTGCGTGGGATAAGACCGGAGAATTTGTCCTAATTTTGCTCGGCACGGAATATACATGAGGTAAATGAATCCAAAATGCGCGTATGAAGAGGGGAAACGATGTTGTGGCTGATTGAAAAGTATGTGCTTAGTATGGCTGCGCTCAGGCTGATCTCAGGAATGATCGAAATTTCCGCGGCCATTTTGATGCTCAAATACAATCAAGTGGAAAAAGCGCTTCTCATCAACAGTTCTCTTGCTATTGTCGGGCCTGTTGTTTTAATTACGACAACGGCGATCGGGGTGATCGGAATTTCCGATAAAATCTCGTTTGCCAAAATGCTGTGGATTCTGGCCGGGGTTGGCTGCATTTTGTACGGGATTAAAAGCAACGGGTAAGCTTTGTGAAAAGAAAGCGGATTAGGGCTGGAGTGAGCAACCGGCCGGCTTGTTGGGGGATGGTAATGCCGGGTTACAGTAGGGATCTCGGTTTGCCGTGGGGGATCTCCGCAATCGAAAGCCCCGTTTTGTCATGAAGGCCGTAAACCCCTATGCCTTTAGGCCGGAACCTGTTGCATCCACTGGCAGCGTAATGAGGGAGGAACCCGGCAGCTCCCTGTTTTTCAAACCCTTTAAGCAGCACCCCTTTTTATTGCGGGCAAGTGCCGATCGTTTGCTTTATTTCTTTAAGCAGATGCCGGATTTCGCCGCCTTCCATCAGGTTGACATGGATTTCTTTCAATGCCGTTTCCTTGACCGTCTCCATCATCTTTTCCCCGGATCCGTCTTTTTCGATCACAGCCCGGTTTCCGGTTTGGTTCAGCACCCAGAACGTATACTGCAGCTTCGGATGGCTTTCGGGGAAACTGAAAATCAAAGCATAATAAATGTCAAATCCGCTGTCAAAAAATTGCATCACACCGCGAATATAATTCTGCTCGTCTATCTTTTGCGACAAAGAGACCCTGTAACCTTGCTGCACCCCGATCTTTTCGATTTCCTCCAAAATGTATTCCATAAATAATTTCACGTTTTTTCCTCCTTGCGTAACAGGTAACCATATCCTTCCCGTAATGGGCTGCAGTATTCGTTTGGGCAAAAGAATAAAATGTTTGCTTCCGGATAATCTAACAGAGCAAAAATTGAAATCCGGGGAGGATATTATGGCAAGCAAACAACCTTCTGTAATGACAGTGGCAGCAATCGGCTCCATTCCATTAATTATGACGCTTGGCAATTCGATGCTGATTCCTGTCCTGCCGAAAATGCAGTCTGAACTTCACTTGACTTCCTTTCAGGCAAGCTTGACGATCTCCGTTTTCTCCATTGTGGCGGCCGTGTTCATCCCGGTGCTCGGCTATCTTTCCGACCGCTTTTCCCGGAAAGCCGTAATTTTGCCGGCATTGTTTTTATACGGGGCAGGCGGCATTCTGGCGGGAATCGCAGCCGCTTTGTTTTCCCATGCTTTCGCCTGGATCCTGGCAGGCCGCACGCTTCAGGGAATCGGGGCAGCCGGTACAGCACCAATCGCCATGGCCCTCACTGGGGATCTGTTTAAAGGCGATAAAGAAAGCCGGGTGCTCGGCCTTGTGGAAGCCTCAAACGGGTTTGGAAAAGTGCTGTCTCCGATATTGGGGGCGCTGATCGCATTGCTCGTATGGTATGGCACGTTTTTTGCTTTTCCGGTAGTGGTCGCTGTCTCCATTTTTTTAACATGGGTCTTTATTAAAGAAAAACCAAAAAAGAAAGAACCACCCGGGCTCGGGAAATATGTAAAAGGGCTTGTCAGTGTGTTTAAAGACGACGGGCGGTGGCTATGCACTGCTTATCTTGCAGGCGCGACATGCTTGTTTACCCTTTTTGGTATTCTTTTTTTCCTATCCAATGTGTTGGAAAAAAGTTATAAAATTGACGGTGTGATGAAAGGGCTGATTCTGGCGATTCCCCTGCTTGTCATGTGTACCACATCTTATATTACCGGCAGCAAAATCGGCAAAAACCAGCGCTTGATGAAAAAACTGATTGTTACGGGCTTCTGCCTGATGACCCTTTCTTACGCGCTTCTTACGTTTTTCAGAGGGCTTTTTCTGTTTATTCCGGTCCTTGCTATTGGGAGCCTCGGCACCGGTCTCATTTTGCCGTGTGTCAACAGCTTTATTACGAATGCCGTTGGAAAAGAAAAACGGGGATTTGTCACGTCACTGTACGGATCTGTCCGGTTTCTCGGGGTGGCTGTCGGGCCGCCGGTGTTCGGGAGGCTGATGGCGTGGTCGCGGCCGGGGATGTTTATCTCGATTGCCTGCTTTACATTTGCAGTCGGGTTACTGTCGTTATTATTGATCCGCCCGCAGACTGAAAAAGGCTCATCCGGCGGGGAAGAAAAAAAGAAAAGAAGCCGGCGCACCATTTTGGAACCGGTGGGCGGCAGGTAAACGGATTTTTCAAGAACAGGATGGAATCCGGATGCTGGCAATTTTTTCGATTGGGATGATAAGAGCGGTTCGTGCATGCATTGCCGGCATCGATCCTGGCCCGTTTATTTTTTTCGCCAACCTAACGGAAGAAAGGGAAGCTTTAAGTAAATGGCTTGAAAGGAAAATTGATAAATCCAGCCGACAATTCTGGTTGACACATATTGGCAAATGACGGCTTGTACGACAATTTCCCAGTCGATCACATACGCCGTCAGAATAAAAATGAACCCGTTGATGATAAAAAGTGGGGTGGCCGGATTGACGCTCCTGTATTTGGAAATGATGAGGGCAACAATGCCGATCCCGCCGTTGGAAACACCCTGCCGGAGCAGAATGCCGATGCCGATGCCAAGCAATACGGAGCCTAAGGCTAGGTCAAGCCATTCGTTATGGAATGGTGTTTCCCATAAAAATGCAGAAAGATTGACCGAAACAGATGTAACCGTAATCCCGAGAAGCGTACCCATTGCACTGGCAGCACTTAAAAAGTACACGGCGAATACAAGCATGGAGGAGTTCAGCATCCAAAGTGCAATGCTAAGAGGGACGTGGAACCAGTGGTGGAAGAGCACTGTAAGCCCCCCGGCCCCGCCTGATGGGATGGCATTTGGGAATAAGAATACACCCATTGAGTAGCCTTGAAGGGCAGCCCCGGCCATAATCATCAACAATTTTTTTACATTCCGGCTATGTTGCTTTTTCAAGAAAATCATCCCTCAACTGAATGAGAATGCCTTACAATTTACTATATGCTTGTACAATCGGCCACATGCCGGTCTTTCAAGAAAGTGCGGGGGAGTGCATGAGAAAGCTCACCCGCTACCGATGAAAAGCACACTTTAGAGAAAACCCCCCGTATGTGGAGGGGGATTCTGACTGTGCAGCTAAAGCCGGTTCTTTTTTACTGGCGGGCGCGGTTTGCGTCATGCGGCCGGGAGGGACCTCTTTTGAAACGGGAGAGAAGGAGTAAATGCCTCTCTCGCACGCTCAGATATCCTATGCCAGTTTTCTGAAACGTGAGAGAAGGCCGGCGCTTGTCTCTGCAGAAAAACACGGCCACTCCTGATGTTGTGTTGCCGTGCCGAACCGGGATTTAGCCGTTTAGCATGCTGAACTCTCCAGGCCGTTCAGTTACAGCTATTACGGCTTTTTATGAGGCTGTTAAAAACGCAGCAGCAGACGGGGAGTGGCGCGGGTCATAAAGCGCCATTCCCCGGGTTAGTGGGTGCCGGGCAGGGGATAAACAGAACGGCTGTCTGAAAAACTGTTCGCTTGTTTGGGCGGTGCCTGCACGGGGCCGCCCATAATCCGGTTCCGGATTTTGTTGACGAGAGCGGCAAAAGATTCGCGGTCTCTTTGCCGCGGCCTTGGCAGTTTCACCGGGACATCTTCAGCAATGATGCCGTCCGACAGCAGGACGACCCTGTCGGCTAAAGCCACGGCTTCTTCCACATCATGGGTTACAAGCAGGGCGGTAAAACTGTTTAATCTGCGGATTTCTTCGATCAGATTTTGCATTTCCAGCCGGGTCAATGCATCGAGGGCGCCGAGCGGTTCGTCCAGCAACAGCAGTTCCGGCTGATGCATAAGCGCGCGTGCCAGCGCCACCCGCTGTTTCTGTCCGCCGGATAATTTGCCCGGCCACTCATCGGTATAGTTTTCAAGCCCGACATGTTTTAATACTTCGATTGCTTCCTTTTTGTGATCGCCATCCAGACCGAGGACAACATTGTCGATCACCCGCTTCCACGGCAACAGTCGCCCGTCCTGAAAGACCATGCACGATTTACTGTTCAGATTTCCGAGCGGTTTCCCGTCGATCAGAATCCGCCCGCCGCTCGGCTTTTCCAAACCGGACAAGAGCCGCAAAAGCGTGCTTTTTCCGCAGCCGCTTTTGCCGACAATGGCGATAAACTCCCCCCTCTTGACCGATAATGTAATATTTTTCAAAACGTCCCTGTTTCCATAGCGTTTTTCTAAATGGTCGAATTGCAGGAAGCTCTCCATATTTGTCCCTCCGATTTCAAGATTGTTCCTGGTAACTGGTATGCCATTTCAGGCATCTTTTTTCAAAAAAGCGGGCGATAGCATCGGACAATTTCCCGAAAAGGGCATACAGTAGAATGCTTAAAAGAATGACATCCATTTGCATAAATTCCCTTGCCGTCATCGCCATGTATCCGATACCGGATGTGGAAGAGATGGTTTCGGCCACGATTAATGTAATCCACATCACGCCCAATGAAAACCGAATGCCAACCAAAATGGAGGAAAGGGAGCCCGGGAAAATGACATGGGCAAACATCCGCCAGCCCTTTAATCCGTAAATTTTCCCCATCTCAATTAATCCATTATCAACGGACTTGATGCCGTGGAAAGTGTTGAGGTATACCGGAAATAACACCCCCAGGGCAACGAGGAATATTTTCGCTTCTTCCCCGATCCCAAACCACAAAATGACAAGCGGAATTAACGCCAGATGCGGAATGGTACGGAGCATTTGGACAGAAGTATCGAGCAATAATTCGCTTGTGCGGAACAGCCCGTTCACCAAACCAAGGATAAAGCCGATGCTTCCGCCAATCAGAAAACCGGTCACAGCCCGCAGCAGACTGATCCAGACATGATGCCCGAGCTCGCCGCTTTTTGCCAGTTCCACTGCCGCAATCAGGACATCTGAAGGCGCCGGCAGAATTTTTGGTGATACGATGCCTTCTTTTGCAAAAATTTGCCAAATGATGATGATCACGGCCGGGATGCCCCATGGAATCAGTTTTTGGATGAAAAAGCCGGTAAAATGTTTCACTTTCCTTCATCCTTTTTGAAATGGTAAATATTGTCTTTTACATTCACTTTTTTCGGGATCAATTTCAGTTCGTAAAATTTGTCGGCGATCTGTTGCTGTTCTTGGATGATTGCCGGGGTAAACGGATCGAGGCCGTATTCCCTTCTGTCTACTGCGATTTTGATCGCTTTTTGGTCTATACCGAGGGCTTTTGAAAGTAATTCCGTTAATTCGGCAGGGTGTTCATTTGCCCAGGCACTCGATTTTTTTACTTCATCGAGGACGATTTGGACGATTTTTTCATGTTTTTTCAAATATGCCGGAGTGGCGAGAAAATAATCGCGGTCCGTCGTATATCCTTCTCCTGTTACAAGTGTCCGTGCATGGCCTGTTACTTCGGCATCGGCGGTAAACGGATCCCATATGACCCATGCATCGATTGTGCCTTGTTCAAAGGCGACTCTGGCATCCCCCGGTTGCAGGTAAGCCGGCGTGATATCCTTGTACGAAAGGCCGTTTTTTTCGAGTGCTTTGACAAGAAAATAATGGGAACTGCTTCCTTTTGCAAACCCGACTTTTTTTCCTTTCAGATCTGCCACGGAACGGATTGTGGAATTCTTTTTCACCAAGATGGCTGCACCTTCGTATTTTGATTTTCCGACCCCGACATATTTCAGATTGGAACCGGAAGCTTGTGCAAAAATCGGCGGCGAGTCCCCCGTCCTGCCAAAATCAATATTTCCGGAATTCAAGGACTCGAGAAGCGCTGTTCCGGACTGGAATTCGTACCATTCCACCTTTACGCCGAGCGGTTTCAGCCTTTTTTCCAAGGTGCCGCTTGCTTTTAAAATCAAAAGCGGGCAGTTTTTTTGATAGCCGATTTTAATTGTATTTTCAGATTTCACTGTCTGTGCAGTTTTGTTTTCTTTTTTTCCATGATTGGAACAGGCTGCTAGTAAGGCGAAAACAAGTATGAAACTAAATAACATGAAACATACGCGTTTGTTTAAATTTTTCATCATTGAAAAAACACTTCCCTTCATTCCATATTCTCTTTGGCTGTTCACAACTTGCGCAATATTCTTTATAACATATACACAAATTTTAAATAGGTACCTGTCCCGGTTAAAAAATCATAAAAACGGTTGAAAGCAAAAAAGCCCAATTATCATCAAATGAGGAATAAAGTTCCAATGGTATCATTTAAGAAGGGAAGGCCGGGAATGCTGCTACACCGGCACAGACAATGATGGCGATTTTTAATGTAGTGCTTTGGGGAGCAGTGCAAATTACCTTAGCGAATAAGGTTTAAAAGATGCTTACACGTTAGGAATGGATAAGGCCTGTCACAAATGGGGACCTAAACAGCCGTGGTTAAAAACGCATACAAAGTTACGGGTCACGGGTGATTTAAAACAGCCTCTCATCATCTGAGAGAATGTTATTTTAATTTTTTGCATTGTTCTAATAGTTTTACTAAGTTTCTATAAGCCATCCAAAAACAAAATCCTGATATCCCAAATACAATGATACATATTGCTAATATAAAAATTACTAAGTCCATTGTTCTCGCCTTTCAAAAAAATGATTAGTTTATATCTTTTAAATTATAACAAAGTAAAACTTCTGTTTAAAGATAATAAGCGTTATAAAAATTTCCCCATATCTATCACGGCATTAGTTAAAAATACACTGTCCCAGAGATGGGACAGTGTATTTTTTAAAGGATTATCCTTTTAAATGTGAAAAAGCATAGTCGACGGCTTTAATTGTTTCTGCGATATCTTCTTCCGTATGCGCGGTTGTGAGGAACCAGGCTTCATATTTTGACGGGGCAAGGTTAATGCCTTGCTTCAACATCAGTTTGAAAAATTTCCCGAACAACTCGCCGTCGGATGCTTCAGCCTGCTTGTAGTTTTCGACTTTTTCGCCTGTAAAGTAAACGGTAAAGGCGCCGACTACGCGGTTAATGGTAATGGTGACGCCGTGTTTTTCGGCTGCTTCCAAAATGCCTTTTTCAAGCATGGCACCGAGACGATCGAGGTTTTCGTACACGCCCTTTTCCTGGAGCACTTCTAGGCAGGCGATTCCGGCAAGCATCGAAGCCGGGTTTCCGGCCATGGTTCCGGCCTGGTAAGCAGGGCCGAGCGGGGCGACTTCTTCCATAATGTCTTTACGGCCGCCGTATGCCCCGATCGGCAGTCCGCCGCCGATGATTTTGCCCATGGCGGTTAAATCCGGGGTAACACCGAGCATGTTTTGCGCGCCGCCGTACATAAAGCGGAAAGCGGTGATCACTTCATCGTAAATGACAAGGGCGCCGGCTTTGTGCGACAGTTCATTAATGGCTTCCAAAAATCCCGGTTTCGGCGGCACAATGCCAAAGTTGCCGACAATCGGTTCAACCAGTACGGCTGCCACTTCATCGCCCCATTTTTCAAGTGCCTGTTTAAAAGGTTCCACATCATTATAAGGGACGGTGATGACTTCGTTTGCGATCGCCTTTGTGACCCCTGCCGAGTCCGGCATGCCGAGTTGCGACGGGCCGGAACCGGCGGCGACAAGCACGAGGTCGGAATGGCCGTGGTAACAGCCTTCGAATTTAATGATTTTGTCGCGGCCCGTGTAGGCGCGGGCAACGCGGATCGTTGTCATGACCGCCTCTGTTCCCGAGTTGACAAAGCGGACTTTGTCCAGGGACGGGATTGCTTCTTTCAGCATTTTCGCGAATTGCACTTCATATGGGGTCGGCGTGCCGAACAAAACGCCGTTGTCGGCTGCTTTTTTAATCGCAGCAGCAATATGCGGATGGGCAAAGCCGGTAATGATCGGACCGTATGCCGCCAGATAATCAATGTAGCGGTTGCCGTCCACGTCATAAAAGTACGCGCCTTTTCCCCTTTCCATGGCAACCGGGGCGCCGCCGCCCACCGCCTTGTACGAGCGGGACGGACTGTTTACGCCGCCGACAATATGCTCAAGTGCTTCTTTATACAAGATTTCAGATTTTGAAAAATCCATTTATCGTTCCCTCCTCATTGGCATTGGCCAATTTCACCATTCTATTGTAGCCTTCCATTTTCTTCCCGTAAAGACTGTCATAACCCGGTCGGCGGAGGCATACAATGAAAGGACAAACTTGAAAGGCGCCGGGGGTATCGGGCATGTTTTATTTTCTCGGCATATTGGTTGTCCTTTGTATTGTAATGAGCCTGCGCACCTTGTTTTATCCGACGTCCTGGCGCGCGAAGCAGCTTTCATTTGAACGTTTCCTTTTTCTTGCTTTTACCTACACCAATATCATGATCGGGTTCGGGTTGTTGTTTTTACTGCTCGATATGATGGGATTTCAAATTGCGCTCCATCACGGAAAGCTGTTGGAAGGGCATGATTTTCACACGCTGCTCGATTATATGTATTTGAGTGCTGTCACGCTGTTCTCCGTCGGGTACGGGGATATTGTGCCGATCGGGGCTGCGCGGATTCTTATTATCATTGAAGCGTTAATCGGCTATACCATCCCGGCGGCGTTTGTCGTAAGATCTGCTTTTGACTCGGAAAGAAAATAGCCTGGCAGGAGGATTCCCGCATGCCGGCAGTTGTCCGCCAGGGAAGCTACGGCCGGCCGGTGCCTATTTTTGCGGCCGGGGCGGCTTTTGTCCACGCGGATTTGCCGTGGGTTCATAGTGTATATTACCTCCTCAAAAAAATATCGATATCTTTGAGCCGACTTGTTCGGTTTCTTTTTTTATGGCAATTTTTACGAATTCGTGATACAAAACTAATATATGGTTTTACGGGAAAGGGCAGATTGAGAAAAATAGCGTGGTTGCGTTTATATACGGCTGATCCATTAAATTGATGTGGAGGGGACAAGATGAGAATTTACACAAGGTCTGGTGATAAAGGGACGACATCGCTCGTTTACGGGGTAAGAGCAGCGAAAAACGATCCGCGCGTGGAAGCTTACGGAACAGTGGATGAGGCGAATTCGGCGATCGGCGTTGCACTCAGTTTTTTGCACGGCGAACAATTTCCGGAAAAAGAAGAAATAGAACAATGTTTTAGCAGGGTCCAGACAATGCTGTTCCATGCCGGTGCGGAGCTTTCCACGCCCGAGGGAAAAGAAGTGCACTGGAAATTGAAACAGGCATATATCGATGAACTTGAGGCTTTGATTGACAAATGGGATGGAAAATTGGAACCGTTAAAAACCTTTATTTTACCGGGCGGGCATCCGGCAGCAGCGGCGATGCATGCGGCGCGCACAGTTGCAAGAAGGGCGGAGCGGGCAAGTGTTGCGGTCAATGGTGTAAATCCGCTTGTGCTGTCGTTTTTAAACCGGCTGTCCGATTTCCTGTTCGTTGCGGCAAGATATATCAATTACTGTCTTGGGGTGAAAGACCGCCCGCTCCAACCGCTTGAGGAATAGCAAGGGTGTGTGGTTATACATACTCCCGACTGAAAAAAGGCATCCTAATGAACGGGTTTCCTTCTTTTTTGAGCCCCAAAGAGCGCAGAAAAAGCAAATTACCGGCGGATTGATTCGCTAATTTGTTTGACAAAACAGGGGTTTATTTTGTAAACTCTTTATAAAGATTATAAATTAAGAATGATAATTGTTAGAAAAGAGGTGCATGGCGGTGTCCGAGCAACAGTTGAATAAAGCACTGGAAACCTTGAAACAGTCGGGCGTTCGTATTACCCCTCAACGTCATGCGATATTGGAATACTTAATTGAATCCATGTCACATCCAACCGCCGATGAAATATATAAGGCTCTTGAGGGAAAATTCCCGAATATGAGTGTGGCTACCGTTTACAATAACTTGCGCGTTTTTAAGGAAATCGGATTGGTGCAGGAACTGACCTACGGCGATGCTTCAAGCCGTTTTGATTTTGTCACATCCAACCATTACCATATTATTTGTGAAGACTGCGGAAAGATTGTCGACTTTCACTATCCTGGCCTGGATGAAGTGGAACAGCTTGCCGCGCATGTGACCGGTTTTAAAGTAAGCCATCACCGTATGGAAATTTACGGTACCTGTCCGGAATGTATGAAAAAGCACAGTTACCTGGAAGCAAAATAAAGCGCAAATGCCGGCGAAATGGTTCGTCCGGTTCTTTTTTTGCGGCTTTAAACCGGGACCTGATAAACCGCAAGCAAGGTTTTTAAAAAGTTTTAGCGGTGCAACTTTATACACTTTTATGCAATAAATCCGGCTCTTCTTTCGTTGGGAGGCCGGATTTTTCATTGTATTTATGCAATCGGTCAAAAATCCATTAAAATTCTGCTGCCACCCGGCCGGAGATGTTTAAGAAATTGGCAAGGGCCGGGTTTTGGTCTTCCTTCCGGTACGCAATGGACAAAACGGCATTTAACGGGTGCCCTTCAATCTCCCTGTACACAATATCGAGATTAAATAATTTTTCGGCTGTCCGTGGTAGCACCCCGATTCCAATTCCGGCTGTCACAAGACCGACGACCATTTGGTACTCGGTGGCTTCCTGGACGATTTTCGGGCTGAAATCGGCGTCCTTGAAAAGAGACAGAAATTCATCATAAAGGCCCGGCCAAATATCACGCGACACAACGACAAACGGGACGTCCGCCAGATCCTCGATGCGGATTTTTTCCTTTTGGGCAAGCGGATGGTTTTTCGGCATTGAAAGGGCAGCCGCACCTGTCTGGATCTCAGCCGTTTCAATTAAAGGATCATGAATCGGCGGATGCAGCAGGCCGACATCGATTTCTTTCCGATGCAGCGCCCGAATCTGGTCCGGGGTTGACAACTCATGAAGGGAAACGGCCGTTTTCGGATATTTCAGCCGGAATTCCCGGACGATAGCCGGCAAAATGTCATAAGTCGCCGAACCGACAAAGCCGACTACCACATTCCCGAATTCCCCCCGCTCAGCCCGCTGTGCATTTTCCACTGCCCTGTCCAGCTGCTCAAGGACCTGCTTGGCCTCTTTTAAAAAAACTTTTCCCGGGATCGTCAGTTCAACATGACGTTTATTGCGGATAAAAAGGTCCACCCCGATTTCTTCTTCCAGCTGCCGGATTTGCTGGGAAAGCGGTGGCTGGGTCATTTGCAGCCGCTCTGCTGCTTTTCCGAAATGTAGTTCTTCCGCGACCGTTAAAAAATAATGAAGATGGCGCAGTTCCATCTGTATTTCCTCCTCCCTCATTGGGATTAATATTTATTATATATTATTTATAGCACAATAATATATTTTAAACATTTCCTCGTGTGGTGTAAAGTATAGATAGAAACAAGTTCGCTCAGCCTATAGATGAACGTTTTCCCCTGTAATAAACGGGGGAAAGTTCAAAATAGGGCTGTCCTTGGGAGTGGGAACTGTGGAAAATAAGAATTCAAATCCAACCAATACGACGAAAAAAACAGCTGCAGACCTGGTTGTCGATTGCCTTGAAAAACAGGAAGTGCCGTACGTTTTCGGCATTCCGGGCGCAAAAATCGATGCCGTATTTGATGTCCTAAAAGAACGCGGCCCGGAATTGATTGTATGCCGCCACGAACAAAATGCCGCTTTTATGGCCGCTGCTATCGGGCGTTTAACAGGAAAACCGGGTGTCTGCCTGGTAACGAGCGGGCCGGGGGCTTCCAACCTTGCCACCGGGCTTGCCACTGCGAATACGGAGTGCGATCCTGTCGTTGCAATCGCAGGAAACGTGCCGCGCGCAGACAGACTGAAAAAAACGCACCAGTCGATGGACAATGTATCCCTGTTTCAGCCGATTACAAAATACGCAGCGGAAGTGGTTCATCCGGATACAGTGCCGGAAGTGATGACAAATGCATTTCGTTCTGCCGCTTCAGCACAGGCAGGGGCAGCTTTTATCAGCTTCCCGCAGGATGTGCTGATGGAGCCGGCGTCTGTCAAAGCTTTGGGTCCGCTTGAAAGCCCGGAACTCGGGAAAGCAAATGAAGAAGCGATTAAAGAAGCTGTAAAAGCGATCCAGCATGCCAAATTGCCGGTCATTCTGGTCGGGATGCGTGCGAGCCGCCCGAAAGTCGTGAATGCGGTCCGGTCCCTCCTGAAAAAAATCGCATTGCCGGTTGTTGAAACATTCCAGGCGGCAGGCTTGATTTCAAGAGATTTGGAAGACCGTTTCTTCGGCCGCATCGGCTTGTTCCGCAACCAGCCGGGCGATATTTTGCTTGAGCATGCGGATGTGGTGCTTGCGATCGGTTACGATTCTGTTGAGTACGATCCGAAGTTTTGGAACAGCGAAGGGGAAAGAAAAATCATCCATCTCGATGAAATCCGCGCCGATATCGATCATGATTACCAGCCGGAAATCGAACTTGTCGGTGACATTTCAGCGAGCGTTGACAGCATCAAAGAACAGCTGGCCCGTTTAAATATGAGCAGTAAGTCCATGGAACTTTTGGAACATCTCCGCAACCAGCTGAATTTGCGCGACGAACCATCGGAAAAGGCGGATAAAAATCTTGTGCATCCGCTCCAGTTCATTCATGATTTGCGTTCGTTGATTGATGACCATGTGACCGTGACATGCGATGTCGGTTCCCATTATATTTGGATGGCGCGCCATTTCAGGGTATATGAACCGAACCGCCTGCTGTTTTCAAATGGCATGCAGACGCTCGGGGTTGCGCTTCCGTGGGCGATTGCCGCAACGCTTGTCAATCCGGATGAAAAAGTAATATCGATCTCCGGAGACGGCGGCTTCCTGTTCTCCGCCATGGAACTTGAAACGGCCGTCCGTTTAAAATCACCGCTTGTGCATATCGTCTGGCGCGACGGCACGTATGACATGGTGGCGTTCCAGCAGCAAATGAAATACGGGCGCACATCGGGAGCAGACTTCGGCCCCGTTGATATTGTAAAACACGCGGAAAGTTACGGCGCAAAAGGCTTGCGGGTGAATGCACCTGATGAGCTGGTTTCTGTACTGAAGGAAGCGCTGGACTCAGAAGGCCCGGTCGTGGTCGATGTCCCGGTTGATTATAGCGACAACCTGGAACTGGCGAAAAAACTGCTGCCTAACCAATTGGTATAATCACTTACTGCGGCGGGCAGCTGCTATAACTTGGACTCAGCCGGCACAAATTTTTCAGGATACGATAGAAAGAAGGGGTTTACCATGCGTACTGCTGCAGAAAATCAAAATACAGAGCAAATTTTAACAAGCCGGACCGATGAAGTATACCAATTGTCCACGATGACATCGCTTCTTGACGGCGTATACGAAAGCGACAAGACGTTTGCTGAATTAAAAAAGTTCGGCGATTTCGGCATCGGCACTTTCAACCATTTGGACGGGGAATTGATTGCCTTTGACAATGCGTTCTATCAGCTGAAGGACGGGACGGCAAAACGTGTACAGCCTGAAGACAAGTCACCGTTTTGCTCGCTTGCACATTTTTCGGAGGATATCACCTATACAGCTGAAGGTCCTCTAGCAAAACCCGAACTGGAAGACTTGATCAAAGATCTCGTCCGCAGCGAAAATTTATTTTATGCCATTCGTGTGGACGGTGTTTTTAAAAAAATGAACACAAGAACCGTCTCCTACCAGGAAAAACCGGTTCCCATGACGGAAGCGGTGAAATCCCAGCCGGTTTACTCGTTTGAAAATACAAAAGGAACGCTTGCTGGTTTTTGGACGCCGATGTTTGCACAAGGAATCGCGGTCGCCGGCTTCCACCTCCATTTTATTGACGACAAACGCACCGGCGGCGGCCATGTCTTTGACTATGTGCTTGACTACGGGACGATCCGGATCAGCAAAAAAACGCATATGCATCTGGAACTTCCGGAAACAGACGCTTTTTTAAATGCGAACCTTTCCCGCGCCAATTTGGCAGAGGAACTGGAAAAGACAGAAGGCTGAACGAAGGCGAAGACGGCCCGCATCCGGCGAAAACCGGATGCGGGTTTCTTCAAATTGGGCGGGGCTTGCCTGACTCCGGCAACCTAGGCTTTTTCATCTCCACCCCGCCTGTCACTTCTGCAATCGCTTACGATTATATGATTCGTCAAACGCTTTTCCCTCAAGCTCAGGATCCAGTGTCAGCGGCTCGTTGCAATGCATGCAAATATCTACCCGGCCCAGCATTTTTGTCGGCTTGCCGCAGCCCGGGCATACAACCTGCACCGCTTTCGTCGAGAGCATGCCGATCCAGAAATAAACCACTGTGCTCAATAAAATAAAGAACAGGCCGAACAGCATAAAAAGGGTTACAACAACCGGATGCGCCCGGAAAAACAGCCCGATATACATGACGATAAATCCGGAAAAAATCAAGCTTAAGGCAAATGTCCGAATTTTATTGATTTTGCTTGAATACTTTGCCAATACCATTCCCCCTTTCTTTTAAATATAACATAACTGGCGAAAAAGGAAGGAATGCAATATACTGAAATTTGTTTCGAAAATTTGCAGGGGATTTCCCGGGATTTGCAGAAATACGTTCATAGAAAGCATGATGGAGGAATGACGCATGAGAGACATTTTAAGGCCGATTTACCAGGAAAGGGCAAGCCTTCCAAATACCCTTTCTGTCCTGTATATTGAAAAAAAGCCGGATGAAGATGCCGCAACCAATTTGTTCGACGCCATTCTCTTCATCATTGTCAAAGAGCAGGACCAGCCGCTCTACGTCAAGCATTACCGCTATGAAGACAAAAAAGCCGCCTTATATGTCGTGGCAGAGAACCAGTTGAAAGAGTGGATGCTGTACGGGACAAACAGCAATATATTTGAATGGATTACAGAAGGGCTGATCTTATTTGACCGGAATGAGTACATGGCACGTTTAAAAGATGAAGTAAGGGATTTTCCGTTTCATGAACGAAAGGTCAAAATCGGCACGGAATTTGCCAAATTGATCCGTCGGTATTTAAACGGGAAAGACTTCTTCAAACAGCGCCAGTACCTCGATGCCTATAATCACATCATTCACGCCTTGCACCATCTCGCCAGACTCGCGGTGATCGAAAACGGCTTTCACCCGGAAATAACCGTCTGGAACCAGGTAAAGCAAATTGATCTGCAAATCTTCAAGTTGTACGAAGAACTGGTAACAAGTGAAGAGTCGCTGGAAAAGCGCCTTGAACTGCTCTTTCTTGCGAGTGAATTCCACATTTATTCGAAGACATCGTTTGGCGCGCAGCATTTACTGGAACTGATGGAAGAACGGGAAGAATGGACAATTGACGAACTGCTTTTCCATCCAGGCCTTCAATCGTACAGTATTGACTTGCCTGTTCTGCTTGAATTTTTAATTGAAAAAAATATGATCGAGGAAATTACAGTGCCGACAAAGGGGCCTGAAATCTTCCATAGACGGTACCGGATTCCAAAAAAACAATAAAAAAATATCAAATTTAGTATTGACGCATAATAAATAACTTGGTATAGTTATATACGTCGCTGATGAACATGAAAGAGCAACGACGAAAGACGAAAAAAGTTATTGACAAAGACTTCGTTATGATGGTATAATAATTTAGTCACTGTCAAAACGGATTGTTCCTTGAAAACTGGACAAAACGAAACGTCAAATTCTTTTTGAGCTTTTATCAAACATCTTTACTGAGAGTTTGATCCTGGCTCAGGACGAACGCTGGCGGCGTGCCTAATACATGCAAGTCGTGCGGACCTTTTAAAAGCTTGCTTTTAAAAGGTTAGCGGCGGACGGGTGAGTAACACGTGGGCAACCTGCCTGTAAGATCGGGATAACGCCGGGAAACCGGGGCTAATACCGGATAGTTTTTTCCTCCGCATGGAGGAAAAAGGAAAGACGGCTTCGGCTGTCACTTACAGATGGGCCCGCGGCGCATTAGCTAGTTGGTGGGGTAACGGCTCACCAAGGCAACGATGCGTAGCCGACCTGAGAGGGTGATCGGCCACATTGGGACTGAGACACGGCCCAAACTCCTACGGGAGGCAGCAGTAGGGAATCTTCCGCAATGGACGAAAGTCTGACGGAGCAACGCCGCGTGAGTGAAGAAGGCCTTCGGGTCGTAAAACTCTGTTGCCGGGGAAGAACAAGTGCCGTTCGAACAGGGCGGCGCCTTGACGGTACCCGGCCAGAAAGCCACGGCTAACTACGTGCCAGCAGCCGCGGTAATACGTAGGTGGCAAGCGTTGTCCGGAATTATTGGGCGTAAAGCGCGCGCAGGCGGCTTCTTAAGTCTGATGTGAAATCTTGCGGCTCAACCGCAAGCGGTCATTGGAAACTGGGAGGCTTGAGTGCAGAAGAGGAGAGTGGAATTCCACGTGTAGCGGTGAAATGCGTAGAGATGTGGAGGAACACCAGTGGCGAAGGCGGCTCTCTGGTCTGTAACTGACGCTGAGGCGCGAAAGCGTGGGGAGCAAACAGGATTAGATACCCTGGTAGTCCACGCCGTAAACGATGAGTGCTAAGTGTTAGAGGGTTTCCGCCCTTTAGTGCTGCAGCTAACGCATTAAGCACTCCGCCTGGGGAGTACGGCCGCAAGGCTGAAACTCAAAGGAATTGACGGGGGCCCGCACAAGCGGTGGAGCATGTGGTTTAATTCGAAGCAACGCGAAGAACCTTACCAGGTCTTGACATCCTCTGACCTCCCTGGAGACAGGGCCTTCCCCTTCGGGGGACAGAGTGACAGGTGGTGCATGGTTGTCGTCAGCTCGTGTCGTGAGATGTTGGGTTAAGTCCCGCAACGAGCGCAACCCTTGACCTTAGTTGCCAGCATTCAGTTGGGCACTCTAAGGTGACTGCCGGTGACAAACCGGAGGAAGGTGGGGATGACGTCAAATCATCATGCCCCTTATGACCTGGGCTACACACGTGCTACAATGGATGGTACAAAGGGCTGCGAGACCGCGAGGTTAAGCCAATCCCAGAAAACCATTCCCAGTTCGGATTGCAGGCTGCAACCCGCCTGCATGAAGCCGGAATCGCTAGTAATCGCGGATCAGCATGCCGCGGTGAATACGTTCCCGGGCCTTGTACACACCGCCCGTCACACCACGAGAGTTTGTAACACCCGAAGTCGGTGAGGTAACCTTTACGGAGCCAGCCGCCGAAGGTGGGACAGATGATTGGGGTGAAGTCGTAACAAGGTAGCCGTATCGGAAGGTGCGGCTGGATCACCTCCTTTCTAAGGAATAAAAGGAAAACTTCGTTTTCCAAAATCAAGTTTGACGTTTCCGTTTTGTTCAGTTTTGAAGGTTCAATCCTTCAGTATGTGTTCTTTGAAAACCGGATAGGAGAAACAAACCAAGTAAACCGAGAATCGCTTATTTTTGGATTTAAACCTTTTATGGTTAAGTTAGAAAGGGCGCACGGTGGATGCCTTGGCACTAGGAGCCGATGAAGGACGGTACAAACACCGATATGCTCCGGGGAGCTGTACGTAAGCGTTGATCCGGAGATTTCCGAATGGGGAAACCCCCTGTCTTTAATTGGACAGGATTCCTGCCTGAATCCATAGGGCAGGAAGGGCACACCCGGGGAACTGAAACATCTCAGTACCCGGAGGAAGAGAAAGCAATTGCGATTTCCCAAGTAGCGGCGAGCGAACAGGAAACAGCCCAAACCGGAAGGCTTGCCTTCCGGGGTTGTAGGACACTCATATGGGAGTTACAAAAGAACAGGTTAAGTGAAGCGGCCTGGAAAGGCCTGCCGGAGAAGGTAAAAGCCCTGTAACTGACACTTCGTTCTCTCCCGAGTGGATCCTGAGTACGGCGGGACACGAGGAATCCCGCCGGAATCCGGGAGGACCATCTCCCAAGGCTAAATACTCCCTAGTGACCGATAGTGAACCAGTACCGTGAGGGAAAGGTGAAAAGCACCCCGGGAGGGGAGTGAAAGAGATCCTGAAACCGTGTGCCTACAAGTAGTCAGAGCCCGTTAACGGGTGATGGCGTGCCTTTTGTAGAATGAACCGGCGAGTTACGGTCTCATGCAAGGTTAAGCTGAAGAAGCGGAGCCGCAGCGAAAGCGAGTCTGAACAGGGCGAAAGAGTATGAGGCCGCAGACCCGAAACCAGGTGATCTACCCATGTCCAGGGTGAAGGCAAGGTAACACTTGCTGGAGGCCCGAACCCACGCACGTTGAAAAGTGCGGGGATGAGGTGTGGGTAGCGGAGAAATTCCAATCGAACTTGGAGATAGCTGGTTCTCTCCGAAATAGCTTTAGGGCTAGCCTCAAGCGAAGAGTTTTGGAGGTAGAGCACTGTTTGGACGAGGGGCCCTCATCGGGTTACCGAATTCAGACAAACTCCGAATGCCAAAAACTTATGCTTGGGAGTCAGACTGTGAGTGATAAGATCCATGGTCGAAAGGGAAACAGCCCAGACCGCCAGCTAAGGTCCCAAAGTATACGTTAAGTGGAAAAGGATGTGGCGTTGCTTAGACAACCAGGATGTTGGCTTAGAAGCAGCCATCATTCAAAGAGTGCGTAATAGCTCACTGGTCGAGTGACGCTGCGCCGAAAATGTACCGGGGCTAAACGTATCACCGAAGCTGCGGATGGACACCGTATGGTGTCCGTGGTAGGAGAGCGTTCTAAGGGCGTTGAAGCCGGACCGGAAGGACCGGTGGAGCGCTTAGAAGTGAGAATGCCGGTATGAGTAGCGAAAGAAGGGTGAGAATCCCTTCCACCGAATGCCTAAGGTTTCCTGAGGAAGGCTCGTCCGCTCAGGGTTAGTCGGGGCCTAAGCCGAGGCCGAAAGGCGTAGGCGATGGACAACAGGTTGATATTCCTGTACCGCCTCTTCACCGTTTGAACGATGGGGGGACGCAGGAGGATAGGGCAAGCGCGACACTGGTTGATCGCGTCCAAGCAGTTAGGCCGGTGCGGAGGCAAATCCTTCGCGCCAAGGCGGAGCTGTGATGGCGAGGGAAATTTTAGTACCGAAGTTCCTGATTCCACACTGCCAAGAAAAGCCTCTAGTGAGGTGAAAGGCGCCCGTACCGCAAACCGACACAGGTAGGCGAGGAGAGAATCCTAAGGTGAGCGAGAGAACTCTCGTTAAGGAACTCGGCAAAATGACCCCGTAACTTCGGGAGAAGGGGTGCTTTTTGGGGTGTATGCCCCGGGAAGCCGCAGTGAATAGGCCCAGGCGACTGTTTAGCAAAAACACAGGTCTCTGCGAAGCCGCAAGGCGAAGTATAGGGGCTGACACCTGCCCGGTGCTGGAAGGTTAAGGAGAGGGGTTAGCCGTAAGGCGAAGCTCTGAACTGAAGCCCCAGTAAACGGCGGCCGTAACTATAACGGTCCTAAGGTAGCGAAATTCCTTGTCAGGTAAGTTCTGACCCGCACGAAAGGTGTAACGATCTGGGCACTGTCTCAACGAGAGACTCGGTGAAATTATAGTACCTGTGAAGATGCAGGTTACCCGCGACAGGACGGAAAGACCCCATGGAGCTTTACTGCAGCCTGATATTGAATTTTGGTACAGCTTGTACAGGATAGGTAGGAGCCTTGGAAACCGGAGCGCCAGCTTCGGCGGAGGCATCGGTGGGATACTACCCTGGCTGTATTGAAATTCTAACCCGCACCCCTTACCGGGGTGGGAGACAGTGTCAGGCAGGCAGTTTGACTGGGGCGGTCGCCTCCTAAAAGGTAACGGAGGCGCCCAAAGGTTCCCTCAGAATGGTTGGAAATCATTCGCAGAGTGTAAAGGCATAAGGGAGCTTGACTGCGAGACTTACAAGTCGGGCAGGGACGAAAGTCGGGCTTAGTGATCCGGTGGTTCCGCATGGAAGGGCCATCGCTCAACGGATAAAAGCTACCCTGGGGATAACAGGCTGATCTCCCCCAAGAGTCCACATCGACGGGGAGGTTTGGCACCTCGATGTCGGCTCATCGCATCCTGGGGCTGTAGTCGGTCCCAAGGGTTGGGCTGTTCGCCCATTAAAGCGGTACGCGAGCTGGGTTCAGAACGTCGTGAGACAGTTCGGTCCCTATCCGTCGCGGGCGCAGGAAATTTGAGAGGAGCTGTCCTTAGTACGAGAGGACCGGGATGGACGCACCGCTGGTGTACCAGTTGTCTTGCCAAAGGCATCGCTGGGTAGCTATGTGCGGAAGGGATAAGTGCTGAAAGCATCTAAGCATGAAGCCCCCCTCAAGATGAGATTTCCCACAGTTTATACTGGTAAGATCCCTGAAAGATGATCAGGTTGATAGGTCCGGGGTGGAAGCGCGGCGACGCGTGGAGCTGACGGATACTAATCGATCGAGGACTTAACCAAATAGAAAAGTGAAGGGCGCTCGCTCATCGGCGTACGGATTTCGGAGCTTTCGACTGAGATAAAGGAAACACGGCGAGGTATCGAGCCGATGTTGACTTATCGTAGGGAGAAAGCGTAGAAATACGCTAGCCGATAGGCGCTGGAGCTAGACAATTCTCAAAGTTAGTAGCAGAAATGCATTCTCCGTTTACAGTTTTTTCTCCCATCCGGTTTTCAGGGAATCACATAATTCCTGTTGATAAGAAACGAAAACTTTGTTATAATGATTTTTGTCATTGAGGTCCGGTGGCGATGGCGGAAAGGTCACACCCGTTCCCATCCCGAACACGGAAGTTAAGCTTTCCAGCGCCGATGGTAGTTGGGGGTTTCCCCCTGCGAGAGTAGGACGTTGCCGGGCTTGTATTCCGCAGTAGCTCAGTGGTAGAGCAATCGGCTGTTAACCGATCGGTCGTAGGTTCGAATCCTACCTGCGGAGCCATTATGGAGAGCTGTCCGAGAGGCCGAAGGAGCACGATTGGAAATCGTGTAGGCGGCTAAAAGCTGTCTCAAGGGTTCGAATCCCTTGCTCTCCGTCATGATCCATATGGCCCGTTGGTCAAGCGGTTAAGACACCGCCCTTTCACGGCGGTAACACGGGTTCGAATCCCGTACGGGTCACCATTTACATATTTGGAGGATTAGCTCAGCTGGGAGAGCGTCTGCCTTACAAGCAGAGGGTCGGCGGTTCGATCCCGTCATCCTCCACCATTTTATCATCGCGGGGTGGAGCAGTCTGGTAGCTCGTCGGGCTCATAACCCGAAGGTCGCAGGTTCAAATCCTGCCCCCGCAATTTACATATAAAGGTCCCGTAGTGTAGCGGTTATCACGCCTGCCTGTCACGCAGGAGATCGCGGGTTCGATTCCCGTCGGGACCGCCATCTACATTTTACATAATTGTGGCTCGGTAGCTCAGTCGGTAGAGCAAAGGACTGAAAATCCTTGTGTCGGCGGTTCGATTCCGTCCCGAGCCACCATTTGGCCGGTCTAGCTCAATTGGTAGAGCAACTGACTTGTAATCAGTAGGTTGGGGGTTCAAGTCCTCTGGCCGGCACCACGCAATATGGAGGGGTAGCGAAGTGGCTAAACGCGGCGGACTGTAAATCCGCTCCCTCAGGGTTCGGCGGTTCGAATCCGTCCCCCTCCATTTTTTAAAGGGGCATAGTTTAAAGGTAGAACAGAGGTCTCCAAAACCTCCAGTGTGGGTTCGATTCCTACTGCCCCTGCCATTATGATGGCGGTTGTGGCGAAGTGGTTAACGCACCGGATTGTGGCTCCGGCATTCGTGGGTTCGATTCCCACCATCCGCCCCATATTTATTGGGCCATAGCCAAGCGGTAAGGCAACGGACTTTGACTCCGTCATGCGCTGGTTCGAATCCAGCTGGCCCAGTATGCGGAAGTAGTTCAGTGGTAGAACATCACCTTGCCAAGGTGGGGGTCGCGGGTTCGAATCCCGTCTTCCGCTCCATTGATGGCGGCATAGCCAAGAGGTAAGGCAGAGGTCTGCAAAACCTTTATCACCGGTTCGATTCCGGTTGCCGCCTCCATCATATTGTGCCGGTGTGGCGGAATTGGCAGACGCGCACGACTCAAAATCGTGTTCCTTCGGGAGTGTCGGTTCGACCCCGACCACCGGTATAACAGCATCACATTGAAAGCTGATGCCAAACGGAACGCTTCTCAAGATAAAGAGAAGCGTTTTTTTATTGCAATTATATTATTGAAGCCGAGCCCAATTTAAGTGGCTGCTTGAAAACGTACACTTGTGGGTATCTACAGCAATTTAACTTGTACAAAAAGGGAATTGATCTTATAAGAAATGTTTGAAAATACTATCTTAAATTTTCTATTTATAATGAGAACAAGAGCTGGGCAGCCTACTATTTACTAGGGTTGTCTTTTCTTTTTTTCACCGTAACCGTCCCATCTTTTTCAAGATAAGCCTGGTCAATTTCATCAAGTGAAAATACACCTTGCTTTCTCAATAACTCCGTCAGTTGGTTCATATCAATTTTATTTTTTTTCAGTACGACTTTGTTAATTTTTCCCTTATCGATCATCAGCGTTTTATCCCCGATAAGGAATTTTTCCAGTTTATCATAGCGGTAAATGAGGATGTCAAAAATGATTTTAATGATGACCCAAACAGAAAGCATCGCAAGAATGTAGTACCATTTTACACTTGGGTCATAAAGGCCGTTGCCGACGATTTCAGACAGCATAATGCTCCAGATGAAGTCGATTGGCGTAAGGTTTGAAATGCTTTTGGCGCCAGTACATTTTAGACAAAAAATGAGCGCAAGAAAGCCCATGATCAATTTTAATAAGTCCATGCCAATTTGCATCGCTAAACCCCTCCTTCAATGACGTTCAGTTTTCTCTCGAATGCTCACTTTTACGGGGCTTTCCAACGCTTAATCCAACTGTTTATACTGCTTCAGCAAGCATTCTATTTTTCACTTCGCCAACTTCATGCAGTTTGGATACCAATGCTCTTTCTGCTGCTTCTATAGGAAAAAGAAAACCTGTATCGGAAGAAAATCCACGCCCCGATCGTTCATAAGGATTTTTTAATTGCATTTTCCCTTAAAATCAGTGTCGTAAACGAACGTTCTCATCATTGGGATACACCGGACAGGTTAGGCAAATCATTTTGTTTTGGGAATCTGTTATTTTACAATAGATCTATCTTCACGAGTAGAAGGAAAGGAAGCGGACAATGGGTAGTCAAAAAAAGTTGAATGACGTTGCATTTTCGGTTTTAGATTTGATCCCCGTTTTATCTGGAAAGACACCGGCAGATTCGTTTAAAAATAGCCTAAGCCTCGCACAGCATGTTGAAAATTGGGGCTACAAACGATACTGGCTCGCGGAGCACCATAATATGGTGGGAGTAGCCAGCTCTGCAACGGCTGTTTTAGTCGGGTATATAGCGGCAGGGACGAAAACCATCCGTGTCGGGTCTGGCGGTGTGATGCTTCCAAATCATGCACCGCTTGTCGTGGCTGAGCAGTTTGGAACACTGGGTTCCATCTATCCAGGCAGAATTGATCTCGGCCTTGGCCGTGCGCCGGGTACAGACCAATTGACAGCTGCGGCGCTCAGAAGGAATTTAAGGGGCGGGGAAATGGATTTTCCGGATAATGTCCAAGAACTGATGAACTATTTTCTCTCGGATAAAGAACGCAGGACGTATGCACGGGCCGTCGTGGCAGAAGGGGTGGATGTTCCGGTTTGGCTTCTTGGGTCAAGTACATACAGTGCCACACTTGCTGCCAGGCTCGGCCTGCCGTTTTCGTTTGCAAGCCATTTTGCACCAGCGCAATTGTTTGATGCTTTATACCTTTATCGGGAGAACTTCAAACCGTCCAAGTATTTGCAAAAGCCATATGTGATTGCGTGTGTGAATGGCGTAGCAGCTGACACAGATGCAGAAGCAGAAAGGATCGCAACAAGCCTGTACCAGTTTTTCCTCGGCGTTATCCGTGGAAAATCGCAGACGCTGCAGCCGCCTGTCGATAGCATGAACGGGATTTGGACTCCGTTTGAAAAAGAAGCGGCATTGCGTCAGCTTGAATATGCTTTTATCGGTTCAAAACAGACAATCAAAGAGAAAATGGAAGAATTTTTGGATGATACACAGGTCGATGAGTTGATGTTTGTATCGCATATTTACAACCATGAAGAGCGGCTGCGGTCTTATGAGATCCTAAGTGAACTGAAGGAAGATCATGCGTGAATAGGGGAGCTGTTTTGCTTCCCTTTTTCGCAAAATGGTTATTGACATTTTTTACGATCTGGATATAATTATAAAAGTGACATAACAAACAGCTTTGTTTGCGATTCATAGGATCATGCCGGTGTGGCGGAATTGGCAGACGCGCACGACTCAAAATCGTGTTCCTTCGGGAGTGTCGGTTCGACCCCGACCACCGGTATCAAAAGATCACATTTCAGTTTTTCGGTAAAACGTTCCTTATAATCTAGTAAGGAGCGTTTTTTCATTTTCCGGCAGAAGTCACTCTCTTCAATCGGTGAAGGGCAGAAGGAAAGGGATGAATTTCGGTTTGCATTTACTAAAGGCTGCTTATTTGTTTTTTTCATTATTCAGTCGTAAAATAAAATAAAGAATTTAATAATAGCGAATCTAAACACAAATCACTATACTTATCAAGGCTATGAAGCATATCAGCTAGTTCCGGGCGTTCCAGATTTGTTCAGCAATCCCAATTCGCCGAAAACAAAGCATATAAGTGATATTCGTAGGCTTTGAAAACCGTTCAAGTGCGCTGATACATAACGAATTTCAGAGGAGATGGGTGAGAGTGAAGATCAGAGCTGCTGTACTACGGGAATCAGGTGCTGCTATGCCATATGCAGCAAGCAAACCGATTAAAATTGAAACATTGGAACTCGATGAACCGCAACAAGGAGAAGTGCTTGTCAAGATGAAGGCGGCCAGTTTGTGCCACTCGGATTTGTCTGTTATAAATGGCAGCAGACCCCGGCCTTTACCGATGGCTCTTGGGCATGAGGCTGCCGGTGAAGTGGTGAAAACCGGTGAAGGTGTGACGGATCTTGCGCCGGGTGACCATGTTGTTTGTGTGTTTGTACCAAGCTGTGGCGAATGCCTGCCGTGCAAGGAGGGACGCCCTGCATTATGCGAAACGGGTGCGGCTTCAAACGCGGCAGGTACTTTACCAGGAGGCGGCATCCGGCTGCATGCAAATGGTGAAGACATCATGCACCATCTCGGCGTATCCGCTTTTTCAGAATATGCTGTTGTGTCCCGTCGTTCTTTGATTAAAATTGAAAAAGACGTTCCGTTTGAAAAGCTTGCCCTTTTTGGATGCGCTGTCATTACGGGGGTCGGGGCAGTCGTGAATACAGCCCGGATTAAGTTGGGCAGCACAGTTGCGGTTGTCGGTTTGGGCGGCGTCGGATTAAGCGCATTAATCGGGGCTGTATCAGCAGGGGCGAGCCGTGTAGTAGCAGTAGATGTCAATGAAAATAAATTTGCGTTGGCAAAAAGGTTTGGAGCAACAGATGTATTTGATTCCAAAGATCCAGATGTTGTTGAGAAAATACGTGAAGCAACTGGCGGGGGACTGGATACTGTTTTTGAGACGGTAGGTGCAGTCCCGGCGATGGAAACGGCATACGCCATCACCAAGCGCGGTGGCACAACCGTTACGACAGGACTACCGGATCCAAAACATCATTTTTCTTTCCCTTATGTAACGCTGACGGCTGAGGAACGGACGCTAAAAGGTTCCTATATCGGTAGCTGTGTTCCAGAAAGGGATATTCCAAATTATATCCGGCTTTTTAAAAACGGCCGCTTGCCAGTGGATGAATTGGTAAGTGATGTCATTTCTTTGGATGAGATAAATGAGAGTTTCGACAAATTGGCTAAAGGGGATTCATCTAGAATCATGATTCGGTTCGACTAAAAGATGATTGCCAAAAAAGGTGCCCCGTGCCGATAAAGTGGCAGCCATGTTAAAACACAATAAAGAAGAGATCAAGCAACTAGAAATGAACTTAAGTATTTACATCAAGTCCGAGCACCCATTTGCATGATGACGACTTGGTACAGCAGATAACAGGGCTGGAATATTTTGTTCATTTTATAAAACGGCAAAAATTTTGATTTCCTGACTGAATCCAGCGATTCGCAAATGGTTTGAGGAGAAATATAGGATTCCGTCAGCATCCGCTTTGAGGAGGATGGCGGCAGGGTCGTATACGTGGTCTACAAAAGGCTTGGCGCCACGCAAAGTGCCAGGCCTTTTATTTACAATTTTTTCAATACAAATTATACTGAAAATACGACTTTATACATAAAAGAAGGATTACTTTCATGAATAAACCGGCATTTTTAAAACTAAGCATCTCCATGGTGATTTTTGGTTCAATCGGATTTTTCTCTAAGTATACGGGCCTGCCCGCACTGGAACTCGTTTTCGTCCGCTGTGTGAGTGCTTCAGCGATCTTAGCCGTTTACTGGCTTGCGACCGGCCAGTACAAAAAAGAGCGCTGGAGTATAAAAGAGATGCTCTTTATTTTAGGCGGAGGTGTTACGCTTGTCATCAACTGGCTTTTCTTGTTTTTGGCGTTTGAAAAAACTTCTGTCACCGCCGCGATTTCCATTTACAATACAGCTCCGCTCATTGTGCTTGTTGCAGGTTGGACGCTGTTCCGGGAAAAATTCCAATGGGGCGGACTGCTTGCCACTTTGGCGGCCTTTATCGGCACCATCATGATTACCGTAACAGCTTCCTCTGCGTTCAGCCACGTTCTCCTGGTTGGGTCGGTTTACGCATTTTGTGCGGCGATTTTTTATGCAGGTACAGTGATGATCGGCACAAGGATCAAACAGGCAAGTCCATACCTCGTCACGTTTCTGCAAACATTCATCGGGGTCATCATGCTGGCGCCTTTTGTCGACTTTTCAAAATACACTGGGCTCACTCCCGAAAACTGGACATTCAGCTTGCTGACAGGTGTCATCCATACCGGTATCGTGTATTTGCTGTTTTATGGCAGCATCCGATTTTTGCGCACGTCCGTCATCTCAGCCCTTTCTTATCTTGATCCGTGCGTTGCCATTTTGCTTGATATTTTCATCACTGGTTTCGCACCGTCCTATATGCAGGCAGCCGGCATCGCCATCATCTTTTTAGCTGTCTCCTATACAGTAAGAAAAAACAGACAGGAAGACCCGGCAACACAAAGACAAGTATAAATTGGGGCTTGCTGAACGAATCCGCTTCTGCGTTTGTCCCCACTTTGTCAGTAAGCTCTAGAAGAACTTCGAAAATGCGATTCTGTCTTTTCTATACATTGAATCAGTTTTCAAGTGCAAGCTTTTCTTTGGATTTTTATAATCCCCTTGTATTTAAATTTTTGCCAAAGCTGTCAGCATCCTTGCCAAATCTAGGAATTTTGCTTATTCAGCAAGCCCTAAATTGGCTTTCTTATCCGCAGTTTGATCTAGGGGATGGGAACGGTTATTTTTTTTTGGGGGTGGTTGGATTGTTTATGGCAGCAAAAATTCAGCAGCACTTTTTCATATGGTCGAGCTACACATCAGTTTTTGCCATCTCAACCGACGCCCGCAATCGCGGCACTTTTTCATATGGCTGAGCTGCACCATCATTTTACCGGTCACAATACATGTTCTTTATCCTCTGCAGCTCCGCTTCTTTCCCATTCTTTTAAAAGAGTGCGTTTATGGGACCCCGCATATTGCTGTTGCATTTCGCTTTCACGCCGTCCGTTTGGGATACCTGTTGATTGCCAAAAATAGAAGGCTTCCACTTTTTTTAATCTCTAAAAAATCTGCAAAAAGGGTTGACGAGCTGAATAAAAAATACTAATATAGAGATATTTAATTTTTGAAATATTAGAAATCCATACAATATTAGCGACCGATTCAATTAAGTTGAAGTTTCATTCAGCTAAAAAATGACAATTCAGGGAGGTATGACCGTTGAATCAGACGATCGGGCATCAGTTGGACAGACTGTCAGTAGGAAAAGTGCAACGACGGGCAACCATGGTAATTGGAATGGGATTATTTTTTGATTTTTTTGAGTTATTTCTTGCAGGGGTGCTCTCCAGTGTATTAGGTGAAGAATTTCATGTCTCTGCTTCACTTATGCCTTTGCTGCTGGGCTCCAGCTTTTTGGGGATGTTTATCGGGGCTATTTTCCTTTGCCATATTGCGGACCGTTACGGCAGAAAGCGGGCGTTTATGCTCAATATCGGCATTTATAGTCTTTTTACTATTTTCATTGCCTTTAGCCCGAATGTCGGCACGGTCATTTTTTTCCGGTTCCTGGCAGGAATGGGCCTGGGCGCGCAGCCGGCGTTATGTGATACATATTTAAGCGAATTGATTCCGTCGGTAAAACGCGGGAAATATATTGCCTGGGCGTATACGCTTGGTTTTCTCGCCGTTCCTGTTGAAGGATTTCTTTCCCGTGTCCTTGTACCTTTAAGCCCAATGGGATTGGATGGATGGAGATGGGTGTTCCTGCTTGGGGCGGCAGGGGGTGTTTTCGTCTTGATAGCGGCGCGGTCGCTTCCGGAGTCTCCGCGCTGGCTTGCCACTAAAGGAAGAATGCAGGAAGCAGTTGCATTATTGGAGAGATTTCAGGAAGGAAAGAAAGAGGCCGGGATGGTTTCAAAATTGCAATCTGAGCCTGCAGATCAAACGCCAAAGGGAAGTACTTTGAGTGCTGTCTTTCAAAAAAGATTATGGAAAAGTACGGTCATGCTTTACATTTTTCAAATTTTCCAAACGATTGGCTACTACGGCTTTGGGACGCTCGCACCGCTTGTACTCGCATCAAAGGGCTACACCGTCACGCATTCACTGGAGTATATTGCCTTGTCATTTATCGGCTACCCGCTCGGATCATTACTTTCTGTTCCGCTTATCGAAAAAATGGACCGTAAATGGCTGGTGTGCTTTTCCGCTGTTTGTATGGGTGTATTTGGCGTTTTATTTGGGATCGGCGGCTCGCCTTTTCTGGTCATTGTATTTGGATTTGCCTATACACTTTGCAGCAATATCTTTTCAAATGCTTTCCACGTACTGCAGGCGGAAATCTTTCCAACTGAAATCCGTGCGAGTGCTACCGGAATGGCATACAGCATCAGCCGCATTATGAGCGGCCTCATGCCGTTTATGCTGCTCCCGGTACTGGAAAATGAAGGTGCAACAGCGATGTTTATTATTGTTGCAATAGCAATGCTGATTGTCGTATTGGATATCGCACTACTGGCGCCAAAAACGACAGGACGTTCACTCGAAAATATAGAGAGTCTATCTGAACCGCAACTTTTTGGAAAAAACAGGGTTCACCTTTAAAATGAAAAAGAATATACAGGCAAGCAGAATATTGATGGCTGGAAAAGTGATCAGACATTTACCAAAAGAAAGCCTCATACAAAGGGGCCCTATCCGATAACAATTGAAAGAAGGGCTCGCTTTGAGAAATCAGTCAATATTTAATACTTTATCACTTAGTGAAAAATTCAAGTGGTTTTTCTTAGGGCAAACAGTCTCTTTATTCGGAAGTGCGATGACTCCTGTTTCTCTTGCTTTTGCAATTCTTAAAGTTAAGCAGGGCCAACATCTATTGGGGTATATACTGGCGGCTGCGGTTCTCCCTAATATTTTGATGCTGGTTATCGGTGGCAGTATTGCTGATCGTTACAGACGAGATAAATTAATACGCCTAAGTAACCTCGGTTCCGGATGTTCTCAAATGGGGATTGCCATTATCGTCCTTGCAGGCGGAAATCCATATACGATTTTCCCATTGGCAATTATAAATGGTATATTAGGAGCCTTTACTTCCCCTGCAATGCGAGGTATTATCCCTGAATTGGTGGAAAGTATGTGTAAAATTTTACTCGAGGGGGCAAATGAGTGAAAAAAAATGGGAAGACACTCTATCATCTAAATGTACACCTTGAATTAACATCTAGAGAGAGGTCTTCCCATGGATATTATATCAATAATTGCTGTATTATTAAAGGATACAAAAAGTCTTATGGAATTTGAAGAACAAATTAAAATTCTGATGCAGAAGGTTTTTACACAATGGGTTGGGGATGTATTTGAGGAGTTAGATAAAACAATTAAACAAAAGAAGTTGGAGGAAGGCTGGGAGTACTGCCGTAGTGATAACAGAAGCGTTCAGTTTCTATTTGGAAGTGTGACTTTTAAACGTTCATTAATGCGTGATAAGAGAGGGAACTCACATTATCCCTTGGATGAATGCTTGGGGCTGGTACCCCACCGGAGATATAGCCCGTTAGTGGAATGAAAGGTGGCAGAGTTGGCAAGTGAGAACACCTATCGGGAGGTGGCGAATATTTTAAAAGAATGGACAGCCGTGAGTCTTAGTCATACAACTGTAGGGGAAATGGTGAAACGCGTAGGAAAAACGCAGGCAGAAGCCGACAAGGCCCTTGTAGAAGAGATGGAAATAGCTGCTTCACTGCCTGATGGGAAGAAGGTAGACTACCTGTTTTCCGAAGCAGATGGCGTATTCATCCGGGGACTGGAAAAGAAACAGGGTATGGAAGTCCGCCATGCCATTCTCTATGAAGGTTGGGAAACCAATGGAAAAAGGGTCTCCCTGCGTCAGCCCACAGTCATCATGACGACGGAAGACATTCAGACATTTTGGGATGAAGTCCAAGCCACAGCTGCCAACACCTATTCCCTCGAAAAAGCGCATGTCATTACAAACAGTGATGGAGGTGCTGGGTACACAGCTGAACGGTTTCAAACAGCATTCTCACAGTCGGAATTTCCGGTGCTCAACCAGCTGGATACCTACCACGTTGCACAAGCCATCATAAGGACATTTGGGGGCGGAAAGAGCGAGATCAAGGAGCAAATTAGAAAAGCGATTAGAACGCATGACCTGGACCAATTCACGTTATATTTGGATACGCACGAAAGCACCTTGACGGATAAAAAGGCTCTCAAGAAAATCAAGGAATTCCGTTCGTATATCTTGAAAAACTGGGACCGCATTTTTGACTGGAGAGACAGGGTGAAAAACGTGCCGGAAGGTGCGAGAGGCCTAGGAGCGATGGAATCGAATCAAAGGCATATCTCCTTCAGGATGAAAAAAAGGGGCATGCATTGGAGTGAACTTGGCGCAGAAGCCATGGTGAAAATCAAACAAGGCATACTCAATGGGACATTGAGAGAAGCCTATCTGAAACACCGTTCAAGAAGCGAGAGAAAGCAACGGAACTTGAAACAATCCATCAGGATGTCTCAACATCCCCGTTATCCATCTTTATACGGAAATATTACATCTTTTCCGAAAATTACACCGAGCAAGTAAAGCACGGTAGCCGAAAGTGTACAAAAAGAGTGTCTTGGAATACCCGATATTTAAACCTTGTCGAGAAAAACTTGACACATACCAGTGATCCAGTCCATTTTTCTTTTTACCCTTTTTAGTGTAAAATAGTTTATATAAAAACAGTTTATAAATGAACTACTTCTTAAAGGTGTGAGTAAAATGGACTTAAACTATGATGACCCAAAAGTGAAGCAAGCCATGGAGATTTATCAATTATTAACGGCTATTGGCAAATTTACAGCTAAATTAGCGAAAAAGAATGCGGAAAATTTTGGCTTGTCTCTCCAACAACTATCCATCCTTAATACTTTACTCGCTTTTCCTGAATCCACACAGCAAGAGCTGGCAGAAAGGCTTGTATTATCAAAGAGTACAATAAGTGTTGGTATTGATAAATTGGTTAATATGGGTCTAATAGAAAGGAAACTCTCAACAGAAGATCGAAGAGAAGTAAAGCTACAGTTAACATTGAAAGGGGAGGAATTGGCAAAGAAATCAAGTAAGAACGCAATTCCTTATCAAGCGATGCTTTAAGCAATAGAAAAAATGCCTGAAGAAGATATTCAGTCTTTACTCGTATACAGCAGGAACTTTTAAATCACCTTAATGAATATGGTTACTAAGTTATTGTCAGGCATTACTTGTGAAATTGGAAATAAGCACTACCGTGGCAATTAAAACAATAAATGAATAAGTGTATAGCTTAAAGAGAAAATCGTTGAAAAGGGGAAATCAAATGAGTACAACCAGTACAACCACTAAGAAAAGAAGAACCATTAGACTTAAAAAGGTGTCACGAGCATTAGCTGTTATGATAGGCGCTTTTATAGCAGCATATGGACTCGAAACGGTATTGATCCCAAATAATGTATCGGACGGTGGGGTAACAGGCCTAAGTATCGTGGGTTCTCAATTATCTGGATTGCCCCTGGGACTTCTGATTGTAGTAATAAATATTCCGTTTGTATTTTTAGGGTATAAACAAATTGGTAAAAGCTTTGCTATTTATTCAATGATAGGTATTGCCTCACTAGCTATTGGTACAAGACTTATGCGTCCCCTGCCTGCTATTATTCAAGGTGATACAATGATAATAACCGTTGTTGGGGGTATTATTATCGGATTTGGAATGGGGTTGGCGTTACGGAATGGCGGTGCATTAGACGGGATTGATATGTTAGCGGTACTACTTTCTCGAAAATTGCCTTTTGGGTCAAGTGACCTCATCTTATTTTTAAACATGTTTGTTTTTATTATTGTCGCCATAGTATTTGGCCTCCAAGGAGCAATTCTTTCTGCAATTGTCTACTTTATTGCTTCCAAAGTCATTCATATTGTTGAAGAAGGGTTAAGCGGTTCTAAAACCTTTAAAATTATCACCGATCAACCAGAATTAATGGTTGAAACCATACGTGACCGCTTGGGACGTAGTGCAACGTATAACCTGGTTGAAGGCGGTTATTCAAACGAACAATTCAAAGAAATTACATGTGTCATTAACCGATTAGAGGATAGCAAAATAAAAGAAATTATTTATGAAATTGATAAGCATGCTTTTGTAACTGTGTACGATGTTTCAGAAGTGAGGGGTGGTAACTTCAAAAAACGAAACATACATTAATTTAAATATTATCACCGATTGTCATCGTATCTTCTTGTTTCAATTGGTAATATCCTGTGCTTTTTTAGATTTAAAAAACTTAAAAAGAATATGCTGATGATATAAGAGAAAAATTGGGAAGGGGTGTTGCTTTTGCAAATGATATTGGAAAATCAGTTGAAGCATCTAATCATGAACATGCTTCGACCGTGAGCCAAGCCGTGAATATTAATCGACATGGTCGTCACCCCGGTTTTTTTATCCGGTTCTCAAAGATTTAAGCATACTTACATTTTTCAATCCTGTAGTCTAATGGATCCAAAAATAAACCCCAAAATTAAGCCGTTAAAAATGGGGGATGTCTAAAAGATGTTTTTACCTAGAACATTACCCGCAATGTTGGCAACATCAGCGATTCCCACGGTCAATTTGGAAAGTCATGAACTTGAAACTAGGCAATATATACAGATTTAAAGCGATGGAAATCCTTCTCGAAGGCACGAAATACGATTGATTAAAAAGTGATGTTTTGTTTACGGCGGTACCTCTTAAGCCTTCGGGTTTGAAGGGTAAACATTTTATTTTGGCTGCTTTTCTGCGTGCTAAGTCTTTTCTTTTCATTCACTTAGTGAAAACCCAAGATTGCTTTTTCAACCGCTTTGGCTAATGCTTTTTTGAAAATGAGTATTCCAACAGACAGGTAAAATAAACTAGGAACGATGAGAAAAATAAAGTCACTCATTGAAGAAGTTATGATGCTCGTGTTGCTAACCATTATATCTTTTACCTGAATCCGTGACGAAAATCTAACAAACATCGGTAATAGGTAGTTTTCCCAAGTGTGGATTTCTAGATGTAACTGATTATTCATAAAATATATCCTTGTAACTTTGGTAGGTAAATTTTTTCCTATTTCATTTATTTTAGGTACGAAAAATAAACCTGCAAATTTCCATTTTTTTGCAAGTTTTCTGGTTTGTTTCGGCTTTTCTTCTTATCGCTTATTACCCTGGTTGTCTAGTAAAAGGCATCGTATAAGCGAGCAAAAGTCGGCAACCATTTGTTGGTCGCCGTCACTTTTAATTTCCATTGCCGACCTTGGTAAACAAGCTTTGAAGCCAGTGTAATCATATTCTGGATGACAGTTCGGATTCTTCTTCGTGTTGCTTTCTTTTTCAATGGTGCATCTTGTTTTTTCAAACTTTCTTGTCCGATCAAACGAAGTAAATTATACGCAAATACACCAAAATGGAGCACAAGGCCATTCGTTTCATATTTGCCCGATGGCAACCGTTCCAGATCCAGTTCTGATTTAATTTCACTGTGAAACTGTTCGCATGTGCCATGGTCATGATAGAGAGAGATCACCACATGAGGCGGCACTTCAAGATCTGTCCAGTAGGTTTCAAATTCATATTCGGGAATCAAAAAAATCTGGCCGTCTCTTGAGATGGTTCTTTCGATCACTTTAAAGACTTTTCGGATGGTTCGTATCTGGTCTTTTAATTGAATGGTTTCGGGGATGGATCCAAGGTAAACCTTCTTTCCTTCCCGTTCTTCACAGCAGATCCCATATTTTTGGGCAATATGAAGCCAGTCTTCTGCTTTTTCCTTACGAGGATTGCGTTTGATAACAAAGCTTGCATGTTCTTCCAAGAAAATGATGAGATTATCCCGGCTGTCATTTCCGGAATCAAGCCTGAAAAGCAATGGCTGATCCGTTAATCTCCTGGCAGATTGGATGGTTTCCTTGATAAAATTCGGCGTACCTTTTTGGCAGTGGTTATTTCCCTTTCGCATCTCAACATGCAGGCAGTAGCCTTCCTGCCCAATGTAAGCGAACATAGGTGCATAACCGTCGCAGCCTTTATAGGTTCTTTCCACTCCTTCTTTTTTTGTTTTGGAGTTATCAAAAGGGGAGACATCCAGATCAACCGGGATATACGGCTTGTCTTTGGCGTAAACTGGGCTAATTTCCGCATTTGTATTGCGGATCAGATTCAGCGATTCTTCATGCAAGATCGCTTTCCATTTTTCCGTCAAGGCAGCTTGGTCCAGTCGCTGCCTTAAAGTCGGGCTGGAAGGAACCCTTTGGATATCCAAAGCCAGTGCAAAAAAGGCATCTTCGCGGAAGGTTTCAATATTGTCATAATCGCTTTTTCATTGGCAAAGCAGGCCAATATAGGATTTGGCCACATCAGCATTGGAACAGACGGGATTTCTGGAAATATCAGGGAGTCGATAGGCATTTAACCTGGAAGCTAAATTCGTTAGATTTAGTAAATTTCCTACTATCTCTAAACCGCTTTGGCAACAATTCGTTCTTTCGTGGCTTCTATCACTAACTTTTTCATTAGATCACCTGAATGTGGAATGAGTTAAATTTAATCCTGAAATATTCATAGCTACAAATCCCATTTGATAAATTTTGTTAAATTAGTTGAAAATAACGGTATTTAATTAAGAACCGTAGCCAATTCATAAAATAACTGAATTTTCAATAGAACAATTCTGGTATTTTGGGCATACTTGCCCCTTGACTGAAAAATTTATTTTTTCAGCTATGAGAAGTATTCTATTGGTCATTCCAATTGTAGCTTTTGAATTCGATTCAGTACATCCCAAAAGAAATTTTGATACACAAAACTCGATGATAGTTTGAAGTAAAGGGATCTGCCTGATTTCACGACTTTACTTGCCGCTTTAATTAACCGAGTACGTATCGTATCAATTTGCATAGTTTTTTGACCTTCCGGAAAACAAAGAGTTCGTAACCAATTGGTCAAATTATATGCAAGAAGTGTTAACATCATTTTTACTTCGTTCACTAGAAAAGCGTGGCTATTCATATGATCAAAGTAAAAGCCATTTTTTGCTTCTTTGATATAGTTTTCCATCGTCCCTCTTTTTTGATAAGCTCGGACGATATCTTGAGGAAAAGCTAATTCAAAGTTAGTAACAAAAAAGGAATGGGTAAAGAACAGCTCACCTGCAGGACGTACCGATTGAATAATCACCCTTCTTGGTTTTGACCATGATTTTGCTTGGTAAATCGTTTCTTCATAATAGGTTTCCGTCTTGGAAACATCTAAAGGTGCGGAAGAAGGATGGTATTCCTTCGCTAAACTTTGTAGTTGTGAATTCGATTTCAACCGAATAATATACAAAACAGATTCTTCTTCACACAGATCGTATAATCCCGGAACAGCAAACCCGCTATCTCCACGAAGAAACAGGGTAGTTTCCGGAAACATTTCGTTATAATGTTTAATGAGAGGCCGAATAAATTCCACCACACCATTTGATGTATAAACATTTCCGGGACGGAGTTGTGCTTTCAAAAAGTCACCAGTCGCACCATCAAAGGCGACTAATGGATGAAAACCCATCGTGCCATAATGAGTATTATATGACGAAGATTCTTGGTCCCCATATGTATCCGAATGAGTCGAATCCAAGTCGATAAATAACTCTTTCGATTGTCGAAAACAATGAATCTTATCAAGCACTTCTTGGTTAGCCAGATTTAATTGTTCAATTGAATCTTTATCAAATCGTGTATAAAAGCGAGACAAACTGGGCTGGGAAGCAAGTGTTGGAGTTTCAATGATTTCCTTAAACACAGGATCATGAGTCAACTGATCAGCCGCATCATCTTCCGCATACCCGGCAATGAGTTGATAGACTTTTTGACGTAACAAGTTTTCATTTGAATGAAGATAATATTTCCTTGAATCGTTAAGTCTCAAGTACTTAACTAAAGTCTTTGAAAAACCAATTTTTTCATCGAATTCTCTAAAAAGAAACTCACCTGTATCGGAGGAAAGAGAACCTCCATCATTTGACAATTTAATTTTATGATTGAAATCAAGTGTTTTTTGCGTTAAAGTAACCATATAAAGAGTCCTTTCTGTTTGGTTTTTGTTTTGGTTACTTTAACTTTAACAGAAATGGATTCTTTTTTCATTTTTTTAATGAATTACAATCAGCTCTGAAGAGTAAATTCATCAATTTTTAGATGTTTTATGATAAAATGACTTATCCACATTTAGAAAATTTTTCCATCTATTTTTTCTGCTTTCAAAGTCAAAAAGAGCCGAATTTGCAAATTTCTTTTTTAAAATTGTGGATAACTTCAAAAAAACCTTTTTTTACATCACATCCTTTGCTATAATATAACCATTAAGTAAACCTTACTTGTATTGGCTTACTTAAATGGGTGAAATCCTCGTCTGTTAAAATGCGTGTCCGAAACGATTCCAACAGATTTGAGGATTTTTCTTTTGCCGTTTTTTTGAGTGCTTTTAAGATTGACGAACCTTTTTCAAACAGCTGTCTAATAATATCTGTTATTTGAACTAATAAATAATGATTTTTCATGGCTGTGTAGTTTTGGCTATTGGCATGTTCTATATTGTAACGATTATTTTTTTGTTCGTTAAATCCTTGATTTTCAATCTTCCAGCGGCTTCTTCCTGCAGCGATGAGTCGTTCCACGTTCTTTTTCGTGATTTTAATATCCGTTATAAATACATACTCTTTCGATTTCCCATCCTCTGTTTTCATTGTGGCCTCCATCAGATTGACCGTTCTGTCTTTGTAGGCAATATCATTCACCCAAACTAATGAATTCTGATCCTTACTTTGTTCCAGCTCTTTTATTGCCTTAAACTCCGTCGAGATACTTTTAATTCTCCCTTCCTTAAATCTGCATATATATTTCCATTTGTGCGCCCTGCACAGATTAAATACCGTTTCACATGCATAGAGACTATCTCCCAAGATACAAATCGGTAGTCTTTTAAATATTTTTTTTATTTTCTTTGCCAGCCTGTCGAAGGCTTTTAATTCACAATCTTGCTTAGAAACATTTTCTGATTCATTTTCGATAAATTCGGAGGCAATACTGAAGACCATATCCCCCACGACAAGCTTGGCTTCAAGTACATGGTGCATATAAAGTACGTTCGTTTCTCCTGTTTCTTTATTTGTATATGCCCGTCTCAGGCAGTGTTTACAATGTTTCTCATGAAAGGTGTGTAATCCAGTTCCATCAATGATGACACCCCAGTACTTTCCTTCAATTCGATAAGACTCGAGAGACCTTTTTTTCAATAATTCTTTAATCATATACGTTCTAATTTTTTCTAATTCATTTACATCTAAGCCAGATAAAAAGTCGTTAATTGTATCATAATGTGGAAGTTCTTCAAGAGAATCTAAGCCTAACACCTTCCCTACATTTTTAATACATTCTTCTTTATTAAAACGCTCACTCATGTTTCTCATGGATTTTAGGCCGGTCATATTTTTCAACATCATCGTAAATAAAAGGACCTCTGGACCATAAGTGATATAGCTTTGATGTCGGTGGTCTGCTACCTTTTTTAGGTTATTCATCAGGTCTTTGAAAAAATGCTTCTGAATTTTAAGGAACTCGAAAAAATAATTTGCTTCTTTTTCACGATTTCTTTTTTCTTTTCTAGTAACCAAAATAAAAACCCCCTCAAAACAGCCAAGTTTAATTAGGGCTTGCTGAACGAATCAAATTTTAGCTTGTATTCGACTTGTCACTAAGCCATGCCAAAATATTCGTCCAGCAAGCTCTAATTATTTAAATTATTACATATTTGGCCGTATTTTTGGGGGGGATACTTAAATTATCACGAAAAATTTTTACTCCTCAGAGCTGAATTACAATAAAGCCGAAAAGGCTTGGTAATCCATAAGTTATAATAAGTTTCTGAATTTCTGTGAATAATTCAGATTAATAGATATGCGTATTATACTAGATTTCATGCGAATGGGTTAACGTTAAGTGAAAATTTCGTCACGGATTCAGGTTTTGCTTAAGGTCTTATTAAATTTTCTGACTAATATATAGTAACAAACAAGTGAAAGGGGATTGAACCGTAATGAAGTGGATAAAAGTTTTAATCGGGGTAATAGTCCTCTCCGTTGCAGGGGGAGCCGGCATTGCTGTCGGAATGAATATGAAAGAAGAACGGCCAGTCGTTTATTCAGACCCAGCCGAAACCATTTCTGCGCCAGAAGCAAAAAAAGAGGAACCTGTTGCTTCTTACACAGTTAATAAAGAAGGCGGGCAGAGCAAAACAGCTAATCCAGTCATTCGCGAAACAGAAGGCAAAGTCACTGCGCTGGATAAACAAAGCATTACCGTTTCATTTCCGTTCGGCGGAAGCGAAACATTCAAGTTGACGAATCAAACAGTAGTCGAAGATTTTTCCTTGCCGTTAAAAAAAGGCGTGCTTGTTGAATTGAAGGCGTCAGGAGAAGAAGCGGTAAAAATCGAAACAGAACGGACAATGGATGTGAAAGCTGTTATCGTATCAGACGAAAAAGAATCAATGAAGGTTGAGGCGAATGGCACAACAAAAAGCTTTACAAAGGGGCACTTCTACCGTTTTGACCGGGACGGCTACCGTGGCAGTCTAAAGGGTGTACCAGTCGAATTGGATCTTGATGAACATGATAAAATTTTATCTGCAGAACTTGATGACGAATTTCTTGATGGCTATGATGACTGACCGTGAAAATTAGGAATACACGAGTAAAAAACTGCCAAAACCCAGGCAGTTTTTTTGCAAATTATACCGGTTTGCTTTTTTGAAAAATGAATGCAGGGGATGAATCAAAGCGGAACAGGCAAGAGCAAACAGCAGGAATCCCGGCCGCCTCCGCAAGAAACCGGAGCCGTCTGGATGGATCATGAGGCATCAACCACTTTTTTAAACTGCAGGCACACCCGCGTCCCTTTTCCTTCTTCGCTTTCAATTTTAATCCCCCCGCCATGCTGGGTCATAATTGAATGGGCGATCGAAAGGCCCAGTCCGGTCCCGCCGGTTCCCCGTGTTCGCGCTTTGTCGACCCGGTAAAACCGTTCAAAGAGATGCGGCAAGTCTTCTTTTGGAATGCCGGTGCCGTGATCTATTACGGTGACCGTCACAAAATCATTATCGCTTCCCACTTCAATCTGTACGGGAAAGCTGCTGTATTTCAGTGCATTGTCCAAAAGGATGACCAGCACCTGGACAAACTTTTCTTCATTGGTCCATGCATACAGCCCGGGTGTTTCAGCTTTCACAGAAATGCTGCGGTTGGATGATTGGCTGAGCCGCTTTGCAGTTTGCCTGCAAAGATTGGCGGCATCAACCGGTTGCAACTCATACGAAACATCTTCACTACGGGCAAGCGCAAGCAGCTGCTCGGCGATCGAATTGAGTCTCCGGCTTTCATCCGAAATGGCGGCAATCCCTTCAGCCAGGATTTCGGGATCATCTTTTCCCCAGCGCCGTAACATGGCAGCATAGCTTTCAATAACCGTAAGCGGTGTTTTCAGTTCATGGGAGGCGTCATAGATAAATTGCTCCTGCTTTTTAAACATGGCCTCAAGCCGGTCAATCATGGCATTAAAGGTAAGCGCCATTTGGTACAGTTCATCGTGATGATTCAGGGCAAGCGGGATCTTTTCAAAGCGGCCGTTTTCTTCAATATCCGCCATCGTCTTCATCATCGTTGAGACCGGTTTTAAGAACAGACCGGAAGTTTTTACACCTACAAATGCGGCCAGCACAATTAAAACAGCAGAGGAGGCCAGTAAGATCGTAAGCAGCAGTCGGCTGTCTTCAAATATGTCTTCGGGGACCACGGAGAGTTCCAACATTCCAAGGTATTTTCCGTTTTCCATGATCGGATAGGAGGCCACAATAGCAGTGAAATCCTCACCTTTAATAGTACGGGTTTGGTCATCTTTCGGAAACACCGGTTTGATGGACAACAGGTCTTCTTCATCGGCTTTTACATAAACCTTTTGGTGCTGTGCATTAAATAAACGGATCATCCCTTCATCCGGTACATGCGTTTGCAATATCGGTTCCGGATCGGAAAAAAGCGCATCCCCGCTGCTCACACTTTCAGCTAATTGTTCAGCACTGTTCTCCAGGCTTGTTTCCAACCGGTCTTTTGAAAAATAAAGAAACGCCAAAAATACAATGGTATTGCCGGCAAAGAGCACAATAAAAGACCAGAGAATAAGCAATGCCGAAAGTTTTTTCTTAATCGACATTAACCCGTCTCCTTCATTGTATAACCAACGCCCCTCACTGTGTGGATCAGCGCTGTTTCGTGCCCGTGGTCAATTTTTTTGCGCAAATAGCCAATATAAACATCTACAACATTCGTATCTCCCGCATATTCAAATCCCCATACTTCATTTAACAACTGTTCTCGGTTTAATACAATGCGTTTATTCTTTAACAAATAGCATAAAAGATCAAATTCCCGTTTTGTCAATTCAATCGGTTTGCCGCCTCTTGTCACCTGCCTTGTTGCCGTGTTGACAAGCAAATCGGCAAGGGCATATTCGTGTTTCTTGCTGTTTTCGGATTTGCCGGTATGGAGTGCACCCGTTCTCAGCGCGGCACGGATCCGCGCGAGCAATTCCTCAATATTGAAAGGCTTTGTAATATAGTCATTTGCACCATGGTCTAGCCCGTTCACCTTATCGAGGACAGAATTGCGGGCTGTCAGCAAAATGACCGGTGTCCGGCTGTTTCTCATACGGTAGCGCCGCAAAACCTCGAGACCGCTCAAGCAGGGGATCATCACATCCAGCAGTACCAAATCCCAATCTTCGCTTTCTAGCAGGTTGAGTGCTTGTGATCCGTTCTCTACCCAAACGGTATCATAGTGCTCATGCTGCAATTCGAGCTCCAGCACCCGTGCAATTTTCACATCGTCTTCCACAATCATGATTTTTGACAATTCTGGACCAGCTCCTTCTGAAAGTGCATTCCCATCATTATTTTAACAATTTTCTGTTTTGAAAGGAATGCAGTCAGTACTTTTGTTTGAAAAATCAAAGTGCGTTGAAACGGTTTTTAAACTCTTCCGGCCCATTGCCTCAAAGTCAAAAAATGAATGAACTGAATGATTTGATAGGTGGGTGGAGCTGCTGGCAATGCTGGCCCTTTCGAAGTTGTTCAGCTCCGTTCCTTGAAAAAAGCTTCCACTGCCTAAATTGCCATACCACTTTGGGTAGTGTGCGTTTAATCGCTTCCGGTGTTCTTCATTCGGCCTATGGATAAAACCTGGTGGAGCACAATATAGTGGTCGAAAAATTTTGTGGAAACAAACGTTCTCATCGTGTATAATATGATTAATAATTCAATTTTAGCAAAGGATGGGGTAAAATAATGGGAGAAGTACTTATTCTGGAGAAAAAGGTAAACTATTTACCCGGAACTGATTACGACGGGCTTTGGAAGAAAATTATAAGTGAACTGTTTGAGGAATTTATTTTATTCTTTGCACCTGATTTGTATGAGACCATTGATTTTGGAAAAGGAATTGTTTTTCTCGAACAGGAACTGCACAAAGTCATCATCAAGCATAAAAAAGGGAAAAGAATTGCAGACAAAATTGTAAAGGTTTCCTTGAAAAACGGCGAAGAAAAATATGTATTCATTCACATTGAAATTCAAGAAAAACAAGATCCGGACTTTTCCAAACGAATGTTTACTTATTTTTATCGCTTGTTTGATCGCTTCCAAGAAAACATTTATTCCATTGCGATTTTGACCGATTTGTCTAAATCAAATAACTCAGAGCCGTTCCAATACTCCTTTTACGGCACTGAACTTACGTATCGCTTTAACACTTATAAGTTTAATGAAGCGGACATTCCTTCTTTGAAAAAGTCTACGAACCCTTTTGCCATTGCAGTATTGGCGGGTATTTACCTTCATCTAACGGAAAAGAACTATCAGAAACGATATGAAGTTAAGAAAAAATTGTTAAAAGAATTCATCTTATCCAACCAAAATCTTAGTTCTAATTATGCGGAAGCGCTTTGTTACTTTATTGACTATCTTCTGTATCTTCCTGGTGAGTTAACAAAACAATTAACGAAAGAGTTATTTATTCACATTGAAAAGGAGGCAAACCATATGCTGTATTCTGAAGAGCTTAAAGAAGCTCCTACATTTGCAGAGTATCTGAAAACTGTGAAAGAAGAAGGAATTGAAATAGGGATAGAAAAAGGGATTGAAAAAGGGATTGAAAAGGGGAAGGAAGAAGGAATTGAAATAGGGATTGAAAAAGGGAAAATGGAAGAAAAAAGGAATTTGGCAGCCGAGTTATTAAGGGAAGGATTTTCAGTTGAAAAAGTTGCAAAAATGGTAAAACTCAGTATAGATGAAGTGAAAAAAATTAAAAAATGTGTGAATAACTAAATGAATTGAGACAAGGGATGGGCTGCCTTTCTATATAATCAAAGAAATAGTGATTTTAGAGGAGCACTCATTAATTGCCACTGAAAATTTCTTAAGATTGCAAAGCACTTAACAATATTAGCACCCAAAGAGTTCTCTTTGAAAGATTTCACACTAAATAAAGAAATAGCCACATGCAAAATTGACTTTAGCGTGTGGCTTTTAAAAAATGAGCTTCTTGGGTGCTACCTAGTTGTTTTAAAAAAATTTAATAGATAAAAAAGGAACTGACGTTTGCAGTAAAAATCACTTAACATAGCATTTTTTTATCCATTTTTATATTCAATGGTAATTTTTGTAGCGCCAGTATTCTACATCCCGGCTATTCGTTTGATTTTCTAATTAGCCCAAATTCTTCAGGAAAAATTATTCTTCAATTCGAGTTAACTTCACTTCAACTTTAAATCGATCCGGATTTTTTTCCAAAACTGCGATGAACCGTTTTAAGTCTTGAAAGATAATAAATCCTTCTGTTTCATTTTCATAATTCATCGTAAAGGACTCCGGTTTTTCATTATTTTCTTCATTTTCTGTTGCGTCACGTTCAGCTATCTTTTCTGTTTCTTCAACGGCAACTTGGTTATTTGAAGATAATAAGTTATTAATCAACATTTTCATTTCCTTAAACTCACTCATCAGTTGGTCAACACGTTCATCCCCTGCATTTCCAGCTGGTTCTTGTCCGGATTCCACAGCAGCCGGCGTAAAATCTTTTATATTCTCCTGTGCTTTATCTTTCTTATATTCATCTATCCACCCGTTTTTGAGGGCTAATTTTTTCAGATTGTGTTTATAATTATGAACGGAAGAATCTCGTTTCCCCCAAATTTTTGCAATTGATTGGGCGTTCCATTTTTCTGTATATTCGGATATAAGCAGCCATTGATCTTTTTTTGGAAGCTTTTTTAAATCATTAAATGGAATCACTTGGTTTGGATCAGCGTCCGGTTTTGAGTGCGGAATTGTCCGTTTCTTCTTCATTTCAAGTCCTAAATCAGTCAACAATTGATAGTACACCTCTTCTTCAATACCTAATGCTTCTATTATTTCATTCTCTGAATAGGTCTCCCTCCATTTCGTTAAAATTTCCGTTTGTCGTTCTTTCGGATGCGATTTTAAATCTTCGTAGGTCATTAAACTTGTAAACATATTGTACACCTTTACCTTTCCTGATTTTTTATATAACTTTTTTTCTTTCCCTCTTAATAAGTCACTGGCAAAATAAATTTTTCCTATCTCGTGTTTGACTCCCTTTCCCTTTTTTGCATAAGCTCCATAAGAACTAATCTTCTTTTCTTTGATTTCTGCATAATATGTTTGCTTTATGTCATTATGCGTATTTAGCACCGGTCTACCTCCTTTGCATAAATTTGAAAATCGCTTTTCATTCCATATTCTTTCTATAAAATAATTACAGTGTTGGGTTGATGTTGGAGAATTTTCAGTTATTTTTAAGGGACTTTGTTCTATTATTGCTGTCTTGATCTTCAGGGACGATTTCTCCTCCTGCCAGTTGTTTAAGGTACATAAAATTCTTTTTTGAGTTCCAATTTTATACATGATATTCCAATTTACCTACTTATTCCTTTAAGCTGTCTACTAATTAACGGACTATCTATATTATACTAGATCCTATGTATATTATCTACATTGAATGAAAATTTCATCACTAATTTGATAAGCTTTTTTGTCAAAGAAAACATCATCTTTTTATATAAGTTGGACTAAACATTACTTTTTCATGTGTCGCCAAAAGCAATGTCCCTGATCATAATTGATTTTGACGCGAAAAGAGCGCGTACCGGTGGTCGGGTGTCGAATGTATCTTCTAAACCAACAATTTATCAAGATTTTTGTTTACCTTTGTGTAAAATTTGCGCAAAAATTATTGAAAGCCATTACAAATGTCCCTTTTTCTCTTATAGACGTTTTTGGTAAAATTAAGTTATTGATTGAAGAATACTAAATATAGGAGTGACGGCAATGCTTTTGTTTTTTGGTAAGTTTATCTTGCTTTATTTGTTTCTTTCAATTGCATTTGCCTTATTCAAAGTGCTGTATTACAATATCGGCAAAAAATTCGTTTCTAAGACGGCTGATGGAACAATATTGCATTGGGCTTTAAGTGTTTTTGTTAAAAACGGTACGAAAATGGATAGTAATGATTACTTTGTTATGGCTGTTTTGGCGGCTTTATTTGCGATTTACTTGTAAAAAACTCCCAGAATCCACGATATACCAGCAGTTTTTTTATTTTGTTGGATATTCATTATTCTTACAAAATTCTTTAATCTTATTATGGTTTTTTGAAAACTTTTTCCACGCTTTTTGATCCCTTTTTAAACACTGTTGGGCAACACCAGCCAATCCCGCTGTCGCCGGTTCATAATTCTATATCCGCTTTCCTTTACAGTACTTGGCAACTTGCACTGTTTCGTCTCCGTAAAACCCATCAGCGCTGTATTTTGGGAGAGAGCTCGCAGCAATCAAACATTTCTGCAGCGTGTTACCTGGAAACCGGACAACGCTTTTTTTAGAATGGACCCTGTGCATTTATTTAAAGCACGCGATTTTAAAAAGTCGGCTTCCTTTGCTATCCTTTAAGTTATAAACAGGAAAGAAAGGAATAGCGAAATGAAAAAGCATTTAATTTCCGCCATCTCTATTGTTTCTGCCGTGTCAGCCTTGTTGTTTCTGGCCGGCCTGTGGATGGTGTTTGAAGACCAGCAGACGAAAGCAACAGGCGTAAAGACGGAAACTGCCAGAACCGGCAATAACACGTCAAAAGCGGGTGGTACGAAACAAATCACGATTACAGCAATCGGCGACTCGCTGACAAGGGGAACGGGAGATACAGCAGGAAAGGGATATGCGGGTTATGTTGCGGATCGTTTAAAGAAAAAAACGAAGAAGGCTGTTCTGCTCCAAAACAATGGCATCAAAGGGCTTACATCAAGCGGGCTGCTTGAGCAGATCAAACAGCCGCAAATCAAACGCGAACTCAAGAGCGCGGATATCATTTTGCTGACCATCGGCGGCAATGATTTGTTTGCGGGCGGGGAGGCGCTTGACCATTTGAATACCGCCTATATCGAAAAGCTGGAAAAGCCTTATTTGGCCAATTTAAAACAGATCTACGCAGGGATCCGGGCGGTGAACAAAACGGCAATCGTCTATCATGTCGGGCTGTATAATCCTTTTATTGACTTGTCCGAGGCGAAAACGACATCTGCGATCGTCAGAAAATGGAACTTTGATTCTGCTTCTGTCGCGTCTGACTTTCCAAAAATCATCTATGTGCCGACGTTTGACCTTTTTGAACAAAATGTAAACGACTATTTATACAGTGACAAATTCCATCCGAATACGGCCGGTTATCAACTGATCGGAGAGCGTGTTGCTTCCCTGATCCATTATCGGGAGGAGAAAGCGAAATGACGACGATTCCCGCACTTAAGGTTATCGATGTCCATAAAAAAATTGGCAGGAAAGAAATCATCAAAGGCATCAGTTTTGAAGTGATGCCGGGAGAGGTATTCGGATTTCTCGGGCCGAACGGGGCAGGGAAGACAACAACGATTCGGATGCTGACAGGTCTGATCCGCCCGACTTTGGGAAAAATTTTGATCGGCGGAAAAAACGTACGGACCGAGTTTACGGAAGCCATGAAAAATCTCGGTTGCATTGTCGAAAATCCGGAGATGTACCCGTTTTTGACCGGGTATGAAAATCTTGCCTATTTTGCACGGATGGATCCGTCCATTCCGAGAAACAGGCTGGATGAGGTGGCGGCGCTCGTTGGCTTAACTGGCCGGATCCATGATAAAGTAAAAACATACTCTCTCGGCATGCGGCAAAGGCTTGGCATTGCCCAGGCACTCCTTGGGAACCCGAAGCTTTTGATTCTTGATGAACCGACAAACGGGCTTGACCCGGCAGGCATCCGGGAAATGCGCGAATTTATCCGGTCGCTTGCCGAAAAAGCGCATTTAAGCGTCCTTGTTTCTTCGCATTTGTTAAGCGAAGTGCAGCTGATGTGCGACAAAGTGGCCATTATCCATAACGGCCAGGTGATTCGGACCGGGAATGTACATGAGCTGCTTTCCGAAAAAGCGCGTACCTTTTGGAAAGTTGCGCCAATAGAGAAAGCACGCACCTTGCTTCAGGCGGAGACACAGGTGGCAGAAGGAGAAGATGGCCTCCTCGTGACCCCTTATGATGAAGAAAAAAATGCTTTATGGAACGAAATGCTCGTTCAAAACGGGGTCCGGGTGAAAGAAATGAAGGCCGTGCTGCCGGCGCTTGAAGATTTGTTTTTGGAACTGACAGGGGGCAGGAAAAAATGATCCAACTCATATACAATGAACAGCTGAAGCTTTGGAAGAAAAAGCGGATTCTTGTCATTATCTTGATTATCGCCTGCCTTGTTCCCATTTTTACCTACGCGCAGTACAAAGAATCGAAAGCGCTGCAGGAAAAAATCGGGACAACCGACTGGCGGGTTAAGCTCCAGAAACAAATTGTCGATACGCAAAACCGGCTCGGATCGGCAAGCCTTTCTGATGATTTTAAAAAATATTTGCGTATCACATTGAGTCAGGAACAATATTATCTCAACCACAACATCAATCCGAACGCGCCGGGTGCCCCGACGTTTATGCGGGTATTTATTGAAAATGCGATCGGCATGCTTTTGCCGCTGTTCGTCATGGTGGCGGCAAGCGATATCGTGTCTGCTGAGGCGGGCAGCGGGACAATCAAATTATTGCTGACGCGCCCTGTGAAAAGATGGCGCATCCTGCTTAGCAAGTACATTGCCATGCTGCTGTCCGTTTCGTTTATTTTGCTGTGCACTGCCGTATTCACCTATGGTATTTCCGGACTGGTATTCGGCTACCACGGCTGGAACATGCCCATACTTACCGGTTTTACGATAAAAGGGGACGAGCTCCTTACATCACATGTGCATGCTGTTTCGCAATGGAAATATTTGCTCATGGCGTTTGGCCTTGCCTGGTTTGTCGGCGTCGTTTCAGGCAGCCTCACATTTATGCTTTCTGTCTTGTTGCGCAGCACGGCCGCCGTAATGGGGATTATGCTGTCCTCATTGATTGCCGGCGCCATTTTGACCAATATGGTATCGGCATGGCCAAGCGCAAAATATTTGTTTATGGTGAATTTGCAGCTGACAAATTATCTCAATGGTACAAGCCCGCCTGTTGCAGGCATGACGCTCGGATTTTCGGTTGCTGTGCTGCTTGTGTGGCTTTTTCTCTCGCTCGTGGTTTCTTTTGTTGTGTTTACAAAACGGGATGTTTATTAAGAAAAACGGAATTCCGCCAATTTCCGGTAAAATTTTTTCGCTGCATTAATACAATGATAAAGCAGGATTTTTTACGGGGCAGCACGAATTTCGTATGATAAGCAAAGGGGGAGATGCTGTGTTTCAACGGTTTGTCGTTGGGATGGGGATTGCTGTGTTTATGTTTATTGCAGGTGTCACTTATTTTTACTTTAACAAAGGAGAAGCGATTGCAACGGAGGCAGCACCTTCGAAAAAACCGGCTGCAGAGGAAGAGACGGCTGCAAAAGCGGTTATACAGGAAAGCTTCTGCCAGAAGACGCCTGAGCGCAAACTTTCGGCATACAAAAGCATGAGCGAAGAAGCATTGGTGCAGGAAGTACATAATATGACGCATCAAAAAGTGGCGGCAAATGAAAAATGGGGAGCTTCCGAAATCACAAAAGAAAAGGTGGACGCCCTGTATTCGGCAATTAGCAATCAAACTTTTGCGGATACAGAACTGCAGGATATGCTGCTCGGTATATTAAAACCGTGGAAAAAAGGCGATTTCAGCAATGCGGTGAAGGCCCATAATGAGATTTGGGCCTACCAGAAAGGCAACATCGGAAAAGCGGAGCGGCGGCTGACGCCTTCTGAAGAAGCGGCATATATTAAGGAAAATTTCAAATGACATCAGGAAGTGGAAACGGTGAAAATTTTAGGTATATCCGGCTCGCTTACCGGTGAGAAGACCTCCATTGGTGTATATGAGGTGCTTATGGCAATTAAAGCGGAAGATCCGGAAGCGGAAACTGAACTGCTCGATTTAAAAGATTATGAAGTGGAGTTTGCAAGAGGGTTTCCACTTTCTTATTACAATGATGATACGATTGCGGCCGTTAATAAAATGCTTGAAGCGGATATCCTTGTTTTTGGCTCGCCAATTTACCAGGCGTCCATTACAGGCGCTTTGAAAAATTTGCTCGACCATTTGCACCGCGATGCTTTTCAGTCCAAAGTATGCGGCATTGTGATGAACGGCGGCTCGGACAAACATTTTCTTGTTGCTGAATACCAGCTGAAACCGGTGTTAACCTTTTTAAAGGCCACCTGTGCGGTCCGCAATGTTTTTATCCACAATGATGATTTTAATGAGGACAATGAAATCATCAATGCCGATATCCAGGCACGCATCCGAAAGCTTGCGCATGAACTGTTGCAATTGAGAAAAGCTTTCTCCGGAGGCAATCCTGGAAATTTGGGATGATGTACTTTTGCCTAGTGCCGTGGCCGTTGCGCATGGGCGATAGTGGATCATCAGCGAAGCTTAGGTAGACGTGCTCTAGGCGAAGGAAGGCGACCATTTTGCCGTTTATCTTGCCGTATGACGCGTTACCAGCAAAAGGATAAAAAACCCCGGGGCAATTTTTCAGGGGAGAGGAGCTCTAAGTTTTTCCGCTTTCTTAACATTGTATCGTTCTTTTAGGCGGAATAAAAAAGTGCCGGCGGACAGCCGGCGCTTTTTCTTTACTGCAATTCCCTTTTTAAAATCTGTTCCGCATGTGCAACTTGTTCTTTTGTCGGCGGTTCGACACCTTTGAGGGGATAGTCGATGCCGAGCGCCTCGTATTTGTAGACGCCTAACTTATGGTACGGAAGGATTTCGATTTTTTCGACGTTTGGCAGCGAATGGATAAAATCAGATGTTTTTTGCAAATCTTCTTCTGAATCGACGCCGGGAACGAGCACATGGCGGATCCAGACCGGAATATGCTTGTCAGCGAGATACCGGGCGAAATCGAGAATATGCTCATTTGACATGCCGGTCAGCCATTTATGCTTTTCCGGGTCAATATGCTTGATGTCCAATAATACAAGATTTGTATATTTCATCAATTCATCCAGTTTTTCCATAAACCGGGAACTGCGCGAGAAACATCCGCCCGCTGTGTCAATGGCAGTATGGACGCCAATTTCTTTGCACGCTTTAAACAATTCGATCAGAAAATCGAGGTGCAAAAGCGGTTCACCGCCGCTCACTGTAATGCCACCGCCGGAAGCTTCAATAAAAGGCAGGTAATCGCGCACATCGCTCATAATCTCTTCGACGCTCATTTCATTGCCTTCATTGATTTTCCATGTATCTGGGTTGTGGCAGAATTTGCAGCGCAGCGGGCAGCCTTGCGTAAATACGACATAGCGGATGCCGGGCCCGTCGACTGTGCCAAACGATTCAGTGGAATGAATGCGCGTTGTCATGTTCATCTCAATCAAATCCTTCTATATAGATTCCCCATAAGTTAAGTGTTTAATAGGGGGGAGGGGGCACGCAGGTGCATGCCGCCCGAATCAGTTTACATCATTTCATGGAACGTGCGGTTAATGACTTCAAGTTGTTGTTCCCTTGTCAATTTAATGAAGTTTACCGCATATCCCGATACACGGATCGTCAATTGCGGATATTTTTCCGGATGATCCATCGCATCCAGCAATGTTTCGCGATGCAGGACGTTGACGTTTAAGTGGTGCGCTTTTTTCGCCATATAGCCGTCCAGCATGCCGTCCAGGTTGGAGACCTGTGTTTCTTCTTCGTGTCCGAGCGCTTCCGGGACAATCGAGAAAGTGTTGGAAATGCCGTCAAGCGAATATTTATAAGGCAGTTTCGCAACAGATGTCAACGATGCGACTGCGCCGTGCGAATCGCGGCCGTGCATCGGGTTTGCGCCAGGGGCGAACGGTTCGCCTGCTTTCCGGCCGTCCGGTGTGCTTCCTGTTTTCTTGCCGTATACAACGTTCGATGTAATTGTCAGGATCGAAGAAGTATGGACAGCGTTCCGGTAAGTCGGATATTTTTGCAGTTTTTGCATAAACGACTTGACGAGATTGACGGCAATTTGGTCGACGCGGTCATCGTTGTTGCCGTATTTCGGATAATCGCCTTCGACTTCATAGTCAACGGCAAGGCCATCTTCGTCACGGATGACTTTTACTTTCGCATATTTGATGGCGCTTAGAGAGTCGGCCGCAACAGACAAGCCGGCAACGCCGCAAGCCATCGTGCGCAGTACATTGCGGTCATGCAATGCCATTTCAAGCCGTTCGTAGCTGTATTTGTCATGCATATAATGAATGATGTTCAAAGCATTGATATAAACGCCTGCAAGCCAGTCTAGCATCCGATCGTATTTTTCCATGACTTCATCGTAATCGAGATATTCCGATGTGATCGGCTGGAACGGAGGTGCGACTTGCATTTTATACCGTTCATCAACGCCGCCGTTAATCGCATACAGCAAAGCTTTTGCCAGGTTGGCGCGGGCGCCGAAGAATTGCATTTGTTTGCCGATCCGCATCGCCGATACACAGCAGGCAATGCCATAATCATCGCCGTATTCTTCACGCATTAAGTCATCGTTTTCATATTGGATGGCGCTTGTCTTGATCGACATTTTCGCGCAATATTGTTTCCATTTATCCGGCAGTTTCGTCGACCAGAGCACGGTCAGGTTCGGTTCCGGCGCAGGGCCGAGATTATCAAGCGTGTTCAGGAAGCGGAACGAGTTTTTCGTAACGAGTGTACGGCCGTCCAAAGCCATGCCGCCGATCGATTCTGTTACCCATGTCGGGTCGCCGCTGAACAGTTCATTATAGTCTTCCGTCCGTGCAAATTTGACGAGGCGGAGTTTCATGACAAAGTGGTCGACGAGTTCTTGTGCTTCCCGTTCAGTCAGGACGCCGTTTTTCAAATCTCTTTCAATATAAATGTCAAGGAAAGTGGATGTGCGCCCAAGACTCATGGCCGCGCCATTTTGTTCTTTAATGGCAGCCAGATACGCGAAATACAGCCATTGGAAAGCTTCGTGTGCGTTTGAAGCCGGTTCGGAAATATCGAATCCGTAGCTTTGTGCCATTTGTTTCAATTCTTGCAATGCACGAATTTGTTCCGAATGTTCTTCACGTTCACGGATGACTTCTTCTGTCATCAAGCCGCAGCCGATTAAATCGAGATCTTTTTTCTTTTGCTCAATTAAATAATCTACACCGTAAAGGGCAACGCGCCGGTAGTCGCCGATAATGCGGCCGCGGCCGTAAGCATCCGGAAGGCCTGTTACAATGCCGGCATGCCGTGCAGCTTTGATTTCCGGTGTGTAGGCATCGAATACACCTTGGTTATGGGTTTTCCGCCATTCTGTAAAAATATGTTTGATTTCCGGATCAATTTCATAGCCGTAAGATTTTAAGGCACTTTCTGCCATCCGGATTCCGCCAAACGGCATCATCGAACGTTTGAACGGTTTATCGGTTTGGAAACCGACAATTTTTTCAAGTTCTTTGTTTAAATAGCCCGGGCCATGCGATGTAATGGTAGATACAATTTTCGTATCCATATCCAGGACGCCGCCTTTTTCGCGTTCCTGTTTCGACAGTTCCATGACCTGATCCCATAATTTTAAAGTGGCTTCAGTCGGGCCGGCAAGAAAGCTTTCATCGCCTTCGTAAGGGGTTACATTTTTCAGAATAAAGTCCCTTACATCGATTTCTTTTTGCCAGTTTCCTCCTTTGAAGCCTTCCCATTGTTTTTTGGAGAGCGTTGCTTTTGTCAGTAATTGTTCAGTCATTTTAAATGGCCTCCTTTAAGCCTATTAATGAGCTGCCTTCAGAATTGGATGTTTGTTTGTTAAATAGTGAACATTTCTTATTACGCTTTCATTTTAGCATGGTCGATTTTAAAAAGATAGTGATAGCGTTCACATTTTGGGGCCAAAAAAAGCAGTTGTCAAAGAATGTTCAAAACATTTGGCCGTAGATATATAATAGAAAAATGCGATGAAAGCGTGTTATAACACAAATTGATCAGTTTTTCACATGATTATTTTTCTTGGGGAGAGTTTGTGATTTGGTAACATGCTCAATATTTCACAAAATTGGCACAGCCAGATGAAAGCGTTTGCGTTATATTTTTCATGTAAGCAGTTACATAAAAGGAGTGGGGAAAGATGTTAACAGGATTACGTACTGATTTTCAAATGCCTTCCGTAAACTTGTTTGGACAGGGGACGGCAGAAGAAATTGGAAACAGGCTGAAAAATCTTGGGTGTCGCAGACCGCTGATTGTAACCGATGAAGGGCTCCACCAACTGGGGTATTCCGAAAAAATTGCAGCCTATATAAAAGAAGCCGGCCTGGAAGTGGCGATCTATCCGAAGGCTGAACCAAATCCGACAGACAAAAATGTGGAAGACGGGTTAAAAACCTATCATGAAGAAAATTGCGATTCAATCGTTTCACTTGGCGGCGGGAGCGCGCATGACTGTGCAAAAGGGATCGGGCTCGTTGCGGCCAATGGGGGCAAAATCCATGATTATGAAGGGCTGGACCGTTCTGAAAAACCAATGGTGCCGCTCGTTGCAATTAATACAACAGCCGGGACTGCCAGCGAAATGACAAAATTTACGATTATTACCGATACGAGTCGGAAAGTGAAAATGGCGATTGTAGATAAACATGTGACACCGGTTTTGTCCATTAATGATCCATTATTAATGGTCGGGATGCCGCCGTCTTTAACTGCGGCAACGGGGCTTGACGCTTTGACCCATGCAGTGGAAGCGTATGTTTCAACTGCGGCCACACCGGTAACAGATGCATGCGCCATTAAAGCGATCCAAATTATTCCGCAATATTTGCCAAAGGCTGTTGCAAACGGCAATGATATGGAAGCGCGTGAACAAATGGTATATGCGCAGTATTTGGCAGGCATGGCGTTTAATAATGCATCTTTGGGCTATGTCCACGCGATTGCGCACCAGTTCGGCGGTTTCTATAACTTGCCGCACGGCGTTTGCAATGCGATTTTGCTCCCGCATGTGTGCCGTTTCAATCTGATTGCGCGGAAAGAAAGATTTGCAGAAATTGCCGTTGCACTGGGTGAGAAGACGGATGGCCTGAGCGTCGACGAAGCGGCGGAAAAAGCCATTACAGCAATAGAAAGGTTGGCAGCACAGCTGAACATTCCGAAAGGCTTTAAAGAACTCGGGGCTAAAGAAGAAGATATCGAAATCCTCGCCCAGCATGCGATGCAGGACGCGTGCGCAGCCACAAACCCGCGCAAACCAACACAAAAAGAAGTGGAAGCGATTATAAAAGCAGCGATGTAAGGAAGAAGACGGAGGAGGTGTGAACAGCATCTCCTCCTTTTTATTCACCCAAATCCGTAATTTATTTTCCTAATCCTGAGATTTATTCACCCCAACGTGGGGATCTGTAAATTTATTTTTTTATACTAAAGATTTACACTTCATCTTACTATTTATCTTCCCATACCTCAAATGTATTATTCCAATCTCGCTTTCTCGGAATTTTCATATCCTTGCTGGTTTACCTTTTCTCGTGTAATCGTTTCATAAACGTTCAAAATATATACAAACACAAACAGGGAAAAAGGGGATATGATAGAAAGGCAGTTGTTTGTGATATGATTCACAATTAAACATTTTTCATGTTGGAGATGGTGTTTATGTACGAGGCCGTTGAATCTGTTGTTCAAATGGCATTAAATAAGAAAAAATATCTGGAAGAATCCTTGCTTCGTTATGTGACAAAAGCAGCGTTGGCAAGTATGTTCATCGGTTTTGCCATTATAATATGTTACCGTCTTGCTGAGCCGTTTTTTGATGCGAAGTCTCCGGTTACTTCCTTTATGGCTTCAATATTTTTTGGCGCAGCGCTTGTGCTTATTATGTTTGGCGGCGGCGAGCTTTTTACCGGCAATACGATGATGATGACAATGAGCACGGTAAAAAAAGCGACAACTTGGAAAGATGCGCTCACAAACTGGGTGGCAACGTATGCCGGAAATTTGATCGGTGCGGCGATTTTCGCGCTGTTTATCCATTACAGCGGACTCTATGCGGATTCGGATAACAGCCAGTTTTTAATGTCGGTTGTTGGTGGGAAAATTAGCCTGACGACGGCCCAAATGTTTTTCCGTTCGATTCTTTGTAACTGGCTTGTTTGTTTAGGGTTCTGGGTTCCGATAAACGTAAAGGGAGACGGGGCTAAAATCGCTTCGATGATGCTGCTCGTGTTTGGCTTCGTCATTTCAGGCTACGAACACAGCATTGCCAATATGGTGCTGTTCTCGCTGGCACTTGCCGCACCACACCCGGATACCATTACACTCGTGGGCATTTTGCACAACCTTGGTGTGGTAACGCTCGGCAATATGATTGGCGGCGGCGTCTTTGTCGGTGCCATGTACGCCTTCTTAACATCAAAGAAAAAAGAAAAAGTGCCGGTTGCTGTTGTTGACACACACACCGTATCCCCTTTTTCGGCTGAAAAAATCAAGTAATATAAAACGAGCTGCCTGATAGAGGGCAGCTCGTTTTATATCGAAAAACCTGATCCGTTTCATTAGCTTTGAATCAGCTGCAGGAATTGCTTGGTCCGTGCGTTTTTTGGATGATGGAATACTTCTTCCGGTTTGCCTTGCTCCAGGATGACACCGCCATCCATGAAAATCACCTTGTCTGCAACTTCGCGGGCAAACCGCATTTCGTGTGTGACAACGGCCATTGTCATCCCTTCTTCAGCAAGCTCCTTCATCACATTCAGCACGCCGCTCACAAGTTCCGGGTCCAGTGCGGATGTCGGTTCGTCAAACAGCATTACTTCCGGCTCCATCGCAAGCGCCCGCGCAATCCCGGCGCGCTGCTGCTGACCGCCGGAAAGGCTTGCCGGATACGCATCTTTTTTATCAAGCAGGCCTACCTTTTCCAGCAGTATTTCAGCTTTTTTTACTGCATCCTGGCGGTTTTTCCTTTTTACAATGATGGGCCCCTCAATCACATTTTCGAGAACCGTTTTATGCGGGAAAAGATTGTACTGTTGGAAAACCATGCCGGATTTTTGCCGCAAAGCCGCGCGTTCTTTTTTACCGGGATGTTGGGAAAAGTCAACGGATACATCACCGATCTGTACTCTGCCTTGATTTGGAACTTCAAGAGCATTCATGCAGCGAAGCAGCGTGGTTTTACCAGAACCGGATGGGCCGATGATGACGATCACTTTCCCTTTTTCAATGGTTAAGTCAATTCCTTTTAGCACTTCAAGGTTGCCGAATTGTTTATGTAACCCTTCTATTCGAATCATACAGGTCCCTCCTTACTTGCTGATGTATTTATCAAAACGGCCTTCCAATTTTTGCTGGATTATTGAGAGAATCAAACAAATCACCCAGTACAAAAAGGCCGCTTCGACATACAGCAGCATAAATTGATAAGTGGTGGAGGCAATTTCCTGGGCTTTACGGAACAGATCGGCCACCAAAATCAAGGAAGCAAGAGACGTATCCTTCACGAGACTGATAAACGTATTAGAAAGTGGCGGTACCGATACGCGGACGGCCTGTGGGAGTACAATTCTTCTCAAAGCCTGTGAATAGTTCATCCCGATCGAATAGGCTGCTTCCCATTGTCCCTTTGGAATCGACAAAATCGCTGCCCTGATAATTTCTGATGCATACGCGCCGACATTGAGCGAAAAGCCGATAATGGCGGCTGGAAAAGAACCAATGGTAATGTGCACAGACGGCAGCCCGTAAAAAATGATAAATAATTGCACAAGCAACGGGGTTCCGCGGATTGCTGAGACATAGATTCGGGCAATCCATTCCAGTATTTTAATGCCGGAAATCCGTGCCAGCGCCGTGGCGAGTGCCAGCACAAGACCGATACAGAAAGTAATAATCGTTAATGGAATCGTATAATGCAAAGCTCCCTTCAGCATCGACAGAAGGGAACTTTGCACCAAATGCAGCTGGTTGCTGCTGATAAACGCAAGGTTATTGGGAAACATCTTCACCAAACCATTTCTTTGAAATTTTTGTTAGTGTGCCGTCTTTTTTCATATCTTTTAAAGCATCATTTACTTTGTCTGTCAATTTTCCTGAATGTTTCCGGAACAAAAGAGCGGATTTGCTGGCATCGTTTGCGGTGGCGGCAACTTTAATGGCAGCATTCGGTTTTTGCTTTTTGTAATCCAGATAAGTTAGGGAATCATTGACCGTTGCATCCACACGATTTGAAGTCAAAAGCTGGATCGCTTGGTTAAAGCCTTCCACACTTACAATATTGGCACCATTTTTCTTGGCAATAGTGGCAAAGTTGCTTGTAAGCGATTGGGCTGATTTTTTGCCTTTTAAATCAGCAAAGGACTTGATGTTCGTATTGTCTTTGCGTACAAGGACAACGGCTTTTGAAATCGTATATGGTGTGGAAAAATCATATTTTTTCTGGCGGTCTGCGCGGATCCCGACTTGGTTTGCGATCATATCAAACCGTTTGGAATTGAGCCCGGCAAACATGGCATCCCACTGGGTTTCTTTAAATTCGGCTTTTAATCCGAGCCGTTTTGCAACTTCTTTTGCAACATCAATATCGTAGCCTGTTAATTTTCCGTTTTTATGGAAAGAAAATGGCGGATATGTTCCTTCTGTCCCGATCAAAAGGACGCCTTTTGATTTGATCTGGCCGTATAAGTCATTGGATTTTGAAGCGTTCTGGTTGTCCGTATTTTTTCCGCATGCCGTTAACGCAAGCAGCAAGCAAAACACGGCCAGCCATTTGATGTATTTTCTCATGTTGTCAACTCCCTTTTTATTATCTTTACAGTCTACAGCTATGCTTTAACCAGCATTTTGTATTGTAAACAAAGGGGTAAAAAATATCCAGAAAAAAGGCTTTGTATAGTAAAATATGGATGAGGGAAAGCGAAAGGTGGTTAACCCAATATGGCAGAAGGATATGTGAAAGTCACGGGAGGGAATGTCTTTTACAAAATAACGGGCACCGGAAGCAAAACGCCGCTTATCGTATTGCACGGCGGGCCTGGTGGGACACATATGCCGTTTTTTGCCCTTGAAGCACTCGGGGATGAACGGCCGGTTGTCTTTTACGACCAGCTCGGTTCCGGAAGATCAGACCACCCGGATGACCCCTTACTCTGGACAATTGACAGATTCACAGAGGAGCTTGCCCGGCTTCGTGAGGCACTTGCATTGGATAAAGTCCACATCCTCGGCCATTCGTGGGGAACAATGCTTGCGGCAAACTATTTGCTGAAGCAGCCGGCAGGGGTAAAAAGCGTTATATTTTCCGGGCCATGCCTGAGCGCTCCACAGTGGAAAGAGGATCAGGATGAACACCGGAAACAGCTGCCGCCCGATGTCCAGGAAATTTTGGCGCGTTCAGAACGCGAGGGGCGGACATCCTCTCCGGAATACAAAGAGGCAATGAAAGTTTTCTATAAAAAATTTGTCAACCGTCTTGAAGAAAAGCCGGCCGTCTTGCAATCGGAATTTGCCCGTCCGAATGAAGAAGTATACTTGACGATGTGGGGGCCGTCAGAATTTTACCCGTCCGGCAATTTGAAAACATTTGACGTAACAGGCCGCCTGCATGAGATCAGGCTGCCTGCCTTATTTACCTGCGGGCGTTACGATGAAGCCAGGCCGGAAACAACGAGGGCCTATAGCCGGCTCATACCGGGGGCAAAATTCCATATGTTTGAAAACAGCTCACACCAGCCGTACCTTGAAGAGCCCCATGAATTTGTGCGGGTGATCCGGGAATTTTTGGCAGGTGTTTGAGCGCACGGTCAGCGGATATTGATGAGCAGATAAAGAAACCAGACGGCGTGATGCTGTTCGTCTCTTGCCGCTTCAAGAAACGCCTGCTTCATGGCAGGGCTATTTGCGGAACGCGCCAATTCTCTGTAAAAATCGACCGTGTTTTGTTCGTCTTTCACGGCAAATTCAAGCCCTCCTTTGTAAGTGGAAGGGCAGGCTTCGCTGATTTGCGGCTGCGGCCTTCTGCCTGTGAGGTTCGTGTAAAACTGCGAAAATGTCTGGAAATGGCGAATCTCATCATCACGGATTTCCATAATGATGTTACGGGCTTCAGCAGACGGGGCTCTCCTTGCGATTTGCTCGTAGCAGGCGATGACACTATATTCGCCGTTTATTGCCTGGATTAGATTGGCGAGCCATACTGCCTGCTGGTTCCCGGCGTCAGGCTGTGTGTTTCTCAAACCGGCATGATCATCAAACGGATGGACAAACATTGGATTCCCTCCTCACTTTCAACCGGTATATCGTATGATGGGCAAAAGCGGATCGTTCCGATTTTTTCTGATCCATCCAGCGGACAATGTTTAAAAATTTTCCCGAAATGTTTTATAATAGGAATGTCTATGCCAGATTTCCTTCATATTTTTTTAGAAAAGGAGCAAAGAAATGGAAAAAGTACTTGTTTTCGGCCATAAAAACCCGGATACGGATGCGATTTGTTCAGCGATTGCCTATGCAGCGTTAAAAACAAAATTGGGCGTTGACGCGGAGGCGGTCCGGTTAGGAGAATTGAGCAATGAAACGAAATTCGCATTGGAAACATTCCACATGGAAGCGCCGCGCCTCGTTCAAACGGTTGCAAACGAAGTGGAAAATGTCATTCTTGTGGACCATAATGAACGCCAGCAAAGCGCGGACGACATTGACAGCGTGCGGGTCCTTGAAGTCATTGACCACCATCGCATCGCCAATTTTGAAACGAGCGACCCGCTCTATTACCGTGCGGAACCGGTCGGCTGTACAGCAACGATTTTAAATAAACTTTACAAAGAGAATGGGGTTGAAATCAGTAAAGAAATAGCTGGCCTGATGCTTTCTGCGATCATCTCCGACTCGCTTTTGTTTAAATCCCCGACTTGCACGGAAGAAGATGTGAAGGCAGCGAAAGAACTGGCTGAAATTGCCGGTGTGGATGCAGATACATACGGCCTTGAAATGCTGAAAGCCGGCGCGGATTTAAGTGACAAAACGGTGGAACAGCTGATTACACTTGACTCCAAAGAATTTGATATGGCTGGCCATAAAGTGGTGATTGCCCAGGTAAATGCCGTTGATACAAATGACGTGCTCGTGAAACAGGCGGAAATTGAACAGGCGATCCAAGCGCAGATTACAGACAGAGGGCTTGATTTGTTCCTGTTTGTTGTAACGGATATTTTAACAAACGATTCCGTCGCACTTGCACTCGGCAAATCGGCGGATATTGTGGAAAAAGCCTATAATGTCAAGCTGGAAAACAACACGGCCACTTTAAAAGGCGTTGTATCACGGAAAAAACAAATTGTTCCGGTTTTAACCGAATCCTTTCATAGCTGAAAAAACCGGTGCCGACACATGGCACCGGCTTTTTTCATTCCAAGAAACCGGAACAGGGCTTTCAGATACCCGTATGATCCTTGGGTATTGTGCTGCCTTTTCAAATTTTGGCTTGCGGAACCCCGCTGTTTCCGCAACCGGCACCGTTTTTTCAACCGGGGGACCAGAACGGGACGCAGATATCCATATGTTCCGTATATGGAAGCGGATTGTTTTACAGCTTCGGGAACAGCCCGTGGATGCCGCTTGCGATCATTTGAACCGCCATGACGGCAAGAATCAGCCCCATCAGCCTTGTTATAATGTTAAGGCCGCTTTGCCCGAGCTTAGAGATAATCGAAGATGAATAATAAAACAATACAAAGGTTAAAGCGAGCACAATGGTATAGCCGATTAAAACACTTGCCAGGTTTGGCAGGGAATGGGAAGACGTCTGCGCCATGACGGTTGCGATCGTCCCGGGCCCGGCCAGGATCGGGAGGGCAAGCGGTGTAATAGAGATGTCATCCCGGGCTTCAACTTCTTTCCGCTCATTCGGATGCGGGCTTTGCGATCTTGCATTTTTAGCGTGCAGCAGGCTGTAGGCAATCCCGAAGATTAAGATCCCCCCTGCAACGCGAAACGCATGAATCGTAATCCCGAAGACCTCGAACAATAATTTTCCAAGAAAAAGAAAAACCGTTAGTATGATAAAAGAAACAATGACCGCTTTGCGGGCGGTTTTCCGTTTGTCCTTTAAGGAATATCCACCAGTTAATGAAATGAAGATTGGAATATTCCCGATCGGATTCATCACCGCAAAAAAACCGAGCGAAAGTTTTATAATTTCGCCGAACAATTTCTACACCCCTTTTTGTTTATTTTTTATTGCATTACCCTGTTGGTGGAAAATGTAACAGGGGTAACAGTTTTTTGATGGACGGATCCCCGCGTTTCTTTACAGAAGCGGATGTCTTTAATATAATGTTCATATCTTTTTGATGTATGTAAGAAGCAACGCAGTGTTTCACCCGGAGAGCGGGGGAGAATCCCTGCGTTTTTATTGTGACAATCATTTTTATAGTTGATGATGGCGCGTTTTTAATGGCAGCAATACGCATATTGCCGCTTGTTGCCGTACAAAAAGTCCTCGTCATGCAAATTGGTGGTCGGACTGAATGCAAAAACTTAAGTTCATTTTATATAAATTGTTTGTTTTTGGGGGAGGTGAATCATGGATACGGCCGAATTGAAAAAAGAAGTCATTGCCTTCAGCAAAACGATCGGAATCGACAAAATCGGGTTTGCTTCTCCAGACCCGTTTACGGAGTTGAAGCAGCGCCTGATCCGTCAACAGGAACTCGGCTACCAGTCCGGCTTTGAGGAAAAAGATATTGAAAAAAGGGTGAATCCTTCTTTAATTTTTGATTCGCCCCAGTCGATTATTGCCGTTGCGCTCGCCTACCCGTCCAAAATCAAGAATCCGCCGAAAGGGAAAAAAGGCGCACGCCGCGGGATCTTTTGCCGGGCTTCTTGGGGCGAGGACTATCACACCATCTTAAGGGACAAGCTTTCGAAACTGGAAGATTTTCTTAAAGAAAAAGTGGAAGGGGCCCGCTGCAAATCGATGGTCGATACAGGGGAACTCTCCGACCGGGCGGTAGCCGAGAGGGCCGGCATTGGCTGGAGCGGAAAAAATTGTTCGATCATCACACCGGAATTTGGTTCCTATGTGTACTTAGGCGAGATGATTACCAATATTCCGTTTGAACCGGATACACCTGTTGAGGACCAGTGCGGTGACTGCCGGAAATGCCTAGATGTCTGTCCGACCGGCGCGCTTGTTTCTGCCGGGCAGCTGAATGCCAAACGGTGCATCAGCTTTTTAACGCAGACAAAAGATTACTTGCCGGACGAGTTTAAAGGGAAAATCGGCAATCGCGTGTACGGTTGTGATTCGTGCCAGACAATCTGTCCGAAAAACAAAGGGATTGATTTTCATTTTCATGAGGAAATGGAGCCGGAACCGGAAGCGGCCAAGCCACTTCTGGAACCGATTCTCCGCCTCAGCAACCGCGCGTTTAAAGAACGGTTCGGCCATATGGCAGGATCGTGGCGCGGGAAAAAGCCGATCCAGCGAAACGCGATTATCGCGCTCGCCCATTTTAAGGAAGAAAGCGCAGTACCGGAGCTGATCCGAATTTTGCAGGAAGATCCGCGCCCGGTTATTCGCGGGACGGCAGGCTGGGCGCTTGGGAAAATCGGCGGGGAAGAAGCAAAAGCTGCACTTCTTTCCGCACGCGAACAGGAAGAAGATCCGGATGCCCGCAATGAAATCGAAAAAGGCCTTGCATTTTTCGATTAGACGTCCATCGCAGTGCACGCGGCATCAGCAGGAGAATGAAAATCAGCCGGTGCCTATTTCAGGATAAACTTTGATGCCGCTTCTTTCGTGGATACGGGTAAAAAATCGTCACATGGAACGGTACTGCGTCAAGAAAGCTCTAGGAATGTATCACGTTCCTTGATAACGGCTGCCGCTTTTTTATGTGCCAAAAGCAGCGCCAACGCAAATTTTCAGCAAAACAAAAGAATCTTTGCGTTTTCAAAAAGCACGAAAATATACAGATACTGATTTCCCCCATTTTTTCATCATATAGTGATGAAGAGAGGGGGTTTTCTGATTGAAAGAACAAATCCAGGCACATCTTGAAAACAGGCTTGCTCACTTTACCGGGCGAGGAACAGAGCGGGAATTTGAAGATATTGAACGAAAAAAGACGGGGCTTTCAAATCGGGATGCCCGGATTGTAAAGGTGAAAGCGGAAGCAAAAGTAACCCGGGCTGACCAGGAGGGAAGCCACAGCTTTCTTTATTATACGGTGCATATGCAGTATATGATCAAACAAAAAGCGGCTTTTTACATTGAAGAAGCAGTGGAGGAAAGAAAAGCATCTTTTTACGATGGAAGGCTTTATGAAGACGAGGAACTTGTGCCGGACATTCCGGAATGGCGCGGTCCTCTGCCGGATGATGAGGAGCAGAAAACTGGAGCAGCTGGCGGCGAACGGATCGCATACGTGTATGACCGCATGAAAGCTGTCCAGTATGCGGAAAAGTGGTGGAACCGTTTTAATCCGGCTTACAAATCGTTTACGGATGACTGCACGAACTATATCTCGCAATGCCTTCACGCCGGCGGGGCACCGATGCGCGGATACCCGGACAGGGCACAGGGCTGGTGGATGATGCACAATAACTGGAGTTACAGCTGGACGGTTGCACATTCGTTTAAGACATACCTGCAGTATTCTAAAACCGGTTTGCGCGCAAAGGAAGTTTCGTCACCGCAGGAGCTGAAGTACGGTGACGTCATTTGTATCGATTTCCAGGGGGACGGCCGGTTTGACCATACGCTCATTGTCACGGGTTATGATTATTACGGGATGCCGCTTGTGAATGCCCATACGACCAATAGCCGTAAACGGTACTGGACGTATGAAGACTCTTCCGCCTATACGCCGAATATCAAGTACAAGTTTTTTACCATTGAAGATGATAGTTGAGAAACGTGTTATAATAAGTCCCGAGGTGACAAATGTTGAGCTTGCATGTTGTATTGTACCAGCCGGAAATTCCCGCCAACACAGGCAATATTGCACGCACTTGCGCGGGGACCGGGACAACGCTCCATCTGATCCGCCCGCTCGGCTTTTCAACGGATGATAAAATGTTAAAAAGAGCCGGGCTGGATTATTGGAAGCATGTGAATATCGTCTATTATGATTCACTGGAAGAATTTTTTGAAAAAAATGCGGACGGCGAAGTATACTACATTGAGACGTTTGGCGAAAAGCCGTTTACGGATTTTGATTTCAGCGATCCGGACAAAAATTTATATTTCATGTTCGGCCGGGAAACCTCGGGGCTGCCGAATGACTTGATTGAAAAAAATAAGGACCGCTGCCTGCGTATTCCGATGACAGACAAAGTGCGGTCGCTTAACCTTTCCAATACTGCCGCCATCCTTGTATATGAAGCGTTGCGGCAGCAGCATTATCCAGGATTAAAATGACAAAGGGCCGGGCTGGTTCATCGCCCGGCCCTTTCGTGTGTGGAAGCGCCAATGCCGGAAATGGTCGGGATCATCCGGCCCGTGCTCACGAAAGATCCCGGTGAAAAATCCCTTCCGAATGTTTTAAGCTGCATTTTTTCTAGGCCTTGCCCGCTCAAAATCCCTGCCACACTGCCAGGCTGAATTTCCCCGGCCTTTCGTGTGTGGAAGCGCCATTGCCGGAAATGGTCGGGATCACCTGGCCTTTTGCCCACGGAAGATCCCCGGTGCAAAAAAATCTTTGAGCAGCATTTTAATACTCCGGCTCTTGCTCGCGGAAGTTTTCCCCTTTGTCTTCGTATCCAGCCGTGAAAATGGCGGACAAGAATGAAATCGCTACCAATATAATAAGGAACGTTTTCACTTCGATATCCTCCCTGTTTTTCCTTCTTTGCCCCTCATTATAGCCCATTTCACTGAAAGATGCACCTATTTTCAATTTTTGAACGTACCTTATCCACCAGAATCTCCCTAAACGAAATTTTTCCTATTCGTTTTTCGCGTTTATCGCTGTCCGTTCGTCCCGAATAAGGTTGTCTCTTTTTATCATGTTCCCTCGCTTGGGGGCATAGATTATATAAACGTCTCTTCAACAAGACTAAGGGGAGGTACGAAATGGATATTCTGAGGAAACTCACAAACTACCGTGAAGAAGAGGAAAAACTGAGATGGGAAGGAACGTTCAGGGAGTATCTTGACTTGCTAAAAGAAAAGCCATGGGTTGCACAATCCGCTCATTCCCGAGTTTACAATATGATTAAGGATGCCGGTGTGGAGGAAGTGGACGGAGTAAAAAAATACCGTTTTTTCAGCCATCAATTATTCGGTTTGGAAGAGGCGCTTGAAAAATTGGTGGAAGAATATTTCCACCCGGCTGCGAAAAGGCTGGATGTCAGAAAACGGATTTTATTGTTGATGGGACCTGTAAGCGGCGGAAAATCGACGCTTGTGACAATGTTAAAACGGGGCCTTGAAGCGTATTCGCGGACTGAACAGGGCGCTGTATTTGCCATCAAAGGCTGCCCAATGCATGAAGATCCGCTTCACTTGATTCCGCAACATTTGCGGGCGGATTTTTACGAGGAATACGGTATCCGGATTGAAGGCAATTTGTCTCCTTTGAATATGCTGCGGCTGGAGGAAGAGTATGGCGGAAGGATTGAAGACGTGCTCGTTGAAAGGATCTTTTTTTCCGAAGACAAGCGGACGGGGATCGGCACGTTCAGCCCGTCGGATCCGAAATCGCAGGATATCGCGGATCTAACCGGCAGCATTGATTTTTCGACCATTGCCGAGTACGGTTCCGAATCGGATCCGCGCGCTTACCGTTTCGACGGCGAACTGAACAAGGCCAACCGCGGCATTATGGAATTTCAGGAAATGCTCAAATGCGATGAGAAATTTCTCTGGCATCTGTTGTCGCTGACGCAGGAAGGAAATTTTAAAGCAGGCCGGTTTGCGCTGATTTCTGCTGATGAATTGATCATCGCGCACACGAATGAGACCGAATACCGCTCTTTTATTGCCAATAAGAAAAACGAAGCTTTGCACTCACGGATTATTGTCATGCCGGTTCCGTATAATTTGCGGGTAACCGAGGAAGAGAAAATTTATGAAAAAATGATCCGGGAAAGCGATGTGGCGGATATTCATATCGCTCCGCATACGCTGAAAGTTGCGGCGATGTTTACCATTTTAACAAGGTTGCGCGAACCGAAGCGGGCGGATATCGATTTGCTTAAGAAAATGCGCTTGTATGACGGGATGGCAGTAGAGGGGTACAATTCACAGGATGTAAAGGAACTGAAAAATGAATACCAGGATGAAGGCATGTTCGGGATTGATCCGCGCTATGTCATCAACCGTATTTCCTCTACAATCATCAAAAAAGAAATGAAATCCATCAATGCCCTCGATGTGCTTCTGTCATTGAAGGAAGGGCTTGACCAGCATCCGTCGATTACCCCGGAATTGAAAGAGAAGTATTTGAATTTCATTTCTTTAGCGCGGAAAGAATACGATGAAATTGCCAAAAAAGAAGTGCAGAAAGCATTTGTATATTCGTATGAAGAATCGGCGAAAACGCTGATGGACAATTATCTCGACAATGTAGAAGCATTCTGCAACAAAGTGAAGCTGCATGATCCTTTAACAGGCGAAGAAATTAATCCGGATGAAAAACTGATGCGGTCGATCGAAGAACAGATCGGCATTTCGGAAAATGCGAAGAAAGCGTTCCGGGAAGAAATCCTCATCCGCATTTCGGCTTATGCGAGAAAAGGGAAACGGTTTGATTATAATTCACACGACCGGCTCCGTGAAGCCATCCAGAAAAAATTGTTTGCGGATTTAAAAGACGTTGTCAAGATTACAACATCCACAAAAACGCCGGATGAACAGCAGTTGAAGAAGATCAATGAAGTGGTGGCGCGTTTAATTGATGATTACGGCTATAATTCCACATCGGCCAATGAACTGCTGCGCTATGTCGGGAGCTTGCTGAACCGGTAATCCGGCAGCCGGAAGCCGGGCGATATCAGCCCGGTTTTTTCCTTATCCGGCTTTAGCCTGTTTCTAAAAGAAAAATGTCAAATATTCTGCCTTATTGCATAAGATAGAGTAATCTTAAATGTGATGATCCAAGTTTTTAAACGCCAAAATAGCATATGTTAGGATATCCGGTATGGTGACGGCGAAATTCTCGGCAAATTTTTCAAAAAAGGGAGGATGAGCATGGATAAACAGGATCAGAAGCATTTTGTTCTTTCACAGGAAGACTGGTCGCTCCACCGCAAAGGGCATGATGACCAGGTCCGCCATCAGGAAAAGGTCCAGGAAGCCATCCGCAACAATCTGCCCGACTTAATTACGGAAGAAAGCATCATTATGTCAGACGGCCGGGATGTTGTCAAAATACCGATCCGGTCATTGGACGAATATAAAATTCGCTATAATTATGATAAAAATAAACATGTCGGCCAGGGCCAGGGCGATTCCAAAGTCGGTGATATCATTGCACGCGACGGTTCCCCCGAGCAGGGACCGGGCAAAGGCCAGGGAGCAGGCGACCAGCCGGGAGAAGACTATTATGAAGCGGAAGTATCTCTGATGGAAATCGAGGAAGCATTGTTCAGCCAATTGGAACTGCCAAATCTTCAAAGGAAAGAGCGAGATGAGAACACGGTAGAGGCGATTGAGTTTAACGATATCCGGAAAACGGGGCTAATGGGCAATATTGATAAAAAACGGACGATGATGTCGGCGTTTAAAAGGAATGCGATGAATGGCAAACCGGCCTTTCACCCGATCGTGCCGGAAGATCTCAAATTCCGCACATGGAATGAAGTGGAAAAACCGGAATCAAAAGCGGTTGTCCTTGCGATGATGGATACAAGTGGAAGTATGGGGATATGGGAAAAGTATATGGCGCGCAGCTTTTTCTTCTGGATGACGCGTTTTTTGCGGACGAAATACGAGACCGTGGAAATTGAATTTATCGCCCACCATACAGAGGCAAAAGTCGTATCAGAGGAAGATTTCTTTTCAAAAGGGGAGTCCGGCGGCACGATCTGTTCATCGGCTTACCGGAAAGCGCTCAGCCTGATCAATGAAAAATATGACCCGTACCGCTTTAATATTTATCCTTTCCATTTTTCGGACGGCGACAACCTGACATCAGACAATGCGCGCTGCGTGAAACTTGTCCAGGAAATTATGAAAGTCTCGAATATGTTCTACTACGGGGAAGTGAACCAGTACAACCGCCATAGCACCCTCATGTCGGCCTATAAAAATATTAAAGATGAGAAATTTAAATATTACGTGCTGAAACAAAAAGCAGATGTTTTCCATGCGATGAAAAGTTTCTTTTCAAAGGAAGCAGACAAAGCTTTGGCATAAGAAGAAAGGGGCTGCACAACGGCTGATGCGGGCCCCTTATTTTTGCGGGTGCCGATAACGGGTGATTCACCTGATTCTGTGTGTGCCGCGTGCTGTGATCTCATAAGTTTTCTACCCATATCTTATATTTAAGAATGCCATCTTCCAAAAATTCTTCTGTATGAACAAGGTATGTTACATCCGGTAATCCACATAAAGCGTAGGAAAGGACACTTGCAACTTTCAAATCAGGCGTAATGAATCCTCTTCCTTCCCCCATATCACTAACACTGGAGAATCCTACTTCCTCAGCTTCCCAAAATGTATCATAAATTCTGTCGTCTATTGTCCATTCCATAGGGATATCTCCTTTCCTTCATGCTATGGCCGTTAAAAATGCTCTTCTCTTAAAATGGAATAGATTTTGAGATCCCAATGTTTTCCTTTTCTATAAACGGCTTTGCGCAAAGTGCCTTCATAGGTCATGCCGGCTTTTTCCATGACGCGGGCCGACGCGATATTTTCTGCAAAACAGCGGGCCTGGATGCGGATCAAATACATGTGTTCAAACCCGAAAGCAATCAGCTTTTTAGCGGCTTCTGTCATGATGCCTTTTCCCCAGTGCTCAGGAGAAAGGGCATAGCCAATCTCGGCCGTCCTTTCTTCCGGCTTCCACCATACAAAATCGACCGTCCCGATCAGCTTTCGTGTCTCTTTGTCTTCAATTCCCCAGGGGGCAATCTTGTGTTCGCGGTACTGGCTGAGCACAAAATTTATAAAATTTTTCGAATCGCGGACAGACCGGTGTGCATCCCACGTCACGTATTTTGCTACTTCACTTCTTGACGCATAGGAAAATAAATCGAGCACGTCATCCCGCTTGAGCTTTCTTAAAACAAGCCGGTCCGTTTCAAGCAGTGGCAAGTTCCGGTATATGTCTTCGATTCTCACATCTATCCCCCGCAGTTCTGAATGGTTTATTAAAAATGTATCATAAAATGGAAATTTTTCAATTGTCTATGTAAATTTCTTTTGCATATAAAAAGAGCATGCTTAACGCTGCTCTTTTTTCAGCCCGTTTTACCAAAAAAGGTTTACAATATGATAAATCGCACCGGATAAAACGGCTGAAATCGGAAGGGTAATGACCCAAGTGATCACCATTCTTTTTGCAGTATCCCATTTGACCCCTTTAATTCGGTGGGCCGAACCAACCCCGAGAATGGAAGAAGAAATGACATGGGTGGTGCTGACCGGCAAGTGGATAAATGTTGCACCAAAAATAATGAAAGCTGAACTCAAGTCGGCTGCAACCCCGTTAATCGGCCGGATCTTCATAATATTGACGCCGACCGTTTTAATAATCCGCCAGCCGCCGATCGATGTCCCAAGCCCCATTGCCGCCGCACAACCGACCTGGACCCAGAATGGAATATGGTTCTCGGCAATATAATGGTTGGCAATCAAAGCCATTGTGATAATCCCCATCGATTTCTGGGCATCATTTGTCCCATGGGAGTAAGACTGGAGAGCGGCGGTGAAAATTTGGATCAGCCGGAAGTGTCGGTTCGTTTTCGCAAGCTTAAAATTCTGAAATGCAACTTTAAAAATGCTGTAAACCGTAAAACCGACCGTAAAAGCGAGGATCGGGGATAAAATTAAGGCTTCAATAATGCTGATAAAACCACGATATTCGATTACATGAAAACCTGACGAGGCAATCGCCGCGCCGGCAATGGATCCGATGATGGCATGGGAAGAACTGCTCGGAATGCCGAAATACCATGTAATCAAATTCCAAATAATCGCTGACATCAGTGAGGACAAAATGACCACCTGTCCGTTTGCAAGGGTGAACGGGTTTACAATACTTTCCGTAATGGTCTCGGCAACACCTGTAAAAGAAATGGCGCCGAGAAAATTCATAAGCGCGGCCATTACGATCGCATGCCGGGGTTTTAATGCTTTTGTCGAAACGGCCGTTGCAATCGCGTTAGCCGTGTCATGGAATCCATTGATGAAGTCGAATCCAAATCCAAAAATTACTATTAAGACAGTTAATACTAAAATGCTATCCATTCAGCAGACTCCTCACGCATTTTTCATGATAATCGTCTCTAAAATGTTGGCCACCGTCTGGCAGTAGTCGGCCACATCTTCCATCTTTTCATACAAATCCTTATATTTGATCAGGCGAATCGGGTCTTTTTCGTTTTGAAAGAGGTGAATTAATGATTTTCTTAAAATTTCGTCACAATGGAATTCAAATTCTTTAATTTTAATGGCATGCGGGCGGATCTTGTCGAGTTTTTTCGAAAAAAGGATGTCAATTGCTTTTTCAATTTCGTCGGTACAGCGGCGGATCATTTCAACAAATTCGACCATAAAATCGTCCGCCTGGTAAATATTGTACAGTTCAAATAATCCGGAAACTTCTTCAATGCCGTCCAGCACGTCATCGAGGCTGTTCGTTAGTGACAAAAGGTCTTCCCGTTCAATCGGGGTGATAAAGGCATCGTTCAGTTCCAGAATCATGTCATGGACGTAAGTATCCCCGGTCGTTTCGTATTCTTTCATTTTTTCAGTAAAAATTTTTAAATCGTCTTTATTATGGATTTTATAGTCGGCAAAGTAATTGGTGGCTTCCCGGAGGTTGGTCGAAATATGGCCAAACAGCACTGTAAACTTGTCTTTCTTGTTTTTAAATACCATGTAAGATCCTCCTCATATCCTTTTCATTATCAAACGTCTTTATTTTATCTGATTTCCTGCGAAGATAAAAGAAGAATGTCGAAAATAAAATTTTGTATACGGTTCCAATTTTCGACTTTCGTCAAAAAGCTAAAAACAGGTTGCTTTGTTGGAAGAAAGTCCGGCTATGAGGCTTGGGCTTTTGTCCCGCTTTTTCAGAAAAAATCCAATCTTTTTAGGGGGCAGGGCCATGGTCACATTTACCATACTTTTTTCCCGTTTTCCTATGCTATGCTGTACTTATATTGCGCCTATGATTTGGCTTACATATGGATTTTTCAAAAAGGGTGGGACTGCTGTGAAGATCGTTTATGCTGCTACGGAAGAACAGATGGATAAGATCGCGGAATTGGTCCGCCATATGTTTACAGAAGTATTTCCTGATTACTTTACGGATGAGGAGATCACCGCATTCCAGCGCGACAGGGTGCTTGCCCTGCCGGATGACCCAACAGAACAAATCGGCACTTTAAAAGCAGGGTATCAGATGATTGCCAGTCTGCAGACCATCATTTCCATTTTGGAAACGGAAGAGAATAAGCGGGACGAGCATTACGCCGGCCTGTTTGAATTTAATAAATTTACGCTTGAACAGTTTGGTTTGCATTTTCCTTTTTCGTTTTCCCATTTTCAGAAGAAGCATACGGATACGTTCAGTATGTTTAAAAAAGCAGCCAATCGCCTGCTTGTGTAAAAAATAATGCCCGGAAAAACCGGGCATTATTTTTTTGAGGGTTCCTTGCAAGCACGCAGCCTTATTTTTTTACATGTGCTTTAAACCATTGGCGGAACTCCTGTTTTGTATGCTCTCCGACAAGGCGTGCGGCTTCTTTGCCGTTTTTGTAATGGACGATCGTCGGTGTCGCTTTGATTTTGTAGTCATCCCAGCCGCTTTCGAATTCAGTCAGGTTAAATTCCTTCAAATCGATGCCCATATCTTTCGCGAGCGGTGATACAACAGGCGTCGTCCGTTTGCAATGCGGGCAGGTCGGCATGAAATAATAAACGGTGACATCTTTGCCGGATTTTAAATCACGGTTCAGTTCTTTTGGCAAAATAATATTCTGGTAAAGAGGGTCATCCAGCTGGTCACGCGTTTCCGCCGATAATTTGCTTACACTTTTTGCGGGTGCATACGGATTGTTTTTCGCCTGCTGGGATTGCTTATACTTTGTGATTCCGGCAATCCCGCCAAAAACAATGAGAACAATGGCCAAAAAAAGGATAATTTTTTTCATGATAATCCTCCAGTTGTGTTTACTTGGAAGTGCCAGCCTGCTTCCAAACGATGAGACTTGAAATAAAAATCAGGACAAATGCTGTGAGAGCCAAAAAGGGGATGGTGATAAAGCCGAACCAGTTGATGTATTCCGCCGTACAGGGGATGCGGCCGCATGAAGGAAGCCTGTCCGAAAAAAAAGCAAGTTTTTGCAGACAGTAATGGTAAAGTGACACACACATGCCGATTCCGGACAAAACAGCGGTATAAAGCGACATGCGGGTATCTTTCCTGGCAACGGCCATCCCGATCAGGACCGTCATTGGATACATGAGAATGCGCTGGTACCAGCACAGTTCGCACGGTTCATACCCCTTAATTTCCGAAAAATAAAGACTGCCGAGCGTAGCAACGACCGAAACCGCCCAGGCAAAAAACCAAATCTCTTCCCTCCGTCCTCTACTCAATCCCTTACCTCCTTCATCAATCCCTTCCTTGTAAATTATAGTATCCATCCCAAAAAATGAAAAGCGGAGGCGACTGTTCAGCCTGGCGACTGTTCCGGCCGGAATAGACATGCGCTTCATGATGGACGGGTTATTCCACTCGATGGGCTAGGAGCAACAGCCGGACAAAGAAAGGCGGAGGCGACTGTACAGCGGCGTACGGATTTTATCGTCTTCGGCCGAGCGAAAGGAAACACGATGAATCGTCGCCCGCCTATCGTAGGAGAGGGGACTGGAAATTCACAAGCCGACAGCCCCCGCACCTGGACAATGAGAAGCGGAGAGCGTTCGCCCGCGGGCAGTACAATCACTTGTCGAATAAGCCCGGCAAGTTTACAATAAAATATGTCTATCATTCTGACTTTTTGCATGATTATGCATTCAAGGGAGGGCCTCAAATGAAAATTGTTTGTTTCGGGGATAGTATTACAAGAGGTGTCACTTGTATAAAAGGAAGGCTCCGGATTTTAAAAGACAATTATCCCACAGTACTTCAGCAGTATTTTGGTGACAGCAGCACAGAGATTGTTAATAAAGGCGTGTTCAATGATAATTCCGACCTGCTTGTTCGGCGTCTCGACAAGGATGTGATCGGCGAGCATCCCCATGCCGTGCTGATCTGTATTGGCGGTAATGACTGCAATTTCAAATGGAACGAAGTAGCAGAGAAACCGGATGATACGCATGTCCCGGTTGTACCCCTTGAGCGATATGCGAACAATATCAGGCATCTAGTCAAAACCGTAAAAGAACAGGGCATTACGCCCATTTTGCTGACGCTCCCGCCGCTTGACCCGAAACGCTACTACCAGTCCATCAGTGCACGCTTTGGGAAAAGCATCGGCCACTGGATCGGATTGTCGGGCGGTATTGAACACTGGCACGGCCAATATAACAGGTGCCTGAAAAAACTCATCAACCAGTTGAACGTCCCGGCCATTGATGTCCGGACAGCGATCAAAAAAGCCGGTGACCTGAAGGACTTGATCAGTGATGATGGCATCCATTTAACAGCAGAAGGTTATAAAGTAATGGCGAAAACAATTTACACGGATTTAACTGCGCAATTTGCCGGGCAAAAAGCCGGGAGCGGAATTTAAGCAATACAAGCAGGCAAGAGGGGTTTCCGGCGGTTTGACCGAACGTCACAGATGCTGCCCGCCCCTTGCACAAAACAAACCAACCATATTTGTGATCAAAAAGGCCGGTGACCGGCCTTTTTGCAATGCTGTTAAAAATCTTCATGGTTTAAATAAATTTTTACCGTTTTGTAATATAAAGTTTGTATAATAGGAACCGCAGGGTTTCCTGCATGAATATTGATTCATTTTCCCGTACAGGGGGTATAGAAAACGGAAGACGTCGACATCGCAATACTTGCTGTACAACAGGAACGGGGGATGGCAGATGTCAGCAGGAAAAAGAAATTCGTATTTTGACAATGCAAAATTTATTCTGATTTATCTTGTCGTTCTCGGGCATCTGATCAGCCCGTTTAAAACCGAAGACAATTTCCTCTTTACGCTGTATACCGTCATTTTCCTGTTTCATATGCCAGCATTTATTCTTATTTCAGGCTATTTTTCAAAAGGATACCGAAAAAAAGGCCATATTTCAAAATCCTTTAAAAAGATTTTGGTCCCGTATTTCATTTTTCAATGTATTTATTCCGTTTATTATTACTATACAGGCGAAGAATCGCACCTGACAGTAAATTTTCTGAAACCGCACTGGACATTATGGTTTTTGCTGAGCTTGTTTTTTTGGAACCTTTTGCTCCATCTGTTTGCCCGCTTCCACTTTTTCGGTCTCGCGGCTGCGGCGGCGCTCGGCATAGGGATTGGCTACTGGGATGAGGCCGGAAGTTTTCTGAGCCTCTCCCGCACGTTCGTATTTTTTCCGTATTTTCTGCTCGGATTTTTGCTGGAAGGGAAGCATTTGCAAAAAATCCGCAATATACCTTACGCGCCGGCAGCCGGCATTTTGATTTTGTGTGCCGTCACGCTTGCAACCGGCCAGTTTTTCCCGAAAGATGCTGTGCCGTGGCTCCTTGGCGATACCTCTTACGCCGGCATGGGGATGGAATATTGGTTTAGCGGGCTAATCCGCCTGGCCCAATATGCTGTCACGCTGCTTGTCATTCTCGGGTTCTTCCTGTTAATCCCGAGCAAAGGGTACAAGTGGACAAAAATTGGCGAGCGTACGCTCTATGTGTATTTGCTGCACGGTTTTATCATTAAGACAATAGAAGCAGCCGCTTCCCCCAATGTGCTTGACTGGCTGGCGGGCAATTACCTGTTGCTGATTGTTTTTTCACTTGGCATCTGTTTATTTCTCGGCAGTTACTATATCCGGAAATTTACAAGGCCGATTATTGAATTCCGGTTGTAGAAAAAATAAAATAGCTAAAAAGCGGCGGAAAATCAAATGGTTTTTCGCCGCTTTTTGGTATGCTGCGTCCCAATCATGAAAGCTGTTTTTTTATTGAGCGGAGGGCTCGTGTTTTTTACATGTATTTCCGTTGCACGCTTCTTCCGTCATAAGAGAAGACAATCGGCTTTTCTTCCACAACCGTTTCGAGGTGGACATTTCTGCCCCATAACTGGTAAAGGTAGGGCAGCACTTTTTCCAGGTATTTTAAATCAAGTTCAATATCTTCATACCAGTGTTTAATATACAATTCCCCGTTTTTCCGGTAGTCTCCGTCCGTAACGGTCAAATATGGGAAACCGCCGTTTACCCGCATGCTGACAAGCTGGTCGCGTACATGTTCCCACTCTTTGTCCACCACTTTATAGTCCCGCCCCTGTTTTTGGAACAAATACATATCTTCCCTTGTGGCCAATTCTTTTGTCAAGTAATTGCGCAGAAATGAAATATCGCTTTCAATTTCGCGCACTTCGAATATTTTTTCACGCCCGGTCCCAGGCCGTATGCCCCGTTTTTTCATTTCTTCCGTCGGGTTGTTCCAGCGTTCTTCAATATCTTCAAAAATTTTGATTCCCAAATAATACGGATTGATGCTGGTTTTGGACGGCTGGACAACGCCCGCATTCAGTTTCGCATATTCAATTGCTTCATCTGTTGTCAAATCAAGTTCGCGCATGATCCGCTGATGCCAGAAAGAGGCCCACCCTTCATTCATGATTTTTGTCTCGAGCTGCGGCCAGAAATAGAGCATTTCTTCGCGGATCATGGTCATAATGTCACGCTGCCATTCCGTCAATTCCCGGCTGTATTGTTCAATAAAAAGGACAATATCTTTTTCCGGCTGTGGCGGGAAGTTTTTCGTTTTTTTCACTGCTTTTTGTTCCGGCTTTTTCTCATCAAGCGACCATAATTCATCATAAGGTCCCTCTTTGCGTTTCGGTTCCTCATCCCATTCTTCCGCGTCTTCCATGCTCCAGTTCAATTTCGGCCGCATGAGCGACGGGTCGATATGCTCTTCAATTGCCAGCACGGCATCAATAAATTGCTCCACTTCCTTTTTACCGTATTTCAGCTCATATGCCCGGATTCTTTCCGCCGTTGCAGACATGCTCTCCACCATATCACGCTTCGTGTTTTGAAAACGGACATTGTTTTTGAAAAAATCACAATGCGCCAAAACATGCGCCACAATCAGCTTGTTTTGAACAAGCGTGTTGGAATCCAGCAAAAAGGCGTAGCACGGATCGGAATTGATGACAAGCTCATAAATTTTACTCAGCCCGAGATCATACTGTAACTTCATTTTGAAAAACTGCTTACCGAAACTCCAGTGCGAAAACCTGGTCGGCATGCCGTAAGCGCCAAAAGTATAAATAATATCCGCCGGGCAGATTTCGTAGCGCATCGGGTAAAAGTCAAGCCCAAAACCGGACGCGATTTCCGTTATCTCATCAATCGCATATTGCAGGCTTTCATGATCACGCATGAAATGTTCCTCCCTTTAAAAGTCACCCTTTTTTCCAATGTATGAATGAAAGGGAAAAAACATGAGGACACAAAGAAGGATTTTCGCATGATCACGAGAAATGAAACAGCCCGTGCACGAGCAGGCGACAAAGCACTGGAAATCACCCGTTATTTCCGGTAAAAAAGATCCGAATGATTCTGACCCGGCTGCATAAAAGCTTGCCACGGGCTGAAAACCAGCAAAATGCATTCCAAATGATAACAGCCTTTTGTTTTCCCTCCAGGCAAGTTTTTCAGCGCGCAAAATCAGGAAAAACACATACAATAATGTTGACTCCTTTTATTAGGATTTGCTTTTTTCAAGCAAATGCACAAGAAAGGGGGAGCCGGGATGAATCCCATTGATTATGACCGCGCTTTATATTACACACACCGCTCGCAATGGGATAATTTGCTGATTTTGATGGTGCGGACGAAAGATGATTTTCTTTCCAAAAAAATTGAGCATGTCTTACATGCTTATCATTTTTCGCATGACTATAACGTAATTGAAAGATGCCTGTTTGCGCTGCACCGCTATATTGACCATGCCAACGAAATGGCGGACCGGAGCGGGGCGGAACCGGGTTTTCTGTACCAAAGCGGAGGCCATGCCTGAAAAAGGCGCCTCCGCTTTTTTGCTTTGCACCTTGTTCCAGTCCTGCTTTATTCTGGGCGGATGCGGGGTGTTTGCAAATTCATTTCAGCCAGCCTTTTTTGAAAAACCAGTAAGTCATGCCGGCGCCGATCAGAAACATGACAATAAGGGTAGCGAAATAACCGTATTTCCATTCCAGTTCGGGCATATATTTGAAATTCATGCCGTACACCCCTGCAATAAAAGTTAAAGGCATAAAAATCGTAGTGAAAATGGTAAGAATCTTCATTACCCGGTTCGTTTGGTGTGAGTTTAAAGACAAATAACTGTCCCGGATATCGGTCGTAAACTCACGATTGGACTCCACCATCCCGGATAGTTTCAGCAAGTGGTCATGGATATCATGAAAATACGCGCGTTTTTCCTGAATGCCTGGAATCGTATGGGAATTCAGCATCCGGTACACAAGATCCGTCATCGGCATAATCGTATTCCTTAACACAAGCAAATCATGCCTCGTTGAATACAGGCTTGTAAGCAGATCCTCCATCGATTCATTTTTTGAGTTATCTTCAATTTCATTCAGACGGTCTTCAATCTTATACAAATAAGGAAAATATTGATCGACAATCTTGTCCAGTACTTCATAAAGAATAATGGCCGGCCCCCATTTGCCCGGTTTATCCGTTTTTTTCAGCTTATCCCGCACTTCGCTGATTTCTTTTGACGGGAGATGGTGAAAGGTCACGACAAAATGCTCCCCGAGAAACAGGTTCAATTCTTCTTTCTGCAGCCTGTCGGGATTCAGGCTTTGGAATACAAAAAAGACATGGTCTTCGTAATCATTCAGTTTCGGCCGTTGCAGCTTATGAATACAGTCTTCGATGGCCAGCGGATGGAAACCGAGCGGATGGCGCAGTTTTAATATTTCTTCTTGTGAAGGCTGGTCGAAATCAATCCAATACCATTTCCAGCTGGTCCCTTCCAATTCTTCAATGGAAGCGGGGGCTTTCAGTACATTTTCTTTTGTCATCGCCATAATATGTATCATAAAAAGGCACATCCTTTTCACATGAGGTTTGCCAATCGTCCGTTTAGCATTATTTTACTATGTCGCAGACGGCCTTGCATTAAATCAAAATGAAAGGCAATTCGCTCGTCTTTTTTTCGGGATAACGGGCGCGAAAAAAGAAGGGCATCCGCGATATCGAAAGCAGCAAGAACATAAACGTCACGGCCATTCACGCTGGGCCTGGCAGAAAAACCGGGCGCAAAGACAGGCGCCCGTGCTGTTGATACAAAAAATGCGAAAGGATGATGAAAAATGAAACCGGTGATCGGCATTACATGCAGTGCCAATCAGACTTCCCAGTATTTGGCTGATGACTACATCAAGGCTGTCCGCATGGCGGGCGGCGTCCCGGTATTGCTTCCGGCCGGCGGTGAAGCGGACATCCCTTTATTATTGTCCAAAACGGACGGAATTCTGCTTTCCGGGGGAGGTGATGTAGATCCATCCTGGTTCGGGGAAGAGCCGGTTCCGGGGCTCGGTGAAATTGAGCCCGGCCGCGATGCATTTGAGATTGCGCTATGCCGGTTTGCGATTCAGGCGGATGTGCCGATTCTCGCCATTTGCAGGGGCATCCAGATTCTCGCTGTTGCATCCGGCGGGGATATGTTCCAGGATATTTACAGCCAGGGAAAACCCCCGCTGTTGCAGCACAAACAGCGGGCCGCCCGTTCCCATCTTTCCCACACGGTCCATGTTTTGCCGGGAAGTTTACTGGAAAAATGGGCCGGAAGCGAAACGATGAAAGTAAACTCTTTTCATCACCAGGCAGTCCGGACCGTGAAAGCGCCGCTTATGGTTTCTGCTCGTGCGCCTGATGGAATCATTGAAGCGGTGGAAAATCGCAATGCCCGTTTTATGATTGGCGTTCAGTGGCATCCTGAAGCTTTGGCCGCCATAAAGGATCCTGTTTCCTTGAAAATATTTTCCGCCTTTATCGCTTCCTGTAAAACCGTTTAGTCCGTTTGCTGTTATGAAATGCTTGCCTCCTCGTATTTTTTAAACCGGAAAATTTGCAGGCGCTTGCTTAACTCCTGTCTTCTACCGGTGGAGAACAAGAAAAAATAAAAGCGCTTCCTGTATTCCGAAAATATTGCTATTGTGGAATTAAAATAAATATTGAACGCTATTGAATTTTTCGTCTATTTATTTAATAATAAAAATATACCACAACAGTATGCCCATTTTAAACGTGAGAAGGTGTCTGCGTATGGCAAAGTATGTACTCAAAAGGCTTGCCGCCATGGTTGTCACACTGTGGGTGATCACCACCCTGACTTTTATCATGATGCAGGCCATTCCGGGATCGCCTTTTAACCAAGAACGCAATACATCCGAAGCCGTGCAAAGAAATATGGAGGCGCAGTACCATCTGGATCAGCCGGTTTATATCCAGTATTTGTATTATGTGAAATCCATTCTTTTATTTGATTACGGCCCGTCCATCAAACAGCCGTCCCAGACGGTAAACGACATGCTGGGCAGGGGCTTTCCGGTTTCATTCGAACTTGGTATGACAGCACTTCTGGTTGCGGTTTTATCCGGCATAGTGCTTGGCGTTTTTGCTGCATTAAAACATAACGGCATCATCGACTATCTGGCGATGACCATCGCCGTGCTTGGCATCTCGATTCCGAACTTTATTCTGGCAACGATGTTAATCCAGGAGTTTGCGGTCAATCTGAAAATCCTGCCGGCTGCAACGTGGACATCCCCGGCGCATATGATCCTGCCAACTGCCGCCTTGGCAGTCAGCCCAATGGCCATCATTGCCCGCCTGACAAGGTCAAGCCTATTGGAAGTGCTGACGCAGGATTACATCAAAACCGCCCGTGCAAAAGGGCTTTCTCCTGTAAAAATTATCATCAAGCATGCCCTCAGAAATGCGCTGATGCCGGTTATTACCATTTTAGGGACATTGACGGCGAGCATTTTGACGGGAAGCTTTGTCATTGAAAAAATATTCTCCATTCCGGGCATGGGAAAGTATTTTGTCGAAAGCATCAATAATCGGGATTATCCTGTCATCATGGGAACAACCGTATTTTACAGCATTTTTTTGATTATTATGCTGTTTCTTGTGGATATCGCGTACGGCATTCTCGATCCGCGGATCAAATTACATAAAAAGGAACAGTGAGCCCTGGTTCCGAAAAGAAGCAGCCCGGCTTTGCATAAGTATCGGGCCTTGGCTTTTCGTAACACAAGGTGCAGGCGAGCAAAAACAACCATCGTCCCGATTCGCAAAATCTGGTGCATAAATTAGAGCAATAAGGGGTGGACATCTTGCAAACAGCCAATCAGGATAGAGTGGATACCATTTCAGAGATTCCGGATGAATGGTTTGTCCCGAAAAAGAAAGAAGCCGGAATGCAGGAAGCCGTTGTCAGGCCGGGCATATCGTACTGGCATGATGTATGGAACCGGCTTGCCAAAAATAAGCTCGCGATGCTCGGCCTTGTCGTGCTGATTCTTTTGATCATGATGGCCATCATCGGCCCGCTGATTGCACCTGAAAGCGTGACGAAACTGTCACTAACGAACCAGAATTTGCCGCCCTCCAAGGAGCATTGGTTCGGGACCGACCAGCTCGGGCGCGATATGTTTTCAAGAACATGGTATGGCGCGCGTATTTCGCTGTTTGTCGGGTTTATGGCGGCTATCATTGAATTTTTCATTGGGGTGATATACGGCGGTATTGCAGGTTACAAAGGCGGCCGGACCGACCAGGTGATGATGCGGATTATTGAAGTGCTGTACGGCCTTCCTTATTTGCTTGTTGTGATTCTGTTGATGGTTGTGATGGGGCCGGGGCTCGGCACGATTATTGTTGCGCTTACCGTAACAGGATGGGTCGGCATGGCCAGGATTGTCCGCGGCCAGGTATTACAGATAAAAAACTATGAATTTGTAATGGCCTCCAAAACGTTCGGCACCAAAACGTCACGGATCATCCGCAAACACCTGCTCCCCAATACAATGGGCCCAATTATTGTCCAAATGACGCTGACCGTGCCAAGTGCCATTTTCAGTGAAGCATTCCTCAGTTTTTTAGGATTGGGGGTTCAGGCGCCGCATGCGAGCTGGGGCGTGATGGCGGATGACGGGTTGTCGGCGATTTTAACGGGCGAGTGGTGGCGCTTATTTTTCCCGGCATTCTTTATTTCGCTGACGATGTTCGCATTTAATGTGCTTGGCGACGGGCTGCAGGATGCGCTCGATCCGAAGCTGAGGAGGTGACGGAAATGAACAAGATTCTGGAAGTGGAAGACCTGCACGTTTCGTTTTCGACATACGGCGGAACGGTGCAGGCTGTGCGCGGGGTGAACTTTTATTTAAACAAAGGCGAGACGCTTGCCATTGTCGGTGAATCCGGATGCGGCAAAAGCGTGACATCGCAAGCGATCCTCAAGCTTCTTCCCAATAATAATGTGAAACAATTAAGCGGCTCGATCCACTTTAAAGGAACGGATATTTTAAAATACAGCGAAAAGCAAATGCGGAAAATCCGCGGGGCGGAAATCTCCATGATCTTCCAGGATCCGATGACAGGTCTGAACCCAACTTTATCCATCGGGAACCAGTTGCTTGAAGCGGTTCAGGAGCATCAAAATCTATCCCGCGAGGCAGCGAAAAAAACGGTCATTGACATGTTGCACATGGTCGGCATTCCGAGCCCGCATGAACGGTTAAAACAATACCCGCACCAGTTCAGCGGCGGCATGCGCCAACGGATCATGATTGCGATGGCTTTGATTTGCAATCCGGAGATCATTATCGCGGACGAACCGACTACTGCTTTGGATGTCACCATTCAAGCGCAGATTTTTGAACTGTTTAAGAAAATCCAGCGGGAGACGGGCGTATCCATTATTTTGATCACGCACGACCTCGGTGTTGTGGCCCAGGTTGCCGACCGGATAGCGGTGATGTATGCCGGTAAGATTGTCGAAACCGGCACAAGAGAAGAAATCTTTTATCATCCGGAACACCCTTATACAAAAGGATTGCTAAACTCGGTCCCAAGGCTTGATATGGAAGAGGAAGAACTGATTCCGATTCCCGGTACGCCGCCGGATTTATTTGCGCCGCCTCCCGGTTGCCCGTTTACGGCGAGATGCCCAATGGCAATGGAAGTATGCAGCCGTGTGGAACCTTTTCGCACGAAAAAATCAGCTTCCCATCAGGTTTATTGTTGGCTGCAGGACGAACGGGCAAAATTTGCGTTTTCAACTACGGGTGTACGCCTGTAGATGAAATAGAAAACAGGCATTTACGGCGCCCAGATACTGCAAGGGGGACAAACGGGTCAGGGCTGCCCGCAATGCGGAAAAGAAAAGGGGGAAATGTATGAAGAAATTTTGGAGTATGATTGTCAGTTTGGCGCTTATTGCTTCGCTTGCTGCCTGTACGAGCCAGTCAAGCTCAAAAAACAGTCCGGGTGGAAGCAGCAAAGAAAAGGTATTAAATTTAAACAATGGGTCTGAGCCCACCTCATTTGACCCGCCAATCGGGTTCGATTCCGTTTCATGGAATGCACTGAACAATTTAATGGAAGGGCTTGTCCGCCTCGGCAAAGACAATAAGCCGCACCCTGCGATTGCAAAAAGCTGGGATGTCACAAATGGAGGCAAGACGTATACGTTCCACCTCCGGGACAATGCAAAATGGTCAAATGGGGATCCGGTGACAGCGGGTGATTTTGAATATGCGTGGAAAAGAATGCTCGACCCGAAAACTGCTTCGCCTGCCGCATTTTTAGGATACTTTATTGAAGGCGGGGAGGCGTATAACACCGGAAAAGGATCAAAAGACGGCGTCAAAGTGAAAGCGGCCGATGACAAAACACTGGAAGTCACGTTAACCGGGCCGCAATCTTATTTTCTGAACGTCATCGCAAACCCTGCTTTCTTCCCGATCAACGAGAAAGTGGCAGAAAAAAATCCGAAATGGTTTGCAGAAGCGAAAACGTATGTTTCGAACGGGCCGTTTAAGCTCACAGAATGGAAACACGATGATCATTTCATCATGGAAAAAAATGAAAACTATTGGGATGCCAAAAATGTAAAACTTGATAAAGTGAAATGGGCGGAGGTTGACGATCCGAACACTGAATACCAAATGTACCAAAACGGGGAACTGGATGTTTCAGATGTTCCGGCAGATATGGCAGCCCGGCTGTTTAAGGAAGGAAAAGTGAAAGTAGAGGACCAGGCCGGCACTTATTTTTACCGGTTTAATGTCAATAAAGAACCGTTCCAGAATAAAAATATTCGGAAAGCATTCGCGATGGCCATTGACCAGAAACAAATTGTCAAATATGTCACAAAAAATGATGAAAAGCCGGCTTACGGTTTTGTTTCTTACGGGTTTACCGAACCTGACGGCAACGACTTCCGGAAAAAAGGCGGCAATTTGTATACTTCAAATGCAAAAGAAGCGAAAACCCTCCTGAAAAAGGGAATGCAAGAAGAGGGGTATACGAAACTGCCTGAGGTCACCCTCACTTACAGCACGGACCCGGTTCATAAAAAAATTGCTGAAACAATCCAACAGATGCTAAAAGAAAATCTCGGCATCCAGGTAAAACTTGCCAATATGGAATGGAATGTCTTCCAGGCTGAGCAGAAAAAATTGAAATTCCAATTGTCCCGCAGTTCATTCCTTGCTGATTACGGGGATCCGATTAACTTCCTCGAAAGCTTCACAACCGGGCAAGCGATGAACAGGACTGGATGGGGCAATAAGAAATATGACCAGTTGATCCAGCAGGCAAAAAATGAAACCAATGAAACGAAACGTTACGAGCTGATGCACGAAGCGGAAAAAATGCTGTTTGACGACATGCCGATCTTCCCGCTCTATTTTTACAACCAGGTATTTTTGCAAAAAGATCATGTAACAGGCATTGTCCGCCATCCTGTCGGCTATCTTGAACTGAAATGGGCCAATGTAAAATAATGTTCTGTTTTTGGCAGGGGACGGTTTGCCCGTGAAAGCCATATGACAGGCATTATCCGCAGCCCGGCTGTCTGGACGAATGAAAAAGAATGGGCAGTATCAAGCGGGGGAGTTCCCCGCTTGATACTGCCCAAAATGGAAATCTGAGGGAAAGGGGGCTGAACATGGGAAAGCAAGTTTATTTGGTAGATACCCCTGTCGCCACCGTTTGGACTTCCGCACAATCACCGGGTGACGGAGACGAAGAAGCCCTCCGGAACCCGGCGAATATGAAGCAGTGGCTCACCAGCCTCTCACTGGAACAGCGGCACGAACTTTGGCGGAAAAATAAAATCCAGACACAGGTGCTCTACGGCCGGAAAGTCATTGTCCACAAAACAGAGGGGAAGTGGGCGTATATTTCTGTTCCGGAACAGCCTTCCAGCAAACATCCGGACGGCTATCCCGGCTGGGTTCCCCGCTGCCAGCTGAAGCAGGGAGAAGGATGGCCGCAAGATGCTGCTGTTTGTGCCGTCAAAAAACCATTTGCAATGCTCTATGATGAAAATCAACTCCCTTTATTTGAAGTGAGCTTTCAAACACGCTTTTTTGTAGTGGATGAAACAAAGGACCAGTTCGTTGTAAAAACGGTGCACGGGAACCCGGCATCGCTAAAAAAACAAGATGTGCAGTTGAAGGGGAGCAGTCCCGGCAGCCAGAACAGGTATATGCTTGACGCAGGAAAAATGTTTCTCGGCCTGCCGTATTTATGGGGAGGCATGAGCGGATACGGCTATGACTGCTCAGGATTTTCCTATACGATGGTGCTTGCTGCGACAGGCAGGACCATTGCCCGTGACGCCCATGAACAGGCAAAAGGAGGAGCAGCCGTCCCGCTTGGAAGCATCACACCCGGCGATCTTTTATTTTTTGCCCATGAGGAAGGAAAAGGCGCCATCCACCATGTCGGGATTTATGCGGGGGAGGGGAAGCTGCTCCACTCGCCGAAAACAGGCCGGCCTGTTGAACTGCTGGATATGGAAGGAACGATTTACGAAAAAGAACTATGCTGTGCGCGGCGTTACTGGATGTAAAGCCGCGCAATGGGAATCCGTAACGCCACGGGTTGCGAATGAAGTGCAGCGCGGCGTTGGTGGCCGGAAGAATGCGGCAAACCTGCCGCAAAAGCAATACGGGTTACAGCAGCCGGGTGAAGGGAGTGCACCATGATGGAAAAACTGTTGGAAGTCAAGCATGTCAAAAAATATTTTGAGATTGGAAAGAAACAATTTTTAAAAGCGGTGGACGATCTTTCTTTTGATATTTATAAAGGGGAAACGTTCGGGCTTGTCGGGGAATCGGGATGCGGAAAATCGACGGCAGGGCGGCTGATGATGGGGATTTACACCCCAACTGAAGGGCAAATCCTTTACGGCGGCAAAGATATCCACGCACTGGATGAGCGGGAGCGTTTTCTGATGAAAAGAAATGTCCAAATGATTTTTCAGGATCCGTATGCTTCTCTGAATCCCCGTTCCACTGTCCGCGAGATCCTTGCTGAACCGCTTGAAGTCCATGGCATTTATAAAAACAAACGTGAAGAGCTTGAAAGAATATATGAATTGCTCGAAGAAGTCGGGCTAAACAGAGAGCATGCAGGCCGGTACCCGCATGAATTCAGCGGGGGGCAGCGGCAGCGGATCGGGATTGCAAGGGCGCTCGCGCTTGACCCGGAGTTTGTGATTTGCGATGAGCCGATTTCCGCACTGGATGTTTCTGTCCAGGCCCAAGTTGTCAATGTATTGAAAAAACTGCAAAGGGAAAAAAACCTCACCTACTTGTTTATTGCCCATGATTTATCGATGGTAAAGCATATCAGCAACCGGATCGGCGTCATGTATCTCGGCCATCTAGTCGAATTGACGGAGAGCAAGAGCCTGTACCGCAAACCGCTGCATCCTTACACGGAAGCGTTGCTGTCGGCCATTCCGATTCCGGATCCGAAAATTGAAGATAAAAGGGAAAGAATTATTTTAAAAGGGGAAATCCCGAGCCCGGTTACGCCGCCGAGCGGGTGTGTATTCCGGACAAGATGCCCGAAAGCAATGGATATATGTGCAAGTGTAAAACCGGAATGGCTGGAGATTGAAGACCACCATTATGTCGCATGTCATCTTTACGATGGAAAGGGCAGTCCGGCAGCAACCGTTTCTTCCAGTGCAAATCAGGTAGGAAAAGTTTGATTGTTTGAAAAGACATGCAGCTGCGGCAAGCCGGTGGAACAGTGCGGGAGTGGTATGTAGAAACCGTACGAATGGTTTTCTTATAAGCGTTTGGGAAAAAGAAGCCGGGCCCAAGCCCAATAAGGCCGGGCCTCGGTTCTTAGAACAGGTATGCGGCACCTACAATAATCAGCAGAATAAACAGTACAACAATCAGCGCAAAGCTGTTGCCGTATCCGCCGCCATAGCCACCGCCATAGCCGCCGTATCCGCAGCCCCAAAAGCCCATATTTTTCACCTCCATCTTTCCGTCATGCAATGTTAATGTATGCAAGACGGAAGACAGAAGTTTGGACGTTTATCAAAGAATACAAAAAAGCATTCTGGAATTGCGACTTTCCTGTACGTCCGCCACGGTTTTCCACCAGAATGCGATCATGTTTGCCAATCTGTTATCGTTTATAGGGATACAATTTTTTGTCTATTGTCAAAATAGTTGTTTCCCTTCCATTTTTGCCATTAGCGGTGCCGATGGTTGGTTATTTCACGACAAGCACATCCACCTCCGCATTTTTTACAAGGCTTTTGCTCACACTTCCAATGAATAGACTTTTCACAGCATTTTTTCCGCTGCTTCCAGTAATGATGCAGTCTACATTCTCGTTGCGGGCGAAATCAATGATGCTGTCGGCCACCTTGCCTTCTAAAATATGGGTATCGGCTTTGACCCCTTTTGCATCTAATAATTCGCGGGCATGATTCATGACTTCCTCCGCATCGTTTAAGATGAATTGCTGTGTGGAAGGTTCATCAACCGGCGGTGGGTCAACCGGGTAAACCCGACCGTCCAGCCCCGGCACGGAAATGGTTGGCGGCACGCCGATGTTTTCATCCGGTACCGGTGCTGCCACTTCACTTTCCTGGTTCACGTGGACAACGGATAATTTTATATCTCTTAAGGCAAGGGCCAATGAACAGGCTCTGTCCAGCGCTTTCCGGCTCCCCTCTGAGTCATCGTATGCAATGGCAATATGCTTGTACATGTACCATCATCCTTTCATGTATGGCTTGAAACACCCTCTTTTCTTTACCCGGAACCAGAAGGAAAAAAACGGTTTCAGTGCATTTTTACGGTTTTAAAGCACTGTATTTTCTATAGTTGTCATTGATTTTTCCGGCCATTCATAATATCCTTTTGCTAAAGGGCAAATCAGCATGGTGTTTGAGATAGAAGGTTCACAGATTGGGGAAAGATGAGGACATCAACAGATATGAACAAATTCAAACCTTATATAGATAAAATCAAACCTTATTTCCGGGTGTTTTGGGACGGGTTCAAAAAAATTTGGAAAAGAGCCCATATGACTCAAATCATCATTCTGGCAGCTTCTCTTTCATTGCTTGGCTTTTTAGCTTTTTTTGCTTATTATGCAAAAAGCGCGAATGTCGGGCAGTTAAAAAAAGGGCTGGAACAGACGACCGTTATTTATGACAAAGACGGGGACACAGCAAGCAGAATTTCGGCAAACCGCTCGGAAGGCGTATCGATTAAAAAAATGCCGGGAGACCTGCAAAATGCGGTGGTAGCCATCGAAGACCACCGTTTCTACAAACACCATGGGTTTGATATCATCGGTACCTTGAGCGCGCTTTTAAAAGATATCCGGATCGGAGGGGCGGCTGCCGGGGGAAGCACCATTACCCAGCAGTTAACGAAAAATGCGCTGCTTTCCCCGGAACGGACATTAAAAAGGAAAATTCAGGAGCTTTTTTTGGCGATTGAAATTGAGAAGCATTACACAAAAAAAGAAATTTTGGAGATGTATTTAAACCAGGTCTATTTCGGGGAAGGCGCCTGGGGTGTTGAAAAAGCGGCCAATAAATATTTTGGAAAAGACGTGGAAGATCTGGACTTATCCGAATCGGCAACTTTGGCGGGCCTTGTTAATTCACCGAATGCACTCGACCCGTACCGTCATTATAAACGCGCCATTCACCGCCGTAATGTCGTGCTTTTCGCCATGAAAGAGTACGGGATGATCACGCAATCCGAGTATAAACAGGCAAAAAGCGAAAAGCTTGTGCTAAAAGATAAAAAAACAGATGCACTGACAGGCAAATACCCGTATTACGTCGATGCGGTGCTGGACGAGGCAATCGATCAGTATGGACTGACACAGGAAGAGATCTTAACAAGAGGGTATAAAATTTATACCGCCATGGATCAAAATATTCAAAAAGCATTGGAAAATGTTTACCAGAAATCATCACTCTTTCCTTCCGGCACATCCGGTCAGATCATCCAAAGCGGCGCAATACTTGTAGATCCGTCAACCGGCGGCGTCCGCGGGCTTGTCGGAGGAAGGGGAGAAAAAGTATTCCGCGGCTTCAACAGGGCAACGCAGCTGAAACGGCAACCCGGATCGATCATGAAGCCGATTACCGTTTATACGCCGGCGCTTGAAGAAGGGTACAGCCCCGACTCGATGCTAGAAGATAAAGAAATGACGTTTAAAGGCGGTTATGCGCCGAAAAACTATAACAACCAATATCTCGGTAAAGTGCCGATGTACATGGCGGTCGAAAAATCGCTTAATCTTCCTGCTGTCTGGCTGTTGAATAAAATCGGGGTGGAAAAAGGGTACGAGTCGGCGAAAAAATTCGGCATCCCGATCACAAAGAAGGATAAGCAGCTCGGCATTGCGCTCGGGAATATTCAAAACGGCGTTTCCCCCGAAGACATTGCAGAGGCCTACACCACGTTTCCAAACAACGGAAAACGTTCCGAAGCGCACATCATTACAAAAATCGTGAGCCCGACCGGAAAAGTTTTGGCAGAGCATAAAGACAAGCAGGAAAGGGTCATATCGAAAAAAGTTTCCCAGGAAATGACATCTATGCTGCTGAACGTTGTGGAATCCGGAACCGGCAAAGGGGTAGCGGTCCCCGGCTATAAAATTGCCGGAAAAACAGGCTCCACCCAATTGCCGTTCAGCGGGGTCGACGGTACAATGGATCAATGGTTTGCGGGCTATACGCCAAATCTTGTCGGGGTGGTCTGGATGGGATATGACCAGACAGACCGGAACCATTATTTATACGGTCTGAGTGAACAGGGCATTGTGCCGGTTTTCAATGGTGTGATGAATGCCACACTGAAATATACAAAACCGGGTGACTTCGGGGTGGAATCCATCAATGACCAGAAGGAAAACGGTAACCCGTTAAAAGAAAAACTGCAAAACATTGATGAAGCGATAAAAGAACAAGCCGATAAATTGCAGAAAAAAATTGAGGATAACCAAGGATTTTGGAAAGGTGCGACAGATAAGATTAAAAAGCAGCTGAAAGGGATTCTTGGTCAATAAACAGTACACACTTATAAAGCCGAAATGTCTTCCATCAAGGTGAGACATTTCGGCTTTAATGATTGATTGCTTTTAAAAAGGATTGCGGGGACTGCATGTTTTTCCCCTGTTTGCCGTTAAACTCGGCAGCTTGCGAGAGTGAAAAGTACTTGAAAAACGGACTTTTGTCCTATAAAATAAAACTGAAAAATAAGAAAAGGAGTGCTGCCATTGGAATTGGTAATGGAAAAACATGCCGGTTATCACGTGCATGATCGTTTGTTTAAGGAGCTGATCCAAAACTTTTTTCAGGAGTTTATGGAGGCGTTTTTCCCGGATCTTTCAGCGGATCTCGACTACCGTCGGGTGCGGTTTTTGTCGCAGGAACAGTTTACGGATTTTCCGGGCGGTGAGCAAAAACGGGTTGACATCCTTGCTGAAACGAAGGTAAAAGGGAAAGACACCGTGATTCTCATCCATGTAGAGCCGCAGTCGTATTACGAGAAACCTTTTCCTGAACGCATGTTTCGTTACTACATGATGATCAGTCTCCGGCACCGGAAACCGGTATTGCCGATTGCCGTTTTTAGTTACGAGGAGAAAACAGAAACCCCTGATACGTACACCTTTGCGTTCCACAACATTGAAATTCTTCGTTTTCACTATTTATCCATTCATCTGATGAAACAAAATTGGAGAAATTATATCCGGAGCAACAACCCTGTTGCCGCGGCATTATTAAGCAAAATGGGGTATACAGAAAAAGAACGGGTGCAGGTCAAACTGGAGTTTCTGCGGATGCTGGCCCGGATGGAACTCGACCCTGCAAAAATGAGGCTGCTATACGGTTTCTTTGATTATTATTTAAAATTGAACGAAAAAGAGGAGGCGGAAGTAATGGAAAACATTAAAATGCTGGACCCGGACGAGGCGGAGCAAGTATTGAAATTGCCGAATTCTTACTTTGATCGCGGGTATAAGAAGGGGAAAGAGGAAGGAAGAGAAGAAGGTGAAGAAAGATTAAGAAGATTTATTGTCAACTTGTTAAAAAATCAAGTGGATGTGAAGGTCATTGCCCAGGCATCTGGCTTGAGTGAAGACGAGATCATGAAAATCAAAAGGCAGATAGAAGGGGAAAAGCCTTGAACCCGAGTTATGACGAAGCAGAGCAAGTATTGAAATTGCCGAATTCCTATTTTGACCGCGGGTATAAGAAAGGATTGGAAGAAGGTGAAGAAAGATTAAGAAAAAGATTTATTTCTAATTTGTTAAAAAAGCAATTAGATTTGAAGCTCATTGCAGAAGTAACCGGCTTGAGTGAAGACGAGATCATGAAAATCAAAAGGCAGATAGAAGGGGAAAAGCCTTGAACCTGAGCTATGACGAAGCAGAGCAAGTATTAAAATTGCCGAACTCCTATTTTGAACGCGGGTATAAAAAGGATTAGAAGAAGGAGTAGAAAAGGGGAGAAAGGAATTATTACAAACAATTGTGGTTAGGATGCTTAAGAATGGCCTGGACCCACAATTGATAGTTGAGATGACCGGCCTAAGCCAGACAGAAGTGGAAAAAATAAAACAGCGACTGGAGTATTCATAAGATGGAAGTCAAATTTCCCGGTGTGGATGGAAAAGAAGTTGTCTTAGACTTGCCGAATTCTTACTTTGACCGCGGGTATAAGAAGGGGAAAGAAGAAGGTGAAGAAAGGTTAAGAAGATTTATTGTCAATTTGTTAAAAAATCAAGTGGATGTGAAACTCATTGCCCAAGCATCCGGCTTGAGTGAAGATGAGATCATGAAAATCAAAAGGCAGGTAGAAGGGCAGGAGCCGTAAATGCTTTTCACCATCACCGAAAAAACAGGGAGGGGCTTATACATAAGCCCCTCCCTTTCAGAACTTGTGCCATTCCTCCTCACCCCGCTCACTCATACAATGCTTCAACAGAAAAAGGGGAACGATTCTTTTATTGAAAAGATAGAAATAAGGAAAAATTATTGTATAATAGGTCTAAAGACATAGGTGGGGCGTATCTGATGTTCATTTTTGACTGGCATCGATAGGAGGGAAGGCAGAATGGGTCTGTATTATAAGTTGAAATCAGATAAACACAGCAGCGTATTGGAAAATGCAGAAAAAATGGAGGTTTCCATCGATCTCGATCAACCTGGCATTCCGGAACGATTGAAATTGATTCACCTGACAGAAGAAGATTTAAAAATCATAAAAAGTGCACAACCCCTTGTACAAAAATATATTGACAAAATTGTCAAGGCCTTTTATGATGCGATTTTGCAAGTGCAGGAGCTGAGGGATATCATTGAAAAACACAGTACGGTTGAGCGGCTCCAAAAAACGTTAAGGGTCCATCTTATTGAAATGTTTCAAGGCAACATCAACAAAAATTTTGTCGAAAAACGCTTGCAGATTGCAAGCACGCATTACCGGATCGGCCTTGAACACGGCTGGTATATCGGTTCTTTCCAAAATATTCAAAATGTCTTGAACGATATCCTTTTTCAAGAAATCGGCAGGAAAGAAGAAGTCCGGATCATCTCGGCTGCCATCAGCAAAATATTGAGTTTTGAACAACAAATCGTTCTTGAAGCTTACGAAAATGAGACGATCAGGAGACTGAATGAGCAGTATCAAAACGGGCAGCACGATTTGAAAGAACAAATGGTACAAATCAGTGAAGGTTTGGTTGCGCTGGCAGAGGAAATCCAAGCTTCGGTAGAATCTTTAGGTTTCAATCTGCAAAAAACGGATGAAATGGCTATTGAGAGCAGCCGGGAAGCAAGCTATGCCGAGTCATCGGCAGCAGAGGGGCAAAAAAAGCTGGGCATCCTGATCCGCGATGTCAAAATGATTGCCACCCGTACAAAAGAAATGATGGAAACGATCGAGAATCTGAGCGACTCTTCCCGCCAGATTGAAGATGTGGTGCTGTCTGTGAAAGAGATCGCTGACCAGACCAACCTGCTCGCGTTAAACTCAGCCATCGAGGCAGCACGGGCCGGAGAGTATGGTAGAGGATTTTCGATTGTCTCTCAAGAAATCCGGAAGTTATCAGAGGAGACGAAAAAGCTGGCAGGGCAGATCCAATCGATGTTATCCGCCTCAGGGCAATACAATTTGGATGTTAAAAATTCTTTAATCCAAGTTGACAGCGCCATTCACTCCGGATTGGGCAGCGCGGAAGAGGCAGGGCAATCGTTCCAGCAAATTACCGCCACGGTCAAACAAAGCAAACAAACTGCTTTAACCGTCCAAGGCCATATAGCAGAACTCGTCAATACTGTAAAAGAAATTGAAACAGCCAGCGCCGGGGTCGCGGCCGCGGCTGAAAAACTCCACAATGCAGCGGGAATCTGAAAAATTCCCGCTTTTTTAACAGAAACTACCAATAAAATTTATCGCAAAGCAAGATAGGCAATCAAGTTTAAAACAAATGGGGCCATCATAATGCCCAAGGCGATGGCAACGATTATCATAGGTAAATATTGTTTTTTCATAAACCCGTTCATAGATTCCCCTCCCCCACACAAAATGCTCCGGCCATTTAAACCGTTTGCAGCTTTCCCTTTCTTAAAGGTAGCATCCAAAGCCGGCTTATGCAAGCTTACACCCATGTTTTTTCATTTTTTCGAAACCGCTTTGCCGGATGCAGGGAGCGGGACAAGTCAAGGCAAGGAATAGATTTCCGCGTGCGGCGGTTCCTCAAGTTTGGATTTCTTCAGTTTTCCTTTTTCAACCAATTCCCCGATGACCCTCTCTATTTCACGAGGGTCCGTGTCAAATAGATCGGCAAGCTTGACAGTAGACAGTGCAGTATATTTCGGTTCTTTTGTGGATGAGATAATCATGTTTTTGATTCGTTCAAACAATTCCGCTTGTTCCATGGTTTGATCCCCTTTTTAAAAAAATCTACTTTTATTATACGCAAAATGGTAAAGAAACAATCCCAAATCAGTTATAGAAGAAAGTCAATTGGCAATCCTAATAAAAAAGGCATGATTGGGGGACCGATGATGGAAGAAGCAACCTTTTCGATTCGAATAAACGGGCAAGAACTGGCGGCGCGTAAAGGGCAAACGATTTTGGAAGTGGCCAACGCCCACGATATGTACATCCCCGCGATCTGTTACCATCCGAATCTCGGATCGATTCAAACTTGTGATACCTGTTTTGTGAACGTAAACGGGAATCTGGTGCGGGCATGTGCAACCAAGGTAGAGCCGGGAATGGAAGTGGAGTCCGGTTCCAAACCTGTAAAAGATGCCCAATATGAAGCAATGTCACGGATTCTGAAAAACCACGAGCTTTATTGCACCGTGTGTGACAACAATAATGGCAATTGTGTTGTCCATAACACGGCCGAGCATCTTGAAATCGAGCATCAAAAATACCAGTTTGAAGCTAAACCCTACCCGCCGGACCAATCCCATCCTTTTTACCGCTATGAACCGGACCAGTGCATTCTTTGCGGAAGATGTGTTGAGGCCTGCCAGGATTTGCAAGTCAATGAAACATTGACGATTGACTGGGACCGGGAAGTGCCAAGAGTGATCTGGGACAATGATGTTCCCATCGATGAGTCCTCTTGTGTATCTTGCGGCCATTGCGTCACGGTCTGCCCGTGCAATGCGCTTATGGAAAAGTCCATGCTCGGGGAAGCAGGGTATTTAACCGGCATTCCGCAAAAAGTGCTGGAGCCGATGATCGATCTCACTAAAGAAGTCGAACCGGGATATAAAGAGATTTTTGCAATATCCGAAATGGAAGCGGCAATGCGAAAATCGAGAATCAAAAGAACGAAAACCGTTTGCACCTATTGCGGTGTCGGCTGCAGTTTTGAAATTTGGACAAAAGGGCGCCACATTTTAAAAGTCGAGCCGCAGGAACATGCGCCAGTAAACGGCATCTCGACATGTGTCAAAGGAAAGTTCGGGTGGGACTTCGTCAACAGCGAAGAACGTTTAACAAAGCCGTTGATCCGCAAAGGGGAAGAATTTGTTGAAGCAAGCTGGGATGAAGCCCTGAATCTGATCGCAAGCAAATTGCAGGAAATAAAAGAACAGCACGGGCCGGACGCGCTTGGCTTTATTGCTTCATCTAAATGTTCGAATGAAGAAAACTATCTCTTTCAAAAATTCGCCCGCGCGATCATCGGTACAAATAATCTGGATAATTGCTCGCGTTACTGCCAGTCGCCGGCAACGTCAGGGCTTTTGCGGACCGTTGGTATTGGCGGGGACTCCGGCACCATCCGGGATATCCAGCAGGCGGATTTGGTGGTTACGGTGGGGGCGAACCCGGCCGAATCCCATCCTGTCCTTGCGACACGCATTAAACGGGCGCACAAATTGCATGGACAAAAGCTTATGGTCGTCGATTTAAGGGAAAACGAACTGGCCAGCCGCGCCAATTTATTTATTCATTCGAAGCCAAGCACAGATTTGATTTGGCTTAACGCCGTGACAAAATACATTCTCGATCAGGGCTGGGAAGACAAAGCATTTCTTGAAGCCAGGGTCAAAGGGCTAGACAAGTTCAGAGCTTCACTGGAAAAATACACGCTGGCGTTTGCCGAGGAGAAAACCGGCATTTCGAAAGAGAACTTAATCAAAATGGCAACGATGATCCATGAAGCCAAATCCGTATGCATTCTTTGGGCGATGGGCATCACCCAGCACACATGCGGGACGGATGCAAGCACGGCCATTTCCAACTTGTTATTGGTTACCGGTAATTACGGCCGCCCTGGGACGGGGGCATATCCGCTCAGAGGGCACAACAATGTGCAAGGCGCCTGTGATTTTGGAACGATGCCCGCTTGGTTCCCGGGCTACGAACCAGTAGAAGATAATGAAGTGAGGGAACGGTACGAAAAGGCTTGGGGGGTCAAACTTCCGGAAAACCCGGGGCTTGACAATCATCAAATGATCGGCGGGATAAAAAGCGGCAAGCTCCGGGGCCTCTACCTGTTCGGTGAAGAAATGGCGATCGTTGATTCCAATATTAATTTTGTGGAAGAACATCTGGAAAAGCTCGACTTTTTTGTTGTACAGGATGTGTTTTTCAGCAAAACGGCCCAATTTGCCGATGTGATCCTGCCGGCTGCGCCGAGCCTTGAGAAAGAAGGGACGTTTACAAATACGGAACGGCGCATCCAGCGCTTTTACCAGGTATTTGAACCGATGGGTGAATCGAAGCCGGATTGGGTCATCTTTCAGGAGCTCGCGAACAAAATGGGAGCCCAGTGGCATTACCAGCACCCCGGCGAAATCATGGCAGAAGCGGCAAGCCTAGCAAAGTACTTTGCAGGCATCAGCTACGAGAGACTGGAAGGGTTTAACAGCCAAATATGGCCGGTTAAAAAAGACGGTACGAGCACACCGCTTCTATATCAAGACCGTTTTGCCTTTCCGGACGGTAAAGCCCGACTGGTACCGGTTGACTGGGAACCGCCTTTTTCAGCCGGGGAGGGATTTGATTACCATCTTAACAACGGCCGCTTGCTGGAACAGTTCCATGAAGGGAATTTGACGGACCGTTCTCCGGGCATCCATCACAAAGTGCCGGAGCCGTGGCTTGAGATTTCACCGGAGGCAGCAAGTGAACGGGGGATAAAAGACGGGGCGCTTGTACGGCTGACATCGCCTTACGGAAAGGTGAAAGTACGGGCCGTTGTGACCGGGCGGGTACAAGGAAAAGAATTGTACTTAACGATGAACGCCCGGAAAGAGGATGAAATGGTGAACCGGCTGACGAGCAGCTATCATGACAGGGTGACCCATACCCCGAACTATAAAGAAATGGGCGTAAAAATGGAGATTTTAGAGGAAAAAGGAAAACCGCCGCTGCCAAAGGTGAACCACCGTTATGGCAATCGGATTCCGCAAATCAGTGTAAGAGTGGAAGAAAAATGGAAGCGGGATGACTTTATCCCGATCACGGCATTATTTTCACCGGGAGGAAAAGCATATGGCGAAGGTGATCAGGCAAACGGGACGGGCCGGTAATGAGAAAGAAATCCGCGGACGGGAAGGCTCTGTTCCGGCCGTGAAATTAATAAAGCCGGGAGGGAAAGCATATGGCGAAGGCGATCAGGCAAATTAAACAAGTGGATCCGGCCCCGGAAGAATGGCAGGCAGCCTCTCTGTCGGCGGTTGTAAAGGCAGCCGCCGAAAACGGGGAATCACTGATTAAACTGTTAGAGATCATCAAACAGCTGGATGGCATGGGCGTGCTTAATGCGATGGAAGGTTTGCTCCAAAACCGCGTTGACGTTGCCGAAATTGCCTTAGGGCAACTAAACCAGCCCACCATGTACCATGTCGTCAAAAACGGGATGAACGTATTTAAATTTTTAGGCGCCATCGATCCGGAACAACTGCAAACGATCTTGTCAGGCATCACGAGCGGGTTTGAAAAAGCAGCCCAATCCGGGGGCCAGGAGAGTCTGTGGAAGCTCGGAAAAAGCATGCGCTCCCCGGAAGTGAAGCGGTCGCTTGCCATGATGACAAGCATTTTGGCGGGGATGGGGGAAGCCATGGAGCAAAACCATTCGCTTCCTGAAGGAGGAACGGACATTGGCTAAAGGGATGTTGAAAGTAAGTGATATGGTGAATGAAGAAGATGCCGCCAAAGTCCGCCGCGCCCTGAATGAAGTCTGGGGCGTCCGCGATATTGAAATCAGTTTGGCAAGAAAAGAAGCGACTTTTACCTATAATGACCAATCGGCATCCTGCCACGATATGATGCAAGCCGTGACGGAGCAGGGTTACCGTGCTGAAATGATGGAACCATAAAAGGAGGAAGGCACTTGAAAGTATGCGAAATCTGCGGTTCCCAAACACCGGAAGAAAACGAAGCGGAATCAAGAAGAGTGCTTTATGTCTGTGAAAACTGCCGGACCGACCGGAAATTCGATTTTGAAGAAGAAAATTAAGCAAATGGCGTTGCGGCACCGCAACGCCATTTATGTGCGCAAATTTTCCGGCAAAAAAAATGGCGTCTGCGTTTGCCGGCTGCCCATATCCCCGGAAGCATGGGACTTCTTGCCATTGCATATACTAAAACACAAAAATGTTGTAAAATAAAAGACAATAGCAAGAGAAGCCTTTTATCATTGCCAAGGGGGGAATGTTATGGATCTTCAAGTCGGATTGTGGCAAAAGCAGTCAATGAAACTGGCAATGACCCAGGAATTAAAACAAGCAATCGAGGTTCTTCAGTTCTCATCCCAGGAGCTCGCATCTTTTTTGGAAGAAAAAGCTGCGGAAAATCCTCTCATCGAACTGTCCAGCGCCAATATTAAACTGGTCGATTCCCGTTTTTCCGGGCTGAGCCGTGTAAAGGGGCAGAAAAAAAGCCAGGACAAAAACTGGATTGAACAAATTCCTGCACAGACGGAAACACTTCCAGACTTTTTGATCAGCCAATTGGATATGAAAGCGTTATCAAACAAGATTTTGAAAGCGGTCCAACTTTATGCGCGCCATCTGGATGCAAACGGCTACCTTGCCATCTCGGTTCAGGAAGCGGCAAAAATGGCTGCCATTTCCGAAGAAGACGCCGAAAAAGCACTTGGCATTCTCCAGTCGCTGGATCCGGCCGGAATCGGCGCAAGATCGCTTCAGGAATGTCTACTGATCCAGATAAAAAGGGATCCGGATGCGCCCGGGCATGCGGAAGAATTGATCAGCCGCCATTTTCTCGATTTTGCCGAAAAAAAATGGAGAGGCATTGCGAAAAAACTTGATATATCCCTGCAGGAAATCCAGCGGGTATCTGATTATGTGCAGACGTTAAACCCGCGTCCTGGATCCGGTTTTATGGCAGATCGGCCGCAATACATCGTTCCCGATCTTTTGGTCAAAAATCATGCGGGAAAGCTCGAATTGTATCTTGTAGAAAACCAGGTTCCAAAACTCCGTTTGAATGAAAGTTATGCAAGCATGAACCCGGCCGGAGATGCCGGCGTCACCCGTTATTTAAAAGAAAAAACGCAGGAATATTACTGGATCCGAAAAAGCATCGAAAGCCGGAAAAAAACGCTGCTAAAAGTCGGCGCAGCACTGCTTGAAAAACAGCGGGATTTCTTTTTATATGGAAAAGGGCATTTGAAGCCGCTTACGATGAAAGAAATTTCGGATGACATCGGGATGCACGAGTCGACGGTGAGCCGTGCAGTGAGAGAAAAGTATATGGAAACGCCATTCGGGACTTTCCCATTAAAAACATTTTTCACGACCGCCTTGCCGGTTCGTTCTGCCGGCGGGGAAGAAGCAGCTTCAAGCGCCGAGGTCAAAAATGAAATTTCAGCACTTATAAGCGGGGAAGACAAGCGGAAGCCGCTTTCCGACCAGGCGATTGTGACCGTATTAAATGAAAAAGGGTTTGAAATCTCGCGCCGGACAGTGGCGAAATACCGCGAACAGCTCGGCATTCCGTCATCTTCCAAAAGAAAAAGGTACGAATAAGCCGGGAATATTTTTTCAAAACGGAAGTTTCGCGTTTCATCCGCCGGCAAAAAAGGACGAATCGGACGGGAACGGGCAAATTTCGCACACACTTTGAAATAAATAAATAACGGATCAGGCATTTGGGTATATCGGGTCGGGAGCACAGCCCATGTGCCTGCCACGAATGGCCGGAAAGGGGGAGGATTTTAAAATGGAACTGGTGCTATATACAAGAAAACAATGCCCGCTTTGTGCGGAAGCAAAAGAACAGCTGCAACTCCTGCAAAAGGAAATCCCGTTCCGGCTGATTGAAAAAGACATCGAAGCGTGCGATGCATGGACGGAAAAATACGGCCTTATGATCCCGGTTATCGAGTACAAAGGGGAACTGCTCGGATATGGGCGGATTCACCTTTTTGCCATAAAGGAGCGCTTACATGAAATTCATGAGCAATAATAGTTGAAATGCAAAATTTATCCTGCTAGAATGAAACATGTAGCGAGGGTAATTTTTTTTGAAGCAGGTGGGACAAAAAATGTCTCTGTGGGACTCAACACGACCTACATAATTATTTAAGGGAGTACATTATCTATGCGATCGTTGATAGAGGTTCAAAAAAAATTATACCCCGATATCCTCGCTGTCATGCAAAAACGATACCGGATTCTCCGTTCCATTTCTTTTGCGGAACCGGTCGGAAGAAGAACATTGGCACAAATGCTTGGCATGTCAGAACGCGTTCTCCGGAGCGAAACGGATTTTTTGAAAAACCAAAAGCTCATTGACGTAAAACCCTCGGGCATGTCGGTGACAAATGATGGTGCTGCCTTGTTACAAAATATGGAAAGCATGATGAGAGAAATATCGGGTATAAATGAAACGGAAGAAAAGCTGAAACAAGCTTTGGGCCTCGAAGACGTGGTCGTGGTTCAAGGGGACAGCGACAAAGAACCGTGGGTGAAAAACGAGCTTGGAAGGGCTTGTGCTGTAAGAATGAAAGCCGCCTTAACGGGAAACAATATAATCGCTGTAACCGGAGGATCGACGATGGCCGCAGTCGCAGATGTGTTAACTCCCGACATCAGTGCCAAGAGGCAGCTGCTGTTCGTGCCGGCCAGAGGCGGGATTGGTGAAGATGTCGCAAATCAGGCCAACACGATCTGCGCAAAAATGGCGGAAAGGACCGGCGGAAAACACAGGGTATTATATGTGCCTGACCAGGTCAGCCCGGAAGTGTACAAATCGGTCGTAAACGAGCCGTCCATTAAAGAAGTCCTTACCCTTATTAAACAAGCGGATATTGTGCTGCACGGCATTGGCGAAGCCATGACAATGGCAGAACGCCGCAAGACCGGAAAAGAAGAGATGGAGAAAATCATCCGTGGGCATGCAGTCGGAGAAGCGTTCGGGTACTATTTTAACGAACAGGGTGAAATTGTTCACAAGGTCCGGACGATCGGCCTGCAACTCGAGGATTTGCACCGGATCCGCCATGTTTTTGCGGTTGCCGGCGGGGCATCCAAGGCAAAGGCCATTAAAGCCTACATGAACACGAAACCGGAATCCACTGTTCTGATTACGGACGAAGGGGCAGCAAAACAAATTCTCGCTTGGCGCTAACCTGTTTTTAAAAGGGATAACCCTTTTGAAATATAAAATCTTTACGACTCAAGGAGGAAATACAAATGGCAGTTAAAGTTGGTATTAACGGATTTGGACGTATCGGACGTAACGTATTCCGTGCTGCTTTAGGCAATCCTAATGTTGAAATCGTTGCAATCAATGACCTGACAGACGCAAAAATGCTTGCACACTTGTTAAAATATGACTCTGTTCATGGCAACCTGGAAGAAGAAGTCACTGTAGACGGTGATTCCATCGTTGTAGACGGCCATAAAGTAAAAGTTTTGGCTGAACGCGAACCTGCAAATCTCGGATGGGGCGACCTCGGTGTTGACGTTGTTGTTGAATCAACAGGCCGTTTCACAAACCGTGAAGGGGCTGCAAAACACCTTGAAGCAGGCGCAAAGAAAGTCGTCATTTCCGCTCCTGCGAAAAACGAAGATATTACGATCGTAATGGGTGTTAACGAAGACAAATACGATCCTAAAAACCATAACGTCATTTCGAACGCATCCTGCACAACAAACTGCCTGGCGCCGTTTGCAAAAGTGCTGCAAGAAAAATTCGAAATCAAACGTGGTATGATGACAACTGTTCACTCTTACACAAACGACCAGCAAATTCTTGACTTGCCGCACAAAGACTACCGCCGTGCACGTGCAGCTGCACAAAGCATCATCCCGACTACAACCGGTGCTGCTAAAGCAGTTGCACTTGTATTGCCTGAACTGAAAGGCAAATTGAACGGTATGGCCATGCGCGTTCCGACTCCAAACGTTTCTGTTGTTGACCTTGTTGCTGAACTTGGCAAAAACGTAACGGTTGAAGAAGTAAACGCAGCATTTAAAGAAGCGGCTGAAGGCGAATTGAAAGGCATTCTCGCATACAGCGAAGAACCGCTTGTATCCCGTGACTACAACCATACAACTGTTTCTTCGACCATTGATGCATTATCCACAATGGTTATCGAAGGCAACATGGTAAAAGTCATTTCTTGGTATGACAACGAATTCGGTTATTCCAACCGCGTTGTTGACCTTGTTGAATACATCGCTTCTAAAGGCCTTTAATTTGAACGATAAAACGTTGCAGGGGGGTGGGGAAGAATCCCCTCTCCCTTTTTTCAATGCCTGTAAAACAAAAGGAGGTTCGTTTTGCCATGAACAAAAAATCGATTAAAGATGTTGAATTGCAAGGCAAACGCGTTTTCTGCCGTGTCGACTTCAATGTTCCGTTAAAAGACGGCAATGTAACGGATGATACAAGAATCCGTGCTGCCCTTCCAACGATCAAATATTTGGTGGAAAACGGTGCGAAAGTCATTCTTGCCAGCCACCTCGGCCGTCCTAAGGGCCAGGTTGTGGAAGAGTTGCGCCTCACACCGGTTGCAAAACGCCTGAGCGAACTGCTTGGAAAAGACGTCAAAAAAGCAAATGAAGCTTATGGCGAATCGGTTAAGGCGGAAATCAGCAAAATGAATAATGGTGACGTATTGTTGCTTGAAAACGTCCGTTTCTATCCGGGTGAAGAAAAAAATGACCCGGAATTGGCAAAGGAATTTGCATCTTTAGCTGAACTGTATGTAAACGACGCATTCGGCGCTGCCCACCGTGCCCATGCATCAACAGAAGGGATTGCCCATCACCTGCCTGCAGTATCCGGCTTTTTAATGCAAAAAGAACTGGATGTGCTCGGCAAAGCATTGTCCAATCCGGAACGCCCTTTTACTGCCATTATCGGCGGCGCAAAAGTAAAAGACAAAATCGGCGTCATCGACAATTTGCTGGATAAAGTCGACAACCTGATCATCGGCGGCGGCCTTGCTTATACGTTCGTCAAAGCACAAGGCCATGAAATCGGCAAATCGCTGCTTGAAGAAGACAAAATTGACCTTGCAAAATCTTTTATGGCAAAGGCGAAAGAAAAAGGCGTCAACTTCTATATGCCGGTTGATGCGATCGTAGCAGACGAATTCTCCGAAACTGCCAACAAAAAAGAGGTAGCGATTGAAGAAATCCCGGCTGACTGGCAGGCACTTGATATTGGCCCGAAAACGGTTGAACTGTATGCCAAAGTCATCAAAGAATCGAAACTTGTCATTTGGAACGGACCGATGGGCGTATTCGAAATGGACGCCTATGCAAACGGGACAAAAGGCGTTGCAGAAGCGCTCGCGGATGCAACCGGCACTTACAGCATCATCGGCGGCGGCGACTCTGCGGCAGCTGTTGAAAAATTCCATCTGGCAGAGAAAATGGACCATATTTCAACAGGCGGCGGCGCATCGCTTGAATTCATGGAAGGGAAAACACTTCCTGGCGTCGCAGCTTTAAATGACAAATAATTTTATCAGGAAAGGGAGTGTCCTTATTGCGTAAACCGATCATTGCGGGGAACTGGAAAATGAATAAAACCTTGCCGGAAGCGCTGGCTTTTACCGAAGAGGTAAAACATTCGGTACCTGGCGAATCTGTTGTCGACAGCGTCATATGTGCGCCTGCGCTCTTTTTGGAACGCCTGGTGGAAGCAACGAAAGGCACCCGCGTAAAAATTGGCGCCCAAAACATGCACTTTGAAGAAAGCGGTGCTTTTACAGGCGAGATCAGCCCGGTTGCACTCGCTGATTTGCATGTTGAATATGTCATCCTGGGACACTCTGAACGCCGTGAAATGTTTAATGAAACGGATGAAGCAGTTAATAAAAAAGTGAAAGCTGCTTTTGCCCATCATTTAACACCAATCGTATGCGTGGGAGAAACACTGGCACAACGGGAAAACAATGAAACAAAACAAATCGTCGGATCGCAAGTAAAAGCTGCTTTTGCCGGGCTTTCTGACGACGAGGCAAAACAGGTTGTCGTTGCCTATGAACCCATCTGGGCAATCGGAACAGGCAAATCTTCGACTGCCGAAGATGCCAACGAAGTTTGTGCCTATATCCGCAGTGTGATCGCGGACCAATTCAGCCGGGATGTTGCTGACAGCGTTCGAATTCAATACGGCGGCAGTGTAAAACCCGGCAACATTAAAGAATTCATGGAACAACCGGATATTGACGGTGCATTAGTGGGCGGTGCAAGCCTTGACCCACAATCTTATTTGCAATTATTGGAGGCGGTAAGCCATGAGTAAAGCACCTGTGGCATTAATCATCTTAGACGGCTTCGGCTGCCGGAAAGAAACATACGGCAATGCTGTAGCCCAAGCAAAAAAACCAAATTTTGACCGCTACTGGAAGGAATTCCCGCACAATCAACTCGGCGCAAGCGGCGAATCCGTCGGCCTTCCTGACGGCCAGATGGGGAACTCGGAAGTCGGCCATACAAACATCGGTGCAGGGCGTATCGTTTACCAAAATTTGACGCGCGTAGACATGTCGATCCGCGAAGGCGAGTTTGAAAAGAACGAAACCTTCCTCGGCGCGGTTGAAAACGTGAAAAAACACGGGACAAGCCTCCACTTATTCGGCTTGTTGTCGGACGGCGGCGTGCACAGCCATATCCGCCATATGTTCGCGCTGCTGAAATTCGCAGCCGATCAAGGTGTGAAAAAAGTGTACGTCCATGCTTTCCTTGACGGACGTGATGTAGGCCCGAAAACAGCGGAAAAATACATCAAAGCAACAGAAGAAAAATTTAAAGAATACGGTGTCGGCGAATTTGCAACGATTACCGGCCGTTACTATTCCATGGACCGTGACAAACGCTGGGACCGTGTGGAAAAAGCGTACCGCGCCATGGCATACGGCGAAGGCCCGAAATATCCGGACCCAATGGCGGTCATTGAAGATTCCTATAAAAACGGCATCTTTGATGAATTCGTTATTCCTTCTGTGATTACAAAAGAAGACGGATCACCGGTTGCAACGGTTCAGGATCATGACTCGGTCATTTTCTATAACTTCCGTCCTGACCGTGCCATCCAAATTTCAAATGCTTTTACGAACGAAGATTACCGCGCATTTGACCGCGGCCCGAATCACCCGAAAGATTTGTACTTCGTCTGCATGACACATTTTTCGGAAACGGTCAAAGGCTATGTTGCCTTCAAACCGGTCGGCCTTGACAATACAATCGGCGAAGTATTGTCACAGCACGGGTTAAAACAGCTGCGGATTGCAGAAACTGAAAAATATCCGCATGTAACGTTCTTTATGAACGGCGGGCGTGAAGAACCTTTTCCAGGGGAAGAAAGAATTTTAATTCACTCCCCTAAAGTAGCAACATATGACTTGCAACCGGAAATGAGCGCCTATGAAGTAACGGATGCTTTGCTGGAGCAAATTCGGAATGACAAACAAGATGCCATCATTTTGAACTTTGCAAACCCGGATATGGTCGGCCACTCCGGCATGCTGGAACCAACCATTAAAGCGATCGAAGCAGTCGATGAATGCCTCGGCAAAGTCGTGGACCTGATCCTTGAAAAAGGCGGCTATGCCATTATCACGGCGGACCACGGTAACTCGGATGAAGTGCTGACACCGGAAGGCAAACCGATGACAGCCCATACGACAAACCCGGTTCCGGTCATCATCACGAAAAAAGATGTTGAAGTGCGTGACGGCGGTATTCTTGCCGACTTGGCACCGACCATGCTTGATCTGCTGAACATTGAAAAACCGAAAGAAATGACAGGCACAAGCCTGATTAAAAAATGACCCTGTGTGGGGAAGCCTGATAAAAGGAAAATCGGGCCAAATGCGTTGAAAGTGACGCCCTAAAAACGGGAGCGCCATGCCTGGAAGGTGCTGCGGCATGGAAAGGGATGACACCCGGGGGCATGCCGGGAAAATTTCCCGCAGACGTGCCCTTAGCGCCATGCCTGGAAAGTGCCGGGCAAAGTGATGAAAACCCCATTTATGCATTGAAAAAGGAGAGATAAGAAGATGTCTTTAATATCTGATGTTTATGCACGCGAAGTATTGGACTCGCGCGGCAACCCAACTGTTGAAGTAGAAGTTTACACAGAAGACGGCGGTTTTGGCCGCGCATTGGTGCCAAGCGGTGCCTCTACAGGTGAATACGAAGCCGTTGAACTCCGTGACAACGACAAAAGCCGTTTCCTCGGTAAAGGTGTCGAAACAGCTGTTAAAAATGTGAACGACACGATCGCTGAAGCGATTATCGGCCGTTACGATGTATTTGACCAAGTCGGCGTTGATAAAGCAATGATCGAACTTGACGGCACACCGAACAAAGGCAAACTTGGCGCAAATGCCATCCTTGGCGTTTCCCTTGCTGTTGCCCGTGCTGCAGCAAACGAATTGGATTTGCCTTTGTACAAATACCTTGGCGGATTCAACGCAAAACAACTGCCGGTTCCGATGATGAACATCTTAAACGGCGGTGCGCATGCTGACAACAACGTGGACATTCAGGAATTCATGATCATGCCTGCCGGCGCTCCGACTTTCAAAGAAGCGTTGCGCATGGGTGCTGAAATTTTCCACAACCTGCGTTCTGTTTTAAAAGCGAAAGGTTATAATACTGCTGTCGGTGACGAAGGCGGTTTTGCACCAAACTTGAAATCGAATGAAGAAGCCCTTTCTACCATTATTGAAGCCATCGAAAAAGCCGGCTACAAACCAGGCGAACAAGTTTTGCTTGCAATGGACGTTGCATCTTCCGAACTTTACAGTGACGAAGACCATAAATACCATTTAGCCGGCGAAGGCAAAGTCCTGAGTGCGGAAGAAATGGTGAATTGGTATGAAGAATTAATTTCGAAGTACCCAATCATTTCGATTGAAGACGGTTTGGATGAAAATGACTGGGAAGGCTTCAAAATGTTAACAGAACGCCTTGGCAAGAAAGTCCAATTGGTGGGCGACGACCTGTTCGTAACCAATACTGAAAAACTTGCCCGCGGTATTGAAGAAGGCATCAGCAACTCCATTCTGATCAAAGTAAACCAAATCGGTACTTTGACGGAAACTTTCAATGCAATTGAAATGGCAAAACGTGCAGGCTATACTGCAATTGTTTCCCACCGTTCTGGCGAAACAGAAGACAGCACCATTGCAGATATTGCCGTTGCAACAAACGCCGGCCAAATCAAAACAGGTGCGCCATCCCGTACCGACCGCGTAGCAAAATACAACCAATTGCTCCGCATCGAAGACGAATTGGCTGAAACAGCCGAGTTCCTTGGCAAGAAAACTTTCTACAACTTGAAAAAATAATGCCATTCTGCTGCAGACTGCCCGGTTTTCACCGGGCAGTTTTTTGGTTGTACGGGAAAAATGAGGCTATCCGTTTTGCGTCTGGCTGACAAAAACGCGGAACGGGGTGAGGGACATGAAGGACAAAACAGGGATCGGTAACCAGAGAAATGTTCTTCACGGGCTTATGAAAGACAAAACGAGGAGCCGAGGTGAAAGAAATGTCCTTCATAGGGTTCATGAAAGACAAAACGGGGAGTTGGGACGAAAGAAATGTCCTTCATCGAGCTTATGAAAGACAAAAAGAGGCGCCTGGATGAAGAAAATGTCCTTCATCGAGCTTATGAAGGACAAAACGAGGCTCTGGAACGAAGAAAATGTCCTTCATAGGGTTCATGAAAGACAAAACGGGGAGTCGAGACGAAAGAAATGTCCTTCATCGGTTCCATGAAAGACAAAACGAGGCGCCGGGACGAAGGAAATGTCCTTCATTGGATCTATGGAAGACAAAACGCGGGCTGAGAAACAAGGAAATGTCCTTCAACAAGGTCATGAAGGACAAAACAGGGACCGATAACTAGAGAAGTGTCCTTCATCAAGCTTATGAAAGACAAAATGAGGCACCAGGGCGAAAGAAATGTCCTTCATCGGTTCCATGAAAGACAAAACGCGGGCTGAGAAACAAGGAAATGTCCTTCAATAAGGTTATGAAAGACAACGAGGCGCCGGGATGAAAGAGATATTCTTCATTAGCCCCGTGTAAGACAAAACAGGTACCCGGAAACCAAAAAACATCCTTCCTCATCGAGCCCATAAAAGACAAAACGGGGGCCGGACCAATAAGATGCTGTTCATTTTCGGACAATTATTCCGTATGTGTAAAATTTTACTCGACGGGGCAGATGAGTGGAAAAAAATGGGAAGACGCTCTATCATCTAATTGTACACTTCAAGATGAACATCTAGAGAGAGAGGTCTTCCCATGGATATTATATCAATAATTGCTGGATTATTAAAGGATACAAAGAGTCTTATCGAATTTGAAGAACAGCTTAAACTTCTGATGCAGAAGGCTTTTACACAATGGGTTGGGGAAATATTTGAAGAGTTAGATAAAATAATTAAACAGGAGAAGTTAGAGGAGGGCTGGGTGTACTGCCGGAGTGATAACAGAAGCGTTCAGTTTCTATTTGGAAGTGTGACTTTTAAACGTTCATTAATGCGTGATAAGAGAGGGAACTCACATTATCCCTTGGATGAATGCTTGGGGCTGGTACCCCACCAGAGATATAGCCCGTTAGTGGAATTAAAGGTGGCAGAGTTGGCAAGTGAGAACACCTATCGGGAAGTAGCTGATATTTTAAAAGAGTGGACAGCAGTGAGTCTTAGTCACACAACTGTAGGGAACATGGTAAAACACGTAGGGAAAACTCAGGCGGAAGCCGATAAGGCACTTGTAGAAGAGCTAGAAATAGCTGTTTCCCTGCCTGAGGGGAAGAAGGTAGACTACCTGTTTTCTGAAGCAGATGGTGTATTCGTTCGGGGACTAAAAAAGAAACAGAGTATGGAAGTCCACCACGCCATTCTCTATGAGGGATGGGAAACCAATGGTAAAAGGGTCTCCCTGCGTCAGCCCACAGTCATCATGACAACGGAAGCCATCCAGACATTTTGGGATGAAGTCCAAGCCACAGCTGCCAACACCTACTCCCTCGAAAAAACGCATGTCATTACAAACAGTGATGGAGGTGCGGGATACACAGCTGAACGGTTTCAAACAGCTTTCTCACAGTCGGAATTTCCGGTGCTCAACCAGCTGGATACCTACCACGTTGCACAAGCCATCATAAGGACATTTGGGGGCGGAAAGAGCGAGATCAAGGAGCAAATTAGAAAAGCGATTAGAACGCATGACCTGGACCAATTCACGTTATATTTGGATACGCACGAAAGCACCTTGACGGATAAAAAGGCTCTCAAGAAAATCAAGGAATTCCGTTCGTATATCTTGAAAAACTGGGACCGCATTTTTGACTGGAGGGACAGGGTGAAAAACGTGCCGGAAGGTGCGAGAGGCCTAGGAGCGATGGAATCGAATCAAAGGCATATCTCCTTCAGGATGAAAAAAAGGGGCATGCATTGGAGTGAACTTGGCGCAGAAGCCATGGTGAAAATCAAACAAGGCATACTCAATGGGACATTGAGAGAAGCCTATCTGAAACACCGTTCAAGAAGCGAGAGAAAGCAACGGAACTTGAAACAATCCATCAGGATGTCTCAACTACTCAAGCAGCCTGTACGCCCGTCAGTGGGCGTAAAGCACGGATCAGTTGCCCTGCATTCAAGCAGTTCATCGGCAATGGGACATTTAAGCAAAATATTAGAGCTTTCGTTTTAAGCCTGGCTCAGTGGGGACTGATCGTTGAGGCGCGCGAAATTCACGAGACTCCTGCGGGAAAAGCGAGCCAGGAGAGACCCCGCAGCGAGGTACAAGCGAGGAGGCTCGCCGGCCGCCCGCGGAAAGCGAGTGGATTTCGCGCGCCTCAACATCCCCGTTATCCATCTTTATACGGAAATATTACATCTTTTCCGAAAATTATACCGAGCAAGTAAAACACGGTAGCCGAAAGTGTACAAAAAGAGTGTCTTGGAATACCCGATATTTAAACCTTGTCGAGAAAAACTTGACACATACAATTATTCCAATGTAGTTGAACCCTGCCCCCCAATATGGTACACTCAAGATTAGGTATTGCCCGTCTCAGGAGGTGTGCAGTTGTGCATACATTGTTATTAACATTACTAATCATCGATTCAATTCTGTTGATTGCAGTCATACTGCTCCAGCCCGGGAAAAGCACGGGATTGTCCGGCGCCATTTCCGGCGGCGCTGAACAGCTTTTCGGGAAACAAAAAGTGCGCGGAATTGACCTTATTTTACACAGGATTACGATTGTGCTCGCTGTTTTATTTTTCCTGCTGGCCATCGGACTTGCATATATAAACCTATAAGGATATGCAAATCAGGCAACTTATAAAGAAGCCTTATCCGCACATGCCTGTAAACTTTATGACTTCCATCCCGGTCCCAAAATCCAGGCCGGGTATTTTTATGCGGATTGCTGGCATTTCCGAAACGACTTTGTTACAAATAAAATGAACAAAGGCCCCAAAGAAAAACAGCAGGAAAGAGGCGTTTTTTACGGATGATGAGAATTGTACCACCAAAACCGTTTTTATTTGAAGCCGGCAAAAGGGCTGTACTGCTTTTGCACGGATTTACCGGAAGCAGCGCCGACGTCAGGATGCTCGGGCGCTTCCTTGAAAAAAAAGGATACACTTGCCATGCGCCGCAATATAAAGGGCACGGGGTACCGCCTGAAAATCTTTTGCATACGGGCCCAAGCGACTGGTGGCAAGATGTCATGAACGGCTACCAGTTATTAAAAGAAAAAGGGTATCATGAAATTGCAGTAGCCGGATTGTCATTGGGCGGGGTATTTTCCTTAAAATTGGGTTACACTGTACCTGTAAAGGGAATTATCACCATGTGCGCGCCCATGTACATAAAAAGCGAGCAAACGATGTATGAAGGCGTGGTTGCGTATGCCCGCAAATACAAACAGTTCGAAGGGAAAAGCGAAGCGCAAATCGAACAGGAAATGCGGGAATTCAAAAAGACGCCGATGCATACGCTGCAATCGCTGCAAGAGCTTATTCAGGATGTGCGCAACCATGTCGATCACATTTATGCGCCCGTTTTTGTTGTACAAGCGCGCCATGACGAAATGATCCGCCCGGAAAGCGCCAATATTATTTATTCAGAAGTGGAAACAGACCATAAGCAACTCAAATGGTATGAGAACTCCGGCCATGTTATTACACTCGACGACGAAAAAGATCAACTTCACGAAGATGTATACACGTTTCTGGAGTCGCTTGACTGGTCGGTTTAAAATTTTCCCGAAAAAGGAGGGAAATAAATGGAACAAGACCAACTACGGCAAGATGTTGAAAAAATTTTATCTTATATGAAAGAAGAGACGTACAAGCCGCTGACGGTTCAGGAACTGGAAAAAGCGTTCGGCATTGACAATTCTTCCGAGTTTAAAGCATTTGTGAAAGTGCTCGTTTATATGGAAGAAAAAGGCCTCATTGTCCGCACGCGAAGCAACCGTTACGGCCTGCCGGAAAAAATGAATCTCGTACGGGGAAAACTGATCGGCCATCCAAAAGGTTTTGCTTTTGTCGCCCCCGATGAGCCTGGGATGGACGATATTTTTATCCCGCCGCATGAAACTAACCATGCGTTAAATGGAGACACCGTGATTGTCCGTGTGTCCACCAAAAGCTCAGGCCAGCGCCAGGAAGGAACCGTTGTGCGCATTCTTGAGCGGGGCCAGACAGAACTTGTCGGCACATACGTCGAAAGCAAACATTTCGGATTTGTCGTACCCGATGACAAACGGTTCGGCAGCGATATTTTTATACCGAAAACAGCAAACGGTGGTGCTGTCGAAGGCCATAAAGTGATTGTCCATATTACCGCCTACCCGGAAGGCACGAAAAATGCGGAAGGCGAAATCATTAAAATTCTTGGCCATAAAAATGATCCCGGTGTTGATATTTTGTCGATTATCCATCAGTATGGGCTGCCCCAAGCCTTTCCGGAAGAAGTGCTCGAACAGGCAAACCGGGTGCCGGAAGAAATTGATGAGAGCGAAATTGGCAGCCGTCGTGATTTGCGCGGGGAAATGATTGTAACGATTGATGGGGCTGATGCAAAAGATCTCGACGATGCTGTTACCGTGAAAAAACTGGCAAACGGCCATTATAAGCTCGGCGTCCATATTGCAGATGTCAGCCATTATGTAACGGAAGGATCACCGATTGACCGTGAAGCATTTGAACGCGGGACGAGCGTGTACCTTGTTGACCGCGTCATTCCGATGATCCCGCACCGTTTGTCAAACGGCATCTGTTCCCTGAATCCACAAGTCAACCGGTTTACGCTGTCGTGCGAAATGGAAATTGATGAAACAGGTCGCGTTGTCAATCATGAAATTTTTGAAAGCATCATCAAAACGACCGCTCGTATGACGTATGCGGACGTTAATAAAATCCTTGTCGACCGCGACGAAGCGCTTAGAAAACACTATGAGCCGCTCGTTCCAATGTTTGAACAAATGGCCGAACTCGCCGAGATTTTGCGCAAAAAAAGGATGGAGCGCGGCGCTATTGATTTTGATTTTAAAGAAGCCAAAGTCATTGTCGATGAAAAGGGCAAACCAACGGATGTTGTGTTGCGTGAGCGGTCGGTTGCAGAAAAATTGATCGAGGAATTTATGCTTGCGGCCAACGAAACGGTTGCCGAACATTTTTACTGGATGGACGTGCCGTTTATTTACCGGATCCACGAAGAGCCGAAACCGGAGAAACTGCAGCGGTTCTTTGAGTTTATTACCAACTTTGGCCTGATCGTGCGCGGCACAGCCAATTCAGTGCATCCGCGTGCGTTGCAGGAAATCATTGATACGGTTTCCGGACGGCCTGAGGAAATGGTCGTGTCGACGGTCATGCTACGGTCGATGCAACAGGCGAAGTACGATCCGGAATGCATTGGCCACTTCGGCTTATCAACGAAATTTTACACACATTTCACCTCACCGATCCGCCGTTATCCGGACCTGATTGTCCACCGGCTGATCCGCACGTATTTGATCAGCGGAAAATTGGATGAAAAGACGAAAGAAAAATGGAAAGCATTACTGCCGGAAATTGCGGACCATGCCTCGAAAATGGAACGCCGAGCAGTAGAAGCTGAACGGGATACGGACGAGCTGAAAAAAGCCGAATTTATGGAAGACAAAATCGGGGAAGAATTCGACGGGATTATCAGCTCAGTTACGAATTTCGGCATGTTTGTCGAACTGCCGAACACGATTGAAGGGCTTGTCCATGTCAGCTATATGACAGATGACTATTACCATTACAATGAGCGGCAATATGCCATGATCGGCGAACGGACAGGAAATGTATTCCGCATTGGTGATGAGATCCGCGTCCGCGTGCTCAATGTGAACAAAGACGAACATAATATTGATTTTGAAATTGTCGGCATGAAAAACAACCGCCGTGAAAAAACAGAAGAACGCCCGAAAAAGATCGTCAAAGTGCGCGGCACCCATTCTGCTAGGCCGCAAAAATCGCACCATGCCGACGAAGACTGGGCGACGAGGCCGCCGAAAAAGAAAAAGAAAAAAGCAAATCGAAGGTAACCGGATTTTTTCGGCTGCCTTCACCGGAGGGGAAACGAAATGCCAAAAGGCGAAGGGAAAGTGCTGGCGCAAAATAAGAAAGCAAGCCACGATTATTTTATCGAAGAAACATATGAAGCAGGCATTGTCCTGCAGGGGACAGAAATCAAATCGATCCGGGCCGGCCGCGTAAATTTGCGCGATTCGTTTGCCCGTGTGGAAAATGGGGAAGTCTTTGTCTACGGGATGCATATCAGCCCGTACGAGCAGGGAAACCGGTACAATCATGACCCGCTCCGCCCGCGGAAAATTTTGCTGCACAAGAAAGAAATTGACCGGCTGGCCGGTATGACAAAAGAGAAAGGTTATGCTTTAATCCCGCTCAAAATTTATATTAAAAATGGGTATGCAAAAGTGCTCATCGGCCTGGCCCGCGGGAAAAAGAATTATGACAAGCGCGAATCCCTGAAGAGGAAAGAAGCCGCCCGCGAGATTGAACGCGCCTTTAAAGCACGCCAGCACTAGAAAACAGGATGACGGCTCTCTGAGTGAAAAAAAGGGAAAGCGCCGGATTGAAGATTGCGCGCTTCCCTTAAGAAATGGCTTTTTCAATTGGGGGAGAGGGGTCTGCCGGCTTCTGCCTTGCCGTTGTTTCAACTGTTGCATTCGGCAAGTCTAAGACAACTTCTTTTCCATCCTAGGCAGTCTGACTTCCATCTTATGAATGCTCCAGTTGCTGTTTTATTTTTTCCACTTCTGTCTGGGTCAGGCCTGTTTTTTCTACAATTAATTGAAGCTCCATACCCGCCAGCAACATTTTGATGGCAATTGGAATCGTTTGTAACATTTCTTTTCTCTCTTCTTCTCTTCCCTTCTTATACCCGCGGTCAAAGTAAGAATTCGGCAATTTCAATACTTGCTCTGCTTCGTCCGGATCCAGCATTTTAATGTTTTCCATTACTTCCGCCTCCTCTTTTTCGTTCAATTTTAAATAATAATCAAAGAAACCGTGTAACAGCCTCATTTTTGCAGGGTCGAGTTCCATCCGGGCCAGCATCCGCAGAAACTCCAGTTTGACCTGCACCCGTTCTTTTTCTGTATACCCCATTTTGCTTAATAATGCCGCGGCAACAGGGTTGTTGCTCCGGATATAATTTCTCCAATTTTGTTTCATCAGATGAATGGATAAATAGTGAAAACGAAGAATTTCAATGTTGTGGAACGCAAAGGTGTACGTATCAGGGGTTTCTGTTTTCTCCTCATAACTGAACACGGCAATCGGCAATACCGGTTTCCGGTGCCGCAGACTGATCATCATGTAATAACGAAACATGCGTTCAGGAAAAGATTTCTCGTAATACGACTGCGGCTCTACATGGATGAGAATCACCGTGTCTTTCCCTTTTACCTTCGTTTCGGCAAGGATATCAACCCGTTTTTGCTCACCGCCCGGAAAGTCCGTAAACTGTTCCTGCGACAAAAACCGCACCCGGCGGTAGTCGAGATCCGCTGAAAGATCCGGGAAAAACGCCTCCATAAACTCCTGAAAAAAGTTTTGGATCAGCTCCTTAAAAAAACGATCATGCACGTGATAACCGGCATGTTTTTCCATTACCAGTTCCAATGGCAGCACTCCTTTTCTTATTTTTCAGTTTTATTATAAAGGACAAACGTTCGTTTTTCAATACCGGCTTATCTTTTTTTATAAACAAAACCGGCTTTTGCATTGTTTGCCTCCCATGCTTTCAAAACTTCAGACTACCCTGCAGGACGAGCTTTTTTACCGTTACCGGAATCAAGAAAGTGCCACTGCTTGCAAGTCTTTTAATTAAACTTTTTTTTTCGACGAACAAAAAAATTTTTCGACTCCATAACCCATAATACTAAAGATAAGCCCGAAAACGAATGCATTCATAACCGGAATATCAAGAAAGCGCAGCATACGGAATTTTTCGTAAAAGAAAAAATGGTGCCAATAAAAGCCAAAATTCATTCCTATTACTTGTCCAAATAGAACTCCTGTGAGACTGACTTTGTTTTTTGGAGGTGAAACCCCTTTCTGTTCTAAATGCCAATTGATTTCTTTTGCCCGGTTAAAAGCTTGCCAAAGACAAAAACAGAGTACGGATGGATAAAACATGCCCCATTCATAATTAATCACATGATGCCCATTTTCAAAGTTCTCTTGGAATGCATAAATAATGGCCAAATTCAAACGGGACTGATGGTTAATGGTCAATTCCAAAGCCATAAAAAGAAAACCGAGCAAATAGTCACCGTTATAAAATTGACCAAATCCAGGCAATGCAAAAGACCACAAGAGTGCCGCAACCGGGGACTTATAATTTGTTGGCTTTTCCAAAAAGCATACTTCCTTTATTTCAATTTCTTTTTTATTTCTTGTTGAGTATGTACGAAACGCTAAAGGATCTACTTTTTATCGTGTTTATCACAAAGAGACTCAATCCAGTGGCCCAAGGCGGCACAAATAGAACCGATCACTAGCCCGTTAATCACTGGCAAATCGAGAACACGCAAACATCCGAGCAACCTGAAAAAAGAGAAATGCCAGAAGAGGCCAAAGTTGAAACCCGCCAACATGCCGAAAAAGAAACCGGTTAAATGTGTTGCTTTTTTTGGCTTTTTTACCCCTAATGATGCCAATCTCCGGTTAATGGATACCGACTGGTTAAAGGCTTGCCACAGGGAGAAGCAGTAAACGGCAGGGAAAAAAATCCCCCACTCGGGATGGAATCGTTCGCTGGCCAGGCCAAAATTTCCTTTAAACGCAACGTAAACCGACATATTCAGGTTCGAACCGAAATTGATGGCTGCCGTACAAAGCATGAGCAGAAATCCGATAAAATAATCACCGTTGTAAAGCTGCCCGAAGCCCGGAAAGGCAGCCGACCACAGCAGGGCAGAAAGGGGGGACTTATACAGTTTTCTTTCATTCATTATTTTCACCTATAGGTATTGTATGTATTTTCTGCTGTATCATACTGTCAGGAAAACGCGGCACAGTCTTTTTTCTAAATTGTCATTATATGAGAATGCTTTCATAGTATTCTAATTGGTACAGTGGACCAACTACTAGGACGGTAAAAATGCTGTGAACGATATGCTGAAGGGGCAACAGAATTGGAAATGAAACCGATCAAAAAGATAAAGGGGTTACCAACACAGTTTTTTCCTATAATGATATTTCCCTTCATTGGTGGCATCAGCGGTTTAATCCTCGTCAAACGGCGGAATTAAGCTACAGGACCATAACGGCCAGGTTGGTTGCCACTTGGCTTCTTCCTTTTTAAGAAAATAATCATCCCGCTTGCCAAAGACACGAAAGATAGATCAGTGAAGTGTAAATATAGGGTATAGTAAAGAAAATAGCCTCTATGTTATACTTATCCTATCCGCAACAAAGGGGGAAAGACGATGGATGAAATTTTGAAGCAAATTCTTAGTGAACTAAAGGATTTAAAAAGTGATGTCTCCGGTTTAAAGAACGACGTCTCCAGCTTAAAAGCAGGCCAGGATCGATTGGAAAGTGATGTCTCCGGCTTAAAAGCAGGCCAGGAACGCATCGAAACCAAAGTTGACAATCTTACGTTAGAATTACGAAGCAATTTTAAATTTACAAATGATAAACTGGAAGAGCACAAAAAAGTTTTTACTGTTGTTTCAAATGAACTGAAAGGCGTAAAAGGCGATATCGAATTTCTAAGTGGAAAAACCGGCAGGCATGATACTAAAATTAATCATATTTTGAATATGCTGAGAGATTAAAGGACATGCACTCCGCATTTGCCGGATGTTTTTATGTGCGCCTGTTGACCCGCTACCATTCTTTCCGTACGATCGAGATTTTTAATGATTGAGAAAGACCTTCTGAAAAAGCCTCCGAGAATGAATTTTTAACTAGCGGATTACCGACAACGAAAGAAAAGGTGTGGGATATTAGATTGCAATGGATCATGACGTAACAAATCTTCATCTCTTATTCAGCTCATTTGAAAACTAGAAAAACTTTACACGTACGGGAAAATTGATCAATTGCATCTTGCGGAATTCATGTTATAATAGGATATGCAAGACCAGTAATAAGTAAAATCTGAAGCGCCCTTTTATATCGGGGACGTTACGGATTCGACAGGGATAGATCGAGCTCAAGTTGCGAGCCGGGGGGTCGTCCCCGTAACAACGCAACGCCTAAAAATAACTGGCAAATCTAACACTAAACTCGCTTTAGCTGCCTAATAAGCGCTAAGCGGATCCTCCCTCCATCGCCCACGTGGTAGGGTAAGGGTCTCAACTTCAGTGGGATACGCCGGCTGTCCTCCGCCTGGGGACGAAGGAAGAGACCAATCAGGCTAGCGCACCGGACGCCCGCCGATAGGCAGATGGCTGCGCGAAATGCGAATATATCGGCTACGCTCGTAGACGCTTGAGTGGCGATATTTCTGGACGTGGGTTCGACTCCCACCGTCTCCATTTTAAGAAAAATAAAGAACGGGATAAAAAGTCCGTGAACCCTTGATATGACTGGGTTTGCGGGCTTTTTTTTGTGGAGAATAGGGAAGAAAACAGGCGTTTTGGAAAACTTTTTGCATTCATTTTATGTACGGGAATGGGCGGTACGCTTGTGCAAGATGTTGTCAACAATGTTTTGCACAAGCAAACTTTCTCCAGTTTTATGAATCTATTAAAAAATTCCGGCGCCAATTACGTTAATCTTAAGATTGCAGTAATTCCTGCAAATGACGCAGGCAAATCATACGGTGGAACCCAACGCTCGGCAATGCAGTTAAAACAGCCAGGCAGCCAAGTCAGCAGGATTGAAAGTCAATATTAATACTTTTGAACATAAAAATGTGATGAGAACCGTATTGATTTCCAGACCGGAATCCTGCACTATTAAAGTAAGGTTCCAAATTTTTATGATGGGAAAAGGTGGTCATTGACATGGCAGATTTTAAATATGAAATCAAAGAAACAATCGGAACAATTTCTGAATCTCCAAAAGGATGGACAAAAGAACTAAACTTAGTCAGCTGGAACGGAAAGGCGCCGAAATTTGATCTGCGTGACTGGGCGCCGGAACATGAGAAAATGGGGAAAGGGATTACGCTGAATACGGATGAACTGAAGGCGCTGAAGGACTTACTGAATCAGATGGAATTATAAAGGATGCTCTTAAAAGTCTGAAACGTCATTTGGGCGGCTTCTTTTCAGTACGGCTGTCCCGATCCTGCTTTCGGGACAGCCTCAGGATTTTTATTTTGTTAATGAAAGTGCTGGCACAATTTTATCTGCAATCGGGCTACCGATGCCGGTGACGAGATCATAACCGGCTGCTGCGGCATAACCGTTGCTTCCGGTTTGAATATCATGGTAATTCGCAGTATAGCCGCTGCTTCCGGTTGTGCCGGCGGTATTATAAACAGTGCTAAGGACTTGTGCACTTGATAAGGATTGCGTGCGTCCTTCATTTGCCAGTGCGATGAGCGCTCCCCAGGCAGGTGCACTAAAGCTTGTTCCGCCAACTTGGAACCAGCCGGATTGGCCATTGTCTTTTGTGCTGGAGTAGACATAGACACCTGTGTTCGGATCCGCATCAAAAGATACATCCGGGATACCGCGTTTTGCGCCGACGATACTTGTCCAACCGGATTGATAGGAAGGCCGGCTTTCGTAAGTGCTGGTAGCCCCTCCAGAACCTGACCATGCAGATTCACTACCGTACTGGCCAGCGCTGGTCAAATTTAAAGTTGTGCCGCCCACCGCAACAACATTCGGTGAGGATGCAGGCCACGAACTGCCACTCCCGTTATCTCCGGAAGAAGCGAGGTAAGTAATGCCGGTATGATTAAAATGACTGTTATAGGAAGATTCGGTTGAAAATTCTGACCCTCCCCAGCTGTTAGAGACAACGGTTGCTCCATGACTTGTTGCGTAATCTTCTGCTGCCAGTAAATTAGTGATTGAAGCGGATTTAGCAGCAACTACCATAATTTTTGCACTCGGGGCAAGCGCGTGTGCCCATTCAACATCAAGGGCTATTTCGAGCGCCCAACCCTCGTCTTTTTTAGGTTTGCCGCCTGGATAAGCGACTTCAATGTTGGCGCTTGGAAGTCCGAACTGCTGGTCGAACGTGTTGAGGTCGCTGGTAATGGTCGGGCTGCCATACGCTTCGATCAGCGCGATGGTCTGGCCGGCACCTGTCTTGCTTAATTGATCAATGCCGTAAGCCTTTTTGATTTGTGCTGGTGAGTAAACAGTTGAGACAGCATTTGGATGAATCCCGTTTGAGTTGTGTTTGTAATGAAGCGGATGATGTGCAACCCAGCCTTTTACCCTATCGGCTGCTGCTATTGTTTTTGCACTGGCAGTCGTGGCTGTGGCAGCTGTTCCCGCAAATAGCGTAATCGATGCGGCAATAAAGCAAATTTCCAGTTTTTTTACCAGTTTTTTCAACTTGATCCCTCCTGATTTTGTAAGAATGGCAGCAAAAAAGAAAAAAATCCTCACCTCCTTGCTTGAACCTGCTATTTTTGTTGAAGGATGGAAGAATCATAGATTGCGGGGAATACCACGTATCCTGTTGCGGCGGTTTTTTTCTTGTTTCAACATCAATAGTAAAATCAATCTTAGCATGCGAAATATAAAATTATTGACGAAATATGGTGAATTTACATAAAAAATAAAAAAATAGTAAAATGTAACTAGTCTATTAGCCTGATGATAGCGCTTTTTTCCCATTCAACGAATCTGTAAAAATCTATACCGAATCCTAATGCTTACAGCTATTGAACTTTTAAAATCTGCCGGCAAGGAATTGAAGCGTATTTTATCAATATATTATGGTTAACACCATGCTTACTTAAAGAACAAATGGGTGAAGAAAAAAACAGAGAAGTGTCTTATAGAAAGATCTAAAGGACACTGCGTTGATGAAAAAGCAGAGAATTTCTGGATTATTATCTGTCTGTACCATCGTAAACTTTAGACTCCGTGTACCGAACCGTACGCACGGCGGGGTTATCCAGAAGTCTGGATAAGTGGTGTGAGAGGCCGGCTAATCAAATAATGATTAGCCGACCTACTCGATTACTTTTTTAGCAAACCACGGCTGTCATTCATAGATTAGCAAAGTCTCAAACAGGCCATTTGCATCCAATGACTATCCCATGTGAGTCTAATAAGCTCGATTATGAAGTTGAAATTGCAGTTGTAATAGGCAAGAACGGAAGAAGATGTTTCTGACATCCAAAAATAACCGAAAGTTGACGGTATTGCCTGTCCGGAATTTGACGAGTATAATGTCCTCGTATTTATTCTTGAGAAAGGAAAAGGACATCCCCCATGATGTATAACTGTACCATCAGCTATACGGGGAATGTCCCACCAAAAATAACGATTATGGTTATTGTATCAGATTATAAGCTAATTGAAAATACTCAACTTGGTGTTGTATGTGTCAAGTTTTTCTCGACAAGGTTTAAATATCGGGTATTCCAAGACACTCTTTTTGTACACTTTCGGCTACCGTGCTTTACTTGCTCGGTGTAATTTTCGGAAAAGATGTAATATTTCCGTATAAAGATGGATAACGGGGATGTTGAGGCGCGCGAAATTCACTCGCTTTCCGCGGGCGGCCGGCGAGCCTCCTCGCTCGTACCTCGCTGCGGGGTCTCTCCTGGCTCGCTTTTCCCGCAGGAGTCTCGTAAATTTCGCGCGCCTCAACGATCAGTCCCCACTGAGCCAGGCTTAAAACGAAAGCTCTAATATTTTGCTTAAATGTCCCATTGCCGATGAACTGCTTGAATGCAGGGCAACTGATCCGTGCTTTACGCCCACTGACGGGCGTACAGGCTGCTTGAGTAGTTGAGACATCCTGATGGATTGTTTCAAGTTCCGTTGCTTTCTCTCGCTTCTTGAACGGTGTTTCAGATAGGCTTCTCTCAATGTCCCATTGAGTATGCCTTGTTTGATTTTCACCATGGCTTCTGCGCCAAGTTCACTCCAATGCATGCCCCTTTTTTTCATCCTGAAGGAGATATGCCTTTGATTCGATTCCATCGCTCCTAGGCCTCTCGCACCTTCCGGCACGTTTTTCACCCTGTCTCTCCAGTCAAAAATGCGGTCCCAGTTTTTCAAGATATACGAACGGAATTCCTTGATTTTCTTGAGAGCCTTTTTATCCGTCAAGGTGCTTTCGTGCGTATCCAAATATAACGTGAATTGGTCCAGGTCATGCGTTCTAATCGCTTTTCTAATTTGCTCCTTGATCTCGCTCTTTCCGCCCCCAAATGTCCTTATGATGGCTTGTGCAACGTGGTAGGTATCCAGCTGGTTGAGCACCGGAAATTCCGACTGTGAGAAAGCTGTTTGAAACCGTTCAGCTGTGTATCCCGCACCTCCATCACTGTTTGTAATGACATGCGTTTTTTCGAGGGAGTAGGTGTTGGCAGCTGTGGCTTGGACTTCATCCCAAAATGTCTGGATGGCTTCCGTTGTCATGATGACTGTGGGCTGACGCAGGGAGACCCTTTTACCATTGGTTTGCCATCCCTCATAGAGAATGGCGTGGTGGACTTCCATACTCTGTTTCTTTTTTAGTCCCCGAACGAATACACCATCTGCTTCAGAAAACAGGTAGTCTACCTTCTTCCCCTCAGGCAGGGAAACAGCTATTTCTAGCTCTTCTACAAGTGCCTTATCGGCTTCCGCCTGAGTTTTCCCTACGTGTTTTACCATGTTCCCTACAGTTGTGTGACTAAGACTCACTGCTGTCCACTCTTTTAAAATATCAGCTACTTCCCGATAGGTGTTCTCACTTGCCAACTCTGCCACCTTTAATTCCACTAACGGGCTGTATCGTTGGTGTGGTACCAGCCCTAACCATTCATCCAGAGGATAATGGGAATTTCCTCTCTTGTCATGCATTAATGAGCGTTTAAAGGTCACACTTCCAAATAGAAACTGAATGTTTCTGTTATCACTCCGGCAGTACACCCAGCCCTCCTCTAACTTCTCCTGTTTAATTATTTTATCTAACTCTTCAAATATTTCCCCAACCCATTGTGTAAAAGCCTTCTGCATCAGAAGTTTAAGCTGTTCTTCAAATTCGATAAGACTCTTTGTATCCTTTAATAATCCAGCAATTATTGATATAATATCCATGGGAAGACCTCTCTCTCTAGATGTTCATCTTGAAGTGTACAATTAGATGATAGAGCGTCTTCCCATTTTTTTCCACTCATATGCCCCGTCGAGTAAAATTTTACACATACCTTGGTGTTTTTGGTTAGGGGTGCGGAAAAAGTACCTTCCCCTTGTTGTGGTAAACATATGAAGGTTATTGGGACAAGAGATCGAAAAGCCATTGATAGATCTGGAAAGAAGCATATTTATAATATCAGACGTTTACAATGTGAACAATGCGGAAAGATTCATCACGAACTTCCAGAATTTCTGGTGCCTTATAAAAGATATAAATCGGAATGTATTGAAACGGTTTTGACTAATCGTTCCAATCATGATATTCCGGCAGATGAATCAACACTTTATCGTTGGATAGACTGGTTTTATTTTTATGTAGAATACTGGATCCATTGCCTTGTTTCCATTAAACATCAGACCAAACAAGATGGGGACGACCTGAAAGTTTTGCCCGAAACTTCGGGGACCGCACTCCAAAGATTAGGGCGATTGGTGGGCAATGCCTCCGGATGGCTGGCGCGTGTTGTCCGACCCGTTGTAAATTTTTATTTATGGGTACATACCCGTTCTGCATTCTTGTCCGGCGGGGGTTGATTTACACTCATGGTAGATAAATAGGAAAGGAGTCTATCATGAATGGATCACAAGAAAGCAGATGAAATGGCAGCCCAAAGGTTTTAACTCATTTCTCCATTATTGGCGGATGGATTGGATGCCGGAATTTGGGCCAATCGGTAAATACGGGCCAGGCGCAGGCGGTCCCATAATTCACTTTGTCCGACAAGAATCAGGTATTCAGGAGTAACTGAGCAAATTTTCACAGATGGTTTTCATCATAAAGTACATCTAAATTCGCGGCGAATTCAAAAATCCCTTCTCTTAATCTGAAATCTGCTACAGCCCCCGGCCCTAATATCCTATTTATCGCATTAGCACTTTGACCTTTAATAAAACCATAACCCACCTCTAAATAGGGTTTGCTGAATAAACAAAAATTCCAGATTTGACAAGGATTTTGGCCACTTTTGTCGAATATAAAGTGCAAGGATTTCATAGGGAACACGTAAAAAACCTTGCACTTGGAGGCCGTTACGATGTACAAAAAGACCGAACATCAATTAACTTTTGTAGAAGATTTTTTTCTACCATTCGGTGGAAAATTAAATAAAGAAAATCGCTGGGTCCGTCTTGCTGAATTAATCCCTTGGTGGAAGGCTGAAGAAAAGTATGCCAAGTCCTTCAAGAAAAAATTCAAAGGTGAAAAGGCTTATTCTGTCAGAGTTGCTCTTGGGGCTCTCTATATCAAAGAACGGCTTGGGCTATCTGACCGGGAAACAGTCGAACAGATCACGGAAAACCCGTATCTTCAGTATTTTATTGGGTTGCCTGAATTCCAGGAAAAAGCCCCATTCGATCATTCTCTGATGACTCGTTTTAGAAAACGTTTGGGTGCAAACATCATCAATGAACTGAATGAATGGATTGTTCTGGAAGAACAAGAACGCCAATCGGAAGAAGCATCTAAGGAAAATGACAACGATGATGATCACCATGATGATGACGATCATAGTAGTGGTGATCATCAACCTTCCGGTCCTGCTTCGGAAGAGAATTCAACTGGATCGGCTTCTCCTAAAACGAAGAACAAAGGAAAGCTCATTCTGGACGCAACCTGTGCACCGGCTGATATTGCTTACCCTACTGACCTGGGGCTTTTGAACGAAGCCCGTGAGAAACTGGAGCATATCATTGATGTACTGCATGAACCGCACAAAGGAAAATTACGAAAGCCAAGGACCTACAGAAAAAGAGCCCGCAGGGACTATCTTTCTGTCGCTAAGCAACGCAAAGCTGGAGCCCGGAAAATCCGGAAAGCTGTCGGCAAACAACTTGGATATGTGAAACGGAATCTGGAGATCATTGGAAATCTCATTTCCCAAAGCTCCCTGTCTCTTTTGAGCAAAGATGAATACCGACAACTCCTCGTGATTCATGAACTTTACCGCCAACAGGCAGAAATGTACAAAAAGAAAACACATCGGATTGACCACCGGATTGTGAGCATTTCCCAGCCGCATGTCCGTCCAATTGTGCGTGGCAAGGCAAAAGCGAACGTGGAATTCGGCTCAAAAGTCGCCATTAGCGTTGTAGATGGCTATGCCTTGATTGAGCAACTCGACTGGGAAAATTACAATGAAGGGATCACCCTTAGAGAATCTATTGAGAACTACTACAACCGGTTCGGATTTTATCCAGAAGCGATTTTAGCAGATAAAATCTACCGAAACCGTCACAACCTGGCATACTGCAAATCTCTTGGCATTCGTCTGAGTGGGCCAAGGTTGGGACGCCCATCCAAAACGGAAGACAAAACCTTAGAACGCGTGGCAAGGCAGGATGCCTCTGAACGTAATGCCGTTGAAAGCAAATTTGGCGAAGGCAAGCGCAAGTATGGGCTAGGCCTTATTCGAGCACGCCTTCAGGAGACCAGTGAAACAGTAGTAGCCCTTCAATTCCTTATAATGAATCTGGAGCGGAAGCTCAGGGTTCTTTTTTTGAAATTTTTACACAACACTATTTTATATTTTTTTAACCGTAATTTGGCTTGTATCTGACAGAATCTCATTCGTTCAGCAAACCCTAAATAAAATTGTTTTAAATCGCTTGGAAAACTTAGGTTCATTCTCTGCTCAGCGATTAAAATATCATTTTCCGTTACATTATAAATTTTATGCTTGTACCTATTCATAAATTCAAAATTAGCCAATTTGACCTTTTACCTCCTTGAAAACAGTTTTTCTGACGGCACTCCCTTTCCATGTATGCCAGCTTGGTTTCATTCGGATATTTTGCAAGATGAATATTCCATATTCCACCACGCATGAGGGCCATCAAAGTTATTCTCAATGATATGATGCGCATCATACGTTTGTCCAATACTTCGGACAACTTCACGATTCTTATCCATCATTTCCTCTTCTGGAAATCCATCACGTCCCGTTTTACAACCTTTTTAAATTATGTTATAAAGAGGGTATTCAAAGTTTCTTATTTGGCTACTTCAAAAAGACGGGAGCATAAAAAGATGGAGACGACAACGGAAAAAAAACCGTACGGCACGGTGTTGATCCGTGCGAAAGATATACTGGACTATCTGGAATACCGGGTGGACCCGGTGAGTCTGCAGGAAATTTGCACGGCTTTAAATACGAGCAAATCCACGGTCTTAAAAATTTTAAATACCCTTTGCTCGATTGATTTTGTAAAACGGGATGAAGAGACAAAGAAATATACGCTCGGTACCGCGCTTATCCGTTACGGGGAAACCGCCCGCAAATCTTTTAATATTGTAAACGTGGCGGAAGCGGTGCTCGAAGAACTGAATGACACCATTGGCGAAACCGTCCACCTTGGTATTTATGAACAGGATCATGTGGTGTACGTGAAAAAGCTGAACGGAAAAGGGCAAATCATTTTAAGCTCGCAGGTCGGGCATACGCTGCCGCTGTATTGTTCTGCGATGGGAAAAGCGTACTTGGCTGAACAGAGCGAGAAAGATGTGCGTGATTATTTGTCCCGGATTACGATTGAAAAAAGGACTGAAAACACGATTACGGACCCGGAAAAACTGATTCAAGATCTCCAGGAAGTCAAACAGCGTGGGTATGCAATTGACAACCAAGAAAATGAAAAAGATATTTACTGTATTGCGGTGGTTATCAAGCGGAACGGAAAGATCGAAGGCATGATGAGCGTTAGTGCCCCGCGGTTCCGGATCACAGAAGAAAAGAAGCAAAAAATGATTACAAGCATCTTAGAGGCACGACAAAAAATTGAAAGCAAATTGAATGGCTAATGGAAAAAACTTGTTCCGACACGGGGCAAGTTTTTTATTTTCTCTTTCATGAAATGGTTTACATAGGAGAGAGTGTGTTGTAAAATGAAATTGAATTTATTATTCATAAATAAAGTTTATTATATAGAAATTAAAAGGAGCGTGCACCATGAAAAAAATGCAGACTTTGCAGGCGTTAGAAAAAAATGGAATTGTGGCCGTGCTGCGTGCAGACTCCGTTGAAAAAGCTTTGCGTATTACGGATGCACTGATTGCCGGCGGGATCAAAAGCATCGAACTAACTTTTACCGTTCCGAATGCGGATGTTGCCATCAAAAAATTGACGGAACTGTACCAAGACCGTGATGATGTCCTCGTTGGAGCTGGCACTGTACTGGATGCCCAGACCGCCCAGACCGCGCAAATGGCCGGGGCAAAATTCATCGTCGCGCCGACATTTGATCCGGAAACGGCTGCTTTTTGTAACCTTTATCAAATCCCTTATATCCCGGGCTGTATGACGGTAAATGAAATGAAAGCGGCCATGCAGGCAGGGGCAGAAGTGATTAAACTGTTCCCGAGCAATATTGTCGGGCCGGCATTTGTAAAAGACGTAAAAGCTCCGCTGCCGCAACTTGAAATCATGCCTTCAGGCGGAATCAGTCTGGACAATATGGGAAATTGGATCAAAGCAGGCTGTAAAATCCTTGGCGTAGGCGGAAGCTTATTGAAACCTGCCGAAACCAATGATTTTGCGAAAGTGACCGAGACAGCAAGAGCGTTTGTGGACAAATATCAGCAACTAACAGAAGCCGTGCATCAGCAATCGAGGGGTCAATATGCCTAAAATTTTAACACTTGGAGAGATTTTGCTGCGCCTTTCCACCTCCCCGGGAGATCTTTTATCCTGCAGCCATTCTTTCAATGTAAACTACGGCGGGGCGGAGGCGAATGTTGCCACAACGCTTGCCAGTTTCGGGCATGACGTTGCGTTTGCGAGCAAAGTGCCGGATTCCCCTTTGGGAGCGGCTGCAGTGAGAAGCCTCCGGGCAAGCGGTATTGATACTTCCCGTCTTCTAATGGGCGGCAACCGGCTCGGCATCTATTTTTTGGAACAGGGGGGCACATTGCGCAATTCCAAAGTGATCTATGACAGGGAAAGTTCCAGCTTTTCACAGATGGATATTGGCGAGTGGGATTTTGACCGGCTTTTTGCGGATGTGGTCCTTTTCCACCTGACTGGCATTACCTTTGCTGTGTCCGAATCATGGAAATATTATGGGCAAATTCTCGTTAAAGCGGCTTTTGATCGCGGCATTCCGGTCAGCTACGACATCAATTACCGGCCGGCAATGTGGACGATGGAAGAGGCGAGGGCAGCCATTATCCCGATCTTGCCGATGCTCACTTACTGCTGTGCCAACTATCTTGATGCCCGAAACTTTTTTGGCATTGATGCATCGGTGGCTGTGCCCGGCAATATGGAAGCATGTTACCGGGAAATCAGCCGCAAGTACCCGAATCTCCGCGCACTCTATGCGACAGACCGGAACGTCATCTCCCCGACCTGCCATGAATTGCAGGGCATGCTCTGGACTGGCGGTGTTTTTATACAATCCAGGCGTTACCGTATGGAGCAGATCGTAGACCGGATCGGCGGCGGGGATGCCTATGCGGCGGGGATGCTCCACGGCTTCTTAACCGGGATGGATCCGGAAGAAACCGTACAATTTGCGACTGCCACCTCTGTGTTGAAACATTCTGTGAACGGGGATGCGCTGCCGCTTTCAGCAGACGAAGTCCGATCATGGGAAGGCGCTTCCGGCCGGGAAGTCGTTCGGTAAACAAGTGCTCAAAAAAACCAAAAAAACTATTGAATAAATTTGAAAGCGGATTATAATAAGGAGTGTAAGAACAAATAAGAAACTTAATTTCCAAATAGGAAATAAAGGAGGGGCGAATTTGAAAAAATTATCCTACTCGTACGTGAAAGACCTGCAACGGTATCCAACCAAAGCCATCCAGTTTGGAGAAGGAAATTTTCTTCGGGCTTTTGTCGACTGGCAGATTGAGCAAATGAACAAACGCGGACTTTTTCAAGGTGGGGTGACAATTGTACAATCATTGCCACGCGGTAGAGTAGGGCAACTTGCTGGACAGGACTTTTTATTCACAGTCATGCTGGAAGGAATGCAAAATGGAAAAGCAGTCCAGTCCCATGAGATTATTTCATCTGTAAATAACGGGATCAATCCTTATGAAGATTATGACGCCTATTTACAACTGGCCCATGATGACAACATCCGGTTTATTTTTTCCAATACGACGGAAGCCGGCATCGTCTATCGTGAAGGAGATGCATTAACCGACCGGCCTCCTGTCAGTTTCCCGGCAAAACTTACGGCACTGCTCTATGAAAGATATAAGGCCGGAAAAAAGGGGTTTTACATCATTCCTTGCGAGCTCATTGAAAATAACGGCAAGGCACTGAAAGAAATTGTGCACCGCTATGCGGATGAGTGGAAGCTTGGCGAAGATTTCAGCAGCTGGCTTGAATCAGAAAATACTTTCTGCTCCAGCCTGGTCGACCGGATTGTCCCGGGCTACCCGAAAGAGCGCGCAGAAAAACTTTGGGAAGAATGGGGCTATGAAGATACGTTAATTGCAAAAGCAGAACCATTTCTCATTTGGGTGATTGAAGGGCCCAAGGAGCTGGAAGAAGAACTGCCGCTCAAAAAAGCGGGGCTGAATGTCGTGGTCACCGATCATTTAAAACCGTACCGCGACAGGAAAGTATACTTACTAAACGCCCCCCATACAACAATGGCCTGCCTGGCGCGACTTGTCGGCATTAAAACAGTCGGCGGGGTAATGGAAGATCCCGATTTTTACCGGTTGATTGACCGCGAAATGTTTGCGGAAATCATCCCGTCATTGGATTTGCCAAAAGAAGAGTTGACAAGTTACGCGGCGGGAATTCAGGAACGTTTCAGAAACCCGTATATGGAACACCAGCTGGACGCGATTGCTTTAAACAGCGTTTCAAAATTTAAGGCACGCCTCCTGCCCATATTGGCGGAGCATGTAAAAAGGTTCCACAAAATCCCGTCAAGAATTGCGTTAGCTTTATCCGGGCTGTTGAAAATTTATGGAGAGCAGAATCCTGCCTCTGCTAAAGCAATTGATTTGCCGGATGTTTTGAAAGAGTTTTCAATGACGTATCACTCCGATCGCTATGTTTGGGACATTTTAAGCAACGAAACCTTATGGGGAATGGATTTGACAAAAATTGACGGCCTGCCCGCTCAAGTTGAAAAAGGCTTGCAGTTGATAGAAAAAGAGGGCGTTCGCAGGGCAGTGCAGCAGGCCAACGAGGAGGCATTACCGATTGAAAAATAAAACCATTCAGCTAAACCCCCGGGATAATGTACTCGTTGCTCTTCAGGATTTAGAGCCGGGTGATGTCCTTACATCAGGGGCTAGGGCGATCACCGTAAATGAGGCAATAAAAAGAGGACACAAAATTGCTTTAGAAGATATCGAGGAGAACGCGGACATTATAAAATACGGGTCACCCATTGGACATGCGACAAAAAAGATTGAACAAGGCAGCTGGGTCCATACCCATAACGTGAGCACCAATCTTTCCGGAAAAGTGGAATACGAGTACAAGCCGGAACTGCATCCCCGCATCTTTCCGAAAGACAGCCGCACTTTTAAAGGTTATTTGCGGAAAAACGGAAAAGCCGGGATACGCAATGATTTATACATCATTCCGACTGTTGGGTGCATCAATATGATCGGTGATCTCCTCGTTGACCAATTTAAGGCGAATCACCCTGATAACGGCGCATTTGATGAAATTATATTGTTTAAACATCCATACGGCTGTTCCCAGCTGGGGGATGATTTGCAGAACACCCGCAAGATTTTAATGGATGCGGCCGCCCATCCAAATGCCGGCGGTGTGCTCATCTTCGGGCTTGGCTGTGAAAACAACCAGCTAGATGAAATGAAGGCACAAATGGGAGAGTTTGATGAAAAGCGCGTAAAGTTTATGATTTGCCAGGATGTTGAAGATGAAGTGGAAACAGGCTTCCAACTACTGGAAGAATTGAATGAGGCTGCAAAAGAAGACAAGCGGATCGATCTGCCTCTATCAGAATTGAAAATTGGATTAAAATGCGGCGGCTCAGACGGATTTTCGGGCATTACCGGCAATCCACTGCTTGGAAGATTTTCAGATTTTGTCATTTCTCAAGGCGGCTCCACTGTTTTAACGGAAGTCCCGGAAATGTTCGGTGCCGAAAAAATGTTAATGGCACGAGCAAAAGATGAAATCGTATTCAATAAAATTGTGAAGCTCATTAATCAATTTAAAGATTATTTTGCTTCTTACGGGCAGCCAATCTATGAAAATCCTTCTCCGGGCAATAAGGCCGGCGGGATCACCACTTTGGAAGACAAATCGCTCGGCTGCACGCAAAAAGCGGGGACATCGGCAGTGGTCGATGTGCTGGAATACGGAGAAAAACTAAAGGAAAAAGGGTTATCCCTACTTCAGGCACCCGGAAATGATCTTGTTTCCTCAACAGCGCTTGCAGCGGCGGATTGCCAGATGGTCCTGTTCACAACCGGCAGGGGCACACCGTTTGGAACCTTTGTGCCAACTGTGAAAGTATCGACGAACACCGAACTTTATGAAAAGAAAAAGCAGTGGATTGATTTCAACGCGGGACGGCTGCTTGATGAAGAAATGGACGAAGTAGTAGAACAATTTATTTCTTTTATTCTTGAAGTCGCGAGCGGGAAGAAGACGAAAAATGAGATCCGCCATCTGCATGAGATTGCGATATTTAAGAACGGCGTTACTGAATAAACCATTATTCCATTCCAAAAAGAAGGTATAGAACATGTTCTTAAATCAAGATTTTCTTTTAACAACAGATTTTGCCAAGAAATTATTTCACAACCATGCCGAAAAAATGCCGATTATTGATTACCATTGCCACCTGAACCCGAAGGAAATCTACGAAAATAAAAATTTCAGAGATTTGGCACAAGTGTGGATCAATGAAGGGCATTACGGTGACCATTATAAATGGCGTTTAATGCGCGCAAACGGTGTCCCGGAAAAATATATTACGGGTGATGCTGACCCTTACGAAAAGTTTTTAAAATGGGCGGAAACGATTGAAAAATCAGTGGGCAATCCACTTTATGAATGGACGCATTTGGAGTTGCGGCGTTTCTTTGAAATTGATACGATTTTAAACCGCAAAACGGCACCGGCCATTTGGGAACAGGCAAATCAATTGCTGGCGACAGATGATTTTAAACCACGGAATTTAATTAAAAACAGCAATGTGAAAGTGGTTTGCACAACAGATGACCCGGTGGATGACCTTCAATACCATAAATTGTTACAGGAATCCGAGACGGAAAATGGTTTTAAGGTGCTGCCGGCTTTCCGGCCCGATAAGGTGCTGAACATCCAGAATAAAGAATACGCTGATTATGTCCACAAATTAGCAACTGTTTCAGGCGTTTCAATCCAAAATTTCTCGGATCTCGTTTCGGCTGTTCGAAACCGAATTGAATATTTCCATGAAAGAGGCGGACGGTTATCCGACCATGCCCTGGATACTTTTACGTATGCAGAGGCGGCGCCGCAACAATTGGATGCGATCGTTGAGAAAGCGTTATCACAAGAAGCGTTGAGTTTAAATGAAATCAATCAATATCACACAGCGCTGTTAATAGAACTTATGCACATTTATCACGAAAAAGGCTGGGTCATGCAATATCACATTCATGCTTACAGGAACTTAAATGGGCCCATGTTTGAAAAACTGGGGCCTGATACGGGGTATGATGCATTGAATGATCGATGTATTGCAGAATCTTACGGGAAATTATTTGCCCGTGCAGAAAATGAAGATATCATTCCAAAAACGATTCTTTATTCTTTAAACCCGAACGACTGGCTCCCGCTTGTCACAATGATGGGCTGTTTCCAAAAAGATACGGTTCAGAAATTGCAGCTGGGATGCGCCTGGTGGTTTAACGATACAAGAAGCGGGATGCGCAGGCAATTGGAAATGTTTGCAGAAGAAAGCCTCCTGCCAAATTTTGTCGGCATGTTAACCGATTCACGCAGTTTCCTGTCATACCCGCGCCACGAATATTTCCGCAGGGTACTATGCGAGCTATTTGGCGAATGGGCAGAACGGGGACAAATCCCCGAGGATGAAGAACAGATCGGGAAAATCATTGAAGATATTGCTTACCATAATGCTTATCGATATTTTGGTTTTTTTGAGTAATAAAGCTTATGTTGTTCCAGAGTTGGAAAATTTCGCACTTTTTAATAAAAATAGGTGGTGCAGAAACATGGCTGAAAGCGTTGTAAAAACGACCGCGGAAAAGATAATTGATCCGCAGCATGCATCCAAGCGTATTTCGTTAAAAGAAAAAGTGAGTTACGGTTTTGGTGATTTTGGGAATGGTTTTATGTTTGATTTGGGGCAATCTTATTTGACCAATTTCTATACGGATGTCGCAGGCATTAGCGCTGCGGCAGCCGCCGGTGTTTTTTCGATTACAAAAATCTTTGATGCATTTATGGACCCATTAGCCGGATCCATCATTGATTCGAGAACCCCCGGAAAGCGCGGTAAGTTTCGTCCAGTTATGATGGTTTCTTCTGTATTGCTAGCGATTATGACAGTCATTATCTTTATAATGCCGTCCGGTTTATCACCAACGATGAAGATCGTTTACGCATATGCAACATATATGGCTTGGGGTATTTTGTATTCGTTTACAAATGTGCCATACGGGTCTTTGGCTTCTGTCATGACAAGAAATGTAGATGACCGATCCTTCATGGCTTCTACACGGCAGGCCGGCTCAATTGGCGCCCAATTGGTAACTGGTGTTGCTTTTGTTCCAATTATGCTGTTGTTCTCAAACACAAAAGTAGGTTATGCCGTTACTGCAGCTATTATGGCTTTCATTGGTATATGCGGTTTCTTTATATGCTATATCAATACAAAAGAACATATTCATGCTGAAAATTCACGAAGCAAAGAACGCGAAACGATGAAAGATTATCTTCGGGTCGTATTTACGAACAGACCGCTGTGGAGCCTGATTTTAATGACATTATTTACAATTTCTGCTATGAATACAAACAACCAAATGATGATTTATTTCTGTAAATACAATCTGAATAACATCGGTTTGCAACCAATTATTAATTTTATCATGATGGGCTGCTCTGTTGCAGGGATTACACTCATCCCATTTTTGGTAAAAAAGTTTGGCAAGAAAAAAACAGCAATTGGCGGGCTTATCATTGGAGTCGTTGCGGACGCATTGAATTTTGTCATTCCAACAAACATTGTAACATTCATTATTTTAGTTACGATCGGGTATGTGGCTTTAGCCATTCCGAACGGTGTTACCTGGGCTTTTGTATCTGATACGATTGACTACGGCCACTGGCATACAGGTGTACGTAAAGAAGGGATTACCTATGCTGCCTTTAACTTCTCGAGAAAAATTGCCCAATCTATTGCAGCATTGGTTTCAGCAGGTATTCTTGCTGCAACGGGATATATTGCGAATGCCCATCAATCATCAACAACATTGCTTGGAATTAAAGGGGCAATGACGATTTATCCGGCTGTCGCTTTACTACTTGCTGCAATTATTATCACCCTTTTATATAATTTGCCTGATGATAAATTTAAACAAATTGCAAATGATTTGGAAAACGGTCGTTGGGAAAAGGGTACATTTATTCAAGGATAAAAAGAAACAGGGGATAGAAAACACAGCAGTTTACTTGGTATAATCATAAAATTTTGATAAGCGGCTGCTTTCTTAAAATTCAAGAAGGCAGCTCTGTTCATTTAGTAATGAGGTTTTATAGGTGTATTTATTGGTTCCATTTAGATCATTTTTCGCTGTGTTTCGACGAATAAGCTGTGAATGCAAGTGTACTATTCTGTCATACTCTGCCGCATGTCGTTTTACAGGGCTTCCTTTTAGGAACGGGAGATCGGGATAAGGAACGGCTGTCATGATTTATCTTTCTATATTGCTCTAAGTTATTGTTGCGTCCAGCATAGCGCGGGAAATGACAGATGATCGTGAATTCGCGGGGCAGATTGTACTGTCGGCATTCAGTTTTTTTATAATTTCAATTATTAGGAGGATTTCACATGGATCTAGACGATTTCACCCTTGACTTTTTCAGTTTAAAAGGCAAAGTGGCGGTGGTAACCGGGTCGGCGACAGGGCTTGGGCAGGCATATGCCGTTGCGCTGGCGAAAGCGGGGGCCGATTTGTATTTGCCGGTGCACCGGTCGAGCGGCGAGGAGACGAAGTCTCTCATTGAAAAACAGGGCAGGAAAGCCGTGATCGTAAAGGCAGATTTGAGCGGGAAAGAAGCAGCAAAGAAAGTGATTGATGGCTGCATTGAAACGTACGGCAAGATTGATATTCTTGTGAACAACGCTGGCATTATTAAACGGGCGCCGCTGTTGGAGTATAAAGATGAAGACTGGGAGAACGTTCTTGATGTGAATTTAAATGGCGTCTACTACTTAAGCCAGGCAGCCGCAAAAGAAATGGCGAAACAAAAAAGCGGGAAAATCATCAATGTTGCTTCTATGCTTTCTTTTCAGGGCGGGAAGTTCGTTCCGTCCTACACGGCCAGCAAGCATGGTGTTGCAGGCCTTACGAAAGCGTTTGCCAATGAATTAAGCACGTTCAATATCCAGGTCAATGCGATTGCCCCAGGATATATTGAGACTGCTAATACTGCCCCGATTCGTGCGGACGAAAACCGGAATGAAGAAATTTTAAGCAGAATACCGGCGGGCAGATGGGGACAACCTTTCGATTTAATGGGCGCCATCATTTTTTTAGCAAGCCCTGCATCTGACTATGTGACCGGCCATATTCTTGCAGTAGACGGTGGCTGGCTCGTGCGGTAAATCAACTTTGATTTATAAAAAATTCACAAGGAGTGATTGAAATGTCCCAAACCATGGAAACAAGATATACCCACAGCCCGGAAGACATCCGGCATTACACTACAGAACAGTTACGGAAAGAGTTTTTAGTGGAAAAGATTTTTGTTCCCGGCGAAATCATGCTGACTTATACCCATAATGATCGGCAGATTTTCGGTGGGGTTACACCGACAAATGAGCCGCTAGAGATCCGGCTTTCAAAAGAACTTGGTGTAGACTACTTTCTGGAAAGAAGGGAACTGGGCGTCATCAATATCGGAGGGCCCGGCAGTATCACGATAGAAGACAAAAAAGACCCGATGAAAAAACAGGACGGCTATTACATAGGAAAAGGGACAAAAGACGTCGTGTTTGAATCGGACGACCCCACTAACCCGGCGAAGTTTTATGTTGTTTCAGTGCCCGCGCATCACAAATATCCAAATGTGAAGATCAGCATTGACCAGATTACGCCGCGTGAAACAGGCGAAGATCTGTCTATGAACAAGCGGAAAATCTATCAATATATTCATCCGAATATTTGCGAGTCCTGCCAGCTGCAAATGGGTTACACTGTGCTTGAACCGGGCAATGCCTGGAACACCATGCCAAGCCATACGCATGATCGGCGTATGGAAACGTATTTGTACTTTGACATGGAACCGGATACACGGGTATTCCATTTTATGGGCAAACCGGATGAAACCAAGCACCTTATCCTATCTTCAGAACAGGCGGTGATTTCCCCGAGTTGGTCGATCCATTGCGGGGTAGCGACGAGCAATTACACGTTCATCTGGGCAATGTGCGGGGAAAATATCACCTATGATGATATGGATTTTGTCCCAATGGAAGAGTTGAAATAGAATGTATAGCAATAAGCTTCTCTTCTCCAAAGAGGAGCTTTCTTTTTTTACAAAAACAATACCGGAATTTCTTGACCAATCGCCATAATCCTCTATAATGAAATTGTAATACAAATAGTAAACTTAATTTCTTATTTAGAAATTATATGGAGGCGAATCAAATGAGCGAGATCATCACTGCCGGTGAGCCGCTTGTGTTGTTTATTGCGGATGAAAAGGGGCCGCTCCATGCTGTCCGGCATTATACCCGTTATATGGCCGGTGCGGATGTGAATGTATCTGTCGGGGTTTCCAGGCTCGGGCACACGGTTTCGTTTTTGACGCAGATTGGGGAAGACCCTTTCGGCGTATATGTGAAAAATTTCTTAAACAATGAGAACATTGATACCACCTATGTTTTTTCAACACCAACATATCCAACGGGTTTCATGTTAAAAGGGCTGTCGGAGATTGGCGATCCGGAAACCGTTTATTTCAGGAAGAACAGTGCTGCTTCTAAACTAACAAAAGAAGCCGTTCGCCAGGTTGATTTTTCAGAAGCAAAGATCCTCCATCTTGGCGGTATTTTGGCGGGATTAAGCGATAGTGGTTACGAGACAACTTTGGCGCTGATTGAAAAAGCCCGGAAATACGGCCTTACGATTACGTTTGATCCGAATTTGCGTCCGGTAATTTGGGAATCGGAAGAAAAGATGATGGAACGGACAAATGAAATCGCTTGCCTTTGTGATGTCGTCATGCCAAATGCAAAAGAAGCACAGATTTTAACCGGCGAGCATGAAAAAGAAAAGATGGCGGATTTTTACTTATCCAGAGGTGTGCGGCAGGTGATCATCAATTTAGTGGAAAAAGGTTCGTATTCAAAGAAAAAATTCGAAGATGGTTCATTTGCTGAAGCGGCAGTGCCAAAATATGAAGTGAAACATTTGGTTGACCGCATTGGGGCAGGTGATGGTTTTGTATCTGGCATTCTGGCCGGCATGCTGGAGCATCTTGACGATCAGGCACTTTTAATGCAGGGCAATGCGATTTGCTCCATCCAGATGCAAAGCCTCGGGGACAATGACGGCCTGCCGACGCGGGCAGCATTGGATGCGTTTATGAAATCGGCCGCCTTAGTAGCCACACGGTAAAAAGCCTAGCATTCCTGTTTCAGGAGCCTCATAGAATAGAAATCGTCCGGCACTCTTGTTTTTTCCTGGAGTGCCGGGCTTTTTCCCTTTTCAAACCCTTTTGTGTGAAAAATAAAAAAAGTACTTGACCAAAAATGAAAGTGTCTTATAATTTTTAATGTAAACCATAAATTATTTTAGGTTGACATATAAAAAGGGGTGACGGTAGTGGATTGGACGAATTTGGCAGAAAAGGTGATTGAAGGTTATGTGATAAGGGAAGAAGAGGCCAGGGAAATTTTAACGGTTCGTGATCATGAAGTATTAGCACTTGTCCATGGAGCCTATCAGATCCGCCGGCATTTTTATGGAAAAAAGGTAAAGCTGAATTTGATTATTAACGCCAAAAGCGGTCTTTGTCCGGAAGATTGCGGCTACTGTGCACAGTCAATTAAGGCGGCAACAAAAATCGACCGGTATCCATTAGTCAGCAAACAAACGATTGTGGAAGGGGCAAAGGAAGCGAAAAAGAATAAAATTGGTACATATTGCATTGTGATGAGTGGACGAAGACCAACCAACCGTGAAGTGGACACAGTAATTGCGGCAGTTGAGGAAATTAAGCGGGATGTGGAACAATTAAAAATTTGTGCCTGTTTAGGGCTCGTTACTGAAGAGCAGGCGTTCAAGCTGAAGGCAGCGGGTGTGGACCGGTTTAATCACAATATTAATACAAGTGCAAACCACCATGCGAATATCACAACCACACATGGTTATGAAGACAGAGTCAACACAATCGAAAACGTAAAAAAGGCAGGCATCTCCCCGTGCTCCGGTGTGATTTGCGGAATGGGGGAAACGGATAAGGACATTATCGATATGACATTCGCGCTCAAGGATCTGGACGCTGATTCTATTCCGGTCAACTTTCTGCATCCTGTTAAGGGAACAAAACTTGAAAATATGGACGAATTGACACCGATTCGTTGTTTAAAGAATTTGTCCTTGTTCCGGTTTATCAATCCCACAAAGGAAATTCGGATTGCTGGCGGGCGGGAATATCATTTGCGCTCTTTGCAGAATTTAGGGCTATTTATTGCCAACTCCATTTTTATTGGTGATTATTTAACGACAGAGGGCCAGGACGCAAAAGAAGATTACCAGTTAATTGAAGATCTCGGATTTGAAATAGAAGAAAATCCGTTCGAAACAGAAGGCCAGCAGTTCACTTTGTATCATTCGTAGATACGCTTCACTCTTAAACACCCCTAATTCACGCTTGGCGACCTTTTTTCATAGCAAATGAAAAGCATTCTTTTTTTGGTACTGATCCACTTGCCAAAGGAAAGGAATGCTTTTTAGCTATGGAATGGTAAAAACTGTGGCGCCCCCCAAACCATTCTTTTTATCATTCTCTCGTGATCTCGCGGAAATATTTCAGTCTAAATGGTTTAAATCTCAGTTGCTGCGGATAAATTTCTTCTCTCAATCCAGGCAATTCTCCGTTTTGGAGTGGTTTTTGCAATTTTTTTGATCGATCCCCTTTCAAATAGGCAAAATGTAACCCTGTATAGGTATATAGACTCATTTAGAATGATTGTTCACTATTTTTTTCAAATTCGGGATAAAATTTACGAGATTTATTGATTATAATGGTGTTTGATACATAGAACAAAAGGAGGAGACAGATTGCGAAGATTGATTTTTTTCGGGGGTGCGGGTTTTTTATTGCTGTTTGCGCTAAGTTTTGTGAAGCCTGCTTCAGCCGCCTCGTCTACCATGTATACGTGGACACCGTCGAAGCTTTATAAAACGGCGTCCGGCGCGGCTTACTCCAGAAATGTGAACAGCGGGACAGCGGTAACCGTCTACAGCAAGTCAGGCAAGCGCTATAAGGTGAAAGCAGGTGGGAAAACAGGTTACATTTATGCTGATAACCTGACAAGGAGCAAAGTGAAAAAAGAGGACTATTTTGGTTCGAAAATTTATAAGCAGGCGGCAGGCGGCCCGTATGTTGCTTCCGTACCGGCGGGGAAGATGATGTATATCAAAATGGAAGCAACGAAAAACGGCATGTATCTGGCCCACGTGATCGGAACCGGGTACAGCGGCTATGTTGACAAAACCCATTTTATTAAACCGGTTGTAAAATATACGTGGATGCCGTCTAAATTATACACATCCGCAACCGGAAATTCGTATAACAAGACGATTAAAGATGGGCAAAAGGTGTCGGTTTTTAATGGGTCGCACGGTCGTTACCAAGTGAAAGCAGGCAATAGCTCCGGATATATTTATGCGAACAACTTAACCGGCTTGCTCGCGAAAAAAACGGTCTATGCTTCTTCCAAACTGTATACATCTGCATCCCATACAAAATATACGGCTGTTATTAGACCGAATCAGCAGGTGTATGTGAAAGAAAGCACCCAAAATATGTCCCATATCTGCGTCGTTGGGACAACCCAAAGTGGCTGGATTTATACGAGCCACTTCACAAAACCTGCACCGGCAGCGGGTGGAACAACAAGCACAACGACGGGAACAAGCCAAACGGGGTCTTCCACAGCGGGTGGGAAAACGACGGGAACGGCAACCGGCAGCACGTCCGGATCTACAGGGTCTGCCGCAGCAACAAGTGGCACGACCACAACGGGCAACACTGGATCAGGTTCTGCATCCGGAACGACTACAACGGGAAACACCGGATCGGGTTCTACGTCCGGAACGACCACAACGGGCAACACTGGATCAGGTTCTGCATCCGGGACAGCTGCAACAGGCAACACCGGATCAGGTTCTGCATCCGGAACGACCGCAACGGGCAACACTGGATCAGGTTCTGCATCCGGAACGACCGCAACGGGCAACACCGGATCAGGTTCTGCATCCGGAACGACCACAACGGGCAGTACCGGATCAGCCACTGCATCCGCCACGACGACAAAGGGACTGGATGTCAGCCATTATCAAACTCTGACACAAGACAGTTTTAACCTTATGAAGAGCCAGGGCTACAATTTTGTCATTCTGAAAGCAACAGAAGGAAGCGGATATACGGATTCGAAGTTTTATACCTATTATAAGTATGCCAGAAACGCCGGCTTGTCGGTCCATGCTTATCATATGATCGGCAATTCCACCACCACTTCCGCACAGCATATTGCAGAAGCCAAGCATTTTTATCAAGTGCTGGCCCAAACAAAGGCGAAAACCGGCTATGCGTTTACGGGCTACGCTTTCGAAGATATAGAACCTACCGGGACGAATAGCATTACAACAACTTGGTGGGCAAATGCGGCCCCGGCTTGTGCTGGCTATTTCTTAAATGAAATGCAGACGCTCGGGCAGACGAAAGTGGGCATTTATGCCGGCTACTTTAATTGGAAAAGCTATCTTGAGGGCCATACAGATTCTTGGCCTAGCAATACCAAAATCTGGCTGGCACGGTATAACATCACGCTCGGTACGAATGCAGACGTTTGGCAGTACACCGAAACCGGAACGATCGATGGCATCACCGGCCATTTTGACCTTGATATCAGCTATGATCCTGATTTTTAAAAGATGTTCTCAAAAAAAAACGGCGAGAAACTGCTCTCGCCGTTTTGATTTGGCTTCCATCAGCATTGGAACATCCGGGCCAGCGCGCGGTATGATCGCAGAAATTTTCCCCGCCCGCTGGTTCAGGCCTCCACAAGCTTCCCGTTTGTTGCCGGCTCAGGTCTTTCGCATCTGCCAACTTTTCTATTGGTCAAGCGCCGGGCTGCCAAACGGCTCAGGCGGGGAGATTTTGATCAGGCATCCACAAATTCGCGGATTTTTTTAGCTGCTTTTCTGCTTGCCCCTCCCGGCAGGACAGTAAGCCCATAGAGTAAAAGCATAAAGAAAGCACATCCAAACAGCCATCTGTACAGGTGCCGGTTTATATGGGGACCGGTAATCTGTTTTGATACGGTAAACGTAAGGTCTGTTTTTGCCATCGGTTTGCCGTTTTGGTAAAATTGGCCCCCTCCGTACAAATCCATCTGCTCAAAATGTCCGCTTGGGCCGTTCGCATGAAGGAACATCCGGGCATGCGCCGGTCCGTAGAGTTGTTCGACCCGGAGTGCATAATGCCTGTTTTCACCGGGCAAGGCTTTTTTCAAAAGAAATGCCTTATAGCCGTTTGTTTTTCGCTTATGGTTTGTAAATTTTCGTTCAAACACCATTTTTTGCCGCCCGCCGCTTTTATGCCATAAAGAAACGCGGTATGCGGCTTTACCGTGGAATCGGGCAGGCATAAAAGCGACTCGGTCGAAAGCTTTGTCTGCGATAAACGTTTGGGTAACGGTATGATGCCGGTCAACAAGCGCAACAGGTTTTCCTCTGGCCGCCTGCTGGTTGACGATATAATCCTCGTATTTTTCGGTTGTCCCTGTGAATGCTTTTTCATTCCATTTGGCGCAAACGGCGAGCAGGACAATAAGGCTTAAAACGAGCAGCCAGTTTCCTGCTGTTTGCAGTTTCCATCTTTTTTGTGCCGGCAGCCATTTTTTTGCTTCCAAGAACTGATGCATCTTTTCAAGACCCCGTGCAGCGCAAAAAATCATCAATGGCGTGAACAGGAGGGAGTAGCGCGGTTCTGCTTCCCAAATAAAAACGAAAAACAAGTAGCTGCCAAATAAGCAAATTTGCATGAGTAATTGAACATCAAATCTTATTTTACGGAAGAACGTTAAGCCCGAAACGGCCAGCAGAAAGAGCGTTGCGATATGAAATACCTGGATGATAAACAACAGCACTTTATTCTGGTCTCCGTAAACATAGCGGTATGCGGCGTTGTAATGGTCCATCCGCTGATTGTACTTGGCGTAGGCCTGATCGCCTTGTGAAAATGTGCGGAAGGCTTTTACCGCCCAAAGCTTGAGTAGACCGGATGTACCCCTCGTTTCGATCCGCTGTTTGATCAGTGCATAATCCGCCTGTTTTTTTGCCTGTTGGGTGGGAAGACTTTCTGACAATCTCGTATCCGCGACATTGTATCGGCCTTCATTTGAAAGGCCAAGCGCCAGCCAGTGGGTTACCGGCGCCTTGATGGTTGCGTTTTCCCGGTAGCCGAGATGGTGGTAATACGCCTCTGCCCCAAAAGTGACAGGCAAAAAAACAAGCATAATGAACGCTATTCGCAGCACGGTTTGTTTCAGCCGGAGCGTGTAGAGCATGTAGATCAAAAGGGCAGGCAAAAGTAATACCATATTTTCCCTTAATTGGCATCCAACTGCAAGCACTGCACCAAGCAGAAAAAGGTATACCGGGCGCCCCGTCCGACTGTGGCCATACCAAAAATACACCGCCATGGACGGAAAGGCGATCGCAAGGCTTTCTGTATAAAAATACGGGATATAAAGAAAGAGCGGCAGCCATGTGATGGTGAAAACAAGCAGCAAATTTCCCGTTTTGCGGCCGGATGTTTTCACCGCCAGCAGCCAGAGAAAAAAGATCCCGATATTCAGGAATAAAGCCGCTGCCAGCTTATCTACAATCAAAAACCAGTCTGGATTTCCAAACGCTAGGTAGCGGTAAAGCAGGTAACGGGCAATGGTAATCGGTACATTGTTCGGGTACAGCTGCAAATAGTACTCATTTCCGAGCAATGTCCCGTGCTTTAATAAATACAAAGCTTCCAGATAAATATGGCCACCATCCACCTTGGGCGGCTGCACCCCGTGAAACAGGATAAGAATCGCCGTTTCAATAGACAAAATAACGGCAAACAAAAAGGCTGCCATTCTTTTCAGCCCTTTGTCTGAAAGCCTTGCAAAAATGCGGAAACAGCCAAGATAAAACAGGATGGCCACTACGGAAAAGAGGAACAGCGCTGCCATCTGCCCCGTTGAAATATTCCATTTTCCATCAAGCAGCACGAAATGCGGGTCATCTTTTTTGGCCCACAGCGGTGCGATAAAGAAACTGCCGATTGTGATAAGAGCGCATGACACCGTAAATATGATACTGAAAAGACTAATGGTTATCTTCTTCACGAACATGGAGGACTCACCTCATGTAATGTTCTTTACGCATAGAATCCATTCTCTGGCGTGTAATAGGTTAGTGGTGCATGAAAACAGTCTTTTTTATCATGCCCCGCCGCCTGCACTTCGTATTCTTGCATAATTTTCCAGGTTTCTCAAGGGACCAGTATAGCGGCTTATTCTGAATAAACCGTGAGAATTCCATGAAAAAACCCGCAGTTTTTCAGCGACCAATGTGGCACGCGGGAAACTGGCGACAAGCCGGCCGGTGATTTACGTGAAAGGTTTTCCGAGCGAAATACCGCGCAGCACGGTTCTATATAAGTTTTTACATCAAGCCTGAGCACCAAATTGCACGATGACTGTTTTTTACAGCAGGCAACAGAACTGCGATATATTCAGAAAAAATTGTCGGTTGATTTCCATCCTTTTGCATGGTCGTTTTAAGGAGGTGAAATGTTGGTCCAAAACGCCCTTAAAAGCCGTGCAGGCGGCTGCTGCTCAAAATACGGCCAATATTGGCAAAATACTTGTTGTAAGACATCCATCCGGTATACAATTCAATTGTTTAAAATCTGCTTTTTTGGTAAAAAACAGAATGAACTTCCCGGCAATTGCGGAAGTCTATTTATTGTAAAAAGAACAGGCTTCCGGAAAAGGAGGAAGACAGCTTGGCTAAAGTGCTCATTTTACCGCTTTTAAAAATGCCGTCCGGCCATCATCAGGTCGCAGAGGCGTTAATGCATAAATTGAAATGTATGGACAGTACCATTGAAATGAAAAAAGTTGATTTGATTTCCTATACGAGCGGGACGCTGGAGAAAATCGTCACGAAAATGTATTTGAAATGGATCCAGAAAGCACCGCGGACATACCAATGGGTGTACAAACATTTTATTTATGCGGATGCCGACCAGACCGCATTAATGAAACTCTATGAACTCTCTTTTATTAAGCAAATGGAAAAACTGATTGCCGAGGAAAATCCGGATCTTGTCATTTGCACGCACAGTTTTCCGTCGATGCTGCTCAGCCGGCTGAAGTCAAAAGGAAAAATTGATGTCCCGGTTATCAATGCGTACACTGATTTTTTCGTCAACGGCTTGTGGGGAAAGAAAGAAATTGACATCCATTTTGTGCCGAACCAAACGATCAAAACGACGCTCATCTGTAACGGCGTTCCCGAACAAAACATTTTTGTCACCGGCATTCCGATTCATGAAGCGTTTAAAGAAAGAACGGTTTTGCGCCATACATCACGGAAAAAAATCTTAATATCCGGTGGCAGTAGCGGCCTCGGCGATCTGTACCGCCTTCTGAAGGCATTAAAACGGGAACAGCCGGGCAGGGCCGATTATTATGTGTTATGCGGAAAAAACGAAAAGCTGTATAACAAGCTGAATGGATGGGGGATGAAACATATCATCCCGGTTCCCTATATCCAGTCCAGAAAGGAAATGAGCCGGCTGTACGATGAAGCGGATGCGATCATTACAAAGCCGGGCGGTGTCACGATCAGCGAAGTGATTCAAAAAAAGTTGCCGATTTTTATCCACTCCGTCCTCCCCGGTCAGGAAGAAATCAATCTTGCTTTTTTGAAACAACACGGGCTTGTCTTTGAACTGGACTTCACCAAACCGGTGGAGGAACAGGTGATGGAAATTTTGGAAGACGGGAAGCAACTGGCCCGGTTTTACCGGCGGCTGCGCCAATACGGGAGCGAAATCGAACTCAGGGGGAAAGAATTTGATGTATTGATCCGCGGTCTGCTCGGCCGCAAAGCAAACCAAACGCCGGATAAAGTGCTGAAGGACCAGTACTATGTTTCAACCTCTTATTGATTTTTTTGCGGGGCGTCTATGGGGCCGTATTGCTGGAAAGGACTTGTCGTTTTTGTTTCCGGGTACTTTTACCATCTTCCTGCCGTGGAGTTCGGGCGCATGTTTCAGGCCGGCCCAACGCTTGCATCGGCTTTTTGCCGCCCGTTTTCCGGCCGGTATGGGGTACTCCTATCCAAATGAGGCGCTAAGCGGATGAAAAAAACTTCCTGATGGCGGAAAGGAAAATATGCCATAATGAACATGGAATGAAATGGGCAAGTGCACCTGCAATTTCCCGGCCGCTTTTGCACATGCCCGGGCAACGACAAAAGATCGCGTTGCTTAAGCAGGGAGTTGAAAATGGTGGAGCAGGATTTAACACAGTTGATCCGGCAGGCAAAAGCAGGAGATACAGATGCGTTTGCCGTGCTGGTGGCCCGGTTTAAAGGGGAGGTGTTCCGGCATGCATATGCCATGACAGGCGACCGGATGGAAGCGGAAGATATCTCCCAGGAAGCATTTGTGAAAGCCTGGTACGCCCTGGATAAACTGGAACATGCCTATGCTTTTGCCTCCTGGATGTCGAAGATCGTCTCTCATTTATGCTATGACCGGCTGAAAAAAATGCGAAAAAAAGTGGATCTTCAGGCGGAAATAGAAGAGGAGCCACTTAGGAGGCCAACTTCCAATATCGACAACGCCAATTTGAGATTTGACATCCGCAGCGCGATGGAAAAATTGTCGCCGGAACACCGGGCAGCGATCGTATTGCGCGATATCCAGGGCTATTCCTATGAAGAGATCGCAGACATCTTGAACATCCCGCTTGGTACCGTCAAGTCGCGCATCAACACAGCGAGAAATATTTTGAAAAAAGAACTTTCAAGAGGGTGATCACATGGAAACACACGTCCGGGATTTATTGCCGGCCTTCATGGATGATGCGTTAAGTGAAACGGACCGAAAAAAGGTTGAAGCCCATCTTGCCCTTTGCCCGGATTGCCGCCGCGAACTGGAAGAATTGGAGGCGGTCCAGGCGGAAATCAGCCGTTTTTACCATTCGGTTGAGGTGCCGGGAATCCAGTTTGAAAAGGCGGTTCTGGCTACAATTATGCCGCAGGAAAAATTGGCGATGCATTACCGCGTGTTTGTCTGGTTCTTTGCGGTTTGCTGTGCCGCTTCTGTGCTTGCCACCTACCCGGTGATGAGAAAACCGTTTTATGTCGGCATGAATATTTTTCAGGCCCTCTTCAATATTCTTTCAAGCGGCTTTCATATTGCGCTTTCCATTCTTTCCGCGCTCCCGGCTTTGTCTGCGGGGATTATGGTGGTGATAGCGGTGATTTTGGCCGTTTGTATCTGGATTTTGTTTGGCCTTCTCACCATGAAGCCGGTGAAGGAGTAGGGGATGGAGAAAAAAATGAAAGCCGCAAAAATATTGATTTGCTTATTGTCCTTGCTCCTGCTTTTTCTGAGCGCAGGGGCGGGTTTCCACCCTGCGTTTGCAAAGGAAAAAAGAATGAGAATCATCATCCACGACCGGCATACGGTCATCCCGAAAAATGAAAAAGTCGAAAATGTCGTTGTGATCGGGAATAACGCGACCGTCAGCGGATATGTCAAAACAGCCGTCATTGTGATCAATGGGAATTTGAATATTCGTAAGTCAGCGGATATCCGCGGCTCTGTATTTGTGCTCGGTGGAAATATCAAACAGCAGCCGGGTGCCCGTGTAACGGAACATGTCCTATCTATCAATATGAACAATAAAACGCTTGACAGTATGATTTTTGCCGCTGTCATGCTTCTTGCCCTCTGGTTTTTCCGGCTTTCCGCAAGCCTACTGTTGATTGTGTGCACTGTTTTGTTCGGCTTAGTCGCGAAAAAACCGTTTTTTTCTGGGATTCGGTCCTTCTACACGCGGCCCGGAAGGATGATCATTACCGGCTGCCTGCTGTCGCTTGTCGTCCTTGCGCTCAGCCTGTTTTTGACGATTACAGTGGTATTAATACCGGTTGTCCTTCTGTTATGCCTTGCTGTTTTTGTATCCCTCCTGGCAGGACTCGTGTTTCTTGGCCGGGAAATCGGTAGCACCTTTGCCGTTTTAAACGGCAGGCAGGAATGGCTGAAACTGTTAACGGGTGTGACGATCCTGATTGCCCTTTGCAGCATCCCGCTCGTCGGGGAAGTCATTTTCCTGATTTTGTTCTGGTACTCGCTCGGGCTTTCGGTCACATGGCTATTTCAAAAATGGAGAAACAGGAAAAAACATGCGGCCGCAAAATAAGGAGCCGCATGTTTTTTTGTGAGTACCCGGTTGCGTTTTTTTGCCTGTCCTTGTTGAAAAAAAATTCCAAACGGGGTTTTTGTTTCCGAAAAAAGCCTTGCCTGTTTCTTTTTTTCGAAGCAAATTTTTACAGTGTTTTCCATAATTCGTTTAAATGGAAGAGTAGGAAAACAATGACCGCAAATTTTTATCGCCTATAAATGAACTTTTCTTTTACCCTCAAAGTCTATTGTATTGTATCGAAAGAGGCCGCATGAGAAGGAGAAGCGGCGCGTTTTCTGTAAACAGACCGAAAAGCAGGGGGGAAAAGAGAATGGCCAACAAGAAAAAAGACAAAGTGTTGATATTAACAGGCGCTTTTGGGGAAGGGCATTTGCAGGCCGCCCGGGCAATTGAACAGGCGATGAAAATTCGTTCCCCAAAAGCAGACCCGGTTGTCGTCGATTTCATGGAATGGGTCCATCCCACCTTATTCCCGGTCAGCCACTATGTTTATATGAAAGGTATTGAAAAGTTCCCGAATCTTTACGGGTATTTGTACCGTAAAACGTATGGAAGGAATGCCCTGTCAAAAACATTGACCGGCTTATTTTCAACGGGGATGAGAAAGACGCTGCGGATGCTCGAAACGATACGCCCATCCGTTATTGTCAGCACCTATCCTTTTGCGTCTTCTATGATTTCAAAATTAAAGGAATACGGGCTTACGGATATTCCGCTCGTTACCGTCATTACCGACCATACGCACCACAGTTCATGGCTGCACCCGTACACAGATCACTATGTCGTTGGTTCGCATATGTTGCGCCGGCAGTTGATCAGGCTCGGCATTCCCGGCCGAAAAATTTCCTGTACAGGGATCCCGATTAAACCGAGTTTCCTGAAACCGGTGAACAAGCAGGCTTTGTACAAAAAATACGGCCTCGATCCGGCGTTACCGGCCGTGCTTGTCATGGGCGGCGGGGAAGGCCTGTTCGGAGACGGGCTGTTCACGGCTGAAAAACTGGACGAGGTACCTTTCCGCATGCAGCTGTTGATCGTGTGCGGGCATAATGAAAAACTACGCGCCCGCCTGATGGATGATCTGAAAGGGACGAAGCATAAGGTTTTCGTGCTCGGCTATATTGATTATGTGCGTGATTTAATGGCTGTCTCGGACGTGATGATTACGAAACCGGGCGGCGTGACAACAGCGGAAGCATTGGCCATGGAACTGCCGATGATTTTATACAAAGCGCTGCCGGGCCAGGAAGAAGATAACGCAGCCTTTTTAACACAAGCGGGCGCAGCAGTTGAGGCAGCAGATGAAGGCACGTTAATCCGGTGTTTAGCCCGCCTGAATGAAAACAGGGCACAGCTTGCGAAGATGAAAAGAAACACGCTATCGATTCAAAACAGAGAGGCCGCTTTTCGGGTGCTTTCCGTTATTGACCAGGCGAAATATGCACGGCTCATTCATGCGTCTGATCCGGAAATGCCGGATACCGCGCACGGAAAGTATGCAAGGATGCGAAAAAAGGCTTTGCTTGTGCATCACCCGCATGAATCTTTGGATGAAAGGAGCGGCACGGTTTGGAAGTCATCATCTGGGTATTGATTTTATTCATTCTCATATATGCTATTATTCCATATGTTTTAGCGGCCAAACTCGGTTTTTGGGTATGTTGGAAAGGAAAAAAAGATGCGGAGATTGCGCTCACCTTTGATGACGGGCCGGACCCGGTCTATACGCCGGTACTGCTTGATCTTTTAAAGCGGGAAAGAATTAAGGCCACTTTCTTTCTCGTCGGGGAAAGGGCGGCCCGGTATCCGGAACTCGTTTTGCGCATGTCGCGTGAAGGGCATTGTATCGGCCTTCATAATTATAAGCACCAGTGCAACTGGCTGATCAGCCCTTGGAAAAATGCGCGCACGCTTGAGCAGTCGGCACGGATTATTGAAAACATCACCGGCGAGAGACCGGTTTTTTACCGCCCGCCGTGGGGAATGATGCATCTGCTGGACTTTTTTCTGCACAAGCAGTTCCGCATGGTGCACTGGTCGAAAATGTTCCGCGATTGGAAGAGAAAAGGCGGTTCGGAAAAGGTTTCAAACGGCCTGATCACCCGGGTGGAAAGCGGCGATGTGATTTTGCTGCATGATTGCGGCGTCACGCCGGGCGCAGATGAGGATGCCCCGCAGTATACAATTGAAGGTTTGCGGGTTGCGATTCCGGCATTAAAAGCGCGCGGCTTCCGGTTCGTGCGGATGGACGAGATGTTTGACAAACATTTTTCTATCAAAACCAGCCATAGAAGAAAGGAAATAGAGCCATGAATGAGAACGCCAGATTGTTTTTTATGGTCCACAACTTGTCAGGGCATGAAAAATTACTGGATGACATCATGATTTTTTTTACACAGGATGCCTTGCCGCTTTTTGCCGCTGTTTTATTGATTGTGTGGTTTTTAGGCAATGATAAAATGAAAAACATGGTGCTTTATGCCGGCATTGCCGGTGTTGCCGCTTTGCTGGTCAATTATGTGATTACGCTTGTTTATTATGAACCGCGGCCATTTGTCACGTATCATACCAGCATTTTAATTCCGCATGCGGCCGACGACTCATTTCCGAGCGACCATGCGACAGGCACGTTTGCCATGGCTTTCGCCTTATGGGTGCGGAACCGGAAACTCGGATTAGCGATGATGCTCTGTGCCGTTTTGACCGGCATTTCCCGTGTATGGGTCGGGCACCATTATCCGGGGGATATTGCGGCAAGCATTATTGTTGCCTTGTTAACAGTATGGACCATCCAAAAAATGAAAGGGTTGTTTGACCCGGCTTTTAGCACGCTGATCGGCTGGTATCATGACATATGGGCGAAAATTACAAAAAAAGGATATAAATGACCCGGCAAAATCTATCGAAAAGAGGGCGGGACACCATCTAGCACTGTGCCCTGTCACTCTAAATCAATTTAAAAGACGTTGCGGCACGAATCGAAATGGTGCCTCAACGTCTTTTGTATTTTATATCTATATAGGGCTTGCTGAATAAGCGAAATTCCTAGATTTGGAAAGGATGCTGACAGCTTTGGCAACCATTTAAATGCAAAGGTTTTACAACAAATCCAGGGAAATGCCTGCACGCGAAAGCCGATTCAACGTATGGAGAAGACAAACTCACGCATTTTCGCATATATTTTGCGATGGAGTTTGCAGACAAATTGGGTACAAATTCAGAACCGGATTCGTTCAGCAAGCCCTATATAAAGTGAACAAAATGTTGCCGCTCTTTTGCCTGCCGCAAAAAGTCATCATCCGGCAAATTGGTGCGCGGGCTTGATGCAAAAACTGAAGAGCATTTTATAAATGTGCATTTAGCGGCACCGCAAACCTTCATCCGCCAGTTATTTCCTCGAAACAGCCGCCTCTACTTCGCTCATCGGAATGCCGAGTGCGCGCGCGACGCCCTCGCCGTATGCCGGATCTGCATAATAACAGTTCGTAATATGGCGGAGCTGGACTTCTCTTGTCGTTCCCTGCATATTGCGGGCGGTGTTTGCAAACAGTCGTTGCTGTTCTTCCGGCGCCATCAGCCTGAACAGTTTGCCGGGCTGTTCATAATAGTTGTCGTCATCTTCACGGAAATTGTGATAGTCAGCCGTACCTAAAATATCGAGTGCCGGTTCTGCGTGCTCCTTGCTGTCTTCCCATTCGCCGTAACTGTTCGGGCTGTATGAAACGGAACCGCCTTCAGCCGGATTGAAAACCCGCATTGCGCCATCGCGGTGGTACGGATGGAAGTGTTCCGCTTTTTTCGGATAGTTGACAGGAATTTGCCAGTGGTTGACGCCTAACCGGTAACGCTGCGCATCGCCGTAAGAGAAAAGGCGGCCCTGCAGCATTTTATCCGGCGAGAACCCGATGCCCGGCACAATATTGGTCGGGGCGAACGCGGCCTGTTCGACTTCTGCAAAATAGTTTTCCGGGTTGCGGTTCAGTTCCACGATACCCACTTCAATCAACGGAAAATCTTTATGGTACCATACCTTTGTTAAATCGAACGGATTATACGGAAGGTTTTTCGCCTCTTCTTCCGTCATCACCTGGATGTACATCGTCCAGCGCGGATAGTCGCCGCTTTCAATCGCTTCGTACAAATCGCGCTGATGGCTGTCGCGGTCGCGGCCGATGATTTCCTGTGCTTCTTCATCCGTCAGGTTTTTGATGCCCTGTTGTGTTTTAAAGTGGAATTTGACCCAGACGCGTTCATTGTTTGCGTTGAACATGCTGTACGTATGGCTGCCGAACATATGCATATTCCGGTAGCTTGCCGGAATGCCACGGTCGCTCATCGTAATCGTTACTTGGTGGAGCGCTTCAGGAAGCAGCGTCCAAAAATCCCAGTTTGCCTGTGCACTGTGCATATTGGTGCGCGGGTTGCGTTTGACGACATGGTTCAAATCCGGGAAACGTTTCGGGTCTCTGAGGAAAAATACAGGCGTGTTGTTCCCGACAAGGTCCCAATTGCCTTCTTCTGTGTAAAATTTCATGGCCGTTCCGCGGATATCGCGTTCGGCATCCGCCGCGCCGCGTTCGCCGGCAACGGTTGAGAAACGGATGAACATATCGGTTTTTTTGCCGACTTTTGAGAAAAGTTTTGCCTTCGTATATTTCGTTATATCGTTTGTCACCGTGAATGTCCCGTAGGCGCCGGAACCTTTTGCATGCATCCGCCGCTCCGGGATCACTTCTCGGTCGAAGTGGGCCAGCTTTTCAATAAACCAGACATCCTCCATCAATAACGGCCCTCTTTTGCCGGCGGTTTTTGAATCTGTGTCATTCGGAACCGGGGCACCGAATGCAGTTGTCATTTTTTTGTTGTCTTTTTGATCGCTCATCATGTTCCCACCTTTTGCTATTTGATATCTATATTATAACTGGTTCATTATAAAAATCAATATTTATTTATAATAAATTTAAAGTAAAGATTATCATATCAATGGAAAGGAGGACTAATAGAAGTGTGAGGGAAATGTGCTATTTTCATTTGCAGCGTTTGATTATCAATTGTAGAATAGGGAAGGAGGGAGAAAAGCGTCTTTGATCGTTTTTTCGGCCGGGATGATGCCGCCTGCAGCCTGCTTTTCATAGTAGCTTTGCCGGGCATTTTTTGGTATAAATAAGTTAAACGACTGGATGAGGATGAATCACATGCTGAATGAGAAGCCAAACCTGGAGAACGATGCATCTTTTCATATTCCGGAAAGCGGTTTATTATACATACAAAAAACGCAGGCTGTCATTGAATATATGACGCAGAAATCCTGTGTATACGAAGTTCTTTCCGAGTATTTAATGATTCCGTTTGAAGCAAAGGATACTTTATTTGATATCATAAAAGATATGCCCGAAACGGTTGATCTTTTCACCAGTGTCCATCCGTCCGGATCCGGATTTTCGACGCTCTCCCTGCCGCTTTCTCAATTGAAAGAGCGCATCCGCTATGAGATGCTTGTGAAAGTGATTATTTCCGGCAGCCTGACAAGTTATTTTCAGCCGATCATCCGCATTCAGGACAACCAAATATACGGCTATGAATCTTTGCTGCGCACCCGTTTGCCGAACCGGAACATTCCCCCAGGCCTGTTATTTGATGCCGCCCATAAAACCGGGCTGCATTCGTTATTGGATTTGCGCGCCAGGGAAGCGGCACTGAAAGCCCGTGTTGAGAAACTGCCCCGCGGCGTGAAGAGCTTTATCAATTTTTTGCCCGCTTCGATTTATGATTACAAGTTTTGCTTGCGGCATACGTTCACTTTGATTGAACAGTACGATATTTCCCCCGAGGACCTTGTCTTTGAAGTCGTGGAAACCGAGAAGATCAACGATGTCCACTTTTTAAAAAAGATACTCGGGATTTACCGTGATCTTGGCGTCAGCGTGGCGCTTGATGATCTCGGTTCGGGGTACGCAACGCTTGAAACTTTGAAAATCTTAAATCCGAACTATGTGAAAATCGACCGTTTTTTTATTTCCCATTGCGACGAGAATAAGGTCAAACAGCGCTTTTTGCAGGAAGTCATGGAAATTGCGGGAGAAACCGGTATTTATGTGCTAGCGGAAGGAATTGAACGCGAAGAAGAACTGCTCTATTGCAAATCGATCGGCATGCATTTGGCGCAAGGGTACTATATTGGAAAACCCGCTCCCGAACCCGCTGCGATCATTCTTGGGGGAAATTAGGGGCTTTCGGGTTTTGCAATGGCCGTTTTTGTAGCGTTTGCTAAAAAATGAATCTTCATTGCGTTTACGAGGCTGGACCTGAAAGATAGGTCGGCTTTTTTAATTTCTTCAGCAAGGATGCGAATCAGCGGACCTGGAAAAAAAGAGAAACTAGCCGTACAGTGAGGTCAAATTGTTCTTTTGCGTGATGTAAAAGGACCAAAAGGAGTCGCGTTTGGGTCCGAAATGTCTTTTTGAAGCTGTCAAAAGGACAAAACACGTTGCATCCGGGTCTGAAATGTCCTTTTGAAGCCGTCAAAAGGACAAATTGACCTCCACCCGGGCCCAAAATGTCTTTTTGAAGCTGTCAAAAGGACAAAACACGTTGCATCCAGACCCGAAATGTCCTTTTGAAACTGCCAAAAGGACAAAAGGAGCTTCAGCCGGGTTCGAAATGTCCTTTTGAAGCTATCAAAAGGACAAAAGGAGCAGCATCCGGGTCTGAAATGTCTTTTTGAAGCTATCAAAAGGACAAAAGGAGCAGCATCCGGGCTCGAAATGTCCCTTTGAAGCCGTCAAAAGGACAAAACACGTTGCATCCGAGCCCGAAATGTCCTTTTGAAGCCGTCAAAAGGACAAATTGACCTCCACCCGGGCCCAAAATGTCTTTTTGAAGCTGTCAAAAAGACAAAAGGAGCTGAATCCGGGTCTGAAATGTCCTTTTGAAGCTGTCAAAGGGACAAAAGGAGCAGCATCTGGGCTCGAAATGTCCCTTTGTAGCCGTCAAAAGGACAAAACACGTTGCATCCGAGCCCGAAATGTCCTTTTGAATCTGCCAAAAGGACAAAAGGAGCTGCATCCTGGCTCGAAATGTCCTACTTGGGGCTTGGTGAACGAATCCGATTCTGAATTTGTACCCAATTTGTCAGCAAGCTCTTTTTCAAAATATAGAAGAATCCATCTTTAACCCTTGCACATTGTATTAAGTTTTTCCAAATCTAGGAAGTTTGGTGATTCAGCAAGCCCTATGTTAAGGAAGCGTGGAAAAACGAAGTCCTTCCTCAACATAGACCCCGTCTACGTTAAGGAAGCATGGAAAAACGAAGCCCTTCCTTAACATAGACCCCGTCTACGTTAAGGAAGCAAGCAAAAACGAGGGTCTTCCTTCACATAGGGCACGTCTACGTTAAGGAAGCGTGGAAAAACGAAGGCCTTCCTTCACATAGAGCGCGTCTACGTTAAGGAAGCGTGGAAAAACGAAGGCCTTCCTTCACATAGAGCGCGTCTACGTTAAAGAAGCACGAAAAAAAACCGGCCTCCAGCATTCTTACCAAATCTAAGAATTTTGCTTATTCATCCCTACTTGAAAGAAGCTAAATCGAACAGGAACCGGGGTTTGCAGGTAAATCCCGGCTTTCCCAAGTTTTACCTCTCCGACGCAAGCGCTGGTGCTGCTTCCACATGCAGAAAAAAGAGGTTGCCCCTGGGCAACCTCTTTTTTCATACTTCTTCCGGATGTTTTTCTTTTTTCCTGAACTTCATTAAAAATTCGTAAACAACCGGAACGATGATAAGTGTCAGTAAAGTGGAGCTGGTCAAGCCGCCGATTACTGTGATGCCGACCCCTTTCGAAATGAGCCCGCCGCCGCCGTAGCCCAGAGCAAGCGGGATCAGTGCAAAGATTGTTGCAAAAGCGGTCATTAAAATCGGACGCAGCCTTGTCGCGCCTGCTTCAAGCAATGCTTCGCGTGTGGACAGCCCCGCCTTTTCTTTATGCACCACCCGGTCGATTAGCACAATGGCATTCGTCACCACGATGCCGATCAGCATCAGGGCGCCGATCATGGCGGTGACGCTGATCGTTTCATGCGCCAGGTACAGGGCGACCAGTGCACCAATTACGGCAAATGGCAGTGAGAAAAGAATGGTAAACGGCGCGAGGGCCCCGCCGAATGTAATCACGAGCACAAGATAAACGATCGCAACAGCAGCCAGCATCGCATAACCGAGCTTTGTAAACGAGTCATTGATGTCTTCCGTTACGCCGCCGGTTTCGACATGGATGTATTTTGGAATATCGAGTTTATCCACTTTGTTTTGAACTTGTTGTGTCACTTTCGCAACGTCAGCTGTCTTGATCTTGCCGGTTACACTGGCATAGATTTTGCCGTCCCGTTTCGAGACTGCATCCGGTGTTTCGCCTTTTTTCACGTCCACGACATCCTTTAGCGCTACTTTTGTGCCGAGGGGCGACGTGACTTTTTGATTGGTCAGATCGCCAATATTGTCGTAATGCCCGGTTTTGTTCTGTTCGTAAACATTTAATTCTTCTCCGCCTTTTTCAACGGTTGTAAGCACGGTCCGGTTGCCGGTTTGCGCAAGGCCGGTTCCGAGCTGGCCGGCTGTTAACCCGAGAGCAGCCAGTTTGTTCTGGTTGGCGACAAGCGTGTATTGCTGATAAGTTTCGGAAAGGCTGGTTTCAACATTTTTCAAGTTGTCGTTGTTTTTCATGACTTTTTCAATTTTATGGATGACCGGTTTGATTTCATCCAGATTGTTGCCATAGACATACATCGTTAAATCATCATTCGACATAGATGCGAAGTCCTGTGATTTCCATGTACCCTGGTCCGTCCTTTGTTGCAGGGCTTTAATGACTTTTTCCGGTTCGCGGTCGAAATTTTTGGTATCCTGGTCATATTCGACAACAAAGATGGCGGAGTTGCTGTTGGTGCTGAAAGCCGACTCCCCAATGGAATATTGCACATTTTTTACATTTTTACGGTGGATTAAGTAATCCTCCGCTTTTCCTGCTATATTCTTCACATCGGAAAGGGTTTCCCCTGGTTCCGGCGCATAGGTGGCATACACGACTTTCTGGCCTTCGTTTTCAATAAAGCTGACGCCGATAAGCGGGATTAAAAACAAACTACCGATAAGAAGCAGGCATGCGATGCCGAACGTGACCAGCTTATGGTTGAGCGACCAGTTCAGAATCTTTTTGTAAAATAAAGCGATCCGGCCGTGCCCTTCGTTCGTAGTCCGCGTGTTTTTCTTCAACCCGTTCTTAAATAACGAATGGGCAAACATCGGCACCACCGTGATCGCCACAAGAAGCGATGCTAGCAAGGCAAAAATTAGCGTCAGGGCAAACGGCATGAACAGTTCCCCGACCATCCCTCTCACAAGTGCAAGCGGGACAAAGACGATGACGGTTACGATCGTGGAAGACATAACCGGTTTAAAAACTTCAACCGTCGCTTCACGAATCAGCGCTTTTCCGCGCAGTTTTTCTTCCCGCAACGTCAGGCGTCTGTAGATATTTTCAATGACGACAATCGAGTCATCAATAACGCGCCCGATTGCCACCGTCATGGCTCCGAGTGTCATCACGTTTAATGTGATGTCAAGCTGGTGCAAAATAATAAAAGCAATCAGCACCGAGAGCGGGATCGAGATGACCGCGATAATGGTGGAACGCACATTCCGCAAAGACAGCAGGATGACCACAATCGCAAATACGGCCCCGATGATTGCTTTTTCGAACATCGTTTTGACGGAGTCTTTGATAGGTGTTGCCTGGTCCAGAATGGTGGAAATTTGTGTGCCTTTATAGTCCGCTTTAAACTGTGCGGCTTTTTTATTTACTGCATCGGCAACATCCACCGTGTTTGCATCCGGAGCTTTTGTAATTTGGATGCCGATTGAATCTTTCCCGTTCGTTTTAGAAATCGATTCATGCTTGCCGACAACTTTGATATCGGCAATCTCTTTTAACGCAACGGTTGGCATACCGACGTTGGCTTGCGTCGCTTGCGTTCCGGCATTCGCCGGTTGCTGCGCCCCTGAAGCGTGCGCACCCGAGGCCTGCGTTCCTGAAGTCTGCGCCGCATTTGGGGATTGTGCCCCTGAAGCCTGCGCGGCTGCGGACGAAGCGGAAGCTGCACCCGTTTTCGGGGTGTACGGGATTTTCAGATTCTCAAAATGCTTCAGCGATTTCACGTTTCCATCGATTTCTACCGATTTGTTTTCTTTTCCGAAGTTGATGAGGCCGAGCGGTACCGAAACGTTTGCGCCCTGGATCGCTTTTTTGACAGTGTCCTCATCGAGCCCCAGTGCATTCAACTTGTCCTGTTTAAAGGTCAGCTGGACTTCCTGCACGTACTGGCCGGAAGCCTGCACATCGGACACGCCGTCAATGCTCTGCAGTTTTGGAACAAGATCCTCTTCGACAATTTTCGTTAAGTGCTGAAAAGACCGGCTTTTATCCGACACACTTAAAGACAGGATCGGAAAATCATTGATGCTGATCCTTGTTACGGACGGCTTGTCAATATTATCCGGCAGGTCCACTTTTTCGAGCGCATCCTGGATGTCTTTTTTCGCTTGATCCATATCCGTGCCATATTTATACTCAAGCTGGATCTGGGAATTGCTTTCCGTCGAGGAAGTGGAGACCGTATTGACGCCGGTGAGGTTTTTCAGCCGTTGTTCGATCGGTTGCGTAATTTTATTTTCGACTTCTTCCGGTGTGGCACCCGGATCAGAGGCTGTCACCAGCATGTATGGCGCGTCGATATTCGGAATGGTTTCCATTTTCATATTCATGCCGGCATAAATCCCAGCACCCGCCACAATGAGGGTCATCAGCCAAATGGCAAATTTGTTGTTTAGGCAAAACTGGATGATCTTCTTCACAGTGTTTACAACACTCCTTTGTCTTTTCGTTCTAGAGCCGGATAGAAATGGGCTAGCCTATCTCCATTATAGTTATACCTTTAAACCCGGAAATGCGCCAGTATTTTCCGGCATCTTCTATAGATACAGGATAGAATTGCAGTACTTGATGCATCGCTTAGAAAAAGAGCGGAGCTTTCGGAAGGAATATTGGATAAAGAAAGGGTTGCCTAAAAAAAGAAGGTTAAAGCCTTTGGTGCGGCTCAACCTTCTATATAAAATGAACAAAATTTCTTTAGCTCTGTTGCCTACTGTAAAAAGTAGTCATGATGCAAATTGGTGCTCGGGCTTGAGTAAAAACTTAAGTTTATTTTATATATCTATACCCTCAGCCTCTATCGGCTGTTATTTCCGCGCATGCCTGAAAAAATTTTAAACAGCAGCACAATGGCGGCGATGACAAGCAGAAGGTGCACAAAAGCGCCGGCGATGTGAAAAACAATGCCTAAAATCCAAAGTACGAGCAAAATCCCAATAATTGTCCAGATCATATAGCCTTTTCCTTTCTAAATTAAAGTACTTTTATGTTACCCGTTCCGTTGCTTTTCAAACGCTTGCCTGCATGTTTGCCAGGCGTGGTGTAAGGGAAAGATACAGGAAAACGGGAGGGTTATAATGAAAAAAAGCGGAAAGAAATGGCTGTCTTATGGGTTGCTTGTCTTAATTGCCATTTATGCGGCTGTCATGCTGTACCATACATATAAGCCGCTTCCAAAAGGGATTTCCTATGAAGGCAGAACATATAACGTTCACGATCAAGACATCCGTTTTCTTTCGGATTTAACATACCGGGAAAAGGGGACAGGAAAAAGAAAGGTGGAGCAGACCGTCTATCCTGAAATTTACCGGATGATTGACCAAGCCCATCAATATATCGTCGCCGATCTCTTCCTTTTTAACGGCTACCATGATCAAAAGATGAAAGTGCCGCCGCTTGCTGAGAGGCTCGCGGACAGGCTGATTGCCAAAAAAGAAAAAGAACCTGGTATCCGCATCATCGTCATCACCGATCCGATCAATACTTCTTACGGGTCCCATGAAGCTGGCATTTTAAAACGGCTAAAGGAACATGGCATCCGTGTGGTCTTTACGCATTTGGACTCGCTGCGTGACCCGACACCGCTTTATTCCGGCATTTGGCATATGTTTTTCCAGTGGTTCGGCCAGGGCGGGACCGGCTGGCTGCCAAATGCTTTCGGGGACAATGCGCCGAAGATGACGCTCCGCTCGTATCTTGAACTTTTTAATATTAAAGCGAACCACCGCAAAACGTTTACGACTGAAAACGGAACGGTCATTGCATCCGGCAACCCGCATGACGCAAGCGGCTGGCATTCCAATATCGCTTTTCTTGTAAAAGGGCCGGTCATTCGGGATGTTCTGGAATCGGAGCAGGCGGCTTCCGATATGTCGGACGGCCCGGAGCTGCCGCAATACAAAGGGAAAGAAAGGGGAAAAGGCAGGATTGCCGTCCAGCTGTTAACGGAGGGGAAAGTTTACGACCGGATGATGAAAGAAATCAAGGCGACAAAAAAAGGCGATTCGATTTCGATGGCGATGTTTTATTTGGCTGACCGGAAAGTGGTCCGTGCGCTTGAGAAGGCATCTTCCCGCGGCGTCCGCATCCGGCTTATCCTCGACCCGAATTTAAACGCGTTCGGGCATAAAAAAATCGGGCTTCCCAACCAGCCTGTTACACAGGAACTCGTAAAGAAAACGGATGGAAAGATCAAAATCCGCTGGTATAATACCGGGCTCGAGCAATTCCATCCGAAGCTGGTCTGGATTGAAAAGCCCGGCCGCTCGCTCTTTTTCGGCGGGTCGACCAATTTAACGCTTCGCAACCTGGACGATTATAATTTGGAGACCGATTTATTTGTGAAGGCACGGAATGATGCGGCCATCACAAAAGAGATCCGCCGGTACTTCGGGCGGCTGTGGAACAATGAAGACGGCGCTTTTACCGTCCCGTACAAAAAACACGAAGGCTTCTCCACTTATTTGTTAAAAGTCCTTTATCGACTCCAGGAAGTGCTGAAACTGACAACGTATTAAAAAAGACCCGGAACGCCTTCCCCGGCTCCGGGTCCTTTTTTTACAATACGACATGATTTAAAAATTCGCGTACTTCTTCCGGCGACTTTGCATTTGCACTGTGCAGATGCGCTTTTTTCTCACCGTTTTGGAAAACTAGCAGGCTCGGAATGCCCATCACCTGGTTTTCATCCGCAATCGCTCGGAACGCGTCGCTGTTGATTTCATACCATTTATATTGCGGATAGTCCTTGATCACATCACCAATAAACAGATTCATCACTTTGCAATCCGGACACCAATCTGCATAAAATTTCACGATAACCGGTGCTTCTCCTCCCGTTACCGTTTTAAATTCTTCCGCACTTTTAATCGCTTCCACTCCAGACCATCTCCATCCTTTCATCATTCTTTCTTATTGTATATAGAGCGGCAGAGGAATTTCAACATTTTTCAACCTGCCAAAGAAATATTTCCAAAACGAAAAGGATTGTGCTTCTTCACGTATGATGTATAATAAAGCTTGTATGAAAAAATGATGGGGGTCAGTTGTTTTGAAGGATCCGTATCATTTATTTTATTTTACGGCCGGCGGTTCCGGCATTGAGAAGTCAGGTGATGGAATTGTCTTCGCGGGATGAAGGTTCTAAAATTGATTACGGGCTGGTTTTAACGCTGATGTTGTTCTGCATTGTCAGCCTTGTTGCCATTTATACGGCTGATAGCAGCTTTCTGATAAAACAAGTCATCAACTATGTGGTCGGCGCGATCATTATCGCATTGGTGATCCGCCTTGACTCCGACCAGCTGAAAAAAATATCGTGGTACGGTTACGGGTTCGGGATTTTGCTGTTGATTTTGCTGATCCTGGCACCAGCCAGCATTGCCCCGGAGCGTAATGGGGCGAAAAACTGGTTTGTGTTCCCGGTGATTGGGACATTCCAGCCTTCTGAAATCATGAAGCCATTTTTAATTTTAGCAATGGCACGCCTCATTTCGGATCATAATGAAAAAGTGCTAAACCGGTCAGTAAAATCGGATTTCTGGCTGTTTGTGAAACTCGGTATCTGCTTGTTTGTGCCGCTCATGTTGACCATTGGGCAGGATTTGGGAACGTCACTTGTGTTTATTGCGATATTTTTCGGGCTTGTATTTGTGTCAGGCATCACATGGAAACTATTGCTTCCGATTTTTAGCAGCGGCGCGGCACTGGCAGGATTAATTTTTTATCTTGTCCTCTGGCAGCCGGCACTTCTCGAAAAATATCTTGGCGTCCGTTCGTACCAGTTTGGCCGGATCTATGCCTGGATTGATCCTTATAACTATTCCAATACAGACGGCTACCACCTGATTCAGTCCCTTTTGGCCATTGGTTCCGGCCAGACGTTTGGAAAGGGGCTTGGCGCAACTGAAGTGAGCCTTCCGGAAAACCAGACGGACTTTATTTTCAGCGTGATCGGCGAGCAGTTCGGCTTTATCGGTGGGAGCATTGTTATCGGCCTGTTTTTTATGCTTATTTACCATATTATAAAAGCAGGGCTTGAGACGAAAAATGATTTTTATTCCTACATTTGCGCCGGCGTCATTGCGATGATTACGTTCCACGTGTTTGAAAATATCGGCATGACGATCCAGGTGCTGCCGATTACCGGGATCCCGCTGCCGTTTATCAGCTACGGTGGGAGTTCGCTGATGGGGAATATGCTTGCGGTCGGATTTATTTTTTCAATCCGTTATCATTACAGAAAATATATGTTTTCTAACGAAAAATAAAAAACAGGCGGCATCGTGCCGCCTGTTTTTTGCGGCTATTGCACCTGACCGCCGTACGGGAACTGCGAAGCGTAGCCTTGGTGCTGCTGGTAAGACTGTTGCAGTTTTTGCTGTTCTGCCGCTTCCATACTGTACCAGCCTTTTTGGAACATCGTCTCATACAATTTGCGCTGCTCATTCTGCGTTTCCGTAAAAATGGTCAGAAGATCGCGATACAGTTTTTCGTGGCTCGCTTCGTTCATAGCAGTATTATAAGAAGCGGTCATATATTTTTCCATCGAAAGCAGGTCATTGGCAAGATCGCGGTCGTTCATTTCTGGTGTTTCAGGAAATTGTGTCTTCGGGTTTTGAATTTTTTGCTGCTGCTGTTGTTGGGAATCCAAATGTTGTACCTCCTTTTTTAAAATGGTCGTATTATGCGCGTTCCGCATTTAGGTATCTCTGCCGCGAGCCCCGTGCAGATTCGCCTGCCAGGGCTCGAGCGGGGCGGTTTCTTTTTCCATTAAGCCCGGCTGCCGGGGCGGCTAATTCAGGCCGGGAAGTGCGGTTGCCCCGGACGGACAGCCTGCTTTTTTCTTTGGCCCGAGCTGTGCGCGCATTCCGGAGCGGGGTACCTGCCCCTTTCCGGCTGCGAACGCATGCCCTTTATGAACGGGAAAAGCAGGGTTCGCTTTTTGTGGCGGGCTGGCATTCGTTTTTGTTATTGCAAGTGGCTTTTCAAATGACCCAAAATCTGGTTGTAGTGGCGCTGGTGCATTTGCCCGCATGCTTCAAAAACAGCTTTCAATTCATTGTCCTGGCAGCGCGTTGCCGCATCATGCGCTTTTTTCATCGCCAGCAGATTCCAGGCCAGCATATCATCCACATAGGCCAAATCTTTTGTTGACATGACATCGGGTGGGGCGTTGTAAACCGTTTGCCCGTTTTGCTGCTGTGAAAAAGGCTGTTGTTGCATTCCATTTCCTCCTTTATCCAAGTCTTCCTTTATTGTTTGAATGAGCTGCGGATCCTATGCAGCCGCCTGCTTATTTTTTGTACTGGTTGTTTTGGCTGTTTACTTTTCCGCCGCCGTCACGCTCCACTGTCGGGCCGGCATTGCCTTTTACGCTTGCCGCGCTCACACCCGCTTTTGACGGATTTTTCTTTAGCTTTGCCATTGGTTCACCTCCCCACGCTTTTCGTTTAGCTTGCCCAAAACGGCTAGACATATAAAAAATTTTAAAAAATGGCGATTTTTTGAGATGAAGTGATTGATAGAATGAAAAAATTCGTATATATTATTATTAAAGATGAAAGCGTTATTTTTTTAAGCACTTAATGAATGAGCATTCATTCAAAAAGAAAGGGGATGCACTATGCGGTATACCATTCAAAAAGCGGCTGTCATCGGTTCCGGTGTAATGGGATCGGGCATCGCCGCACATCTGGCAAACATCGGGATTCCGGTACTTTTGCTCGACATTGTCCCGAATGCACTCACGGAAGCAGAGAAAGCAAAGGGGTACACATTGGAGGACAAAGCCGTCCGAAACCGCTTCAGCCAGTCTGCACTGCAGAAGCTTTTAAAACAGAAACCGGCCCCGCTCACATCGAAAAAGAGCCTGGCGCTCATTGAAGCGGGCAACCTGGAAGACGATCTTGAACGGCTGAAAGAAGCCGACTGGATTATTGAAGTGGTAACAGAACGTTTGGATATTAAAAAATCAGTATTCGAAAAAGTGGAACGCTTCCGCCGGCCGGGAACCATTGTAAGCTCAAACACGTCCGGCATTTCGATCGAAGCGATGGCGGAAGGGCGGAGCGAAGATTTCAGAAAGCATTTTCTCGGGACCCACTTTTTTAACCCGCCGCGCTATTTGAAATTGCTCGAAGTGATTCCGACCGCTGACACCGACCCGGACGTCACTTCATTTATGAAACAGTTCGGCGAAGATGTGCTCGGAAAAGGTGTCGTGCTTGCAAAAGATACGCCAAACTTTATTGGCAACCGCATCGGTACATACGGCCTGCTTGTCACCGTGCGGGAGATGATGAAAGGCGGCTACACGGTCGGCGAAGTCGATTCCGTGACAGGCCCGGTGATCGGCCGGCCAAAAAGCGCAACGTTCCGGACGCTCGATGTGGTCGGGATCGATACGTTCGTCCATGTTGCGAATAACGTGTATGAAAAAACGGAAGGCGAAGAAAAAGAAGTTTTTAAAGTGCCGGCATTCATGCACAAGCTCGTTGAAAACGGCTGGCTTGGCAGCAAAACCGGCAAAGGCTTTTATGAAAAAAAGGGAAAAGAAATCTATGAATTAAATCCGGAAACGCTGGAATACGGCGAACGCACGAAAATGAAAGCGGCTTCTTTGGAAGCGGCCCGGCAGGCAAAAGGAACTGCCAATAAAATCAAAACGATTGTGTATGCGGATGACCGTGCCGGACGGCTGCTCTGGAATATTCTCGCGCCTTGCCTTGTGTATTCGGCAGAACTTTCAGGCGTGATTGCCGATGATATTCTCGCCATCGACCAGGCGATGAAATGGGGCTTCGGCTGGAAATTCGGCCCGTTTGAAACATGGGATGCAATCGGCGTTGAAAAATCCGTGCAAAAAATGGAGCAGGACGGCCTTCAAGTGCCCGGCTGGGTGAAAGGCATGCTGGAAAAAGGCTTTACGTCTTTTTACAAAGAAGAAAACGGCGCCGTCTCGTACTATGACAACGGAGCATACAAGCCGGTTCCAGCCAATCCGAAAGAAATCAATCTCAAAACTTTGAAAACGCAGGGCAAAGTGCTGAAAGAAAATGCCGGCGCAAGCTTAATCGACATCGGCGACGGGGTGCTGCTGCTTGAATTCCATTCAAAAAGCAACGCAATCGGGCTCGACATTTTGCAAATGATCAATTATGCCGTGGACGAAGCAGAGAATCATTACAAAGGGATTGTGATCGGCAACCAGGGCAAAAACTTCTGTGTCGGCGCAAACCTTGCTTTGATGCTGATGGAAGCGCAGGATGACAATATCTTTGAACTTGACATGGTCGTCCGCCAGTTCCAGAACACGATGATGAAGATCAAATACAGCCAAAAACCGGTTGTTGCAGCACCGTTTGCGATGACTTTGGGCGGCGGCGCGGAGGTGTGCCTGCATACGGCGCATATCCAGGCGGCAAGCGAAACGTATATGGGCCTTGTCGAAACGGGCGTCGGCCTGCTTCCGGGCGGAGGCGGCAACAAAGAGCTGTACATCAAGCATTTGAAAAACATTCCGGAAGGCGTACAGTTCGACTTGCAAAATGTCGTGAACAAAGTCTTTGAAACGATTGCGATGGCGAAAGTGTCCACTTCTGCTGAAGAAGCGCGCGAGTCCGGCTTCCTTGACCGGACGGACGGGGTCAGCTTTAACCAGGACCATCTGATTTATGATGCAAAACAGGCTGTGCTGCGCCTTGCTGACGCAGGGTACAAACCGCCTGTCCGCGAAAAAGTGCCGGTCACAGGCGAATCCGGTTATGCAGCGTTGTTGCTTGGGGCCCAGCAATTGCATCTGTCGGGCTATATTTCCGACTATGACCTTGAAATCGCGAAAAAGATCGCCTTTGTGCTTTCAGGCGGGAAAGTGCCGTTCGGGACAAAAGTGGATGAACAATACCTGCTCGATTTGGAAAGGGAAGCGTTCCTGAGTCTGATTGCACAACCAAAAACACAGCAGCGGATGCAGCACATGCTGTTAAAAGGAAAACCGTTACGGAATTAGAGCCCCGCGGATTGGCGAATGCCGGTCCCCTGGCAGGAAAAGATTCCGCCCGAATTTTTCATATACAGCATAAAGGGGTTTTCCCGGGGAATGCAGCTGTATATGGGAAAACCCCGATCCATCACCCCGGGCGGTGATGGAAGGGCCTTTTACAAAAACACGGAAAGAGGGGAATGTGATGAGGGAAGCTGTCATTGTTGCAGGGGCGAGAACGCCGGTCGGCAAAGCGAAAAAAGGGACGCTCGCACAAACACGGCCGGATGATCTAGGTGCGCTTGTCGTAAAAGAAACGTTGAAACGAGCCGGCAACTATGAAGGAAATATTGATGATTTGATTATCGGCTGCGCCATGCCGGAAGCGGAGCAGGGGCTCAATATGGCGCGCAATATCGGGGCCCTGGCAGGATTGCCGGATACGGTGCCGGCCATTACGATCAACCGGTACTGCTCGTCCGGGCTGCAGGCGATTGCCTACGGCGCCGAAAGGATCATGCTCGGCCACGCTGACACGATCATTGCCGGCGGTGCGGAATCGATGAGCCTTGTCCCGATGATGGGCCATGTCGTCCGCCCGAATGTGCGCCTCGCAGAAACTGCGCCGGAATACTATATGGGCATGGGGCATACGGCCGAAGAAGTCGCCAAAAAATTCGGCGTCAGCCGCGAAGACCAGGATGCCTTCAGCGTGCGCAGCCACCAAAAAGCGGCAAAAGCGATTGCAGAAGGCAAATTCAAAGACGAAATTGTGCCGGTTGAGGTCACATTGCGTTCGGTCGGCGAAGACAACAAACTTGTTGAAAAGAAAGTCGTCTTTTCGCAGGATGAAGGGGTCCGGACGGATACAAATGTGGAAACGCTCGGAAAACTGCGCCCGGCATTCTCGGTAACCGGAACCGTTACGGCCGGGAACTCGTCGCAAACAAGCGACGGCGCGGCTGCGGTGATGCTGATGGATAAAGAAAAGGCTGAATCGCTCGGGCTCAAAGCACTGTTGAAATTCCGCTCGTTCGCGGTTGCCGGGGTGCCGCCTGAAATCATGGGGATCGGCCCGGTGGAAGCTGTGCCGAAAGCTTTGAAACTGGCAGGGTTGGACCTTGAGGATATCGGGTTGTTCGAACTGAATGAAGCCTTTGCTTCCCAGTCCATCCAGGTGATCCGCCAGCTCGGCCTGAATGAAGACATCGTCAATGTCAACGGCGGCGCAATTGCCCTCGGCCACCCGCTCGGCTGCACTGGCGCCAAGCTGACGTTAACGCTTGCCCATGAAATGAAGCGCAGAAACGTGCAGTTCGGCGTCGTCACGATGTGTATCGGCGGCGGTATGGGTGCAGCTGGTGTATTTGAACTCGTGTCTTGATGGCAATGGACCAAAGCAGGCGGCCAGCCGGTTTCAAATGGAAACGTGCAGGTACCGGACCATGGCAAGGTTTTGAAATGGATGGATACCAGGGCCAAAAGCAGAGCAGCAGGTTCCAAGCGGCAAGAGACAGGACCAGGGTAAAAAGCGGATCAGCTGTCTCTATCCTAAAAATATACGCCGGATGATTTTCATTTTTCCGCTGGTGCCGCGTTCACTGCAGAATGGGCGTTTAAAGGCAAAACACCGGAGCCGGACCTGTCCTGTTGAATTGTTTTTAATGGAGATAAGAGCCGCGGAGCACATCTGCGGCCGCTCATTACAGATAAAAAGGAGAGGAATTGTAAATGGCGAACAAAACGGATGCATTTGTAAAAGGCGGCAGTTTTTTAATTGATGACATTACACCGGATCAAGTATTTACGCTGGAAGAGCTGACAGAAGAACAAAAAATGATCGCCAAAACGGCGGAAGACTATACGAACAATGAAGTGGTCCCGCAAATTGAATATCTGGAAAACCATGAATTTGACCGCTCTGTTAAATTGCTGAAAAAAGCAGGCGAACTCGGGCTTTTGAGCGCCGATGTGCCGGAAGAATACGGCGGCCTCGCCCTTGATAAAGTAAGCTCCGCCCTGATTTCCGAAAGGCTCGCAAAAGTCGGCGGCTTTGCCATCTCCCACGGCGCGCACGTCGGCATCGGCTCGCTTCCGATCGTTTTGTTCGGCAACGAAGAACAAAAGAAAAAATATTTGCCGAAACTCGCAACCGGCGAATGGCTTGCGGCTTATGCCTTAACGGAACCAAGCTCGGGGTCGGACGCACGGAGCGCCAAAACCGTTGCAAGATTAAACGAAGCCGGCACGCATTATATTTTAAACGGGGAAAAACAATGGATCACGAACGCCGGCTTTGCTGATGTTTTCACCGTGTATGCGCAGATTGACGGCGACAAGTTCACGGCCTTTATCGTGGAACGCACATTCCCGGGCGTTTCAACGGGCGCGGAAGAAAAGAAAATGGGGATCAAATCTTCTTCCACAAGGACGCTTATCCTGGAAGACGTGCCGGTGCCGGTTGAAAACGTGCTTGGGGAAATCGGCAAAGGGCATAAAATTGCATTTAACATTTTGAACATCGGCCGTTATAAACTGGGCGTCGGCGCGGTCGGCTCCAGCAAGCACGTGCTCGAAATCGCCGTCAAATACGCGAACGGCCGCCAGCAGTTCAAAACGCCGATCTCGCAGTTTAACCTGACAAAAGAAAAATTCGGCACGATGGCATCCAAACTGTACGCAGCCGAAAGTTCCGTCTACCGGACAGTCGGATTGTTTGATGAAAGAATGAGCCATTTTACGCCGGAAGAAGAAAAAGACGGGCGGGCAGTGGCCAATGCGATCGCCGAGTATGCGATTGAATGCTCGCTGAACAAGTTCTTTGCTTCCGAAGTGCTGGACTATGTCGTCGATGAAGCGGTGCAAATCCACGGCGGTTACGGCTTTATGGATGAATACGAAGTCTCGCGTGCCTATCGCGATTCCCGGATTAACCGGATTTTTGAAGGGACAAACGAAATCAATCGCCTGATCGTGCCGGGCACATACGTGAAAAAAGCGTTCAGCGGGGAACTGCCGCTGTTGCAAAAAGCGCAAAGCCTGCAGGAAGAGCTCATGATGATGATGCCGGAACAAGTCGGCGACGCGCCGCTCGAGCAGGAAAAATATCTCGTTCGCAACATGAAGAAGATCGCCCTGCTTGTCGCAGGCACTGCGTTGCAAACGTACGGCAAAAAATTCGAGAACGAACAGGAACTGCTTGCCAACGTGGCAGATCTCGTTTCGAATGTATATGCCGCAGAGTCGTGCGTGCTCCGGACGGAAAAAGCAATCAACAAAGACGGTGCCGAAAAACATAACCAAAAGCTGCTCTATACCCAAATTTTCACTCAGGAAGCGTTCAATCAATGCGAACAAATTGCAAAAGAATCGCTCGCAGCCTGCCTTGAAGGCGACCAGCTGCAAATGACGCTTTCCGCCCTCCGCAAGCTGGCGCGCCATACGCCAACCAACGTCATTGCGAAAAAACGCGAAGCCGCGGATAGAATTATCGAAGCAGAACGCTATGTGCTGTAATGCAAAAAGGGATTTCCGGCCCGCCGGAGTCCCTTTTCTTTTGCATCGCCGGGGAAAATCGGCTAACATACAGATAAGACAAGATGATGACAGGAGTGGACAAAATGGCCCTTACTTTCTATTGGTATCCGAAATGTGGGACTTGCCGGAAAGCGAAAAAATGGTTGGACGAACATGGCATTGCCTATGAAGCGGTGCACATTGTCGAAAATCCGCCTTCAAAAGCGCTTCTTAAGGACTTTTATGAAAAAAGCGGGCTGCCGATCAAAAGGCTGTTCAACACAAGCGGGCAGAAGTACCGCGAACTCGGTTTGAAAGATAAGATCCCGGAAATGAGCGATGAAGAAGCGCTTGAACTGCTGGCTTCCGACGGCATGCTGATCAAACGGCCGATTTTTGCGGGCGATGCCTTTGCCATGTTCGGCTTTAAAGAAGATGCGTATGAAAAATTGCTGAAAAAGTGATTGATTTGAGCGCTGTTTTTCGGTAATTTAAAACTGAAGGCTATTACGGATACATAACGGAGGGATTGAGATGGCGGTACCTGAGGAACTGCGGTATACGTATGATCATGAGTGGGTGAAAGAAGAAGACGGCCATGTCCGGATCGGCATCACCGGTTTTGCCCAGGCCGAACTTGGCGATATCGTATTTGTTGAGCTGCCGGAAGAAGGCGATGAAGTCACGGCGAAAGAACCGTTTGGCAGTGTTGAATCCGTGAAAACGGTATCGGAACTGTACGCGCCGGTCAGCGGCAAAGTCGTTGCGGTCAATACGGATTTAAGCGACAGCCCGGAATTCGTCAATGAATCCCCGTACGAAAAGGCGTGGATGATTGTCGTTGAACCGTCCGACCCTGCTGAGCTGGATGATTTGCTGACGGCAGAACAGTATGAGGAAATGATCAACGAATCATAAAAATAACTGGCACTGCACATCAAGCTGCGGTGCCTTTTTGTGTAAAGGGTGGATTACCATGCAAGACTGGACAAAGGAAAAACAACTGGAGGAACGGATTTTGCAGGAAGAAAAACTCGCCCTGTACTTTTACACGCCATTATGCGGCACATGCCAGCTGGCGGGAAGGATGCTGGAGATTGCAGAACAGGCCGTCCCCCGCTTTCCTTATGCCAAAGCCAATCTGAATTACGTGCCACAAATGGCGGAAAAATACAAGATCGAAAGCGTACCGTGCCTGCTCCTCCTTGAAAACGGGAAAGCAATAGACAAAGTGTACGCTTTTCAATCCGTCCCGGCATTATTTGAAAAATTGTCTTCTTTTTAATGAGAAAACGGCGGAACATCCGATTTGGGCATTCATAAACGGAAACACCGCTTGCATGGCGGAAAAAAACGGGCAGGCTTTTGCGCAAAAACGCCGCTCAAACCGCAGAAAAAACTTTTTTCAGACACTGTTCGAGCATTGCCGCCAAAACCGGCCGGAAAAGCGCGCGATTTGTTGAACGATTCCGGCAGGATCAGCGCTACCCGTGCAGAATAGGTAAAGGAAATGAGGATTGGAGCGTGTTGCCATGAAACGGACCATCCAGTTTTTCCTGAACAGCCTGGCACGGAAAAAACAATTGCGGATGCTGCTGCCGGCGGTGCCTGTTACCGTATCGTTCCGCACAGGGGAAGAATGCTTGCTCGTTGCTTTTTCCAAGGAGTGTTGCGTGCAGCTTGAAACCGGCAAAGCGGATTTTGAACTGGAAATGGCGCGCCGGCAATTCGAACAGCTTCTGTCCCGCCGTGCGCGCCTCGGGACATTTCTGAAAATGGGCGAACTCCGGTACAGGGGAACGTATCGCCATTTTTTATTGCTGGAATCTTTATTCTGGCTTGCGGGAACTCCGCAACCTGTGCCAAAAAGCAAAGCCAGATCCGCCTGATTATCAAATAACAGACTGAAAATGAGAATCACAGCATAACCGGGATTGCAAAACAAATCCCGGCTTTTTTTATGCCGTTTCAGGCGGCTGCCCGGATTCCCAATGCGCAATCCAGGGAAATTCAAGAAATCTGTATCAGGAATTTTATACCGGCTCTATTTTGTGCTATTATTAATGAATAAGCAAGACCGGAAAACCGCGGAAAAAAGATGGCATGCCATGGTTATCCACAGGTTTTTACTAGTTGCACATAGTTTTCATTTGTTATAAAATAATAATGAGAATAAATTAAGAATAAATTGGATCTGAATATACAAACAACGGAGGAATTTTTTATGGCAGGATCAAAACTCGTAATAAAAGATCTTCACGTCGAAGTAGAGGGAAAAGAAATTTTAAAAGGGGTCAATCTGGAAGTAAACAGCGGTGAATTTCATGCGATCATGGGCCCGAACGGAACAGGGAAATCGACGCTGTCTTCTGCCATTATGGGGCACCCGAAATACATCGTTACCCAAGGGACCATCACGCTTGACGGAAAAAATGTGCTGGAAATGGAAGTCGATGAACGTGCGAAAGCCGGCCTGTTTCTCGCGATGCAATATCCAAGCGAAATCAGCGGCGTGACAAATGCGGAATTTTTGCGCTCGGCGGTCAATGCGCGCCGCGGCGAAGGCAATGAAATCCCGCTGATGAAATTTATCCGCGAGCTCGACAAAAAGATGGAATTTCTTGAAATGGATACAAATATGGCGCAACGCTATTTGAATGAAGGCTTTTCCGGCGGCGAGAAAAAACGGAACGAGATTTTGCAGCTTATGATGATTGAACCGAAAATTGCGATTCTCGATGAAATCGACTCCGGCCTTGACATCGATGCATTGAAAGTTGTCGCAAAAGGCATCAACTCGATGCGCAGCGAAGATTTCGGCTGCATCATCATTACCCACTATCAGCGATTGTTAAACTATATTACACCGGATGCCGTCCACATCATGATGCAGGGGCGCATCGTCAAATCAGGCGGCCCTGAACTGGCAAACCGCCTTGAAGCGGAAGGCTACGAATGGATTAAACAGGAACTTGGCATCGAAGACGAAACGGTCGGCCAGGAAGCTTAAGCAGGGGGCGAGAGACTTGATGACAGAAACGAAATTAGCAATGAATGAGCAAGATGTCCGCACCTTTTCCGAACAAAATGGTGAACCGGAATGGCTGAAGGAGTTCCGACTCCAGGCATTAGCCCGGGCCCAGGTCCTGCCGCTTCCGGAAGTGGACAAGACGAAACTGAATAAATGGAACTTTACGCAATTTACCGATTTCAGTGTGGAAAGCGCAGCCTACAGCACTTTGAATGAACTGCCGGAAAAAGTAAAGGTGCTCGTGGATCTTGAAAACGCGAAGCAAAACTTGTATATCCAGCATAACCAGACACCGGCTTATCTGTCCTTGTCGGAAAGCGCGAAAGCACAAGGCGTCATTTTGGCCGATATCTTGACAGCAGTCAAAGCACATCCGGAGCTTGTCCAAAAATATTTGATGGCAGAGGCGGTTAAGCCTGATGAACACCGTTTGACGGCGCTCCATGCTGCGCTGATGAACGGCGGGACATTCTTATATGTGCCAAAAAACGTTGTGCTCGAAGAACCGGTTCAGGCCATTTATGTGCACGACCATGAAACAGCGCCGCTTTTCAACCATGTGCTGGTGGTCGCTGAAGAAAATAGTGCCGTCACCTATGTGGAAAACTATATTTCGGCAAACGATGGTGCAAAAGGCATTGTGAACATCATAACGGAAGTCATTGCCGGCCCCAATGCAAAGATCGAATACGGCGCGGTTGATGCGCTTGCAAAAGGGGTCACCACATATGTGAACCGCCGCGGTTACACCGGGCGCGATGCCCAAATTGAATGGTCGCTCGGCATGATGAATGACGGCAATACGATTTCAGACAATACGACCAATCTTGTGGGCGACGGATCCGTTTCCCATTCCAAAACCGTTGTGGTCAGCCGCGGCAAACAGACGCAAAACTTTACAACGCGCATTACCCACTTCGGGAAAAATACAGAAAGCTTCATTTTAAAACATGGCGTTGTCAAAGACGCGTCCACGATGATTTTTAACGGAATCGGCAAAATCGAGCACGGCGCGAGCAAGTCGGACGCCGAGCAGGAATCGCGTGTCCTCATGCTAAGCGAAAAAGCGCGCGGCGATGCAAACCCGATGTTGCTCATTGATGAAGATGATGTGATGGCCGGTCACGCCGCATCTGTCGGCCGTGTCGATCCGGTTCAGCTTTACTATTTGATGAGCCGCGGGATTTCGAAAAATGAAGCGGAAAGGCTGATCATCCACGGCTTTCTTGCACCGGTTGTCACACAGCTCCCGATCGAAAGTGTAAAAAAACAATTGACGGAAGTCATTGAAAGGAAAGTCAGATAATGGATATCAATGAAGTTCGCCGGCAGTTTCCCATATTGGACCAGGAAGTAAACGGCCACCCGCTTGTTTATTTAGACAGTGCTGCGACTTCACAAAAGCCGCTCCGTGTCATTGAAGCCGTCAACCAATACTACCGTGAATATAATTCGAACGTTCACCGCGGCGTCCATACGCTTGGGACAAAAGCGACTGACCATTACGAAGGCGCGCGCGAAAAAGTCCGCAAATTTATCGGTGCCGAATCAACGGAAGAAATCATTTTTACAAAAGGGACGACAGCCGGGCTGAACCTTGTTGCCCACAGTTTCGGCGATGCACAAGTGCAGGAAGGCGATGAGATCGTCATTACCTACATGGAGCATCACAGCAACCTCATCCCGTGGCAGCAGCTCGCCAAAAGAAAAGGCGCCGTTTTGAAATATGTGCCGATGCAAAAAAACGGTACGCTGCGACTTGAAGATGTGGAAAAAACGGTTACGGAGCGGACGAAAATCGTGGCTGCAGCGCTTGTCTCAAACGTGCTTGGCACCATTAACCCGGTAAAAGACATAGCGAAAATCGCACACAGCCATGGTGCTTACATGGTCGTCGATGCCGCCCAAGGTGCGCCGCATATGCAAGTGGACGTAAGGGATCTTGACTGCGACTTTCTTGCTTTCTCCGGTCACAAAATGTGCGGTCCGACCGGCATCGGCGTCCTGTACGGCAAAAAGGCGCTGCTTGAAGAGATGGAACCGCTCGAATACGGCGGCGAAATGATTGATTTTGTCGGCCTGTACGATTCCACCTGGAAAGAACTTCCGTGGAAGTTTGAAGGCGGCACTCCGGTTATTGCCGGTGCAATCGGGCTCGGGGAAGCCATCGATTTTCTCGAAGAAATCGGGCTTGATGAAATTACGGCGCATGAACAGGATTTAAGTGCCTATTGCCTCAGTCAGTTTTCTGAAATAGAAGGGATTACGGTGTACGGCCCGGAAAGCGCAGACGAACGCGCCGGCCTTGTGACGTTTAATTTAGAAAACGTGCATCCGCATGATGCCGCGACCATCCTCGATGCGGAAGGCATTGCGATCCGCGCGGGCCACCATTGCGCACAGCCGTTGATGAAATGGCTGGACGTGACAGCGACCGCACGTGCAAGCTTTTATTTATACAATACGAAAGAAGATATTGACAAACTTGTTGCCGGTATCGTGAAAGCAAAGGAGTATTTTACAAATGTCTTCTAATCTTGATGCGCTTTACCGCAGTGTGATTATGGACCATTATAAAAATCCGCGGAATAGGGGCAGTTTGGAAGATGGAAGCCTGACAGTCGATATGAATAACCCAACTTGCGGCGACCGGATTCATTTGACATTGAAAGTGGAGGGCGGCCTCATCCAAGATGCGAAATTTACTGGTGAAGGTTGTTCCATCTCGATGGCATCGGCCTCCATGATGACGCAGGCCGTAAAGGGAAAAACAGTAGACGAAGCGCTGAAACTTTCCCACATTTTCTCGGAAATGGTGCAGGGAAAAGACTATGAAGAGGCTGAAGATCTTGGCGATATTGAAGCGTTACACGGCGTATCCAAATTCCCTGCCCGGATCAAATGTGCAACTTTGGCATGGAAAGCAATGGAAAAAGGGGTAAGAAGCGAAAAAGGATTGGAGGAATGATGGCTGATGGCTAAAAAAATGCCGGAAATCGGTGATTACAAGTACGGCTTTCATGATAAAGATGTTTCCATTTTCCGTGCAAAACGCGGATTGACGAAAGAAATTGTGGAAGAAATTTCAAAAATGAAAGAAGAACCGCAATGGATGCTTGATTTTCGTCTGAAGTCTCTTGAACACTTTTACAATAAACCGATGCCGCAATGGGGCGGCGATCTCTCCGCGTTAAATTTCGACGACATTACGTATTACGTCAAACCGACGGAACATGCCGGCCGTTCGTGGGATGAAGTACCACAGGAAATCAAAAATACATTTGATAAACTTGGCATTCCGGAAGCGGAACAAAAATACCTGGCCGGCGTTTCCGCACAGTATGAATCGGAAGTCGTTTATCATAACATGAAGCAGGATCTCGAAAAACTCGGGATTGTGTTCAAAGACACGGACTCCGCTTTAAAAGAAAATGAAGATATTTTCCGCAAATACTGGGCAACCGTCATTCCGCCGACGGACAATAAATTTGCGGCTTTAAACTCGGCTGTCTGGTCGGGAGGATCTTTCATTTACGTTCCGCCGGGTGTAAAAGTGGATACCCCGCTGCAAGCTTATTTCCGGATCAATTCGGAAAATATGGGGCAGTTTGAACGGACCCTTATCATCGTTGACGAAGGTGCCTCCGTCCACTATGTCGAAGGTTGCACGGCGCCGGTTTACTCGACAAACTCGCTCCACAGCGCAGTCGTTGAAATCATCGTTAAGAAAAATGCGTATTGCCGTTATACGACGATCCAAAACTGGGCGAACAACGTTTATAATCTTGTAACGAAACGCGCCGTATGTGAAGAGAATGCGACAATGGAATGGATTGACGGCAACATCGGTTCAAAACTGACGATGAAGTATCCTTCCGTGCTGCTGAAAGGCGAAGGGGCGCGCGGTATGACGCTGTCGATCGCGATCGCCGGAAAAGGCCAGCACCAGGATGCCGGCGCGAAAATGTACCATCTTGCGCCGAATACGTCGTCCACGATCGTATCCAAATCGATTTCAAAACACGGCGGAAAAGTCACATACCGCGGCATGGTGCATTTCGGCCGGAAAGCGGACGGCGCGCGTTCCAATGTCGAATGCGACACGCTGATTATGGATCACCTGTCCACATCAGATACCGTGCCTTATAACGAAATTTTAAACAACAATATTTCTTTGGAACACGAAGCAAAAGTATCAAAAGTGTCGGAAGAACAGCTCTTTTACTTGATGAGCCGCGGCATTTCCGAACAGGAAGCAACGGAAATGATCGTTATGGGCTTCATCGAACCGTTCACAAAAGAACTCCCGATGGAATACGCCGTCGAAATGAACCGTTTGATTAAGTTTGAAATGGAAGGTTCGATTGGATAACCTTGATATATCAACGGTTATAGAGAGTTTTTGAACGTAGGGGTGCGATTTACCCACAAATCACCCCTCATATATTGCTGTAAAGCCTAGTTTTAGACGGTGATGGCAGAAAAAACAGCCGCTTGCGGATTCCGCACGGCTGTTTTTTCATGGGGCGCCAATTTGAAAATCGTGGTAAAATAAACTGCATAAGCATAAAGGATAAAAAGCGGCCGTATGAAACGGCATGACGAGATTACCCTCATGATGATAAGGGGACCAAATATGAACGAAATTTTACATATATACCATACAAATGATATCCACAGCCATTTTGAAAACTGGCCGAAAATCCGGCATTTTCTTGAGCGGAAACAGGCGCAGCATGCCCGGCAAAATGAAGAGATGCTGCTGTTTGACCTCGGCGACCACGTCGACAGATGGCATCCGTATACAGAAGGGACCATGGGCAAGGCAAATGTCCGGCTTTTAAATCAACTGGGGTACTTGGCTGCGACCATTGGAAATAATGAAGGGATTACGATGCCGCACGAGGCGCTAGACACATTGTATGAGGAAGCACAATTTGACGTGATTCTTGCCAACCTGTTCGATGAAAACGGGAAACGGCCGCAGTGGGCAGTGCCGCGGAAACTGTACACGACAAAAAGCGGTGTCAAAATCGGGGTAACCGGTGTGACAGCAGGATTTTATAAACTGTACCGGCTGCTGGGTTGGCAGCTTTCTAATCCACTGGAAGAACTAGGGAAACAAATGAATATTTTAAAAAAAGAGGCGGATATCCTCATCGTCTTATCGCATCTCGGCATTCATGAAGACCGCCTTATTGCAAAGCTGTACCCGGAAGTGGACCTTGTGTTGGGCGGGCATACGCACCATGTGTTGGCAAAAGGTGAACTGGACGGGCGGACGCTTCTTGCGGCAGCCGGCAAATACGGCTATTATATCGGGCATGTCAAGCTTGAAATCGATCCGGCTGCCAAAAAAATAGTCTATCAGTCCGCCCGTGCTTTACCGACCGGGAACTTCCAGGAACCGCCCGGAGAAACGGCCGAGATTGAACATTACTATTTTGAAGGAAAAAAATTATTGAATCAAAAACTTGTGTATTTACCGGAAAAATTGGAATCGGACTGGTTCAGGGAAAACCGGCTTGCGGGCTTGCTTTGCGATGCGGTAATGGAATGGTGCGATGCCGATTGCGCGTTTTTAAATGCCGGCCTTGTGCTGGATAGTATGGAACACGGGCCGGTCACGAAATTTGATCTCCACCGTATTCTCCCGCACCCGATCAACCCATGCCTGGTCGAGCTGACAGGCGAAAAACTTCAGGAAGTGCTTCTTTCAACGCTCGACCCGAAATGGCCGCATCTGGAGCTGAAAGGGCTCGGTTTCCGCGGGAAAATCATGGGCCGGTTTATTTACCGGAATATCGGCTTTAATCATGCTTTGCAGAAAATAGAGGTGGGGGGCAGGCCGCTGGAGCCGGACCGCATCTACAGGCTTGGTACGATTGATATGTACACATTTGGCGACTTTTTCCCGCATATCCGTGAGGCGAAAATCCATTATTTTATGCCGGAATTTTTGCGTGACGTAATGGAATGGAAGTTATTGAAGGAATACGGCCAGCAGGATTAAATACCCAGACGCAAAGCAAGGCAGCAATGCATCAATCGAAGTTTCCTGGCCCCGAGAATCAGTGATGCCAACGGAGTTTCCAAGGGCCTTTTTGCGGAATGGGGATATGGCAGCACAGCGGCTGGCAGGAACTTTTCACCGCCCTTTTCATAAAGTATAAAAGAAAGGGGCGGATGGAAATGGTAACCGTAACACCTGTTGAGATCGGGGGACATACGTTTATCGCGACAACTGTCCGGCTGCCGAAAACAACCTTGCTGGCCGTATCGTGCGACAAGGGCTATATTATGTGCGGTGCGCTTGATGTGAGCTTGTTGAATGATCAACTAAAAGACCGCCAAATTATCGCCGGCAGGGCAGTCGGTGTGAAGACGATCGAACAATTGCTGGAAGCACCGCTCGAGTCGGTCACCCATGAAGCGGAAAAACTCGGTATTACCGCCGGCATGATCGGGAAAAAGGCACTGTTAAAAATGATCTAAACGTTCGATCAGACTGAAGCACAAAAAAAGGTGTTGCATGCGTCTTTCCCGGGCGATGAAGGACAAAAAGCAGGGCCCTAAGTGTCGAAATGTCCTTCATCGGGGTGATGAAGGACAAAATGGAGACCCGGGAACAGCGAAATGTCCTTCATCAGGGCGATGAAAGACAAAATGGAGAGCCGGGAACAGCGAAATGTCCTTCATCGGGGTGATGAAGGACAAAACATGTGCCGGGAAACAGCGAAATGTCCTTCATCGGGGTAATGAAGGACAAAATGGAGACCCAGAAACAGCGAAACGTCCTTCATCGGGGTAATGAAGGACAAACCGCGAACCGGGAAATAACGAAATGTCTTTCATTCACAGATTAGGAAAGACAAACCGCACCGCAGCCGGAAAACATAAAAATATCCTTCAGCACACCAACCAGGACCGCGTTTTTTAACGGCTTTCCGAAAGAAGTCTCCCATCCTCAAGGAATGTGAAGGTGCGAATCGCACCAATGAGTAGGTGGGAGATGAATTTCGGTTGGCTTTAGCCAAAGTTATTTTTCCAATCCTTTTCTCAACAATTCTAAGATTGCGCCTGTTCTAGTTGGAATCCCATTTTCTTTTTGATATTGCTCCAATTTTTCTAATATCGTCTTAGGCATACGAATTTCTACACGTTCTTTCTCTTCTCTCATGATTATCACCTCATATTGATTGTACGGATTTTTTACGATATAATCAATATATACGAAATTTTTCCGCACAAAGTGAGGTGAATTGATATGGCCAAGCAAAACAAAGCTTTCAAGTTTCGTTTGTTACCAAACAAAGAACAATCCGCATTATTAGCTAAGACATTTGGTTGTGTTCGCTTTGTCTACAATAAGATGTTAGCTGAACGCAAAGAAACGTATGAAAAGTTCAAGGATGATAAAGAATCGCTTAAAAAGCAAAAGTTTCCGACTCCTGCAAAATATAAAAGTGAATTTCCATTCCTAAAAGAAGTGGATTCTTTAGCTTTGGCAAATGCACAAATGAACTTACAGACTGCTTATAAGAATTTCTTTGAAGGAAATGCGGATTTTCCAAAGTTCAAAAATCGTAAAGCAAAACAATCCTATACAACTAATATGGTCAACGGAAATATTAAGCTAGAAAATGGTCATATCAAACTGCCAAAAATCAAAAAGCCAATAAAAATGAAACAGCATAGAGAGATACCTGCTGATTATAACCCACATTTCGCACGTCTTAAATATAGTTCATTCTAATTTTTGAATGAACTATATTTAAATGGCTTGGTGGGATGATATCTTCTTATTTTTGAGGAATTTTCGATAAAATTCTTTTCAATTCGACATTCTTTTCATGAATTCCTCCTATTGTGTGTTATTCTCCTTTGTTTTCGACATTTTTTGACACGTATATTGATACATCATACCCGCATAATTCAATGATTTTTTTGGCTTGTGAATCAATATTATCGGGTAAGAGCCTTATTTTTTGTTGATTTTGATTTATAAGGATCACGGTAATATCTTCTAATTGCTCTAACAATGCTTGGCCTGTGGGTTGATAGAGTTTCCTTTTTCCTTTCAAGATTAGAGATAGGTTCTTTTCTTTCAGTTCTTTTCTAACTCGATATTCTAAAATTCCATAGATTAATAAAGCCATCACATACACAATACCTAAGGCCTCAACCCTTTCCGGGGTTTTTAAGTAAATGGCATCAATCATTTGTGAATCTTTGATTAATCGGAAACGGGTCTCAGCGGCCGACTGTCCTTTATAAACCCTCAAAACTTCTTGATTGGATAGTGTCTCCTCATCTAATTTATTTGTGATTAAAACAAAAGTGCTGAGCATTTTTTTCTTATTTTCGATAAAATCATGATCTTTTTCAAACGATTCCAGTTGTATTTGATAGATTTGTTCTTGTTTTGTCTGTTCGTCCTTTTTAGGTCTTCCTCTCTTTTTTCGTTTGATAGGTTGATCACTCATCTGGACGTTTAGTTTATAACAGAAATATGAAGCCTTTTGTTTTTTCTTAAAAGATTGAATTGCTTCTAGTGCGTCCTCTTTACAATGAAAGATAACTTTACTCAGTTTTTCTATCTCTTTTTTTAATTGTATTTCTTCCTTTTCGATCGCCCGATTTAGGGTTTTCTCTTTTCGTTGATCTAAATTGTTTGAGTGGACAACAAGAAACCGGTAAGGAAGGTTTTGAATTTGTCTTTCAAAAGCTTGAATTTGGTAAATAGCTGCGTCTTTTTTATTGCTAAGTGAGCCTACCCTTTCCCAGTTATTGAGCAACCATGCCTCTTTCTTTAGTTCTGTGCTTAAACCGAATGTATCAGGTAAACGGGAAATAAACGATAAATTTTGTTGTTGAATTTCCGCTAGATTTTCCGTTGTGATTAATGCAGAATCGGCTTGATAAATGAGATTTTTCCAATCTTCATGGGAAAGGATTTTTCTCATCTTTTGAATGAATTCCACATTCCAAGATTTATCCGAAGTATTCCCATTTTCTACTTTTGCAAGGATAGGAATTCGTTCAGGTGTGACCCCCATCCCCAGAACGATTTGTTTTAAGTCAGGCCTATGGGCCTTACTATACCCGTACGTAATTTGCAGTCCATCTTCCTTCGGTTGCTTATATTCTCCGTAAACAGAAATTGAGGTTGTATCGTTATGCAGTACACCAATAGGAAGATTCAATTTTTTTAGTGCTTTTAATGCAATGGTGGAATAGACTTTCCATGCTTCGGCTTCATACAAGTAATCTAATGCTCTTCCTAATGCATCATCATTTAATTGATCGGGTGAAACCGATGTATCGAAAAGCATCTCAGAATCTAGGTTTTGATAGAATTCATGAACCTTATAAAGGGGCTTGCCACTGCATAAAATGTTTAAGACAAGGGCTTTAATCCTTGTTCCGGGTGAGACATGACAACGGACAGAATCCCATTTGACTAAATCATTAATGGTCTTTTCGAGTTCTATTTCATCACACAGTTTAGATAAAAGTTGAGACGGCCCCACATGTAAGGTTAAAATTTGATCTGACATAAAAATTTCCTCATCTTCCCGTAATTAGATAATCATTCAATTCTACAAAGAAGGAGAAAATTCCTTTAAAAAAATCATAAAATGGAAAAATTTACGTGCGGAATATGCGTTATAAAATCAAATCTTGCACTATTTCTAAAACAAAGACAGGCAAATACTACATTTCAATTTTAACAGAATATGAGAAAGATATTCGTCCAGTTAAAATACAGAAAGTTGTTGGTTTGGATTTTGCTATGGATGGTCTATATGTCGAGAGTGAACAGGGTAAGAAAGCCAATTACCCACGTTACTATCGGCAAGCCTTAGATAAATTAGCAAAAGCACAACGAATTCTTTCTCGAAGAAAGAAAGGTTCTGCACGTTGGAACAAGCAACGACTAGTAGTGGCTAAGTTACATCGCATATTCCGCACGTAAATTTTTCCATTTTAAGATTTTTTTAAAGGAATTTTCTCCTTCTTTGTAGAATTGAATGATTATCTAAACTAGGGGAAGACGAGGAAATTTTTATGTCAGATCAAATTTTAACCTTACATGTGGGGCCGTCTCAACTTTTATCTAAACTGTGTGATGAAATAGAACTCGAAAAAACCATTAATGATTTAGTCAAATGGGATTCTGTCCGTTGTCATATCTCACCCGGAACAAGGATTAAAGCCCTTGTCTTAAACATTTTATGCAGTGGCAAGCCCCTTTATAAGGTTCCAGTTCTGAAGAGTAAATTCATCAATTTTTAGATGTTTTATGATAAAATGACTTATCCACATTTAGAAAATTTTTCCATCTATTTTTTCTGCTTTCAAAGTCAAAAAGAGCCGAATTTGCAAATTTCTTTTTTAAAATTGTGGATAACTTCAAAAAAACCTTTTTTTACATCACATCCTTTGCTATAATATAACCATTAAGTAAACCTTACTTGTATTGGCTTACTTAAATGGGTGAAATCCTCGTCTGTTAAAATGCGTGTCCGAAACGATTCCAACAGATTTGAGGATTTTTCTTTTGCCGTTTTTTTGAGTGCTTTTAAGATTGACGAACCTTTTTCAAACAGCTGTCTAATAATATCTGTTATTTGAACTAATAAATAATGATTTTTCATGGCTGTGTAGTTTTGGCTATTGGCATGTTCTATATTGTAACGATTATTTTTTTGTTCGTTAAATCCTTGATTTTCAATCTTCCAGCGGCTTCTTCCTGCAGCGATGAGTCGTTCCACGTTCTTTTTCGTGATTTTAATATCCGTTATAAATACATACTCTTTCGATTTCCCATCCTCTGTTTTCATTGTGGCCTCCATCAGATTGACCGTTCTGTCTTTGTAGGCAATATCATTCACCCAAACTAATGAATTCTGATCCTTACTTTGTTCCAGCTCTTTTATTGCCCTAAACTCCGTCGAGATACTTTTAATTCTCCCTTCCTTAAATCTGCATATATATTTCCATTTGTGCGCCCTGCACAGATTAAATACCGTTTCACATGCATAGAGACTATCTCCCAAGATACAAATCGGTAGTCTTTTAAATATTTTTTTTATTTTCTTTGCCAGCCTGTCGAAGGCTTTTAATTCACAATCTTGCTTAGAAACATTTTCTGATTCATTTTCGATAAATTCGGAGGCAATACTGAAGACCATATCCCCCACGACAAGCTTGGCTTCAAGTACATGGTGCATATAAAGTACGTTCGTTTCTCCTGTTTCTTTATTTGTATATGCCCGTCTCAGGCAGTGTTTACAATGTTTCTCATGAAAGGTGTGTAATCCAGTTCCATCAATGATGACACCCCAGTACTTTCCTTCAATTCGATAAGACTCGAGAGACCTTTTTTTCAATAATTCTTTAATCATATACGTTCTAATTTTTTCTAATTCATTTACATCTAAGCCAGATAAAAAGTCGTTAATTGTATCATAATGTGGAAGTTCTTCAAGAGAATCTAAGCCTAACACCTTCCCTACATTTTTAATACATTCTTCTTTATTAAAACTCTCACTCATGTTTCTCATGGATTTTAGGCCGGTCATATTTTTCAACATCATCGTAAATAAAAGGACCTCTGGACCATAAGTGATATAGCTTTGATGTCGGTGGTCTGCTACCTTTTTTAGGTTATTCATCAGGTCTTTGAAAAAATGCTTCTGAATTTTAAGGAACTCGAAAAAATAATTTGCTTCTTTTTCACGATTTCTTTTTTCTTTTCTAGTAACCAAAATAAAAACCCCCTCAAAACAGCCAAGTTTAATTAGGGCTTGCTGAACGAATCAAATTTTAGCTTGTATTCGACTTGTCACTAAGCCATACCAAAATATTCGTCCAGCAAGCTCTAATTATTTAAATTATTACATATTTAGCCGCATTTTTGGGGGGGAATAGTTAAATTATCACGAAAAATTTTTACTCCTCAGAGCTGATAAGGTTCATGAATTCTATCAAAACCTAGATTCTGAGATGCTTTTCGATACATCGGTTTCACCCGATCAATTAAATGATGATGCATTAGGAAGAGCATTAGATTACTTGTATGAAGCCGAAGCATGGAAAGTCTATTCCACCCTTGCATTAAAAGCACTAAAAAAATTGAATCTTCCTATTGGTATACTGCATAACGATACAACCTCAATTTCTGTTTACGGCGAATATAAGCAACCGAAGGAAGATGGACTGCAAATTACGTACGGGTATAGTAAGGCCCATAGGCCTGACTTAAAACAAATCGTTCTGGGGATGGGGGTCACACCTGAACGAATTCCTATCCTTGCAAAAGTAGAAAATGGGAATACTTCGGATAAATCTTGGAATGTGGAATTCATTCAAAAGATGAGAAAAATCCTTTCCCATGAAGATTGGAAAAATCTCATTTATCAAGCCGATTCTGCATTAATCACAACGGAAAATCTAGCGGAAATTCAACAACAAAATTTATCGTTTATTTCCCGTTTACCTGATACATTCGGTTTAAGCACAGAACTAAAGAAAGAGGCATGGTTGCTCAATAACTGGGAAAGGGTAGGCTCACTTAGCAATAAAAAAGACGCAGCTATTTAGGGCTTGCTGAACGAATCAAATTTGGTCAGATACAAGCCAAATTCCGATTATCAAAATATAAAATAGTGTTGTGTAAAAATTTCAAAAAAAGAACCCTGAGCTTGCGCTCCAGATTCAGTATGAAGAATTGAAGGGCTACTACTGTTTCGCTGGTCTCCTGAAGGCGTGCTCGAATAAGGCCCAGCCCATACTTGCGCTTGCCTTCGCCAAATTTGCCTTCAACGGCATTACGTTCAGAGGCATCCTGCCTTGCGACGCGTTCCAAGGTTTTGTCTTCCGTTCTGGATGGGCGTCCTAACCTTGGCCCACTCAGACGAATGCCAAGAGATTTGCAGTATGCCAGATTATTACGGTTTCGGTAAATTTTATCTGCCAAGATCGCTTCCGGATAAAATCCGAACCGGTTGTAGTAGTTTTCAACAGATTCCTTGAGAGTGGTCCCTTCATTGTAATTTTCCCAGTCGAGGTGCTCAATCAAGGCATAACCATCTACGACACTGATGGCGACTTTTGAACCGAACTCCACGTTCGCTTTTGCCTTGCCGCGCACAATTGGACGGACATGTGGCTGGGAAATGCTTACAATCCGGTGGTCAACCCGGTGTGTTTTCTTTTTGTACATTTCTGCCTGTTGGCGGTAAAGTTCATGAATCACGAGAAGTTGCCTGTATTCATCTTTGCTTAAAAGAGACAGAGAGCTTTGGGAAACAAGATTTTTAATGATCTCCAGATCTCGTTTCACATATCCGAGCTGTTTGCCTACAGCTTTCCGGATTTTCCGGGCGCCAGCTTTACGTTGCTTAGCGACAGAAAGATAGTCCTTGCGGGCTCTTTTTCTGTAGGTCCGTGGCTTACGTAATTTCCCTTTGTGTGGTTCATGCAGGACATCAATGATATGTTCCAATTTCTCACGGGCTTCGTTCAACAACCCAAGGTCTGTAGGGTAAGCAATATCAGCCGGTGCACAGGTTGCGTCCAAAATGAGCTTTCCTCTGTTCTTCGTTTTGGGAGAAGCCGATTCAGTTGAATGCTTTTCTGAATCGGAACCGGAAGGCTGAAGATCGCCACGATCATGATCATTACGATCTTCATCATCATGATCTTCATCGTCGTGATCCTGATCATCATTGTTGTCGTTTTCCTTAGATGCTTCTTCCAATTGGCGTTTTTGTTCTTCCAGAACGATCCATTCATTCAGTTCGTTGATGATATTTGCGCCCAAACGTTTTCTAAAACGAGTCATCAGAGAATGGTCGAATGGGGCTTTTTCCTGGAATTCAGGCAAGCCGATAAAATACTGAAGATACGGGTTTTCTGTGATCTGTTCGACTGTTTCCCGGTCAGACAGCCCAAGCCGTTCTTTGATATAAAGAGCCCCAAGAGCGATTCTGACAGAATAAGCCTTTTCGCCTTTGAATTTCTTCTTGAAGGACTTGGCATACTTTTCTTCGGCCATCCACCAAGGAATCATTTCAGCAAGACGGACCCAGCGATTTTCTTTATTTAATTTCCCACCGAATGGTAGAAAAAAATCATCTACAAAAGTTAATTGATGTTCGGTCTTTTTGTACATCGTAACAGCCTCCAAGTGCAAGGTTTTTTACGTGTTTCCTTTGAAATCCTTACACTTTATATTCGACAAAAGTAGCCAAAATCCTTGTCAAATCTGGAACTTTTGCTTATTCAGCAAGCCCTATTTACCAAATTCAAGCTTTTGAAAGACAAATTCAAAACCTTCCTTACCGGTTTCTTGTTGTCCACTCAAACAATTTAGATCAACGAAAAGAGAAAACCCTAAATCGGGCGATCGAAAAGGAAGAAATACAATTAAAAAAAGAGATAGAAAAACTGAGTAAAGTTATCTTTCATTGTAAAGAGGACGCACTAGAAGCAATTCAATCTTTTAAGAAAAAACAAAAGGCTTCATATTTCTGTTATAAACTAAACGTCCAGATGAGTGATCAACCTATCAAACGAAAAAAGAGAGGAAGACCTAAAAAGGACGAACAGACAAAACGAGAACAAATCTATCAGATACAACTGGAATCGTTTGAAAAAGATCATGATTTTATCGAAAATAAGAAAAAAATGCTCAGCACTTTTGTTTTAATCACAAATAAATTAGACGAGGAGACACTATCCAATCAAGAAGTTTTGAGGGTTTATAAAGGACAGTCGGCCGCTGAGACCCGTTTCCGATTAATCAAAGATTCACAAATGATTGATGCCATTTACTTGAAAACCCCGGAAAGGGTTGAGGCCTTAGGTATTGTGTATGTGATGGCTTTATTAATCTATGGAATTTTAGAATATCGAGTTAGAAAAGAACTGAAAGAAAAGAACCTATCTCTAATCTTGAAAGGAAAAAGGAAACTCTATCAACCCACAGGCCAAGCATTGTTAGAGCAATTAGAAGATATTACCGTGATCCTTATAAATCAAAATCAACAAAAAATAAGGCTCTTACCCGATAATATTGATTCACAAGCCAAAAAAATCATTGAATTATGCGGGTATGATCTATCAATATACGCGTCAAAAAATGTCGAAAACCAAGGCAAATAACACACAACAGGAGGAATTCATGAAAAGAATGTCGAATTGAAAAGAACTTTATCGAAAATTCCTCAAAAATAAGAAGATATCATCCCACTAAAATGTTTAAATATAGTTCATTCAAAAATTAAAATGAATTTTATTTAAGACGTGCGAAATGTGGGTTACATGAGAAAGTGGCGAACCAACGCATGAATTTTCTTCATCATAAGTCAAAAGAATTAGCTTCTAACTTTGATGCTGTCGTGATTGAGGACTTGAACATGAAAGGGATGTCTCAAGCCCTTCACTTTGGGAAAAGCGTTCATGATAACGGCTGGGGTATGTTCACTACTTTCTTAGCGTATAAGCTAAAAGAACAGGGGAAACAACTTGTGAAAATTGATAAGTGGTTTCCCTCCACTAAGAAGTGTTCATGTTGCGGCAAGGAAAAAGAAATGCCATTATCTGAACGTGTATATAAATGTTCTTGCGGCTTTGTATTAGATCGCGATCACAATTCAGCAATCAATATCAAAAATGAGGGATTACGCTTATTAGCGTTATCATAAGTAACAAAACTCTTGGAACAAGAGGGTTAGCTCGGTCAGTTTTCGTTGGCTAGTAAAAGCAACGATAAGTCGAGAAGCCCCCACTTCAATCAAACCGTAAGGTTGATAAGTGGAGGGTAGTTCACTATGATCATAATCCCTCCTGTACAGACATATATTTGCTTTCAGGGGGGATTTTTTATGCGAAAATTCCGCACCTCAAAACGGCGGGGACCATTGCCGGCGCGGTATGTGCTTTTGCTTTCCATCGCATTTTTTACGGTGACTACCATTATCAGCATTATCATTATTGACGAAGGCATAAAACCAACATTAATGCGGTACGCCGAGTCGGAAATGAAAAAAATCGCCTCGTATGTCACGAACGAAGCAATTAAAGACCATGTGAGCGGCGGAAAAAACAGCAAGTTGGATACGATTGACCCGCGGGAATTGGCCGCCACCCAGTCTGAAATTGAAAACCAAATTACCCGCCAATTTAAAGAAGTGGAAGAAGGAGACATTACGTCTCTTGAAGAAATATCAAACGACGGCATGCTCGGCAAAAAGAAAAAATCAAAACCCGAAATTTTTTCCGTTCCGCTCGGGAAAGTAACCAATATCGCCCTGCTTGGGAACATGGGGCCGGATATTCCCGTGACCTTTCAAATGGTGGGGGATGTTGAAAGCTCCAATATTAAAGTAAAAAAAGAAGAATACGGCATTAACAACGCATTTTTTTATATTTATGTTCAAATCAAAATCAAAATGCAGGTCATTATCCCGTTTGCCTCGGATGTCATCACTTACACTCATGATGTCCCGCTTGCAATGGGCAACTATAATGGCGATGTCCCGCAATTTTATAACGGAAACGGCGGCGGTGCGCAGCCGCTCATCGAACTGCCGAAAAGCACGAAATAAGGAGCGCCACATTCGCATTGTAGTGCTCCTTATTTCCGCTGTTTCTCAAGCGATTCCCATCTCCTTAAGTACGGGTAAGGATCAAAAGACCATTCGTTTCGGCCGTTGTCTTTGTATATGCCGTAGTGCAAATGCGGCGGGAATTTTCCGGATGTGCCGGGCGGGCCGTAACCGGTGCTGCCGACGCTGCCGATCAGCATGCCCGGTTTGACGACCTGGCCGACATGCAAATTTTTGGCATAACCGCTTAAATGGGCAAAATAATGATACGAATTGTTCAAATCACGGATGCCGATGCGCCAGCCGCCGTACTTGTTCCACCCTTTCAATTCAATGACCCCGTAACAAGTCGCGCGTACCGGGACGCCATAATCGGCAAAAATATCCGTCCCTTCGTGGATACGGCGGCCACCCCAGCCGCGCCGGTCGCCCCATGTGCTCCGGTAGCTGTAATTGTATCCGGGCGGGATCGGGAACGCCTTGTCTGTCAGCTGAATGGTGCCGAATGTCTTGTAAATCTTCGCCTTTTCCGTGATCAGCTGTACGGCTTTATCCCGTTTGTAATAATGCCACAGCGCAATTTCAAAGTCATCATCATCCGTTCCATACCGCAACAAATACTCGCTCAGTGTAAAAAGCACGTCAAGATCATCGTTGCGGTCAGCTTTCCCATCCCCGTTCCCGTCCTTTCCGATCCCGCCGAAAAACGCAATCGAAAGCGGATGGGTATCATTGTGGTTCGGATTGGCAAGCCCGGACCATTTTTCAGGGGGAAAATAAATGGAAATAAGGCCGGCTGGTTTCGGTAGGTCGGAACGGACAAACCGGATGCTCCGTTCATACTGGTCGATGGCTGCCAAATTGTACCACGGAATCTGGGTAAATGCCTCCATATGCTGATAAAGTTCCATCCGTTTTTTGTACATTTCTTTATCGGGCATTTCTTTTGCTTGGGCATGAATGGCAGAAAATGAAAGCCCCGTTACAAGGCAGAAAAGCAAAGCAAACCGCAATGTGAAAACCCTCTTTCTGTCAATGTTGTCGATTTGGCACCGTACAAACAGAAAATCGCAATATGAAAATCTTCTTATGCTTATTGTGGAAAGAGCAGCGGATTTTCATCAATATTAAATATTGGAAAAACCGGTGGCGTTTTCTTTTCAAAGAAGTGCCGAATGTGGTAAAGTGAGAGAGAACAAACCCGGGAAAATGGTGGGAGAGATGGAAAATGAACAAACAGGAAGAGATTTTGCGGAAACCCGAATGGCTGAAAATCAAGCTCAATACGAATGAAAATTATACCGGACTGAAGAAATTAATGCGTACGGAAAACTTACATACGGTTTGCGAAGAAGCGAGATGCCCGAATATCCATGAATGCTGGGGAACAAGGCGGACTGCGACTTTCATGATTCTGGGCGATACGTGCACACGCGCCTGCCGTTTTTGCGCCGTAAAAACCGGGCTGCCGTCCGAACTCGACTGGCAGGAACCGGAACGGGTTGCTGAATCGGTGAAAAAAATGAACTTAAAGCATGTGGTTGTGACGATGGTGGCCCGTGATGATTTGAAAGACGGCGGTGCAGCGGTGATGGCTGAAACGATCCGAGCGATCCGCCGCATGAACCCGTTTACCACCATTGAAGTGCTGCCTTCCGATTTGCAGGGCCGGTACGAAAGTTTAAAAACATTGATGGATGCAAAACCGGATATTTTAAACCACAATATTGAAACCGTCCGGAGGCTGACAAGAAGGGTCCGCGCCCGCGCCACGTACGACAGGTCGCTTGAATTTTTGCGGCGGGCAAAGGAAATGCAGCCGGAGATTCCGACTAAATCAAGCATTATGGTCGGCCTCGGCGAAACGATGGAAGAATTGGCGGAAGCGATGGATGACCTGCGCGCCAACGATGTGGACATCGTGACGTTCGGGCAATATTTACAGCCGACGAAAAAACATATGAAAGTGGTCAAATATTACCATCCAGATGAATTTGCCGAATTAAAAAGAATTGCACTTGAAAAAGGATTCAGCCACTGCGAATCCGGTCCGCTTGTCCGCTCTTCATACCATGCGGATGAACAGGTCAGTGCCGCTGCAAAAGCAAAGCATATTTTAGGGAACGTGGAACAGACGCAAAAAATTTGAGAAACGGGCTGCGCACTTTAATGGGCGCAGTTTTTCCGTTCAATGGGGCTGAAAAAATTTTTCGCGTTCCGCTTAGAATTTGGGCGGTTTTTCGTTATAATAAAATAAGGCAGGAAGGCACACGGGGAAAATGGAGGAATTGAAATTGGTCACCATCCACCGCCATACGTACGAGATTATTGCCAATTACCGGAATGGCTACAATGAAGAAGCATTCCGAAGCAGATATAGTGAAATACTGGAAAAGTACGACTATATTGTCGGCGACTGGGGTTACGGACAGCTGCGGCTGCGCGGTTTTTTTGATGACCGAAATCCGAAATCCACTTTTGACACCAGAATCAGTACACTCACGGAATATCTTTATGAATACTGCAATTTCGGCTGTGCCTATTTTGTCGCAAAGAAAATCGTTGCCAAATAAGTTTTGCCCGGCACCGCCATTTGATAAATTTTAGGCAGAAGGTGACAGGATGTATTTTGTCGATCGTGAAAAAATAAACGGGATATTGTCATTTATGGAAAAACGGCTTGCCTCGTTTCAAGCGCAGCCGGCCTGGCAGACGGAAATCGAAAAGGCTGCTTTGGAAAGAATTGCAGAAACCGTCATCGAATCGGTTCTGGATGTCGGAAACGCGATCATTGACGGGTTTATTATGCGCGATCCGGGGAGCTACGAAGACATCATTGACATTTTGGAAGATGAAAATGTGGTTTCCGCTGAATCGGCAAAGCAGCTGACGGCTGTCATCGCGCTCAGGAAGCAGCTTGTCCGGGGGTATATGGATCTGGATTACGGCACCCTTCAGGAAGTGCTTGCGGCTAATTTCAAGGCGCTTGAACGGTTTCCGGAAGATGTGCGCACTTACCTGGCAAACGAACTCGGCCCGGTCAACGCTTTTAAAGGGGAATAAGCAACGAAACAGAGAGGAATTTCAGCATGAAAAAGTATAAAGCCTATTTGATTGATTTGGACGGTACCATGTATCGCGGAACGGAAAAAATAGAAGAAGCCGGCGATTTTGTCAGCCGGTTGCAGGAAAAAGGGATTCCGTATTTATTTGTTACAAACAATTCTTCGAGAACACCGGCACAGGTTGCCGAAAAACTGCGCGGATTCGATATCCCGGCAAAAACGGAGCAGGTCTTTACGACATCCATGGCGACCGCCCGGTTTATTTATGATGAAAAGCCGGATGCTTCTGTATATGTGATTGGCGAAGAAGGCATCAAAACGGCCATCAAAGAAAAAGGTTTTACGATCACATCCGATCACCCCGATTATGTCGTGCTCGGCATTGACCGGGAGATTACTTACGAAAAGCTCGCCCTCGGCGCCATTGCGATCCGGAACGGGGCCAAATTTATTTCCACTAACGCCGATATTGCGCTTCCGACTGAACGCGGTCTGCTACCAGGAAACGGGGCTTTAACCTCGGTGCTTGCGGTTGCGACCCAAACCAAGCCGGTCTTTATCGGCAAACCGGAACCGATCATTACCGAGCAGGCGCTTGAATACCTCGGTTCGAAAAAAGAAGAGACGATCATGGTTGGGGACAATTACGATACCGATATTCTGGCGGGCATCCGCACGGGCATTGACACCCTGCTCGTCCATACCGGCATAACGACGAAGGAAATGTTGAAGACAAAAGAAATCCTGCCGACCTATACGGTTGATTCCCTTGACCAGTGGGAAGTGTGACAAGCGCGGGTGCAAATCAGGAAGGCTCCATATGCCCGCCTGTTGTAAAGTCCGATTTGTTTGGAAAACGAATATCGAAAAAAGGCAAGATACAAAAACGTATCTTGCCTTTTTTTCGTGTTTTTACGGCTGCACGTGCGCCACTCTGTGTGCGTGGCGGCTTGCGGCTGCAGCGGCAATGGCCCCGACAATATCATCGAGAAACGTGTTGCATGAGCCGTCGGAATGGTCGTTGAGCTTTGCCAAAATGCCCGGTTTTTGTTTGTCAATATAACCGTAGTTGGTAAAACCGATCGAACCGTACACGTTTACAATCGACAAAGCCATAATTTCATCAATACCATAAAGGGATTCATCGACCGCAATCGTGCTTTGCAGCGGTTCATCAAGCATCCCTTTTTCCGCCAGCACATCCAGCTGGATCCCGGTTAAAATGGCGTTTTGCACTTCTCGTTTGGAAAGAACGGCGTTGACACTTTCCATGCAATCCTCAAGCGTCATTTCCGGAAAGTATTTCTCTTGCAAATACAGGACGAGTTTCGCAATATCTTCCAATTCTACGCCCCGTTCTTTCAGCCGCTGCCTTGCAATTTGTTCTGACACATCCATATTTTTCTTGTTTTCCATGTTCTCACCTCAATTATTCGACATTTTCTTTAGCATGATCATTCTAATGGATTTTATGAGATCAAGCAAGAATACACGTTCCTTCACATATAATGTAGAAAGTGCAATGCATTTTTTGGGGAGGGAAGATGATGGCACAAGCCATTTTGAAAAAATATTACGGCATTGACGCCGGGCAGTCTTTTTTTGACGGAAAACAGGTCCGCTATGAAGCAAACGGTAATCTTTATACGCTCGTTCCCGTGACAAATGTTTCAGAAAATGTGCTTGTTGAATTATATGAAATGTCCCGGCACCTCGTGACGAATGGCGACCGCTATGCTTCCGCCTTTTATCCATCTAAAGAAAAGAAATTTCTCGTAACAGACGGGGATAGCGATTATGTTTTACTGGAAAACCGTTATAAAAAAGCGCCCGGAAATATGCGCACGGGCAGGAAACTTGCGAAATTCCACCTGCGCGGCCGCACGCTTTCCGCCACGATAACGGAAACAAACCGGATGGGCGAATGGAAAAATTACTGGGAAATGCGCCTTGAACAAATGGAAAAGGCATGGTACCGAACAGTAGAAGAGCACCCCGACCACCCGTTTGAACGCCTGTTTGCCGAAACGTTTCCCTATTACATGGGGCTTTGTGAAAATGCGATCCAGTATGTCGTCGATACGGAAATGGATGAGGCGCCTGGCCCGGGAGATGCCGGCACCATTTGCCATGAACGGTTTTCAAACGAAACGTGGGGCCGGAAATTTATCATCCACCACCCGTTTGACTGGGTGTTTGACCACGCAGGCAGGGATATTGCCGAGTGGATCCGCGCGCAGTATTTTAAGAAAACACACACGTTCCGCCCTGATGTCCGCGCGTTTTTGCAGCAATATGTTTCGCTTTCGCCGCTTTCGCCTTTTTCGTGGCGGCTCATTTTCGCGCGCCTGCTGTTTCCCCTTCACTATTTTGAATGTGTAGAAACCTATTTTCTCACCCGGTCCGAAAAAGAACAAAAAATGCATGAGGAACAGCTTTGGAAAATTGTACGGGGGGCAGAAGCATACGAAGCATTTCTGGCTGAATTTTATGAGCTCTCGGAAGTTCCGATAAGAAAATACAATATTCCCAGGGTGGCATGGCTCAAAGCCCGATAAAAAAGCGGCTCCTTGTAGAAAAGGCCGGCTAGTTTAAAACGCATCTCCGGTCAGGTTTCCGAATGAAGCCCGGCCCGTAGTGAAGGCAAGTGTGGATGTCAGGCATGGTGAGCATTTCAGAAAACCATTCACCATGCAGATATTCAATAAAAATGTGGCTCCTTGTAGAAAAGGACAGCAAGCACTTGAAACACATCTCGGGCCAGGTTTCGAATGCCGGGCCGGACCGTAGTGAAGGCAAGCACGGATGCGTGAATAACCAGAGAATCATCCCGTCCAAGTAAAATTTATTCCAGTAAAAAAGCGGTTCCTTGATAGGAAACCGCGTACTGCCCGTTAAAAAACCTGTTCTACTTCCATAACGCCGGGAACCTCTTCAAACAATGCGCGTTCTATCCCGGCTTTCAACGTGATCGTGGAACTCGGGCAGCTGCCGCATGCCCCTAAAAGGCGGAGTTTAACAATGCCGTCTTCCACGTCGATCAGCTCGCAATCGCCGCCATCACGGAGCAAAAACGGGCGCAATTTATCCAATACTTCCTGAACTTGTTCTGTAATTGTATCTGCAGGCATATGATCGCTCCTTTCTTACTTCTCATTATAAACAGGATTACAAGAAAAATCTATCATAAAAAAACGGGATATAGTGTTTTCCTTTTTGCAAGCTGTTGTGTACAATATGAATAAGAAATCCCCGGAAGAGGTGCGGGTTTGATGGAGAAAAAAGTGACGATTCAAGTTTACGGGGCGGAGCAAATATGCGCAAGCTGCGTCGGTGCGCCGTCTTCTAAAGATACATTTGAATGGCTCAAAGCAGCACTTTCGCGGAAATACCCGGGCCAGCCGTTTGACATCCAGTATATCGATATTTTTGCACCCGGTGATGATCAAAAAGTGCGTGCTTTTGCGCAAAAAGTGATGGATGAAGATCTGTTTTACCCGGTTGTTGTCATTGAAGGCGAGCCGGTGGCAGAAGGCAATCCAAGGCTAAAGAAAATTTATGCGGTCATGGAGCAGTACGGTTATATCCCGGAAAATGCGTTTGCAGCGCACGATTAAAAATTTTTCATTAAAAAACGTTTACAACACCGACTTTGTGGAATTTTTCGAGATGCACTGCAATTTTAAAATAAAGCAGCCCGCATTTTAAGACTGCTCGGCGCCCGGGAGATACGCAATCATTGTTTTGCACGGTGTAAATGGTTATAATCAAGGAAAGGAGGTTCGGAAAATGAGTGAAGTGATTCATCTTACAGAAGCAGCTGCGTTTCAAATTAAAGACATGATGGAGCAAAACGATGAGCAGGACGCATATTTTCGTGTGTCTGTAAACGGCGGGGGCTGCAGCGGCCTGTCGTACGGCCTGTCGCTTGACCACGAAATCAAAGAAGGCGATGCGGTCGGCGAACAGCACGGCATCCGGATTCTCGTCGATCATGAGAGCGCCCCGATTTTAACCGGCACGGTCATCGATTATAAGCAGTCGCTTTTAGGGGGCGGGTTCACGATCGATAATCCGAATGCGATTGTCACCTGCGGATGTGGCTCCTCATTTAAAACTAAAACAAAAGCCGGCACACCGGAAAAATGCTGAAGCATTTAAAGTGATGCTGCAAAAACAGGATATTTATACGCCAGCAAGGTTCCCATTTCATTGCAGCAGCGCAGGATATCCCGCCAATGACAGGCGGGGCTTTTGCGCTGCTGAATTGATTTAAGCTCCTTTTTGGCAAAGTCCCTTTCATTCGCAAGCCTCACAAAAATCTTTTCAAAAAATCCAGCCAGCGCCTGTCTTCCGGTTTTCTTCCTGTCCGGGCACGCCAATTTCCTTCGCTGTTTGTACATCCGCATTTATAAACGCCTTCCTTGCGCTAAAAAGCCACAACTTTTTACAAAGTCATTAAAAATAAAATACTTTTTCGTAAATATGTTTATTCATGGAAAAAAGGGTAGATATACCTTAGCTGCTCATTTGCCCGGATTTTTCGGAAAAAGGGGAAGGGAACTTGGTCCTTGCATAATGGGGGAGAAAGGAATGTCGAGGGGGAAGCTGCGTTATGTATTCCTTTACCCGCATTATACATAAAAAAACCGTACCCCGGGTTCGATAAAAAGTTAAGGAAATTCTGCGATTTATCAGCTGCAGAATGAAGATTGGAAAGGGGAAACTGCAGTGAAAAAATGGCATGTGCTGCTTGTTGTTCTGGCATTGGTATGGGGATTGGCTGCTTGCGGGAAATCAGATAAAAAAGCAGAAGCGGAAGGGGGATCTTCCAATAAAAACAAGTTAATTGAAGCTTCAATTACAGACGCGTCCTATGCCCTGTTGAAGGATGACGATGCGGATGTTTCGGAAGACGGTGAGAAAGACCTCCTGGCCGTTGACTTAAAGATCAAAAATGTGTCTTCGGATACGGTCCATATCTCTCCATATAGCAATATTAAATTATACGATGGCAACGAAGAAGTGAACATAGAAGACGACATATACAGCACCCGGCTCGATATGGGCACTTCACGCGGCGGCAGTATCGGGGCGGGCAATACAAAAAAAGATGACCGTACTGGTAAAAGTAAAAAAAGGCAAAACATATACATTGGGCATCCAGCCGTTTACGGAAAAAAGCGGGGATGACAGTGACGAGTTGAAACTTGCGCTGGATACCAAAAAATACAGTAAATCGTACGATTCCCTGCAGGACCAGGCAAAAGCGTTAAAGGCATATATAGACACCATTTATTTAAACAAGGACAATGCCGATTATGAAAAATATGTTTCAGAGAATAAGGAAGCTGTCCAGACAGATGCGTATAAAACCTTTAAAAAAGCCTTTAACGACAATATTACCGATGATATATCAGATGCAGATATGAAAAAGTATTATGAAGCCTACAAATCGGCCGCTGCCGAAAAAGCGAAACTGGATGCGGAAGCCGTTGCGAGCTACAAAAATAAAGCGGTCGTAAAGTTGACCTATTCCACCATTTCTATGGACGATATTTCTGAAAAAGTGGAAAAATATGCAGATGAATATTTGGATAACAGCGAAAATTACGATTCAGAAAAAGCAAAAAAATATGCCCTCTCCAAATTCGATTCCATTGTCAGTTCCATGGAACCAAAAGAAGCTGAAGACCCGGCAGAAGTTTCCATGGTGAAAAAAGACGGAAAATGGACGGTTTGGCAGGAGAATGACTATACAAATGAGCTGGAAGAAGCTTTTGCAGGCGGAGAGGTGTATTAACCTATGGCGCAACTCACGAAACATAAATGGCTGATTGCCATAGCTGCAGCCGTGATTGTTGTACTTGCGGTTATATGGATCGCGCTCTCCCAGGCTTCAAAACCTGACCGGGTACTGGAAAAGTTCGAGAATGCGGTCAAAACAAAGGATACGAAGCAGCTGGAAGGGCTGATTGTTGCCGACAATCCGAATGCATTGGTGAACAATACTTCCCTTCAGGCCATGATCCGGTATTTAAAAACCAATGCAAACAGTTATCAGGTGATAAGAGATGGCATTCATAACCAAATAAAGGACGAAAATTACGCGGAAACGAACCAGCAGATCAGCCTCGTTCAAGACGGAAAGAAATGGGGATTTTTCCCCGACTATAAGCTGAAAGTGAAGACCGTCCACTTAAAAGTGACCGGGCAAAGCGACAACGACCAGCTTAATGTGTCAATCGGAAATATGAAAGTTCCGGAAAAAAAAGAAAGTCATACTTACGGCCCACTTTTGCCCGGAACTTACCAAACGAATGTAACGGTAAAAAACAGTTTGGGAACCTTTTTCCAAAAAGAGAAAAAGGATTTATGGGGAAATTCCGAAGTCAGCATGATTGTTGATGACAGCCGCCTTGCCCAAAAAAGCGAAAACGTACAAAAAGGGATTTTGGAGGCGATCCGCAAGTTCAACGAGGATCTAAGCGTATATACGACTTCCGGACTGGATGCCAATAAGCTTTCAAACGCGACCGATTCTTTTAAGGAAGACTTTTCACTTGAACAGGCGCAGTTTGAAGCCATTAAAGATTATGTAAAGAAGTGACTTCCCAGTATTTGGGTTCCGTCGTAAATATGGATGAACTGAGCATCAACCATTTTGATGCAGACTGGAAAGCGGAAATTGAAGCACTCGTTTCCTATAACGAAAAGATCAAATATACGGGAGAAAAAAATTATGAGGACTATTCCTACAAGACCCTCCGCAAATATACGCTTAAATATGACAAGAATTCAAAAAAATGGCTCGTGGATGATGCGGCAGACGCCAAAGCGGATGGATCAGAAAGCAGTGCATGGGAGAACAAAAAAGAACTGAAACAAAAAAATGCCCCCGTCCTGAAATGGGTCCGGAGCGGCGATAAGAGCAATATTTAATCAAAAATCCCGGTTGGGCAGCCATCCGGGATTTTGATTTTTCCTTATTCAAACAGCGAAGTGCTGTGCATCGGCTGGACGCGGGCTTTCGGGTCAAGATACGTTTTCGCGTTGCTGACCGCTGTGGTGGCTTCCCCGAACCCCGTTACGATTAACTTCACTTTACCTTCAAACGTGCAAACATCGCCGGCTGCGTAAACGCCTGGGATATTTGTTTCCATTTTGGAGTTGACGACAATGGAATTTTTTTGAATCTCAAGGCCCCAGTTTTTAATCGAGCCGAGTGACGAAATAAAGCCATAATTGCAGATAAGGGCATCAATATCAAGCGCTTCTTTCGCATCGCCTTTTACTTCTTCAATCATAAGCCGGGAGATATTTTCCCCATCACCCATCACTTCGCTCGCGACAAACGGTGTTTTAATCTCAACGCGCGATTGCTTCAATTGTTCCACCGTACGTTCATGGGCACGAAATTTGTCCCGGCGGTGGATGAGCGTCACTTTTTCGGCAACCGGTTCCAGCATAAGCGCCCAGTCAACCGCGGAATCGCCGCCGCCAAGGATGGCAACACTTTTGCCGGCAAACTGGTCCATATCATTCACAAAATAAAACAGATTCTTTCCTTCGTATTGTGCAGCATTTTCAACTTCGAGGCGGCGCGGCTGGAATGCACCAACACCGGCAGTGATGATGACCGCTTTGGAATGGTGGATTTCTTTATCAGTTGTTAGCGTAAAAATGCCGTCTTCATTCTTTTCAAGCTTTTCTGCGGACTGGCCCGTGCAGATCACCGGCTGGAACATGGAGGCCTGCTCTTCTAATTGATTTACAAGATCAGCCGCCTTCACTTTCGGAAAACCGGCGACATCGTATATATACTTTTCAGGGTAAAGCGCAGCCAGCTGCCCGCCAAGCTGTGGCAGGCTTTCAATGATTTTTACGGACATTTTCCGTAATCCGGCGTAAAATGCTGTAAACAAGCCGGTCGGCCCGCCCCCGATAACGGTTATATCATAAACGGTTTGATCTTCCTTCAACGAAACCCCTCCAATACGCTTCATTCTCCTTCATCATAGCACATTTTGGGACAGGCGCACAGGCAAAAAAACTCTATGAGGCAAGGAGGTAGGTATTCATGCGTCCGGAAAAATTTCGTGGTGCGATGTGATATATTAGAATATTTTTATTATTATTTTAGTACAGTTTTCAATTGAAAATAGCGGGTAAAAAGCATATGATTGAAGTGGAGAATATGTATTTTTTGTGACAATTTGATGGAAATCATGTGACAAATTTGACGTGTCAATTATCGTGAATAAAATCACAAATAATGGATGATGTTGTCATACAGGCACCGGCCTGTCCAAAATAAAGAGATGGAAGTGAGAAAAATGGAGAAACCGAAAGTGGTGATACTAGGTGCCGGCTACGGCGGGCTCATGACCGTGACGCGGCTGCAAAAACAGCTTGTAAAAGGGGAAGCGGACATCACACTTGTGAACAAAAATGATTACCATTACGAAACAACATGGCTTCATGAAGCTTCCGCCGGCACATTGCACCATGACCGGGTCCGCTACCCGATTCAAAACGTCTTAAATAAGAATAAAGTGCAATTTAAGCAGGCGGAAGTCAAGCGGATAAAAAAAGACGCGAACACAGTTGAGTTAAAAGGCGGGGAAGTGTTACCATATGATTATCTCGTCATTGCACTTGGATCCAACGCGGAAACATTCGGAATCGAAGGCTTGAAAGAGCATACTTTTTCGATTACAGATGTAAGCGCTGCCCAAAAAATACGGGAACATATTGAGCGCCAGTTCGATGCCTATCGAAGGGAACTCGATAAAGATGACAACCGTCTCACCATTGTAGTCGGCGGTGCGGGTTTTACCGGCATCGAGTTTCTTGGCGAACTGGTGAACCGGATTCCGGCGCTTTGCAAAGAATACGGGATCCAGCGGGATAAAGTGCGGATCGTTTCGATTGAATCCAATCCTGTCGTCCTCCCGCAATTTGACCGCGAACTTGTCGATTATGCCCTTTCGTATTTGGAAAGCAAAGGTGTCGAGTTCCATATTGGTACGGCGGTTAAAAAAGCAACAAAAGACGGGGTATGGGCCTGCAAAAAAGGCGGAGAGCCATATGAAATCAAGGCAGGAACTGTCATCTGGTCCGCGGGTGTGCGCGGGAATACCGTGATTGATGCGTCCGGGTTTGAAACGGTGCGCGGCCGAGTGAAAGTCAATCCGGATTTGACCGTTCCGGGGCATGAGAATGTGTTTGTGATTGGGGACTGTGCGTTGATCATCAATAAGGACACAAACCGTCCGTACCCGCCAACAGCACAGATGGCCATGCAGCATGGAGAAATATGCGCACGGAACCTCCTGAAAAAGATCCGCGGTGAAGAAAGCCTTGAAGCTTTTACCTTTCATGACAAAGGCACTGTTTGCTCCCTTGGGGAAGACAATGCGATCGGCATTGTGTTTGGCAAAAAGCTGAAAGGCACTTCTGCTTCTGTTATGAAAAAAGTCGTGGATGATCGTGCCTTGTATATGATCGGCGGCACGAGGCTTGTTTTAAAGAAAGGAAAATTTAATTTTATATAGCAAAAATATCATCGCGTTATTTTTGACGAAATTCGGTTTTTTCAGTAAACTAGATGTATAACGGGGATGCGGAGGGGCTTATGAGTATACCGGTATTGATCATTTCGATGGTCCTTTTTCTTGTTTTGTTTTTCGGTATCGGTTTTATTGCCAATATGCTTTTGCGGATGACCTGGATTCTCTGTTTCATTTACCCGGTCATTGCGCTTTCGATGATTGACCGGATTACTTTTTCCCGGTATTTTACCGATCCCGGGACGGCTTTCCGGCAACTTGGGGAGCATCTTGCTTCCATCCATTTATCGGATGCCCTCGTGCTATCGAGCGGCCTTGCGGGGGCACTTTTGGCCGGTGTTGCGATAAAAGCGCTCCGGAAAAACGGATACCGGATGTTTTAAAACTGCCTTTGAGGCAGCTTTTTTTTGCCTTCAAATTGGAGGCGGACCGGCAAAAGCCGGCACAAATATTCCCGGATAAAGCGTTTAAAAAATGCACATCAACCAGCGCTTTTTGGAAGAGCCATTTTCAGAACAGAGAGTGGGCGGAATAAGTTGTCGCGAAAAAATGGCAGGCGGATCAGTCGTTTTTTTGCCAATATGCCCGCATATTTTGTAACGGCATGGGAAACAATAGCCCTAAGAGGAGTGAAACCAATTGAACATGAAAAAATGGATGATCCGCTTATTGATGGCCATTTTATTCATATGGGCAATGATTTCCACTTTCCAGGCGCTTTCGGGGATAAAAGCAGCAGCTGCAAAAGCGGCACCTGCTTCAACATTGGAAAAAGGATTGGCCGCTATTGCCGCGAGCCAGCCGCAGCCATCCCTTGATGCCTATGACTGGAGCAATTACCCGAAAAAGAAAGTGACAGCAACGGGGTATACGGCAGGGGCCGAATCGACCGGGAAAAGTCCCGACCATCCCGGCTACGGCATCACCTATTCCGGGGTGAAAGTGAAACGGGATTTATATTCAACGATTGCTGCCGATACATCCATTTTTCCAATCGGGACGGTCCTTTATATCCCGGGCTATGATTTCGGTGTTGTTGCCGATACAGGATCTGCCATAAAAGGGAACCGGCTCGATCTGTATTTTGAAACGGTTTCGGATGTTTACAAGAAATGGGGAAAACAGACGCTTGATGTGTATATTATTAAAATGGGGGACGGGTCCCTGACTGAAAAGGAACTGGCTGAACTGAACGAAAACAAAACGATGCAAGTGTTCCGGCAGCAATATATTAGACCGGAAACGGAAGAATAGCGCAAAATGCCGGTTGCGCTTTTTTTGTGCGTTTTTTTCAAGCTGGCGGCTATAATGGAACAGAGGTGGTTGTATGTTTGAACTGGGGAAAGGAGATCCGCTTGAATGCCGGGAAGACTGCCTTGTGATTGGCTTGCAGCAAGTTCCTAAAAAGTTTGGCGGCTTGCTTGGCGGCCTGGACAACCGTTTCGGCGGGGCATTGACGGAACTGGTAAAATCCGGCGATCTGTCCGCACGCGCCGGCAGCCTTTCTGTCATTCACACCCTCGGGAAACTGCCAGTAAAACGGCTTTTGTTTATCGGGCTTGGCAACCCGAAAGAACTTAGAAAAGAACATTTGAAAAGGATGTTTGGAAAAGCAGTGAAACACATCCGGAAAATGAGATGGCCTACGGCAGCGGTTTTCCTCGATACGTTTTGCGCCGGCGCAATCAGCGGGGAGGAAGCCGCCCAGATGCTTGGCGAAGCCGTTCCGATGGCCACATACCGGTTTGCCGGTTACAAAGGGCAACCAAATATTCCGGAAGTGCAGCTCGAAAAAGTAGCGGTTTACATCCAGGCTGCCGGGAAAAAACCGGAACCGGCGGAACACGCCACGCCGGTCCATTCCAGTGCCGCCGAAGAAGCAGAGATCCGGCCGGGGAATGCCGAGCATGTTAATGCCGCCGGGAAAACAGAGGGCCAACCGGTTAAAAACGCCAATCTTCAAACGGGTACATACCGTAAAAATAACGGTTCCCCCGAAGAAACAACAGGCGCTGCCCTGCACCGCGGGTACGTGTATGGCAAAGCCGTGAATACGGCACGGACGTTTGCCAATATGCCGGTGAATATATGGACGCCGGCCCGTCTCGCGGAATATGCCGCATCACTTGCAAAAAAATACCCTTTTGAAGTGGAAATCCTTGAAAAAATGGAGATGGAGAAGCTTGGAATGGGTGCGGTTTTGGCTGCGGCGGGGGAATCCAAAGAGCCGCCGATCCTGGTCATCCTGAAATACGCGGGCAAACGGGAATGGGGCAATGTGCTCGCACTTGTCGGACCCGGTGCCGCAGCCGATTGTTGCACACCAGGTGAGAACACCGGCATGGCAGGGGCGGCAGCTGTTCTGGGCGCCATGGAAGTGATCGGGGAACGGAAACCGGCAAAAAACGTGGTGGCGGTCGTTCCCGTGGCCGATAACAGCATAAACGGTACCATGTGCAAACCGCGGGTGGTCTCGGCAAACGATGGGCGGGGTGAAATGCGTACTGGAACGGGCGCTGTTATCACGAGCATGAACGGCAAAACGATTGAAGTGCGGGATACCGGCGCCACCGGCTTGCTGATGCTCGCTGATGCCGTAACGTATGCGAAACAATATGGTGCCAGCCAAATTGTGGATGTTGCAACCTTGACAACGGGTGTGATCCCGGCGCTCGGCCGCGATAAAACGGGCGCTGTCGCCAATTGCGATGTTTTTTTTGAACGGGTGCTGGAATCCGCAAAAGAAGCAGGAGAATTCATCTGGCGCCTCCCGGTAACGGAAGCGGACAAAGAAAACGCACGAAGCAGCAAGATCGCCGACTTGAACGGTTCGCCAGGCAGAGAGGGCGGCGTGATGGTGAACGGGGCTTTTATCGGGGCGTTTGTGGAAGACACCTCGTGGGCCCATCTGGAGATTACAGGAACCGCCATAACAGGGAAAGAAACCGATCTTGGCCCGGCCGGTGCAACCGGCGTAATGGTACGGACACTGGCCTTGCTGGCTGAGAAGATGGCAGAACAGGATTAAAGGGGGGCGCGCTACTCCAAGCGAAATGAATGTGCTGAAAGGCGTGCGCCCCCACGACCGCAGTTTTAATGAAGCGCTGTAACGAAGGAGCGCCCTCCGGTTGCCTGCAGATACACGCGAATGAAGACGAAACGGCAAATGGTGCAGGCCGGATCTTGCCCGGCCTTCCGCTAAAAAGCTGAAATCAAAAATAAGGCAAAAAAGAGCACTACGCTCTTCTTTGCCTTATTTTTGTGTCCGTCCTTTCTGTTTCAACACCTCGATTGCTATTTTAAAAATAAGCACCATGATGCATATCAGGAGTACGCCTTTTTCGAAACCATAAAAGGTATCGAGGATGCCGATCGGATGATGGACAGATCCCATAAAGTCCCTTGTCATATAAAAATCGATTCCGGCAATGAAGGCATAGAGGACCAGTGCGGCAATGCCGGTTAAAAAAGCGATTTTCATGCGTGCCAATTCCTTTCATATTTTTTTCGAATCGAAACATACTAACAACAAGATATCTTCATCAGTAGTTTGCGCTCCGTTACAAACAGCCATGCACGGGCGAAAAGGAGGATGGGTATGCCATATTGGTGGAAAAAGCAGAGAAACGCTGCAAAAAAGGAAAACAAAAGTGCAAAGAAAAGCAGGGACGTGCAGAAAACACCTGTGCGCGGAGACGATACGAGCGGGACTGTAACGGATATCCCGTTTTTGACCATGGGCACCGATTTAAAAACGCGCCTCGGGCAGTTGAAAAAAACAACCGGGAACAGTTCCGACATTGTCATCCATCAAATCATGCTTGGAAGCGGCAATGATTTGCCGGCTGCCGTTATTTCCGTCGATGGCCTGGTTGATCCGAAAATGATCAATGAAAACCTGCTTGAAGTCTTGATGGGCAATCCGGAAATCGACGGGTATTTGGGAAGTGAAAATATACTCGACAGCATCATGAAGCACGTCATTAAAATTGGCGGTGTAAAAAAGGTCATGAATTGGAATGACTTGTTTTCGGAGCTGTTGAGTGGCCAGTCCATTTTACTGATTGACGGGGTATACGGCGGATTAAGCATCAGCACAAGGGGCGGGCAACAGCGGGCGATTGAAGATCCTGCAACCGAAGTGACTGTACGCGGGCCGCGTGATGGTTTTACTGAATCATTGCGCGTCAACACCTCATTGATCCGCAAACGGATTAAAGATCCGAATCTGTGGATTGAAAACTTTAAAATCGGGGAAGTGACCCGGACCGATGTTGCGCTCATGTACATAAAAGGAATCGCAAACGATAAAGTCCTTGAGGAAGCCCGTAAACGGTTAAACACGATTAAAATCGATGCCATTTTGGATTCGGGTTATATTGAACAGCTCATTGAAGATAAAACGTATACCATTTTTCCGACAATGCACCATTCGGAAAGGCCGGATGTCGTGGCAGCCAATTTATTGGAAGGCCGTTTTGCCATTGTTGTGGAGGGTTCGCCGTTCGTTTTGCTCGCACCTGCTGTTTTTATCCAATTTTTCCAGTCGGCGGATGACTATTATACACGGTTTGATATTGCGACAGCGATCCGCCTTTTGCGGGTGCTCAGCTACTTAATTTCGCTTGTTGGGCCTGCTGTATATGTCGCCGTGACCACTTTTCATCAGGAACTCATCCCGACACAGCTTGTTTTTGCACTTGCGGCGCAGCGGGAGACGATTCCTTTTCCGGCTGTTGTCGAGGCAATTGGGATGGAGATTGTATTTGAAATTCTGCGGGAAGCCGGACTCCGTCTGCCGCGCCCAATCGGCCAGACGGTTTCGATTGTCGGGGCACTTGTTATCGGGCAGGCGGCAGTGCAGGCCGGGCTTGTTTCTCCCGCAATGGTCATTGCCGTCTCGATTACGGGTATTGCCAGTTTTGCCACCCCGTCTTTTTTCATTGCCATTTCAGCCAGATTATACCGTTTTGTTTTTACGTTTCTGGCGGCCACTTTTGGTTTTTATGGCATCATTATCGGGATGATTACGCTTGCTGTCCATTTGACCAGCTTGCGGTCATTCGGTGTGCCCTACATGGCGCCGATTGCCCCTTTCATCCGTTCCAACTCCGGTGATACGGTGATCCGGGCGCCGCTTTGGTCAATGAGCGCCAGGCCGCGTCTCTTCAGCCAGAAAAATATCATCCGCCAGGCAGAAAACCAGAAGCCGATGCCGCCGAAACAAAAAAGTGTGAAAAATGGGGAGCAACCATGAGAAGAAGACGATGGAAAACAGCCGTTGCCCTTTTTACGGCATCTTTTTTGCTGGCAGGCTGCTGGAGCCATAAAGAATTAACGGATATTGCTTTTGTAAGCGCCATCGGCATTGACCGGCTTGAAAACGGGAATTATTTGCTGACCTATCAAATTGTCAATTTCTTAAATATTCCAAGCGGCATGCAAACAAGCGGCGGGCAGGGCCCCACTGTCACCATCTTCCAAACGGAAGGCAAAACGGTTGAGGACGCATTTCTCGCTGCAGGCCGGGAAATGTCGAGGAGGTTATATTTTTCCCATACAAGCGTTCTCCTGATTGGCAAAAGCACGGCGGAAAATGGGATTTATCCGATTATTGATATTTTTGACAGAGATAAAGAATTCCGCAATACTGCTTCCGTTCTGATTGCCCGCAACGGCAAGGCAGAGGATGTCCTTAAAGTGCTGACTCCGATTGAGCGTATTCCTACCAATAAAATCAATAAAACATTGGAATATGCGCAAGAAGATGTCGGCGGGCGGGTAAAAACAGATATTTCAGATCTCCTATATGATCTTACAACGGAAGGAAAAGAAGCAGTAGTAGGAAGCTTCAAGCTGATAGGGGATAAGAAAAAAGGAGAGATGCTGGAAAGCCTGAATCAGACAGAACTGGACGCATACTTAACGAGCGGGGGGATCGGGATCCTAAAGCATGGAAAACTGATTGACTGGGTAGGCGGACAGGATGCGCTTACGATTACATGGCTATTGAAAAAAACAAAAATGACTTCGCTTGATTTAGACTGGGCGCATCATCCAAATGCGCTCGGGCTGCAGGTAAGAAAAACGATTATCGGTATGAAACCGGCCATGAAAAACGGAAAGCCGGAAATGCATATCCACATCAGCCTTGTGGGCCAGCTGCAAGAAATCAATGTACCGCTTGATGTAATGGATTTAAAGGAAATGGCCCGGATTGAAAAAGCATACGAAAAAAATGTGGAGCAGCAAATTAACCATGGCATTCGCCATATGCAACACGACCAATGTGATGTGTTCGGCTTCGGGGAAATGATTTACCGCCAGTACCCGAAAGAGTGGCACAGTTTAAGGCACCATTGGAATGAAAAGGGCTTTGCCCATTTAAATGTGAAGGTGCATGCAAACGTCGTCATCGCCAATTCTGGAATACGGACAAATCCATTCCATTCAAATTTAAAATAACAGGGACTGGTGATATATGGAAAAGGCAAAAATTTCCTCGTACCAATTATTTGTGTTAATCTTTATGTTTGAACTTGGCAGGGCCCTTTTGCTGGGAAGCGGAAACGGCGCAAAACAGGATGCATGGCTTGCAATTTTAAGCGGCCTGAGCGTCGGGTTTTTCCTGTTTTACGTTTATTACAAAATATTTTCCTTTTATCCTGGCATTTCGCCGGTCGAATGGTTGCGGGCGATTTACGGAAAAGGTATGGGCTGGTTTTTCGGCTTTGCGATGGGCATTTACTTCCTGTACCTTTCTGCCGGGGTGCTGCGCGACTTTGGAGAAATGCTGATCATATCGTTTTATCCGGAAACACCGCGGTTTATTATCACGGTGATTTTGGCTTTGTGCGTCATGCATGCAGTAAAAAAGGGAATGGAAGTGATGGCCAGAACCGGGGAGATCTTTTTTATCTTCTTTTATTTTCTGGCGATTGCGAGTTTCGTATTGATTACTTCATCAGGGCTCGTCAAGCTCAATTATTTGAAACCAGTACTGGAAAACGGGCCCATGCCTGTCCTAAAAACAATGGGGAAGGAGACGATTTATATTCCTTTTGGCGAAACGATTGCGTTTTTGTCCATTTTTCCGCTTGTAGATAAGATAAAAAGTGTAAAAGTAGCCGGGCTGTCAGCTATGTGGCTAAGCGGCACAAATTTGGCGATCTCGATGCTGATCAATATTTGTGTGCTTGGCGTGGATTTGATGATGCGATCCCCGTTTCCGCTGCTTGCGACCATTCAGGAAATTCAACTTGCCCATTTTCTGGAGCGGCTGGATGTACTTTTTATGGTGACTTTAATTGTTGGCGGATTTTTCAAAGTAGGGATTTACTTATATGCGGCTTGTATTATGTTTACGGAGCTGTTCCATGTAAGCAGCTATAGGAAAACGGTCTATCCGCTCGGCCTGATTATGTTGTGCGCATCGGCAATGATTGCCACAACATATGCGGAACATATCGATGAGGGCATCAAAGTGGTGCCTGTTCTGCTTCACCTCCCTATACAAGTGGTTTTTCCGGTTGTAACGCTCCTGCTGATTTTATGGAAAGAGCGGCGCAAAAAAAAGAACAGGCAAAAGCCAGCGTCTGCGTAACGCCCAGTCCGGTACGGGCGGGATGCATACACTAAAAATAGAAGGAGAGGAGGTTATTTGATGTATCCGCATGCACATTACCCGGCACGTTCACCATTTTTTGCCGGACCGCTTTTGGGCGGTTTTCTCGGCGGCTTGCTTGGCGGCGCACTGGTAAGGCCGCGCCCGTATTTCCCATATCCTCCGGTGCCATACCCGCCGGTTCCGTACGGAGGATATCCGCCATTTCCGTATTATTAAAAAATAACCCCCGCTTTTAAGCGGGGGTTATTTTTTCGGGCGGCAGGATCCCGGGGCAATGGACAAGCCGCAAGTTATGACCAGCACATTTTCAACCGGAGCTCGCAGCAAGGTGCCTGGTTGCCCGCGGCCTGGCAGACAAACTGCAATATAAGGCCGTCCGGTGTATAAAAAACACGCGGAATATGCTGGATAGCGGTTCCCGCCAGCATGCGGCCGACACCAGCTGAATCTGATTTTTGTGCGGCAGACATGAGTTGTCCGGCAAAAGCCGCAGAGCGGGAAATCCGGTTAAGCAAAAGCTGTGCATCTGCCAAGAGTTCGTGCGTGTGTATGGCCGAATCCATAAATTTTTTCGGGTGGACGGCAGGATATTGGCGGTAAGGCATGGAATAGTATGGAAAGGAAGGAACAACATAATACGGATTGTAGTACAATATTCTCACCTTCTTTCTCAGGTGGGAAACATCATTTTTTACATAGTATGAAAGAAAGGCTTGAAAGATGTATGGACAATCCGGACCGGGGGGAAAGAGATGGAACTGGAACATACAATGATCGGCGCGCTTGGCATAAAACTTGTCCAAATGGAGCCCGGGAAAGTGGTGGCGACCATGCCGGTGAATGAAAAAACGATACAGCCGCTCGGATACCTGCACGGCGGCGCATCCGTCGCACTCGCGGAAACCGCTGCAAGCCTAGGGGCTGCGATGCTGATCGATTTAGAAAAAGAAGTCTGCTTCGGGCTTGAAATCAATGCCAACCATATCCGTTCAAAACGGAACGGCACCGTAACCGCAGTTGCCGAAGCCGTGCACCGGGGCAAAAGTACCCAGGTTTGGGAGATCAAAATCAAAGACGAAGACGAAAACTTAATTTGCCTGTCGCGCTGTACGATTGCGGTCGTACCGAAAAAAAGCTAAAAGTTTCACGGCCCGGCAAGAAAAAGTAAAAACGGCAAGATACCACCAAACTGGTATCTTGCCGTTTTAGCTTTCCCGGACGGTGCGGCGCTGTTCTGATTTTACACTGTAAAGAAGGAGCGCAAATGCGAACAGGAACAAAACTCCGGTTACATAAAACACAGATGAAATGCCAGAGATGACGGATACGTAACCGCCAATCAGCGGCCCTGTTACATTCCCGAGAAACCGGAAACTTTGGTTATAACCGAGCACTTCGCCTTGCATGCTGAGCGGCGTTTCGAGGCGGATAAACGCCACAATGCTCGGGTTCATCCCGCCGATCACCATGCCGAACAAAAACCGCAAAATAATCAGTTGCCATAAATGGCTTACGAGAGCTTGCGGCACCATGAAGGCACAGGCAAGCACAAGCAAAATCAAAAGAATCCTTGCATGCCCGTATTTATCGCCAAGCATGCCCCACTGCCTTGCCAAAAGCAGGTTGCCGAAGCCGGTGGCGGAAAAAGCAAGCCCAGATAAAAATGCAATATTGCCTGAACTTGTCAAATGGCTGACATACAGTGCCAAAAGCGGCTGAACACAAAAGTTCGCCATTTGGATCAAGAGTGCAATCACCATAACAGTAATCAAAATCCGGCGGCTGACAATTTGTTTCACAACAGCGAGGGGAGAAACAGGTTTCCCTTTTCGCCGGGCAGGATCGGCACGTTTTTCTTTAATGCCGAAAACAACGCCAAGCGCGGCAATCGAAATGGCAACGGCTGTAATCATAAAAGTGTATTTAAAACCAAAATTGTCCGCAATCGATCCGCCAATCAGCGGCCCGAATAAGTTTCCGGAAACATTGCCCATTTGCAAAGTGCCGAGCACCTTGCCGGCTTCCTCCTTCGAGGTCTGCTTGGAAATGAGCGCCATGGAAGTCGGGATAAACCCGGTCACGATCCCCATGAAAATCCGGGTCAAAAATAAAGTGGCGACATTGTCCGCAAGCCCCATAAACAACAGGCTCGCGGCAATGCCGAACCCGGTAATAATAAGCGTCGGTTTAAAGCCGTATTTGTCGCCGATGCGCCCCCAGATTGGCGACATAAAAAAAGCAACCAGAAAGGTCACGCCAAAAATATATCCGGCCCAGCGCTGGACATAGCTGTCGCTGAAGTGGCCGAATGTTTGAATATATAACGATAAAAACGGAACGATCATCGTTAAGCTGGCACCTACTAAAAAGTTACAGACGAACATAATATACAAATTGCGTTTTTCCTGGCTCATCAGATGAGAAAATCGCCTCCTTGCGCAATAAAAAAAGATAAAAGTATATAGAGTAAATATTTCGTTGACCTAAATATTATTATAAAACTTATCACCGAAACTTCAACAAAACCGGCTTGTAAAAAAGGTGTCCGTTTTTTGACGGAGGAACTTTACCCTTGCATCGTATGCTTGAAACGCACTTTTGTATAGGACGGCCCGCACATCTAGTATATGTTTGAAATCCGAACCCCATTTTGGAAAAGTTTGGATCCCGCCCGTTTTGCCACAAACAGTTTCGGCCGGGCCATGTACGCGCAATTTATCAAGTAAAACGGCAGAGAAATGTTGGATCGTGTTTGAAAGGGAATGATGAAGGAGGATATCCTATCATTTTCAAAGTAAACGAATACAAAGGCATCCGGCTGATTTAAGGCTGGTATATCAGAACATGGAAGGCAAAATCCGGATCCACGGATTTGGGCATCGGCATTTGGCACTGGATATTTACGCGCGGCTTACAGGAAGGAAGTAAAAAGAAGCATTCCTCGATTCCCTTTTTGCCGCAGAAAAAAGGGGATATCACGTTTTCCCTAACAGTATCATTGCCCCTGCCATCAGAAAACCCGCTGGGAAAATCATCCAACGGGTGATATGCCATATTCTTTCATCAAACTTTTTAACGCGGCGATGCTTTTCCGGCTGTAAAGTGTGTCCTCTTTTTCAAGCTTTTCCATCAGTTCGCAGACAGCGGTTTTCAGTGACGCGTCATAATCCGGAATCTCGCCGTTGTACGGTTTTGCCGTTTTTCGCGGAATATTCGCCTGTTCCCGGAAGGCCAAAGCTTTCCGCTCGTGAAAAAACGGCACATCCCCTTCATTCGGGTGGTGCAAATCCCCCTGGGCGGGATGCTTTAACACGGCCAGCACCTTAAATACATAATGGTCGGGAAACACTTGCGTAATTTCGCCAATATATTTCCCGGTTTTTTTCGTTGTCACAATCTTATCGCCAACTTCCAAACCGATTCCCCCTTGCGCTTTTACTACCATTATGGTGAAAAAGCCGAAAAGAAGCAAAAGAAAACGTTTGGACTTTTTGCCCGGATTTTAGTAAAGTAGACAAGAATAGTGAAACAAATGGAGGTTTCAAACATATGGCAGAAGAAACAATGTATCCGCAGCTTCAAGCGGAAGTGCATGAAAACGAAACGGTTGCAGACATGCAGACAAATATGGGCACCATCACGATCAAGCTGTTTCCGGCCTTTGCGCCGAAAACGGTCGAAAATTTTGTCACGCACAGCAAAAACGGTTACTATGACGGCTTGACGTTCCACCGTGTGATCGACGGGTTCATGATCCAGGGCGGGGACCCGAGCGGAAACGGGACCGGCGGCGAAAGCATCTACGGCGCCCCGTTCGAAGACGAATTTTCAGAGCGGCTTTTCAATTTCCGCGGCGCCTTGTCCATGGCCAACGCCGGCCCGAACACAAACGGCAGCCAGTTTTTCATCGTCCAAAGCAAAACGGTCGATCCCGGCATGAAAGGGCAGATGGAACAGGCGGGTTACCCGGCTGAAGTCGTGGAAACTTATATGGAAAAAGGCGGGACCCCGTGGCTTGATTTCCGCCATACCGTATTTGGCCAGGTCATTGAAGGCATGGAGGTTGTCGATGAAATCGCCGGTGTCCGTACAGGCCTGCAGGATAAACCGGTGCACGATGTCATCATTGAAAAAATCACCATCCGTTAATCGTTGATGCTATTGCCGGCCTTCCCTGCAGCTCTTTCCGGAAACCTGGCCACCAGCACCGCATGAAAAATGCGGTGCTGTATCCGTTTTCTTTGTGGCTTTCGGCTGTTATAATCGATTAAAAGGGGGAGATGCCATTGTTTCCATACCTCATCGGATTTCTGGTTCAATTTCCGCAGGAGAAAAAGTATTATATCCCGGCTTTGATTTCACTTTCATTTTTTGTGCTGCTTGCGGTACTCGTGTTTTTCATTTTCCGGAAAATCAATGAAAAGCAGGTAAAGCAGGCAAAAAAACTGGAAGAAGAAATCATGAAGAAAAATCGCTTTCTACATTCGGATTAGCGTTTCTTTTTTTATAGGCGGCAGATGCCCGGCGTTTCCGGTAAAAAGGCAGGAAAGGGTGTCATGTTGCTTCCCCCGATGAGTTGTGAACGTTGGATGAAATGAAATAAATGGCTTGTATAACCGGGCGGATTCATATATCTTATATGTAAATGATGTAATCTTTTTGTAACATAAACTATTTTATTGGGGTGATCGGCCATAACCAGGAAGAAAAGTCTTCTCATTGGCATCATTGCGGCAGTTGTCATCATTCTTTTAGGCGGTGCCGGCTATTACCAGGCTACCCGTTTTAACCCGCATGTCAAAATCAACAGCGTCAAAGTCGGCGGCATGACCACTGAACAGGCGATGAAAAAATTAAAGTCTATGACATTAACAAATAAAGTTTATGTCGGAAACAAAGTTTTGGTGGACGGAAAAGATACAAAGGTCCGTTTTACAGACGGCGATATGGCGAAGGTTAAACGCGTTTTCAAAACCCAGCGCACATGGATTCCGTCTTTTAAAGAGAAAGATTATATGATCATGCCGGGGCGGACGGACCACTACCGCAATGTGACACTGAAGCAGGAAGTTTCCAAAAAACTGGAACAGCAAAATAAAAATCTGCAGGCGCCAAAAGATGCACAGGCTTATATGAAGGACGGAAAAATCGGCGTATCGAAAAGCAAAAACGGCAATCAATACGACATTTCCGCCATGTTAAAGGCATATGACAAGCAAAAATACAACAGTGAAATTCATTTGCGCCCGGTAAAACTTCAGCCGGTCCGGGAAAACAGCAGGATTGTAAAGCAGGAAAAGCAAAAGCTTGAAGAACTCTCAAACAAGACAGTCAACTATCTCCTGCAGGAAAAGAAATACCCGTTCAAGGCAAGCGAACTGATTCAAAATGCATCCGTCTCCAAAGATATGAAACTGGCAATTGACCCGTCCGGCATCCAGTCGCGGCTGGAAGAGTTGAACAAGGAGAAATCGACGCTCCATAAAAACTTCAGTTTCAAAACGCATGCGGGCTCCGTCATTTCCGTAAAAGGCCAGTCGTATGGCTGGGCGATCGATACGAAAGCGGAAGCGAAACGGATTGCGGACGCCTTCCAAAACGGCAAGGACACCGTCAAGGCCTACAATATTTACGGCGAAGGGTACAGCACGATCGGCGTCGGCTACCATGTCCTGGCCGAAAACGGGATTGGCGATACGTATGCGGAAGTGTCGATTTCCGACCAGCGCATCTGGATTTATAAGGATGGCAAGCTGAAAGTCACAACCCGGGTTGTAACGGGAAGGCATGACACAAATGAAGATACGCCAAAAGGGGTCTGGTATATCGAATACAAAGAGTCCCCGTCTGTACTGGAGGGCAGTGAAGCGGGCAACCCGAATTATTCCGTCAAGGTAAAATATTGGGCACCTTTCACGCTCGGCGGTGTTGGTTTCCATGATGCGGGCTGGCGGAAGAACTGGGCCATGGACGCCTATCTCCACCACGGCTCCGGCGGATGTGTGAACACGCCGCCAAGTGTCATGAAAACCGTCTATGACAACCTGGAACAGAATGAACCGGTCATCGTTTATTAATGGCCGGGACGGCTTCTATACGGGCCGGTTACTGTTTTAGATAAAGGGGCTGTCCCTAAAGCCCCTTTATTTGGCTCATAAAATTCATGAAGCTCTTGTGGGCATAGTGACGGAAATTCATAAACGCTTGTATCAAAAAAGGGGGCTCCCATCAGCCGTTTAACGGTTTTTGGGGCAGCCCCTTTTTTACATGGGTTTAAAATTCTTCATAGGTTGCCGGATCCTGCCCAAAAGTCCTGCCGTCCGGGTGGCTTAATCCGGATATGGTGCGCATCTCTTCTTCAGAAAGCGAAAAATCAAAGATGGACAAGTTTTCCAGCTGCCTTTCCGGGGAAGCCGATTTCGGGAGCGGAATGGCGCCAAGCTGTGTATGCCAGCGCAAAATCACTTGCGGAACGGATTTCTGATGGGCCGCAGCAATTTTTTGAATCGCCGGATCTTCAAGCAGATGGTTCGCTCTTCCAAGCGGGCTCCATGATTCCGTTACAATTCCGTGTTCTTCATGCCAGGCGCGCTGCTCCTCCTGTGCGAAATAAGGGTGAAGTTCCACCTGGTTTATGCTCGGCGCAACCCCGGTTTCTTTTATGATCCGTTGCAAATGCTCCGGCAAAAAGTTGGAAACGCCGATCGAGCGGACAAGCCCCCATTTTTGCGCATCGACAAGCGCCTGCCACGCTTCCACATATAAATCTTTGCTTGGGTTCGGCCAGTGGATGAGGTAAAGGTCAAAGTAATCGAGGCCGGACCTGTACAATGATTCCTGAATGGTCTGGACCGCTTCTTTATAAGCATGGTGCCGCCCCGGGAGTTTCGAAGTGATGCGCAGCTGTTCACGCGGAACGGAAGAGCGCCGGACCGCTTCGCCGACCGCTCCTTCGTTTTCATAATTAAATGCCGAATCAATCAGGCGGTAACCCGCATCAATGGCGCTTACGATCACCTGGACGCCTGCCGCCCCGTTCAGTTTGTATGTGCCGAATCCGACGGCCGGAACGGTCATCCCGTCGTTCAGTTTGATTTCAGGAATGGAAATGGACAATTTCTATCGCTCCTTTCGTATTTTGTAATCAGTATACCAATGGCTGGAAAATGCGTCCATTTTGATGATTGATCTTGCTGCCTTGGGGCAGAGAAAAACCAGCGTAAAATTTAAACCAGCGGGTTCAGGCGAAAAGATCCAAAACAACAGGCACAGCCCCCCGCGAAACGGCGGGCATGAACCTCCCATGGTGGCTTCGCATTCGCTGGAAAAAAAGCAGCCGGCATGAAAAGTACAGCAAAACCAAAGGGGATCTCTGGAAAAATCAATCAATCGCCGGAAAGCCGCAAGAAATTGGCGATGGGAGGCGCTCCGGGAGAAACCGGTATCATTTCCGGAAAAGCAATTAAAAAAGCAGCTGCCCAGAGAACAGCTGCCCGTCTTTATTCCGGCCTTACGGAAGTTTGTGCTAAAAATTCTTCGTCATCCGGATTCCTTCCGTACCGTTTCCCGGTGTTCAAAGAAGCGATTTTTTTCATGTCTTCCGGGGTTAACGAGAAATCGAAAATCTCGCTGTTTTCTTTAATCCGGCTCGGGGTCACCGATTTTGGAATGACGACAATGCCTCGTTCCACGTGCCAGCGCAGCACAATTTGCGCCGGGGTTTTGCCGTATTTTTTCCCAAGCTCAACCAAAACAGGCTGCTCAAGCAGGTTTGTTTTGCCCTGGCCGAGCGGGCCCCATGCTTCATGTAAAATATGATGCTGTTTCAGAAATGCATGCAGTTCATTTTGCGGAAATTCCGGATGTGTCTCAATTTGGTTGATCACCGGCACCACTTCGCTATGGGCCAGCAAATCTTCCAAATGGTGGATTTGGAAATTCGATACGCCGATCGCTTTTACTTTGCCTTCATGGTAAAGTTCTTCCATTGCTTTCCATGTTTCAATATATTTCGGTGACGGCCAGTGGATCAAGTAAAGATCCAAATAATCGGTGCCAAGACGGTCGAGGCTCGCCTGGAAAGCGGCTTTTGTTTCTTCATAGCCGTGGTCGTAGTTCCACACTTTCGACGTAATGAAGATTTCTTTCCGGTCTACGCCGCTTTCCCGGATTGCATCGCCGACATATGTTTCATTCCCGTAAATCATCGCAGTATCAATATGGCGGTAGCCGGTTTCCAGCGCGGCTTTCACAGCGTTTTTCAACTCATTTTCTTCTTTTACAAGAAAAACGCCGAGGCCGAGTTGCGGGATTTCAACGCCGTTATTGAATGTTAATTTTGGAATCGTTTGAGCCATCCTTCATTCCTTCTTTCGCTTAGATATGTAAGTGTATGAGGATTTTAACACAATCAGGCAGAATTTTGCACGCACAAGGACTGTGAGCGCAAGTTTTGACGGTTGGAACACCGGTTTGTTATATTTGGAACGAACTTTTCCGCCATTTACATAGCGGTTCAGGTGCAAAAATATCAGGCGTAAGGAGTGGTTTTGCAATGAATGATTTATTTACCCCGTACAAGCTGAAATCGCTTGAAGTGAAAAACCGTATTGTCATGCCTCCTATGTGCCAATACTCCGTTGAGAAAAAAGATGGCGTTGCCACTGACTGGCATTATGTCCATTACGTCAGCCGTGCCATCGGGGGTGCCGGCCTGATCATTATTGAGATGACCGATGTGGAGCCGGACGGCAGAATTACCGACAACGATCTCGGCTTATGGTCTGATGAACAGATCGCCCCGCTTGCCAAAATTGTGGAAGCGTGCCACCAGTACGGCGCCAAAGTCGGGATTCAAATCGGACATGCCGGCAGAAAAGCACAGGATGCAAAACAACCGGTTGCCCCTTCCCCCATCCCTTTTGATGACCATGCAAAAACACCAAAGGCATTAACGAAGGAAGAAATCAAAGAAATCGTCCGCAAATTTGGCGAATCTGTCCGCCGCGCTGTCCAGGCCGGTTTTGACACGATCGAATTGCACGGCGCACACGGTTATCTGATCCATGAATTCCAGTCGCGCTATACAAACAAACGGTCAGATGAATACGGACAGGATTTGGCATTATTCGGAAAAGAAGTCATCGCCGCTGCCAAAAAAGAAATGCCTGCTGACATGCCGCTTATTATGCGCATTTCAGCCCGTGAATATGTCGATGGCGGGTATGGCATTGAAGAAAGCATTGCATTTTCGAAGGCGTATAAGGAAGCGGGTGTTGACCTGTTTCATATCAGTTCCGGAGGCGAGGGCCCTATCGGTGCAGACGGGCGCCCGGGGACGCACGCTGCTTACCAGGTGCCGCTTGCACGCCGGATCAAAGAGGCTTTAAACGTTCCGGTCATTGCTGTCGGCCGGCTGGAAGACCCGGTTCTTGCCAATGCGGTAATCGGAAACGAAGAAGCAGATCTTGTTGCGGTCGGCAGAGGCATGCTGCGCAACCCGTACTGGGCGCTCGAAGCCGGTATCGTGCTCCGCAAAGACGCAGGTATTCCGGTCCAATATACAAGAGGATTTCCAAAAAGATAAGGAAGGCTGTTTGCAGCGGCCGCCCGTAGAAGTTCCCGAAGCGAACACTTGAAGCCGGTACCGCGCTGGAAAAACGGTCCAATATACAAGGGAATTTCCAAAACGGTAAGGAAGTCTGTTTGCAGCGGCCGCCCGTGCATTCTGGCTGAAAGGATAAAAAGCGAATCCAAAAAACAGGAAAACAGCGCTCTAAACGAGGCGCTGTTTTTTCTCTTTACAGCATACAAAAAACGGGGCCGGAAAACCGGACCCGCAAAAATAAAAAAAGGGGGAATACTTATGATAGTGCGGCTTCCCGAAAGTCGCCCTCACTAAGGAAAGCATTGTAGTATTAGGATAGCCGTTGTGAATGAAATTTAAACCTCTTATAAAATTATTTTTTTCCGAGCGCTTCCAAAAATACGGAAGCGGCTACATCAAGAACAGTGGAGAGTTTTAATATTGTCTGTGTGGTCGGAATTTGTTCCCCGGTTTCGTACTGTTCGAGTGTATGTTTGCCAATCCGGGCTTTCACGGCCAGTTCTTCGATGCTCATCCCGTTTAATTCACGGTAAAATTTCAACTTCTCGCCAAAGCTATTCATGAGACGCCCTCCCTTAACGATTATTTTAAATAAAAATACTTCCTTTCCATATTCATTTCTTTATTTTATTGTAGCATATGGGCGGGTGGCAGGCTGAAGCAATTTTTTGAACTTTTTTAAACACGGGCACGATAAAAATGATAAATAAAGGTTCCGGGTGCCTGCCGGGGCCAGGCCTGAAAAATATTTGGGGAATGACATGCACTCGTGACTATGATATAATATTTTATTGCGTATAACAGGAAAAAACAATACTAGGAGTGTTTTCATGTCAAATTATGAAGCAGGAAATGTATACACCGGAAAAGTGACCGGAATTAAGCCGTTCGGCGCGTTTGTAGCGCTTGATGAAGAGACACAAGGCCTTGTCCATATTTCCGAAATTAAACACGGGTATGTCAAAGATATTCACGATTATGTCCACATCGGGGATGAAGTCAAAGTAAAAGTGTTGTCGGTAGACGAAGAAAGCGGCAAAATCAGTCTTTCCATGAAAGCAACGGAAGAAGCGCCGCATCAAGACACAAGGAAACCGCGCCGGCGCCAAGGTGCCGTGAAAGCCGCCGAAGAGTCCGGAGAAGGTTTCAACACGCTGCGCGATAAGTTAAAAGAATGGATTGAAAAATCAAAACGTGAAGATTTGATTAAAAAATAATCGGGCGATTCCGGGCATATAGATTGTCCGGATTTTTTTATCCGAAAAAAGCCGGGCATACCGCAGTCTGCGCGGACCATTCAGTTTACGGATCATAGTGCCGTGCCGCCAAGATCAGGCCGAAAATCCCGCTACTGTCACACAGCATGAAGCGGGAAGAATGGCCAATAACGGAAAACTTGTCAGCGCCGCCGCATGAAAAGCGTGATGCAGATCGCTTGTACGCACAGGTCACCGTTAGACCAATTGGCTGATTTTCGTCCCTTTCGTCAAGCGGGTCCCTATTAGGTATAAACATCGATATATTTTTTCATGTTAGTTTCCATCGCCATCATTTCTTTGGAGAGGAATAAAGTCATCTGGAATGTCCCAGTCAGGTTCGTTTTGTTCCTCCCAATTCTGTATACCAATGTTGAAAACGAAGCCAGAAAAATCACCGTTATCTCCATGTTTATGCAATTTAGCATAAACATCAGTAGCTGCTTTTTCCTCCCCTTTCACATCGAGGACCATATCATAAATCTCAAACTTTTTCCTTTAAAGGAATATTGTGAAAGAAATTCCACAGATTCCGTGTATTGGGCATAATCTTTAACGTTTTCAAAATCCGTTCTTTTTTTAAGCATAGAACCCACCTCCACCTATTATTTAAATCAATTTTGAAACCCATGATGATCCTGCACTGTTCTTCTTTTTAGTTGAACGAAACATGACTACATGTGTTGCAAGAAGCAATGTCGGTTGATTTTGACGCGAAAAATTTAAGTTCATTTTATATCGTATGCTGAATGCGCTTTACCAGTTGCATCTGTCTGAAACCATGTGCCATGCAGAATCGTTTGCCTAACGCGGGAAAACTCACCCGTGTATTATTCGATATATAGCGGGATATAAAGGGTCAATTCGGGTTCATCGATTAAAGGTTCGTATGATGTCGGATAATCTTCACGATGCTCAAGCTGCCCCTGAAAGACGGTGTAGCCGTTTTTCCTGATCCATTTATACAACTCGGCATACGCTTTTTGCACGTCTTCGCCTTTATATTTCGCAGCCGCAAATGTATAGGAAGGAACAGTCAGAGCTGTCATGCCTTCCGGAACCGCTTCTATGTAGGCCACTTCACGGACAAGATAAAAGGAAAACAAACCTTCATCATCCTGCGAGTGGTAGGAAAGCCCGATCACAACACTGGGATCCGTGCAATGACGGATTTTCCCCATTTTTTGCTTAAATTGATGGAAAAATCTTTTGATCTCCCCGTTTGCTGCCTGTTCGAAGGTACCGGTCCATTTGCTCCCGACTGCGTTAAATGCATGTTTCTGAACAATTTGAATTTCCAAGCTGCACACTTCCCCGCTCATCTTTATAGCTTCATTTTAAATGAAAAAAGAAGCGGGCGTAAAGGAAAATAAGATAAAAAAACACAAAAAAAGGCAGGCATGCTGCACTGCCTTTGTTACAATGAAAACACGGTTTCCCAAGGCTGTATCTCTTATCTCGTCGGTTTTGCCTGGGTGGACCGCTCCACTTCGGCATCCGGTTTGAAAAGCAGGCCGAGGTTAATCAGGCCGCAAATGCCGACAATGCCATAAATGACCCGGGAGATCGCGGAATTGTCGCCAAAAATGGCCGCTACCAGATCAAAGTTGAAAAAACCGATAAGGCCCCAATTGATCGCGCCAATAATCGTGAAAATTAACGCAATTCTTTGTACAATGCTCATTTCTCTACCTCCTTGTTCAATGTACAGGAATAGCATGGCAAGAATCTGCAAACATTATGCATGCAGGAAATGTGAGAAATTCGTTACATTCCTTGCGAAAAGGGTAAAGATTCGGTAAAGTGGAGATGGTAAATCGATAACAGGAGGATCTGGACAATGACGCATATTCAGTTTGATTATTCAAAAGCGCTCGCGTTTTTTAACGAACATGAAATTACATACTTAAGCGAACCGATTCGATTGGCCCACAAACTTTTACATGAAAAAACCGGTGTCGGCAATGATTTTACCGGCTGGCTGACATTGCCGAAAGACTATGACAAAGAGGAATTCGCCCGTATCCAAAAAGCAGCAGCAAAAATCCAAAATGATTCCGACGTGCTACTTGTGATCGGGATCGGCGGTTCTTATCTCGGTGCCCGTGCTGCCATTGAAATGCTCAACCACAGCTTTATGAACGTGCTGCCGAAGGAAAAACGCAAAAACCCGCAAATTTTCTTCGTCGGCAACAGCATCAGCTCCACCTATATGAAAGATTTAATGGACGTTCTGGAAGGAAAAGATTTCTCCATCAATGTCATTTCCAAATCTGGAACAACGACAGAACCGGCGATTGCTTTCCGTATTTTCAACAAACTGCTCATTGAAAAATACGGCGAAAAAGAAGCAAAAGGCCGCGTCTATGCGACAACAGACCGCGCAAAAGGGGCATTGAAAACGCTGGCTGATGCGGAAGGCTACGAAACATTCGTGATTCCGGATGATGTCGGCGGCCGTTACTCTGTGTTAACGCCTGTCGGTCTGCTTCCGATCGCAGTAAGCGGCGTTGATATCCAAGCGATGATGGACGGAGCAGCAAAAGCCGTTGATGATTTCTCAAACCCTGAAGTAGCGGAAAACATTGCCTATCAATATGCGGCTGTCCGCAATATTCTGTACCGCAAAGGCAAAACGATCGAAATGTTGATTAACTACGAACCGGGACTGCAATATTTCTCTGAATGGTGGAAACAATTATTCGGTGAAAGTGAAGGGAAAGACCAAAAAGGCATCTATCCTTCTTCCGCAAACTTCTCGACCGACTTGCATTCCCTTGGCCAGTATGTACAGGAAGGCCGTCGCGATTTGTTTGAAACGGTCGTAAAAGTCGAGCAGGCGCGGGAAGAACTGACAATTGAAAAAGAAGAAAACGATTTGGACGGTTTGAACTACCTGGCCGGCCGCACCGTTGACTTTGTGAATAACAAAGCATTTGAAGGCACATTGCTTGCCCATACAGACGGCGGCGTACCGAACCTGGTCGTCTCGATTCCGAAAACCGATGCCTACACATTTGGCTACCTCGTTTACTTCTTTGAAAAAGCCTGCGCGGTAAGCGGCTATTTAAATGGCGTCAATCCGTTTGACCAGCCTGGTGTTGAAGCATACAAGAAAAACATGTTCGCACTCCTCGGCAAACCGGGCTATGAAGATTTAAAAGCAGCACTCGAAAAACGTTTGAAATAATGCAGAAAAAAGCAGGGCAATGGGCAGCCCTGCTTTTTTTCATTTGAGGAAAGCGCCAAGGATCGACTGTAAGCCAAAACTTTCGGCTGATCAAAAGGGGATTCTGCATTTGCATTGTTACTTGTCTTTTTCCAAAACGACAAACAAATGCTCTTCATCCGTAATGGTATAATCCAAGGGCGGATTGATCATGGTGTCATCCCCCGATTGGATGCCGATTAAAATTTTCCGCTCTTTTTGCAGCTGCCGGCTCAAATCTTTTACCGTCAAGTTTCGCCACTTCGGCTTCACCGGAATAAAGTCAAGGTGATTTTTTTCCTGCTGGTTCAATAACGACAAAAGCGTATCGGACATTCCGTTTGAAATCAGGCTGTTCAGCATGACAAAGCTTGCCTGTGTATTTGCCTGGATCACTTCATCCGCGCCCGCCCGCTTGGCATTTACAACCTGGTCGGCTGTCTGGATCTCCACAATACAATATGCATCCGGATTCAAGCCTTTGACGGCAAGCAGTGTCAGGACTGCGCCCATGTCTGCTTCCGTCTCCGTTTTATGCTGGTCGGACGTGATCAGCACCGCCTTCGCTGCCTTGACATTTGCTTTTTTCAGCGTCTCGTCCTGATACGGCTTTCCTTTTATAAAATAAACATTGTCATAAGGGTAAGGGTTGGATTCAAGTGTTTCATCCACCAATACAACGGGCTGCCGCTCTTTTAATTCCATGAGCTGCCCGATCACTTTTCTGGCGCGTTCGTTCCAGCCGATAATGACCATTTGTTTCCCTCCCGTAAACGCCGCTTTTCCTTCCAAAAAAGCGTTTTGCCGTGTAGCCGTTGCACCGGCCAGCGCCACGAAATAGGCAGACAGTATGCCGGCACCCGATAAAATGAGGATGATGCCGATCAGCCGGCCCGCCAAAGTGACCGGGTACAAATCCCCGTAACCGACCGTTGCCGTCGTGATAACGGCCCACCAAATACCGTCAAAAACCGTCGGGAAAGTTTTCGGCTCGACAAAATGGATAGCCAGCCCGAATGCAAAGATCACAGCAAGGGCCAAGTTCAATATCCGGACAATGATCGGCCAGCGTAAAAAACGGTAATAAAATAAATGAAACATACCGTCCACTTCCTTTTTTGGTATCTCCAATAGTATTCCCCGGCCTCAATGCGGAAAAACAAGGCGGCAAACGGGAAAATATTTTTTTAAAAAAATAGTTGCACGATCGTTTTTCGCATTGTATAATAACATTGTCGCTGATGAAAAACGGTGATCATGACAAAACGGGGCATTAGCTCAGTTGGGAGAGCGCTACATTCGCATTGTAGAGGTCGGCGGTTCGAATCCGCTATGCTCCATTCCCAACTTTATATCACGGGGCATTAGCTCAGCCGGGAGAGCGCTTGCATGGCATGCAAGAGGTCAGCGGTTCGAACCCGCTATGCTCCATACTGGAAAACGTCCAGCCTGTTACGGGTTGGACGTTTTTGCGTATATGCCTTTCTGATGAAAAATAAAATCAATTCCTGCGAAAAACTGTCCCGTTGGTGTACGCCATCAGACAAAAGCGGCAACAATTCGGAGAGAATTGTCCCCAGGCGAGCTCAATTAGACAAAAGCAGCAAGAACGTGGTTGGAAATGTCTAATTAGGCGTTCCAATTGGACAAAAGCGGCAAACACCCAGGGAGAACAGTCCCGTTGGTGATCCCAATTAGACAAAAACAGTAAACCTCCGAGTAGAATTGTCCAGATAGAGTCTCCAATTGGACAAAAGCGACGAACCTCCGTGGAGAACTGTCCCGATAGAGCATCCAATTAGATAAAAGCAGCTAACCCCGTGGAGAATTTATCCTTCATAAGCCTGATGAAAGACAAAACACAGGTCCATAGACGGCGAACTGTCCTTCATAAGGCCGATGAAAGACAAAACACCGGGCCATGAACGGTGAACTGTCCTTCATAAGACTGATGAAAGACAAAACACCTGCCAGGAGACGACGAACTGTCCTTCATAAGGCCGATGAAAGACAAAACACCTGCCGGGAAACGACGAACTGTCCTTCATAGGGCTTATGAAAGACAAAACACCGGCCAAAGAACAGCAAACTGTCCTTCATAGGGCTTATGAAAGACAAAACACCGGCCAAAGAACAGTGAACTGTCTTTCATAGAGCCGATGAAAGACAAAAGACTGGCCGGGAAACGACGAATCGTCCTTCATAGAGCCGATGAAAAACAAAAGACTGGCCGGGAAACGACGAATCGTCCTTCATAGAGCCGATGAAAAACAAAAGACTGGCCGGGAAACGACGAATTGTCCTTCATAGAGCCGATGAAAAACAAAAGACTGGCCGGGAAACAGTGAACTGCCCTTCATAGAGCCGATGAAAGACAAAATACAGGTCCATGAACACGCAAACGGTCTTTCATTCGTTTGATGAAAGACAAAATATAAGCCCGGGAACAAAGAATTGTCCCACTAGAGCCCTCCAATCAGACAAAAGCCGCGAGCCCACGTCCCGAAGTTGCTGTATCCTCGGCTGCCAAATCCTTTTTATCATGTTCCCGCTTTGCCTCACATATATTTTTACCAAATCCCTGAAGGAAGGAGGTGCGGCCTTGCTTGTCCTTAATGGATGTGATGTCCTCAAAGCAGCCTCCATGCAGGAAATGATGGCGGCTGTAGAAAAAGCATACCGCATCTATGAAGAAAACGGTTATCAAATGCCGCTGCGCACGCATTTTACCATCCGGGACAACTCCGTCCTTTTCATGCCGTGCAGCACAAATGAGGCAGCCGGCGCAAAAATCGTCTCCGTTTTCCCGGACAACAAGGACCGGCCGGTGACCCAGGGTGCTGTGCTGCTCGTCGACAGCAGGAATGGATCCATGAAAACGCTCATGGACGGAACGGTTTTAACCGGGCTCCGGACCGGGGCAATCGGCGGGGCGGCGGCAAAATATCTTGCGCCAAGCGATGCCAAAACAGCCGGGCTTATCGGAACGGGTTACCAAGGGCTGTATCAGCTTGCCGGTGTTTGCACCGCACGCAACATCGAAAACATTTTTTTATTCAACCGGACACCTTCTAACATTCCTCCGTTTATTCGCCGGTTCAAAACGCTCATTCCAAATATCCCGGTTCATATTGCCAAATCCGCCCGTGAACTTGCCGAAAAGGCCGATATCCTCATTACGGCAACATCATCTGCCACACCTGTACTGCCGGAAGAAGACCTTTACGACGGAAAGCTTGTCATTGGCATTGGCTCATACCAGCCGCATATGCGCGAATTTCCTGATGCGCTTCTGAAAAACTTGAAATCGATATATATCGACTCGCACGATGCCGCAAAGGAAAGCGGGGATGTAGACAGCCGGCTTAAAACCATTCCGTTTTCCAAAATTGTCACGCAAAAAGTAAAACCGGATCCAAACACGCTACAGGTTTTTAAATCAACAGGCATGGCCCTGTTTGACCTGGTGGCTGCAGAAACGGTTTATAAAAAAGCCATTCAGCTTGGAATCGGGCAAATGCTCGATTTTTAAAGGGGGAACAACACATGGAAAAATATTTGAATTACATTGATGGCGAGTGGTGCGAACCGTCAACGGGAAAATTTGCCCCGGTTGTAAATCCTGCAAACGGGAAAACATTGGGCGAAGTGGCGCAATCCGCCGAACCGGACCTTGACCGTGCCGTCCAGGCTGCCAAAAGCGCGCAAAGCGTGTGGCGGCTCGTCCCGGCACCTGAGCGCGCAAACTATTTATACAAAGTCGGGGAACTGTTAAAACAAAGAAAAGAACAGATCGCGCGCACGCTTACAAGCGAAATGGGCAAGGTGATCGATGAAGCGCGCGGGGAAGTACAGGAAGCGATTGACATGGCCTTTTATATGGCAGGGGAAGGGAGACGCCAATTTGGTGATACCGTACCCTCTGAGCTGCAAAATAAATTTGCGATGAGCATCCGTGTGCCGGTCGGCATTGCCGGGCTGATCACGCCGTGGAATTTTCCGATCGCCATTGCTTCCTGGAAGTCACTGCCGGCGCTTGTAACCGGGAATGCGGTGATTTGGAAGCCAGCCACGGAAACGCCGGCAACAGCGTGCGCATTTGTGAAAATTTATGAAGAAGCGGGGCTCCCAAAAGGGCTTGTCAATCTTGTCCATGGCTCCGGTTCCGTGATTGGTGAAGCGATGGTGGAACATCCGGGCATCGGTCTCATCTCTTTTACCGGATCAAATGAAGTCGGGCGTAAAATTAACGAACGGGCGGGCGGCCTTCTGAAACGGACTTCGCTTGAAATGGGCGGGAAGAACGCCGTGATTGTCATGGATGATGCGGATCTCGATCTTGCAGTGGACGGCATTCTTTGGGGCGCATTCGGCACGAGCGGGCAAAGATGCACGGCCACAAGCCGGGTCATCGTCCATAAAAAGATCAAAGATGCACTGGAGGAAAAACTGATTCGGCGAACGGCGGAATTGAAAATTGGCGACGGCCTTGATGAAACGGTGGCAGTCGGCCCGGTTATCAATACAGAAGCGCTCAACCGCATCCACCAGTATGTCGAAACAGGTAAAAAAGAGGGGGCAAGGCTGCTTACGGGCGGGCGCATTTTGCCGGGAAAAGGATACTACTATGCGCCGACTGTTTTTACGGATGTCAGCCCAGAAATGGTCATTGCGCAGGAAGAAATTTTCGGCCCGGTTGTTTCGATCATTCCAGTGGCAAGCCTTGAAGAAGCGATTGTCGTTAACAACAGCGTCACTTTTGGGCTGTCGAGCGGTATTTTTACAAAAGATGTGAATAAAGCTTTTCAGGCGATGCGTGATCTGGATACCGGGATTGTCTACATCAATGCCGGGACGACAGGGGCTGAAATCCATCTGCCGTTCGGCGGGACAAAAGGAACGGGCAACGGGCACCGTGACTCAGGGCCGGCAGCACTTGATGTATACACGGAATGGAAGGCCGTGTATGTCGATTTCAGCGGGAAACTGCAGCGCGCCCAGATCGACAACAATTAGGCTCCTCTGCCGCACGGGCAGCAGGGTGAAAACGGATCAGCACATCATTACATGTTTGGCAGGTAAAAAGTGCCATGCTTTATCTTCGCGCCAATAGGAACAGGAGCAAAATGATCAGCATGAATGTTTAAGATTTTCCAAACCACAAGTTGAAAGTGGAATCAGGCGTACGCGATATCAAAATCGACAACAATTAGCGCCCATGCATGCAGCGCCATCAGTGGATTGGCAAAGACAAAAAAGAGAGGTCGACAACAATTAGACGCCCATGCCGCACTGAACGCGGCACTAGCAAAAGAATGAAAATCAGCCGGCACATATTTTTAGGATAGAGGCCCATGCTTATGGGCCAACGGGAGAATAAAAATCAGCGATGCATATTTTCAGGGTAGACGCCCATGCCGCACTGAACGCGGCTCTAGCAAAAGAATGAAAGTTAGCCGGCACATATTTTCAGGATAGAGGCCCGTGCATACGGCGCCAGCGGAAGAATGAGGCGACTATTTTTAGAATAGAGGCGGGATGGGATGAAAAACAAAGCGGATGTGATCATTGTTGGCGGCGGGATTATCGGTTCGAGTGTGGCGTACCATTTGCTCGCGGATGGATTTGCCGGCAGAATCATTGTATTTGAAAAGGATCCTTCGTATGCATATGCCTCAACCCCGCGGAGCGCAGGCGGCATCCGGCAGCTTTTTACAACGGCGGTCAATATTCAAATGAGCCGGTACAGCCTGCAAGTTTACCGAAACTTTTCCAAATCAATGACAATCGGCAGCGAAACGTTTGAAGTTGATTTGAAACAGCGGGGCTACTTGTTTTTGGCAACACCAAGTATGATGCCGCATTTTAAAAAGCATTTGAAACTCCAGCACCAAAACGGCGTCTCATCTGAATGGCTCGGAAAAAAAGAACTGCTGGGGCTCATTCCCGAACTCGACACGCGTGATCTTGCAGGCGGGCTGTATTGTGCGGAAAGCGGGTATTTGGACCCGTACACGGCGATGCAAGGGTTTATAAAAAATGCGAAACATCTCGGCGCGGAGTATATGTATGAAGAAGTGGACCGCTTTTTAGCGGAAGAGGGCCGGATAAAAGGTGTGCAGCTCAAGGATGGCCGGGCGTTTTTTGCGCCTGTTGTCGTGAACTGTGCGGGCGCCTGGGCTTCCGGACTGAGCAGCAAAGCCGGATTGCTACTTCCGGTTATACCGGTACCGCGGCGGATTTTTATGTTTGATGTGGAAAAACCGCTCGCAAAACCGTTGCCGCTGACGATGGATCTGACCGGTGTCTATTTTAGGCACGAGGGGCGCAAAATTATTGCCGGATACGGGGAAGAGGAAAAGCCGGCGATCGACTTCAGCTGGAAGCGGTCCGAATTTGAGGAGCAGATTTGGCCTATTCTCGCTGGCCGCATCCCGAATTTTGAAAAGGTAAAAGTCGAACGCGGCTGGGCCGGCCTTTATGACTACAATACGGCCGACCATAATGCCATCATCGGCGAGCATCCGGAAATGAAAGGGTATTTTGTCGCATTCGGGTTCAGCGGGCACGGCATGCAGCAGGCACCGGCTGTCGGAAAGGGGCTGTCGGAACTGATCCGGACCGGAAAGTATGAAACCATTGATCTTACACCGCTCCGGGTCGAACGATTTGCAGAAAACGACCTTGTTACAGAAGATGCCATTTATTAAAAGGGCATCTTCTGTTTTTGCCTCATTTTCCAAACTACATGGTATAGTTATAATAACGGAAAGGGAGGGAATACAATGGAGAAACATTACGATGTTATTGTCGTTGGTGCCGGTTCAATGGGAATGGCAGCCGGTTATTTTCTGGCAAGGCAAGGTGTAAAAACGCTTTTGCTGGATGCTTTTGACCCGCCGCATACATCCGGCAGCCACCACGGCGAAACGAGAATCATCCGCCATGCCTACGGGGAAGGACGGGATTACGTGCCGCTCGTGTTGCGGGCGCAAACGCTTTGGGATGAACTGGAAAAGGCATCCGGAGAAAAGATTTTTGCCAAGACCGGCGTCCTCAGTTTCAGCCCGGAGGATCATGCGGCCTTTTTAAACGAAGCAATCGAAAGCGCAAATACATACAACCTCCCGATTAAAATGATGACCGGTGCGGAAGTGGAAAAACGCTGGCCTGGCATTTCACTTCCCGCTGGCTTCCAGGCCATTTATGAACCGGATGCCGGCGTCCTGTTTCCCGAAAATTGTATCCGCGCCTACCGTAAACTGGCGGAAGCAAAAGGTGCGCGCTTGCTTGCCAATACCCGGGTTACAGATTTGAAAACCGACGGACAAACTGTCACCGTTGTAACAGAAACCGGCACATTCACCGCTGAAAAATGCATTGTCAGCGGCGGTGCGTGGAACGGGAAATTGCTTGAAAACGTAGGGCTCCATTTGCCGCTTCAGCCGGTCCGGAAAACGGTCGGTTGGTTTGAAGCGGACGAAGCACTGTTCAATGCGGATGTGTTTCCGGCTTTTACAATGGACGGATACGAAGGAACATATTACGGCTTTCCAAGTTTTAACGGAAGCGGCGTGAAAGTCGGGCGCCATGACGGTGGGCAGGCAACAGATCCTGATACAATGAACCGGGAATTTGGTGCATACGGTGAAGACGAGGGGGATATCCGGGCATTTTTGAAAACATACATGCCAAGGGCAGCCGGGCGCTTAAAAAAGGGAAAAGTATGCTTGTATACCCATACGCCGGATGAACATTTTATTATCGATACCCATCCTGCATATCCCAATGTGGCCATTGCCGCAGGATTTTCAGGACATGGCTTTAAATTTGCAAGCAGTGTTGGAGAGATGCTTAGCCAAATGGTGTTAAAAGACAATATCCCACACCCGCTGCCGCTTTTTTCAATCAGCCGGCCTGGCCTTGGGTGGAAATAATGGTGTTTCGTCATGCACGGAAAATTCATGAAAGTGAAAGTAAGGAGGAAAAATGTTTTTATCATATCCGATTTTATCCGCTTTACTTGGCATGCTCGTGGCACAAATCGTAAAAGTGCCCATTCAATTGATCACATCCGGGAAATTTGACTGGAGAATGGCGTTTTCAACAGGCGGCATGCCCAGTTCGCACACCGCGATGGTTATCGCCCTTACGACTGCCATCGGGCTGACTTCCGGATTTGGTTCCAATGCATTTGCCATCAGCATCGTATTTTCATCCATTGTTATTTACGATGCCATCGGTGTGCGCAGGCAGGCTGGTTTTCATGCAGAAGTGCTGAACCAGCTGCTTGCAGATTTCTCCCGGCTTCTCGATACAATGAAAGACCCGGGGCTGAAAAATGCCGAATCCCGGCAGAAACTGAAAGAACTTTTAGGGCATAAACCGGCGGAAGTATTTTTCGGGATCATAACAGGCATCCTCACCGCCGTGTTGACATTCCTTTTGTACCCGTTTTAAAAAACCGACTATATAAAATGAACAAAATGTGGCCGCTCTGTTCAGTAAGCCCTGTGTAAAGCAAGCGCGGAAAATTGAGGGTCTTCCTTAACATAGGGCTTGCTGAATAAGCAAAAGTTCCAGATTTGACAAGGATTTTGGCTACTTTTGTCGAATATAAAGTGTAAGGATTTCAAAGGAAACACGTAAAAAACCTTGCACTTGGAGGCTGTTACGATGTACAAAAAGACCGAACATCAATTAACTTTTGTAGATGATTTTTTTCTACCATTCGGTGGGAAATTAAATAAAGAAAATCGCTGGGTCCGTCTTGCTGAAATGATTCCTTGGTGGATGGCCGAAGAAAAGTATGCCAAGTCCTTCAAGAAGAAATTCAAAGGCGAAAAGGCTTATTCTGTCAGAATCGCTCTTGGGGCTCTTTATATCAAAGAACGGCTTGGGCTGTCTGACCGGGAAACAGTCGAACAGATCACAGAAAACCCGTATCTTCAGTATTTTATCGGCTTGCCTGAATTCCAGGAAAAAGCCCCATTCGACCATTCTCTGATGACTCGTTTTAGAAAACGTTTGGGCGCAAATATCATCAACGAACTGAATGAATGGATCGTTCTGGAAGAACAAAAACGCCAATTGGAAGAAGCATCTAAGGAAAACGACAACAATGATGATCAGGATCACGACGATGAAGATCATGATGATGAAGATCGTAATGATCATGATCGTGGCGATCTTCAGCCTTCCGGTTCCGATTCAGAAAAGCATTCAACTGAATCGGCTTCTCCCAAAACGAAGAACAGAGGAAAGCTCATTTTGGACGCAACCTGTGCACCGGCTGATATTGCTTACCCTACAGACCTTGGGTTGTTGAACGAAGCCCGTGAGAAATTGGAACATATCATTGATGTCCTGCATGAACCACACAAAGGGAAATTACGTAAGCCACGGACCTACAGAAAAAGAGCCCGCAAGGACTATCTTTCTGTCGCTAAGCAACGTAAAGCTGGCGCCCGGAAAATCCGGAAAGCTGTAGGCAAACAGCTCGGATATGTGAAACGAGATCTGGAGATCATTAAAAATCTTGTTTCCCAAAGCTCTCTGTCTCTTTTAAGCAAAGATGAATACAGGCAACTTCTCGTGATTCATGAACTTTACCGCCAACAGGCAGAAATGTACAAAAAGAAAACACACCGGGTTGACCACCGGATTGTAAGCATTTCCCAGCCACATGTCCGTCCAATTGTGCGCGGCAAGGCAAAAGCGAACGTGGAGTTCGGTTCAAAAGTCGCCATCAGTGTCGTAGATGGTTATGCCTTGATTGAGCACCTCGACTGGGAAAATTACAATGAAGGGACCACTCTCAAGGAATCTGTTGAAAACTACTACAACCGGTTCGGATTTTATCCGGAAGCGATCTTGGCAGATAAAATTTACCGAAACCGTAATAATCTGGCATACTGCAAATCTCTTGGCATTCGTCTGAGTGGGCCAAGGTTAGGACGCCCATCCAGAACGGAAGACAAAACCTTGGAACGCGTCGCAAGGCAGGATGCCTCTGAACGTAATGCCGTTGAAGGCAAATTTGGCGAAGGCAAGCGCAAGTATGGGCTGGGCCTTATTCGAGCACGCCTTCAGGAGACCAGCGAAACAGTAGTAGCCCTTCAATTCTTCATACTGAATCTGGAGCGCAAGCTCAGGGTTCTTTTTTTGAAATTTTTACACAACACTATTTTATATTTTGATAATCGGAATTTGGCTTGTATCTGACCAAATTTGATTCGTTCAGCAAGCCCTAACATAGAGGTCGTCTACGTTAAGAAAGTGAAGAAAAACGACGGCCTTTCTTCACATAGAGCCTGTCTAGGTTAAGGAAGCGCGGAAAAACGAAGGTCTTTCTTTACATAGGGCGCGTCTACGTTAAGAAAGCGTGGGAAAATGAAGGTCTTTCTTTACATAGGGCGCATCTACGTTAAGAAAGCGCGGAAAATTGAGGGTCTTCCTTAACATAGAGGTCGTCTACGTTAAGAAAGTGAAGAAAAACGACGGCCTTTCTTCACATAGAGCCTGTCTACGTTAAGGAAGCGCGGAAAAACGAAGGTCTTCCTTTACATAGAGCGCATCACTGTTAGAGCTTGCTGATGAATCCGATTCTGAGTTTGTACCAATTTGTCAGCAAGCAAGTTATGTCTCAAAAAATAGAAGAATCCATCTTCAAAAAGGAGATTCTGTCTTCTCAATACGTTGAATCAGCTTTCAGGTGCAAGCTATTCCCAATTTTTCCAAAGCTGTCAGCATCCTTACCAAATATAGAAATTTTATGTATTCAGTAAGCCCTATATCGTAGTTTGTGGAGTACGATTACAAGCACTGTGTACCCTTTTTAAAAAACGCAAAAAGGCGGCGGACATAGAGTACGCCGCCGTCTTTTAAATGATTTTATAATTTTCGCTTTTTCAAAGTAACCGTTAAGGGATTCGTCCAGCAAGCTATGATTCCCGCAGCCCGCCGGCCGGTGTGCCACTTCACATGAAAAATCCATTTATCCCCGCAGCAGCGATTCCGTCCCGTCGACATAGATGTCTGTGCCGCTGATATGGCTGGAATCGTCCGATGCAAGGAACAAAACAAGATCGGCAACTTCTTCCGGTTTTCCCGGCCTTCCGGAAAGCGGCTGGTCGCCTTCCGGAAATTCAATCGGAATTTGCACCTTTTCCAGTTCTTCCGTACGGTTCGTATTTTGCTCAATTTTTGTTTCAATCGCTCCCGGGCAAACGGCATTGACCCGGATTTTATAGCGGGCAAGTTCCAAAGCTGCCATTTTCATAAACGCTACCTGCCCGGCTTTTGAACTGCTGTAAGCGGACATGCCGATGTTCGAAAAAATGCGGTTGCCGTTGATCGAGCTCGTGATGATGATACTGCCGCCCCTATTTTTCATATGCGGGATGGCATATTTTGTGAGGAGAAAAGTCCCTTTTAAATTGGTCGACAACGTTTTTTCCCAGTCATCCGGGGTCAAGTCTTCAATCGGTGCCACGGTCCCGTTAATGCCGGCATTCGAGAATACGATATCAAGCCGGTCCCATTCCCTGACTGTCTTGTCAACAGCCGTTTTCACCTGTTCCGGATCAGTGACATCGACTTCCAAAGCCATCGCTTCCCCGCCATTTTGTTCAATCCGTCTTTTGACCTCATCCGCCCGTTTCTGTTCAATATCCATTACGCAAACTTTTGCGCCTTCTGCAGCAAGTTTCAAGGCGGACGCTTCCCCGATGCCGGACCCGCCGCCGGTTACAATCGCTACTTTATCTTTCAATCTCATCTTCATTTACTCCTCTCCGATGGAATACGACAGTAGTTTACCCGTTCTTCAACCGTTTGTAACAAACAGGCGGGGGAAAACACTCGCCGGGAAGTTACTGAAAAAGAGCACCTGGACTTTGTCGGAAAAGCATTTGCGAATGGAGTAAAAAGGAAGCCGGGGACCATTCGATTGAGCATTTTCTCGGGGCAAACGGGCACGCGCTGCCGTTTAAGAGTAAGGCATTGGCGTTCGGAAAAACGGCCGTTTCCCTGCACCGGAACAATGCCGGTTCTTTGTTTTTCTCCTCTTTTCCATGTAATATGAAAATAGGATATTTTTCTAGACAGATTGGTTTAAAAGGGGGTTGGATGATATGATCGGAAATGTCGCAGTTGTCATTCCGGCACTGAATCCGGAAGCGCAGCTCGTCCATTATGCCGATCGCCTGTTGGCAAAAGGAGCGGCGCGGATTATTGTCGTGGACGATGGAAGCAGCCCGGCATGTGCGCCGATTTTTCAGATGCTGTCGCAAAAAGAGAGATGCACCGTGCTCCATCATCCGGCGAACCGCGGGAAGGGGCGTGCGCTGAAAACAGCTTTTGCCCATATTTTGGCGCATCACGGCAGCCTTTCCGGTGTGGTCACAGCAGATTGTGACGGCCAGCACAGTCCGGAAGATGTTGAAAAAATGGCAGCAAGCCTCCGGCAACATCCGCACAGCATCATTCTCGGCGCACGGGATTTTAGCCTGGAGCATGTCCCGCCCAAAAGCCGGTTCGGCAATCGTTTGACAAGCTTTCTCTTTAAAGCCCTGTACGGCGCAGAGATCGGCGATACGCAGACAGGCTTGCGCGGCATCCCGAAGCAGGAGCTCGGCTGGCTGCTGGCGCTGAAAGGCGAACGGTTTGAGTATGAAATGAACATGCTCATTTATGCAAGAAAAATGAACGTAAAAATCCGGGAAGTGCCGATCCGCACCATTTATTTTAACCGCAACGAAGGTACCCATTACCGGCCGGTTAAAGATTCGTTGAAAATCTTCCGTAAAATCATATCCGGGCTTTTTTATTATGCTTTTCCCGCACTGATCTTTTTAATCGCAGATATGCTCAGTTTCTCGCTTTTATACCGGTATGTCCTGGCGGGGATTCCGCATGTATGGAAAGTGCTCGCGGCCACTGCTGCCTCACAGGTGGTTGCCTTTGCCGCCTTTCTTATGGTCAAATACAGGCTTTTAAAATGGAAACGATTTTTAGTCCGGTACTTGATGGCATGCCTGTTGTTCATCGTGGTCTCTTTCTTATTAATCGAAGCCGGATCCGGTCTGCTTCAATTTGATCCCGTGCTGGCAAAAACGATTGCAAGCCTTTTTCTTGCCCTTTTCTTCTACCAGCTCCAGCTTCATTGGGGAATTTTTTCCGGCTACCCGGAATATGGGCAACTGGCAGGGGAGAGGCGCCATGGCTAAAGGTTACGGACTATTTTTTAAATCAGTGCGCCAACTTGTGCGTTTCGTTTATCCGTCTTACAAAGCGCAAATTTCCGGGGAAATTGCCGGACCTGCCGTTTATGTTTCACACCATCGCAATTTATTCGGCCCGTTTGTTACATTGCTTTGGTATCCGGAATTTATCCGCACCTGGATTTTGCACGTTTTTCTTGACCGCAAATCTTGCAGCAGGCAATACGCCGATTACACGTTCACAAAAAGATTCGGCTTTCCGCGGGCTTTGGCGAACCCGGCCGCCTTTTTTCTCTCATTCATGATCACAAAGCTGCTGAAATCCGGGAGAGGCATTCCCGTTTTCCGGAGCTCGCGCAAAATCATCCGGACGTTTCAGGAAAGCGTCGAAGCGTTAAAGAACGGGGAGAGCATCGCCATTTATCCCGATATTGACTACACAGACAACGCGGCGGGTGTAAAAGGGATGTACGAGGGTTTCCTGTATTTGGAAAAATATTTTTACAAAGAAACCGGCCGCCACGTCCAGTTTGTCCCTTTGTACGCCAGCAAGACGAAACGATTGCTTGTTACAGGCACGCCGGTTTTTTTCCGGGAAGGGGAAGATTTCCGGACGGAGAAGGAAGTGGTATATGAAAAATTGCACAAGGCATTGAACCGGCTCGCAGCGCAGTACGGCGAATAGCAGGCGAAAAAACGGCAGGGGCATGCTCTGCCGTTTTTTTCTGCAAAATGAATCATGTTCCGTCGCTATAGATGCCTTACGTTTCGGCTTTGCTCCTGAGGACAGGCCAGCCCCCAATATCAAAAACTTTTAAAAACAACGAATTCTAGCCCCTGCCTAAAGCTTTTGCGGAATGGTTCCGATACCTAATAAGTGAGAACGTACATCAAAGGGGAGACAACATTGAAAAAGCAAAAGAAATTCATTCCGCTTACCGTCAAATGGGGCGGCCTGATTTGCGCCGCCATGTTGATATCCATTTTGGCAACGGTTGGACTGGAATATGCCACTACAAGCCATCTGTTAAAAACGAAAAACCGTGATGTCAATCAAATGGTTGCAAACGAAGCGGCATCGCAGGTGGAAGCAGGGCTTGCAAAATACGAAACCTCGCTTGACGAGCTGGCAGGCCTTGTCGAAACGGATCTCCAGCGGAAGAACAAGATGCAGGATATTGAAGCCGAAATCAAATCGGTCCAGACACGGAACAAGCAACTCGTTTCCGCTTATTATATGGATTTCGAGACCGGAAAACTCCATATTTCCCCGGATGCGAAGCTTGATCTGGACGTGCGCAATACGAATACATACCGCTATTTGCAGAAAAAGCCGCAACTGCAGTGGATGGATATTTACAAAGACAAGGTGACAGGCGCCATTATGACGTCCGTTGTCGCGCCGGTTTTTTCGGGCGGAAAGATGGCAGGCGCCGTCGGGTATGACATCAATTTATCCGAAATGGGCAAGATCCGGACAAACATCGAACGCGATTCAAACAACAAACTTGCGATTTTCGATGCAAAGGGCGTGATCGTGACGTCGTTTTTAAAAAACGGCGATGGGAAAAATGCCAAGCCGGCAAACAGCGGAAAAGTAGAAGGGGTAAAAGACTTTGAAAGCAGCACCCGGCTTGACAAAGATTTTGCTTTTGTCGAGAAGATTTATCGTCAAAAGACAGCGACCGCAACTTTTCACTGGAACGGGGCAGGGTATGATGTCTATGCCACAACGATCCCGAAAACCGGCTGGAAAGTAGCCTCTTTTAACCCGCAGTCCGAATTCAGCGCTCAGATTGGCAAAATAAAGAAGATGGGACTGCTTTCAATCGGCATCGGGCTTTTGATCGGCATTGTCTTTGCTGTATTGATTGCCGGCCGGCTCGTTCATATTATCAAAGACCTACAGCAAGTGCTGGCAAAAACGGCGGAAGGGGATCTGGTTACAGCGTTTGCGTTCCGATCCAATGATGAAATCGGGGAACTGGCTAAAAGTTACAATGCCATGCTTCACAATATGCGCAGCCTGATTGCAAAAGTAAGCGACAGTGTCGATAACGTCAACAAAGCGGCTGCCGGCCTTCGTACGGTAACAAAAGAAAATGAAGTGGCTGTGACGGATGTTTCTAAGGCAGTGGAAGAAATTGCGGCAGGCGCAGCCAACCAGTCCGATCATATTGAAACCGGATCAAATGCAATGCGCGATTTGGGCGGTGAAATCGAAAAGCTCGCCGCACAATCGCAGGTCATTGAAAATGCGGTGGATCAAGCAGGAACAGAGATCCAATCCGGTACGAAACAGGTCGATAATCTTGAAGCCTCTTATCAAAAACTGGAACAGGCTTTTGAAAGAGTCACATCGATGATGGCCGGGCTGAATGAAAAATCGAAATCAATCGCACAAGTCGCGGATGTGATCACGCAAATCGCTGAACAGACGAATTTATTGTCATTAAATGCCTCGATTGAAGCGGCGCGTGCCGGTGAAAACGGAAAAGGCTTTGCCGTTGTCGCCAATGAAGTGCGCAACCTGGCCGAGCAGTCGAAACAGTCGGCAAAAGATATTCGGGCGACGATTGCGGACGTGCTCCAAGACATGAAAGAACTAGTGGACGTCATGGAGGAAACGAATGAAATCAGCACCGGGCAGAGAAAAGCGGTCAACTCCGTGAGCACTTCAATTGCCGTTTTGGCCGAAGGATTGGAGAAGATGCTCAGCTCAATTAAACAGGAAGCTGCATCGATCCGCTCGATCGGGGAACAAAAAGATGCCGTTGTCCAAATGATTGAAGACCTCTCCGCTGTTTCCCAGCAAACCGCTGCCGCTTCAGAAGAAATCTCATCTTCCATGGAAGAACAAGCCGCCTCAGCCGGCGAACTCTCCCGCTACACAGAAAAACTGTTCGCCCTCACGGAGGAACTGGAGAAGGAGATTGGGGAGTTTACAATTAAAAAATGATACAAGAGGGGAGTGAAAGCCGTGCTTGCACTCCCTGATTTTTGCCTGCTGCATACAGATGAATAAAATACATTACGGGAACAACAGACGGTTTTTTAGTCCTCTTCCTGTGCAATGGCTTTCGTGTTATAATGATACGTACAAATATCGAAAGGAAACTGGATTACGCCACCGCGGCCACCCAGATCACAAATTTTATTTTTCCCAGATATGTACGTAACAATTACTGTTAATTTGTTGAGCATCTTCAATACTAGAAAAGGAAACTTACATGAATATGAGCAAAAAATACGAAAAAATTAAGCAGGATGGGTGAAATCATGATGTACCAGACAGAGGAAAACAAAATCAATCTATTTAAAAAACTTCATACAATGCTGTCGCGCCCTGAGTTCGCTCCGACTGCAATTGTTTGCTACAACGATCAACTGGCCATTCAAGTCATGAATTTTGTCAAAGAAATCGGTCTGAATATACCAGATGATCTCTCTGTTATTGGGGTTGATGATTACCAGTTTTCAAAGTTTATCAATCCGGCATTAACGACTGTTCGCCATCCGCAGGAAAAGATGGGGATTGATGCCGGTATAACCCTTGGTTGCTCCATTTTCCATGCACGCATTCCATGCACGCAGCATCCGGCAAACGCCCGGTTCATATCCCAACGGGGACGGCGCTAGGCAAATGCATAAATTTTTGGGAGCCATGCAGTCCGGCCCGCCAGTAAACACAGATGATAAATCCGGCATTTTCCATGAAAACTGCCGGATTTTTTTCATACATGTTAAAATAGAAGGTGTATTTAGTTGAAAACAAGGCAGGTGTCCGTTTTGTTTCCTTTTTTCCATCGAAAAAGAAAGGAAGAGCATATTTTTGCGCCAATGGGAGGAGAGGTGACGCCGATTGAGGATGTGCCCGATCCCATCTTTTCCAAAAAAATGATTGGAGACGGCGTGGCAATCAGGCCGTTAGAGGGGCGTGCCGTTTCCCCGTTTGACGGCGAGGTGATCCAAGTATTTCCGACAAAGCATGCAATCGGGTTGCGCGGGGAATCAGGACTGGAAATTCTGATTCATATCGGACTGGAAACGGCTTCGCTTGAAGGAAAGGGTTTTGAAACGGTTGTGCAGACCGGGGACAAAGTGGAAAAAGGCGACCCGCTGATCCGCTTTAATCTGGAATTTATTAAAGCCAATGCAGCCGATACGATTACAGCAATCATCATTACAAACGGCGAGCTTGTAAAATCGCTCGAAAAAAGCACCGGGGTTGAGGCGGTTGCCGGGCAGACGGAAATCATGCGGGCTTGTCTGTGAAACCAAAAAACAGGCTTGAAGCAAGCGGCGGGGAAGGTGGCGCAAGCCGTGCCCTGCGCCGCAAAAAGAAAAAACAGGCTTATGCAAGCCTGCTTCTTACTTATATGGTTCGCATGCGTATCCGTCCTTGTCGCCGTCCATATAGGAGCGATAAGCAGGGTTTGAACGCGGCACGCCGTTTGGATATTTTTTGCGCAGTTCTGTACAGTTTTGGAAACCACTGCTCCCGTTGCTGGAACGGCTCTCCCCGCCGGTAGCACTGGATGCGGAACTGCCTTTTTCGCACCCGTTAAAACCGCGGTCTGTTGCATACCCGGGTTGCGACCAGACCCTGAGCTTTTCGTTTTTAGCCCGCTGTTCGGCTTTTTTGAAAGTGCCCAAATATTGATAGGGCGGTTCATACACATAGGCCACGCGCGCGTACCCTTCTTTCAGCAGCTTTTCCTGCACGGACTTGCCGTTTACGAATACATAAGCGAGGAGCCGCCCGTATTTGTCGCGTTTGGCCCCGTGATCAAATTCGATCGTCAGTTTGCCGCTTGAAACGAGCTGCTTGTTCCGGTAATAGGCCGCTTTTGCATACGGCTGTACGCACATATCCGGTTTTTTTGATTCCGGCGTGTCAACGAGCAAATAGCGGACCGTCTCTTCTTTTCCATGATAATAAATTTTAATCGTGTCCCCATCGGTAACACCGGCAAGTTTAACAGCAATTTGCTTGCCTGCCGTTTGCCGGTTTTCTCCCGGCCCGGTATTTGTTTGTTGCACTGTTTTTGGTTCTGTGCCCGTTTTTGTGCTGTTTTGATGCAGCCCGCACCCTGCAACGGTGAGCATCATAGCCAAAAAGAGCGTGAACCAGCCTGCTGTTTTTGTCTTCATTTCCCCTTCTCCTTGCTTTTAAAAAATGTAGCGCCCTTATTTTACCATTTCAAGCGGGTTTCTTTAAGCCATCCATTTGACAATAATACCACCTGGGGTATATGATGGGGGTTGTAACCGAACTACGGGCAGGAGGTCATCCGTATAAATGTATATTGTTTTGCTCGTTCTTGCGCTCATTCTCACGAAAACCGGCTATACACGTTACGTTCCCGTTCGCGGTACCGTGCGGGCGGATTTAAGAAAAGATGTGATTGAAAATAAAGTGGTGGTCGATGTGAGGGATTACCAGCATGCCGGAAGCGGTACCGGGGATGCCATTGTGATTCCGACGGCTTATTTAAAGCGGTTTTCCGGCGAAATTCCAAAAGGCAGTCTTCACCTCATTGCTTCCAGCCGGCTTGAAGCCAATTTCAGCATCCGTTTATTACGCAGAAAAGGATTTCATATTCATTCTTATACTATCTTGGAACCGGGGAGGGAAAAAGGTGGAATACGATGCGCAAATCAAAAACCGTGTCAAAAGAATCGAAGGGCAATTGCGGGGAGTACTGCGGATGATGGAAGAAAAGGACAACTGCAAAGAGGTCATTGCCCAATTGTCTGCCGCCCGGACGGCAATTGACCGCACGATCGGCGTCATTGTCAGCGCCAATCTGGTGGAATGTGTGAAAAATGCCGAACAAAACGGGGAAGACGCGGGAAGCCTTGTAAAAGAAGCGGTCAACCTGCTTGTGAAAAGCCGCTGACATCGGCTTTTCCGCAAAATCATCGCTGGCAAGGCCTGCACTTTTCGAAAAAGAGGGGATTTTGTTTTACGAGGGAGGAATTTTGATGAAAGAAATTTCTGCGATGGAAGTCGAGGAAAAACTGAACAAGGGTGAAAAACTCAATATTATCGATGTGCGCGAAACGGAGGAAGTGGCGGAAGGGAAAATTCCGGGCGCGCTGCATATTCCGCTCGGTTTGCTGGGATTCCGCCTTCATGATCTCGACCGCTCCAAAAACTATATTGTCGTTTGCCATTCCGGCGGGCGGAGCTATATGGCATGCCAGTTTCTCGAGAGCCAGGGTTTTGATGTCACAAACCTGGAAGGCGGCATGATGGCGTGGAGCGGTGAAACGGAATGAAAAATTTTCCTCTTGATCTTGCGGCGCATAAAGCGTAGTATAAGAGTACAAGCTGCGTTGTACGTAATATTAATAAAGTTTTAACCTTTAAACTGTTATAGGGAGTTTAACATTATTGCGGGAATGCCGAGCCTTTTGCCGTTTGGCAGGGAGGATGGCAGGAACGCTTTTGCGGACACCCACTTTGAGGAGTGTGGTTCTAAAACTTTCTTAGTTTGATTACGGCAACTGCGGCACATACATAATTTGTTAAACCCCGTCCTTCTTAGAAGGGCGGGGTTTTTCCATTCAAGAACCGGATATTCCAAGCAAACCGGAGGCATTAGCTGAGCCTGTTATCCTTGCGCCCCGGATGCAGTGCCCGGTCCATTTTTTTCACGTTTATCTGCGCTCGGTATTACGGGGTGTATAATAAAACTAACAATGTTTTGACATGCAGGAGTGGGAAAATGTGAACCAAATGAAATACATTGAGCCTGCCGTGATGTTTTTTACTATGATCGTCTATGTCTCTATAGCCGTACTGATTGGCGTTGTGGCCGGGACCACGGTCGGTTTGTTTTTGAAAGCTTTAAATTTTTTGAGCGGAAAAACAGGTGCGCTGCCCGTGCCTTATAAGATGCTGCTGCTTCCGGTTGGCGGCCTGTTGAATGGCCTGTTGCTGTATAAAATGAAACCAGGGGCGCCTTCTGCCATTGCTGCTGTGCACTCGGAAGGGGAACCGCCCTTTGACAGAAGCTTCCCGGTCAAGTATCTGGCTGCCCTCATTACACTTGTATCCGGCGGTTCGGCTGGAAAATTCGGGCCGAGCGCTCACTTTGCCGGTTCGCTTGCCACATGGATCGGGAAAGTTTTTCATATTCAGCCGTTTCTTCGGGCCCAGCTGATCGTATGCGGAATCAGTGCTGCTTTTGCCAGCCTGTTTGGCGCGCCCGTTGCAGCAGCCGTGTTTGGTTTGGAAGTACTGGCTATCGGGTCAATCCGGCACCAGTTTCTTTTCCCTTCGGCGGTTTCCGGCATAGCTGCTTTTGAAGTCAATAAAAGGCTGTTGCATACGCCTTATGAATATTTCACCATCCATACCATGCCGTCTTTTTCTGTTCTGCTGCTTTTAAAAGTGGCGGCCCTTGGCATGATTTGCGGCCTGGCTGGATGGCTGTTTGTTGAATCTATTGAGCAGGGGGGCCGCTTATTTTCGGTTGTCCGGGAAAAATTGCATCTTCCTCCCTTCCTGATGCCCTGTGTTGGGGGTATGCTCATTGCTGCCGCATTATTCATTTTTCCCGCCGACTTTTTGGGGCTGAGCTTGCCGCTTTTGGACAAAGCGATGCACGGGGGCCATGTCGGCTTTTTCGCATTTCTGTGGAAAATCCTGTTTGTGGCGGTTACGCTTGGTTCCGGCTTTTACGGAGGAACATTCACCCCACAGCTCGTCATCGGGTCTGCCGCCGGAAATGCATTTGCCGCTTTGCTCGGGATAAATCCTGTATTAGGGGCGGCTGCGGGCATGCTGGCGGTGGTTTCGGCTGCATCCAATACGCCGGTTTCCGCTGTGCTGCTTGGATATGAGCTGTACGGGCATGTTACGGGGATGTATATGTTGGCCGCCTGTATTGCCGGGTATTTGATCATCGGGCACCGCAGCGTTTATCGCGACCAGCTTGTGTACGATCCAAAGTCTTTATGGGTGCAGCTGGAACCGGGGGTCGAACTAAGGAAAGAATCTATCAGCCTTTCAAGCGGTACAGCAAATCAGACTGGACGGTTCCATCTTCCGTGGTAGTGGGAAAAGCCGTTTATGATCAGGCTTATGTTAAGCAATCTTATTAAAAACGCATTGATCTTAGCATAGGGCCGCTCTGCGGAAAGGAAGCTGGTCAAAAGATGCGCCTATCTTAACATAGAGGCGCCTATGTTAAGGAAGCCCGCCAAAAAACGTATCAACTTTAACATAGGGCCGCTCTATATAAAGGAAGCCTGCCAAGTTTTCCGCCGTTCTGCACAGAGGAAGCGTACTATATATTTACGCACAGACGCCCTAAGAAAAGAAAGGCCGCTGAAATGCGCGTCTTCTTAACAGATTCTGCGTAAAAGAAGCGTGCCAAAATCGTGCCAATCTTAACGTTGGGCAGTTTTGCGTAAAAGAACTTCGCGGACCGGCTGATCTTTTGCAAGAAGCGTTCAAAAAACCGTTGAGGATCGTCTCAACGGTTTTTGCGGCAGCCTTCTCGCTTTACTCGGTTTCCCCGAGTCCGGTGACTTTGTTCATCACATTTTGAATGGTATCAGCCAGCCCTTCTTCCTCTTCGCTGCCGGCATTTTGCGACTGGACATTTCCTTCGAGCTGGTTATTGTACGAGTAAGTATTGGATTTGTAACTTTTTTCTTCTTCCATTTTTATCACCTCCCAAACATAGGGTGTGTTAATCGGAAGTTTTTTAACCAATCTAAGGCTTCCCCTTTTGGAATTCCATCCGGACAAGCAGCAAGAAGTTAATACGCATAAAGCATGAAGGAATGATGGGCCATAATGGGTGAAGAAAAAAGTGGCTTTTTATCCCCACTGGAATTTTAATCAAAGGGGCATTCAGTTTTAATGCTGAATTGTTGACGGAATGCATAAACAACGGGCAAATCACCCCGGCTGAAAACGAAAAAAACCTTGATGCATCCGCGATACATCAAGGTTTTTAGTAGTCGGGAAGACAGGATTTGAACCTGCGACCCCTACGTCCCGAACGTAGTGCTCTACCAAGCTGAGCTACTTCCCGGTTGTTTTATTTTTTGCTTGCCAGCTCCTTTGCTCTTGCTGACAAATATTATTCTACGACAATAAATTTCATTTGTCAAAGCCTTTTTTTATTTTTTTAAAAGAAATTTTTTTCCGGCCTGGTTTCGGGCCGGCAGCTATTCCTTTTTCAACTGGAAAATAAGACGGTCTGGCGGCTTAGGGAAAATTTAGAGGCATGGTTTTTTCCGGGAGAAAGGAATATCGCCGGGAATCACTGCCCCCCGGCATGGCGGCCGATTCCTGTGTTTTCCAGCGAAACCAGCATTGCTTCTTTAATCGGCATTTCTTTATGTTCGGTGAAGCGGCCCATTGAAAATAATGAGCTAACGCCGGGCAATCCGGAAACTGAAAGACCATAAAAAAATCAACCATCATGCTTTTAAATGGCTTCGTTTCCATTATCTTCAGATTTAGATTCGCCATTGCAGATATGGTTGATTGCGGGGCGTGCTGCTTTTTACAAACAGCCGGAGGGAAAGGCGGGAGGTTTCAAAAATAGAAAAAATAGCGGAAAAAGCGCTTGGGGCGGAACGTTTTTCACACAGGGTCTATGGGAATAAAAACAGTCCTGGCAGATACCCGTCGGAACAAGCAGGGGCCGCGATATGGAGATACCGTTTGTATATGTCGAAGTTTGTATGCAGGAAGATGGAGAATAAAATGGTCAAATAACTAAGATTTTGGTATGTGTAAAATTTTACTCGCAGGGGCAGATGAGTGGAAAAAATAGGAAGACACTCTATCATCTAAATGTACACCACGAAATGAACATCTAGAGAGAGGTCTTCCCATGGATATTATATCAATAATTGCTGGATTATTAAAGGATACAAAGAGTCTTATTGAATTTGAAGAACAGGTTAAAATTCTGATGCAAAAAGTTTTTACACAATGGGTTGGGGACGTATTTGAGAAGTTAGATCAAACGATTAGACTGAAGAAACAGGCGGAAGGCTGGCAGTACTGCCGGAGTGATTACAGGAGCGTTCAGTTTCTATTTGGAAGTGTGAATTTTAAACGCTCATTCATGCATGACAAGAGAGGGGGTTCGCATTACCCTCTGGATGAATGCTTGGGGCTGGTACCACATCAGAGATACAGCCCGTTAGTGGAATTGAAGGTGGCAGAGCTGGCAAGCGAGAACACCTATCGGAAGGTAGCTGATGTTTTAAAAGAATGGACAGCAGTGAGCCTTAGTCACACAACTGTAGGGAAAATGGTGAAACGCGTAGGAAAAACACAGGCAGAAGCTGACAGGGCACTTGTAGAAGAGCTGGAAGTAGCTGCCTCACTGCCTGGTGGGAAGAAGGTAGACTATCTGTTTTCCGAGGCAGATGGTGTATTTGTCCGGGGACTGAAAAAGAAACAGAGTACGGAAGTCCACCACGCCATTCTCTATGAGGGATGGGAAGCCAATGGCAAAAGGGTCTCCCTGCGTCAGCCAACAGTTATCATGACGACGGAAGCAATCCAGACATTTTGGGATGAAGTGCAAGCCAAAGCTGCCAACACCTACTCTCTTGAAAAAGCGCATGTCATTACAAACAGCGATGGAGGTGCAGGGTATACAGCTGAACGGTTTCAAACAGCATTCTCACAGTCGGAATTTCCGGTGCTCAACCAGCTGGATACCTACCATGTTGCACAAGCCATCGTAAGGACATTCGGGGGCGGAAAGAGCGAGATCAAAGAGCAAATTAGAAAAGCGATTAGAACGCATGACCTAGACCAATTCACATTGTATTTGGATACGCATGAAAGCACATTGACGGATGAAAAGAGCCTTAAGAAAGTCAAGGAGTTTCGTTCGTACATCCTAAAAAACTGGGACCGCATTTTTGACTGGAGGGACAAGGTAGAGAACGTACCGGAAGGTGCGAGAGGCCTGGGGGCAATGGAATCAAATCAAAGGCATATCTCATTCAGAATGAAGAAAAGGGGGATGCATTGGAGTAAAGCTGGCGCCGAAGCCATGGTAAAGGTGAAACAGGGCATGCTTAATGGGACATTGCAGGAAACCTATCTGAAACACCGTTCAAGAAGCGCGAGAAAGCAACGGAGCTTGCAACAATCCATCAGGATGTCTCAACTATTCAAGCAGCCTGTACGCCCGTCAATCGGCGTAAAGCACGGATCAGTTTCCCTGCATTCAAGCCGTTCATCGGCAATGGGGCATTTAAGCAAAATATTAGAGCTTTCGTTTTAAGCCTGGTATGTGGGGGACTGATCGTTGATGCGCGCGAAATTTACGAGACTCCTGCGGGAAAAGCGGGCCAGGAGAGACCCCGCAGCGAGGTACGAGCGAGGAGGCTCGCCGGCCGCCCGCGGAAAGCGAGTGAATTTCGCGCGCATCAACACCCCCGTTATCAATCCATACGAAAGTGTACAAAAAGAGTGTCTTGGAATCCCGATATTTAAACCTTATCGAGAAAAACTTGACACATACAGATTTTGTAGAGTATGGTAAATTTGTGGTTATTCATGTATACTGAATCATATATGTTTGGCAGTTTTTGCGGATGATGTCGGAAGTTGGCAGCGAATGAAAAATACGGTGAGCCTTTAAGCAGGGGAGAGAGATATGCGCGGCAGGAAATTAAATTTCAAGGGAAAAGTTGTGTTGGCTCTTTTATTTACGTTGATTGTTGTTGTTTTGGCCGGACTTGTTGGCAAAGGGGAAAAGATGTCAGCAAAAGACAAAGGAAAAGATGCGCATGCTGTCTCACTGAGCACTTTATCTTTTTCGCCTGCGCCAACGACAGCGTTTGCGGGTTCTCCTTTGTACAAATCGATGATCGAGCAACAGCGGCAGAAAAAAGAAGCGGAGAGACAGAAAGAAGTGGCGAAGCAAAACGAGAAAGATCTGAAAGAAAATGCCATTTACTTAACATTTGATGACGGCCCGTCGAGTGCGGCCAACCAGTTATTGGATCTGTTGGAAGCTTATCAGATGAAAGCGACCTTTTTCATGCTCGGGCCAAGAATAAAAGAGCATCCGGCAGTCGTAAAACGCATGTACAAAAATGGAAACGGGCTTGCCTTGCACGGGATCACACATAAAGCAAGAGCGATCTACAGCAGTACATCCGCGCCATTACACGAAATGGCTGAGGATCAAAGAATATTGGAAAACGTCACGGGTGTAAAATCTTATATGGTACGCCTCCCGTATGGAAGTATTCCGTATTTAACAGATGAAATGCGCGATTTACTGGATAAAAATGGGTTCCATATTTGGGATTGGAACGTGGACAGCAGCGACTGGGAGTTAAAAGATGCACGGTATGTCCAGTATACGATTCAGCAAATCCGGCAAAAAAAACAGGCAGGGGAAACGCCGGTCATCCTTTTGCATGACAAACCGGAAACCGTTAAATATTTGCCGAAGTTACTAAAGTTTATCAAGAAGCAGGGCTATAAAACAAAAGTACTGACCAATGAAACGCCCGCGGTAACGTTTCCGTGCGGAGGCCGCTGTCATCCAATCCGTCATCCAGTTGAAACGGGGAGAAGATGAGGGTGAAAAGATTTATTGTATTCGGAATGATGTTGCCGGGGCTTCTTTTGCTTCTTGCCGGCTGCCATTCAGACAAAAAACAAGCGGACAGCATATACGAAAAATTAAAGAAATCCGCATCCTATGAAAAAGATTTTGTCGCGAACCAGGAGAAGCTGGACCAATATAAAGAAAAAGTGGCGTCCATTTATGCTGATTTAAACCAGCTTGAACTGAATGACGAAAACCGCCCGGAAGTGAAGCAGAAATTAAAAACGGCGGACAGCTATACCGAAAAGCAGCGGAAAGAGCTGAGGAAATCCAAAAAGAATTTCCAAAAGGCATATGAACGATCGGCATCCATAAAAGAAAATGTGGAAAAAATTAAAGACGGCGGGCAGCGGAAACAGGCGCAGAAGCTGCTTACCATCATGGATGAGCGCAAAAAATATATGAACACTTTTTTTGGTGATTATAAAAAACAATTGGCATTACAAGGCAACTTTTATGAAAATCTGGAAAAGTTCAGCCCGGACGAGTTAGATAATCAAATAAAAAAAATAAATGAATACAATGGGGAAATGGAACAAACGATTCGCCAATTCAACCAGGATACGAAACGGTATAACCGCGAAAAAGACAAGTATTTTAAAAAAGCAGGGCTTTATTAAATTGGGCGTTTTTTTAAAGAGGCCCGGGACCGGCATTATGCCGTGAACCGGGCTTCTTTTTTTGGGACAGGAAAACGGCTGGAAAATTGGGTGATACGATGAGATTGGCAACCCGGTCAGGCGTAGTGCCATATTGCTCATACAGTGCCGTCATGCCTTGTGATGTATTTTTATCCGTGATCGTTTCCAGCAATTCCGTGTTAATGGTCGCCGGATAAATTGTCGCAGTCCGGATGTTGGTCCCTTCCTGTGCGGATTCCATGCGCAATACTTCCATTAAATCGCGTACCGCCCATTTCGTTGCGCCGTAAACTGCCCCGCCCGGGTAAGCTTTAAGCCCGGCTACGGAAGAAGTTGTAATGATATGCCCTGATTTTTGCGCGATAAACGTTGGCAATACTGCCGCAATCCCGTTTAAAACCCCTTTAATGTTAATGCCGATCATGCTGTTCCATTCGTCCGTTTTTAATGCGGAAAGCGGGGAATCCGGCATAATGCCGGCGTTCAGGAAAATCACATCTACACCGCCGAAAGCATCTTTGGCAAGCCGGACAAGATCCCGGGAATCTTCCGGTTTGGTCACATCTGTTACCCGGTAAACCGCCTGGTCGCCATTCGATTTGATGAAACCCTATTCAGATGTATTTGAAAGCCATATTGAAAACAGCGTTGAGTCCTGGAGTAAGCCGTGAAACTACCGTATTCACGCAATATTTTTCTTGTGTAAACAGTAAAATGCACAATTTCTGCACAAATGCCGGGTATCTTTAAAAGAAAGGATAAGCGACAAGGGGGACGTAAGATCATGAAAAAAGTATTAGCAGGCATTTTTTCTCTCGCAATTCTCTTTTCTTTAGGGGCATGCGGCAACAGTGAAACAAAATCTGCGGATAGCAAAAGCGCGGATTCCCATTCACACATGGAAATGAATCATTCCGGCTCGAGCGAAGTACCAAAAGGAATGAAAAAAGAAAGCAACCCAAAATATAAAACAGGCAGCCAGGTTGTCATCCACGCTGACCATATGGAAGGGATGAATGGCGCGAAAGCAACTGTAAAAGCTGCATACGCCACAACCGTTTATGCGGTGAATTATAAGCCCGTAACAGGCGGAGCTGAAGTAAAAAACCATAAATGGGTTGTTCAGGAAGAAATTAAAGGGGCGGGGAATAAAGCGTTAAAGCCAGGAACAAAAGTGACATTGGAAGCAAATCATATGGAAGGCATGAAAGGGGCATCTGCTGAAATTGTTTCGTCAAAGAAAACAACAGTCTATATGGTGGATTACACGCCGGCGAATGGCGGAGAAAAGGTAACCAATCATAAATGGGTAACAGAAGATGAACTTTCCGCCAAGTAATTTTAAATAGGATTAAAAGGGGCTCTTCAGGCAGCCCCTTTTTTGCCGTGTTCAACGTTAAATTTCATTTTTCACCATACCCACTTATATCCAACGCCCCAAACCGTCTGCAAATGGCTGTCAACCGGGAATCCCGCATTTCTTAATTTATCCCGTACATTGCGGATATGAGAGTCAATGGTCCGGTCTTCTGTTTCCACTTCATATCCCCAGATAGAAGTTAATAATTGCTCGCGGGAGAAAACCTGATTCGGATGCTGCAGAAACAGCCCAAGCATCGCAAACTCTTTCGGTGTCACGCTGACAGGCTGATTCTGGCAGAATACTTGAAAAGATACCGGATCCCATTTTAATCCGTTTTTTTCAATGGTTTCATTCTGATTTTGGTTGGAACGCCGTAAGACTGCATCAATTCTGGCGAGAAGTTCTTTTTCGTCAAAAGGTTTGGATATATAATCATCAGCACCGATTTTCAGCCCTTTGACAACATCCGGTTTATCTGTACGCGCCGTTAGCATGATCACCGGCACCTGGCTCATTTTCCGGATCTGTCTGCAAACTTCCCAGCCGTCCGTTTCCGGCATCATGATATCCAGAAGAATAAGATCGTAAGTTTCCTCCTGAATATACCTGATTGCCTCCGGTCCCCGTGTTACCTTGTCGCAGGCATATCCTGCCGGTTCCAAATACAACGCAAGCAAATCCAGCATCCTTTCTTCATCATCTACGAGCAGCAGCTTCTTCAATGATATCTCCTCCTTGAAACCGGATTTCCATAGTGGTCCCAATACCTTCCCGGCTGTCAGCGTGAATATGCCAATTGTGAGCCTCTACAATTTCTTTTACAATCGCAAGGCCTAACCCCGTACCGCCGAAAGACCTTGATCTGGACTTATCAACCCGGTAAAATCTTTCAAAAATATAGGGAAGATCCTCTTCGGGTATCCCTTTTCCATGATCCTGCACAATGAGTTTCCATGCTCCATCTGCTTTTTTTACGGTAAGAAAGATATTCGTATGTGGCTCTGAATATTTATAAGCGTTATCCAGCAGGTTGATGACGACTTGTTCAAAACGGACCGGGTCTGCAATCAGCTGGATGGAAGGATGACACTTCACTGTCAGGATGATCCTTTTGTTTTGGAAAGCCGGGCTTAATTTATGTTCAATTTGCTTTAGCATTTGAAACAGCGGGAAGTTTTGCTTTTGGATTTGAAATGAATTCCGGTCCATTTTCGCAAAATCAAACAGATTTTGAATCATATCTGACAATTTCGCGGCTTCTTCATAAATAATATTTAAATAGGTTTCGTTATCCGCACAGTTGTTTTTCCGCGCAATATCTGCATAACCTTTGATGTAAGTTAATGGCGTGCGGAGTTCATGAGAAATGGAAGCCAAAAATTCGCTTCTTTCCTCGCGAAGATGGTTCCACTCGCGGGCCAACGTGCGGATCGATTCAGCAAGCTGTCCGAGTTCATCTTTACTGTAAACCGGGATTTCAACAGATAAGTCACCTTTCGCAATTTTCTTTGTCGCTACTTTCATATTAATCAGCGGCCTCGCCAGAATGCGGGATAAAAGGATGATCAAAATCAGCGTAATGCCGAATGCGAGAAGGCCGGCGATCCAGAAGTGGTGGTTCATTTGTGAGATCAGCTGCTGAACTTGTTTTGTATCCTTAAACATGTAGACATAGCCGTTTTTAAACGGGCTGACGGATGCAATGTACTTTTCATCTTCCCAATGCTTTTCTATGATTTTTCCCTTGTGTGTGATTTTGCCAACGGGCTTTGAAATGATGTTTCGCATTCCCCGGTCGAGCGGGCGTGAAGCAATGATGGATTTTTTATTGCCATTTAATACAATCACGATGAGATCGGATTTGGATTCCATTACAGCAACACGGTGGATGGAATCCGGGTCATTGTATTGTTCCAGCACATCCCGGTGGCTGTTGCTTCTCACTAAAAGCGAATTGAATTCATCTTTTACACGCTCTTTGACTATATTTTGGTGCAAAAAGTAAATCACGAATCCTTCCAAATCAATCATAATCACAAAGAAAATCAAGCCAATTTTAAAAGAAATATGATTTAAATGCTTCAGCTTCGTCACCCCCGCCCGTTTGGAATTCTCTGCAAAAAATTAACTTGCTTTTGAGGATGTGTTGACCCGGACATAGGTTTGCCCGTCTTTTCCCGGTATGACAGTCACTTTTTCCCCAATATTATAGCACCGGTAATATTTCATATTATGTGGCGTAATCACCTTCATCACGCTTCCATCCGCCAACTTGATTTTCGATTTACAGCGGCTCACGCCTTTGATGTCCGCAGTGCAGTCTGTATCCGTCAGTACTTTTCCGGTTGTTTTTGTGCCGAGCTTTCCGGATACTAAGTTGACAGCATAGAGATTATTTTTGCCGTTTTGCTGGACGTTGATTTTGGCTTCCACTTGTTTTTCGCTCAGCCCGGGGTCTTTGTTAGGGCTGGCATCTTTCCCCTGGCTGGTTTTGCTTTGGCAGCTTGCAAGAATGAGTATGCAACTCAAAATGGCTGCCAATCCTGCCAATCTTTTGCTCATGCTTTTCATCTCCTGTAACTTTATAATTTGCCGTCTGCAAAAAATGATCAAAGATAGTATAAATCATAAATTTGAAGAAAGTATGCATATTCGTGTGCTTTTATAAAAGATATAAGGGGTTGTGAACAAAACGTGAAGAGGGGGCGTTCCTCGAAAATCTCCACATTTTCTGCACAAGAAAATTTTACGATTGATGCAAAGAAGGGGGAAGTACAAATGGAATGGTTAAATGCTTTGCTGTTTCTTGCATGCCCGCTCATGATGATCTTCATGATGTTAGGGGGACATGGCCATGGAGGCGGGCACGGAAAAAAAGCCCATCTGGAACATAGCCATGGGATGCATAAGAGGATTCAGAAGTTGGAAGAGGAAAATCAAAGATTGAAAAAAAGGCTGGATGCATTTGATAAATATGATCAGAAGAAAACATCATGAAGATAAAGTGGCAGGAGAAAAATGATCCTGCCTTTTTAGTTAAGCGAGGAATGCAGGAAATACAGCCATGATCATTGTCAAAAATGCGCCGAAGCATGCTTGCGCTGTGCGGAAGCTTGCCGGAAAATGGCCTGACACAAAGCCGGTTCCCTTATCAAAAAGGGAACCGGTTTTTGGCAAAATCAATAAAACGGGAATGATGTGTTTAAGTTTAAGCGAACGGAAGAAAATAAAAATTGGATCGCCGGTTTAAATCAAGGTAAAAACCAATTTTTCTCATGGCGCTCCTAACATCATGAAATGGATGGCCGGCAGAAAACAATTCGATGTATTTGTTTTATATTTCTTGGTCTCCGGAACAATGCGGCAGGAAATTTAATATCAAAATAAAAAAGCAAGGATCCCAGCCATAAACTGAAATCCTTGCTTTTTGTGATGCGGATGAAGGGACTTGAACCCATACGGTGTTTCCACCACTAGAACCTGAATCTAGCGCGTCTGCCGATTCCGCCACATCCGCATTGTTTTGTTTTTGTTCGCCTCATCAGCGACAAATTTATTATATAATGCCCGGTAGAAAAAAGCAATACCTTTTTTAAAATTTTTTTGGATCCCTGGAAAGCTTGTTAAAAAAGGAGCCGTGCATGCACGGCTCCTTTTTGGGAAATAGTTTACGCAGCCATTTCAACGCTTTTTTGTCTGTCTCTTGTAAAAGCACTCACGGCAAAGGTTACAATCAAGTTCAAAACCATGGCGATGATCCCGGTATTTAAGTCTTTGACTGCTTGCGGCATAAACGGCAACAGCGTCGCAACCGTCTGATTCGTGATCGTCACATAGGAAACGACAAGTTCGCCCGCAACAATTCCAGCAAATGCGCCTGCTTTTGAAATCGGGTTATTTTTCATAAAGCTGAATACGATCGCCGGGAAAAATTGCGTAACCATGCTGTACCCCATCAACAGCAGGGCAACAATGGTTTGCCCGCCGTTAAATGTGAAGTAGAGGGCAATTAAAGATACGACCGGAACCAAATATTTGGCAACATTGGCCACTTGTGTTTCATTGGCGGTCGGTTTAAATACTTTAAACAAGTTTTTCGAAATCATTGTGGATGCGCTCATCAACAGCAGCGACCCCGGTACCAGCGCACATAACAGACCGGCAGCGCCGATTACGCCGACAAACCAGTGCGGAAAGCTTTTAATAGAAAGAACCAGCAGCGCATTATCCGTTGCTGCTCCTTCAAGTGCAGGCTTTACAGTCAGAATCGCTGCAAAACCGGCAAAGAAAACGAACAGCAGGATCAACTGATACAGCGGAAAAATCACCGCATTGCGGCGGAATGTCTTTTCATTTTTCGCCGTAAAGGAAGCGGCAAAAGAATGCGGCCAGGTGTAAAAACCAAGTGCCGTCAACAAAACGGTCGAAATGAACCAATACACGCTCATCCCTTGCTGCGGGAGCGCAAGAAAGCCGGGTTTTGCCTGGTCAATGGCATGAAACATATCTGAAAAGCCGCCAAAATAATGAACAGGGAGATAAATTCCGAGAAAAACGACGACGGCCAAAACCAACGCATCTTTCATGACGGACGTCCAGGCTGTTCCGTGCACGCCTGAAATCGTGGTGTAAATGGTTACCGCAATCACGCCGATCCAGATGGCGACGCCGGAAGAAATCGAGCCGTAAGAAGCAATGCTGACGATACTGCCGAGCCCTTTTAACTGCAAAACAAGGTACGGGATCATGGCAATGATGCCGATAATCGAAACAAGGACACCGAGTGCGGGACTATTGTATTTTTTCGCGAAAAAGTCGGATTGGGACAACAGCTTATGTTCTTTTGCATAACGCCAAATGGCCGGAAGCAGCCAATAGGAAAGAACATAAGCCAATGAGCCGTACCAGAGTATATAAAGCGTCGGCCCCCCTTTGCCGTAAGCCCATCCGCTGCCGCCGAGAAAAGTGAAAGTCGTGTAAATTTCACCGGCGCTTAGCAAGAATACAAACAATGTTCCAAAACTTCTGCCGCCGGTTGCCCACTGTTCAAGGTTCATTTGCTTGCCCCGGCGCGCCCGGATGCCGAGATAGAGTGACACCAGCAAAAAGATGAGGATAACAAGAAGTGCGCTGTTCATTCGGCATCCCCCCTTTGGTTTTTCGGATCGGTTTTATAGATAATGAACATTACAACCGTCGATAAAACAACCCACAACACGGTCCAGAACATGATAAAAGGCATTCCGAGAATCATCGGATTGGTACGGTTTGCAAAAAACATGCCAATGATTAAAGCAAGAAATGGGAGTGATGCAAGGACGAATTTCATTTGAAAACCTCACTTTTTTTAGTGTAAAAGGCCAACCGGTGAAAAAGCGGCTGATCCTTTTCAGGCAGTTAACGTCAGGCTGGCGGAGACGAACGCTTTCACCCCGTAAGGCAATACATCCTCATCCACAGTAAAGCGGGCGTGATGGTGGGGATAAACGATGCCTTTGTCCGCATTTCCGGCTCCAATAAAAAAGAATGTGCCGGGTGCCTTTTGCTGGAATCCGGAAAAATCTTCCCCGCCCATGGTTGGAACGCCGTCTTGAATGGCATCTTCACCAAACGTCTCAACCAGTACTTCACGCAGCTTTGCCGTGACTTCCGGATCGTTAATAACGGGACGATAACCTTTCACGTATTGAAAATCATAAGTCGCCCCGTGCGCTTCTGTTACGCCTTTCACGACGCGTTCCATCAGCCGGATCACTTCTTCCTGCAACGCCGGCTTAAACGTCCGGACGGTGCCGCTGATGAAAACCGAACCGGGAATGACGTTATGCGCAGTACCGGCTATAAACTGGGTCACGGAAAGAACAACGGGATCTAAGGGATCAATATTTCTTGAAACAATATGTTGAAGGTTTGTTACAACTTGTGCGCCAATTGCAATGCTGTCTATTGCTAAATGCGGCTGTGCCCCGTGTCCGCCTTTTCCGTTAATCGTGATGTAGAAAGCATCTGGTGCCGCCATCATCGGTCCTGACACCAACTCGATTTTTCCAGCTTCAAGCGGTGACCATAAATGAGCGCCAATCACCTGGTCCACGCCGTCCATGACACCGGCTTGGACCATTTCTTCGGCACCGCCTGGCAATTGTTCTTCGGCATGTTGAAACAGAAAACGGATTTCACCGGCGATTTGGTCTTTTAAGCCGGCCAGAATTTTCGCGGCCCCAAGCAGCATCGCGGTATGCCCGTCATGGCCGCAAGCATGCATCACACCATCGTGCTTTGAGACGAAATCAAATGCATTTTCTTCTTGAATGGGGAGCGCGTCCATATCGGCGCGAATGGCTAAAACACGGCCGGGCTTTGCTCCTTTCAGCCGGGCTACCACACTCGTTTTTGTCGGGCGGGACAACACCAAACCCCCGAAAGATGCAAGCGTATCATATATAAATTGCGATGTTTCGACTTCCTGGAAAGAAAGCTCCGGGTTTTGGTGCAAATGCCTCCGCCAATGGATTACATCTTCCTTGACTTGTTCGACCAATGCATCGATTTTTTCGGCTTCCAAAGATAATGCCATATCAAAATCCCTTTCTTATTCTATATTTCTATTTTCTTTATTGATTTAAAGAATTTAGAGTATTATAACATCAAATACTTTTATATTGCAATAACAATTTGGTTTTACGTTTAGCTTTCTTGAAAAAAAGGGGGACTTTCTGCAGAGGAGAGAAATAGGCATCAAACCATCTCCATTGGTTTCCATCAGTGGATAAACACCACTGATGGAAGTTTCACTTATCTTTGTTGCTCCCCCAGTTGCATGAGGGCGCCAAAATATTGTGATGCTGTTGTGAAGCAAATGAAAGCAATCAGCTCACTGATCTCCGCATCTGTTAAATACTCTTTTAAAACCGCTGTTACATTTGGAGATGTTTGCCCTTTGCCCGCAAGAAAAGCTTCAGCAAATCCGGTACATACCGCTGTTTTTTCATCGTAATCAACGGGGTTTGGTTTGCCTTTTGCCTTACAATACAGGCAGCCATTTTTTTGTGCAAGTGTACGCCGGACTTCTTCTTTTAACTTCGCTGATAACCGGCCATCCTTTTCAAATTCATCACTGAGTTTGTTCCAGTATTTCAGAATGGACGCGTTATATCCCAGCAATTGTTGAAATGGCGTATTTCCTCTTTCATGTAATGGTATCAGTGTCATGCTCATCCCTCCCAAAAATAGTGTAAAATAAAGTGTGCGGCTTTTACATACCGGTTAAAAGGCATTTGATTGATTTGAATTTCAAATTGGAAAGGAATTTGAAGAAATGGATTTCATTGATGAACAAATTATACATGAATTGAAAGAAGATAGCCGGTTATCAATGAGCGAGCTAAGCAGGCGTATTCATCTATCAGCCCCGGCTGTGAGAGAGCGGGTACGACAATTAGAAGAACAGGATATCATTAAACGCTATACCATTGAACTGAATCAAAAAAAACTGGGCTACCCCATTGAAGCCATCATTGAAGCGACAATTAAAAATAATCGTTATGACGATTTTAAAAAGCAAATATGCCAGTATTCGAATGTTGATTTTTGTTATCGTATTGCTGGTGAAGCATGCTTTATGTTAAAAGCCCGCTTCCACTCATTTGAAGACGCGGAGCAATTTATTGATGAATTGCAGTTATTTGCACATTCTAAAACGAACTTTATTTTTTCAAAAGTAATTTAGGCCTTACTGAACGAATCCGATTCTGAGTAAGCTCTAGAAGAATCCATCTTTAAAAATTCGATTTTGTTTTCTCTATAATTGAATCAGCTTCAAGTGCAAATTTTATAACACCCTTGCATTTAAATTTTTGCCAAGGCTGTCAGCATCCTTGCAGTGTTTTGTCTTAAAAGGACATTTCGGGTTCGGATGCCGCGTGTTTTGTCCTTTTGGCATGTTCAAAAAGACATTTCGAGCTCGGATGCAACGTGTTTTGTCTTTTTGGCCGGTTCAAAAGGACATTTCGAGCCTAGGTGCGGCTTGTTTTGTCCTTTTGACAGGTTCAAAAAGACATTTCGGGTTCGGATGCAACGTGTTTTGTCTTTTTGGCAGGTTCAAAAGGACATTTCGAGCCTAGGTGCGGCTTGTTTTGTCCTTTTGGCCGGTTCAAAAAGACATTTCGGGCTCGGGTGCAGCGTGTTTTGTCTTTTTGGCCGGTTCAAAAGGACATTTCGAGCCTAGGTGCGGCTTGTTTTGTCTTTTTGGCAGGTTCAAAAGGACATTTTGAGCCTAGGTGTGGCTTGTTTTGTCCTTTTGGCAGGTTCAAAAAGACATTTCGGGCCCGGATGCAGCGTGTTTTGTCTTTTTGGCTGGTTCAAAAGGACATTTCGAGCCTAGGTGCGGCTTGTTTTGAGTCTACGTTAAGGAAGCACGCAAAAACGAAGACCTTCCTTCACATAGGGTACGTCTACGTTAAGGAAGCGCGGAAAAAAGGCGGCCTTCCTTAACATAGAGCCCGTCTATGTTAAGAAAGCGCGGAAAAACGAAGACCTTTCTTCACATAGGGCGCGTTTCGAGTGCAAGCTTTTCCCTGCATTTTTAAAAAACTTGCATTAAATTGATGCCAAAGCTGTCAGCATCCTTGCCAAATTTAGGAATTTGGCTTATTCAGCAAGTTCCAATTTAAAACAAGATCGCTTATTTGAAAAGGTGATCAACATTTCCGGGCCATTTGACGTACGCTTTAGAAATAGGAGCATCTCTATTGACATAGTATACCGGGGAGAGGTATATTTTACATATACGAGGAGGCCAGGATATGGAGGAATTGGATATCATGATGGATGCCCGGAATGAAGCTTCCGTTTGCCCCGCCCACAGTGAACGTAAAAGCCACCATTCGGAAAAAGTGAAAAGGAACCTGGTCAGCAGGTTGAACCGTATTGAAGGGCAGGTAAGAGGCGTAAAAGGCCTTATCGAAAAAGATACCTATTGCGATGATGTCATTACCCAAATCGCTGCCATCCAATCTGCCTTAAACGGCGTGTCGAAGATCCTGCTCGAGGGCCATTTGAAAAATTGTGTCCTGGAACGGATTCAAGAAGGGGATCTCGATGTGCTGGATGAATTTTTAGTAACCATACAAAAAACAATGCGAAAATAAAGGAGCGAATGGATCATGGAAAAAGTAACCTTAAATGTACAAGGCATGTCCTGCGAACATTGTGTCAAAGCGGTTAAAGGAAGCGTCGGCGAATTGTCAGGCGTCAAGAGCGTGGACGTCCATTTGGCAGAAGGAAAAGTGGATGTTGAATTTGATCCGAATGAAGTGACGCTTGATAAAGTAAAAGAAGCCATTGAAGACCAAGGCTATGAAGTAGTGTAAATCCGGGCAAAACGGGCTGTGCTTTCGGGCACGCTCTCTTTTTTCAAAAAAATATACCTATAGAGGGTATAAAAGGCGTCAGGAGGAATGGATATGGCCGCATCACTACAGGAAAAAAAGGCCGAAAGCGTCACGCTTGGCATTACCGGCATGACGTGTGCAGCATGCGCCAACCGGATTGAAAAGAATTTATCGAAAGTGGAAGGCGTCAAAAAAGTAAATGTGAACCTGGCAACAGAAAAAGCCGCCGTTCAATACGATCCGAAACAGGCGACCGTCGAAAATTTGATCGAAAAAGTGGAGAAAACAGGTTATGGTGTATTAGAAGAAAAAGCGCAGCTCAATATTATGGGCATGACATGCGCGGCATGCGCCAACCGCGTGGAGCGGGCGCTGAAAAAAACCCCCGGTGTTGTTCGCGCCGCCGTCAACCTGGCAACGGAAACGGCAAGTGTTACATACCTGCCGGGGCAGGCAAGCGCTGAACAAATGATTGCCGCTGTAAAAAAGGCCGGCTATGACGCAAAAGTAAAAGGCGAACTCGATCCGGACTATGAAAAGAAGATGCGTGAGAAAGCATATAAAAAGCAAAAAATAAAATTTGCAGTTGGTGCTGTCATCTCCGTCTTTTTCCTGTTGCAAATGATTTCGGATATCGCTATGCATTACGGCGGCGGTTTTTCATTCCATATGAATCCATGGCTGCAGCTTTTGCTTGCTACAATCGTGCAAATTTTTGTCGGCGGCCATTACTACCGGGATGCTTACCATGCAATCCGGGGCGGGAGTGCCAATATGGCCGTTTTGGTTGTGCTTGGGACGTCTACGGCCTATTTATACAGCCTTGTTCTCACCATCCTCGGTTCCGGGCGCATGCTTTACTTTGAGGCATCCGCCATTGTGATGACGCTGATCGTTCTTGGCAAACTGATGGAAACGAGGGCAAAGGGCCAAACATCTGAAGCGATGAAAAAACTGATGGGCCTGCAGGCAAAAACGGCCCGAGTCAACCGGGGCGGAAAAGAAATTGAAGTACCGGTTGAAGAAGTCGTCCCCGGTGATATTCTTTTTGTCCGCGCCGGAGAAAAAATTCCGGTTGACGGCGTCATCACAGAAGGGGCTTCTTCTGTCGATGAGTCCATGCTGACCGGCGAAAGCATGCCCGTTTCAAAAAAAGCGGGCGATGCCGTCATCGGGGCGACATTGAACAAAACCGGTTCGTTCCGCTTTAAAGCCACAAAAGTCGGGAAAGATACGGCGCTCAGCCAGATCATTAAACTGGTGGAAGAGGCGCAAGGTTCAAAAGCGCCGATCCAGCATCTGGCAGACCAGATTTCGGGTATTTTTGTGCCGATCGTCATATTGATTGCACTGGCGACATTTGCGGTGACGTATTTTGCGGCCGGATTCACCCCGGCGATCATCAGCATGGTTGCTGTGCTCGTCATCGCCTGCCCTTGCGCCCTCGGGCTTGCTACCCCGACAGCTGTTATGGTCGGAACCGGCCTCGGTGCTGAAAACGGCGTGCTGATTAAAAGCGCCGAGCATTTGCAAAGCGCCCATCGCATTACGACTGTTGTACTCGATAAAACCGGCACGATTACAAAAGGAGAGCCGGAAGTAACAGATCTCATTCCATACGGCGGTTTTTTAGAGGATGATTTGCTTGCCATTTCCGCTGCAGCCGAAAAAGGATCGGAACACCCGCTTGGTGCAGCCATTGTAAAAAAAGCGGCTGAAAAAGACCTGCAACTGCCAAATGTTAAGGAATTCGAAGCAGTCCCGGGCCATGGTATCCGGGTTAAAATAGAGGAAAGAGAAGTTTTGATCGGGAATAAAAAAATGATGCAGGATGCGCATATCCGGATCGACGATGTGATCAACCAAATGGAAAAACTTGAGGAAGACGGCAAAACGGCCATGCTGGTTGCAATGGATGGCGCGCTTTCCGGACTGATTGCTGTTGCGGATACGGTAAAAGAAACATCGGCAAAAGCCATCCGCATGTTGAAAGAAATGGGCATTGAAACGGTCATGATTACAGGCGATAACCGCCGCACTGCCGAAGCGATTGCCCGGCAGGTCGGCGTAGACCATGTGCTTGCGGAAGTGCTACCGGAAGATAAATCCAAAGAAGTGGAAAAATTGAAGCGTGCCGGCAACATTACGGCAATGGTCGGCGACGGGATCAATGATGCCCCAGCTCTTGCTGCAGCCGATGTCGGGATTGCGATTGGAACCGGGACGGATGTTGCGATGGAGGCCGCTGATATTACATTAATGCGCGGCGACCTGATGGGGATTGTCAACACAATCCGCTTGTCGAAGGCAACGATGCGGAAAATCCGCCAGAACCTGTTCTGGGCCTTTGCTTATAATGTTATCCTGATTCCGGTGGCAGCATTCGGGTTATTAAATCCAATCCTGGCCGGAGCTGCCATGGCCTTCAGTTCTGTGTCAGTTGTGGGCAATACCCTGTTCTTGCGCAAATGGCAGCCGGTATAAAACGACATATAGAAAATAAATAAGCCGTTATTTTGGTCGATCAAAATAACGGCTTTTTTGTTTCATTTTTTTGAATGGAGACACCTAATCCGTACTCTGTATGCAATAATATATCAGATCAGTTTGCTTTTAAAAATGATTTGAAATTTGCTGATAACAGAATGGACATGTCCAAATGGATTAACAATTTTTGTTTTAACCGCGGCACTCGTTGTGGAGAAGATTGCATACGGGCAAGCAATCATAGCGGGCATCGGCGGTTTCTCATATGATACTGGATATCCTGGGAGTGGTGAATGAAACTTGAATAGGATTCAAAGAATTAAAAACACCTATTATGCGTTCAATATTTTGTATAACATGGGGATTATGGTGTTTGGCGGGACGTTATATTTATATATGAAGTCCATTCATGATAGTTATGCTGATATTAATCTGTTTTTATCCATTTTTTGGATTGTTGGTTTTATTACGGAAATCCCGTCCAGCGTGATTGCGGATACTTTTGGAAGGAAAAAAACGCTGATTAGCAGTTGCGTGATCAGGAGTATTGGCCTGTTCCTGCTGTTTTTTGATTGGGGAAATATGGTTTTTCTTATTCTAAGTGCGATTTTTACCTTGCTTGGCGAATCTTTAAGATCGGGCACAGTGGATTCATGGATGATAGATAGCATTCGTGAGGAAGAATAGGATTATCCGTTTGAAAAAGTATTTTCTAATAACCAAGTATTCGGGACAACTTTCACCTTATTAGCGGGATATGTTGGTGCACAAGTTTTAGGGAATATCGATTTAAGCTATCCTGTTTTAGCGGGGGCTATTTTACTTTTATGCCCCATGGCCGTAGCCGTATTCTTTATGAAAGAACCGGCGCCGGTGGAACAAAAACAAGCAGGCACTTGAAAGCTGATTCAGCATCACCATGCATTTTCGCAGATGCCTGATTTTAAATGCAGATGCCTGATTTTAAATATTGAGGCAAAGCTTGCTGGCAAATCGGATTCGTTCAGCAAACCCTAATGATTGGGAAATGAATCATTCGTATCATCAATCCGTTAAGATAAAAGAAGATCAAATTTTTTTGCAATTGATGGAATGTACACCATTGCGCCAATGCGGGATAGATGTTATCATAGATAGAGCATTACCGTGAAATGCGAATGGTTTTGACAATGGAATAGATTGTCTTAAAGGAGGAGACTGTCACCAAGGGATACGTATGTCCCGCGGTGGCAGGCTTTTTTGCTTTCCGAAAAAAATGAAAGGGAGTGGTTTGATGGTAATGGGATTGACGGTTATTTTGTTATTGGTCCTGTGCCTGCCGTTTACAAAAATAGTGGAAAGGAATCTGGAAGCCTTTTTGTTCGTAATGGGCGTGGCAGCTTGTATTGTCAGCCGGTCATTTTCCTGGCATCTAGTGCAGGAAGCGCTACTGCACCCGCTCAATATCACGATTGCTGTGCTTGCGATGGGGCTTTTGTTCCGCTGGTTTGAGAAACCGATCGAAAAAGGGATCAGGCGGATCAGCCATGCGATGCCGTTTCGTTTGTTTATTGCGCTCTTTGTCATCATACTCGGTTTGCTGTCGAGCGTCATCACCGCCATTGTTGCCGCCATCATTCTTGTAGCGGTCATCCGTTTTTTGCGGTTTGACCGGAAGACGGAAGTCCGTTTGGTTGTCCTTGCCTGTTTCGCCATTGGCCTCGGGGCTGTGCTCACGCCGATCGGGGAGCCGCTTTCCACCATTGTCGTGAGCAAACTGGATGCAGACTTTTTTTACTTGCTGAGACTTACCGGCACTTCAGTGATCCCGGCTGTCATTGTTTTCGGCGTGCTGGCTGCTTTGATCGTCAAACCGGGGCAGTATTCAAGCGCCATGGAAACCGCGGCGGGAAAAGAACCGGGCATGGCCACTACGGAGGATGGAGGGTTAAAAGCTGAAACGGCTTCAGAATCATACAAGGAAATTGTCATCCGCAGTTTCAAGATTTACTTGTTTGTAATGGCGCTCACTTTGCTCGGGGCAGGATTTGAACCATTTATTGAAGCCTATTTGCTGGATCTCAGCCCGCGTGTCCTGTATTGGATCAATATGGTTTCCGCTGTTTTGGATAATGCCACCCTTGCCGCAGCTGAAATCAGCCCGGCGATGAATGATAAGGCGATTCAAGATATTTTGATGGGCCTGCTGATTAGCGGCGGAATGCTCGTGCCGGGGAATATTCCGAATATCATTGCCGCGGGAAAATTAAAAATCTCAAGCATGGAATATGCGCGCTTTGCATTCCCACTCGGCCTGGCAGCCATGGTCGTTTATTTTGTGATCATCCTTTTCCTGGTTTAAAATAAGCGCTTCGTAACGACGTCCTTACTTGCCGGCGGGTGCGAGCAAAGATGGAGAAAATGCGGCTGCCGAATATCCGAAACCCTGGGCCTGATCGGAAAAAGCAAGCGGTTTTTGCCCAGTAAAAAGCTTTATTCAGCTCTCTACCTCTGCAGCCGCCACTTCTTCTATGGCAGAAATATGCAGGTACACATCTTCAGTTGTATGTTTGTAGCTCGCCCGCGCCTTTAAATCGACTAAATGGGTTTGATCTTTTAAATCTTTAATCCGGATATTTTCAATTGTAATATGCTGCTTTTCAATCGCATCGAGGACGGATGGTATGGCATCCCTGTTGCGGACGATCACTTTTATAATCAGGTCTTTATTACGTAACTTTGATTGCGCTGCTTTCCCCATTAAATAAGGGATGATTTCCACGCTGATGATAATGAGCACAACGCCGGCAATCGCCTCCATATAAAAACCGGCTCCGACAGCAATCCCGATGCCGCTTGCGCCCCAAATCATGGCAGCGGTGGTCAGGCCCGTAATGGTGTCATTTCCTTTTTTTAAAATGACTCCCGCCCCGAGAAAGCCGGTTCCGGAAACGATATTTGCGGCAAGCCGGAGCGGGTCCATTGAAATCTGCACCTTATTTTCATGGTTGAGAAGATAGGCAGTCTGGACCGAAACAATGGTAAGGAGGCAACTGATAATTGAGATCACAAGGCTGGTTTTCAGCCCGAGCGGTTTCCGCTTTAATTCCCTTTCCAGCCCAATAATCAGTCCCAGCACGGCTGCAATGCCTAGTTTATATAAAATTTCCAAATCTACGAAAAACATCTACCTTCCCCCTTATAAAAAAGCTGTTCAATGCCGCTTCTGCGCTATAAAATAAAAATAAATAATCAAAAAAAGGAGAATTCAAAATTGAATCCTTATATTGCTTTAATTGCGGGTGTACTTGCTGTCACATCCTCCGCCATTTTGGTAAAGTACAGCACGGCGGATGCCGGTGTGATTGCTTTTTACCGGTTATTCTTTACCACCATCATCATGCTGCCAATCTTTCTGGCTGCCAGAAAGAAAGCGACAATGCGCATGCTGAAAAAAGATTTGCTCTTTTCCATCCTTTCCGGGGCATTGCTCGCTTTCCATTTTATTTTATGGTTTGAATCGCTGAACTTGACATCGGTTGCCAGCTCGACTGTCCTTGTAACATTGCAACCGGTTTTTACATTTGCCGGCAGCTATTTTATTTTTCGGGAATCGCTCTCTCTTAAGGCGATTGTTTGTGCTGCATTTTCTATTTTCGGGAGCATCCTGATCAGCTGGGGCGATTTTTTTATCAGCGGAAAAGCACTCTACGGCGATGTTCTGGCGCTCATTTCCTGCCTTTTTGTTACAGCTTATATGATGATCGGCCAGTACGTGCGGAAAAGGGCGGATGTGGTTCCATATACATTTGTCGTCTACCTCGCGTCAACGGTTGTACTGTTTTTCTATGTGCTTTTTGCCGGAGAAGCTTTTTACCCGTATTCCGCCCGCAACTGGATCTGTTTTCTCCTCCTGGCCGTCTTGCCAACGCTTGCCGGGCACTCTGTTTTTAGCTGGGTTGTCAAATGGATCAGTGCATCGGTTGTTTCTGTCGCGATCTTATTTGAACCGGTAGGCGCAGCTATTTTGGCCTATTTGCTTTTCGGAGAAAAAATTTCCTGGTTCCAGGCAGTTGGCGGGATCATCATTTTGCTAAGCATTGCCTATTTTTTGGCCCGGGATCATGCCGAACACCGCCGCGCTGTCAGGCTGAACGAAAAAAGCGAACCGGCTCGTTAGCCTCGGAACGCTTAAATCTCCGCTGCACTGGTGAGCGTTGAATCGCTTTAATATGCACCCCATGATAAAGGAAAAAAATAAACCACAAGAAAGTTTCGTATATAAAAATATTATACCGTGCCGGGTACTCGGCCTACAACCGATACACTTGCAGCAACGAACGGCTGTTTTGGGGATGACCTGTGCAACCCTGGCTGGCGAATGTAAGGGGGAAGGGAGCAGTCATAAAGAAAAAAATCCGCGTGGCAGATACCAAGCATCATTGGAATTTCAACTTTCATGGAAAAGGGATGATTGAAAATGAGCAAGAAAAATCAAGTTTTTTTAGTAATTCTTTTGATTTTGAGCATGACAGGTTTCATTATTATTATGATCCTTGACCCCGTCCCCCCTTGGCTTAAGGCTTACAATTTTTTGATGGTCATTGCTTGGGGTGTATGGATTTACCGCACAGGAAAAGAAAAAGGCCATTATTGGTAAGCCTGAATCCGTGACGATGAATAAACGTTGGTAATATATGGGTGGTCATGATGCTATCTTAATAAAAAGATGTCAAATAAAAACGCGGGGTGAAGTAACGAAACGGTCTCGAGAGCTGCTTCGAAAAGAAACCCAGCTGGGAAATATTTTATTATTGAACGGTAGATAACAGTAAGGCACACGGGTATTTAGCTGAAAGAACTCCTTGAAGACAAAAAATGGCATTAAATGAGAGTGTAGAACGCTTTAACTTTAACTATCGCTCCGATTGAACTAGAGTTGAGAGGAGGATATAATTTGAAACGCTTCTTAACGATATTTAGTTTTATCATGTTTATAACACTAGCTCTATCAAATTATTATTCTTATCAGGCAGAAAGCTATCAAAAATTAGTTGATCCATCGGGGGACTATACTTATAACTTCGAGATACCAGAAGATGTTGTGAATGCGAATCCGCAGCGACTAACATTATTAAAAAAAGCCGCAAAAAAGAACAAAGTGAATATTATTCGCACCGTATCTTATTACGACGATAAAAAAGAAAAAACATACACCAAGGCTTATTTATTTTTGTCAACAGATACACGCTTATTTGATAAAATGAAGATTGTAAACGGTCGTGGTTTAACAATAAAAGATATGATGAACCCTGATAGGTTTATTTCTACTGATAAAACCGCATCCAAAGACCAAGTAGGTGTTATAAAGAATTTTGGAGGGAAAAACAGCTATTCCATCCATGTATTGGATAACATAACAGCCAATTATAAATACTCGGGTCTTTACAAATTAGAGGCAGCATCAGAAGAACAATACAATAAATTTATTCATGATTACGTGAGTTATGTGAATAAAGCAATAGGTAAAAATTATTTCAGACCGGAAATGTATACAAATATAACGAGATCAACAAAGACAGAAATCAACAATGCGATGGATACGAAGATGATAGCTATCTTTTTTGTAGCAATCATGATCCTTACCTTTTTATTTTATTTAATATCCCGAACAAAAGAAATATCGGTGATGAGACTTAATGGTTATACGATTAAATCCATCTCCTTAAAGATTTTTATTCAATTTTTTACGAAGGTTTTTTTAGCTAGCAGTCTTATAATTATTCCATGGATGTTTTTGATTAAAGATAATAACTTTGCGTTTGTCAAAAAGGTCTATATAACAAATTTTATTATATATGTCATACTGATTGTTGTATTGACCAGTTTATGTTTTCTTTATGCCAAAAACATTCGAATAGCTAGCTCTATTAAAGGGAAAAAACCAATTGGTATAATTGCAATTTTAAATGGTATATTTAAGGTAGTCGTTTCGATTACAATTTTAATAATGGCTGTCAACTTACTTACGAACTTAACCCAAATTAATCAAAAACAAAACAGTCTTCATCACTGGTCGGAATTTCATAACTATGGAGTATTTTATCCAGTAAAGACTGGAAATGATTCCGATGTTATCAGGGAAGGTAAATATCCACTTGATATTCCGGCATATAAATTGTATTCGTATCTTAATCAGAAGTTTCATGCTATATATATCGATTCCGATTTATATACGGAAGATAGCTTAAAATTAAACGCACGTCTTAATATTATCAAGTATATCGAGGTGAATCCCAATTATTTAAACAAGTATCCGATTCTTGATACAGAAGGAAACAAGATTGTGATTAATGAAGAAAATGAGCATACCGTTATTCTTGTGCCAGAACAATACAAGAAAAAAGAAGATTTTAACCTTGATTATTTTACATCATTTAGAGAGGAAATGTATAAATTACATAGGGATTTTTATCATCAAGCAGATAAAGCCAAAAGTACAAAAATTGATTTTATATACATGAAATCCGGTCAAAAAATATTTTCAATGAATCCCGATGTTATGCCAAATAATAATAATAATATTGTTGATCCAATTATCCAAGTTATGACTGAAGGAAATGCTTTAGTACCAGATATCCATTACACCTCTAGCGGTAATCAAACATTGTTTATCAAATTAATAAACAGTGATTCGGAGCGAACCTATAAGCAATTGCTTCCAAAGTTACAGGAGTTTAAATTGGATGATAATCTTCCGTATCTTGTCAAATCAAACGAGGTAATCCTAAGTGAAATTAATGATTTACATTCGGAAGCCAAGATAATAGGTTACATTTTATTATTCATGTTTTTAATATTAACAATACTTTTGCTTCAAAACATCTATTTACAATTTGAACGGAATAAGTTTGAGTTCTTTTTAAAAAAGGCATTTGGCCATACATTTGTTGAAAAGTATAAAAAGGTACTATTACTTCTACTCCTTACCGATATACTTGAATTCATAGGTGGAATCTTTTTAATCGATTCAAATTTTTTCAATATATTTATTGTAAAAGTATTAATTGAGCTAGGGTTAGTTATTTTAATCATTATCTATTTTGAAAGAAAAAATACAGTACAGGTCCTGAAAGAAGGTGTCTAATATGGTGATTTGTGAAATGCAAAATATCTATAAAAGCTTTGGGGATAAAATAGTTTTTGAAAATTTTAATATTCTTATAAACCAAGGCGATTTCCTTTGTATAGCCGGGAATAGCGGAACGGGTAAATCGACATTATTGAATATGATGGGTCTGCTAGAACGCCCTGATTCTGGGACGATAAATGTATTTGGAAAACAAAATGTTAAACCCAATTCGCACACCGCTCAAAAATTGCTACGGCATAAAATAGGTTTCTTATTTCAGAACTTCGCATTAATTGATGATAAATCAGTTAATTACAACCTTGACCTCGCATGCGTGGATAAAAAACGGTGGGATAAAAATAGCAAAACACAATTGTTGGAGAAATTACAATTAGATGTATCGTTAAATAAAAAGGTATATCATTTGTCTGGTGGGGAGCAGCAACGACTTGCCTTAGCAAGATTAATAATGAAGGATTGTGATTTTATCCTTGCAGATGAGCCAACTGGATCTTTGGATCAAACCAATAGAAATACAGTTTTGGATATTTTATCTCAGTTAAATCACAATGGAAAAACCATTGTAATCGTGTCTCATGATCCCTTTGTGATGGAACGTTGTCAGAGAGTTGTAAACCTGAATTCCCCAAGTAAAGCAGAAGCTTAAAATAAATGGGTACCCCCGAACCTCTGGTATTTGGTTTGACAAACTAAACCAGAGAGGAGGGTACCTTTAAGATGAATGACATCACTTCTGCCTCGAAAATCAAATATGTGTTTCATTTGAAGAAGTGTACAAATTTTAGCGGGCTTTTCTCCATCCTACAGTGTCAAGAAAGGATAAAATGAGACAGATCTTATTGTCAAGTATCCTTTGAGGATCAGGGGGATTGCGGGGGAAAGGAGGTGGGATCATCGTAAGAAGGATTCATCCTCCTCAATAGAAGTTTTCCCCATCAAAAAAGAGCCCCTGGAAAAAGATATAAAACTTTTGTCAAGAAACAATCCTGTTTTTGGATTGAATAGCGTTTATTACATTGATAAAATCTTTGATCGTTTCCTTCCAAGTAACGGTGTTCAAATGCGCCTGTGCGTTCTTAACCGTTTCCGCGATATGCCCTGGATGGCTGATCGCATTTTGGAAGGTTTGGAAAAGACTTTGCTCATCAAGATGACAAAATAAAGCACAATTCTCTGGCATGAAGCTTCGGCCCGTACCTTCATAGAAATCGATAACCGGCAAACCGCTGCTCATCATTTCATAGGGCACAAGAGAAAAATTGGTCATCGATGGTGCAATGCCAAAATCCGATTTCAGATACAGCTCGTGCAATTCTTTTTTCGTCAGCTGGCCAAGATTCTTCCCGTTAATAAATTGTGCGGATTGATCGGTGCCGAAATAAACAATATCCAGCTGATATCCGTGTTTTTGGCAAAGCTTAAGAAAGTTATTGAGAACAATCTGAATACTGATCGGTGCTCTTCGTGGGCTATCCCATTTTGTATAGACTGCAATTCTGAATTCCTTTTTTTTCTTATAATCCAGGAAGTTTCTCGGGTGGAAGGGATATTGTTCCATGTCAACCGGAAAACGGATCACATCAAGCGGACTTTGCACCCGGCATTCTTTTTCAATCATCTCGGCACACCAAGGTCCGAGCGAAACCATATGTAATCCTAATTCATAGGTCTTCTTCGCAAGATAATACCGATCGCCAAATGGGTAAAAATAAGGTTCATAATCCTGAACAAAATACATCTTGTATCCGGGTTTGTCTTTAAAAACATAAACCGATTCCCAGAGTGTCCCTATCCAAATATCTGACTGATGGGTCTTCAATGCGCTCACATCAAGACAGGTACCTTGATACCCGGCGTAATTAAACTCAGCGTTTATCTCCATCGCTTTCCGCGGTTGGGAAAAATAACTTAAATAGTAAACCTGGAAACCAAGTTTGCTGAGTTCCGTACCTAAATGCAGCATCGTCGTCTGTCCGCCGTCATAAGGAATAATCCCGGTTGTGACAAAGGTAATCGACTTCGGCCGGTGCGGCAACGCTTGTTTTACTTGTTTGAAATTAAAATACTGGATAATATCATCATATACATGGATGTCTCCCATCGAAACAGGTGGAAACGGTGTGGCAATAGGTTTCATGAACAATCACTCTCCTAGATGGATCCATAGTTTTTATCTATAGATATCTCAACTTATATACCACTTTTTGCCGTACCATAAACCTATATTTCCGAGAGGTGGTGCGGTTTACTTTGAAATAAGTAAAAACATCGCATATTTTATAAAAAAATCTGAAGTAGGAAGAAACATTCAGTAAAAATAGACATTATATCGGAAGGGTTTTTAAAGTATCCCCCGCCAAAATAAATGTCAAAACCTCTTGCAATAGTGGCATGGCTGCGGACAGCAATTGTGACAAGGATGGACTGTGGACTGGGAACTTCTATACCAGAGGGCTTGCATGGAAAACGACATCAAAACGTTAAAATATGGATTCTCAATGGACAAGATTTCAACGCAAGAAAAAGCCGTAAAAACGAGAAAGGTTTGCATACATGGTCATTTTATCGTCTGTCTCAATTCAGTGAATACAAAGCAAAATGAGTTGGATTAAGGCTGAATATGTTAATCCTGTCTATACGAGTTAAACCTGCTCCCAAATTGTTTCGAGAGAAATAAGGCAAATGACCGTAATATGATTGCAAATGCAACTCCGGAAACACAGAGATTTAGTTGATGCAATGATACGATATGCACCTGTAGTTGGTGATAATAGTCAATTAGCCTAAGATGCTATACGCGCTGTCATAGGAAGGGTAATGAGTCGTCCGTCAGGCTTTCGCAATAAAGCCACCTCTGAGATGTTTGTCGTGTTTTATGCAGAAAGAAAATGGAAGCGCCAGGTTTCAAATTTGCCAACGAATTTCAAAAAAACTATTGCACAAATGCTCACAACATGATATATTAATACTCGTCCGATAGCGAGCAAGCAACATAACGTTGACAAGCTATCCGGCATTTGATATAATAGAAAAGTCGCAGTCATAAAGATGCGACACAGATTGTTCCTTGAAAACTGGACAAAACGAAACGTCAAATTCTTTTTGAGCTTTTATCAAACATCTTTACTGAGAGTTTGATCCTGGCTCAGGACGAACGCTGGCGGCGTGCCTAATACATGCAAGTCGTGCGGACCTTTTAAAAGCTTGCTTTTAAAAGGTTAGCGGCGGACGGGTGAGTAACACGTGGGCAACCTGCCTGTAAGATCGGGATAACGCCGGGAAACCGGGGCTAATACCGGATAGTTTTTTCCTCCGCATGGAGGAAAAAGGAAAGACGGCTTTTGCTGTCACTTACAGATGGGCCCGCGGCGCATTAGCTAGTTGGTGGGGTAACGGCTCACCAAGGCCACGATGCGTAGCCGACCTGAGAGGGTGATCGGCCACATTGGGACTGAGACACGGCCCAAACTCCTACGGGAGGCAGCAGTAGGGAATCTTCCGCAATGGACGAAAGTCTGACGGAGCAACGCCGCGTGAGTGAAGAAGGCCTTCGGGTCGTAAAACTCTGTTGCCGGGGAAGAACAAGTGCCGTTCGAACAGGGCGGCGCCTTGACGGTACCCGGCCAGAAAGCCACGGCTAACTACGTGCCAGCAGCCGCGGTAATACGTAGGTGGCAAGCGTTGTCCGGAATTATTGGGCGTAAAGCGCGCGCAGGCGGCTTCTTAAGTCTGATGTGAAATCTTGCGGCTCAACCGCAAGCGGTCATTGGAAACTGGGAGGCTTGAGTGCAGAAGAGGAGAGTGGAATTCCACGTGTAGCGGTGAAATGCGTAGAGATGTGGAGGAACACCAGTGGCGAAGGCGGCTCTCTGGTCTGTAACTGACGCTGAGGCGCGAAAGCGTGGGGAGCAAACAGGATTAGATACCCTGGTAGTCCACGCCGTAAACGATGAGTGCTAAGTGTTAGAGGGTTTCCGCCCTTTAGTGCTGCAGCTAACGCATTAAGCACTCCGCCTGGGGAGTACGGCCGCAAGGCTGAAACTCAAAGGAATTGACGGGGGCCCGCACAAGCGGTGGAGCATGTGGTTTAATTCGAAGCAACGCGAAGAACCTTACCAGGTCTTGACATCCTCTGACCTCCCTGGAGACAGGGCCTTCCCCTTCGGGGGACAGAGTGACAGGTGGTGCATGGTTGTCGTCAGCTCGTGTCGTGAGATGTTGGGTTAAGTCCCGCAACGAGCGCAACCCTTGACCTTAGTTGCCAGCATTCAGTTGGGCACTCTAAGGTGACTGCCGGTGACAAACCGGAGGAAGGTGGGGATGACGTCAAATCATCATGCCCCTTATGACCTGGGCTACACACGTGCTACAATGGATGGTACAAAGGGCTGCGAGACCGCGAGGTTAAGCCAATCCCAGAAAACCATTCCCAGTTCGGATTGCAGGCTGCAACCCGCCTGCATGAAGCCGGAATCGCTAGTAATCGCGGATCAGCATGCCGCGGTGAATACGTTCCCGGGCCTTGTACACACCGCCCGTCACACCACGAGAGTTTGTAACACCCGAAGTCGGTGAGGTAACCTTTACGGAGCCAGCCGCCGAAGGTGGGACAGATGATTGGGGTGAAGTCGTAACAAGGTAGCCGTATCGGAAGGTGCGGCTGGATCACCTCCTTTCTAAGGGGAAAAGCGTAGGGCGCTCGTTCATCGGCGTACGGATTTCGTAGTCTTCGACTGAGATAAAGGAAACACGATGAGCCTTAAAGGCGAATCGATGTTGACTTATCGTAGGGAGAAGACGTAGAAATACGCTAGCCGATAGCGCCCGGAGCTAGACAGAAAAGGAAAACTTCGTTTTCCAAAATCAAGTTTGACGTTTCCGTTTTGTTCAGTTTTGAAGGTTCAATCCTTCAACATGTGTTCTTTGAAAACCGGATAGGAGAAACAAACCAAGTAAACCGAGAATCGCTTATTTTTGGATTTAATCCTTTTATGGTTAAGTTAGAAAGGGCGCACGGTGGATGCCTTGGCACTAGGAGCCGATGAAGGACGGTACAAACACCGATATGCTCCGGGGAGCTGTACGTAAGCGTTGATCCGGAGATTTCCGAATGGGGAAACCCCCTGTCTTTAATCGGACAGGATTCCTGCCTGAATCCATAGGGCAGGAAGGGCACACCCGGGGAACTGAAACATCTCAGTACCCGGAGGAAGAGAAAGCAATTGCGATTTCCCAAGTAGCGGCGAGCGAACAGGAAACAGCCCAAACCGGAAGGCTTGCCTTCCGGGGTTGTAGGACACTCATATGGGAGTTACAAAAGAACAGGTTAAGTGAAGCGGCCTGGAAAGGCCTGCCGGAGAAGGTAAAAGCCCTGTAACTGACACTTCGTTCTCTCCCGAGTGGATCCTGAGTACGGCGGGACACGAGGAATCCCGCCGGAATCCGGGAGGACCATCTCCCAAGGCTAAATACTCCCTAGTGACCGATAGTGAACCAGTACCGTGAGGGAAAGGTGAAAAGCACCCCGGGAGGGGAGTGAAAGAGATCCTGAAACCGTGTGCCTACAAGTAGTCAGAGCCCGTTAACGGGTGATGGCGTGCCTTTTGTAGAATGAACCGGCGAGTTACGGTCTCATGCAAGGTTAAGCTGAAGAAGCGGAGCCGCAGCGAAAGCGAGTCTGAACAGGGCGAAAGAGTATGAGGCCGCAGACCCGAAACCAGGTGATCTACCCATGTCCAGGGTGAAGGCAAGGTAACACTTGCTGGAGGCCCGAACCCACGCACGTTGAAAAGTGCGGGGATGAGGTGTGGGTAGCGGAGAAATTCCAATCGAACTTGGAGATAGCTGGTTCTCTCCGAAATAGCTTTAGGGCTAGCCTCAAGCGAAGAGTTTTGGAGGTAGAGCACTGTTTGGACGAGGGGCCCTCATCGGGTTACCGAATTCAGACAAACTCCGAATGCCAAAAACTTATGCTTGGGAGTCAGACTGTGAGTGATAAGATCCATGGTCGAAAGGGAAACAGCCCAGACCGCCAGCTAAGGTCCCAAAGTATACGTTAAGTGGAAAAGGATGTGGCGTTGCTTAGACAACCAGGATGTTGGCTTAGAAGCAGCCATCATTCAAAGAGTGCGTAATAGCTCACTGGTCGAGTGACGCTGCGCCGAAAATGTACCGGGGCTAAACGTATCACCGAAGCTGCGGATGGACACCGTATGGTGTCCGTGGTAGGAGAGCGTTCTAAGGGCGTTGAAGCCGGACCGGAAGGACCGGTGGAGCGCTTAGAAGTGAGAATGCCGGTATGAGTAGCGAAAGAAGGGTGAGAATCCCTTCCACCGAATGCCTAAGGTTTCCTGAGGAAGGCTCGTCCGCTCAGGGTTAGTCGGGGCCTAAGCCGAGGCCGAAAGGCGTAGGCGATGGACAACAGGTTGATATTCCTGTACCGCCTCTTCACCGTTTGAACGATGGGGGGACGCAGGAGGATAGGGCAAGCGCGACACTGGTTGATCGCGTCCAAGCAGTTAGGCCGGTGCGGAGGCAAATCCTTCGCGCCAAGGCGGAGCTGTGATGGCGAGGGAAATTTTAGTACCGAAGTTCCTGATTCCACACTGCCAAGAAAAGCCTCTAGTGAGGTGAAAGGCGCCCGTACCGCAAACCGACACAGGTAGGCGAGGAGAGAATCCTAAGGTGAGCGAGAGAACTCTCGTTAAGGAACTCGGCAAAATGACCCCGTAACTTCGGGAGAAGGGGTGCTTTTTGGGGTGTATGCCCCGGGAAGCCGCAGTGAATAGGCCCAGGCGACTGTTTAGCAAAAACACAGGTCTCTGCGAAGCCGCAAGGCGAAGTATAGGGGCTGACACCTGCCCGGTGCTGGAAGGTTAAGGAGAGGGGTTAGCCGTAAGGCGAAGCTCTGAACTGAAGCCCCAGTAAACGGCGGCCGTAACTATAACGGTCCTAAGGTAGCGAAATTCCTTGTCAGGTAAGTTCTGACCCGCACGAAAGGTGTAACGATCTGGGCACTGTCTCAACGAGAGACTCGGTGAAATTATAGTACCTGTGAAGATGCAGGTTACCCGCGACAGGACGGAAAGACCCCATGGAGCTTTACTGCAGCCTGATATTGAATTTTGGTACAGCTTGTACAGGATAGGTAGGAGCCTTGGAAACCGGAGCGCCAGCTTCGGCGGAGGCATCGGTGGGATACTACCCTGGCTGTATTGAAATTCTAACCCGCACCCCTTACCGGGGTGGGAGACAGTGTCAGGCAGGCAGTTTGACTGGGGCGGTCGCCTCCTAAAAGGTAACGGAGGCGCCCAAAGGTTCCCTCAGAATGGTTGGAAATCATTCGCAGAGTGTAAAGGCATAAGGGAGCTTGACTGCGAGACTTACAAGTCGAGCAGGGACGAAAGTCGGGCTTAGTGATCCGGTGGTTCCGCATGGAAGGGCCATCGCTCAACGGATAAAAGCTACCCTGGGGATAACAGGCTGATCTCCCCCAAGAGTCCACATCGACGGGGAGGTTTGGCACCTCGATGTCGGCTCATCGCATCCTGGGGCTGTAGTCGGTCCCAAGGGTTGGGCTGTTCGCCCATTAAAGCGGTACGCGAGCTGGGTTCAGAACGTCGTGAGACAGTTCGGTCCCTATCCGTCGCGGGCGCAGGAAATTTGAGAGGAGCTGTCCTTAGTACGAGAGGACCGGGATGGACGCACCGCTGGTGTACCAGTTGTCTTGCCAAAGGCATCGCTGGGTAGCTATGTGCGGAAGGGATAAGTGCTGAAAGCATCTAAGCATGAAGCCCCCCTCAAGATGAGATTTCCCACAGTTTATACTGGTAAGATCCCTGAAAGATGATCAGGTTGATAGGTCCGGGGTGGAAGCGCGGCGACGCGTGGAGCTGACGGATACTAATCGATCGAGGACTTAACCAATAGAAAAGCGGAAGCGCCTTGGTCATCGGCGTACGGATTTCGGAGCTTTCGACTGAGATAAAGGAAACACGACGAGCCCTAAAGGCGAGTCGATGTTGACTTATCGTAGGAAAGGGGGACGGGAAGTTCACTAGCCGATAGCGCCCGGAACTGGACAATAGAAAAGCGGAGGTGCCTTGTTTAGCCCCGACAAGCGAATGTTCTGACCGGCATGGAGCCGTCTTTTGGCTCCGTGACGGGCAGGTTATTCGACCTCGAGGGGCTAGGCACCGGAGCTGGACAATTTTCAAAGTTAAAAACGCGTTCTCAGTTTACAGTTTTTTCTCCCATCCGGTTTTCAGGGAACACATCCCAAAATTATACAGGTCCGGTGATGATGGCGGAAAGGTCACACCCGAACACATCCCGAACTCGGAAGTTAAGCTTTCCAGCGCCGATGGTAGTTGGGGGTCTCCCCCTGCGAGAGTAGGACGTTGCCGGGCCATAATACGGAGGATTAGCTCAGCTGGGAGAGCGTCTGCCTTACAAGCAGAGGGTCGGCGGTTCGATCCCGTCATCCTCCATTTTTATGCCGTTCCGATTCAGGTGCAATCGGCTTCCATCGGAAGGTTGGGAATACTGGCTTGTGACCGGCATCATACTTCCCGGGAATCCTAAAAATAGATATGTACATATTTAACCCAATATAGTATAATTCTCTTTGTGACAAGTAATGTCATTATCGGATATGAGCCATTAGCTCAGTTGGTAGAGCATCTGACTTTTAATCAGAGGGTCGCAGGTTCGAATCCTGCATGGCTCACCATTTATCGCGGGTGTGGCGGAATTGGCAGACGCACCAGACTTAGGATCTGGCGCCGTAAGGCGTGGGGGTTCGACTCCCTTCACCCGCACTGTTTACATGATACGCGGAAGTAGTTCAGTGGTAGAACATCACCTTGCCAAGGTGGGGGTCGCGGGTTCGAATCCCGTCTTCCGCTCCATTTTATCCCGCCGGGGTGGCGGAATTGGCAGACGCACAGGACTTAAAATCCTGCGGTAGGTGACTACCGTACCGGTTCGACTCCGGTCCTCGGCATCAGTACCATGACAAATGCGCCCATAGCTCAATTGGATAGAGCGTTTGACTACGGATCAAAAGGTTAGGGGTTCGACTCCTCTTGGGCGCGCTTATTCCTGTTTCGGGAAGTAGCTCAGCTTGGCAGAGCACATGGTTAGGGACCATGGGGTCGCAGGTTCAAATCCTGTCTTCCCGACCATGAAGATCATAACGGGGCCTTAGCTCAGCTGGGAGAGCGCCTGCTTTGCACGCAGGAGGTCAGCGGTTCGATCCCGCTAGGCTCCACCAATCCACCAAACAGAGTCAAATAACGGCGGCGTAGCTCAGCTGGCTAGAGCGTACGGTTCATACCCGTGAGGTCGGGGGTTCGATCCCCTCCGCCGCTATATTTTGTATATATCGGACCTTTAGCTCAGCTGGTTAGAGCAGACGGCTCATAACCGTCCGGTCGTAGGTTCGAGTCCTACAAGGTCCACCATTTTTTATTTTTTCATACGGAGGAATACCCAAGTCTGGCTGAAGGGATCGGTCTTGAAAACCGACAGGCGGGTTACACCGCGCGGGGGTTCGAATCCCTCTTCCTCCGCCATTTCATTATTTTATCATCGCGGGGTGGAGCAGTCTGGTAGCTCGTCGGGCTCATAACCCGAAGGTCACAGGTTCAAATCCTGCCCCCGCAATTGGTCCCGTGGTGTAGCGGTTATCACGCCTGCCTGTCACGCAGGAGATCGCGGGTTCGATTCCCGTCGGGACCGCTTGTTTTGGCTCGGTAGCTCAGTCGGTAGAGCAAAGGACTGAAAATCCTTGTGTCGGCGGTTCGATTCCGTCCCGAGCCACCATTGGTTTCAATGAAAAATATATGGCGGTTGTGGCGAAGTGGTTAACGCACCGGATTGTGGCTCCGGCATTCATGGGTTCGATTCCCATCATCCGCCCTTTGCTGCGGGTGTAGTTTAGTGGTAAAACCACAGCCTTCCAAGCTGTTGTCGTGGGTTCGATTCCCATCACCCGCTCCACTTTGGGCCTATAGCTCAGCTGGTTAGAGCGCACGCCTGATAAGCGTGAGGTCGATGGTTCAAGTCCATTTAGGCCCATATATTCCGCAGTAGCTCAGTGGTAGAGCAATCGGCTGTTAACCGATCGGTCGTAGGTTCGAATCCTACCTGCGGAGCCATATGGAGAAGTACTCAAGTGGCTGAAGAGGCGCCCCTGCTAAGGGTGTAGGTCGCGATTAGCGGCGCGAGGGTTCAAATCCCTCCTTCTCCGCCATTTTTGGCCCGTTGGTCAAGCGGTTAAGACACCGCCCTTTCACGGCGGTAACACGGGTTCGAATCCCGTACGGGTCATACTGGTCACGAAGCTGTTCCGGAAACTTCCGGAGCAGCTTTTTTTGCGCGTTTTTTCACTTCTGCAAACCTCTTCAGGACTTCACCCAGGCTACGGGTCCGTTAAAGTATGATAGAAAAAACGCAAAAACAAACGGCGGAGTGTTACACTCCGCCGTTTGTTTTTAAATAAAATGATCGATCAAAAAGCTGATGGATAAAAGCACCCCGAAAATGGTGTTTGTCTGTGCGGTTGCTTTCATAGCAGGCAGCATTTGCAACGGTTCACTTTTTCCAATAAAGCCTTTAATGGCCCGGACCGGTTTCGGTGTGCTGACGAAAACGAGCAATACCCACGGGGTTACAACACCGAACAAAACGAGCCCGGCCATCCAGAGATAGGAAAGGGCAAACATTGCGGCCAGAAGCAGGATGGCTCCTTTCCGGCCGAGCAGAATGGCGATCGTTTTTCTGCCATTTGCTTTATCGCCGTCCAGATCGCGGATATTATTCGACAGCATAATGGCACCGATTAAAATCATAATCGGAATCGAAATAAATACAATCGGCCATGTGATCGTTTTTGTCTGGATAAAAAACGATATTAATATAATAATTACACCCATAAAAAAGCCGGAAATCAGTTCGCCAAGCGGCGTTGATGAAATTGGAAAAGGCCCTGCAGTGTAAAGATAAGCAACAAGCATGCAGACAGTGCCGATTACAGCAATCCACCAGGAACTTTGCGAGCAAATGTAAACGCCGATCAGCATGGCTGCACCGAAAAAAGCAAAGGCGAGGTGGAGCACCGTTTTCGGTTTGATGCCGTTTCTGACAATTGCCCCGCCGATCCCGACGGAATGCTCGGTATCAAGGCCGCGTTTGTAATCGTAATATTCATTAAACATATTGGTTGCTGCCTGAATTAACAGGGTTGCAACCAGCATTGCAGCAAACAGCAGCAGATTGATGCGGGCAATGCCCAAAGCCAGTACTGTCCCGAGAATGACAGGCACAAAACCGGCCGTTAAAGTATGGGGCCGTGTTAATTGCCACCAGATCCGCCAGCCTTTGTCAGGGCCGATTGCTGGAGAAGATTGCGCATTCATCTTCTTACTCTCCTTTTATGCTATTCTTATATAAATATGGCGAAATTAGTACATTTAAAGTTTAGGGAAATCAGGCCCATGTGTCAATGTATTTGGTTGGCAATCTTATTTTAAGCCGTTTTGCTGAATTTAACCGGCAAATTTTATATAATAGATGAGGTATGTTCATAAAAATGTTAAGTTTTCATATGAAAACTGTGATAGATGGCCCGGCAAAAAGTAAGAGAGGTTTGGAGGAGATCTTTTGGCTAATGAGGATATATTAATGAAAGAAAAAACGGCGCCGGCATTAAAACTGGTAAGCAAAGTCATAAAATGCCGCACTGCACCGGATCCGCTCCGCCTTTTTACAGCGGGTGCCGCGCATTTTTACGGCAGCCGGTTTTTCTGGCAGGATGCCGATCGCGAAACCGTATTTGTCGGTTTTGGCTGCGTATGGTCATGTACGGTCACAGCCTCTGACGGTTTTGCCCAAATGGAAGACGAATGGCGAAATTTGAAGGGGGCGGGCGAAGTTTATTCGGGAACCGGTGAAACGGGAACAGGGCCTGTGCTTTTCGGCGGTTTTGCGTTTGACGGGACGGTTGCAAAGCAGGAATGGAAAACATTTGGCCAAGGCATTTTCCGCGTGCCGCAAATTCTTTTTACGTTTAAAAAAGATGCCGTCTTTCTTACGGTAAACGGATGCGGCGGAACAGAGAGCGTGCAGGAAGCGGAGGAAACCGCGCGAACCCTTTTAAACGGCAGTACAGCTTTCCTCCCTGCACTTCCGCTTTTAAAAGCTGTAAAGGAAATCGGTTCGGACGAATGGAAAAAAAGTGTCGCAACAGCCGTGGAGTTTATCCGGGAAGGGAGAATGGACAAAGTTGTCCTGGCAAGAAAACTGGAACTTGCTTTTGACGGTGTGGCGAGCCCGGATGCGGTGCTTGCAGCGCTTTCCGCCCAGCAGCATGACAGCTATTTATTTGTGCTGGAAGAAGGCAGTGAAAGTTTTATCGGGGCTTCGCCGGAAAGGCTGGTGAAAAAAACGGGCCGGCATATTTTATCGACGTGTCTTGCCGGTTCGATCAAACGCGGCCGCAATGAGGCGGAGGATTTGGAACTTGGAAAAGCGCTGCTTTCGGATCAGAAAAATTTAAGCGAGCATGGTTTTGTCGTATCCATGATTCGGCAGGTGCTTGAACCTTTTTGCAACGGGCTGAATGTGCCGGATGAGCCTGTGTTGATGCGGATGCGCGATATCCAGCATCTTTACACCCCGGTTACCGGGACAGTGAAGGACAAGGACACCACCCTTTTTCAATTGGTCAAAGCGCTCCATCCGACGCCAGCACTTGGCGGTATTCCGCGGCAGCCGGCCATGGAAGCAATCCGGCTTCTTGAAAAAATGGACCGCGGTTTATACGGCGCGCCGATCGGCTGGGTGGATTACAGGGGAAGCGGCGAATTTTGCGTCGGCATCCGCTCCGGGCTGTTAAAGGAGGATCGTGCATCCCTTTATGCCGGATGCGGTGTCGTCAAGGAATCGGAACCTGAAGAAGAATATAAAGAAACAAGCGTCAAATTTACCCCGATGCTGCGCGCTTTAGGAGGCAAATAGAGTGGAACACCAGGAGATCATGACAACTTATTTGGCAGCTTTTATCCGGCAGTTGTCCGCGATGGGGATCCGCTATGCGGTGGTAAGCCCCGGGTCAAGGTCGACGCCGATTGCGATGTTGTTAGCGGAACATCCGGATTTTCAAATTTACATGGATATTGATGAACGGTCAGCCGCTTTTTTTGCGCTCGGGCTTGCAAAAGAAAAACGCAAACCGGTTGTGCTTTTATGTACGTCTGGCACAGCTGCCGCCAACTATTATCCGGCGGTTGCGGAAGCCAATATTTCACGCGTGCCGCTTATTGTGCTGACGGCAGACCGGCCGCATGAACTGCGCAATGTCGGTGCCCCGCAGGCCATTGACCAGATCCGGCTGTACGGCACCCATGTCAAATGGTTTGAGGAGATGCCGCTTCCGGAAGCAGAAGAAGAAGTGCTTCAATTTGTTCGGCAGACGGCGGCCAGGGCAGTTGTGACGGCGCTTCAGCAGCCAGCGGGTCCCGTGCATCTTAATTTTCCGTTGCGCGAGCCGCTTGTTCCGGTTCTTAAGCCGTCTCCTTTTGCCGGCGAAGTACCGGTGCCGGCCATTGAAAATTTTTCCGGCACCCTGCGACTTTCAGAAGAAACGGTTGAAATTGTGGCAAAAGAGATCCGGGAAAAGGACCGCGGCCTGATCATTTGCGGGCCGATTGATATTCCCGGCTTTGCGGAGGCGGTTGTGGCGCTCAGCGAAAAAACGGGTTACCCGGTGCTGGCCGATCCACTGTCACAACTGCGAAGCGGCCGGCACGGGAAAGAAAGGATCATTGAAAATTATGATTCCTTACTAAAAGATCCGAAATGGGCCGGCCGCCTTGCACCGAATGTTGTGATTCGCTTCGGTGCCATGCCCGTTTCCAAACCGCTGACCCTATTGCTAAAAAAAGTAAAAACAGCTGCCCATTATATCGTTGACGGCGGAAACGGCTGGCGCGATCCCGTGAAGCGGGGGACAACGGTTGTTTATTCGGATGAAATTGATTTCTGTAAAAAATTGTCAAATATAATTGTAATGAACCCGGTTTCGGAATGGTTCACCATGTGGGAAAAATTGAATCAACAGGCGCGGCAGATTGTTACGGCTTCGCTGGAGGTGGAAAAAACCTTTGATGAAGGAAAAACGGTAACCGAACTTGCTGCTGCTTTGCCGGACGGCAGCACCCTTTTTGTCGGCAACAGCATGCCGATCCGGGATGTCGATACATTTTTTCAGGCAACAGATAAAAAGATCCGCATTCTGGCAAACCGGGGCGCGAACGGCATTGACGGCGTTGTGTCCAGTGCAACCGGCGTGAGCGCGGGATGCGGCAAAGCCTTTTTGCTGATCGGCGACTTGTCCTTTTTCCATGATTTAAACGGCCTGCTGATGACGAAAATGCATAAGCTCAATCTTTGTGTGATTTTGATCAATAATAATGGTGGGGGCATTTTTTCTTTCCTACCCCAGGCGGATGAACCGGAAAAATTTGAGCAGCTGTTCGGCACGCCGACGGACCTCGCGTTTGAATATGCGGTTAAAATGTATGGCGGGAGCTACATCCAGCCGCAAAACTGGGATCAATTCCGGGCGGCGCTTTCCGAATATAAAGGCGGGCTACAGGTGATTGAAGTGCGGACAAACCGGGCGAAAAATGTCGAAACCCACCGGAAAATCTGGTCACAAGTTTCCCGGGAAATGGAACGTTATTTTCAAGGTGAGCAACAATGAGAATTAACGGATTGGAATATCATGTAGAAACGGCGGGTGACGGGGAACCGTTGCTGTTGCTTCACGGTTTTACAGGAAATGGTAATACCTGGAATGATACGGTTTCCATACTTCGGGACGAATTCCGCTGCATTGTGGTGGATATCATCGGCCACGGCAAAACCGAAAAACCAGATGATCCCGGCCGCTATGACATTACAAAAGCCGCCGCTGATTTGCGTGCGGTGCTTCTGGCGCTTGGCATCCGGCGGGCGTCTGTTCTCGGCTATTCGATGGGCGGGAGGCTGGCGCTTACGTTTGCCGTCCAGTACCCGCAAATGGTGGACAAACTTGTACTGGAAAGCGCGTCTCCCGGTTTGAAAACGGAAGCGGAACGGCTGGCGCGGCGAGAACGGGATGAACAGCTGGCGGAACGGATTTTGACCGGAGGCATGGAAGCATTTGTCAGCCATTGGGAAAATCTACCGCTGTTTGCATCACAGAAACAGCTGCCGGCTGAGGTGCAGAGAAAAATCCGCAAACAGCGCCTCGAAAATGACCCGTCTGGTTTGGCGAACAGCCTGCGCGGCATGGGGACAGGCGCGCAGCCATCATGGTGGGAAAGACTTTCTGAACTTCATTTCCCCGTCTTACTTGCAGCTGGCGAATGGGATGCCAAGTTTTGCCGCATTGCCGGAGAGATGGAGGAGCGGCTCCCGCATGCCAAAAAAATCATTTTTTCGCATGCCGGCCATGCAATTCATGTGGAAGATCCGAAAAAGTTTGGTACAATGGTAAAGGGATTTTTAAAAAATTGTTGATAAATTGTCGTAAAATGTACATAAAAAAGGAGGAATCATCATGGCAGTTGAATGGAAAACTGAGCATGAGTATGAAGATATTTTATACGAATCCTATAACGGCATTGCCAAGATTACGATTAACCGTCCCCATGTGCGCAATGCTTTCCGGCCGGAAACGGTAACCGAGATGTATGATGCGTTTTCCCGGGCGCGCGATGACGCCAATATCGGGGTCATTATTTTAACCGGTATGGGGGAAAAGGCATTTTGTTCCGGTGGCGACCAAAAAGTGCGCGGCAATGGCGGTTATGTTGGCAGCGACAATATTCCGCGCCTGAACGTGCTTGATCTGCAGCATTTGATCCGTGTGATCCCGAAACCGGTCATCGCCATGGTAGCAGGCTATGCGATCGGCGGCGGGCATGTGCTGCATGTGGTTTGTGATTTGACGATTGCGGCCGACAATGCCATTTTCGGCCAGACCGGTCCTAAAGTTGGCAGCTTCGACGGTGGTTATGGCGCAGGTTATCTTGCAAGGATCGTCGGTCATAAAAAAGCGCGTGAAATCTGGTATCTGTGTCGCCAGTACAATGCGCAGGAAGCGTTAGAAATGGGGCTTGTCAACGCAGTCGTGCCGTACGAAAAATTGGAAGAAGAAACGATCAAATGGGCGGAGGAAATCCTTGAGAAAAGCCCAATGGCGATCCGTTTCCTGAAAGCCGCGTTTAATGCTGATACGGACGGGCTTGCCGGCCTCCAGCAATTTGCGGGCGATGCAACCCTTTTGTATTACACAACGGACGAAGCAAAAGAAGGCCGCGATGCATTCAAGGAAAAACGCAAACCGGACTTCGGTCAATTCCCGCGTTTCCCGTGATTGGAAAATGGGCTGTCTCAACTGAGGCAGCCTGAATTTTTTCACGGGGAAATTTTTGCTATGTGGTCCATGATTCAAAAAGGCAATTCTGCAAGTGGCTGAGATGTTCCTTAGCGTGGTTCAAAAAGACGTTTTGACTAATGACAAAGTGCAAATTGTCCTTTAGAGAGGTTCAAAAGGACAATTTAGGGAAAGCCGAAGAGCAAATTGTCTTTTACAGGGATTCAAAAGGACATTTCGGCAACTGACAAAGGTCAAATTGTCTTTTAGCGTGTTCCAAAAGGACAATTCAGGGAGAGACAAAAAGCAAAATGTCCTTTAGAAGGGTTCAAAAGGACAATTCAGGTAGAAACGAAGCGTAAACTGTCCTTTACAGGGATTCAAAAGGACATTTCAGGGAGAAACAAAGCACAAATTGTCCTTTAAAGAGGTTCAAAAGGACAATTCCGCAAGTAAAGAAGCCCGTAATGTCCTTTAAGGCGCTTTTAAAAGACGATTTTGCATTGGACAGGGATAACCTGTCCTGTTGAAAAAGCAAAAGTGGCATGTCCAAAATAGATTTTTACCAGGTGATGTTATGCTACCCAATTTTTTAAAACAGCGCGCGTATTTAACGCCGAACCGGATTGCGCTCATCAGTCAAGGTACAAGCCTGACGTTTGCCGGGCTGTACGAAAAGGCGAAAGAAACGGCGCGGAAGCTGTCCGGCTGCGGCATGCAGGCGGAAGATACGGCAGCGGTCCTTTTAAACAGCCGCGCGGAAACGGCGGTCATTCTCCATGCGCTGCAGCAGCTCCGTGTCCGCACCCTTTTTCTTAACCACCGTTTAACGCCGGCGGAAATGCAGTACCAGCTCACCGACAGCGGGGCGAAATGGCTGATTACGGAAAAATCGTTCCGGGAAAAAGCAGAAGTGTTAAACGAAACAGCAACAGTGATCCAAAGCGAAGCGCTTGACGATTTGCCGGCTGCAGGATACGAAGAACGTGCGGAGTTTGCATTCGAGGATGTCTGCTCGATCATGTACACATCCGGCACAACCGGCAAACCAAAAGGCGTCCTGCAAACATACGGCAACCACTGGTGGAGCGCCGCCGGTTCTGCACTCAATCTCGGCGTGCGGGAGGACGATACGTGGCTGTGCGCAGTGCCGCTTTTTCATATCAGCGGTTTTTCGATCCTGATGCGCTCTGTTTTTTATGGTATGACGGTTTATTTAATGGAAAAATTCGATGAAAAAGAGACGGCCAAACTGCTGAAGTCCGGCCGCATTACAACGATGTCGGTTGTGACCAACATGCTGCAGCGTTTGCTTCGTGAACTCGGACAAGAGCGCCTTCATCCGAACTTCCGCTGCCTCCTGCTTGGCGGGGGGCCGGCGCCGCGCCCGCTGCTTGAAGCGTGTGCCGAAAAGAATATTCCGGTTTTCCAGTCATACGGCATGACCGAAACGGCTTCACAAACCGTGACACTTGCGCCGGAAGACAGCCTGCGAAAAATCGGGTCAGCGGGGAAACCGTTATTCCCGGCGCAAATCCGGATCGTTTCCGATGGCAAAGTGTGCGGTCCGTTTGAGCACGGAGAAATTGCTGTAAAAGGGCCGAACGTGACAATCGGTTATCTGAACCGCCCGGATGCAAACCAGAAAAGTTTCCGGGACGGCTGGTTTTTCACCGGCGATATCGGTTATCTGGATGATGAAGGCTTTTTATACGTACTGGACCGGCGCTCCGATCTGATCATCTCCGGCGGCGAAAATATTTATCCCGCTGAAATTGAAGAGGTGCTCCTTGCCCATCCGGATATTCTTGAAGCCGGGGTTATCGGCGTGGAGGATGAGAAATGGGGCCAGGTGCCGGCTGCGTTTATTGTCACAAAAAGGGCAGTCCAGGAAAGGGAGCTGCAGGCTTTTTGCGAAACGCGGCTCGCAAAATTTAAAATCCCGAAAAAAGTGTATGCCGTTCCCGCGCTGCCGCGGAATGCATCGAATAAGTTGGTGCGCAGGAAACTGCTGGAGCTGCTGCCGTCATGATCGGGATTGAAAAAGTAACGCTTTCTGTGATCAAAATGCCGCTTAAGTCTCCATTTGAAAATGCGCTCGAAAAAGTAACGGAGCGGGAAGCGATCCTGCTTGAGGTGACAGACAATGACGGGGTGACCGGTTTCGGGGAAGCTGTTGCATTTTCAACCCCCTGGTATACAGAAGAGACGGTGCAGACATGCTTTCACATGCTGAAAGATGTACTCGTCCCGCTTCTTCGGGAAAAGCCGGTTGCACACCCAAAAGAAGTGAGCGGCCGGTTCCAATCCGTCCGGCGCAATCATATGGCAAAAGCAGCAATCGAAACGGCTATATGGGATTTGTATGCGAAAAAGAAGCAAAAGCCGCTTTGGCAGTTAATCGGGGGTGCGCGGGACCATGTGGATGCCGGCGTTGCGGTCGGCAGCCATGATACAGCGGAAGCGCTCCGGCAAATCGCGGCATTTGTTGATGAAGGCTATAAAAGGGTGAAAGTCAAAATCAAGCCCGGCCATGATGAAGCGTTTATCCGCGAAATCCGGCATGCATTTCCTGATCTCGCACTAATGGCAGATGCGAACTCCGCTTACACGCTGGCGGATGCGCCGCGTTTGAAAAGGCTCGACCGGTACGGGCTCCTGATGATTGAGCAGCCACTTGCCGCCGATGATATTGTGGAGCACGCGGTCTTGCAAAAGCAGCTGGAGACGCCGGTTTGTCTGGATGAAAGCATCGTAACGTACCATGATGCGGAAAGCGCGCTCCGGCTCGGCAGCTTCCGGGTGCTCAATATTAAAATCGGGCGGGTCGGCGGGCTTTATCCGGCGATCCGGCTGCATGACCTTTGTGCATCCCGCGGCATTCCGGTCTGGTGCGGCGGCATGATTGAATTTGGCGTATCGCGCGCCTTTAACCTCGCACTCGCCTCTTTGCCGGGCTTTACGATTCCGGGCGATATTTCTTCATCCAGCCGGTTCTGGGAAAAAGATATTATTGAGCCGGAAATCACGGTGGAAAACGGACAAATCCGCCTGCCGGACAGACCGGGAACCGGGTTTGAGATCGACCGCGCCTATGTGGAAAAAATCCGGACATATACCGAAACGATATGAAAAAACTGCCGCACAAGACGGCAGTTTTTTCATGAAAACATCGAATCAAATGTCTTATAAGTGAAATCCCGCTCGAGTTTCGATTTTACATATGAAATCGATCTTCACGCCGGGACAAACGATGTTTTTTGTGAAATCACGCTTGATTTTTTCATAAAACATGGATTTTAGTTTTCACACCTGGACAATCGATGTTTTTTCGTGAAAACATCGATTCAAACGTCACTTGAGTTTCGATTTCACAAATGAAATTAGCCCACACGGCTGACGCTCGAGGCTTTTTTTCATTCAAATGTTTTATAAATGGAATGACCCTTCACGCCAATTTTCATGAAAACATCGATTCAAACGTTTTACAATCGGTTTCCCGCTGGTTTTCAGCCTGGGTTCCTGTATGGCTCACGATGTAAATTTCTTCGGCAGAACAAAGATTGCCTTCCTCCCAGAACACACAGTTCCTGACTTCGCATAACACATCTTTTGCCATCCGGACACCCTCCCTTAAAACATGTCGTACGTTTCTAGTTTTTGCAGCGTGCGGCAAACCATTACTGTAAAGCTTTTTCCAATGCTTTTAAATTGTCGTCCATCAAAGTAAAGTAATCTTTATGCGCTTTGATTTCTGCGTTCGTTCGGACGCCGAGATGGTGGATGTAAACCGCTTTTGTATTCGTTTCCTGTTGAACCACTTCCGCGATTTTGGAAGGCACATTTTTTTCAAACACGATGTAGGAAATATGGTCTTGTTTTACTTTCTGGATGATGTTTTCCAGCTGTTTTTGTGACGGTTCATCCGAAGTGGAGAGCCCGGCAATCGGAATTTGTTTGATGCCATATCGTTTTACCCAGTAGCCGTATGCCGCATGGGAAACGACAAGTTCTTTGTTGTCTGACTTTTCAACTGCCTGTTTGTATGCCGCATTGACTTGATCCAGTTTCTTTGCGAGTTGTGCGTAATTTTTCTTGAAATACGTTTTTTGCTTCGGCATTTTTTTCGAAAGTTGTGTTGTAATCATGCCGGCCATTTGCTTGACGTAAATTGGGTCGAGCCAGACATGCGGATCGGCCTTCGTACTTGTTTTATCCGGAACAGGAAGCCGGTCCCCGAGCGCCATCATTTTCACATTCTGGCCTTCGAGCACTTGTTTTGCCTTGTTCGCAAAACCTTCAAGCCCGAGCCCAATGTAAAAGAAAAAGTCGGAATCAGCGAGCTTCAGGATATCTTTCTGTGACGGTTCGTATGTATGTTCATCCGTGCCCGGCGGATAAATCGTTTTAACCGACACATACTTCCCGCCGATTTGCTGTGTAACGTATTCCAGTGGATAGACGGTGGTATAGACCGAAATTTTATGATCCTGCTTGCTTTCCTGTTTGTTTGCACATGCCGTAACAAATAGCATGGTAAAAGCGAGCAGTACGGGAAAAAGTTTTTTCAAAGCGGACGATTCCTTTCTTTTTTAATTCGTAATGATTACGATTTACTCACAAAAAATATATTACTAAACTCCGCTTCATATGGCAAGAAAAATTTTTAAGGGACAGCAAATGCTGCCCCTTAATCTTTTTTGTCTTCTTCTTCGGTTTCAAGCATACCGTAATCGCCGTTTATGGCCTGTTCGTCGGGATCAGCGCCGAAATCGCCGCTCTTTTTTTGCTGCTCTTTTTTCTCTTCCATAAAAAACACCTCCACCTGTAGCGTTTTCCGGAAATGGGAAACGTATACGGAGGAGGGGTTGTTTTTTCATCGGTACGGCGGAGTAGCAACCGAATGGTGTTCAATGTTTTTTCACTGGCCACTGGTCCGGAACGGGATCGTACCCGCCGGCATGGAATGGGTGGCATTTTAAAATTCTTCTGATTGCCAGGTAGCCGCCGCGTAGTGCGCCAAACCGTTTTACCGCTTCAAGCCCGTAATTCGAGCAGGTCGGCTGAAACCGGCAGCTTGGCGGGAACAGCGGGGAAATCGCAAGTTGATAAAAACGGATCAATTTAATAAAAATGAACTTCACCATCGATCTGCCCCTTTCTTCGTTTATTTTAGCATGTTTTCAAAAAAGATGTGCAACATATGATTGGGTGTTTGAAGGCCCGGGAAAAGGGTACAAACAAAGCAGGAGGTTGATGAAACATGGCAGAAAACGAACAATTGATGGAAATCTTAAATAAGCAGGTTGCCAACTGGACAGTGCTTTATACAAAATTGCACAACTACCATTGGTATGTGAAGGGACCGAATTTTTTAAGCCTTCACGCTAAATTTGAGGAATTGTACAATCTTGCAAATGACTATCTCGATGAACTGGCTGAACGTCTTCTCGCTTTAAACGGCAATCCGGTAGCGACATTGAAAGGAAGCCTTGAATTGTCATCGGTACAGGAAGCAAGCGGCAATGAGAGCACGGAGGAAATGGTACAGGCGACTGCCAATGACTTTGCGATGATCGCGAAAGAATTGGAGGAAGCGATCGGGCTTGCCAACAGGATTGGCGATGACGCAACCGCCGACATGTTTATCAACATCCAGGAAACGCTCGATAAAAACATTTGGATGCTGAACGCCTTTCTTGGAAGACGGTAACGCAAAAGTGGGAGGTCAAATGGAGCCGGCCCCCGCTATAAAGGCTGTCCCGCCAAAGCGGAACAGCCTTTATTACTGCAAATATTTTGTTGTCGGGTAAGCATCAAAGCCTGCGTAATCGGAAAATTTATCTTTCAGTGTCTCCAGTATGTATAATCCGATAAAATGTTCCAGTTCGGCCGTGCTCATTTCGCGCACAATCCCAAGCAGGTCTTTCCGGTTGTAATTTTCGACGACCGCTGCAGAAATGGCGTCCAAATCTTCTTCATCCCCCGTCAGCCGGTCCCGGTACAGCTCAAATAATTCATCGACTAGCCTCATGCCGTCTCCTCCTTTATTCATTTCTTATTCACTATCCGCAATGGAGCCCTTTTAAACATTTTATGATTATTTTCACGCGATGTACCTCGAAAAATGCAACGGGTTTCAAGAAAAATTTCGCCAATTTTTGCACCCGGTTGCCGTATAATGAAGAACAGGAGGGATTTGATGTATCGGTTTACAGATTTGAACGGCAATCCAGTTACATTTATTTTTGAAAAAAATGCTTTTCCTATAGAGCCGCAGCATGTGCTTGTGCTCGCCCGGTACCGTGGAAACTGGCTTTTGACAAGGCATCCGAAGCGGGGGCTCGAATTTCCGGGCGGAAAAAGGGAAGCGGGCGAGACGGTCCGAGAAGCGGCTGAACGCGAGCTGTATGAAGAAACGGGCGGCATTCCGGAAAACCTTCAATATATCGGGGAATACTGCGTCGATGATCAGGTGCGCGGGCCGTTTGTGAAGGCGGTTTTTTACGCGGACATCGGCCGGCTTGAAACCAAACACGACTATTTGGAAACGGATGGACCTGTGCTTGTGGAAGGCGATCTTGTTGAAAAATTGCAGTCCTCGTCATTCAGTTTTCTCATGAAAGACGGGGTTGTCGAAACCGCTCTCAAACACGTCGAAAAGTAAGAAAAAGCAGCAGGAAGTTTCTCGGGTTAAACTGAAATCTCGGAAACGTTGAGATTTCGGGGGGGATCGGGGCCTTTTTTAACATAGCGTGAATTTCGGTGAAGGTATCCGTATCTTCACATAGGGCGCGTCTATGTTAAGGAAGCGTGAAAAAAAGAAAATGTTTCTTAACATAGGATGCGTCTACGTTAAGGAAGCGTGAAAAAAAGAAGGTGTTTCTTCACATAGAGGGAGTCTACGTTAAGGAAGCATGGAAAAAAGAAGATGTTCCTTAACCTAGAGCACGTCTACGTTAAGGAAACATGGAAAAAAGAAGATGTTCCTTAACATAGAGGCCGTCTACTTTAAGGAAGCGTGAAAAAAAGAAGGAGTTTCTTAACCTAGAGCGCGTCTCCGTTAAGATACACCGGCAAAAATGGCCGCTTCCTTCATATAGAGCGCGTCTACGCTAAGATGCTATACCAGAACAGCTTACCTGCCTCATCTGTCTTTTACCAGCTTTTTCTCCAGCCAGCCGACAAGCTGGTACATCATGGTTGCCACAATGGCAATCAGGATCATCGAAAGCATGACGAGCGTAAAATTAAACACTTGGAAACCATAGATGATCATGTAGCCGAGCCCTTTTGAAGATACGAGATACTCGCCGACAATGACCCCGACCCATGCAAGCCCGACATTGACTTTCAACGTGGAAATAATCACAGGAATCGATGCCGGGAAAATGGCTTCCCGGAATACTTGCAAGCGGGAGGCGCCGAACGAGTGCAGCACTTTCGTGTAATTCGGGTCGACATCCCGGAACGCCGTATAAATCACAATCGTCGTCACAATGACGGAGATAATGACGCCCATGGCAACAATAGAAGAAAATCCCGGGCCCATGCTGACAATTAAAATCGGCCCGAGCGCTACTTTCGGCATGGCGTTCAGGACGACGAGATACGGGTCAAGAATCTTCGATAAAAACGGCGACCACCAAAGAACGGCGGCAAGTGCCGCGCCGAGCACAGTCCCGAGGATAAAGCCCATGACGGTTTCAAAAACGGTGATTCCCAAATGGACGTAAAGCGAGCCGTCTTCTAACTTTGCCACCAATAACGCCCACACTTTGGACGGGGAGCTGAAAATCAACGGGTCAATCCAATGCAGGCGGCTCGCCACTTCCCAAAGGCAGAAAAAGACAATTAAAATGAAAAGCTGGAAAAAGCGGACCCGGCGTTTTTCTTTGCGCATCGCGGCGAGGTAATCTTCATGCCGGAGCGCCGTACTTTCAGCTGTTTTCAAGGGACTCCAGCTCCTTCCATATGTCATTAAAAAGTTTGAAATAAATTTTTTGGCTTCGCGCTTCAAACGGGCGGAGGTGGCGCAGCTCTGCTGGCACGTCAAAAATTTTATAGAGCCTGCCGGGTTTTGATGCCAATAGCAGGATCCGGTCGCTCATCGCAATGGCTTCACCGATATCGTGCGTGACAAGCACCGCTGTTTTATGGAATTGCTTCAGCGTGTCAAATACCAGGTCCTCCAGTTTTAATTTTGTCTGAAAATCAAGGGCGGAAAACGGTTCATCCAGCAGCAGGATTTTCGGATCGACCGCGAGCGTCCGCACAAGTGCCGCCCGCTGCCGCATTCCTCCCGAAAGTTGGCGCGGGTATTGCTTTTCAGTGCCGGCAAGGCCGATCGTTTGTAAAAGCCCGAGTGCATGTTTTCTTGACTCCGGATTCAGCCGTTTTTCCAATTTCAGCCCGATCATGATGTTTTCTTCAATTGTTTTCCAAGGAAACAAATAGTCCTGCTGAAGCATATAGCCGATGGAAGATTGCCGGGAACCTGGTAGTTTCCCGTCAATCTGCACAATCCCCGCAGTCGGTTGCAGAAGCCCTGCAAGAATCGAAAGCAGCGTTGTTTTTCCGCAGCCGCTCGGGCCCAAAAGCGAGACAAACTCGCCCTCTTCCATTTGAAACGAAATGTTTTCAAGCGCCTTTGTGGCCTGTTTTGCCGTAAAATAGGTGTGATTGACGTTTTGTACGGTCAAAAAATGCATATGTGCTGCCCGCCTGAAGAGGGGCGCACCCCCTTTCCGTTATTTTGCCTTTTTCACAATCGATGCGTTTACCAGTTTGTCGTACGGCACGGTATGGTCGAGTTCTCCGGCTTCTTTCATGATGTCCTGGATCGTGTTCCAGCCGCTTTTGGTTAAAATCATATCGCTGCTGAACGAGCCTTGGCTGCGGTACCGTTCAATGGAGGAGGCGAGCATATCGGTTTTCGTGTCTTTAAAATAAGGCTGAACCGTTTTTGCGACCGTTTCCGCATCGGTTTCTTGCACCCATTTTCCGGCCTTTAGCAGGGCGCGGACAAATTTCACCGCTGTTTTTTCATGCTCTTTCAAATAGCTTTGCTTTGCCATGAAGGTCGTGTACGGCACTTTTCCGGACTCTTTGCCGAAAGAAGCCACAATATAACCCTTTCCTTCTTTTTCCATTGTGGATGCGGTCGGTTCAAACAGCTGGACAAAATCCCCCGTTCCGGATGCATAAGCATTAGCGACATTGGCAAAATCGATGTTTTGGATCAGCTTTGTGTCTTTGTGCGGGTCAATACCGTGCTTTTTCAGGACATACTCGCCGACCATTTGCGGCATTCCACCTTTCCTTTGGCCGAGAAAAGTGGTGCCTTTCAGCATATCCCACGAAAAATGGTCGATTTTTTTGCGCGAGACGAGAAATGTTCCGTCTGTCGCCGTCAGCTGCGCGAAATTGATAACCGGGTCTGCCGCTTTTTGTTTGTATACATAGATGGACGTTTCCGATCCGACAAGCGCAATATCGGTTCCCCCTGAAAGCAGGGCAGTCATCGTTTTATCCCCGCCCCATGTGGTGGTCAGCTTAATATCAAGCCCTTCCTCTTTGAAATATCCTTTTTCAAGCGCGACATAAAGCGGAGTGTAAAAGACGGAGCGTGTCACTTCGGCAACCCGTACTTTCTGCAATGCTTTTTTCTTTGAACCGGTACTGCCGCACGCGCTTAAACTGAATGCAAGCAATGCGGCAAGCAGAAGCATGCATCCGGATTTGAGCCACTTTTTCATCATGCAACCTCCTCATTGGGCTTTTTTACAGCCTATGCCGCGGGCGCTGATTGTGTGAACGCCTAATCAATTAAAAATTTATTTTGCCGGGTTAGGGGAAGAGAAGAGAGCTTATGATAAAAACGATGACAGTACTGGAGACCAGCCGGATGCCGGGGCATAGAGGGCGTCTAGGTTAAGAAAGCGAGGAAAATTGACGTCCTTTCTTCACATAGAGTGCATCTACGTTAAGGAAGCGTGGAAAAATGAAGGTCTTCCGTCACATAGAGAGCGTCTACGAGTCAAGTCCAGGTTATTGTGTAAATTTATGGGCAAATGTTTTCAACCACCCCTTCATTTTTTCGGCTTAACTTCCATGGATTTTTTTCTTCATCTCCGGGAAGGGATGTCAAATGCCTTTCAATTTGACATCCCTTCCCGGAGATGAAATCATCCATGATGGAAGTTAAGCTGAAAATGCTGCTAACTATTCTTTCCCATAAGTGACTTCCTCTTCGAGTATTCTGTATCTTGATACTGCATTAAAACGGCACCAACCAAACGAAAAGCAGATTGGGTATTAGGAAAAATGCGAATGACCCTTTCCCTTCTACGAACCTCTTGGTTAAGCCGCTCGAGGGAATTAGTACTCCGTATGTGCATACGGATATTCTCAGGAAAGTTCATGTATTGGATAGTATCTTCAAAACCTTCATCTAAAATGGCCAGGGCTTTTTCAAATCTTGCTTCTGTACCAAATTTGTTTATTAATTCATCTTTAAACTTGCGTATGTCCTCAATCGTAACGGCCTCAAACACGCGCTTAATCATCACCCGGATTTCTGCAGTATCTTTTTTGGGCAGTTTTTCAATGATATTGCGTTTAAAATGAACATTGCACCTTTGCCAAGCAGTGCCAATGAATTCCCGTTGTATTGCTTTCTGAAGGCCCATGTGAGCATCGGAAATAACGAGTTTTGGTGATTGGAGTCCACGTGATTTAAGTTGTTTAAAAAATGAACTCCAACTCTCCAAACTTTCTGCATGGTCAACGCTTAAACCCAGTATTTCACGTGTATTCTTCTCTGTAATGGCAGTCGCAATATAAACAGCCTTTGATATGACCTTATGGTGCTCCCGTACTTTTATATACATGGCGTCCACAAACACATAAGGGTAGTAGGTTGTATTCAACGGTCTCTCGGCCCAAGCATTCACAATGGGATCCAGTTTTTGCGTAAGGGAAGAGACAAACGACTTGGATACATTCTTACCGCAAAGCTGTTCTACGACATTTGTGACCTTACGGGTAGAGACGCCATTGATGACCATCTCCAACATTGAAAGGACGAAAGCTTGGTCACATCTGGCATACTTTTCAAATAAGGTAGTTGAGAATTCGCCATTACGTGTCCGGGGAACTTTTAATGTAACATTGCCGATGCTCATCAACAGCTCGCGTTCATAGTAACCGTTCCGGTAATCCCGGCGTTCAACAGCGCGTTCATAAGGGCTCGTTTTTAAATAGTCATCCCTTTCCTTTTCCATAAACTCGTTTAACACGAGGACAACCGCTGATTTAATTACCGCGTCAAGATCGGAAGTCATGATGGCTTCTTTTAAAACATCCAAATTTAGGTTAAACTGTAAGTGAGTCATTTTATCTCCTCTTTTCATTGTTTATCGTCGTTGAAAACAGTGTTGCCAAGAGTTGATAAAATGACTCCTTCTTTTTACACAATTATACGGACTTAATCCGTCTACGTTAAGGAAGCGCGGAAAAATGAAGGTCTTCCGTCACATAGAGAGCGTCTACGTTAAGGAAGTGCGGAAAAATGAAGGTCTTCCGTCACATAGAGAGTATCTACGTTAAGGAAGCGCGGAAAAACGAGGCGCTTCCTTTACATAGAGTGCATTTACGTTAAGGAAGCGTGGAAAAACGAGGCGCTTCCTTCACATAGAGAGCGTCTACGTTAAGGAAGCACGGAAAAACGAAGGCCTTTCTTCACATAGAGAGCGTCTACGTTAAGGAAGAAAGCAAAAACGAGTCTCTTTCTTCACATAGAGAGCGTCTACGTTAAGAAAGTGCGTAAAATTGACGGCCTTCCTTCACATAGGGCGCGTTTCAGGTGCAAGCTTTTCCCTGCATTTTTTATAAATGCCAAAGCTGTCAGCATTCTTGCTAAATCTAGGAATTTTGCTTATTCAGCAATCCCTATTTGCAACCCAGGTCCTTCGCAAATTTTAAAGCGGAATGGTTGTCTTCCATACATTCCCGCACTGTGTCTTTCTAAAGGCAAAGCGGACGAACTGTTTTTGCGAAAACACCACCATTTGCGAATTGGATCTCGCAAAGTGGGCGGCCTAGTTTTACAAAAAACGCCGCCATTTGCAGAATGAACAAAAGCAAATGGCGGCCCTATCAAATCCATGCGTGTCTGTTGTTTTCACCATTACGCGTGCGTTATTTTACCCATTTTCGCTGAAAAGCGGAAATGTTGGTGTATTCCCCTTCAAGCAGGCGGGAGATCCGGATATAAATCGGAAGGATCTCTTCGTATACCGCAGTGTTTTCCGGAATCGGGCGATGGGTGTGTGTGGCGCCGATCCAGTCGGAGACAACCGAGAAGTCATCTATTTCGTCGAGCGCGTACATGCCGAGGACGATCGCCCCGAGGCAGGAGCTTTCAAAACTTTCCGGCACGACGACTTCCTGGTTGAAAATATCAGCGAGCATTTGCCGCCACAAATCGGAGCGGGCAAAGCCACCGGTCGCCTGGATTTTTTTCGGGATGCCGATCATTTCCTGAAGCGCCAGCATGACCGTATAGAGATTATAAATTACGCCTTCCAGCACGGCGCGGACCATATGCTCGCGTTTATGGTGCAGGCCAAGGCCGAAAAACGAGCCCCTTGCATCCGCGTTCCAAATCGGCGCGCGCTCGCCGGCCAGGTACGGATGAAAGATGAGTCCGTCCGATCCCGGGGCAACACGGGCGGCAATTTTCGTCAGCACTTCATACGGATCAATGCCGAGCCGTTTTGCCGTCTCGACTTCGGCTGCGGCCAGTTCATCGCGCACCCACCGGAACGTCATGCCGCCGTTATTGACCGGCCCGCCGACGACCCAGTGGTTTTCCGTTAATGCATAGCAGAAAATCCTTCCCTTTGGATCGGTCACAGGTTTGTCGGTAACGGTCCGGATCGCGCCGCTTGTCCCGATCGTGATCGCGACAACACCGGGGTCGATTGCATTCACACCGAGATTTGAAAGCACCCCGTCACTTGCGCCGACAACAAACGGCGTGTCTTGCGGAATGCCAGTTTCGACCGCATATTCCGGCGCAAGCCCGGTGAGGGAAAAGGTCGTCGGCACAGGTTTTGACAGCTCGTCCGCTGTAATGCCGGCCACATGCAGTGCCTCTTTGTCCCAGTCCAGGTCGTGAAGGTTAAAAAGGCCGGTCGCAGAGGCAAGCGAATAATCGATGACATACTGCCCGAAAAGGTGGTAAAAAATATACTCTTTAATGCCGATAAACTTGAACGTTTTTTTGAACAGCTCCGGTTCCTCGTGGCGGAGCCATGTGATTTTGGAAAGGGGGGACATCGGATGGATAGGGGTGCCGGTCCGCCTGTAAATGTCTTGGCCGTGCCATTCATTCTTTATCTTTTCAGCCCATTTTCTAGCGCGCGCGTCCGCCCAAGTAATGCAGTTGGTTAGCGGTTTTCCGTCTTTGTCCACTGCAATCAAGCTGTGCATCGCGGAACTGAACGAAACAAGTTTTATTTCGGAAGGATCGATGTCGCTTTTTACGATCGCTGTTTTCATCGAGTCAATGACAGCACGGAAAATTTCATCCGGATTTTGCTCGGCGACCTGAGGGGATGGGCTGTAAAGCGGATAGCCTGCATGGTGCATGCTGATGACTTTCCCTTTTTCGCCGAATAAAACAGATTTTGTTGTTGTTGTACCGATATCTACGCCTAAATAATAGGTCATTGAAAGTCAATCTCCTTTATGAACCTGTTGCTTCAAAATGGTTTACAGTTCAGCGTTTTTTTAATTTTTTCCAATACCTTTATTTTAACTGAAACTGGACGGTTTTTAAAAGTTTTTTGGAAAACCGCTGGAATCCGAATTGCTTGACAGACGAAGGCTGCGGCCGACATACTAACATAGAAAGTAAAAGTAAATGGATAAAAGAGGGTACAGCCATGACGATTGCAGTGATTTACGGAAGTTCGCGCCCGCGCGGCAATACAGAGATGCTGACAGAGCGGGCAGTGGAAGGCATGCATGTGGAGCGCTTCTATTTGAAAGATGCGCATATTCTTCCAATTGAAGACAAACGCCATACGGATTCAGGGTTTTCAAAAGTGGAGGATGATTATAGCATTCTCATCCAGCATATTTTCATGTGCGATACGATTATCTTTGCAACGCCGATTTACTGGTACGGGATGTCGGGGCTGATGAAAACCTTCATCGATCGCTGGTCGCAAACATTGCGGGATCCGCAGTTTCCGGATTTTAAAAAAAGAATGGCGGAGAAAAAAATTTATGTGATTGCAGTCGGCGGGGATATGCCACGTGTCAAAGGGCTGCCGCTGATCCAGCAGTTTGCGTATATTTTTGACTTTTTAGGCATGCGTTTTGACGGTTACATTCTTGGAGAGGGCAATAAACCCGGCGATATTGTACAAGATAAAGAGGCAATCTTTGCAGCGGATCAATTAAACGAAACACTGAAAAGGTGATGCAATTTGAAGACCGTGATCGAAAAGCAGCTTTTTCCGTCCCCAAATCCGCGTGTGCGCATGTATCTTGTGACATACTGGTCGGACGGCTTGAAAGTGAAAGGGTTGCTGGCAGAGCCGGATGACGGGCGCGTTTATGACGGGTTTTTATATTTACGCGGCGGCATCAAAAGCGTCGGGATGGTGCGGCCGGCGCGGATCGGCGAGTTTTCGTCGGAAGGGTTTATCGTTTTCGCGCCTTTTTACCGCGGCAACTGGGGCGGGGAAGGCGATGAAGACTTTGGCGGAGACGATATGCATGATGCGTATTTTGGTTTTGACGTATTGATGGAGAATGAGCGGGTGAGCGGGCGTGTCCACGTTTTCGGATTTTCCCGCGGCGGCATCATGGCACTCGGCACCGCGGAAGCACGGCCGGCCGCGTCTATTGTCACATGGGGCGGCGTTTCGGATGTTGCGCTCTGTTATGCGGAACGGGTCGATTTAAGAAAAATGATGAAGCGCGTGATCGGGGGCACGCCGGAAAAATATCCGGAACGGTACCGGGTGCGGACGCCACTGTATAAGCTCGGGCAAATTGGTTGCCCCGTTCTCGTTATCCACGGGGAGAAGGATCAAAATGTGTCCGTGGAACACGCCATTCGTCTCGAACACGGTCTCAAACAGCTTGGAAAATCGGTTGAAACATGGTATTTCCCGGAACTTGGCCACCATTTCCCGCCGCCTGTAAACCGGCGGGTTGTCCATGCTGCCAGCGTTTGGATGAAAAGGCATTCCGCACATGATACAATAGAAGCAACGACGGAGGTGAGCCGAATGGGAATGCCGATGGAACTCGATACGATGCTCGTGACGAACGGAAAAGAAGAGCGTATTGAGCAAAACCTCTTTTTGCTAAAACAACCGGGATACTGCGTGTATCCGCTTGATACGCCGGTTGAAATCCGGAAAAAGAAGGAACACGGGCCGAGCGGAAGCGCTGTCATCCGCAAACTGGAATGGGAAAACAATACAACGATCGTTCACTATGAATTGGTTTCTTTGAACACGCCGAATTAAACAGGCGCCGCACCATGGTCCGCGGCGCCTGTTTAGTTTATCAGGACGGGCGGAAGGGAATTTTACAAGTGTAATGCCTGGCTGGTCTTGCGGAGAACGCCGGAATTCGGCCAAAGGGCAATGCCTTGTGAACGGAACTGAACCAGCTTGCGGGTAGCGCGGAGAAAGAACGGATCCGGCGGGAGTGGTGCCGGAGTATTGGTGAATGGAACTGCTAAAATTTTTCAACTGGGCCTAGACCGGTGTGGACAGGAATATTGGCGAACGCAACACGTCTTGCAAGTGTGCCGCCAGCCTGGTTCTTCGGGATGAAATGGGCAGGATTGAAAATACTAATCGGAAGAGAGGCCGGCTTCTAAAACTGGAAAAGAGAACTGGTCGCAGCGATTTAAAAAGGCTGGCAGCTACTCCCGCCAGAATCGAATACTTGAGGTAAAGGGCCGGCCTTCCGCATTTGCTTGAAAAAGGAGGAGAAGTCCAAAGATGGAAACGGACTACAAAAAAGCTTGCGGCGCATATGCCGTCATTTTTGATGCGAAAAAAGAAAAAGTCGGGGTGGTGCCATCGGGCAGCGGCTACAGGCTGCCGGGTGGGGAAATCAGCCGCGGGGAGTCTGAACTTGCCTGCCTGATGCGGACAGTCGGCGCGGAACTTGAAATCGCGGGCTTTTTAGGCAAAGCGGCACAGGAAACGGGCGCGCGGTCCATGGATGAAGGCCTGTTTTATTTAGGAAAATGGGAACAGCCCCGCAAAGGAAGCCATAACTTGGAATGGCTCAACCTTCACGAGGCTGTGGAAAAAATGGCCGGTGCCCACCATCAATGGGCAGTGCAGGAAGGAATCAGCGCCGTCCAGACAAGCACCTGGTTTTAACTGGGTTTCCGCTTTTGCTTAAATGAGCAGACCCTTGGTACTCGCCGTAACCTTTTGGGTTGCTGCAGCGTTTCCGCTTTTACAGAAATGAGCATACCACAATTTAATTGGAGTCTCATTTTAATTTAAAATGCGGGCTCCCGTTTATGCTTATATAAGCGGGCCGCCGAGTTTTTCAATGTCATCCGGCACCGAAAATTGCCGGAAATTTTCTTTGAACCGGGCTGCAAGTTCGAACGCTTTTTCACGGTAAGCCTGCTTGTCCGTCCATGTATCTGCCGGATAAAGGACGTCATCTGACACCCCTTCAATATGAACCGGGATGTGTAGCCCGAAAATATCATCCTGCCGTGTTTCGGTATCTTTCAGTTTGCCGTTTATCGCAGCCCGGACCATGGCCCGCGTATCGCTTAATTTCATGCGGGAACCGGTTCCGTACGGGCCGCCTGTCCAGCCGGTATTGACAAGAAATACCTGGACGTTGTGCCTGTCAACTTTCTCGCCGAGCATTTCCGCATAAACGGCGGGCTCAAGCGGCAAAAACGGCGCGCCGAAGCAAGTGGAGAACACGGCTTCCGGGCGCGTGACGCCGCGTTCGGTACCGGCCAGTTTAGAAGTGTAACCGCTTAAGAAATGGTACATGGCCTGCTCTTTTGTCAGCCTGCTGATCGGCGGCAGGACACCGGACGCATCGGCCGTTAGGAATATAATGGTTGACGGATGGCCGGCCATGCCGGAGCGGGCAATATTGCCGATGTTTTCAATCGGGTAAGCAGCCCTTGTATTTTCCGTCAGTGCATTGTTGTCATATTGCGGTTTGCGGGACACCGGATCTACGACCACATTTTCAAGTACGGTCCCAAAACGGATCGCCTGGTAAATTTGTGGTTCTTTTTCTTCCGTAAGCCCGATGCACTTTGCATAGCATCCGCCTTCAATATTGAAGACACCGCTGTCGGACCAGCCGTGCTCATCGTCCCCTATAAGTGCGCGCTCCGGATCGGCGGAAAGCGTCGTTTTCCCGGTCCCGGACAAGCCGAAAAACAGGGCCGTATCGCCGTTTTTCCCAGTATTGGCGGAGCAGTGCATGGGAAGGATGCCTTTTTGCGGCAGCAAGTAATTCATGATGGAAAAAATGCTTTTTTTCATTTCGCCTGCATATTCCGTCCCGCCGATCAAAATTATCCGGCGTTCAAGTGAAATCATGATGAACGCTTCGGAATGCGTGCCGTCAAGCGCCGGGTCTGCCTTAAACAGCGGCGCGGAAAGAATCGTAAATTGCGCATCGTGTTGATAGAGCTCCTCCGCATCCGGCCGGATAAACAATTGATGCGCGAATAAATTATGCCAGGCGAACTCATTCACGGTCTGGATCGGAAGGCGGCTTTTTGGATCGGCACCCGCAAAACCTTTAAACACAAAAATTTCGTCTTTCCCTTTTAAATGCCGGACCATTTTTTCATAAAGCCTGTTGAACACGCCGGGAGAAACCGGCTGGTTGATTTTGCCCCAGTCGACACGGTCTTTTGATTCGGAGTCGACGACAATAAATTTATCTTTCGGTGACCTTCCTGTATATTTTCCTGTTGCAGCAGAAATGGCCCCTTCCGTTGTCAGTACAGCTTCTTTCCGTTCGATAATTTTTTCCATTAATTGTGGCACGGAAAGCTGCATGCGTACGTTTTCCCCCGACAACAAAAACTTTAAATCGTCAGAAGCGCCAATCAGATCCATTTTCATAAACCGCCCCTTTGAATAACTTATTTCACTTTAAACGATATCAGTATAACATATTCATCCGTTTATTACATACTTTTTTCCGGGAAAAATGCAGAGGACAAAGGGGAGAAGGGCGAAAAAATCATTGACAGCGCCTGCTAAATTGCGTATGATTTTACTTTGAACGGATACTCTTATCCCGAGCTGGTGGAGGGACGGGCCCGATGAAACCCAGCAACCCGCCTCTGGAACAGGCAATGCGCTCGCAACGCAGCTGCCGCTTGACTTCCAGGCAAAGGTGCTAACCTGCAGCAAGGATTGTTTCCTTGAACGATAAGAGTGAAAGGCGCGATTGATTGAAGTCAAAACCTTTCCACTCATGATGAATGGGGAAGGTTTTTATTTTTGGCTTTGTACATGAAATGAATCGAGTTTAGGGTATGAGTACCGTTTCCAATATGTAACCATATAAGGAGGAAAAGCGGATGTTAAAAGGACGGCATTTGTTCACATCGGAATCGGTGACGGAAGGCCATCCGGACAAAATTTGCGACCAGATTTCCGATGCCATTTTGGATGCCATTTTAGAAAAAGACCCGAATGCCCGCGTTGCCTGTGAAACTTCCGTCACAACAGGGCTCGTGCTCGTCACGGGGGAAATTTCCACCAATACATATGTGGATATTCCGAAAGTGGTGCGCAAGACCATTAAAGAGATCGGCTATACGCGCGCGAAATACGGGTTTGATGCGGAAACATGCGCTGTGCTGACATCGATTGACGAACAGTCCGAAGATATTGCGCGCGGCGTTAACCAGGCTTTGGAAGCCCGCGAAGGCGGGATGAGCGACGAAGAGATTGAGGCAATCGGAGCCGGCGACCAGGGCCTGATGTTCGGGTTTGCCTGCAATGAGACAGAAGAGCTGATGCCGCTTCCCATTTCGCTTGCCCACAAGCTTGCCCGCCGTCTTGCTGAACTCCGCAAACAAGAAGTGATCCCGTATTTGCGCCCGGATGCGAAGACACAGGTGACAGTTGAATATGACGAGAACAACCAGCCTGCCCGCATTGATACGATTGTCATTTCAACGCAGCATGATCCTGACACAAGCGCCGGACAAATCCAGGAAGATATGAAAAAATACGTCATTGAACCGGTTGTGCCGGCACACTTGCTCGATGCGGATACAAAGTATTTGATTAATCCGACCGGCCGCTTTGTTATCGGCGGCCCTCAAGGGGATGCGGGGCTGACCGGCCGCAAAATCATTGTCGACACGTACGGCGGCTATGCACGTCACGGCGGCGGCGCATTTTCCGGGAAAGACCCGACGAAAGTGGACCGTTCCGCTGCTTATGCCGCCCGCTATGTTGCGAAAAATATTGTTGCGGCAGGCCTTGCGGAAAAATGCGAGGTACAGCTTGCGTATGCGATCGGGGTGGCGAAGCCCGTTTCTATTTCCATCGATACGTTTGGGACCGGAAAAGTGCCGGAAAAAGTGCTGATCGAGGCGGTCGAAGCTCATTTTGACCTGCGCCCGGCCGGCATTATCAAAATGCTCGACTTGCGCCGTCCGATTTACAGGCAGATCGCTGCGTACGGGCATTTCGGCCGCGATGATTTGGATGTGCCTTGGGAAAAAACGGACAAAGCCGGGGCGTTGAACGAATTCGCCCGCAATCATATCGGAAAATAATATGAAAAAGAGCGCGCCTGGTATACAGGCCGCTCTTTTTCATAAAACGGCGGGAATAAGGAATCCTGTTTGCCTCATTTTTAACAAAAACCCTGCAAACTGGCGGAAAACATGCTAAACTATATTACATGTGCAGAATTTGGCCGTCAAATTTTGGCGGAAATGCATTTGTTTTTTAAAGAAATAAATTTACAATAGAGTATATCGAAATGAAGTAGGTGACTTTTTACATGTGCGGATTTATTGGCTGCGTCCATGACCATCCCGTTACATTATCAGACGAAGACAGGCAACAGTTTAAACAGATGAATCATATGATTGAGCACCGCGGCCCGGATGATGAAGGCTTTTATGAAGACGAGCATATCCAGTTCGGTTTCAGGCGCCTGAGCATTATCGATATCGAGGCGGGGCACCAGCCTTTAACATACGAAAACGAACGGTACTGGATTATTTTTAATGGCGAAATTTATAACTATGTGGAATTGCGTGAAGAACTGCTAAAAGAAGGGATGACATTCGAAACGAATTCGGATACGGAAGTCATTCTTGCCATGTACAGCCGTTACGGCGAAAAAGCAATCGGACGTCTGCGCGGGATGTTCGGGTTTGCGATCTGGGATAAGCAGGAACAAACGCTGTGCGGCGCGCGTGACCCGTTCGGCATTAAACCGTTCTTCTATTATGAAGACGGCGATAAAATGTATTTCGGTTCTGAAAAGAAAAGCATTTTGCTTGCCATGGAAAAACCAGAACTGAATTATGATGCTGTCCAATATTATTTAACCTACCAATTTGTGCCCGAACCTTTCACCATGACAAAAGACATCCGGAAACTTGAACCGGGCCATTATTTTGTGAAAAAAATTGGCAAACCGATGGAAATCAAACGATATTGGAAAGCATCCTTCCACCCGGTTCATAAAAGCGAGGACGAATTTATTCAAGAAGTGCGTGACGTAATGATTGATTCGGTGAAAGTCCATATGCGCAGCGATGTACCGGTTGGCGCATTCCTGTCGGGTGGGATCGATTCCTCGATTACGGCATCGATTGCAAAACAGTTCCATCCGGGCATTAAAACATTCTCCGTCGGCTTCGAACGCGACGGCTACAGCGAAATTGATGTGGCCAAAGAAACGGCGGAAAAACTCGGGGTTGAAAATATCAGCTATGTGATCACGCCGGAAGAATACATGAAAGAACTGCCAAAAATCATTTGGCATATGGACGATCCACTCGCAGATCCTGCCTGTGTGCCCCTTTATTTTGTGGCGCGTGAAGCAAGAAAGTACGTGACCGTTGTTCTGTCTGGCGAAGGCGCGGATGAATTGTTCGGCGGCTATAATATTTACCGTGAACCGCAGTCGCTTGAAGTTTTTGATAAAATTCCGGCTGCCGGAAAATCTATTTTGAAAGCTTTGGCGAAAGTGTTGCCGGAAGGGGTAAAAGGAAAAAGCTTTATCGAACGCGGCGTCACGCCAATGGAAGACCGTTATATTGGCAATGCGAAAATGTACACCGAAGAAGAAAAACGCGACTTGCTGTTGACTTATAACAACAGCCTTGACTACCGTGACATCACAAAGCCGCTGTACAATGAAACAAAAGGCTATGATCCGGTTAACCGGATGCAATATATCGATATCCATACGTGGATGCGCGGCGATATTTTGCTGAAGGCGGACCGGATGACGATGGCCCATTCACTTGAACTGCGTGTGCCGTTTTTGGATAAAGAAGTGTTCCGGGTCGCTTCGCAAATTCCGGCGAGCTTAAAAACGTCTCATAACACAACGAAGTATGTTTTGCGCAAAGCGGCAGAGGGCATTGTGCCGGAACATGTGCTGAATCGGAAAAAACTCGGGTTCCCGGTCCCGATCCGCCACTGGCTGAAAGATGAAATGCATGATTGGGCGGCAGAGATCATCAAAACGAGCCCGACCGATGACATCATCAACAAACAATATGTACTGAAGCTCTTGGAAGACCATTGTGCAGGCAAGCTCGATTACAGCCGGAAAATCTGGACCGTGCTCATTTTCATGCTCTGGCATGCCGTGTATATGGAAGACAAGTACGATTTCCAAAAAGGCGCACAAGGGCGGCTTGCCGGCGCTTCGCTGTAATCTCCAAAAAATCGATTCACAATCGGGAAAATAACCGGATAAAGTTGTCCGCAAAATGAGCGGGCAGGAGGTTTTTCCGTCTTCAAAAGGGGATGGAATTGTGAAATGGTCCGATGTTCGTTCAGCGTTTCACAGTAAGAAAGCTGGGACAAAAAAGGGGGGTCTGGCCCCGCTTCCGTGTAATCGGAAACGGGGGCAGGCCCCTTTATCGTATAACGCTTTTTTCGTATATGCCTGGTAAGCTTTGCATTTATCCCGGTTCGCAGCATGGCTTTTTTTGTTCATTTTTTCGCTTGTTTGCGGCTTAAAACAGTGCGGCTGCCGATGCTTTTAAAGAAGGCGTTATTTTTGTCCCCGCCGGTAACCTTTGTCAGCGCCCGACGGAATTTTTATAGTACTGTGCTTTTTCGGCATATTCGCGGACGATGCGGCGCATGTCCTGGATATCTTTTTCGGTAAGTTCACGGATCACTTTTGCCGGGCGGCCGAACGCAAGCGTATGCGGAGGAATCTTTTTCCCGGGCGTTACAAGGCTGCCGGCGCCAATAAAAGCGCCTTCCCCGATTTCGGCGCCGTCAAGAATAATTAAACCCATGCCGATCAAAGCTTTTGTCCGAACATGGCAGCTATGTAAAATTACCTGGTGGCCGACCGTCACTTCATCTTCCAGTATGAGCGGTGTTTGCGGGCTTTCGTGCAGGACGCAGTTATCCTGGACATTTACCTTTTGTCCGATTTTTACCGGTGCGACATCGCCGCGGATAACGGTTCCAAACCAGATGCCGGATTCATCGCCGATTTCAACGTCCCCCGTAACGGTCACATTGTCAGCAATATAAGCAGTTGGCGCAATCAAAGGGGTTTTTCCATTGTAAGCATAAATCATATTCATACCCTCCTATTTTGATCTTTTCTTTTATCTTAAAGAATTGGGAATAAATTGTGAATAAATCGGGTTAAAAATGGCATATGTTTTTCAGAACAGAAGGATTATGGGTAAAATAAAAGCAGGATGGTTTCGCAGGTTTTGAAGGAGGCAGGAACATGTGGAAATGGGAAGCAGATGAAAACCCAAAAGCAGTCATCGTCATAGTTCATGGCGCGATGGAACATCACCGCCGCTACAGCTGGCTAATTGAGATGTGGAGATCAAGCGGCTATCATGTCGTGATGGGCGATCTTCCCGGTCATGGGATGACATCAAGAGCAAAAAGGGGGCATATTGATTCCTTTGATGAATATACAACAGAGATAAAAGAGTGGGTGACGGCAGCCTATCAGTTCGACCTCCCGATTTTTCTCCTCGGTCACAGCATGGGCGGGCTGGCGGTCATCCGGCTGCTTGAGCAGGAACATCTGAAAATCGCGGGGGTTATTCTTTCCTCGCCGTGCCTTGGGCTTGTCCAGTATCCTTCAAAGCTGCTCGGCCTGCTTTCGATCGGGTTAAACCGGATTGCCCCGGGCCTCCGCTTTAACAGCCCGCTGACCGTGCAAATGGCAACGCGGAATAAGGATATTCAAATGCAGGCGGTCAACGATTCATTGATGCTGACAAAAGTATCTGTCCGCTGGTACCGTGAGCTGCTCGCAGCGATGCGGCAGGCACAGATGGATACCGTACGGCTGCCGGACGTCCCGTTTCTTGTCATGCAGGCCGGGAATGACAAAATTGTGGACAAGGGGGCTGTCGTAAATTGGTTTAACCAAACTTCCGTGTCCGAAAAATTATACAAAGAATGGCCGAAATGCTACCATGAAATTTTCAATGAACCGGAAAGGGAAGATGTTTTCCTTTATGCGAAAAATTTTGTGGAAAACCGGCTCCGCACGTTAGGCTATATATTAGAATGAGGTGACGCTTGTGACAATTCCATCCTATCCGATCTCATTAATGGCGCAAGTTTACCGCCGGGTGATGCCGGCTGTCCACCGTGAACTCCATTACTGGCGGGAAAAGGCACGCCAGATTCCCAATGATGAATTAAAGACACAGGCGCTCGCCAGCATTCAACATAAAACGTTTCACTGTGAAGGCGGATCGATCCTCGGCCTTTTGGCAATGGAAGAGCGGACAGCGGCTTTTCGGTTTATTGTCGCTTACCAGACGATCAGCGACTATCTTGATAATCTATGCGACCGCAGCACATCGCTTGACCCGGTTGATTTCCGAGCACTGCACGAGTCCATGTCCGATGCGCTTACAGTCGGCGCACCGTTGAAAAATTATTACCGTTACCGACTGGACCAGGATGACGGTGGTTATTTGCATGAACTCGTGCGGACATGCCAGGTTGTGTTGAGCCGCATCCCTCAATATAAAGCCATTCAACCTTATTTGCTGGAACTTTGCCGTTATTATTCGGATCTGCAAGTACATAAACATGTGCGCGTAGAGGAACGGGTGCCGCGGCTAAAGGAATGGTTTTTGCGCTACAAGCCGGATTTTCCAGATATGGAATGGTATGAGTTTTCCGCCTGTTCCGGCTCGACCCTCGGGATTTTCTGCCTTGTTTCCTACGCGCTCCGGGACGATTTCCGCCCTGAATATGCGACAATCATCCGTGACGGGTATTTTCCTTATATTCAGGGGTTGCATATTCTGCTGGATTATTTTATCGACCAGGACGAAGACAAAAAAGGCGGAGACTTGAATTTTTGTTTTTATTACCCGAGCGAAGAAGAGCTGTTTAAACGGCTGAAGCATTTTTTGCAGGAGGCGGATAAACATACGGCCCGACTCCCAAATGAAAAATTTCATAAACTGATTAACCGGGGGCTTTTGGCTGTTTATTTGTCAGATGAAAAGGTGAAGAAGCAGCGGAGCGTTCAGAAATTGTCGCGGAAAATGATCAAATTTGCCGGCTCGATCAGTTTATTCTTTTATTTTAACGGAAAAATGTACCGCGCCATCAAAAACATGATCCCGGCCAGCCTGGCAAAAACAATAGTAAAATGAGCCGGCTGGTGGCAACGGGAAAGGGCAGATTTTATCGGCCCCTTTGTTGCCGTTTTTAGAAAAGGCGGATGGTTGTCTGGTTGAGGAAACCGGAGCAATGTGGCTTTTTCCGGCCGGACTTTTTGCATCATTCAAGAGCCGGCCGTGTTCATATACGATTAAAAAAGGCGGGCTTTCGTACCCGGCCCCGTTGTTACCGTTTTTCAATGGCAATGAGAAAAGGCGTGCTTTTCGTACCCGGTCCTTTTGTTATCGCTTTTTGAATGGCATGAAAAAAGGCGTGCTTTGCATAATCCAGGACCCGGTCAGATTCATATGCGATTGAAAAAGGCAGCTGTTCGTAGCCGGCCCCTATGTTATCGCTTTTGGGAATGACATGAAAAAGCCAGGTTCCCGTTATGTTTTGAATCGGAACCAATCGATCCTTCGTTATCGTTTTTCAATAGCAATAAGAAAAGGCGGATGGTTTGCCTGGTTAAGAAATTCATACCGGAGCACATGCGCCTTTTTCTGGTCGAGCTGTTTTACATAATCTAGGAGTCGGTCACGTTCATATGCGCCGCCTTCATGCCCGTGGTAAACCACCACTGCGATGATCCCTCCAGTTTCAAGCATGGAAAAAATCTGCTCGAGTGCGGCAATGGTTGACTCCGGCCGGGTAATGACCGTTTTGTCGCTGTCCGGCAAATAGCCCAAATTGAAAACCGCTCCGCTGATCTTGCCATGCAGCGCTGCCGGGATGCATTCGCTGGCATGTTCATGGCCGGTGCAGAAAAGTTCGGCGCGCGTAACGAGGCCTTCTTTCTCCAGGCGTTCCTTTGTCCGCCTCACCGCTTCCGGCTGGATATCAAAAGCAAACACTTTTCCACCTTCTCCAACCCGTTTGGCGAGAAATACAGTATCATGCCCGTTCCCGGCTGTTGCGTCAATGGCAAAACCGCCGCTCTTTACAGCTTTTTCTAAAAGTAAATGAGCAAATGAGAGAACAGGAAGCATATTCATCTTTGCAGCATCTCCATTTATTGATTGGTCTACAGGCGAAAGTTGAACGCCTGTTTTTTTACTGTGAAAAGGCAAATGTGCCCCATGTAAATCATATTTTTCAGCGCTTTCCATTCGAATACCGGAATGGACACGGCAAAATCGTTCTTATTCTTCAGACATACAGGCTCGCGCCCCAAAATGGTAAAAAACCGTCTTTATGCAGCGCACTCCTTTTGAATTTTACCATGAACGGGTGCGGGTGCAAAGGCGGCTCGGATTCTAAATCGAGCTGTCGGGAAGAAACTCCCAATGCGCTGGGGAAACATTTTTTCTGCACGGGGCATTATACAAATGAAGCCTGCACGCTTCAAAGCATAAAGGGGGGAATCGTGATGGCCACACGGGAAGCAGTCGAAAATTGTATCAACCGTTGCGAGCAAACCGTTCAATCGGCGCGTGAGCAATTTGCGGAAGGCAACCGCCAGGAAAACTACGGCTATTATGATTTTTCGGAACCGTTAACAGAGCTGGAAGAAGCCTATAATGAACTTTGCAAATTGGCGATCAGTGCCAACTCCCAGCAGCGTGAGCGCCTCCACCGTATGCGCCTTGTGATTCAGCAGCTGCAAAACGAGATGATTTTACAGGAACATGAACCGACCATGTAATTAGGTAAGCCGGAAAAACGAAGCTTAACTGGGGCCAAAATTGTCGATAAGCAAATGAGGAAAACGGAAAAGCCAGGCAAACATCACGGCGAAAAATCCGGCGGGAACAACGGGCATGTAGGAGCGGTTTCGGCACGGAAAATTTAGGAAAAACAACAAGAAAAGCCGGCCGGATTCATGAAAGCGGGATAGGGCACGGGCCTTATCCCGTTTTTAATGCAAATGTTGGATCAAGCAGAGGACGGGGAATTGCCATAATATTTATATTTTGCAAGAATGCTTGTAACTGCCGGGAAAAACCCCTACAATTTCCTTTGATCGATTCATTAGCAGGGGGGCATTCATTTTGCCAAAAACTGTGTGGCTGCTTGTCATTGGCATGGCTGTCAACATGACTGGCGCTTCTTTTTTATGGCCGTTAAATTCAATCTATATTCACGATCATCTCGGCAAATCGCTGTTTATCGCCGGTCTCGTGCTCATGCTGAATAATTTTACAAGCGTCATCGGCAGTCTTTTGGGCGGCTATTTGCATGATAAAATCGGGGGTTACCGTTCCGTACTGCTGGGCGGTCTGATCTCTGCCGTGGCGCTTGCCGGCTTGACATGGAACCACGCTTGGCCGGATTACGTATTTTTCCTTGGTGCCATCGGGCTCGGTTCCGGCATGATCGGCCCGGCGATCCTTGCAATGGCGGGCGCGGCTTGGAAAGGCGGAGGGAGAAAAGCGTTCAATGCCATCTATGTCGCCAACAACATCGGGGTTGCACTCGGTGCCGCGCTGGGCGGCGTGATTGCTTCTTATTCCATTGACCTTATTTTTGCAGCGAATCTTGCACTTTTTCTCGTTTTTATGGCGATTGCCATCTTCGGCTACCGGAATATTGCCGAAAAACATGCCGGGTATGCGGGAACAGCCGCTGTTTCTGCCAAACGTGCAGGGCGGGCGCAAGTGGCATCACTCATCCTGTTATGCTTTGCTTATTTCCTGGCATGGACGGCGTACACGCAATGGACGGCCACGATTTCCACTTATACGCAGACGCTTCATATCTCGCTGAACAAATACAGCTTTCTTTGGACGTTGAACGGCGCGATCATCGTGCTCGGCCAGCCGCTCCTTTTGCCGTTTTTAAAGCGGTTCTTGCCGGAAGTCAAACAGCAAATTGTTGTTGGGACGGCCATTTTTATGCTGTCATTCGCTGTCGTTGCCTTTGCCGGGCATTTTGCCGGTTTTTTAGTGGCAATGGGCATTTTAACGGTTGGGGAAATGCTTGTCTGGCCGGCTGTGCCCGCAGTTGCCAATACGCTTTCGCCGAAAGGGCGGGAAGGGTTTTACCAGGGCATCATCAACAGTGTCGCAACATGCGGCAGAATGATTGGCCCTGTTGTTGGCGGGTTTGTCGCAGATGCATTCGGCATGAAGGCATTGTTCGGATTGCTCATTATTTTTCTCGCTATTTCCCTTTTATTGGCCTTGCTGTATGACCGCCCACTCGTGGAAAAATCACATTCTGGGGCAACAGGAAAATAATATTGAAACTGGGAATGAATTTCTGTAAAATAGGTTATAAATTGAATAAATGATAGAAGAACGTTGACAAGGAGTAGTAACGGCGGCGCTGAAACAAGAGAATTGGCGGAAGGTGCAAGCCAATCAGAGAACCCCGTGAACTCGCCTTTGAGTTGCAAATATGACCCGTTTTAGTATTTGCCGTATTCCGCGTTAAGGACTTAAAGTGAGTGCTTGCACTAATTTGGGTGGTACCGCGGGAGAACCCTCTCGTCCCTTTTTCTTGGGATGGGAGGTTTTTTGCGTCCTATATTGTCAATGTCGATACATAAAAAAGGAGGAGTCTGTCATGAGTTTTGACCACCGGAAAATCGAAAAGAAATGGCAGCAGTACTGGGAAGAGCATCACACGTTCCGTACCGGTGAAGACGAAAATAAACCGAAATTTTATTGCCTGGATATGTTTCCGTATCCGTCGGGGGCAGGCCTTCACGTCGGGCACCCGGAAGGCTATACGGCGACCGACATCGTGTCGCGGACGAAACGGATGCAAGGATATAATGTCCTCCATCCGATGGGGTGGGATGCATTCGGGCTTCCAGCTGAGCAGTATGCGATTGATACCGGCAATGATCCGGCTGTTTTCACAATTCAAAATATCAATACGTTCCGCCGCCAGATGAAATCGATCGGGTTTTCTTATGATTGGGATAGGGAAATCAACACATCTGATCCGGAATATTATAAATGGACGCAGTGGATTTTTCTGCAGCTGTGGAAAAAGGGGCTGGCTTATATTGATGAAGTGCCAGTCAACTGGTGCCCTGCGCTCGGAACCGTGCTGGCAAACGAAGAAGTCATTGACGGCAAGAGCGAACGCGGCGGGCATCCGGTCATCCGCAAACCGATGCGCCAGTGGATGTTGAAAATTACCGCCTATGCAGACCGCCTTCTTGAAGACCTTGAGGAGCTGGATTGGCCGGAAAACATTAAGGATATGCAGCGCAACTGGATTGGCCGTTCGGAAGGGGCAGAAGTGACATTCCAGGTTGAAGGCACAAATGAAACGTTTACCGTTTTCACGACCCGCCCGGATACGCTGTTCGGGGCGACCTACGCCGTGCTTGCGCCGGAACACCCGCTTGTGGATAAAATCAAAACAGCTGAGCAGGCCGATGCAGTTCAGGCTTACATTGCCGAGGTGCAATTAAAAAGCGACCTCGAACGGACGGACCTTGCGAAAGACAAAACCGGCGTATTTACGGGGGCGTATGCCGTGAACCCGGCGAACGGCGAAAAAATGCCAATTTGGATTGCCGATTATGTATTAATGAGCTACGGGACAGGCGCAATCATGGCGGTGCCGGCCCATGACGAACGCGACTATGAATTTGCCCGCAAATTCGATTTGCCGATTAAAGAAGTCGTCGCAGGCGGCAACGTTGAAAAAGAAGCCTATACCGGTGACGGTGAACACGTCCATTCCGGATTTTTAAACGGGCTGGATAAACAGACAGCGATTAAACGCATGATCGAGTGGCTTGAAGAAAAAGGGATCGGACAGAAGAAAGTGACATATCGCCTGCGTGACTGGCTGTTCAGCCGCCAACGTTACTGGGGCGAGCCGATTCCGGTCATCCACTGGGAAGACGGGACCATAACGGCCGTGCCGGAAGAAGAGCTGCCACTCATGCTGCCGAAAATGAAGGAAATCAAACCGAGCGGAACAGGTGAATCACCGCTTGCGAATGTGGAAGACTGGGTCAATGTTGTCGATCCGAAAACAGGGAAAAAAGGCCGGCGCGAAACAAACACGATGCCGCAATGGGCGGGAAGCTGCTGGTACTTCCTCCGTTTCATCGATCCGAAAAATCATAAAGCGATTGCCGATCCGGAAAAGCTGAAAAAATGGCTGCCGGTTGACCTTTACATCGGCGGAACCGAGCATGCGGTGCTGCACTTGCTGTATGCCCGCTTCTGGCATAAATTTTTGTACGATATCGGGGTGGTGTCAACGAAAGAACCATTCCAAAGATTGTTCAACCAAGGCATGATCTTGGGCGCGAACCATGAAAAAATGAGCAAATCGCGCGGCAATGTCGTTAATCCGGATGACATTCTCGAGTCGCACGGGGCCGATACGCTCCGGCTGTACGAAATGTTCATGGGCCCTTTGGATGCATCGATTCCGTGGTCGACGAACGGCCTTGACGGTTCCCGCCGCTTCCTTGACCGGATTTGGCGCCTGTTTGTGAATGAAGACGGCAGCCTGTCAGAAAAAATTCAGGACAAGGCCAATCCGGCACTTGAAAAAACGTATCATCTGACGGTCAAAAAAGTGACGGAAGATATCGATGCCCTTCATTTTAACACGGCCATTTCGCAATTAATGGTGTTTATAAACGATGCCTATAAAGCGGAAGTGATACCGAAAACGTATGTGGAAGGCTTCGTCAAGCTGCTGTCGCCGTTTTGCCCGCATATTGCCGAAGAACTGTGGGAAAAACTCGGCCACAGCGGCACGATCACATATGAAGCATGGCCTGCTTTTGATGCTTCAAAACTCATCGAAAATGAAGTGGAAATTGTCCTTCAGGTAAATGGCAAAGTGCGCAACAAAGTGAAGATCGACCGCAACATGAGCCGCGAGGACATGGAAAAACTCGCGCTTGCGGATGAAAAAATCAAGGAATTTACGGAAGGAAAAACGATTCGCAAAATCATTGCTGTACCGGGCAAACTCGTCAACATTGTGGCAAACTGATGGATTTCCGGAAAACGGGGCTTTACGGTGAAATGGCCGTAAGCCCCGTTTTTTATGCGTGAAATTCATAATTTGTTTGTGAAATGGCAAACTAGGATTATCAACCATAAAAAGGGGAAAAAAGATGGTTCTTTTATTTTCACTTTTGGCAGGGGCAGGGCTGGCCTATTTGTCCCGCACGCTGTTTGAGGCAGAAAAAATGAAATCATTGCTGCTTTACTTATGGCTATACTTCTGGACAATCAATTTTTTAAGGATACTGGAAATGAACCTGCACTTTGTTCATGATCACCATACAACGATGTTCTATATTTCCAGGTTGCTTGTTCTGTTCGAGGTGCCCCTTTTGTTTCTGCTGTATTTGCACGTGTTTCACCTGTCACGGACGTCCGGCCGGAAAACACTGACAGTAGCATGTTTTTTCCTTGTTTTTACAGGTTATGTCGCCATCCTTGATTTTTTACAAATTCTGTATACCTACGGATGGTCATGGCGGTATGTCCTTGCTTTCTTCTTCACTGATCTTGCGGTTTTACACGTAGGCGATGCGCTCTATAGATGGTTGGACAGGAAAAAGGAGGTACACCGGCATGCTTCCGGAAAAATTTGACGAGAATGAAATCTTTACCCTTGCCGCCTTGGCAGGGTTGATGCTGGCGCTGTATCTCTTGCCAAAAGCCGTTTCATGGAAAGCAGGACTTGCGAACGGGCTGTTTTTTACAGCAATGGCCTGCTTTGCGGATGAAGTGCTTAGCGCGATGCATCCTTTAAACTTATACAACACATTTGATTCGCCTGATCTCGAGCTTTTTGACTTCATTATTTATTTACCTGTTTTTACCTTGTACGGCTATTTGTTTATTACGGTGCAGCGTTTTTTTCGGGCGCGACTCCGCTCTGTACGCAACGTGTTTTTTTATTTGCTCGCCTGGATCGTTTTTACGTGTTTGATGGAGACCATTGCTGTTAAGTTTGGCGTGTTCCACTATTTGAAGGAATGGAACAATTTTCATTCGCTAGTTGCCTATTGCTTCATCTTTCCGATATTTTATGCTTATGCAAATTGGATTTTAAAAATGGAAGTGACTGATTAAAATGTTCTGAAATTGGAGACAATAGACATAAAAGAAACGGGGAGGAATCACAAATGGTACAGGTCAAACTTTTCGATTGTGAACATGAAAAGGATCTCGAGGAAAGCATGAATGCGTTTTTGGAAAAAATAGAGGAAGATAAACTGATTGACATCAAATATAATATTGCTGCCATGGTGGAGCCGGCAGAGGATGACCAGATTTATTGCTTCTCTGCAATGATTTTGTACCATAAATAAAGCGGAGTGTGGGGACGCTCACTTTTTTGCCCCGCTCTGCTTTTTTTCGTCCACACGATTGTAAAAGATGATCCATGGTAGCTGCAGTCTCAACTGCCATCCATCCCGCCACCTGTCCGCGGAAAAAATTCTTCATAAAAAAATTGTCAAGCGGGTATGTTCGCGGTACACTACATTATAGTGTGTGAAAAAAGGCCCGTCCGCATCAGGGGCGGCCGGAAGATCATTTCGGGCGGGAAGGGATTTTATGTCTTCAAAATTATTGCGCGGCACATTTATTTTAACACTTGGGACGATCATCTCGAAAATTCTCGGGGTGTTCTATGTGATTCCGTTTGATGCGATCATCGGCGGATCAGGACCGGAGGCACTCTACCAGTTCGGGTATGTCCCTTACAATATTTTTATTAGCATTTCCACGGCAGGCGTCCCGCTTGCTGTCGCAAAATATGTGGCAAAATACAATGCGCTTGAAGAATATGCAGTCAGCCGGAAGCTGTTCAGGTCGAGCATGTATTTAATGATTGGGACCGGTATTGCCGGCTTTCTTGTGATGTATGTTTTTGCCCCGTATTTTACGGATTTGGCGATGGCCGGTAAGCAGGAGGCTCAGGTTTTCTCAAAAGCCGACGTGACGGTGGTGATCCGGGCGGTCAGTTTTGCGCTGATCATTATTCCGGTGATGAGCCTGATTCGCGGTTTTTTCCAGGGGCACCAGTCAATGGGGCCTTCTGCTGTTTCCCAGGTTGTGGAGCAGGTTGTCCGGATTTTATTTATGCTGATCGGTGCTTACGTGATTTTACATATGCTCCACGGCAGCATCGTGTCCGCCATCAGCGCGGCGACATTTGCCGCATTTGTCGGTGGGATGGCGAGCCTGTTTGTGCTCATTTGGTACTGGTTCAAACGAAAACCGCATCTTGACCGGCTGCTTGAACAGGACAAAGGCACAATGCATGTTTCGATTCCCACGTTGTATAAAGAAATCATCCTTTCTGCCTTGCCGTTTGTATTTGTCGGGATCGCCAATTCGCTTTACCAGATGGTTGATCAGCTGACAGTGAAGCGCGGTATGGAAGCGGTCGGGCTCGGGAAAATGTGGCAGACGCAGCTCGGGATATTGAATTTCCAGTCGCACAAGCTTGTCATTATTCCGGTCTCCCTTGCGACCGCCTTTTCCATGACACTTGTTCCGATGATTACGGAAGCTTTCGCAAAAAGGGAGCGCGATATGCTCGTCCGATCTGTTGACCAGACATTGCAGGTGCTGCTTTTTATTACGGTGCCGGCTGCGCTTGGGATGTCGCTTTTGGCCAAGCCTATTTTTGCGATTTTTTATAATACGGATAACGCCGTCTCGGTCAGCGTGCTGATGCATTATGCACCGGTTGCCATTTTGTTCTCGCTTTATTCCGTGACAGCGGCGATCATGCAGGGGGTCAATGAGCAGCGCTGGACGATTTTAAGCTTGCTCGTCGGGCTATTGTTAAAATTAAGCCTGAATATCCCGCTGATCAAAATGTTTGGGATTCTCGGCGCGGTCTACGCCACGGCAATCGGGTATACAGCGTCGATTCTGATCAGCTTTATTGTGATCAAAATTTTCGCAGCCTATCCGTATCGGACGGTGATCCGGCGCACGATCCTGATTTTGATTTTTAATGCTGTCATGCTGGCGGTGGTCGGTGCTGTTTATAAAGGGCTCACACTTGTGCTTTCGCCTTCTTCAAGGTGGCAGGCATTGCTGATTGTTGTGATTTGCGCCGCGGCCGGTGCGGTTGTTTATGCCTACCTTGGCCTGAAATCGAAACTTGCGGACAAGCTGTTCGGCGTAAGGATTCAACGCGTGAAGGCAAGGTTGCATATGCGGTAAGCAGACGGGATGATTTGTGCAACAGGAAGCGCAATGTAAGGCTTGCGGGCAAGATGCGGGATAAAGTTGTGTATGGCTGACGGGATTGCAAGTGGCGGTAAAAAGCCGAACTTCCTGGCGTTTTCGGCTGTTCAACCGTTTAGCCGTGGGTTGTAAGCGGGAGAAAAAAGCTGGATCCCATTTTAGCGGATAGTTTTCCGGCGGTGGGGTTCAACGCGTGAAAGCGGGATTGTGAGCGAGAGTAAAAGCTGAACCCTCTTAAGCGGATAGTTGACCTGTATCAGGGTTTAACGCGTGAAAGCAGGGATTGAAATCGCGGGTAAAAAGTTGAACCACTTTAACCGGATAGTTTTCTTATGTCAGATTTCAACGTGTATGAGCAGAGATTGCAAGCGGGAGAAAAAGGCTGCACTCCATTTTAGTGGATAAACTTTCCGGGTTAGTTGTCAACACCTGAAGGAGGGGTTGCCTATTTGGGTGCAGGGTAAGCGAAACTGATGAGCAGGTGAGGAGTATTGAACCTGCGGGAATAGGTTGTAAATGGCAGGGATAAACGGCCCTTAAACATGCCAAAAGCGGCACTGCATGTCTCCGCTGCCGCTTTCCAAAAAAACAATTTGTTTCTTTCTCTAAGATGACATCTTAACTTTTTTGCTTGTTGTTGTCCAAATCCCCCTGTGTGTGCTTTTGACCAAGTCGTTGTATGCCAGCACATTCAAATCTCTTTGAATGGTGCGAGGAGTGATGCCGAACTCATCTACCAGTTCCTGGGTTGTCACAGTCCCTTTCTCTTTAATAAACATATAAATCGACTTAATACGAGTAAGCATACGGTCTGTTGATGGTTTCAAAATACCACTCCCTCATCTTTTTTCCAAAGACAAAGACGACAAACAGCTTTACAACATGTTTAGCTTACAGGAATATGCGTGCCGTTCGGACAACTCCTTTTTCTAAAATTTTTTTCTAAGATGTCAGACAATTATATTGTACATCTTTTTGCCTGAATTGACAAATATATCAGCTCTTGTTTACACCATATGTTGTGCCCGTTAAGTTTATAACCACTATTGGTAGCGCTTTCTTTTTACCGGCCTTTTCCTGGGTTGCCGCTATTCGGCTGAGGGGATGGCCTTTACCAGCCCGATGAAGGACATTTCGACGGTCCCGGCATCACGTTCTGTCTTTCATCACCCTGATGAAGAACATTTAGCTGTTTCCCGGCATCCGTTTTGTCCTTCATCATGCCGATGAAAGACATTTAGCTATTTGCTGGGAGGTGATTTGTCCTTCATCATAGTTATGAAGGACAATTCGCCGTTTGCGGGCCCATGTTTTGTCCTTCATCATAGTTATGAAGGACAATTCGCCGTTTGCCGACCTGTGATTTGTCTTTCATCACGCCTATGAAGGACAATTCGCCGCTTGTCGACCTGTGTTTTGTCCTTCATCATGGTTATGAAGGACAAATTACCGTTTGCCAGCCCATGATTTGTCTTTCATCGTGGATATGAAGGACAAAACGCCGCTTACCAGCCCATGTTTTGTCCTTCATCCCGCCGATGAAAGACAATATGCCGCTTCCCGACCTATGTTTTGTCCTTCATCCTTCCAAAGAAAGACCATATGCTGTTTCCCGTCTCCTGTTTTGTCCTTCATCCCCCGGCCGGCAAAAAATATCAATTCATTTTATAATCAATGGAAAAAGAAGTAAAATAAAGAACGAATGACAACATAAAGGAGCGACAAAAATGGCCGATATCCACTGGATGGAAGAAGTATTAAAAAGGAAAGAGGATTTGATCCGCGACCTTCAAGGGATTTTGCGCATCAGAAGTGTCCTTGATGAAGTAAATGCAACAGAAGAAGCACCACTCGGGCAAGGCGTCAGGGAGGCGCTCCAATATATGCTCGATCTCGGTGAAAAAGACGGTTTCAAAACGAAAAATGTGCAAAATCTCGCCGGGCACCTTGAAATGGGGGAAGGAGAAGACATTCTCGGGATCCTCGGGCATGTCGATGTGGTGCCGGAGGGGGACGGCTGGACAGTTGACCCGTACAGCGGCACAGTCAAAGACGGGAAAATTTATGCGCGCGGCTCAAGCGACGACAAAGGCCCGACAATGGCGGCTTATTACGGCATGAAAATTGTAAAAGAACTCGGGGTACCGCTTGAAAAAAGGGTGCGCCTCATTGTCGGCACAGATGAAGAAAGCAACTGGAGATGCATGGACGCCTATTTTGCAAACGAGGAAATGCCGACCATTGGGTTTTCGCCGGATGCCGACTTCCCGATTATTTATGCGGAAAAAGGAATTGCCGATTTTGACATTATCCAGGATCCGGAAAAAACGGAAAATACGGGGCAGGCGGAACTGCTTTCTTTTGAATCGGGGCGCCGCTACAATATGGTGCCGGATTATGCGGAGGCACGCATTGTCACGCACGGCGAGCAGACGGAACTTTTGCAAAAATTCCAGGATTATCAAAAGGAAACCGGGCTTCGCGGGCTGGATTTCGTGGACGACGGCGTTTTGATTTTAAAGCTGGAAGGCGTTTCGGCTCATGGTGCGGAACCGGAAAACGGAAAAAGCGCCGGGCTTTATTTGGCAAAATTTTTAAACAATGTGGTGCTTGACCGTGCCGGGGAAAAATTTATCAAAACGCTCAACCAGTTCTTCGGCCGTTCGCGCGGTGAATATTTCGGCATCGGGTACAAAGATGAAGTTTCAGGGGAATTGACGATCAATATTGGGATCATGTCCTATCATCAGGAAAAAGGCGGCCGCATAGGATTAAATATGCGTTATCCCGTTACTTTCGATCTCGAAGCAGGAAAAACAAAAATTGTGTCGAAATTAAAAGAAGACGGCTTGCGTTTTGATCATTTTTCCGATCAGAAACCGCATTATGTTGACAAAAATGACCCGCTGATTACGACGCTTGCGAAAGTGTACGAGGAGCAGACCGGAGAGGAAGCGAAACTGTTGGCAATCGGCGGCGGTACATATGCACGTACCCTTAAAAAAGGTGTGGCATTTGGGGCGCTTTTCCCGGGCCGCGAAGATGTCATGCACCAGAAAGATGAGTACATGTATGTGGAAGATTTGCTCAAAGCAACGGCTATTTATGCACAGTCCATTTATGAACTGGCCGGGAAGCACGCGTGACTTCAGCTGCGTCAATGCCGGCGGGCCGCAAGCAAGCACAAGAACGAGCGGGAAAGCCGCAATATAATGAAAAAAGACAAAGGGGTTGCATCATGGAGAAACTGGTTTTAAACGGCACCCTGATCGACAGGGGAGAAGCAAGCGTTGATATTGAAGACCGTGGTTATCAGTTCGGGGATGGCATTTACGAAGTGGTCCGCGTATACGGGGGCAGGCTTTTTACAAGCGAAATGCATTTAAAGCGGCTCTATCAAAGCGCGGAAAAACTTTCGCTCCACATTCCGTATACAATGGAGCAGCTCACGGCGCAATTGGAAGCACTGGTTGCAGCAAACCGCCTCGATACGGGCATTGTTTATTTGCAATTTACGCGCGGCGTTGCAAAACGGAAACACCATTTTCCGGAAACAAGCGAAACGACGTTTGTTGCATACACGAGTGAAATGGAACGGCCGCTTGAAAAAATGAGAAAAGGCGTAAAAGCGGTGCTTGCGGAAGACATCCGCTGGCTGCGCTGCGACATCAAAAGCCTGAACCTGCTCGGCAATGTGCTCGCCAAACAAAAAGCTGTGGAAAACGGCGCTTATGAGGCAATCCAGCACCGCGGCGAAACAGTGACAGAAGGCTCGTCGTCGAATGTATTTATCGTAAAAGACGGCGTGCTCTTGACACATCCGGCAACGAACCTCATTTTAAACGGGATTACAAGACAAGTGGTCTTTGGCATTTGCGGGAAAGAAGGCATTCCTTTCCGGGAAGAGCCGTTTACGGTAGCGGATTTGCGCGCGGCGGATGAAGTCTTGATGACAAGCACGACATCCGAAATCATGCCGATTGTGGACATTGACGGTAAACCCGTTGCAGACGGCACACCAGGCGCAATAACGTTAAAACTGCAGCAAGCTTTTGACAGGGAGATTCATGCTCTTTCGGCAGCGGTGCCGGGCGCGCCAAAATAAAAGAAGGGGCATTCCTTTAGCCGGAGGAACGGTTAAAGGAATGCCCCTTGCTATTTTTGGAGCCTGGCTTCTTCTTCTCCTGCCGGTTCAAGCTCCGACATGTGGGCAAGCACAATTTGATGAAGAAATGGCTTCTTCAGTTCACAATACCCGCTTTTGTAAATAAATACGATTTCACAATTCTCACCTTTGTACATGACATGGTCGCCAATCTTCACTCCAGCTCTCCCCCCTTAACATATTTATATACCCTATTCGGAAAAATGAAAACATCGGAAATGCCGGAAACCAGATTTTGCACAGTATACCTGCAGGGCAGTTTTTGTTAAAATAAACACAAAACCACGATGGACAGGGGCGAAAAAAGCGATGGCAAACCATTATTTTTATGCCGTCTTGCTGCCGGAAGCGTTCAAACAAAAATTGCAGCAGGCAACGGCCGGCTTGAAAGGGAGCCTGCCGTTTAAGCGATGGGTGCACCGCGATGATCTTCATATTACCCTTGCCTTTTTGGGAGCGGCAGAAGAGGCGCAATTGGAAAAAGCGAACCGGCTGATTGCAGATCAAATCGGTGCATTCCACGTGCTGCCGCTTGTGTTCGACCACTTCGGTACTTTTGGGAAAAAAGACGAACCGCGTGTACTCTTTGCAGGCATACAGGAATCACCGCCGCTTTCTGATCTTGAGACAATGGTGGCCGGCTGCTGCCTTGAAGCAGGTTTTTCACTTGATCGAAGACCGTTTCACCCGCATATGACGCTGGCGCGGAAATGGGACGGTGACAGACCTTTTGCTGACGGCATGCTGGATGCGTTTTCGCCTGAACCGGTGCCTTTTTCGGCAGACCGGATCGTGCTCTACCGGACGAATCTCCATCAAACGCCAAAATACGAAATCGTGCAGTCTTTCAGGCTAGCTGATGCACAGAATTTGAAGTAAGGGAAAAGGAAAATGGGACAGTTATTAAAAATGCAAGACTTTGTATCACGTTATGAAACAGACTTAATCCGCTACACCAACCAGTTTATCCGGCTGAAAAAACAACAGTGGGAAAAATTCCGGGAAAACTGGGAAAACGGGCCGGAGGAAGAAGAGGAAGCGCCTGCGCAGGAAGAATCGCGCCAGGTCCTTTCCCGCATGAAACACTGGTTAAAAAGAAAAGATACGGCCGAAATAGAGGAGCCGGACGCGCCGGTTTTCCACGCGCCACCCGGGGAATTGGATTTTGCCCCGCAGCTTGCCTTTTTGCCGGAGACGGAAGACCAGTTAAAAAAATTATTTCTCGACCAGCTGTTCCGGTTCCAGCTGAAATGGGCCAGTTCCACTTTGCTGCAACAGTCCGAAATCCCAGCCGTCCTTTATTTTGACCCGGACTTAAAATATTTTTTGCAAAGATTTCCGGATACATTTTTATTGATGTACCGGCCGGTTTTTTCATTCAAAAAAGCCGTTTTGGAAATGGAACATCTTTTGATTTCGCCAATGGCGGTATGGTGTATTGCCTTTGTGGAAAAAGAAAAGGATGCCGTCTTTTTCGGGTCGAACGGCCGTTTCTGGAAGAAGCGGACAGCCGGGAACGAAGAAAATATTTTAAATCCGGCCATTGCCCTCGCGCGGACGGAAAAAATCGTGCGCAGCATTCTGAAACGGCATGATATCACCTTTCCGGTCGAAAGGGCGCTCATTTGCCGGAACGGGTTTATTCAATGGCCGGATGCGCCGGATGGCCTCCATATTCTTGACAAACGCCCGCATGTCGAATGGTTCCGGCAACAGCGAAATTTGCGCTCACCGTTTAAATATATGCAACTGAAGTCGGCCCAAGTGCTGCTTAACGAATGCCTGGACAAAAAAAGTGCCGGAACGAACGAGGCTGCTCGTCACGGCGGCGGGGAATAGAGCGGAGATTTTTCTTGCAAACATTGGAAAATTTTTGGGACAAACAGCTGCCTTCCCGGTATTTCAATATTTCGGGGAAAACCGGCCCCGCGGCAAACCAAAATTACGCTTGACGAAAAAAGTCAAAAAGCGATAAAATTTATTGAAAGGTGGCTATTGTGAATGATACTTGCCAATAGCTGTCTTTTTTTGTTTTTGTCTCCGTTTGCCGAGTGAAAAAACCGGCAGCTGCGGATTTTTCAGCAAACAGGAAGAATCCGCGCCAATGTTTTGTGTAAAATGGAATGGCATTTTTACTTTTTTACAAATCCTACTTTTCCTGGCTTTATAACAGGGATATCGCTGTTTTTTCATCGGTGTGAGGTTGACTTACTGAATTTGAAGGTGAACATGTTGGAAGATATATTAGGAAAAGGCTGGGAGATCATGCCGGCAGGGGGGGCGACAGGAGAAGCCTTCTATGCCAAATACCAGGAACAATCCCTCTTTTTAAAACGGAATTCATCGCCGTTTCTGGCCGTGTTATCCGCTGAAGGCATTGTCCCGAAGCTTGTCTGGACGAAAAGGCTAGAAAACGGCGACACCATCACGGCCCAGCAGTGGGTGGAGGGCAGGGAACTAAAGCCTTACGAAATGGAAGAAGAACGCGTTGCCAAGATGCTGAAAAAAATTCACGATTCAAAACCGCTTTTAACGATGCTGCAAAGGCTCGGGCTGGAATCGATGAAGCCTGAAAACATGCTGCATGATCTCAAATCCGGCGCAAAAGGGGAATGGCCCGATGCACCAGGTGTTCTGGATGCCCTTGAATTTCTCGAACGCGAACAGCCGAACGTTGCATACGGGGATTGTGTCGTCTGCCACGGCGATATCAATCATAACAACTGGCTTTTATCAAACGAAAATGAATTGTTTCTGATCGATTGGGACGGCCCGCTGATCGGCGATCCGGCGATGGACATCGGCATGCTCCTGTACGCCTACATTCCGCCCGAAAATTGGGAAAGGTGGTTGCTGCAATACGGTACGAAAATGACCGCAAGCTTTTCGCTCCGGATGAAATGGCACACCATTTACCAAGCGATTGTGATGATTTGCTGGCATAAAGAAAAAGGCCGGTACGAAGAAATGCAGCGCTGGCTTGATTTTTTGCAGAACGTGCATGGCGGCGTGAAAAAATAAGAGAAGGCTGCATCCCGCGTTTGCCCGGGCCTTCTTTTTTAGAGAAACTGCCAGTTGCGGGCTTGTAGCGAAAAAAGTGTTCCGGTTTCGAACGAAAAAGAAGAGAAACCGGGTGATGGTTCCTCTTCTTTTTGCCGCTCTTCATTCTTTAAAAATAGGTGTTCAGCTGGTCAACCCATTCCCCGAGCTTGTTTTGGTGGGCTTCAATATGGTCGTCCAAATGCTGGGCATATTTTCCCGCCTGGCTGTAGTTGTACACATCTGTCAGCGTTTGTTTCATATCATTTGCGACAGCCGGATTGACGAGCAATGATTTGACCAGCCTTTCCAATTGTTCACATTCTGAAACAGATCCGCAGCAGTCTGTTTGATGATCGTACAAAATATCCGTTAATAAGGTTAACTGGTCGCGATGGCTGAGTGCCAAGTGGAACACATCCTTCACTAGAGATATGCAGCTGTTGACATGTGCATGAAGGTCTTGCGCCGGTACCTCCATACATACTCTATTGTTTAACCTGCCTCTTTTTTTATGCAGATAGGCCAGGCTTTTGCCAAAAAATATAAGTTGGGGTGTTTTTATGAGATTACGGAATAAGCCATGGGCGGAAGAAAAATTAAAAAAGTACCCGCAATTCGTCGTACCGGACCCGGAAAAATGGCGCGGCCATTGGCAGGCACTGTTTGGAAACAGCAACCCGCTCCATATTGAAATCGGAACAGGGAAAGGCCGGTTTATTTCCAAAATGGCGGAACAGCATCCCGAAATCAATTTTCTCGGGATCGAAAAACAGCCGAGCGTGATCGTGTCTGCGCTCGATAAGCTGATTGAAAAGAACCGCCCGAATGTAAAATTGTTAAATGCAGACGGTGCAAAGCTGCGGGAATTTTTTGCAAAAGGCGATGTCGAACGGATTTATTTGAATTTTTCCGACCCGTGGCCAAAAAAACGCCATGAAAAACGGCGGCTTACATACCGTACTTTTTTGCAGCTGTATGAAGACATTTTGGCGGATGGCGGGGAAATTCATTTAAAAACGGACAACCAAGGCCTGTTTGAATACTCGCTGCAAAGTTTTTCGGAATATGGCCTGCTGTTAAAAAATATCAGTCTTGATTTGCATCGCAGTGATTTTTCCGGCAATGTCATGACGGAATATGAAGAAAAGTTTTCCGCACAAGGACAGCGCATTTACCGCTGTGAGGCAAAATATCTTAACGCGCCCGGCGCACTGCAAGGATAATGGCAGTGCGCCGGGCGCTTTTTTTTGCAACGTGGCATAGACAGGAAAAACAGGAACGGTATTTTGATTTTTTGCAACGCGGAACAGACAGGAAAAAATGGGAACGGCATTTTCAGTTTTTTGCATTGTGGTACAGACAGGAAAAAACGGGAACCGGCATTTTCAATTTTTTTGCAAAGCGGAACAGGCTGGGGAAACAGGACCGATATTTTCGTTTTTTGCAAAGCGAAGCAGGCAGGGAAAATGGGAGTGGCATTTTCCTTTTTTTCAAGTCGGAACAGCTGGGGAAAAAAGGGGTCGGCATTTTCAATTTTTGCAAAGCGGAACAGGCTGGGAAAAACAGGAACAGCATTTTCAGTTTTTTGCATTACGGAACTGGCGGGGGAAAAACCACAGGGCAAAGCGGACAGGCAGGATCGCCTTTTTGTATTGCGGCACAGGCAGGAAAATGGGAAATGGTGGCGAATAATATTAAGTGAAACCGATTACAGGAGGGAAAATGATGGAACATGTAACAGTCGGTGAAATGACGCTTTACTGGCTCGATGGTGGCGTCACGCATCTGGATGGCGGTGCCATGTTTGGCGTTGTCCCGAAACCGCTCTGGTCGCGGAAATATCCATATAATGAAAAAAACCAGATTGAACTTCGGACAGACCCGATCTTTTTTCAGCTGTACGGGAAAAACATTCTCATTGAGTCCGGGATTGGCAACGGAAAACTGACAGACAAGCAGAAGCGGAATTACGGCGTCACAGAGGAGTCACGGATCGACCGTTCATTAAGCGTATTCGGGCTGACACGTGAGGATATCGATATTGTGCTGATGACACATTTGCATTTTGACCATGCATGCGGCCTGACCATGCCGGATGATACAAATGGATATGTCCCTTCATTCCCAAATGCGGCCATCTATGTATCTGAAACGGAATGGGACGAAATGCGCTACCCGAATATCCGTTCAAAAAGCACATATTGGAAGGAAAACTGGGAAGCAATCCAGCATCAGGTGCAAACGTTTAAAGAAGAGGTTACCATTGAAGGCAAAGTCCGGATGGTACATACAGGCGGGCACAGTGACGGGCATGCGATTATCATGGCGGAGTCCGGCGGCGAAAAATGGATCCATATGGCAGATCTTTTGCCGACGCACGCGCATCGCAACCCGCTTTGGGTGATGGCTTATGATGATTACCCGATGACTTCCATTTTTCAAAAACAGAAATGGATTGAAGAGGCGATCCGGGACAATGCCTGGTTTGTATTTTACCACGACGCTGTCTACCGGGCGCTGAAGTGGGATACGGACGGGAATATGATAGAAAAAGTGGAACGTGAAAAAATGCCCGTATAAAGTGGTAAAAAACGGTGAACAAAAGGTCCACCGTTTTTTACTGCCGCGTATGGGAAAAGATCCGTGCCGATTTTTGCATGGCATAAACCCCTGCGGCTTTCCTGCTAAACCGACCCGGTAACGAGAACGCGCCGTTTTAAATTTCACATCGAAATGCATCTTATCCTGTTAAATGAACAACCATCCAGCAAAGGGCCGGCTTAAAAATGTGAGGAAGCGCGGGATTTACATGGAGTGCGTCTACGTTAAGGAAGCACGGAAAAAAGATGGCCTTTCTTCACCTAGAGCCTGTCTACATTAAGAAAGCAAGCAAAAACAAGGCGCTTTCTTAATCTAGAGCCTGTCTACGCTAAGGAAACGCGAAAAATTGAGGATCTTCCTTAACCTAGAGTGCGTCTACGTTAAGAAAGCGCGGAAAAAAGACGGCCTTTCTTTACATAGAGGGCGTTTACGTTAAGGAAGCAAGCAAAAACGAGGCTCTTGCTTTACATAGAGGGCGTCTACATTAAGGAAGGATGGAAAAACGAAGGCCTTTCTTAACATAGAACCCGTCTATGTTAAGGAAGCGCGGAAAAACGAAGGTCTTTCTTCACATAGAGGGCGTCTACGTTAAGGAAGCATGGAAAAAAGATGGCCTTTCTTTACATAGATCCTGTCTACATTAAGAAAGCAAGCAAAAACAAGGCGCTTTCTTAATCTAGAGCCCGTCTACGTTAAGGAAGCACGGAAAAACGAAGGTCTTTCTTCACATAGAGCCCGTCTACGTTAAGGAAGCGCGGAAAATTGAGGGTCTTCCTTAACCTAGAGCCCGTCTACGTTAAGGAAGCGCGGAAAATTGAGGGTCTTCCTTAACCTAGAGTGCGTCTACGTTAAGAAAGCGCGGAAAAAAGACGGCCTTCCTTAACATAGAACCCGTCTACGTTAAGGAAACGCGAAAAATTGACGGCCTTCCTTCACATAGATCCTGTCTATGTTAAGAAAGCGTTGAAAAATGAAGGCCTTCCTTCACATAGGGCACGTCTGCTTTCCAATAAAATATTCCGAACGGTGCCAGTTTAAAAATAGCAGTAGCTTATCCTGCTTTCCCGCATAGAGCCGGCAAGAAAAGCCAGCTCTAAGCCGGGATCTCCGGAACAGGGCCGGTTACCATTCAGCAAAATCCTGATAGAGCTGGCATGAGAAGCCAGCCTTAAAGGATTCCAACCATCCGGCACAAGCCGGTTTAAAACGGATCTGCTTTTCTGTTAAATCGGATAGACATCAAGGACGGTTCCGGTTTTGGCGTCGGCAATAAACTCATACTGCTTCTTCTCTCCGTCTTTTGTAAGCGAAACCCCGCCCTTATAGACCCTCGTTTTAAACGGGTACTTCTCATAATCTTCCTCTGTCATTTGAATCCAGGAACCATCAATCGGACCGTTTTCTTTAAACGCTTTCTTAACTTTTGCAAGAACGGTTTCGGCGGATACGCTAACAGTACGGTGCAATGTTTCATTGACGGCATACCCGGCGGCTGCACCCACAGCGATACCGGCGATAAAAGTTTTCCAATTCATCTTTCTCCTATCCTTTCCTCTGCAATTAATCAGAATAAATCGGTGCTCCCCCTCATTATATACTTTCAAGGCGGTAACCGAAAATGAATTCACTTACAAAAGTACAAAATGAAGTGAAAATCTGGCAAGAAAACCACCCATTATGTAAAATAAACCTTGTACATACGGTATGATAAAAAAATACAGAAACGAGGAGTAAAAAGCATGGAACAAGAAACGCTCGATTTATTTAAAACGCTGACTGAACTGCCAGGCGCACCGGGTAACGAGTCGGCCGTCCGCCAGTTTATGAAGCAGGAGTTGCAAAAATATTCGGATGAAATCATACAAGATCATCTCGGCAGCGTCTTTGGCGTAAGACGTGATCAGGAAGACGGGCCAACCGTGATGGTGGCAGGGCATATGGATGAAGTTGGATTTATGGTTACATCCATCACTGAAAATGGCATGATCCGCTTTCAAACACTAGGGGGCTGGTGGAGCCAGGTGTTGCTGGCTCAACGCGTACAAATTTATACGGATAACGGTCCTGTCATCGGTGTTGTTGGTTCAATTCCGCCACATTTATTGGATGAAAATCAGAAATCCAAACCAATGGACATTAAAAATATGCTGATTGATATCGGCGCAGATGACCGTGAGGATGCTGAAAAAATCGGGATTCGCCCGGGCCAGCCCATCTTGCCGGTTTGCCCGTTCACCCCAATGGCCAATCAAAAGAAAATTCTTGCTAAAGCTTGGGATAACCGCTACGGCTGCGGCCTCTCCATCGAATTGTTAAAAGAACTGCAGGGTGTAAAACTTCCGAACACGCTTTATTCGGGCGCTACGGTTATGGAGGAAGTCGGGACGCGCGGTGCACAGACAGCAGCCAATATGATTAAGCCGGATATTTTCTTTGCCCTGGATGCTAGTCCCGCCAATGATGCGTCCGGCGATAAAGAACAATTCGGGCAGCTTGGAAAAGGCGCATTGCTGCGGATTTACGACCGGACGATGGTGACACATAAAGGCATGCGCGAGTTTGTTCTCGACACAGCCGAGAGCAATGATATCCGCTACCAGTATTTCGTAGCCCCGAATGGCGGGACAGATGCCGGCCGCGTTCATACTACCAATGAAGGGATCCCGAGTGCTGTGATTGGGGTTTGCGCCCGCTATATCCATACGCATGCCGCGATCCTTCATGTCGATGACTATGCGGCAGCCAAGGCCTTGATCGTGAAATTGGTACAGGCCTGTGACCGTTCAACCGTTGATGCGATCCGCAGTAAATAATAAAGAAATATTCGATTTTCCTGAGGCAAAAATGCCCGAAATACAGAGGTGAAAGAATTTGATGATTGCAATTGGTTCGACCAATCCGGCAAAAGTGTCGGCTGTCCGGAAAGCCTTTGAAGTGCTTGACGGGCAGAAAATGGAATTTGTGGCTGCAGGTGTGCCATCCGGCGTAAAAGAACAGCCTTTTTCCGACGAAGAAACGCTGCAAGGGGCCATTAACCGCTCGAGGGCGGTCCTGGCAGCAAAAAATGCGGATATTGGTATTGGTCTTGAAGGTGGCGTGGTGGAAACCCCGCATGGCTTGTTTCTCTGCAACTGGGGTGCACTTGTCGTGGAAGGAGAAGAACCCTTCATCGCCGGCGGAGCAAGGATTCCGCTTCCGGAAGAAATCGCGGTTCGTTTGCGGGCAGGCGAAGAACTCGGACCTGTAATGGAAAACTATGCAAAAAAAGAAAACGTCCGCAAAAAAGAAGGCGCAATCGGTGTCTTCACCAATGAACTCGTCACGCGCGGCGACATGTTCACCCATATTACAAAGATGCTTTTGGGACAGTTTCTGTATCAGAAAAGAGTTGAAAAATAAGTAAATATTTCAATATCCAAAAGATATCTCAAGGCTTTTAAATTCAGTAACGAAAATCTTTGCTGGTCAAGTACTGGCGATTTAAAATTGTAGAAGCGTGTTAATATGGAAGGGAGGAGGCATTGAAATGAAAAAAGTTAGTTTGCTCGTATTGGTTGTTGTTCTGATTGTGATTGGTGGGTTCTTTATATTTCATCACAATCAAAGTCAAAACGTATCAAGTGATCGAAGTCATCCTGAAACAAACTCCTCCACGCAGCCTAAAGATAAAGCACAAAAAAGGGACACAAGTAAGAATGAAGCAGATAATTCAGCTTCCGGTTCAACCACAACGGGAAGTGATGATCAGAAAAGTTCTGCAGGTCAGGTAGAAGAAAACAGCTCCTCATCAGCATCAAACCAGTCTGACAATTCAAAATCAGACCAACCAACATCAGGAAATTCATCGGCATCGGAAAATACAACAAAGAATCATGAAGGAACATCGAACAAAGGCACAAGTTCCAATTCCAATACCGATAAGACCAATCAGGCTGTAAACCGGCCGAACGGCGCCTGGGTAACAACGTTCGAGAAAGAATTATATAAAGGTTATCACGTCACGCCCAGTCACTATAAGTATATTGGCAACGGTAATTGGGAAGTTTGGGTAAAAGAAGTGAATACCGGTGAATACCCCTATGTAACGGTGAATCAAAAGACAGGGGATTTTCATGGCTAATCGTTCCAGATGGCCTTATTGGTTAAGAGTCCTTCAAATTAAAACTATATTTCATTTCATCGGAATATTTAGAAGCATGGTTATAAAGTCAATGATTGAAGAATCAAGATGCAGCGTATCATTCATGGGAGTCCCCCCTTGGGTATCGATTAAGAGTCCGTTTTTGCTCTGAAGCTTTGGACACCCTATCATACCAGGGGGCTCTTTTTGTGCAAACACCAAATTTCTTTGATTACAGGAATGCTTATTATTGTTTAACTTCCCGCTACTGTGTGATTTGAGTCTTTTTAATGTTAAAAAAGATGTGGATATTAGAAGGAAAATGGGAATCTCTGGCGAATATGATGATTCGTATCCTACTTTAAAGAGGAGATTTAACTATGGATTTATTAGTCTTTTTTAAAGTAATTACGGGGATTATTCTATTGGTTCTTACAATCTTTATAATTAGAAAATTACAAAACAATCGAGTGGATGATTATGACAAATATGATAGTTTACTATTATTTTTACTCGTATTCGATTTAATAGTGTTGCCTATTTGGGGATATTTCTTATCTAAATAATTCATTCACTTCAACATTTAGCAGGACTAAAAATCCAGCAACATACGAGAATTTTCAAAGATAAGCTTTTAAGGAGGGCTATCTATTGAATACTTCACCTTCGCTAGTTAAATCAAATAAAAATTTCTTATTATTTTGGTCAGGACAAACTGTTTCGATGTTTGGTTCTCAAGTTACAATTGTCGGACTACCTTTAACTGCAGTCTATTTATTAAAGGCTAATTCATTTGAAATGGGGTTATTCCAAGCCTGTGCAACCATTCCATTTTTTTTATTTAGTTTAATTGCCGGGGCTTGGATTGATCAAAGTAATAAACGTTCGATATTGCTCGTTACAAATTTATTAACTGGACTTTGTCTTTTAGTTATTCCCATCTTTGCCTTTCTTAATGCCCTCAATTTTTACGTTTTTTACATCGTTGTTTTTTTATCTGCTACGTTTTCCATGATGTTTGAACTTGCCTATCTTTCTTTTGTTCCCATTATTGTTTCAAGGGAAGATTTGTACAGAGCAAATAGGAATTTAGAAGTTAGCCGTTCTTTATCCCAAATTTTTGGTCAAAGCATTGCAGGATTTTTAATCAATATTTTATCTGCTCCCATTTCTATCATGATCGATTCAATATCTTATTTTATTTCATTATTTTTTATGTGGAAAATAAAAATGAATGAAAAGAGAGAGACAGTTACAGAAAACATAAATATATTTAAAAGAATTTTAAAGGGACTAAAAGTATTAATAAATAGCCGAATTCTTTTATCTATCTCCATATCTACGGCTATTTTAAATTTTTGCAGAACTGCTTTTGAAACCATTTACATACTATACATAGTAAGGAATGTTGGAATGCACGCATCGCAAATTGGATTAATCTATGGGTTAGGAAGTATTGGAGGGATAATAGGGGCTTACTTTTCTGAATTTATTTCAAAAAAGATGGGTATTGGGATATCGATCATTGGTGCTACCGTTTTAATCGGAGTTGGGGGAATCGTTGTTTTTACACCCTACTTTCACTCTAAAACCATCGCTTTAATCTTACTTACTTTAGGACAGATGCTATCCGGATTTGGAAACATGCTCTATTTTGTAAGCCAGGTCAGTTTAAGACAGGCTATTACGCCATTAAAAATTTTAGGTAGCGTAAATGCAAGTAATCGGTTTATAACAAGGGGAGCGATGCCACTGGGGGGCGTCATTGGAGGCGTTCTTGGCTCGTATTTGGGGTTGAAAATGTCGTTATTTATTTTTGCAGCGGGATTTTTTCTTTCAACCGTAATATTATGTATCACCTCAATTTACAAGATAAGGAGTCTTAATATGAATCTAAACCTATAGAAAATCTATCATTTAAATTCATAAAATTCATTCGTATCAACTCGATTGCTTGATTGGGGAGCCTGTTACCAAGGGATACATCGTCCTGCGGTTGCAAGGCCTTTTTTGATTTTAGGAAAAGTAAAAACGGGGCGGTTTGATGGTAAATACGCATCATCATCCTCTCCCCCCCTTTAGCCTTGTAAAAAAACTTGATTCCTGCTACGAAATGTAACAAATTTGTCACAGATTGATGGTATAATATGTTGAAAAATCGGGAATAGAGTATAAGCTTCAATGGCTTTATCACTTGTCTTAGAAGTATCGATATATCCGGCAGATGGAAAAACAGGGGGAAGAAAGCATGGGCTTTAAGAAAAAACAATATGCAGGGTTCGGCGTGATCCTCGCTTTTATGCTTGTTACGGCTGTGGTCATGCTCGTTTCCATGAATCATATGAAAAAAAACATGTCTGAAATCGTGCAGGACCGCTATGTGAAAGTAAAAATGGCAACGGAGATCCAGCTGCTGTTTTCGCAGTCCGACCGGGAACTTTTGGCCATTATTAATGATGAAAAAGCAAGCGGCACGGAAACCGCTATTCAAAATATTACGGATAACCGTGCAAAAATCGAATCAAGGCTGAACCAGCTAGACAATATATTAAACCATAACCAGGCAAAGGATATTTTGGCAAAGCTCCAAAATGAATTTGCTTCCTATACGGAAACGGAAGAAACGATTATCAATGACGCCAGGCACAATAAAACGGTGCCGTCCGGAGTGATTTCCGACTATCAAACGAAACGGAGCCACTTAACGGGATATATTACCGATTTTAAAAATTTCCAGGAAAACTTAATGTCGAAAGCAATGAAAAATGCCAGCCAGCTGGAAAAAAACTTGCTGCAGATGATTGTGGTTTCTTCCGGGCTGATGATTGCCGTGATGCTGTTTATTGCTTACTGGATTGTATCGGGAACGGCGAAAAGCTTAAACAACATCTCCAAAGTAATGACGCATATCAATTACGATGACCTTACGTCACTGCCGCGGGTGGATGTGAAGACAGAGGATGAAATCGGGGAAATCGGTGCAGCTTTTAACCGGATGGCCGCATCGCTTGAGCAGGCAAGCCAGAAAGAAAAAAATTATATTGAACAAATATCGGAAAGAAACTGGATGCAGACGACGCTTGCCGAAATGGCGACGATGTATCAGAATATCACCCATATCAACACGCTGGCGGAACGGTTTATTCAAAAAGCCGTACCGGTTATGGCAGCCTCGATGGGTGCCTTTTATTTGAAAAGAGGAGAAAAAACAAAAGCCGAGTTTGTCAAAATTGCTGCTTATGCGGAAGACCGCGGGAATCCGGGCCGCGAAAAATTTTCATACGGGGAGGGGCTGGCCGGCCAGTGTGCGTTAGAAAAAGAGAGCCGGATCATTACCGATGTTCCCGAAAATTATTCGCTAATTTCGACCGGTTTGGGTGAAGCGAAACCGCGCAGCATTCTGATTGCGCCTGTCATTTATGAAGAGGAAGTACTGGCGGTTTTGGAACTGGCAAGCCTGGAGGAGTTCACGCCGGCGCGGCTTGAGCTCATCAAGCAAATCAACCATACACTCGGGATGGCAATCAACAGTGTCCTGAGCAGAATGGAGGTTGAGCGGCTTTTGAAAGAATCGCAAATGATGACGGAAGAGTTGCAGGCCCAGTCGGAGGAGTTGCAATCGCAATCGGAAGAACTGCAAGCCCAGTCGGAGGAATTGCAGTCGCAGTCTGAAGAATTGCGCATGATCAATGAACAGCTTGAGGAACGGACGAAAGAAGCGGAAAAAAGAGCGCAGGAACTGGAAAAAACAAAGCATCAGTTGGAAGAAAAAGCAGAGCAGCTTATCCAGAGCTCGCAGTATAAATCTGAATTTCTTGCAAATATGTCGCATGAACTGCGGACGCCGCTCAACAGCATTCTGCTTCTTTCCGAAATGCTGGCGGATGAATCGGAAGAGGGCAATCTGACCGAAGAACAAAAAGAATTCGCCCGTGTGATCCATTCATCCGGCAGTGACTTGCTCAATTTAATTAACGATATACTTGACTTGTCCAAAGTAGAAGCCGGCAAGATGGAAATTGTCATTGAAGAGACGAACACCCGTGAATTGCCAGTGTATGTCGGCAACCAGTTTGCTTATTTGGCAGAGCAAAAAGGAATTGAACTGAAGATTGATGTCGATGATAATGTGCCGGATTTGATTTATACCGACCAACGGCGTTTCCAACAGATCGTGAAAAACCTGCTTTCAAATGCCGTCAAATTTACGGAAAATGGTTCGGTGACGTTCCGGATGCGCAAAGTGAGCGCAGAAACAGCCGGAAAATACGTGAAAACGGAAGGCGCCGATTTTTGGCTGGAAGTGGCTGTGCAAGACACGGGGATCGGGATTCCGGAAAAGAAACAGGATCTCATTTTCGAAGCCTTCCAGCAAGGGGACGGTGCGACCGGCCGCAAATACGGCGGTACGGGACTCGGTTTGTCCATTTGCCGTGAGTTTGCCCGCTTGCTCGGCGGCACAATCTGTCTCGACAGCACTGTCGGAAAGGGCAGCACCTTCATTTTGTATATTCCAAGCTTGCCGAACGGGATGACCGCTACGGAAGAAGTGCCAGCGTCGGAAAGCGAAGCAGCGCCGGCATTGCTGCATGAAGAAGATCAGCAGCCGGGCGAAGAAGAATCAGCCGATCAGGCGCTCCGAAATAAAACGGTGCTGATTTGTGACGATGACAACCGGAACATTTATGCACTGAAAAAGGCGCTGTCGAAAGAAGGCATGAAAGTGCTTGTGTCGCAAAACGGTTTCGAATGCCTGGATATGCTGGACCTTCACAAAGAGGTCGACATCGTCCTCATGGATATTATGATGCCGGGCATGGACGGTTATGAAACGATGCAAAGAATTCGGAAGAACGATGCATTTGCGGATTTGCCCATTATCGCTCTGACAGCAAAAGCGATGAAAGGCGACCGGCAAAAGTGTCTGGATGCCGGCGCAACAGATTACATCAGCAAACCGCTGAAGATGGACCAGCTGTTATCTGTCATGCGGGTATGGCTGCCGCTAGAATAAAGGCAGGCTGAGGGAAGGAAGCCCGTGAAAAAGCGGAGAGAGGGGTACGGGGTGAAGGAAGGCTGTACATTTTGCTTGCTTTCTTCACGCAGGGAAGTCCGAAAAAAATTCGTTACAGGAATTTCTTTGTAAAAAAGGCCGCAAATTTAGCCCGCTATCTTCACATAGGCATGCTCCAAGTAAAGGAAGCACGGGAAATTTTGTTGCTTTTTAGCGGCCGTTGCGGAATGAATGCCATTTCCGCAATTTCAACAAGCCCAAACTTTAGAATGATGGAGTGCAAAAAGCGTGAAAAAAAACCAACTAACGGATGAGGACATCAGGAAGCTCGAACTGGATATGCTGCTATTTGCCATTTACCGGATATCTGGCTACGACTTCCGCCAGTATGCCCGTTCTTCCATTGAAAGGCGGGTTACGCACCGGATGCGGCTCGAAAACCTGCCGAGCATCAGCGCGCTAATCGAAAGGGTGATCCATGAACCCGAATTCCTTGAAGTGCTGTTAAATGATTTGTCCATTCAAGTGACAGAAATGTTCCGGGATCCGGACTTTTTTGTCGCCTTTCGCGAAAAAGTCGTCCCGGAATTAAGGCAGTACCCGGAAATCCGGATCTGGCATGCAGGCTGCTCCTCGGGTGAAGAAGCCTATTCGATGGCCATTCTATTGGACGAAGAGGGGCTGCGAGAAAAAACGAGAATTTATGCAACCGATATGAATGAACGAGTGTTGCGCCAGGCGGAAAGCGGCGCCTTTTCGCTTCATAAAATGCAGACGTATACGAAAAATTATTTCCAAGCAGGTGGGAAACGCGAATTTTCCTATTATTACACGGCCGATGCCCAGCATGCCTATTTCAATAAGAGCCTTGCGGAAAATATCGTATTTGCCCAGCACAATCTTGTCACGGACGGTTCGTTTAATGAGTTCCATGCGATTATTTGCCGGAACGTTATGATCTATTTTGACCAAAACCTTCAGAAAAAAGTTTTGCGATTATTTGATGAAAGTTTAACGAACCGGGGATTTTTAGGGCTCGGCCATAAAGAAACCGTGCGGACGATTGATACGGAAGGAAAGTATGAGGTTTTTGACAGAGAAGAAAAAATTTACCGAAAAAAAGCATAACCATTTAAAAAACGGCGAGACACTGCGATCTCGCCGTTTTTTACTGTATTTTCACCGGACAACCCCTATATCCCGCTTAGTAAGCCCTAGCACTTATTTTGCCTGCACGAGCACAACACACATATCATCCGGCTGTTGTTCCTGCAGTTCTTTGGCAAGGACGGTATCCAAGGGGGAAGCGGCCTTTTCCGGAGACCAGGTGGATGAAGCGAGCTGCTGCAGGATTTTCAAGCCGTCGTGGCTGTCCGAATCGAGTGCTTCCATTACGCCATCTGTAAATAAAAGGAGTTGCAGGCTCTCATGGTAACGGAGCACCTGCTTTTCCACTTTCAATTGCGGGAAGAAGCCGACAGCACATCCGCCTTCCGAAAGCGGCACGACTTCCTTTTCATCCACGAGGGCAAAAGCGGGCGGGTGGCCGGCATTCACATATTCGATCGTTTTGCTGGCACAGTCGAGCACAAGGTAGATGGCTGTAAAATAATGCTGCAACCCGCCATTTTTATTCAGGTAAAGCATCAGTTCGTTTAATTTCTGCATCACCGTTTCAGGGTCTGCCTTGCTTTGCATTAAATCCCTTAATTTGGAAGAAATAAACATGCAGACGAGCGATGCCGAAATGCCGTGCCCCATCACATCGAGCAGCATGAGGCTGTAACGGTGATCATCCATTTTATACCAGTAATAAAGATCACCGGCCAGTTGATGAGCCGGTTTGTACGAAGATGTAATGGAAAGACAGTTTTCTTTTATCGGTTCGCTCAAAAGTGTGCGCTGAACCTGCATTGCAAGATCGAGCTCGTCTTTTAAATGCCTTTCCTGTTCCGCATGCCAGTCTTTCTCTTCTTTCAGGCGCAGTGCTACTTTAAGGCGGGCGATCAGCTCGACTTTGTTGATCGGCTTTGTAATATAATCGATTCCCCCGGCGTTCAGTGCTTCCGCCAGCTTCCGGGCATCATCAAGCGCAGTAAGGAAAATGACGGGAATATCACGAAAACGCTGTGACTGCTGCAGCATCCGGTACGCTTCAATACCATCGATTTCGGGCATCATAATATCCATCAAAATGCAGTCGGCAGGCGGTTTTGGCGCGTGTTCCTCATTTAGATGCAAATAAGCGAATAATCCTTTAGCCGAAGTGAAAGATACATACTGATCATATCCGGCATTTTTTAAAGTTTTTTCTATGACAAATAAATTTACTTTATGGTCATCTACAATTAAAATGGTCATGAAGTCTACCCCTTATGTAAAAAGTCCATTTCCCGCAAACTGCTTAATTTTCATTATACCGGGAAAGCCGGGTGATGAAAAATGAAACAGCTCTGCCGTTACGGTATAATAAAAAGAAGACACAGAAACTGGAGGGTTTAACCATGCAGGAATTGCAATCAATGGAAGATTTTAAAAACTTGAAAGAAAACGGGACACATATTTTTTTGTTCTCAGCGGACTGGTGCCCGGACTGCCGCTTCTTAGACCCGTTTATGCCGGAAATTGAAAAAGAATACAGCGATTATACTTTTGTCCATGTTGACCGCGATAAATTTTTGGATTTATGTGCGGATCTTGATGTATACGGGATCCCGAGTTTTGTCGCATTCCGGGACGGCAAGGAAATCGGCCGTTTCGTCAGCAAAGACCGGAAAACAAAAGAAGAAGTCGAAAAATTTATCGAAAGCCTTGCCTGAATCATAGATGATCAAGCCGCATTGAACGCGGCACCATCCGAATGCATACGCATATTTTCAGGAAAGACAAAAAGCAGGCCGAAATCCCCCTCTTTGCGGACGGGGGATTTTTCCTAAGCTGGGGGATAAAGGAGGTGCCAACCGGAAAATGGATACGAAACAATTAAGACGGGAGCTGGAAAAAAGGCTGGAGAAAAAAGGACGGATTTTTTCCTATGACCGTGAAAAAGATGTACTTCGGGTCGAAAATGAAGACACACACCAGGGACTCAATATTTCCCTGCCGGAGATTGCCGCCAAATGGGCTACCCAAAAAGAAGAAGCGATTAAAGAAGTTGTCTATTATGCGGAAGCAGCGCTCGGTGTAATGGGGAAAAACCATTCGCTTAATGGCCGGGAAAAAAGTATTTTTCCTGTGATCCGGTCCACTTCTTTTCCAGAAGAAGCTCCAGGAGGCATCCCGTTTTTAACCGATGCGCACACGGCCGAGACGCGCATTTATTACGCGCTTGATCTGGGGAATACGTACCGGTTGATCGATCTTCAAATGCTGGAGCGGGAAGAGTGGAGCCCGGAACAAATTCGGGAAACGGCGCGGTTTAATTTACGGTCGCTTTCCACGAAAATGAAAAAAGACACTGTCGCTGGGAATGATTTTTATTTCTTGAACACGAATGATGGCTATGATGCAAGCCGGATTTTAAATGAAAAGTTATTGCAGGAAATGTCCGAGAAAACGGAAGGGGAAATGGTTCTTGCTGTTCCCCATCAGGATGTTTTAATTATAGGTGACATCCGCAATGAAACAGGTTATGATATAATCGCGCAAATGGCGATGAATTTTTTTGCAAACGGCCATGTGCCGATTACTGCCCTCTCATTTTTATATCAGGACGGCGAATTGGAGCCGGTCTTTATTTTGGGCAAAAACCGGAAGTCTTGAAAGGAGTACGTTTCGTTTATGAATGTTTTTTACAACCGCGAAGGCATCGGCGATACATTGATTGTTATGATCAAAGACGCGGAGCATGCCGCTTATGAAAAGAGAGGCACGGTTGCCCGCATTTATGATGAAAAGACAAAAGAAACAGCCGGGTTCAATATTTTTGAAGCATCCCGGTACGGCGCGTTTGAAGGAAGCGGCTCCGTGAAACTGACGGAAGCTTTACTCGACAAGCTGAACGGAATACTCGCCGAAAACGGGTTCGATGAAAAACTGGACGCCGACTTGTCCCCGAAATTCGTTGTCGGGTATGTAAAAGAAAAGGAAAAGCACCCGGATTCTGATCATTTAAGCATCTGCCAGGTTGACACCGGTGCTGAGACATTGCAAATTGTCTGCGGCGCGCCGAATGTGGAAGCCGGGCAAAAAGTTGTGGTTGCAAAAACAGGCGCTGTTATGCCGAACGGGATGATCATCAAAAATGCCGTGCTGCGCGGCGTGGCTTCAAGCGGCATGATCTGCTCGGCGCGTGAACTCGGGCTCCCGAATGCACCGCAGAAAAAAGGCATCCTTGTGCTGGACGGGCAATACGAAGTCGGAAGCGAATTTCCGCTGCCGGAATAAAAAGCCGGATGCCAAAAAAAGGGCTGCATCACGCGGGATGCGGCCCTTTTTCGCTTATCTTGATCCGTTCGGAAAGACACGCTGAATGATATCGTTAAACTGGTTAAAAAATCCTGAAATCGGGCGGCCGTTTCGGATGTCATTGACGTAATCACTCATCTGGTCAAAGAAATCCGGATTTTCGGAAATGTACACATCATTGATCGATGGATCGGTTTGCTTGACAACTTTCGAAATTTTGTTTTTCAGTTTTTTGTCAAGTTTGTCGTTGTTTTGGTTCCTTTCCAGTAAGACAGCCACATAAGCATTGTCATTCGTGGCGATGACACGCGCTTGTGCTACCTCTTTTAAATTCTCAATGCTGCGCGCAATACGGTTGGCCACCCGGACGTTATTGTTGTTATTATTGTTGTTGTTGCCGTTGCCGTTATTGTTCGTCAAATTGGCGTTGTTGATCCCTTGTGTACCCCGTGTATTATTTGTCAAATCAGCGCCATTATTGCCGTTTGTTCTTCCTGTATTGTAACGGACATTATTGTAACGCACATCATTATTGTCGGCTGTGTCGTTATAGCGTACAGGCCGTGCATTGTTGCGGTTGCCATTATTGTCGCCAGCACCGTTATTGTTTCCGCATCCCATCAACAGCCCGGATGCAAGCCCGATGCCGAGCAATGCTTTTGCGATCTTCAATCCATTCCCTCCTTCAAAAAAATAGTATCACTCATAATGTGTCTAACCCCGATTTTTTTATGCCGGCATGCCTGTGTTAAAAAATCCCTCGAAAAACATGTGTTTCCTTTGTATAATGGAAGGTGAGAAGAATTTTTGAAAGGCTCTTCGGACGCATGAGCAAAGGAAAGAGTGATGAATTTGAGCTGGATTAAAAAAATGGCAAAATATTTTAAGGATGAAAACGTGCACGAAGAGGCCCCGGAACAACCCGGGCTTTACCAGGCACGCCCGGACAAAATAGATACCCGTGTGGCTTATCATTATCCGAAAAAACAGTTTCGTTTTCCTGTAATTCCGGATCAGGAAGGGGCGCGCCGGAAGACGGCTGAAAAACCGGAAAAGCAGCGGCCACGGGCAAAAAAACATCGTCCCGAGCCACAGTCTGAACGGAGCGAAAAAGTGCAAAAAGGCCATCCTTTCCGGCCGACGGATATCCCGTCCCCGGTCTTTGGATTTAAACGGCCGACAAATGATTCTGCGCAGGAAGAAACAACAGTGTTGGAATACGAGCTGGAAGATCATTACAAAAAGGATATCCGTCTCTTGGATATGGCGAAACTGCAGCAATTGCTTGATTTTGCAGAAAATCCGGGCACGGACGGCGAACGGAACCTGACAACACCTGAACACGGCATGGCGGATCAATTGTTCGAAGAGAAAAAAATGGATTTACCGGCAGATCAAGCCGGGCGCGCAACAGCGGATCAGGCGGAAAAGGGCGAACCTGTCCAAACGGAAACAGGGCGCGGCGAAGATTCACCAGGTGCGGCAGATGAAGCCGAAGCGACATACAAGCTTGAGAAAACCGGCACAATTCCGTCTGATGAATCGGAACAGCCGAAAGCGGAAATGCCGGAATCCGGCCCGGCAAGTGTGCTGCCAAAAGAGGATGCGGCGGCCGTTTCTCCGGAAGCAAGTACGGCGGACCTTGCAAATGAACTGGAAACCTCTTCGTCATATACTTCGGAAAAAGCCGAAGCCATCCAGGTAAACGAACCAGACCAGCAAAACGCAGGAACACTGGGATCCGACCCGGCAAGTGACCCGGCAAAATCGGAAGAGACTCCGGCATCCGCTTTGGAGAACATGGAGCCAGAACAACATAGCATGGGCACGCCGGAATCTTTAGCAGCAGGCATGCTGGAGAAATCCGGCATAAGCCTGGCAGATGAGCCGGAAACAGAGAAAGCTGCTTCGGCAAGTGAACCGGAAAAAGCCGAAACCGATCCGGCAAACGAACCGGAAAAAGGGAATGCCACGGCCATTTCTCCGGAAGAACCCGGCACAAACCCGGCAGATGAATCGGAACAGCTAAAAGCGAAAACGCCGGGATCCGATTCGGCAAGTGTGCTGCCAAAAGAGGATGCAGCGGCTGTTTCTCCGGAAGCAAGTACGGCGGCCATTGCAAGTGAACCGGAAAAAGCTTCCTCGGCATATGCTTCGGAAAAAACCGAAGCCATCCTGGTAAATGAACCAGACCAGCAAAACGCAGGAACACTGGGATTCAATCCGGCAAGTGAATTGTCAAAAGAGGATGCCGCCGTTTCTCAAGAGGCAAGCATGGCGGACCTTGCAAATGAGCCGGAAACCCCTTCGGCATATGCTTCGGAAAAAACCGAAAAAAATGCAGGAAATGAACCGGAACAGCGGCATACGGAGATGGCGGGCACTTCTCCGTCATCCGGCGAAGCAACAAAAACGGAAAGACGCCCGCGAAAGCATCTGCCGTTTAACGTGCTGATGCTGAAACAGGACCGCCGGAGGATCACAGAAAAGAAAGAGGCCCCGGGTCCCCGGCCGGAACAAGAAAATCCGGCCGAAAACAGCGGTGAAAAACCGTTTTCTTTCCCGCCGCTTTCGTTGCTGGAGCCGCCGGTGAAGCAGACCCGGGATGAGGAGTGGATCAAAGAACAAAGCTATACGCTGGATGAGGCACTTGAAAATTTCAATGTCCGCGCGAAAGTGGTAAACGCAAGCCAGGGGCCTTCCGTCACCCGGTTTGAAGTCCAGCCTGAACCGGGCGTAAAAGTCAATAAAATCACCAATCTGAACGACGACTTAAAATTAAGCCTCGCTGCGAAAGATATCAGGATCGAAGCGCCGATTCCGGGCAAGCATACGGTCGGCATTGAAATCCCGAACTTGAAAAGCCGCCCTGTCCGTTTGCGTGAGATCATCGGTGATCCCGTATTTCAAAACAGCAAATCTCCGTTGACGGTTGCGATGGGCCTGGATATTTCGGGGAAACCGGTTGTAACCGACCTGCAAAAAATGCCGCACGGGCTGATTGCAGGCGCCACCGGATCGGGAAAAAGCGTCTGTATCAATTCGGTGCTTGTTTCGCTCCTGTATAAAGCGGCGCCGCAGGATTTGAAACTGCTCCTGATCGACCCGAAAATGGTGGAGCTTGCGCCATATAATCAAATTCCGCATCTCGTCAGCCCTGTCATTACAGATGTCAAAATGGCAACAGCGGCATTAAAGTGGGCGGTTGAAGAAATGGAAAGGCGTTATGAATTGTTTGCCCATGAAAGTGTGCGCGATATTCACCGTTATAATGAAATGGCCGTCCGTACCCGCAGGTTTTCCGAAAAGCTGCCGTATATTGTCATTGTCATCGATGAGCTCGCTGATTTAATGATGACCTCACCGGGGGATGTCGAAGATGCCATCTGCCGGATTGCACAAAAAGCGCGCGCCTGCGGGATTCACCTGATTCTGGCGACACAGCGGCCGAGCGTGGATGTCATTACCGGCTTAATCAAGGCCAATATCCCGACGCGCATTGCTTTTTCCGTCTCTTCACATGTCGATTCGCGCACCATTATTGATATGAGTGGGGCGGAAAAACTGCTAGGCAAAGGGGACATGCTGTTTTTGGAAAACGGCACTTCCAAACCGGTCCGGCTGCAGGGCACTTTTGTGAGCGACCGTGAAATCGACGATGTTGTGTCATCTGTAAGGGAAACCGCAGAGCCGGAATATTTGTTCCAGCCTGAAGAATTGCTGAGACAAACGGAAACGGGCGAAGAAGAAGACGAGCTTTTTCCCGACGCCTGCGAATTTGTCATTCACCAGGGCGGGGCGTCCACGTCACTTTTGCAGCGCAATTTTCGGATCGGCTATAACCGGGCCGCCCGTCTGATTGATATGATGGAGCAGCAGGGGATTATTTCCGGGGCGAAAGGAAGCAAGCCGCGGGATGTTTTAATAACGAAAAGCGAATTTATGCAAATGCAGGAAGCAGAAAGCAGAGAGTGATCGTTTTTCCTTATAGCCGGCAGCTGTTTTGGCAAGGATAGAGGAAAAAGGGCATGCGGAATGCGGATGTGCGCTGCCCTTTCCGGCTTCCGGCGGGCTGCGGGCAAAATTCCGTTTTTTCATGTTCACGGCTGCCTGGAAATGATATAATGATGGAGTATGAATTTTTTATGATGGGCATGAAGGCAGCCGTATAAAGCCTGTACAGCTGCTATGGAAACATGCCTTATCGCACATGGCGGGTTTTTATCATATACTGCATACATATAGACAGTGTTGGAGGTTCTATTATGACTGTATACCATTTCGTAGGGATTAAAGGATCGGGCATGAGCGCACTGGCACAGATCCTGCATGACATCGGATACGAAGTGCAGGGGTCTGACGTGGAAAAGCGCTTTTTTACCCAGCAGGCATTAGAAGATGCTGGCATTAAGATCCTGCCTTTCAACCGGGAAAATATTCACCCCGGCCTGACGGTGATTGCCGGCAATGCTTTTCCCGATACGCACGAAGAAATTGATGAAGCGATGAAACGCGGTATTCCTGTGATCCGTTACCATAAATTTCTCGGTGAGTTTTTGAAAAATTTTACGAGCGTTGCTGTAACAGGCGCGCACGGTAAAACATCGACTACCGGGCTGCTTGCCCATGTCATGCATGAGATCAAGCCCACTTCCTATTTGATCGGGGACGGAACGGGAAAAGGGGTTCCGGGAGCGGAATATTTTGTATTTGAGGCGTGTGAATACCGGCGCCACTTTCTTTCCTACCATCCGGATTATGCGATTATGACCAATATTGACTTCGACCATCCGGATTATTATGCGAACATTGACGATGTCTTTTCCGCCTTTCAAGAAATGGCACTGCAAGTCAAAAAAGGCATCATCGCTTACGGGGACGACGAGCAGCTGCAAAAAATCCAGGCGAAAGTGCCGGTTGTTTTTTATGGCTTTGAAGAAGGCAACGATTTTCAGGCAAGAAATATTGTGACGGAGCCGCAAGGAACGAAATTCGATGTGGTGGTCCGCAATAATTTTTATGGGACGTTCGAAATTCCCTCTTTCGGGAACCACAACGTGCTGAATGCGCTTGGGGTCATCGCCCTCTGCCAATACGAAGGCATCGAAAAAGAAGCGGTTGAAACGCATTTAAAAACATTTCACGGGGTCAAACGCCGCTTTACGGAAAAAGAAATCGGCACGCAAATCATCATTGATGACTATGCCCACCATCCGACTGAGATCAAGGCAACCATTGATGCCGCGCGGAAAAAATATCCGGAAAGAGAGCTTGTCGCCGTATTCCAGCCGCATACTTTTAGCCGCACGCAGGCATTTCTTACAGAGTTTGCGGAAAGCTTAAACCTTGCAGACCGGGTTTTTCTGTGCGATATTTTTGGCTCGGCGCGCGAACACCACGGGAAGCTTTCTATTTACGATTTGCAGGAAAAAGTCAGCGGATCTCAAATTATCAAGGAAGAGGACATGTCCCCGCTTCTTGGCATTGAAAACAGTGTCATTCTCTTTATGGGTGCCGGGGACATCCAAAAGTACCAAAAGGCATACGAAACATTGCTGCAAAAGCATGTAAGCCGGTAAGGCAAAGGCATTGTCCGAAAAACAGGCGGGCAATGTCTTTTTTTGTTATAAGATTTGTCAAGCAGAAAATGTTTCCATTTTTGTTGGCACAAGGCGGCCGTTATGCGAAAATAAGGATGGTACCCGCAAAGATTTCAACCCCATAGTTTAAGGAAGGCGATTTGGGGTAATTTTATTGTACATGGAGGTGGTAACGAAAGATGAAAATCATCCTGTATTTAAGCGTGGCGCTGATTGCTGTTGCATTCCTTATTCTGGTCATCGCCCTGACGAGGACATTGAAATCATTAAGCAAAACATTGGACAACTTGTCGGATACGGTAAAGGGCCTTGAAGGGCAGATGCACGGCATTACAGAGGAATCAACAAAATTACTGGAAAAAACGAATGTGTTGGTTGAAGACATCGAGCATAAATCGGAAAGGCTGAACAGTGTCGTCTATGCCGTGGAAGATATCGGTGTTTCCGCCCAGCAACTGAGTCAGGCGCTGCGTAAAGTCACAACATCGATTGCTTCGGCCGTCAGCAAAAGGCAGGACAAAATTGCACAGGCCGTGCAATGGGGCGCTGCGCTGAAGGAAATAAAAGATAGATGGTCGGGTAAAAAAGGTACAGGCACAGGCACGAATGAAACCCATCCTGTCCATGCCAAAGACCCTGTCCCGAAACACCTTCTTGAAGAACCGGCCCGCAATGATGAAAGGCTGCTCCAACGGGTAAGAAATTCATAAACTGAAGGAGGAATTTACATGTCTGAAGAACAAATGTCCACGAAAGATTTTTTGACTGGTGCAATTGTCGGTGGTGTTGTCGGTGCTGCAGTAGCGCTTATGCTGGCGCCGAAATCGGGGAAAGAACTTCGGGAAGACTTAAGCGGCCAGGTGGAAACCATTAAAGGAAAAACAGACGGCTGGCGCGAATTTGCGACCGAAAAAGGGACCCAGCTCGCTTCGCAGGCTGCTGAAAAAACAAAACAAGTCCGCGATTTTGCCGTGCAGAAAGGCAGCCAGCTGAAAGACAGCGCCGTTCAGACCGCGCAGCAGGCAAAAGATAAAGCACAAACGGATATGGAAAATGTGAATCAACAAAGTTCAAATTCAGGCAGTTCCTCATCGGTTGGTGAGTAAGCGCAAAAAAAGCGGCATATCAGCCGCTTTTTTTGTGCTTTTCAGACGGGAAAACAGAACAAGACGGATGATACGCGCCAAACGACAGCCGCTCTTTGTGCGTTTTTTTCAGATGGAGCGGTATAATATGAATTGAAGTTTTTCGCGACATAATCAATTACGATCAGGATGGACATGGCGACTGGCAAAACGAAAAGAAAGAGGGAACCTTTTTCCGAGAAAAACATATAAAACTATAACAGGACGGGTATTGCTTTATCACATAAAAGCGTTTATCCGATAAAGAATTTTTTCGTGACTTTTTAAAAAGAATCGATTATAATAAGTGCTAATCACTTGTAAGCTTCTATGGTAATAGACGCCGGCAACAAAATGAGATAAGGATATTGACAGAGAGGATGAGAGGTTCGTGGGGAACAGAGAGCTTGAACAATTGCGGAAAGAAGTTGAAGAAGTAAACTTAAAGCTGCTGGAGCTGATCAACAAGCGGGGTGAGCTCGTCCAGGAAATCGGGAAACTGAAAGAAGCTCAGGGTGTAAACCGCTATGATCCAGTCCGGGAACGCGAAATGCTGAATGCCATTAAAGAACATCACGATGGCCCGTTTGAAATGTCTACCATTGAACATTTATTTAAAGAGATCTTTAAAGCGGCCCTTGAACTGCAGGAAGATGACCATCGGAAAGCATTGCTCGTTTCGCGGAAGAAACAGCCAGAAAATACAATTGTTGATATTAAAGGCGAAAAAGTGGGCGACGGCAACCCGTATTTTGTATTCGGCCCGTGTTCGGTTGAATCGTACGACCAGGTTGCGGCTGTTGCGGCATCCGTAAAAGCGAAGGGGCTGAAACTGCTTCGCGGCGGCGCTTACAAACCGCGCACCTCTCCGTATGATTTTCAGGGGCTTGGACTTGAAGGCCTGAAAATTTTAAAACAGATTGCCGATGAATATGATCTCGCTGTTATCAGTGAAATCGTGACACCTGCTGATCTCGAAAAAGCGGTCGATTACCTCGATGTCATCCAAATCGGCGCGCGCAATATGCAGAATTTCGAGCTGTTGAAAGCGGCAGGTTCCATCCAAAAGCCGATTCTCTTAAAACGCGGACTCGCGGCAACGATTGAAGAATTTATGAATGCCGCTGAATATATTATGTCAAGAGGAAACGGACAGATTATACTTTGCGAACGGGGCATCCGGACGTACGAACGGGCGACCCGCAATACGCTCGATATTACGTCGGTGCCGATTTTAAAACAGGAAACGCATTTGCCAGTATTTGTGGATGTGACCCATTCGACAGGGAGAAGGGATTTGCTCCTTCCAGCTGCCAAAGCGGCGTTTGCGATCGGAGCGGACGGTGTCATGGCGGAAGTGCACCCGGATCCGGCAGTCGCACTTTCGGACGCAGCTCAGCAAATGGATTTGAAACAGTTCGATGCATTTTATCAGGAAATCCAATCCGCTTTGCCGGCGAAAATATAAGGATCAGCATCCGGCCTTCTGCCTTGCAGAAGGTTTTTCTTTGTGGGGGATTTTTCCGGCCGTGTGGTGGCGTCGTCCTGTCATTTTTAAACGCAAGAACATCGAATGGCGGATAAACTAGGGATTGTTGAATAAGCGAAATTCCTTCACGTAGACGGTCTCTAGGTAAAGGAATGCCATCGTTTTTCGCGCCTTCTTAACATAGACGGGTTCTAAGTGAAGGAATGCCTTCATATTAGCTTGCTTTCTTAACGTAGACGCGCTCTAAGTAAAGGAATCCATCCAAAGTTCAGGCAGCCACGGCTAAGGAAGCGGGCAATATTCCAGCAAAAGCTCAAATTGGCCAAAATTCCGCTGTCATGTTGCTACATACGGCACGAAAGAAGCGGCGCCAACGTCCAGACGTCGTCTTTACCCCTAAAATTCTTTGTGAAGAATGTGGCAATTTTGTGTCAAACCTTGCAGGAAGTTTTTGCCTGGCTTATCATATATGGTATAATGAGAAGTCTAATGAACTGATAAAAGTGTCGAACGTGATCGTGTTTGGGCATTTTTTTGTACGATACACCAGAGGAAAAAGCCTTACATTTCTATGTTTAAGACAGGCTGAATGGTGAAAACTATGAACAGGACTTGTATATTGGAGAGTGATTGAAAGATGAACATTACGATTTATGATGTTGCCCGTGAAGCCAACGTTTCCATGGCAACGGTGTCGCGGGTTGTTAACGGAAACCCGAATGTGAAACCGACAACAAGGAAGAAAGTGCTCGAAGTGATCGACCGGCTCGGCTATCGCCCGAATGCGGTTGCACGCGGCCTCGCCAGCAAAAAGACGACAACCGTAGGCGTCATTATCCCGGATGTGTCGAATATGCTGTATGCGGAACTTGCCCGCGGGATTGAAGATATCGCAACGATGTACAAATACAATATTATTCTAAGCAATTCCGACCAGAATAAGGAAAAGGAACTGCGCCTTTTGAACACGATGCTCGGCAAACAAGTGGACGGCATTGTGTTTATGAGCGGGAATATTACGGAAGAGCATATTGAGGAATTTGAAAAATCTTCTGTTCCGATCGTACTCGCCGGGTCGATTGAACCTACGGGAAAAATTCCGTCCGTTAATATCGATTATAAAAAAGCGACAATTGAAGTGATCAGCGAATTTGTCAAAAAGGGACATAAGGAAATTGCATTGGTAATCGGGCCGCTGCATGATGCGGTCAACCGCGAATTGCGCCTGGAAGGATACAAAGAAGCGCTCCGTAATGCGGGCATCGAATTCAATGAGGATTATGTTCTGGAAGGGGACTATACATATGATTCCGGCATAGAAGCATGGCAACGGCTTCAGGAATTGGACAAGACCCCTACGGCCGTGTTTGTCGGAAACGATGAAATGGCACTCGGCGTAATCCACGGCGCCCTTGATGCCGGTGTTAACATTCCGGAACAGCTGGAAGTCGTTTCTTCCGATAATACGCGTCTCGCTGAAATGGTGCGCCCGCAGCTGACTTCCGTTGTCCAGCCGTTGTATGATATCGGTGCTGTTTCAATGCGGCTTTTGACGAAATACATGAACAAAGAAACCGTAACGGAAAACCAGGTCATCCTGCCGCACCGTGTGGAATACCGGAATTCGACAAAATAAAAAAGCAGCATGGGCGTAAACGGTAACGCTCACCATTGAAACGAATAGAATGAATAAGGCCGGTGCTGCCAGAATGATCTGGCAGGGCCGGCTTTTTATTTTGTCTGTTTAATGAATTGCAGCAACCGGTTCAGCACAAGCCGGTTTTTTTCTTCAATTTCCGGTTTGCGCGGGATCGGGCGGTATAAACCTACCGGGTCGTCCCATCTTTCAGGCAGGGGGTAGGGGGAGATTTTTTGCCATTTTTCAAGCCATGCAGTAGGGATCTCTCCGCTTCCGCCTTCCCTTTCCGCCATTTCCAGCCAAATGAGCGACCAGGCCCGCGGCACGACCCGCCAAATGTCATAGCCGCCCCCGCCAGTTGCAATCCACCGGCCTTCACAATATTCGTGCGCCATTTTGTGGGCCAGTTTCGGAATTTCGCGGTAAATGTTCATCGTCGCGGACAAATGGGTGAGCGGGTCATAATAATGGGCATCCGCCCCGTTTTGCGTGACCAGTACATCCGGCTTGAAGTATGCTGCGATTTCTTCCAATGCTTTTGCATAACATTCCAGCCATGATTCGTCTTCTGTAAACGCATCCAAAGGAATATTGAAAGAATAGCCATATCCTTTTCCCGTTCCCCATTCGTTAACATTGCCGGTGCCAGGGAAAAGGTAACGGCCCGTTTCGTGGATGGAAAACGTACAAACATTTTCATCATCGTAAAAAGCCCACTGCACGCCGTCACCGTGGTGGGCATCCGTGTCCACATAAAGAACGCGCGCGCCGTATTGTTTGCGCAAATATTTAATGGCAATTGCCGTATCGTTGTAGATGCAAAATCCGGAAGCTTTGCCGCGGAATCCGTGATGCAGCCCGCCGCCAAGGTGCAGAGCATGCCGCGCCCTCCCCGACATCACTTCTTCGGCTGCCTGCAATGTACCGCCGGCGATTAAAGCGCTCGCTTCGTGCATATTCGGGAAAACGGGGGTGTCTTCTGTCCCGAGCCCGTAATTCTCTGCTTTGACCGGATCAAGTTTTCCATGCCCGGCCAGTTTTACGGCTTCCACATATGACGGGTCATGGATGAGCAACAGTTCCTCATCAGTAGCTTTCCGTGGTTTGACAATATCCTCCCCACTCAAAGCCCCGATCGCTTCGAGCAGTTCTTTAACCAATTGGAGCCGCATCTGGTTAAACGGGTGGTCATCGCGGAAACGATAAGCCAGCAAATCGGTGGAATAGACGAAAACAGCATCTTTCATCGCGGCATCCCCGGCATATTTGGCCAGAGTACTTCATAGCCGGCCTCCTTCAAATGCGTAATGAGGGACACCGGGTTCATCGTGCTGACCCGGAACACGAGCACACGGTTTTCCTCATTTTTACGGTCGGGGTAAATCAGCACACTTAAAATATTCAGATGATGTTCGTATATGATTTCGGTGATATCGCGCAGGATGCCGGTCCGGTTGCGGGCGCGGATTTCAATCTGCGAACTCGGATGTCCTGCGCCGGTCAGATCTACAAAAGTCTGAAGCAGATCGGTCCCTGTCACAATTCCGACCAGCTGCCCGTTTTCAAGAATCGGCAGGCAGCCGATCCGGTTGTCATTCATGAGCGCGGCAATGTCTTCGATAAAATCGAGCGGATGCCCTGTCAAAAGGTCCGTTTTCATAATTTTTTCAAGCGGCAGCGAAAGTTTTTCCAGCTGCTCGCCTGGGAAAAACGGATTGGGCGCCACTTCCTTGATGTCCCGTTCGGTGACGACGCCGCACAGTTTGCCGTTTTGATCGAGTAGCGGGATATGGCGGATCTGCTCCTTCTGCATCAATTTTAGCGCGTCTTGTACGGTATGCCGGGGTGACAGCGTCTTGACGTCTTTTTGCATGATTTCTTCCACAATCATCTTTACCCATCCCCTTTTTGCCGAAGTTTTAGTACATATACCGGTTTTTAAAGCGGATCCGGTCAAATTTTTCAATCGATTCCTGATCGACTCTTTTTCCGATCCGCACCATTAGGCAGTTTGCCGGATGTGAACAAATTTCGGGATCATCCGTTGCGAACCATTTCAAGCCACCTGCTGCCATCATTTTTTCCATCATCTTCCGGTATTCCCACACGTTCAGGCCGGTCCCTTTCATATCCCAGTGCCAGTAATATTCGGTTGTAATAATAATGTAATCTTCCATCGCGTCGTCCATCATGGAGACTTTCAGCAAATGCTTGCCGACAGCGCATCCCCGGTATTTCGGAATGACTTCGATCGCGCCAAGTTCGAGAAGATTATCCATATGGCCCTCTGACCAGCGTTCGAGCGGGTCCGGGAAAAGAAACGTGACATAGCCGACGACTGTATTGCCGCTGCGTGCCAGAATGATCCTTCCCTCCGGCAGGTCGGCAATTTCAATCAGGGCAGCATGCTGTTTCGGCGCGGGGCGGAAAGCTTTTAAGTCTTCATGGAATGCCATTTCCGCAAGCCTTTTCCCCGGAACCGGCCCTTCAATCACAAGTGGCCCTGCTTTTGTAGGCAATTCGATAGAGTAGTATGTTTTCTTATGTTCCATTTTTCCACCATCCCTTGAACAAATCAAAAGAAAAACGTATGATGAATGACCGTTCATTTCACAATTTCATCATCTCATGTTTACAGAACAAAAACAATATGGAAAGAGGGAAATTCCAGAATTGTTCACAATGGTGGCATTTGCGGAAAGAAGTTTTAAATTGTGAATAAAACAGTTTTCATATATAATAAATATGTGAATCTAAACAAAGGGGGACATTACATGCAACTGGAAGCGTTACCAACCGTACAAGGGGATTTCAATCTGAAAAACTATGAAGAAGCCCGCAAAACGTTCAGCTGGAAAGACGCCGAGAAAAATTTTTCATGGTATGAAACTGGGCGTGTCAATCTGGCGTATGAAGCCATTGACAAACACGCCGAAAGCTCCCGCAAAAATAAAGTAGCGCTCATGTATTTAAGTGATTCACGCAACGAGAAATATACTTACTATGAAATGAAAAGGCTGACAAACAAGGCGGCAAATGTTTTAAAAGAAAAAGCAGGCGTCAAAAAAGGTGACCGTGTTTTCATCTTTATGCCGCGCTCGCCGGAACTGTATTTTGCCATGCTTGGCGCCATCAAGCTCGGCGCCATTGTCGGTCCGCTGTTTGAAGCGTTTATGGAAGGGGCCGTAAAAGACCGCCTTGAAGACAGTGAAGCGAAAGTGCTTGTGACAACCCCTGACCTTGTCGGGCGCGTCCCGGCTGATCAACTTCCGGCATTGGAAACCATTTTTGTTGTCGGGGAAAATGTCAAAGAAGAAGGAAAGTACGCAGACTATCTGAAATATTTTAACGCAGCTTCCGATAAACTGGAAATCGAATGGGTTGACCGGGAAGACGGGCTGATCCTCCACTATACGTCCGGTTCGACCGGAAAGCCAAAAGGCGTCCTCCATGTCCACAATGCCATGATCCAGCATTACCAGACGGGAAAATGGGTGCTTGATTTAAAAGAAGACGATATTTACTGGTGCACAGCAGACCCGGGATGGGTAACGGGGACCTCTTACGGCGTGTTTGCGCCATGGTTAAACGGCGCAACAAACGTCGTTGTCGGCGGCCGCTTCAGCCCGGCAGCGTGGTACAATACGATTGAACGGTTCGGCGTCACTGTTTGGTACAGCGCCCCGACTTCGTTCCGGATGCTGATGGGGGCCGGCAATGAAATCATTAACCAATATGACCTCTCGACTTTGCGCCATATTTTAAGTGTCGGTGAACCGCTGAATCCGGAAGTTATCCGCTGGGGCAATGAAGTATTCGGACTCCGCATCCATGATACATGGTGGATGACGGAAACCGGCGCACAACTGATCTGCAACTATCCTTGCATGGATATCAAACCGGGATCGATGGGAAAACCGCTTCCTGGCATTGAAGCGGCCATTGTTGATGACCAGGGAAACCCGCTTCCGCCGAACCGGATGGGCAATCTCGCCATTAAAAAAGGCTGGCCTTCCATGATGCGCGCCATCTGGAACAACCCGCAAAAATATGAATCTTACTTTTTCCCGAACGGCTGGTACGTTTCCGGTGACTCGGCTTATATGGATGAAGATGGCTATTTCTGGTTCCAGGGCCGCGTGGACGATGTTATCATGACGTCCGGTGAGCGGGTCGGGCCGTTTGAAGTGGAAAGCAAACTGATCGAACATCCGGCCGTTGCGGAAGCCGGTGTCATCGGCAAGCCGGATCCGGTCCGCGGTGAAATCATTAAAGCCTTTATCGCTTTAAGGGACGGATACGAACCGTCAGATGAGCTGAAGGAAGAGATCCGTCAATTTGTGAAAAAAGGGCTGGCCGCCCATGCCGCGCCGCGGGAAATCGAGTTTTGCGAAAAACTGCCGAAAACCCGGAGCGGGAAAATCATGCGCCGCGTCCTGAAAGCCTGGGAACTGGATCTGCCGGCCGGGGACCTTTCGACAATGGAAGATTGAGTAAGCAACCGGACAGCTTTAGTGCTGCCCGGTTTTTCTGTCTAAAGGTTTCAGTGATAGAAAACAGTGGAAAAGTCCCCGGGTAAGTGAAAAAATTGAGAAAGAAAAAATATTCGGCTATCATAAAAACATATCCTTTTATAAAAGTGTAAGGTTGGTGTTTGATATGAAAAGGTTCGGTATGGTATTGCTTTGCCTTTTCCTGCTTGCGGGCTGTTCTGCACAAGGGAGTGCATCCGGCTCCGCCAAAAAGCAATCCAAACAAACAGAAATCAGTGTAGCGGCAGCTTCAGATTTGACAAAATCTTTCCAGCAAATCAGCAAACAGTTTGAAAAAAAGACCGGTATCAAGGTGAAACTTGTTTTTGCCGCATCGGGCGAACTGGAGCAGCAAATTGAAAATGGTGCGCCGTATGATGTGTTTGCGGCGGCGAACGCGGATTATGTCAACCAGCTGGCGAATAAAAACATGCTTGTTCCCGGCACAAAAACCGTCTACGCATACGGGAAAATCGGGATTGCGGCTAAACAAAGCAGCCATCTTTCCATCCACAGCCTTAAAGATTTAACCCGCCCTGAGGTGAAGAAAATCGCCATTGCCAACCCGGAAACTGCGCCATACGGATTGGCGGCAAAACAGGCGCTTCAAAAAGCGGGGATTTGGGATAAAGTGAAACCAAAATTGGTTTACGCCAAAAATATTGCAGATACCCTGACGTACGTGAAATCGGGGAATACAGAAGCTGGCATCGTTTCCCTCTCGCTTGCGCAAGGTGAAAAGCTGGATGTTGCCAACATTTCAAGCAGCCTGTACAATCAGCTGAAACAGATGGCAGCGGTTGTGAAAAGCTCGAAAAAGCAGGCAGCCGCAAAGAAATTTGTGCAATACTTAGCCAGCAAAGAAGCACAAAATACGATGAAAAAATACGGCTATGCAGTGTCTGCGGGGCAGTAACAAGTGGGACAGATCGATTTATTTCCCATTTATCTGTCTTTTAAAGTAGCATTGCTTTCAACCGTTTTTTCCCTTATCCCCGGACTGTTGGCAGCCTATCTATTAAGCCGGTCGGAGGGAAAAGCGGCGGATGTGGCAGACGCTTTGCTGACGCTTCCGATTGTGCTGCCGCCGACCGTGCTCGGTTACTATCTACTCGTCATTCTCGGAAGGCAAAGTGTGCTCGGCCGGTTTCTTGAACAACAATTCGGCGTGACGATTGTGTTTACGCAGACAGGAGCGGTCATTGCGGCAATGTGCGTATCCATTCCATTTTTCATCCAGTCGGCGCGCACGGCTTTTGCCGGTATTGATGAATCGCTCCTTCATGCAGCACGCCTTTTGGGGCGAACGGAATGGAATATCTTTTTTTCCGTCATGATCCCTTTGTCATGGCGGGGGCTCACAAGTGGCGTCATGCTCGCGTTTGCGCGCGCCCTTGGCGATTTCGGGGCAACGTTAATGGTGGCCGGCAGCATTCCGGGAAAAACGGAAACGATGTCCATTGCCATTTACAATTGCCTGATGAACGGGGACGAACGGACGGCAGGGCTCCTCGTTGCGATCATGACGTTTTTATCGCTGGCCGTCCTGTACGGCATTAAGCGGATGGAAAAAAAGATGGGAAGGGGTGGCAGCAGGCATGCTCCGCGTAAACATCAAAAAAACATTTCCGGAATTTGAGCTGGATACCGCGTTTGAAGCGGGCCCCGGCGTCACCGGCATTTTAGGACCGTCCGGAAGCGGCAAAAGCCTGACGCTGGAGTGCATTGCCGGGATCGACAAGCCCGATGAAGGAAAGATTGAACTAAACGGCCGGATATTATTTGATAAAGAAAAGCATATGGATATCAAGACGCGGCACCGCCATACGGGCTATATGTTCCAGCATTACGCCCTATTTCCGCATTTAACGGTAAAACAAAATCTTGCATTTGGTTTAAAGGGGCGGCCAAAAAAGGAAATAGAAGAGAAGACGGCTGCTTTTTTGAAAAAAATCAAAATGGAAGGTTTTGAAAACCGCTACCCTGCTGAACTGTCCGGTGGGCAAAAGCAGCGGGTGGCACTTGCGAGGACGCTTATCACCGAGCCCTCCTGCCTGCTTTTGGATGAACCTTTTTCCGCATTGGACCCGGACACGAAGGAACTTGTGATGGAAGAATTTTTATCGTTTCTTCACGATCATTTTCACGGGGTCGTTTTACTGGTTACCCACAATATGGAAGAGGCTGATCTGCTTTGTGACAATGTCATTTTGTACAGAAATGGGAAAGTATTACAGCAGGGCCCGAAAAAAGAGGTGCTGAAACACGCCGTCGCCCGGCAAGATGCCCGGAAGTGCGGAACCAGAACATGAAAGCCGGGGACCAAAGAAAAAGGCGTGCCGTCCGGTAAAATGCCCGGATTCCTCTCAAAGAAGCGGCATGCTTCAGGCAAACATGGCAACCGTGGACAAAGAAAGCGGTGTGCGCCCGGCAAGATGCCCGGAACCGTGGAAGCAGAACCGGGGACCGAAGAAAGCGGTGGGCCGCCCGGCAGGATGCCCGGGTTCCCGCGGCATGACAAACCGTGGCCAGTGCGTGCGCCTTACGACGGGCATGGGAACTTTGGCGGTTAAGAATGGCAGCCGGGCGCCTGCAAACATTTGGCAAATGCATTTTTAACAGAGAAACAGAATTTAAAACGGAGATGATGGAGAACATGCTGACCGATAAGCTGAACCGGCCGCTTTTGGATTTGCGGATTTCGGTAACGGACCGCTGCAATTTCCGTTGCACGTACTGCATGCCTGCCGATAACGGCCAGAAATATTGTTTTATGAACCGGTCCGAACTCATGACATTTGAAGAAATCACGCGCCTTGCGAGACTTTTTGTATCCCTTGGCGTCCGGAAAATCCGGCTGACGGGCGGGGAGCCTTTGCTGCGGAAAGACATCGATCAGCTTGTGGCCATGCTCCATCAAATCAGCGGCCTTGAAGATTTATCGGTGACAACGAACGGCTTTCTGTTGAAACGATATGCCGCACCGTTAAAAAAGGCCGGCCTTTCGCGCATCAATGTCAGCCTGGATGCCCTCGATCCGGAAATCTTTCCGGCCATCAACGGCGTCGGGGCAAAACCGGCAAGAATTTTGGAAGGGATGGAGGAAGCCATCCGCCAGGGCATCAAAGTCAAAGTGAATATGGTGGTCAAAAAAGGGATGAACGATTCGCAAATTGTACCGATGGCCGCCTATTTCAAGGAAAAAGGGATTTCCCTCCGTTTTATCGAATTTATGGATGTCGGCTCCCTGAACGGATGGAAGCTGGATGAAGTCGTGACCAGCAAAGAAATTCTCAACATGATTTCAAAAGAAATGCCGCTTGAACCGTTGAAAGAAAATTATTACGGGGAAGTTGCCAAACGGTACCGTTACAAAGGGACGGATACGGAAGTCGGGTTCATTTCATCCGTATCCCAGCCTTTTTGCGGCGACTGCACGCGCTTGCGGCTGTCGGCAGACGGGAAAATATACACCTGCCTGTTTGCCGCACAAGGCACGGACCTGCTTGGCGCCATAAGGGAAGGGGCAAGCGATGAAGTGCTGGCTGCCCGCATTGCAGGCATATGGCAGAACCGGGCGGACCGCTACTCACAAGAACGGGGAAAAAACCCGACTTTTAGAGGAAAACGGATCGAAATGTCGTATATTGGAGGGTAAAGGATTGAGCACGAAAGAACATAAACAACAGGCCGATCTTCCGGTGCTGTGCAAAGTGATCACCGTTTCCGATACCCGGACGGAAGAAACAGACAAAAGCGGCAGGCTGATGATAGATTTGTTAAAACAGGAAGGGATGGAAGCGGCGGAATACAGCATCGTTAAAGATGAAGCGGACGAAATCAGGCAGGCGGTTTTACAGACGAAAGAAACCACCAATGCCATTTTGCTGAACGGCGGCACCGGCTTTACGAAAAGGGATGTTACAGTGGAATCGGTCCGGCCGCTCCTCGATAAAGAAATGCCCGGTTTTGGCGAGCTGTTCCGCTATTTAAGTTATGAAGAAATCGGAAGCGCCTCGATGCTCAGCAAAGCGCTTGCCGGCACAATCGGGAAAAAAGCCGTATTTTCAATGCCGGGCTCCAGCAACGCCGTGTCCCTTGCCATGAAAAAACTCATTTTGCCGGAATTAAAGCATATTGTCTGGGAGCTCAGCCGGCAATGAATACAGCCGGAATTGTTCTGGCAGGCGGGAAGTCGAGCCGGTTCGGCGGCGAAAAATCGCTTGCGAAAATCGGCGGCATAGAGATGGTCGCACGCAGCGTGGATGCGCTCGCCGGAACTGGGGCGATCATTGTGGTAGCGCGGCCCGGGCTTGCGGAAAAAATCCCGCGCAACCGACCGATTGAGGTGATTTGCGATCTTCCCCGCTACCGCGGAAAAGGCCCGCTCGCCGGCATTTATTCGGCGATGCTCGCAGTGGACGCCCAGTGGTACGCTGTGTTGCCGTGCGATACGCCGTGGATCGGAAAAAGAACGGTTGCCCGGCTGCTTCAAGAACGCGATCCGGCATATGACGCCATCGTGGCCCGGGCAGAGGGGAGAATCCAGCCGCTCGTTGCCGTTTTTCACAACAGGGTGAAAGAAAAAGTAAGGGAGCAGCTTGAAACAGGCCGCCTCAGCATGCGGGCGCTTTTTGAACGCTGCCGCCTGAAATTTATCGATTTTGCGCAGGAAAAGGCGTTTGCCAATATCAATACAAAAGAAGATTATATTTTACAACAAAAAGAAGCCGGTGATGTTGATGAGAAAACCAATCAAAGTGGCGGAGGCCATCCGCAAAGTGATGGCCCATCCGCTTGCAGGCGAAAAGGAGCTTGTGCCGATTCAGAGCAGTTTTAACCGGGTGCTTTCCGATGATTTGGCTGCAACCCATGACGTGCCGTGGTTTAAACGGTCGCCGTATGACGGGTATGCGATTTTTTCCGGATCCACACTTGAAGCGGGCGCGGACCACCCCGTTCTCCTTGAAGTTGTCGCCACAATCGGGGCAGGTTTTACATGGGATGAAGGGATAAAGCCGAATCAGGCCGTGAAAATCATGACCGGCGCCGCCATCCCGGACGGGGCAGATGCCGTGATCATGGTGGAGCTCACAAAAGAAGTGGTGCAGAACGGGAAAACATTTGTGCAGATTAAACGGAAAGTCCGGCCCGGTGAGAACATTGTCGGCATTGGCGAAGATATGAAAAAAGGCGAAGTGCTTGTCCCGAAAGGCACGCTCGTTAATCCGGGCGTAATGGCGGCGCTTGCAACTTTCGGATATACAGAAGTGCCGGTCACAAAAAAACCGAAAGCCGCCGTTATTGCAACGGGGACGGAGCTGCTCGAAGCCGGCGAGCCGCTCGAAAAAGGGAAAATCCGCAACAGCAATGCCTATATGCTCTGGGGGCAAATCATCCGCGCCGGGGGCGAACCGGTTTTTTACCGGCTTGTGAAGGATGATTTCGAGGAAACATATGAAGCGGTTAGGCAGGCGGTTAAGGAAGCGGATATCGTCATGACAACGGGCGGCGTTTCGGTCGGCGATTTTGACTATATTCCGAAAGTCTACGAAAAGCTGGGGGCAACGCTTTTATTCAATAAAGTGGCGATGCGCCCGGGGAGCGTGACATCGGCGGCCGAATTGGACGGGAAAATCCTTTTCGGCCTCTCCGGCAATCCGTCCGCCTGCTACGTCGGTTTTGAACTGTTCGTCCGCCCGTACTTAAAAACGATGCTTGGCGAACGAAATGTTTATTTGAAAAAAACGCAGGCTGTACTTGGGGAGGATTTCCCGAAACCAAACCCGTTCACCCGTTTTGTCCGCGCCAAACTTTCTTATCAGGAAGGCCTGCTGCACGCGCTTCCGGTAAGAAGAGACAAATCGAATATTGTTTCCTCTTTAATAGAAGCGGATGCGTTGATTGTGCTGCCGGGCGGGTCCCGCGGTTTTATAAAAGGGACCATGGTGGATGTGCTGATGCTGGAAGACGGGGAAGGGGCGCCTCTTTGGGATGAAAATATTACAGATCGCAGGCCGCAAAGACAGCGGTAAAACCGCCCTTGCCGAACTTTGGACACGGGCTTTGGCGGATAACGGATACCGGGTCGGAACACTGAAACACCACGGCCATGGCGGGAAGCCGTTGCTCGCTCCCGGCAAAGATTCCACGCGGCACTTTGAAGCGGGCGCCCAGGCAGCCGGGGTGGAAGGGGACGGCTTGTTTGTTCTCGCTGTGCATGTCGATCAAGGACTCGCACTGGAGCAGCTCATCGGCTGGTACGAGACATTGCCGCTTGATTTGCTGCTGATTGAAGGCTACAAATACGCGCCCTATCCGAAAGTGGTCTGCCTCCGTGATGAACAAGACAGGGATTTGCTCAGCCTGCCGAATGTGCGGGCCGCCTTCAGCCTGAATCCGGCGTTATCCGGCTGCATAAAACTTTTTGACCGGAAAAGCTGCATTGAATGGGTTGAAGCGTTTTTAAAGGAGTGAAAGTATGTTTGAAATTGTAAAAGAACCGGTGGACGTTTCCAAACTGATCGAGGCGGTTGCCGACCGGAATGCGGGCGCTATTGTCACTTTTATCGGCACTGTCCGGGAAATGACAAAAGGAAAGAAAACATTGTATCTGGAATATGAAGCATACGAACCAATGGCCCGGAAAAAATTGGAACAAATCGGTGCCGAAATCCGGCAGCAGTTCCCGGCAGCCAAAACGGCCATCGTGCACCGGATCGGACGCCTCGACATCTCCGACATTGCGGTTGCGATTGCGGTTTCCGCCCCGCACCGAGATGAGGCCTACCGGGCAAACCGGTACGCAATTGAAAGAATCAAAGAAATGGTGCCGATCTGGAAAAAAGAACATTGGGAAAACGGCGAAATGTGGGTTGGCAACCAAAAGGAAACGGTTTTTTACGAATCAGGGGCACCGGAGGCGTTTGAATGATGATTAAAGTATTGTTATTTGCTCATTTAAAAGAACAGGCTGGCCGTTCTGAAATGGAAATCAATGGCGAAAATATGACGGTAGGCGAACTGCGCGAGACGCTTGCGGAAAAAGGGATTTTGCAGCAGGACGCGGTGATGGTGGCCGTGAACGAAGAATTTGCCCGCGATGAGGAAATGGTCCATAGCGGCGATACCGTTGCCCTCATTCCGCCGGTCAGCGGAGGTTGAAAAATGGGAAACTTGACGCATATGAACGAACAGGGCCGCGCCAAAATGGTCGATGTAACGGCAAAACCGGAAACCTCCAGGACGGCGCGTGCAAAAAGCAGTGTGCTCGTTTCAAAGGAAGTCTATGAACAGATTACAAACTTTAAAATCAAAAAAGGGGACGTGCTTGCCGTCGCGCAGGTGGCCGGCATTATGGGCGCGAAAAAAACGGCGGATGTCATTCCGATGTGCCACCCGTTGCCTCTGACAGGCGTTGACATTTCGTTCAGCTGGCAAAAACGGGAAGACGGGTATCGCCTTGACATCGAAACAACGGCCAAAACGAAAGGGCAAACGGGCGTGGAAATGGAAGCTTTGACAGCGGCGTCCGTATGTGCGCTGACCGTCTATGATATGTGCAAGGCACTGGACAAAGGCATGGTCATCGGGCCGACCTATCTGATCGAAAAAACAGGCGGAAAAAGCGGGCATTTTATCAGGCAGGAGGAATGAGCATGGAACGGTATTCCCGGCAAATACTGTTTGCCCCGATCGGTGAAAACGGACAGCAAAACATTTCAAAAGGCCATGTGCTCATAATTGGCGCCGGCGCGCTCGGCTCCGCTGTTGCGGAAAGCTTGGCGCGGGCGGGGGTCGGAAAAATCACGATGGTGGACCGCGACTATGTCGATGAAACGAATTTGCAGCGGCAAAATTTGTACTGCGAAGAAGATGCGCGCAACCATTTGCCAAAAGCGATCGCTGCAAAAAACCGGCTTAAAGCCATCAACAGCACCATCCGTATCGAGGCGCATGTGATCGATGCATTTGATCCGAAATTGCTTTCTATTTTGGAAGAAGGCGTTGATGTGATCATTGACGGGACCGATAATTTTGAGACGCGCTTTTATGTGAATGACCTGGCGCAAAAATACCGGATCCCGTGGATTTACGGCTCCTGCGTCGGCAGCTGTGGTGTTTCGTTTCCGATCATTCCCGGCGAAACGCCTTGCCTCCGCTGCCTGATTGGCCATCTCCCCGCTTACCACGCGACGTGCGATACAGCAGGCATTATCGCGCCGGCTGTGCAAATGACTGCGGCTTACGAGACAACGGAAGCTTTAAAACTGCTTTCCGGGGAAAAGCCGCGCGATTCCGTTGCCGTTTTTGATATTTGGCAAGGCGAACATCATTTCATCAAAGCAGGAAAAATGAAAAATAAGGACTGTCCGTCATGCGGGGGGCATCCGGTCTATCCGGCCCTACAATCCCAATCATCGGCTGATGTGCTATGCGGGCGGGATACAGTACAAATCCGTCATCCGGGCGCGTTCGAGCTTGAAAACATGGCGCGGGAGATGAAAGCGGGCGGTGCTGCCGTAGAGTATAACGGCTACTTAATGATCACCGCGCTTGAAGGCCACCGGACGGTTTTATTTCCGGACGGCAGGATGCTCATTCACGGTACGAAAGATAAGAGAGAGGCCCGTTCGCTCTACCAAAAATATTTTCAATGAAAAAGGAAGCACGCATTTCCGTGCTTCCTTTTCGAATGGCGTTAAATATTTGCCAATGTTTCATTATCCACGTCTTCTTTTTTCGGCACCGGTTCCTGGAGCGCCTTTCCCATGCCCTTCAAAAAGGAAATGGCGAAACCGACTGCCCGGTTGACGTCCGGGTCGCTCAACGATTTCAGCAGCCCGAACAATGTCACTTTTTCCTCCGAGCCAATGAATTGTTTGCCTTCATCAAAGCCTGATGCTACACCGTTCATCAAGTGGATAATAAGGTCGTGGTCGGCTTTCATAAAGACGCCGGCCGTGCCGAGCAGCATGTTGATCAGGTTAACGACCTGTTCCCGGGATAATTGCTCAAGGACGATTTTTAAAATATCATTTTTTGCGAGAATCATTGCATTTGCGGCTTCCAGTGCGCCTGTATCATTGAAATCATCGATCAGCCGGATCAAATTTTCAAACGCATCTTTATGATCGGCAACCAGTTTTTCCAATTCCTCGAGCTTTTGCCGGGTGACTTCTTCTTCCGTCGGCTGCTGTCTTGCAATCTCTGTGATCGGAGCGGCCATCCTTTTTCCTCCTCTCTTAGTGTACGTCTGTTAATGGTTGATAGCCTTCGCGCTGCCATTTGCGTTCGACTTCCACGCCGCGTGTAGGATTGCGTTTCTTATCGCGGTGGTTTGATTTCGGCAGTGGTGACTCCCCACCTTTTCGGATCAGTTCCATCTTCACTTTCGTTTGTTTAAACGCCGGTGTGCTTTGCCGTTTATCGTAAATCGGCCCGGTTAAGAAGTTGATCGCCGATTCTTTTTCCGTCGAGTGCATCGGTAAGTATAGTTCTTTGCCCTGCACGCGATCTGTGACCAGCACATGCAGTTGCAGCGAGCCGAACGGGGAAGTGACGCGGACAAGGTCTCCGGTGTCGAGATTGCGTTCTTTTGCAAGCTCCGGCGACACTTCAACGAATACGCCCGGGACTTTTGATTCGATGCCTTCCGATTTATTGGTCAGATTGCCTTCGTGGAACTGTTCCAGCATCCGGCCGTTATTAATATGCAAATCGTATTGTTCCGGAAATTCGGCCGGTTTTACCCAGTCTGTCAGGGCAAACCGCGCTTTGCCGTCCGGGAACGGGAAGCCGTCCTTGTAAAGAAGCGGGGTATTGGCACCATCGAGGCTTCCCCAAAGGAAACTGTTCCAGCCTTCCAATTTGTCGTAGTCTGCCTGTGCAAACAGCGGGGTCAGGCTGGCCATTTCGGCAAATATTTCGCCCGGGTGGCTGTAATTCCAGTCTGCGCCGAGTCGTTTTGCCACTTCCTGGATAATCCACCAGTCCGGTTTGGATTCGCCCAAAGCCGGGAGCGCCTGGTATAGCCGTTGCACACGGCGTTCCGTGTTTGTAAAGGTGCCTTCTTTTTCAAGCGACGGAGCTGCAGGCAAAATAACATCCGCATATTGGGCCGTTTTTGAGAAAAAGACATCCTGGACGACAAGAAAGTCAAGATTGGAAAGTTCCTCGCTTACATGGTTGGCGTCGGAGTCGACAAGCGCCATGTCTTCGCCGATGATATACATCGCTTTTAACTGCCCGGCTGCAATCGCATGCAGCATTTCAATATTGTTCAGTCCCGGTTTGTTGCTGATTTTGACGCCGTACGCTTTTTCAAATTTTTCGCGTGCCGCATCATCCTCCACATGCTGGTAGCCCGGCAGCCATCCCGGCAGCGTGCCCATATCGCATGCGCCTTGCACGTTGTTATGCCCGCGCAGTGGATAAGCGCCTGTACCCGGACGTGTATAGTTTCCGGTTGCAAGAAGCAGATTGGAAATAGCAGCGGACGTATCGGAACCACCTGTATTTTGCGTGACGCCCATGCCCCAGAGGATACATGTTCCGTCTGCCTGATGGATCATTTCGGCGATTTGGATCAGCGTTTCCTTCGGGATACCGGTCATCTTTTCAGCGTAGTCGAGCGTGTATTTTTCAAGCGTTTCTTTAAATTCATCAAAAAAGTTCACTTTTTCCGCAATGAAGTTTTCATCATGCCAGCCTTGGTCGATGATATATTTCGTCACCGCCATCAGCCATACCTGGTCTGTGCCCTGGTTCGGATGGATAAAAAGATCAGCGCGCTCTGCCATTTCGTTTTTGCGCATATCGGCAACAATCAGTTTCTGGCCGTGCAGTTTATGGGCCCGTTTGATGCGAGTTGCAAGGACCGGGTGGGCTTCCGCCGGGTTCGCGCCGACAATTATGACAAGACCGGCTGAGGCAATATCTTTAATCGTGCCGCTGTCGCCGCCCATGCCAACGGTTCTGAGCAGGCCGTCCGTTGCTGGCGACTGGCAATAGCGCGAACAGTTGTCGACATTGTTGGTTTCAAATACCTGGCGCGCCAGCTTTTGCATTAAATAGTTTTCTTCATTGGTGACTTTTGAAGAAGAAATAAAACCGACCGCATCTTTTCCGTATTGCGAATGGATTTCTTTCAGCCGGCTTGCCACCACGCTGAGCGCTTCATCCCATGATGTTTCTACAAATTTACCGTCTTTGCGGACAAGCGGTTTTGTCAGCCGTTTATCGGAATTGACAAAATCCCAGCCGAATTTTCCTTTGATGCAAGTGGAGATGGCGTTTACCGGGCCTTCATGCTTCGGTTCGATTTTTAAAATTTTCCGGCCCTTTGTCCATACTTCAAATGTGCAGCCGACACCGCAGAAGGTGCAAACGGTTTTCGTTTTTTTCGTGCGCTGTTCGCGCATCGAAGCTTCGATTTCGGATATGGCAAAAATGCTGCCGTAACCCGGTTCGACTTTTTTCACAAGATCAATCATCGGGTCGAGCAGATCCTCTTCAAGCCCGGTTAAATAGCCTGCCTCGCCGAGCATCGATTTTTCCATCAGTGCATTGCAAGGGCAGACGGTGACGCAATGCCCGCAGGAAACGCATGACGATTCGTTGATCGGAACGCCGTTATCCCAAATGACGCGCGGGCGTTCTGCTTCCCAGTCAATGGAAAGCGTTTCGTTCACCTGCAGATTTTGGCAGGCTTCCACGCATCTCCCGCATGCGATGCACTGGTTCGGGTCGTACCGGTAAAACGGGTTGGAATAGTCGACCCCGCTTGCGTCCGTTTTTGGCGTGAACGGATATTTCTGATGTTCGATGCCCATTTTTTCCGTTGTATTGTGGACGATGCAGTTGCCGTTGTTATTGTCGCACACCGTACAGTATAAAAGGTGGTTGGCGAGAATCCTGTCCATCGCTTCATGCCGGGCTGCTTCCGACCGGTCATCGCTGAGGCGGACCACCATGCCGTCCTCCGCCGCCGTCGAACAGGTGCGCATCAGTTCCCCGTTCACTTCCGCAATACACGTGTCGCAAGTTTGGATCGGATCTACTTCCGGGTAATAGCAAATTTGTGGATGAAAAATATCATTCCGGTTGATCACATCGATGATTTTCTCGCCGGGGCGGGCTTCATAATCCCGGCCATCAATCGTGATGTGAATCGATTTGGTTTCCATTTCTTTTCCTCCTTTTGCAAACAGTGAAGGCAGGCCTTCAGAAAAGAATACAAAAAACCGGCAACTCTGTTACTTATACCAAACCTTTGCAAAAATAAAACTATCATTCTCTTTTTTTATTCTAGCATCTGATGCAAAAATGAACAAACCATCAGAGTGTTTTGCCTATTTGAGCGGGCGGCTTTTGTTTTTAACGTCTTTCCGAAAGAAGTCTCCCATCCTCAAGGAATGTGAAGGTGCGAATCGCACCAATGAGTAGGTGGGAGATGAATTTCGGTTGGCTTTAGCCAAAGTTATTTTTCCAATCCTTTTCTCAACAATTCTAAGATTGCGGCTGTTCTAGTTGGAATCCCATTTTCTTTTTGATATTGCTTCAATTTTTCTAATATCGTCTTAGGCATACGAATTTCTACACGTTCTTTCTCTTCTCTCATGATTATCACCTCATATTGATTGTACGGATTTTTTACGATATAATCAATATATACGAAATTTTTCCGCACAAAGTGAGGTGAATTGATATGGCCAAGCAAAACAAAGCTTTCAAGTTTCGTTTGTTACCAAACAAAGAACAATCCGCATTATTAGCTAAGACATTTGGTTGTGTTCGCTTTGTCTACAATAAGATGTTAGCTGAACGCAAAGAAACGTATGAAAAGTTCAAGGATGATAAAGAATTGCTTAAAAAGCAAAAGTTTCCGACCCCTGCAAAATATAAAAGTGAATTTCCATTCCTAAAAGAAGTGGATTCTTTAGCTTTGGCAAATGCACAAATGAACTTACAGACTGCTTATAAGAATTTCTTTGAAGGAAACGCGGATTTTCCAAAGTTCAAAAATCGTAAAGCAAAACAATCCTATACAACTAATATGGTCAACGGAAATATTAAGCTAGAAAATGGTCATATCAAACTGCCAAAAATCAAAAAGCCAATAAAAATGAAACAGCATAGAGAGATACCTGCTGATTATAAAATCAAATCTTGCACTATTTCTAAAACAAAGACAGGCAAATACTACATTTCAATTTTGACAGAATATGAGAAAGATATTCGTCCAGTTAAAATACAGAAAGTTGTTGGTTTGGATTTTGCTATGGATGGTCTATATGTCGAGAGTGAACAGGGTAAGAAAGCCAATTACCCACGTTACTATCGGCAAGCCTTAGATAAATTAGCAAAAGCACAACGAATTCTTTCTCGAAGAAAGAAAGGTTCTGCACGTTGGAACAAGCAACGACTAGTAGTGGCTAAGTTACATGAGAAAGTGGCGAACCAACGCATGAATTTTCTTCATCATAAGTCAAAAGAATTAGCTTCTAACTTTGATGCTGTCGTGATTGAGGACTTGAACATGAAAGGGATGTCTCAAGCCCTTCACTTTGGGAAAAGCGTTCACGACAACGGCTGGGGGATGTTCACTACTTTCTTAGCGTATAAGCTAAAAGAACAGGGGAAACAACTTGTGAAAATTGATAAGTGGTTTCCCTCCACTAAGAAGTGTTCATGTTGCGGCAAGGAAAAAGAAATGCCATTATCTGAACGTGTATATAAATGTTCTTGCGGCTTTGTATTAGATCGCGATCACAATTCAGCAATCAATATCAAAAATGAGGGATTACGCTTATTAGCGTTATCATAAGTAACAAAACTCTTGGAACAAGAGGGTTAGCTCGGTCAGTTTTCGTTGGCTAGTAAAAGCAACGATAAGTCGAGAAGCCCCCACTTCAATCAAACCGTAAGGTTGATAAGTGGAGGGTAGTTCACTCTGATTCCTTTAAAATAAAACATTATAGACAGGGGGCTGTTGAACCCATGAAAAATGTGGACACGCAGAGGGAAATTCTCCGTTTCAAGAACGGGAGGCTCGAACGGGCGCTGGATACAGTCGCAACGGAATTCCCGGTGACATTAAAAGTGAATGGGCAGGAATGGGTGACGATGGTGTGCACACCTGAATATATCGAGGACATGGCGGTCGGTTATCTTGTGTCGGAAAGGGTTGTCCGGCGCTATGAAGATATCCGCGACATCTGGACGGATGAAAAAGGAGGATTCGTCCATGTCCGGACCGATCATCTTAATCCTTATTACGAACAGCTGCAAAATAAACGTTATATCACCTCCTGCTGTGGAATGAGCAGGCAGGCGTTTGTTTTTGTCAATGATGCTCTGGCGGCGAAAAAAATGGACGGTGTGCACGTCCGAATTACAGTTGATGATTGTTTCCGGCTGATGGAAGCATTGCAGGAGAATGCCGAAGTGTTTAAAAAAACAGGGGGCGTCCATAATGCTGCGCTGTGCGATGCCGGCGGGATCCTTGTCAGCCGGATGGATATCGGCCGCCATAACGCGCTTGATAAAATTTACGGATATTGTTTGAAAAATCAGGTTTCCACAAAAGGGAAAATCCTTGCATTCAGCGGGCGCATTTCCTCGGAAATTTTATTGAAGACAGCCAAAATCGGCTGCGAGGTGATTTTATCGAAATCGGCACCCACCACACTCGCCCTGGAATCCGCTGAAGAACTCGGCATTACCACGATCGGCTTTATCCGCGGTGGGTCGATGAATATTTACACCTGCCCGGAACGGATTGCCGGTGTTGCCGCCCATGCCCGGTGATTGCCGGGTGTATACGATCGGAAAGGCACGGTTTGGGTTGGAAGAAAACGGGAAGACACGCTGGAAGGCGTGCTTCGGGACGGAACAGGGCCTTTGCCGGATGAGGAAAGGTTAAAATGGGCATTACCGAATTTGAAGAAAGCGCTGGTGCAGCCTGCTTGGCAAGGTTGACATTTCAAAATGTATATGGTAAAAATAACTTACAATTTGATGAATGAAGCGTCGAAAGGATCAAGTAGCTTCCTGTTGCTGCATACAAGAGAGCCGGTGGTTGGTGCGAACCGGTACAGGCAGGCGGCGAATTACACCCCGGAGCTTTTGCCGGATACGGCAGACGGCCCCCAGCCGTTATCCAAATGAGTGGAGAAGCAATTCTCAAGTTGGGTGGTAACGCGATACAATCGTCCCTTCGTTTTGGCGGAGGGGCGTTTTTCTGTTTTACAGGAAAAAGAAGGCAGCAACAGGTTCCTGCCCATTATCGCCGGATATAAGCCGGGCGCTGGAACCTGAATGCTGCCGGCATTTGAAATGGCACAAAAGGAGTGGTTTGAAATGGATTTACTCGAAGATTTAAAATGGCGGGGAATTGTTTACCAGCAGACAGACGAAGAAGGGCTCGCGGAGTTGCTTCAAAACCGGAAAGTGACCCTGTATTGCGGGATTGACCCGACAGGCGACAGCATGCATATCGGGCATCTGCTCCCGTACCTCACGCTGCGTCGCTTCCAGCAAGCGGGACACCGGCCGATTGTCGTGCTCGGCGGGGCAACCGGCATGATCGGCGACCCGAGCGGCAAGAAGGAAGAAAGAAAGCTGTTAACAGTTGAAAAGGTCAAGCAAAACGGCGAAGCATTGAAAAAACAGCTGGAACGCTTTTTTGATTTTGACGGCGAGTCAGGCGCCATCATGGTCAATAACTATGACTGGCACGGCTCGATGGATCTCGTTACTTTCCTGCGTGATTACGGAAAGCATATCGGCATCAACTACATGCTTGCAAAAGACACGATCGCATCACGGCTTGAAACCGGTATTTCGTTTACGGAATTTACATATACAATCCTCCAGGCCGTCGATTACTTTAACTTGTATAAACAATACAACTGCCGCCTGCAAATCGGCGGAAGCGACCAGTGGGGCAATATTACAAGCGGCCTTGAGCTGATCCGCAAGCTCGAACCGGAAGGAGAAAAAGCTTTCGGGCTTACCATTCCGCTTGTCACAAAAGCGGACGGCACAAAATTCGGGAAAACAGAAAGCGGCGCAGTCTGGCTCGATGCCGAGAAAACATCGCCATATGAGTTTTACCAGTTCTGGGTCAACACGGCTGACCTCGATGTCGTAAAATACTTGAAGTACTTCACCTTTTTGCCAAAAGAAGAAATCGAAGAGCTGGAAAAATCGGTTGAAACCGAACCGCATCTCCGCAAAGCCCAAAAAGCGCTGGCCGCGGAAATGACAAAACTGATCCATGGGGAGGAAGCATTGCAGCAGGCTTTGAATATTACGGAAGCATTGTTCAGCGGCAATGTGAAGAAACTGTCGGCTGAAGAAATGAAGCAGGGATTTAAAGATGTTCCGTCATTCCAGCTTGAAAGCGAAGAACAAAAGCAGCTTGTGGAGTTGCTCGTTGCCGCCAAAATCTCCCCGTCAAAACGCCAGGCACGCGAAGATATCCAAAACGGCGCCATTTACGTAAACGGTGACCGCGTAACGGATCTCGGGTTTGTGTTGCAGGAAAAGGACAAAATCGGCGGCGAATTTACCGTTATTAGAAGAGGGAAGAAAAAATACTTTTTAATTAAACATTGAGGATATTAAGGGATGCACAATGAAGATGCCTGAAATGTGCATCCCTTTTTTATTGCTCCGATCGCGGCTTGCCCTTCTTCGTTTTTCCCGGCGGGGGAAGTCAGCTCCCAATTCCAAATTTTTTCAGCTTCTGATACAGGGTGACCCTTGAAATGCCAAGTTCTTTTGCTGCGGCGGATTTGTTCCCGCCTGCTTTGCGCAATGCTTTTTCAATGAGCTGTTTTTCCATATTTTCTTTTTCCACAGGCAAAGTGCCGCTTTCCGGGATGGCACTTCCGGACGGTTGGGTTTCATTTCCCTGGAAAAAGCGGAGAAGGGAGGCGCGGTCAATAAACGGCTTTTCTGATAGGATCACCATCCGTTCCATTAAATTCCGGAGCTCCCGGACATTCCCTGGCCAATGATACGCTTGCAGGAAAGAAAGGGCATCAGGGGCGAGTTCCGGTTCAGGCATCTTGTACTGGACGGCAAATTGTTTCAGAAAGTAGCGGGCGAGGACAGGAATATCGTCTGTGCGCACCCTTAATGGCGGCATCGTAATTTGAATAACATTTAACCGGTAATAAAGGTCCGACCTGAATGTCTTTTCTTTCATCATTTTTTCAATGTCTTGGTTGGTGGCGGCAATAAAACGGACATTGATTTTCCTGCCCGAAGCGTCGCCAATGCGGTAAATCACTTTTTCCTGCAGCACGCGCAGCAGCTTCACCTGCATATCTAGCGGCAGTTCGCCGATTTCGTCCAAAAACAGCGTACCCCCGTCCGCTTCTTCAATTTTTCCCGCTTTTCCTTTTTTCTCCGCACCCGTAAACGTGCCAGGTTCATAGCCGAATAATTCGCTTTCAAACAGGGCGGAAGGGATCGAGCCGCAGTTCACCGGAATAAAAGGGCCGTTTTTCCGCGCGCTTGCTTCATGGATGGCGCGCGCGCATATTTCTTTCCCGGTGCCGGACTCGCCGAGAATAAGCGTGACGGCATCCGTTTTCGCCGCTTTCGCCGCAATTTGGATCGTATCCCGGAGCGCGCGGCTTTTCCCCTTTAATTTGGAAAAAGGCGTTTCTTCATAGCTTGTGTACATTTTTTGGCGCAGTTCATTCAGTTCTATGGAAGTGGAGACGAGATTGTCGTTCAGCCTAACAATCTGGGTGATATCGCGTTCCACGGATACCGCGCCGATCAGCCTGCCGCGGTTGTCAAAAATGGGCCGCGCATTGACGACGACATGCTTGTCGGGGCGGGGCCGATGATATTGGTCGGTAATACGGGCTTTTGTCCGCAGCACTTTGAGCACCATTAAATCATCATCGCGAAAAAAATCGGTAATTTTTTTGGTTAAGATCATTTCTTTTGGAATATTGTAGGTCCGGACGGCGGCATCATTCCAATAAATGACTTCCTTTTTTTCGTTTACGATCGTAATCGCATCATTTTCCGCCGATAATACCGCCTGCAAATAAGACAGTTCATTTGCCATTTCCGTCTTCCTCCCCTTTGTCGTGTAAAGGTATTGTACATTCGATTTACAATTGTGTAAATATATTGTACATAGAAAACGGTTTATTTTTTTGCGGATATAGGGAAACAGGGGTGTTCCGGAAGTTGGCATGATTCTTGCATGGTATTAAGCCAGAACGAGGATGAAGGAGGTTTTTTCATTGGTCTTGCCTTTTAAACATGAACCATTAACGGATTTTAACCAGCCTGAAAACGTACAGGCGTTTCAAGCGGCACTTGAAAAAGTGCGTGCGGAACTCGGGAAGGAGTACCCGCTTGTAATAAACGGAGAACGGATTTTTACAGAGGATAAGCTCGTATCCGTCAATCCTGCGAATAAAGAACAGGTTGTCGGGAAAGTTTCGAAAGCATCGAAAGAACTGGTTGACAAAGCTTTCGAAGGCGCCAATGAGGCATTTCGCAGCTGGCGGAAAATGGCACCCGAAGCGCGGGCGAATGTGCTGTTCAAAGCCGCTGCGATTGCGCGCCGCCGCAAACATGAGCTGTCGGCGTGGCTTGTGTTTGATGCCGGCAAGCCGTGGAGCCAGGCGGACGGGGATACGGCGGAAGGAATCGACTTTTTGGAATACTACGGCCGCCAGATGCTTGAGCTTGCAAAGGGGCAGGAAATGGAACAGCGTGAAAATGAGCACAACACTTATTTTTATCAGCCGATGGGGCCGGGGGTGACCATTCCGCCGTGGAATTTTGCTTTCGCCATTGTTTGCGGCACGACGGTTGCCCCGCTTGTTGCCGGGAACCCGGTTCTGCTGAAGCCTTCGGAAAGCACGCCTGTTATTGCATACAAACTCGTTGAAATTTTGGAAGAAGCGGGGGTTCCGAAAGGCGTGCTCCAGTTTGTGCCGGGCGATCCGGCAGAAATCGGCGATTACCTGGTGGATCATCCGTCTGCCCATTGGATTAACTTTACGGGTTCCAAAGCAACGGGCCTGCGCATTTATGAACGGGCTGCGAAAGTGCAGAAGGACCAGCACTTTTTAAAACGGGTCGTTGCTGAAATGGGCGGCAAAGATACGATTATTGTCGATAAAGAAGCGGATCTCGATCTCGCCGCAGATGCGATTGTCCAGTCGGCATTCGGTTTTTCCGGCCAGAAATGTTCAGCCTGCTCGCGGGCAGTCGTACATGAAGACGTATATGAAGAAGTGCTCGAAAAGGCGATCGCCCTTGCGAAAAACGTAACCGTCGGCGACCCGTCCGAAGAAAATGTGTATATGGGTGCTGTCATTAACGAAAAGCAGTTTAACAAGATTAAAAGTTATATAGAAATCGGCAAAGAAGAGGGCAAACTCGTCTTTGGCGGGGAAACGGATGGCGAAAAAGGATTTTTCGTTTACCCGGCGATTTTTAAAGATGTAAATCCAAAGGCACGGATCATGCAGGAAGAAATTTTCGGGCCGGTTGTCGCTTTTGCGAAAGGAAAAGATTTTGACGAACTGCTTGAAATTGCCAATAATACGGAATACGGGCTGACAGGCGCCGTCATTTCGAAAAACAGGGAGCATTTGGAACGCGCCCGGTACGAATTCCATGTCGGCAACCTGTATTTTAACCGGGGATGCACGGCGGCCGTTGTCGGTTACCAGCCGTTCGGCGGTTTTAAAATGTCCGGTACCGATTCGAAAGCGGGCGGCCCGGATTATTTGAAGCTGTTTATGGAAGCAAAGTCTGTATCGGAAATGTTTTAACGGGAGGAAAGGCGATATGGCAAATTTGACGAGGGATTTTTTCATCGGCCTTTCAAACAGCAGGTTTTTAAATAAAAGTGCGCAAAAATGGGGTTTTCGGTTCGGTGCTGAAAAATTTGTTGCGGGGACGGATATTGATTCCGTCACCCGGACCATCCGGGAAATGAATGCCCGCGGAATCAGCTGCACCGTTGACAATCTGGGCGAATTCGTATCGGAAAAATCGGAAGCGGCATCGGCGAAACAGCGCATCCTGCAAATGCTGGACAGGATCCATGAGGAGAACCTGGACTGCCATATCTCGGTGAAACTGACCCAGCTCGGGCTGGATATTGACCGCACGTTTTGCCTGCAAAATATGGAAGACATTTTGGCGCGTGCAGCGGAATACGGGATTTTCATCAATATTGACATGGAAGATTATACCCATTTTCATGCTACAATAGAGGTGTTGAAAACCCTGCTTGAAACGTACCAAAATGTCGGGACAGTCATCCAGGCGTATTTGCGCAACGCCGAAGCGGTTATGGATGAACTGAAGGATGTCCGGCTCAGGATTGTAAAGGGCGCTTACAAAGAAAGCGAGACAGCCGCTTTTCAGTCAAAAGCGGAAATTGACCGGAACTATGTAAAGCTTGTAAAAAAACGGCTGCTCGGCGAGGCATATACGTCCATTGCCACCCATGACCACCACATCATTCGCGAACTGGAAGCATTTATTGAAGAAAACCAAATCCCACACAGCCGGTTTGAGTTTCAGATGCTGTACGGATTTCGCCAGGAGATGCAGTATGAACTGGCGAAAAAATACCATTTCACGACGTACATGCCGTTCGGAAATGACTGGTTCGGCTATTATATGCGGCGCCTTGCCGAACGCCCGCAAAATGTGAACCTTATTGTAAAGGATGCACTGTATACAAAAGATAATAAATTGAAAAAAGAACCGCTTCTCACCGCTGCCCTGACCGCTTCGCTTTTCATGCTGTGGCGACGCAAAAGGAAGAGGTAAGAAAAAGGCCGCTCCGCAAAGCAACCGTGCCCCGGGCGGCCTTTTCTATTTCATTTTGTTGATTTGTATTTCTATCCCGGCCGCGCCGTGCCTAACCCGGCATGGGCAAGCTATCAGCAAATCGTGCCGCAACAGCGGAAACCAATGGCACAGACCCATCTCTGCTCATTTTCCCGTCCGGTTAAGGGGTCCATCCTTCTAACCGTCCCGCAATTTGTCGAATAAATGATGTGGACTTTTGGGAAATTTTTTCTATACAATGAATCTGAATATTGAAAAAGAAAAATGAACCATGAAGCCCGCCGCGGGGATTCCGAAAGCGAAAGCCGTGGTGCGCACACAAAACATTTATAGGGAGGGCTATGACCATGACACGGCCGATTTTTAAATACGTTCGTACGATATTTGTGTTGCTTCCCATTATACTTTGCTGTTCGTCTTTTGATGCCTCGGTCATCATGATTTGGTCAAGGCTGAGGGACGCTGCTTTGCTATTCTCTTTGGCGTTGGCATGGCCAGACTGTATCTCATGTTTAACTTGGTTGCCGGGATGGCTTGCTGAACAACCGGTTACCTTCAGAATATAAAAAACCCCGGAACCACAGCGGTTTCGGGGTTTTACACATTACCTTGAGTAGAACTCGACGATTAACGATTCGTTAATTTCAGCCGGCAGTTCCGAGCGTTCAGGGAGGCGGCTGTAAGTCCCTTCAAGCTTGTCTGCATCAAAAGAAAGGTAATCCGGAACGAATGTCGTTGTTTCGATCGCTTCTTTGATAACATCAAGGTTGCGGGATTTTTCGCGCACGCCGATCGTTTGCCCCGGTTCTACACGGTAAGACGGGATATCGACGCGTTTGCCGTCAACAAGAATATGCCCATGGTTTACGAGCTGGCGTGCTTGGCGGCGTGTGCGAGCCAAACCGAGACGGTAAACAAGGTTATCAAGGCGTGATTCCAAAAGAACCATGAAATTTTCACCGTGTTTCCCTTGCATTTTGCCAGCTTTCAGGAAAGTGTTGTGGAATTGGCGTTCATTTAAGCCGTACATATGGCGAAGCTTTTGTTTTTCCTGTAATTGCAAGCCATATTCAGACAATTTTCTGCGCTGATTCGGGCCGTGCTGTCCAGGTGCATAAGGACGCTTCTCCAATTCTTTTCCGGTACCGCTTAAAGAAATCCCGAGACGGCGGGACAATTTCCAGCTTGGACCTGTATAACGAGCCATGAAAGACTCCTCCTTTGTTTTTATTTTGTTGTAAAATAAAAACAGATATCATGGACACTTCTTCATGCGTATTTTGTTTTCATGTACCATCGCCCCAGCAGCAGAGGGTTACACGATACACCTTGCATTCAGGCAAGGAACAAAATACAAACACAAAGCCGTCCAATAAGGCTGCATTATTTTACACAACGTTGATTATATGTTTTCAAAGATAAAAAGTCAACAACAAATGCAAATTGGTCTGTGTTGCGACAAAAAATTTTCACATCCCGTTCGCACGGCTTCATAACAGGACTTAAGACACAATATATACAGTATATCGGTTAGGCAGACTGTACATTTATAGTTCTTTTGCATTATAATGGTATTAATTTGACCGGTTTTTAACATTTTTACGTCTCCCGTGCAGTTTTTTGTTTTAATATTCTTCATTTTCAAGGCTCGCGCTTTTTATGCGTTTTTCGCTTTTATACGGAAACAGGGTCAGGGTGATTAGGAAATGGAAAAGAAAGAAAATCATTTAATCCTATATTATAAGTCCCGTTTACTGGATTTAATGAATCTTGAGACAGCAAGTAGCCTGGATGACTGGGTGGCGGTCGTGGCAGAAGTGCTCAGCGCTGATCATATCGTGTATTATAAGCCGGACAGCGAGAACACAAAGTTTTACAAAATATGCGGCTTTTACAATCCTTTCCGGCATGACGTCGAACTTGTCGTGCCATCCGGAAAAATTAAAGCTTTAAAAACAGCCTCCCAGGTTGTCACAAATGGGAAACTGCAAAAGGATCCTTATTTAAAACAGTTTAACATTGCTTTTTTTATTCCGGAAAAAAACATGGAGGATGGCTGCCTGCTTCTTTCCATTCCAAACAGGATGTTCGGGGAGCTGTCTGACGCGGATTTGCAGGCGTTTGTCAGGGAAAGCCGGAACTTCCTGCAGCTGAAGTATGAGTTGTCTGTTGTCGAAGCCGACAGAAAGCGTTACATCGAATTATTCCAAGTGACCGGAAAATTCCATTCTTCCATGGATACGGATACGATCCTTGCAGAAATCATTTACACGCTGAAAAGGCTGTATCCGGTTTTTGAATACACCTTAATGCTGTCGGACGATTATCACCACAATCTTGATTTGCCGATCAAATCGCTGCAATATGATGCGGTCGACGAAATGGCGCTCGAATCATATGTAAACGGCCAGGTCCATCTTGCCACGGTATGGCGGACAAACGAAACGATGCTTTATGCGCCGCTAAGGGGAAAGCAGGGCGTGTACGGCGTGTTGCAGGTCATCACTTTTGCCAACTATGAATTTAACCGCAGCGATCTGGAATTTATCAGCCTGCTCGCCAATACGGCGGGAAGTGCGCTTGAGAATGCCAAGCTGTACCAGCAGTCGATGCAGTCCATTGAAGAACTCCGCCTGATCAATTCGGTTTCCCGCCAGTTAAATAAAAGCGCGAATTTAAAAGAAACCGTCGATTTTTTAATGGAGCAGATCTCCAGTTCATTTGATACCCAGGCAATCGGGTTCGTGATGATGGAGAATGGAAAAATGGACCTGCTTGAAGGCAGCAGCCCCATTTTTGAAGAAAAGGAAGGCATCCGGTATCTTGATTTTGCAAACCGTTCTTTTGCTGATACGAAAGAATCCCTGTTTATCAGCAACTTAAACCAGCGTTTTCCCGGCAGAAACTATCGCTTTTCTTCGCTGATGGCTGTCCCGATTATCCAGGAAGATGATTTAAAGGGGTTCTGCCTTGTTCTTCATGAAGCGCCTTACCATTTTTCTTTTGACAGGTTCAAACTTTTTCAGTCGCTTATTTATCAATCGGGCATGGCCTTAACCAACTCCATGCTTCGCGAGCGGCTTGAAAAAATGGTGATCACCGACCATCTTACCCAGCTGTTTGCCAAAAATTACTTGAACAGCCGGATGGAAACTTCTATCGGTGAAGATGAGCAGGGCACGCTGATTTTGCTCGATATTGACGACTTTAAAAAAGTCAATGACACATACGGCCATCAAGTCGGGGATGAAATTTTGATCCAGGTTGCAAAGCTGATCAAAGAAAACATTCGTTCAACCGATATCGGAGCAAGATGGGGCGGAGAGGAGATGGCGATTTATCTTCCCGGCGTGCCGCTTCAAACAGGGGTGCAGGTCGCCAAAAGGGTGCTTGCGGCTGTTGAGAAAAATACAAATCCTCCGGTTACCATTTCGTGCGGGGTGTCGTACTGGAATAAAGAGATGAATGAAACGGTGGAATCGCTTTTTAACAGGGCAGACGCCGGATTGTATCATGCGAAAAGCCTCGGAAAAAACCAGGTGGTCATCAGCGATATGGAAATGAAAGCCAATTAAGGGCGCACTGCAGCTGATTGCTTTTGTACAGCCGCCTTAAAAAACCCCCATTGCCTGATCCGGCAATGGGGGCATTTTTTATCCATTCGGTTATGGTTTTAATATCTGCTTCAGGCCGCTTAATCCTTGCTGCCTGCCAAGTTCGTCCGGCCTTTGGGACTCGGCATGCTTTTATCTCCTTATTTATCAACCTGCGAAACCGGCCTTACAGCACTTTTTCCAGCGCTGCGGCAAAAGCTGCCAGTCCCGCTTCATCTTCTGCATCAAATCGATTTTTTTCCGGGCTGTCGATATCCAAAACGCCGATCACTTCACCGTTTTTCATCAGCGGGACGACAATTTCGGATTGGGAAGCGGCGTCACAGGCAATATGGCCCGAAAACTGCTGCACATCGGCGACCCGGAGCACCCGTTTTTCTTTCCAGGCTGTCCCGCACACCCCTTTTCCATACGGAAGCCGTACACAAGCTGGCAAACCTTGGAACGGCCCGAGGACGAGTTCATCCCCGCTTGCGAAATAAAACCCGACCCAGTTCACCCGGTCAAGAAACTGGTTTAACAGCGCTGCAGCATTGCTTAAATTGGCAATTTTATCCGGTTCGTCTTCTGTGAGCGCGATCAGCTGTTTTACGACAAGATCATACTTTTCTTTCTTCGTTCCCTGGGGATTTTCTGCATGAAACATCGCCATCATCCTTACATCAGCAAATTTTTTAAAAACGGGGCGGGATTTTGTCGGAAAGTTTTTAAAGGAACCCCGGCCCGGCATATGGAATAGTACGGAATAGAATATTTTTAACACAAAAGGGGAAGCCCGGCAAGCAAAAAAGAGGAAAGGGTGGAACAAATGGACGGAAACAGCAGTGAAACAAAAGAAAAAATATTTAATACGGCGATTGCTTTATTTCATACGAAGGGCTATAAAGGAACAACAATCAGGGCGATTGCGGCTTCCGCAAAAGTCAATTCGGCCAATATTTCCTATTACTTTAACGGCAAACAGGGGCTATTGGAAGCGTGTTTTATCCGCTTTTTTGAACCGTATATTGCCTGCCTTGAAGAAGAAGTGCAAAATCTTTCGGAGGATGGATTAAAACGGGCGGCCTTCCGCATCCTGCACTTTCAAAGCGAAAACCACCTGCTGTCCAGATTTGTATGGCGGGAAGTCACCATTGATTCGCAAATTGTCCGCGAAATTTTGTCCACTTACTTCATGAAAGAGCGTTATTTATTAAAAAAGCTCGTCAAAGCCTGGTGCGGTCCCGGAATCCAGGCGGGCAAACTGAACTTTCTCATGATCCAGCTGAAAAGCATGCTGTCGATGCCGTATTTAAACAGCCAGTATATCCGCGAAGTATGGGGCATGCAGCCGGAAGAGCCGTATTTTGCCGAAAAATACGGCAAATCGGTTGCCGAATGGCTGGACAGCATCCGGCAAAACGCGGGGGCGCAGCCGGAACCGCTGCTGCTTGAAACCGCTTTTTAATGGCCGGAGCGGGCTGGCTGTTTTTAAAATGCCGGCAGCTTTCCGAAAAAGCCCGCCGACGTGCAAAAAATAAGCGCCGGCTTTTTTTATTGTGGGTACGGAAAAAACCTTCCCCAAAATGAATCGAAAAATCTCGAATTTCATAGTCAAATATTGTCATTACATGGTATCATAGAATAAAAATAAACATACATGCCTGTGGGTATCGGGAAGGATTGTTCCGGTATTCATACATACATAATGAGCGGATATTAAGGTTTGATTTGTGGACGAACGGGAGGCTTTCAAGTTTATGATGTATGGCATCATTGGCGCTATTCTTTTATTGCTGGTTTTATTGACTTGCGGTTTTTTTATCAGGAGGCAGTTTTACAAAGAGATTGACAAGCTTGAAGCATGGAAAATTGAAATCATGAACCGGCCTGTCACCGATGAGCTGGGAAAAGTCAAACGGCTCAATATGGGCGGGGAGGCGGAAAGTTTATTTGAAGGCTGGCGCAAAGACTGGGAGGACCTTTTAAACGAGGAACTGCCGGCAGTGGAAGATAAGCTCTTTGAAATCGAGGAGCACACTGACAAATACCGTTTCAAAAAGGCGAAGGCCGTACAGGCGGAAGCAGAGGCGATTCTTCAAACTGCGGAACAAAAAATAAAAGATATACTGGACGGCGTCAATGAACTGATGGATGCCGAGAAAGAATCCCGGAAAGAAGTGGAAGAACTCGGGAAAATCTTCAAAGACTTGAAGAAACAGCTTCTGACACGGCGCCATACATTCGGAAAAGCCATTAAAAGCCTCGACCTGAGAGTGGACAGCCTGGCGGAGAAATTTGTCCGTTACCATGAATTGACGGAAGCCGGGAACTATTTGGAGGCAAAGAAATTAGCCGATGAACTGAAAACTGAAACAGAAACATTGCAGGAGGATGCCGGAAAAATTCCGGATTTGCTGGCGGAAACGGAATCGCTTTTGCCGATGCAGTTTGCTGAATTGAAAGAGGGCTACAAAGAAATGGCTGCACAAGGCTTTGCGCTCGATCACCTGCAGTTTGATGAAGAAATGAAGGAGCTTACAGAAAAGCTATCGGCTTACCGGAAACAACTTGAACAGGCTGACACAGCGGATGTCGAGGAAGGCATCCGGGAAATCAAGGAAAGAATAGAAACGATTTACGATGTTTTAGAAAAAGAAGCGTACGCAAAAAACTATGTGCTCAAGCATTTCCGCGAAGTGAAGGATATGCTGGATGAAGTACGGGAAGAAAACAAGCGCCTCACAACAGAAACAGAATCCGTGCAAAAGACATACCAACTGCATGAGGAAAACATGGCCGTTCCTGCTGAACTCGATAAACAGTTGGAGAAACTGGCCGCGCGTTTGGCGGTCCTTGAAGTAAAAATTCCCGAAAACGAAACGATTTATACCGTGTTAAGCGAACAGCTCAAAGAAATGGAAGGGCAGATTGAAAAACTGCAGGATGACCAGAAGACGTTTAACGAATTTCTGCAGAACCTGCGGAAGGAAGAAATGGAGGCACGCGCGAAGATCGCGGGATTGAAGCGGAAAATCCAGGATATGCGCCGCCTTGTCGAAAGAAGCAATATCCCCGGGCTGCCGGACTCGTACCGCAGCCTGTATGAAGCGGCCTGGAACGCGATTCGTGATACTGCCGACAGCCTCCATGCCACGCCGCTAAACATGGAGAGGGTCAACCACCATCTGCTGGAGGCGGAACAGGCAGTCGGAAACTTTGAAAAAAGCACGAAAGCTTTATTGGAAAATGTTCAGCTTGCTGAAAAAGTGATTCAATACGGCAACCGTTACCGTGCTAAATATAAGAAAGTGGCGGACGGGCTGGAGCGCGCAGAAGTAGCTTTCCGGCGCTATGATTATGAGAAGGCGCTTGAAGAAGCCGCAACGACAGTGGAAGCGGTGGAGCCCGGCGCATTGAAAAAAATTGAAAAAATGCTGGAAACTGAAGAATTACTTTGAAGCAAACGGAAAAAATACGGAGCGCTCCCCGTTTTTTTCGTTTGCTTTTTTCTGCGCCTTTCAGCCGGCAGGCAGGCCTTTCATGCGGCTGATGCCAAACAGATGCACTCGCTTTTTGGCGCCTGGTTCTTTAACCTGGTAAACAGGCACGGGTGAAGACCTTTGAGCCTTAAGCAACTCATTTTCTGTCTGAACGGGTACAACACGCACGGTCGCAGGGCCATTTCCGCCCCATCCTGGAGATTAAAGACCAGTGCCGCGAAAGAAGCGGCGCGGAGACCGGGATGGGCGGCGCATAACGGGAGTATATCGGTTGTAGGTTCGGTATCCGGCATGGTATATTAGGCAATGATGCAGGTTTGGATCCAATTTTATGCCAACAGAGGGTGTTCAAATGATTTACTTTGACAACAGTGCCACAACGAGGCCTTATCCGGAAGTGCTGGATGCTTTTGTGAAAACATCGGAAAACTATTTTGCAAATCCCTCTTCCCTGCATAGCCTCGGCGCGCGTACAGAGAAACTTCTCACGCAGGCAAGACGGCAAATTGCGAGTCTTCTCGGCGCAGACGAGAACGAAATTTTTTTCACATCCGGCGGCACGGAAGGCAATAATCTGGCGATTAAAGGGACAGCCCTCGAGTACCGTTCAAGGGGGCGCCATATCATTACGACGGCTGTTGAACATGCATCTGTTTTTGAAACATGCCGGCAGCTGGAAGAATGGGGCTTTCGCGTCACGTATTTGCCGGTTGACAGGAGCGGAAGAATCAAGCTGGACGATTTAAAACAGGCCATCACGGATGAAACGATTCTTGTTTCCGTGATGCATGTGAATAACGAAGTAGGAACAGTGCAGCCGGTGGAAGAAATCGGGCAGCTTCTCAAAACTTACCCGAAAATCCTGTTTCATACAGACGATGTCCAGGGCTGCGGAAAAGTTCCGCTTTCCCTGCATGATGCCGGCATCGATCTTTGTACGGTTTCCGCGCATAAATGCCATGGCTTAAAGGGAACCGGGATATTATATAAACGGGCAAATCTCCGCCTGTCACCGCTTTTAACCGGCGGGCACCAGGAGAGGGGCTTGCGCAGCGGCACCGAAAATACAGGCGGAATCGTTGCAGCCGGAAAAGCGCTCCGCCTGGTCCATGAAAAATTTGAAGCCGGGGCGGCAGAAAGAACGTCCCGCATCCGGGATGCCCTGATCGAAAAGCTTCAGGAGATGCCTGCTGTGACAGTCCATACCAATCCGGCTGTTTCAGCGCCGCACATCCTGAACTTTTCCGTCCGCGGCATCCGCGGCGAAGTGCTCGTGCATGCGCTTGAAGAGGAAGGCATTTATATTTCCACAACAAGCGCCTGCTCTTCAAAAACGCGGGAACTGAGCCGCACGCTCCTTGCCATGGGGGTTTCCAAAGACGAAGCCGAATGGGCGGTGCGCGTGAGCCTTTCTTATGAAAATACAATGGAGGAAGCGGAACGTTTTATCCGCATATTAAGGCAAACAATCACAAATTTACAACAAGTGTTGGGGAGAAATCAATGAACTATGACCGCATTTTAATCCGTTATGGGGAACTTTCGACAAAAGGGCATAACCGCCAGTTTTTTATCCGGCATTTAAAAGACAATGTCAAAAAAGCGCTCAGGCCTTTTGGCGGCATTGAAGTCCAGGCGCTGTACGACCGCATGTACGTGCTCTTGCATGGCGCAGACGGCGGGCAAGTCATCGATATTTTAAAATCAATCTTCGGGATCCAGTCATTCAGTCCGGCCGTCCGCACCCGGAAACAGCTCGAAGACATCGAGCAGGCGGGGCTCGAACTCGTCCGGCAAAACTTTGCGAAAGGCAAAACCTTCAAAGTGTCGGCCCGCCGCGGCGATAAAACATTTGAATACGATTCGAATGATTTGAACCATCTCGTCGGCGGCTATATTTTAAAGCAGCTGGACGGCATTCAAGTCAATGTAAAACAGCCGGATATCGAGCTGCTTGTGGATGTCCGGAAAAACGGCGTCTATTTGTCCACTGAAGTGATAAAAGGATCCGGCGGGCTTCCTGTCGGTGCGTCTGGCAAAGCGATGCTCATGCTTTCGGGCGGTATTGACAGCCCGGTTGCAGGATACCTCGCGATGAAACGCGGCGTGAAAGTGGAAGCGGTCCATTTCCACAGCCCGCCGTTTACAAGCCCGCGTGCAAAGCAAAAAGCGCTTGACCTTGCGCAAAAAATTTCCGCCTACAGCGGCTCCATGAAAGTGCATATTGTCCCCTTTACAAAAATCCAGGAGACGATCCATAAAGGGGTTCCGGAAGGCTATTCGATGACCGTGCAAAGAAGGGTAATGCTTGAGATTACCGACCGGCTCCGTAAAATCCATAACGGGCTTGCGATTGTAACCGGCGAAAGCCTCGGCCAGGTTGCCAGCCAGACGCTCGACAGCATGGTTGCAATCAATGACGTAACAACGACACCGGTGTTGCGGCCGCTTGTTTCAATGGATAAGCTGGACATTATTGATATTGCCCAAAAAATCGGCACTTACGACATCTCAAGCCTTCCGTATGAAGACTGCTGCACGATTTTCACGCCGCCTTCGCCGAAAACGCGGCCGAAACTCGAGCTTGCGCGTCTTTACGAAAGCCGCCTCGAACTGGAACCATTGATTGAAGAAGCGGTGCAAAATACGGAGGACGTCTTTATTACACCAAATGAAACGGCGCAGGAAGAAGACTTTTCCGGGCTGTTATAAAATCCAGTAACTGGCAGCACCGCCAATAAACTTACAACATGATGCCATGTGTTTATGCGCAATCTATACTCACAAGGAGGTGAGACACATGGCACAAAGCAACAACAGCAACCAATTGCTTGTAAGCGGTGCTGAACAAGCGCTGGACCAAATGAAATACGAAATCGCTCAGGAATTTGGCGTAAACCTTGGTGCTGATACGACTTCCCGCGCAAACGGGTCTGTCGGCGGCGAAATCACGAAACGCCTTGTTTCGATGGCTGAACAACAATTAGGCGGTACTTCCCGATAACTGAATGAAGAATGGATAAAGAAGCGGGCCTGAAGCGGGGTCCGCTTCTTCTTGTTTTTGGGGTAAATCTGTATCATATTTTTTTAATATCAGGTATAATAATGAGGTACTAAAAAATTCTGGAGGCGATTCGCTTGCATCGTAGTGACCTGATTGCGCCACAAACATACAATATAACCGAAGAAATTGAGAAATATGCCCGGGACCCGCACAAGGTTGCGCTGATTTGGGAAGACAAAGAAGGCATGCACAGAGAAGTCACATATAAAGAATTAATTGAAAATGCAAACCGGACCGGCCATGTCTTTTTGGAAAACGGGCTGAAAAAGGGAGATATCATACTTGTCATGGTTCCGCGCATTGTAGAAGCATACGAAGTGTATCTCGCTGCAATGAAATGCGGCATCGTCCTTTTGCCGGCCTCGGAAATGCTGCGGACAAAAGACCTCGACTACCGCATCGAAGCAGGGGATGTAAAAGGCGTTGTCGCCCATTATTCATGCACCGCACAGTTTAAAGATGTCCGCGGCATTGAAAATTTGAAAAAATTCGTAATCGGGGAACCGGAACAGGGATGGGCGTTTCTGGATGAAAAGAAAAAAGCAGCGCCTTGTGAACTGGAAATCGCCAAAACGTCAAAAGATGATATTGCAATTTTGTCTTATACTTCCGGGACAACCGGCAATCCGAAAGGTGTCATCCATACACACAGCTGGGGATATGCCCATTTGCGCACGGCTGCCCCGAACTGGCTTGGCATTCAGGAAGGCGACCGCGTTTGGGCGACGGCCGCACCGGGATGGCAAAAATGGGTATGGAGCCCGTTCCTTTCCGTTCTCGGTTCAGGCGCAATCGGGTTTGTTTACAACGGCCGTTTTGATCCTAAAAAATATTTGTCCCTTTTGGATGAATATGAAATCAATGTGCTCTGCTGCACACCGACTGAATACCGTTTAATGGCAAAAGTGGATGACTTGTCCCATTATCATCTGAAAAGCTTAAGGAGCGCGGTCTCAGCCGGGGAACCGCTGAACCGCGAAGTCATGGATGTTTTCCAAAACCATTTCGGCCTCACGATCCGCGACGGTTACGGCCAGACGGAAAGCACGCTGCTCGTCGGCTTTTCCCTTGATACCCCGTTGCGACCGGGTTCAATGGGCAAACCGTTCCCCGGAAATGAAGTCGAAATCGTAAATGATGACGGGAAGCCGTGCAAACCGGGCGAAACCGGCGACATTGCCGTCCATAGAGACACGCCTGCGCTTTTTAAAGGCTATTATAAAGAGCCGGAGCGCACGGCCAAGCAATACCGCGGCGATTACTTCATTACAGGGGATAGGGCAAGAAAAGATGAGGACGGTTATTTCTGGTTTGAAGGCAGGCGGGATGATATCATTATTTCTTCCGGCTATACGATCGGGCCGTTTGAGGTCGAAGATGCCCTCGTCAAGCATCCGTATGTGAAAGAATGTGCCGTTGTCGCAAGCCCGCACGAAATCCGCGGCAGCATTGTGAAAGCTTTTGTCGTTTTAAAAGATGGCATCAGCGAGAATTTGCCAGGGCTTGTAAAAGAACTGCAAAACCACGTAAAACAATTGACCGCGCCGTATAAATACCCGCGTGCGATTGAATTTATCAAGGAATTGCCAAAAACGGCCTCCGGCAAAATCCGCCGTGTCGAGCTCAGGCAGCAGGAATGGAATAGATAAGAAACAAAAGCCGGACATTTTTTTCAAAAAAATTCCCGGCTTTTTGTTTTAAAGTCCCGGATCTTCAAGTAGAATAGAAGAAAACCAAAAAAGTGGAAGGATGAAATGTTGGCATGAACAAAAAAAGATGGGGAGCGCTTGCTTTGGCAGGCGGGCTGTTCGTCGTTTCCATTATTGTGAACCTGGCGAGCATGGCGGCACCAACCAACTTTTCCAAAATCTTTAAAGAGACGGTGGAAGCGGGGGAAGGGGATGTTTCCGAAAATGTATTGCAGGATGGGAATGAATCAAAGAAAATCGTCGTTTTGAATGTGAACGGGACGATTCAGGATACCGGCGCGTCACCATCCCTGCTGGATACCGGTGAATATAACCATCAAAGTTTTTTGGAAGAACTGGATGAGGCGAAAAAAGACCGCGATGTAAAAGGCATCATTTTACATATAAATTCGCCGGGCGGCGGGGTGGCCGAGTCGGCGGAAATCCATCACCGCCTGATGGAAATAAAAAAAGATACGAAGAAGAAAATTTATGTGTCCATGGGGCCGACTTGCGCATCCGGTGCATATTACATTTCAACGCCGGCCGATAAAATATTTGCAAGCCCGGAAACCTTGACCGGGTCGCTCGGGGTCATCATGGAAAGCGTGAACTACGGGAAGCTTGCCAAAAAATACGGCATTGATTTTCCGGTTATCAAAAGCGGGGAGTATAAAGACATTATGAGCCCTTACCGGGACATGACGAAGAGCGAAAAAGAAATGCTGCAGAAAATGGTCAACAATTCGTACAACGGTTTTGTCAAAGTCATCTCCGAAGGGCGCCACATCCCGAAAGAACAGGTACGCAAAATTGCGGACGGGCGTGTATACGACGGCAGGCAGGCGCTCGATTTGCATTTGATTGACAAATACGGTTACCTAGACGACACCATTGCAGCGATGAAAAAAGATCTTCATCTCGGAAAAGCACAGGTTGTGGAATATGAATCAAGCGACGGGTTTGGGTCGCTGTTTTCCGCTTCAGCGCAAAAAATTCTCGGCAAAGAAGCAGAAGCCTCAGGGCTCGCACGTTTACTGTCGCAATCGAACGCCCCGCGCCTGATGTACCTGTATTCCGGGGCTGAATAAGGGGGGAACTTGAGTGAATTCAAACGAAAACCAAATGCCTGAGGCGGTAAACCCTGGGACGGAACAAAACCGCGGGGAGTTGTCCGGGGCCCGTTATGCCGGGTTTTGGATGCGGTTTTGGGCCTATTTGCTTGATCTGCTTGTTGTGGCAAGTGTAAAGTGGCTGGTCATCCATCCCATTTTCCGGCTTTCCGGACTGTCCCTTACAGACGAAAAAATTTACTCGCCGATTACGATCGCATCAGCCCTTGTATTTTACGGTTATTTCGTTCTAATGACGAAGTTTTTCGGCCAGACGCTTGGGAAAATGGTGTTTGGCCTCAGGGTTGTGCCGCTGAACCATCCCGGGCCGCTGAAATGGAGCACCGTTTTATTCCGGGAATGGATCGTCCGTTATGTTTGTGTCAAGATTGCGGTCATCTATATTGTCGTTGCATTTACGCCGAAAAAACAAGGGGTGCACGATTTGTTTGCCGATACGGCCGTCATTCATGAACGGTCCCATGAACCGGTCTATCCTTATTATGAACCTGCTTAAGGGCAGGTTTATTTTTTTGCCCTGTTGGCGATAATGGTTGCAAAAAAGGCTGATGATGGAAATGATATGGTGGCTATCCGCGTTTTTCGCACTTGCCGCAATCACTGCGATTGTATGGTTCTCTTCCCTGTCCGTCCTCATTGAATACGGGCACCGCCGGGATGATGATAAAATTTTTATTCAAATCAGGGTTTGGGGCATCATCCGCTATACCGTGAAAATCCCGGCAGTGAAAGTGGACAGGAAAAAACCCGGCGTCGTATATGAAAAAGAGACAAAACATGCAGAGTATGAAAGGAGCATTACGCCGGATGTGCTCGAACAGCGGATTGAAGATGTGAAACAAATTGCGGAGCGCGTCATCGGTTTAAAGGCGATTGTAGGCAAGTTCATCCGCAGTGTCCAGTTGAGAAAATTCGAATGGCATACAGCAATCGGGCTGCATGACGCCGCGTGGACGGGAATTGCCGCCGGAAGTATTTGGGCGGTAAAAGGGGGAATACTAAGCCTCATAACCACAAATCTGCGGGTAAAAACGGATCCTGTCCTCTCTGTTACACCCTTTTTCCAAAATCCGGTTTCTGAAACGCAGTTAAAATGTATGGTGAAAATCCAGATTGGGAAAGCTATACTGGCCGCATTTAAAGTGTTGAAATACTGGCGGGGAGGAAAAGCGGAAATCGCGCTTAAACCGGTTTCCGAATCAGAAAACGGCCGGCATGCTTAAATCCCGGCAGAAACGAATGACAGGAGGAAACAACAATGGGTTCACATCCGATTGAAGGCCTGATGACGGCCGCAATGGAAAATTTAAAAGAAATGATTGACGTAAATACGATTATCGGGGATCCGGTGGAAACGCCGGATGGAAGCGTCATTTTAACCGTATCCAAAGTCGGTTTTGGGTTTGCGGCAGGCGGAAGCCAATTTAACGGGCCATCCGGATCCGGCGGCAGCGGTGAATCCCGTCCGGCAGAGCTGCCTTTCGGGGGCGGCAGCGGCGGCGGTGTCTCGATTATGCCGATTGCCTTTTTGGTTGTTGGCGCACAAGGCGTGAAAATGCTGCACCTGGACCAAAACACACATTTGATTGAAAAAATTATGGATGTCGCGCCGGGCGTTGTCGAAAAAATCCAGGGCATGCTGAAACAAAACGGCCAAAATGCAGGCGGCCAAAATGGCGGGCAACAGCCGGCCAACCAGCAAAAACAGGATCTTGATTTTTAACAACCCGCATGATTCGCGGGTTTTAAATTGGAAATTTTTTTCGTTGTCCATTATGATAGGGTATGAGCACAGTTGAAAAACGGGGGATTGAAAGCCCCGGTAAAAATAAGGAGGGTATCTCATGGCTTCGGTTACATTTAAAGGTAATCCAGTCACATTGGAAGGGACAGAAGTGAAAGTCGGCGATAAGGCACCGGACTTTACGGTTCTGGATAATGATTTGAATGAGGTGACATTTTCGGATACAAAAGGCGGCGTCCGCATCTTCAGCGTTGTCCCGTCGATTGATACCGGTGTTTGTGATGCACAGACGCGCCGTTTTAACGAAGAAGCGGCAAAACTCGGGAAAGAAGTCAACGTTTATACTTTTTCCTGTGACCTGCCTTTTGCGCAAAAAAGATGGTGTGCGGCATCCGGGCTTGACCATGTAAAAGTGTTGTCCGACCACCGCGACCTGTCATTCGGCAAAGCTTACGGGGTTGTGATGAAAGAACTTCGCCTGCTTGCCCGCGCCGTATTTGTCGTAGATTCCAATGATACGGTTACATATGTGGAATATGTAAGCGAAGGCACCAACCATCCTGACTACGAAAAAGCATTGCAAGCCGCAAAAGATGCAGAGTAAAACAGGTATCTGAAAGCGTCAAGAAAAGCGAAGAGCACTTGCTATACTCGATAAAATCCCCGATCTCCATCGGGGATTTTATATGGAAGAAGAATACGAAGGAGGAGAATGAATGTCGGACTCTCCTGTTGAAACCCTTTTTAACATTTTGAACGAATCTGCACAAATTTTAGAAAACCGCCTCTCTGTTCCGTACCTGGAAGCTGTGGCGATGACCGGGGAAAACTTATTCAGCGGAAGCATCCGCCAAAATGGGATCGGTGCGCGTGATGAAAACCGCCTTGAAAACCTATACGGAACGGTCCGCCTCGAGGATTTTACCCGCGAGCAGATCCGGAAAGCCTACCAGCTCGCCATTCTGAAGGGGATGAAAGCAAACGTCCAGGCAAACCATCAAATGACACCGGATTCGATCGGTCTATTGATGAGCTACTTTATCGGCAAGTTTACAGAAGATACCAGTGCGTTTTCAATTTTGGACCCTGCGGTGGGCACCGGCAATTTGCTTGCGACCATTTTGAACCAGCTTAGCGGGAAAAACATCACCGCTTACGGCGTGGATATCGATGATGTGCTGATCCGGCTCGCATACACGGGGGCAAACCTTCTGCACCATGAAATCGAACTGTTTACACAGGATGCCCTGTCCCAATTGTTCATTGACCCTGTCGATGTTGTTGTTTGCGATTTGCCGGTTGGATACTATCCGAATGATGCGGATGCCGCGGATTACAAGCTGAAGGCAGATGAAGGGCATTCGTACGCCCATCATTTGTTTATCGAGCAAAGCCTGAGAGCGGCACGCCCGGGCGGATTTTTGTTTTTTCTCATCCCAAACGGATTATTTGAAACAAAAGAAGCCCCGAAACTTCGCCAGTTTTTAAAAGAAGAAGCGGATATCCAGGCGATTTTGCAATTGCCGATGACCATCTTCAAAAACGAACAGGCTGCCAAAAGCATTTTTGTCATCCGCAAGAAAGCGGAAGGCGTAAAAGCACCGGAACAAGTGCTGCTGGCGTCGCTCCCGTCCCTGTCTAACGAGGGGGCGCTAAGGCAGCTGATGGCAAAGATTGACGCCTGGTGCAAAGAAAATATCCAAAGCGGCAAAATTTGACGAATTGGGAAAAATGGGGGCTGGAAAGCAGGAAATTGCGTTCCGGCCCCCATTTGTTTGTTTTTTTATGGTATCATTTTATATGTTCCCGGGAGACGGAACCAAAAACCGGTTGAAAAAAGTCGGATAGAATGGCAAAATGAGAAAATGAGATCACTATTTTAAAAAAATAAAAGGGTTCATTTGATTTTGCGAAGGGAAGACGAGCAATGGCAAAAATTATGGCAATTAATGCGGGGAGCTCCTCCTTAAAATTTCAATTATTTGAGATGCCGAATGAAAGCGTTATAACGAAAGGCCTGATTGAACGGATCGGGTTAAACGATGCCTTGTTTTCCATTACGGTAAACGGGGACAGGGTGAAGGAAATTACCGATATTCCGAACCATGAAATTGCTGTACAGTTTTTATTAAAAAAATTAACGGAAACCGGCATTATCCGGTCTTTGGATGAAATAGAAGGCGTGGGCCACCGGGTTGTGCACGGCGGCGAAATTTTCAATGATTCTGCTGTCGTCAATGACCAGGTGCTCGCGCAAATTGAAGATTTGGCGGAACTCGCGCCGCTTCATAACCGGGCGAACGCAACGGGGATCCGGGCGTTCCGTGCCGTGCTGCCGGATGTGGTTCAAGTGGCCGTGTTTGATACCGCTTTCCACCAAACGATGCCGGAAAGTGCTTTCTTATACAGCCTCCCCTATGCATACTACGAAAAATACCGGATCCGCAAATACGGGTTTCATGGCACTTCCCATAAATATGTGGCGATGCGTGCCGCTGAGCTGCTCGGCAGGCCAATTGAACAGCTGCGCCTGATTTCATGCCATTTGGGCAACGGGGCAAGCATTGCGGCGATCCAGGGCGGCCGGTCAATCGATACGTCCATGGGCTTTACGCCATTGGCCGGCGTGACGATGGGCACGCGCTCCGGCAATATCGACCCCGCACTGATCCCGTTTATTATGGAGAAGACAGGCAAAACGGCAGAAGAAGTGCTCGAAGTGTTAAACAAAGAATCCGGGCTTCTCGGCATTTCGGGCGTTTCCAGCGATTTGCGCGATATCCAGGTGGCGGCGGAACTCGAGCGGAACAAGCGGGCTGAACTGGCGCTTGACATTTTTGCAAGCCGCATCCATAAATACATCGGGTCGTATGCGGCAAAAATGGCCGGCGTCGATGCGATTATTTTCACGGCTGGCATCGGGGAAAACAGCGATGCCATCCGCGCAAGAATTTTAACGGGACTGGAATTTATGGGCATTTACTGGGACCCGACCTTGAACCAGATCCGCGGGACGGAAGCGTTTATCAATTATCCGCATTCCCCTGTAAAAGTGCTCGTTATCCCGACAAACGAAGAGCTGATGATCGCACGCGATGTTGTCCGGCTCTCTTCATGACCGCGGAATCTTAACGGCTGGCGCCGACAGTTTGCTTTCCTGCTGCCCGTGCCCGAATAAATTGTTTCAGGGTCACTTTGGCATGGCATAAACGAACAGCCGTCCATGAACTTTATGATATAATGGCTGTAAAACAGCGTTAGGGAGCGGATTGAAAATGGCGGAATGGACAGGCAGGGAAAAAATTGTACTGGATGAAATCAACGACTGGGCGGAGAAGCTAAAAACGGCCGGAAAAGAAGGGGACGGGCGCAAGCAAAAACTGGATGCGCTCTTTGCCCATTTTCCGGATGAGGCGCTCGAAAATATTCATGAAAAAATAGATGCTGTTTTGTTTCAAATCTGTTCATTTGCCGATGAAAATCTGCCTTACGGGCATGAAATCGAAAAAATACTTGCTGCGGGGCGGCTTTTTGACAGTTCTGTTGCAACGATTCCCGATATGAGGAAGCTTACCATCGACCAGGCAGGGTTTATTGCGGCGCGGCAGCAGGCAAAATACCGCCGTTTCTCACTCTTCGAAGGAGCATTGAGCGGGACGGGGAAAGCTGTTTTTGCCGCGGCGGATCCGTTTTTCCTGCTGGCTGTGAATCTCCGGGCGGTCCAGCTCACCGGTGCAGCTTACGGATTTGAAACAAAAACGCCCGGCGAACTCGTGGCGGCGCTGAAAATGGTGCTGATGGCCGCTGCCCCGGACATGGTGAAATATGCGCTCTGGGAAGAATTGATGGATGAACTGGAAGCGCGCGAGACCGGCTTCTATGTGGGAAACGATAAGTTATTCCACCGGTATTTGTGGCCGGGGGCAATCGGGCATGCCGGCAAACTCGCTTTTCTGGCGCTGCTCCGGCCGAAAAAGCGGGGAGAAAACAGCTGGGCCGGGATGGCCATCGGGGCTCTTACAAACTACTATTTTTCTAAAAGGGTTTGTGAAATTGCGGAGAAATATTATCAATACCGGTTTTTAACAGAAAAAAGCGGCCGTTAAAAAACCAGCCCGTAAAAGGCTGGTTTTTGCTTAATTTTCCCCTTTGCCTTCTTCTTCCTTAGGCGTTCTCACGACAAGCACATCGCAGGGGGAAGTGCGGACAATATGTTCGGAAACGCTTCCGATCAGGAGCCTTTCCACCGCGTTTAAACCGGTTGCGCCGCACACAATTAAATCCGCATGCACTTTCGGCGCGACATTTTTTGTGATTTGAAGTTTTGGAGAGCCGAGCTGGATGATCGTCTGGACTTTGATCCCTTTTTCTGCGGCGCGGTCTTTATAATTGCTTAACAGTTCATCCCCAAATTTTTCGTTTTGCTCATAGAGCGTTGAATCAATCGGGGTCAAAGTGGCGAGTGCTCGGTTATCGACCACATGGACAACCGATAATTCGGCCCCATTCCGTTTGGCGATTTCAACCGCTTTCGTAAAAGCCCAGTCGGCTTCTTTGGAGCCATCTACCGCTACTAAAATATTCCGGTATTGTGTGCCCATCTTCTTTCATCTCCTTTATAAACTGCCTGCCTTTCATGTCTATTTTACTAGAATTTTCCGGGTTTGTGTGCGAAAAATGAAAAAACCTGGCGATCTATTTTTTAATCAAAAAGGGCGGAAGCCAGGAAAAATAAAAACGCTATCCCGTTCCCGGGCGCGAATAAGAAATTTGCAAAAAAAGCATAGGAAAAAGAGGGAATTTTTGCTACACTAAAGATGTTTAAGAAAGTTTTCAACCGTTTGATATGTTTTCTTACAATAATAAGAAAACGGATTGCAAAACACGAACAAGAGGAGGAACTTTCTATGCGAATTGGCGTACCAAAAGAAATTAAAAACAATGAAAGCCGTGTGGCCATGACCCCGGCCGGCGTTGTGACCCTGACCAAAGCGGGGCATGAAGTTTTTATTGAAAAGAATGCGGGCCTTGCATCGGGGTTTAGTGATGAAGAATATGTAAAAGCCGGTGCCCGGATCGTTGAGACCGCTCGTGAGGCGTGGTCTTTTGAAATGGTTATGAAAGTGAAGGAGCCGATCGAAAGCGAGTACCGCTATTTCCGTGAAGGCATGATTTTATTTACATATTTGCATCTTGCTGCAGCACCAAAGCTTACGGAAGAACTGCTGAAAAAGAAAGTGACCGGCATTGCTTATGAAACCGTGCAGCTTGCCAACCGTTCGCTGCCGCTTCTGACGCCGATGAGCGAGGTGGCGGGCAGAATGGCGCCGCAGATTGGCGCACAGTTTCTTGAAAAAAATAACGGTGGAAAAGGGATCCTGCTTTCCGGCGTACCGGGCGTCAAAAGAGGCAAGATTACGATTATCGGCGGCGGGGTTGCCGGAACGAATGCGGCAAAAGTCGCGATCGGCCTTGGGGCGGATGTGACCGTTGTCGAATTGAATCCGGATCGCTTGCGCCAGCTTGATGACATTTTCGGCAGCAAAATTACAACCTTGATGTCGAATCCATACAATATTGCGGAAGCAGTGCGTGATGCGGACCTTGTCATCGGATCCGTTCTGATCCCGGGTGCAAAAGCGCCAAAACTGGTAACGGAAGAGATGATCAAAGCGATGCAGCCGGGCTCTGTTGTCGTGGATATTGCGATTGACCAGGGTGGCAGTTTTGAAACGACAGACCGTGCCACGACACATGATGATCCGGTTTATATCAAGCATGATGTCGTCCATTATGCAGTCGCAAATATTCCGGGCGCGGTTGCCCGCACATCGACGATTGCCCTTACCAATGTGACGGTGCCGTACGCGGTGCAAATTGCCAATAAGGGGTATGAGAAAGCGGTTTTGGAAAATGAAGCGCTGTTAAAAGGGGTCAATACGCTGTCAGGACATGTGACATATCAAGCGGTGGCCGATTCACTCGGGCTCTCCTATACAGATGTGAAAACGCTTTTAAAATAAGTTTTGAAAAGCCGGCTGCAAGAATTGCCGGAACAAAAAAAGAAGCACAAGCAGCATGAAAGCCGCTTGTGCTTCTTTTTTAAACATATTGCAAGGCTTTCGGGTACTTTGTCAGCACTTCGGCACCCGTTTTTGTAATGCAGACGTCATCTTCAATCCGGACGCCGGCAACCCCTGGCACGTATATCCCCGGTTCGATCGTGAAGACCATCCCTTCTTCAAGCACCAGCTCATTCGTATGGGTGACAGAAGGATATTCGTGGATGCTGATCCCGAGGCCGTGGCCGAGCCGGTGTGTAAAATATTCGCCGTATCCCGCGTCTTCAATGATGCGGCGTGCAATCAAGTCGAGCTCTTTTGCCTTTACCCCCGGTTTTGCTGCCGCAACGGCCGCTTCTTCCGCTTTTAATACCGTTTCGTAAATCCGGGTTTGCTCTTCGTTAAGCCCCCCGAATGCGACCGTCCTTGTAATATCGGAACAGTAGCCTTGATGCACAACGCCAAGGTCAAATAGGACAAAATTCCCTTTTTCGATCTTGTCAAGGCCGGGGACGCCGTGCGGGGAAGCCGCCTTCGCACCTGAGAGGACGGTGGTGGCGAAGCTCATTTCTGAAATCCCTTTTTCTTTCATTGCAAATTCAATGGCTGCCACGATTTCAAGTTCGGTTTTCCCTTCTTTAATTTCGCGGATGCCCGTTTCAACGGCCAGGTCGGCAAAAGCAGCCGCTTCCCTTAAAATCTTCCGTTCATGCTCATCTTTAATAAGGCGCATCATGCGCAGTTTTTCTTCAGCAGCGGTAAAGCGGGCGCCGCCAAACCGTTCTTTCAGCGCTTCGAACCGTTCCACGTTCAAATGCTCTTTTTCAATCGCTAACGTATGGACATCACCGATTCGCCCGCGTATTTCTTCCGCAACCAAATCCCACGCGTTATCCGTATCCTGGATGCCGAGAATGTCATATTCCCAGCCGGCTTTTTTCGCGTCATACGCCTCCATTGCCGGGCAGACGAGAAACGGCTCTTTTTCCTGGAATACGCAAATGCCGAGCAGCCTTTCGTGTGGGTCGCTGCGGTAACCGCTCAAATAAAAGACATTGTCGGGCGATGTAATAAAAGCGGCATCGGTCTTTTCCGCTTTCAGCCACGCCGCCACACTTGCTAAACGCTTATTCATTCCATTCATCTCCTTATCAGACGTTACTAGCATAGCAAAAAACAAGTTAAGATGCTACAGGTGAAGCGCGAGGCAGGATTACGGGACAAAGAAATAATATAATGAAAGTGGCCCAAAGCCGTACAAATTTTTAAAAGGAGTGATATGTTGATGAAAGTTTCTTTTCACGGCCATTCGATTGTAAAAGTGGAAACGGAGGGCAAAACGATACTCTTTGATCCATTTATTACCGGCAACAGCCAGACAGACCTGAAAGTGGAGGAAGAAAGCCCGGATGTGATTATTCTCACACATGGGCACGGCGATCATATCGGGGATACAGAAACGCTTGCCCGCAAAAAGAATGCGCTTATTATTGCCAATAATGAAATCGCAAATTACTTTGCCTGGAAAGGGTTGAATACGCATCCGCTCCATATCGGTGGCTCGTACCAGTTTGATTTCGGGAAAGTGAAGCTTACCCAGGCGTTCCACGGCTCGGCGGTTGTGGATGACGAAAAGAAAGAAATCGTTTACCTCGGGATGCCGACGGGCGTTTTGCTGATGGCGGAAGGGAAAACGATCTACCACGCCGGTGATACCGGGCTGTTCTCGGATATGAAATTAATCGGCGAACGCCATCCGATTGATCTTGCATTTCTTCCGATCGGCGACAACTTCACGATGGGACCGGAAGACGCAGCAGTGGCGGCAACATTTTTGCAGGCGAAAACGGTCGTGCCGATCCATTACAATACGTTCCCGCTCATTCAGCAGGATCCGCAGAAATTTATCGATTTGCTCGACGGCGTAAACGGTAAAATTATGAAAGCCGGAGATGCGATCGAATTGTAATAGACGCGCAAGATTGGTAAATACAGGGGTTCGCTTGCAGCCGGCATGTGCTGAAAAAGTGCCGGCCGCACTTCCCCTTTTCCATGATGGAAAGATAAAGGTGCCTGATTGCCCTTTCCCCCTTTTTCCATCTATAATAGAAATATACAGATTGCTCCATACATATTCCTTGAAAGCGGACAAAAACGGAAAGAAGGTGAAAAAATGGCGACAAAGCACGAACAGATTTTACAATATATCAATGAGCTGCCGGTCGGGGAAAAAATATCCGTCCGCCAGATTGCAAAAGCGCTGAATGTCAGTGAAGGGACCGCCTACCGCGCCATTAAAGATGCTGAAATAAAAGGGTATGTCAGCACGATTGAACGGGTCGGCACCATCCGGATTGAGCAGAAGAAAAAAGAGAACATTGAAAAGCTGACCTTTTCGGAAGTCGTCAATATTATCGACGGCCAGGTGCTGGGCGGAAAATCCGGCTTGCATAAAACGCTTACAAAATTCGTGATCGGCGCCATGGAGCTTGAGGCGATGTCGAAGTATACGGATCCGGGGAGCCTGCTCATTGTCGGAAACCGCACGGACGCGCATGAACTGGCGTTAAGGTCAGGAGCTGCCGTTTTGATCACCGGCGGATTTGATACGAAAGATTATGTAAAAAAAATTGCGGATGAAAAAGCGCTGCCGATCATCTCGACGAGCTACGACACGTTTACCGTTGCGACGATGATTAACCGTGCTGTCTATGACCAGCTGATCAAAAAAGAAATTATTCTCGTTGAAGATATTTTAACACCGATCGAAAAAACGGCTTATTTGAATACAACGGACATGGTCCAGGACTGGTACCGCAAAAAACGGGAAACAGGCCACTCGCGCTTTCCTGTTGTCGACCGCAATTTAAAGGTGGCGGGTATCATTACTTCAAAAGACGTGATGGAAACCGACACGCACTTAAGCATCGAGAAAGTGATGACGAAAAATCCGATTACGGTCAGCGAAAAAACAAGCGTCACATCTGTTGCCCATATGATGGTCTGGGAAGGGATCGAAATCTTGCCGGTGACCGACGATTTTAACCGGCTGAGGGGGATTGTCAGCCGCCAGGACGTCTTAAAGGAGCTGCAAATGACACAGCGCCAGCCGCAAGTCGGGGAAACGATCGACAATATCGTCACGACCCAGCTCGATGCATCATCAGCTAAAACGGAAGACCCGGATGATTACCAGTTTGAAGTGACACCGCAAATGACCAACCCTTTAGGGACGATTTCATACGGTGTGTTCACCACACTCGTGCACGAAACGACCAACCGCTTTTTGCGCTCCAGAAAAAAAGGCGAAATGATCATCGAAAGTTTAACGGTCTATTTTATCAAACCGGTCCAGCTCGAAAGTATGATCCGGATTGTACCGAAAATTCTCGATTCCGGCCGGAAATTTGCCAAAATTGATGTCGAAGTCTTCAACCAAGGCAGCCTTGTCGGTAAAGCCCTGCTGATGTGCCAACTGATTGAAAGATAACGGTACGTGCCCACTCCTTTTTACAGTGTGCGCCGCGATTCGTTTCTTTCTTTCTGCATTTCGGGCCGGTAAAACTGCAGTCTTTTGAAACCACCTGCGATATTGAACAGCCCGAGCGCGATAAAAATGGCTGCAATCACAAAGGTGATGGCAGTGTGAAACAGAAACAATTCATTCACGCCGAACAAAAAAATAAACGAACCGAGCGCCATATTGGCTTTGGCAGAGAACACCTTTTTTTCCATCGCCAAAAGGCTGCGGATGTATTTTAGTTTAAAATATACATACGCGCAAAGGGATGCGAGAATCAAAACGGCAAGGATCGGCATCGTGCACCTCCAAATCGGGTTGTCAGTATTTTCTTCTATTTTACAAAATGAAAAAAGAACTTGCCAGAGAAACGGGGAGTAAGATGAAAACAAAAATTTTACAGACGATCAAGCTTTTTGACACGATCATCATCCACCGCCATGTCCGGCCTGATCCGGATGCATATGGATCGCAGGGGGGACTTGCGGAAATATTGAAGGCGTCTTTTCCGGATAAAAACATTTACATCGTGGGCGATGATGAACCGGACCTCGCCTACTTGAATAGGATGGACAGGATTTCCGATGAAACGTACCGCGGGGCGCTTGTCATCGTTTGTGATACCGCGAACCGCGAGCGGATCAGCGACCAGCGTTTCCATCTGGGGGAAAGGCTGATCAAAATCGACCATCACCCGAACCATGATGCTTACGGGGATTTGCAGTGGGTCGATGAAGACGCGTCCTCTGTCAGCGAAATGATTTATGAGTTTTACTTATCGGGGAAAGAAGAAGGGCTTAGGATGACAGATGCCGCGGCAAGGCTGCTGTTTGCCGGCATTGTCGGGGATACAGGCCGGTTTTTGTATCCGAGTGCGACGGAAAAAACATTTGACTATGCCGGAGAACTGATCCATTACCATTTTGACCGGACAGCGCTCTTTAACAAGATGTACGAGATTGAACCAAGTGTGGCCAGGCTGCAAGGGTATATATACCAGAACCTGGACATTCTTGAGCACGGGGCGGCCATCGTCGTGCTGAAAAAAGAACTGATTGAAAAATTCGGCGTAACGGTGCGCGAAGCCTCCCAGCTTGTCACCACGCTCGGCGATATTAAAGGGCTTAAAGCCTGGTGCTTCTTTATCGAAGAAGAAGGCCAAATCCGCCTCCGTTTCCGCTCCAAAGGCCCTGCCATCAATGAGCTGGCCCGCAAATACGGCGGCGGCGGGCATCCGCTTGCTGCCGGGGCCAACGCGTATTCGTGGGAAACGGCAGAGGCGGTAAAAAAGGAATTAATCGCGCTCTGCAAGGAAGGGTAAAAAAAGAAGGCAGAACCGCCGGAAAAGCGGATTTGCCTTCTTTTAGTCTGCCAGCTTTAAATTCAGGTGGACGCGGACAACAGAGTAAAACAAAATGTCCCGCACTTCGAAAGTATAGCGGCGGTGGTTGATTTTAATGACTTTGTTTTCAAGCATGCGGGTGATCAAGTCTTTGTTCAAATAAGCGGTTTTTAAATTTTTTGCAATCAAGGGGCTTAAGTCATGTTTAATATCCTCTTCTGCTTCAAAAATGCTTTGTGAATCGTGAATGTCATATTTTTCGTAGTTGCTGATTTTCACGTCAATACGCTGGATGGTCAGGAGCTTTTCATTTTTTTGATTGAGCTTTTTATAGTCTTCCTGCCAGATCGCCTTTTCCTGTTGCAAATCCTGGATCGTTTTTTCCTGCCGTTCAATCATTTGCGCCTGCCTTTCCTGCATGACACCGAACATGTACAGAAAAATCAGCCAGCAGATGCACCCGCCCACGATAAATCCGGCCATGAACCGCTGCCAGCCCGGTTTCCGGTAAAGCGGCGGGATTCTCATAGCACATTCTCCTGGGTTATCCATGAAATAATGAGCGCGGCCGTTTTGGCACCGCCCATGGCCGACAGAATTAAAAGCAGCTGCTTGAACAATACCATCGTCTCGCTTTCCAAAAATCCTTTTTCAAAGCTGTAAACGGTATCGAACGTCCCCCCGATGGCGGCAATGATCGCCCAGATGCGGAGGTCACGCGCAATCTTCGAAATTTCCGTCAAAAGCGGCTCGCCGGTAATGAACGAAGCGAGTCCCCCGATCAAGGCGCCGCCGAACATTACGCCGAATGCGATAAAATAGCTGTTGAAAAATGCGGGAAAAAATCCTTCGCTCAACCGAACCATCCCCATCTTTTCTTCATTACTAACAATATATGGGACAATGCATGCCTGTATGAAATCGAACGTATCTTCTTTTTTGCTCGCGTGAAAACATGTATAATAAGAATCATGTACAGGTACGAATAGGAGGCAGTTTACCATGCGTTTTGTCCATTTACAGGTCCAAACGGCCTACAGCCTGCTGGAAAGTACGATCTCCATCCCTGAATGGGCGGCGTACGCAAAAGCGCTTCATTACGACACCCTTGCGATCACGGACCGCAATGTGATGTACGGGGCCTTTCCTTTTTACAAGGCTTGCCGCGAAAATGGCATTAAACCCATTATCGGCATGACAGCGGATATCATGAGTTCGTTTGAACCTGACACAGCCTATCCGGTTGTGTTGCTTGCCAAAAACGAAACCGGCTACCGGCATTTGATGAAAATCTCAAGTGCCATCCAGACGAGGCCCGAACCCGGCATTTTTATCAAATGGCTGCGCGCCTACAGCGACGGCCTGATCGCCTTTACGCCGGGGCTTGAAGGGGAAATCGAACAGGCGCTACTTAGGGGAGATGAAGCGCGCGCAGAAGAGGTTGCAGTTTTATACCGGGACATTTTCGGGCCGAGCTTTTATCTTGCACTTGAAAACAACGGGACAGTGCAAGCTAAGAAAGTGCTTCCCGATATGCACGCGCTCTCGGAAAAACTGGGTATCCCAGAAGTGGCGGCCGCAAATGTGAAATACTTAAAAAAGGAAGATGCTTTTGCTCATGAAGTGTTGCGCGCGATCAAAGCCGGGGTGAAACTGACGGATGAAAACCGGCCGCGCCCGGAAAGCGGCACGCACGACTTTAAGCCGCAAGAGGAAATGGAACAGCTTTTTGCCGATTTCCCGGAAGCTTTGGCCAATACGGAAAAAATTGCAGATGCCTGCTCTGTGGAAATCAAAACGGGACAGCGGCTGCTGCCGGCATTTCCGGTTCCGGGCGGGCAGACGGCGGATGCCTTCTTAGAAGAAGTATGCCGAAAAGGCCTTGCAGCACGCGTTCCGAATCTGGAAGAACGGTATACAGACCGGCTGGAGTATGAATTAAAAATCATTCAGGAAATGCAGTTCAGCGACTATTTCCTTATTGTCTGGGATTTTATGAAATATGCGAGGGAGCACGGGATTCTTACCGGGCCGGGGCGCGGTTCCGCTGCCGGCTCCCTTGTCGCATACGCGCTTTATATTACCGACGTCGATCCGGTGCAATACGGGCTTTTGTTTGAACGGTTTTTAAATCCGGAGCGCATTTCCATGCCGGATATTGACAGCGATTTTCCGGATCACAAGCGGGACGAGATGATTCGCTACGTTGCGGAAAAATACGGCAGACAGCATGTCGCGCAGATCATTACATTCGGCACATTTGCTGCGAAAGCCGCAGCCCGGGATGTAGCCCGGATATTCGGTCTCAGCGCAAAAGAACTTGAACAGTTGTCGCGCTTCATCCCGTCACAGCCTGGCATGACGCTTAAAAAAGCGTATGAAGCATCAAGCGCCTTTCGGGAATGGATCGGCCAATCGGATCAGCACCGCAAGCTTTTTGAAACGGCCCTGCTTTTGGAAGGATTGCCGCGCCATGTTTCGACCCATGCAGCCGGCGTCATTATCAGTGGGGAACCGCTTACGGGAATCATCCCGGTGCAGGAAGGGCATGACGGCATCTTTTTAACCCAGTATCCGATGAACCATCTCGAAGAAATCGGGCTTTTGAAAATGGATTTTCTCGGCTTGCGGAATTTAACCATCCTTGAGCATATCCTCACGGGGATTGAAAAGGGGACGGGGAGAAAAATCCGCCTCCAGGATGTACCGCTCGATGATCCACAGACATTCCGCCTTTTTAGTTCGGGCAATACGACCGGGATCTTCCAGTTCGAGTCGGACGGCATGCGGAAAGTGCTCGAGCGGCTTAAACCGACTGAATTTGAAGACATTGTCGCGGTCAATGCGCTGTACCGGCCCGGGCCGATGGAAAACATCCCGGCCTATATTGAGCGGAAACACGGGTTGAAACCGGTCGAATATCCGCATCCCGACCTCCAGCCGATTTTGGAAAAAACATACGGTGTGATTGTCTACCAGGAACAAATTATGCAGATCGCTTCAAAGATGGCGGGCTTTTCACTCGGGGAGGCGGATTTGCTCCGCCGTGCCGTCAGCAAAAAGAAAAGGGAAATCCTGGACGAACAGCGGCTGCATTTTATAAATGGCGCGCAAAAAAAAGGATATGAGAGAAAAACGGCGAATACTATTTATGATTTTATCGTCCGCTTCGCCAATTATGGTTTTAACCGCAGCCATGCCGTCGCTTACAGCATGCTCGCTTGCCGGCTCGCCTATTTAAAAGCCCATTACCCGCTCTATTTTATGGCAAGCCTTTTGACGAGCGTGATCGGCAACGAGGATAAAATTGCCCAGTATATTCGCGAAGCGCAGCAGATGGGGATCCGGGTTTTGCCGCCTTCCGTGCAGCACAGCCATTATCCGTTTACCGTGGAAAACGGCGCCATCCGTTATAGCCTTGCTGCGATAAAAGGGATCGGATACGCCTCCATCAAAGAGCTGCTTAAAGAAAGAAAACGGCGCCCGTTTAAAAGCCTGTTTGATCTTGTCCTGCGGGTGAAAGGGCTGAACCGGAAAATTTTAGAGGCGTTTGCATTCTCAGGCGCGATGGATGAGTTTGGAAAAGACAGAGCAGTTTTGCTTGCCAGCATTGATGTCGCCCTTGAGCACGCGGAGATTATGAAGCCGGATGACGGGCAGGCGGATCTGTTCTTTGAGGATGAAGCGTTCAGCATTGAACCAAATTATGTGGAAACCGAGCCGATTTCACTGATGGATAAGCTTGCCTTTGAAAAGCAATATTTGGGGCTCTATCTATCCGGGCATCCGGCCGGGCAGTACCGCCCGGGTTGGGACGAAGCCGGCGTGCTTGCAGTAAGCAAGCTTCAACCCGGCATGAGAAAAATCCGGTTTGGCGCCTGCATTACGGACACAAGAACGATCCGCACAAAACAAGGCAGCCTGATGGCATTTTTGCGCATGAGTGACGAAACGGATGAGATAGAATGTGTTGTTTTTCCGGATGTCTTTAAAAAATACAGCCCGTTATGCCAAAAAGGGTTGATTGTGGTCGTGGAAGGAAATGTTGAAAACAGGAACGGCAAAAAGCAGGTGATTGCCCGGGCGCTCGAAGATGCCAGCCCGTTCCGCAGCATGCCGACCGGTGCCACGTTATATTTAAAGATTCCGGCTGGAAAGGACCGCATGCTGCTTGTTCAAGTGAAGCAGGTGCTTGACGCTTTTCCGGGGGACTCGCCGGTCATTCTTCATTATGAAGCGGAACGGAAAACGATCCGGCTTCCGGAAAAAAACCGGGTCCGGGCGGAGGAAGCATGCCTCGGAAAGCTTACGGAACTGCTTGGTGAAGGAAATGTCATATTGAAATAAGTTTTTCTCTCTAGATTAAATATGTTATATTGTTTAATAGGCTTGTGAGTAAGAAACCGCATATCGTGCAGTGAAAACGGGGGAGTGAGGTTCATGTCATTGCGGGAAGAAGCGTTACATATGCACCGCGAACACAAAGGGAAATTGGAATCCAAGTCAAAAGTCACCGTCAAAAATGCAAAGGATCTGAGCCTGGCCTATTCGCCCGGTGTGGCTGAGCCTTGCAAAATGATCTACGACAAACCGGAAACGGTCTATGAATATACGATGAAAGGCAATATGGTCGCGGTCGTAACGGACGGCACCGCCGTTCTCGGGCTTGGAAATATCGGCCCTGAAGCCGCACTCCCGGTCATGGAAGGCAAGGCGATTTTGTTCAAAAGCTTTGCCGGCGTCGATGCCTTTCCCATTTGCCTCGATACGACAGATATTGATGAAATCGTGGAGACGGTGAAACGGCTGGAACCGGTTTTCGGCGGCGTGAATCTGGAGGACATCGCCGCGCCGAACTGCTTTGTCATTGAAGAAAAATTGAAGAAGGAAATGAATATTCCTGTTTTTCACGATGACCAGCACGGGACGGCGATTGTAACGGCTGCCGGGCTCGTGAACGCTTTAAAACTCGTTGGCAAAGAAATGTCTGAAATTAAAGTGGTAGCAAGCGGCGCGGGCGCTGCCGGCATCGCGATTATCAAACTGCTTTACAACTTTGGCGTCCGCGATATTATTATGTGCGACTCTAAAGGGGCGATCTATGAAGGGCGCCCGTTCGGAATGAACAAGGTGAAATCCGAAGTGGCCAAATATACAAACCGTGATAAAGCAGCAGGCAGCCTGGCGGATGTAATCAAAGATGCGGATGTTTTTATCGGCGTTTCTGTAGAGGGGGCACTGACAAAAGAAATGGTGCAGTCGATGAAAAAAGACCCGATTATTTTTGCGATGGCCAATCCGAATCCGGAAATCATGCCGCAAGATGCCAAAGCTTCCGGCGCGAAAGTCATCGGCACAGGCCGCTCTGATTTTCCAAACCAGGTCAACAATGTCCTCGCCTTCCCGGGTATTTTCAGGGGGGCATTGGATGTGCGCGCCACGCATATTAATGAAAAGATGAAACAAGCCGCTGTCCACGCGATCGCCGGTTTAATTGATGAACATGAACTGAATGCGGATTATGTCATTCCGCGCCCGTTTGATCCGCGTGTTGCGCCGGCGGTTGCGGCAGCTGTTGCAAAAGCGGCGATGGAAACCGGTGTCGCCCGCATCCAGGTGAGCCCGGAAGAAATCCGCGAAAAAACGAAACAGCTTTCCGAAATTGGCAAATAAGCATCAGATGCCGGAAAAAAAGCCGCCTTTTTGCCGGTACGGGAAAACGCCATTTGCCGGTACTTCGGCAGAAAAACCGCCGGCTTGCCCGGTGGTTCCGGTGCCAGATACAGGAGGGGTAAGATTTGCTGAAAGATTTTTTTCCTAAACCGAAAAAGCGAAAATATGCGACTATCCCTTCAGACCATACAAAGCAGGAAGTTCCTGAAGGGATCATGTCAAAATGCCCGAAGTGCGGCAAAATTATGTATACAAAAGAACTGCAGAAGAATTTAAAAGTCTGCCTCCATTGCGGCTACCATTATCAAATGACCGCTTATGAAAGGGTGGAAAGCCTGCTGGATGAAGGAACGTTTGAAGAGTTCGACCGCGGGCTTGTTTCCAAAAACCCGCTTGCGTTTCCGGGTTACCTTGAAAAACTGGAAAAAGACCGCAAAAAAACAAACTTGAATGAAGCGGTACTGACAGGTAAGGGCAACATTCAGGAAAGGCCGGTCGTGCTTAGTGTCATGGATGCACAATTCCGGATGGGCAGCATGGGCTCGGTTGTCGGTGAAAAAATTACGCGCGCCATCGAGGAAGCAGACAGGCTCCATGTGCCGTTTATCATTTTCACGGCCTCAGGGGGCGCCCGCATGCAGGAAGGGATCTATTCTTTAATGCAGATGGCGAAGACGAGCGCAGCGCTCGAAAGGTTCAGCCGTCACGGCGGGTTAACGGTAACCGTGATGACCCATCCGACAACAGGCGGCGTGACCGCAAGCTTTGCATCGCTCGGGGATATCAATCTTGCGGAGCCTGGCGCATTGATCGGTTTTGCCGGCCGCCGCATCATTGAACAGACGATCCGCGAAGAACTTCCTGAAGATTTCCAGACTGCAGAATTTCTTCTTGAACACGGCCAGCTCGATGCGGTTGTGAAACGCCATGACCTGAAAAAAACATTGGCAGGCATTCTGGACATCCATCAACCAACAAACGCAGGTGAACTACAATGGTGAATGAACTTGAATTTGAAAAACCGGTCATTGAGCTGAAACGCAAAATTGCCGAGCTAAAGGATTTTACAAAACAGTCGGATGTCGATTTGTCAAGCGAGATTGAAAAACTGGAAGCAAGGCTTTCCCGGCTGGAAGAGGAAATTTACGAAAATATGGATCCGTGGGACAGAATCCAGATTGCGCGTTTTCCCGAACGGCCGACATCATTGGACTATATTCAATATCTTTTTACCGATTTTCTTGAGCTCCACGGCGACCGTGTATACGGCGACGACGGGGCGGTTGTCGGCGGGATCGCAAAATTTGAGGGTCTTCCTGTCACCGTGATCGGCCAGCAGCGGGGGAAAGACACAAAAGAAAACATCCGCCGCAATTTCGGCATGCCACACCCGGAAGGCTACCGGAAAGCAATGCGGCTGATGAAGCAGGCGGAAAAATTTAAACGCCCGATTATCAGCTTCATCGACACAAAAGGCGCGTATCCGGGAAAAGCAGCGGAAGAAAGGGGCATCGCTGAATCGATCGCGCGCAATCTGTTTGAAATGTCCGGGTTGAGCGTTCCGATCATCTGCCTGATTATCGGTGAAGGGGCCAGTGGCGGGGCGCTCGGCATTGGCGTCGGCGACCATATCCATGTCCTCGAAAATTCATGGTTCTCGGTCATTTCACCGGAATCCGCCGCGGCGCTTTTATGGAAAGATGCGTCGCAGGCAAAACGAGCCGTCGCCACTATGAAGATGACCGCGCCCGAGCTGAAAGAACTGGGCATTATCGATGAACTGATTCCGGAAGTAAAAGGCGGCGCACATAAAGATCCGAGAGCGCAGGCAGAGCTGATGCGCCCTGTGCTTGCCGCATCATTAAAGGAGCTGCGGGCATATGCCCCTAAAGAACTGGTGGAAAAAAGGTACGAAAAATACCGTAAAATTGGCGTGTTTTCAACGCTCGAACAGTTTGCCCGCCAATAGCCGAAAAAAGCACCCAGGCAACCGGCACCCATCACCGGTTGCCTCGCTTTTTACATGGTGTAACGGATGCAGGCCAAAATTTTGGCGTTCTGCTTTCTAACTATATAAAATGAACTTAAGTTTTTCGTACCAAAATCAATGACGATCAGGATGGCAGCACATAAACAAGTAGTAATGTTTAGTTCAAGTTATATAGGATCCCCTTTCTTCTAAGTGGTTGAAAAGAAAATTCAGATCCTGGTTTACCGGCATGGAAACCGGGAAAAGAAAAAAGAACGCCGTTTGCATGGCAGGCAGGGAAGACAGGAGAATTGGTAACGTATTCATACTATTCCGACACAGTTTGTTCATAAACGCACATTTTTAAAATTTTTACTTTTTCATGATCGATTGTGAACATGCTTTTAAAGTGGTATTTTAGATATATTCGAAGGCAGACTTGGAGATACTATAATTACTTTGCTTGATTGAAATACCGGCCTGCCAAGAGAATTACATATACAGAGGTGAATAATATGAAGCGAATTGGAGTATTAACAAGCGGCGGCGATGCACCAGGGATGAATGCCGCAGTCCGCGCGATTACCCGTAAAGGGATTTATCACGGCCTGGAAGTTTACGGTATTCACCAGGGCTATAACGGGTTGATTCATGGTAACGTCCAAAAGCTTGAAGCAGGATCTGTCGGTGATATTCTCCAACGCGGCGGCACGGTTTTGCAGTCGGCAAGAAGCGAAGAATTCAAAACGCCGGAAGGGCAGCAAAAAGCGATCCGGCAGCTGAAAGACCATGGCATTGAAGCCCTCGTTGTGATCGGCGGGGACGGTTCCTATCAGGGAGCGAAAAAACTGACAGAACAAGGTTTCAACTGCATCGGTGTGCCGGGGACAATCGACAACGACATCCCAGGTACGGATTTTACAATTGGTTTTGATACAGCGCTGAACACTGTTCTGGATGCGATTGACAAAATTCGCGACACCGCTTCTTCCCACGAACGTACCTTTATTATTGAAGTCATGGGCAGAAATGCGGGGGATATCGCGCTTTGGTCCGGTCTTGCCGGCGGGGCTGAATCAATTATTGTGCCGGAAGAAAAGTTTGATTTGAAAGATGTCGTGGATCGCCTTGAACAAGGGAAAAAACGTGGCAAACGCCACAGCATTATCATCGTCGCGGAAGGCGTGATGAGTGGTAACGAGTTTGCGGAAAAATTGAAAAAAACTGGTGCGATCGGTGATACCCGCGTTTCCGTTCTCGGCCATATCCAGCGTGGCGGTTCTCCGACTGCATTTGACCGCGTGCTTGCAAGCCGCCTCGGCGCAAGGGCTGTTGAACTGCTGCTCGAAGGAAAAGGGGGCCGCGCTGTCGGTATTCAAAATAACCAGCTGGTTGACCATGACATCCTTGAGATTCTCGGGAAACCGCACGCCATTAATCAAAACATGTATAAGCTGTCGAAAGAATTGTCGATCTAACGTTGTTTAGGAGGAAATAGAATGAAAAAAACCAAAATTGTATGTACTATCGGGCCTGCCAGTGAAAGTGTGGAAATGCTTGAAAGATTAATGGCAAACGGGATGGATGTTTGCCGCCTGAACTTCTCGCACGGCAGCCACGAGGAACATCTTGCCCGGATTAAAAATATCCGCGAAGCTGCAAAAAACCAAAACAAAACGATCGGGCTTTTGCTTGATACAAAGGGACCGGAAATCCGCACCCACGATATGAAAGACGGCGGATTTGAGCTCGTTGAAGGCATGACGCCGGTCATTTCAATGACAGAAGTGCTCGGGACAACGGAAAAATTTTCGGTCACGTATGAAGGGCTGATTGATGATGTGCACGTTGGCTCTAAAATTCTGCTTGATGATGGTTTGATTGAACTGGAAGTGACGGCCATCGATAAAAACGCCGGTGAAATCCATACAAAAGTGCTGAACCGCGGCGTTTTGAAAAACAAAAAGGGTGTCAACGTCCCGGGTGTCTCCGTGAACCTTCCGGGCATTACCGAAAAAGACGTGAGCGATATCCTGTTCGGGCTTGAACAAGGCATTGACTTCATTGCGGCTTCATTTGTACGCCGGCCGTCTGACGTTTTGGAAATTCGCCAGCTCCTTGAAGAACACGATGCTTTACATGTGAAAATTTTCCCTAAAATTGAAAACCAGGAAGGCGTCGACAACATCGATGAAATCCTAGCTGTATCGGACGGCTTAATGGTTGCCCGCGGTGACCTCGGCGTTGAAATTCCGACCGAAGCGGTACCGCTCGTGCAAAAAGAGCTGATCAGAAAATGCAATACGCTCGGCAAACCGGTCATTACCGCAACGCAAATGCTGGATTCGATGCAGCGCAACCCGCGCCCGACCCGCGCAGAAGCAAGCGACGTGGCCAACGCCATTTTCGACGGCACGGATGCAATCATGCTTTCCGGCGAAACAGCAGCCGGAAAATATCCTGCTGAAGCGGTTAAGACGATGTACAATATCGCGGTCCATGTGGAAAAAGCGATTAACCACCGCGATATTCTGAACAAACGCAGCAAGAGCACGGACCATAATATGACAGACGCCATTTGCCAGTCCGTTGCCCATACGGCTTTAAATCTTGATGTGAATGCCATTATTGCGCCAACCGAAAGCGGCTATACGGCGCGCATGATCTCCAAATACCGCCCGGCAGCCCCGATTATTGCTGTCACGAGCGATCCGAAAGTGCAGCGCGGCTTAACCGTTGTGTCCGGCGTATACCCGCAATTGGGCACAAAGGCAAACAATACGGATGAAATGCTTGAAATCGCAGTGGATGAAGCATTGAAATCCGATATCGTCCATCACGGCGACCTTGTGATTATCACAGCCGGCGTCCCTGTTGGTGGGAAAGGCACAACCAACCTGATGAAAGTGCACCTGATCGGCGATATATTGGCAAAAGGCCAGGGAATCGGCAGAAAATCGGCATTTGGTCCGGTCGTTGTTGCTGAAAGCCCAGAAGAAGCAAACGCAAAAGCAACAGAAGGCTGTGTGCTCATCACGAGAACGACCGACAAAGAAATCATGCCGGCCATTGAAAAATGTGCCGCGCTGATTACGGAAGAAGGCGGCTTGACAAGCCATGCTGCAGTTGTTGGCATCAATGTCGGCATTCCGGTCATTGTCGGTGTTGAAAAAGCCGTTTCCATTTTTAAAGACGGGCAGGAAGTTACGGTAGATGCAGCAACCGGCTCGGTTTACAACGGCCATGCGACTGTATTGTAAATAAGCAAAAAAAAACGCAGAGGCATCCGGCCTCTGCGTTTTTTATATTGTTTTTTTGCCCATAATATAGTTCCAAATGTCATGGAATACATGGGCGCGGATCAGCGCGGTCAGCAACACGAGTGTAATCGGCCCGAGAATCAAGCCAAGGAACCCGACTGTTTTAAAGCCAATAAACAGGGCGATAAGCGTCGCGAGTGGATTCATTCCGATGCTGGACGATAAAATTTTCGGCTCCATAATCTGCCTTTGCACGATCACGACAATGTAAAGGACGGTAAGCCCGATCGCAAGCGGCAGGCTGCCGGTAATGAATTCGTAAATGATCCAGGGGACAAACACAACGCCCGTTCCCAAATACGGCAAAATATCGACAATGCCGCAAACAAGGGCGATTGTAATCGCGTAATCCACGCGTAAAATCAAAAGCCCGATCAGCACAATGACAAGTGTCATGGAAATCAGTGTCAATTCAGCACGGACAAAACCGAAAAGCGCATTGCGGAGGTCGGCAAACACGGTGATCCCGCTTTTTCTTGCTTTTTTCGGCAGTAACAGCTTTCCTTTGCCTGTCAACTGGTTCCAGTCCTTGCTGATGAAAAACGTTGCAAGCAGGGCAAAAATCAGCACGGTTGCCGCATTTGGAATCCAGGAAACAAGCCCCGGCAGTTTTTTAAACAGCCCGGACAGGAAATCACCTGCTGAAGAAGCGATCTTTTGCCCGGCCGCCTGAATGTTTTGCACGATCGTTTCCTGCTGGCCTGCATCGAGATTTTTAAAGAGGCCCGCCAGCTGGTCGTACAGCGGTAAAACTTGGGCGGTGACAAGCGATTCCGAATAATTGACAAGCGTCTGGACATGCTCCGGCAAAACGTCAGCAAGGTAATTCGCCCCCGTTACGATCTCGGCAACAAGCAGCGTAATGATGCCGACAAAGACGCCAATGATCAGAATCAGGGATATCAAAACAGCAAGCGCCCGCGGAAGCCTTACCTTTCTGTCCAGAAAATTGACGAGCGGGTTGATCATAAGCGCGATCAACAGCGCAATAATAAACGGATAAGCGTATTTTACAGCCAGATAAACCGCAAAAAAGCCAACCAGGATGCACAGTGCAACAAAAAGGCCCCGCAGCGCGCGGTGTATGTAAACAGAATTCAAGTCTGACCCTCCTGTATTCGTTAATATGTTATTATTTTACACGGCGGGGGGCGTAAAACAAAGAAAAAGCCGTTTTTTTTGATAGATTTTCTATTTCTATCTTCACCAAAAATTCAGAAAAAAATACCCGGCACCAAAAGATTTTCAGCATGAAAGAAGGGATGCTTATGTACCAGCCGTATTTATTTTTGTTGCTGCTTTTAGCGATCGGATTTGCGGCAAAAAACCAATCGTTAATCATTTCTGTTATCGTGCTACTTGTCCTGAAAGTGGCAGGGCTGGATGCGAAAATTTTTTCAACCGTCCAGTCGAAAGGGATCAACTGGGGCGTCACCATTATTACGATCGCCGTCCTTGTGCCGATTGCAACCGGACAGATCGGCTTTAAAGATTTGTATGAATCGCTCAAATCGCCGTATGCATGGATTGCACTTGCATCCGGTATCATTGTCGCGCTTCTGGCCAAAAACGGTATCACCCTGCTTGCGAGCGATCCGCAAATTACGACGGCGCTCGTGCTTGGCACCATTCTCGCCGTTTCTTTGTTTAAAGGGGTTGCGGTCGGGCCGCTGATCGGCGCCGGCATTGCCTGGATGGCCATGAAAATCGTCGAATGGGTGACAAACAGTTTTTAGCCGGGTGGAATTTGCTTAAACATGTAAAAACCGTTGGAAGAAAGATTTTTCAACGGTTTTTCTCCTGCTGCTACAGAAGGGCATATGCTAAAATCAAAATGATTGCCAGCACGGCTGCGAAAGCGCTATACTAAAAGAAGAAATTTGGCTTTTTTCTGTACCAATGTGTTTGAAAATTGTTTATAATGATTTATGTAAGCGGGCGCATGTACGTCAAAAAATAGACAAATATAATTATTATATTATAATAGAGTATGTGATCGCTTGCATATTGCCGGCCGGCAACCGTTATTTATTCCGCAGAAAAATATATACCCCGAAATCAACTTATCTACGTTTGAGATGGGGGAAACAACCTTAAGGAGAAGGAGAGATAAGCATGACAGCAACAAGAGGTCTAGAGGGGGTCGTTGCAAGTGAAACTTCAATCAGCTCGATCATCGATGACACGCTTACATATGTCGGCTACGGCATTGATGATTTAGCAGAAAAAGCCAGCTTTGAAGAAGTCGTCTACCTGCTGTGGCATTTAAAACTGCCGACAAAATCCGAACTGGAAACATTTAAGCAGGAACTGGCGGATCATATGGAATTGCCGAAAGAAATTTTGGATAGCTTTAAAACTTACCCGATCGGGAAAGTGCACCCGATGGCCGCGCTCCGTACCGCTGTTTCCGCACTCGCGCTTTACGATGATGAAGCAGATGCAATGGACCGGGAAGCAAACTTGCGCAAAGCCATCCGGCTGCAGGCAAAAATACCGGCAATTGTTGCCGCTTTCGCAAGGGTCAGGAAAGGCCTAGAACCTGTCGCACCGCGCAGAGATCTCGGTTTTGCCGCAAACTTCCTGTACATGTTAAAAGAAAAGGAACCGGAACCGATTGAAGTGGAAGCCTTTAACAAAGCGCTTGTACTGCATGCGGACCATGAACTGAACGCATCCACTTTTACTGCACGCGTTTGTGTTGCGACGCTTTCCGACATCTATTCCGGCGTTACCGCTGCAATCGGCGCATTAAAAGGCCCGCTCCACGGCGGCGCAAATGAGCAGGTCATGAAAATGCTCACGGAAATCGGTTCGGTCGATAAAGTGGAAGATTACCTGCATGAAAAATTCATCAACAAAGAAAAAATTATGGGTTTTGGCCACCGCGTTTACAGAAAAGGCGATCCGCGCGCAAAACACCTGAAAAAAATGTCGGAAAAATTGACAGAGCTGACCGGGCAGCGTAAATATTATGATATGTCGGTAAAAATTGAGCAAATTGTCACGAGCGAAAAAGGCATTCCTGCCAATGTAGACTTTTATTCTGCATCTGTCTATCATTGCCTCGGCATTGACCATGACCTGTTCACGCCGATTTTTGCCGTCAGCCGCATTTCCGGATGGATCGCCCATATTTTGGAACAATACGCCAACAACCGGATTATCCGCCCACGCGCGGAATATATTGGCCCGGGCATGCGCCAGTACGTTCCGCTTGAAGACCGGTAACGGGACCTTGGCGGGGAACCATCCCGGCTGAATTTATCCGTTATTTTCTTAAAACGCCCGCCCGTTCCTGGAAGTATTTGGGGATGGGCAAGCGTGCATCTGGTGGGGAAGGACCGGCTCAGGACCATGCGCGGGGCCGGTTCATTCCGTGTACACCACAAGTATAAACTGATATTGGGACTGGAGGAGATTTTGAAATGGCACAAGGAGAAAAGATCACCGTAGAAAACGGCGTATTAAACACACCGAATCACCCGATTATTCCATTTATCGAAGGGGACGGCACCGGCCCTGATATTTGGGCGGCTGCACAGCGCGTATTGGATGCGGCTGTTGAGAAGGCCTATAAAGGCGAAAAGAAAATTGTCTGGAAAGAGGTCTATGCAGGGGAAAAAGCGTTCAATAAAACAGGGGAATGGCTGCCGCAGGAAACGCTTGACACGATCCGCGAATATTTCATTGCCATTAAAGGGCCATTAACCACTCCGGTCGGCGGCGGGATCCGTTCGCTGAATGTTGCGCTGCGCCAGGAACTCGACTTATTCGTCTGCCTGCGCCCTGTCCGTTATTTTGATGGCGTCCCTTCCCCGGTTAAACGCCCGCAGGATACCGATATGGTCATTTTCCGCGAAAACACGGAAGACATTTATGCCGGCATTGAATATCAAGAAGGTTCACCGGAAGTGAAAAAAGTCATTTCGTTTTTGCAAGATGAAATGGGCGTGAAAAAAATCCGCTTCCCGGAAACTTCCGGCATCGGCATCAAACCGGTATCGAAAGAAGGAACGGAACGGCTGGTGCGCGCTGCGATTAACTATGCGATCAAAGAAGGGCGCAAATCCGTTACGCTGGTACATAAAGGCAATATCATGAAATTTACGGAAGGCGCGTTTAAAAACTGGGGTTACGAACTGGCGGAAAGGGAATTCGGCGATAAAGTCTTCACCTGGTCCGAATACGACCGCATTAAAGAAGAAAAAGGCGCGGATGCTGCCAACCAGGCGCAGAAAGAAGCAGAAGCAAACGGCAAGATCATTATCAAAGATGCGATTGCCGATATCTTCCTGCAACAAATTTTGACCCGTCCGCGCGAATTTGACGTCGTCGCAACGATGAACTTAAACGGCGACTACATTTCGGATGCGCTCGCTGCACAAGTCGGCGGCATCGGGATTGCCCCTGGCGCGAACATCAACTACGAAACCGGCCATGCCATTTTCGAAGCGACGCACGGAACGGCACCGAAATATGCCGGCTTGGATAAAGTGAACCCTTCATCCGTTATTTTGTCGGGTGTTTTGATGCTTGAACATTTGGGCTGGAATGAAGCGGCAAAATTGATTATCGGTTCGATGGAAAAAACGATCGCATCCAAAGTGGTCACATACGACTTTGCCCGCCTGATGGATGGCGCAAGAGAAGTCAAATGCTCTGAATTTGGCGATGAACTGATTAAAAACATGGGGAAATAACGGACAAATGATTTACGGCAAGCCGGCTGCCTTTTTACAGCCGGCTGACATTTAAACAAAGGGGGCTCGTCATGCTGAAAAGGAAAAAAATATCGGTCATTGGCGGCGGTTTTACAGGGGCGACAACGGCGTTTCTGATTGCCCAAAAAGAACTGGGGGATGTGGTGCTCGTTGACATCCCGCAAATGGAAAACCCGGTAAAAGGGAAAGCCTTGGACATGTTTGAAGCATCCCCGGTACAGGGGTTTGATGCAAAGATCACCGGCACGTCCGATTATGCAGACACAAAGGATTCCGATGTTGTCGTCATCACGGCGGGCGTTGCGCGCAAACCGGGGATGAGCCGGGACGACCTTGTGCAGACAAACCAAAAGATCATGGAAAACGTGACAAAGGAAATTGTGAAATACTCGCCAAACGCCGTGCTGATAGTACTGACGAACCCGGTTGATGCAATGACCTACACGGTTTATCAAACATCCGGTTTTCCGAAAAACCGCGTAATCGGCCAGTCGGGTGTGCTCGACACGGCAAGATTCCGCGCTTTCGTCGCAGAGGAACTGGACGTCTCCGTCAAAGACGTTACCGGTTTTGTGCTCGGCGGCCATGGCGATGAGATGGTGCCGCTCGTCCGTTACGCTTACGCAGGCGGCATTCCGCTCGAAACATTACTTCCCAAAGAGCGCCTCGATAAAATTGTGGAACGGACAAGAAAAGGCGGCGGGGAAATCGTGAACCTGCTTGGTAACGGCAGTGCTTATTATGCGCCCGCAGCAGCATTAACGGAAATGGTGGAAGCCATTGCCAAAGATCAGCGCCGCATCCTGCCTGCCGTTGCTTATCTCGAAGGCGAATACGGCTACAACGGCATTTATCTCGGCATTCCGGTCATTTTGGGCGGCAACGGCCTTGAAAAAATCATCGAACTCGATCTGACACCGGAAGAAAAAGCAGCGCTTGACAAATCCGCCGCCTCCGTCCGGAAAGTCATGGATGCCCTCGCATAAACAGAAAATCCTGCTCCAAATCCGCATGAAGGGTTTGGGGCTTTTTTTCGCGTCTGATCCTCTAAAAATTGCTGGAAAAGGTGATGATCGCGCCTTTTTTAGCGGCAATATTTCATTTATTTTTTTAACCCACATTTCGCACGTCTTAAATATAGTTCATTCTAATTTTTGAATGAACTATATTTAAATGGCTTGGTGGGATGATATCTTCTTATTTTTGAGGAATTTTCGATAAAATTCTTTTCAATTCGACATTCTTTTCATGAATTCCTCCTATTGTGTGTTATTCTCCTTTGTTTTCGACATTTTTTGACACGTATATTGATACATCATACCCGCATAATTCAATGATTTTTTTGGCTTGTGAATCAATATTATCGGGTAAGAGCCTTATTTTTTGTTGATTTTGATTTATAAGGATCACGGTAATATCTTCTAATTGCTCTAACAATGCTTGGCCTGTGGGTTGATAGAGTTTCCTTTTTCCTTTCAAGATTAGAGATAGGTTCTTTTCTTTCAGTTCTTTTCTAACTCGATATTCTAAAATTCCATAGATTAATAAAGCCATCACATACACAATACCTAAGGCCTCAACCCTTTCCGGGGTTTTTAAGTAAATGGCATCAATCATTTGTGAATCTTTGATTAATCGGAAACGGGTCTCAGCGGCCGACTGTCCTTTATAAACCCTCAAAACTTCTTGATTGGATAGTGTCTCCTCATCTAATTTATTTGTGATTAAAACAAAAGTGCTGAGCATTTTTTTCTTATTTTCGATAAAATCATGATCTTTTTCAAACGATTCCAGTTGTATTTGATAGATTTGTTCTTGTTTTGTCTGTTCGTCCTTTTTAGGTCTTCCTCTCTTTTTTCGTTTGATAGGTTGATCACTCATCTGGACGTTTAGTTTATAACAGAAATATGAAGCCTTTTGTTTTTTCTTAAAAGATTGAATTGCTTCTAGTGCGTCCTCTTTACAATGAAAGATAACTTTACTCAGTTTTTCTATCTCTTTTTTTAATTGTATTTCTTCCTTTTCGATCGCCCGATTTAGGGTTTTCTCTTTTCGTTGATCTAAATTGTTTGAGTGGACAACAAGAAACCGGTAAGGAAGGTTTTGAATTTGTCTTTCAAAAGCTTGAATTTGGTAAATAGCTGCGTCTTTTTTATTGCTAAGTGAGCCTACCCTTTCCCAGTTATTGAGCAACCATGCCTCTTTCTTTAGTTCTGTGCTTAAACCGAATGTATCAGGTAAACGGGAAATAAACGATAAATTTTGTTGTTGAATTTCCGCTAGATTTTCCGTTGTGATTAATGCAGAATCGGCTTGATAAATGAGATTTTTCCAATCTTCATGGGAAAGGATTTTTCTCATCTTTTGAATGAATTCCACATTCCAAGATTTATCCGAAGTATTCCCATTTTCTACTTTTGCAAGGATAGGAATTCGTTCAGGTGTGACCCCCATCCCCAGAACGATTTGTTTTAAGTCAGGCCTATGGGCCTTACTATACCCGTACGTAATTTGCAGTCCATCTTCCTTCGGTTGCTTATATTCTCCGTAAACAGAAATTGAGGTTGTATCGTTATGCAGTACACCAATAGGAAGATTCAATTTTTTTAGTGCTTTTAATGCAATGGTGGAATAGACTTTCCATGCTTCGGCTTCATACAAGTAATCTAATGCTCTTCCTAATGCATCATCATTTAATTGATCGGGTGAAACCGATGTATCGAAAAGCATCTCAGAATCTAGGTTTTGATAGAATTCATGAACCTTATAAAGGGGCTTGCCACTGCATAAAATGTTTAAGACAAGGGCTTTAATCCTTGTTCCGGGTGAGACATGACAACGGACAGAATCCCATTTGACTAAATCATTAATGGTCTTTTCGAGTTCTATTTCATCACACAGTTTAGATAAAAGTTGAGACGGCCCCACATGTAAGGTTAAAATTTGATCTGACATAAAAATTTCCTCATCTTCCCGTAATTAGATAATCATTCAATTCTACAAAGAAGGAGAAAATTCCTTTAAAAAAATCATAAAATGGAAAAATTTACGTGCGGAATATGCGTTTTAAAAGCGCCGCGATTTTTCCTTTGCGCCGAATCATGGTAAAATGGGGAAAGGAATATGAACGGATATTCTCCATTTTTCCGGGAGGTTTTGGTTTTGAAAAAATTGATTTTAATTGATGGAAACAGCATTGCCTATAGGGCGTTTTTTGCTTTGCCGCTTTTGAACAATGACAAAGGCATACATACGAATGCGGTTTACGGCTTTACGATGATGCTTTCCAAAATATTGGAAGAGGAAAAGCCGACGCATATTTTGGTGGCGTTTGATGCCGGCAAAACGACCTTCCGCCACGAAACATACAGCGAATATAAAGGAACGCGCCAAAAAACTCCGCCGGAACTGTCCGAACAGTTCCCGCTGATTCGGGAACTGCTCGATGCCCACGGGATTGAACGGTACGAACTGGAAAATTACGAAGCGGATGACATCATCGGCACCCTGTCGAAAAAAGCGGAAGAAGAAGGGTTTATTGTGAAAGTCATCTCCGGCGACAAAGATATGACGCAGCTTGTTTCGCCGAAAACAACGGTAATGATTACGCGTAAAGGGATCACCGATATGGAAGCCTACACGCCGGCGCATGTCGAGGAAAAATACGGGTTAACGCCGCATCAGATCATCGACATGAAAGGGCTGATGGGCGATTCATCCGATAACATTCCCGGCGTGCCGGGCATCGGGGAAAAAACAGCCATTAAGCTGTTAAAACAGTTCCCGACGGTGGAAGAGCTGCTTGACCATATCGGGGAAGTATCCGGGAAAAAACTGCAGGAAAAATTGGAGGCGAACAAAGAACAGGCGCTGATGAGCAAAGAACTCGCCACCATTCACCGTGACATTCCGCTTTCCATTTCCATTGAACAGGCGGCATACAAGCACGCCGACCCGGAAAAATTACGGCATTTGTACCAGGAATTGGGCTTTAAATCAATGCTTGAAAAAATGGGCGGGGACACCCCGACGGAAGAAAAACCGGCACTGGAAGCCATTTCTTTTTCCATTGCCGAAGACATTACGGACAACTTGTTTGCCGATGTTTCTTCTTTTTATGTGGAGATTCTCGATGAAAATTACCATACTGGCGAGATCATCGGGTTCGGTTTAAAAAACGAAAAAGGGCTCTTTTTCCTCCGGGCGGAAGACGCACTTTCTTCCGAAGCGTTCAAAAAATGGGTGGAAGATGAAAGCAAAATCAAACACGTCTACGATGCAAAGCGTTCAATTGTCGCTTTGAGACGGTACGGCATAGACCTGCGTGGGACCGACTTTGACTTGCTGCTCGTTTCCTATCTCTTGAATCCTTCCGATACGGTCGAAGATTTTGCCTCGGTGGCAAAAACGCATGATTATGGGAACGTGGAAACGGATGAGGCTGTCTACGGAAAAGGCGCGAAACGGAAGCTGCCCGAGGAAAAACGGTACGCCGAGCATATTTCCCGGAAAGCGGAAGCGATAGATGCCCTTTGCGAACCTTGCACAAAAGCGCTCAAAAACAACGGCCAGCTTGAACTGTTTGAACAACTCGAGCTCCCACTTTCCCTTATTTTGGCGGATATGGAATACACCGGCGTGAAAGTCGATACCGACCGGTTAAAAGAAATGGGCGAAGAATTTAAACTCCGGCTTCATGAAATTGAGCAGCGGATTTACAGCATGGCCGGCACTGAATTCAACATCAATTCGCCGAAGCAGCTTGGCGTCATTCTTTTTGAAAAAATGGGGCTGCCTGTCATTAAAAAAACAAAAACGGGATACTCCACGTCTGCCGATGTGCTCGAAAAACTGGAGCCTGCCCACGAAATCGTCAGGGAAATCCTTCATTACCGGCAGCTTGGGAAACTCCAGTCCACCTATATTGAGGGGCTCTTAAAAGTGGTCCACCAAGATGGCAAAGTCCATACGCGTTTTAACCAAGCATTGACGCAGACCGGCCGCCTCAGCTCGACGGATCCGAATTTGCAAAATATCCCGATCCGCATGGAAGAAGGCCGGAAAATTCGTCAAGCGTTTGTCCCGTCGGAAGAAGGCTGGCTTATTTTTTCATCGGATTACTCGCAGGTGGAATTGCGGGTGCTCGCCCATATTTCCGGCGATGAAAAGCTGATTGAAGCGTTCCGCGAAGGCATGGATATCCATACGAAAACGGCGATGGAAGTTTTCCATGTGAAAGCGGAAGAAGTAACGTCTGAGATGCGGCGCCAGGCAAAAGCGGTCAACTTCGGGATCGTATATGGCATCAGCGACTACGGGCTTTCGCAAAATCTCGGCATTTCCCGCAAGGAAGCCGGCGAATTTATCAAACGGTATTTTGCGTCCTACCCGCGCGTTAAGGAATATATGGATGAAATTGTCAGGGAAGCCAAGCAAAAAGGCTATGTCTCCACCCTTTTAAAGCGGCGGCGTTACTTGCCGGAAATTACAAGCCGGAATTTCAACTTGCGCAGCTTTGCTGAAAGGACGGCCATGAATACACCGATCCAGGGAAGTGCAGCTGATATTATTAAAAAAGCGATGATCGATATGGCAAAAAGGCTGAAAAAAGAAAAACTGCGGGCGCGGCTGCTGCTGCAGGTCCATGACGAGCTGATTTTCGAAGCGCCGGAAGAAGAGATTGAAGTGCTGAAAGAAATTGTGCCGGAAGTGATGGAGCATGCCGTAGATCTTGCCGCTCCCCTGAAAGTGGATTCCGCATACGGGCCGACCTGGTTTGATGCAAAATAGCTGCAGGCAACAAAGAAAGGAAAGAGGAATCAAGCATGCCGGAACTACCGGAAGTGGAAACGATACGAAGAACGCTGGCACAGCTCGTTGCCGGCGAAACGATTGAAAGCGTAACGGTGCTTTTGCCAAAAATGGTCAAAAAGCCGCTTCACACAGAGGCGTTTGCCGATGCTCTGGCCGGTGAAACGATCCGTTCGCTCGGGCGGCGCGGCAAATTTCTCATTTTTTACACGGACCATTACGCGCTTGTCTCCCATTTGCGCATGGAAGGACGGTACCGGGTTTATGACCAAAATGAACCGGTTGAAAAGCATACGCATATGATTTTTCATTTTCAATCCGGAAAGGAACTAAGGTATAAAGACGTCCGCAAATTCGGGACGATGCATTTGTTTTTAAAGGGGGAGGAATTGTCCTCTCTCCCGCTTTCAAAACTCGGCCCTGAGCCGTTATCCGATGCGTTTACGGAAAAATATTTATACGACAAATTAAAGAAAACGGAACGCAATATCAAAACCTGTTTGCTCGATCAGACGGTCATTTCTGGGCTCGGGAATATTTATGTGGACGAAGCCTTGTTCCGTGCCCGCATCTATCCGGAGCGGAAAGCAAAGTCACTGACAAAAAAAGACGTACATCTTTTACACAGCGAGATCGTCCAAACGTTGCAGGAAGCCGTTGAAAAAGGCGGCAGCACGGTCCGTTCCTATGTGAATTCGCAAGGGCAGATGGGCATGTTCCAGCTCGAGCTGTATGTTTACGGCCGGAAAGGGGAGCCGTGCCGGAAATGCGGCACCCCGATTGAAAAGATGGTTACAGCAGGCCGCGGCACCCATTACTGCCCGAATTGCCAAAAGAAACGCAGATAACAGGTTGAACATTGGCCAGGCCCCCTCCATACACTAATAGCAGCGATGCAAAACGGAAGGGGCGATGGCCGTGGGTTTCCGGCTTTCGATTTTGCTATTGGCATTGGCGGTCAGCATGGATAATTTCAGCACAGGTTTTACATACGGGCTGCGGAAGATGAAGATTCCGCTTAAGTCCCTCCTCATCATCGCCGTTTGTTCGGGGGCGTCTTTATTTCTTTCCGTGCTGTTCGGGAAGAGCCTACTCCATTGGATTCGCCCGGAAACGGCAAACCGGATTGGCGGCGTGATTTTAATTTTGATCGGGGCATGGGTGATGGTCCAGTTTTTCCGGTCAAACGACGAAAAAGAAGAACCCGGGGAAAAGGTCGTGCTCAACTTTGAAATCCGCTCATTGGGCGTCGTCATCCATATTTTGAAAAAACCGACGAGCGCGGATTTTGACCGTTCCGGGGCCATTACGGGAATCGAAGCGGTCATGCTTGGGATTGCGCTCTCGCTCGATGCATTCGGTGCCGGGATCGGTGCGGGCATCATGGGCTACTCCCCGTTTCTGCTCAGTTTCCTTGTTGCCGGCATGAGCTTTTTGCTTGTCTCTTCCGGCATCCGGCTCGGCATGCTGTTTTCCCGGCTGCAATGGATCCGGAAAATTTCCTTTATACCAGGTGTTCTCCTCATTTTGATCGGTATATGCAAGTTTTAACAAGGCAGGTGGGAGTATGGCAAAGATTATCGGCTTAACAGGCGGGATTGCAAGCGGCAAAAGCACGGTGTCCAATATGCTGAAAACAAAAGGGTTTACGATTGTCGATGCGGATATTGCCGCAAGAAAAGTGGTCGAACCCGGCGAACTTGCGTATGAACAAATCATTGAAGCGTTCGGCGAAGGGATTTTGCTGCAAGATCTCACGCTTGACCGGAAAAAACTCGGGGCACTCATTTTTGCGGATGAAGCACTCCGGATGAAACTAAACAGCATTGTCCACCCTGCAGTCCGGGCCTGGATGACGCGGGAAAAGGACCGGGCAATTGAAAATGGGAAAAAAACTGTCTTTCTGGATATCCCGCTTCTTTTTGAAAGCCGGCTTACCTATATGGTTGAACGCACCATCCTCGTTTACGTGGATGGAGAGACGCAGTTAAAGAGATTAATGACCCGAAACGGCCTTTCAGAAAAAGAAGCGCAGATGCGGATCCGGGCGCAAATGCCGCTGAGCGAAAAAAAGGCACTGGCGGATGCGGTGCTCGACAACAATGGCAGCCTGGAGGAAACAAAACAGCAGCTTGAAAAAATCGTGTCAGATTGGCAGCTCGTTCCATGATGGGTACATCATGGTTTTTTTTATGCAAAAATAGGGGAATAACGCTACATAACTTTTAAAATATGATATACTAATTGATGAATAATGGATTAAAAGTATGTCATTTATTATTCGAAGGAGTTGTCTGCACTGTGGAAACAAAAATTGCGATTAATGGTTTCGGCCGCATCGGCAGAATGGTTTTCAGAAAAGCCATGATGGATAACGCTTTAAATATTGTGGCGGTGAATGCCTGCTATCCGGCGGAAACACTGGCACATTTGATTAAATATGACTCCATCCACGGCGTATTTCCCGGAGAAGTGGAAGTGGAAGAAGAGGAAGCACTCATTGTGAACGGCAAACGCATCCGGCTTTTGGCGGAACGCAATCCGGCCCAACTGCCGTGGGGAAAAATGGATATTGATGTGGTAATTGAAGCAACCGGAAAATTCAATGCAAGGGAAAAAGCCGCGCTCCATCTTCAGGCAGGCGCGAAAAAAGTACTGTTGACAGCGCCCGGGAAGAATGAAGATGTCACGATTGTTTTAGGGGTAAATGAAAACGTTTTAGATATCGAGCGGCATCATATTATCTCGAACGCTTCCTGCACCACAAACTGCCTGGCACCGGTCGCGAAAGTACTTGATGAACAATTCGGGATCGTAAACGGCCTGATGACAACAGTCCATTCTTATACGAATGACCAGAACAATATCGACAATCCGCATAAAGATTTAAGGCGTGCCCGGGCCTGTGGCAAATCGATCATTCCGACGACAACCGGGGCGGCAAAAGCGTTAGGCCTTGTTCTCCCGCAACTGAAAGGGAAACTACACGGCATGGCGCTGCGTGTTCCGACCCCGGATGTATCGCTAGTGGACCTTGTCGTCGATTTGAAAAAAGAAGTGACGGCGGAAGAAGTGAATGATGCATTTAAGGCGGCGGCGAAAGGCTCGCTGCAAGGCATTTTGGACTATACAGAAGTGCCGCTCGTTTCTTCGGATTATACGACAAATCCGTACTCGGCCATTGTCGACGGCTTATCCACGATGGTCATGGATGGAAGCAAAGTCAAGGTGCTGGCCTGGTACGATAATGAATGGGGCTATTCTTGCCGCGTCGTACAACTGGCACAGCTCGTCGCGGAAAAAATGGAAGAAACCGGGAAAATCAATATTGCCTAAGCCGAACGGAGCAGCACCAGCCTGCTCCGTTTTCGTTACCAGTTTTCAGAGCCGCGCCGGAGGATGACTTGTGCGGGATGCTGACGAAATAGAAGTGTAAACCTTTCTATTCTATTGATGGATAGATGAAAAGTGAGGACTTTTCCGGATATACAAACAGAAGATACATCCAATATGTTCTGCATGTATAAATTTCTTTCGGGAATAGGATAAACCTTTCTGTTGTCTATTCGCCTTCTTTTATATATGATGGTAGTAAGAATGTATCAGAACGGGGGGTTCATATGAAATGTCCGTCTTGCCATAGCAACAATACGCGTGTGATCGATTCAAGGCCGGTGGACGAAGGCCGTTCCATCCGCAGAAGGCGTGAATGCGAAGACTGCTCGTACCGCTTCACCACGTTTGAAAAAGTGGAAGAAACCCCGCTCATTGTCGTGAAAAAAGACGGCAACCGCGAAGAATTTAACCGTGAGAAAATTTTGCGCGGGCTGATTAAAGCGTGTGAAAAACGGCCTGTGTCGCTGGACCAGCTTGAAAAAATCTCCATGGAGATCGAAAAAGAAATCCGCAGGCAAGGATATACAGAAGTCAGTTCCACCCTGATCGGGGAAATGGTGATGGACAGGCTGTCGAAAGTGGATGAAGTGGCCTATGTCCGCTTTGCTTCCGTTTACCGCCAATTTAAAGACTTGAATGTTTTTCTCGATGAACTGAAAGAATTGCTCAACAAGAATGCTTAAACGGAGTGCCTTTTATGAAACCGATTTGGAATGAAATACAGCCAGCTGACCGTTATCGTGCATCGTCAAACGGCCTGCTTCAGGACTACGATCAAAAGGTCATTTCGCTCCTGTACCAGCCGTTAATCGGGCCGCAATGTTACAGCCTGTATATGACATTATGGAATGAAGTGGAAGTCGGCCGGCTCTGGTCCGAAGACTGGAACCATTACCATCTGATGAGCTTTTTATCCATGAATTTGTCTGAAATTTACGAAGCCCGGCTGAAGCTTGAAGGCATTGGGCTTTTGAAAACATATATGAAACAAACGGACGACATCCGCATGTTTATATACGAACTGCAGCCGCCCCTGTCCCCGGAACAGTTTTTCAACGACGGTTTGTTAAATGTTTTCCTGTACCGGCAGCTCGGCAGAACACATTTCCAGCGGTTGAAACACTTCTTCTCCGACCGCGCCGTAGAACCGGGTGAGTACCGGGACATCACCCGCTCATTCCAGGATGTGTATGCCGCAAAAATCGGCCCCGAAGTGCTGAATGAGGCGGAAGCGCAGCAACTCAGCCGGCTGGAAGAAAACCGCCGCTATATCGAAAAAACCGCCGCCCCGGTCATAAAAATCGAAAACACCCATTTTAATTTTGACCTTTTATATGCAAACTTACGTGATGAACTGATTCCGCTGCGTGCCATTACGCCGGAAGTCAGAGAAGCGATTGTGAAGCTTTCATTTTTATACGGTTTAAATGAGCTGGACATAAAGAAAATTTTGCTCCAGGCATTGACGGCAGACTTGGAAATCCGGGTGGAGGATTTGCGGAAAATCGCGCGCAGCTGGTACCAGATTGAACATCATGACGAACTGCCACGCCTTGTTGACCGCTTCCAGCCAGAAGCGGATGCGAAAGAACAAAAAGAGCCGGAAAACGATGAGGAGAAATTCCTCCGCTACCTGGAAACGACTTCTCCGAGACAAATGCTGATCGATTTTTCGGGCGGCAGCGAACCGGCGAAAGCAGATCTTGCCGCCATTGAAGAAGTCATGTTTGCCCAGCAGCTTCCCCTTGGGGTTGTAAATGTACTAATCCAATATGTTTTATTTAAAACCGATATGAAGCTGTCGAAAAATTATTTAGAAAAAGTGGCTTCCCACTGGGCGCGCAAAAAACTGAAAACCGCCAAGGAAGCGATGGCGTTTGCCAAAAAAGAAGACCGCCAGTACAAACAATGGCTGAACAATAAAGAGAAGAACGGCACCGGACGGAGAAAGCCGGTCCGGGTTGAAAAGCTGCCGGACTGGTTTAAAAAAGAAGACCAAAAAACCACTGCGACCGCGGTCCAAGCCGATGGCGAGTCAATGGAAGAAAAAAGAAAAAGGCTTGAAAAAATACGTGAACAATACAAGAAAGGGTGAAGGCGGTGGAAAACATAAATGAGACACTCAAAAGGCTTTCATCCAATCCTAGTTTCCGCAAGCGTTATGAAGAAATGAAGCAGGAAATCATCACGCATCCCGACATCCGCGCTTTTTTGGATGCACACCACGGTGAAGTCACAAAATCGATGATTGAAAAAAGCTGGATGAAACTGTACGAATTCATTTCACAGGAAAAAAATTGCAGCCGGTGCAAAAGCCTTGGCGAATGCGTGAATATGATGAAAGGGTATGTGCCGGAACTCGTTATTGAACATGGCAATATTGAGATCCACTATAAAAGGTGCCAGAAGAAAATATTGGAGGATGAGCGCAATAAAACGCGCAGGCTGATCCAAAGCATGCACATGCCGAAAAAAATATTGGAGGCGTCCTTTGGTGATTTTTTCCTTGAACAAATGGGGCGTCTTGATGCATACGATTTTGCGCATCGCTTTGTCCGTGAATACGAGCCGGGCAAAAAAATGAAGGGACTATATTTATACGGCAATTTCGGCGTCGGCAAATCGTATTTGCTTGGTGCAATTGCGAACGAGCTGGCGGACCGGAAACAGGTCTCTTCTTTAATCGTGTATGTGCCTGAGTTTTTCCGCGAAATGAAGGACTCGATCGGCGACCACTCCACCGGGGAAAAGCTGGATACGGTGAAGCAAGTGCCCGTATTGATGTTGGATGATATCGGTGCGGAAACGAACTCGAGCTGGACGCGGGATGAAGTGCTCGGCCCGATTCTCCAATACAGGATGCAGGAAGACCTTCCCACTTTTTTTACATCCAATTTCAGCTATGAGGATTTAGAGTACCATTTCACTTATACCCAGCGCGGGGAAAAGGAAGAATTGAAAGCAGCGCGCATTCTCGAGCGCATCAAATATTTAAGCGCCCCTGTCCGGATGGAGGGGCCGAACCAGCGGGCCTGACCCTTGCATGAGGGGGCCCGCTTTTTTCATTTCGTAACGCTTTCCCGTCTTCTATTTGCTGATGCCGCTTCATATACATAAGGTAAAGCAAACGAGAATGTTTTACCGTACAGGGGGGGCTTGGATTGGAATTCCTGATCAGGGACAAGGATGATGCATTATGGATAAAAGCATATTTTGCAAAGGAAAAACGGCGCACTGTGAAAATCCGGGAAGCAGTGCTGCATGGGAAAATACATTATGTTGTGGAAGCGGCCGGCAATAAACAGGAACTGCAGGCAGCCGTTGCAAATTTCATCATGAAGAAAAAAAGAAACGAGTGGATTTGTAACCAACTGAAACAAGCCTATTTTTTTCAGGCGGAAGAAGAGCAAAACCGGATACTCGAAATCGTAGACGGCATGCTGAAAGGAGAGCGGCCGGAGCTGACGGATCTGGCGGGTGAGATCGACGAACGCGCCGCTATTGAAGGAGCGGTCGCACCGCTGGTTGGCGAATCGTGCACATTGCCGCTCGCTTCCGTGCTGACGTTCCGCTTAAAAGGCTATTTTGACTGTCTTGACCGATACATCGGCATTGCGATTGACGAATACAAAATGGAACAGGAATACCAGATTTTTGTGCAAAGCCTTAGGGATTACTTAAAGCAAAAAGAACCAAAAAGGGAAAAAATAAAGCTTTGCCTCGGGGAACAGGTGAAATTTTACAACGGCCAATTCCGGGAAATGACGAGGGAAGAACTGAACGGATTGATTGACCGCAGGCTTCTGTCCAACCACCCTGTCTATATTGACTCAGTCACAATTGCACCGCTTTTATCGATTGCGCCCAGCCGGATTGAAATTTATACGGATACGCCGGACCAGGCTTTGATTCGTACGATATGCAATATTTTTGAAGAACGGGTGGCCGTGAAAAGCCGGATGCATTTTATGCACGATCAATTCGCCGCCAGTGAATAAAAAGGGGGCTTGAACCGGGGGCAAATGCAGCACGGCAACAAAATCAATCGCCATCCCTTGATTTTTTCATTGCAAACTTCTATAATTACTTACATAATCAATTGGAAATGAAAAAGTCAATGTGATGACGAGGACAACAGGATTCTGTTACCGCCTTTCAGAGAGGAAAGCCTCAGGCTGCAAGCTTTCCGGCACGGACAGGATGCTTACCGCCTCCGAACTTCAGTCGTGAACAAAATCAGTAGCGGCTGACGGATATTTCCGTTATCATACTCAAGCCGCGCGTAAAGACGTGCGGAAATGAGGGTGGAACCGCGTGTACAAAACTCGTCCCTTGCCGGGGGCGGGTTTTTTATTTTTTGGCTGTGTTTTCGTGCGGACGTGCTCGTACGGATGCCTGCAAAAAGCAGCCTCGTGCAGGCCGCCCGCGTGACAGCTTAATTTTTAAAGGAGTGGGACATATGGCAGAGATCGTAAAAATCACTTTTCCAGATGGTGCTTTAAAGGAATTTCCATTTGGAACAACAACGGAAGAGATTGCCCAATCGATCAGCCCGGGCCTCAGGAAAAAGGCGCTCGCCGGCAAACTGAACGGCAAACTGCTCGATTTGCGCACACCGATTGAAGAAGACGGCGCAATTGAAATCGTCACCCCTGAGCATGAAGATGCGCTCGGAATCTTGCGCCACAGCACGGCACACTTGATGGCACAGGCTGTCCGCCGCCTGTATGGCAATGTCAAGTTTGGCGTCGGCCCTGCAATTGAAAACGGATTTTACTACGACATGGATCTTGAAGTGTCGCTCACGCCGGAAGACTTGCCGAAAATTGAAAAGGAAATGAAAAAAATTGTTGCGGAAAATCTTGAAATTGTCCGCAAAGTCGTATCCCGTGACGAAGCCAGAAAAATATTTGCACATGATGAATACAAGCTTGAACTGATTGATGCGATTCCGGACGAAACGGTCACGGTTTATGAACAGGGCGAATTTGTTGACCTGTGCCGCGGCGTCCATGTGCCATCAACCGGAAAAATTAAGGAATTCAAGTTATTAAACATTGCCGGTGCATACTGGCGCGGCGACAGCAACAACAAAATGATGCAGCGCATATACGGGACGGCTTTCTTCAAGAAAGAAGATCTCGAAGCCCATTTGAAATTCCTGGAAGAAGCAAAAGAACGCGACCACAGGAAAATCGGGAAAGAACTCGAACTTTTCACGAACTCGCAAAAAGTCGGACAAGGCCTGCCGCTCTGGCTGCCAAAAGGCGCAACGATCCGCCGCACCATTGAACGGTATATTGTCGACAAGGAAGTCAAACTCGGCTATGACCACGTCTATACGCCGGTGCTTGGCAGCGTGGACCTGTATAAAACGAGCGGCCACTGGGACCATTACCAGGAAGATATGTTCCCGGTCATGAAAATGGACAATGAAGAACTCGTGTTGCGTCCGATGAACTGCCCGCACCATATGATGGTGTATAAAAATACGATCCACAGCTACCGCGAATTGCCGATCCGGATTGCCGAACTCGGGCTCATGCACCGTTATGAAATGTCAGGTGCGCTCTCCGGCCTGCAACGGGTGCGCGGCATGACATTGAATGATGCCCATATTTTCGTGCGTCCGGACCAGATTAAAGAAGAATTCAAGCGCGTGGTCGAACTGATTCTTGAGGTATATAAAGATTTCAACATTACCGACTACTCGTTCCGCCTGTCGTACCGTGACCCGGAAAATACGGACAAGTATTATGATGATGATGAAATGTGGAACAAGGCACAGGCGATGCTGAAAGAAACGATGGATGATTTTGGTTTTGACTATTACGAAGCGGAAGGCGAAGCCGCATTTTACGGCCCGAAGCTCGACGTCCAGGTCCGCACGGCGCTTGGCAAAGACGAAACATTGTCAACCGTGCAGCTTGACTTCCTGCTCCCGGAACGGTTTGACCTGACGTATGTCGGGGAAGACGGTAAGCCGCACCGCCCGGTTGTCATCCATCGCGGCGTTGTCTCGACAATGGAACGGTTTGTCGCTTATTTAATCGAGGAATACAAAGGGGCGTTTCCGACATGGCTTGCGCCGATTCAAGTACAAGTGATCCCGGTATCACCGGATGCCCATTATGACTATGCGCGGAAAGTCCAAGAAGCGCTCAAGGCGGAAGGGGTCCGCGCTGAACTTGATGCCCGCGATGAAAAATTGGGCTACCGGATCCGTGAAGCCCAAGTGCAAAAAATCCCGTACGCGCTCATTGTCGGCGACCAGGAAGCCACAGACAATGCGGTCAATGTTCGCAAATACGGCGAGAAACAAACGGAAACGGTGCCGGTGGACACATTCCTCAGCAAGATAAAAGAAGAAATAAAACGGTAAAACAGACAAGAAATCACGCACCCTAAAGGACCACAAAAAGGTTTGCAGGGTGCTTTTTATTATATAATAGAGGAAAAAATGGGTTGGCACAGGGGAAGGGGACGGAGCCTAATGGACTTATTTCGGAATCGTCATTTTAATGCGTTGTTTTTTGGCAGGCTGTTCACCAATATCGGGGATAGTGTTTATTATATTGCGATGATGTGGATGGTTTTAAAATTAGGGGGGAACTCGACGGTTTATACCGGATTTGCCGGATTCTTATTTTCAATGACAGAGGTGCTGAGTTTATTTTACGGCCCGGTTCTTGATAAAATAAATGCAAAAAAATTGCTGGTTACAGCAAGCTTTTTACAAGCCGGCTTACTGCTTTTTCTTGTTGTTTTAAGCAAGTCTGGCATCATGAATGTCTGGCTGCTGTTGCTTTCCATCCCGGTTCTTTCGTTTTTATCGGAACTGACTTACCCGTTAGAAAGCGTATTATTGCCGAAAGCCGTGGAAAAGAAAGATCTCGTCAAGGCCAATTCACTCATGTCCATTGCATATAAGGGTTCGGATTTTTTCTTTAATGGGATTGCCGGGTTTATCCTCGCCGCTTTCTCGATGTCGATGGTGCTCGGGATGAATTCGCTTCTTTTTATACTCTCATCCATTCTGTTTTTGTTTTTAAAAGTACAGGTAAAAAGAAGCAAGCAAACCGGGAGCGTACGGGAAGAATGGCAGGCGTACAAACGGGATTTTAAAGAAGGCCTATCGTTTGTCAAACAGCCTTTCATCTTGCAATTATTAATCCCCTTGCTGTTTTTAAACTTTTTTTTCGCAATTGTAATGGTCGTATTGCCTTCTTTCGCCAATACTGCGGGCGAAGGCGCTTCATCCTACGGCATCATGACAGCGGCTTTGGGTTTAGGGGCTTTGGCGGGAGCGGCAGGCGCGGATAAAATCAGCCGGATATTTCCGTTTGGCAAAATATTGGCTGCAGGCTTTTTGCTCTCCGGGTTGTCCTGGCTTTTCATGATTTTATTGAGCAATGTTTCGATATGGTATGTTTATACGCTTATGTTTATTTCCGAGTTATCTATTGGTGCCATCAATGTTTTGTTTTCTGCCATATTTCAGCAATTGCCTGATGAACAAATGTTAGGGCGGGTCAATACCATCAACGTGAGTTTGCTATCGCTTGCGATGCCGGCAGGATCATTGATCGGCGGCGTGATGGCCAAGATCACTTCTGTCCAGCTTACCATGAGCTTTTTTGGAATAGGGTTGTTTGTCCTGGCACTGTTTTATATGGGAAGCGGAAGAATGAGAAAACTGCCAAAAGTTGTGGAGATTGACCATACGTATGTGAAATTAAGTAGATAAAAAAGGAGATAAATGGAAGGTACAACCATCATTCAGAAAAATGGATTGAAACCGGTGGCATGGTTAGGAGGGGAAAATGAAAAATTGATTTACATTTGATCCAATTTCCGTTCATTTTATATAAAATGCCGCTCTCTTGCCTACCGAAAAAAGCATGTAAATAGATGCTCAGGCTTGATGTAAAAGCTTTATTTTTAGAAGCTTTTGTTTCAACAAAGACAAGCATTTTCATTAAGCACTTCAGAGAGGAGACCAAAAAAACACTTGCGATTTCTCTGCCGTTTTGATAAAATAACGCATGTTGAGCCAAAAAAAGTTAAACAGATTTTCCGGGATTCTTGCAAATTGACATGGATACGGTAAAGTGATACAATAATTGAGTGAAATTGAATATAAGTTTGTGAAAAGAAGGAGCAGCCCGCTTCTCACCTGTTGACGCAATGGTGCAGTTGTCAGGTATCTATCAATGATCGTGATCATAAGCGCGGGTGTGTTCCCTGCGCTTTTTTTCGTGTGCAGTACGTTCAGGGCTTTTTCGCAAGCGAAATATTCACACGTTTGTTTGAAATTATCTTGGAGGTGGCTCATTATTAGCAAAGACATGATGGTGAACGAAGGCATTCGTGCCCGCGAAGTCCGTTTAATCGGCCAAAACGGCGAACAGATGGGAGTTAAATCCCGGAACGAAGCATTGGAGATTGCGGCACGTGCCAACCTTGACCTTGTACTTGTTGCGCCAAACGCAAAACCGCCTGTTGCCCGCATCATGGACTACGGAAAATACCGTTTCGAGATGCAGAAAAAAGACAGGGAAGCACGGAAAAAGCAAAAAATCATTAACGTAAAAGAGGTTCGTTTGAGCCCGACCATCGAAGAACATGACTTTAATACAAAACTCCGCAATGCCATTAAGTTTTTGGAAAAAGGCGATAAGGTAAAAGCCTCGATCCGTTTTAAAGGCCGCGCCATTACCCATAAAGATATCGGGCAGCGCGTCCTCGACCGGTTTGCAGAAGCATGTGCCGAAGTCGCCACGGTCGAATCCAAACCGAAAATGGACGGACGGAGCATGTTCTTAGTGCTCGCACCAAAAACAGAGAAGAAGTAACGTCAACTTAAGGAGGACTAATCATGCCAAAAATGAAAACACACCGCGGCTCTGCCAAGCGTTTTAAGAAAACCGGCTCCGGCAGCCTGAAACGTTCCCACGCTTACAGAAGCCATTTGTTCGCAAATAAAGTGACAAAACAAAAACGCCAGCTGCGTAAATCAACGCTTGTATCCGAAAGCGACATGAAACGCATCCGCCAAATGCTCGACAATCTGTAAGAAAACAAAGCTTTCAATTAGGAGGAAAAGATTATGCCACGTGTAAAAGGCGGTACAGTTACCCGCAGACGACGCAAAAAAGTTCTGAAATTAGCCAAAGGTTATTATGGTTCAAAACATACATTATTTAAAGTTGCCAATCAGCAAGTGATGAAATCCTACATGTATGCGTATCGCGACCGTCGCCAGAAAAAACGCGATTTCCGCAAACTGTGGATTACCCGTATTAACGCTGCGGCAAGAATCAATGGCCTTTCCTACAGCCGTTTGATGCACGGTTTGAAACAGGCAGGCATTGAAGTGAACCGCAAAATGCTTGCCGACCTCGCTGTGAACGATGCACAAGCATTTGCCGAACTGGCAAACAAAGCAAAAGCAGCATTATAATCAAAAAACAGAGCTTCCGGCATGCCGGGGGCTCTGTTTTTTAAAAAAAGCATTATAAATTTTCCGTCTGCTGTCTGATTTCTTCCTGGTTCAAAGTTTCGTTTGTAGCTTCCAAATTGGCATGTTCGTCCACTGACTCGCCCGGCTGAAATTCTTTTTGGTCGGATGCGATTGTCATTTCAGGCTCTGCCGGAATTTTTGGCATCTTTTTCGTCATTTTAACCAAGAATAGTCCCCCTTCTGGTAAAAAATTTCCGGATTCCCGGAAAAAAGTAAAAACCTGTTTTAGTTTGATATAATCATGGAAGAACTATACGAGGAGCGATTTCAATGGATGATGTTTTAAAGGTAAAATTATTGCATCCTGATGCACAACTGCCGCAAAGGGCCAATCCTGGAGATGCAGGGTTGGATTTATATTCCATCGAAGAAAAAAACATTGCACCGGGGGAAGCGGAACTGATCCGTACCGGCATTGCCATCGAGCTGCCGCGCAGAACAGAGGCGCAGGTCAGGCCGAGAAGCGGGCTCGCTTTAAAACACAGGGTCACCGTTTTAAACAGCCCGGGTACGATTGATGAGGGGTACAGAGGAGAAATTAAAGTCATTTTAATCAACTTTGGAAAGACGCCATTCAAAGTTGAAAAAGGGATGCGAATCGCCCAAATGATTATCGCACCCGTCATGTCTGTCACCGTAAGTGTTACGGAACAGTTAGCAGAATCCGAAAGAGGGGAAGGCGGGTTCGGATCCACTGGGATTGCCAAAATAAATGAAAAATAAAATTTCTTTTCATGAGATTTTTTCAACGAAATTTAATCTGTGCATGGTATAGTGGTTCCTGAGCAATTAGATCCGAATAACGAGGAATCCTATGAACAGTTTAATACACTTTATAAAAGAGCATGCATTTGAACTGGCTGCAGTATTGTGTTTTGCGCTCCCGCCTGTTGGTCTGTTTATCATGCTTGTATTCAGCCTTTCGGAACTGTACAGGCATATCAAAAATAAACGGTTGTTTTCATCTTCCCCTGTCTCCTTTTTCTTTCTCTGTCTTTTGGCAGCAACCACCGGAGCGGCTGTGCAAATGGGAGAACCGCTCCTTCTTGCTGAAAGCTTAAGGATTTTGTTTTACTGGGGAATTTTCCTTAAAATTATGGACAGCGGAACAAGGGGCAGATTCAAGCATTTCCGCTGGATTGTGATCGGCTGTGGCCTTTATGGTATTTTCATTGGCTGGCTTCCAAAAATGTTGTCGGATGACCCAGTGCTGGCATTTCTGACCGGCACGGAGCTGTTCGGTTTTAAACATTACAACAGATTAATCGGCAGTACTTACAATCCGAATTTCACGATGTTTCTGCTACTGATCGGGATTTCATTTCTGTTTGCGGAGATGCTGAAAGACGCGGGCAAGAAAGACTGGAAAAACTTGATTTGGAAATGTATCCCGCTTTTTTTCCTTAGTAAAGGCGTCTTTGATACTGGATCACGGGCCGGTTTTATTTCGATGATATGCATTTATTTTATTTTCTTTTTCAGATGGAATAAATGGATTTTTGGAGGCGGGCTTCTGTTTCTGGCGCTCGGAGCAGGCAAGCTTGCGGCGGTCATCCCGAGAGTTCATTCCATTGAAGGTTCTCTAACGGGCAGGGAAAAGATCTGGTATCATTCCTATAAAATTTTTGAAACCCACTTTTTGTTTGGCACAACACCACTTGGTTTCGGGAAAGTATATGCCAGCCTGTTCCATAAAAATATTTACCACGCCCATGATATTTTTATCGGTTTTTTTGTCGAATACGGGGCAATTGGCGGTATTGCTTTTCTTGCTGTGTTAGCCATGGGGGTGTGCAAATTGGGCAGATTATTTTTCATAAAAAGAAATTATCGTTACTTGAACATTTTTCTGCTCAGCCTGCCGGTAATCGTCCTGACCGGCTTTCTCGATGAACCAGTTTTCTCTCCCCAAATCGGGATGCTGGCAGTAGTGCTTTTATCCTACTGGGAGCGGTATTCAAAGCGAATGTTTCAACCGCATGTCGCGTTTTTAAACAGGCTGAACGTCAAACACAACATATTAAAACGGCAGCTTCCCAAACCGGAACTGCAGTCTATCAGCCGGGCCATCACGGGAGAAATAAAAGCGATTGAATCCGTGGTCCATGAAACGGCAGAGCCATTTGAAATCTGCAAAAAAGAAGTCAGGAACAATCGGGGCAAACCGGACGAAAAAACGCCGGACAAAGAGCTGAGTGATAAAACACCGGATAAAGAAAACGAATAGAGGGACAAGCATATCTGTCGTGTGAAGTGGCACTGCATGATCAAACTTGCTTTCCAACAGGCAAAAAACGTCCCTACAGATGTTTTCAGGAGCGTTTGCAGATTTGCCGGCTAGCTGTTCAAGATAGGTTGAGGATGGGGAATCCGTTCAAAGTGGAAAAAGGGTTACGAATTGCCCAAATGACGATCGCGCCCTGGAAACGGTTAGCTGAACCCAAAAGAGGGAAAGGCGAATTCGGGTCCACAGAATAGGCTGCGGGAGAGGACATGGACCGAGCCATTTCTAAACGGATTGGAACCGGTAAAAGAATGAAAATGGGCCTGCGTAAATGTTCAAGAACAGGATCAAGAAAAAATGCGTCTCATTTTTAAAATGGATTGTCGCATACTATACTAGTATAGTAACCAAAAAAAGAGTGATAAAAAAATGACGTATCCACGATCTTTTTCACATATCGGCCTTTCCGTTCCTGATTTGGACAAAGCCGTTCAATTTTATACCGAGGTGATGGGCTGGTACGTGATCATGGAACCATCTGAAATTAAAGAAGACGACAGCGCCATTGGCATCATGTGCAAAGATGTTTTCGGCTCTGGCTGGGGGTCGTTCCGCATCGCACACTTGGCAATGGGCGACGGAACAGGTGTTGAAATGTTTGAGTTCAAAAACAATGAAACACCTGACAATAACTTCGAGTACTGGAAAACGGGCATTTTCCATTATGCCGTCCAGGATCCGGATGTAGAAGGCCTCGTGGAAAAAATAAAAGCGCACGGGGGTAAACAACGGATGCCGATCCGTGAATATTATCCGGGGAAAAAGCCTTACTGGATGGTTTACTGCGAAGATCTGTTCGGCAACTTAGTGGAAATTTACAGCCACAGTTATGAATTGACATATTCAGAAGGCGCTTATTAAGGAGGAACCGGAAATTGAAAGGATGGCTTATCGGGAAACCTGCAAGCATTGACGACCTCACATGGGGAGAAGTGCCGGATCCCCGTGCAGGTGAAGGACAGCTTGTTGTGAAAGTGATGAGCACCGCTTTAAACCCGGTTGACTACCAATTGATTGAATCCGGCAATCCGAACTGGGTGTATCCGCATATAACCGGTGTCGATCTTGCGGGGGAAGTTGTTGAAGTTGGCCCGGATCCGTCTGGTTTTAAAACAGGTGACCGGATAGCATGCCACACCGATTTGAACCGGAAAGGGGCATTTGCACAATTTGCGGCCATTGATGCAAATGCAGCCGCAAAAATCCCTGATGGCGTTTCTTATGACGAAGCGGTAGCTGTGCTTTGTGCCGGGATGACCGCATATCAGGCAGTGGTGCAAAAATTAAACCATACTGACAAGCAAACGATTTTGATCCATGCCGGCGCCGGCGGAGTTGGCGGATTTGCCATTCAGCTCGCGAAAGAACTCGGGTTAAAAGTATTCACCACCGCTTCCGCCGCCAATCACGAATGGGTCAAATCGCTCGGTGCAGATACAGCGATAGACTATCATACAGAAGATGTCACAAAAAGAATCATGGAAGAGACGGACGGGGAAGGGGTGGACCTGATATTGAACACTGTCAGTTCCGCCGAAGCGACCGAAGATTTGAAGCGGCTCGCTTTTTCCGGCCAGCTCGCATATATTGCAGGCGCCCCGGACTTATCCGGCATAAAGCCGTTCACGCTTGCGCCATCGATTCATGAAGTCGCCCTCGGTGCAGCCCATGCGAGCGGCTCCGTCCGGGCAAAGCAAAACCTGGCTTTTATGGCGGATGAATTGATGCAGCGTGTGAAAAAAGGGACGCTGAATCCGATGGTCAACCAAGTGCTCCCGCGTGAGGAACTGCCGGCCGGTTTGAAAACCTTAAAAGGCCGCCACGTACGAGGAAAAATCATTGTCAGAATGCATGAAGCATGATTCTAAAAGCGCCCGCTGCCGGACTTGCGGGTACCCCAAGCGGGAACATTCCTGATTTTTGCCGGATTTGATCCATTCCCATTCAAATATGAACATCAAAACAGGCAGTGTGGTCACATCTTGCATGTTGATCACACTGCCTGTTTATCGTCAGCTGACTTTAAATTTATTCATTTCGGTATCCAGCTTGCCAGCCAGCTCTTGCAATTCTTTCGCTGATTGTGAAATAATCTCTGTAAAGGCCCGCTGTTCCTGGCCGGAAGCAGACATCTCTTCGGAACTTGCCGCAAAATTTTCAACTGTAGAAGTTATCTCCTGAATCCGCTTCGAAATTTGTTTTGATTTTTCGTTGATCGTTTCAATCCCTTCTGCGGTATGCTGAAAACTGCCAACAATGTTGCTGTAAGTATGTTGAATCTGATGAAAAGCAGCTTCCGTTTTGTGGAACGCATCTTTTTGTTCATGTATAAAGACGTTTGCTTTGCTAATATTTTCAACAGCTGCATTCGACTTTTTCGTTGTCGTGGCGATCAGGTCTTTAATTTCCCGGGCTGCTTTTGATGATCCTTCCGCCAGTTTGCGAATTTCGCCGGCAACAACCGCAAAACCTCTTCCGGCATCCCCGGCCCGGCTCGCCTCAATGGAAGCATTCAATGCAAGCAGGTTCGTCTGTTCTGCAATGGAAGTGATGACATTGACAAATGCCTGGACCTGGTCGATCATCCCGCTCAGTTCTGTAATAGACTCGTTTGCCGTCGCTGTGATTTCAATATTTTGATCTATTTTTTTGAACTGATGGTCAATCGTATTCTGCCCTTCTTTTACGGCGTCAAGCGAAGCAGCTGCATGTTCTGCCCCGTTGGCAGCTTCCTGCGTAATGGTTTCAATGAGATTGATCACCTCGTTTAAAGTTTTATTGATGTCATGGACGGTTTCCGACAGCTGGCTGTTCCCTTGCGCAAATTCATCAATGGAAGAGGCTACTTGATTGATAGATTGAAAACTTTCTTCCGTTCTTTTTGAGAGGGTATCCGTATGGGTAGCGACCTTTGATGAAAATTCCTTCAACCGTTTGGCCACTTCTTTTAAAGAGATTCTCGTTTGCCTGAGCGCCCTGGCAAGCTTGCCCGTTTCATCCTGAAAAGACTGAATTTTATCGAAAGACCCATTTTCTTCCCGTAAATCAAGTGCCGCTGTCTGTTCTGCCAGTTCGGCCGTTTGCAGGATCGGTTTTGAGATTACCCTACCCAGTATGTATGAAAGAATGATACCGATGATAAGGGAAATGAAAAGACCGATTAAAACATTTGTCGGTATGATTGCGATTCCGGCCGGGGGCACGTGGTTTCCGGTGCCGCTGTTTCCCTTGCCGATATTTCCGTAAACCGATGCCCCAATATTAATGGCAATCACAATCACAGAGTTGAGCACTGAGAGCATAATGATCTTGAATGAAATCTTTTTAACATTCTTTAACATAACGATCCTCCATCATTTAAATCTGTATGTAGTGTAGAAAAAAAGACTTAAAAAAGATTTAATCTTTTTGTTGCTTGCGGAATCCCTAATAAATTGATCGGCAAAAGGAGAAAAATTTTAATGGGGAAAATAAAATAAAGTAAAATTTTCCCCTGCTTTTAAACAATCAAGGAAAGGCCCAATGGCGAAAAACAGCGGGAACCCTTTTGGAAAAGGGATCCCGCTGTTTTTCAGCTTCCGATGGGTACATCAGCCTTTGTATTTTTTAATTAAATCAACAAATGCATCTGTAAATGATTGCAGGAACCGGACTGTGCCTTCATTCACAATTTTTCCGTTTTCATCAAACAGTGCAGTAACATTGCCGATATAAGCTTCAGGCTGCTGGAGGATTGGCATGTTCAGACAAACAAGCGACTGGCGCAGATGATGGTTGGCACCAAACCCGCTTAAGTTTCCAGGGGATTGGCTGATAATCGCCGCCGGTTTCCCATCCCATACACTTTGGCCGTACGGGCGCGAACCAACATCGATTGCATTTTTTAATACAGCCGGGATGGAGCGGTTGTATTCCGGTGTTACAAACAGCACCGCATCGAGCCCTTTTACTGTATCCCGGAATGTCGTATACTCGGCCGGAACCTGGTTATGGTCATCAAAATCCTGATTGTATAAAGGGAGCTTTCCAATCTCGACAAATTCCGTTTCATACCCTTCAGGAAAAAGGTTTGCTACATTTTCCGCAAGTTTTCTTGAAAAAGATGCTTTCCGCAAAGAACCAAGCAAAATTCCAACTTTTGTCATTCTATCGACCTGCTTCCATTTATATTTTATGCTAGATCATGATAAGAAAACCACTCCGGAAAGTCAAAATTCCTGCTTGCTATGTTGCTATGTGCCATTCAAGCCAGCTGGCGGTTTCCGGATGTTCTTGGTGACAACCACAAGCAATCGAAGGTCAATGATTGTTCTCGGTTTTTTGTTCCCCGATTAAAGTATTGACCAGTCTTCCTTATGGTAATCAAAAATAAAGGACCGATTTTGCCCAAACATTTTCGGTTTTAACGGGATGGTCCACGAGGCAAATACAAAACGCCTTGCCCTTTAGGTTTCACGCATTCAATCAGCAGACGAAAGTAGTCACGCTTCATTCTTCTGCCGTGCCGCGTTCTTTGCAGCAAGGACGACGAAATGAAAGAAGACGGCAATTATCTATGGAACCTTCATGTAGCCGTGCGTGATTCTGGCAAGTCGCGTTGCCTTCTGCTAACGCCATGTTCTTTGCGGCATGGGCATCTACGTAAAGGAAGCGGGGGAAATTGAGGGTCTTTCTTCACATAGAGTGCGTCTACGTTAAGGAAGCGTGGAAAAAAGGCAGCCTTCCTTCACATAGGGCGCGTCTATGTTAAGGAAGCGAAGGAAATTGAGGTTGTTCCTTAACATAGAGCGTGTCTACGTTAAGGAAGCGAAGGAAATTGAGGTTGTTCCTTAACATAGAGCATGTCTACGTTAAGGAAGCGCAGAAAAAAGAAGGCCTTTCTTAACATAGAGCCCGTCTACGTTAAGGAAGCGAGGAAAATTGGGATTGTTCCTTCACATAGAGCCCGTCTACGTTAAGGAAGCAAGCAAAAACGAGGCTCTTCCTTCACATAGAGGACCTCTAAGTTAAGGAAACGCAGAAAAAAGGTGTCCTTTCTTCATATAGGGCGCTTCTATGACTGCCTTCCCTAGCCTCCATCTACAAACAGCAGGCAATTGTATGCCATACCAAAAAGGGAGCTTTCCTGAAAGCTCCCTTTTTGGTGATCCGTGTCAATGTACTGCGGCGTAAGTCCTTTCGATTTCCCGGATGCGCCGGTTCAGTTCTTCGTTGACCGGGACTGGAACGCCGTATTTTTTGCCGAGTTTGATGACGGTTCCGGAAAACAGGCCGACTTCGCTGTACCGTTTTGCCTCGACATCCTGCGCCATTGACGGTTTGCCGGCAGGACTCAGGTTTCCGACCACTTTCAGCCAGTAACGGAGATCTTCTTCCGTGAGCGGAAACCCTTCTTTTTCAGACAATGCCATCACTTCCCGCATAGCGGCAATCATCATCTCGCGTGCAGGGCCGTCTTTTTGGATTTCGCCGTAATTGCTTTTGTAAACGGCGACGGTTTGGTTGACGCCGACATTGAGCATGAACTTGCCCCAAAGCCTTTTCATCATTTCGGTGTCGGCTTCGTATGGCAAATCCGTTTGCTCAAAGAAACGGGCCACTTTTTTCATTTTTTCCGAAAAAATGCCCGGCTTTTTTTCGCCGAAGCAAAGCATGCCCATATGCGCATATGTCAGCTGGTTTCCGGTTTTGACGGCATCCATCCCCTGGGCGACACAGTATAACATTTTGTCCATTCCATATGTACGGCCAATGATTTCTTCGCTTGAGATCCCATTTAAGGCAGACAAAATCACCGTATCCGGCCCGACATGTTGTTTGACTGCTTCAACTGCCTCGTCCAGTCCGTTGAATTTGACCGTAAATAGCACCAAATCTGCCGGCTCCACTGTTTCTTCCGGTGTGACATAATGAAAGTGGCATTTTTCGCCGTTACAATAAACGCCTTCCCGCTCATATCGTTCAATGCGCTGTTGGTCAGCGATGATCCGCAAGTTTTTCGCCGGCATTTTTTTCGATAAATGATGCCCGAATAAAATACCGAGCGCGCCTAACCCAATGATCGATACTGTTTTGATTTCAGCCATTCCCCCGCCTCCTTTTTTCATTATTTTACCACAATTCCAACGAAATCGTCATTCAGACTGCCCGTTCCGGATGGCCAGGTATTGCTCCAGCCCTCTTTTGCGCAATTTGCACGCCGGGCATTCCCCGCAGCCGTCAGCGATGATGCCATTATAGCAGGTCAGCGTCTTTTCACGGACAAAATCAAATGCCCCGAGTTCATCCGCGAGCGCCCATGTTTCTGCTTTGTTACGCCACATGAGCGGGGTATGAATGACAAACTGCTGGTCCATTGAAAGGTTCAAGGTGACGTTTAAAGATTTGATGAAAATATCGCGACAGTCCGGGTAACCGCTGAAGTCCGTTTCGCACACACCGGTTACGATATGCCTTGCGCCGATTTGGCTGGCAAGCACCCCGGCAAAAGAAAGAAACAGCAAATTCCGCCCGGGCACAAACGTATTCGGAAGCTCCCCGTCTGCCCCTGCTTTCACGGTAATGCTTTCCCTCGTCAGCGCGTTCGGGGCGAGTTGGTTCAACAGCTGCATATCCAGAATATGCTGCTTTACCCCGAGCTCTTCCGCTATATTCTTTGCACATTCTATTTCAAGACGGTGGCGCTGCCCGTAATCGAACGTAACGGCTTCCACTTCCTGAAACTTTTTCTTTGCCCAGAAAAGGCAGGTGGTGCTGTCCTGGCCGCCGCTGAAAACAACGACTGCTTTTTCTTTTTTCATTGATAATCGTCCTTTCACACAAAACAGCACCGAAAAGGGATGCTGTTTTCTTAGTTTTTTAGAGAGGGTTTTCTAAAAACCTCTTCCATAAATGAAGGATTCTTCCCAATTGATTATACCATGGAACAGGCGCCATCTTTTAAAGCATCCGTTCTTTTTCGGAGTACGGCATTTTTCACATAAATGCCATAAACAACCGGCTTTGCTATGATCCAGATCACAGTCATCGGCCGGACCGTTTTTTAAGATAATCATAGTGATTATCTTTATTTGGGAGGGACGGCTATGAAACGCTATGTGCAATTATTTTTCATGTTTGCGGTGACGGTGCTCATTGTAATGGGCATCCAGAAAGGGCTGAGCACACTGAATGTGTTGAACCTTGAAAATTTTTGGGCCAATTATGTCGTATTTTTGATTTTAGCCTATATGATTCTGTCCTTTTTCCTTCATTATTTTTCCAAGCGAAAAAAGCAATCATAAAATTTTTCCAGCGGTTAGCCTGCCGCTGGATTTTATTATTGTTTTTTTCTATTTTGCATTGCAAAGTAGTTCATTTTTTGATAAACTAACTTGCATAACAAAGTAGTTGAAATGGGGGTGGAGGGATGTCCATTCGAAGCCAGTTACTGAAAGGCATTTTAGACGGCTGTGTGCTGGCTGTGATTGAAAAAGAACCGGTTTATGGCTACATTCTTTCAAAAAAACTTCAGCAATTAGGCCTCCAGGAAATTAGCGAGGGGACGCTCTATCCGGTTCTGTTACGCCTGCAAAAGAACGGCTGGATCCATGGAGAGATGCAGCCATCCGATTCTGGGCCGAGCCGCAAATATTATGAATTGACGGAAAAAGGAAAATCCGCGCTGGATGAGATTACGGCAGAGTGGCAGCGAATCGCAGCCCCTGTAAATCTTTTATTGAAAGGAAGAAGTGAGGATGCTTAGTGTAAAACAGTTGATTGAGGAAAACAACCGTAAACGGCAGGAACTGGCACCTGAGAACAAAAAATTTTACAACGATATGCTTGACTACCTTCGCCTGCAAACCGTTTTGTCCGAGCAGCAAACAGAAGAAGTGCTGATGGAACTGCTTGACCATCTGCTCGAAGGCCAAAAAGAAAACAAGACAGCTGCGCAAATGTTCGGCGGTGACCCGAAAGCATTTGCCGACGAAATCATCAGGCAGCTGCCGAAAGAAAACAAACGCAATATGGTTTCTTTTACAATCAGGATAATGATCTTGCTTTTGGGGATTGATTTGGTCATTAATGGCATTACTGCTTTTGTTGTTGAACGGTTCTTTTCCAGACCTTTGCCGCCGTTTTATCCTGTACCCGCGGCCCTGAACTTTTTCATTGCCGGGCTATACGTGATCTTTGCCATTTGGTATATCTTTCGTATCTTGAAAAAGAGTTTGTTTAAGGAAAAGACAAAAAAGGTGCAAATCCTAACTTTTTTGAAAATAGATGCCGTAATCTTTGTTTTTCTGGGCGGCGTTATTTTGCTGGATAAATTCATGCCGAAAATCGGCCCGTCCTTTTCTTATCCGTGGTGGTTGCCGCTCGTTTTAGGTGTGGTGAGTTTAGGGGTTTACTATAGCTGGGAGAAAGCAGCAAAGTCCCGGGGGATATAGTTCTAGCGTGCAATAAATCTGTTGTTCAAAAGCCCGTGTGCGGTTTCGCCACGGGTTTTGCATGCGCCAACTATGTTGCACGCAATTGTGCGTAAAGGTATTGCAAAAAAACAGCGGGGACTGTGAAATATCTTCTTTCAGGGAGATGAAAGACAAAATGGTCGGCCAGGATTCTTGAACTGTCTTTCAGCGGGTGGATGAAAGACAGTTCGAGAGGCTGCGATCTTCTAAATGTTCTTCACCGGGTGGATGAAAGACAAAATGCTGGTGCGGCAACTAGCAAAATGTCCTTCATCAGATTAATGAAGGACAAAATGCGGGTCGGCCTATCTATTTGGCGTTCAGTCTCATTTTTTCTCCGTTCGGCTACTTGGGGCTCTGATTAGAATTGGTTCGCCAGCTTTTTATTAAAAGGGCTTACAGCCGGCCTTCCCTTTTCGCTCGAGTTTTTCACTCGGAAATTTCTGCTTTTCCTGCTGCTTTTTTCACCGCTTTCACTTCATACATGCCGAGTTCCATATTGAGCATATAGTCCGGTTTTGACTTGCCGCGGTTTGCCCTATGTCCTGCGATATGGACATCGCTCTTTTCCCACTGTTTCCAGTGCGTTTCTGATTCCCATGTGATCATGACAATCACTTCTTCTTCGCCGCGCCCTTGTTTTTTCTGCATGATTTTTATATCAACAAAGCCTTCCTGTTGTTCGATGATTCCCGGTTTACTGAATCGTTCGATAACCTGATCTGCATGTCCTTTTGCTACCGTCATTCTTCGTAATTGTACAAACATAAAACCTTGTTCACCCCTCTTTTTCTTCTTTGTCCGGTTTTTCTTCGTTATCTGATTTTTCTTCCGCGCCGGCTGCTTTCTCTCTGATTTCCTCTTCGCGGATTTCAAACAGCTCTGTAAATTCGTTGATGACCATTTCGATTGCCTTTAACTCGCCGACAATCACCGGGTTAATGGATTGCAGTTCCGGTGTTGCAAGCTGCTCTTTCAATGTGTTCCGCTTGATGTTCAGCCTGTTTAGAAACTCGATTGCCCTTCCACGGCGGAATGTTTTCGCACCGTGATGATGGTGTTTTCTTCTGCCATGTTCCTCTTCACCCGGATGGCAAGGCCCTTCAAATTTTCCTCCCGGTCCAATTGATGATCTCATATATGTGCTCCTTTCTGTATACAGTTGTATACACAAGTAATTGTATACGGTTGTATACGTTTTGTCAAAGATTGTTTTGCAAAAAATTATGTTTTTAAGTTGAATTTAAGAATATGGCACTATATTTTTGATATCAAATGTGCCGGGGTGGAGCTGAAGATGAAAAAAAATTATGCTAAATTTGCCATCGATTTGTTCATGGCGATCATGTTTGTTTTGTTCTTTAACAAAAATGTTTTAGGCGGACTTGCGTACCATGAAATTGCAGGGCTTGTGTTCGGCGTCGTGTTTTTGACGCATGTCTGCCTGAATTTAAACTGGGTAAAAAATGTTACGCTGAAAATGTTTGACAAAAGGTTACCGTGGAAAGCGCGCGGGAGTTACGCGCTCAATCTGTTGCTGCTGATTTCCATGTGTTTCATTATTATCAGCGGCATCATTATTTCACGCGTTGTTTTTCCGAACATCAACCTTGGAAATGAAGGCTGGTTCAAAACAACACATATTTCCGTTTCTTTCCTTGTGCTGATTCTTGTTGGCGTGCATGTCGGGCTGCATTGGCATTGGGTGGTCAATGTATTTAAAAGGATGGTCCATTTCAAGGCGAAAAACAAATGGGCAGGTTATGTTGCAAAAGTCGCCGCTACCCTGATTCTTGTGTTCAGCTCCTGCGAAATCATACAAACAGGGTTCCTGAACCGCATGGCAAGCGCCGCCTCTATTTTTGGCGGAAGCACGGGCAACAGTGAAATGGAAGGGCATCACGATTTTAATGGCAAAAGCGGCCAAAAATCGGATTTTACAAACGGGCAAAGGCTGGATTTCACGAACGGGCAGAAACCGGCTTTTGCAAATGGAAAGAAGCCAGATTTTGCAGACGGTGACCGCAGGGGAGGAGGGGATCATGACGGTGGCAGCGCGAATGTCTTGACTGTCCTTCTCACATATACAGGCATCATGTCCGCATTTGTTGTGCTCACTTATTATTTGAGAAAACTCACGGTAAGGAAGAAAAGAAGAAAAACGGCTTAACACGGAAACACCGCCGGTTTGCGCGCCGGCGGTGGAAATGTTTTACTGTGAAAGGGGAGCGGATAGTGGAAAAAGGTGATCTCATCCGCAAAATGGCAAAGATGGAACTTGAGGAAAGCCAAACAAGGCAGGCAGCCCTAGATTAGTATCCATTCCCGTTCCTGACTTGGACCGCTATATGAAAGCGCGGAAGCTTCACGGAAATTTGCAGACGAGTGGAATGAAAAACTCCATGCATTCGACCGAAAAGCCCTCCAACTCGTTGAAGAAAGCCGCCGCGATGTGACAGGGCGATGAAGAAGCTCATGGAAGCCGGGGACAGGAGTTTAACGGGTAGTTCTTCGCACAGGAATACCAATGCTGAATTTAGCAGGAATCATCAGGGGTGAGAGGGTAAAACCTTATTGTTTATAGTGCTGGCAAATGCTTGTAAAGGTTATAAGAGATCATCTGTTAACTCAAGGTTCCTAAACGATGCTATTATTTCCTCTATGTTTAACAAAAAGTTCTCTCACTCAAGTTTTATAATTCTTATAAAGGGAACTGATTTATAAGGAGCATTCCTGTTAGAAGGACTTTCGGAGACTTGAACAAAAAGAGCCCTCCTGGTATGATGCGGGGTGTCATCTCACAACGAATGACCCCTAATTTGTAACCAAGGAGGACTCCATAATGGATTTTAAACAAAATTAGAAAATTAATCAAGTCACCGAACAAACACTCAGCTCTGAAGAGTAAATTCATCAATTTTTAGATGTTTTATGATAAAATGACTTATCCACATTTAGAAAATTTTTCCATCTATTTTTTCTGCTTTCAAAGTCAAAAAGAGCCGAATTTGCAAATTTCTTTTTTAAAATTGTGGATAACTTCAAAAAAACCTTTTTTTACATCACATCCTTTGCTATAATATAACCATTAAGTAAACCTTACTTGTATTGGCTTACTTAAATGGGTGAAATCCTCGTCTGTTAAAATGCGTGTCCGAAACGATTCCAACAGATTTGAGGATTTTTCTTTTGCCGTTTTTTTGAGTGCTTTTAAGATTGACGAACCTTTTTCAAACAGCTGTCTAATAATATCTGTTATTTGAACTAATAAATAATGATTTTTCATGGCTGTGTAGTTTTGGCTATTGGCATGTTCTATATTGTAACGATTATTTTTTTGTTCGTTAAATCCTTGATTTTCAATCTTCCAGCGGCTTCTTCCTGCAGCGATGAGTCGTTCCACGTTCTTTTTCGTGATTTTAATATCCGTTATAAATACATACTCTTTCGATTTCCCATCCTCTGTTTTCATTGTGGCCTCCATCAGATTGACCGTTCTGTCTTTGTAGGCAATATCATTCACCCAAACTAATGAATTCTGATCCTTACTTTGTTCCAGCTCTTTTATTGCCTTAAACTCCGTCGAGATACTTTTAATTCTCCCTTCCTTAAATCTGCATATATATTTCCATTTGTGCGCCCTGCACAGATTAAATACCGTTTCACATGCATAGAGACTATCTCCCAAGATACAAATCGGTAGTCTTTTAAATATTTTTTTTATTTTCTTTGCCAGCCTGTCGAAGGCTTTTAATTCACAATCTTGCTTAGAAACATTTTCTGATTCATTTTCGATAAATTCGGAGGCAATACTGAAGACCATATCCCCCACGACAAGCTTGGCTTCAAGTACATGGTGCATATAAAGTACGTTCGTTTCTCCTGTTTCTTTATTTGTATATGCCCGTCTCAGGCAGTGTTTACAATGTTTCTCATGAAAGGTGTGTAATCCAGTTCCATCAATGATGACACCCCAGTACTTTCCTTCAATTCGATAAGACTCGAGAGACCTTTTTTTCAATAATTCTTTAATCATATACGTTCTAATTTTTTCTAATTCATTTACATCTAAGCCAGATAAAAAGTCGTTAATTGTATCATAATGTGGAAGTTCTTCAAGAGAATCTAAGCCTAACACCTTCCCTACATTTTTAATACATTCTTCTTTATTAAAACGCTCACTCATGTTTCTCATGGATTTTAGGCCGGTCATATTTTTCAACATCATCGTAAATAAAAGGACCTCTGGACCATAAGTGATATAGCTTTGATGTCGGTGGTCTGCTACCTTTTTTAGGTTATTCATCAGGTCTTTGAAAAAATGCTTCTGAATTTTAAGGAACTCGAAAAAATAATTTGCTTCTTTTTCACGATTTCTTTTTTCTTTTCTAGTAACCAAAATAAAAACCCCCTCAAAACAGCCAAGTTTAATTAGGGCTTGCTGAACGAATCAAATTTTAGCTTGTATTCGACTTGTCACTAAGCCATGCCAAAATATTCGTCCAGCAAGCTCTAATTATTTAAATTATTACATATTTGGCCGTATTTTTGGGGGGGATACTTAAATTATCACGAAAAATTTTTACTCCTCAGAGCTGACAAACACTTGTAGTGGGAATTGATATTGCCAAGCGTACACACTACGCTTGCATTGTAGATGACCGTGGGCGAGTGCTCCAAAAATCATTTTCTGTGCCCCAAGCAGGAAATGGATTTGAACTGTTCTATCAGCGCGTTTTAGCCGCAATGAAAGAACACGAGAAATCGGAAGTCATTGTGGGAATTGAACCCACAGGGCATTACTGGCTCAATTTGGCCTACTTTCTTGAGGAAAGGGGTATTCCCTTGGTCATGGTAAACCCTATGCATGTAAAGCGATCAAAGGAGTTGGACGACAATTTGCCAACCAAGCATGACCGCAAAGATGCATTGGTTATTGCCCGTTTAGTTAAGGATGGACGTTTCAGTTACCCACGTATCTTAAAAGGCATGGAAGCCGAACTTCGCGTTGGGTCGACGTTCAGAAGTAAATTGACAGAGGAATTAGGGGCTGTCAAAAACATGATTATTCGTTGGTTAGATCGCTATTTCCCAGAGTTTGTACAGGTGTTTCCGTCTTTTGGGAAGATGGCTTTAGCTGCACTTGAATGCACACCATTTCCAAGTGATCTTTACCAGAAACAGCCCGATGAAGTTCTATCCCTTTTTCGTAAGGTTGAGGGGCTAAAATCCCCTCAAAGACCAAAAACAGTCCGTCTTATTGAAGTCGCGGCTGGCTCTATCGGAGTAACAGAAGGACTTGAGATGGCCCGTATTGAAATTGCCACACTTGTCCGCCGTTACCATCAGCTAGAACAAGATATCGAAAGTATTACAGGGCAGTTAATTGAACTTGTAAAAATATCTGCAGAGTACGAATGGCTATCAACGGTACCAGGGCTTGGAGATACAACGATTGTCGACTTATTAGCTGGAATCGGAAGCTTTTCACATTATCAAGATCCACGCCAATTAATTAAACTCGCGGGATTAACGTTACGTGAAAACTCCTCCGGTCTGCACAAAGGGCAAAAACGCATCTCCAAAAGAGGCAGAAGAAAACTGCGTGCCCTCCTTTTCCGGGTAATGATGCCGATGATTCGCCATAATGAAGCCTTTAGAAAGCTACATGAATACTACACAAACCGTCAGGTTAATCCGTTACGCAAGAAACAATCCATTGTGGTTCTATGCGGTAAGCTATTAAAAGTGTTACACGGAATTAGCACGAAGCACAAACCGTTCGACGCACAGCGAATGATGAGGGATATTCCTGGTCTCGCAGAGGCTGAATAAGGCCTCACATCCTTAGTAAGAGCTAGACAACAGGATGACACGGAGAAGCTGGCACTATTTTTTCCATTCGACCTCGGGTCCCTAAAGGAGCTTCGCTAGCCTCTGCCTTATGACTAGACCGAACGAAGGAATGTAGGCACACAGATGCCCAGAGACATGGGAGGGTACGTCATCATAAGTTACGCAGAGATCCATTGTGCATCGTATAATTTCCTATCACTACTTCCCATTATTATCCAGTAGTGACCGCGTAGCGTACCCGTATGTTGGAATAGTTTCACATAATATAAAAATTTTGTTAGGAAGCGTGCCAAAAAATATTTTTTTGACACCCCACTAACGGCTTAAACCGTTGATACATCAACATTTATAGAGGGAGGAATTTTTCATGTTGAAACTCAACTTTCGCACCAATAAAATAAGTGCTAATCGTTGGCTGTATTGAACTTTAAGTCTATCCATTATGTTGTTTGACAAAATGAATATAAAATGAAAAACACCTCGTTCCTTGGTATAGTGAGATTGACAAAAAATCACTACCACATAGAAGAGGTGTCCTCTACATGATAGACCAAAATTGCCAATACAATCAACTACCAAAAGAACTTGATTCTGTTTTTTCTGAGCTTGAAATGAAGAAGCACTTACGCCATGCTGGCATAAAAAAATCCTTTGGTTTTAGTTGTTCTTATTTGTTTCAACTTGTTTTCTGCTTGATTTTCCAACACAAGAATTGGTTTTCTCTTCTTGAGTCAAAGAAAGCAGATCAATTCCCAGCCAAGGATGCCGTGTATCGTTTCTTAAACCAATCGACGTTCAACTGGCGGCAGTTTTTACTTCTTTTGAGCACATTTACTATTCGCAAAGTAGAACGCCTTACTGACAAAAGTCGTCCTAAAGTCTTCATTGTTGATGACTCATCGTTTTATCGAAATCGTAGTCAAAAAGTAGAACTGCTGGCTCGTTGCTTTGACCACGCTTCTCTTAAAATGCGTTTTTATAAAGGATTTCGCATGTTAACTTTAGGCTGGTCGGACGGCTACACCTTCATGCCCATTGACTTCTCTTTACTCAGTTCCAAGAAGGCTCAGATTAATGGAATCTCTGAACAAATTGATAAACGTACCTGTGGGTATAAACGCCGTAAAAATGCTTTACAGTCAGAACCCGAACAGATCCCTAGTATGCTCAAACGAGCGCTTGCCAGTGGAATAAATGCAAGCTATGTTCTAATGGATTCTTGGTTTACTTTGCCTCCACTTGTCAAAGCCATTGTGGAACAAGGTTTAGACGTGATTGGCATGGTCAAGGAAACAAAACAACGATATAACGTTGACGGAAAGCTGGTTTCGTTAAAGCAGCTCTATCGCCTGGCTCAACCCCTACAGTCGAAGAAGGGTATCCTTCGCTCTATCCGTACCGTTATGGCGAATGGAACTCCTGTAAAAGTTATATTCGTTCAAAACAGAAACAAGAAAAGTGAATGGCTTGCCCTCCTCAGTACGGACTGCACCCTTTCCGAACAGGAAATTGTTCGAATCTATGGGATGCGTTGGGATATTGAAGTGTTCTTTAAGACGACAAAATCGCTTTTAAAACTTGAAAAAGAGCTCCAAAGTCGCTCGTATGATGGGTTAATCAGCCATACCACTATTGTATTTGCACGTTTTATCGTGCTATCGTGGCAAAACCGCTGCAACACCGATCAAAGAACAATAGGCAGGCTGTTTTATGAACTTTGCGACGAAGTAAATGAACTTGATTGGGCTGTTGCATTGCAGCAGTTAATCGAGCTTCTTCAAGACGCACTAAAACAGACCAATAAAAGATTTAAAAAGTTAATTCAAAGTCAACTGGAACAGTGGATCTCTGGCCTACCTAGTTATATCAAAGCTTATTTGCCAATTTCACTCTGCGAAAGTTGAGTTGAAAGAAAAGGATTTTGTTGCTTTTTTAACAGAGGCTGGCAGATATGATAAAACAGCGGAGAAGTGTACGGTTTGCGGGATCATTTTGCCATCGTTTTCGGATTATTTGCTGAGAGGGCCGGCGGGAGCACTGGGGACAAAGTATAATGTGCTCAGCTATAGTGAACAAGGGCTGACCGTCATTCCAATCAATAATATTACGGGCAATATGTTACCGGACGAATCGGCATTTATTCCGGGAGAAAAGATCACAAGCATGAAAACTGTTCCGAAGCTGACTTACCACAGATTGTATGTTGGGACTTCGGATGGTACGGCTGTTTTCCGATTAAACAAAGTGCTGATTGGTTACGGGTGGCATAAAAGAAATTTGCCGTCATTCATTGCAACTGTAAACGGATTGGAAGAGCCGGTGCACATATAGAAGGAGCGGCTTTTTCCGCTCCCTTGTTACGCCTGGCTCAGCCCCTGCTCGAGCGTTTCCAGCATCATTTTTTGTTCCTGTGTATCCGCATGGTTCCAAATGATTTCAAAGAGGACGCCGAGCCCCGGGAGCATTTTTTCTTCGCCCCTTTGAATGGCATCGACAATCGTATCTTTTAACTGATCTTGCGTGTCCTCTTTTACATTGTGAATGACTGCTTTCCGCAAGTCCAAATCCATTTCGGTTCAGCTCCTTTGATCACTTTCACTGCTAGCATTTCACATGGCCACAATTTTTATGTATACTATTCCAAGGAAAACTTAACGAAAAGGGAGCAAACACGTTGAAATACATACAATCCTTGCAAAATCCGCAAGTAAAGCATTGGAAAAAACTCACCGCGAAAAAAGAACGCGAAAAAACATTTACTTATTTGCTGGAAGGGTTCCATCTCGTCGAAGAAGCGCTGAAAGAAGAAGTAGTGACAGAAATTATTGTTGAAGAAGGCGTGGACCTGCCAAACCGCTGGAATACGGAAGGGGTGCCGGTAACCACTGTCACGCATGAAATCAGCAAAACGCTTGCCGATACAGAAACGACGCAAGGCATTTTTGCCGTGTGCCGGATGAAAAAACAGCCGTCCAAAATCATCGGCAGGCGTTATCTTTTAATTGATGCCGTGCAGGATCCCGGCAATACAGGAACGATGATCCGGACGGCGGACGCAGCCGGGTTTGATGCCGTTATTTTCGGCAAGGGCACGGCGGATCCGTACAGCCCGAAAGTGTTGCGTGCGGCACAAGGAAGCCATCTCCACGTCGGGCTTTTAAAAGGCGATTTAAACATGTGGATTGAAAAACTGAACGAAGCGGCAGTGCCGGTTTACGGAACAGCGCTTGAAAACGGCGTAACGTTTCGCGAAGTAAATCCAGGTGATGCCTTTGCGATCCTTGTTGGCAATGAAGGAAGCGGCGTACACCCTAGCTTACTTGCGCTAACGGAACAAAATTTGTCCATCCCGATTTTCGGCAAAAGCGAGTCGCTAAATGTTGCGGTGGCAGCCGGCATTTTAATGTATGACTTTGCAATGCGGGCGTAACCTTTGGCGGAAATAATGGATGCCACCTTTGCTGCCCCGTGTTTGAGGCAGAAAAGCAGGCCTTATCCATGCGGTGAACGCGGCACCAGAAGAAGATGAAAAACAGCCGGCACCATTTTTCAGGATAGGCGCCAAAAGGCAATCGAGGCAGACGATTTTTCATGAGGGCGGCTGCGTTGTTTGGCCAGGATAAACAGGGACAACCGCGTGGCCAAAGCGTCCATTTATTGCGGAAAACGGGAAATATTCCGTGCCAAAACGGCCGGACCCATGCCTATTTTCACTTTCCGTTTGAAATTGCGGGCATTTCCCGCTATAATAAAAAATAACTGAAAAATGATAAAAACCATGACAGGGAAAAGTAGCTTGATCTTCGCCATGCAGGGAGAAAATGCCGCAGACTGGAAGCATTTTTATGGGGAAATGAAGCGAAGTTCACCCCTCGAGTTGCCGCTTGGACCATTGCTTGCAATGTAAAGGCGGGACGGTTAAAAGCCGTTATTGAAATGAAGCGAACATAATTTAGTTATGTTAACTAGGGTGGTACCGCGAACCATTAGCCTCGTCCCTTTTCCAGGGCGGGGCTTTTTTAACGCCCAAAACCTAAAGGAGGTACAAAAAATGGAAGAAACGTTGAAAGCACTGCAAACCGAAGCGCTTGCCAAAATTGAAGAGGCTGCTGATTTAAAAACGCTGAACGGGATCCGTGTCGCCTATCTCGGCAAAAAAGGCCCGATTACGGAAGTTTTGCGCGGCATGGGGAAGCTGCCAGCGGAAGAACGGCCGAAAATGGGCGCGCTCGCCAATGAAGTGCGTGCCGCCATTCAAGCAGGTATTGAAAAGAAACAGGCGGCATTGGAAGCAGAAGCCGTCGAGAGGCAACTGGCATCCGAAAAAATTGATGTCACGCTGCCTGGCCGCCCGGTAAAAGCAGGCAGCCACCATCCGCTTACAAAAGTCATTGAGGAAATCGAAGACTTGTTTATCGGGATGGGCTATACCATTGCCGAGGGGCCGGAAGTGGAAACCGATTACTACAATTTTGAAGCGCTGAACCTGCCGAAAGGGCACCCGGCACGCGATATGCAGGATACCTTTTACATAACCGATGAAATGCTGCTTAGGACCCATACTTCACCGAACCAGGCGCGGACAATGGAAAAGCATCACGGCAAAGGGCCGGTCAAAATCATCTGCCCGGGGAAAGTGTACCGCCGCGACAATGATGATGCGACACATTCCCACCAGTTTATGCAAATTGAAGGGCTGGTTGTTGACGAAAACATCACGATGGCCGATTTAAAAGGGACGTTGGAAGTATTTGCGAAAAAATTATTCGGCGAAGACCGCGAAATCCGGCTGCGCCCGAGCTTTTTCCCGTTCACCGAACCGAGTGTTGAAATGGATATTTCATGCAAGATGTGCGGCGGGCACGGTTGCCATGTATGCAAAGGCACCGGCTGGATTGAAATTTTGGGCGCCGGCATGGTCCACCCGCGCGTATTACGGATGTCCGGCTTTGATCCGGAAAAATATACCGGTTTTGCATTCGGCATGGGGCCGGAGCGGATTGCGATGCTGAAATACGGCGTTGATGACATCCGCCACTTTTATACAAATGACATTCGTTTTTTACGGCAGTTTTCCGTACAAGAATAAGGAGGGTCAAACATGTTTGTTTCATATAAATGGCTGCAGGAATATGTGGATTTGGACGGCATTTCGCCGGAAGAATTGGCTGAAAAAATTACGCGGACCGGCATTGAAGTCGAAAGCGTGGCATTTAAGGGGGAAGGCATTAAAAATGTCGTTGTCGGGCATGTATTGGAAAAAGAAAAGCATCCGAACGCCGATAAATTAAACAAATGCCTGGTCGATATCGGGGAAGGCGAGCCTGTCCAGATTATTTGCGGCGCGCCAAACGTCGATAAAGGGCAGAAAGTTGCTGTTGCCAAACCGGGCGCCTGGCTGCCGGGGCATGTGAAAATCAAACGTTCGAAACTGCGCGGCGAGGAGTCGAACGGGATGATCTGCTCGCTGCAGGAACTCGGTGTTGAAAGCAAGCTCGTCCAAAAAGAGTACGCAAACGGCATTTATGTGTTCCCGGATGATGTGGAAGCGGGGCAGGATGTGCTGCCGCTTTTAGGATTGGATGATACCATTATCGAACTGGGCCTCACCCCGAACCGGGCGGACTGCATGAGCATGCTCGGCGTTGCCTACGAAGTGGCGGCGATACTCGGGAAAGATGTGAAATTGCCGGAAACAAAAGTGCAGGAAGCAGCCGATAAAGCTTGTGATGCCATTTCGGTCCGCGTCGATGCAAAAGAAGCGGCGCCGCTTTACACATTAAAAGTCATCCGCAATGTGAAAATCGGCCCGTCCCCGCTCTGGATGCAGGCACGGCTCATGGCAGAAGGAATCCGCCCGCACAACAATGTGGTCGACATTACGAACTATATTTTGCTCGAATACGGCCAGCCGCTGCATGCGTTTGACTATGACAAGCTCGGTTCCAAAGAAATTGTCGTTCGCATGGCGCATGAAGGCGAAAACATGGTGACGCTCGATGGCCAGGAGCGCACGTTAAAAGACGTCCATCTTGTCATTACGAGCGGCACTGAACCTGTCGCAATGGCCGGTGTCATGGGCGGCGCCAATTCAGAAGTAACCGAAACGACGACAAACGTGCTTTTGGAATCCGCCTATTTTGATGCCGGAACGATCCGCGCGGCTTCAAAAGACCACAGCCTGCGCAGCGAGGCAAGCAGCCGCTATGAAAGAGGGGTTGATCCGAACCGCGTCCTGCCTGCATCAGAACGGGCCGCCATGCTGATCAGCAAATATGCGGGCGGGGAAGTGCTCGCCGGGACGGTTGCCGAAAACCATTTGCATATTGAGCCGGCTGTTGTCACCATTACGCTGGAAAAAATCAACCGTGTGCTTGGAACGCAAATTTCAGCGGAAGAAGTGCTCCGTATTTTCAAACGCCTCCGGTTTGAAGCATCATGGGAAGACGGCCGTTTTACCGTTATTGTGCCGACCCGCCGCGGCGATATTACGATTGAGGAAGATCTGATTGAAGAAGTGGCGCGCCTGTACGGCTATGACCTGCTGCCAAAGACATTACCGGCGGGCAGGGGAACGCGGGGCGGCTTGAACGCCATCCAGCAAAAACGCCGCGCCACGAAACGTTTCCTTGAAGGAGCGGGGCTGTACCAGGCAACCACGTATTCTTTAACAAGCGAAGAAAAAGCACACCAGTATGCGCTTGAAAAACGCGAACCGGTCCGCGTCGCCATGCCGATGAGCGAAGAACGCAGTGTGCTGCGCTTAAGCCTTTTGCCGCATCTTTTGGAATCTGTCGCGTATAATGTCGCGCGTAAAAACGAGTCGGTTGCATTGTATGAAGTCGGCAATGTCTTTTTGAAAAAGGCGGATGGGGCGCAGCCGGAAGAGCAGGAACACCTCGCCGGCGCCATCACCGGGCTTTGGGTTGCCAACTTGTGGCAAGGAGAAAAGAAAGCAGTTGATTTCTTTGTGGCAAAAGGGATTTTGGAAGGCCTGTTTGAAAAACTCGGGGTCTCAGGCGCTGTTTCCTACCGCGCGGCCGCATTTAACGGGCTGCATCCGGGAAGGACAGCCGAAATTTTGCTGGACGGGGAAGCGATTGGTTTTGTCGGCCAGGTGCATCCGAACGTGCAAAAAGAACTCGATATCAAAGAAACATACGTGTTCGAACTGAAACTGGAGCCGGTGTACGATTACCCGGCCGAACCGGTCCAATACCGGCCGATCCCGCGCTTCCCGGCCATCACCCGTGATATTGCGCTTGTTGTCGACCGCGATGTGGAAGCAGCCCGGCTGCAGGCAATCATCCGGGAGGCCGGCGGAACCCTTTTGAAATCCGTTTCGATTTTTGATTTATATGAAGGCGGGCATATGGAACCCGGCAAAAAATCAATTGCCTTCTCGCTTACTTACTTCGATCCGGAACGTACATTAACGGATGAAGAAGTCGTCGCCCGGCATGAAAAAGTGCTGGATGCGGTAAAAGAAAAAGCAGGCGCGGTGTTGAGAGGATAAGGGAATGCAAAAAGGGGGAATCGCGGGATTCCTCCTTTTTCCATTTAACCGTCATTGTTTTTTTATACGGAAAATCAATTGATGATCATGAATGAAGCAGGATGAAAGCAAAAATGCAATGCAAGTGCTGATTGCCGACGCCGCCCAAAAACTGTTTAACCCGAGGACAGGCAGAAAGAGGGCAGTGAGTGCGGTTTTGAAAAAAAGATCCGAAAAATTGGAGAGCAAAAACAGCTTCATTTTCGCGTACCCTCTTAGAATGCTTTCATTCACGTTTTTTAGCGCGGAAAATAAAATCATGATGCAGCTGTATTTTAGATAGGAGGTGCCAAAGCCGGCAGCATCAGGATATTTTTTTGCATCCAAAAAGATGGATAAGATTTGCTTATCAAACACGAAATCCGCGAGTGTCAGAAAAAGAACGTAAACCGTGGCAAACCGGATGCAAAACCGGTATCCTTCCAAAATCCTGCCAAACTGTTTCGCGCCGCTGTTGGCCGCTGTAAAAATGGTCAGTGTCTGGCAAAAACCGATCATGATGAGCATAAAAAAAGTGAGGATTTTATTCACCGCAATATACCCGCTGATGATTTCGCTGCCATAGGGATTAACGAATATTTGCAATAATAGTGCAGATAAAGTGACCGCCCCCTGCTGCAGCATGAGCGGATAAGAAACGGACAATAGTTCCGAAAGCTGTGCCTTTGGAAAAACAAACTTTCCTTTTTCCAAGGGAAATGTTTTGATGCGCTTCAACATGGCCCATACCGTGGCCGCCATCCCGGCCATTTGCGAAAGGACAGCGGCAAAAGCAGCGCCGGCAACCCCGGAATGAAATCCGCAAATGAACAAAACGGTAAAGCCAATATTCAGGCAGGATGCAAAAAGAACGAGAAAAAGTGGCGTTTTCGCATCTCCCATCGAAATCAGCACAGCCCGCAAAATATCAAATATAAAAATAAAAACGAGCCCAAAACAATAAATCGCCATGTAACTTCCGGTAAACGCCCAAAGTGATGCAGGCAGGTGGATCAGCCTGAATAACCACTGCTGCAGGAGAACCGGAAGGAAGCCCATCACAATGCCGGCTAAACCGGCAAACAGGATGATGCCTTTTATCGTTGATACAATTGTTTGGTACTTTTGTTCCCCCATATATTTTGCGATGACGATTTCGCAGCCCATTTCAAGCCCGCCGGAAATCACGAGGAAGACGCCGATAATGCTTCCTGCATTCCCTACAGCTGCAAGTTCCTGTGCGCCTAAATATTTTCCGACGACGATTGTGTTGATGATCAAATAAAGCTGCTGTGACAATAAATTTAAAATATTGGGAATGGAAAAGAGGAGAAATCCCTTTTTTACGGGAAACGCTGTAAAGTTTAACATCTTGCATACTCCTGTCTGTTTGATTATAGTTTTAACATAAAGTATCCCGTAACTGGATAGTCAAGGTGGTTGTATGATAAAAAAATTTAAAACAGGAGAATTTGCCCGGCTGTGCAGAGTGAATAAGAAAACTTTATATTATTACGATGAAACCGGCTTATTAAAACCGGCAGTCCAGGATGGGAATGGTTACCGGTATTATACGGAAGAACAAATCGATCAGCTGAGCAAAATCAAAGCCTTGCAGTCTGTCGGTCTGTCATTGGCTGAAATAAAAAAGCAGTTCCATCAGGAAGATGTAGTGGAAAGCATCCGGACGCTCGCTAACCAGAAAAATGCGATCACAAACAAAATTCATGATTTGGAACAGTTAGCGCAAACATTGGGCCGGAAGCTGGCTGAACTTGAACGTTTTCAAAAGATGGGGAGCCTGAAGGTCTTTATCGAAACCTGTTTGGAAGAATACTTGATTATTCGTGAACAGTCCGGGCCGTTTGTTGTCAATTACATGCTGGAAGGATACCATGCAGGTGTCATCATCAGCGGGATGAAACAACCTGCATCGGAAAAGAAAACGTGGAAATACCGGAAGACGGATGACCGGAAAGATGCCAACTTTTTGAAAAAAGCAGGAAAGTTTGCCGGGCTTTATTTTCTTGCGGAAGATCAAAAAATCAATGAGGCTGCAGAAAAAGCTTACGGCTTGATCTGCAAAGAAACGGAAACGGCGGGCAACGAGATTTACCTTGAAGATGTTGCCAATGATTTTCTTTCGTTTCCGGACGGGAAAATATTATTTAAAATAAGTGCCATGGCAAAGTGAGTTTTGGCTTTTTTCCCAAAAAAGGAGCCAGTTTTGGCCGGCTCCGGCCGGAACGGGCTTTAGCTGATTCCCACAATCCTTTTCGCTTTTTCCGTATTGGCGAAATGCAGTTTGACAAAATGCGGCAGCGCGGCCATGCCTTTTTCCTTGATGAGCCGCGCGGCAGCCTGGTCCACCTGTGCGCCGGCGCCCTTTGGCAAAACAAAGCCGGCTTTTTTGCTTAATTTTTCTAACTCCCGGACAAAAGCATAGCGTGCGAGAATGGAAGCGGCTGCAACCGCAAGATGGACGCTTTCCCCTTTTGTGCTGAAATAGACGCCGTCGCGCATGACGATTTTTTCGTTTTGCAAATACCGGTAATACGTGGATGCTTCCGCGAACTGATCAATTAAAATTGCATCCGGTTTTGCCGGCGCAATTTTTTGGGCGGTATTGTACAAAGCCCGGTTATGGAGCAATGCTTTCATTTTTCCTTGCGACATGCCCGATTGTTGGAGCCGGTTGTATTTTTCGTTCGGCAAAATGAGCAGGCTGTACGGAATAAAGGTGAGAAGCTCTTTCGCTATTCCGGCAATCTGGCTGTCTGTTAATCCTTTTGAATCTTTTACGCCCAGTTCTTTTAAAAGCGGGAGCTGCCCCTTTTCGACGTAACAGCTGACAACCGTCATCGGCCCGAAAAAGTCGCCTGTCCCGACTTCATCTGACCCAATGACGGAAAGCTGCCCGATATTAGGAGGCAGCGGGTTGCCGGAAGATTTTGCGCGCCGGGCGGCATCCGGCTTCTTTTCCGGCGACTGTCCCCATTTTGACGCTTCCGTTTCTGCGGTCGGCCCTTGAAATAAAACTTTTCCGGACTTATAGCCGGTAATGGAGCAGCCTGGTATTTTTGCGGCAAAAACGGCGCCGGGCGGAACTTTCCCCGTCAGGCTGTTCTGGTAAGATTGTTTCATTTTTTGCATGGTTGAAGCTGAAACGAGAATGACAGTGTTTTGCATTTTGATTCCTCCGGCAGTTTCAGGATCTCCGTGAATTTGTTCGACATTGTTAGACAAAGGCTTTTCCGCCATGCTATGATAGAGAATAGGATTCTTACAAATGGGGAGGCAGGCAACATTGGAAAAAACCCGAATTACAGTTGGCATATACGGACAGCAATATACCATAATCGGAACGGATCCGGCAAGCCATATTCGCCTGGTTGCCTCGATGGTTGATGAAAGAATGCGGGAAATCAGCGCGAAGAATCCTTCATTAGATACCGGCAAAGTGGCTGTGCTGACAGCCGTAAATGCTGTCCATGATTATATAAAGCTGAAAGAGCAGTATGAGCTGCTTGAACAGCACTATTTACAATTGCTGAAAAAGGATGAAGATGAAAATGGTTAATATGGCCATCATCATTTTGCTTGTGCTTGGATTCCTGAACGGGAAGCGGAAAGGATTTATATTGCAGGCTGTCCATATTACAGGGTTTGTAATTGCCTCCGCAGTTGCGTACATATTGTATGATGACCTGGCGGAAAAATTGAAGCTGATGATTCCGTATCCTTCTTTTAACAGCGACAGCTCATTTGCCCTTCTGATGCACGAAGGCAATATGGAAACGGCCTTTTACCGGATTATTGCGTTTGCCATCCTTTTCTTTGCTGTCAGGATACTTCTAAATATTGTCGGGTCATCCCTTACTTTTTTGGCCCAGCTCCCGGTCCTCAAACAAGTCAATGGATGGGCGGGCGGCATCCTCGGGTTTGCCGAGCTGTACCTGATCCTTTTTATCGTTTTATATATCGGATCTTTGCTGCCGGTGGATGAGATCCAATCCGCGCTCAAGGCATCCGCAGTCGCAGAAGGCATGATTAAAAATACACCTTATATTTCAGCTCTTGTGGCGTCATGGTGGGTGAAATAGAAACCCGGGCGGCACGTTTACCATTTGCAAAACGGGTTGGAAACGGGTTTTTCAAAACAGCACTTCTCGCGACGGGGGAGTGTTTCTTTATGGAGGGGATCGCCCGTGTACATGCTGGTTTTTTCCGGACGGGGCTTGAATGCCGGGCACGGATTCAAATACTTCCCATGCTGCTGGAAAAAATGTGCGGCCATTGGAAGGGCGCTTTCCCAATCATCGTAGCGGGAAAACGGTAAAAACCCGATCCTTCACTTAATAAGTTAAAAAGGGGGCAGGCGAATGCGGACAAATAAACGCAGTGTCATCCGGCTGCTGGAACAAATTGCGGTTTACTTGGAATTGAAAGGCGAAAACCATTTTAAAATCGCGGCTTACCGCAGGGCTGCATCTGCCTTGGAAGCGGATGGGCGTGACTTGTCAGAAATCAGCCGTTTTACGGATATTCCTCATATTGGAAAAACAACCGCTTCCGTCATCGAAGAGTTCGTGGAAACTGGGCGGTCCACCCTGCTTGAACAACTAAAAGACGAAGTTCCAAAAGGGCTGGTTCCGCTCATGCAGATACAGGGTCTTGGTGCCAGGAAAATATCAAGGCTTTACAGGGAACTTGGCATTACAGATGCGGATTCTTTAAGGAAAGCTTGTGAAGAAGGAAAAGTTGAAACGTTAAAAGGGTTTGGAAAAACGACGCAGTCCAATCTTTTGCACGCGCTTGACCAGCTTTCGGGGAAACCGGCTTATACCATCGGCCGGCTGCTGCCGGTACTTTTGCTGATCGAAGAAACGCTGTCCGGAAACAGGAAAATAGAAACCTATTCGCGTGCCGGCAGTATCCGGCGGTTTGAAGAAAGAATAGAAGAACTCGATTATGTCATCTCTACATTCGATCCAAAATCGGTTGCGGAGGACATTCTTCAAATGAACGAAGTCGTGGAAGCTGTTTCTATCCGGAGTATAAAAATAACGGCTAAATTAAAAGGGGAACCTGGCTTACGGATCAATTTCCGGATCGCGTTGCCTGACCTGTATGCGATGACGCTTTTTCTTTCAACAGGGCCGGAACCGCATCTGGAAAAAATGCAGCAGATTGCCGGTCTTCATGGCGAGCGGCTGACGCAATCCGGCGTCAAAATTCTGAAGACAGGCGAATTGCTCCGTTTTCCGAGTGAAGCTTCGTTTTATCATCATTACGGCCTGCCTTACATCCCTCCGGAAATCCGCGCTGACGGCAGCGAGGTGGAAACCTATAAGGGGACGCCTTTTGTCCAGATCGATGATGTAAAGGGCGACCTGCACATGCACACCGTCTGGTCGGACGGGAAAGATTCGCTTGAAGACATGGTCAATGCATGCAGAAGAAGAGGGTACGAATATATCGCAATCACGGACCACTCTAAATATTTAAAAGTCGCCGGCGGGCTTTCACGTGAACGTTTGATCAGGCAAATGAATGAAATCCGCCGGTTAAATGAAAAATATCCGGATATCTTGATTTTGTCCGGTATTGAGATGGACATTTTGCCGGACGGGACTTTGGATTTTGATGATGATGTGCTGTCAGGCCTTGATTTCGTCATTGCTTCCATCCATTCGGGGTTCGGGAATAGCCGCGCGCAGATCATGAAACGGCTGCGCAACGCTTTATTCAACCCGCATGTGGACATGATTGCCCATCCGACCGGAAGATTAATCGAAAAAAGGCAGGGGTACGATGTCGATTTTGATTTGCTTTTCCAATGGGCAAAGGAAACCGGCACGATCCTTGAATTAAGCGGCGACCCCGCCAGATTGGACCTTTCAGCGGCCCGTGCAAGAGAAGCGCAGGCAGCCGGTGTGAAAATCGCGATTAACACCGATGCACACGCAACTGCGGAACTGGGCAATATCGCTTTCGGTGTCGGCACCGCGAGAAAAGGCTGGATTGAAAGGAAAAATGTGGTCAATACGTATACGAAAGAACAACTCCTTGAGTTTTTAAAACAGAAACATCAGCACTGATCCATTCCCTTTCTGCAATGAATAGAGGGCAGTTTTCCGGAACGCTGGAATCCGGAATGCATGGAGGACGAATAGATGCAACATAAAATCATCAAAACACTCGAGTTTGATAAAATTAAAAATCTGCTGCTTGAGCACGCTTCTTCTCCGCTTGGGGCCGAAAAAATTGAAGCCCTTTTTCCCTCCTCTTCCTATGAAGAAGTGGTCCGGATGCAGGAGGAGACGGATGAAGCGGCGCAAGTGCTGCGTTTAAAAGGGCATGTGCCGCTTTTCGGCATTTATGACATCCGCCGTCATCTGAAAAGAGCGGCGATCGGCGGCAGGCTGAACCCGCAGGAACTGGTGCAGATTGCCAGCACCATCCATGTCAGCCGAACGATGAAACGGTTTATTGAAGGAATCACGGAAGAAGAAACAGAACTGCCGATCTTAACAAGCATGGTGGACAGGATTGCGGTCCTTACGCCGCTCGAACATGAAATCCGGAATGCGGTGGATGAAAACGGGGAAATTCTGGACTCGGCAAGCGAAACGCTGCGCCAAATCCGGCACGGGCTGCGCGGTACGGAACGGCGCATTCGTGAAAAACTGGAAGGCTATATCCGCGGCAAAAATGCGGCGAAAATGCTGTCGGATGCGATTATTACGATCCGGAATGACCGCTATTGTATCCCGGTAAAACAGGAATACCGGGCAAATTACGGGGGAATCGTCCATGACCAGTCTTCTTCCGGACAGACTTTGTTCATTGAGCCGCAATCGGTGGTGGACTTGAATAACCAGCTGCGTGAATGGCATTTAAAAGAGCAGCAGGAGGTTGAAAGGATTTTAAGCGAATTGTCCGCCGCAGTGGCAGCAGCCGGCGGGGAGCTTGAAACCATCGTTGAAATTCTCGCTGATTTTGACTTTATGTTTGCCAAAGCTTTATACGGCCGGTCCATTAAAGGTTCGAAACCGGTGATCAACAATCATGGCGCCATCCGTATGTTCAAAGCGCGTCATCCGTTGCTTCCAGCCGATAAAGTGGTGCCAAATGATATTACGATCGGGCAGGAATATACGACCATTGTGATAACCGGGCCGAATACAGGCGGAAAAACGATTACGCTGAAAACAATCGGGCTGTGCACGCTCATGGCGCAGGCCGGGCTGCAAATTCCCGCTTTGGACGGTTCGGAAATGGCTGTTTTTAAAGAAGTATTTGCCGATATCGGTGATGAACAGTCGATTGAGCAAAGCCTTAGCACCTTCTCCTCCCATATGACAAATATCGTTGAAATCCTGAAACGGGTCGACGATCAGTCGCTCGTCCTGTTTGATGAGCTCGGCGCCGGTACCGACCCGCAGGAAGGGGCTGCCCTTGCGATTTCAATTTTGGACGAAGTGTACAAAAGGGAGGCCCGCGTTGTCGCCACCACCCACTACCCGGAACTGAAGGCATACGCTTATAACCGTGAAGGGGTCGTCAATGCAAGCGTCGAGTTTGATGTGGAAACATTAAGCCCAACATACCGGCTTTTAATCGGCGTTCCCGGCCGGAGTAATGCGTTTGAAATCTCAAGGCGCCTCGGGCTCTCCCCGTCCATTATTGAACACGCCCAATCACTAATCGGCGCGGACACAAACGAGGTCGAAAATATGATTGCCGCGCTCGAATCGGCTAGGCGCGAGGCGGAAAAAGAACGGCAGGAAGCGCAGGAACTGTTGAAGGATGCCGAGGAACTGCACCGTGATTTGCAAAAACAAATGGCGGCGTTTTATGCCCGCCGCGATGAGCTGTACGGAAAAGCGGAGAAAAAAGCGGCAAAAGTGGTGGAAGAGGCAAAGGAAAAAGCGGAAGAGATCATCCGCGACTTGCGGAAAATGCAGCTTGAATCCAAAGCCAATGTGAAAGAACATGAACTGATTGATGCAAGAAAACAGCTGGAGGAACTGGCGCCGAAACTGGACCGCAAACCGGCGGCAAAAGCAAAAAAACAGCATATCTACCAGCCGGGCGACGAAGTCAAAGTGCTCAGCTTCAACCAGAAAGGCACGCTGCTTGAACAAACGGCAGGCGGCGAGTGGCTCGTGCAAATGGGTATTTTGAAAATGAAAGTAAAAGAATCCGACATGGAATATATCCGGCCGCCGCAACAAAAACAGCCGGAGAAGCACCTGGCAACGGTCAGGGGGCGCGATTCCCATGTCAGCCTGGAACTCGATTTGCGCGGGGAGCGTTATGAAGATGCGCTCTTAAAAGTTGAAAAATATATTGACGATGCGCTTTTAGCCGGGTATCCGCGCGTTTCGATCATCCACGGGAAAGGAACAGGTGCGCTCCGGAACGGGGTGCAGGAATTTTTAAAACATCACCGCGCCGTAAAACGAATCCGTCTCGGGGAACCAGGCGAAGGTGGCAGCGGCGTTACGATTGTAGAATTCAAGTAATTTTCAAGGGCAAGGGGGAGGGCCTTTTGTTTCTCGAAAAGCTGGCAAAAATTTTGTTTGTTTGCTGTGCCGTTTTTGCATTGCTTGGCGTCATTTATTTGATTGTTGCAGATTAGCCCGTGACAAGGAGAAGGAGCGCATCCTTCTCCTGTTTCGGCTGCAAATAATTGTCAACGCTTTCAATTTTCGTTATAATAAAATAAGTCAATAAAAGATGCAAAATGGAGTTGATGCAAATGACAGACAGGCCATGGCTGTCCCAGTATCCGCCGGAAATACCCGTTTCCCTTACGTATCCGCGAAAACCGGTTTGTGCATTTTTAACCGAAGCAGCTGAACAGTATCCTGACAAAAAAGCGCTCCATTTTATGGGGAAAGAAATGACATACCGTGAAGTGTATGAAGCGGCGCTCAAATTTGCCGGGTATTTAAAAAAACTCGGAGTGGAAAAAGGCGATAGGGTTGCCGTGCTGCTCCCGAATTCCCCGCAGGCCGTCATCGGTTTTTACGGCATCCTTTACACGGGCGGGATAGCCGTCATGACGAATCCGCTATATACGGAAAGGGAACTGGAATATCAGCTGAAAGACTCCGGCGCGAAGGCCATCCTGACAGTTGATTTCCTGTACCCGACAGTGGCAAAAGTATTTGAGAAAACCGATCTCGAACATATTATTGTAACCGCCATCAGCGAGTATTTGCCTTTTCCCAAAAACGTCATCTACCCGTTTCTGCAGAAAAAGCAAACGGGCGTTACTGTCCGGGTCGAGCACGGCGGGCACCATCACTTGCTAAAGAACATCATGAAGGAAGAAATTCCGGAACCGCTTGACACGCCGTTCGATATCGAAGAGGACCTTGCGATTCTTCAGTACACCGGTGGCACAACCGGCGTGCCAAAAGGCGTCATGCTGACACATCTCAATTTGATTGCAAACGCGACAATGTGTGATGCCTGGATGTACAGGGCCAAAAAAGGGGAAGAAGTGGTGCTCGGCATGCTTCCGTTTTTCCATGTGTACGGCATGACGACCGTGCTGATTCTTTCTGTGATGCAGGGCTTTAAAATGATTTTAATTCCGCGCTTTGATGCGGAGTCACTGCTGAAGACAATTGAAAAACAGCGGCCAACTTTGTTTCCGGGTGCGCCAACCATTTATATCGGGCTTTTAAACCACCCGAAAATTAAGGAATATGATTTGTCATCGATTGAAGCATGCATCAGCGGTTCTGCCCCGCTGCCGGTAGAAGTTCAGCAGAAATTTGAAGGGGTGACCGGCGGCAAGCTTGTGGAAGGGTATGGCCTCAGTGAATCTTCTCCTGTCACCCATGCCAATTTTGTATGGGGAAAACGCGTCAAGGGCAGTATCGGCGTGCCATGGCCAGATACGGACTGCGAAATCCGCTCGCTCGAAGACGGCAGGCCGTTACCGCCCGGTGAAGTCGGCGAGCTGGCGGTAAAAGGGCCGCAAGTGATGAAAGGTTACTGGAACCGCCCGGAAGAAACGAAGGAAGTGCTAAAAGACGGGTGGCTATTTACGGGGGATTTGGCTTATATGGATGAAGAAGGTTATTTTTATATTGTCGACCGGAAAAAAGACATCATTATTGCAGGCGGCTATAATATTTATCCGCGTGAAGTCGAAGAAGTGCTGTATGAGCACCCTGCCGTTCAGGAAGCCGTGGTTGCCGGCGTGCCACACCCGTACCGCGGGGAAACCGTCAAAGCCTATATTGTGCTGAAAGACAATATGACAGTAACGGAAGAAGAACTGGACCGGTTTGCACGCCAATATCTGGCGGCATATAAAGTCCCGCGCATTTACGAATTCCGGGATGAACTGCCGAAAACGGCCGTTGGGAAAATTTTGCGGCGCTCATTGGTTGCAGAAGAAAAAGAAAAGATGGAAAATGGAGGAGAGAAGATCGGGTAAGGAAATTTTTTTATAAACAGGACTTGACAAATGCTGCATTCTTGTATAATATGAAAATATGAATGAATGGTCATTCATTTTCTGGCCGCCATTAAACCGGTCGGCCAAATTGACAGATCATGAGATTGAAAGGTGATAGCCCGTGAGGAAAAACAGGCCAAAGTACAAACAAATTATTGATGCAGCAGTGGTGGTTATCGCACAACACGGCTATCATCAGGCACAGGTTTCAAAAATTGCAAAACAGGCGGGCGTAGCGGACGGCACGATTTATTTGTATTTTAAAAACAAAGAAGATATCCTGATTTCTTTGTTTGAAGAAAAGATGCAGCTGTTTATCGAAAAGGTTTCCGAATATATTGCAGGGGACCTTTCCCCTTCCGAAAAGTTGCTCAAGATGATCGAAAACCACTTCAAAGTCCTTGCCGCCGATCACCATTTGGCGGTCGTGACCCAGCTGGAACTGCGGCAGACCAATTTAGATCTGCGGCTTAAAATCAACAGCGTACTGAAAGAATATTTGACGCTCGTTGACCAAATCATCCGCGAAGGCATGGAAAAAGGCGAATTCGATTCCGGGCTTGACGTCCGGCTCGTCCGGCAGATGATTTTCGGGACAGTCGATGAAACGGTAACGACATGGGTGATGAATAAAGAAAAATACGACCTCGTTTCACTGGCTGCTCCCGTCCATCAATTGATCATTAACGGCTGCGGCAAAAAAACGGCGGTTTAATGCCGCAGCTTTCACAAGGGGGTTTGAGACGGGATGGAATTTATTACGATCAAACGGGAAAATGCGGTCGCCTGCATTGAAATGAACAGGCCACCTGCCAATGCGCTTGCGCAGGCTCTTTTAAAAGAACTTGCGCAAGCGTTTGGCCAACTTGAAAACGATCCTGAAACCCGGGTCGTGCTCCTTTACGGGAAAGGAAGATTTTTCTCGGCAGGAGCGGATATTAAAGAATTTGTCCAATTAAGGAAATCCGGCGGCTCCGATGCGCTGGCGGTTTCCGGTCAGGAATTGTTCGAAAAAGTGGAAGCGTTCCCGAAACCGGTCATCGCCGCGATCCATGGCGCGGCACTTGGCGGTGGGCTCGAACTTGCGATGGCATGCCATATCCGCCTTGTCACAGAAAATGCAAAACTCGGCCTCCCGGAACTGAGCCTCGGACTCGTGCCGGGTTTTGCCGGAACGCAGCGGCTGCCAAGGTATGTCGGACGCGGCAAAGCATTTGAAATGCTGTGGACAAGCGAACCGCTGACCGGAACGGAGGCCGTGCAGCACGGGCTTGCAAACCATGCTTATAAAGAAGAGGAACTGCTCCCGAAAGCAAGGGCGCTGGCTGAAAAAATTGCAAAGAAAAGCCCGCTGGCCCTGAAAGCCTCTATTGAACTCGTCAATTATGCAAAAACAAACGATTACGAAAAAGGCTTGGAGCAGGAATCCGCACGTTTTCTTGAGCTGTTCGGCTCAAAAGATGCAGAGGAAGGCATCAAAGCTTTTATTGAAAAAAGGGAACCGCGTTTTACAGGGGCCTAACATTTTTTGCTTTGTATGCGCTTAAATAATTTTATTTTTTAACGATTCAGGGAGGGAACGGCATGAATATCTTCGTATTATTAAAACGGACTTTTGACACAGAAGAAAAGATTGCGATTGCAAACGGCCGCATACAGGATGACGGGGCAGAATATATCATCAACCCGTACGATGAATACGCCGTTGAAGAGGCCATCCAGGTGCGCGATGCCCAGGGCGGCGAAGTCACGGTTGTCACAGTCGGCAATGAAGATGCGGAAAAGCAATTGCGGACGGCCCTTGCGATGGGTGCGGATAAAGCAGTCCTCATTAATATTGAAGACGATGTGGAAGCAAGCGACCAGGTCACAACGGCAAAAGTGCTCGCCGCTTATTTAAAAGAGCAGGAACCGGATCTCATTATCGGCGGGAATGTCGCCATTGACAACGCTTCCGGACAGGTCGGCCCGCGGGTGGCGGAGTTGCTCGGCATCCCGTATGTAACGACGATTACCAATCTGGAAATTGACGGCGACAAAGCGACGGTCACAAGAGATGTCGAAGGAGATTCCGAAATCATTGAAACGACCCTTCCGCTGCTCGTTACAGCGCAGCAAGGCTTAAATGAGCCGCGGTATCCTTCGCTCCCGGGGATCATGAAAGCGAAGAAAAAACCGCTTGAAGAGCTGGAACTGGATGACCTTGACCTTGAAGAAGAAGACGTGGAGCCAAAAACCAAAACGATCGAGGTTTACCTGCCGCCGAAAAAAGAAGCAGGAAAAGTGCTTGAAGGCGAAATCACCGACCAGGTAAAAGAACTTGTCCAATTATTGCATAATGAAGCAAAAGTGATTTAAGCGAAGAAACCGGAAATGGAGGGGATCAGCATGAGTCGAAAAGTATTAGTAGTGGGGGAAGTCCGTGACGGATCGCTCCGCAATGTATCATATGAAACCATTGCCGCCGGAAAAACGGTAGCAGAAGGCGGGGAAGTGGTCGGCGTTTTGATCGGGGACGCTGTGAAAGATTTGGGGAAAGACATGATTCAATACGGCGCTGACCGTGTTGCCGTGGTGGAAGACGAGAAGCTGAAAAGCTATTCTTCAGACGGTTTTTCCCAAGCATTGCTTGCGGTGATCGAATCTGAAAAGCCGGATGGCATCTTAATCGGCCATACGGCGCTTGGCAAAGACCTGGCCCCGAAAGTAGCGGCTAAATTGGATGCCGGTCTGATTTCGGACGCAACCGCAGTGGAATCAGCCGGGGAACATGTCGTCTTTACCCGCCCGATATACTCCGGCAAAGCGTTTGAGAAAAAGATCATAACAGACGGGATCATCTTTGCAACCATCCGGCCGAACAACATCAGCCCACTTGAAAAAGATGAATCACGCACAGGGGATATCGAAACCGTTGACGCGGGAATTAAAGATTTACGCGCGATCATCAAAGAAGTGGTTCGGAAAGTAAGTGAAGGGGTTGACCTTTCGGAAGCGAAAGTCATCGTTTCAGGCGGCCGCGGCGTGAAAAGCGCGGATGGCTTCAAACCGCTGAAAGAACTTGCCGATGTGCTCGGCGGCGCGGTTGGGGCTTCGCGCGGCGCATGTGACGCTGGCTATTGCGATTATTCTCTGCAAATCGGGCAGACGGGCAAAGTGGTTACACCGGATTTGTATATCGCATGCGGTATTTCCGGTGCCATCCAGCATTTGGCCGGCATGTCCAACTCGAAAGTGATTGTGGCCATTAACAAAGACCCGGAAGCGAACATCTTCAACGTGGCGGATTACGGCATTGTCGGCGACCTGTTCGAAGTGGTCCCGCTTCTCACAGAGGAAATCAAAAAACTGAAAGTCACATCGGCGTAATCCCGGGCCCGGACGAAAAAATTCGTTCCGGGCCTGTTTTCTGTTGGATATTCGTGAAAAAAGGGTATAAAATAATAAAATCATTACTGCTTTTTCCGGACCGGACAAATTGTTCGCAACATATGATAAAGGATGATATACTTATCCCAAGCAGTAATAGTTTGATTTAGGAGGGTTCTTTCAATATGGCAATTACACATGCTACCGACGCGACTTTCGAGCAGGAAGTCAGCCAAGGTTTGGTATTAACGGATTTTTGGGCAACATGGTGTGGTCCGTGCAAAATGATTGCACCGGTACTTGAAGAAATCGATGCTGAAATGGGCGACAAGGTGAAAATCGTCAAAGTAGACGTGGATGAGAATCAGGAAACGACCAGCAAATTCGGCGTCATGAGCATTCCGACCCTTGTTCTCATGAAAGATGGCAAACCGGTCGACAAAGTGATCGGTTACCAGCCGAAAGAAGCTTTGCAAGAATTAGTGAACAAACATTTATAATACAATAAACGCTCGGCTTCAAGCCGTGCGCAAATGCATTTTAAAATCCGGGCCGGCTGTGGTCCGGGTTTTTTACAGAACGCAGGATTTTGAGGTGAAGAGAAATTGAACGAGACGATCCGCAATAAACTTGCCCTCCTGCCCGCCCAACCCGGCTGCTATTTAATGAAAGACAGACAGGGGACCATCATTTATGTCGGGAAGGCCAAAATTTTAAAAAACCGTGTCCGCTCTTACTTTTCCGGTTCGCATGACGCAAAAACGCAGCGGCTTGTCAGCGAGATCGAAGACTTTGAGTATATTGTCACTTCTTCCAATATTGAAGCCCTTATTCTTGAAATTAATTTAATCAAAAAGCATGACCCGAAATACAACATCATGCTGAAAGATGATAAAACATACCCGTATATTAAGCTGACCCATGAACGCCACCCGCGTCTGATCACCACCCGGAAAGTGAAAAAAGATAAAGGCAAATATTTCGGCCCGTATCCGAACGTGCAGGCGGCTAATGAAACAAAAAAGCTGCTGGACCGGTTGTATCCTTTGCGGAAATGCACCAATATGCCGGACCGCGTCTGCCTTTATTACCATTTAGGCCAGTGTCTTGCGCCGTGTGTCAATGAGGTGAAAGAAGAAACATACAAAGAGATCACCGATCAAATTACCCGCTTTTTGAACGGGGGTTACACGGAAATCAAAAAAGAACTGGAAGAAAAAATGCATGAGGCTGCAGAAAAGCTTGAATTTGAGCGGGCAAAAGAATACCGCGACCAGATCGCCAATATTGAAATGACGATGGAAAAACAGAAAATTACAATGACAGATTTTACGGACCGCGACATTTTCGGCTACGCAGTGGATAAAGGCTGGATGTGCGTCCAGGTCTTTTTCATGCGCCAAGGAAAGCTGATCGAACGGGATGTCTCGCTTTTTCCGTCTTACGATGAGCCGGAGGAGGAATTTTTGAGCTATTTGGGGCAGTTTTATGCCAAACCGGAGCATATTAAGCCGAAAGAAGTGCTGATTACGGAAAAAGCAGACCGGGAACTGGCGGAACAACTGCTCGAAATCAAAGTACTCCAGCCGAAAAAAGGCCAGAAACGGGAACTCGTGTTAATGGCCGAGAAAAACGCAAAGATTGCATTGAAGGAAAAATTCGCGTTGATTGAACGGGACGAGGAACGGACGATCAAAGCCGTTGAAAATCTTGGCGAAAAGCTTGGCATCTACACACCGCATCGGATTGAAGCGTTCGATAATTCGAATATCCAGGGGACAAACCCGGTTTCGGCGATGGTCGTGTTTGTGGACGGTAAGCCGGCAAAAAAAGAATACCGCAAATATAAAATCAAAACAGTGGAAGGACCGGATGATTATGAATCGATGCGCGAAGTGATCCGCCGCCGTTACATCCGTGCCCTAAGGGAAAACTTACCGCTTCCGGATCTCATCATCATTGACGGCGGAAAAGGGCAAATTGACGCGGCAAGGGATGTGCTTGAAAATGAGCTCGGGCTTGAGATCCCGATCGGCGGCCTGGCAAAGGATGAGAAGCACAATACATCGCAGCTTTTGTTCGGCAACCCGCTGGAAGTTGTGCCGCTCGGGCGGAACAGCCAGGAATTTTACCTGCTTCAGCGCATCCAGGATGAAGTGCACCGGTTTGCGATTACCTTCCACAGGGAATTGCGTGGAAAATCCGCTTTTCAATCGGCGCTTGACGATATTCCGGGCATCGGGCCGAAACGGAAAAAACAACTGCTCCGCCACTTTGGCTCCTTGAAGAAAATGAAACAAGCAAAGCTGGAAGAATTTGTGGAAGCGGGCATCCCGCGTCCGGTATCCGAAACATTAATCAAAAAATTACAAGAATAACCTGGCAGGGTTTTTCCGTATATGGTATAATCATGATAATTTCATATGGCAGGCTTTGTTTCAGACTTTCGGGTGCGATCATCCCGGCGTCCGGCAAAGCCGTTACATGATAGAGGCGCAAAACTTAAGAGTAAGAAGCGGGAGAAGATTGGGCTTCCGGGATCGTTTCTGAAAGGAAGTTTTGCCGAAGTGAAAATGGCCTCAATGCCGTTTTTGCTGGTTCTGTACTGAAAAAGTCCGGAACTGTCAGGATGAAATGTCTTGGAGCGCTATCTCACAGGAATGACTGCGTACCCGCGTATGCAAAAGCGATGAGATATCCGTTCTCATTGCTTTTTTTAAATGGGCGCCAAGTTGCTTTGCCTTTCACTCTGACAGCCTCATCTTACTTATAAACTGCAGAAGGTGGCGGAGTTATTGGGAATCATTGTTCAGAAATTCGGGGGAACTTCGGTTGGAAATGTGGAAAGGATCCGGAATACGGTCAACCGGATTATTGAAGAAAAGGAAAAGGGCCATGATGTTGTCGTCGTTGTTTCCGCGATGGGCAAAACAACGGACCAGCTTGTCGGGCTTGCAAATGAACTTTCTGCGTATCCTGCAAAACGCGAAATGGATATGCTGCTTTCAACCGGCGAACAGGTGACGATTTCGCTTGTCGCCATGGCACTGATCGCTCGCGGCTACGATGCCGTTTCTTATACCGGATGGCAGGCCGGCATTATAACGGAACCCGTACACGGAAACGCCCGGATCACGGAAATCCGGACTGAAAAAATCAAATCCCGTCTGGCAGCCGGGCAAATTGTAATCGTCGCCGGGTTTCAGGGCATCACCCCGGCAGGCGAAATTGCGACACTCGGCAGGGGCGGCTCGGATACAACGGCAGTGGCGCTTGCAGCAGCGCTTCATGCGGACCGCTGCCTGATCTATACGGATGTCACCGGCGTGTTTACGTCCGACCCACGCTATATTCCGAATGCCCGGAAGCTTAAGGCTGTATCCTATGATGAGATGCTTGAACTGGCGAGTCTCGGGGCGGGCGTTTTGCATGCAAGGGCAGTGGAGTTTGCCAAAAATGCGGCTGTGCCGCTGATCGTTTGTTCGAGCCTTGAAAGGGAGGAAGGCACGTTAATAGAGGAGGAAGTTTCGGTGGAAAAAAATTTAATTGTCCGCGGCGTTGCATTTGAAGATGGCATTACAAGGGTGACCATTTTCGGACTGGAAAACGGCTTCCGCAATTTGCCGGATATTTTTACGACACTGGCGGAACACCATATTGATGTCGATATCATTATCCAGAACCAGACAGCGGACCATAAAACGTATTTATCTTTTTCGATAAAAGATAAAGATTTAAAAGAAACGGCCGATCTTTTGGAAGCCGGGAAAGAAGCCCTCAGTATTGACCATTTTGAAACGGAAACCGGCCTCGCAAAAGTGTCCATCATCGGATCGGGCATGGTTTCCAACCCGGGCGTTGCGGCAAAAATGTTCCAGGTGCTGGCAGATCACGGCATTGCCATTAAAATGATCAGCACGTCCGAAATCAAAGTGTCCACCGTTGTCGATGCAAAAGAAATGGTCCGGGCCGCCCGGTGCCTGCACGAAGCATTTGAACTGGATGCAGTGGAACAAAATATATGAAAATATGAAAAAGCAGGGGAGCCCCCTGCTTTTTCATATTGATTCTCCGGCCGGGTCTTTCGCATCCCACTGCACGGTGATCCGGACTTTTTTTGCTTTTTTCGCAACTTCCTCAACAGCTTCCGTGATCAGTTTTTTCTGCATCTGGTACTGCTCGGCTAAAAAACCGGCTTCAAGCTTGAATGTCGGCTCTTGACCTGCGCCCATATCCAGCTGCCGTTCAATCATCGGCCCGGATAACTCAAATTCGATATGATATTTCTCTTCTTTTTTGATCGATAACGTTCCCCAGCCGGCTTCTTTGAAAAAAGAAACCATTTCTTCATAGGTAAGCAGCTGGAATTTTCTTGCCAAATGTTTTCCGGCCCAGTATAGAATATCCGGTGTTTCCTTGCCGAGTATATCCGGAATTAATATATTACGCAACAGCTCATATCCGAATGCGGGCACCATTAGCTGTTCCGCAACGGTTTGTTCATTTCCGCCAGAAGATTTCACGCAATTCCCCTCTTTCTATATGCTATATTATATACAAAATAAAACCGGACTTAAAAGCATTTTTTGAGTGTACACCAAAATAATGGGAACTTTTTTTCGCCGGCTTCCGCGTCACATGGGGAAATTATGCCGGTTGCGGTAAAATCCGATGAAAAAAGACAAGCCTTGGATAAAAATTCCTTTTTTATGCAAAAGCATATGGCAAAAGAGCTATACTGAAAAAATTTTAAAAAATGGGAGAAAGACTGACAAATATGACAAATAAACGGTATTTTCAGCGCAAATTCATGAATGCGTTTCCTTGACGCGCCCATTTGTCGGGAGTACAATAAAACTGTCACATAATTGTTATAAAATATTTATGCGGGAGGAAGCAATGCAAAATTTGTCTTCTTTGCATAAATTCACACTACAAAGGGGGATACAATGTGGCTGGAAATCGAGAGTTTTATAACCGCAAACTGCATTCTTTGCTGGGTGTTATACCCATCGGCTTATTTTTAGTCATCCACTTGACCGTGAACCACTATGCGGTAAACGGTGCTGCTGCCTTCAATAAAGCAGCCGGTTTTATGGAAAACCTGCCGTTTCTGCTTTTTGTGGAAGTAGTGTTCATTTATTTGCCGCTTTTGTTCCATGCAATTTACGGCTTATATATTTCGTTTACGGCATCGAGCAATGTCGGCACGATGGGCTACTTCCGGAACTGGATGTACCTTTTGCAAAGAATCAGCGGTGTGTTGGTCCTGATCTTTCTCGTATTTCACATCTATGAAACACGCATTCAAATGGCGTTTGGCAAGGAATTGAACTTTGATCTGATGGCAAATCTATTAGCAAATCGTTGGATGCTCGCCTGGTACATAATTGGGACAGTGGCTGCCGTTTTCCACTTTGCCAACGGTCTCTGGTCGTTCCTGGTCAGCTGGGGCATTACACAGTCACGCCGGTCACAGCAAATTTCCACATATGTGATGGTTGTGGTCTTTGTGCTGCTTTCTGTTGTCGGCGTCAGGGCTTTATTAGCATTTGCATAATGAAAAGATTCGAAAAATAGCAGTTTACTGGTTTGTAAGAGGCATCAAGTATGAAGAGGGAGTGAATCAAGTTGGCTAATGGCAAAATCATTGTTGTCGGCGGAGGGCTTGCCGGTTTGATGGCGACTGTAAAAATTGCAGAAGCAGGCCGGCAGGTTGATCTGTTTTCGCTAGTGCCGGTAAAAAGGTCGCACTCTGTTTGCGCACAGGGCGGCATTAACGGCGCTGTCAATACAAAAGGGGAAGGGGATTCGCCATGGATCCACTTTGACGATACGGTATACGGGGGCGACTTCCTTGCCAACCAGCCGCCGGTAAAAGCGATGTGCGAAGCGGCGCCGGGGATTATCCACCTGTTTGACCGGATGGGCGTCATGTTCAACCGCACGCCGGAAGGGCTTTTGGACTTCAGGCGTTTCGGCGGCACCCAGCACCACCGGACAGCATTTGCAGGCGCAACAACCGGTCAGCAGCTTTTATACGCATTGGATGAACAGGTAAGGCGCCATGAAGTGAACGGGCTTGTCACGAAATACGAAGGCTGGGAATTTCTTGGCATTATCAAAGACGATGAAGGCATTTGCCGCGGCATCGTTTCGCAAAACCTGACAACAATGGAAATCAAAGCTTTTCCTGCGGATGCCGTCATTATGGCATCGGGCGGCCTTGGCATTATTTTCGGGAAATCAACCAACTCGATGATCAATACCGGCTCGGCGGCTTCCATTGTATACCAGCAAGGCGCAACGTATGCGAACGGCGAATTTATCCAAATTCACCCGACTGCCATCCCGGGCGATGACAAACTGCGGCTGATGAGTGAATCCGCACGCGGGGAAGGCGGGCGCATCTGGACGTACAAAGACGGCAAACCGTGGTATTTCCTGGAAGAAAAATATCCGGCATACGGGAACCTCGTGCCGCGCGACATTGCAACCCGTGAAATTTTCCATGTCTGCGTGGACTTGAAACTCGGCATTAACGGCGAGAACATGGTTTATCTCGATTTGTCGCACAAAGACCCGCATGAACTGGACGTAAAACTGGGCGGGATTATTGAAATCTATGAAAAATTCGTCGGCGATGACCCGCATAAAGTGCCGATGAAAGTGTTCCCGGCCGTCCACTATTCCATGGGCGGATTATGGGTGGACTATAAACAGCATACGAGCATTCCGGGGCTGTTCGCAGCAGGCGAATGCGACTACTCGATGCACGGCGCGAACCGCTTAGGGGCAAACTCCCTGCTTTCTGCCATTTACGGCGGGATGGTAGCCGGCCCTGAAGCTGTCAACTACATCGACGGGCTTGAAAAGAGCACGGATGCACTGCCGTCAACCGTCTTTGAACGTGCTGTCCAAGAACAGGAGAAAAAATGGAACGATATTTTGTCGCTTGACGGAACCGAAAATGCCTATGTGCTGCATAAAGAACTGGGCGAATGGATGACAGACAATGTGACGGTTGTCCGTTACAATGACCGTCTGAAGAAAACGGACGAAAAGATTCAGGAATTAATGGAAAGATGGAAAAATATTAATGTTGTAGATACATCGAAATGGAGCAACCAGGCGGCTTCGTTTACACGGCAGCTGTATAACATGCTGCAGCTGGCGCGCGTCATCACGATCGGCGCTCTGAACCGCAATGAAAGCCGCGGTGCCCACTATAAACCTGATTTTCCGGACCGCAACGACGAAGAATGGCTGAAAACGACGATGGCAAATTATGACCCTGTGAACAATGAACCGGTCTTCAGCTATGAAGATGTAGATGTATCGCTGATCAAACCGCGCGTACGCGACTACACGAAGAAGCACTGATTCGGATCGGGCAAAAACGGATTTTTTCCGGCTTTTGCCCGGGTGATTTCATAAGGAAAGAGGAGAATAAGGATGGGTGAACAAAAAACCGTTACATTTATCATACAACGCCAGGATAATCCGGAATCAGAACCATATGACGAAACGTTTGAAGTTCCGTACCGGCCGAATATGAATGTCATTTCGGCCCTGATGGAAATCCGCCGGAATCCGGTCAATGCCAAAGGGGAAAAAACAACACCTGTTGTTTGGGAAATGAACTGTTTGGAAGAAGTTTGCGGTGCCTGTTCCATGGTGATTAACGGCAAACCACGCCAGGCTTGTTCAGCGCTTGTGGACAAACTGCAGCAGCCGATCCGCCTTGCCCCAATGCGGACATTCCCGGTTGTCAGAGATTTGCAAATTGACCGCGGCCGCATGTTTGACTCGCTGAAAAAAGTGAAAGCTTGGATTCCGATTGACGGCACTTACGACTTAGGGGAAGGGCCGCGCATGCCGGAGAAAAAAAGGCAGTGGGCTTATGAACTGGCAAAATGCATGACTTGCGGCGTATGTTTGGAAGCCTGCCCGAATGTCAACAGCCGTTCAAACTTTATCGGGCCAGCGCCGCTTTCGCAAGTACGGTTATTTAATGCGCACCCGACCGGCCATATGAACCGCGATGAACGACTTGAAGCGATCATGGGTGACGGCGGTCTTGCCAATTGCGGCAACTCGCAAAACTGTGTACAAGCCTGCCCGAAAGGTATCCCGCTGACAACATCCATCGCAGCATTAAACCGTGAAACAACCATCTATATGTTTAAAAAATTCTTTGGCAGTGACCATACGGTTGACTAATGGCAAAAGTGCCACATCAAAGCGGAAACAGTAGATGTGGCACTTCTTTTCAAATAAAAAATGAATGGTTGTTCACTCATTAAAAGGAGGCATCCCATTGAAAAAGCACATCTCTTATATTGATGACTGGAACGCCTGGGAAGAAGGATTTTCCTATTATCTCCCGGTCACGGTCCGTTTTTCTGAAACCGATATGTTTGGTCACATGAATAATACGGTTCCGTTTATTTATTTTGAACAAGCGCGGATTGAATTTCTCCAGCAGCTCGGGTTTATGGGCGACTGGGCAAAAAAAGGTACCGGCTCCATCCCGGTCGTGGCGGATTTGCAGTGTGATTTTTTACAACAGGTTTTTTTCAATGACAAACTCCGCATTTATGTAAAAGTCTCAAAAATCGGCAACTCGTCCGTCGACTTGCACTACATGGCGAAAAATGAAGCGAATGAAATCTGTTTTACCGGACGCGGGACAATGGTACAGATCTCGGTCACAACCGGAAAAGGAATACCGTGGACGGCGGAAGAAAAAGCGAGGTTCGCCGACCCGCAAGCCGCCGTATCATCCGGCAACTGAATGAAAGTAACCCGCCATAAAAAATAAGCTTAAGTGTTTACGTTGAGGACTGTTTTTTAGCGGAGAAAAGAGCGGCAATACTTGGTATATTTTATTGCTTTTACAACACTTGTTTGCCTGTTTTGCCATCTCCGGCCAGGACATAAATAGAATCTATATCTGCCAGTTTACAATGCCGGATAATGTTTCGTTTGCCTTTCATACAGAAAGGGTTCCGGCATCCGCCCTTTTTTTCGGATTTGTGCTGTTCCTTGCCTCGTCAAGTCACTCCCGGCCGCGCAAGAACATAAGATATCGTGACAACCAAAATACCCATCCCCGCGGTTTAGAGCTGGCGAAGGCAAGGAGGGTTATCATAGTTGAAGGACAACGATTTCACACATAAACCGCTGCTGACAAAAAGAGAAAAAGAAGTATTCGAGCTGTTAGTACAAGACAAGACAACAAAAGAAATCGCGAGCGAATTGTTTATCAGCGAAAAAACAGTTCGAAATCATATTTCCAACGCCATGCAGAAATTGGGAGTCAAGGGGCGCTCGCAAGCTGTTGTTGAATTACTCCGCATGGGGGAATTAAAGCTTTGAAACAAAATCGGCTGCAATGTTGCAGTCGATTTTGTGGTTTAAAGAAGGGATAGAAACGGGATGATTTTTGGACAAAGCGTTTACCCTTTCTGATTCCGTTTTTTACATTGATTGCATATTTTTAGATGAACCTGGAAATCTGCCGGCGGTTTTAGTAAAATGACCACAAGTGCACGTAGCGGAATCGTTTTCAATGGACGTTTGAATGAAGTTCCGATCGAAAATGGATCATGTTAAAAAGGCGGGCCGTTTAAACGCTGGATACCGTATAAGGAAATCACGAGGATGGAGAAACAAATGATGTTTTTACAGGTTTCCGGATGTTATCTTTTTTACAAGCCCGCCTCAATGAGACAGTGTGAAGATTTCTCCAAAGATGCCGGACGATTTGGGCTAAAATCAAACGCCGCTGTGCCCAATTTGCAAATAGACGCCCATACCGCAATGGATGCGCCACAAGCAGAAGAATGAAAGCCAGCCGGCACATATTTTCAGGATATATAGTTGAACTAAACATTACTACTTCTTTATACGTTGCCAGAAGCAATGTCTGTCCTGAACGTCATTGATTTTGGCACGTTTTATGTAGATTAATAAATTTATAGCTGCAAGCATCGCAATTTAACATACGGGCGAATGATATTTTGCCGGCATTTTGTTTCCGGCTTTTCCCGCCTGGAAAAATGATATGAACATTCGCCAAAATACAGTACAATAGCATGAAAGGATGTGAGTTTATGCGGTTTTTTCTCAAAGTGACGGATCCGGCATTTTTGCTTATTTTGATACTGGTTGCCGCGCTTGTATCCCTGATCGGGTTTGCATTTGCACCGGCGATCATTCCGTTCCATTTTAACGGATATTTACGGCCGGACGGATTTATAAATAAGTGGGCCGGTTTTTCCATTTTGCCTGTCGTGATGTGGCTTATCTGGCTACTCTCAAGGAAAGGAGTGTCATACAAAGCGTCACTGTGCATTCTATTTTTATTTATCATCCATGTCTTGCTTGTTCTGTATGCGCTTTTTTCAAAATGAGGGGGAGTCAAAATGAAAAGAAAGATTGGCAGAAAAAACTATGCATGGATGAAAAGCGAGCTTGCTTTTTTTGAAGAAGAAGGGACCATTACGCATACGCAAAAAGACGAGATGCTTGCACAGTATGAGGTTTCCCGGGGGGTGAGCCTTGTCCGCATTCTTGTCATGGTCGGGGCCCTTTTGCTTGGGGCGGGCATTTTCAGCTTTATTGCCAGCAATTGGGTCTATCTTGGCAAAACGGTCAAATTTCTCATCATCCTTGCTGCGATTGCAGGCGTGAACGGAGCGGCTATCAAACTGGAGAACAGCCATCCGAAAACAGCACGCGGCTTGTACTTTCTTGGTGTCCTGTTTTTCGGGGCGGGCATTTTTCTCACCGGGCAAATTTTTAACCTTGGCGGCTCATTCGGCCAGGCATTTTTATGGTGGGGGATTGGATCGCTGCCAATGGCCTATGTGCTGAAAGACAAATGGCTCTCCATTTTTGCCACAGTGCTTTTCCTTTTGTATTTGGATGCTGAAAATACCGGCATCGGGTACTTCGCTGTTCTCATTACCGCACTTTTAGCAGGATTACTTTACTGGATAAATGAAAAAACGGTTGCTTCCCGCCTGCTTCTGTTTTTCGTAAACGCGCTTTCGATTGCCGTGCTGTCCGTATTTCTGTTTAAACTCAGTGCATTCTTTCCCGCATACGGACATTTGGCTGCCTTTCTGCTTCTCTTTGTTGCCGGCTTCGTGATGCTGCGATTGCCGGTTCAGGAAGCGTACAGAGAAGTGATGCGGCTGGAAGGCCATTTACTTCACGGTTTGATGGGCATCCTGCTTACTTTTTCGTCTGTTTGGGAAGGTACGGTTTTTGGCAGCCACTTCAATTTAGCATTTTCAGTTGTGTACTTTCTGCTTGTCCTGTATTTTATCAAAACCGGCAGCCTTACCAATATCTTCATTCTCTGCATTTTTGTGCTGCGTTTTTACCTTGACTTTTCCTACGACTTTTTGCCGAAATCCATTGTTTTCATCATTGGCGGCCTAATTTTTATCGGTTTTGGCTTTTATTTTGAAAAGCAGCGGAAAGAAGGGGGAAACGGCCATGCATGATCTGGTGAAAAGAGGGCTTGCTGCGTTTGTTCCGATTGCCATTTTACTCGGGATGATTGTTTTGCCGTTATATACGGTTGCGGTGGGGGAACCGGTCAAACTGCAAATGGAACCGGTGGACCCGACGGATGCCTTCAGGGGCGATTATATACAGGTGAATCTTGAAGCGGAAACGGTACCGGCCAGCCGTCTGGACCGCAGTGCCATCGAGTATTTTGCGGGCCATAAAGGCGGGGAACTGACCGTGTATGCCCTGCTTAAAAAAGATGAAAAGGGCATTTGCCATGTGAAAAGTGTATCCGCCGAAAATCCGCGGGGCGGAATATATTTAAAAGGGAAGGCTTACGAGTGGGAAGACGATGAGCAAAAAGTGTATATTGATTATCATCTTGATAAATTTTTTGTGCCTCAACATAGCGGGAAAGAAATCGAGCAGGCGGCAACAAAAGGGAGCGCTGCAGCAGTGGTAAAAATTTACCGCGGCCGTGCCGTTATCACGAATCTCGTAACTGAGTGACGGCCTACCCGACCGAATTTCTCTTGCACGTTTTTTCACGCATATAGAAATCCGGTTGGGAAATGCCGGGCAAAAAATCCCCCTGCATCCCGCACCCGGTGCACGTTCGCAACAGCGCCATATGGTTTGAAACGGTGTTGCTTATGCAAGTCTACACCCACATAAATGTCGTTCGCAACAGCGCCATATGGTTTGAAACCGCACCGGGCCGTTTTCTTTTTCAAAAAATAGCGGACCGGAAGCTTGTTCAATATGCAAATTTTACCCGGACAGTGTTTTCACAACCCTATACCGGGCCGCTTTTCCTTCCACAGCTTTACTTGGAAAGCAATGGAACGAAACTATGTAAAAATCTGTCTTGAAATTTCGGGTGAAAAGGGTCAAAATAGCTTATAGTAAAACAGTCATCACCGTATTTTTGAGAGAGGGGCCGCTTTGGACATGGAACAGCAACCATACATACATGATCCGGAAGTTGTAGCACAAATTGAAAAAGATTTGCGTTACATATCCGGCATTGTCAAGCAAAAGGGCCGTGAATTATTAAGCGATTATAAAATCACGCCGCCACAGTTTCTGGCGCTTCAATGGCTTTTTGAGGAAGGCGATATGACGATCGGGGAACTGTCGAACCGAATGTACCTGGCTTTCAGTACAACGACAGACCTGATTGACCGGATGGAAAAAAATGAACTCGTCAGGCGCGTAAAAGATCCGCATGACAGGCGGGTTGTCCGCATCCATTTACTGGAAAAGGGACGAGTATTGATCGACGAAGTGATCCGAAAACGGCAAGCTTACTTGCAGGGTGTGCTGAGCCATTTTTCACCGGATGAACTGGTCAAATTAAAAAACAACTTACTGCAATTGCATCAGGAAATGAAGACAGAATGAGGCGAGAAGTTTGAATGCACCAATTGGCGTGATTGATTCGGGGGTTGGCGGCCTGACCGTCGCAAAGGAAATGATGCGCCAGCTTCCGAATGAGACCATTTATTATGTGGGCGATACAGCACGATGCCCGTATGGACCGCGGCCGGTGGAAGAAGTCAAAAAATTCACTTGGCAGATGATCCGATTTCTGATGGACAAACAAATAAAAATGCTGGTCATCGCCTGCAATACGGCTACGGCAGTGATTTTGGACGAAGTCAGAGAAGAGCTGAAGATTCCGGTGCTCGGCGTCATTTATCCCGGCGCGCGGGCCGCTTTAAAACATACAAAAAATTTCCGGATCGGCGTGCTCGGCACGATCGGCACGATTAAAAGCCAGGCGTATGAACGGGCGTTAAAAAGCATCAATAAAAAAGTCAAGATTACGGCGCTTGCCTGCCCGAAATTTGTCCCGCTTGTGGAAAGCGGCCAGTACAACAGTCCGATTGCCAAAAAAATTGTTGCCGAAACTTTGTATCCAATCCAAAATTGCGGCATTGACACCGTCATTCTCGGATGTACCCATTATCCGCTCCTCGGGCCGATTATCCAAAACGTGATGGGCGCGGGCGTTTCGGTCATCAGTTCCGGGGAGGAAACCGCGCGAGAAGTGAGCACGCTTCTTTACTTCCATGACCTTTTTAATATGGAAGACACGCGGCAGAAGCACCGCTTTTACACTACCGGCTCGAGCAAAATATTTGCCGCACTTGCATCAGACTGGCTTGAACAGGATATTACTGGTGTGGAAACCATTCAATTGGGGGAGACGCTCTCCTGATTGGGTGGTTTTTTTGTTTTGCCTTCATCCAAGCCCGCATAGAAACGGCTGTGAATAGGCACAATAGCTTTTGAAAAACGGAGGTGGATATATGGAAAACAATGGTTTGGCTTACCACGAAACAAGGGAGCTCCATGAAATGCTCAATTTCAAAACCATTTGTTTATTAAAATCGAAAATGATGTCCGGCCTGGTATTCGACCAGGATTTGAAGGCATTGATGGAAAAAGATGTGCAGCAGGCAGAAGCAGCCATTCAAGAAATGAAAGCTTTATACAAGCTGAATCCGGGAGGGATGCTGCAATGATTCATGATTACTTGGAAATCGAAAACGCGGAAGGCATGCCAGAAATGGCGGATTCAGCGGTTGCACTTGAATTTTTGATGAGTATTAAAACCGGGATCCGGAATGCAGCGGCAGCCATTACGGAATCAAGAACGCCTGCGGTGAGGGCCGCATTCCAGAAACAGCTTGCAGAGGGCCTTTCCCTTCATGAAGAGGTTTCAAATTTCATGATGCAAAAAGGCTGGCTCCACCCGTATAACGTAGATGACCAGTACAAACTGGATATGAAATCCGCTGACATGGCGTTGATGATCGGCAAACTGAACCTGTTTCCCGGCAATACATCGCGCATGGGCATGATGGCGCAGATTGATGCGGACGAATAGGAGGAAAACATGAAAGCAGTCACTTTCCAGGGAATCAAAGATGTCAGAGTAAAAGATGTGCCGGAACCGAAAATAGAGAAAAAGATGATATTATTGTGAAAATTACGTCATCGGCCATTTGCGGCTCCGATTTGCATCTCATCCACGGCATGATACCGAATTTTCCGGAAGACTATATCATCGGGCATGAGCCGCTCGGGATTGTCGAAGAAACCGGACCGGATGTCACGAAAGTCAAAAAAGGGGATAGGGTGATTATACCGTTCACTGTCGCCTGCGGGGAATGCTGGTATTGCACACACCATCTGGAAAGCCAGTGTGACAATGCGAATGCGAACGGCGAGATGGGCGGCTATTTTGGATATTCCCATCTGACAGGCGGCTATCCGGGGGGCCAGGCGGAATATTTACGCGTCCCGTATGCGAATTTTACACCGTTTAAAATTCCGGAAAACAGCGAAGTCAAAGATGAAGAACTCGTGTTGCTTTCAGATGCCGCTTCCACTGCGTTCTGGTCGGTGGACAATGCGGGTGTAAAAGACGGTGACACGGTTGTCGTGCTCGGCTGTGGACCGGTCGGCCTGCTTGCGCAAAAATTTGCATGGCTGAAAGGGGCGAAACGTGTCATTGCCGTTGATTATCTGGATTACCGGTTGCAGCATGCCAAGAAGTATAACAAAGTGGAAACCGTCAACTTTGAACAGCACGACAATACCGGCGAATATTTGAAAGAACTCACTAAAGGCGGTGCGGATGTTGTCATTGATGCAGTTGGCATGGACGGAAAAATGACACCGATGGAATATTTGACATCCGGGCTGAAACTCCAGGGCGGGGCGATGAGTGCGCTTGTCATCGCGTCACAGGCGGTGAGAAAAGGCGGCACCATCCAGGTAACAGGTGTTTACGGCGGCCGTTACAACGCATTTCCGCTCGGCGATATTTTCCAGCGCAATGTCAGCCTTCGCACGGGACAGGCGCCGGTCATTCATTATATGCCGTTTCTGTATGACCTTGTGGCGCAGGAAAAAGTCACACTCAGCGACATCGTGACGCATGTATTGCCGCTTGACCAGGCTGAAAAAGGATACGAAGTGTTTGATACAAGAACGGACAATTGCATAAAAGTGGTCCTCAAGCCGTAAAAAAAGCCCGGCGCTGCTTTTTTTAAAAGCAGGCCGGGTTTTTCGTGCCTGTCCTCTTCAAATGTGTAAAGCGAAAGCCAGCAGATAAGAGGGAGAAGGCCGGCTGCGCTTTAAACTGACGTAAAGTAAAGCAGTGGGTACGCCGTTTAATCGGGAAGGGGGATTTGTAAGGCGGTCCGGGCTGCCTGCATGTCGACATGCAACTGGTCCTCTATATGATAAGGGTGATAGTAACCCTTTTCAATCATAAAGTCCATGATCTTATCATGCATGTCAATGGCCGCCAGAAGCTGTGCGGAAAGAGCGGCTCTGGCTTCCGCTGTTGCCGCCTCGGTTACCGCAAACGCGAGCATCTTCACACCGGACTTTGTTGAAATGAGCAAGTCAGATGCAATGATGCTGTCTGACATGTCCCCCATCCCGATGATGTTTTGGAGAAAGCCGTTCATTTTTCTTCCCTCCCCAAAAGCGACATGAGTTGTTCGATATCCTGCTTCGCCTGCTTTGCATTCTGCCCGAGCAGTTCTTTTAAAGCCGGATCCTGTGCAATGGCCGACATGGTTGCGGATTTTGTTAAGCAGATGTTTTTAAACATTAATATTTCGTGCATATCAAGCGTTTCATGAACGCCCAGTGTCTGGTCCAAATCAATCCCTCCTGTTCAGCTGTATTTTTATTATGGAAAAGCGTGCCGTTTTTATTCTGCCCCGAAATTTTTGCATGTCCGGTCTAATTTTTCGGAATGCCAGTATACATAGTAGTACAAACAGTCTTCGGGAGGGGAAAGGGATGGTAAAAAAAGCAAAGGCAGCCGGCAAACTTGCCCTGGCGTTTGCGGCATGCAGCATCTGGATCTCGGGTTGCAGCCTGCTACCTGAGAAGCAGCCGGAAAAAATTGATCCACATCAAAGTGTTTCTGTAAAAGACGGAGCGAAACAAACCGCAAAAGCAAAGAAAGGGCAGGTGCTAACAGAGCTGTATTTGATTGATAAATACGGTTATGTCGTTCCACAAACGATCGCCTTGCCCGAAAGCAAAAGCATTGCAAAACAGGCACTGGAATACCTCGTGCAGGACGGCCCGGTTTCCAATTTGCTGCCGAACGGCTTCCGCGCGGTCCTTCCCGCGAATACGCAGTTGTCGGTAGATGTGAAAGACGGTTTGGCGACGGTCGACTTTTCGGGGGATTTCAAAGACTATCAAGCGCACGATGAACAAAAAATATTGGAATCGGTCACATGGACGCTGACCCAGTTCGACTCCATTCAAAAGGTCTCGCTTAAAATGAATGGCAAAAAACTGAAGGCGATGCCGGTTGCGGGGACACCCGTAAGCCCGGATGGTTTGACAAGGGAGGCAGGCATCAATACGGATACAAAGTATGTTGCCGATATTACAAATACCCATCCGGTCACCGTTTATTATTTGGCGGAAACAAGGGAGCAAAGCTATTATGTGCCGGTAACGAAGCGCGTTGCGGACAGTAACAAGGACGATGTCGCAGCAGCGGTTGAAGAACTGGTTAAAGGTCCTTCCCCGGGTTCCCATCTTGTGTCCGGATTCATGGACGATGTCAAACTGAAGAAACAGCCGGAAGTGGCAAACGGGAAAGTGACGGTTGATTTTAATAAAGAAATTTTAGGGAGCCTCGATAAAAAGATGATCTCAAACGAAGTGCTCGATCCGCTCGTCCTGACGCTGACCGAGCAAAAAGGGATTATAAGCGTTGCAGTCGAAGTGGACGGCAGTACAAAGCTTGTTACAGAAGACGGAAAATCGGTTTCAGAACCGGTGACAAGGCCGGAAAAAGTCAACACGGGTAGTTTTTAGCGTGGTTTTTTTGTTATACTATAGAATATGGGACAAAAGGGGTAGCCAGACTACCTCTTATTTGTATCGTGCATACATAATACATTTCCTTTAAAAGGGGGAGAAAATTGGCGGCTGTTTTGATTGCAACAAAAAACAAAGGTAAAGCAAAAGAATTTGCAGCTTTATTTTCCCGGTTCGAGCTCGAGGTGAAAACGTTTTTGGATATGGAAGGCGCACCGGACGTAGAGGAAACGGGGAAAACGTTTGAAGAAAATGCGATTTTAAAAGCGGAAGCGGCGGCCAATGCATACGGCATGATGGCAATTGCCGATGATTCGGGGCTTATGATCGATGCGCTTGGCGGCAGGCCGGGGGTTTATTCTGCACGCTATGCAGGGAAAGAGAAAAATGATGAGGCAAACATCGATAAGGTGCTTTCCGAGCTTGAAGGGGTACCGGATGAAAAACGTACAGCTTCTTTTTATTGTGCACTTGCGGTTGCCCGCCCTGGAAAAGAAACATTTACGGTGTCCGGGACGCTTCAGGGAAGGATCACGCGGGAAAGGATCGGAGAGAACGGATTCGGGTACGATCCCATTTTTATGCTTCCGTCCGGCAAAACGCTTGCCCAGCTTTCTGCCGAAGAAAAAAATAAAATCAGCCACCGTGCCCATGCACTGGCAAAACTTTCGGATGCACTGTATTCGATTTTAGGGGAGGAAGGCAAAAAATGAAACTGCTGATTGCAAGTGACAGCCACGGACTTACGGAAGAGCTGATCGAGCTTAAACGGCGGTACGGCGGGGAAATGGACGCGATGATCCATTGCGGCGATTCGGAGTTGCGAGCGGACGAGGAGGCCATCCGGGACTTTTTAACCGTGCGCGGCAATTGCGATTATGAGCGGAAATTTCCGCTTGATATCACGAAAGAAATTGGGGACAGCAAAATATTTGTCACCCACGGCCACCATTATAATGTAAAAATGACCCTGTTGAATTTGTCTTATAAAGCAAAAGAAGTGGGGGCGGATTTTGTTTTTTTCGGGCACTCCCATATTCTCGGTGCCGAGCTGATTGAAAATACTCTTTTCCTGAATCCCGGCAGCCTTTTGATGCCAAGGGGCAGGACGGAACGGACGTATGCGGTTGTGGAGAAAAACGGAAATACGATCCGTGTTTCATTTTATACGGACAAGCACCGCGAACTTGAGGATTTACGCCAGGAATTCTCGTTATGACGCCGGGAACTCCGGCTGCAGAGCAAGGCGGGTACGAAGCCGGGCCAATCCGGTTGCGGAAACCGCTGCCTGCTGCTGCACCCGCCCGTTGCAGGAAAAAATCGTGTTTTTTTCAAATTCATGATTGACATTTGCCCGCCTGCTGATTAAAATGAAATATGTTCGTAACAAACCTTATAAGGTTTGTTTTCAAGTGATTTTTGATTGAAATGGAAAATATTTGACAACAAACCATTTTAAAGTGTCCCAGTAGCTCAGCAGGATAGAGCATCGGCCTTCTAAGCCGCAGGTCGGGGGTTCGAATCCCTCCTGGGACGTAGCGCATTTTGAAGATAAACCCTTGATATGAAAGGGTTTTGGACAGCTAAGGGATGCTAACGCAGATTAGAACACTGTGGCAGTATCCCTTTTTTATCCCTGCAATTTTCCTACTTTGATCGAATCCCTCCTGAGACGTAGCGTATAACCGCAAAAAGGCCGGGCAGCAGGGATTTTCCCTTGTTGCCCGGCCTTTTGTGTAAAATGGCGGAAAGAGCAGTTATGATTTTTGCCCTTCTTTTTCCAGTTCTTTCATTTCTTTATGGGTTTGCGGAAATCCGTTTGCGATCCATTCGGAACGGTATGTGGAGTCCAGCTGTGTAAGTCCTTTTTCTTCCGGCACTTTGTCTGCATCCACACTTTCCATCCGGTCGATTTTTTTGCTGTTTCTCATATCCGTGTCTTCCCAAGTTTCAGCCGAATCTTTTTGCCGTTTGTTGCAAGCGGCCATGGCCAGCACGGCTCCCCCGGCGGAAAGCAAAGTGCCTGAAATCAGATTCATCATTGACCTTTTCATCGAATCCCTCCGTCATGTGTAGACTTGTTATTCATTACCCCTTTTTTCTTCTTTTAAATCATCCCATCATGTTTCAATCCTTTTTCATTTGGACAAACTATAAGTAAAACTGCCTGTTTAAGGGAGGAATTGAAATGCGAAATGCAATCGTTTTACTGGCAAAATTTATCACGTGCATTGTCGCTTTTGCGGTTGCGCTTGATCTCTTTTTCGATGCGACGATCACAGACATTTTATCGTTCAGCCTGCTTGTCACAATAGTGTCTTATGTTGTTGGAGATGTGCTCCTTTTGCCACGCATTGGGAATTGGAAAGCAACCGTTGTTGATTTTTTGCTTGTTTATGCCAGTGTCTGGATTTTCGGGAACGTCGTGCTTGACAATTATTTGCAAATTGCATGGGGCAGCTTCATTGCCGCCTGCCTGATTTCGGCTGCGGAAGTGCTCGTGCACAGGTTTTTGCATCATGATGCCCCAAGCGCTGAAAACACGGCAAAAAGGCAAAATCAACGCCTTGCTTATGGCACGGAAATGGCTGAGGAAGAGGACATTCACGATATCAGACCGGACAAGAAATAAGCAAGCCGGACACGGAAGCTTTATGGCTTTCTGTGTTTGGCTTTTTTCATAATAGAAAGCCCCCTGGCAGTATAAACCCTTTGCAAAAAAACCGGTTCATGCTACACTAGTGACGATCTAAAAAAAGGCGGAATGGACAATGAAAAACGGAAAAAGCAATGTGGTGCCGTTCCCCCGTCTGAAAGAACGCCTCTTGGAGCGGGGACTCGAATCCATCAGCCAAAAAGAATATAAAGAAGCTGCCGCGCTGCTTCGCCAGGCACGCCGGCTTGACCATGACGATGGGGAAATCGGGACCGCCTACATGATTGCGCTCTATGAAGCCGGCGATTATGAAGGGGCGAAAGAACAAGGCAGACAAATGCTTCGTGAAGGAAACGGTGACTACTTCGAAATCCTCGATCTGTTTCTCATGATTCTTGTCCAGCTCGGTGAACATGAAGAAATCAGCAGTACCTTGCGCGCTCTGCTGGAAGAAAAAGAAGCCCCACCGGACAAGCTGGATCATTATGAAAAACTGCTCGCTTTCAGTGAAAAGCGGATGCAAATGCCAAAACCAGAACGGGAGCCCGAGCATACGGGCCGTAAGCTTTTTGAAACCGGGGACCAGGAAGAACAAATCTTGCGGGTTTCGCATCTTGTGCATGAAAATATCCGGCCGTATCTCGATGAAATCCGGGCATATATCCGGGATCCGGACAAACATCCGTTTATCCAGACCCTTTTGCTGAACGTTTTAAAAGAACAGGGGATCACGGATGAATTCGAGGTGCAAAAACTCGGCAAGGCTGGCGCCGTAAATCCCGCGCATCTTTTGCCGATTTTTGAAACGCAGCTGTATAATCTTTTGATTACGCGGCTTTCAAGGGATGTCGAACAAAAAAATCCGACACTTTTTGCTCAGATTAAAACGGTTTTGGACCGGCATTTTTTCCTGCTGTACCCGTTTGAACCGGAGCCGGAAGATCCCGCGCTGTGGACGGCTGCCTACTACAGCATGGGCCTGAAGCTTTTCGGGCAGGAAGCGTATTTTGATAAAATCGCGATGTACTATTCGGTGGAGCCGGATACCTTGCTTGAGGCCGTCCGCTATCTCGAAAGCCTTGAGGAAATTTCTTTGCCGAATCTGTAGGCTCATCATTGAAAGACAAAAAAGCTATGTTATAATTAAATGGTTGTAAACTGTCTTTTTTCAATCCGTATTTGAAAAAAGCAATAGACAAGGGAATCAGGAAACAGACCCGGTCTATTTCCTATTATTACATTATTATTTATAGATTGTTGGAGGGAAAGGTATGTCAGCAAAATGGGAAAAAACTGAAGGAAACCAGGGGATCCTGACAGTTGAAGTAGATGCTGAAACGGTTGATAAAAGTCTGGATAAAGCCTTCAAAAAAGTAGTGAAACAAATCAATGTCCCGGGTTTCCGGAAGGGGAAAATCCCGCGTCCTTTATTTGAAAAACGTTTCGGTGTGGAATCTCTTTACCAGGATGCACTGGATATGATCGTGCCTGGCGAATACGAAAAAGCGATCGAAGAAACCGGCATTGAACCGGTCGATACGCCGAATATTGATGTCGAACAAATGGAAAAAGGCAAACCGTTAATCTTTAAAGCGACTGTTACCGTGAAACCGGAAGTAAAACTTGGCGAATACAAAGGCCTTGAAGTCGAAAAACCGGATACAGAAGTAACGGACGAAGACGTGGAAGAAGAATTGAAGAAACTGCAGGAACGCCTTGCCGAACTCGTGATCAAGGAAGACGGCGAAGCGGAAATGGGCGACACGGTTGTCATCGACTTCGAAGGATTCGTTGACGGCGAAGCGTTCGAAGGCGGATCTGCGGAAAACTATTCGCTTGAACTTGGGTCGGGCAACTTCATCCCGGGTTTTGAAGAACAATTAGCAGGCGTAAAAACCGGCGATGAAAAAGAAATCGAAGTCACTTTCCCGGAAGAATACCATGCTAGTGAACTTGCAGGCAAAAAAGCTGTTTTCAAGGTAAAAGTCCATGAAATCAAAGCGAAACACCTGCCTGAACTGGACGATGAATTCGCGCAGGATGCGGATGACGAAGTGGAAACGCTGGATGCATTAAAAGAAAAAATCAAAAAAGACTTAAAAGAATCGAAAGAACATGCGGCAAAACACGCGGTTGAAGATGCAGTGGTCGAAAAAGCAGCGGAAAATGCGGAAATGGACATTCCGGAAGCGATGATCAATACGGAATTGAACCGCATGCTGCAAGAATTCGAACAAAACCTGAGTGCCCAGGGGCTGAACCTTGAACTTTACTATCAGTTCTCCGGCCAGAATGAAGAAGCGCTCCGCAATCAGATGAAAGAAGATGCGGAAAAACGCGTCCGCTTTAATCTGACGCTTGAAGCGGTTGCCAATGCGGAAAAGCTTGAAGTATCCGATGAAGAAGTGGATGAAGAGTTGAAACGCATGTCCGAAATGTACGGCATGCCCGTTGAAGATATCAGGCGGGTGCTCGGTTCTACGGATGGCATCAAAGCCGATCTGAAAGCGCGCAAAGCGATCGATTTTCTTGTGCAAAACAGCAAAACTGTTGCATAATATAAATAGAAATACAAGGCACGGCACTGGCTCGTGTCTTGTTTTCTAACCTGCGGGCTGTGCCAAAAAAATACATAGAAGCCTATACTGTAAGAGAAGCGCACCAGAAACTTAGCGGTGCAATTTTTCAGGATGGAGAAGAATATTCGTCTGGTTTTTGGGAAAATCTGGAGTAGAGAGGAATTTTACATATGCATGGAGAATGATATAAGCAGTTTATTTCCTGCCACCATAGTTTTGTGATACAATCCATATACAAATCACAGCAAAAGGGGTTTGTATAATGGTAAGCGGGAGTCTTAAAGGGTCCCTGTTATTTCAGGAACTGCCAATGGAGTGGAAGAAGTACAATATAAGGGGTGAATGGAATGTTCAAATTCAGCGATGAAAAACAGCAGTTAAAATGTTCTTTCTGCGGAAAATCGCAGGACCAGGTGCGAAAATTGGTCGCTGGTCCGGGTGTGTATATATGTGATGAATGTATTGAATTGTGCACGGAAATTGTTGAAGAAGAATTTGGCACAGAAGAAGAAGTGGAATTCAAAGACATTCCGAAACCGCATGAAATCCGTGAAATTCTTGCGGAATACGTGATCGGCCAGGAACAGGCGAAAAAATCGCTTGCGGTTGCCGTATATAACCATTATAAACGGATTAATTCCAACAGCAAAATTGATGAAGTAGAGCTGGCAAAAAGCAATATTTGCTTAATCGGGCCGACGGGGAGCGGGAAAACGTTGCTTGCGCAAACGCTGGCACGCATTTTGAATGTGCCGTTTGCGATTGCCGATGCCACATCGCTGACGGAAGCCGGCTATGTTGGAGAAGACGTCGAAAATATTTTGTTAAAGCTGATCCAGGCGGCTGATTATGATGTGGAAAAAGCGGAAAAAGGCATCATCTATATTGATGAGATTGATAAAATTGCCCGTAAATCGGAAAACCCTTCGATTACGCGCGATGTTTCCGGCGAAGGCGTGCAGCAGGCGCTCCTGAAAATTTTGGAAGGCACGGTTGCGAGCGTTCCGCCTCAAGGAGGGCGCAAACATCCGCACCAGGAATTTATCCAGATTGACACAACCAATATTCTGTTTATTTGCGGCGGTGCGTTTGACGGCATCGACCAGATCATTAAACGCCGCCTCGGCAAAAAAGTGATCGGTTTCGGCACCGATTTAAAAAATGACGAACTCGATGAACAATCGCTCCTGAAGCACGTACTGCCGGAAGATTTGCTTTCTTTCGGGCTGATTCCGGAATTCATCGGCCGCCTTCCGGTCATTGCTACTTTGGAACAATTGGATGAAGAGGCATTGATTAAAATTTTGACCGAACCGAAAAATGCGCTGGTCAAGCAGTACAAAAAAATGTTGGAACTCGACCATGTAGAATTGGAATTTGAACAGGATGCGCTGAAGGAAATCGCGAAAAAAGCGATCGAAAGAAAAACGGGTGCACGCGGCTTGCGTTCCATTATTGAAGGCATTATGCTCGATGTCATGTTTGACTTGCCGTCCCGGGAAGATATTGAAAAATGTATTGTTACAAAAGAATCCGTCCTGGACAAAGAATTCCCGAGGCTCGTGCTGAAAGACGGCACAGTCATTGAAGGTAGCGACCAGACAAAATCGGCATAAATAAGCGGAGCCGGGCTGCCCGCCGGCAATCCGGCGTGAACATCCTTTTATGAACAGGAACCGGTCTAAGGCAGCAGGGTTAAATTCCCGGTATTGGCACAGCGCCGGCAAAATGAAAGGCGAAGCAGAATAAAGAAGCAATGGGCGAGCGGTGCGCTTGCCCTTTTTTCTTCCGCCCGCCCATTCTCGGTTTTCAGAAATCCCCGTTTATTCCCTCCGGCAGCCGGAGATACTAGATAAATAAGGAAGCGGCATGATCAGGCTGCAACTGAAATGCTTGGAGGGAACAGGATGAATTGGACGGGGATTGCCTTATTGATCCAGCTATTTTTCGGGGTCATTATCGGGCTTTACTTTTGGCACTTGTTAAAAAGCCAAAAAGCACAAAAAATTACGATAGACCGGGAATCAAAAAAAGAAATGGAACAGTTGCGGAAACTACGGGAAATTTCTTTATCTGTGCCGCTTTCAGAACGCGTCCGCCCGGCAGCATTCGCGGATATTGTGGGCCAGGAAGACGGCATTAAAGCACTGCGGGCGGCACTTTGCGGCCCAAACCCGCAGCACTGTATCATTTACGGACCGCCCGGTGTCGGCAAAACGGCAGCGGCCCGGCTTGTGCTTGAGGAAGCTAAAAAAAATCCGAAATCCCCTTTTCAACGTGACGCTGTTTTTGTTGAACTGGATGCCACAACAGCCCGCTTTGATGAGAGGGGCATTGCCGATCCTTTAATCGGTTCCGTGCACGACCCGATCTACCAGGGGGCGGGCGCCATGGGGCAGGCCGGCATCCCGCAGCCGAAACAGGGTGCGGTCACCTCTGCCCACGGCGGCGTCTTGTTTATTGATGAAATCGGGGAATTGCATCCGATCCAAATGAATAAATTATTGAAAGTACTGGAAGACCGGAAAGTATTTTTGGAAAGTGCGTATTACAGTCCCGAAAACCGGGAAATTCCGCATCATATCCATGATATTTTCCAAAATGGACTACCTGCAGATTTCCGGCTGATCGGCGCAACGACCAGAACGCCAAACGAAATTCCGGCTGCCATCCGTTCGCGCTGCATGGAAGTGTTTTTTCGCGAACTTGACCGCGGTGAAATTAAACAGGTTGCAAAAAAAGCAGCTGATAAAATCCATATGGCAATCAGCGAAAACGGCCTGGACATTTTGGCGCAATATACCCAAAACGGCAGGGAAGCGGTCAATATGGTGCAAATTGCTGCAGGACTTGCGATCCAGGAAGGACAGGATTTTATCCGGGAGGAGGACCTGGAATGGGTGGCAACAGCCAGCCAGTTGTCGCCGCGCTATGAGAAAAGGGCCCCTGAACAGCCGGCGGCCGGCCTTGTCAACGGGCTTGCCGTAACCGGGCCGAACACAGGGATACTTCTTGAAATTGAAGTGGCGGCCATTCCGGCAAAAGAAAAGGGCAGCGTCAACATTACCGGGATTGTGGACGAAGAGAGCATCGGCGGCGAAGGAAAATCGGTCCGCAGAAAAAGCATGGCGAGAGGTTCCGCCGAAAACGTCATTACCGTTTTACGGACGATGGGTGTGCCCGCTGACCAGTATGACCTCCATGTCAATTTTCCGGGCGGGATTCCGGTTGACGGCCCTTCCGCCGGGATTGCGATGGCATGCGGCATTTATTCCGCCATTTATAAAATTCCTGTTGACCAGACAGCAGCCATGACAGGGGAAATCAGCCTGCACGGCAAGGTCAAACCGGTCGGCGGCGTGTATGCCAAAATAAAAGCAGCAAAACAGGCAGGCGCCAAAACGGTGATCATTCCTGCCGAAAACATGCAGGCCTCATTCAAGGAAATCACCGGCATTGCGATCGTTCCGGTCCGGCAGCTTGAAGAAGTCCTGGATATCGCATTAAAGAAACATTTTAACGACAATGCGCTCATAGGGGGTTAATGGATAGCCCTAAAAGACGTATCGAGATAGGGGTGCTGAGATGACAACACAATCCGCATACACAGTTCCTTTGCTTCCTTTACGGGGGATTCTTGTGTATCCATCGATGGTTTTGCACTTGGACGTCGGCCGGGACTACTCTGTACAGGCCCTTGAAAACGCCATGATGCATGGCAGCGAAGTTTTCATGACGACACAAAAAGACGTTTCCATCGAAGAACCAAAACAGGAAGATTTATACCAAACCGGAACGCTCACAAAAGTGAACCAGATGATGAAACTGCAGAACGGGACCATCCGCGTGCTCGTGGAAGGCGTGCGGCGCGCAAAAATTGTATCTTTTGAAGATGAAGGCACCTTCTATTCCGTCGAAGTCGAAACATTTGATGAGCGGTTTCTGCCGGATGCAGAAACGGAAGCGTTGATGCGCACGATGCTCGAATTTTTCAATCAGTACATCAGCCAGTCGAAAAAAATTTCGGGTGAAACCTTCCAAGCGGTCTCCGATATGGAAGACGGGGGCAAGGCGGCCGATATTATCGCATCCCATTTGCCGCTCCGCCTTCCGCAAAAGCAGGACATTCTCGAAACGATTGATATAAAAGAAAGAATTCGAAAGCTGATCGGGCTGATCAAAAATGAACAGGAAATTTTGCAGCTTGAAAAAGAAATCAGCCAGCAAGTGAAAAAGTCGATGGAGCGGACGCAAAAAGAATATTATTTGCGAGAACAAATGAAAGCCATCCAGAAAGAACTTGGGGATAAAGAAGGCAAAACGGCGGAAGTGCATGAGCTGCGCGAAAAAATTTTGAATGCCGGCATGCCCGAGCATGTGGCCAATACCGCGTTCAAGGAATTGGACCGGTATGAAAAAATTCCGGCCGCTTCGTCTGAAAGCGCGGTGATCCGCAATTATTTGGACTGGCTGATCACGCTCCCGTGGTCGAACGCTACAGAAGATGACCTCAACGTCGCAAAAGCGGAAAAGATTTTGAACGAAGACCACTACGGCCTTGAAAAAGTGAAGGAGCGCGTCCTTGAATACCTGGCGGTGCAGCAGCTGACCCGGTCGATCAAGGGGCCGATCCTTTGCCTTGCCGGGCCTCCGGGTGTCGGGAAAACGAGCCTGGCACGGTCAATTGCAAAATCTTTGGGCAGAAAATTTGTCCGCGTTTCGCTCGGCGGCGTGAGGGACGAATCGGAAATCCGCGGCCACCGCAGAACATATGTCGGCGCAATGCCGGGGCGGATCATCCAGGGCATGAAAAAAGCCGGCACGATAAATCCGGTTTTTTTGCTCGATGAAATCGATAAAATGGCCAGCGACTTTCGCGGCGACCCCTCAGCAGCGATGCTTGAGGTGCTTGATCCGGAACAGAACCATGCGTTCAGCGACCATTTTATTGAAGAGCCGTATGATTTGTCGAAAGTGATGTTCATTGCAACGGCCAACGATCTGTCTGCAGTTCCCGGCCCTTTGCGCGACCGGATGGAAATCATTTCGATCTCCGGTTATACGGAATTGGAAAAAATTGAAATTGCCAAGTCCCATCTGCTCCCTAAGCAAATAAAAGAAAACGGGCTTGCCCGCAATCAGCTGAGGATGGATGCGGAGGCTCTCCGCCTGATCGTGCGCCGCTATACGCGCGAAGCAGGCGTGCGCGGACTGGAACGGAGATTGGCCGAAGTTTGCAGGAAAACGGCGAAGATCATTGTATCCGGGAAAAGAAAACGGGTCACGGTCTCAGCAAAAAATATCGTTGACTTTCTGGGAAAGCCGCTTTTCCATTACGGGCAGGCCGAAATGGAAGACCAGGTTGGCGTGGCGACCGGGCTTGCCTACACGACTGTCGGCGGCGATACACTTCAGATCGAAGTGTCGCTTTCGCCGGGGAAAGGAAAGCTGGTCCTGACCGGAAAACTTGGGGATGTGATGAAAGAGTCCGCCCAGACCGCCTTCAGCTTTGTCCGCTCCAAAGCGGAAGCACTCGGGCTTGCGCCGGATTTCCATGAAAAGTATGATATTCATATCCACGTTCCGGAAGGCGCTGTGCCGAAGGATGGCCCTTCTGCCGGGATCACGATTGCGACCGCCCTGATTTCCGCACTGACGAAGCATGCCGTGCATAAGGAAGTCGGGATGACAGGCGAAATCACCCTGCGCGGCAGGGTACTTCCGATCGGCGGATTGAAGGAAAAATCGCTCGGCGCACATAGAGCGGGGCTGAAAAAAATTATTATTCCGAAAGAAAATGAGAGAGATTTGGATGACATTCCGGAAAGCGTGCGCGGGGATCTCCATTTCTACCCGGTCACGCATATGGACGAAGTTATTGAAATTGCCATTGCAGGTGAGGAGAAATGAAAGTAACGGAGGCAGAACTGGTCATCAGCGCGGTGCGGCAGGAGCAATATCCGGAAGGGCATTTGCCGGAAATCGCGCTTGCCGGCCGGTCAAATGTGGGAAAGTCTTCCTTTATTAATAAAATGATCAACCGCAAAGCCCTTGCCCGGACCTCTTCCAAGCCGGGGAAAACCCAGACGCTGAATTTTTACAAAATCGAAAACAAAATGTACTTTGTCGATGTTCCCGGCTACGGGTTTGCGAAGGTGTCGAAAAAAGAACGGGAAAAATGGGGCCAGATGATTGAGGCGTACATGACGTCAAGAAAACAGCTGAAGACGGTCGTGCTCATTGTCGATGTCCGGCATCCGCCGACAAACGACGACTGCCTGATGTACAATTTTTTAAAGTACTACAAAATCCCGTGTATCGTCGTGGCCACAAAAGCCGATAAAATCCCGAAAGGCAAATGGGCATCCCATTTGAAAACGGCAAAAGAAACGCTGAATCTGGAAAAAGAAGACGAAATCATTTTATTTTCATCTGAAACAGGAGAGGGGAAGGACAAAGTGTGGGCTTCCCTGATGGAAAGAATCAAGTGAATAAAAGCCCGGGGCCAGCATGCGGGCGCCGGGCTTTTCTGCAGGCTTCGGGACCGCATCCGAAATAGTATTTATTCAGCCGGGCTTGTAGCGGCCCGTCCCCGGAATTTGCCGGTGGGAATCGCCTGGCCGTTTTTTTCGGGCGCACGGGCTGTTTGAATGCCCGGCTTTTACGGGAGGGTTATTTCCGCCTCCTTCTTTTCGCAAACAGCAGGTAGACGCCGATAACGACAAGCACGGCCGGCCAGAAATTGATCAGGGAAGAAACATTGTTCTCGACAAGGCCGAACCACCCCATTACTTTATCGGAAAACAGGAGCAGGATGGACAGCACGAGAAACAGCAGGCCGTAAAACGTGCCATCCCCGGTTTTTTGCGAACGGAGCAAAAAACCGATGGCAATGATGAGAACAAAGACCCCGATATTGTCCGGCCAAATTGCGATTTTGCCGGCAAGGTGGAAGTGGAGGCCGAACCCGACGAGAATGACCCCCGGCAAAATCGATTCCCCGTCCCGGCCCCAGTAGCCTTCGCCTAAAAAAGCGAGCCCGACAATGATCAACAGCGTCGGCCATGTAAAGTAGTCCTTCATGCCGGTGAGGTCAAACCGCTGCAAATAAAAATACAGGCCGAACCCGATCAGGATAATCGCGGAAAAAATTTTGCGGCTTTTCAATGGGACACACTTCTTTCCTTCAATCTAGTTGCTTGAAACCATCGCCTGTTTCTGCTATTTTACAGGTAGGAATGGTTATTATGCCAAATGGGAAAAACGATCTTTTTTCTTCTATTCATCTTAACATAGATCAACATTCAATCCTATGCATTTGGCAAGATAAAATGGGGGTGCCGGAGGGCAACAATGAGAATACTTACTGTCGGTTTAAACTATAAATCTGCGCCGGTTGAAATCCGCGAACAGCTGTCATTTGATGAGGCGGACCTCGCGGATGCGATGGCGGCGCTGCAAAAGAAAAAGAGCATTTTGGAAAATGTCATCGTGTCTACATGCAACCGTACGGAAATTTATGCGGTCGCCGACCAGGCGCATACCGGGCGTTATTATATTAAAGATTTTTTGTCGGAATGGTTCGGGATAGATAAGGAAGCATTTGCCCCCTATCTGCTTATTTACGAAGACAACGAAGCCATTGCGCATTTGTTTAAAGTGATTTGCGGGCTTGACTCGATGGTGCTTGGCGAAACGCAAATCCTCGGGCAGGTGAGGGACAGTTTTCTGCTGGCCCAAACGTCGGGTTCAACCGGCACCATTTTTAACCGCCTGTTCAAAGATGCGGTTACACTGGCGAAAAAAGCCCATACGGAAACGGAAATTGCTTCCAATGCCGTTTCGGTCAGTTATGCGGCTGTGGAGCTTGCGAAGAAAATTTTCGGCGGCATGGCTGATAAAAAAGTGGCCATCATCGGCGCCGGCAAGATGGGCGAACTGGCTGTGGAAAACATTCACGGCAGCGGCGCCACCCGGATTACCGTCATCAACCGGACGCCGGAAAAAGCCGGGCGCCTTGCCGCACGCTTCCATGGCGAGGCACTCGGGCTGTCATCTTTGGAAACCGCGCTTTTGGATGCGGATATCGCGATCACCTCCACTTCGGCAAAAGGGTACGTCCTTACAGCAGATATGCTGAAACCCATTGAAAAGAAACGGAACGGGCGCCCGCTGCTGCTTGTGGATATTGCCGTGCCGCGCAATATTGATCCGGAAGCCGCGTCCCTTGAATCCGTTTTCCTGTATGATATTGACGACCTGGAAGGCATCGTGGAAGCCAATCTGAAAGAACGGGAAAAAGCCGCCCGGCAGATTGCGGACATGATTTCCGATGCCGTTTGCGCATTCAATGAATGGGTCCATACACTCGGAGTGGTGCCGGTGATCACGGCGCTCCGGGAAAAAGCGCTCGCGATCCAGGCGGAAACGATGAAAAGCATTGAACGGAAGCTGCCGGACTTAACAGAACGCGAACGGAAAGTCATCAGCAAACATACAAAAAGCATCATCAACCAGATGCTGAAAGATCCGATTCTGCAGGCAAAAGAAATGGCGGGTTCGCCGGATGCAGCCCGGAATCTGGAACTGTTCCGCCAAATTTTCAATTTAGAAACAGAGACGGGGCAAGCGGAGCCGGCAGCCGAAATGGCGCGGCATGCAGTCCGCCCGTCCTATTCGGGTTAACCGGAGAGCCCGGCAATGTATGCCGTATGGACGGACAGGCTGCATGAAGGCATGATTTTGCTTTATGCCGCCAGTATTTTGCTTTATTTTCTTGACTTTCTCCACCGGAACCGGAAGGCCAACAAGGCTGCCTTCCGTTTTCTTTCCGTTGTCTGGGCATTGCAGACGGTGATATTTATCTTGTATATGGCCCACACCAGACGGTTCCCTGTCTTGACATTGTCTGAGGGGCTTTATTTTTATGCATGGGCATTGCTGACGCTGTCTCTGGCCCTGAACCGCCTGCTGCGCGTTGACTTTACCGTGTTTTTTACAAACGTCATCGGCTTTTTCATCATGACGGTCCACGCTTTTGCGCCGGGGAAGGTCTCACAAGGGGCAGGGAGAAGGGTATCGGAACTTTTGCTCATGCATATTACGATGACGCTGATCGCTTACGTGCTGTTTTCCCTGTCCTTTGTCTTTTCCATTCTGTATTTATTACAATATAAGTGGCTGAAGGAAAAGAAATGGAGCCACAGAATCTGGCGCCTGAATGATCTGGCAAAACTGGAGCGGCTTTCGAAATGGATGAATGCCATTGCGGTCCCGGTCCTTTTGCTCGGGCTGATTCTCGGGCTGGAATGGGCATACTTGCGGCTTCCGGCCATTCACTGGTTCGATCCGAAAATTGTCGGTTCGTTTGCCATGCTGCTTGTATACAGTTTTCTCCTGTATGCCGGCGAACGCCGCCGCATGTTCGGAAAAACACTGGCTTACTGGAATACGGCCGCTTTTTTGATCATTTTGATTAACTTTTTTCTAATTACGGGATTATCGGATTTTCATTTGTATTATTAGGAGGATTGCCGGATGAGAACAATTGTCGTAGGGTCGAGGCGGAGCAAACTTGCCCTGACGCAGACGAAATGGGTGGTGGCGAAGCTTGAACAGCTCGGGCTGCCTTTTCGTTTTGAAATCAAGGAAATCACCACAAAGGGCGATAAAGTGCTCGATGTCACCCTGTCCAAAGTCGGTGGGAAAGGCCTGTTTGTCAAAGAAATTGAAGATGCCATGCTGCATCATGAAATTGACATGGCTGTACATAGCATGAAAGATGTGCCGGCTGTGCTTCCGGACGGGCTTGTGATCGGCTGCATTCCGGAACGTGAAGATGTCCGGGATGCCTTGATTTCCAAAAACGGCACCCCTTTTTCCAGCCTTAAGGAAGGGGCGGTTGTCGGGACAAGCAGCCTCCGCCGCGGCGCCCAGCTGCTTGCTGTAAGAAGCGATATCCGCATTAAGTCTGTTCGCGGCAATATTGATACAAGGCTGGAAAAATTAAAAAACGGGGATTACGATGCGATCGTCCTCGCGGCAGCCGGTTTAAAACGGATGGGCTGGAGTGCGGATACCGTCACCGAATTTTTTGATCCGGATATTTGCCTGCCTGCAATCGGGCAGGGCGCGCTCGCTGTCGAATGCCGCGCCGATGACGGGGAACTGCTCGATGCGCTCCGGAAGCTCGACAGCGCAGAAACGGCGGAAACGGTAAAGGCGGAGCGCGTCTTCCTTGATAAAATGGAAGGCGGCTGCCAGGTACCGATTGCCGGCCTTGCGAAGAAAACGGCAGAAGGCATTTCCCTCACTGCCCTTGTCGCTTCCCCTGATGGCAAAACGGTATATAAAGAAACGGTTGTCTCCCACAACCCGGTAACGGCCGGAGAAAAGGCGGCAGATATTTTAAGCCGGCAAGGGGCAAAGGCGCTGATTGAACAAGTGAAAGCGGAGCTCGGGCAGTCATGACGGCAAATGGGCCTTTAAGCGGGAAAAATATCCTGATCACAAGAGGCGGAAAAGACGGCGAAAAGCTCGCCGCACAAATTGAAGCGCTCGGCGGCACCCCTTTTGTCGTCCCGATGGTTTCCTTCCGTGCATATGCCGACCTGTCCGCATCTGTATTTTTGCGAAAACTCTCGGCATACGACTGGGTTGTGTTTACAAGCAAAAACGGGGTCCGTTATTTTTTGGAAGCATGCAGCCGTGCGGGTATAGCATGTGAGCATTTGAACATAAACTGGGCAGCTGTGGGAAAAAAGACGGCTGCCTGTATGGAACAGTCCGGTTTAAAGGTTTCTTTTGCGCCCCGGAAGTTTACGGCAAAAGATTTTGCCCGGGAATTTTTGCGGAGCGGACACCGGGCAAGCCGCGTCCTTCTCCCGAAAGGAAACTTGGCCGGGACAGAAATTGCGGATTTTCTAAGAAAAAGCGGTATAATAGCAGAGGAATGGATTGTCTATGAGACGTATATGCCGGAGGGGGCAAAAGAAAAGCTTACCCGTTTGCTCGGGCGGGAGCACATCGATTTTGCTCTGTTTTTAAGCCCGTCCGCCTTCCGCCATTTTAAAGGCGCGCTTGAAGAAAGCGGCATGGATATCGCTGGGCTTTCAACCCGGATCGCAGTCATCGGCCCTTCAACCAGGCAGGCAGTGGAAAAAGCCGGCAGCCGTGCAGCGGTTTGCCCGGATGAATACACCGTCGAGGCCATGCTTGGGGCATTATGCGATTTTGTCCGTTTAGAAGAAAAATAGATAGAAACCGGCACGAACCCGGGATTGAAGCGGCCGGCCTAACAAACCGGCTGCCATGTACGGTTTTCTCCGAGAGATTACCAGCCGGGCGATGTTCGACACGAAGAAAACAAAATAGAAAAAGCGGGATTTGCCCGCGACCGTCGCAATCATTCCCAACAAGCCGGCAGCTGTGCATACTTCCCGGATAAATATGCAATACATTGCGGCATTCTACCAGTTTAGGAGGAAATAAAATGAAAGATTTACAGTTTGCCCGTCACCGTAGACTTCGCCAAAGTGCCAATATGCGGGCTTTGGTGCGCGAAACGAATTTAACAGTGAACGACTTGATTTATCCGATTTTTGCAGTTGAAGGCGAAAATATTAAAAATGAAATTGCTTCGATGCCGGGTGTGTATCACTGGTCGCTGGACCGGCTCCATGAAATCATGGATGAAGTCGTTTCCCTTGGCATTAAATCCGTCATTTTATTCGGCGTACCGAACCATAAAGATGCAACCGGAACGGAAGCGTACCACGATCACGGCATCGTTCAGGAAGCCATCCGTTTCATCAAGAAAAATTACCCGGATATCATTGTGATCGCGGATACCTGCCTGTGCGAGTACACTGATCACGGCCATTGCGGCGTTGTGGAAGATGGGAAAATTTTAAACGACCCAAGCCTTGACCTGCTTGCGAAAACGGCGGTCAGCCAGGCAAAAGCAGGCGCTGATATCATTGCTCCTTCGAATATGATGGACGGGTTTGTCACCGCGATTCGCAAAGGGCTTGATGAAGCAGGCTTTGAAGATGTGCCGATCATGAGTTATGCGGTCAAATATGCATCCGCGTTTTACGGTCCGTTCCGCGAAGCTGCTGACAGCACACCCGCTTTCGGGGACCGGAAAACGTACCAGATGGATCCGGCCAACCGGCTCGAAGCATTGCGTGAAGCACAGTCGGATGTGGAAGAAGGGGCAGATTTTCTAATCGTAAAACCGACGCTTTCTTATCTTGATATCGTCCGTGATGTGCGCAATGAATTCCGCCTCCCGGTTGTCGGGTATAATGTGAGCGGGGAGTATTCCATGGTAAAAGGCGCCGCACAAAACGGCTGGATTGATGAAAAGGCGATTGTTCTTGAAATGATCACAAGCATGAAGCGTGCCGGCTGCGATCTCATCATTACCTATTTTTCACTCGATATTGCTCGCTGGCTTGCGGAATAAACGGGAGGTTGAAAGATGCGCTCATATGAAAATTCAATCGAAGCATACAAAGAAGCGGTCACATTAATGCCGGGCGGGGTGAACAGCCCTGTCCGTGCCTTTAAAGCGGTCGGCATGAACCCGATTTTTATGGACCACGGCAAAGGCGCAAAAATTTATGATATTGACGGAAACGAATATATTGATTACGTGCTGTCATGGGGGCCGCTCATCCTTGGCCATGCCAATCCTGGGGTCGTGGATGCGCTGAAAAAAACGGCCGAAAAAGGGACGAGTTTCGGCACGCCGACGATCATGGAAAATAAACTGGCGTCACTCGTGAAAGAACGCGTACCGTCGATTGAAATCGTCCGCATGGTCTCATCCGGCACGGAAGCCACAATGAGTGCTCTGCGCCTAGCAAGAGGTTATACAGGCCGGAATAAAATTTTAAAATTCGAAGGCAGCTACCACGGCCATGGCGATTCGCTCCTGATCAAAGCAGGGTCGGGCGTTGCCACACTCGGTCTGCCGGATAGCCCCGGCGTGCCACTCGGAATCGCGCAAAATACCATTGCCGTCCCGTACAATGATCTGGAAGCCGTCCGATCGGCATTCGAGCAGTACGGAGAAGATATTGCCTGCATCATCGTCGAACCGGTTGCCGGCAATATGGGCGTTGTTCCGCCGAAGCCCGGCTTTTTGCAAGGGTTGCGCGAAGTCACATCAGCATACGGCGCCCTCCTGATCTTTGATGAAGTGATGACCGGTTTCCGTGTCGACTATCACTGTGCACAAGGCTACTTTGATGTAACGCCTGATTTGACCTGCCTCGGCAAAGTAATCGGCGGCGGCCTTCCTGTCGGCGCATTTGGCGGACGGGTCGACATTATGGAAAAAATCGCACCGACCGGCCCTGTTTACCAGGCAGGAACTTTGTCCGGCAATCCGCTTGCGATGACGGCCGGATATGAAACATTGCGGCAGTTAACACCTGAAACGTATGCGGAATTCAGGCGAAAAGCCGACCGCCTCGAACAAGGTTTTCATGAGGCAGCGGTGAAATACGATATCCCGCATACCATTAACCGGGCAGGATCGATGATTGGCATCTTTTTCACCAATGAAGAAGTCAATAATTTTGCATCAGCAAGCACTTCGGATTTGGATCTGTTTGCCCGCTACTACCGCGGCATGGCGGAAAACGGCATTTTCCTCCCGCCGTCCCAATTCGAAGGCATCTTCTTGTCCGCCGCGCATACGGACGAGGATATTGACCGTACCGTTGAAGCAGCAGAAAAAACATTTAAGGCAATCCGCGGGTAATCCTGCGGCTATGAACCGGCAAGTCCAAAAATGGATGAGCCGGTTTTTTTTGCGTTCTGTCCGCTGCGGGCGAGAGAGAAGTAGCAGTAGGGAAAATTTCACGCTCTGTGGGTGGCCCGATGGTTTTTGAACGGATCACTCCGAAAACGGATGGCCGAATCAGTTCGCCTAGCTCGACCAAATCTAAGTTTTTGAACGGGTAACCTGAAAACAGATGAGCCGGTTTTTATCGATTTCTCTCCCCGTCCAATATTGTTGCGAAAAAGCCATTCAAGTGATTTACGGATGCTGCGGTTTATTTGCGATCATAAAAACCCCGATTGCTTCATACAGTGTAAATGACATATTCATTGGGATTTGGAGGAATTGAAGGGAGGAACCCGCTTTGCCGCAAAATCAATCGTCCATACGATTTTCATTAGAAGAATTGATTTGGTTTAAAAAAGGACAGGAAGTTGAAGAACTTTTATCAATATCATTGGATCCCCATATCACCATACAGGAATTGGAGCAGTATGTCGTGATCAAAGGCAATCTCTATTTGGCCGGGGAGTATATCGGTTGCGGGGAAGAAGAAGGGGAAGATGTGCTGTTCAGGAAGTATGTGCAGGCGGTCCAGTACCGGGAAGAAGACGGCATATTTGAATTTTACCAATCTTTCCCGGTAGACGTTACCATTCCGAAGACAAGAATTGCGGATATTGAGGAACTGGACGTCAATATAGAAGGATTTGACTATCAATTTCACGGAACCGATTGTTTAAAAATCAATGCGGATATTGCGATTGAGGGAATATTGCAAGACGGGGATGAGGAAGAGGACGAAGCCGAAACAGCACCATACCCGGATTTGAACGGCCGGGAAACCTATTTGGATGAGCCGGACGCAGCATATCAGGCGCCTTTTAGCCATTCCGAGTGGAGTTTATCGGAACAAGAAGAAGAGAGCACCGAACCGCCCCGCCATTTTATGGAAGAAGCGGAAAGCTTTGAAGAAGTGCCTTTGCGTGCAGATGAGGAAAAAGAAGAAGAGGATGAATCTCACGCTGACCCGGAATTGTATACACCTTTTACGATCGAATCGCGCGTGGTGCCGGAAGAATCGGTTGCTCAGCCGGAACCGTACACAAACGAACTGAATGTGCTAGCACCGGTCGAACTGCCGGAAGAAGAAGAGGAGAGTCTCTTGCCGGAAGCAGGCGGAAAAGTGCCGGAAAGTGCTTCATGGCAGGCGGAAACAGCCGCGCCGGTACGGGATGAATGGCATGCGGAACCGGAGTTTTCCGGAAAAAATGAGTCTGCATCGTTGGCAGAAAGCGAACTGGTACAGAATGAGTGGCATCCTGGGCCGGAGTTTCCAGGAAAAAATGAGTCTGCATCGTTGGCGGAGAGCGGAGTGGTGCAGAACGAATGGCATGCTGAAGCGGATCTTTCAGGCAAAAATGAGTCTGCATCATTGGCGGAGAGCGAACCGGTGCGGGATGAAGGGCACGCTGAACCGGGGTTTGCCGGCAAAAACGAATCCGCATCATTGGCGGAGAGCGGAGTGGTGCAGAACGAATGGCATGCAGAACCGGAGTTTTCAGGCAAAAACGAGTCTGCATCCATAGCGGAAAGCGTACCGGTGCGGAACGAATGGCAGGCCGACCCAGTGCGGGATGAAGGGCATCCTGAACAGGAATTGTCCGGAAAAACCGCATCCGCGTTCCGGACGGAGAGCAAAACGGCTCTGAACGAAGAATCTCTTGAGCCGGATGACGCCGGGAAGACGGAGCCCGTTTTCCGGATCGAGAGCAAGGCAATGGAAGATGAATCTTCTGCTTATCTCAAGCAAGAATCGCCTGAAAAAGATGAATCTTCTTCTGTGGCGAGCAGCGAAACGATTGTGGAAGAGTCGCCGGAAAGCGGGGAGAAAATAGAGGAAGTGCCGGAAGAAAAGGATTCGGCTGCCAAGAAGAAAAAGAAGCAAAAATACGAATCTATTTCGCTTGCCGACTTTTTTGCCCGGAGAGATGAAGAAAAGCCTGCCAAGTTAAAGGTTTGCATCGTCCAAAGCGGGGAGACGCTCGACCAGCTTGCTGAAAAATACAATATCAATGTCCAGCAGATTTTAAGGATGAACCATTTGGAAGTGAACCAGGATGTATATGAGGGGCAAGTGCTGTACGTTCCCGCAAACGCGCGCGCCGAAAAAAATCACTGAGCCGGAGCATTCACAGGCACGGGCGTCTAGGTGAAGGATGCATCTGAAATTCAGGGGCTAAGCGCCTGCGTAAGGAAGCGTGCAAAACGAGCTATTCTTAACCTAGATTGCGCCTATGTTCAAGCCGCGGCGAATGCGGCGCAGCGGGGGAATGAAAATGAGCAAGCGCCTATTTTTCAGGAGAAGCGCTCTAAGAAGGTGAAACGGGTGACTGACCTTTCGCAGCAGGACATCAATCGGATTGTAAAGCATTACGGCCTGAACGCTGAATATGTCGGGCGGTACGGAAAAGTGTATAAAATTTATACCGGCCAGGGCATCTTTGCTTTAAAAAAAATTGCACCGCAAAACGGGATGGGATTTATCCGGCATGTCCAGTCTCTGTACCAGCGGGGATACAACCGTATTGTCCCGGTCTATCCCGCGTTGGACGGCCGTTACGGGGTGCTGTATAACGGGGCATTATACTATTTAATGCCCTGGCTGCCAAACGAAGAAAAAGAAGCACGCGGCGAGAAACATCAAAAAATGTTCAGGGAACTCGCACGCCTGCACAGCTTGTCCGTCAAAGATACGGAGATCTCAATAGAAAAACGGCGGGAATACTATGAAGAAACCCTTTCCCGCTGGTACGGGCAGCAGGATTTTTTGGAAGAGTTCCTTGAACGGTGTGAAGAGCAGGTCTATATGTCCCCGTTTGCCCTGTTGTACTGCACCTTTTACAATGAAACGAACCAGGCGCTCAAATTTTCGATCCGGCAGCTGGAAAACTGGTATGAACAATCAAAAGAGATGGAGAAAGCGAGAACGGTGACCATCCACGGAAAAATTTCAACGGAGCATTTTTTGTACGATGAACGCGGGCTCGGGTACTTTACCAATTTCGAACTGGCGAAAAACGCTGCGCCTTTTTATGACTTGCTTCCCTTCTTGTCGCGGACGCTCGATTCCTATCCGAGCCGGTTTGACGACTGCGTGGATTGGGTGAAGACCTATTTCAGCTATTTTCCGCTGAAAGAAGATGAAAAAAGCTTATTTTTCAGCTATCTCGCTTATCCCGCACCGATCATCCAAACCGTGGAGGAATACTTTGCAAATGAAGGAAAACGCCATGAAGCGAGAGCAGTCGCGAAACTGCAGGAAAAGTACTGGCGAATGAAAAATACCGAGTATGTCGTCATGCAGTTGTCACAAGGGGCCGCCCCCGCGTCATGAAAAGCAGGAACGGCCACTAAAACCATTCATACTGAAACCCGAGATAAATGAGAATAAATATGGCAAGCAGCAAAACGTCAAACGTCGTCGGAAAAATAATCGTACGGATGGCCTGAAAGACGGAGAACGGAAGAATCAGCTGCTTGCACACTTTTTTTGCATTCCGCGCCCATGTACGGACGGCCTGTTTGTCAATTTTTTTCTTCATCATCATCCACCTATCCCTCAAAAATAATGTATGAAAAGCGGGCGGATCAGTGCATCCGCCGCATATTTTTTCTAAAAATGGGCAATGCTATTGACGATTTTCACAAAAACCGATACCATAAACTATAGTCAATTTCAAAAATCAAAGTACAATGAACGGGAAGAGTACAGATTTTGTTTCCATGCAGAGAGGGAAATCAGCTGCTGAAAGATTTCCTATGCGAAACAGGCTGGAAGGTCGCCCGGGAGTAGCTTTTGTGAAACCGAAAGTAGCAAAAGCCGGCGAAGTGCCGTTACTGACCCGAGAGTGCCGGGCATCCGTTTGCCCGTGAAAAAAGGTGGTACCGCGAACAGACTCCTTTCGTCCTTTTATGACGAAGGGAGTTTTTGTGTTTATCCGTAAAAGACGCAGAAAGGAATGATGCAAATGGAACAGCAGGACATCAGCATGCCGACCAAATATGATCCGCAGGCTGTTGAAAAAGGGCGCTATGAATGGTGGGTGAACGGCAAATTTTTCGAAGCAAAAGGCGATCCGGAAAAGAAACCGTACACGATTGTGATTCCGCCGCCGAACGTAACCGGGAAGCTCCACCTCGGCCATGCCTGGGATACGGCTTTACAGGATATTTTAACCCGGATGAAACGGATGCAAGGCTATGATGTGCTCTGGCTGCCGGGGATGGACCACGCCGGGATTGCAACACAGGCAAAGGTGGAAGCCAAACTGCGTGAAGAAGGCAAATCCCGCTATGATCTCGGCCGCGAAAAATTTATGGAAGAAGCATGGAAATGGAAAGCGGAATACGCTCAATTTATCCGCAAACAATGGGCAAAACTTGGCCTCGGGCTCGATTATTCGCGCGAACGTTTTACGCTCGATGAAGGGCTGTCAAAAGCTGTAAAAGAAGTATTTGTTTCGCTTTATAAAAAAGGCTTGATTTACCGTGGCGAGTATATCATCAACTGGGATCCGGAAACGAAAACGGCACTTTCCGATATTGAAGTCGTCTACAAAGAGGTGCAGGGCGCATTTTACCATCTGGCATACCCGTTAAGCGACGGTTCCGGCACGATCGAAATCGCGACAACGCGCCCGGAAACGATGCTCGGTGATACGGCGGTCGCTGTCCATCCGGATGATGAACGATACAAACAATTAATCGGGAAAACGATTGTATTGCCGATCGTCGGCCGCGAAATTCCGATTATCGCAGACGAGTATGTGGACATGACATTTGGTTCTGGTGCCGTAAAAATTACGCCGGCCCATGACCCGAACGACTTCGAAGTCGGGAACCGCCACAACCTCGAACGTATCCTTGTGATGAACGAGGATGGCACAATGAATGAAAATGCCGGAAAATATAAAGGCATGGACCGGTTTGCATGCCGCAAACAGATTGTGGAGGACTTGAAAGCACTTGGCGTTCTTGTCAAAGTGGAAGACCATCTTCATTCGGTCGGCCATTCCGAACGGAGCGGCGCGGTTGTCGAACCGTATTTGTCGACGCAATGGTTTGTGAAAATGCAGCCGCTCGCTGATGCCGCGGTAAAACTGCAGGCGTCGGAAGGAAAAGTCCATTTTGTGCCGGTACGCTTCGAAAAAACATACTTGCACTGGATGGAAAATATCCGCGACTGGTGCATTTCGCGCCAGCTCTGGTGGGGCCACCGGATTCCGGCCTGGTACCATAAAGAAACCGGCGAAGTGTATGTTGACACTGAGCCGCCCCGCGATATTGAAAACTGGGAACAGGATCCGGACGTGCTCGATACGTGGTTCAGCTCGGCGCTCTGGCCGTTTTCGACAATGGGCTGGCCGGATGAAGAAGCTAAAGACTACAAGCGTTATTATCCGACCGATACGCTTGTGACCGGCTATGACATCATTTTCTTCTGGGTATCGCGGATGATTTTCCAGGGGCTTGCGTTTACCGGCAAGCGCCCGTTCAAAGATGTTCTGATCCACGGCCTTGTCCGCGACGAGCAGGGGCGGAAAATGAGCAAATCGCTCGGCAACGGTGTCGACCCGATGGAAGTCATCGACAAATACGGCGCGGACTCGCTCCGCTATTTCCTTACCACCGGTAGCGCACCGGGCCAGGATTTGCGTTTCAGTTACGAAAAAGTTGAAGCGGTCTGGAATTTCGCCAATAAAATTTGGAACGCCTCCCGTTTTGCACTCATGAACATGAACGGGCTGAAATACGAAGAAATGGATCTGTCCGGTGAAAAATCAGTCGCTGACAAATGGATTTTAACGCGTTTGAACGAAACGATCGAAACCGTTACAAAACTGGCGGACAAATACGAATTTGGCGAAGCTGGGCGCGCACTTTACAATTTTATCTGGGACGATTTCTGCGACTGGTACATCGAAATGGCAAAACTGCCGCTCTACAGCGAAGATGAAGCAGCGAAGAAAACGACACGCTCGGTCCTTGCGTATGTGCTCGACAATACGATGCGGCTTTTGCACCCGTTCATGCCGTTTATTACCGAGGAAATTTGGCAAAACCTTCCGCATCAGGGGGAATCGATCACAACAGCCGCTTGGCCGGAGGTGGACGAAAGCCTTACAGATGCAGCGGCTAGCGAAGAAATGAAACTGCTTGTCGACATCATCCGTTCCGTCCGCAATATCCGCGCGGAAGTGAATACGCCGTTAAGCAAAAAAATCAAACTGCATTTGAAAGCGAAAGACGAAACGGTCTTAGCGGCTTTAAAACGAAACGAAGCGTACATTACCCGTTTCTGCAACCCGGATGAATTGAAAATGGGGCTTGACCTCGAGGCACCGGACAAAGCCATGACTGCAGTCGTTTCCGGCGTCGAACTGTTCCTGCCGCTTGAAGGACTCATTAATTTTGAAGAAGAACTGGCCCGGCTCCGGAAAGAGTTGGCGAAATGGAATAAAGAAGTCGAACGCGTCCAGAAAAAACTGTCCAATCAAGGGTTCCTGAAAAAAGCGCCGGAAAATGTCGTTGCCGAAGAACGGGCAAAAGAAAAAGACTATCTTGAAAAACGAAGCACCGTCGAAGCGCGCATCAAAGAACTTGAAAACCAGTAATACAAGGGTGGAAGGCGAATTCTTTACGGATTCGTCTTCCTTGCATACGGGAGGAAAGGCATATGTTTGAAACCTATGAAGAAGCGGTCGGCTGGATCCGGTCCCGCTCGAAATTCGGGATGAAACCAGGGCTTGAGCGGATGCAGTGGCTGATGGAAAAATTGCACCACCCGGAACAAAAAATCCGGACGGTTCACGTGGCCGGGACGAACGGCAAAGGGTCGACCGTCACCTTTTTGCGGAATATTTTAGAGCAGGCAGGCTATACGGTCGGCACCTTTACTTCCCCGTATATTGAGCAGTTTAACGAAAGGATCAGCATAAACGGAACGCCGGTGTCAGATGCAGACCTCATCCGGCTTACAAACGAGATCCGCCCGCTTGCAGAAGAACTGGAGCACACAGCATTCGGCGCACCGACAGAGTTTGAAGTCATTACAGCGATGTCGCTTGTGTATTTTGCCGACATCCGGCCGGTGGATATCGTTATTTATGAAGTCGGCCTTGGCGGCAGGCTTGACTCCACCAACGTCATCACACCGCTTGTCAGCCTGATTACCAATATCGGCCATGACCATATGAATGTGCTTGGCCATACGATTGCGGAGATCGCATTTGAAAAAGCGGGCATCATCAAACACGGGGTGCCGGTTGCAACGACAGCAATGCTGCCTGATGCGCTAGCGGTGATTGAAGAAAAAGCGGCAAAAGAAAAGGCACCGCTTTTCCGTGCCGGAAAGGAATTTTCTTTTGCGGAGATTGGCGGGGATTTAACCGGTGAACATTTCCGCTTTGCTTCTCCGTACGGCGCCTATGACTGCTTGTCGATCACCATGATGGGTCGCCATCAGATTTACAATGCCGCGCTTGCCGTTATGGGGGCAGAACTGTTAAGACATATCCACCATTTTCGCATCCCGCAGCATGCACTGGAAAAAGGCCTTCTCCTCAGCAAGTGGATCGGCCGATTTGAAAAACTGCTGGATGACCCGCTCGTTATCATCGATGGCGCCCACAACCCGGAAGGCATTGACAGCCTGATCGAAACAATGGACACCCATCTGCGCGGGAAAAACATTCACATGATTTTTTCCGCACTTGGCGACAAAGACTTGGATCACATGATTCCGAAACTCGACCACAAAACAGACGAAATCATTTTCACAACTTTTGATTTTCCAAGAGCGATTCCGGCAGAGATGTTGTATAAGATAAGCCATCATCAAAATAAATCATTTTCGGAGGATTGGAAAGAAACCGTACTTGCTAAAATAAAAGAAATGAAAGGCTCAAGAGATGTTTTAGTCATTACGGGGTCTTTATACTTTATTTCGAAAGTCCGGAAATACATTTTGGGCCAATCAGAAAGGAACGGGCAGAGCTGAAAAAGTTCTGCCCTTTTTTTTATTTGTTCTATTTGTTGAATTACTTTCCCGGCGCTTTTTGATAAAATAAGTTTTATAGGAAATAAGACGCAGGACAAAATGCTTAGCGGAGGTTGTTATGAAAAAACCCCTTTTTAAAAACAACCGGGGATTTACACTTGTCGAAGTGCTCGCTTCGATTACGATTTTAGCGATTGTGATGCTCACAGTGGGTTCCATTTTGGCCAATAATGCGGGCGTGACAAAGAAAGCGGATGACTCGCTGTCTGCATTGCAAATTGCAACCGGGATATTAAGAGCTTACCAGAAAAAAAACTTTAATGAAGTGCAGCAAATGGCGAACACCACACAACAAGCTGATATTCAATCGGTTTTAGGGCTTGATAGCGCTGCGGAAATTTCCGGTTATAAGGCATATGTGTCCGTTTCCCTTCCGGCGGATTCTTCCCTTTCTGACCGCCTCCTGCTGGTCAAAGTAAAAGTCGACAGTGGAAATCATCTAAAACCGGTTGAAGTGAAAGGGTATGTGAAAAGATGAAATGCCGGGATGAAAAAGGGCTCACTTTAGTAGAATTACTGGCGGCTGTTATCATTTCATTTATGATCATCGGGGTCATTTATGCCGTTTTAAATACGGTGATCACCCAATCCAAAAGCGACATGGCACGTAAAAATTTTGTCAAAGAACAAACGGCTATTTTGCAATACATGAACAGTGCAATGGAAAATGTGGACGACATTGAACCTGATGACGAAAATGATGACGGGACTTTTACCCGTTTCAAAGCAGTGGATGTCAATATAAATGTTGGAAGTGACGGCACCTACCAGGAAAGTTCAACTGACAAGACAATCACTGTATCAGACGGGAACTTGTCGGTAGGAGGCACGATTGTAAACAGCGATGGAATTTCACTTGACGGGACAACTTTTACGGTTGAGAATGGCAGCCTGATATGCCATTTTGTAATGAAAGACACACAAAATCATTTTGAGAAAAAGATCTATGCCGCTTATAAACTGGGCGAAGAGGGGAATCCATGATGCATGTTTTAAGAGAAGAGAAGGGATATACGCTTGTGACCGTCCTTCTCATTTTCGCAGTCGCGGCGATTATCACCGTTTCGCTCGTATCCGCATCCGTCAGCACTTTTAAAACAGTAAAAGTATCTGAAACGGGCACACAGGATAAATTAAATGCGGAAATGGTAGCGGATGAAGCGACTGCTTTAATTGAGAAACAAGTTGACAGCATCAATAGTACCATTGCGAACGGTACTGTCATGCCAAGCCAGCTGATCAGCATGCTTCAGGCAGCCATAACGAGCATACAGCAACAGAAAAACGGCAAATGCAGCATCGCATATAAAACATTGAAAGACGGGACAGCACCCGACGGCATTGTTTTGGGCAAAGTCACCATAACAGTGCCAATCGGAAAGTCCGGAAAAACGTTAACAAAGATGATGACGCTTTCCACTGTCTCGGATGTTTTTCAATATACAGCCGTGACACCGTCGAATATGTATTTGTACGGGTCTCCTTATATTATCGGGGATGTGAATATTGGGGGGAATCTGTATGTTTCAAACTACGGGAACTATGTTGAGGGGTACACGAAATACATTCGAACTTACTATCCAGCGATCAATGGGACGTTAACAGTGAAGGGAAGATATTTTGAGGCCGATCAGCAGCCGGTAGGAACAGGAACATCGGCGCCGGTTTACAACTTTTATTCATGGAAGCCATTTGGACCTGAAAGCTTCAGCCGCTACTTTTCTGTTGCTCCGGTTGTGAAAAATCGTCAGTTAACGGTTGATAAAATAAATGTAGGCGATATGATTACAGCCAAGGCGCTGGGATGGCCGGGAAATTTAAAAATAAATTCTTACGATTCTTATAATATAGACAAGTATGGGAATGCTTTTGGCTATGATGTAACAGTCAGCCAGGTTGGCAGTCAACCAATAAAAGGAAACTTGTACGTCGGCGATGATTTAACCGTTGGGGAAAACAAAAGCCTGACTGTAAATGGGGATCTTTATGTAAAAGATGATTTGACTGTCAAAGGGAAATTAACAGTAAAAGGCAAAATTTATGTAGGCGGTGGCGCTAATTTAAACGGAGTGCTGTCGACAGGGGAAAATCAGTATATTTATATTGCCGGGAATGCGACATTGAGTGAGGTTTCAGCATTGAATTTAAACGGGGTGATGTATGTCAATGGGTCCCTTACGAGCAGCGGGGATGTCAATACAAACGGCAGCATTTATGTACGAGGAGACGCAGATGTCGAAAATTTCTCGAACAGTAGTGGCACGCTTATTTTACTTTGTGATGGAAATATTAAGTTAGCCAACAATAATTTGTATGAAGACCGTCCAAAAGTGATTGATGCTTATCTCTACTCAAATCGTGACTTGTTTATATATGGCATCGGATCAAATTTGAAAATTAATGGGGGTATCTATGGGAATACGATTGGTTTAAGTGCATCAAGGGGCTGGACGATAAATAAGTTAATCTATGAATTGTTAATTTTCAAAAGATATGAATTGGAATTTCAAAACCCCCAGCCTGCGGATCATGTAAAGTCCAGACTCACCGTTAATTTTAAAAAAGATATGATTTTAAACCCGCCGAAAGGGATCCCGACAGTGAATAAAGTGACTTTGAAAGAAATCAATACATCAGTCCAGTAAGAGACAGGTAAAAAGATGCAGTACAATCTTCCCATTCGCCATGATTTATAATAAAATAGTCTTAGTTGATTTTCGACAATTGGTTTTTCTGGGAATATTGTACTCTGATAGAAACAGAGGTGGGATGATGGATCTTCTCACTGCGGCGTTTGCCGTAATTGGATTTTTATGCGTAATGGCATTTTTTGTCTTTTTTTCTTTCGGCTTTTCTAAAAAAGGTGTGGTTGTGCTGGCCGGCTCCGCTTTTTTGCTGGCGCTTTTCGGCATTTTGGCGGGCAGTGTGGTTCCGCTATGGGAGAGTGGTTTAATTACTTTTTTGCTCGTAATTTGTGTGGCCTATCTGTTCGAAAAAAAGTTGGCATTTTTGTTCGCTGGACAGGATAACGATTCAGACGAATTTCCAGTAGGGGAGGAGCAGGAAGAGATGGCGGTGGCGCGGAAAAATCGGCCGGCAGCACTGGTCTTGCCTGACGTAAATGCCGCTGTTCTTCCGGCTGAAAAAAGTGCTCCGGCCGCTGAAACGGAAGAGATTTTGCCGGAGAAAAACGGGCCGGGATCTGAAACAGAAGGGACACTGCTAAAACGGGAAGAAAAGGATGAACCCGAATGGGAAGAACTGGAGGATGCTGCGGCCGGAAACGAAACGGGAACCGCTTTTCCGGCAAACGAACAGGCGGCAGAACGCTCCGGGGAAGAAGAAATTGATTTTCTTGAAAACCGTCTGGAGATGCTTGAAGAAGCAAATGAAGAAAATAAGGCGGATCATTTGCCGGAAATGTACGAAGTTGAAGAATGGGTGGCGGAAGCGGAGAGCCCGGATATCAAACCTTTGGACGGGACAACCACAGGTCAAGATTCCGAAGTGATTGCAGGAGAAGGATCGGTAACGTTATCCGGTTCTAAAGAGGTTCAATATGTGGAACAAGAAGAGATCCCACTCCTTTCTTTTGAAAAGGAAACAGAAGCACCTGCTGAACTTTCCGGGACAGACATGCCTGCCATGGACGAACTGGAAGAAATCGATGTGATTCCTTTCCGCGAAACCGACAATGCCGGGCAACGTGAAAAGCTGCCATCAGATGCGGAAAATGAAACAGTTGGCGGTGCGAAAGGTGAAGATACAAACGAGCCGGAAGAAATCGGTTTGGTGCCTGTCCAAGAAACTAATTCAACTGAACAATCCGTAAATTTAGATCTGGATGCGGCGGATGAAGCAGCCAGCGGGTCTAAGCGTGACAGCACAGACGGACTGGAAGAAATCGATGAGATTCCTTTCCATGAAACCGACAATGCCGGGCAACGCGAAAAGCTGCCATCAGATACGGAAATTGAAATAGTTGGCGGTGCGACAGGTGAAGACACAGACGAACCGGAAGAAATCGACGTGATGCCTGACAAGGAAACCGGCCAGGTGGCAGAGCCCGAAAAGTTCTATTCGGAAGCGGGCCAGGGACGGGAACGACAAGGCGAAAGCGGCGCAGGTACGGGCGAAACGGTTGCCGCAAACGAAGCGGAATCGGCAGGCAATTCTGTCGGTGAGAAAGCAATGGAACCGAAAGGCAACCCTGCCGTTGAGGAAGCATCGGACACTTTAGCATCCGTGCCAAACGGGACAACGCCTATTCAAAAGCAATTGCTTGGGGTACTAGTGGAACAACTGAACCTTTACCGTCTTACGCAGCCGGCTGACGCGTACGAACAGCTAGTGAAAGCACATTTGCATCCGCAGCTTGCACCGGAAGATTATTTCACCTTTGCAAGCCTTCTGGTCGAACATTACATAGCTGAACAACAATTTGGCAAGCTGCAAGTCCTGCTGAAAGACTTGGCGGAAACCTATGCAGAATACCCGGTCATCCGCGAAGAAATCGATTTTTTAAGGACAAAATACGGTCAATAATCCATGAAGAAACAGGTGTGAGGTAGATGAAAAAAAGCACGCAAATTTTGGGCCAGCCGATCATCAGCATTTCTGAAGGCGCTGAAATCGGAAAAGTAAAGTCTTTTGTCATTAACCCGGACAAAGGATCCGTCGATTTTTTAACGATCGAACACGAAGACTGGCAAGTAAGCGTAAAAGCAATTCCGTTCAAAAAAGTGGTCGGGATCGGCGAGTATGCGGTCACCGTGGAAAGCGACAGGGCTGTCATCGATTTAAACGAAATTCCGATTGCGGACCAGCTCGTCAACAAAAAAATTCGCATTGTCGGCGCTAAAGTGATGACACGAAAAGGGGAGCTAGTTGGCGAAGTAAAAGAATTTTACGCAGATGAAAATACAGGCAAAATTTTAGGGGTTGTTTTGCAAACAGGCGAGTTGGAAACGATCCTTTCTGCTGATTTTGTGATGACGTACGGAAGAGATATTGTTGTTGTGAAAGAGGAAGCACCCGGCCATTTTCTTGATGATCCTGAAAAACTGCTGACAAAAGAAGTAGAAGAAGAGCTTGAACAACCGGGCGAAGAGGGAATGGAGGCACTCCGGGCAAAACAAGTGGAACTTTTAAAAGGAAAGAAAGCGGTAAAAGACATTTACGCGGGAAACGGGGAACAGGTTATCGCGGCAGGAACGGTTTTGTCTGAAGAAGACATTAAGCGGGCACAGGAGGCCGGTCCGGGTGTTTTTGTCGAGTTGTCTATGCATGTTGATGAATGAAAGGCGGCGCTGAAGTGTGGGAAACAAGCGGTATTTAAAAGTTTTTACGATCTTATTGATCAGCACAGCATTTATATTCAGTTTCTCACATTTTGGGGCTTTGGCCATTGCGAACGGATTCGGACATAAAGAAAAATATGCGCAGGGCACTATAGCCGGAGGAATACAGCTGTCCGGGCTGACGGAAGAGCAGGCACAGCAAAAATTATCATCTGCCGTTCAGAAATGGAAGGCGTCCAATCCGGTAGAAATCGTCTATTTGGCAAAAACGGTGAAGCTTCCGGCTGAACAGCTGCATTTTTCCGTAACAGAAAGCATGGTTCGGGTAAAAAACGGCGAGGCCGCGCCGCTTGTTGTCACGCTTGACCATAATAGGCTTCGGGACCTGGTCTCAAAGTCTTTTCCCGACGTCAGCCCGGATGACGTGGATATTGCCCGGCTCGACATGGCCATATGCCACGCCGCCGCCCGGCTTGAGACTGCCAATCTTTCCTTTGATTTGTCCGGTTATGCCGTGGACGGAAATGAAAAAGAAACGACAGTATCAAAAGGTTCAGTAGCAAATGTTTCGCTTGCGGAAGCAACAGAACTCGAAAATTGGGCAAAGCAGTTTCCGCAAGTCAACATTCCTGCGCACGGGATGTTTTCCTTATTCAAAACAGCGGAAAAAACAGGCGCTTCGTTTTCAAATGAAGCACTCAGCATGATTGCAACCGCCATATACGGGGCGGTGCTGCCGACCAATTTCGAAATCATTGAACGCAATACGGGAAACGAACTGCCGTACTATGCAACGCTTGGAAAAGAAGCAAAAGTGGTGAAAGGCAAGCTGGATTTCTCTTTTGTCAACCCGAACCCAACCGCTTATCAGCTGAAATTCACGGCTCGAAACGGTACTTTTTCCGTATCTGTGGCAGGCCGGCCTTTTCTCGAAAACTATAAAATGGTGCTGAAAGATCAAAAAACGATCGACCCCGAAACAACCGTGCAATATCATCCTGCTTTAAAAGCAGATCAGTCTGTTGTCTTGCAAGCCGGAAAAGCGGGTTATTATGCCAAGGTGTTCCGCAATATTTACAGCCAGAATCACGGCCTGCTGAAATCCGTGCTGTTGGCGGAAGATTTTTATCCGCCGGTGGCACAAATCGTTGCAAAAGGCATTCCGGCACAAGCGGAAAATACGGATGGCTCATCGGAAACAGATAACGGTTCTGGTCATGAAACGGACACGTCAACAAGTGGCAGCAGTTCAAAAGGCAGCGAAAAAAGTGCCGGCAAAGAGACTTCAAAAAGCAAAAAAAGTGCCGGTACAGAGGCTTCAAAAAAGAGCGAAAAAAGTACCAGTACAAAAGCTGAGACTTCAAAGGATCGCGAAAACACTACCAGCACAAAAGCTGAAACTTCAAATGACAGCACCGGCACGCATGACGGCAAGGATAACGGGGCAGACAGCAAAAGCTGACATAATAAAGACCCGGGACATGACAGATAAAGCGGGGGAATTCGGATGAAGCAAGTGCGAAAAAGGCTTGGCGATTTATTGGTGGATGCAGGATTAATTACAGCAGAACAGCTGGAACAGGTGCTGAAGGAAAAGGGGGCGGGCCAAAAACTGGGCGATGCGCTTCTTCAGCGTGGGCTGATTACCGAGCAGCAGCTCATTGAAGCGCTCGAATTCCAGCTCGGCATCCCGCACATCAGCCTTTTCCGCTATCCTTTTGACCAGAGCATCATGAATCTTGTGCCGAAAGAAATGGCGAAACGAAATCTTCTCATTCCGCTCAAAAAAGACGGGGATAAACTGTTTGTCGCAATGGCGGACCCGATGGATTTTAATGCGATCGATGACTTGCGGCTATCGACCGGCTTCCGGATTGAACCGGCGATTGCCTCCAAAGACGATATTTTGCGGGCAATCCATAAGTATTACGACCTGGATGACAATATGGAAGAACTGCTGGACGGCATTGCTGAAAAGGAAGAGGCAACCGAAACCGCACCCGGGGAAGAAGATTCGCCTGTTGTCCAGCTCGTCAACCAGCTTTTGCAAAATGCCGTCCAAATGCGGGCAAGCGATATCCATCTGGACCCGCAGGAAACAAAATACATCGTCCGTTACCGGGTGGACGGAATTTTGCGGACGGAACGGGTGCTGCCGAAATCGATGCAAAGCGTGCTTGTGGCGCGCATTAAAATTATGGCAAATCTAGATATTACCGAACACCGCATCCCGCAGGACGGGCGTATTAAAATTGACGTCGATTTCCATCCCGTTGATATCCGGGTATCGACGCTGCCAACCGTATTCGGGGAAAAAATCGTGCTCCGGATTTTGGATCTTTCAACAGCCATCCACGATATCCGCCAGCTCGATTTCAACAAACTGAATCTCAAGCGTTTTACGCAGTTGATCCACCGCCCGAATGGCATCATTTTGATCACAGGGCCGACCGGTTCCGGGAAGTCATCAACTTTATATGCGGCCCTAAACCATCTCAATGATGAACAGGTGAATATCATTACGGTGGAAGACCCGGTGGAGTTCCAGATTGAAGGCGTCAACCAAATTCAGGTCAATCCGGCGGTCGGGATGACGTTCGGCAAAGGGCTGCGCGCGATTTTGCGGCAGGATCCGAATATTATCATGGTCGGGGAAATCCGCGACAAGGAAACGGCTGAAATTGCTATCCGCGCTTCCCTCACCGGCCATCTTGTCTTAAGTACGCTGCATACCAATGATGCGCTCGGCACAATTACAAGATTAATAGACATGGGCGTTGAGCCGTTTCTCGTTGCCACCTCACTCAGTGGCGTCGTGTCGCAGCGGCTCGTTCGCAAAGTGTGCCGCGACTGCGCAGAAGAACAGGTGCCGACAAAACGGGAAATAGAAATTTTTAAAAAACGCGGCATCAAAATTGAGAAAATCATTCGCGGCCGAGGATGCGGAAACTGCAACATGACCGGATACAAAGGGCGGATGGCGATCCAGGAACTGCTGATGATCAATGAAAACATCCGGCGTGGGATTATGAACGGGGAACCTTTATCCAAATTAAGGGAATATGCGATCCAAAATAAAACGATTTTTCTGCTCGATGACGGATTACTAAAGGTAAAGCAGGGGCTGACAACGACCGAAGAAGTGTTGCGCGTCGCCCTACCGGAGTAGGTGAAAGGAATGAAGGAAAAAATTGAATACTTGCTTCGCTCAGCATTTGAACTGAAAGCATCGGATCTTCACTTATCCGTTGGCGTGCCGCCGATTCTGCGTTTAAACGGCCAACTGAAACGTTACGGAAAAGAAGTGATGACGCCGCAATTGACGGAAGGAATGGCAAAAGCGATCATTTCCGATACCATGTGGCCGGTTTTCCAGGAACGCGGGGAGCTTGATTTTTCTTACGGCATCCCGGGCGTATCCCGTTTCCGGATCAATGTGTACCGGCAGCGCAACTGCGTGTCGCTGGCGATCCGTGTTGTCCCGACTACGATCCCGACAGTTGAAGAACTGCATTTGCCGCCTGTATTGTATGCATTCACGGAAAAACCGCATGGCTTAGTGCTGGTAACAGGGCCGACCGGAAGCGGAAAGTCGACGACGCTCGCCGCCATGATCGACCATATGAACAAAACGCTGCACAAACATATTATTACGCTTGAAGACCCGATTGAGTATTTACATAAACATCAAAAATGCATCATTGACCAGCGTGAAGTCGGGTTTGACACGCAAAACTTTGCGAACGGCCTGCGCGCGGCACTCAGGCAGGACCCGGACGTGATTTTAGTCGGGGAAATGCGCGATCTCGAAACGATCCATATAGCGATTACGGCAGCGGAAACCGGGCACCTTGTCCTCGGTACGCTGCACACATCGGGCGCGCCGTCGACGATTGACCGGATCATTGACGTTTTTCCGCCGTCCCAGCAGGCGCAAATCCGCATCCAGCTGGCAAATGTTTTAGTTGGAATTATTTCGCAGCGCCTCTTTCCGACAGCCGACAACAAAGGGCGGAGGGCGGCCACGGAAGTGCTCGTCAACAACGCGGCCATTGCCAATCTGATCCGCAATGAGAAAGTTCACCAGATCGTGAATGTCCTGCAGACGAGCCGCGCACTCGGGATGCACACGCTTGAAACCGATGTGAAGGAATTGCTTGCAGCGGGCGCGATTTCCAAAGAAGCGGCGGAACCTTATTTACAGGAGATTGTCCAAAATGCCACGATTTAAGTACGAGGGAAGGACAAAAGCCGGGAAGAAAAACGGCGTCGTCACGGCCGAATCGAAACGGGAGGCGCTGGTAAAGCTGCGCGGGCAAGGCGTCCGCGTGCTCCAAATCAATGAGCTGCCGGAAACGTTAATGACGATGGAAATCAGTCTCGGCGGCAGGGTGAAACTGCAGGATTTTGTCATTTTCCTCCGCCAGTTTTCAACACTGCTGAAAGCCGGCGTAACCGTCGTCGATTCTACAAACATACTTGCCAGCCAGACGAGCAGCAAAACATTAAAGAAAACGCTTTTGGCCGTCGAGGAAGATTTGCGTGGCGGGATTCCGCTTTCCCAGGCGGCCGCAAAACATAAAAAAGTGTTTACCCCGATGTTCATTAATATGGTTTATGCCGGTGAAGCGGGCGGCAATCTTGACGGTACATTGGAAAGGCTCGCAACCTACTACGAAAAGCAGCACCGCACAAGGCAAAAGGTAAGGTCGGCGCTGACGTATCCGGCTTTTGTCGGGGTGATGGCGATTGTTGTCGTCATTTTTATGCTTGTAAAAATCGTCCCGACCTTTGTATCGATGCTCAAAAACTATAAAGCCAGCCTGCCTGCGGTTACGCGCCTTGTTTTGTCGGCAAGCGGGTTTATGCAGCACTACTGGTGGCTTGTCGTGCTGATTTTGATCGGGGTGTACGTGCTGCTGGTCGTTTTGCGCAAAAACAAAACGAGTAAATTTTATTTGGACTATGCGATGCTCAAATTCCCGATTTTCGGCAAACTCGTCCAAAAATCGATCATTGCCCGGATGACGCGGACATTGAGCTCGTTGTTTTCCAGTTCCGTGCCGATTTTACAGGCATTGTCGATCGTGGAGGCAATCGTCGAAAACGAAGTGATGACAAAAGTGCTCCGCCAGGCCCGCGATGCGCTGGAAAAAGGGCAGTCGATGACAGAACCGATGCGGCGCCACTGGGTCTTTCCGCCGCTTGTCACGCAGATGATTGCGATTGGTGAGGAAACCGGTGCGCTGGACGCCATGCTTGGCAAAGTCGCTGACTTTTACGAGGCCGAAGTAGAAGCCGCTACCGACCAGATCAAAGCGCTGATTGAGCCGTTTATGATCGTCGTGCTCGCAGCCGTTGTCGGCACGATCATTGCCGCGATTATGATACCAATGTTCGAAATTTATAATAATGTTCAATAAATTGATCAAAAAAAGGTAGGATTATGCAACACAACCATGTATAATATAGGTAAAAAGTTCTAGGACATTAGGAGGAGAAACGATGTTAAACAAGAAAAGAAAGTTATTGAAAAATCAAAAGGGCTTTACGTTGATTGAACTGTTGGCGGTTATTGTGATCCTGGCCATTATTGCCGCGATTGCGATCCCGGCGATTAACACCATCATCAAGCACTCAAAAATCAGTGCCATTAAATCGGATGCTGTCCAAGTAATCAATGCTGCGAAACTCTATGTATCTTCGAACAGTGTTCCTGAAGGTGGAGAAATAAAACAAGCGGACATAGACAAATACTTAGATGATGAAGTGAATCTTACAAAATACTCTGTAACAGTAAGTGAAAATAACGGGAAAATGGTTTATAAATTAAATGGTACGGGTGAAGATGATGGGGTAACAGTAACATTTACAGATGCAACCATTGGTGGAATAAACGATAAATCAACCAAATATGACACTACAGTAAACAAATGATTTAACATGCGCGATTTTTTAAATATTATAACCTAAGGTTTCTTTTAATTAATTAGAGAAGCCTTAGGTTATAAATTTACAAAGATTTAAGGAGCCATCATGATGCCACGCTCATTTTTTCCATCATCGAAAAAAACCGGAAATTTCATTATCAAAGACCATGTCATTCGTTTTCTCGAATTGAGGCAGATTGACCCGCCTGTTGTTGCAAAAATGGGCGAGCGGTATTTGCCGGAAGGACTGATCCGCGGCGGGAAAATTGCTGATGCCGAGACGCTTGCGATGATCGCTGAAGAATGTCTTGGTGATTGGGGGCTGAAGGGAAAACACCCAGTTCGTTTTGCTGTGCCCGACAATTTTGTTGTCGTGCGCCAAATTGCTGTTCCGGATGAGATTGCCATGGATGAAATGGAAGGTTATATTACCCTTGAGCTCGGTTCCACCATCCATTTGCCGTTTGACGATCCTGTATTTGACTTTGCGCTCCTTGGTGAGTCGAATCAGGAAAAGCAGGTGTTGTTATTTGCTGCGCCCCGGGATGTCGTCGAAGATTATGCCGGTTTTTTTAACGATATCCGCCTGAGCCCGGTTGCTGCCGATATTTCCCCGCTATGCGCCTACCGGTCTTTTTATCATTTGAATACACTGAATGCGATGGACCATCTGCTCCTTCTCCAGTTTGATTTATCGATGGTCAATGCGACCATTTTCCACCGGCATTTCCCGCTGCTTGCCAGGGAGCTTGAAGTCGATATTCCGCTTTCCAAATGGGAGACGGAGACCAATGCTTTTGGCGAAAAAAAGTACCGCTGGCCGGAAGACGATCCACTGCTCCGCTACCAGACGGAAAATATTTATAAAGAGCTGGACAGAATCGTGAATTATTACCAGTTTTCGATCCGGAAAGGGCAGGATGCGGTCAATCAAATTTTGCTGAACGGCGATTATCCGTATTTGCCCGAGGTTGCGGACAATCTTGCGGAGCAGTTTGGCCTGTCGGTCAAGATGATCGAAACGGAAAAAGTATCTTCCGCAACCGGGCAGCCGTTTCCCGCTCGCTTTGCGCCTGTTTTGGGCCTTGCACTGAAAGAGGTGAAATAAATGCTTGTCGAGATTAACCTGCTGCCGAAAAAAGAACCGAAAAATATCGCGCTGCTCTTTTGGGGCGGAATACTGGCCGGTGCAGCCGCCATTTTTGTCATCGTCTTCTTTATTGCGCTCCATCAGACAAAACAGGATCTTGCCGCCGTTAATCAGCAAATCAAGCAGACGGAAGCGCTCCAGGCTGCTGAACAGGCAGCACAAAAAAGCAATGCGGACATACAGGATTTTAAAAAGCTCTCGTCCGCCGTTAAATGGGCAAGTGATACGCCGGTCAAGACGGTGCCGGTATTGGACAAGCTTACCAAACTTTTGCCGCAATACGGCTATATCACGGACTTTTCCTGCGGCAGCACGGGCGCGAATGTGACCGTCCAGTTTGATGCGTCCGATGAAGCGGTTTACTTTTTAAAACGGCTAAATGACAGTCCGTATTTCAGCGGCGCCGTCTTAACCAGCATCAAAATGAATACGGAAACGGCCAGCGCTTCTTCAAGCGGCACATCCGGCGCTGCAACCGGCTCAGCTGCAGGAACGGGCACAACATCCGGCACATCAGCCGGTTCCTCTTCCGGATCCGGCACTTCCAAAACGGCAAGCAGCACATCTTCCGGATCAGATGCGTCCAAAACGGGTGACGGATCTTCTTCGGACACGTCTAAAACCGGTTCCTCTTCCACATCCGGTGCATCCAAAACATCCGGTGGTAACGGCGAGGGCGGTTCCTCTTCCTCCCCGGCGCCAACGGGTGGCACAGCCGGCGCGGATACTGCAGCAACCGGTGAAGCAGAGGGTGTAACGGTCTATGAAGCGACATATACGATCCAGCTCAATCAAACTGCACTCAATGCCGCTAGCAAAAAGGAGGAACAGCAATGAACCTCCGTTTAAACCGGAAACAGCTTTTTATCATGCTTGCCCTCTTTGCCGTTTGCCTTGCCGGCGCATTCGGTTTGTACTGGTTTGTGCTGGCGCCGGCTAAGTCCGAGCTGGCCGGACAAAAAGCTGCATTGAAATCGGAACAGCAGGTGCTATCCAGCCTGCAGTCAAAAAAACAGCAAAGCCCGGAACTGCAGCTTGGCAATGTTGTCAGCCTGTTGCGGAAAATCCCGGCAAAACCGCTTGCGGAACAAGTGCTGCTTCAGTTCAGGATGGCAGAGGCCCTTTCCGGCAGCCGGATTACGGAAACAGACGCCCAGCAGGACTCTGCCGGTACGTCCGGGAGCGAGGAGGCTACACAAAGCACAACGAGCGGCACCTCATCCGGCACACAGCAAAAAACAGACGTGCTGCCTGCCGGTGTCAAAAAACTGTCGTATACTTTAAAAGTGGAGTCAGACAGCTACAAGAGCATGAAAACATTTTTACAGACGATTGAAAACTTGCCGCGCATTACAGTGATCGAAAGCCTCAATTTCAGTCCGGGGGAAGGAGCGCCTGGATCGAGTGGATTGCAGTACACCGTCACGGTTTCCACTTTTTATTACCCGGCGTTAAGCCGGTATTCGGACTATTTGCCGGAAATCGACGTGCCGGCAGCGGGACATAAAAGTGACCCGGTCGCAATAAAGGAGCAATAAGTTTTCGGCATGTTCATCCTTGCCATTACATATGCTTAATATCGCCCGTTGCTTGCCGGTAGCGAACCAAGAAAATACCTTATGCTGAAAGATCAGAGGGATCAAACATGCATGGATTGTGGACTGCTTATTTTGCGGCACTGGGAATGGTGTTCGGCTCGTTTTATAATGTCATCGGGCTACGCGTGCCGAATCATGAATCGATTATCCGTCCCGGGTCGCATTGCCCGAAGTGTGGGCACTCGTTAAGCTGGTATGAAAATATACCGGTGTTGTCTTTTCTTGCTTTACGGGGCAGATGCAGAAGCTGCCGCGCGCCGATCTCCCCGGTCTATCCGGTATTTGAGGCGCTGACCGGGGGCTTGTTTGCCTATTCTTTTTACCGGTTCGGGTGGAGTCCCGAATTTTTGCTTGCCGTTTTGTTTATTTCACTGCTTGTCATCATTACCGTTTCCGATTTGGCGTATATGCTCATTCCCGATAAAGTGCTGTTTCCTTTTGCAGCCGCCATTGCCGCCGTCCGGCTTTTTCATCCGGCGTCACCGTGGTGGTCCGCCTGGCTCGGGGCGGTTTTCGGCTTTTGCCTCCTCTACCTCATTGCCTTTTTCACAAAAGGCGCGATGGGTGGCGGGGACATTAAATTGTTTTTTGTCATCGGGCTTGTGCTCGGCATAGAGAAAACCTTTCTGGCCTTTTTTCTAGCCTGCTTTTTTGGCGCGCTTTACGGCGTTGGTTTGATGGCTGCCGGCAAATTTAAAAAACGAAAACCGGTGCCGTTCGGGCCGTTTATCGCCATCGGTGCGCTTGCCGCCTATTTTTTCGGAAACAGCCTTATCGGGATGTATTTGCGCATCTCCGGGCTCGGATAAAATTTGCATAAAATGCCGGAAATCGGCGAATGGTTTTCGGACAAGACGACAAAAGTCTTGTTCTTTTTTTTGCCGGTTATGGTAGCATGAAGCAAATCGGGCAGGAGAGGTGAAAACATTGGACAAGGCGAAAAAAAAGGCGAAAATTACAGTCAAAGTGGGCGGAAAAAAGGTGCAGCCGGAAGAAAGCGTGAAAGTCCATGACTGGAAAGCGGCCGAAGAAACGGCTGCCGCACAGGAAGACAGTGTAAAAGAAGAGGAGTCATTTGAATGGGTGCTGCCCGAACTTGATGCGGATCAGATTGAAGAATTCCGGCCGATCCATTACACACCCGCGCCCAAAAAGAAAAGCATATTCCCGAAAAAAGCGGTTGCGAAAAGGGCTGCGCCGGCGATTTTGTTTTCTGTCGTGTCCGCGTTGGTGTTCGGGGCGCTGCTCGGGTTTGTTGTATTAAAATTCATTGCGTACGGCGATCATCAAACAAAACTCCCGAAACAGCAGGCTGAAGGCGCTGCAGCGGGCACAGCGCAGCAAGAGGCCCAGCTTCCGGCGTTAAGCATCGGCATCATCCAGGCAGGGGTGTTCAGCACGGAAGGCGCCGCCTCTAAAGTGTCACGCGAACTTGCCGCGAAAAAGGTTCCGTCGATGCAGCTTTCGATGGACGGGCAACGCTATATTTTTGCAGGTGTGGCCGACAGCCTCGGCACAGCCAAAAAAATGGAAACTGCCTGGAAAGATAAAGGCGTCGAACTGTATGCAAAAGAAATCAGTTTTTCCAGCAAAAAGGTCCAAACGACGACAAAGGATGAGCAAATTTTTGCCCGGGAAACGGTTCCGCTTTTTCAAAAACTGGCAAAAGAAACGGCCGCCGCTGTCCAGAACGGGCGGGTTTCACCGGACGGCATGAAGACAGCCGAAACAGCAGCCGGCAACGTCAAAAAGCTGGCAAAAGTCAGGCAGGAAACGCTCGGCCGGTTGAAAAAATACGAAACGGCCGCGTATGAATCGCTCGTTGCTTATCAAAAAAGCGGCAACCGGCAGGATTTAACGGATGCCGAACAAAACCTGCTGGACTACGTAAAGGTCTACAGCGGGCATTGAAATCAAATGCGGGCTTCCGGCTGAAAGGCTGTGGTGCCAGATAAAGGCATGCGCCCGCATAGCATTATTTTTTGTCTGAAAAGGTTGAATTTGCAGTTGTTTCACGGCCCGTTTTTTGGTACGATACAATTGTATCTCCCATACCAAAGCCCATTGGTTCGATTCCCCCGCCTCCTGCACCAGAAAAGGAGGAATTCATTTGGAAAAAATGCTGATCAAAGATTTTCCTGCAGAAGACCGCCCGCGTGAACGGTTGATCCGCACAGGAGCGGAGAGCCTCTCCAATCAGGAACTGCTTGCCATTTTACTCCGTACCGGCACGAAAGAAGAATCGGTGCTCGAGCTTGCCAACAGACTGATCCGCCATTTTGAAGGCTTGCGGTTTTTAAAAGATGCTTCCCTTGAGGAAATGACGTCCATCAAAGGCATCGGCACAGCAAAAGCGGTCCAGATTCTGGCCGCGAGCGAACTCGGCAGAAGGATTGCCAATTTGCAGCACGATACACGTTATGTAATCCGCACGCCGCAAGACGGGGCCAATTATGTCATGAATGATATGCGCTTTTTATCCCAGGAGCATTTTGTCTGCCTGTATTTAAATATTAAAAACCAGGTGATCCACCGGCAGACGATTTTCATCGGAAGCTTAAATGCCTCGATCGTCCATCCCCGCGAAGTGTTCAAAGAAGCGCTCAGGCGTTCAGCTGCTTCCATTATTTGTTTCCATAACCATCCATCCGGAGACCCTTCTCCTTCCAAAGAAGATATTGAAGTTACCAAACGGCTTGCCGAATGTGGTAAAATAATGGGGATTGAGATTCTTGACCATTTGATCATCGGTGAGAAAAAATTTGTAAGTCTGAGACAAAAAGGGTATTTGTAAGGCTTTGAATTTTTTTATGGTTACGATATAATAAATCGTATGATTTTTACGGCCGGCACTGCGCCGGAAATACCTGAATTCCGGATGTAGATTTAAAGTGACATCCATAAATAAGCAAAAGTATGGCACCAACTGGTGATGAAAATTTATCGTGTAGAAAGGGAGATACATCCATGTTCGGAAGTAAAGACCTGGGGATTGATCTTGGGACAGCCAATACATTGGTTTTTATAAAAGGGAAAGGAATTGTGGTGCGGGAACCTTCCGTTGTGGCCATCCAGACGGATACGAAACAGATTGTCGCAGTCGGGGATGCCGCAAAAAAAATGATCGGCAGGACGCCGGGAAACATTGTGGCGACGCGGCCGATGAAAGACGGCGTGATTGCGGATTATGAAACGACGGCGGCGATGATGAAATATTATATTCAGCAGGCCACAAATAAAAAAGGCTTTTTTTCAAAAAATCCGTATGTCATGGTCTGCGTCCCTTCCGGCATTACGGCGGTGGAAGAGCGCGCGGTGATTGATGCAACCCGCCAGGCCGGGGCACGGGATGCTTTTACGATTGAAGAGCCTTTTGCGGCTGCGATCGGTGCCGGGCTGCCTGTCTGGGAGCCGACCGGAAGCATGGTTGTTGATATCGGCGGCGGCACAACGGAAGTGGCGATTATTTCGCTGGGCGGAATTGTGACAAGCCAGTCGATCCGGGTGGCCGGGGATGAAATGGACGAAGCGATCATCAGTTATATCCGCAAAAATTATAATCTTTTAATAGGGGACCGAACCGCAGAACAAATTAAAATGGAAATTGGTTCAGCAGGTGAGCCGGAGGGGATCGAACCGATGGATATCAGGGGCCGGGATTTGCTGACCGGTTTGCCGAAGACGATCACGATTACCGCGGATGAGGTGGCCGATGCGCTCCACGATACGGTGTATGCCATTGTCGATGCGGTCAAATACACGCTTGAGCAGACACCGCCTGAACTGGCAGCTGATATTATGGATCGCGGCATCGTCCTGACAGGTGGGGGCGCCCTGTTGCGCAACCTCGACCATGTCATCAGCAAAGAAACCGAAATGCCGGTGCTGATTGCTGAAAACCCGCTCGACTGCGTAGCAATCGGAACAGGCAGCGCGCTCGAAAATATCGAACTGTTTAAAAACAAAGCAAAAAATTCTAAATAGGACATGCTAGTGTCCTGTTAACGCATTCTCCTGCCGGTTTTTTCTGGCGGGAGAATGGTTTTCAATCCGGGAATGGCCGGAACAAAGTGTTATAGGAGTGGATTTTATGCCACAGTTTTTTTTGAATAAACGATTGATCGTCCTTTTAATCAGTGTCATTCTGCTTGTCGCCATGATCGGATTTTCCATTAGGGAACGCGACCGGATTTCAAAACCGGAACAGTTTGTGCGCGATATCGTCGGGCTCGGCCAGTCCGTCATTGCCAAACCCGCCAATGCCCTTGCCGGTTTTTTTGACAATATCGAGGACTTAAAAAATACATATACTGAAAACAAAAAACTGAAATCCCATTTGGAACAGCTGACAAGCCTGGAAGCGCAAAATCATGAACTGAAAAAAGAAAATGAAAATTTGAGATCTATTATAAAGGAAAAAAACAGTCTTGGAGATTCAGAGTCCATTCAGGCCCAGGTCATTGCACGCAACCCGGATAATTGGTACGAGCAAGTGGTGATAGATAAGGGCGAAGTCAACGGCGTTACCAAAAACATGGCTGTCGTCACTTCAGGTGGTTTCCTCGGAAAAGTGACGCAGGTCGACAAATTTTATTCAACCGTCGAACTTTTGAGCTCGCCCGATGAAACGAACCGCGTATCCGCCAAAGTGCAAAATGCCAAAAAAGACGCTTACGGTTTAATCGAAGGATACGACAAAAAAGCAAAAATGCTGCTTTTGAAACAGCTTGATTTTAATATCAAAGTCAAAAAAGGCGATCATGTCGTGACATCCGGTTTAAGCGGCATGTTTCCGAGCGGGCTTCTGATTGGTGACATTGAAAAAGTAACCCCGGATGAAAACGGGCTGACGCAAACCGCTTATGTGAAGCCGGCAGCCAATTTTTATGATGTCCGCGAAGTGCTCATCATCAACCGGAAAGCAGTGAACCTAGGCAGCGCAGGAGGAGAGCAGTGATGAAACGGATCGTGCTCCCTCTGATTTTAAGCCTGTGCTATATTGCTGAAAGTTTATTTGCCCAATTTTTTGCCGCCCGTTCTTTTGGCGGAAAATTTACCATTGTTCCCCATTTTCTGCTCGTTATGCTGATTTTAATGGGGATGCATTACCGAAAAAGGCTCTCCATCATTTATGCCTTTGTATTCGGCATGCTGTTTGATGCTTTTTACACGGGCATTCTGGGCGTTTATCTGTTTTTCTATCCGCTTGCGGTTTACCTGACAGAAAAAATGGACAGGATCCTCCAGTCCAATATTTTCACCGGCACGCTTGTGGCAGTCTTGAACATGGCGATTGTCGAATTTTTGGTCTATGGCATCAATGCTTTAATTAATCCGCAGGTGATGGGATTTGACGATTTTCTCTTGCTCAGGCTTTGGCCGACTTTGATTTTAAATGCCGCTTTTTTTATTTTGGCATGGTATCCGATGGGGAATTTTTTAAAGCGGCGTGCAAGGGAAGAAGAAAAGGAATAACCGGCGGGGAGAAAATCTGTTAAAATGGGAAAGAAGGATTTTCCGCCTTTTTGTCGAATGATCCGGACAAGGGGGAATGGAAAAAGCAAAAGGGTTTGCGGGCCGAAACCAGCCGGAACCGCACGCACGGAGGCTTATTCCTGCGTGCCGGGCCGCAAAACGCCGTCTGAAAGCCATTTCGGATGTGTCGTTATTTATTGAGCCGTTGAGGTGAGCAGTTTGAAATGAAGAAAACGCAAAATGTAACCATAAAAGGCACGAAAGACGGAATTGTGCTGCATTTAAACGACCAATGCTCCTATCAAGCTTTAAAGGCGGAATTAGAACAAAAATTACTGGCCCAGTCTGTCGATGAGGAGGAAAACAGCCCGATCCTTGCCGTCAAAATTCAGCTTGGCAACCGCTATTTGACGCCAGCGCAGGAAGAAGAGATCAAAAGCCTTGTGCGTGCCCGGCGGAACCTTGTTGTCGATAAAATCATCAGCAATGTCATTACAAAAGAAGCGGCTGCGCGCGAAAAAGTGGAAAATGAAATTGTGCCTGTTACCACCATCGTCCGGTCCGGTCAGGTGTTAAAGGCGGAAGGCGATCTTTTGCTTGTCGGCAATGTCAATCCGGGCGGAACCGTGATTGCAAACGGCAATATTTTTATCATGGGAAACCTCCGCGGCATTGCGCACGCCGGTTACAGCGGGAGAAGGGACGCCGTTGTTGTCGCTTCCAATATGGTTCCGTCCCAAATCCGGATTGCCGATTGTCTGAACCGGGCGCCTGATGATTACGGGAAAGAAGACCGGCATGAGATGGAATGTGCTTACATAGATGAATCGGACCATATTATCATTGATAAATTGCAAGTGTTGAAAACTTTGCGGCCGAATATGACAAGATTAAAAGGAGGGTTCTCATATGGGTGAAGCGATTGTCATTACATCCGGAAAAGGCGGCGTCGGCAAAACGACGACATCGGCAAACCTCGGGACTGCGCTCGCGCTTCTCGGAAAGAAAGTCTGTCTTGTCGATACAGACATCGGGCTCCGCAATCTTGACGTCCTGTTGGGGCTTGAAAACCGGATTATCTACGATCTAGTCGATGTCGTAGAAGGCCGCTGTAAAATCCACCAGGCAATCGTAAAGGACAAGCGTTTCGATGACAAGCTCTTTTTGCTGCCGGCTGCCCAGACAAGCGACAAATCCGCCGTCACGCCGGAACAGATGAAACAATTGATCCACGGGTTAAAACAGGATTACGATTATATTCTGATTGACTGCCCGGCCGGCATTGAACAGGGATATAAAAATGCAGTGGCGGGCGCTGACCAGGCGATTGTTGTGACAACACCGGAAATCTCGGCGGTAAGGGATGCCGACCGGATCATCGGGCTTTTGGAAAAGGAAGAACATATCGAGCCGCCGAAACTGATCATCAACCGGATCCGGAGCCATATGATGAAAAGCGGGGACATGCTGGACATCGATGAAGTGACAAGCCATTTATCAATCGATTTGATCGGGATTGTAGCCGATGATGAAGAAGTGATCCGCGCTTCGAACCAGGGTGAACCGATTGCGCTCCATCCGACGAACCGCGCCTCCCTTGCCTACCGGAATATTGCCCGCCGGATTTTGGGGGAAACGGTGCCTTTAATGCCGCTTGAAGACCAGAAACCCGGCATGTTTGCGCGCTTTAAAAAATTATTCAGTTCGAAATCTTCTTAATAGCAGAGCCGTTTCTGAACGTTTTTCCAAACGATCAGGGCGGCTTGTTTTGTTCCCGGTTCTAACCGCTTTGGACAGGTCATACATTGGTAATAAACGAATGCCTGTACAGAAGGGGTGAATCGATTGGGAAACCGCGCCGATGAAATCCGGAGACAAATGGCGAAGCGGAGAAAAACGATCAAGCAGGCTTATAACGGCAAAGAAACGGTCTATGCGAGCCTGATCAAAGATGAGGGCACACATGTATATGAACCGCCGGGCAAAACGCCGCATCCGCTTTTTAAAAAAGAAACGATGCTGTTTAAAATTCTGGCTTCTGCCTGTCTTGTCCTCGTTGTGGCGATTCTGTTTAAATCGGAACGTCCGGAATTTGACAAACCGAAAGCCGCCGTCAAACAGGTAATGGCGTCCGAATTTCAATTTGCAAAAGCAGCCGCCTGGTATGAAAAAAAGTTTGGCAAGCCGGTTGCGCTCTTCCCGGAAAAATCGTCAAAAACGGAAACCGCTGCTTCCAATGAAGATTCGCAATATGCCATGCCGGTATCGGGAAAAATTCTGACCCGTTTTTCTGCTGATGGAAGAGGGGTTACGATTGAAACAAAGCCGGGCGCAAGCGTGAAAGCGATGAGCGGCGGGACGGTCATTTTTGCCGGGAAAAAGCCAAAACTCGGCAATACCGTTATTATCCAGCATGCCGATTCAACGGAAACATGGTACGCAAACCTCAGCAAAATCGATGTGGGCCAGTATGACAGCCTCAAGATGGGCGAAAAGGTCGGCACGGCGCGAAGCAGCGGGGAAAAAGGGGAATTTTATTTTGCGCTTAAAAAAGACGGCGGTTTTATCGATCCGATCCAGGTGATTAAATTTGAGTGAGCGGTTTTGGCTTCTGAAAAAAATCAAAATCCATCCCCTTTTCTGGCTCGTGGCTGCCATTGCTGCTGTTACCGCCCGTTTCCAAGATCTCATCCTGCTGTTTGCGATCATTTTCATTCACGAAATGGGGCACGCGGTTGCGGCGCAATATTTTTCATGGCGGGTTAAAAAAATCGCCATTTTGCCGTTTGGCGGCGTCGCTGAAACAGAGGAACACGGAAACCGCCCGCTGAAAGAAGAACTGATCGTGACACTCTCAGGCCCCCTCCAGCATGTTTGGATCGCCGTTTTCGCGTATTTGTTGTTCCGCTTCGATGTCTTGCCTGGACAGATGTATACGCAAATCGGGGAGTGGAACCGGGCCATTCTTTTTTTTAATTTGCTCCCGATTTGGCCGCTTGACGGCGGGAAATTGCTGAATATGGCGTTTTCCACGGTTTATCCTTTTTTGCGCGCATTCCGGATGACGATTTGCTGTTCGTTTATCGTGCTGCTCCTTTTTCATGCGGCCGCCCTGCTGAATGCGCCGGCAAATTTGAACGTCTGGGCGATCGCCGTTTATTTATATGCCGCCCTTTGGAAAGAATGGAAACAGCTTTACTTTGTTTTTATCCGTTTCCTGCTTGAACGGTATTATGGAAAAAGGGATCCGCTCCGTCATCTGGAAACGATCGAGGTGGATGCGGGCGCATACTTGTATGAAGTGCTCGAAAGCTTTAAACGGGGACGCAAACATCCGCTCATTGTCCTTAAAAACGGGGTGGAAGTCGGGAAGCTTGATGAAAATGAACTCCTTCATGCCTTTTTTTCCGAGAAGCAAACCAATGCGAAAGTAAGCGATATCCTGTATAGTTATTGATGGAAGCCGCAATAGAAGCGGCTGAAAGCGAAGACAGTGTGGTGGAATTTTTTGGACAGATCAATCATCATCAACGTGAAAACAAGGGAAAAACGATATGCGGTCATCGAAAACGGCAAAGTATCTGCCATCCGCATCCGGCAGCCGGGCGATGCGGCAAAAGTCGGGAATATTTATCTCGGCAAGGTGGCAGACGTCAAACCCGGAATCAATGCCGCGTTTATTGATATCGGCGGCATCCGGCACGGTTACTTGCATATCAGCCGGCTCCCTGCTTTTGTGAACAGCAAAAATTCGAATCCAACGATTTCAGCTTATCTTTCGCCCGGGCAGACGGTTATGGTCCAGGTGAAAAAAGATGAAACAGGGCAAAAAGGTCCGCTTTTAACCGGCATCATTGAGCTTTCGGGGGAACAGATTGTGTATCTGCCGGAAGGAAAGTACACGGCTGTTTCCAAAAAAGCGGATGATGCAGACCGGAACAAGTGGCGGAACAGGGTCCGCAAAGCGCTTGAACCGCAGGAAGGAATCATTGTCCGGACCGCAGCCATCCATGCCGGCGGGGACGGGTGGCGCGATGAACTAAAATGCCTCAGGCTTCGGTACAAATGCCTGCTCGAAAAGGCGGCACAACTGAAAGCACCGGCTGTTCTGCACGAAAAAAGCACGGTGGAAGCGGAAATTTTCCGCGAACTTGTCCGCTTAAAAAGCGGCACGGTGATCGTGGATGATGCGGAGGCACTTGCCCGCCTGAAAGCATTGCTTGCGGGCCGGCCGGAACTGGACTGGTCGTTTGAGCTCTACAGCGGAAAACAGAATATTTTTACCCGCTACCGTATCGACCGGACGCTTGAGGAAGCCTTGAAAAGAGTGGTCTGGCTTGAAAACGGCGCCTATCTTGTCATCGACGAAACAGAAGCGCTCACCATTATAGATGTGAATACCGGAAAATATACGGGTACAACGGATCAGGCCGAAACGGTGCTGAAAACGAATCTGCTTGCGGCGAAAGAAATCGGCCGCCAGCTGAAACTGCGCGATTACGGCGGCATCATTCTTGTCGATTTTATCGATATGCAGTGCGATGAACAGCGCGCACAAGTGAGGGCGGTGCTTGAAAAAGAACTGGAAAACGACGAGAAACAAACCCGCATCACCGGTTTTACGGAGCTTGGCATTTTACAAATGACGCGCAAGAAAACGCGTAAATCGCTCCCCGAGGCACTGCTTTCCGTTTGCCCGGTCTGCGGGGGCAGCGGCAAAATCGAAAGCCCCGAGACGCTTGCTTTCCGCCTCGAACGCGAGCTGTGGGAAGCGCCGTACGCGGATTACGAAGCCGTCTTGATTGAATGCACGCAAGATGTGAAGGACTGTTTTTGCGGGGAAACGGACGTACATTTAAAGCGGCTGGAAAACCTGCTCGGCATGAAACTCATTTTTCACATCACTCGCGATCCGCATCCGTTTTATGCCATCCGGCAGTTCGGGACGGCAGCCGGCCTTGCCGCAAAAGGCAAAGATCCCAATTGACAAAGGAAAAAGTGTGTGTTACCATCAGTATGTTATGTTTGTAGCGCCCTGTGCTACAACCGCTCAGGAACAGGCTTTGCAAGTTTTTACATTTCGTAAAACGCCTGTCTTTGGCGAGTCTGAGTCTTAAGGAGGTGCAGTGATGTACGCAATTATTGAAACCGGCGGGAAACAAATCAAAGTAGAAGAAGGCCAAGCTGTATATATTGAAAAATTGGATGCAGCAGAAGGCGAATCGGTTACATTTGACCGCGTTCTTTTTGTCGGCGGCGAATCGGTAAAAGTCGGTAGCCCTGTTGTTGAAGGCGCTACGGTTACGGGTAAAGTGGAAAAACACGGCCGTGCGAAAAAAATCGTTGTATTCAAATATAAAGCGAAGAAAAATTACCACAAAAAACAAGGCCACCGTCAGCCGTACACAAAAGTGGTCATTGAAAAAATCAATGCGTAAGGTGCACGCGGCATGATCCGGGTCCGCATCAAACGCAAAAAGAATGGGAACATCTCATCTTTTCAAATGAGTGGCCATGCTGAATTTGCCGAATACGGCCAGGACATTGTCTGTGCCGGCGCTTCCGCTGTTTCTTTCGGGACGGTGAACGCCATTATGCAAGTGGCGGGGGTTGAACCCGAAATCCGCCAGTCCGAAAGAGGCCTTTTGGAATGCAAAATCCCTTCGCATCTTTCGGAAGAACAGGCGACAAAAGTGCAGATTCTGCTTGAAGGCATGGTTGTATCCCTCGAGACGATAGAACGGGAATACGGCGAATTTATCCATATAACCTTTGAATAGGAGGTGAGCATCATGTTGAAATTAGATCTTCAGTTTTTCGCTTCCAAAAAAGGGGTCGGCTCCACGAAAAACGGTCGTGACTCGATTGCAAAACGCCTCGGCGCAAAACGTGCGGACGGCCAGTTCGTAACAGGCGGCTCGATCCTTTACCGCCAGCGCGGGACGAAAGTTTTTCCGGGCGAAAACGTCGGCCGCGGGGGCGACGACACTTTGTTTGCGAAAGTTGACGGCGTTGTGCGTTTTGAACGACTCGGCCGCGACAAGAAAAAAGTGAGCGTATATCCGGTGGCACAAGAAGCCTAACCCATAAAGCCCCGGGCTGCGATATTCGCGGCCCGGGGCTTTTGCATTTTCCAATAAACCACTCCCGTTCTGAAAAACGTACAAAAAACGGGTTGCCGCGTTCTTCTGGCGAGTGCCGGGCACATGCCGCTATCATTCGCGTCCCGTGCAACATGAGGCAATTTTTGCTATACTTAAACATAACCTATTTCGGAGAACGGGAGCTATGAAAATGCGGGAATGGACGACGGTTGACGTGCTTCGCCACGCCAGGCATGACTGGCTGAACAAGGTGCAGCTGATCAAAGGATACGCCAGCTTGAACAAAATGGAAAAGGTCAAAAATATTGTGGAAGACATTATCCGGGAAGCGCAGCAGGAGTCAAAATTATCAAATTTGCATCTGCCGGAATTTGCCGAGCTTTTGCTTACATATAACTGGGAAGGGCACACGGTGCGGATTGCATACGAAATATTGGATGTGGACCGGAATGTGCTACCGGACGATAGGGAGCTGACCGGCTGGATGAAGAATTTTTTCGCTATCGTTGAAGAAGCAGTCGATCCAAACGGAGACAACCGGTTATCTTTGTCGGTCAGCACTTTGCCATCCGGCGCCCGTTTCTTTTTCGAGTTTAGCGGTACAATAAAAAAGTACGGACTGCTTGCCGGGTTTCTGGAAAACGATTGTCCGGGGATGAACGTGATCCACGCGTACCCGCAATCCGCTTTCCCGGTTGAAATAATCTTTCTGAAAGCCTAACGATACAGCAATTGCAAAGGTGGTTTTATCTTTTATGTTTGTGGACCAGGTGAAAATTTATGTGAAAGGCGGGGACGGCGGCAACGGGATGGTCGCATTCCGCCGCGAGAAATATGTGCCGATGGGCGGCCCTGCCGGCGGGGATGGCGGCCGCGGCGGCGATGTCATTTTTGAAGTCGATGAAGGGTTGCGGACGCTCATGGATTTCCGCTACAAGCGCCATTTTAAAGCGGACCATGGCGAAAACGGCATGAGCAAAGGAAAACACGGCCGCGGGGCGAAAGACATGATTGTCAAGGTGCCGCCGGGAACGGTCGTCATTGATGATGATACAAAACAAACGATTGCCGATTTAACGCGCCACGGGGAACGGGCAGTGATTGCCAAAGGCGGGCGCGGCGGCAGGGGCAATATCCGCTTTGCGACACCGGCCAATCCCGCTCCGGAAATTGCCGAAAACGGCGAACCGGGCCAGGAACGTTATATTGTTCTTGAATTAAAACTGCTTGCTGATGTCGGCCTTGTTGGTTTTCCGAGCGTCGGGAAATCAACCTTGCTTTCCGTTATCTCTTCGGCACGCCCGAAAATTGCGGAATACCATTTTACGACGCTTGTGCCGAATCTCGGTGTAGTCGAAACGGAGGACGGCAGAAGTTTTGTCATGGCCGATCTGCCGGGGCTGATCGAAGGCGCGCACGAAGGCGTCGGGCTCGGCCACCAGTTTTTGCGCCATATCGAACGGACGCGGTTGATCGTCCACGTCATTGACATGGCGGCGGTGGAAGGGCGCGACCCGTATGAAGATTATTTGACGATCAACAAAGAACTGAAAGCTTATCATGAACGCCTTTCTGAGCGCCCGCAGCTCATTATTGCCAATAAAATGGACCTTCCGGGCGCGGAAGAAAATCTGGCGGCGTTTAAAGAGAAGCTGGGCGATGTCGCACGCGTCTTCCCGATTTCCGCGGTGACGCGCAAAGGATTAAGGGATGTTTTGTTTGCGATTGCCGATCTGCTCGATGAAACACCTGCCTTCCCGCTTCATGCTGGCGAAGAATCGGATGCGGAACCGTCCCGTGTATTGTACAAGCATGAAAAAGAAAAGGCCGATTTTACCATTACACGCGATCCGGACGGCAGCTTCGTCATCCACGGGGAAAAAGTCGAGAAGCTGTTTAAAATGACAAATTTCAGCCATGACGAGTCTGTCCGGAGATTTGCCCGCCAGCTGCGCGGAATGGGCATTGATGACGCGCTCCGTGCACGCGGCGCGAAAAACGGCGATACCGTCCGCCTTTTGGATTTTGAGTTTGAATTTGTAGATTAACCGTGCTGGGCCGGGGAATCCCGGCTCCCGAGTGGAGGAAAGGGCACTTTGGAAAAGAAAGCAGAGCATAAGTTTATCTTGGTGCGTGAGGATGTTTTGCCGGAAGCGATGATCAAAACACTTCAGGCGAAAGAACTGCTGGAAAGGGGACAAGCGGTATCGGTCGGGGACGCGGCGAAAAAAGCGGGCTTAAGCCGCAGCGCTTTTTATAAATACCGCGATACCGTTTTTCCGTTCCATTCGGTTGTAAAAGAAAAAATTGTGACCTTGTTTTTTTATTTGGAAGACCGGTCCGGGACATTATCCGAAATTTTAAGGATTATTGCATCTTACTCATGCAATATTTTAACGATTCACCAGACGATTCCGATACAGGGGCGGGCAAATGTCACTGTTTCGCTGAATGTGTCCGGGATCAACAGGAGTTTAAATGATCTGCTGGAAGAACTGCAGGCATTTGAGTTTGTCAATAAAGTAGAAATATTAGGGTCCGGAGCCTAGAACTCCGGCCGGCGGGGGAGAGGAAATGAAAGCAGCTTTTTTCGGGCCGGAAGCGACGTTTACCGATATCGCGGTCCAGTCAGTGTTCCCGGAGGCCAGCCGGGTTGCGTATCGGACGATTCCGGAATGTCTAGAAGCCGTGAAGACAAAACAGGTGGATATGGCGGTTGTTCCGCTTGAAAACGCCCTGGAAGGTTCGGTAAATTTAACGGTCGATTACTTGTATCATGAAGAACTGCCGCCGATCCGCGCGGAAATCATTGTGCCGATCGAGCAGCATTTTATGGTTCATCCTGCAAATGCCGGCGCCTGGCGGGAAACGGAAAAAATCATTTCCCATTCCCATGCGCTTGCGCAGTGCCACCAGTTTCTGCGCCGGGAATTCCGGCATGCGGAAGTGGAAGCAATGGGCTCTACGGCCGCTGCTGCGAAATATGTAAGCGAACACCCGGAACTGAAATGGGGGGCGATCGCCAACGAAATGGCAGCGGAACTGTACGGTCTTGAAATTGTCAGGCGTGCAATCCATGATTATCCGTTTAACCATACGAGATTCATTGTCCTTTCAAATGAGGAGCTTCATATCGAAAAAACGCCTGATTTCCTGAAATCGACGATCATGGTCACATTGCCGACGGACAAGGCCGGATCACTGCACCAGGTGTTGTCTGCCTTTGCCTGGCGAAAGATTAACTTGAGCAAGCTTGAATCGCGGCCGTTAAAGACGGGGCTTGGAAACTACTTTTTTATGATTGACCTGAACCACTCCTTAGAAGAAAAGCTTGTCCGCTTTTCGCTTGAGGAAATCCACGCGCTCGGCTGCACCGTGAAAGAACTCGGGACCTATTATAGGTATATGGCGGATAAATGATGATCGCTTCTTCAAGAATGTTAGGATAAGCCCGGCTGGAACCCGGGCTTATTATTTTTTGCAAAACAAGCTTTAAACCCAGGTTTTTAGGCCGGATGGGTGATGAAAAAGAGCTGTCCTTTATGTTTAGGGCAGCTCTTTTTCATTTTCTGCAAATAAAATGCCAGCTTCTTTCAGCGCCTGTTCCGCTTCTTCAACCTGCCGCCCGCTTGCGGCTTCCACCGTATGCAAGTGGATGCCGCCTGTTAATTCGGATAAGTAGCTGGCATTTGTTTCTTCAATGCGGCGGATAAACCGGGCCACTTCTGCGCGGGTGGAGACCATGATCGAGGCGGTCAGATCGCCGTATACCGGATGCTCCACCTTGACATCTTTTACGGTCACCCCGTGGTCCACGAGCAAATTCAGCTCATCTGTGACCTGTTCGCGACTATGCATACAAACAAGCGTTTTCTCCACTTTGTTTTCCGCACCGGCGGGGTGTATGTACAAATATCCCTGGCTCGTTGCCAGGATCGGTTCGTTTTTCGCTTTCAGGAGCGTAATATCATTTACTATAATCTGTCGGCTCACATTTGTCCTTTTTGCCAGTTCCCCGCCCGTAATCGGCTCCCGGCTATTCTGCAGCCATTCGAGGATCAAATGCCGCCTTTCATCCCCAAGAATTTTTTTCTTCTCTGCCAACAGCGTTTCCCCCCATTCATTCGGCCTCATTCGGATTTTATCATACGAAGGCGCCGGGATGAAAGAATCAACCCTTTAAAGGGCATAAAGGACGCGGGACGTTCATAAGTTTTTATGTAAAATCAATCGCATTTTGCCCGGCACCACATAGAATGTATGGACTTAAGCCTTGAGGAGGGGAAATGTGTGAAAATCCATATCGTGCAAAAAGGCGATACGCTCTGGAAAATCGCCAAAAAATACGGCGCCGATTTTGACGAATTGAAAAAATTGAATGCGCAATTATCCAATCCGGAAATGATTATGCCCGGCATGAAAATTAAAGTTCCGACAACGGGCGGCATGGTAAAAAAAGAGACACATACAGGCCATGCAGGTTATACGGGCCACGCGGGTGCAAAAGAAATGCCGCTCGTGACCCATCCGTACGAGCAAATGCCTGAGGCCAAGATGCCCGTCGCAAAAGAAATGCCGGTACCAAAAGAGGTGCCAAAAGCGCCAGCACCGAAAGAAACACAGGTGAAAGAAAAAGTGGTTGAAAAAAAAGAAACGATTTATAAGCCGGTGATGCCGCAACCGGTCATTCCTGAAATTGACATCCATAATTACTATGTGACCAATATGGCTGAAATCGAAACCCATACAGCTGCACCGCCGCCGAAGCACCATGAAAGCGAATCGTCGGAAAGCGTGCACTACACCATGCCGGTAAAGGAAGAGTGCCCGGAAATGTATGTACCGTATAATCCGTGTCCGCCCGTGATGCCGGTATACGATTGCGGCTGCGGGGGAGGGGACATGCACGCCGGATTTTTCCCGCCTCCTTACAGCATGCCATATCCGCAAGTCCCATATCCGATGCCGTACCCAATGGCCTATCCGCAAATGCCGGCGATGGCCGCGCCAACAGGGTTCACGCAAATACCGGCGATGGCCGCGCCGGCAGGGTTTATGCCGCAGCAGCAGCCGGCATGGCATGAGGGGCAGCAAGTGATGCCAGGTTATGAATGGGAAGAAGAATCCTCTTCGTCTTCTCCTTATCCGTATGGCCCCGGTATGCAGGCGGGGGTTTCTGCGCAACATCCTGCCGCCGCGCCGCAATGGGGAGCGCAGCAGGCTCCTTTATACGGCGCTGCTTCAGAAAGCTCCGCCTATATGCCGCAGTACATGCCGCCGCAAACGATGCCGCAGTACGCCCCGTATCCGCCGCACCAGCAGCCATGCGGGTGCCAGGAGCAACCTTACGGCGGCGTGCAGGAACCGTACGGGATGGCGCCGCAACCGTACGGCATGCAGGAACCATTTGGTGGCATGCCGCAACCGCCATACGGGATGTCGCAACCACCATACGGCATGCAGGAACCGTACGGGATGCAGGCCCCGTTCGGATATGACCGGGGCGAAAAAACGGACCAGCCGCAGGAAAAACGGGATCCTTCCGGCGAAGAAGAAAAATAATGGGCGGCCGGAGACAAGAGGGAGACGAAACCAAACGTCTCCTTCTTTATGCGGAAAACAGACTGCAGGAACCGATTGTTGACTGGCGCAGGTTGCGTGACCGGGTATGGCTTATCGGAACAAAGACAAAGAAAGTGATCATGAAGCAATATGGTTCCGATACGCGCCTTAAACGGCAAATGCTGCTTACATCGGAACTGCGGAAAAGCGGTTTCACCCAAACTTGCCGTTTTCTGGAAGATGACAACGACAGCCCCTTTCAAGGCAAAGCTTTTGGGTTTATGGCATACATTGAAGAAGACCCGGCCGGTTTTACCTTCGGGACGGAAGCAGACATCCACGCCGCTTTCCGCCTGTTAAAACAGTATCACGAAAAGACCGCGCACTTTCCGCAAGCCGTAAAAATGGAATTTCCGCGCTTTTTCCAGCTGAGAAAATGGCAGGCGCGGTACCGGACATTTCTGGAAAACAAAGAACAAATTGTCCGGTATTTGCCGGAAACGTATTTTGCCGCGTACGAAAGATGGGCAGCCGAGGCGTTAAACCGGCTTGAGAAAAAACAGCATTTGCTTCACCGTCCGCCGTATTGCATCACGCACGGTGATGTTGCCCACCATAATTTTTTGCGTGCGAAAAACGGGGAACTGTATTTGATTGATTTTGACCTTGCCCGCCTTGCCCCGGCCTGGACCGATGATCTCCAGTTTTGCAACCGGGTTTTGCCCGCTGCTTCATGGTCGCTTGCTGCTCTTGAAAAGTGGGGAATGCTGGACGGTGCGCCGGACAGGGAAACTTTTCTTGAGGCGCTCCTTTACCCGACGGATGTTTTAAGAGAGTGGAACCGGTTTGTTGGAAGCGGCAAAAAAGAAAAAGAGCAGTACTGGCCGCATCTTTCCCTGCTTTCCATCGGGCAATTCGGGGAACGCGCCCGCTTTCAAAAAGAAGTAAAAAGGCGTTTGCAAGCATAACGGAAAAACCTGGACGCTTACGGCCAGCATAATGCTTTTCATCCTCCTTTCGGGCGAGTTATGGTATAGTAATAGGGGACTGTATCAGCGCTGTCAGAAAGGAGTGATGGCCATGTCCGGCCATTCCAAATGGAAAAATATTCAAGGCAGAAAAAATGCGCAAGATGCAAAGCGCGGAAAAATCTTTCAAAAACTGGCAAAGGAAATTTATGTAGCGGCGAAAAACGGCCCTGACCCGGAAGCGAACTCAAGCCTCCGCCTGGTCATTGAAAAGGCAAAGGCCGCCAATATGCCGAATGACAATATTAAACGCGCCATCGAGAAAGCAAGCGGCAGCCAAAACGCCGAACATTACGAGGAAATCACATATGAAGGGTACGGGCCGGGCGGCGTTGCCGTCATGGTCACGGCTTTAACCGATAATAAAAACCGGACCGCTTCCAATGTCCGTGTTGCGTTTTCGCGCAACGGCGGAAATCTCGGCGAAAACGGATGCGTGTCTTTCCTGTTTGACCGCAAAGGCTATCTTGTCATTGAGCGGGAAGGGCTCGAGATAGATGAAGACGGAATGCTGCTTGCCGCGATTGAAGCAGGCGCCGAGGAAATGGAAACGAGCGATGAAGTGTTTGAAATTTATACAGATCCGGAGCAATTCATGGATGTGAAGAAGAACCTCGAGGAAAAAGGCTTTACGTTTGCCCGGGCAGAAATTACCATGGTGCCGCAAAACACAATTGCTTTGGATGAAGCGCAAAAAGAAAAGATGGAGCGATTGCTGGACAGGCTGGAAGACGATGACGATGTCCAGGAAGTTTACCATAACGCCGAATGATAATGTCCCAGTCACTTTCCGCACCCGGTTCCGGCCGGGTGCGGAAAGTGACTTTTTTGCAGCAAAGCCGGTTAGCCCTGTATCCAACCGGCTACACTGTGGAGAGGGCCCTTGCTGTTTTTAAACCGGCGCACTACGAGAGAGGACCATGCTGTTTTAGACCGGCGCACTGCGGAAAAGGGACCATGCCGTTTTTAAACCGGCTGCACTGTGGCTAAAGAATCGTGCCGTTAAAACCCGGACGATGGTTTCGACTGGAAATCCTGGAAGGGCGTTAAGAGGCAGCGGGCATTCGAAAAAAAGTGAGCCCGGTAAGCCACACGGACACGGATCTGTCTCCGGTTGCAGGCGTTTTTTCCGCCATGGAAACAGGAAAAGCGCCCAGCCTTAGGAATCATCCGGCCGGAAAAAAAGGCGGGACCGGACATTCGTTCCCAAAACGGTTGCATTCTGTGGTACAATATGGGATAGCAAGTTTTTGAGGAGCGTGTGGGAAGGTTGTACGAATATATTAAAGGCATCATTGATTCCGTGAGCCCGGATTACATTGTCGTGGAAAACGGGGGGATCGGCTACCGGCTGCTGGCGCCGAACCCGTATATTTTTTCAAAAAGCATCGGACAAGAACGAAAAATTTTTACATACCAGCATGTGCGCGAAGATCTGATCGCGCTTTACGGTTTTGAAACGGCGGAAGAACGGGCGCTGTTTCAAAAGCTGCTCAATGTTTCCGGCATCGGGCCAAAAGGGGCGCTTGCCATTCTTGCGTACGGGCAGCCACAGCAGGTCGTTGACGCCATTGAGAATGAAAATGAATCTTTCCTTGTCAAATTCCCCGGTGTCGGCAAAAAAACGGCAAGGCAGATGATTCTTGATCTGAAAGGAAAGCTGCAAGGCCTCGTGCCGGAGATGCCGGACGAGGCAGGCGTGGAAAAAGCGGTGCCTGCATCCACCAACCAAAACCTCGAAGAAGCGATGCTCGCTTTGGCGGCGCTCGGCTATTCGGAAAAAGAAATCGCGAAAGTGGTGCCAGAACTTCCGGAAGAAGTGCTTTCTGCGGATGAATATATTAAACTCGCTTTAAAAGCAATGGTAAAATAATGGAGGAGGGGAGAGCATGGAAGACCGCGTAGTTTCCGGCGAGGCAAATGAACAGGAAGTTTCCTTTGAAATGAGCCTCAGGCCGCAAACCCTTGCGCAATATATCGGCCAGGATGAAGTGAAGCATAATTTAGCCGTGTTTATTGAAGCGGCGAAAGGGCGGCGCGAAACACTTGACCACGTGCTGCTTTATGGTCCGCCGGGGCTTGGCAAAACGACGCTTGCCACCGTGATCGCAAACGAAATGGGCGCGAACATCCGGACGACTTCAGGGCCTGCCATCGAGCGGCCGGGCGATCTTGCCAGCGTGTTAACCGCGCTTGAGCCGGGGGAAGTGCTGTTTATTGACGAAATCCACCGCCTGCCGAAAGCGATTGAAGAAGTGCTGTACCCGGCAATGGAAGACTTTTGCCTTGATATCGTGATCGGCAAAGGATCGGGTGCCCGCTCCATCCGCCTTGACCTGCCCCCGTTTACCTTGATCGGGGCGACGACGAGGGCCGGTTCGGTTTCAGCACCGCTGCGCGACCGGTTCGGGGTGATCAGCCGGCTCGAATATTATAACGAAGCGCAACTGGCGGAAATTGTGCTGCGGACAGCCGGCATCCTCGAGACGGCGATTGAGCCTGAGGGGGCAGCGGAAATTGCAAGGCGTTCGCGGGGCACGCCGCGGATTGCGAACCGGCTGTTAAGAAGGGTGCGCGACTTTGCCCAGGTCAAAGGAGACGGAAAGGTCACCCTTGAGATCGCCAATTATGCCCTTGAACTTTTGCAAGTTGACAAACGCGGGCTTGACCATATTGATCATAAGCTGTTAAAAGCGATCATAGAGCGCTTCCGGGGCGGTCCTGTCGGGCTCGACACGATTGCGGCCAGCATCGGGGAAGAAAGGGAAACGATTGAAGATGTATATGAGCCGTATTTGCTGCAAATTGGCTTTTTGCAGCGCACGCCGCGCGGCAGGGTAGCGACCCCGCTTTGCTACGCACATTTTCATATGGAGGTACCGGAATGAGCGGATTTGGAAAAGTGCTGATGACGATCGCCGTGATTCTTTTTGCTATCGGCCTGTTGATGCAGTTTACGAAAATCGGCCGGCTGCCGGGCGATATCCTCATTAAAAAAGGGAACACAACCTTTTATTTTCCAATCGCAACATCGATCCTTTTAAGCGTGATCTTAAGTGTGTTATTATATATCATTGGACGGTTCAAATAACCGCAAATGGGATTCAAAATGAAGGGGAAACAACAATGAAACTCGATTTATTTGATTATGAACTGCCGGAAGAACTGATTGCCCAAACGCCTTTAAAAAATCGTTCGGACAGTCGGCTGATGGTACTGGATAAAAAAACAGGAGAAATTGAACACAGCGTATTTAAAAACATTACACAATACTTGCGCCCGGGGGACTGCCTTGTCTTAAACAACACAAAAGTGCTGCCGGCAAGGCTTTTCGGCATAAAAGACGAAACAGGCGCAAAAATTGAAGTGCTGCTTTTAAAACAGCTCGAAGGAGACCGCTGGGAAACGCTTGTCAAACCGGCAAAACGTGTGAAAACAGGGACGGTTGTCCGGTTCGGCGACGGGCAGCTTTCCGCCGTTTGTGCGGAGGAGCTGGACCATGGCGGCCGGGTAATGGATTTCCAGTACGAAGGAATTTTTTACGAAGTGCTGAATGAACTCGGAAAAATGCCGCTGCCACCCTATATTAAAGAACAACTCGAGGACCAGGACCGCTATCAGACGGTGTATGCAAAAGAGCCGGGTTCTGCCGCAGCGCCGACTGCCGGGCTCCATTTTACGGAAGCGTTATTGAAAGAAATTGAGGCAATGGGCGTGAAAATTGTCTATATTACGCTCCATGTCGGCCTTGGCACTTTCCGCCCCGTCAATGAGGAAAATATTGAAAACCACGATATGCATGCGGAATTTTATCAGGTATCAGAAGAAGCGGCCCGCACGATTACGGAAGTAAAAGAAAACGGCGGCCGTGTGGTCTCTGTTGGCACCACCTCCACCCGCACACTTGAAACGGTGGCAAGCGCCCATGACGGAAAAATCGTCGCCTCAAGCGGTTGGACGGATATTTTCATTTATCCGGGCTATCAATATAAAGCAATTGATGCCCTGATCACCAATTTCCACCTGCCGAAGTCGACGCTTATTATGATGGTAAGCGCATTGGCGGGAAGGGAAAATATTTTGCATGCCTACGAGACGGCGGTAAAAGAAAAATACCGTTTCTTCAGTTTCGGGGATGCGATGCTGATTAAATAGTGGAAGGAGCGCATCACTTGGCTGCCATTACTTATGAACTGATCAAAACGGAAAAGCATACGGGCGCCCGCCTTGGAAAACTCCATACGCCGCATGGCACCTATGATACCCCAATGTTCATGCCGGTCGGAACGCTCGCCACGGTGAAGACGATGTCGCCGGAAGAATTAAAAACAATGGGGGCCGGCACCATTTTGAGCAATACATATCATTTGTGGCTGCGCCCCGGGCATGATATTGTTAAAGAAGCAGGCGGGCTGCACAAATTTATGAACTGGGACCAGGCGATCCTGACCGATTCGGGCGGATTCCAGGTCTTCAGCCTGAGCAAGATCCGTGATATTACGGAAGAGGGCGTCCATTTTCGGAACCATTTAAACGGGGACAAGCTGTTTTTGTCGCCGGAAAAATCAATGGAAATCCAGAATGCACTTGGTTCTGATATCATGATGGCATTCGATGAGTGCCCGCCGTACCCTGCTTCTTATGAATATATGAAGCAGTCGGTGGAAAGGACATCGCGCTGGGCGGAACGCTGTCTTCGTGCGCATCGGCGTCCGGATGTGCAAGGATTATTCGGGATCGTACAGGGCGGAGCGTATGAAGATTTGCGGCTTGAAAGCGCAAATGCCCTTGTTTCGCTTGGGTTTCCGGGCTATGCGATCGGCGGCCTGTCCGTTGGCGAGCCGAAGGACGTGATGAACCGGATGCTCGAATTTACAACACCGCTACTTCCGGCGGACAAGCCACGTTATTTGATGGGGGTCGGTTCGCCCGATTCTTTGATTGACGGCGCCATCCGCGGCATTGACATGTTTGACTGTGTGCTGCCAACCCGGATTGCAAGAAACGGCACGGTGATGACATCAGCCGGCCGGCTCGTTGTCAAAAACGCGCAGTACGCCCGCGATTTCCGCCCGCTTGATGAGCATTGCAACTGTTATACATGTCGGCACTATTCACGCGCTTACATCCGGCATTTGATTAAATGTGGCGAAACTTTCGGAATTCGTCTGACCACTTACCATAATTTATATTTTTTGTTAAAATTAATGGAAAATGTAAGGCAGGCGATCCGCGAAGACCGGCTGCTTGATTTCAGGGAAGAATTTTTTGAGCAATACGGATTTAACCGTCCGGATGCAAAAAATTTCTAATACAAGCAACTAAAGAAGGGAGGATTCAGATGGCGTGGGCTCAGTTACTGCCTTTGGTGATTCTGTTTGTCCTGTTTTATTTCCTGCTCATCAGGCCACAGCAAAAGAGGCAGAAAAACATCCAGCAGATGCAGAGCAATCTGGCGAAAGGGGACAAAATTGTCACCATCGGCGGCTTGCATGCAACCGTGGATTCGATTGATGAAAATAAAGTCGTCTTAAGATGCGATAACGGCACGCGGCTGACGTTTGACCGCTCGGCGATCCGTGAAGTAACGGAATCCGTTGCAGCGAAAAAAGCAAAAGTCGAAAGCCAGAAAGCAGACAAAACAGTGGCAGAAAAAAATGCCGGAGAAACGAAATAAAAAAAGCGCCGTGTAATGCGGCGCTTTTTTTCAGGATTCCCGTGACCTTCCTGAGAAGAGGTTGACCCCTAAAATGCCCCCCATTGCGGCGACAACAATATAGCAAGCATGGTAAATGGCTTGTTTCACCGTAAAGAGTTCATCATAACCAAGGTACTGGACGAGAAAAACAATCGCTGTGTAAAGGATCCCCGTCAAACTGCCGAGGAGCCACCCTTTCTTTTTTCCTTTTCCGCCGCCGACGAGCCCCCCGAGAAATAAACTGAAAAAAGAAATCATCGTGACCGCCGTATGCAATGCATGCTCCGTCATATCCGAAAACCGCAGAATCAGTGAAATCACGAGGCTTGATATGGCAAGCAGGACAAAAATGACGCCCAGCCCGTAAACAAGGCCGATACTGTATTTTTGCGCTCCGATTTTCATTCTCCCCCTTTGACAAGCTTTTTCCTCAGTACAAGCATATGCCTGGAAACAGCAAAAAGAACCGGGCAAAAGATTTTTAGATAGTTTTTTCGCAGGCTGCGCATACTAAACATGATTTTGACCTTGACCGAACGGGGGGATTGGCGTTGGAAAATTTATTGATTATTTTTTTTCGGACACTGCTCATGTATGTTGCCATTCTTGTTATTTTCCGGTTAATGGGAAAAAGGGAGATTGGCGAACTGAACGTTTTGGATCTTGTTGTGTTCATCATGATCGGTGAAATGGCGGTCGTCGCCATTGAAAATCACAGTGAGCCCGTTGTAAATACCCTTTTGCCAATGGTTGTCCTGCTCGGCATCCAAATCGCGCTGGCACTTTTCTCGCTCCGCAGCAGCCGGATCCGCAAGCTGATTGACGGCAAGCCGAGCATTCTCATCAATAAAGGAAAAATCGATGAAAAGGAAATGCGCAGGCAACGTTACAATTTTGACGACCTTTTAATGCAGCTCCGTTCAAAAGATATTGACAATATTGCGGATGTGGAATTTGCGATTTTGGAAACTTCCGGGCAGCTGTCAGTGGTGAAAAAAAACAAAAACAAAAACAAACCGGCATCCTATACGGAACCGCTCATTGTCGGAGGGAAGATCCAGCAAAGCAATTTAAAGAAAAGCAACAAAACCGAAGCGTGGCTGCGCAGCGAGCTGCAAAAAAGAGGATACGGGGATATCGCCCGGATTTCGTTTTGCAGTTATCAGGATGGCGCGTTTTATATTGATCTGGATGATGTGCAATAAGCCCGGCCGGAACATGCAGGGCCTATTGCTTTTTTATAACCATTTTTTGAGGATCGGAATATACATGAGATCGGACCGGCGGATCAATTTTGTCATCATAAGCAGCAGCGTATAGACGGCCACGGTCAAACAAATGCCCGCTAGAAGCCGCAGGAAAGATGCGTCGTGCGCCATCATACCGGTGAACCACCAGTGCCCGACCGCGCCGGAAACGACCGAAACGGCCAGAAGCTTGGCCCAGTCGTGAACATACAGGGTAAACTGGATTTTTTTCAAAACGGTTGCAAAATGAAGAAATGTCACAAGCACCATTCCCGCCATGATGCCGATCGCGGCGCCGTTGATCCCGAACTCCGGGCGGGAAGCAAGGACAAAAATGGTGCCCAGTTTCACGACGGCTCCGATGATGCTGTTGATCATCGCCGCTTTTGCCAGATCCATTGCCTGCAGTGCGGCCTGGAGCGGCGCCTGGCATGCCTGGAAAATAAAAAATGGCGCCATGATTTTGATAAACTGTGACCCGTTTGCCGTCCCGTACATCGCCTGCATGAGCGGTTCTGCAAAGACATACAGGATGACAACCGAAATGCCGCCGGTTAAAAGGGAAAAACGCAATGCCTGCTGGAGCCTGTGTTCAACAAGTCTGGCATTTTTCCGGGAATTTGCTTCGCTGATTGCGGGCACAAGGGCGGTTGACAAGGAAACCGTGACAAAAGACGGGAGCATCAACAACGGCATCGCAAAGCCGGTTAAAGAACCGTACTGTTTTGTCGCAAGATGTGAAGCGACACCGGCAAGAGCAAGGCAGTGGGAGACGACAATCGGCTCGAGGAACCAGGAGAGATTGCCGATCAGCCGGCTCCAGACGGTCGGAACCGCCACGCGCATCAGTTCGTAAAACGTGTCTTTCCCCGATTTTACGGCTTTGAAAAAATGTTTGCGGACGCGAATCTGCTTTTTCAGTTTAAACATCGTAAACATATAAAGAAGGGATGACAGTTCTCCCAATATCGATGCAAACATCACCCCTGCTGCCGCATATTCAATCCCGTACGGCAGAAGCAAATTGGCAAAAAATGCGATCAGCATAATCCGCACACTTTGCTCGATGACCTGCGAGACGGCATAAGGCTTCATGTTTTGCTTCCCCTGGAAATAGCCGCGCAATACAGCGGAAACCGCCACAATCGGGATAATCGGCGTGATGGCGGCAAGCGGGTAATAGACGCGCGGATCTGTGAATAAATGATCAGCCAGATACGGCGCGAGTAAAATCAGCCCGGGCGTAAAAATGGCCGATAGCGAAATGGTAACCGTTAGGGAGATGACAAGAATTTTTTTAATTTTCGCCCTGTCCCCGACGGCGTCTGCTTCGGCAATACATTTCGAGATCGCGACCGGCAGTCCGAGCTGGGTTACCGTAATGACGAGCATTAAGGTCGGAAAAGCCATCTGATGGAGCCCGACACCCGTTTCCCCGAGCGACCGGGCAATGACAATCCGGTTGATAAAACCAAGCACCCTTGTTACAAAGCCTGCGGCGAGCAATATAATCGTTCCCCTTAAAAACTTGGACATTCTGTTAACCTGCCTTCTCAAATCCGCAATTTTCCTATACAATGATGTATATGCACGGTAATGGACAAGAATACATCAATGCCTAAGGAAAGGGGCAGAGCGTGTGAAGGACCGCCATCCTTATGAAAAATACTATAAAAAACTTGAACCTGCCGTAAAAAGCAAGGCGGAAGAACTGGCCGTCTTTGGCTACGGCGCGATTGAAGCGAGGGATGTCTGGGAATATTTAATCCGGAAAGTGTGGAAAAATCCGGATCCGGCGCATGTCCGTATGTATGCGCTTGTTTCCGACGTTTTATCGGTTAAGCCCGGCGATTTGATGAGTTTTAAAACCGTGGAAGCTTACCGTTCGCCAAACTGGTTTGCAGAGCTGGACGAAAAGGAGCTGGATGCGCTTTTTAACGGGGACAAGACGGAAGAATAAGCGGGCAAATAAGCAAAAACGGCTGCATGCGGAATAATAAGAAAAATTGACACGCTTTTTGCCCTGCATCATAATAGAAATGATTCACGGGCGCATGTATTTTTTGGCATGTGATATGTTTTGATTCGCTAGGAGGCTGTACATAATGGTGAAAAGGAGCCGCATCGTTGCCTTCTTTCTCATTGTCCTGCTGTTTGCGGGATTAATAGGGGGAACGACGGATAAAATTGTCAAAAAAATTAACCTTGGCCTTGATTTACGGGGCGGGTTTGAAGTGCTTTACAAAGTGGAACCGGCCAAAAAAGGGCAGAAGATCGATAAAGCCGCGCTTGCGGATACGGCTGCCGCATTGGACCGGCGGATCAATGCGCTTGGCGTCAGCGAACCGCAGATCTCGGTCGAAGGCAATAACCGGATCCGCGTCCAGCTTGCCGGCGTGAAAGACCAGAACGAAGCGAGAAAGATGCTTTCGACAACTGCCAATCTGACATTCCGTGACGTCAATGACAAAGTGATGATGGACGGGACAGACCTTGTGCAGGGAAAAGCGAAACAGTCATTTGACCAGAACGGCAAACCGGATGTTGTCCTGCAGTTAAAGAGCCGGAAAAAGTTTGCCGACGTCACGAAAAAAATTCTGGCGATGGCACCGAATAACCAGCTTGTCATCTGGATGGACTTTCAAAAGGGCGATTCCTATAAAAAAGAAGTGGCGAAGAAGAATCCAAAATTTTTGTCCAATCCGAGTGTGAATTCTGTTTTAAACACAGACCAGGTTGAAATTACCGGGAACTTTACGGTAAAAGAAGCGTCCAATCTTGCAGACCTTTTGAATGCAGGAGCGCTTCCGGTGAAGCTGCACGAAATCTATTCGACCTCTGTCGGCGCATCTTTCGGACAGGAAGCGCTGCATGACACGATTCTTGCCGGGATTATCGGCGTTGCAGCCATTTTTCTCTTTATGATCGGCTACTACCGTTTTCCTGGTTTTATCGCATGTATTACGCTGTCCGTTTACATTTTCCTGATTTTGCTCATTTACCGTTTAATGGGCGCGGTTCTGACGCTTCCCGGGATTGCTGCGCTTGTTCTCGGGGTCGGGATGGCGGTCGATGCCAATATTATTACCTACGAGCGGATTAAAGAGGAACTGCGCGTCGGAAAAAGCGTGAAATCCGCATTCCGGGCAGGGAACAAGTCATCGTTCGTGGCCATTTTTGATTCCAACTTAACGACGATTCTTGCGGCGGTCATCCTCTTTTATTTCGGGACAAGCTCGATCAGAGGCTTTGCAACAACTTTGATTATCAGTATTCTGCTCAGCTTCCTGACGGCGGTTTACGGCTCGAGATGGCTGCTCGGCCTCTGGGTGAACAGCAATTTCCTGAAAAAGCGGCCGCACTGGTTCGGCGTGAAAAAATCGGCGATCCACAATATTGCTGAAAACATTGATACGCATGATTTGAAAACGAAATTTGACTGGTACGACTTTGTCAAGCACCGCAACATTTTCTTTACGATTTCAGCTGTGCTGATCATTGGCGGGTTTATTCTCCTGTCTATTTTCAAATTGAATCTGAGCATTGATTTTTCGAGCGGGACGCGCATTGAAGTCAGTTCAAATCAAGCACTCAGCCAGCAGGAGATTCAGCGCGACCTTGACCATCTGCATTTGAAATCAGAAGATATTGTGATGCAGGGGACCAACCGGCATCATGCCGTGATCCGGGTGAAAGGCTCGTTCAGCGATAAAGAGAAGAGCACGCAAATCAACCAGTATTTTACAGAAAAATACGGGAAGAGCCCGAGCATCAGCTCCGTTTCGCCGACAGTCGGGAAAGAGTTGGCCTTAAGCGCCGTGTATTCTTTGCTGTTGGCGGCAGTCTGCATCATTATTTACGTGGCCTTCCGGTTTGAATGGAGAATGGGGGTTGCCTCCATCGTCGCACTCTTCCATGACGCCTTTTTCATGATCGCCTTTTTCAGCATCACAAGGCTTGAGGTCGATGTCACATTCATTGCGGCGGTCCTGACGATTGTCGGTTATTCCATCAACGACTCGATTGTCACATTCGACCGGATCCGCGACAATTTAAACCGGCGGCGGAAAATTAAAACCGCGAAGGAAATTCATGATATTGTCAACGCCGGGATCCGCCAGACACTGGCCCGGTCGGTCAATACCGTTTTGACCGTGCTGATGACGTCCGTGGCCCTGGCCATTTTCGGCAGTGAATCGATCCGCAATTTCTCGATCGCGCTGATTGTCGGGTTGATTACCGGAACATACTCGTCTATTTTCATTGCCGCACAAATCTGGTTTGTACTGAAAAAACGGCAGCTGAAAAAACATGGCGCCATCGTCATTCAAAAAGCGCGGCGTACCCGCGCGGATGAACCGCAAGTATAAGAAAAATGCAGGCGAAATGCCTGCATTTTTTGTAATGACAGTTTTCCGCCGAAACGTTATAATAAAGTATTGTGAAAGAGGTGGAGATATGCTGCAGTCAAGAACAAGATGGCGGGTGCCGGAAATGGAACCAAAAGCAGCCGCAACGATCTCGCAACAATTGAACGTTTCGCCACTTGTTTCAAAATTGCTTGTAAACCGCGGCATAACGGATGTTGAAGAAGCGCGGTCTTTTTTATTCCATGAAGGGCTAGCGTATTATGATCCGTTTTTGCTGCATGATATGGAAAAAGCAGCGGCCCGCATCCGCGAAGCGATTAAAAAAGAAGAACCGGTTCTCGTCTTCGGCGATTACGATGCGGACGGCGTAACGAGTACTGCCATCATGATGGCCGCTTTAAACGATCTTGGCGCCCATGCTGAATTTTATATCCCGGACCGGTTTAAAGAAGGGTATGGGCCAAATGAAGCGGCTTTCCGCCGGGCGGCTGAAGAGGGTTTTCAGCTAATCATTACCGTTGATACCGGTATTGCCGCTGTCCACGAAGCGGAAGTGGCCCGCGAACTCGGGATCACGCTCATTATTACGGACCATCACGAACCTGGGCCGGTATTGCCGGAAGCCTTTGCCATCGTCCATCCGAAGCATCCGGAAAGTACATACCCGTTCCGGGAACTGTCGGGCGCAGGCGTCGCTTTTAAAGTCGCCCATGCGCTGTACGGCAAAGTGCCGGAACAGCTTGAAGATTTGGCCGCTATCGGGACGGTCGCGGATCTTGTGCCGCTTCTGGACGAAAACCGGCTGATTGCCATAAACGGCATCAAACGGTTGAGAACGACAAAGCGGGCGGGGCTTGTGGCGCTGTGCCGGTGTGCGGATATCCGCCAGGAAGAGATCAATGAAGAAACCATCGGCTTTGTGCTCGCCCCCCGCTTAAATGCAGCCGGGCGCCTGCAGCATGCGGCACCGGCAGCGGAACTGCTAATGACCGAAGACACAGAAGAAGCCGGGATGCTCGCTGAAACGATTGACGGGCTCAATAAAGAACGGCAAAAAATCGTAAACGACATGACAAATGAAGCAATCGAACTGGTGGAAGAAGAAGTGGAAAAGGGGGCGCGTGTCCTTGTTGTCGGGAAAGAAGGCTGGAATGCCGGCGTAATCGGCATTGCCGCCTCGCGCCTTACAGAACGCTTTTACCGGCCTGCGATTGTGCTCAGCTTTGACCCGGAAACAGGGCTGGCAAAAGGATCGGCGCGCAGCATTGACGGCTTCCATATGTTTAACGAATTATCGAAATGCAGGGATATTTTGCCGCATTTTGGCGGGCATCCGATGGCGGCGGGGATGACGCTTTCTTTATCCGATGTGGAGGAACTGCGGCGCCGGCTGAACGAACAGGCCGCGGCATTGCCGGACGAGATGTTTGTGCCGGTTACGAACATCAGCGCTGAAATTTCCATAGAAGAAGCGGGGATGGAAGCGATCCGCGAAATGGCATTGCTCTCGCCGTTTGGCACGGCGAATCCGAAGCCGCTTCTGTTGCTGGACGGGGCCGAATGCCCGCAAATCCGGGCGATCGGCGCAGACGGGAAACATTTGAAATTGACGCTTTCTAAAAACGGCACAACGCTCGATGGGATCGGCTTCGGGCTCGGGCATCTTGCCCCGCATATTTCCCCTTCTGCCTGCATATCGGTTGTCGGGGAGCTGTCCATCAACGAATGGAACAATATCCGTAAGCCGCAAATGATGGTGAAGGATATCAAAATCACAAACTGGCAATTGTTTGATTTCAGGGGCAACAGGCCTTTAAAGCAATGGGCACGGTACGTCCCGGAAGAAGACCAGGCTTTTGTTGTCTTCCAAAAAGAAACATTGCGGAACCTGCCGCTGCCGGATTTTTCCGTCCGCCTTGTGTCGGTTGCGACAATGGAAGAGGCAAGGGCATTTGATCCTTCAAATAAAAACATTGTGTTTCTGGATCTTCCGAAAGGCCCGCGGATGATGGCGGCACTGCTTGAGGGCGGTTCGCCGGCCAGGATTTATGCGTATTTTTACCATGCCGGGAACCACTTTTTCAGCACGTTCCCGACACGCGAACATTTTAAATGGTTTTACGCTTTTCTTGCAAAAAGGAAAACGTTCAACCTAAAGCAGCACGGGGATGAGCTGGCGGCTTATCGCGGCTGGTCGAGAAATACCATCGATTTTATTTCGCAGGTGTTTTTTGAACTTGATTTTGTTACAATAAAGGATGGATTTATTTCCCTGAAAGCAGCCAAACAAAAACGCGATTTAAAGGAATCTCTTACGTATCAAAAAAAACTGGCACAATATCAAATGGAAAAGGACCTGCTGTACTCATCTTTCCAGGAGCTGAAGATGTGGTTTGACCAAATGATCAAGCCTGCTGTACAGTATGAGGAGGAAACAGCAAAATGGATTTAAAACAATATATTGCACTCGTCCCGGACTGGCCTAAAAAAGGCGTGATGTTTAAGGATGTGACGCCTTTGATGAATAACGGGGATGCGTTTAAATATGCGACGGACCAGATCGTCCAGTATGCGAAAGACAAACAGATTGATCTCGTGGTCGGCCCTGAGGCGCGCGGCTTTATTATCGGCTGCCCGGTCGCATACGAACTTGGCGTCGGCTTTGCCCCGGTCCGCAAAGAAGGCAAACTGCCGCGGGAAACGATCCGTGCGGAATATGATCTCGAATACGGAAAAGCGGTGCTCACGATCCATAAAGATGCGATCAGGCCGGGCCAGCGCGTTTTGGTTACGGACGATCTTTTGGCAACAGGCGGCACGATGGAAGCAACCGTCCGGCTCGTTGAAGAACTGGGCGGGGTTGTAGCCGGCCTTGCTTTTTTAATTGAATTGAATTATTTGCACGGCCGCGATAAACTGAAGGGCTATGATATCCTCACCCTGATGGAATACGAGAATGAATAAATTGTAAGGAAATCGGCAAAATTGTCGGTTTCTTTATTTATCCTTCATCCGGATGAAATGACGGGCCGGTTTTGTCCGTACTGGGAAAAACCGGCTGTTTTCGCCAAATTTCTTCCATTCTGTGTCATTTACTTTACAATCTTCTTTTTTTTCATGATAATAATGTCAATATGATATTGCAATCATCAATTCATATATTCCAGTTTAAAGGTGATTTTTTTATGGCGAATGACCGAATAATGACCGCCGAGGACGTCATTGACAGGACAAAACAATATTTAAACGACGAACATGTTGAAATGGTGCGGCATGCCTGTGCGTTCGCCAGTAAAGCGCATGAAGGCCAGAAGCGCAAATCGGGGGAGCCGTATATCATTCACCCGATTCAGGTTGCCGGGATACTGGCGGATTTGGAGATGGATCCTTCAACGGTTGCAGCAGGTTTTCTGCATGACGTTGTGGAAGATACAGATGTGACACTTGACGAGCTTCGTGAAGAATTTAACGATGAAGTGGCGATGCTTGTTGACGGGGTGACGAAACTCGGGAAAATTAAGTATAAATCGCATGAAGAGCAGCAGGCGGAAAACCACCGGAAAATGTTTGTCGCGATGGCGCAGGATATCCGCGTCATTTTGATCAAACTCGCGGACCGGCTGCACAATATGCGTACATTGAAACATCTTCCCCCCGAAAAGCAGCGGCGGATCGCGAATGAAACGCTCGAAATTTTTGCGCCGCTCGCCCACCGCCTCGGCATTTCCGCCATCAAATGGGAGCTTGAGGACACCTCGCTCCGTTATTTAAATCCCCAGCAATATTACCGGATTGTGAATTTGATGAAGCGGAAGCGCGCCGAGCGTGAACAGTACCTGCAAAATGTCATTGAAGAAGTGAAGGAACGGCTTGCGGATATCCATATCAAATCGGAAATTTCTGGCAGACCGAAGCATATTTACTCGATTTACCGGAAAATGGTCCAGCAGCATAAGCAATTTAACGAAATTTATGACTTGCTTGCCGTAAGGATTATTGTCAAAAGCATCAAAGACTGCTATGCCGTGCTCGGTGTCATCCATACATGCTGGAAACCGATGCCGGGCCGGTTTAAAGACTATATTGCGATGCCAAAGCCGAACATGTACCAGTCGCTCCATACGACGGTGATCGGGCCAAAAGGCGAACCGCTTGAAGTGCAGATCCGGACGTTTGAAATGCACCGCATTGCCGAATACGGGGTTGCTGCACACTGGGCATATAAAGAAGGCAAAACGGTCAATGAGAAAACGTCTTTTGAGAAAAAATTGTCATGGTTCCGCGAAATTCTCGAATTTCAAAATGACACCAATAATGCGGAAGAATTCATGGAATCACTGAAAATCGACCTGTTTTCCGATATGGTGTTTGTCTTTACGCCAAAGGGGGACGTCATTGAACTGCCGTCCGGGTCCGTCCCGATTGATTTTGCCTACCGGATCCACTCGGAAATCGGCAACAAGACAATCGGCGCGAAAGTCAACGGCAAAATGGTGACGCTCGATTACCAGTTAAAAACTGGCGATATTGTCGAAATTCTCACTTCAAAACACTCATACGGGCCGAGCCTCGACTGGGTGAACCTTGCCCAGACATCTCAGGCGAAAAACAAAATCCGCCAGTTTTTCAAACGCCAGCGGAAAGAAGAAAATATTGAAAAAGGCCGCGAAATGGTGGAAAAAGAAATCCGGGCGATGGAATTCGGCGTAAAAGAAGTGATGACCGCCGACAATATCAAACGAGTTGCCGAAAAATTTAATTTTGCCAATGAAGACGACATGTACGCTGCTGTCGGGTACAACGGGATTACCGCAAGCCAAATCGCCAACCGGCTGACAGAAAAATGGCGGAAGCAGCGGGACTCCGAAGAAGCGATTAAGGAGATTGTCTCCGAGCAGAAACCGGCCGCAAAGCACCGGAAAAAGGATGCAGGCGTAACCGTGAAGGGCGTCGACAATTTGCTGATCCGCCTTTCGAAATGTTGCAATCCAGTGCCGGGTGATGAAATTGTCGGTTTTATCACAAAAGGCAGAGGCGTTTCCGTCCACCGCGCTGACTGTCCAAACGTGCAGAACGAAGAGGCGCAAAGCCGGCTCATTCCGGTCGAATGGGAGACGGATGCGGCCGACCGGAAAGAGTATAATGTCGACATTGAGATTACCGGATACGACCGCCGCGGCCTGCTCAATGAAGTTCTGCAGGTGGTCAATGAAACGAAAACGAATATTTCGGCCGTCAGCGGGCGCAGTGACCGCAACAAAATGGCCACGATTATCATGTCAATTTCCATTCAGAACATTAGCCATTTGCACCGAGTCGTGGAAAGAATTAAACATATTCCGGATATTTATTCAGTCAGAAGGATCATGAGTTAAAGGAGTCAGAAAAATGCGGGTTGTTTTGCAGCGCAGTAAGGAAGCGTGCGTCACTGTTGGCGGGGAAGTGGCAGGAAGCATTACAAAAGGCTTTGTCCTCCTCGTCGGCGTAACGCACGAAGATACCGAAAAAGATGTAGTCTATCTCGCCGAAAAAATCGTCCATCTCCGTGTGTTTGAAGATGAACAGGGAAAAATGAATTTGTCGCTTTTGGATACCGGAGGGGAAATCTTGTCGGTTTCCCAGTTTACTTTGTACGGCGATTGCCGGAAAGGGCGGCGCCCGAATTTTATGGCGGCGGCAAAGCCCGGACAGGCAGAACAGCTTTACCATCTGTTTAATCAGAAGCTGGAAGAAAAGGGTGTCCATGTCGAAACCGGCAGATTCGGGGAGATGATGGATGTCCGGCTGACAAATGACGGGCCGGTTACGCTCATTTTGGAAAGCAAATAAACAGCCAAAACCCCGAAAAAACCGGGGTTTTTTCTTTTCACAAAATAAAAACGTTTCCAAAAAAGTTTTAGTGTAATATAGTTGACAATTGTACTTTGGATATGCAAAGATAGATAGCGTTAATAATTCGGATGCGAATTATTTCGTAAAGAATCATTTAAGGGTTAAAGGAAGGGGGATACATGGAGAACGGTTCATATGAATTGTTAAAATCGCTTTTCAGGCTGAATAAAGCCATTTTACGTTTGGCCGAAAAAGAGGCGGAACAGCATGGCTTGACCGCGATGCAAATGTTTGCGCTAAAAGCCATCGCGCTTCATCCCAATATGCGATTAAATGAGCTGGCGGAAAGCCTCTATTTAACGAACAGCACAGTCAGCGGCATTGTTGACCGGCTTGTCCAGCAGGAATTTGTCAACAGGGTATCATCCAAGGATGACCGGAGAGCCGTTGTCCTCTGTCTGACCGAAAAGGGGAAAAGCAGGCTCAAAGCGTTTATGGGCGGCAATACAGTACTGAAACAAAAAATGTACCTGATTACAGAACGTTACGGAGCGGAGTTGGAAAATCTGTTAAGGCTCCACAACGAAATGCTGGAAATTTTAACATCTGAGGAGGAGTAAACTTTTTATGAGCGCAAGACGGATGATTTTGATCAATATTATTATTCTTGTTATTCTCGTTGGCGGCGGTTTTACCGGATATTATTTTTACAACCGCTCGGTCAGCTATGTCACAACCGATAACGCCTATATTGACGGCCAGTCGGTCACCATCGCTTCTCCTGCAACCGGCAAACTCGTTTCATGGGACGGTAAGGAAGGCAAGGCATTTACCAAAGGGGATAAAGTCGGTACCGTTGAAGTACAAAACGGCGCCAATACGGTGAAAATGGATATTAAAGCGCCGGCAGACGGCACGATCGTGAAAAATTCCGCGGTTGCGAATACGTATGTGGCAGCCGGTACAACACTTGCACAAAGCTATGATTTGGACGACTTGTATGTCACTGCTGAAGTAAAAGAAACAGATCTTAATGACGTGAAAACCGGCCAGGACGTTGACGTGTACGTGGATGCCTATCCGAACACCAAACTGACAGGAACCGTCGATTCAATCGGAAAAGCGGCTGCCAGCACGTTCTCCCTTATGCCGACAGACAGAAGCTCAGGCAATTATACGAAAGAAACACAGGTCATTCCTGTTAAAGTCAAACTTGACAGCTATGGCGGGCTGGACCTGGTTCCGGGCATGAACGTGACTGTGCGCATTCATAAGTAGGTGAATCCGATGGGAAAATTTATCGCAGGTTATGTTCTTTTATCGATCATTGTCCTTCTTATCCTGAATCTCATATTAAGGAACAGGGGAAGGAAGAAAAAGATGGAAAGCCCGCTTCTTGACAAGCGGGCGCCGGAAATGGAAACAATGCCTGCGCCGCCTGAAAAAGCGGAAACGCAGGTGCCGGCAAAAACAGATGAAGGATTGGCGGCAGAGCCTGAAAAAATGGAAACGCGCCGCGCTCGTACGGACGACGAAAAACGCCCGGCAGAAGCACCCGGGCGAGCTGCTGTTCCCCCGGAAGTGGAGGAAGAACACGGCAGGGGGAAAATTGTTTTTGCGATGATGCTCGGGGCATTTGTGGCGATTTTGAACCAAACGCTTTTGAATGTCGCCATTCCGCATATTATGAACGACTTGAATGTGACGGCGAATACGGTGCAATGGCTGTCAACCGGATATATGCTTGTAAACGGGATTCTTGTTCCGGTTACGGCATTTATGATCAGTAAATGGGGCACGCGGAAAATGCTGATTACAGCCGTTTCCCTCTTTACGGCCGGATCGGTTTTGTGTGCCATTTCGACAAACTTCTCGATTCTGATGCTCGGGCGCATTGTCCAGGCTTCCGGTGCCGGGATCATCATGCCGTTGATGATGACGGTGTTCTTAACCATCTTCCCGCCTGAAAAACGCGGCAGCGCGATGGGGATGATGGGGGTTGCCATGATTTTCGCCCCTGCGATCGGCCCGACATTGTCAGGGTGGCTGGTCGGCCATTACGACTGGCATATTCTGTTCTGGATTGTCATTCCGTTCGGCGTGATTGATATTTTTGTCACTTTGGCATGGATGAAAGATGTCATGAAAACGACAAACCCGAAAATCGATATTCCGGGTATTATCTTCTCCACGCTCGGTTTCGGCTTTTTGCTGTACGGATTCAGTGAAGCCGGGAATGACGGCTGGAGCAGCAAACAGGTTGTCATTTCCCTGATCATTGCCGTTATCTCGCTTGTTTTGTTCGTATGGCGGGAATTAACGACGGAAAAACCGATGCTTGATTTGCGTGTATTCAAATATGATATCTTTGCTTTAACGACGATTGTCAGCATGGTGGTGAATATGGCGATGTTTGCCGGGATGATTTTGCTGCCGATTTATTTGCAAAACATCCGCGGGTTTACTGCGCTTGATTCCGGTTTGCTGATGCTGCCGGGGGCGATCGTCATGGGGATTATGTCGCCGATATCCGGCTGGCTGTTTGACAAGTTGGGGGCAAGACCGCTCGCTGTCTTCGGCTTGATTATCACCGTCTGGACAACTTACGAATTTACGAAGCTGTCGATGACGACCTCCTACGGCCACTTGTTATTCTTGTATGTTTTGCGCAGCTTCGGGATGTCTTTCATTATGATGACGATCATGACCGAAGGGATGAACCAGCTGCCGATTCATATGACCAGCCACGGGACGGCTGCGGCCAACACCGCCCGTACGGTTGCCGGAAGTCTCGGAACGGCATTTCTCGTAACCGTCATGTCCACCCGTGCCGATTTCCATACGGCAAACTACGTCAATGCCTTTGCAAATATCAACCCGTATGTGTCTGCTAAAATCGCGGCCATCGGGCAGGGCCTGGCCCATGCTTCCGGGCTGCCTTCTCAGTACGGGCAAGTGCTCGGCTCCTCTATTGTGTATCAAAAATCGGTTGTGAATGCGACGATCAGCGGCATAAACGATGCCTTTTTCGTCGCGACCGGGATCGCAGCGTTTGCGTTAATTTTGTCGTTCTTTATCAAACGCGCAATGCCGCAGCCAAATATTAAGAAATAAAAAAATGCCGGGGATGCCCCGGCATTTTTTTACTGAAAATAAGCTTTTAACCCGTTATAAATGCCGGCCACTGCCTTCGTTTGAAAAGACTTCTCCACGATATGCTTTTCTTCAGCCGGACTGCTCAAATAACCGAGTTCAAGCAAAATGGCAGGCTGGGTATTTTCACGGATAACATGGAAATCCCCGAATTTTACGCCCCTGTCAACGGTGCCGAGCCGGCTTGTGATCTGGTTATTGACAAGCCTTGCGAAATCATAGTCCTGCGCATGATAATAATACGTCGTATGCCCGCGCGTATGGGAATCTTCAGCGCTGTCAAAATGAATGCTGACAAAAGCATCGGCATGATTTGTATTGCTGATGGCGGTTCTTTCCGACAAAGATACGTACGTATCGCTGTTCCGGGTTAAAATGACCCGGGCGCCCGCTTTTTTCAGCTTTTCGTACAGGGCATTCGCCGTTTTCAGCGTTACCAATTTTTCGAGCGTGCCGTAAGCGCCGGTTGTGCCATTATCCGTTCCGCCGTGACCGGGGTCAAGCACAATCGTCTTTCCCTTGATTCCTTTTTTTACAGCCGTATCACTTTTTTGGGCGGCTTTTGCCGAAATATAGGCTGAAGTGCCGCTTTCCAGCCTGATTTTATACCAGCCGTCCATTTCTGAAACGACGGGAAAACGGTCTCCGGCCTTGGCGGTTCCCACCGTGTCCGAGCCGGATTGTGGCCTTTTGTAAAGGTTTGTGCCGGAATGGAGGGTCACTTCTGCTTCACTGCTGCGCTTTGCCTGGCTTTCGCGCGTCACATAGAAGCCTGCGACCCATCCGTGCGTGCCGTCTTCCAGTTCAACTTCATACCAGCCGTGGTCGGTTCCGGTAATTTCAAGTCTCGTCCCGTACGTTACTGTCGCTACCGTTCCGCTTTGAAGCGAAGGAGACCGGCGGATATTTAGGCTTGTGGCGGCAACAATTGCGGCGCTTACGTTGTTTTCCGCCATTTTCCCGGCGTTTTTGTTTTTTTCCGTCTGTACATACTGGCTGTCTGCCCAGCCTGAAACATTGCCGCTTTCAATATAAACCCAGCCGCCTTCTGCCCTGGTAACCGTGACTACGGCATTTTTTTCAAGCGTGCCAACGATTGCGGCAGACTGGTCCGGCGCTTTTCTGATGCGCAGGCGGTCAGCGGTGATTTTTCCTTGTTTTCCTTGTTTTGATTGTTTTGCGGAAGGGGTGCCTGTTTCCACAAGCCAGCCCGCAATCCAGCCTGTATTTCCTTGCGGGAGGCGGATTTGAAACCAATCCCCGTCCTTTTGAAGAACCGTGTACGTGTCGTTTTCGGCTGCTTTGCCTGCGATCGGGTAGGACACCCCGGGCCCGCTGCGGATGTAGACAGCCGCATGCGTCACCGTTACCGTCCCGGCCTCTTCCGCCCCCGCATGGATCACGCCGGGTGCAATCAGAAAAAAGAGCACCAGGAAAAACAGCCGGAAAAAAAGTTTTTTCACATCTCCACCCCTCATCCCTGTCCGGAAAATTGTCCACTATTTGTTATTCGCGCTCCGTAAAAAAACTCCTTTTTGCGGGTAAGAAAAAATAAAAAAGGGAAAAATAGAAATGATGGAACGAGAAGGAGTGAACGGCATTGAGAGCAGCGGATAAAAATAGGACAGCCGGTAATGCATTTAATCAAATTTACGGCGTTAATTTCCAGGATCCGGGAAGTGCCGGGCAGGAAGCGTTCAACGCTGAATCAGCGATTGAAACTGGTCTTTCAAAAGGGGACCTGAAACTTTTGAAAAAGAAACTGGGGCGCTCATAATGAAAGACCCGATCCGCGGAAAACGAACTTTTTCAGGCGCTGAACGCAGATCGGGGAAAAACTTTGCCGGCAGCCTTGACAACAGCCGGTGCCACGCGTAACATAATAAAAATAGATGGTAAAATTGGCAAAACCGATGACAAAGAAGAGTAATTAAGATCCGTGTGAAAAGAGAGGAAATGTCCCGGGCTGAAAACATTTCTGCACAACGGCTTAATGAACGAACACTTTGTAGGTTCTGTCCTGAACGGAAATCCAGTAGGGACGGGCGTTACAGGCGTTAACTGTAAAAGTGGAAGCAGACGCTTCAATTAGGGTGGCACCACGGGAATTCAACTCTCGTCCCTTGTTTATAAGACAAGGGACCGGGGGTTTTTTATTTTACATAAACATTGATTGAGAAGGAGGATACTCGTCTTCATATCAACATTTTTAGGCATGCAGGATGAAAATGAAAACCCATCATTTTTCAGCAATAGAAGGAGGAGTACGCCATGACCGTTCAAATTCCGCGCGGCACGCAGGACATCCTGCCCGGCGAGGTGGAAAAATGGAATTATATTGAGAACACTGCAAAAAAAATATGTGAAAACTATCAGTACCGGGAAATCCGGACACCGATTTTCGAATATACCGAGCTTTTCCAAAAAGGGGTCGGGGACACGACGGATATTGTCCAAAAAGAAATGTACACATTCAATGACAGGGGTGGGCGCAGCCTGACACTGCGGCCGGAGGGGACAGCGCCTGTCGTCCGTTCCTTTATCGGGCATAAAATGTTCGGAAACGCGGTTCAGCCGGTCAAACTGTATTATAATGGCCCGATGTTCCGCTATGAACGGCCGCAAGCAGGGCGCTTCCGTCAGTTTGTCCAGTTCGGCGTTGAAGCGCTTGGAAGCGAAGACCCGGCCATCGATGCCGAGATCATTTCGCTCGCAATGGACATTTACAAACAGCTTGGTTTAAAAAATGTCAAACTTGTGATCAACAGCCTCGGCGATAAAGAAAGCCGGCTCAGGCACCGGGAAGCGCTTATTAGTCATTTCAAACCGCATATCGGGGAGTTTTGCGCGGACTGCCAAAAACGCCTTGAACAAAATCCGCTGCGTATTCTCGACTGCAAAAAAGACCATGATCATCCGCTTATGAAAACAGCGCCATCCATTTTGGATTATTTAAATGATGCATCAAAAGCCTATTTTGATAAAGTTTTACAGTTTCTCGGCACGCTCGGCATCCCATATGAAATCGACCCCGGGCTTGTGCGCGGCCTTGATTACTATGTGCATACGTGCTTTGAAATTATGAGCAATGCGGAAGGATTCGGCGCAATCACCACCCTTTGCGGCGGTGGGCGTTACAATGGCCTCGTTCAGGAAATGGGCGGGCCGGAAACGCCGGGGATCGGGTTTGCCTTAAGCATTGAACGGCTGCTTGCCGCACTGGACGCGGAAGGCATCGAACTTCCTGTCGGCCACAGGACGGACTGCTATGTGGTCGCGATCGGTGAGGAGACGAAACCGGCTGCTTTTAAATTGCTCCAGGCATTAAGAAGTGCCGGGTTCTCAGCTGACCAGGATTATTTGGGGCGCAAAGTGAAAGCACAGTTTAAAGCGGCGGACCGGGTGAAAGCCGCATTTGTTGCGGTCATCGGCGAAGAGGAGCTGCGGGCCGGGAAAGCAAGCGTCAGAAATATGGCGACAGGCGAACAAAAAGAACTGCCGCTTGAAGGATTTATTACAGCTTTTAAAGATATGGCAAACAGGGGGGAAGCATGATGGAAGGACGTTCTTACTATTGCGGTGATGTGACGGAACAACAGATTGGCGAAAAAGTGGTACTGAAAGGATGGGTGCAGAGAAGGCGCGACTTGGGCGGCCTCATTTTTATCGATTTGCGCGACCGCGCCGGCATTGTCCAAGTTGTATTTAATACGGCGGTCTCTGAAGAAGCTTTTAAACTTGCGGAAAAAGTCCGGAACGAGTATGTGCTCGAAGTAGAGGGGAAAGTCATCGCCCGTTCCGAAAATACGGTAAATCCGAACTTAAAAACGGGCAAAATTGAAATTCAGGCTGACCGCCTTGCGATCATCAACAACGCAAAAACCCCGCCGTTTATGATTGAAAACGAGACGGATGTAGCGGAAGACGTGCGCCTGAAATACCGTTACCTCGACTTGCGGCGCCCGGTCATGTTTGAAACGATGAAAATGCGCCATGCGATTACAAAATCGATTAGAGGCTTTCTCGATGAAGAAGGGTTTATCGATGTTGAAACCCCGGTTTTGACAAAAAGCACCCCGGAAGGCGCCCGCGATTATCTCGTGCCGAGCCGGGTGCACCCTGGCGAATTTTACGCCTTGCCGCAGTCGCCGCAATTGTTTAAGCAGCTTTTGATGATATCCGGTTTTGACCGCTATTACCAGATTGCCCGCTGTTTCCGTGATGAAGACTTGCGTGCAGACAGGCAGCCGGAATTTACGCAAATTGATATTGAAACGAGTTTCATGAGCCAGGAAGACATTTTGACCATGACAGAAAAAATGATCAAACGGCTGATGAAAGAAGTGAAAAACATCGATATTGAAACGCCGCTGCCAAGGCTGACCTACGAGGAAGCCATGAACCGGTACGGATCGGATAAACCGGACACCCGCTTCGGCATGGAACTGGTGGACGTCTCCGAAATCGTCCAAAACGCCGGTTTTAAAGTGTTCGCGTCTGCCGTTACCTCGGGCGGGCAAGTAAAAGCGATCAATGCAAAAGGGGCGGCAAGCAAATATTCAAGAAAAGACATCGACGCGCTCGGCGAATTTGCCGCACGTTACGGCGCGAAAGGCCTTGCCTGGCTAAAAGCGGAAAACGAAGGGTTAAAGGGCCCGATCGCAAAATTTTTTACAGAAGCGGAACAATCGCAATTAGCGGCCGCTACAAATGCAGAAACGGGCGATTTGCTGCTGTTTGTAGCGGATAAAAAATCAGTCGTTGCCGATGCGCTCGGGGCGCTAAGAAACAAGCTCGGCAAAGAACTCGGCCTGATTGACGAGTCAAAATTCAACTTCCTGTGGGTAACGGACTGGCCGCTTTTGGAATATGACGAAGAAGCAGGGCGTTATACGGCAGCACACCATCCGTTCACGATGCCGTTTGAAGAAGATATTGAGAAGCTGGAAACCGACCCGGCAAGCGTAAAGGCGCAGGCCTATGATATTGTATTGAACGGGTATGAACTCGGCGGCGGATCGCTCCGGATTTATAAACGGGATGTCCAGGAAAAAATGTTTAAGGCGCTCGGCTTTTCAAAAGAGCAGGCACAGTCCCAGTTCGGCTTTTTGCTTGATGCGTTTGATTACGGCACGCCGCCGCACGGGGGCATCGCACTCGGCCTTGACCGGATTGTCATGCTCCTTGCCGGCCGCAGCAACTTGCGCGACACGATTGCATTTCCGAAGACAGCCAGCGCCAGCTGCCTGCTGACGAATGCACCGGGTGCGGTCAGCGAAGCGCAGCTGGATGAGCTGCAATTGAAATTAAAAGCAAAAAAATGAGATCGAAACCCGGAAAAGGGGCGGCATAAAATTTTTCCAGCCGCTTCGCGAAGAAACGCGTCCGCTGCCGCTATCCCGTAAGAACGGGAAAAATGCGGACCGCCTGCGAGCCTTTTTTCGTTTGAAAACGGGTGAAAAAAATGCTATGATATAAACAAGTTGAATGAGTCCTGGGGTGTTCGTATATGTTCCTATCGTTTTGACCGAACACTTCATTATCGGGGGCCCGGAGTCACCAGACGGCGTGCATGCCCTTTGCGGGGACGCATAAAGCCTGGTGCAGGGCACCCACCTGCTCGAGAGCGGGATCAAAACAGAGGATTGCAAGAACGGCACGTCCGGGGCTCATTCTACTCCTTTCCCTCTTTAGAAAAAGAGGGTTTTTATTTTTGGAAAAGAAGGAATTTTTGTGTGTTTTTCGTTTTTTGATCGCGCAAACCGTTTCCTTGGCAAAATGATGCCGGTTTTTATCCCGGGAAGCTTGATCATCGGGATGGTGCTCGGGCACCGGCTGACAGGCCTTTTATTTTTAGTACCGTGGCTGTTTGCTTTTATGACTTTTACGGGGAGCATCGGCTCAACCTTTAAGCAGCTTGGGGCGGTTGTCCGCCATCCGTTCCCGGTTTTGCTTGCTTTAGGGGTGCTGCATCTATTCATGCCCTTGTTTGCGTACGGAACGGGGCATTTGCTCTTTCCCGGGCACCCGCTGACGACAACCGGGTTTTTGCTTTCGGCCGCCATTCCGACAGGTGTGACAAGCTTTGTATGGGTCATGATGCAAAAAGGGAATATCCCGCTTGTTTTAACGGTCATTTTGATAGATACCCTGCTTTCACCGGTTGTTGTGCCGCTTACTTTGCTCTTGTTTGTTGGCAAGAATGTACATATTGAGGTTGGGCCGCTCATGCAGGATCTTTTTACGATGATCGTCATCCCGTCTTTGCTCGGCATCCTGTTCAGCCAGTTTACACAGCTTGAAACCCAGCGGAAGGCTGCTTCAGTGCTTTCCCCGTTTTCCAAAATCGGCATATTTCTTGTTGTCATGATCAACGGCGGGGTCGTATCGCCGTACCTCAGGGGAATAGATGCCCATGTGCTGTTTATTATCCTGACTGTGCTGTTCATTTCGGCTTGCGGCTATTTATTAAGCTGGCTGATCGGCGCTTTGTTCCATCTTGACCGCGGCATGATCGTGACATTAACGTACAGCGGCGGTATGCGCAATATCAGTGCCGGATCTGTCATCGCAGTCACCTTTTTCCCGGCCCAGGTTGTGCTGCCGGTCATCTCCGGCATGCTTTTTCAGCAGGTGCTGGCCTCTTTTTTCGGAACATTGCTTTCGAGCGTATACAGGGATAAAAAAACAGAAAAGCCGGTTGCAAGCAGCTGAACATAAAGGTTTGCTTTCCGGGCCGTTTTTGGATAATCTAGGGAAGAAATGAGTATGTTTGGAGATGAGAAAATTGCTGCATCAGTTTTCACGGAATGAATTGGCAATCGGGCAGGAAGGGCTGCAAAAGCTGAAAAACAGCACCGTTGCTGTTCTCGGTGTCGGCGGTGTGGGCTCGTTTGCGGTTGAAGCTTTGGCCCGGTCGGCAATCGGAAGGTTAATCCTTGTTGACAAAGACGATGTTGACATTACAAATATTAACCGCCAGATTCCGGCGCTGCTTTCCACTGTCGGGCAGGCGAAAGCCGATTTGATGAAAAAACGGATTGCCGATATCAATCCGGATTGTGACGTGATTTCTTTAAAAATGTTCTATACGGAAGAAACGGCTGAACAGTTTTTCTCTTACAAGCCGGACTATGTGGTGGATGCAAGTGATACGATTATTTACAAAGTGCATGTAATGAAAGAATGCCTGAAACGGAAGATCAAAATTATATCCAGCATGGGGGCGGCCAATAAAATGGACCCGACACGCCTCCGCATCGCAGACATTTCCGAAACGCACACCGATCCGATTGCCCGCGTTGTGCGCCTGAAGCTGCGCAAAGAAGGCATCAAAAAAGGCATTCCGGTCGTGTTTTCCGACGAAAGCCCGATCGTCATCCGCGAAGAGGTCCGCAAAGTGGTCGGTAATGATGAAGCCGAAACCCGCAAAGCGCAAATGCCACCATCATCCAATGCGTTTGTTCCGTCCACTGCAGGGCTGTTTATGGCAAGTTTCGTTGTCCGCGACATTTTGAAAGACATCCCGGTAAAAAGGGTAAAAGATGAACATTGAAAAAAAGAAAGCATCTGGGATGCTTTCTTTTTTTACGGCTTATGGTTCCGCTCAATTTTTTCATAGACTTGAGCAAGTGCCTGCTCAAATTTGCCCGTTTTTTTCGGATCATAATAATGGGCAAATTTTAGGGTGTCCGGAAGATATTGCTGTTTGACCCAGCCGTTTTCAAAGTCATGCGGGTATTTGTAACCGATGCCCCGTCCCAGCTGTTTTGCGCTTTTATAATGGGCGTCTTTCAGATGGGCGGGCACTTCGCCGCTTTTTCCGGCACGGATATCGGAAAGGGCGGCATCAATTGCCATGATCGCGGAATTCGATTTCGGCGACAGGCATAATTCGATGACCGCAGCTGCAAGCGGGATGCGCGCTTCCGGAAACCCGAGCCGTTCTGCCGCTTCGATGGCGGCAAGGGTGCGCGCGCCGGCCTGCGGGCTTGCAAGGCCGATGTCTTCGTAAGCAATCACAAGGAGTCTGCGCGCAATGCTCGGCAAGTCCCCGGCTTCGATCAGCCGGCCCAAATAATGGAGGGCGGCATTGGCATCGCTGCCGCGAATCGATTTTTGAAAAGCGCTCAGCACATCGTAGTGCGCGTCGCCGTCCTTATCATGGGCAAGGCTTTTTTTCTGCAGGCATTCTTCGGCAATGGCAAGCGTAATGTGGATCACGCCGTCATCATCAGGTTCGCTTGAAATCACGGCCAGTTCCAGCGCATTTAACGCGCTGCGCACATCGCCGTTCGATCCTTGCGCAAAATGGTTGAAAGCCGCTTCATCTATTTTCACTTTGTATTTGCCAAGGCCCCTGTCCGCATCATCAAGGGCACGGGTAAGCGCCGTCTTGATCTCATCAAGCGATAAAGGGAAAAGCTCAAAAATCTGGCAGCGGCTCCGGATCGCCGGGTTAATGGCATGGTACGGGTTGCTCGTTGTGGCCCCGATCAGGACGATCATGCCGGACTCAAGATACGGCAACAAAAAATCCTGTTTTGCTTTGTCGAGCCGGTGGACTTCATCGAGAAGCAAAATGACTTTTCCACTCATTTTTGCTTCGGCGGCGACAATCTCCATATCTTTTTTATTGTTCGTCACGGCATTTAACGTACGGAATGCATATTTGGTGCTTCCCGCAATCGCGCTGGCAATCGACGTTTTCCCAACGCCCGGCGGCCCGTACAAAATCATGGAAGAAAGCTGGCGCGCTTTGACCATCCGGTATATGATTTTATTTTTGCCGACGAGATGCTCCTGTCCGATCACTTCATCAATCGTGCGCGGCCGCATCCGGTAGGCAAGCGGTTCGTCTTTCATTTTAATCGCTCCAAACCTGTTTTCGTATCCTTATCTTAACAGATTTCACGGACATGCGGGAAGCAATCAGGTTTTTCGGGCGTAGGTTTAAAGGGAATAGCATTGATGGGGGCTTTTTGTATTTTTCAGTTTTCCCGGCTGTACATTGTTGCTTTTTTGATATAATGATTGTAGGCTAGGAAAATGGGCGCCATAAACGGCTGCGGAAAAAAATGAAATCCGGCCGTGCGTGGTTTTTGTATGATTTGACATAGGAAGGTGAACGCGGTGAGACTGAAAAATAAAGTTGCGGTCATTACAGGCGGCGCTTCCGGAATCGGGGAAGCGACGGCCTGGCTTTTTGCGAACGAGGGTGCGAAAGTCGTCATCGGGGATGTGGCGGAATCCAAGATGGAAATTGCCGACAAAATCAAAGAAACCGGTGGGGAAGCGCTTTTTGTTCATTGTGATGTTTCCGATTATTACAGTGTCAGGCATTTAATGGAGAAGGCGACGGATACTTACGGGAAGCTTGACATTCTGGTTGCGTGTGCCGGGATTCCGGAAAAGCACGGGCCTGTTCATGAACTCGACCAGGACTACTGGCAAAAAGTATTGGACATTAACTTAACCGGTGTCATGCTTTCCAATAAATATGCGATCCCGTACATGCTGAAAAACGGAAAAGGCGCGATTGTCAACATGGGCTCTTTTATGGCCCACGTCGGGATTACCAACAGTGCGGCTTATTCCGCCGCCAAAGCTGCGGTTGTGAATTTGACGCGGGCGGAAGCTGTTACGTATGCCAAACAGGGCATCCGCGTCAACAGCGTTTCTCCGGGTACAACAGAATCGCCGGCACTGAAATATTTCACAAAAGAACAAATTCAGGAAACCATTGACCACAATCCGATGAAAAGACTTGGCAAGCCGGAAGAAGTGGCGAAAGCCGTCTTGTTCCTTGTAAGCGATGACGCATCGTTTATTACCGGCACGGACCTCCATGTAGACGGGGGTTATACGGCACAGTAAAAAACACCATCCGGGGAAAACCGGATGGTGTTTTTCGAATGAAGCCGGATTTTTGAAAGACGGGCCCCCTTCGAAACGTCTTTATCCATACCAATTGTCGCCTGCCAGTATTCATCTCCCGCCTGCTCGGTGGCAGATATACGAAAAACCGATAAACAGGACCTGCCAGCAGATGGGGAAGATAAAAAAGGCGTCCTTTCTTCATATAGAGCCCGTCTACGTGAAGGAAGCAAGCAAAAACGAGGTCCTTCCTTAACATAGGGCGCGTCTATGTTAAGGAAGTGCAGAAAAAAGGCGTCCTTCCTTCATCTAGAGCTTGTCTACGTTAAGGAAGCGCGGAAAAAAGAAGGCCTTTCTTCACCTAGAGCCCGTCTACGTTAAGGAAGCAAGCAAAAACGAGGCTCTTCCTTAACATAGGGTGCGTCTATGTTAAGGAAGCACGGAAAAAATGCGACCTTTCTTTATATAGAGGGCGTCTACGTTAAGGAAGCGCAGAAAAAAGAAGGCCTTTCTTCACCTAGAGGCCGTCTATGTTAAGAAAGCAAGCAAAAACGAAGGTCTTCCTTCACATAGCAGCAACAGTAAAATTATAGAGTTGGTGGCTAGTTCATTCAGGAGGGCATCTAGACTGGGATGGGTCTTCCACTTCCTCATCTTATTTCAAAAAGGGAGTAAATACATGGAATGATTATAAAAGTGGTGTGATTAGACACGATTCTGCTTCTGTTATACAAGATGTGGCTATTTCAGATTACAAGGAGAACTCTTCCACCTGTGCTTATACTTCTTCAGATGGAGCAATTCGTTTCAACAAGACGGTAATGTCTGATCTGAGCTCTAAAGAAAGACAATATGTCGCGACCCATGAACTTGGACATGCTTTAGGCTTGAAACATCATACGAGCAGTGACATGATGTATAAATACGAAACAGCCAGAATAACATTAAACGCTAATGAAAGCGCATTACACTTCGTCGGCTAAAAGAACCTAAAATCAAAGGAGTGATTCAGAATGAGTTTTTCACAGAAAAAAACATTGCTTCCATTGGTGGTCGTTCTGGTATTGATTGCTGCAATGGCGATAGGGGCTTGCTCTCATCATTCTGCAACCAATAAAACGAGCAAACATCCTAAAAAAGTGCAGATGGACGGTACTTTTTCAATTAATAGGGATCATCCTGAAGAAACTGTCGGGGACGCCGATTATGTATTTTTAGCACGCGTTGAGGAGAAAACAGGTACGGCATATAAAAATACAACACAAATTGAAACAGAAGAGGGTACGAAGGAAATTTCCACACCCTATACCAATTACAAAATAACAGTATTGGAAAATATGAAAGGTGAACTAGAGACTGACAAACCGATTCCTCTTCAAAAAGCTGGCGGCATTTCGAAAGATGGGAGTTCAATCGTAACATTTGATGATGATGTGCTTCCTGAAGTTGGCCAATCTTATGTATTTTTAGCATATGCACAAGATGATGGTTCTTTACTTGTTTCAGGCCCCAACTCAAATACAGAGGTTTCAGGAATTGACGATACGGACACAAGTGACACAATCGAATCCTCTTCTGTTAATCATTCTTCCGTCATGAAAACGTATAAAAATGAATTGAAGCACCAAATAAAGTCAGATAGAAAACGAAGTGTTTCCAAATATGACAAAACCAAAGATTAAAAGATGATTTTATTATGAAACTTGCGAAAAAAATGCAAAAATTAGCCTTAATCAAACATAACAAAATACCCTCTATAGCCTCCATGAATGACAGGGGGCTTTTTGCTGTTTTCAATGATGTTTTTCAAGTTAAAGTAGCATTCACAAGCCGCAGCTCTGAGGAGTAAAAATTTTTCGTGATAATTTAAATATACCTCCCAAAAAAGCGGCCAAATATGTAATAATTTAAATAATTAGAGCTTGCTGGACGAATATTTTGGCATGGCTTAGTGACAAGTCGAATACAAGCTAAAATTTGATTCGTTCAGCAAGCCCTAATTAAACTTGGCTGTTTTGAGGGGGTTTTTATTTTGGTTACTAGAAAAGAAAAAAGAAATCGTGAAAAAGAAGCAAATTATTTTTTCGAGTTCCTTAAAATTCAGAAGCATTTTTTCAAAGACCTGATGAATAACCTAAAAAAGGTAGCAGACCACCGACATCAAAGCTATATCACTTATGGTCCAGAGGTCCTTTTATTTACGATGATGTTGAAAAATATGACCGGCCTAAAATCCATGAGAAACATGAGTGAGCGTTTTAATAAAGAAGAATGTATTAAAAATGTAGGGAAGGTGTTAGGCTTAGATTCTCTTGAAGAACTTCCACATTATGATACAATTAACGACTTTTTATCTGGCTTAGATGTAAATGAATTAGAAAAAATTAGAACGTATATGATTAAAGAATTATTGAAAAAAAGGTCTCTCGAGTCTTATCGAATTGAAGGAAAGTACTGGGGTGTCATCATTGATGGAACTGGATTACACACCTTTCATGAGAAACATTGTAAACACTGCCTGAGACGGGCATATACAAATAAAGAAACAGGAGAAACGAACGTACTTTATATGCACCATGTACTTGAAGCCAAGCTTGTCGTGGGGGATATGGTCTTCAGTATTGCCTCCGAATTTATCGAAAATGAATCAGAAAATGTTTCTAAGCAAGATTGTGAATTAAAAGCCTTCGACAGGCTGGCAAAGAAAATAAAAAAAATATTTAAAAGACTACCGATTTGTATCTTGGGAGATAGTCTCTATGCATGTGAAACGGTATTTAATCTGTGCAGGGCGCACAAATGGAAATATATATGCAGATTTAAGGAAGGGAGAATTAAAAGTATCTCGACGGAGTTTAAGGCAATAAAAGAGCTGGAACAAAGTAAGGATCAGAATTCATTAGTTTGGGTGAATGATATTGCCTACAAAGACAGAACGGTCAATCTGATGGAGGCCACAATGAAAACAGAGGATGGGAAATCGAAAGAGTATGTATTTATAACGGATATTAAAATCACGAAAAAGAACGTGGAACGACTCATCGCTGCAGGAAGAAGCCGCTGGAAGATTGAAAATCAAGGATTTAACGAACAAAAAAATAATCGTTACAATATAGAACATGCCAATAGCCAAAACTACACAGCCATGAAAAATCATTATTTATTAGTTCAAATAACAGATATTATTAGACAGCTGTTTGAAAAAGGTTCGTCAATCTTAAAAGCACTCAAAAAAACGGCAAAAGAAAAATCCTCAAATCTGTTGGAATCGTTTCGGACACGCATTTTAACAGACGAGGATTTCACCCATTTAAGTAAGCCAATACAAGTAAGGTTTACTTAATGGTTATATTATAGCAAAGGATGTGATGTAAAAAAAGGTTTTTTTGAAGTTATCCACAATTTTAAAAAAGAAATTTGCAAATTCGGCTCTTTTTGACTTTGAAAGCAGAAAAAATAGATGGAAAAATTTTCTAAATGTGGATAAGTCATTTTATCATAAAACATCTAAAAATTGATGAATTTACTCTTCAGAACTGCACAAGCCGCTCTTGTTTCGCATTATGCCGATAAATATGCTATAATATGTTAAGTTTGGGACCAGTCTGTTCGTTCATTTATATGAATGGGCTTATTTTTTTACGCGCTCATCTGCCGTTTTTGGCTTAACAATTTTTTTCGGGAATAATCGGAAAGAGGTGGAATGAAATGAAAATCTCAACGAAGGGCCGCTACGGGCTGACCATTATGATTGAACTGGCAAAGCGGTACGGCAAGGGGCCGACTTCCCTGAAATCCATTGCCCAGAGCCAGAATTTGTCTGAACATTATCTGGAGCAGCTGATTTCCCCGCTCCGCAATGCCGGGTTTGTCAAAAGCATCCGCGGCGCTTACGGCGGCTATGTTTTAACGCAAAAACCTTCGCAAATCACAGCCGGTGATGTGATCCGCGTGCTGGAGGGCCCGATTACGCCGGTAGAGGGCATTGAAGACGAAGAACCGGTGAAACGCCAGCTCTGGATCCGGATCCGGGACGCGGTCAAGGACGTTCTTGACAGCACAACCATCGAAGATCTGGCCAAATACCGGGAAGATACAGAACCGGATGCCTACATGTATTATATTTAAATTGATATGGGGTGCGAAAAGTGGAGAAAATTTATTTGGACCATGCGGCCACTTCCCCTGTCCTTCCGCAAGTTGCAGAAAAAATGATGCAAGTGCTTACCGGCCATTTCGGGAATCCGTCGAGCATTCATGCATTCGGCAGGGAAGCGCGCCGCATTTTGGACGAAGCGCGCCAGGTGATTGCAGACAGCATCGGCGCGCAGTTTAATGAAATCATTTTTACAAGCGGCGGAACCGAAGCGGATAATTACGCGATTCTCGGTACGGCAGAAGCAGCCGCTGAAAAGGGAAAACATATTATTTCCACGGCAATCGAGCATCATGCTGTTTTGCATCCGCTGGAATATTTGGAAACAAAAGGGTACGACGTCACGTATTTACAGCCGGATGAAACAGGGCGGATTAAGGCGGAAGACGTGCAAAAAGCGCTCCGGAATGATACCATTCTTGTCAGCGTGATGTATGGGAATAATGAAGTCGGATCGATCCAGCCAATTGCCGAAATCGGCGGGCTGCTGAAAAACCATCCGGCCGTTTTCCATACGGACGCCGTCCAGGCTTACGGAAATGTGAAGCTCGACGTAAATGCCCTGAACGTGGACATGCTTTCCGTTTCGGCCCATAAAATTGGCGGGCCAAAAGGGATCGGATTTTTATACGTTCGGAACGGAACAAAATTGAAAAACCGCAACTTCGGCGGCGCACAGGAATTAAAACGCCGCCCGGGGACGGAAAATACGGCGTCCATTGCCGGTTTTGCCGAGGCCGTCAAATGGGCGCAGCAGGCGCTTGCTGATAAACCAAAGCAATACGGCACTTTTAAACAAAGATTTATGGAAATTTTAAAGCAGGAAAAGGTGGAATTTCAGCTGAACGGCAACGCGGAGGCGGCACTTCCGCATGTGCTCAACTTAAGTTTTCCGAAAACGGACGTGGAATCGATGCTTGTCAATCTGGACCTTGCCGGGATTGCGGCTTCAAGCGGCTCTGCCTGCACAGCCGGGTCGATTGAACCTTCCCATGTCCTTGTTGCCATGTTTGGGCGCGATTCGGAACGGCTCCGCACCTCCATCCGTTTCAGTTTCGGAATTGCCAATACGATTGAGCAAGTGGAAGCGGCCGCCCGCAAAACGGCAGAAATCGTCCGCAAGTTCCAGCAACAATAGAAAAGAGGAGGCATTATGCAAAAAGCACCAAAAGATACAAGAGTGGTTGTTGGCATGTCGGGCGGCGTTGACTCTTCTGTTGCCGCCTATTTGCTTAAACAGCAGGGCTATGACGTGATCGGCATTTTTATGAAAAACTGGGATGATACCGATGAAAACGGCGTCTGCACGGCAACGGAAGACTACAATGACGTCATCCGCGTCTGCAACCAGATCGGCATTCCGTACTATGCCGTTAATTTTGAAAAACAGTATTGGGATAAAGTGTTCACATATTTCCTTGATGAGTACCGCGCGGGAAGGACGCCGAACCCGGATGTGATGTGCAATAAGGAAATCAAGTTCAAGGCTTTTCTTGAACATGCTTTAAACCTCGGTGCCGATTATCTTGCGACCGGCCATTATGCACGCGTGGCGTACCGGGACGGCGAATATAAAATGCTGCGTGGCGCGGATGGAAATAAAGACCAGACGTATTTCCTCAATCAGCTCGGGCAGCACCAGCTTTCGCGCGTGATGTTCCCGATCGGGGAGCTCGAAAAACCGCGCGTCCGCGAAATTGCGAAAGAAGCCGGGCTTGCCACGGCAAATAAAAAAGACTCGACCGGCATCTGCTTTATCGGCGAACGCAATTTCAAAGAATTTTTAAGCCATTATCTGCCTGCGCAAAAAGGGCTGATGAAAACGCTCGACGGAAAAGTGATGGGCGAACACGAAGGCTTGATGTACTATACAATCGGCCAGCGCCACGGCCTCGGGATCGGCGGTTCCGGCGAGCCATGGTTTGCTGTCGGCAAAGACCTGAAAGAAAATGTCCTTTATGTGGAACAGGGATTCCATCATCCGGCCCTCTACTCCGATTATATGACCGGCGTGAAAGCAAACTGGGTATCGGGCAAAAAGCCGCCTGAAGTATTCCGGTGCACCGCGAAGTTCCGCTACCGCCAGCCGGACCAGAAAGTAACGGTCCAGCTGCTTGGTGATGATGAAGTCAAAGTCATTTACGACGAACCGGTTCGCGCCGTCACCCCCGGCCAGGCTGTTGTTTTTTACAACGGTGAAGAATGCCTCGGCGGCGCCACGATCGATAAAATTTATAAAAACGAAGAACAGCTCATGTACGTCGGCTGATCTTACAGGAGCCATGCACACAATTGTGTGCATGGCTTTATTTATGGGCAAACAGGTCACTGCTCTAAACCGTTGGACAGGGGAATGTGATTGCCGGAAACAAGGAAACGGGGAGCTCGCCATGATCGCAGTACAGGTTTATACATGAAACAGGAAAAGGGCGGTGCTCCTTCACACAGCTCGAAAAAACCATCACCCGGACCGACCGCATTGCGCACAGCTGTAAAAATCGCCTCATCCTTCACACAGCCAGTGAAGACCATGTTCTGGACCGGGTGGGGAAAGTGCAAAAGCATGCTCTCACAAAATGCCGGGGTTCGTTAAAAAAGTGAAGGGATTCATTTTATGTTATAATACTCGTATCATCAATCAGGAGTGTACGAAATGAACAAGCATGAACGCGGTATGAAAGCCTTGCAGGATAAAAAATATGATGAAGCGCTGAAATGGTTTAATGAAGCGATCGAAGACAATCCGGACGATCCGGTCGGCTATATCCATTTCGGCGATGTGCTGCTTGCTGCAGGCGAGCGGGAAAAGGCGCAGAATTTTTACCGGAAAGCGCTGGCATTGAAAGAACTTCCCGCTCCTTTTTACAGCCTCGGCACAATCCAATACGAAGAGGGGCATTATGAAGCGGCTGCCGGCTGTTTTGAAAAAGCCATCCGGCTCGGGCTCAAGGACAAAGATACGTATTTTATGCTCGGCATGTGTTTTATGATGCTCGGCAATCCGCGCTTTGCCATGCCGTATTTGCAAAGGAGCGTTGAACTGGATGAAGGGGATACGGAAGCGAGATTTCAGTACGCGCTTTCCCTTATCAAATCCAATTTCGCGGACGAAGCGCTGAAACAATTTCAAAAAGTGCTGGAACAGGACCCAAAACATACGGATGCTTTATACAATACAGGCGCGATTTATATGCAGTTCCTTAGCGACCTGGAAAAAGCGGCCGGCTATTTCAAAAAAGCGGTGGAGATTCAGCCGGGCCATCTGCTTTCGGGATACGGCTTGAAAATGGTTGAAAAACTGAAAGACATTGAAACGCTGTAAGGTGATGAAATTGGAAAAACAGCATGCGATGGATTTATTCCAGGACGAGGAAAATTTTATAAAAGGAAAGCATCTCGCGACCATCTTCCATAACGAGCAAAATTTGTATTCCGTCATCCGTGTGCGGGTGGAAGAGACCAATATCGGGCTGGAAGATAAGGAAACGGTGATTACCGGCTATTTTCCGCGCATCCATGAACAGGAAACGTACACCTTTTTTGGAAAAATGCAGGAACACCCGAAATTCGGCCCCCAGTTCCAGGCAAACCGCTTCCAAAAAGACATCCCCAATACAAAGCAGGGCGTTATTGAGTATCTTTCCAGTGATTTATTTAACGGGATCGGCAAAAAAACGGCGGAGCGGATCGTTGACGTGCTCGGTGAAAATGCGATCAGCAAAATATTGGAAAATCCCGCCGCCCTTGATGAGGTACCGAAACTGGCACCGGAAAAAGCGCAGCTGATTCATGATACGTTAGTTGAACACCAGGGGCTTGAACGTGTCATGATCGGACTTGCACAATACGGTTTCGGGCCGCAGATTGCGATGCGCATTTACCAGGTTTACGAGGATGAGTCGCTCGAAAAAATTGCGCAAAATCCATACCAGCTCGTTGATGATATTAAAGGCATCGGTTTCGGGCGGGCAGATGAACTCGGCCGGCAGCTCGGCATCAGCGGGACGCATCCGCACCGCATCCAGGCCGGCTGCTGTTACATGCTGGAAATGGAAAGCATGCAGCACGGTCATGTGTACGTCCTGAAAGAAGAACTTGCACAGGATGTCAAAGCCCTTTTGGAAGAATACCAGCATGTTGAAATCCCGATGGACTTGATTGAAAATGAGCTGGTAAAACTTCAGGAAGAGAGCAAAGTGATCATGGAAGAAGACAAAGTCTATCTTCCGTCCCTCTATTTTTCGGAAAAAGGAATCGTTTCCAATATTGAGCGGATTATGTCGCAAACCGAGTATGCGGAACAGTTCCCGGAATCTGAATTCCTGCTTGCTTTAGGCAGTCTTGAGGAACGGATCGGGGTCGAGTATGCCCCGTCGCAAAAGGAAGCCATCCAAAAAGCGCTGATGAGTCCGATGATGATTTTAACGGGCGGGCCCGGCACAGGGAAAACAACGGTCATTAAAGGGATTGTGGAACTGTACGGTGAATTGCACGGCGTCTCGCTTGACCCGCAAACCTATAAAAAAGATGAGGTATTTCCGATTGTTCTCGCGGCGCCGACAGGGAGGGCCGCGAAAAGAATGGCGGAGTCAACTGGTCTGCCGGCGATGACGATCCACCGCCTGCTCGGCATGACCGGCATGGAGGACCTGGACGATTCAGAGGAACGGCAAGTAGAAGGCAAGCTTGTCATCATTGATGAAATGTCGATGGTCGATACATGGCTTGCGAACCAGCTGTTAAAGGCGCTGCCGGATGAAATCCAAGTCATCATGGTTGGGGATGAAGACCAGCTGCCGTCCGTCGGTCCAGGCCAGGTGCTGAAAGATTTATTGAAATCGAACGCCATCCCGGTTGTCAGGCTGACAGACATATACAGGCAGAAAGATGGTTCTTCGATTATTGAACTGGCCCACCATGTTAAAAATGGCCGTATTCCGGAAAATATTTTTCAAATGCAGGCAGACCGTTCGTTTATCCGCTGTTCTTCCGGGCAGGTGGCGGAAGCGGTGGAAAAAGTGGTGAAAAGCGCGAAACGGAAAGGCTATACGGCAAAAGACATTCAGGTGCTGGCGCCGATGTACAGGGGGCCGGCCGGCATTGACCGTCTGAACAGCCTGTTGCAAAATATTTTTAATCCGAATGAGAACGGGGCCCGCAAAGAGCTGAAGCACGGGGACGCGGTTTACCGGATCGGCGATAAGGTACTGCAGCTTGTCAACCAGCCGGAACACGGGGTGTATAACGGCGATATCGGCGAGATTGTCTCGCTTTTTACCGCAAAAGAAAATACGGAAAAACAAGATATGCTCATCGTTTCTTTTGATGGGATTGAAGTGACGTATACGAAGCCAGATTTCAATCAGATTACGCTTGCGTATTGCTGTTCGATCCATAAATCGCAAGGAAGCGAGTTTCCGGTCGTAATTTTGCCGGTTGTCCGCAGCTATTACCGGATGCTGCGCCGAAACTTGCTGTATACGGCGATTACAAGGAGCAAAAAAATTTTAATTCTGCTTGGCGAAGAACCGGCTTTCCGGATGGGTGTGGAAAGGGAAGATGACCAAAAGCGGAAGACGACACTGTGTGAAAAACTGGCTGAAGCATTAAAAACGGCACAAAAAGAGGCAGGGACGGAGACAGCCCTGTCCTTAACAGAAGAAAATTGGGACCGGGTCGACCCGATGATTGGCATGGCGGGCATTACCCCGTACACGTACGCAGAAGAAGGACAGACTGCGTCCCAACCGGATTAAGCAACCAAAAAGCAGCGGCAGGCCCCGCTGCTTTTTGGTTTGGCTCAAGGATCAAGTTTTCTGGCAGGTTGGACCTGGCTGATTTGGACACTTTTATCCCCGGCGTTTTTAAACTTAAAGATGGATATGGCCGTTAATAGGGCTAAAACGATGACGCAGGCAATCATAAGGAGTCAACAAACTGGCCAAAAGCTCTGAACATGGCGGGGGTTTTATCCTTTGACGGGTCGCCGATCAACACTGCTTTTCCTCCGCCAAAATCGACATCCGCCGCTGCACATTTATAGGTCATCCCTTTCGATAACCGCAACACATCTTCCAACGCTTCATCCAGCGTCCGGTACGGCTGCATGCGGCAGCCTCCCAATGCGGGCCCGAGTGTCGTATTATGGATTGCGATAATGGCTTTCAAACCTGTCGCAGGATCATTACAAAAAACAATTTGTTCATGTTCCTGCATTTTATCGAGCAATGTTTCCGTTGTTTGCATATGCGGTTTGATTACATTCATTTCAGATTACCTCCATTTGCACTGTGGATATAGTGATAAAAGTTTAAAAGAAAAGGTTTCCTGCACTTATTTTGACAGCGTTTACATTTCACCGGACCGCCGCCTAAAAATCATTGCAATTGAATACTTTATTGCACCAGAAACGATGTGCTAGAATGAAAGCGGTAACATCATGTGAAATCTAAAAATTTATAAGATTTTGTGTCTGAATCCATCATAAACGATGGCAAAAAGAAACGAAATAACAAACTGTATCAATTTCGGGTGTAAACCTTTCTATTTTGAATAAGTTTTCGTATCGCAAACTGCATTTTGCAAAGGGGGCTTTTTCATGGACCAGTTGGACATTCGTCTTCTTGAAATGCTGCAAAAGGACGGGCGCATGACTTTAAGTGATTTATCGAAGAAATTGTCCCTCAGCCGCCCGAGCATTTCGGAGCGGTTGAAACGGCTACAGGAGAAGGGGATTATCGAAGGATTCAGCGCAAGGGTATCCCCGAAAGCTGTGGGCAGGGAAGTGGTTGCTTACATGCAGGTAAGTGAGATCAAGATGTCCACTTATACAGAATTTGAGAAATGGATTGTGCAGGTTCCCGAAATTGTTGAATGCCATCGCTTGACAGGCGCTGTCAGCTATTTGCTGAAAGCTGCTGTTACCTCTATGGACCATCTGAGCAAGCTGATTGACCGGCTAACCCCTTATGGAAACATCAACACATCGATCGTACTGTCATCACCGGTCGCTTTTCGCTGTATGACGCCGGTTCCTTTTGAAGAAAAACAAAAAAATTAGGGCTTGCGAAACCCCGGTTTAAACATCCCGGCAAGCCCTTATTGCTGTTTCTTTCCCGTTTCCGGACGGATTTCCTCTGCGGTTTCCGTGCCGTACCGGAGGGTTTGTGCTTTGCTCCGCCGCGGAACCCCTTTTTGGAGCACATAGTCGGTTAAATATTGGTGATAAAAATGTTCGAATACGCTGATGACGACGGCAGCACCGATCGAAACCTGAAGCCCCGGCAAATGGTTGTGGGCGAAAAACCGAGTCATCCCCCAGATGACAGAAAATGCAAGCCCAAAGTCTAAGATCAGTACAAACCAGTCCGCTGTGCGCGGAAGAAGGCCAAGATCAGCCAAAAAATAAGAAATCACGCTAAGCAAGAGCGCTGTAAACAGCACACCGAAAAAAGACATGCCGTAAATGAAGCCGAGCACCAAATACAAAAAAATAAAATGCCCGGCGATTTTAATCAAAAGCGGTTTAATGTTTTGCATACATGTCACTTCCTGCTGTTGGTTTCCTATATTTTTTCCGGAATGGACGATCATACGCTGGGAACCGTTTCCTTGCATGCTGTCAGTCCGCTCCGGCAAACTATATATGCCGGTTTGACGTATGCTTTTTGGAAAAATTGGGCATATTGGTAAGCAAAAATGGACCTTGAAAGCGAGGTGCTTACCATGCAATGCCCGAATTGCCGAAGCAAGGACATCGGAAAAATCGGCGTGAACCAGTATTACTGCTGGAACTGTTTTATTGAACTATCGGTTGCAAAAAATACAATCCATACGCATCAGGTGGAAGAAGACGGCACATTGAGCTCTTTGGATGATTTGTTTGAGGAAGAAGCACGCAAACTCAGCTGAATGGAGGGAATGGGGAAATGAACAAAATGATGATAGCTGCAGTCGGTTTTGGTGCGGGAATGGCCGCTGCCCAAATGGCGAAAAATGGCTTCGCGGACAGGCGGCAGATGCGGAAAATGGCAAAGCGGGTGCGCAAGGCATTCCGTTAAAACCGCCTATCCGATAAAAACCCCGGTCTCGTTTCCCTGGCCGGACGCCAACGGCCGAAAGGGAACGCGCGGATGCATCTTGCCAAATGGCGGATATCCCTGTCCCGCTGCATCCCTTTTCACGAAGCCCGGTGTTCTCGTTCATAAGGTGTTTGCGCCCTCCGTATTTCGGTTGTCCGAAAGGTTGCTGCATTGGACCGGTGATAAAAATCCTCATAAACTTCCCTCTTTCGCAAACACTTGAAGGAGGGAGGTTTTTTTATGCAACGGTTTCGCGGTACATGGCTGTATAAATTGTCTTGGCTGTTATTTATCCTGATTATTTTATATGTGCTGCTTTTACTCAAGCCTTTTTGGGCGCCCGTATTGCGCGTCGTACTGGCGGTATGCCTGCCGCTTTTGATCGGCGGTTTTATCGCTTACATCCTCCATCCGCTTGTTGAATTTCTTTATAAAAACGGGCTGCCGAGAGGGCTTGCTATCCTGATTATCTATATTTTGTTTTTTGGCGGCACCGCTTACGGCATTTACAGAGGGCTGCCGCTTGTGATCGCCCAAATGAACGATCTGTCGGAACATCTGCCGCAGTTTGCAGACCAGTACAGGGACGGCGTTGTTTACTTGCAAACATCGATGAAGCACTGGCCGGACGGGCTTCAGGACCAGATTGACGAGCGCATTGAACGCTTTGAATTATGGCTCTCTGCAAATGTTTCAAATTCAATCAATATGCTGATGCAACTTGTCAATTACGCCATTGCGCTTGCCGTCATTCCGTTTATTTCATTTTACCTTCTGAAAGATTTTGAACATGTCAAAAAAGCAGCACTGGCATTGACGCCGGAAAAATGGCGGCCGTCCGCTGCAGCATTTATTCGCGATGTCGACCGGTCGATCGGCGGCTATCTCCGCGGCCAGCTTTTGGATTGCCTGTTGATCGGCTTTCTTTCTTTTGTCGCATTTGCCATCCTTGGCATGAAATACCCGATTCTACTCGGCATCATCATCGGGGTCACCAATGTCATTCCGTATTTTGGCCCTGTTTTGGGCGCCATTCCCGTTTCGGTTATTGCGGCGACCATTTCATTAAAATTTGTCCTTTATGTGGTCATCATTGTGTTCGTCCTGCAATTTATTGAAAGCAATATCCTTTCCCCTTTTATTGTCGGGAAATCTTTGCATCTTCACCCGCTGTTTATCATCATCGCCTTGATCGCGGGAGAGGAAATCGCGGGGATCGCAGGACTGATTCTCGCTGTGCCGGCGCTTGCCGTGCTGAAAGTGGCCATCATCCATGCTCGCAAAACTTTGCGCTTTTCAGGCCGCACGAATCAAGTTGACAAACCGGAGTAAACTTTTTTATAATTTACCCATGAACATACGTGTCCTGTGGGCAAAATAGGCTTCCGGACAGGGATTTTTGTCCGGGCTTGGGAATTGCGCAGCACAGGCCGTTCCTATTGATAGAACTGCATATCAAAAAACGAAGAAAGATCGAGTATGTTATCGCCCATTTTAAACCGTGATGTACGGCCCAGAGAGGAATTTCCGCGGCTGAAAGAAATTCCAAAATGAAGGATAACAGAACGCTAATCCGGAGTGCAGCCAAACCCTGCCGTTTTGCCCCGTTACAGGCACCCAAAGAGAAGGGCGTTTTTTGCCTTTAATCAGGGTGGTACCGCGAGCAAGCCTCTCGTCCCTGTCCGGGATGGGGGCTTTTTTGCGTCCGGGGGGTTCCGGTTTTCATAAATAAACAGAGGAGGTTTTCTCATGAAGAAAAGATCAAGTGCGGAAATCCGCAGCATGTTTTTGGACTTTTTTAAGGAAAAAGGGCATAAAGTCGAGCCGAGCGCTTCACTGATCCCGGTCAATGACCCGTCGCTACTTTGGATTAACAGCGGTGTGGCCACTTTAAAAAAATATTTTGACGGCACGGTCATTCCGGAAAACCCGCGCATTGTCAACGCGCAAAAAGCAATCCGGACAAACGATATTGAAAATGTCGGAAAAACAGCGCGCCACCATACATTTTTTGAAATGCTCGGCAACTTTTCGATTGGGGATTATTTCCGTGAAGAAGCGATTGCCTGGGCATGGGAGCTGCTGACTTCCGACAAATGGTTCGGCATGCCAAAAGAAAAACTGTATGTCACCGTTTATCCCGATGACCTGGATTCGATTGCATGCTGGAAAAAAATCGGGGTGTCCCCGGATCATATTATCCCGCTCGAGGGCAATTTCTGGGAAATCGGCGAAGGGCCATCCGGGCCGGATACGGAAATTTTCTTCGACCGCGGGGAAAAATACGACCCGAAACGGTTAGGAATCCGGCTCCTTCAGGAAGACATTGAAAACGACCGTTATATTGAAATTTGGAATATCGTGTTATCCCAGTTTAATGCGATACCAGGGGTGCCACGCAGCGAGTATCCAGAGCTGCCGAAGAAAAACATTGATACCGGAATGGGCCTTGAACGGATGGCATGCGTGCTGCAAGGGGTCGATACCAACTATGACAGCGACTTGTTCATGCCGATTATTGAAGAGGTCGAAAAAATCTCCGGTAAAAAATACCGTGCCGGAAACAAAGAGGCAGATACGGCATTTAAAGTAATTGCCGACCATATCCGCACCGTTGCCTTTGCGGTTGCGGACGGGGCACTGCCGTCAAACGAAGGCCGCGGCTATGTTTTACGCAGGCTTTTGCGCCGGGCGGTCCGCTATGCCATTCAGCTCGATATTCACGGCGCTTTTATGTACAAGCTTGTGCCAACGGTCGGCAGGATTATGAATTCCTATTATCCGGAAGTGGAAAAAAATGCTGATTTTGTGCAAAAAGTGGTTCGTTCCGAAGAAGAACGTTTCCAGGAAACGCTGAACGAAGGGCTTTCGATTTTGGAAGAACGGATTAGGGCGGCAAAGAAAAACGGCCTGGAACAGCTGCCGGGTGAAGATATTTTCATGCTTTACGATACGTACGGCTTCCCTGTTGAACTGACAGAAGAGTATGCGCACGACCAGGGGCTCCGTGCCGACCATGAAGGCTTTGAAAAAGAAATGGAGCGGCAGCGTGAACGCGCACGCAACGCCCGCCAGCAGGCAGAATCGATGTCCGTCCAGGGCGGCGTGCTCGGCAATATTACAGTGAAAAGCGAATTTATCGGTTATGACCACCTGGAGGGGACGGCACATGTCGCTGTCCTTTTAAAAGACGGTGACATCACGGAGTCGGCTGCCAGCGGAGAGGAAATCCAGTTCATTTTAGATCAAACCCCTTTTTACGCGGAAAGCGGCGGCCAGATTGCCGATCATGGCACCTTGACAGCAGAAGGGCTGAAAGTGGAGGTCACAAATGTGCAGAAAGCGCCGAACGGCCAAAATTTGCATCAGGGCGTTGTCGTATCAGGCACCATCAAAACCGGCCAGGAAGTATTTGCACAGGTGGACGGAGCAAAACGCCGTGACACGGAAAAGAACCACTCTGCTACCCATCTGTTACACCAGGCATTGAAGGATGTGCTCGGCGTTCATGTCAACCAGGCGGGATCGCTTGTCGAACCGGGACGCCTCCGTTTTGACTTCTCGCATTTCGGGCAGGTGACAGAAGAAGAACTCGAAAAAATTGAAACGATCGTCAATGAAAAAATTTGGGCAAGCCTGCCGGTTACAACGGATTTGAAAAAACTGGACGAAGCGAAAGCGATGGGCGCGATGGCGTTGTTTGGCGAAAAATACGGGGAGATCGTCCGCGTCGTTCAAATGGGCGACTACAGCCTGGAACTGTGCGGCGGCTGCCATGTTTCGAACACAGCCCAGATCGGCCTGTTCAAAATTGTTTCCGAATCCGGAATCGGTGCAGGGACAAGGCGGATTGAAGCGGTGACGGGAAAATATGCTTACGGATTGATGCAGGAACAGCTCCACCTTTTAAAAGAGGCAAGCGCCAAATTAAAAGTAAAACCAACAGAATTGCCGGACCGTATCGACGCCCTCCAGCAGGAATTGAAAGAAGCGCAGCGTGAAAATGCATCCCTGGCCGCAAAACTCGCCAATATCGAAGCCGGATCGCTTGTGGACCGCGTAAAAGTAGTAGACGGCATAAATGTGCTCGCGGCGAAAGTCGAAGCCGGCGACATGAACCAATTGCGCAATATGGCGGACGATTTAAAACAAAAACTCGGAAGCGGCATTATTGTCCTCGCTGCGGCGACAGACGGAAAAGCCAGCTTCATTGCTGGCGTCACCAAAGACCTTGTCGAAAAAGGGTACCATGCCGGGAAGCTAGTAAAAGAAGTGGCATCGCGCTGCGGCGGCGGTGGCGGCGGCCGTCCGGACATGGCGCAGGCCGGTGGCAAACAGCCTGAACAAATTGATGCCGCATTACAAATTGTAGAAGAATGGGTAAAATCCGTTTGATTCAAGCAAAAAGTAGTGTACAATGAAACAAAGCTGGTTGTTTACACGGATCGTTTTCAGGCAGAAAGCGGAAAATGCACCTTCAAAATTTGTGTAAACCGGAACATCTAAAAAGCCAAGCTTTAGTAGAGAGGTGCTGCGATAATGAGCTCATTCGATGAAACGATGAGGTTTAATTTTCCGGAAGAACCGACGGAACACGAGGTCAAGGAAGTTTTGCTCCATGTATACAGCGCGCTCGAGGAAAAGGGCTATAACCCGATTAACCAGATTGTCGGATACCTCCTCTCGGGCGACCCGGCTTATATCCCTCGCCATCAGGATGCCCGGAATATGATTCGCAAACTGGAACGGGATGAAATTATCGAAGAACTGGTCAAATCGTATTTGAAACAACATCGCGGGGGATCAAATTGAAAATTATGGGCCTTGATGTCGGTTCGAAAACCGTCGGTGTGGCGGTCAGCGATGCCCTGGGCTGGACTGCCCAAGGCATCGAAACGATTGCCATCAATGAAGCAAAGGGCAAATTCGGTTTCGACAGGGTCGCTGAACTCGCGCAAATCCACGGCGTCGAAAAAATTGTCGTCGGATTCCCGAAAAATATGAACAACACGATCGGCCCACGGGCAGAGGCCTCAAAGGTTTATGCCGAAGAATTAAAAAAACGGCTCAATCTGCCCGTTATTTTATGGGACGAACGTTTAAGCACGGCACAAGCGGAAAGAATATTACTGGAAGCCGATGTCAGCCGTAAAAAAAGGAAAAAAGTAATTGATAAAATGGCGGCAAGTGTAATTTTGCAAGGATTCCTTGACAGCCAAACTTAACGGGGTGAAGAAATGACACATAACCATGAACATGACCACGAAGACCACCAGCATATTACCGTAGTGGACGAAGACGGAAACGAACAATTGTATGAAGTGCTTTTTACGTTTGAATCCGAAGATTTCGGAAAATCGTACGTCCTGTATTATCCGATTGGTGCGGAAGAAGACGAGGATGAAAGCATCGAAATTCATGCTTCCGCCTATGTGGAAAATGAAGACGGCACAGAAGGGGATCTCCAGCCGATTGAAACAGATGAAGAGTGGGAAATGATCGAGGAAATGCTGAATACGTTTCTCGATGAAGAAGAAGCATAAACGCATCTTGAACATGCACACGGGACAAACCGTGTGCTTTTTCCGTCTGCCGGAATGGAAGACTTTCCCTTTTGAAAAGAAAATGAAATAAAACTTGGCGAAATTTGTAGTATAATGGACAGGAAAAAAGTCGAAAATGGCTTTCTGTACTTGTTTTAAGATTTTTCTTATTGAGAGGAAGATTCTGTTTTGGCCGGAAAGAAAAATCCGTTTCAACTGTTGCTTCAAAAAATGAAGCAGAAACCGAAATTATGGATAGCCGCATGCATCATCATGCTGGCTGTTGTTGTTTTTGGAGGGGCTGCCCTTTTTTACGTGTCGGCGCTGAAACCGGTGGAGCCTGGAAGCCATAAGACAAAACTCGTCACGATTCCGCCCGGCTCCGGGGTAAAAGAGATCGGGCATATTTTGCAAAAAAACGGGATCATCCAAAATGCCTGGGCTTTTGCAATTTATGCGAAATCCCACCACCAGTCGGGTTTAAAGGCCGGCACCTATCAAATGTCGCCGTCCATGGATACGAGCGAGATCGTCAGCAGCATGCAAAAAGGCGGCATTGCCATGATCCGCTTTACCGTGCCGGAAGGGGCCGGCCTTGAGGAAATTGCGGAGATCATCGAAAAACACAGCTCCTTCCGGAAAGAAGAGGTGCTCAAGCGGGCAGATGACCCTGCTTTTGTACAACATTTGATGAAAAAATATCCGCGCCTTGTGACAAAAGAAGTTTTCAATCAGCAGATCCGGCATCCGCTCGAGGGCTACTTTTTTCCGGCGACCTATTCGTTTTATGATCAGCATGTGCCGCTTGATGCCGTACTGGAAACGATGGTGGCTAAAACAAATGCGGTTTTTTCCGCTTACGCCGGGCAAAGCACACAGGCCCGTTTAACGCCACACAAACTGCTTACGATGGCTTCACTTATCGAGGAAGAAGCAACTGAAAAAGCGGACAGGGCAAAAATTTCAAGCGTCTTTTACAACAGATTAAAGAAGAACATGCCGCTGCAGACGGACCCGACCGTACTGTATGCTTTAAACCGGCATAAAGAAAAAGTGACGTATAAAGATTTGCGGGTGAATTCCCCTTATAACACGTACAAACATAAAGGCCTGCCGCCGGGCCCGATTGCAAGTCCCGGAGAACAATCGATCAAGGCTGCGCTCAAGCCCGAAAAAACCGATTACCTCTATTTTCTTGCAAATGTGGATACAGGAAAAGTCTATTTTGCCAAGACATTGAAGGAACATAATGCTTTAAAGGAAAAGTACATTGCGAAGGCGAAACGGTAAACATTCGCTTTCCCGTTTGAAATGTGCTACGATAATAAGCGGAATTTTTTTGAGAAGCAGGGAGAAGTTATGGAAATGTGTTTATGCCGGAGGGCCCAGCGATGAACGGACCGGTCGAAGCGTATATAGAACAGTTGATGCAAAAGAAAGATCCGCTTTTTGAAGAAATGGCGTCTTTTGCAAAATCAGAGCATATTCCGATTATGGATCCAATCGGAATGGAAACACTCTGCCAGTTGTTAAGGATTCAAAAGCCGGAAAGCGTGCTTGAAATCGGGACGGCGATCGGGTATTCGGCCCTGAAAATGGCAGATGCGCTTCAGGATGTAAAAATCGTCACCATTGAACGCGAAGAAGAAAGGGTTGCCCAGGCAAATGCGTATTTTGCCCGCACCCCTTTATCCCGGCGGATCCGCCTGCTGAAAGGGGATGCACTTTCTTCCGACGTCATCCAAAAGACCAGGGAACTCGGCCCGTACGATGCGATATTTATTGATGCGGCAAAGGGGCAGTACCGGAAATTTTTTGATTCGTTTACGCCTTTTCTGCGGGAAAAGGGATGTGTATACACGGATAATGTGCTATTTAAAGGCCTTGTGGTACAAGACTTCATCGCAAAGAAGCAAGTCAGCAATCTGGTGCGGAAAATCAGAAGCTACAACGAATGGTTAATGCAGCATGAGCAATTTATCACCGCGATTTTCCCAGTCGGAGATGGATTGGCAGTCAGTATGAAGAGGTGAAGGAAATGGAACGAAAGCCGGCTGTGATCGGCGTGGCCGGGGGCTCCGGGTCCGGGAAGACAAGCGTAACCCGGGCGATTTACGAAAGCTTGAAGGGACACTCCATTCTGGTGCTTGAACAGGACTTTTACTACAAAGATCAAAGCCATCTCCCGTTTGAAGAAAGGCTGAAAACAAATTATGACCACCCGTTTGCATTTGACAATGACCTGTTAATTGAGCATCTGCATAAACTGCTTTCTTATGAGGCAATTGAAAAACCGGTTTACGATTTTTCCAAACATACGCGCGCTAGCCGCACCATCCATGTGGAACCGAAAGATGTCATTATTTTGGAAGGCATTTTAGTATTGGAAGATGAGAGATTGCGCAACTTAATGGATATTAAGCTGTATGTCGATACCGATGCCGATTTGCGGATCATCCGGCGGCTTGAACGGGATATCGAAGAGCGCGGCAGGACGCTCCAGTCGGTCATCGAGCAGTATATTACGGTGGTCAGGCCGATGCACAACCAGTTCATCGAGCCGACAAAAAGATATGCGGACGTCATTATCCCGGAAGGCGGGCAGAACCGGGTGGCGATTGATTTGGTCGTGACAAAATTGCAATCCATCCTTGAACAAAAGTCTTTTTTGTAATACGATTATTTAGAATACATGGTGAGCGCGCCGGAATCTTTTCGGCGCGCTAAACAACATGGTGGAAAAAACACAGCCGCTTGCAGAAAGCGTCATCTTGTATGTTGAAACGCATACACATTTGATAACTAAGAGATATAGGAGTGAAGGGATTTGGCTCAGGAAAAAGTTTACCCGATGACCCAGGACGGGAAAGAAAAATTGGAACAGGAATTGGAATATTTAAAAACGGTCAAACGGAAAGAAGTCGTCGAACGGATTAAAATTGCCAGAAGTTTCGGGGACCTTTCCGAAAATTCCGAGTACGACTCCGCGAAAGAAGAACAGGCTTTTGTGGAAGGCCGCATTACGACGATTGAAAACATGATCCGCAACGCGAAAATCATTGAAGATGACGGGACAGATACGGTATCGCTCGGAAAATCCGTTACTTTTGTGGAACTGCCGGACGGGGAAGAAGAAACGTACACGATTGTCGGAAGCGCCGAAGCTGATCCGTTTGAAGGAAAGATTTCAAACGACTCCCCGATTGCAAAAAGCCTGCTCGGGAAAAGCGTCGGAGAGGAAGTCACGGTTCAGACGCCGGGCGGGGATATGAGAGTCAAAATCATCTCGATTCAATAATCCGGAGCGGGTGCGCAGGTGTTCCAAGGTGCATGTTGTAAAGGATACGGCCTGATGCAAACGCTTATCACATCCAGATTGCGGTGGGCCATGCCCGCCGAATTTTCTTTGTGCGCCTTTTCGATTCGGTAAAACCGTGGTATGATAAGGCCATGAAGTGGAGGGATGACCTTGCCTGAATTTTACAGCCGTGAAGAACGGAAACAGGCCATGCAGCAGTCAAAACGGCGGAAAACAAACATCATTTTAAATACACTGATTGTGATTGTCATCGCGCTTATTTGTATTGTGGCTTACTCCATTTTTTTCGCCGGTAACGACAACTCAAAACCGGCACCGAAAGAAAAGAAAGCGGCCGTAACAAAGACTGCTTCGTCCGGCCATGAAACGACATCATCTCATACATCCAAAAAAACGGCGGACAAAGACAGCAAAAAATCAACCCGTAAAGTGGAAAAAAGCAATGAACCGAATGTGAAAGAAGTCATTACCGATTCCAGCTGGAAACCGGTCGGAACCGAACAAACAGGCGGACATGTCTATTCCGCCTCATCCACTTCCCTTGACTGGAAGGAAAAGCTGAAGGCATTGTCGTATGCAACAGGCATACCGGAAGACAATATGACGGTCTGGTTTTTGGAGCATGGGGCAACGACCGATGAGGCGATCGGGACGGTTTCCGCGAAAAATGCCGATACGACCTACCGTGTTTATTTGACATGGGTGGACGGAAAAGGCTGGAAACCCACAAAGATGTATGAATTGATCGAGAACGATAAAAAATAAGCGGCCGTCTGTGCCGCTTATTTTTGTGCCGTAAAATGGACGACGGCGGAATAATGGGGTCTGCCGTCCGCGTCAAACTGCATTTGGTGTGAAACAGACGCCACCCGGAGCAGCAGGGTTTTATTGGCTTCGATTTGATCATTGATTTTTTTCTCGAGCGCCTCAAGCCGGTCCGCTTCGAAAAATTCAATCTTATCCTCTATCCTGTCAAGCTCAAATGCCATTTTCGTACACCTCCATGTTCATCGTATCAGACGTTGTTTTTTTGGCAAGCCGTATCCACTTCTGCTTTTTTGCTATATAATGGGGATTGGAACTTTTGGACGAAAGAGGGAGTCATATGAAAATTGGAATCATCGGCGCAATGGAAGAAGAGGTGTCGATTTTGCGCGGGCAGATCGAGCACCCGCAAGTTAAAACGATTGCCGGTTATGAATATACGGCGGGAAAAATGAGAGGGAAAGATGTCATCTTGCTCCGATCCGGCATCGGGAAAGTGAATGCTGCGCTTTCTACCGGCCTTTTGCTGCAAACATACGCGCCGGATTGCTTAATCAATACCGGTTCAGCAGGCGGCGCAAACCCCGCCCTTCACGTCGGCGATGTCGTCATTTCAACGGAAGTGCGCCACCATGATGTCGACGCGACAGTATTCGGCTATGAATACGGGCAAGTGCCGCAAATGCCGCCCGCTTTTTTGGCGGATGAGAAACTTGTCCGGATTGCGGAAAGCTGCGCAGGGAAACTGCCTGGCATTAAGGTTGTGAAAGGATTGATTGCTACCGGGGACTCGTTTATGGATGATCCTGCGAAAACGGCGGCTGTAAAGGAGCACTTCCCGGAAGTGCAGGCGGTGGAAATGGAAGCCGTTGCCGTCGCACAAGTGGCATGGCAATTTGGCATCCCATTTGTGATCATCCGCTCCCTTTCCGATATTGCAGGGCAGGAGTCCGGGATCTCTTTTGATGAATATCTTGAAACGGCGGCCGTGAACTCTGCCCATCTTGTCACGGGTATTGTTGAAAATCTGTAGATCCATTTTTTTCCTTCCTTTCCTGTAATTACTTGTCTTTTTTATGTTTTATCTGTGATAGAGTAGGTTTAGCAGATTGATAGAAAGGGTGAGGCGGTTGAAGAAAGCGAAATCGATGTACGTGAAAATGGTGGATTTTAAAATGTACGGCATCGTGCTGCTTGCTGTGACGGGCTTTTTATATTTGGGTGCGGTGATGCCGATCGAAGGGAAATCCGAACTGGGGACAAAAATTTTACTCGTTGCTTCAAGCGGGTTTGTTGCCGTATCTGTTTTGTTTTTCTCGATTTCACGAGCTTACCATAAACGGCTTTTAAAAAGCGAAGAAGGCGCACAGCTTTTACAGCGGAATAATCGCAAATCATAATCGAAAAGGCAGGGGCCTTTGTAACGCGGGCGGTGCAGTAACGAAGCACACGGTTGTCCGGCATACAAGGTTTTCGGCCTTTTTTTATTTTTTTGCCAATTTGCGGTTTACAAACCCGCCGGAATTGGATATACTTTCCTATGTAAGCAAATTCAAAGGAGGTTGAAGAACATGGCATACACAATCCTATTTTCTGCAGTTGCAACTGAACATGTTCTGCATCCGCTCCGTATCGGTTTGAATTTGCGCTGATTTTTTAACTTGACGCACAAGCCGCAGGATGCATTTGCCTGATCCGTGCGGTTTTTTTCCGGAAAGCCGCGGGATCATGCCTGTCCTGCGGTTTTTTTGCGCCCTTAAGGAGGTGGAAAAATATGACACTCAATTTAATCTTTATTACCGTCACGATTAAACGGCTGAAAAAGACGGCAGAACAAAGGCAGCGTGATGAAGAAGTTTTCAGGCTGTACGATGAAATGAATGCAAAGCGTGAGGCATTCCAAGCAAGGCATTTTTAAGCTGAAAAAACACCTGAAGAAAGGAGCGGTTGACGATGGCCCGTTATCAGAAACGTTTGGACTTTATCTTTATGGAGACAGATTCCACCTAGCAAAACCGGATCAGGGGATGGCGCTATGTTTTTGCATATTTTGATTTTTACCGCTGTTTTCCACAGGCGGAAAAGAAAAAGCTGATGGCTCCGGCCACCGGCTTTTTTGACATCTATCTATTGAAAAGCATTCTCAATACTGAAATGGGAGAGCGGCGGTCTCTGGGCGTAAAAAATTTCAATTATCTGCCCTGATTTTCAATTACAGAGGTGAAAAAAAGAGGCGGAAACAGCATAAAAAACATAAATATCATGGTTTTATGACTATATCATATAAAATCAGGAAACGATAAAATAGAAAACCGGGTGTAATTGCTTGACACGAAATTAATTCCATATAATAATTGGTATTGAATTAAAATGATTATTGTTTGCTGGCCTGGTCAGTGAACCATGATCATTTACCACAAATGATTTTAAGGAGGAATTGCACGATGTCCCTTATTGGCAAAAAAATTGAACCATTCAAAGCACAAGCATACCGCAACGGTGAATTTGTCGAAGTGACGGATGAAAATTTCAATGGAAACTGGAGCATTGTCTGCTTCTATCCTGCTGATTTTACATTTGTCTGCCCTACTGAACTGGAAGATCTTCAGGAAAATTATGCCGCTTTAAAAGAACTCGGCGTGGAAGTCTATTCGGTTTCAACAGACTCTCATTTTGTTCACAAAGCATGGCATGACCATTCTGAAGCGATCAGCAAAATCGAATACACCATGATCGGCGACCCGACACAAAAACTTACCCGTATGTTTGATGTATTGCGCGAAGAAGAAGGCGTTGCTGACAGGGGCACTTTCCTGATCGATCCGGACGGCGTCATCCAAGGGGTTGAAATCAACGCTGACGGCATCGGCCGTGACGCAAGCATATGGATCGACAAAGTCAAAGCCGCACAATATGTACGCCAGCATCCAGGTGAAGTATGCCCGGCAAAATGGAAAGAAACGGGTGAAACACTGAAACCAAGCCTTGATCTTGTAGGCAAAATCTGAGGAGCTGAACCGATATGATACTGGATGAAGAGATTAAAGCGCAACTGGCCCAGTATCTGCAAATGATGGAGGGCGACGTTCTGCTGAAAGTGAGCGCGGGATCCGATGAAACATCACGGAACATGCTCGAACTGGTTGACCAATTGGCTGCCATGTCGCCCCGGATAAAAGTGGAAAACACAAAACTCGACAGAACCCCGAGTTTCAGTGTAAACCGCCCGGGAGAAGATACCGGGATTGTATTCGCAGGCGTACCGCTCGGGCATGAGTTTACATCGCTCGTTTTGGCCCTGCTGCAGGTCAGCGGCCGCCCTCCTAAAGTGGATCAGAAGGTTATTGACCAGATTCAAAGCATAAAAGGCGAATACCATTTCGAAACCTATGTCAGCCTGACTTGCCAGAACTGTCCTGTTGCGGTACAAGCTTTAAACATCATGAGTGTGCTCAATCCGAATATTACGCACACGATGATTGACGGGGCTGCATTTAGAGAGGAAGCGGAAGGAAAAGGCATTATGGCCGTCCCTTCCATTTACCTGAACGGCGAATTCTTTGAAAGCGGACGGATGGAAGTGGAAGAAATTCTTGCCAAACTCGGCAGCACAGCGGATCCGTCCGAGTTTGAAAAGAAAGACCCGTTTGATGTGCTCGTTATCGGCGGGGGCCCGTCCGGCGCAAGTGCAGCCATTTATGCGGCGCGCAAAGGCATCCGGACAGGGATTGTCGCTGAACGTTTTGGCGGGCAGGTTCTCGATACAGTCGGCATTGAAAACTTAATCGGCACGAAGTATACGGAAGGCCCGCAACTTGCTGCAAACCTTGAAGAACATGTCAAACAGTATAATGTTGATATTATGAATCTGCAACGTGCAAAACGGGTCGAAAAGAAAGATCTCGTTGAGGTGGAATTGGAAAACGGGGCTGTATTAAAGAGCAAAACCGTGATCATCTCCACCGGTGCACGCTGGCGCAACATCAACGTGCCGGGCGAAGCAGAATTCAAAAACAAAGGTGTGGCCTATTGCCCGCACTGTGACGGGCCGTTGTTTGCCGGTAAACATGTTGCCGTAATCGGCGGGGGCAATTCCGGCATTGAAGCGGCCATTGACCTTGCCGGTGTAGTCAAACATGTAACCGTCATTGAATTTATGCCTGAATTAAAGGCGGACCGTGTGCTGCTCGAGCGCCTTTACAGCCTTTCGAATGTGACGGTTGTAAAAAATGCGCAAACAAAAGAAATTACCGGCACAGATAAAGTGAACGGCATCACATATATTGACCGTGCAACCAGGGAAGAACACCATATTGAACTCGAGGGTGTGTTTGTCCAAATCGGTCTTGTCCCGAATACCGAATGGCTTGGCGATACAGTGGAACGCACACCGCGGGGTGAAATTGTGGTGGATAAGCGCGGCGCGACCAGTGTTCCGGGCGTGTTTGCCGCAGGAGACTGCACCGACAGCGCTTATAAGCAAATCATTATTTCGATGGGGGCCGGCGCGACAGCTGCGCTCGGTGCTTTTGATTACATCATCCGGGAAACAAAAACGGATGAAGCTGTACACAGTTAAGGAATCTGTTCAACCCAACCGCATTACAGCGCGCTGTAATGCGGTTTTTACATGTATGTCACTCCTTGGGCGGAAGGCCGCGTATTTTACGAAACGCTTCCCGAGAATAGTGGCTGAATGCCGCGATCAAACAGCCAACTTTATCATCCCTTGCAAAAATAAAAGCTCCCATCAGCCGTTTTGCGATTTTGAGACAACTTTTTTTGTTTTTTAAGTGTCGTGCAATATTTACCAGCCGTCTTTTCTTCGGGACAGACACAATTCCGCCTCCTTGTTCATATGTTTGAACTATATAGGCTCAAGCCTAATGGAGGTGGAAGGATGTCGGGGATCTTAACAGCGGTAAGCTATATGATGAAAGAGCTTGTTTTTTTGGTTTCCTATGTGAAAAACAATGCTTTTCCACAACCTCTTTCGGCAAGCGAAGAACGGAAATATTTGAAGCGGATGGCGGAAGGCGACGCGGATGCCCGGAATATTTTAATCGAACATAACCTGCGGCTTGTAGCGCACATCGTCAAAAAATTTGAAAATACCGGTGAAGATACAGAAGACCTTATCTCGATCGGAACAATTGGCCTCATCAAAGCAATTGAGAGCTATTCGGAAGGGAAGGGGACAAAACTTGCCACTTATGCAGCAAGGTGTATAGAAAACGAAATCCTCATGCATTTAAGAGCTTTAAAGAAAACAAAAAAAGATGTTTCGCTGCATGACCCGATCGGCCAAGATAAGGAAGGAAATGAAATTTCGTTAATTGATGTTCTCCAGTCTGAAGCGGAAGACGTATTTGACACGATCCAGCTGAATATGGAGCTGGAAAAAGTGAAACAATTCTTTGACATATTGGATGAACGCGAAAAACAGGTGATCATCGGCAGATTCGGCCTGAATTTAAAAAAGGAAAAAACACAGCGCGAAATTGCGAAGGAGCTCGGCATTTCAAGAAGCTACGTATCCCGTATTGAAAAGCGGGCCCTCATGAAAATGTTCCACGAATTTTACCGGCTTGAGAAAGAAAAAAGAAAGGAACAAAACGGCGAATAATGAAAAAGGCACATTGCAAAATTTGCAGTGCGCCTTTTTCATATTTTTTTTAACTTAAACGGCGCCACCATCAGGACCGACAACAGCACCATCCACACAAACAACCAGAAGTGGGTGACATAAGGAACGGCAAAAAAACCGGCCGTTACACATAAGCCTGCCACGGGGATCGGAAGCCCGTAAAAAAATCCCTCTTGCTTGCTGATATTAAACCGGGCGAGCCGGATCATCCCGCAAAGCATATAAAAAATGGCGGCCAACATACCCGGAACCCCGTACAGGCAAAACAGCGCTGTATGGATCAGCATGGCAGGCGCGGCGCCAAACGAAAGCAAATCGCAAAGGGAATCAAGCTGCTTGCCAAGCGCGGATTCCATTTTTAACTTCCTGGCCAGTTTCCCGTCATAGCGGTCGAACAATACAGCGGCAAAGATCAAGGCTGCGGAAACCGCCGGCTGATGATTGCCGCAATAAAAAAGCGCTGCAGCACCGCAGCATCCGTTTGCCACTGTCAATCCATTGGCGGCTTGCGATTTTATAAAATTCAAGATAGCATCATACCAATGATCAAAGTCCACCCCCGCAAACCTCCCAACTGCCATTTATTTATATATATATTCAAGAAAAAAAGGATTGATCACACAAAAAAAGCCACATATCAAGCAAAAGTGGCTAGGACGTTGCTTTGATTTTATGGGTCAGGGACCGGCGTTCAATCTCTTTTTCAATCAGCTTCACAAACTCGGCACTTAATTTCAGCTCTTTTGCTTTATAATAGGACTCGATCAATAGTTCATCAGATAACTTATACATCTGTACCACCTCCGAAAATGTTGTTCTTTTTTTTAAGCATCCTGCGTATCATAAAGAGAGAGTATTTGTATTCTTACTTTACCAAATTTAGCCTTGCGGAACAAGCGTTCTTTTATCCACAGTAAAATGTTTATATCTTGTGGGTAAATTGTTTATAAACGTGAGAAGGCCTGGTGTTACTTTGTGCAAAATGTGTATAAGAATATCCACAGCAACGGAGAATGTAGAAATCTGTCGAAAAGTTTTGTGCTTTTAAAGGGACAAAAAAAAGACTGCGCAGTGGCAGCCTTTTTTCTTTTGCCGGTACAAAAGGAAAATCCGGGCAAAAGGCGTATTTATGAGGTAAACCGCTTGCTTCCATCGGGGTTTTGCATGCTGGATCCGGCTTCATGTGCCGGGCATGCTTATTGAATTGCCGTAAGTTTTGTTTTCCGGTTTAAACTTTGTTGTCCGGCGCCAGGCCGCAAACATATGTCCCTTTTTCAATTTGGATGGTAGCGTGTTCGATCCCGAATTTGTCATGCAGTTCTTTTTCCAGTTTTTCAAGCAGCAGGTCGTTGTCTTCAATTTGCGAACGGACAATATGGACCGTCAATATCGTTTCTGTCGTGCTCATTCCCCAGATATGCAAATCATGGACGTTGAGCACGGTCGGAATTTGTTCTAAATAGGTTTTAATCGCATCAGCATCAACGCCTGCAGGCACCGCATCAAGCGAAAGGTCGGCTGCTTCCCGCAACAGGCCCCATGTCCCCGCAAAAATCACAATCGCAATAATGATGCTTGTAACCGGGTCGACCCACTCCCAGCCTGTAAACAGGATAATCGCACCTGCGATGACAACGCCGAGAGAGACAAGCGCATCGGCAGCCATATGCAGAAAAGCGCCGCGGATGTTGAGGTCCGTTTTTCTTCCTGACATAAACAGTAAAGCGGTAATGGTATTAATAACGATCCCGATCACGGCAACGATCATGACCGTTTTGCCTGCGACAGGTTCCGGATGGGCAAAACGCTGGATTGCCCCGAGAAAAATCGCGCCGATCGCAATCAGCAAAATAATCGCATTTAAAAGCGCAGCCATCACGGATGATTTTTTATAGCCGTATGTGCGCTTTTTTGTCGGCAATTTTTTGCCAAGCCAGACAGCGGCCCAAGCAATGATGAGCCCGAGCACATCGCTCAGATTATGGCCTGCATCCGCCAACAGCGAAAGGGAATCGGAAAAGAAACCGTAAATGGCTTCAACCGCAACAAAAAGAATATTCAGCCCGATGCCGGCGGCGAAAGCTTTTCCGTATTGTGCCGGTTCATGGTGATGGTGTTGGTGTCCATGGTCGTGTGACATTTTATTGGCTCCTTTTACACATGCTGTCCAAAAGCCGGGAAACAGGCTTTTGGACGGACGTCAGTTGTTAAGTTCATTATATGCGTATCTCTAAAGTTTGCAAAGAAACTTTTACAAGAAAGTAAACTTTATGTTCATTTTCGCCCATTTCCGGCTTGAAATGCTACAATAAGACCTATAAAGACAGAAAGGAAGAGAAGGAATGCCGGAATATGAACATGTTGAGGAACATTTCCAGGCATCTGACACCGTCCGTGATATTGTGATTGGCATGTCAGACGGGCTGACTGTGCCGTTTGCACTCGCAGCAGGATTATCCGGTGCAGTGGATTCGCCGGTGCTCGTTCTCGCGGCCGGCGCGGCGGAAATTGCGGCCGGTTCCATTGCCATGGGGCTTGGCGGATATCTGGCAGCAAAATCGGATGCCGAGCATTATTATAGCGAATTAAAAAGGGAATACCGGGAAGTAGAAGAGGTACCGGAACGGGAAAAAGACGAAGTCCGGGATGTATTTAAGGCATATGAGCTGAAACCGGAACAAATCGAAGCAATCGTCGATAAAATGGCGGAAAACCCTGATAAATGGGTGGATTTTATGATGAAATTCGAGCTGGGGCTTGAGAAGCCGGAAAAAGGGCGGAGCTTAAAAAGTGCGTTAACGATTGCCTTGTCTTATATTGTGGGCGGGCTGATCCCGCTTTCCCCTTACTTTTTTGTCACCCGGGCATCACAGGCCTTGCTTGTTTCCGTCCTGGTGACGCTCGTTGTTCTGTTTATTTTCGGGGCGGTGAAAGGGCGGTTTACCGGTTCCAATGTGTGGAAAAGCGGGCTTGAAACGGTTGTGATTGGTGGTTTGGCCGCTGCCGCTGCGTTTGGGCTGGCAAGGCTTTTGACAAAATAAAACGCACTTTAAGAACGGCACGGGGAACTCTTTTCACGAAAAAACAGTGGGGGGAGCCCATGCCGCAATGGACTGGAGGGAGCTGTATGTTATATATTTGGGTCGGGGTTGCCGGTATTTTCGGTGCCTTGGCACGCTATTATTTCGGCATATGGATCGGCATGTACACGCATGCCGTTTTTCCATACCCGACACTTGCGATCAATCTGGCCGGCTGTTTTCTGCTTGGCTGGCTTACGATGCATATATTTCAGTCTAAAAAGATTCATCCGTATGTTGTAACCGCACTTGGCACCGGGTTTGTCGGTTCCTTCACCACATTTTCGACTTTCAGTGTGGAAACGGTGCAGCTGATCCGGCAATCGCATGCGTTTGCCGCGATGTTGTATGTTTTCTGCAGTTTATTTGGCGGCTTGTTCATGTCATGGGCCGGCTTTAAACTTGGCGGAATACTGCATTCGCGGGCTAAAGGCAGAGTCGGTTCAGATACAGCATAAATAAAGGAGACGGATTCATGGTTTTAAACGGCATCTTTATCGCAATTGGCGCCTTTTTCGGGGCGGTTTCCCGGTTTTCTCTTTCGCGGTGGATCAACCGGGCCTTTCCGGCAAAATTCCCGCTGGCCACATTTTTCATTAACCTTTCGGGCTCATTTATGCTCGGCCTTCTGTTCGGTGCTGGTGCCGGGAGTTCGTGGCGCCTGCTTCTCGGGACCGGCTTTTTGGGTGCCTTTACAACTTTCTCCACTTTTAAACTTGAGAATATTCAGCTGCAAGCAGACAAAAAATATCATATTCTTGTCCCGTACCTTGTGTTGAGCTATCTGTTCGGCATTGCCCTGGCATTTTCAGGCATCCTGCTCGGAAAATATTTTACATGAAGCATGAAACTTTTGGGCAGGCACTCCGTATCTTAATGATAGACGGCCGGTACATGTTTTCTTTTTATTTGCCGAGCCTGGTATTTCAATGCTCTTGACAGGGTATTGGATTTATAAGCATAAATGAGGAGGATTGTATATGAAGAAGTGGATGCCATGGCTGATTGTGGCCGCCATATTGGTGGTTCTGATCGTCAGCGTTTTTACAAGTTATAACAGCTTGGTGAATGCGGAAGAAAATGTAAATCAATCTTATTCGCAAATTCAAAACCAGCTGCAACGGCGGACGGATTTGATCCCGAATCTTGTGAACACCGTCAAGGGCTATGCTTCCCACGAAAAAGCGGTGATAGATGACGTCTCGAAAGCCCGCGCACAATTGGCCGGGGCGAAAACACCCGGAGATCAGGCAGCGGCAAACGACCGCCTGGACAGTGCGTTGAGCCGGCTGTTGGTGGTGGTTGAAAAATATCCGGATTTAAAAGCAAACCAACAATACACGCAGCTGATGGATGAGCTCGCCGGCACGGAAAACCGCCTTGCTGTGGCGCGCCAGGATTACAATAGCGCCGTTGCCACGTATAACAAAAAGATAAAAAGAATGCCTGGCGCACTGATTGCCGGCCTGTTCGGTTTTGAGGAAAAGGAATATTTTAAAGCGGATGAAAGTGCAAAGAAAACCCCGAAAGTTGATTTTGGGAACAGCAGTGATCAGTGATGAAAAAGGCCGCGCTTATTACAGCCGTTTTTCTCACCTTTCTTTTTGCCGTGTGCTCGGCCGTTTCTGGTGTGCACGCTGCGACGGACATTCCGGAACCGGTTGGAGACATCTATGTGCAGGATTTTGCCGGTGTGCTGACAGACAGCCAAAAACAGGAGCTCGTTTCACTCGGCAAGCAGCTGGATGAGCAAACAAAAGCGCAAGTCGCGGTTTTAACTGTGAACACGATCGGGAAAGACACAACCATTGAAGCGTACGCCAATAAAGCTTTCCGCCAGTACGGGCTCGGCAATAAATCCATGAACAACGGGGTATTGCTCGTACTGGCAGTAAAAGACAGGAAAATCAGAATTGAAGTCGGGTACGGCCTGGAGGGAGCGCTTCCGGACGGAAAAGTAGGGCGGATCCTTGATCAGTATGCCATACCGTATTTGAAAGAAAACAAGCCCGATGCGGCGGTGACCAATACGTATAAGGAACTTGCCACCGAAACGGCGAAAGAGTACAATGTGGATCTTCAGGCCCATCCAAAGGCGTATGAGCAGCCCTCTTCCAGCCAGGCTTCCCCCTTATCGTTCTGGAAACAGATTTTAATCGGGCTTGGGATCCTTATCCTGATTTTCATTGATTTCAAGTTTCTCGGCGGAACCATGACGTATTTTCTGCTGAATATCCTGATGATGTTCTTTCGCGGCGGCGGTGGCGGCGGAAGCGGTGGGGGCGGCAGCAAAGGTGGCGGCGGTTCTTCCGGAGGCGGCGGCGCAAGCCGGGGATGGTAACGCCAAACACAGCAAAAGGTTCCCCTTTTTAAACGGCCGGGAAGCCCGCTTTAAACCGCTTGGCAAAAGCCCCGACAGCCCTTGTAAAAATAAAAACGGTAAAAGCAGCAGGATAAAGCACCCTGCTGCTTTCTTTGCGTGGCTGTTGAGATTTCGGGATGTCCAGTTCGTTCCGGCCGCAATCGAGCAGGCTGTACAGCTAATAGATCGTTGCAACCTGTTTGGATGCCCATCTGATATCAGCCGCATACTGGTTTGCGGCAGAACGGTTCTTTGCATTTGCAATACCGGCCGGGTTCCACCTCGTTTTATAAAACGTCTTCTGTCCTCTTTTCAATTAATGGTGTTCTAGCGTTTGCTTCTATTTCATCGAAAAAAAGAATAGAAATGATAGAAAAGCACTTTAATACCCGAAAAGGAGCTGAAGTGGGTGAAGAAAATCGTGTTCCTGGCTGCCACCGTGCTTCTGGCCGCAGCCATTTTGCTTACGGCCTTAAAAAAACCGGACGATCCCGATAAAAATAAAACAACAGGGGAGGATCGGCAAACCGCCGTGAAAGCACAACCGCTATCCGGCAGCGCAGAAGCAAAAGAAGGGGAAAATGCGCCGGATTTTGCACTGACAAATCTATCGGGGAAAACGATCAAACTGTCTGATTTTAAAGGGAGAACGGTAATCTTGAATTTTTGGGCTTCCTGGTGCCCGCCGTGTAAAGCGGAGATGCCGGATATGCAGCGTTTTTATGAAAAAAACCCGAATGTCGCGGTGCTTGCTGTGAATTTAACGAATACAGAAACGAACGAGAATGCGCCGCTTGACTTTGTGAAGAAAAACGGCCTCACCTTTCAAATTCTGTTTGACATGGACGGCTCCGTCGGCACCCTTTACAAAACGGTTACCATTCCGACGACCTACTTCATTAATGCAGAAGGGACCATCACCCGTAAAGTCATCGGCCCGATGGATGAGAAAACGATGGCCGGATTTGTGGCAGAGATGCAAAAAGGGGGAAAAGGGAAGCCGGAATAGAGCAAAGATTTTTTAAGAAAAAAGTGGTACAGTTACAGTAAGGGAATGTAAAAAGGAAAGGTGCTGACTATGATGATGTACGGTGGCTATGGCATGATGGGCGTATTCGGCTTAATCGGCATGATTGCCCAGCTCGTCATCTTTGTGCTCGTGATTTTTTTGATTGTAGCGGGCATCAAAAAAGTGAGCGAATTCCGGCCGCATCAAAGGGAAGACAGAAGCCTCGACATTTTGCGGGAACGGTATGCAAAAGGGGAAATCACAGAAGAAGAATTTAAAAAAATGAAGAAAGATTTAATGGATTAAGGGAGTATCCGTCTTCTTTTTTATACAAAAAAGCGGGGGCTTGTATTCCAAGCCTCCGTTTTATATTACTGGATTTGAATCCGTTTTCCGGACGGGCCTTCTTTTGTTTTCTTCGGGATATGAATTTTCAGGACGCCGTTATCAAGGGTGGCACTGATTTCGTCTTCTTTAATATTATCTACATAAAACTTCCGGACGAATTCGCCATAGCGGCGTTCCTGCCGGATGAATTTGTGTTTTTCATCTTTGCTTTCTTCCGTTTGGTCGCGTTTTGCACGGATGGTCAGCTCATTATTGTGGACATCAATGGTAATGTCCTCTTTTGAGAAGCCCGGCAGTTCGGCCTCCACAAGATAAGCATCTTCTTTTTCCGTAATGTCAGTACGGAACGAGTTTGCGTTCGCAAAAGGCGCCAACGCATTCGGATCAAACATCTCGTTGAAGGTCTTCATCATACGTTCGAAAACATCGTCGTTTCTTCTAAACGGCATTAAATCAAACATATTCAATCCCTCCTTTACACTATTATTATACCCCACTGCGAAAAAGATGAAAACAAAGATGCCAATGCACAAAAGATGTTCACAAAATCGTCAATCCATAACGATGGATTTCCGGTGTTAAAAAACATTACAATGGTACTGAACATAAAAAAGAAAAAGCAGGGGTAGGATGAACAAGACAAAATTATGGGCTTTAATTTTAATCGTGGCCATTATAGGGATTGGCGGTGTTTTCTTTTATAATGGTTATGTGAAAAACAACACAAATCATAAAGCGACACAGCATCCGGATCTGCCCATTCCGGCCGTTTTAAAAGATACGAACCCGGATCCCTACACGGCAGATTTTACTTTAACCGCACAGCAGGGGAAAAAGGCATTTATATCCGGGAAAACAGCGGCAACGTACGGGTATAACGGCGACTATTTGGGGCCGGTCATCCGGTTGAAAACGGGCGAAAAAGTAAATATCACCGTAAAAAATACATTGCCGGAAGCAACGACGGTCCATTGGCACGGCCTCCTTGTCCCCGGTTCGGCTGACGGCGGCCCGCATGCTGCCATCCAGCCGGGCAAAACATGGAAAGCAAAGTTTACGGTGAGCCAAGAGGCTGCCACGCTCTGGTACCATCCCCATCCGATGGGAAAAACGGGCGAACAGGTATACAAAGGTCTGGCCGGTCTCATTTATGTCGATGACAAACATGCGGAAAGCCTCGATATTCCGAAAGACTACGGCAAAAATGATTTTCCACTTGTGCTGCAGGACCGCCGCTTTAACAAAAACGGCCAGCTCGTGTACAAATTAAATATGACTGATGAAATGTACGGCTTCCAGGGCACAACCGAACTGGTAAACGGCGCGGTTAAGCCGCAGTTAACGGTCAGGCGCGGCCTCGTCCGTTTCCGGATTTTAAACGGGGCAAACGGCAGGACGTACAATCTTCATCTGAGCGGCAACAAGACATTTGCGCAAATTGCATCCGACGGGGGATTCCTCAAGACGCCTGTGCAAATGAAAAAACTAACGCTTTCCCCCGGGGAACGTGCGGAAATTCTGGTTGATTTTTCAAAGATGAAAAACGGCAGTACGCTCCGGCTCCAAAACGGGAAAGAAACGCTCATGTATTTTAAAGCAAAAGGAAAGGCTAAAAAGACGTACAAAGTTCCGCAAAACCTGGCTGTGATTGAAAAAATACCGGTGCAGGAAGCGGTGAAAACGCGGAAATTTGTCATGTCCGGAATGGGCCCAAACGTCCGCATTAACGGCAAGCAAATGAAAATGGACCGGATCGATGAGACCGTTCACTTAAACACGGTTGAAATATGGGAGATCCAGAATCAATCGACTTCCATGGGCACGAAAAAAATGGTGCATCCGTTCCATATTCACGGTGTCCAGTTTCAAATTTTGAGCATCAACGGCAAAACGCCGCCTGCCAATGAACAGGGCTGGAAAGATACCGTGCTTGTCAATCCGGGCGATACCGTGAAAGTCATCATGCGGTTTCCGTTTAAAGGGATTTACATGTACCACTGCCATATCCTCGAACATGAAGACTTGGGCATGATGGGGCAGTATGAAGTGAAATAACCGAAAAAGGGCGGGGAATGTGTCCCTCTCTTTTTTGATATGATGAGAAGACGCAGGAAAACTGCACAAACAGGTTGGAAAAACGTAAGAAAGAAAGGCGGACAAGCGATATTCGATTATTTGATTAGGAATCCGCATCTCTGCAAGAAACATATATGCTGGAGCGCCTGTACAGTGGGAAAACCCGTGGATGCTTTCTGTGCGGGTTTGATTTTTATTGAAAACAGCATTCCTGCCTTTTACATCTCCCCATCTCGCTCGAACAGGTTACTCGTTTTCCTGTCCTGCCAAGTGAAGGGCGAGGGAAAACAATGCAATGCCGTCCGCTTTTTTCGGGTCAATGCCGGTTACATCGCGGATCTGTTTCAGCCTGTAATGGAGCGTATTGATATGCACATGCAGGGCAGCGGCCGTTTTTTTCAGGGACAGGTCATGAGCGAGAAAGGCCTGCAATGTTTCAAGCAGGCAAGCATGGCTATACAGTTTTCCGATCGTTCTTTGTACAAACGCATTCCGTGTATCGTCCTGCACTTCCTGGACCAAAAGATCAAGCAGCAAGTCTTCGTAAAAGACGATGCTGCCCGTTTTCTCAGCGGATGCCAAGGCTTTTTGCGCTTCTTTAAATGATTGGCGGATGACTGACGTGCCGGCTGTTTTCCCGGCACCAACCGCACACGGGGTGCCGTATTTCCGCACAAATTCATGCTGGACGGCTTCGAAACGGCTCCGGAGACCGCAGCCGCTAAACGGTGTTTCTGCACTAATCAGCAGCAGAAAAAGCCCGGGTCCCCAGCGGACAATCACATCCCGGTTGTTTTCAAATTCGGACTGGAGCAAGCGAAAAGCATCTGTTTCCACCGCTTGCGGGATTTCCGCTTTTAATAAGCAGCAAATATGCGGATTCTGCACTGGAATCCCGAGCATCATTCCGCGTTCGGCAAAATGCTGGTCATAGGCTTCAAGATTCACCCATTCGTAAAAGTAAGCCTCAAGCCCCCTTGTTTTCGACTGAATTTGTTCTGTCCGGACGGTTTCCTGGATGATAAGTTCCGTCAGTCGCCGGATCAATTCCGCATAATGTTCGACTTTTTCCGGGTTTCCCGTCACCCCGATCACTCCGATGGTCCGGCCTTCAAACCGGATCGGCATGTTGATCCCCGTCCGCACGCCTTTCATCTGCGCCACCATTTTTTCATCAATGTACAGCTTCCGGCTCGTTTGAAAAACTTTGCGCGCCCCCCTATGGACATGCCCGATCCGTTCTTTTTGCGTCGAGGCAATGATCACCCCGCTTTCATCTACAACGATGATATCCTCATCCATGACCGACTGCACTTCGTTTACGATATTTTCAGCAAGTTTTGGGTATAAAAGCATTTTGACCCACCTTTGTATAAAAATCTAAAAAACAAGCAAAAGAAACCGGTAAACTTTGTATCTTTCTCTATATCATTCTCCATGATTTAGATTTATCATAAAAAGAAACAGAAAACAATCTATTGACGGTATCAATGATCAAAAAGAACGGGGGAATGTTTCATGATCGAAACCGGGGCCAAAGAAAAACTGATTCAAGTCGTCGGCCGGGAAAATTACGACGACACGCAGGCGGGCCGGCTTGTATATTCATATGACGCCAGCCCGCAATTCCAGGTGATGCCGGATGCGGTTGTCGCGCCGCGCAATAAAGCAGAAGTGCAGGCGGTTGTGAAGCTTTGCAATGAATACCGGATTCCGGTCGTCCCGCGCGGATCCGGCTCCAACCTTTGCGCCGGCACATGCCCGGTGGAAGGGGGGATTGTGCTCCTTTTCAAGCATATGAACCGCATCCTCGAGATTGACGAAGAGAATCTGACGGTGACGGTTGAGCCCGGTGTGATCACGCTCGATATGATCAAAGCGGTGGAAGCAAAGGGGCTGTTTTACCCGCCGGACCCGAGTTCGATGAAGATTTCGACCATTGGTGGCAATATCAACGAAAATTCCGGTGGGTTGCGCGGATTGAAATACGGGGTGACCCGCGATTATGTGCTGGCGCTTGAAGCCGTGCTTGCAAATGGCGAGGTCATCCGCACCGGCGGAAAACTGGCAAAAGATGTAGCCGGCTACGATTTGACGCGGCTTTTGGTCGGTTCGGAAGGGACGCTCGCTGTCATTACGGAAGCGACATTGAAACTTGTGCCGATGCCGGAAGCGAAAAAGACGATGCTTGCGCTTTACCAGGATATTGAAGCGTGCGCACAAACGGTCTCCGATATTATTGCGAACCGGATCATCCCGGCAACGCTTGAATTTTTGGACCAGCCGACACTGCAGGCAGTCGAAGCTTTTGCGCATATCGGGCTGCCGACTAATGTCAAGGCAGTGCTTTTGATCGAGCAGGACGGCCCGCAGGAAGTGGTGGAACGCGACATTGAAAAGATTGCGGACATTTGCCGCAAGCAGCATGCAGTCGATGTAAAGGTGGCAGCTTCCCCGGAGCATGCGGAAGCGCTCATGACGGCAAGACGGAGCGCATTAAGCGCACTCGCCCGTCTGAAGCCGACAACAATTTTGGAAGATGCGACCGTGCCGCGTTCTGAAGTCGCAAAGATGGTAGTGGCGATCAATGAAATCGCTGAAAAATACGGGCTTCATATCGGAACATTCGGCCATGCGGGGGACGGGAATCTGCACCCGACCTGTCTTGCTGATATCCGCGATCAGGACGAAATGGAGCGGGTTGAAAAAGCGTTTGCGGAAATTTTTCAAAAAGCGATTGAACTGGGCGGCACGATTACCGGCGAACATGGCGTCGGGATGGCTAAAGCGCCGTACCTTGAATGGAAACTCGGGAAACCGGGCATTAGCGTCATGAATGCGATCAAAAATGCGCTGGACCCGAACCATATTTTAAATCCCGGCAAAGTCTTTGCCAAAGAAACGGATCGAGTGGTGATGGAAAAATGATAACACAAGAACAGCAAAAAGAAATCCAGCAGAAATTCAGGGATAGAATGGACGAAGACCAGCTTTTAAACTGCATGCGCTGCGGCTTTTGCTTACCGTCTTGCCCGACCTATATTGAATCGGGGTTCAAAGAATCGCACTCGCCGCGCGGCCGGATTGCATTGATGAAAGCCGTTGTGGACGGCGTTATCGAACCGGATGAAGATGTGGAGCGCTCTTTGGACCTGTGCCTCGGTTGCCGGGCTTGCGAAGCGGTATGCCCGCCCGGCGTCCAATACGGGCATCTTTTGGAAGAAGCGCGCGATATTATTCAGCAATCGAAGAAAAAGAAGCAGTCTCTGCCGGTAAAAGTGATCCGAAAAGCGGTCTTTGAAGAATTGTTTCCGCACCAGAACCGGATGCGTGCTTTAACAGGCCTGATCGGCTTTTACCAGCGAAGCGGCTTGCAAAAAGCGGCGCATGCGACAGGCGCTTTAAAACTTTTGCCAAAAAATCTATCGTCTATGGAAAAAGTGCTGCCAAACATCCCAAAATGGAAGGAAATGAAACAGCGCCCGGAACATCTGATGCCAAAAGCAGAAGTAAAAAAACGCGTTGCCTTTTTTACCGGCTGCCTGATGGATACGATGTTCATGGAGACCAATGATGCGACAATGAAACTATTGCAGCTTGCCGGCTGTGAGGTTGTCATTCCGCAGGACCAGGTATGCTGCGGGGCGCTGCACGGCCACGGCGGCGAAAAAGAGATGGCAAAAGACCTTGCCCGCCGCAATATCAAGGCTTTTGAAGATTTGCACGCCGATTATATTATTACGAATGCCGGTGGTTGCGGCGCCTATTTAATCGATTATGGCCATTTGTTAAAAGACGATCCGGAATGGGCGGAACGGGCCGCGGCATTTTCAAGCAAAATAAAAGATATCTCTGCTATCCTCGTAGAACTGGGCTTCCATAAACGGAAACTCAGCCTCCCGGAACAAGTGGTGACGTACCAGGATTCATGCCATTTGCGCAATGTGATGAAGACCTCTTCTGCCCCGCGCCTGCTCCTTGACGCGATCGAAAATGTGGAATTCCGGGAAATGAAGGAAGCGGACCATTGCTGCGGGTCGGCCGGCATTTACAATATTGTCGAGTCGGAGATGTCCATGCAAATTTTGGATCATAAAATGGAAAACGCAAAAGCAACACATGCCACAACCATTGTGACCGCCAATCCGGGCTGCCTGCTGCAAATGAAACTCGGGATCGAACGGGCTGGTTTAAGCGGAAAAGTCCGCGCTGTCCATATCGCCGACTTGCTGATCGAAGCGATTGGGGAAAAAGTGCCGGTATAAAGCGCAAAGTTTTTTAGCGGACCGGGCATAGCGACCTTGCGATTTACCCATGGAGTCGAACCGAACTGTTAGAAAGCAATCAAAACCGCTGAGCGTACCCTGCCCGGCGGTTTTTCCTGTTTTTCCGGCTTTCGGGGAACTGGGTATTGCTATCAGTTGAATCTTTTGCAAAAATTGTTATGATAAAAGAAACTTGAATGAAGCATATTCGGGACAATATACGCATAAACGGGCGGATAAGCTTGCATCTTGTGGACAGAACGGTAAAATGAATGGAGTGTCACGGATTGATCTTGAAAAATTTTTTGCCGGATCGGCAAGTGAAATCGGTGTTGTCAATCAGGCCGGAAGAATTAAAAAAGCATGGCATTAGAGCCATCATCACCGATTTGGACAATACATTGGTCGAATGGGACAGGCCGAGTGCGCCGCCAAAACTGGTCCAATGGTTCCAAGACATGCAGGAACATCATATCAAAATCACGATTGTTTCCAATAATAATGAAATGAGGGTCAAAACATTCGCGGACCCGCTTGGCATCCCGTTTCTTTTCAGAGCGAGAAAACCGCTTGGCAAAGCGTTTCGTAAGGCGCTTGCCATCATGAACGTGAAAAAGGAAGAAACTGTCGTGATCGGCGACCAGCTTTTGACCGATGTGCTCGGTGGCAATAGAAGCGGTTTTTATACGATTCTCGTCGTTCCGGTTGCGCAATCAGACGGATTTGCGACAAAACTCAACCGGATGATTGAACGCCGGATTATGGGTTGGTTCAGGAAAAAAGGTTATTTGACTTGGGAGGATTGAATTTGGAAAAACAAGCTGTCCATTGTATCGGCTGCGGGGCACTCATCCAGACGGAAGATCCGGATGAGGCAGGTTACGCGCCAAAATCTGCGCTGGAAAAAGAGCAGGTCATTTGCCAGCGCTGTTTCAGATTGAAACATTACAATGAAGTGCAGGACGTGCCGCTTACAGACGATGATTTTTTAAAAATTTTAAACCGGCTCGGGCAAGTGGATGCGCTTGTTGTAAAAATTGTCGATATTTTTGATTTCAACGGGTCCTGGCTGCCGGGATTTCACCGTTTCGCGGGCAAAAACCCGGTTCTTTTAATCGGCAATAAAGAGGATCTCCTGCCAAAATCGGTGAAAAGAGCGAAAATGGCCAACTGGATGAAGCAGCAGGCGAAAGAACTCGGGCTCCGTCCGGTTGATGTGCTGCTTGTGAGCGCAGCAAAGGGGCACGGCATGGATGAAGCGATGGTTGCCATCGAACAGTACCGGAACGGGAAAGATGTGTATGTTGCCGGCTGTACGAATGTTGGGAAATCCACTTTTATCAATCGCATTATACGGCAGGCAACAGGGGAAAAAGATGTCATCACTACATCTTATTTTCCGGGGACGACGCTGGATATGATCGGCATCCCGCTTGATGACGGGACCTCTCTTTATGACACGCCGGGGATCATCAACCACCACCAGATGGCGCATTTCGTCGGGAAGAACGAATTAAAGGTGATTACGCCGAAAAAAGAAATCAAGCCGACCGTATTCCAGCTGAACGAGCAGCAGACGCTGTTTTTCGGCGGTCTTGCACGGCTTGATTATATAAAGGGCGGCAGACGTTCATTTGTCTGCTATGTTTCAAATGCTTTAAAGATTCACCGTACAAAACTTGAAAATGCGGATGATTTGTATGCGCGCCAGCTCGGGGAACTGCTCCAGCCGCCGGGAAAAGCGGAAGCCGCGGATTTCCCGGCGCTCGTTCGCCATGAATTTTCCATTAAAGAAGGAAAGACGGATATTATTTTTTCCGGGCTTGGCTGGGTGACGGTCAACGAACCGGGCGCCGTTGTCGCGGCCTATGTGCCAAAGGGTGTTCAGGTCATGCTGCGCCAGTCGTTGATCTGAAAAAGGTTCTGTTTTTAACGGGGAGTGAGAAATGTGCGCGATTTATATGGGGTGATCGGTGACCCGATTGCCCATTCGCTGTCGCCTGCGATGCACAATGAAGTATTCCGGGCACTCGGGATTGATGCAGACTATCATGCTTTCCATGTCACGCCGGAAAATCTGGAAGCCGCCGTAAACGGCATGAAAGCAATCGGCGTGGCCGGATTTAATGTGACCATTCCGCATAAGCAGGCGATCATGCCCTATTTGGATGAGATTGACTTGCTTGCGGAAACGATCGGTGCGGTGAATACCGTTGTCCGCACTCCACACGGATGGGCCGGGTATAATACAGACGGCCCGGGGTTTATGCAGGCGCTGAAAGAAGAAAGCGGTCGGGTGATTTCCGGGGAAAAAGTGCTTGTCATCGGCGCGGGCGGTGCGGCAAGAGCGATTTATTATACGCTATGCCGGGAAGGGGCAGTAACCGTTGATCTGTGCAACCGCACGGTAAAAAAAGCGGAAGAAATGCGGGACGAAAGCCCTTTTCCGTGCCCGTCAAAGGTGCTTACGCTTAAAGAAGCGGAAGAACAGCTGGGAGAATATACGCTGATTGTGCAGACGACATCGATCGGCATGCATCCAAATACAGACGCACAGCCGCTTTCCGTCCGCAATTTAAATCCAGATGCGTTTGTATCTGATATTATATACAATCCGTTTGAAACGAAATTTTTAAACGAAGCAAAAAAACGCGGCGCCCGGGTGCAAAACGGCCTCGGCATGTTTATTTACCAGGGGGCTATTGCGTTTGAAAAATGGACCGGTGTGAAGCCGGATACCAGGAAAATGAAAAACGTCGTTGAAAGCATTCTAGGAGGAAACTCATGTTAACAGGTAAACAAAAACGTTTTTTGCGGGCAAAAGCCCACCATTTGAGCCCGATTTTTCAGGTCGGAAAAGGCGGGGTCAATGAAAATATGGTCAAACAGGTGCAGGAGGCGCTTGAAGCGCGGGAACTGATCAAAATCAGCGTCCTGCAAAACTGCGATGAAGATAAAGATACTGTTGCCGCAGCGCTTGCAGAAGGGGCGCGTGCGGAACTCGTGCAAATCATCGGCAATACGATTGTCCTTTATAAAGAATCGAAAAACCATAAAGAGATTGTTTTGCCTTAAGGGTGGGCGGCATGAAAAGAGTGGGTATTTTAGGGGGGACGTTCGACCCTCCGCATATTGGTCATTTGATTATCGCGAACGAAATTTTGCAGGATCTGAAACTTGACGAAGTCCGTTTTATGCCAAACCAGGACCCGCCCCATAAAGAAAAAACGGCCGGCATCACTGGCCATGACCGAATCAAAATGCTCACGCTTGCCATTTCGGGGCAGCCGGCATTTTCGATTGAGGGAATAGAGATGGAGAGGCCCGGCCGCTCCTACACCTATGACACAATGGTGCTGCTTAAAAAGCGGGAACCTGATACGGACTTTTATTTTATCATTGGCGCGGATATGATCGAATACTTGCCGAAATGGCGGAATATCGACCAACTCGTTCGGCTCGTCCGCTTTGTCGGCGTCAACCGGCCGGCATATTCGCACCAGACCAAGTATCCTGTCCAATTTGTTGAAATTCCGGAAATTCATATTTCCTCGTCACTGATCCGTGAACGTCTGCAAAAAAATCGGTCGGTAAAATATTTAATTCCGGATGCAGTGTGGGAATATATAAAGGAGCATCATTTATATGGAACGTGAGAAAGCATTGGAACTTGTCAAAGCACAGCTGACGGAGCGCCGTTACATCCATACGCTCGGTGTTGCTGAAAGCGCCGTCCGGCTGGCGAAAAAATATCATGCTGATCAGAAAAAAGCCGAACTTGCGGCGATTTTTCATGATTATGCAAAATTCCGCCCGAAAGAGGAAATGAAACAAATCATCCTCGACCAGAAAATGGACGAACGGCTGCTTTCTTTTCATCATGAATTATGGCATGCCCCTGTTGGCGCTTATTTGGTGGAAAAAGAAGCCGGCGTCACGGACCGGGAAGTGCTCGATGCCATCAAGTACCATACATCAGGCAGGGCTGGAATGGCGTTGCTTGAAAAAATTGTATATCTGGCTGATTATATTGAACCCGGCCGGAATTTTCCGGGTGTCGAAGAAGCAAGGCGGCTTGCGGCCAAAGATCTCGATGAAGCAGTATTGTATGCAGCCGGGCATACCATTACATTTTTAATTGGCCGGAATCAGCCCGTTTTTCCGGATACGATTGCGTTATACAATGATTTAGTGATGAAGAAAGAAGGGGAGTAAATGGACAATCAGACGTTATTAAAAACAGTCGTAAAAGCTTGCGATGATAAACGTGCGGAAGACATCGTCGTCCTCGATATGCGCGGGATTTCATTGATTGCGGATTATTTCCTGATCTGCAATGGGAATTCCGATAAACAAATTCAGGCGATCGCCCGTGAAGTGAAAGAAAAAGCGGAAGAAGCAGGAACTGCGGTCAGGCGCATGGAAGGGTTTGAAGAGGGAAAATGGGTGCTGATTGACCTTGGGGATATTGTCGCCCATATTTTTAACCGTGATGAACGGAATTACTATAATTTGGAAAGGCTTTGGGGAGACGCACCGACTGTTAGTGCGGAGAGCGTCTTGCAATGAGCTACGAAAATTTCGCCTACGTATATGATGCGTTGATGGAAGATGCCCCCTATCCGCAATGGCTGCAGTGGGTGAAGCAGCAAAGGGAGCGGCATGGTGTCAAAGGAAGGCGCATGCTCGATCTTGCCTGCGGTACCGGTGAACTGTCACTGCTGCTTGCACGGGAAGGTTTTGAAGTAACGGGCGTTGATTTATCGGAAGACATGCTTACAGTCGCGAGCGGAAAAGCACTGGCTGAAGGGGCACACCTCACTTTCCTGCAGCAGGATATGCGCGCGCTTTGCGGCCTGCATGATTTTGATATGGTCACGATTTTTTGTGATTCTCTGAACTATTTGGAAACGGAAACAGAGGTCAAAGAAACGTTCCGGCATGTGCATGCAGCCCTGAAGGCCGGGGGAATGTTTTTGTTTGACGTGCATTCCGTTTATAAAACAGATGTGTTATTCCCTCATCACACTTTTGCCGATAACGGGGATGAGGTTTCCTATATCTGGAACTGCTTTCCGGGTGAGCGCCCGCATGCCGTTGAACATGATCTCAGTTTTTTCGTATATGATGAGAAATCCGGCTTGTATGAACGTTTTGATGAATTACATAAACAGCGGACGTTTCCGGTTGCTGATTATGAAAACTGGCTTACGGAATCGGGCTTCCATGTTATGCCGCCCGCTGCTGATTTTACAGAAGAAGCGCCCGGCCCAAAAAGTGAAAGGATATTTTTTACGTGCATCAAACGATAAAAGCATTCTGCCTACGCAGAATGCTTTTTTTGAAAAAAATTTAAAAAAGAAGCAGGAATAAACAGAAAGATGTCGAAATATCATGGTGTGCCGAATTGCCCGGCCACCGCGTCCGTATCCTCCTTAAATTTCTCATGCGTCGCTTCAAACAGTTTTTCGAATAAGCCATCCGTCCCTTTTTCAAGCACCTTTAATCCTTCGCCGGTGATACCGCCTTTTACCGTCACTTTTTCCTGCAGGGCAGGTAGCGTATAAATTTGCTGCTTCAGCAGTTCCCCCAGGCCGATCAACATCTCAGCCGTTAATATGCAAGCGGTGTCGCTGTCAATCTTTGTTTTGTTGACGGCTCCTTCTATCATTTTTTGTGCCAAAAAACTGAAAAAAGCAGGACCGCAGCTGACCAAATCCGATGCCACTCTCGTGATTTGCTGGTCAACTTCAACCGGGGTGGATATTTTGGAGAACAATGTTTTTAATTTTCCCTGCCACTCGCTTGTGCACTGGCTGCCAAATGTCAGCAACACCGCACCGGCAGCTGCCCTGTTTGTAATGCTCGGGATGGCTCTTGCGCACGAGCAGGGAACCATTGTGGCGAGCTGCCCGACTGTAACCGGGCTTGTAATGCTGACAAGGCACTGATCATTCCGGAAGGCGCCCCCAGCCTTCTCTAGAATGCCGTGCATCTCAAGCGGTTTTACACACAGCAAAATTAAGTCGCTCTCCAAAATAGTATTTTCTATATTTTTAACCTGCATCCCGGGATACTTGTTTGCAAGTTTTGCGGCTTTTTCAGGTGTGCGATTTGTGATCCGGAATTGTGCAGGCGTAACGGCTTTTGTTTCTATCAAAGCTTCAATTAACATGCTACCCATATTTCCCGTTCCGATCACGCCAATGTTCATGCTGGCTTCCCCTCCTCAAGCCGCCGATCTTTCAGCGCCCGGTACAATATATGTACAAATTCAGGCGATTATGTATCCAAAAACAAAATGGAAAAAAAGAGGTGAACGTCTTTGAAAACGTTGTTTCTCAAATACCGCTGGCATGCAGCTGCGGCTGTGGCAGCCATTACGATTGCAATCTTTTACTATTTTAGCCAAAATGGAGGTATGGACACTGCTTCCGGGGCTTACCAGCAACCCGAAACGGCCGTGCAGTCCGGACAGCCTGCGGAGGGCGGGACAGATGTGCAAAATCAAAACGGGACCCAAAATACCGCACAAACGCAAGCCCCGGCCCAAACGCAGAACGCTGCCGAAGTTTACGTGGATGTAAAAGGCGCGGTGAAGCATCCCGGCATCTACAAAGCAGAAGCGGATGACCGGGTCTATGACCTCATTCAGGAAGCAGGGGGCTTTAATGAAAACGCCGACCGGAATCAGGTCAATCTCGCGCAGAAAGTAAAAGATGAAATGGTGATTGAGGTGCCGAAAAAAGGCGAAAAAGCGGCTTCTGCCCAAACTGCCACGGCGGCTGCCGGAATTTCTGCGCCCGCTTCCTCTTCTTCCGGGACGGCGGCAAGCGGTGAAGCGGCCGCACAGGTCAATATCAATACGGCCGACCAGACCCAGCTTGAAACGCTTCCGGGCATCGGGCCGTCAAAAGCTGCGGCCATTATCGAATACCGGGAGAAAAACGGCCCTTTTCAAAAACCGGAAGATTTGAAAAATGTGTCGGGGATTGGGGACCAGACTTTTGCGAAAATCGAAAATTCCATCACTTTACAGTAATCACATGAGCAGAAAGGAAGAGAAAAATGGACCGGATTTCCTGGAACCAGTATTTTTTGGCGCAAAGCCATTTATTATCCTGGCGGAGCACTTGTTCAAGGCTTGCGGTTGGGGCGACGATCGTCAGGGATAAAAGAATTATCGCAGGCGGCTACAACGGATCGATCGCGGGGGACGAACACTGCATTGACAAAGGCTGCTACGTGATTGATGGACATTGCGTGCGGACCATCCACGCGGAGATGAATGCGATTTTGCAATGTGCAAAGTTCGGGGTGGCAACAAACGGCGCGGATCTTTATGTGACTCATTACCCGTGCCTGCACTGTACGAAAGCAATTATTCAGGCAGGGATTCAAAACGTGTACTATGCCCAAGATTACCGGGTACATCCGTATGCAAAGGAGCTTTTTGAAAAAGCGGGGGTGCATGTCGAACATGTCCCGTTCCATCCGGAAACGCTCGATATCCGGGCGAAAGAAAAAGCCAAACTGGTGGAGAAATTATTCATGATTGCAAAGGACCACGGGGCGGAAGCGGCAGAACTGGAGGAATTGCAGCAAATGGCGGCGGCATTATTTGCAGGCACTTATCAAGAAATGGAAACGGGATCCGTTCCGAAAGCGTAACACGGTGATGGTGTGAAAGGCAACTGGCTGTTCGCCGCGCTCGCCACGTTAAGCGGCATCCTGATTGGCCTTCACGCGCCGCTGCTTCTGGTTCTTTCGGCCCATTTGGTTTGGATCCGGATTTTCCTGGCCCGAAACCGGCCTTTGCTCCTTTTGTCCGCTGTTTTTTACGGGTTGGGGTTTTTGAGCGGTACCTTTCAGACAGTTGCGTATGATACAAAGTTTCATGCCGGCAGTGCCCGGACGCCCGTCCGCTTCAGCGATTATCCGCGTATCGACGGGAACGCGATCAAGGGAAAGGCGGAAACCGGGAAAGAAACGTTTATGTTAACGTATTACGCTGGGAACGAAGCAGAACTGGAATCTTTGAAACAAATCTTATCCCCCGGAACGGTTTGCATGGCTCAAGGGGAACTGGAAGCCCCTGAGCCAAACCGCAACCCGTCTACATTTAACTACCGCACCTATTTGGCTCATCAGCATATCCGCTGGATTTTAAAAGCGGACCGGCTTTCCGCGTGCAACAGCCCGCCCCAGCATCTGCTCGGTTTCTTGAAAAAAATCCGCCACCACTTCCTGCTTCAAATTCAAAAAACATTTCCGGAAAAATCCGTACCGTATGCAGAAGCGCTTTTGTTTGGCGAGCAAACAGACTTTGATGACGATGTTTACCAGCTGTACCAGCGGCTTGGCGTCGTCCATCTGCTTGCCATTTCCGGGCTTCACGTGCAGCTCGTTGCCGGGTTTTGCTACTATTTGTTCATCCGGCTCGGGATGACAAGGGAACGTGCCGCCGTTTGTTTACTGGGGGTGATGCCGGTTTATGCGGTATTATGCGGCATGAACCCGCCAGTTGTCCGGTCGGCGGCGATGACGATGCTGCTTGTGCTGGCTGGGCAAAAAAAACTGCCAATCGGGCCGCTCGATGCTTTGTCCATCTGTTTCATTTTGTATGGGTTAAAAAATGCAAATATTGTGTATAATATCGGATTCCAGCTCTCTTTTGCCGTTTGCGCCGCACTGCTTCTTTCAGGGCCTCTTTTAGAGCGGTTCCGGGGCCCGTTGCAAAAAGGGCTCGCAATCTCGTTCATTTCCCAGCTTGCGGCCCTCCCCATCCTTTCTTATTCATTTTACGCGTTTTCTATTGCGGGGCTTGTTGCCAATCTTTTTTATGTGCCGCTTTATACGTATGTTTTGCTCCCGCTTGCTGCGCTTGCCTTTGTTTCAGAATGGGCGCCGCCGCTGTTTTCCATCTTTGCCACGTGTTTTGACGGGCTTGTAACGCTGTCGGAAAAAACGGGGGAAGCGTTCGACGGCCGCTGGTCCACGCTCGTTACCGGGAGGCCGCCATACTGGGGATTGATCCTGATGACAGGTGCGGGATTTTATGGTTTGGTGGCGATGGAAAACGGCAAGAAAACGATCCGGGCTGTCCTGCCACTTTTTTCTGTGCTTTTGCTCCTCCTTGCGGCAAACAGATATCCGCTTTTCGGTAAAATCACCTTTATTGACGTCGGGCAGGGGGATAGTATTTTAATCCGGCTGCCGCTTTCAAGGGGGACGTATTTGATTGACACAGGAGGGACCGTCCAGTTTCCGAAACCGGCATGGAAAAAAAGGGAGCATCCGTTTGAAACCGGCAAAGATATTGTGGTGCCATTTCTAAAAAGCCAGGGGATTACAACGATTGATAAGCTGATTTTAACGCACAGCGACGAGGACCATATTGGCGGCGCAACGGCGGTGATCACGTCTCTCCGCGTCAAAGAAATCGATATCTCGCCTCATTCATGGGAAAAACCGCTGATGCAGAAGGTGCTCGCTTGTGCCCGACAGAAAAAAATCCCGGTATATGAAATGAAAAGTGGGAACGGATGGCAAAACAAATCGGGCGTATTTCAATATCTTTCGCCGTTTGACGAAACGTATGAGGGGAATAATGACTCGCTTGTCCTTTATGCGAAAACAGGGGGAAAGACGTGGCTGTTTACCGGAGACCTTGAGCAGGAAGGAGAAGAAAAACTCGTGGCGGCTTATCCGGATATCCACATTGACGTACTAAAAGCCGGGCATCACGGCAGCAAAACTTCGACAAGCGAAACGCTCATCCAAAAGTATCATCCGCGGATCGCCGTCATTTCTGTCGGAAAGCATAACCGTTTCGGGCATCCATCTCCGGAAGTGGTCAAACGGCTCAGCGAAAACGGGGTATTCATATTCCGGACGGATGAGGACGGGGCGGTGCAATACCGCTTTTTCAAAGAAAAGGGAACCTTTTCTACCGTCCTCCCATAATATACATTAATTAAGGAACCGTCCGGAATGGCTCCGGCACTGCCCGGAGCGGGGCTATCTGCCAATGATGTCTGCTGCGGTGGCAATGATAAATATCAGCGCAAAAAACAAAAAAGAGATCAGAAAACCTGCTCCGGCATCGGCAACATCGTTCGTTTTTGACTGGACATCCTGCTCGAATTCATTCATCCAAATCCCTCCCTGTTTTTTGATTATATGATAATTTCAGAACGATTTCCACCGTTTTGGATGGAGTTGTCATTCATAGATATCCGGCTGCGTGTGACAATAAGGGTACGGGTCCACCGTTAACGGAAAAGCTTCCCGGGACTGTTCCGTTAACGTTTATATAGATAAAGGGGATTTTACGGATCCCCTTTTCCATTTGTTTTCTACTTGCAACCATGCGCCCGTTCTCTTAACATAGGGAGTAAGAAAGGTTTGGGAGCGGAACAGAATGGATGAATTATGGAAAAAGATTGAACGCGGGCAATTTTCCCCGCTTTATTTATTGTACGGCGCAGAAGATTATTTCATTCAAAAAACGAAACAAAAGTTGCTGGATCATGCGCTCACTCCGGAAGAGGCAGATTTTAATTATGCTTCGTATGACCTGGAGGAAGTGCCGGTCGAGACAGCGGTCGAAGATGCGGAGACATTCCCTTTTATGGGGGAGAGGCGGCTCGTGATTGCGCACCATCCGTTTTTTTTGACTGCTGAAAAGCAAAAACAGAAAGTGGAACACCAGCTGGACAAGCTGGAAGCATACGTGAAATCTCCCGCCCCTTACACGGTTTTTGTGCTGGTTGCGCCTTATGAAAAACTGGATGAACGGAAAAAACTGGTGAAATTGATCAAAAAGCAGGCCGCAACTTTCCAGGCAAAAAAATTAAATGAAAGGGAGCTTGAAGGGTGGCTTGTTTCCCGCGCCGCTGAAGAAGGCTGCCGGATTGACAGGAAGGCTGCGGAACACTTGATTTCGCTTGCCGGAACCAATATGATTGCGCTCGATCATGAAATAAACAAGCTGGCCCTGTATGCCGGAAGCGGTAATGAAATTACAGATGGAATGGTGGAATTGCTGACGGCACGGTCGCTTGAGCAAAATGTATTTGAACTTGTCGAAAAAGTGGTTCACCGCCGCATTGATGAGGCGCTCCGGATCTATTATGACCTTTTAAAGCTCAATGAAGAGCCGATTAAAATATTGGCGCTCCTTGCCGGCCAGTTCCGGCTCATCTACCAGACGAAAGAGTTGGCAAGGCGCGGCTACGGCCAGCAGCAAATCGCGTCTTATTTAAAAGTGCATCCATACAGAGTAAAACTGGCGGCGGGGCAGGCGGGGCTTTTTTCCGCGGATGAACTGAACCGGATCATGGCGCTGCTTGCCGATAGCGACTACCAGATGAAATCGGGCGGGCTGAAAAAAGAAATGATCATTGAAATGTTTTTGTTTCAACTGCATGAAATGAAGGCAAAATAAAAAAGACGCGGATTGCGCGTCTTTTTTATTTTGGTGCGTTACGCCTGTTCGGATAATTTTTTCATCAGGCGTGATTTTTGGCGGCTTGCCGCATTTTTATGGATAAGGCCTTTAGATGCAGCTTTATCAAGGCGTTTCACCGCATCGACTAAAAGTGCTTTTGCGTTTTCGTCGTTGTTTTCAACCGCCGCTTCAAACTTTTTCACTGCCGTACGCATGGCGGATTTTGCCGCTGTATTTTGAGCATAGTTTTTTTCGTTCACTTTTACGCGTTTAATCGCAGATTTAATGTTTGGCACCCGTTTCACCTCCTACGAGCAAACTTAGTTTGGCTCGTCCACTTTCACTTTAGAACAAATGATATTGTAACAAATGGAAGACAAGATTGCAATACATACAGCCGGAATTTGCACAAAACGAATGGTCTGGCTGGAATGGGGAAAAACAAGGATAAAGGAAACGGCCAAAAGGAGGAAGAAGAACAAATGGATCTCAGTGTTTATTCCGTCCGCACAGATTTAGCGATTGAAGCGCGTGATCTTGCAGTGGAAGAGAAAGTGAAGAACCGGGAAAGCGAAGAACTGGAAGGCGTAACGGTGGAAGAACGGACCGTAAACGATATAAAGGTGACGACGGTTCAAATTTCCAAAAAAGGGGAAAAAGTCATCGGAAAAAAGGCCGGGAATTATTTGACGATTGAAATGCAGGGCATCCGCAGCGGGGATATGGACATCCAGCAAAAGGTGGAAGAATTGTTTGCACTTGAGTTTAATCAATATTTGAAACATTTAAATATTGGTCCGGAGGCGAGCTGCCTTGTTGTCGGGCTCGGCAACTGGAATGTGACGCCTGATGCGCTCGGCCCGCTTGTTTGCGAAAAAGTGCTCGTCACCCGCCATCTGTTTAAAATCGAGCCGGAAAATGTTGAATCGCGCTACAGGCCGGTGAGTGCGCTTGCCCCGGGGGTTATGGGGCTGACCGGAATCGAAACGAGCGATATTATATTCGGCGTCAGTGAAAAATCGAAACCGGATTTTATTATTGTCGTCGATGCACTCGCATCCCGTTCGCTGGAAAGGGTGAATGCCACGATCCAGATCTCGGATACAGGCATTCAACCGGGATCCGGTGTCGGCAACAAGCGGAAAGAATTGTCGAAAGAAACGCTCGGTGTGCCGGTAATTGCGATCGGCGTTCCGACAGTGGTGGACGCCGTGACGATTACGAGCGACGCGATCGATTTTCTTTTAAAACATTTTGGCAAAGAAATGAAAGAATCAGGCCGGCCTTCACGGGCGCTTGCACCGGCAGGGCTTTCGTTCGGGGAAAAGCGGAGGCTAACGGAAGAAGATCTGCCGGGAAGTGAAGCACGGAAAATGTTTATGGGAATTGTCGGCAATCTGGATGAACAGGAAAAGCGGAAACTGATTCACGAAGTGCTCGCGCCGCTCGGCCATAACTTAATGGTGACGCCAAAAGAAGTGGACATTTTTATGGAAGATATGGCAAATCTTCTGGCGAGCGGGCTAAATGCGGCGCTCCACCCCCATGTGAACCAGGAAAATACCGGTTTTAAGACGAGGTAAGTTGCAGGCGCTCCGCCATAGCCCGAGGGCGCCCCCGCTTTTCGGTGTTCTATTCTTCCATGAGATTCATAGAATGTAATAGAATCGATTGGAAAGGGTGGGACGATGAAAAGCGGCAGGCATTCCAGCCATTTTTTTATATTGAATCTGACCAGTGTGATACGCCTAATCTCTATAATCATCCTGTCCCTCGTGCTTGTTGTCATCTTAATTGGCACATTGACGTCGTTGAAGCCGGGATACCGGGTTTCCTCTTCGGCTGTCAATGAAGCCGCAAAGCATCTTTCAAGCAAAACATTGTACAAGTACCTGCTGTCGGACAGCCAGCTGCTTGTACACCATTTTCCGGATACGGACGAGCGGCCGGTCGGAAATCTCGTGTTTGAAATGCTCACCAACATCCGCTTTGAAGACCCGCGCAGCTTTCTCGGGCGTGAACTGCCGGGATTTGAAATCTTTGACAGCAAAATCCTTGTTGCCGGAGACGGCGCTGACTATACGAATATGCCGATTGAATCCGTCCCGCCTGACAGCGCCTTGCAATCGAAAGATCCGGCCACACAAAATACGGAAAAAATCGAGGAAAATGGCGGATCGGACGATGCAAAACAGCGGCCCGGGCGGACAACGGGCGGCAAGAAACGGGTGTTGATTTATTTTACCCATACACATGAATCCTATCTGCCGTATTTAAAAGGCGTCACGAATCCCGACCTTGCCCAGCATTCGAAGATCAACGTAACAAAAGTCGGGGCGAGGCTCGCGCAGGATCTCGAGGACAAGGGAATTGGCGCAGAGGCGAATACGACTGATGTGTTGAAGCTACTTGAGAAAAACCATATGCAGTATTACCAGTCTTACCAAGGATCGCGCACCGTCGTCGAATCGGCGATGAAAAACGACCGCGACCTTCAATATTTTATTGACATCCACCGCGATTCGAGAAGAAAAAAAGATACGACCGTTACCATCAATGGAAAATCGTATGCAAAAATTGCTTTTGTGATCGGCGGGGAAAACCCGAACTGGGAAAAGAATGCAAAGCTGGCTGAGGATTTGCATAACTTGATCAAAAAGAAGTATAAAAACCTGTCAAGGGGTGTCATTTTGAAGAAAGGGGCGTCAACCAACGGAAAATTCAACCAGGATTTATCGGGAAATGCTTTTCTCATTGAAGTCGGCGGCGTGGATAATACTTTTGAAGAAATGTACCGGACGATGGATGTTTTTGCCGATGTGTTCGCTGGGTATTACTGGCAGGCGGACAGTGTAAACGGCGCCGGGAGCGGACAATCAGGAAACCGTTAGCCGTCTGAACAGGCGGTTCTTTTTTTGGCGAGGCGCGGCTGATCATTTTTCGTTGAAGTCGCGCTTTCCTGCTGATATAATCAGAAATAGTGTACATGTGCCGAATACAGGAGTGAAGGTAAATGATGAACCGTGAAGAAAAATTAGACAGGCAGAGGAGGATCCGCAACTTTTCCATTATTGCCCATATCGACCATGGCAAATCGACTTTGGCCGACCGCATTCTGGAAAAGACCCATGCGCTGAGCGAGCGCGAAATGAAGGACCAGCTCCTCGATTCGATGGAACTGGAACGGGAACGCGGAATTACGATCAAATTAAATGCCGTCCGGCTGAACTATAAAGCAAATGACGGGGAAGAATACATTTTCCATTTGATTGATACCCCGGGACATGTAGACTTTACATACGAAGTGTCACGCAGCCTTGCCGCCTGTGAAGGAGCGGTGCTCGTTGTCGATGCCGCGCAAGGGGTCGAGGCGCAAACGCTTGCAAATGTTTATCTTGCATTGGATAACAATCTTGAAATTATCCCGGTCATCAATAAAATTGACCTGCCTTCCGCCGATCCGGAACGCGTCCAGCAGGAAATAGAGGATGTGATCGGCCTTGATGCATCGGAAGCCGTTCTTGCTTCCGCTAAAGCCGGGATCGGGATTGAAGATATTCTTGAACAGGTTGTCGAAAAAGTACCGGCGCCTGAGGGGGATCCGGATGCCCCGCTGAAGGCGCTTATTTTTGACTCGCTGTATGATTCGTACCGCGGCGTGATTGCCTATATCCGTGTAATGGAAGGCTCTGTCAAAGTCGGGGATAAGATTAAACTGATGTCAACCGGCAAGGAATTTGAAGTGACAGCGCTTGGCGTAAGCACCCCGAAACCGTTGTACATAGACGAATTAACTGTCGGCGATGTCGGATTTTTAACGGCATCGATTAAAAATGTAAAAGACACGCGCGTCGGCGATACGATTACAAGCGCTGAAAATCCTGCAAAAGAGGCGCTTCCCGGTTACCGGCGGATGAATCCGATGGTTTACTGCGGCCTGTACCCGGTAGACAGCGCGAAATTCAATGATTTGCGGGATGCCCTTGAAAAGCTGGAGTTAAATGATTCGTCGCTGCAATATGAGCCGGAAACATCGCAGGCGCTCGGTTTTGGTTTCCGTTGCGGTTTTCTCGGGCTCCTGCATATGGAAATCATCCAAGAACGGCTTGAACGCGAATTCAACATTGAACTGATTACGACCGCGCCAAGCGTCATTTATAAAACTAAACTGACGGACGGCAGTGAAGTGACAGTTGATAATCCGGCGAATTTGCCGGAACCGCAGAAAATCGAATATATCGAAGAGCCGTACGTGCGCGCGTCCATTATGGTTCCGAACGATTATGTCGGCGCAGTGATGGAAATTGCCCAGGCAAAACGCGGCAATTTTATCGATATGCAGTACCTCGATGATATCCGTGTCAATGTCATTTATGAAATCCCGCTCTCTGAGATTGTATACGACTTTTTTGACCAGCTGAAATCGAGTACAAAAGGGTATGCTTCCTTTGATTACGAATTGATCGGCTACAAACAGTCCAATCTCGTAAAAATGGATATTTTACTGAATGGGGAAAAAGTGGACGCCCTTAGTTTCATCGTCCACCGCGACTTTGCGTACGAGCGCGGCAAGACGATTGTCGAAAGATTAAAAGAACTCATCCCGCGTCAGCAGTTTGAAGTGCCAGTACAGGCGGCAGTCGGCCAGAAAATTATTGCGCGTTCCAATATTAAAGCATTGCGCAAAAACGTGCTTTCAAAATGTTACGGCGGGGACATTTCCCGGAAACGGAAACTGCTTGAAAAGCAAAAAGAAGGTAAGAAAAGGATGAAGCAGGTCGGTTCTGTTGAAATCCCGCAGGAAGCGTTTATGGCTGTGCTGAAAATGGACGAGACCCCGAAAAAATAACCGGGGGCGGGTAGGGAGCGGATTGGCGGCTGTCCGCGCGCTCCTTTTCCCCGGGGCATGCCCGTGATGAAAACAAATAAGGTTGTGATGCAATGAAAGCCGCATATATTCATGTTCCATTTTGTGAACATATTTGTTATTACTGCGATTTCAATAAATTTTTGTTAAAAGGCCAGCCGGTGGATGAATACATTGAGATGCTGCTGGAAGAAATGCGGATCAAAACGGCTGAAGCCCCTTGTGAAAAGCTGAGCACGGTCTTTGTCGGAGGTGGCACGCCGACCGCGCTGAATGAGCGGCAGCTTGAAAAACTGCTTGCCGCAATCCGCACGATCCTGCCTTATGACGGGGACGGGGAGTTTACATTTGAAGCCAATCCCGGGGAAACGTCAGAAGAGAAGCTACGCCTTCTGCATGACTACGGTGTCAACCGGCTGAGTTTCGGCGTCCAGTCGTTCAATGACCGGCTGCTTGAGAAAATCGGACGGACCCACCGCCGGGAAGATGTCTACCGGACGATCAGCCATGCGAGAAAGATCGGTTTTTCCAATATCAGCATGGATTTGATGTTCGCGCTTCCCGGGCAGACGCTTGAAGATTTCCGCGAAACGCTTGACGAAGCCTTGTCGATGGGGCTGCCGCATTATTCAAGTTATTCGCTGATCATTGAGCCGAAGACGATTTTTTACAATCTGCTGCGGAAAGGAAAACTCCGCCTGCCGTCACAAGATGCGGAAGCGGATATGTACAGCATGTTAATGGACGAGATGGAAAAGCACGGCCTAAAGCAGTATGAGATCAGCAATTTTGCCACACCCGGCTATGAAAGCCGCCACAATCTCGTCTATTGGAATAATGAAGAATATTTCGGTTTCGGCGCCGGCGCCCATGGGTATGAAAAAGGTGTCCGCCTGTCCAATTACGGCGCATTGAAAAAATATATCGGCATGCTCCGGGACGGGTGCCTCCCTGTTATGGAAACACATACAGAGACAAAAAAAGAAAAAATGGAAGAAGAAATGTTTCTCGGGCTCAGAAAAAACGAAGGCGTCCGTTTCCGCCATTTCCGTGAAAAATTTGGAGTGGATATGAAAGAAGTTTTTGCAGGCGCGATCAAAGAAATGACAGAACGCGGGCTTCTTGAAGAAAAGGGCGGTTCTCTCCGGCTGACAAGGGAAGGGCGTTTTCTCGGCAATGAAGTCTTTGAAGCTTTTCTCCTCAGTTGACGCTTGATGTAAATATATTGACAACAACAGGGGATTTTGTTAATTTATTTATATAAATTAGCACTCGTTTATACGGAGTGCTAACAGGGGTGATGGAAGTTGTTAACTGATCGTCAGCTGTTGATTTTGCAAGTGATCATTGATGACTTTATTCGTTCCGCCCAGCCGGTAGGTTCCAGGACGCTTTCCAAGAAAAACGGCATTTCCTTCAGTTCCGCTACGATCCGGAATGAAATGGCAGATCTTGAGGAACTTGGGTTTATTGAAAAAACACATACGTCATCCGGCAGGGTACCTTCTGAAAAAGGGTACCGTTATTACGTCGATCATCTTCTGTCGCCACAAAAACTGGGACCGGCAGACATATCGCAGCTTCATTCGATTTTTGCCGAAAAAATAGACGAAATGGAAGAGCTTGTGAAAAAGTCTGCCCAAATCCTTTCCGAAATGACGAACTACACGGCGATTCTGCTTGGCCCGGAAGTCAAAGATACGAAACTGAAAAATATGCAGATCGTCCCGCTGAATGAAAAAACGGCGGTTGCCATTATGATTACCGATACCGGCCGCGTGGAGAACAAGACGATTTCGCTGCCGGAAGGATTCCGCCCGGGCGAACTTGAAAAAATGGTCAATATTTTTAACGAGCGGCTGGCCAATGTGCCGATTCCGGATTTAAGGGATAAAATATATAAAGAAGTCGCTGACATTTTGCGCAGCCATACTGAAAACTATGAATCGATCCTGAAGACCGTAATCAGCATGTTCAACGAAAACCGGCATGATAAAATTTTTGTCGGCGGGAAAGCCAATATTTTGAACCAGCCGGAGTTCCATGACCTTGAGAAAGTCCGTCCCCTTCTTGATATGATAGAACGGGAAGACAGTTTTTATGACCTGGTCAAACGCGTGCCGAGCGGCATTCACGTAAAAATCGGGAAAGAAAACCAGATTTCCGAGATGGCAGATTGCAGCATGATTACAGCCACCTATTCGATCGGTAACCAGCCGGTCGGCAAAATTGCAATTTTGGGCCCTACGCGCATGGAATATTCACGCGTCATCAGCATAGTGGATTTCTTGAGTAATGATATGACCAACGCCTTGACGAAACTGTATGACGGATAGGCAATACGGGCATATTGGGTAGGGAGGCTTAAAGCGCAAAAGCACATGCTTTAAGTCCTTTCTTACTGGACTTTTTTATGCCCGTCTCATTTTAAAGGGGGTGAACGCTCATGGCAGACGAACAAAACAAACGTGCTTCAGAAGAAGTGAAAGACGAACAAAAACGGGCTTCGGATGAAGTGAAAGAAGGACAAATTGAATCCGTTTTTGCGGAAGAAAAAGATACGGAAAATCAGCAGGCGCCGCCAGAGGGCGAAGGTAATGGAGCGGAAAAGGCGGAGAAGCCTGAAACCGAAAATGCCGCTGAAGAACTGAATAAAGCAAAAGAGGAGATTGAGAAATTGCGGAATGAGCTCGATCAGGCTGAAAACCGTTATCTCCGCCTGCGCGCAGATTTTGACAATTACAGGCGCCGCGTAAATCTGGACCGCGAAGCAGCCGAGAAATACAGGGCACAGGATCTGATTGTGAACCTGCTGCCGGCGCTTGACAATTTTGAACGCGCGCTGTCCATGGCTGAAAAAAATGAACATACGGCCCAGTTGCTGGACGGGATGGAAATGGTCTACCGCAGCATTTTGGAGGCGCTGAAAAAAGAAGGCGCAGAACCGATTGAAGCACTCGGGAAAGAATTCGACCCGCACTATCACCAGGCGATCATGCAGGGGCAGGAAGAAGGCACTGCGTCCAATGTTGTGATCGAGGAATTCCAAAAAGGGTACATGTTAAAAGACAGGGTGATCCGCCCGTCCATGGTGAAAGTGAACGAGTAACGCGCTTTACATAATTTTTAAGGGAGGCATTATCATGAGCAAAATTATCGGCATTGACTTAGGTACGACGAACTCATGTGTCGCAGTTTTGGAAGGCGGCGAACCGAAAGTCATTCCGAACCCGGAAGGAGGCAGGACAACACCGTCTGTTGTCGCTTTTAAAAACGGGGAACGCCAGGTAGGGGAAGTCGCCAAACGCCAGGCGATCACAAATCCGAATACGATTATCTCGATCAAACGCCATATGGGCACGACACACAAAGTCACGGCGGAAGGAAAAGAATATACGCCACAGGAAATTTCCGCCATGATTCTGCAATACTTGAAATCGTATGCGGAAGATTATCTGGGCGAAAAAGTCGAAAAAGCGGTCATTACGGTCCCTGCTTATTTCAATGATGCCCAGCGCCAAGCAACGAAAGACGCCGGGAAAATTGCCGGGCTTGAAGTCGAACGGATTATCAACGAACCGACTGCCGCAGCGCTGGCATACGGCCTTGATAAAACGGATGAAGACCAGACCATCCTTGTATTTGACCTTGGCGGTGGTACATTTGACGTCTCCATCCTTGAACTCGGCGACGGCGTCTTTGAAGTGCACGCGACAGCCGGTGACAACCATCTCGGCGGCGACGACTTCGACCAGGCCATCATCGATTACCTTGTCAGTGAATTTAAGAAAGAACACGGCATCGACCTGTCGAAAGACAAAATGGCGCTCCAGCGTTTAAAAGATGCGGCTGAAAAAGCGAAAAAAGATTTGTCAGGGGTCACTTCCACCCAAATCTCGCTGCCGTTTATTACAGCAGGGGAATCAGGCCCGCTCCACCTGGAAATGACGTTAACCCGTGCGAAATTCGACGAACTGACGGCAGACCTTGTTGAACGGACAATGGGCCCGACACGCCAGGCGTTGCAGGATGCAGGGCTCACGGCGAATGACATCGATAAAGTCATCTTAGTCGGTGGCTCAACCCGGATTCCGGCCGTTCAGGAAGCGATCCGCAAAGAAATCGGGAAAGAACCGCATAAGGGTGTCAACCCGGATGAAGTCGTGGCGATGGGTGCCGCAATCCAAGGCGGCGTATTGACCGGGGATGTGAAAGACGTCGTGCTTCTCGACGTTACGCCGCTGTCGCTCGGAATTGAAACAATGGGCGGCGTGTTCACGAAATTGATTGAGCGCAACACAACGATCCCGACTTCAAAATCGCAAATCTTTTCAACTGCAGCGGATAACCAGACAGCCGTTGACATTCATGTCCTGCAGGGCGAACGCCCGATGGCTGCCGACAACAAAACGCTCGGCCGTTTCCAATTGACCGATATTCCGCCGGCACCGCGCGGCATTCCGCAAATCGAAGTTACGTTTGATATTGATAAAAACGGGATTGTCAATGTCAGCGCAAAAGACCTTGGCACTGGCAAACAGCAAAAGATTACGATCAAATCGTCCACCACTTTGTCCGATGAAGAAATCGAACGGATGGTAAAAGAAGCGGAAGCGAACGCCGAAAAAGACAAGAAGCGCAAAGAAGAAGCGGAACTCCGCAATGAAGCCGACCAGCTTGTATTCACTGCTGAAAAAACATTGAAAGAACTGGAAGGAAAAGTGGACGCATCTGAAATTTCCAAAGCCGAAAAAGCAAAAGACGAATTAAAAGCGGCCATTGAGAAGAACGATCTCAATGAAATCAGGCAGAAAAAAGATGCGCTGCAGGAAATCGTCCAAGACTTGTCCGTCAAGCTGTATCAGCAGGCGGCACAACAGCAGCAAAACACGGATGCCGGGGGAGACGGAAAAAAAGATGACAATGTTGTCGACGCTGATTTTGAAGAAGTCGATGATAATAAAAAATAACGATAAAACAATACGGCCCATTTCAGCATGAGTCAGGAAAAAAGTCAAAGTCTGGTCTATTCTCGGCTTTGACTTTTTTCTTATGCGAATGCTACAATTACCTTTATGTGAACGTTTCGGGAGTGAGAAGAAATGAGTAAACGGGATTACTATGAAGTGTTGGGCGTCGCGAAAGATGCATCGAAAGACGAGATAAAAAAAGCGTACCGCAAGCTTTCCAAAAAATACCACCCGGATATTAACAAAGCGCCTGATGCTGCAGAAAAATTCAAGGAAATCCAGGAAGCGTACGAAGTGTTGAGCGATGACCAGAAACGCGCTCAATATGACCAGTTTGGGCATGCAGGGCCGAACCAGGGCTTCGGGGGCGGAAACGGTTTTGGCGGATTCAGCAGCTCGGATTTTGACAGTTTCGGTTTTGAAGATATTTTCAGCACTTTCTTTGGCGGTGGCAGAAGAAATGACCCGAATGCGCCAAGGCAGGGGGCTGATTTGCAATATACGATGACGCTTGAATTTGAGGAAGCGGTGTTCGGGAAAGAGACGGACATCCGGATTCCGCGCGAGGAAACTTGTGACACCTGCCACGGAACCGGGGCAAAACCGGGAACGCATCCGAAAGAATGCCCGCACTGTCACGGAACCGGCCAGCTCAATACCGAGCAATCGACACCATTCGGTCGGATTGTAAACCGCAGGGTATGCCATTACTGCGGCGGTACAGGCAAGATCATTACAGACAAATGCAAAACTTGCGGTGGTACCGGAAGAGTGAAAAAGCGCCGCAAAATTCATGTCAAAATTCCGGCCGGCATCGATGACGGGCAGCAGCTCCGCGTTGCAGGCCAGGGTGAACCGGGCATAAACGGCGGACCGGCCGGCGACCTGTACATTATTTTCCATGTCCGGCCGCATGAACTGTTCGAACGGGACGGCGATGACATCTACTGCGAAATCCCGATTGCTTTTACCCAGGCTGCTTTAGGCGACGAAATCGAAGTGCCGACGTTGCACGGGAAAGTTAAATTAAAAATTCCGGCCGGCACACAATCCGGCACGAAATTCAGGCTGCGCGGGAAAGGCGTGCCAAACGTCCATGGGCACGGCACCGGCGACCAGCATGTCATCACGAGAATTGTCACCCCGACGAAGCTCACCGAACGGCAAAAACAACTATTGCGTGAATTCGCCGAAGTGAGCGGAGAGGTCCCGGATGAACAAAGCAGCAATTTTTTTGACAAAATGAAACGGGCATTTAAAGGGGACTAAACAGGAATGGAGTGAGGCGTTCATGAAATGGTCGGAAATTATGATTCACACCACGAATGAAGCGGTGGAGCCGATTTCGAATATTTTATATGAAGCGGGCGCCGGCGGGATTGTGATCGAGGACTCGGATGAGCTGCTGAAAGAGCACGACGACCAGTACGGTGAAATTTATGAACTGGATCCGGACGATTTTCCGGAAGAAGGGGTCATCATTAAAGCCTATCTGCCTGTGAACAGCTTTTTAGGTGAAACTGTCGAGGAAATTAAACAGGCGATTACCAATCTGACCACTTTTGATATTGATATCGGCCCGAACAAGGTGACGATCAGCGAAGTGCATGAAGAAGAATGGGCAACGGCATGGAAAAAATACTACAATCCCGTGAAAATATCCGAAAAATTTACGATTGTGCCGACGTGGGAAAATTATGAGCCGGTATCAAGCGATGAGCTGATCATTGAACTGGACCCCGGCATGGCGTTCGGCACCGGCACCCATCCGACCACGGTCATGTGCATTCAGGCATTGGAACGAACGGTAAAACCGGGCGACTCGGTGATGGATGTCGGCACCGGTTCCGGCGTGTTAAGCATTGCCAGCGCCATGCTTGGAGCAGAGCGGGTGCTTGCACTTGATCTGGACGAGGTGGCGGTTCGGGCGGCTACGCTCAATGTGAAACTCAATAAAGTCCAAAACCGGGTAACCGTCAAACAAAATGATCTGTTGAAGGGCGTAAACGAACAAGCCGATGTGATGGTGGCCAATATTCTTGCTGAAGTGATCGCCCGTTTTGCTGAAGACGCATTCGGACATGTCAAACCGGGCGGCCATTTTATTGCTTCCGGAATTATCCGGCAAAAAAAGGACCTTGTCGTGGACGCACTCACTTCTGCCGGCTTCATCATTGAAGAAACGATGGTCATGGAAGACTGGGTTGCGCTCATCGCAAAGCGCGGGTGATTGGCCATGCAGCGTTATTTTTTGGATCGGCCGTATCGCGGTGAGCAGGAAATCCGCCTGAGTGGCGAAAATTACCATCATATCGCGCGCGTCATGAGAATGTCCGTCGGAAGCCGCTTCTATGGTGTATTTTCAGATGAAAAGGTGTGCATTTGTGAAATCGGGGAGATTACAGGTGATGCCGTTGTGGCCCGGATTACCGGATGGGAAACCGCTGTAAAAGAGCTTCCGGTCCATGTGACGGTATCATGCGGACTCCCGAAAGCGGATAAACTGGAATGGATCATCCAAAAGGGAACAGAGCTCGGCGCCTTTCAATTTTTGCCTTTCCTTGCAGAAAGATCCGTTGTAAAATGGGACACAAAGAAAGAAGCAAAAAAACGCGAACGCTGGCAAAAGATTGCCCGGGAAGCCGCAGAACAGTCGCACCGCAGCCACTTGCCTAAAGTCAGCCCCCCTGTTTCTTTCCAGCAGCTGATCGAAGAAAGCCATACATATCAATATAAGCTGGTTGCTTTTGAAGAAAATGCAAAAGAAGGGGAACAGCACCGGTTTGCGGAAATGTTGTCAAACATGTCGGAAGGCGGCAATGTACTGGCCGTTTTCGGGCCGGAAGGGGGCCTGTCCCTTGATGAAATCAAAAAGCTTGAAGCAGCCGGATTTGTATCCTGCGGCTTAGGTCCGCGCATTTTGCGGGCGGAGACGGCGCCTTTATATGTACTTTCTGCCATAAGTTACCATTTTGAATTAATGAGGTGAAGAGGATGTCAACCGTAGCATTCCATACATTAGGATGCAAAGTGAACCATTATGAGACGGAAGCCATGTGGCAGCTGTTTAAAAAAGCGGGCTATGAAAGAACCGACTTTGAAACGAATGCCGATGTCTACGTGATCAATACCTGTACGGTCACCAATACAGGAGACAAAAAGAGCCGTCAGATCATCCGCCGGGCAGTCCGACAAAACCCGGACGCCGTCGTTTGCGTGACCGGCTGTTATGCGCAAACCTCGCCGGGCGAGATCCTCGAAATTCCCGGTGTCGATGTCGTTGTCGGCACACAGGACCGTACCAAAATGCTTGGGTATATTGAACAGTACCTGAAAGAGCGCAAACCGGTCAATGCTGTGAAAAATATTATGAAAAACCGTGTGTATGAAGAAATGGAAGTGCCGTATTTTACCGACCGGCACCGGGCTTCCTTGAAAATCCAGGAAGGCTGCAACAATTTCTGCACATTTTGCATCATCCCGTGGGCACGCGGCCTGATGCGGTCAAGAGATCCCGAAAAGGTCATCGCGCAAGCCCAAAAGCTTGTCAATGCAGGCTATAAAGAACTGGTTTTAACCGGCATTCATACGGGCGGCTACGGCCAGGACTTAAAAGATTACAATCTTGCAATGCTGCTAAAGGACCTGGAGGAAAAAGTGCAGGGGCTGAAACGCGTCCGCATTTCGTCCATTGAAGCCAGCCAGCTGACGGATGAAGTGATTGACGTGATTAAACATTCGAAAGTCGTTGTCCGCCATATGCATGTTCCGATCCAGTCCGGTTCTGACACGGTGCTGAAAAGAATGCGCCGAAAATATACGATGGACCAGTTCGCGGAACGGATTACCAAATTGAAAGAAGCATTGCCGGGTCTTGCACTGACTTCTGATGTCATCGTCGGCTTCCCGGGTGAAACGGAAGAAGAGTTTATGGAAACATACAATTTCATAAAAGAACACCGGTTTGCGGAACTCCATGTTTTCCCGTACTCGCCTAGGACAGGCACGCCTGCTGCCAGAATGAAGGACCAGATTGATGAAGAAATCAAAAATGAACGTGTCCATCGCATGATTGCATTAAGCGACCAGCTGGCAAAAGAATATGCATCCCAATTTGAAAACGAGGTGCTTGAAGTCATTCCGGAAGAGCCGTTCAAAGAAGATCCGGAAAGCGGGCTGTACGAAGGCTATACAGATAATTACCTGAAAGTCGTTTTCCCGGCCACCCCGGATATGGTTGGAAAACTCGTCAAAGTGAAAATTACAAAAGCCGGGTATCCTTATAATGAAGCACAGTTCGTCAGAGTGATGGACGATGTCATGCCGGCCGTAAACGAAGCCATGTAACGAAAAACAAGATGGGCCTGTTTGCCCGAAAAGGCGTGCCCGATATAAAGGCAGCCCCCCACAAACAGAATGGCGTTTAAGAGGCCGGGGCAGCTTTCGGATAAAATGCCCATCCTTTAAAGCATATGGCAAAAACAACCGGGCTTTGGGCCCGGTTGTTTATTTTTTTCCATGAAAAGCGATGATAAACCGGCCAAATCTTTCGGAAAAGGGCAAAACAGCCAGTGAGGATAGAAGATTAAACAATAGGCTTGCATGGGCAAGCTGCTGTTCCGGATTAGCCGACAGCATCCGGCAGGTGTCCGCGAGCACATGGAGGAAAGGCAAAAACACAAGCGCCCCTCCGGCATTCAGCCAGACATGGGTAAATGCCGTCAGCCTTGCTTCCTCTCCGGCCCCGATGCTTGCCAGAAGACCGGTGATACATGTCCCAATATTGGCCCCGAGCATGATGCTAATCCCGGTTTCAAGCGGGAATACCCCGGCTGCAAGAAAACCCATCGCCATCCCGATCGTCACGGTGCTAGACTGGATCGCTGCAGAAAGCAAGATTCCGAGTAAGAAAGCGGACAAGAGGTGGGTATTTAAAACGGTAAACAAATGCTGGACAAAAGCGGTTTTTGATACCGGCACGGCAAGCTGCTCAAATCCGCGCATCGCCCCGAACACAAGCGAGAGGCCGAACAGAATCATCCCGGCGCTTTTGACGCGGCCTTTTCCGAAAAAATAGAAAACTGCCCCTGCCCCCAAAAAAGGCAGGCTCAAAGAGGAGAAGTCAAATGTCAGCAATTCAAGTGTGAAAGTCGTGCCAATATTTGTGCCCAAAATGATTCCGATCGATTGCGAAAACGTCAGCATTCCGGCAGAAACGAGCCCGACAGTGATGACCATCACGGCGGAGCTGCTTTGTAAAAGCGCCGTCAAAACCATCCCGAACAGCATCGCGGACAGCGGCCGGCCTGCCAGTTTTTTCAGCATGTTTCCGGCATGGCCGCCGGATAAGGCAAACAGCCCGGTCCGCAGCCGGTGAATGCCGAATAAAAACGTCACCGTTAACAAAAGAAATGAAAGTAAATAAAGCATGTCCTTCCCCCCGTATGATCATATGGAAAGGGGAGAAGGAACATGCCTTTTTATTTGGGAATTCATTTAATACAACACACGAAAATCACGGTACTGTTCTTGTTGCTGTAAATAGTCAATATCCATTCCGGTTACTTTTGCAAAGCGCGACGGCCCTTTTTTCAGCCCGCGGATAAATTGTTCCATCTCTTTTTTCTCGCCTTGCGCCATCACTTCGACAGTGCCATCGTCTTTGTTGCGGACCCACCCGCATATATTGTATTGTTTTGCCAAAAATTGGGTGTGGTAGCGGAAGCCGACGCCCTGCACCCTTCCTGAAACAATGATATGTAGCGTCTCCTGTTGATTCATCGTCTCCCTCCAATCGTTTCCATCCATCTTTGATCTCTATTATACCAAAAGGAGGAACAGGCGGGGCAAATAAGCAAAAGCCAAATCACGAAAGACAAGGCGCAAATGTTGACCGGTTATGGAGGATATTATATAATAATAAAGTGCACGGGTTGCTCAACCTGACATGTAACCGTTTGTGTTCGGAGGGAGGGAAAGAAATGTCTAAAACTGTCGTTCGAAAAAACGAGTCGCTTGATGATGCGCTTCGCCGCTTTAAACGTACTGTTTCGAAAACCGGAACTTTACAGGAATATAGAAAGCGCGAATTTTACGAAAAACCAAGCGTAAGACGCAAAAAGAAATCAGAAGCTGCTAGAAAAGCTGCTAAAAAACGTAAGTGGTAAGAGAGGGTGGAATGATGAGTCTTCTCGAGCGTTTAAATAGCGATATGAAGCAAGCGATGAAGAACAAAGATAAAGAAAGACTCTCCGTAATTCGTATGCTTAAGGCAGCTGTTCAAAACGAAGCGATCAGGCTCGGAAAAGACGGTTTGACGAATGATGAAGAGTTAACAGTCCTTTCTCGCGAAGTAAAGCAACGGAAAGACTCCCTCCAAGAATTTAAAAATGCAGGTCGCAGTGACCTTGTTGAAAAAGTCCAAAACGAATTGGCATATGTGAACGCATATTTGCCGGAGCAGCTTTCTGAAGACGAAGTGCGTGAAATTGTCCGGCAGACCATTGAAGAAGTGCATGCCGGGTCAAAAGCTGATTTCGGAAAAGTCATGGGAGCCGTCATGCCAAAAGTAAAAGGCAGAGCTGACGGTACGGTTGTGAGAAATATTGTGCAGCAGCAATTATCCTGACCTTTCTCATATAAGCCGGAAATCATTATGATTTCCGGCTTTTCGCTATGTTTTTTGCGCCTCTTTGCCGTATCCTTGAGCAGGAAACGAGGGTTTCCAAACGGCCCTGGACGTTTCGGACAAAAAAACTGCAAATAAAGTGATGAACCCCTTTTTTGTTTCATAAATATGAGATGAAAGGGGGTTCTTTTTATGGCAAAAAAATGGCGGCAGCATTTGCAAAACTGGATGTCACAAAAAATGGACCTTCCGCAGGATGTCATGATGGACCTTCCGAGAATCACGATGATCGGTCAAATCCATATTTATGTTGAGAACCACCGCGGCCTTTTGACTTTTTCCGATAAAGAAGTCCGGCTGCTTTTAAAAAACGGGCAGCTGTTAATCAAAGGCCGGTCTTTTGTCATCAAAACGATCTTGCCCGAAGAAATTTTACTGGAAGGCAAAATAGATGAAGTGTTGTATTTGAACGGATAGGGGTGGCTATGGTTGAAAAATCATTGGGTAACTTTTTTACAGGGGTCGGTGGCTGTAAAAATTGAGGGAAAAGGGATCGAACGTTTTATCAACCAGCTGACAAGGGCCGGCCTCGCTGTTTGGAATGTCAGGCGGCAGGGCACTATGGCCGTCACGTTCGAATTGCGCCTTTCAGACATTCACCAGCTCAGAAAAGCAGTAAGGGGACAAGATTTGCATGTCCGCTTTTTAAGGGGGCGCGGCGTTCCTTTTTTATGGAAAAGGACGCTGAAAAACGCCGGATTCCTGTTCGGTTTTTTTCTCTTTCTTGCCGTGATCACGGTGCTTTCCAACATGGTTTGGGGCGTGGAGATCAAAGGTGCAACACCAAAAACCGAGCACGAAATCCGCAAACAATTGGACAAACTGGGTATTCAAACAGGGCATTCACAGTTTTTTCTCGATGATATTGAAACCATCCAGCGCAAGCTGACAAACAATCTTCCGGACGTGACATGGGTCGGCGTGGAGCTGCGCGGGACAACCTATCATTTTACCGTTGTGGAGAAAAACATGCCGGAACCGGTGAAACATCCGGGCCCACAGCATCTTGTCGCTTCACAGAAAGCAGTGGTGGAAAATATGTTTGTTGAAAAAGGTAAGCCGGTTGTAAAAATTAACCAGTATGTGAAAAAAGGCCAGCTGCTTGTTTCCGGTGTCATTGGGAATGATAAAGAAAAATACCCTGTGGCAGCCAAAGGGAAAGTATACGGAAAAACGTGGTATAAAACGGCGGTTGAACTTCCGCTTTCCTCTCGTTTTCAAGTCTACACCGGCAATGCAGCCCAAAAATATTATATTGGAATCGGGTCGATGAAGCTGCACGTATGGGGCTTCCGGAACCCCCGTTTTAAACAGTACCGGACATCGGAAGAAGCAGAAAAAGTCAAGTTTTTAAAATGGACATTGCCGATCCGCTTTATCAGGGAAACGGTCCGTGAGAAAGAAGAGCGGGACAGAAATTATACCAAAAAAGAGGCCGAAGCAGAAGCAAAAAAATTAGCAAGGCAGGATTTGCACAAAAAACTGCCAAAAGAAGCAACCGTTACGGATGAATATGTTTTGCAAGAACATGTCCGCAATGGTACATTAAAAATGATGATTTATTATGAAGTAGTAGAAAATATCGCAATCGCAAAACCAATTGCTCAAGGAGACTTAGAATGACAGAAGAAAGTACGGCAAAACTTCAATTGGAGAATACAAACGAAGCAGTGCTTTTATTCGGCATTTCCGACCATCATTTGAAAATGCTTGAGGATGCCTACGGGGTCCACATCCTCACCCGCGGCGAAACGATCCAGGCAAGCGGCAAAGAAGATGCGGCACAAAGGGTGATCGCCGTCATGTCCGAACTGCTTGGTTTGATTAAAAAAGGCATCCCGATCAGCGGGCGCGATGTGCTTTACGCTGTCGAAATGGAAAAAAAGGGCCATCTTGAATATTTGGCAAGCCTGTACGAAGAAGAAATTGCCCGGAATGCGAAAGGGAAAGCGATCCGGATCAAGACATTCGGGCAGCGCGACTATATCCAGGCAATCCGCCATCATGACCTTGTGTTCGGCATCGGCCCGGCCGGAACGGGGAAAACGTATTTGGCTGTTGTCATGGCGGTGAATGCTTTAAAAAGCGGCGAGGTAAAACGGATTATTTTAACCCGCCCAGCTGTTGAAGCGGGGGAAAGCCTCGGGTTTTTGCCGGGGGATTTGAAGGAAAAAGTCGATCCGTATTTGCGCCCGCTCTATGATGCATTAAACGATGTGCTCGGCGCGGAGCATACACAGCGCCTGATTGAAAGGGAAACAATCGAAATTGCCCCGCTTGCCTATATGCGCGGGCGCACGCTTGATGATGCGTTCGTCATTCTCGATGAAGCGCAGAATACGACACAGGCACAAATGAAAATGTTTCTAACGCGCCTCGGTTTTCACTCTAAAATGGTGATTACAGGGGACAGAACGCAGATTGACCTGCCAAAAGGCGCGGAATCCGGCCTTTTGACGGCTGAAAGAGTACTGGAGAAAGTCCGCGGCATTTCATTCGTCTATCTGGAAGAAAGTGATGTCGTTCGCCACCCGCTTGTTGCGAAAATTATCGAAGCTTATCAAAACGCATAACCCGGGCCGTGGCACCCGGGTTGTTTTGCCATGCATTTTTTCCAGAAAACTGATATGATGGTACCGTTAAGAGCGATTGCAAAAGGCGGTGTACGAAAAGCAAATGAAAATTCCCGGGCAAATGGGCAGGTTGCGGATGATGTTAAGCTTTAAATGGTTTACATTCGTGATCCTGTTTTTACTGGCCCTTATTTTATTCGGCATTTTTTATCCGAACATCAGGCCACAGACGTATGATATTAAGTTATTTTCAGTTGCGAACAATACGATCCGTTCTCCAAAAACGATCGTCGATGATGAAAAAACAAAAGAAGAAAAACAGCTGGCGGCCGCCAGTGTTGCGAAAGTCTATACGTTTGACAGCGGCCTGGCACAAAACCGGGTTTCGCTGATGGATTCGATTTTTGACGTTGCAGAAGAAGTGAACGCGGAATATAAAAATAAAAAACACGGCGGAAAAAACAGCAGCGGGCTGCAGGAAGAGAAGCTGGCAAAATTGAAGGAAATATTGTCTGAAAATGTGTCCGGCAATGTGACCGGTTCGATTTCCGACACAAGTTTTCGCGCGCTTTTGTCCGCTACCCCGGATGAATTGAAAGCGGCAAGAAACATTGTCGAAACGAATGTCAATGAGGCACTTAGCCAAAAAGTGACAGAAAACAATGCGGCTGAAGCCAAAAGCCGGGTGGCCTCGCAAATCGAAAGGTCGGGGTTAAAAGCGGGTATCCGGAATGCTGCGTCCGAGCTTGGTCAATATGCGATCGTGCCCAATTATGTGTACGATGCAAAGCTGACGGAAAAAAGAAGGCAGCAGGCGAGGGATAACGTTGAACCGGTGAAAATCCTGCAGGGACAGGTTATCGTCCAGGAAGGGCATCTGATCGACCGGGAAACTTACCGCGAACTCCAGCTGCTCGGGCTGTTAAAAAGCAGCGGATCGGTTAAGCCGTATATCGGATTGGCTTTATTTGCCTTTTTTGCATCTGGCGTTTTGTACCTCTATACGAGCCGGATGCGCGCAACGGAAGAAGAAAAGCAAAACCGGCTTGTCATGGCCGGGCTGATTCTTGTCATCGCCCTGGCATTGATGAAGCTGGCGGGTATTTTAACCCATCTTGAGATTCCGGGTATCGAATACGCTTATCCGGCCGCAATGGCGCCGCTGCTCGCTCGGATTTTGCTCAGGGACCGTTCCGCATTTTTGCTTTCAGCCCTGCTTGCCGCTTGTGCGAGCATCGAATTTCATGGCGACATTGCAGATACATTTAACGCCGAGATGGTTGTATACGCGCTTATTACAGGGACAGGGGGCATTTTGCTTTTACCGAAACGGCCGGAGCGCACCCGGTTGTTTCAAACCGGGATTTTTGCAGCGCTATTGAATGTGCTTGCCGTCTGTGTCATCTATTTTTTGAATGCCGGCCAAATCGTAAAAGCGGACTTTTTATATACCCTTTTATTTGCGTTTCTTTCCGGCATTTTGTCCGCTGTGTTCGTGATGGGGCTGCAGCCGTTTTTTGAAGCAGCGTTCGGCATTTTGTCGCCGATCCGCCTTGTGGAGCTGTCCAATCCGAACCACCCGCTTTTGAAAAAGATTTTAACGGAAGCACCGGGCACGTATCACCATAGCCTGATGGTTGCCAATCTTGCCGAAGCGGCTTGTGAAGCGATCGGGGCGAACGGCCTCCTTGCCAGGGTCGGCAGTTATTATCATGATATCGGGAAAACAAAACGGCCCGCATTTTTTATCGAAAACCAGCTGAACGTCCCGAATCCGCATGACCGCCTTTCGCCTGAAACAAGCAGGGACATTATTATTGCCCATGCGAAAGACGGGTCGGAAACATTGAAAAAATATAAGCTGCCGAAAGCCTTTTCGGATATTGCCGAACAACATCACGGCACGACTTTGCTGCAGTATTTTTACCATAAGGCAAAAGCGCAAAACCCGGATGTAAAAGAAGAAGCGTTCCGTTACCCAGGTCCAAAGCCGCAGACGAAAGAAGCGGCTGTCCGGTCCATGAACCATCCGACGCCCGATGATATTCAAAATTTAGTCGGCAATATTGTGCAAGGGCGGATCATGGATGGGCAATTTAATGAATGTGACATTACTTTGAAAGAACTGGAGACCGTTAAACGCACGCTTTGCGAGACGCTTAACGGCATCTTTCATTCAAGGATCCAGTATCCGAAATAAGGATCCCGTAAAAATAAGAAAAAGGATGGCTGACATGACATTATCACTCGATATGATGGATGAAACAAATGAGCTTGAAGCGGAGCATCTCGAGCTTGTCCGGACATTGCTCGATTATGCTGCCCGTCAGGAAGGGGTGGAGGACGGCACCGAGTTGTCGGTAACGTTTACGGATAATGAAGGGATCCGCGAAATCAATCGCGATTACCGCGGCAAAGACCAGCCGACCGATGTCATTTCGTTCGCGCTTGAAGAAATGGGGGAAGGGGAGATCGAAATTACCGGTGCAGAAATGCCACGCGTGCTCGGGGATATTATCATTTCCGTGCCGCGGGCAAGGGAGCAGGCAGGAGAGTACGGGCATTCGTTTGAAAGGGAACTCGGCTTTTTGGCGGTTCACGGATTTCTTCACCTGCTCGGCTATGACCATATGACAAAAGAAGATGAAACGGAAATGTTCGGGCGCCAAAACGAGATCCTCGATCGCTATGGACTTAAACGATAAAAAAATCCCGAAATACCGCACCCCTTTCCGGCCGGCTGTGGAGGGGCTGTTTGCAACCATCCGGCAGGAACGGAATTTCCGTTTTCATCTTCTGGCGGCGTTTTGCGCTTGTTTGCTCGGCTTTTTCTTCTCCCTTTCCAAAACAGAATGGATCGCCATTTTAATTTCCATTTTCGGCGTGATCGCAATGGAGCTGATGAACACAGCAATTGAGCGGGCGGTTGACCTTACCGTGGGGCATAAATACCACCCGCTTGCCAAGCTTGCGAAAGATGCAGCGGCGGCGGCGGTCCTGATGTGGGCCGTGCTTGCGGCCATTATCGGCTGCATCGTATTTCTTCCAAAATTATGGCATGTATTCCAGGGAGCGGCTTTTTAATGCGGCTTCTTTTTTATGGCCCGCTTCTCCCCGCCTGAAAAAGCAGATGGCGGATCCGGCCGGGCTGCCGTACAGTTAGGGGCGCCAACGGGATCTGCCGCAATTTGAAAGGCGCAGGCCGTTGCGCTAAAATAAAGGTAATCGCATTGCTTGAAAACGGCCATGGCATGCAAGTGACGCTAAAATCAGTGCAAACACGCCACGAGTCGACAATATTTTCACGAACCTTTAAAATATTCAAAAGTAATGAAAAATACATTTTAACTTTCGGGCATATTTGTAGTAAAATATAGGTAAGGGGAAAAGATATGGAAACAATGGTAAAGCTGCTTTCGGGCGCTTATTCAACGGAGGATTTGCATGGAACAACCAACATATAAATCAGGCTTTATTTCTATCATTGGACGCCCGAATGTCGGGAAGTCCACTTTCATCAACCAGGTGGTCGGGCAAAAAATCGCCATCATGAGCGATAAGCCGCAGACCACAAGGAATAAGATACAGGGCGTTTACACAGCTGATGATGCACAGATGATTTTTATTGATACACCTGGCATCCATAAACCGAAGCATAAGCTTGGCGACTTCATGGTAAAATCAGCCACGGACACATTAAAAGAAGTGGACCTGATTTTATTTATGGTCAATGCGGAAGAAAAACGCGGCCGCGGCGACGAGTACATTATCGACCTGCTTAAACACGTGCGCACGCCTGTTTTTTTGGTCATCAACAAAATTGACCTCGTCCATCCGGATGATTTGCTTGCCTTTATTGAACAGTACAAAGATTTATACCCGTTCCGTGAAGTGGTCCCGATTTCCGCGCTCGGAGGAAATAACGTCGGCCGGCTGCTCGGTGCCATCAAGGAATATTTGCCGGAAGGGCCGCAGTATTATCCGGCGGACCAGGTGACGGACCATCCGGAACGGTTCATCATTTCGGAACTGATCCGCGAAAAAGCATTGCAGCTTACAAGAGAAGAAGTGCCGCATTCGATTGCAGTTGTCATTGAGAAAATGGAGCAGGCGGAGAACAAGGATGTCATCCGCGTGATGGCGACGATCGTTGTCGAACGGCCGTCCCAAAAGGGGATTATCATCGGCAGGCAGGGAAGTATGCTGAAAGAGATCGGCAAAAGAGCAAGGGCTGATATTGAAAATTTGCTCGGGTCGCAAGTTTATTTGGAATTATGGGTAAAAGTGCAGAAAGATTGGCGGAATAAAATCAGCCAGCTGCGCGATTTCGGTTTCCGGGAAGACGAATATTGATTTTGGCGCCCGCTTTTGGTTGTAAATTTTTACCCCGAATGTTTGCGTGTCCCCTGGTGAAGCTATTAAAGACTTTTAATGAAATTTCATGACCTACAACATGAAAGGCGTGGTGAATATGTTAGAATTTACCTGGAAAGTCTTTGCGGATACCGGCAATATTGATACGTACCTGCTTTTTAAGGAACTGGAAAGGGACCGGCGCCAGGACCAGTATGAACGTGACGAAGATCCGGCAGATGCGGATTTTTCCATTACTTAAGGATATGCCGCACTGCCTGCCGGGCAAGAGGTGGAGAGGTTGTTTGAAAAATGTGAAGGGATCGTCATTAAAAATACCGACTACGGCGAATCCAATAAAATCCTGCATATTTACACGAGAGAATTTGGGAAGCTGGGCTTTATGGCGCGCGGAGCCAAAAAGCCGAACAGCCGGCTGGCTGCGGTTTCCCAGGTTTTTACATATGGGAATTTCCTTTTTCAGCCGTCGCGCGGCCTTGCCACCCTTCAGCAGGGAGAGGCCGTCTCACCGATGCGCCATATCCGCGAAGATATTTTTAAAACGGCGTATGCTGCCTATGTGGTGGAACTTTTAGGCCGGGCGGTTGAAGATAGAAAAAAGAATCCGTTTTTGTTCGAACTTTTGCTCCGGACACTCGAATATATTGATGAAGGCTATGACCCGGAAATTATCAGGGACATCTTTGAAATGAAGATGCTGAATGTGCTCGGCATGTACCCGGTGATGGACCGATGTGCGGTATGCGGAAACACGGAAGGGCCCTTTGCGTTTTCCATCCGGGAAAATGGCCTTCTTTGCCACCGCTGTTTTGCGCGCGACCCGTACCGGCTTCCGTTGCCACAGCCGGTTATCCGCCTGCTCCGGCTTTTTTATTTTCTGGACATCAACCGGCTCGGCAGCATTTCTGTCAAAGACTCGACAAAAAAAGAACTGAGAACGGCCATTTCCATGTATTATGATGAATATACCGGCCTGCAATTGAAAGCCGGCCGGTTTCTCAGCCAGATAGAGGCGCTTGAAAAAAAGCTTGGGCCGGACAATGCATAAGGCTTCCCCGTATAGAAGGGAAAAGGAGGGCTCTCCTTTCTGCCTAGGGCTGGATGATGCATCATGCACGGCCCGCGGTTTGGTTTCAAACTGTTTTTGCCTGGCCGTAAAATGCATGACCCGCTATTGGAGTATACGCAGCTGTCTTCCGAAATATCAATGGCATTTTGATGTATAATGATGGCAGATAAGGACAGATTCCTGTAAATGTGTTATACTATTGTCTTGCATGGTTGTGTGAATGAAGGCGGTGATTACGATCGAATTAACGAAAAGGCAGGAACAGATTCTCGAGATCGTCAAAACGAACGGGCCGATTACAGGCGAGCACATCGCCGAAAAGCTGAATTTAACGCGGGCAACGCTCCGGCCGGATCTTGCTATTTTGACAATGGCAGGTTATTTGGATGCACGCCCGCGCGTCGGCTATTTTTATACCGGAAAAACGAGCACGCAGCTTCTTACGGAAAATTTAAAACATATTTACGTAAAAGATTACCAGTCTCTGCCGGTCGTGGTTAACGAGAATATGTCCGTGTACGATGCCATCGTAACGGTTTTTCTTGAAGATGTCGGCACGCTTTATGTCGTCGACAATGCATCCCATCTGACCGGTGTTCTGTCGCGGAAAGATTTGTTGCGGGCAAGCCTTGGAAACAAAGACTTATCCGCATTGCCGGTGCATATCATTATGACAAGAATGCCGAATATTACCTGCTGCAAAAAAGATGATCTTCTGATTGATGTGGCAAAAAAGCTGATTGAAAAACAAATTGACTCGGTGCCGGTTGTGAAAGAAACAGAAACCGGGCTTGAAGTGACCGGACGGATAACGAAAACGAATATCACGAAAGCATTCGTTGAACTTGCAGACGGCGATTAAAAAGGAAGTGATCACTTTTGGCAAAACCCCATATTTACATTGTTTCAGACTCGGTCGGAGAGACGGCGGAGCTCGTCACAAAGGCGGCCATCAGCCAGTTTGAAAACCAGGACGCAGAATTAAAACGCTTCCCATATGTGGAAGATACGATCCACATTGACGAAGTGGTTTCGCTTGCATCCATGAATTACGGCATGATCGTTTATACGCTTGTGAAGCCGGAAATGCGGAAATACATGAACGACCAAGCCGTAAAACACGGCCTTGCTGCTGTCGATTTAATGGGACCTCTCATGGACCGGCTGCTCGAATTGTATGAATCCAAGCCGCTCTATGAACCGGGGCTCGTCAGAAAATTGGACGAAGCTTATTTTAAAAAGGTGGAAGCGATCGAATTTGCGGTGAAATATGATGACGGCCGGGATCCGCGCGGCATTGTCCGGGCGGATATTGTCCTCATCGGTGTTTCCCGTACGTCCAAAACGCCGCTTTCACAATACCTGGCGCATCACCGCTATAAAGTTGCGAATGTGCCGATTGTGCCGGAAGTGGATCCGCCGGAAGAACTTTTTCGTATTCCTTCCAAAAAATGTATCGGTTTAAAAATTGATCCTGATACATTAAATCATATCCGGAAAGAACGGCTGAAAACACTCGGGCTTGATGGTTCGGCAAGTTATGCGACCATTGAACGCATCAAATACGAACTGGATTATTTTAATCAGGTAGCGGAGCGGCTTGGCTGCAAAGTGATCGATGTCACCAACAAAGCGGTCGAAGAAACGGCAAATATTATTATGGATGAAATGAGAAAGTAAAAGCGGTCAAGGTTCGAGAAGCGCATGCCTTTTTGCGGCATCGGCCGGATGAAAATAAATCCAATTGAAACGGGGGAAGCAGGCTGAAACGGTCTTTGCTTCCACCCGTTTTTTTAAAATTTTTCTTTTGAAAAAAACGAGGCATATTTTTTTCTGTTTTTCAGTATTTATTTATAGTCAAAATGGAGCAAGTGTACTATAATAAAAAATTGTGATAAAAATGTATGATACGGGTTTAGAGTAAGCTTTTAAGGAATAAACTATTTATGAGTAAATGTCAAGTCTGAATTTGAATAAATTTCGACAGGGCCAAAAAAATTATGGGAAGAAGCGCAAAACATGCAGGATTCTGCGGAGCAATGTAGAATATTTTAGGATGAAAAGAAAAACAGCAAACGAATAAGCATTGCCGTATCCCGGATGAAATGCTGTTGAATAAAGGTGGAGCAGAAGGGATTGTTTGATGACAGGGATGATTCCAAATGAAAAAATTGATGAGATCCGCCGGTCTTCCGATATTGTAGAGGTCGTGAGCGAATATGTACAGCTCAAAAAGCAGGGCCGCAATTATTTCGGCCTGTGCCCGTTCCACGGTGAGCATACGCCGTCATTTTCCGTATCCCCAGATAAGCAGATTTTTCACTGCTTTGGATGCGGCGCAGGCGGCAATGTATTTACTTTTCTCATGGATATCGAAGGCATCTCTTTTCAGGAAGCGGCAGAGAAACTGGCACAAAAAGCGCATATCGAGCTTGGCGTCGTTTTACGGCACGAAGAGCAGAAAAACATCGATCCGAAGCGCCGGCAGATGCTGGAAGCGCACGAACTGCTGCAAAAATTATACCACCATTTGCTTTTGCATACAAAAGAAGGAGAACCTGCGCTAAAGTACCTGCGCGGGCGTGGATTTACAGACGAAGCAATCGAAAAGTTCGGGATCGGATATGCGCTGCCTGCCTGGGATTTTGCCGCCAATATGCTACAAAAGCGCGGTTTTCCCCTTTCCGTGCTGGAAGAAAGCGGGCTTGTCATCCGCAATGAAAAGGACGGCAAATATTTCGACCGTTTCAGGGACCGGATTATGTTTCCGATCATGGATGAAAAGGGAAACATGGTCGCATTTGCCGGAAGAGCGGTCCGGAAACAGGAACACCCGAAATATTTAAACAGCCCTGAGACGCCGCTTTTTAATAAAAGCAAGCTGCTTTTTAACCTGAACCGGGCAAGAGGGCCGATCCGCAAAAAACAGCAGGCAGTCATTTTCGAAGGCTATGCGGACGTGATCTCCGCCGACCGGGCTGGCGTTGAAAACGGTATTGCCACAATGGGCACTTCGATTACACCGGAACACGTCCGGATGATAAAAAGGCTCACGGACGGCGTTGTCATTTGCTACGATTCGGACCAGGCCGGCCTCACTGCTGCTTTCCGTGCGGGGAAAATGCTCAGTGAAAACGGCTGTGAAGTGCGGGTTGCGCAAATGCCGGATGGGCTGGACCCTGATGACTACATAAACCAGCATGGCGGAGAAAAGTTCCGCATGGATGTAATAGGGGCCAGCCTGACTTTTATGGCTTTTAAAATGCAATATTTCCGCATGAATAAAAATCTCCAAAATGAAGGAGAAAAGCTGGCGTATATAGAAGAAGTCATTCAGGAAATTGCCAAACTGGAGAATCCGGTGGAGAAAGACCTTTACTTGCGCCAGCTGTCCGAAGAATTTTCGTTGTCTTTGGACGCCCTGAAAGAGCAGGAAAGGCAATACGGTTCCCGTGAAACCGGGACCCGGAAGAGAAGCCGCCCTGCAGAGAATCCGGTGCCTGCACATGAGGAAGCCCGGATGCTCCCTGCCAATATGACCGCAGAGAGAAGGCTGCTTTGGCATATGCTGCGGGACGGGGAAATTGCCTATAAAGTGAAAGATTTCCTTGGCGAAAACAGCTTTTACGGGGATGAACACCAGGCAATTTTTACTTACCTGCTTGGCTGGTACGAAGAAGGGAATCCGCCTGATACGAGCGCTTTCCTGTCTTATTTGCCCGATGCAAAACTGCAGCGGATTGCTGCCGAAATCGAAATGATGACGGTAGGCGGGGAGCTGACGGATGAGGAATTGGAAGATTATGTGCAATATGTGCTAAAACACCAGAAGTTGCTGCGCATTCAGGAAAAACTGAGGGCACAAAAAGATGCCGAACGGCAGAATGATTTCCAAAAAGCGCTGCAATTGGCGGGTGAAATTGTGGCACTGAGAAAGTCTATGACTTGAAATCTCTGCTTTTTATAAATGATCAAGTTGCTGTTGGATCATTGAAAGTGTTGAAATTGTCGGAAGGAGGGGAACATATGGCTGAAAAGTCAGCACGTTCCAAAGAAGTAGAAGAAAGTGAGTTTACAGTAGAAAAAGCAAAAGAGCAACTCGTTGAACGCGGGAAAAAGCGGGGGTTTCTCACTTATGATACCATTTCCGAAAAACTCGGCCATTTTGATTTAACATCCGATCAGATGGATGAATTTTATGAATCGCTCGGTGAACAAGGAATCGATGTGACAGATGACACCAGCGACGAGGATGCCCCTTCCCATCTCGAACTGGAAAAAGAGAATGACGAAGAGTTTGACCTGAATGATTTGAGTGTTCCCCCGGGTGTGAAAATCAATGATCCGGTACGCATGTACTTGAAAGAAATCGGGCGGGTCGACCTTCTTTCCGCAGACGAAGAAATCCAACTGGCCAAAAGAATCGAGCAGGGCGATGAAGAAGCAAAACGCCGGCTCGCTGAAGCCAACTTGCGCCTTGTTGTCAGCATTGCAAAACGGTATGTCGGCCGTGGCATGCAGTTTCTGGATTTGATCCAGGAAGGCAATATGGGCCTCATCAAGGCGGTTGAAAAATTCGATTACAAAAAAGGCTACAAATTCAGCACCTATGCCACATGGTGGATCCGCCAGGCCATCACGCGCGCGATTGCAGACCAGGCACGGACGATCCGGATACCGGTCCATATGGTGGAAACGATCAATAAACTCATCCGTGTGCAACGGTCACTGCTCCAGGATTTGGGCAGGGAACCAACACCGGAAGAAATTGCTGAAGAAATGGATATTTCTCCGGATAAAGTTCGGGAAATCATTAAAATTGCCCAGGAACCGGTTTCACTTGAAACGCCGATTGGCGAAGAAGATGATTCGCATCTTGGAGACTTTATTGAAGACCAGGATGCCACATCACCTTCTGACCATGCCGCTTATGAGCTGCTGAAAGAACAGCTGGAAGATGTGCTTGATACATTGACCGACAGGGAAGAAAATGTGCTCCGCCTCCGGTTCGGGCTTGATGACGGGCGCACTCGGACACTTGAAGAAGTCGGCAAAGTATTCGGTGTCACAAGGGAACGAATCCGGCAAATTGAAGCAAAGGCTTTGCGGAAACTCCGCCATCCAAGCAGGAGCAAACGCCTGAAAGATTTTCTTGAATAAGCCGGAAAAAGAAACAGACATGGCGCTTGTGCATCTGTTTTTACAGGCGCCTTGTTTTTAGTTTACTTCCTCGGGAAGTAAACTTTTTTCTTGCAAAAAAAAGGATTTTCCGCCCGCTTGTCGAATAGGTTACACAGGATGTGTTGAAAAATGGACGATAAGAGAAAACAAATCATTGTCAACGAAATTAAAATGTGGAAAGAGACCAAAATGATTCCACAAGAATACTGCGATTTTCTACTCGCGATCTATACGGAGGGAAATGAGGCCAATACCCGCAAACAAAACGGCGCAGGGAAATCCGTTAAAAAACAAGCCGCGGTTTCTGTTTTTATTCTTGCCCTCATTGCAATCGCTGTATTTGTCATTTATTTTACTGAATTACATTTTATTTTGCAAACGATGATTTTGACAGCTTTTGTCGGATGCTTACTTTTTCTGGGAATTCATTATGCTAATAAAGAAATTTTTTACCCGGTTTTCTTTGTTGGCGCCGCGATTATTTTGCTGCTTCTCAGTGTGTTTTTGAATGAAAAGGTGTTTGGAAATCACCGCTATACTTTATATTTGCTGCTTTTTGTCAACTGCGGGTTGTGGCTTATCGCCGGAAAGGCATACAAGCTGCTGTATTTTACCTTATCGGGGTTTCTCGGCCTCGTCATCTTGCTGGTCTCTATAGTAATATAATGTATAATTTTCAGTTTTCCTGTTGCCCTTTTCCGGCCCGCCTGCAATTGTATCACTTTATTGAATTTTTTGCTGCTTTTATTATAATACAAGATGAAAGCGCATTCAACCGTTATTTTTAAGTGGAAAGGCTTTCTTTCAAAAGAATTTTCAGTTAAAATGGAGGAGATGGGCACGGTAAATACGCTGGAAAAGCGGAAAAACAAGGGGGGAATGCATTGAAAAGAAATCCTGTAATCCCATATGTGCTGATTATGGTATTCGGGCTTGCCCTTATCTTTTTTCTTTCCGTGAAAGGGATCGGGGATGCGAAAGAAGTGGCCAAAGAAAAGGAGCATCCGAAGCAAACCGAAACCGCCTCCTCGGAAAAGTTTGATCCGGAGAGCTTTGCCAAAAAGACTTGCGTGACCTGCCACGGAAATAATTTGCAAGGCGGGGCCGGGCCGAATCTCCACGGCATCGGCAAGAAATTGTCCAAAGATAAGATTAAAGATGTACTCAGGAACGGCACGAGCGGCGGTATGCCAGCCGGACTTGTCGAAGAAGACCATATTGATGAAATGGCGGACTGGGTATCAAAGCTAAAATAAAGGGCAGGTTCACCGTACGGGGGGCATCCCCCTTTTTTTTATGGCAAAAAGTGGCTACAATAGAGGTATCACATGTAAAGTGGTGAAGAAATGAACAGCGGGAAACTTTCAAGAAGGCTTGAATCGGTGGCGGCTTTTATTCCGGCCGGCACTGTATTGGCAGATATCGGGTCTGACCACGCTTATTTGCCCGTTTTCTGCGTGAAGGACGGTAGCGTAACAGCGGCGGTGGCCGGAGAAGTGGCGGAAGGGCCGTACCATTCGGCGCAAAAGCAAGTGGAAAAAGCAGGGCTGACTGAAAAAATCAGCGTCCGGAAAGGAGACGGGCTTGAGATCTTGGCTCCGGGCGAAGCGGGATGCATTACGATTGCCGGGATGGGCGGCGCATTAATCGCCTCTATCCTCGATCGCGGAAAAGCAAAACTAAACGGCAAAGAAACGCTCATCCTGCAGCCGAATACCGGGTCGCACATTGTCCGCGGATGGCTGGCGGAAAACGGATGGGCCGTCACAGGAGAAGACATTCTCGAGGAAGACGGGAAAATATACGAAATTATCGCGGCAGAGTACGCGGGCCGCCGTATCGCGCTCACGGAAGCGGAACGCCTGATGGGCCCGGTTTTAATCAAAAACCAAAATGAAGCTTTCCGGAAAAAATGGCGTAATGAAATCAAAAAATGGCAATCCGTGCTCAGCCATCTGGAGCAGGCAGACGCAAGCCCGGAAATTGAAGAAAAAAAGCGTGTATATCGCCATTTGATTGCTTTGGCAGAGGAGGTTTTAACATGAAGCATGCGAACGGGCATGATGTCATCCAGCTATTTGAGCAGTTCGCACCGAAAAAGTTTGCAATGGACGGGGATCCGGTCGGGCTCCAAATCGGGCAGTTAAACGGGCCGGTGAAAAATGTGCTGGTGGCGCTTGATGTGTTGGAAGATGTGGTGGACGAAGCGATCGAAAAGGATGTCCAGCTGATTATCGCCCACCATCCTTCCGTTTACCGGCCGTTAAAAAACATGGCGACAGATACCCCCCAGGGCCGGCTGATTGAAAAATGCATCCGCCACGGGATTGCTGTCTATGCCGCCCATACGAACCTTGATATCGCAGAAGGGGGTGTAAACGATTTGCTGGCGGAGGCGCTCGGGCTACGCGATACGGAAGTATTATCGCCTCTTTATGAAGACAAATTGAGGAAACTGGTTGTTTTTGTCCCGGTATCCCATGAAGAAGCCGTAAGAACGGCGCTTGGAAATGCCGGTGCGGGGGCGATCGGGAATTATAGCCATTGTTCTTTCTCTGCCCGCGGTACCGGCCGTTTTCTGCCGGGGGAAGGGACAAACCCGTTCCTCGGGGAAGCGGGAAAGCTCGAAGCAGCAGATGAAACAAGGATTGAAACGATTTATCCCGTGTCGATTGAAAAACAGGTGCTTTCTGCGATGCTTGAGGCGCACCCGTATGAAGAGGTTGCCTATGATATTTATCGGGTCTTAAATGAAGGCCGGAAGTATGGGCTCGGCCGGATCGGCGAAATCGAACGGGAAATGGCACTGCGGGAATTTGCGGAACATGTTAAAAAAGCGCTCGAAGTTCCGGCATTGCGCGTCGTCGGAAATCTCGACGAAAAAGTGAAAAAAGTAGCTGTTCTCGGCGGAGACGGCAACAAATATTTTGCTGAGGCAAAAAAGGCGGGGGCCGATGTGTTCGTCACCGGGGATTTTTATTACCATAACGCCCACGATGCACTGGCGCTCGGGCTGAATGTTGTAGACCCCGGACATAACGTGGAGAAGGTGATGAAAAAAGGGGTCGCGGCTTATATGCAGAAAGCATGCAGGGAGCATCAGCTCGATGTCCGCTTTATTGCATCCGAAGTGAACACAGACCCGTTTCAGTTTCTTTAAAAAACGCCCGGGCCGCTCGAAGTAGGGAAAAAGACGGCCTTTTTTAACCCGGGTCCCGTTATCCTAAAAAGATTGCGATAGCTCATTTTCCTTCTTTTGGACGGGGCCCCGTTGCATCTCGTATGGACTAAAAATACACACCAATTGATTTTCATGATGCTGCATTTTTTCCAGCATGGATGATGAAAGGCAAAAGGGCAGAATCCGGTGGGGATCCGCCCTTTTGCTTATATTCCTTTCCGGCCGGTAGCGTTTCAACCAGGTTTCAAGCTTTTTGGCCGGAAGAACGGTGCGACGCTTTCACTTTCGGTAAAATTTTGGTTAACGGTACGTTCCGCTTTCGTTCCCAGGTTGATTCGTCTGTCGGGTCAAATTTTTCAAGAAATGCTATGACTTCACGCACGATCGGCGTCGGTGTTGATGCCCCTGCCGTTACGGCAACTTTTTGTACACCTTCAAGCCACGCCAGCTCAATTTCTTCGACATCGGCAATCCGGTATGCTTTCGTGCCGGCAATTTCTTCTGATACTTGGGCGAGGCGGTTTGAATTGTTGCTGCGCGGGTCGCCGACTACAAGCAGCAAATCAGCCTCCCCGGCCTGCCTGGCAACGGCTTCCTGGCGAATTTGCGTCGCATGGCAAATTTCATTGTACGTTTCTGCATGCGGATATTTCTTTTGGATAAGTTCCATTAAATCCGCCACGTCCCATTGGCTCATCGTCGTCTGGTTTGTTACAATGATTTTATCATTGCGGATATCGAGGGCTTTAACGTCTGCTTCCGTTTCGACGAGATGGACAATCGCAGGTGCGACACCGGCTGCCCCCTCGGGTTCCGGATGGCCTTTTTTACCGATATAAATCACATCATAGCCTTCTTTTTCTTTTTCACGGATTAAATCATGGGTTTTCGTTACATCCGGGCATGTGGCATCAATGGCCGTCAAGCCTTTTTTCCGGGCAAGTTCGCGCACTTCGGGGGAGACGCCGTGCGCGGTAAATATAACGGTGCCTTTCTCCACCTTTTCGAGAATTTCTTTGCGGTTTTTGCCGTCGAGCGTAAGGATCCCGTCTTCTTTAAAGGCATCAGTCACATGCTGGTTGTGGACGATCATGCCAAGAATATAGATGGGACGCGGCAAAGTTTTATCCATTGCGGCGTTGCGGGCAATGACCATTGCGTCAACAACGCCGTAGCAGTAACCCCGGGGGGAAATTTTCAGCACTTCCATCGCGATCCTCCTAACAGGGTGCCGGAACACCGGCATCCGGGCTGGGAAATGAGTCTATTACATTTGTATTATATCGGAATGCGGCAAAGAATACAAAACGGGTTTTTGCACAGCCGGCCGTGCCCGAAATATGGCGCGCTCCCGGAAGGATGGAAAAGCAGAGGCTAATGCCAGCTTTTAATAGAACGAACCGTCTATACGCGGGTGCAAACTTTTGGTGCGCCAGATACCGAATGGTTCCCGGCCACAGAAAAAACCGTCTGCACACGGGTACAAACGGTTTTGGCGCCTTAAATAAACAATTTCGGCACGGAGACTCCTTTTTCCGGGCGTTTTTCGTCATTTTTGCTTTCTGCGGCTTGAGATGCGGGACGCTCCGCTTGCCGGTTGCTTTTTTTCTCTTTTGCTGGCGCAGGTTTTTTGTCTTTGCTGCTTAATTCGCGATTTTCCTGCTCATCCTGCTCATCCTCATTCGGGGCATTTTTCAGGCCGCGGTACAGTTTCCACATCGCTGGCAGATTTTTGACGAGCGGGCCGACCTGCTGAATCTGCTGGATCATCGGGCCGACCTGCTGCGCGGTTTTTAAGACATTTTGTGTATTGTTTAAAAACGAACTGATCGAAGAAGGATTTGCGATGGATTTGAAAAGCGATCCGCCTCCCCCGGCGGCACCCCGCTGGAAGGCAGCTGCCGGGTTGGCGGCTGCGCTTTGTCCGCCCCTTTGGAACAGTCTGGATAAAAGCCCTCCGCCCCGTCCTGCAGTTGCGCCTGCTCTACCCGGAAATCCCGGCATTTGCCCTCCGGCTCTGAATTGCCCGGGCATGCCCGGCCCGCCCAGGCGGTTCCCGGCAAACGGATTTCGCTGCATTCCGCCGAACGGGGACGGACTTTGCCGGCCGAAAAAGGGCGACATATTTCTTGGCGGCATCCATTTGACCCCCTTTCTGTTTGGCTTTTTCGTTCAATATTACAATATGCAGGCCAAACGGAAACGTCTGGCATGCAAAAAAAGTTTCTTTCTGCCTGTAAACGGCACAAAAATTTCCATTTGCATACGGGGGCATGCGGAAATTGGCATTTTTCGCGGATGTCGATTATAATAACAAGACGTTCTGCTGCATGAGAGAAGGAGTGGAAACATGAACGGAACAAAATGGGAAGATTTCGGTTTTAAATCATTTATCGAAAAAGCGATCGAACATAAAGGCTTTGCCGAACCGACGGAAATACAGCGAAAAATGATTCCGCTTGTTTTGCGGGGGGAAAGCGCTATCGGACAGTCGCAGACGGGAACGGGGAAAACACATGCTTATGTGTTGCCGCTTTTGCAAAAAGCAGACCCGTCTCTTGCGGAAGTCCAGGCGGTGATTACGGCCCCGACGCGGGAACTGGCGGCACAGATATACCATGAAATCCAGGAAATTTTAAAATGGGAAGAAACAGGCCGTCTTACCGCTAAACTATTTATCGGCGGGACGGACAAGCAGCGGGATATCAGCAAACTGAAAAAACAACCGCAAATTGTAGTTGGCACACCGGGCAGGGTAAATGATCTTGTGAAAGAACAGGCGTTATTTGTCCATACAGCGAAAACGTTTGTTGTCGATGAAGCGGATATTATGCTCGATATGGGCTTTATCGTGGATGTCGACCAAATCGCGGGGAGGATGTCTGAAAAACTGCAAATGCTCGTGTTTTCGGCAACCATTCCCGAAAAATTAAAGCCGTTTTTAAAAAAGTACATGGAAAATCCGAAATTCGAGCAGGTAGCGCCGCGCCAAATCGCAGCGAAAAAAATTGAACATATTTTGATCCCAAAACGCGCGCGGGAGAAAATGGACGTGTTGCATGATGTCCTCGAGGCGTTTAACCCGTACTTGGCGATTGTATTTGCAAACACAAAAGCGATGGTGGATGAAATTGCAGCAGGGCTCTCAGCAAAAGGGATGAAAACGGCCCGCATCCACGGAGACCTCTCGCCGCGGGAACGGGCGAAAACGATGAAACAAATCAAAAACCTGGAATACCGGTACATCATTGCCACTGATTTGGCCGCGCGCGGGATTGATATCGAAGGGGTCAGCCATGTTGTAAACTACGAGCTGCCAAAAGATTTAACGTTTTACGTCCATCGCGCCGGCAGAACGGCCCGCGCCGATCTGTCGGGCATATGCGCGACCATTTACGAACCTTCCGATGAGTTTGCCCTCACCCAGCTTGAGAAAATGGGGATTGCATTTCTCTACCGCGATGTGCGCCGCGGCGAATGGGTGGAACTGGGCGATCGGAACCGCCGCAAAAAGCGGGTAAAAAAGGCGGATCAAACGGAGACTGCGGCGAGAAAGGCAATCGGCAGGCCGAAAAAAGTGAAGCCGGGCTACAAAAAGAAAATGGAACGGCAGATCGAAATGCTGAAAAAACGGCAAAGGAAATTGCAAAAACGGAAATAAAAGGGGAGAAACAGCATGCTTAAAATTGGTTCACATGTCTCGATGAGCGGCAAAAAAATGCTGCTTGCGTCAAGTGAAGAGGCGGTTTCATACGGCGCCAACACATTCATGATTTATACGGGCGCACCGCAAAATACAAGGCGGAAGAAAATTGAGGACTTGAACATTGAAGCCGGCCTTGCCCATATGAAAGAACATGGCATAGAGGAGATTGTCGTCCATGCGCCGTATATCATCAATATCGGCAACACAACAAATCCTGCGACATTTGAACTCGGTGTCCGTTTTTTGCGGTCGGAAATTGAGCGGACGGAGGCGATCGGAGCGAAGCAGATCGTTTTGCACCCGGGCGCCCATGTTGGTGCAGGGCCGGAAAAAGCGATCAAGAAAATCATTGAAGGGCTGAATGAGGTGCTTGTTCCGGAGCAAACCGTCCAGATTGCGCTTGAAACGATGGCCGGCAAAGGATCCGAATGCGGCAGGACGTTTGAGGAACTGGCGGAAATTATAGACGGCGTCAAATACAATGACAAGCTTTCCGTTTGCTTTGATACTTGCCATACCCATGATGCCGGCTATGATGTGAAAAACCGGTTTGATGAAGTGCTGGATGAATTTGACCGGATCATCGGCATTGGCCGCCTGAAAGTATTGCATGTCAATGACAGCAAAAATGAAGCCGGCTCGCACAAAGACCGGCATGAGAATATCGGGTTTGGCCATATCGGATTTGAAGCCCTTGACTATATCGTGCATCACCCGGCGCTTTCTGACATCCCGAAAATTTTGGAAACCCCTTATGTCGGCGAAGACAAAAAGAACCGCAAGCCGCCGTACAAATACGAAATTGCCATGCTTAGAAACAGGAAATTTGACGAAAATCTGCTGGCCAAAATTGTGGAGCAGCCCGCTTGAATCCTGGTCAGGTTTTAAAGCCGCTGAAACAAAACGGTGAGACACTACATTCTTAGTGTCTCATCGTTTTTTGCATCTGGACAGTTTCAGTGGTTTTCGTTTGGCCGGGATTTTTTAAAAATAAACCTCCATTTGCAAAATGAAATATAACTGTAATCTATTTATCAAACCATCAATGCTATAATCAGAAATATCAATAGATTAATAGAACGGAATCTACACATAATGAGAAAAAGCCGATACATAGCAATGGAGGCGTTAAGGTGAATAGGAAGTTTTTGTCGTTAACCGCTGCTGCAGTGATCGCAGGCAGCGCTTTCGTCCCGCTTAGCAAAGCAAATGCAGAAACCGCTGTCAAGAGCATTCAAAACGAGGAGTCGGCCGTTAAGGAAAGCATTTCCGGCAAGCAAAACGAGATTGCGAAGATCGCAGAAAACGCGAAGCAGCTTCAGTCGGATATGGAAAAAATTTCGGCTAAGATCCGCCAAACCAATCAGAAAATCAGTGAAAAAACGCAAGAAGTGTCAGAGACGAAAGACGAGGTCGCATCGTTAAATGAAAAAATGAAAGAAACGCAAAAAAGAATAGAAGAGCGCAACAACGTGCTTGCCCGGCGTGCGCGTGACATTCAACAAAAAGGCGGAGCGGATAGTTATCTGAATGTGCTGCTTGAATCCAGCAGCCTGAGCGATTTTGTCAGCCGAGCGCAAGCGTTAACAACGTTTGTCCAAGCAGACCGCGCCATTTTAAAAGCGCAGGAAAAAGACAACAAAACATTAAATACAGCAAAAGCTGAAGTGGAAAAGAAGCTTCAGAAAGTGCAGTCGGATTTAGCTGAGCTTGAGGAGTTGAAAGAAGCAAACAAATACCAGCTTGCGGACCAGAAAAGCTTAGAAGCGGCGCTGAAGGAGCAAAAACAAGCTGCTGCAGCTGAATTGGCGAAGCTGAAAGACAAGGAAGCTTCCTTAAACGCGCAGGAAAAAGCAGCGCTCGCTGAACTGGAAAGCAAAGAGACCGAGACCGCACCATCTGCTACTGCTGCAAAATCTTCCGCGCCTCAGGAATCGAAGCAGGATGATTCCGCTTCTACCGGCACGAGCACCGGAAGAGACGATTCAAATGGAGAAACTGCGGCACATACACAGAAGGAAAAGACAAAGTCCGGATCCCGCGCAAAACATGTGGCGCGCGTACCTTCCTTTTCTGATGACGGCAGCGCTTCAAACAACGGTTCCGGAACGGTTGAAAAAGCGATCAGCGCCGGTTCAGCTTTAATCGGGCACACTTCCTATAAAATGGGCGGCGGAAGAACGAAAAGCGACATTGCAAACGGGCTTTTTGACTGCTCCTCATTTGTTCATTGGGCCTACGCACAGGCAGGCGTGAACCTGGGTGGCTCCGGTGCGAATACGGATACGCTTGCAGGGCTTGGGCAAGCGGTCAGTGCTTCGCATATGAAACGGGGAGACCTGGTCTTTTTCAATACTTATAAGTACAACGGCCATGTGGGCATTTACCTGGGCGGCGGCAAATTTCTCGATTGCAATAGTTCAGATGGCGTTTCCATCGACACCATGAGCAGCGGTTACTGGAAACAGTGCTTTAATGGCGTTGTCAGGCGCGTAGTGAAATAAGGAAGAACCGGCCGAAAAGCTTTTTCCGGCCGGTTCTTTTTCTATTTTGCCAATAAGACAAACACCCGGTTGATTTCTTTTGCGGTGAGCGGGCTTGTAATTTTTGCAATGTCTTTCAGTGCTTTGCTGCGGGCCTCGTCATCAAAGATGTCCAACTGTTTTCCCCGCACATAATCCGCGATTTTTTCCGCATCTTCGCGGCTGATTTTCACGTTAAACTGCCGCGCGTATTTAAAAAGTTCCGCGCCGGTAATGATATTCACCTTATAATTGACCATATTTTGAATCAGTTTCAATATCCATCACTCTCCCCGCTTCATGTATATGCGGGCCGGGAAGAAATGTTTCAGATGCTTATGGAAGGGGATATTGCCGCGGAGGAAGAAAAGCGATAAGAAGGCGGCAATTACCGGCATTTCCACGTGAACCCCTCCGCGCTTTACAATCTTTCGGAAAGAAGGTATAATGTTTAAATCGGAATGATTCTGATTGAGGAGTTTGCGTATGGAAGAATATGTTGTAGAAGTTTCTGGCCTCTCTTTCCGTTATGACCGGCAGAATGTGCTGGAACAGATCGATTTAAACATACCAAAGGGAGCGTTTCTCGGCATCATTGGCCCGAACGGTTCCGGAAAATCAACCCTGCTAAAGCTCATGCTCGGGCTGTTAAAACCGCAGGAAGGGGAAATCCGCCTTTTCGGCACGCCGCTCAGCCGCTTTAAAGACTGGAGCCGGATCGGTTTTGTCTCGCAAAAAGCCAATGCATTTAATACTGGTTATCCTGCGACCGTTTTAGAAGTGGTCGAAAGCGGCCTGGTGAAAAAAACCGGCCTGTTCCGTTTCCTTGGCCCCGGCGCCAGAAAAGAAGCAATGGAAGCGATCCGCTCAGTCGGGATGGAGGCGTACGCCCATCAAAATATTGGCGAGCTAAGTGGCGGCCAGCAGCAGCGTGTGTTTATCGCGCGGGCCATTGTCAGCAAGCCGGAGATTTTGATGCTGGATGAGCCGACAGTTGGTGTGGACCAGCGCCATGTCCGGTCTTTTTACGAAATGCTGGAGCAGCTGAACAGGGAATGGGGCATTACCCTGATTCTTGTCACACATGATATCGGCGCCGTTTCCGACAAAGTGACGCATGTTGCATGCTTGAACCAGCATTTATATTTCCATGGAGACATCCACGCGTTTCAGCAGTTGGATAAAGAAAAACGTTCATCCTGGTATGCCCACGATGTCCGGTTGCTGGCGCATGAACATGGGTGAGAAGGAGAAACCGAATGATTGCTGCACTTTTTCATTATCATTTTTTACAAAATACATTTTTGGCCGGCATTTTAATCGGCCTGATTGCCCCTTTGATCGGTAGTTTTATTGTCGTACGCCGTTTGTCGCTGATTGCGGATGCGCTCAGCCATGTCACATTGTCCGGGATTGCGATCAGCCTGTTTTTAAGCAGCAAGCTTTCTATTCTTGCCGGGTTGAACCCGCTTTATATTGGCACCGGCTTTTCCGTGCTCGGATCCGTGCTGATCGAGCGGTTGCGCGGGGTTTACCGGCATTATGAAGAACTTGCGATTCCGATTATCATGTCGGGCGGGATTGGCATCGGGCTGATCTTTATTTCTGTGGCCGGAGGGTATAATGTAGATTTGATGAATTACCTGTTCGGCAGCGTAAGCGCGGTAAGCCAGGCTGATCTTTGGCTCATTCTGGGGATTGCCGTCATTGTGGCGGCTGTGATCCTTTTGCTGTATAAGGAACTTTTCCTGCTTTCTTTTGATGAAGAATATGCAAAAGTGTCCGGTATTCCTGCGAAAACGATCCATTTGCTGTTTATGGTGCTGATTGCGCTTGTGATTTCGGCTGCGATGCGGATCGTGGGGATTATGCTTGTATCCGCGCTGATTACGCTCCCGGTAGCGGCCAGCATCCGCATCAGCCGGGGATTTAAACAGACCATTTTGTTTTCCGTTCTTTTTGGCGAAATTTCCGTTTTGGGCGGGCTGGTTACGGCATTTTATCTGAATTTGCCGCCCGGTGGTACAATTGTGGTGATTTCCATCGTCATTTTGCTTTTGGCGGTTTATATGAAACGATTCCGGCCCGGTGCCGGTTTGAACAAAAAGAAGGTGTGAACATGCTTTTGGATGAGGCAATTGAAATCTTGAAGGAAAACGGCTATAAGCATACAGGAAAAAGGGAAAAAATGCTCGATTTGTTTTCGGAGAGCAATAAGTATTTGACGGCAAAAGACGTGCTCGAATGGATGAAAGATGCGTATCCGGGCCTCAGTTTTGATACGATCTACAGGAATTTATCGCTTTTTGCTGAACTTGGCATACTGGAAGTGACAGAGCTGTCCGGTGAAAAGCATTTCCGTTTCAAATGCTCGACAAACCACCACCATCACCATTTTATTTGCCTGGCGTGCGGGAAGACGAAAGAAATCCCGGATTGCCCGATGCCAATGGTGAGCGGTTTGGAAGGGTATGCCATTTCCGGCCATAAGTTTGAAATTTACGGCACGTGCCCGGAATGCATGGCAGATGAAACGCGGCAAAATATTTAACAAACCCTGCTTCCGGCAGGGTTTGTTTTTGCTATATAAGTTGAACGAATGTGTTGCCAGAATCCATATCGATCCTGATCGTAGTAGATGTTGGCGCGAAAAACTGAAGTTCATTTTATGATTTTGGATATTTTTCAAGACGCCTTCCGGGAAAAATAACCCGGGCGCAGGCATGCGGGTCACCGCAAAAAGCTATCCGCAACCCAGCCTGTCCCTTACAGAAACCCGGATAAGCCCTTAATCGCGTGCGGAGCGGCTGGACTGGGTGATCCAGCGTCTGACCCAGTCATCCGCTTCTTTCCAATTTTTCACCCGGTATACATTGTCCGGGACGGGATCCCGGTTGTATGGGGTGTCAAACAGAAGGACGGGGATGCCGAGCGTTTGCGCAATGGCGGCCGCATTGTCATGTTTGTCTTCCAAAAACAAATCAACGTTGTACTTTTTTGCGGTTTCCACTTTGTGATGCGTGCCGATCAGCTCGATATGATGGTATTTCAGCTGTTGTTTTGTAAACCAGTTTTTGGTCACATCAAGGAGATAGGATGCGCGTGCGCTGATAAAATACAGCTCAAACCGGTCTGCCCATTTGTTTAACACTTCTTTTGCCCCTTTTGCAACCGGGGATTTTGCATAGATCACAGGCTCCGAGCGGATAAACCAGTCGGCAAATGTCCCGGCAGGAATATCGACGACATCTGTGATCTCATACTTCGTTAAGTCTTCATATTTCAGGTCAATGTGAAAGGCATCGTTAATGAACGGAATAAGCGTTTCAGGATCTGTCACAGTCCCGTCAATGTCAATGCCGAAACGGTATTTTTTCACCATGGTGCGCCTCCTTTTCCGTTTTGAATGTGAAGCGGTCGTGCCGCCTGTTGTCCGGGCCAGGCCTGGAAGATAAAAGTTGCCGCGCATGAAGAAACACCGGCTTGTTTTACGCCGGTGTTTCGGTCAGACGGGGTTCACGTTTTGCGCGGCCTGTTTTTGGTAATACGCTTCGGCAAGCATGTCGATTTCTTTTTTCAATTCTTCTACCATTTTATCTTCCGGCACTTTCCGTATGATTTTCCCTTTGCGGAACAGGAGGCCTTCCCCGCGTGCACCGGCGATCCCAATATCCGCTTCTCTTGCTTCACCGGGGCCGTTAACGGCGCAGCCGAGGACGGAAACTTTAATCGGCGCTTTTATGGTCTGTAAATATTCTTCGACTTCGTTTGCAATGCTGATTAAATCGATCGCAATCCGGCCGCAAGTCGGGCATGAAACGAGCGTCGGGGCATTGGAGGAAAGCCCGAATATTTTCAGCAGTTCACGCGCGACTTTCACTTCTTCCACCGGGTCGGCGCTTAAAGAAATGCGGAGCGTGTTGCCGATTCCCATATTTAAAAGCGTCCCAATCCCGGCGGCACTTTTGATGGTGCCGGAAAACAGCGTCCCGGATTCAGTAATACCGAGATGGAGCGGGTAGTCAAATGTCCGGGCCGCTTTCTCGTACGCTTCGATGGCAAGGCGGACATCCGAGGCTTTCATCGAAACGATAATGTCGTGAAAATCCAGGTCTTCCAGAATCCGGATATGGTGCAGGGCGCTTTCGACCATGCCGTCTGCTGTCGGGTATCCGTATTTTTGCAAAATTGGTTTTTCAAGGCTTCCAGCATTGACGCCGATCCGGATCGGAATGCCGCGCTCTTTTGCCGCTTTCACGACCGCTTCGACTTTTTCGCGCTTGCCGATATTACCCGGGTTAATCCGGATTTTATCGACGCCGCCTTCAATTGCGATTAACGCAAGCCGGTAATCAAAGTGGATATCCGCGACAAGCGGGATATGGATTCTTTTTTTTATGTCGGGAATAGCCCTTGCCGCCCGTTCATCCGGGACGGCAACGCGCACGATCTGGCAGCCTGCTTCTTCAAGCCGCTCAATCTGGCGGACAGTTGCATCGACATCATGTGTTTTCGTCGTCGTCATACTTTGAATGAATAATTCATTGCTGCCCCCGATCGTCAAGTTACCTACCTTGACAGGGCGCGTTTTTGTACGGTGTATGATCTCACCCAAGGATATTCGCTCCTTTAATGATCTATCAGTCCATAAACATTTTACCAACTTACATTTTACCAATTTACTGCCCCGATTGACAAGACATACTCCGGTTTTTACCGGGATTCGCCGTAAATGGGAAACCGGTACGTTTGTCCAATTTGGATGTCTTCCGGTGCAATTCCGCCGTTTAGTTTGCTGAAATCGCGGATCACTTTTTCAATCGAAGGCGCCGTCCCGCCTGATATTTTTTTGACAATCGTAAGCACCGTGTCACCGGAATGGACCTTGGCTGTGACATACGGACCGTGGGTTGTTTCAGGTTGTATGGCAACGTTTTTTTCGGTTGTTTCTTTAGCATTCGTCGGGATTGTGCCTGCGTGGAGATCGTAGTAGATGCTGTAAGAGATAAGGGCAACGATAAAGAGCGCAAATATTTTTTTCAACATGGACATTCCCTCCTTTTATGAGTGCTACCAGTATATGCCGGTATGCTGTAATTAGAACCCGGGATGATTCTCAAAAATGCAGGCGAAAAATTTGCCATTTATCAATCGGTTTTGGTACATTAAATATGACAAATCTTTGAATCTTTTCGGTTCAAAACACTACATAAAGGAGGAATAAAGATATGACGTACACTTTACCGCAATTGCCGTATGCGTATGATGCCCTGGAGCCTTATATTGACAAGGAAACGATGAACATCCACCATACGAAGCACCATAATACTTATGTCACCAATTTGAACAAAGCGTTGGAAGGCCATGACGACCTTGCTTCCAAATCCGTTGAGGACTTAATTTCGGATTTGAATGCGGTTCCGGAAGAAATCCGTACAGCGGTTCGCAACAATGGCGGGGGACATGCCAACCACTCGTTGTTCTGGACGTTGCTTTCGCCAAATGGCGGTGGCGAACCGAAAGGCGCACTGCTTGACGCGATCAACAGCAAATTCGGCAGCTTTGAAAAATTCAAAGAACAATTTGCAGCGGCTGCAGCGGGTCGTTTCGGTTCCGGCTGGGCATGGCTTGTTGTCAATAATGGCGAGCTTGAAATTACAAGCACCCCGAACCAAGACAACCCGCTTTCCGAAGGCAAAAAACCAATTCTTGGCCTTGATGTTTGGGAACATGCTTACTACTTGAAATACCAAAACCGCCGTCCGGAATACATTTCTGCATTCTGGAATGTCGTGAACTGGGACGAAGTGGAAAAACTGTACGAAGCAGCGAAATAATCGCGATCCATTTAAAAAAGGGCGTGCCGCGCCATTTGCGTGCACGCCCTTTTTGCATGCGCTCGTGCATAAACGCCCCCGTTTTTCAAAACAATATAGGGGAATGGGGGGAGTTTTGATTTATGAAACGTGTGCAAAAATGGTTCGGAGATATAGAACTGTCAAAAGATCTGCTGCTGCTACTTGCGATCGGCGGGCTTTATTCTCTAAGCGTTTCGCTGTCCAATTCTTTCGTTAACATATATTTATGGAAGCAGACAGGGAAGTACATAGATCTGGCGGTATATAATTTATCGGTTGTTATCCTGCAGCCGCTTACTTTTATCATCGCGGGAAGATGGGCGAAAAAAGTGGACAGGGTCATGGTGTTCAGGATCGGGGTTGCCTTTTTGGCACTGTTTTATTTAAGCGTGCTGTTTTCGCGGGGGCATGCCGGCGATTTTATCGTTTTGCTTGGCGGGCTGCTCGGGATCGGCTATGGCTTTTATTGGCTCGCCTATAACGTGCTGACGTTTGAAATTACGGAGCCCGAGACGAGGGATTTTTTTAACGGCTTTATGGGGGCATTCGGATCCATCGGCGGCATGGCCGGGCCGTTTGCCGCCGGTCTGATCATTTCAGCGATTGGGAAAAGCGGCTATACGGTCGTTTTTGCGCTCTCTCTCATCCTGTTTGCCCTTGCCGTCGTCCTCAGTTTTTTTATTGCACCACGACCTGCACACGGCCGTTATTTGTTTAAGCAAATCGTAAAGGAACGGCATCGCAACCCGAATTGGAAACGGATTACAAGCGCCCATTTTGTCCAAGGTTTAAGGGATGGCACGTTTGTGTTTATGATTTCCGTTTTTGTGTTCCTTTCCACGGGGAGCGAGCTTTCTCTTGGCACGTTCGGGCTGATCAATTCCTGCCTGCAGTTTCTCGGGTACACGCTCGTTGCCCGTTATATTAAAATCAAGCATCGCCAGCGCTCCATTTTTTTGGGCGGGCTGCTTCTGTATGCGGCCGTGTTTTTGTTTATTTTTGAAGTCACCTATCCGAGAATGCTGCTTTATGCCGCAACGATTGCGATTGCTTACCCGCTTCTGCTTGTCCCGTATAATTCGATGACATACGATGTGATCGGCAGGGCATGGAAAGCAGCGGAAGCGCGGATTGAATATGTTGTCGTGCTTGAAATATTTACCAATGCTGGCAGAGTCGTTTCGATTTTGCTTTTCATTGCGGCTGTCACTTTTTTCAACAGCCAGATAAGCATCCGCGTGCTGATGCTTGTGATTGGGGCAGGACATTTATGCATTTCGCTTTTTACAAGGAATATTCGGATTGGGAATATGTAGGGCCGCCGTTTCCAAAAATGGCGGTATTTTTTATAGCCATGTCCGCACTTTTTCGCTAAAATGAAATGTATAGCCGATGGCGAAGGGAGGAGCAGAAAAAGGTTGAAGAAAAAGAAGCGAAAAAAGCGGTCGCATATTCCATTTAGAATGAATATGCTGTTCTTTGCTGTTTTTGTGCTTTTTTCGGTCTTAGTCGTGCGTCTGGGCATCGTGCAGATTGTCTACGGCCAGGATTACAAAAAAGAACTTGAACAGACGGAAGACAAGACGATCCATACTTCTGTTCCAAGAGGAAGAATTCTTGACCGGAACTATAAAGTGATTGTGGGCAATAAAGCGCTGAAGGCGATCACATATACGAGAACCCAGGCGGATGACAACGGGAAAATGCTGAAAGTGGCAAGGAAACTCGGGGAAATCATCAAAGTGCCGGATGCGGATGTGAAACGGCTAACGGACCGGGATAAAAAAGACTTTTGGATCCTGACCCATCCGAAAGCGGCAAAACAGCTCGTTTCCAAAGCGGAACAGGCAAAGCTCGACAACGACAGCGACAAAATATACAAGTTGCAGCTGAATCGGATTACGAAACAGGATCTGGATTCACTGTCGCGGGATGATCTCAATGTGCTCGCGATCTACAGCAAAATGTCGGCCGGCTATGTGCTGTCCCCGCAAATTATCAAAAACACGGACGTGACGAATAAAGAGTATGCGACTGTGAGCGAGAATCTTTCAGCGCTGCCGGGCGTGGATATTACAACCGACTGGGAGCGGAACTATGTGTTCAAAGAGGCAAACAGCAACGATTCGGTTTTGGGGTCAATCCTTGGCGATGTGACAACCGAAAAAGAAGGCCTGCCTGCCGATAAGGAACAGTACTACACGGCCCGCGGATACAGCCGCAATGACCGCGTCGGGAAAAGTTACATTGAACAGCAGTATGAAGATGTCTTAAACGGCGAAAAAGAAAAAGTGGAAGCGAAGCAGGATAAAAAAGGAAATGTCATCTCTTCAAAAGTAATCAGCAAAGGGAAGCCGGGCAGCGACCTTGTTTTGTCTGTTGACATTGACCTGCAAAGAGAAGTTGAAAAAATTATTACCGATGAAATCAAAGCGGCCCGCGCAAGCAATCCGCTTGTTGACCGTGCCTTTGTCACCGTTATGAACCCGAATACCGGCGAAGTGCTGACAATGGCCGGCAAACAGGTGGTCACAAAAAACGGGGCTGCGAAAATCAAGGACTTTGCACTCGGGAATATGACAACTGCTTATCCTTCGGGTTCTGCAGTGAAAGGTGCGACTGTTTTGACCGGGTACCAGACCGGGGCCATTTCGCCCGGGAGTGTATTTGTCGACCAGCCGCTCCATTTCGCCAGCACCCCTGTGAAAAAATCGTGGGTGACGTCTGGTTTTGGTGCGATTAACGACTTAAGGGCCCTGCAGGTTTCATCGAACGTATATATGTTCCGGACGGTCATGGCGATCGGCGGGCAGCATAATTATGTACCGAATGGCTCGCTTAATATTGACAAAATGAAAACGATCCGGACATTGCGCAAATATTTTGCCCAATTCGGGCTAGGTGTTAAAACCGGTATCGACCTTCCGGGTGAAGTCGGCGGCTATCAAACGGAAGTCCCGCCGAACAGCGGGAACGTGCTCGACTTTGGGATCGGGCAGTTTGACACGTATACTGCGCTTCAGCTCTGCCAGTATGTTTCCACGATTGCAAACGGCGGTTATCGCGTGCAGCCGCATATTGCGAAGGAAATCCGTGAACCGAGCCCGGACGGCAAGACACTCGGGCCTGTCGAAAAAGAAATCGGCACGACGGTCTTAAACCGTGTGGATATGAAGGAGTCATACATCAACCGCGTCAAACAAGGTTTTTATAACGTGGTGAACGTTCCCCACGGAACAGCTTACGGGCGGATTGATTCCAGTCTGAAAGTGGCAGGGAAAACCGGGACGGCACAGGCTGTTTATGGCGGTGAACTGGTGGAAAAATACGATGCGGCCGGAAGGGCACATCCTTCCATTTGGTCAGATGCATGGAATTCCACCTTTGTCGGTTATGCGCCTTACAATCACCCGGAAATTGCCATTTCGGTTGTTGTGCCATGGTCTTACATGGGAGGCGCATCCGACCCGCACACAAATTTAAAGATTGCGAACCGTGTGTTTAAAGCTTATTTTAACCTGAAGAAAAAAGAAGAAAGCCATGCTGCCAACACGGCCGTACCAACAGCCGAAAACGGGGCAGGCGGTTCGAACTAATGGCTGCGATCAAAAACGGATAACGGGGTTTCCCGCTATCCGTTTTCTATTCCATGGCACCCGTAATGATGCGTTTCACCTCGTTTACAGGGAGGGCGGACTGCCTTGCAATCTGTTCGAATGAAAGACCTTGCCGGAACAAAGCGAGCACCTGGTTTTTTACAATTTCATTGACCGGCATCCTTTCGCCGGACGAATCCGGAAGAAGCGGGTCGGCTCCAGGCGCCATGAATTCTTCTTCGAGCGTCTGTAATCTTTTTTTGATCTGGTACGTTTCCTGGAAAAATTTTAAAGACAAATCTTCCAGTTCCTGTTCTACCAGATGCACGCGGTCCTGGCGGAAAAACGAAATAAGAAACAATACCACAGAAAGCGCCAGTAACACCATCAGCGTCATAACCATCCATTTCTCTCCTTTTTCATTGCAAAGTACTATTGTTAGTTATATCACGATTTTCCGGTGAAGTGTACCGCCTTTCTGGCAAGAGGGGGCGAAATCGTGCAAGAAAAGGGGGAGCGGCGGACTTGCCCCCATTCAAGTGAAAATTTCACCTATACCGGCAGCCGGCGGGAAGAACGGTTTTGCCCGAAAAAACATACTGGCAATCGTCCGTGAAAAATGCTATGATAGATAAGTCGTATGCACGATCGATTGAGAAAGATGGAGGGATGAAACATGCGTGTAAACATTACACTGGCTTGCACGGAATGCGGTGAGCGTAACTATATTACAACGAAAAATAAACGTACGACCCCGGACCGTATTGAATTGAAAAAATATTGCCCGCGGGACAAACGTGCAACCGTACATCGCGAAACAAAGTAAACAGCAGGCGTTTTCCTGCTGTTTTTTCTTTTGCCGGGACTTACATATAAAATGAATTGAAGTTTTTACATTGAAACAAGGTCATCCATTTGCATAGGTTTCTTTTTGCAGCCGGCAACAAAGTAGCGATGTTTCGTTCATTTTATATAGCGGATAATTTTTCTCCCGGCAGGAAAAATAGAAATGAGTTGCGGAAAATTTTTTTGGGGGAGGAATCGCCATGAACAGATGGCTGAAGTGGATGGCGGTACTGCTTCTGTTTTCAGCAGCTTACCGGAACCGTTACCGAGTATTAAACACTGTATTTGGGTACGGCCCTGCGAGAAAATTGGCGGTCACGGCAGCAATGCGGATTCCCGGATTGCGGTCACGCGTCATGGGCCAGATTTTTCAATAACGGCGAAAAAGGGCGGGTGTAAAAGGCCAAACGCTTTACACTCCGCTCTTTTTTTCGATATAGTTAGGATAAAATGGATGGAAAAAGGCAGGGGAAATCGTGAACAGCAGGGCAGATGTTTTGTTTTGGGCAATCAGCCGCCATTTTGTCGTGGAAAATGAGTACCGGATCATGTTTTTGAGTGAAAACCGGGATGAAATGTGGCTTGCCAATCCAAAAAAGAAGAATTTGCCGCTTGTGCGCCTTTTGCGGTATGACATCGACTGGGGCAACTGGTTGTACCGCGACATCCGTGATTGTTGCGCACAGGCTGAAGATTTATGCAAACAAATAAGACGGCTTGCTCCGCGCGTACTCAATATTTATGTGAGTGCGTATGCGCCGGTTGACGATTATGAAATTTATTTGGATGAACCGATGCATATTAATGGCGGAAAAACGGAACTCCACAGCGTATTGATTGAAGGGGAGAATCCTGATCCCGGGATCAGCAAGCTGCGTCAGTTTACGGAAGGCCGGCTTGCGATTGCGCCCGAAACCATGGGTGGGGACCCCTATGCATTACAGCGGATGGTGTTCGCAGCCGAGGCGCAACGGGAAGAGGAGGAACGGCAGCTGTTTGATGCGGGCAGGCCGTTTTTTACATACGTCTTTCTGGCCGTACAGATTGCCGTGTTTATTATCATGTCGCTTACCGGCGGGACGCAGAATACGCAAAACCTGATTCGTTTCGGCGCCAAGTACAACCCGCTGATTATGGAAGGGCAATATTGGCGGCTGATTACGCCGGTTTTTATTCACATCGGGATCATGCACCTTTTTATGAATTCGCTCTCTTTATATTACATCGGGCCGCTTGTCGAACGGATTTACGGTAAGGCGCGTTTTGCCCTGATTTATTTGTTCGCCGGGTTTACAGGCTGCCTGGCCAGCTTCCTGTTTTCGCCAAGCCTTTCTGCCGGCGCAAGCGGTGCGATTTTTGGCTTGTTTGGCGCTTTGCTTTACATCGGGACGGCTTACCGCGATCTTTTTTTCCGGACAATGGGATCGAGTGTCATTACGCTCATCATCATTAATCTCGTTTTCGGCTTCTCCGTTTCCGGCATTGACAATTTCGGGCATCTTGGCGGGCTTTTCGGCGGTTTTCTCGCAGCATGCATCGTCCACTTTCCGAAACGGAAGCGCATCGGTGTACAGCTTCCGGCTCTTCTTCTTGCCGCTTTCCTCGTTTATATGGGCCTGCGCGGCGTCTAATAAAGTATGCCCCCCGTTTCGGTTCCGGCCCGCTTCTTTGGCGTGCAAGCGCGGGCCTTTCGGGGGACGAATTCTGCCGGGATAAAAAATTCCCTCTTTGAGACCGCGGGTTGTCACGGCCATTCTTCAAAAAATGCTCCGGGCATGGTTTCACAGCGCACTTCCATGCCGAGCGGCCAAATGATCCGGCAAATTGCCGCAATTTGATGCTTGTTAGAAGCTGCACAATCGACTATACTTTTCTTTGGAACAGATTTTTATCAAACGAAAGCTGGGTCGAAATGAGAACGCTTTATGATGTGCAGCAGCTTTTGAAAAAATTCGGCATTATTGTCTATATCGGGGACCGGCTTGCCGATCTCGAGCTGATGGAATTGGAACTGAGACAATTGTACCAGGCAAGGGTGCTGGAAAACCGCGAATACGAAACCGCCCTGTTGATCATCAGGCAGGAAAAACGGTTGGAAAAAGAGAAAAAAATTGAGGGTGAGCGAAATGGCTGAGAAATGGATCATTGGCATTGATTTGGGGGGCACCACCACAAAACTGGCATTTGTGAATGAAGCAGGCGATATTTTACACAGATGGGAGATCCCGACTGTGACGGCTAACCAGGGGGAAGCGATCCTTCCGAATATCGCAAAATCGATTGAGGACGAATTGGCCCGGGTAAAGCGGGAGAAAAAAGATATCACAGGGATCGGCCTCGGCGTACCGGGACCGGTTGATATGGAAGCCGGCGTGATCTATGAAACCGTCAATATCGGCTGGGCACAGCATTATCCGGCTGCCGGGACATTGCAAAAATGGACGGGGTTAAAAGTGGTGATCGATAATGATGCAAACGTTGCGGCACTCGGTGAAATGTGGAAGGGTGCCGGGAAAGGTTCCGGGGAAATGGTCTTCGTTACGCTTGGCACCGGTGTCGGCGGCGGCATCATTACAGGCGGCGACATCGTCCACGGTGTAAAAGGGGCGGCAGGCGAAATTGGCCATATTACCGTTATTCCGGAAGGCGGGGCAAAGTGTAACTGCGGGAAAACCGGCTGCCTTGAAACGGTCGCTTCTGCAACAGGCGTGGTCAGGACAGCCATGGCGAAACTGGCTGCATTTAGCAGCGCGTCTCCGTTAAAAGATTTGTATGCCCAAAGCGGCTCGGTAACCGCTAAAGATGTGTTTGATTTTGCGAAAGCGGGCGATGCCCTTTCCTGTGAAATTGTGGACGAAACGGCAAAATACCTCGGGCTTGCGCTGGCAAGTGTGGCAAATACGTTAAATCCGGAAAAAATCGTGTTAGGGGGCGGGGTGTCAAAAGCAGGCGAAACGCTCTTAAACCCAGTGCGCGCTTATTTTTTGAAATACGCGTTCAACACGGTCGGCAAATCGACAAAACTGGAACTTGCCACATTGGGAAACGATGCTGGCGTGCTCGGGGCAGCGTGGTTGGCGTTAAATAAAATATAAGGAAAGCTCCCTCTTTCATGATACTCGCTGATTTTGCCATACGAGAAACAGCGATATCTGAAAAGAGGAGTTTTTTTCCAGCCTCCGTACTACAAGGGCGGTATGGCCGTTTTGCGCAAGTCTTTATGCTGCAGAGAAAAAGAAATGGTTTTTTTGGACTGAATCATCTAGAGACGGGCAGCCTGTTGCAAACTTGTGTGCTAGCGCGCACTAAGCTTTAAGACAAATTGAATTACGGGAACTTGCTTCGGTTTTTGGTGATGCAAAGATGCAAAAAAGCGGCATGGCGCCGCTTTTTTAAGCATTAAGTAAAGGTCGGGTAGCCCGAATGGATGACGGTCATGATGGCAAACCAGCCGAAAAGGGCAAAAGAAATGATACCGAAAATAAATCCGAGGATATTTTTGTTTTTGGCCGCAGTAATGAAACCAATCAGTGACAGAATGGAGACGAGACTGAAAATAATGACTGTACCCATGACATCCCCCTTATAATGAAAAGGCATTCAATTATCTTTATTTTACAACCAGTCTGGTGATTTGTCGAGTAAATGAACAGGCATTTTTTGCGGATGAAAACATGATACAATAGGACAGGAGGGATACGAATGAAATGGAAACAATTGCCGGTCGGGCCCATTCAGACGAATTGCTATATCCTGTGGAATGACGAAAAAGACTGTTTGATTTTTGACCCCGGCGCTGAATTTCACAGACTTCATGCTTTTATCGGGGAAAATGGGCTGAAACCGCACGCGGTGCTTTTAACGCATGCCCATTTTGACCATATTGGTGCTCTTGATGCAGTGCGGGATGCGTACAAGATCCCGGCCTATGTCCATCAAAAGGAAGAGATGTGGCTTGGGGATCCCGGGCAAAACGGGTCCTATTTTTTCGGGATGGGAGAAATCAGCGCGCGCGGGGCGGAAAAGCTGATCACCGGGGAAGACATATTGAAAATCGGCGCTTTTTCGCTTCACGTGCTGGAAACACCGGGCCATTCACCGGGCAGTGTTTCGTACTGGCTGCCTGAACACAACATTGTTTTTTCAGGGGACGCCCTTTTTTCCGGCAGCATCGGACGGACTGATCTACCGGGTGGGAATCACGGCGTTTTGCTGGAAAGCATTCATACAAAATTATTGGTTTTGCATCCGGACACGATCGTGCTCCCGGGACACGGGCCGCAGACAACGATCGGGGCGGAAAAAGACTCCAACCCGTTTTTGGAGGGATAAAAAAACCGGCATGCGCTGCCGGTTTTTTTAGTGCAAGAAAAAAGCAAGCAGATTTTAAGAGGAACAGGTTATTCGCCGAAGCCGGGTGTGAGTATAAACGTGGTGTAGTACGTAAAGCCGGCGAAGAAAATCGTTAAATATGCCCCAAAGATGTACATATACATGCGTTCGGACAGTTTCAAGTAGCTGACAAGCACAAAGAAACCGGTCTGGGCCAGAAACAATAAAGCGGTTTCTTTCATGCCGCCGAGAAAAAACATGACGGCCATTACACCAGTCCAGAAACCCAGTACGCGGTACATACGATCCAAATGAACCACCCCTTCTTTTTATGTCCATCAAGTTTTATTATAAAGGAATAAAGAAGGGGTGTAAACACAACCGGTGCTTAATTCGCAACTTTAGCAACTTTCACATGATAAATGCATTCGCTGCAATCATGGAGCATCGTTTCCTGCTGGTTGATGTCGAAATCGTCAAACAGTGCCTCAAACAACCCGTGAATATAGGCGACATGCATCTCGCAAACATCCGCCGAGTGATGGATTAATTCCCGGAACGGACAGTTGTATACATGGTAATCGAGTTCGTTCTTGTCTGTTGTTTCCAGCGTTTCGATGCAATATCCGTCCACGGTGGACACGCTTGCGAGCACAGATAATTTTTCGTTAAATGTCAGCTGGTCTTTTGTTTTATTCATGTTTTTTAAGATGTTTTCGATGATCCGTTTTCCGTACTCCCGGCCGATATCTTTCAAAAGGCCTGCATCTGCCAGTTTCATTTTGTTGATTGCTTCAAGCAAAATGTTGGACAGCAATTTGTATTCACGGTGCGGGAAGGAGAGTTCTACCACTTGTTCAGAGCTTTTATACAGCCTTGCCGGGCGCCCGCCTTTCCCGGTTTTGTTCAGTTCAGATGAAATCACCTTAACATCTTCGAGCTTGGACAAATGGAGCCTTGCCACATTCGGATGAATATGAAATTCATTGGCCACTTCCTGGACGGATACTTCGCTCCGTTTCTTCAGTACAAATTGGTAAATCGAGTAGCGGGTCGGGTCAGAAAGGGCATTGATCACTTTTAATGTTGGTTCCATATGAAACACCTCTATATTTTTTATCCTATTTATATTATAAATGATAACAACGCCAAAATTTGTGACAAAAATCACACACTTTTTTGTCGCTAAGAGAAAAAATAGCGAAAAAATTTTTGTTTTAAAGCAGGAATTTTGAAAGCCGTGTCGAAATGAGAGAATATCCCAAAAAGAAAGGTGGTATGTGATGGATTATGTCAGTTGAAAAAATTGCGGAACTTTTGATCGGACAGGCGGTAAAAAACAATGTGACCGATGTCCATATCGTTCCGAAAGAAAAGTATTACCATGTCCAGTTCCGGCAGTACGGAAGGCTGTACCCCCACCGCAACCTTTCCGCGAAAGCCGGGGAAAGGCTGATATCCCATTTGAAATTTATGTCTTCCATGGATATCAGTGAAAAACGGAAACCCCAAAGCGGGTCGTTCGCCATGAACGTTTTGCAGCAGACGATCTCCTTAAGGATTTCGACGCTGCCAACCTCTCTTTCCAAAGAGAGCCTCGTCATTCGGATCTTGCCCCATGAAGAAAAATTCCAGCTCAGCCAAATTTCACTTTTTCCATCGAGCACAAAAAAATTAATGGCGCTGCTCAACCATTCGCATGGCATGCTGATTTTCAGCGGCCCAACCGGCAGCGGCAAGTCTACGACGATGTATACGCTTGTTGAGCACTGCGCAAAACGGTTTTTACGGAATGTGATTACACTGGAAGATCCTGTTGAAAAACAAAGCGATTCGTTTTTGCAGGTGCAGGTAAATGAAAAAGCAGGTTTTACTTACAGCACAGGGCTGAAAGCGATTTTGCGCCATGATCCGGATATTATTCTGGTGGGGGAAATCCGTGATGCCGAAACAGCAAGAATTGCGATCCGCGCATCACTCACCGGCCACCTCGTGCTGACGACATTGCATACGCGTGACGCAAAGGGCGCGATTTACAGGCTGATGGAATTTGGGGTGAGCATCCACGAAATGGAGCAGACTTTGCTCGCAGTCAGCGCACAGCGGCTGATTACATTGCGATGCCCGGTATGCGGTGGGATCCGCTGTCCGCATGATTCGCAAGATTGCCCACGCAGCCGAGAAAAGCGGCAAACCGCGGTATATGAGCTGCTGTACGGGAAAAATTTGCAGCGAGTGCTGAAAGAAGCAAAGGGGGAACAGGTCTACTATCATTATCCGACACTGAAAGAATGGCTCAGAAAGGGGATTGTGCTTGGATACATTTCTGAAGAAGAGTATCACCGCTGGATTGCCGAAGAGGAAGAAGCGGATAAGCCTCAAACTGCAGGGGCGCTTTCTTACCCGGGTCGGTGAAATGCTCGAAAACGGATTTCCAATTGCAGATGCTATCGATTTTCTCGGGCATGTGGACGGCGAACTGGATGCGCGTTCCATGAACAAACAGCTGCAAAACGGAACACCGCTCCATGACGTGCTGCTGAAACACCGGTTTGATGCCAATGCATGCATGCAAATTTATTTTGCCGGACGGCACGGGGAGATGGTTGCTGCCCTTAAAGAGGCGGGCGCCTACTTATTGAAAAAACATGAGGATGCCCTTGCCTTTTGGAAACTGATCCGTTATCCGCTCATATTGGCAGCCGCGCTGTTTATCGCCACGGCTTTTGTGAGAAACGTGCTGCTGCCGCAATTTGAACATATGTATGTCGCAATGGACTACAAACCTTCGCGAAATCTCCGGCTGTTCCTTACTATCATGGAACAGGCCCCGCATGTTATCCTGGTTTCAAGTATTTTTCTCTTCCTATTTTTCACACTCTTTTTTCTCTATTTTAAACGAAAAAAACCGCTGAGGCAGGCGGCGTGGCTTTCGCGGCTGCCGGTATCCCGCTTTTACTATACCAGCTATTACAGCCAGTTTTTGGCAAGAGAATGGAGCTTTATGCTGAAAAGCGGTTTTTCCGTCTATGAAATTTTGCATGTCATGGAATCGCAAAATTTTAAGCCGCTTTGGCGCGATACTGCAAAATATTTGCGCGAAAAACTGCTTGCTGGTGAGACGTTCTCCCGGGCCCTGGCTTCTGTCCCGTTTATCGAGCCACAGCTGGTCATTTTGGTCCGCCACGGGGAGAAAAACGGGCGCCTTGATCAGGAGCTCTATTATTACAGCCAAATTAGCTTGAAAAGAATGGAAGAGAAAATCCAAAGCCTGTTCGGGCTGATTCAACCGGTTGTGTTTATTTTCATCGGTTTCTTTTTGGTCGCCATTTATTTGTCGATCATGCTGCCGATGTTCCAGATGATTGACGCGGTTTAACCGGGGAAGGCGTGCCGGATGGCGGGGCTTCAAGCCTTCCCCCTAAAAAAAGAAAGGAGAAATTGCCCATGTCTTTTATCAAAAATGAAAAAGGGTTTACGCTGATCGAAATGCTGATTGTTTTGCTCGTCATTACGGTTCTCTTGTTTTTGATGATTCCGAACATTTCCAAGCATACCGATGCGATCAATAATAAAGGCTGCGATGCGTTCATTGCGATGGTGCAGGGACAGGTGCAGGCGTATGAAATGGACCACAATGAATATCCGTCATCTATCAACCAGTTAAAAGACGGCGGCTATGTATCGAAAACGAGCTGCCCGAATGGAAACGGAGTGAACATCGGGGCGGACGGGAAAGTAACGGAGGTTGCAAAGTGAAACGGCCAAAAAATGAAGCCGGTTTTACCTTTCCGGAAATGCTCGTTGTTTTGTTGATTGTATCCGTGATCACCGCCCTTGCGTTTGCCGGTTTTAAGCCGGTGAAACATACGATCGTCAAAAAAATGTTCATTAACCAGCTTGAAAATGATTTGTATCTGGCGCAAACGGACGCGATTTCCCGCCAGACGAATGTATACGTCCAATTTTTCCGCCAGAACAATATGTACTCCATTTTCGAAGCGAGGAAAAATGCGACGATTATAAAAAGAAGGCTTCCGGAAGGCATCAAAATGTTCGAAAACGGCAGCTTTCATTCCTATGCAATTGGGCCGGACGGGAATGTCACCCAGTTCGGCACGCTCTATTTCCAGTCCGGCCAAGAACAAATCAAGCTGGTTACGCATATTGGAAGCGGGCGGTTTTATGTCGAAGAATGAACGGGGCTTTACTTTTCCGGAAGTCATCGCTGCGTTTGCCGTATTTTGCCTGATGGCGGCCTGCTTATTCCCGCCGTTTCTCCATATGCTTGGTCAAATCAAAGAGACAAAGCAGGAGATGGAGGCATCCCGTTTTTTATACGAAAAAACGGAGGAATGGATTTTTACCGGAAAAGTCGTTGAAAAAGAAAAAAAGGCGGGCGGGGCCACATGGACATTTCAAATCAAAGACAATGGCAGAAAGGCATGTGTCAAACATGAACAAAACACGACTTGCGTTTCGCTCCAGCAATGAAAAAGGCTTTACGCTGCTTGAAAGCGTGTGCGTACTGCTTCTCGTCACTTCCTTGTTCTCACTTTTTCCCCTGGCAGTGAAAACATTCGGGACAGCCGGGGAAGCATTCCGGCCGGAAGAAGATGAAGAGTGGAATCTTTTTCTCATGCAGTTGCGTAAAGAAATCCGGATAAGCACCTCGTGCCAGGCAGCCCAAAATACTTTGAAACTGAACGAGGCAGGAAGGACGGTTACGTATGAACCATACCAGAACAGTCTGCGGCGGAGAGTGGACGGTGAAGGGCATCAAATTGTGCTTCAAAATGTGCAGTCCATCCAATTTGCGGCAACAGGAAACGGGGTCAAAGTGGCCGCCGTTTATCCGAATGGCGCGGAAAGAACAGCGGAAATGACCTTTCTTTCCCGCCATGCGGTTGATCCCGGCCAATCGGAAGGCGTTGCCCGATGAACAGGCAAAAAGGGTTTATTTTGCCAGTGGTGCTGTTTTTGGCGCTTGCCGCATGCAGTATGGTCATTTCGGGAACGGACATTTATCTCGGCGAAAAGAAATATGCCGTGCTGGTGAAGGAATATTATTTGCGGAATACCATGTCGCTTTTCGCCATTAGGGAGGCGGCGCAAAAATTGGAAAAAGGCGACAAAAGCCCGGGGGAACTCCGTTTTTCAGACGGAAAGGTGTCTTACAGTATCAAACAGGACGGAGATACTGCAGTGATTTCTTTAACTGCGGAAAATGAGAGTGGTGAACCGTTTAAAAGTACGATACGATATAATCAGACAGAAAAAAAGGTGTTTCAATGGGAGGAACGATGAACAAAAGGATCTATTTGACCGGGTTTATGGGTGCCGGAAAAACGACTGTCGGCCATGCGCTCGCCTCGCTCTTGGGAAGTAGGGCGACGGACTTGGACCGCTGGATTGAAGAAGAGGAAGGAATGCCGCCCGCTGCCATTTTCGCTGTAAAAGGAGAAGCCTATTTTCGCCGGAAAGAAACAGAGATGCTGAAACGGGCCACATCGCTTGCAGGGGTGATCATGACAGGCGGGGGAATTGTCATGCGGGAAGAAAACGTCTGTCTATTAAAACGAGACGGCGTGACGGTTTTTCTGGATTGCGATCCGGAAATATTGGTTTCACGCATTCAAAATGACCCCTCAAGACCTGTTGCAGCAGGAAGGACAAAGGAGGAGATAATCTCCCTTTATAAAAAAAGGCGGCCGTTTTACCTTTCTTGTGCCGATTTGGTTATTGATACGACGGGAAAATCGGTGGCGGAAATTGTTGCGGAAATTTCCGGCCGCATAAAAACGGAAGCTTTCGGGTATACTGGCGCCTGTAAGGACGGTGGCGCCAATGTCGACAAATGATTATGTCAAATTGCTGACACAAACATGGATGCAGCATGTGAGCACGCCAAAAAGCGAGCGGCAGAAAAAGCGGAACGAGAAAAAGGAAGAGATGCCGCCTTTTGCCGAAAGATGGTTCGGTATCCTCCCTTATTTTTTCCTCTTTTTCAAAAGAAAACAGTAGAAAGCAGGCAGCCTTTTTTGCGGGCTGCCTGCTTATATAAACGCATCTTTTAAATAAAAGAGGCCACCGTTTAGGACATGAACGGTAATTTTCGGCTCATACTGTTCCTTTAGCGCCTGTTTTTCAATTTCATACGATTCCGGGCACTCTTCCATATCTTCGTAAAAATGGTCCAACAGCGCGAGATCCTGGTGCCACCGTTTTACCGCTTCTTCCGCCCAATGATGCGGCTCTTTCGCCAGGCCCTGCCGGATATAATGTTCAATCCTTTTGACGGCGCTTTTTAGCATGATGATCGGCGTCAGGGTAAAACAATAATCCGGAATTTTCGGCGCCAGCGTCCGCTGCTCCAACAAGTCCTGAAAATTTTCAGCCATTGTGCCGTGGATCAAATTCAACCCGATCGAACGGAACACATCTTTTTTTAAATCACAGCGGTACGAAATTTTAACATTCATCCCAAGCCAAGGGTAAAGCGGCACCTGTTTCTGCCCGGGATGGACGTCTTCAAACAGGCGGATATAGCGGGAAAACTGCTTTGCCGTCTCGAAAATCTGGTTCAGGCGGGGGCTTCCAAAATGGACCGGCTCTCCTTTCACCGTATCCGGTGCTTTTTCCCGGTCCGTAATGAACGTGACGGTCATCGGATTCGGGATGCCGCCTGTTTTTTCAAGATAGGACCAGTAAAACGGCCGGTTCATTAACGCTTTATCGAGTTCAATGGTTAATTGCACCGTCATCCAGCCGGGGCGGTTTTCAACCAATACAGCGCCGTTTGCTTCAAAAAAGCGTTCAAGATATTGATGTATTTCTTCCTGCAGCATCCGCATGCCCCTCCTCTTTCCGTATCGCTTCCGCAAATTCGATCATTTGGGTGAGATTTTCCATTTTGATGTTCATTTCGCCTTCTGATTGCGAGTTTTGGAAGACATCCAGCAGATGGTCTTCCAGTTTTCCGAATTCGAGCCGGGTCAGAATTTCATCGAGTTCCCCGATCACCCGCTCAAACAAATGGATTTTTTCGTACAACAGTTTCAGAATATGTTCTTCAACCGTATTTTTGGTCGCAAAGTTGTAAATATGCACGTCCTTTTCCTGGCCGAGGCGGTGGACGCGCCCGATCCTTTGCTCGAGCCGCATCGGGTTCCACGGCAGGTCAAAATTGATCATATGGTGGCAAAATTGCAGGTTGATCCCTTCACCGCCCGCTTCTGTCGCAATGAGCACCTGGGCGTGGTTTTCAAACAGCTTCCGCATCCAGTCTTTTTTGCCGCGCTTAAAGCCGCCGCGGAACGGGACGGATGAAATGCCGTGTTGTTTTAAAAACCATTGCAGGTAAAGCTGTGTTGCCCGGTATTCCGTAAAAATAATCACTTTATCATCAATGTTTTGGATCAGCTCGAGCGCTTTTTCCGCTTTTGAATTGGTTTTTACCGCTTCAATTTTCTGGATCAGCGCAGCAACGGTTTCTTCTAAAACGGGCGAGGGCTGCTCCGTTTTTTTCAGCAGGTTTTTTAAGGTTACAAAAACGGCTTCCCGGCTCGAACACGCCTCGCGCTGCAGCGTCAACAGCGAAAAGCCGGCGCGGCTGTACGATTCGCTGCCTTGCCGGATCGTTTGCAGCGCGTCATACAGTTCGCGCTCTTCTTTACTGAAGTCAATCAGCACCGTTTCAACGCGCCGTTTTGTCCATTCCACCCCGGTGTTTGTGCGCCGGTTCCGGATCATCACTTTGCTGACCAGCTCCCGCAAATGTTCGTCTTCCTTCACCTGCCTGTCCCCTTTTTTATATTTTTTGCTGAAATTCGATTCGCTGCCTAAATGGCCTGGCTTTAAAAGGGAGACAAGGTGGAAGATTTCATCGATCCGGTTTTGAATCGGTGTTGCCGTCAAAAGCAGGCAGAATTTCTTCTTTAAGCCTTGAACAAAGGCGTAATTTTTTGTATTCGGATTTTTTAACTTATGCGCCTCGTCAATAATAATCATGTCATACTGCTGCTTGTAAATGATGTCACGGTGCGGGCTTCTTTTTGCGGTGTCAATGGAAGAGACAACACAGTCATACTGCTCCCACATATAACTTTTCTTTTGCCCGACAGCGGGGATATGGAATTTGCTGTTCAGTTCCGCGACCCATTGCGATACGAGCGACGCCGGAACTAAAATGAGCACTTTTTTTGCTAGCCCGCGAATCATATATTCTTTTAAAATAAGGCCGGCTTCAATCGTTTTTCCAAGCCCGACTTCATCCGCCAAAATGGCTTTGCCGTTCATTTTTTCAACGACCTGGCGGGCAACCTCCAGCTGGTGCGCAAGCGGTTTGACATTGGCCAGATGCTTTGGCGCCTGCAATCCTTCAAATTCAGGAATGACCAGCCGTTTTTCCATTTCCACTGCAAGCTTATAAAGTTCCCATTTTCCCCACGGCCCGTCGTCCTGATAGCGTTCCATCAATCCCGTTTCCCATGAGCGGTCAAATTCAATGTTGACTTCCATGCTGCCTGCACTCCTTTTCCAATCGTCCCCGATCATCGTTTTCGATTTCTTACAGCCGCTTTTTATTTTAAAAAATTCAATTGATTTTCAGAATGGTGTCATGATACGATGAAACTGATCAAGAGTTTTTACAGGTTATACAGGGAAAAATCGTATCGAACAGCCTGCATCAGGCATTTTAACTTTAGTATGCCCGATTTTGAACTGAATATTGGCGGATGAGAATAAGAGGAGAGACTGCATTTTTTGCAGCGCCGACGGAGCAAGCGGAAACGTGAATCTCTCAGGCAAAAAGACTCTTAATTTGACGCATCTCTGGAGAGCGCTTCTTTTCGGGAAGCCACCAAAGGGGAAAACCGTTTTTCGGTAAACTTTCAGGTGCAAGGACAGGGAATATTTCGTGAAGCAGGCGGAATATTCCCTGTTTTTTTGCCCCCGGATCCACGTCCGGATAAAAAACAAAATGGAGGGGTACGAATGCCGGAATTAAAACGGACGCCATTATATGATGTATACCGGAAATACGGCGCAAAAACGACCGATTTCGGCGGCTGGGAACTGCCGGTGCAATTTTCGGGCATTAAAGCCGAACACGAAGCCGTCCGTACGCGGGCAGGCCTGTTTGATGTTTCGCATATGGGCGAAATCCTGGTGGAGGGGCCTCAAAGCCTTGGCTTTCTTCAAAAAATGATGACGAACGATGTGTCCAAATTGAAGCCGGGTGCTGCCCAATATACCGCCATGTGCAATGAAGCCGGCGGCACAGTCGATGATTTGCTGGTTTACCAATTGGGCGAAAACCGGTATTGGCTCGTGGTGAATGCCGCCAATACGGAAAAAGATTACAAGTGGCTTGTTTCACACCGGACGGAGGATGTTTCCATAACGGACATCAGCGCATCGGTTGCCCAGCTCGCGCTCCAGGGGCCGCTTGCTACGGAAGTGATGCAGAAACTTGCGCCAGAAGCGGATGTTTTTGCCATTCCAACGTTTTCATTTATTGAAAACGCAAAGGCTGCCGGTTGTAAAGTATTGCTTTCGAGAACCGGTTACACGGGTGAAGACGGCTTTGAAATTTACTGCCGCAGTGAAGATGCACTGAAGCTATGGGATGAGATATTGGCGAAGGGCCGGGAAAAAGGCGTTTTGCCGTGCGGGCTCGGAGCAAGGGATACGCTCCGCTTTGAAGCCGGGCTCTGTCTTTACGGCCAGGAGCTAACGGAAGACATTTCTCCGCTTGAAGCCGGCATCGGTTTTGCTGTAAAGCTTAAGAAAGAAGCGGATTTTATCGGGAAGCAGGCGCTCCTTGCACAGAAAGCAGAAGGTCTGAAACGGCGCCTTGCCGGTATCGAAATGATCGGCCGTGGCATTCCGCGCCACGGATACAGCGTTTATGCAGGGGATGAGCGGATTGGCACGGTGACAACCGGGACACAGTCGCCGACTTTAAAGAAAAATATCGGCCTTGCCCTTTTGCGTATACCGTGGGACGCACCCGGCACCGAAGTAGAAGTGGACGTCCGTTCCAAAAAGATTAAAGCTGTCGTTGTCCAAACACCGTTCTATAAAAAGCCAAAAAACGGGGGAGGGGAAAAGTGATGCATCGCTACCTGCCAATGACGGAAGAAGATAAGCGTGAGATGCTGGATGCGATCGGAGTCCGAAGCGTCGGGGAACTGTTTTCCGATATTCCCGAAAAAGTGCGGTTTAAAGGGGATTACCGGATCAAAAAAGCAAAATCGGAAACGGCGCTGTTAAAAGAACTGTCAGAACTTGCCGGAAAAAATGCCAATTTAAAAGAATATGCCTCTTTTTTGGGGGCGGGGGTTTACGACCACTATATTCCAACGGTCGTGGACCATGTGATCTCAAGATCCGAATTTTATACGGCCTATACACCTTACCAGCCGGAAATCTCGCAAGGGGAACTGCAGGCTATCTTTGAATTCCAGACGATGATATGCGAGCTGACCGGCATGGATGTGGCCAATTCCTCGATGTATGACGGCGGCACGTCCATGGCTGAAGCGGCCATGCTTGCGGCCGGGCAGACGAAGAGGAAGAAAATATTGATTTCAAAAGCTGTCCATCCGGAGTACCGGGCCGTTTTACATACTTATGCCAAGGGAAAAGGCATCACCGTGGAAGAAATACCGCTCGCAGACGGCTGCACCGATCTGGAAGCAGCTAAAAAACAAATAGACGGCGGGACAGCTGCTGTCATCGTCCAGTACCCGAACTTTTTCGGTTCGCTTGAACGGTTAAAAGAAATCGGCGAACTGGCCCATGCCGAAAAAGCTTTGTTTGTTGTATCCGCCAATCTGCTTGCCCTTGGGGTGCTTGCGCCGCCGGGGGATTTCGGCGCCGATATTACAACCGGCGATTGCCAGGTTTTCGGCATTCCAACTGCATTCGGCGGCCCGCATTGCGGCTACTTCGCTACAACGTCAAAACTAATGCGGAAAATGCCGGGCCGGCTCGTCGGCGAAACGGTCGACGAGAACGGGAAAAGGGGGTATGTGCTTACGCTCCAGGCGCGCGAACAGCATATCCGCCGCAATAAAGCGACGTCCAATATTTGCTCTAACCAGGCGCTCAATGCCCTTGCCGCATCGGTGGCCATGAGCGCCCTCGGCAAAAAAGGCGTAAAAGAAATGGCACTGGCCAATATGGCAAAAGCACAGTACGCAAAAAAGAAATTGGCGGAAAAAGGGTTTGAAATTCCGTTTTCGTCTCCTTTTTTCAATGAGTTTCCCGTGAAATTGCCAAAAAGTGTTCAAGAAGTAAATGAACATTTATTGCAGAAAAAAATCATCGGCGGTTATGATGTGAGCAAGGATTACCCGGAATTTGCCGGTTGCATGCTCATTGCCGTGACGGAATTGCGGTCAAAAGAAGAAATTGACCAATTGGCTGAAGAAATGGGGGTCGTGTGTGATGGCGAATGAAGGAATGCCGCTCATTTTTGAACGGTCCAAATCGGGCCGGATCGCGTACAGCTTGCCGGAAATGGACGTGCCGGAAGTGGACGCTTTTGACATTTTTCCGCCTGAATACGTCCGCAAACAGGATGCGGAACTGCCGGAAGTGTCGGAACTGGATTTAATGCGGCACTACACAAAGCTGTCAGAAAACAACCACGGCGTCGATTCCGGCTTTTACCCGCTCGGATCCTGCACGATGAAATACAATCCGAAAATCAATGAAACGGTTGCGCGCTTTCCGGGATTTGCCCATATCCACCCGCTTCAAGATGAAAGCACCGTCCAGGGGGCGCTCGGGCTGATGTATGACTTGCAGGAACATTTAAAAGAGATTACCGGCATGGATGAGGTGACCTTGCAGCCTGCTGCCGGCGCCCACGGGGAATGGACCGGGCTGATGCTGATCCGTGCTTTCCATGAAGCAAACGGGGATACAAAGCGGACAAAAGTGATCATTCCCGACTCCGCCCACGGCACCAACCCGGCTTCCGCGTCCGTTGCCGGCTTCGAAACGGTCACTGTGAAGTCGAATGAAGAAGGGCTTGTCGATCTCGACGACTTAAGAAAAATTGCCGGGGAAGATACCGCGGCGCTCATGCTTACCAATCCGAATACGCTCGGGCTGTTTGAAGCGCATATCCTTGAAATGGCGGAGATCATCCATGACGCGGGCGGCAAACTGTATTATGACGGTGCCAACTTGAATGCCGTGCTTGCGAAGGCGCGCCCGGGCGATATGGGATTCGATGTTGTCCACCTGAATCTTCATAAAACGTTCACAGGCCCCCACGGCGGCGGTGGCCCGGGTTCGGGTCCGGTCGGCGTCAAAAAAGAGCTGATCCCGTTTTTGCCGGTGCCGGTTGTTGCGAAAAAAGGCGACCGCTATGTGCTGGATGAAGACCGGCCGCAATCGATCGGCAGGGTAAAGCCGTTTTACGGCAATTTCGGCATCAATGTCCGGGCCTATACGTATATCCGTTCAATGGGGCCGGATGGCTTGCGGGAAGTGACCGAGAATGCGGTGATCAATGCCAATTATATGATGAGGAAACTGGCGCCGTATTACGACCTGCCGTATGACCGCCATTGTAAACATGAATTTGTGTTAAGCGGCAGGCGCCAGAAAAAACTCGGGGTGCGGACGTTTGATATTGCCAAGCGGCTGCTTGATTTCGGCTTCCATCCGCCAACTGTGTATTTCCCGCTCAATGTGGAAGAGTGCATGATGATTGAGCCGACGGAAACAGAGTCGAAGGAAACGCTGGATGCCTTTATTGACGCGATGATCCAAATCGCAAAAGAAGCGGAGGAAAATCCGGAAATCGTCCAGGAAGCCCCGCATACAACCATTGTCAAACGCCTGGATGAAACGCGGGCGGCACGAAAACCGGTTTTGCGTTATGTGAAAAAATAAAAAGAAAAATGCCGCAGCATTGCCGCGGCATTTTTTATTTCCCTGATTTGATTTTGCCTGTCCAGTTTTTAAAGCCGCCTTTCAACTGGTAAAGGTCGCGGCAGCCGTTTTTATAAAGCATTTCAGCGGCGCGCCCGGTGCGCGTCCCGTTCTGGCAATATAAATAAACCGGTTTATCGGTCCGGATCTCTTTTAATCTCATTTTCAGCTGAGACAGCGGAATATTGCGTGCGCCTAAAATATGTCCGTTTGCAAATTCATTCGGTTCGCGCACATCAATGAGCTGCGCTTTGCGGTAACCCGCCTTGAATTCTTCTTCCGTCAAGCTTTTCAGGATTTTTTTCTGCCGGTAGTATCTGGCGAGAGTATATGCTACTACCGCAACAATAACAATGATGAGTGTGTACCACGATTGTGACATCTTTCGTGCCCCCTTTCTTACCTGATGCGCTATCTACTATTATATTCGTGTTGCGCTTCTGAATCAAAATCTTTTTTTAAGAAACATGTCACCGCTATTTTTTCAGTTTTTTCCGTCTGAAAAGCCCGTAACCGTTCTGTTTTAAGCACCAGCGGAAAAATCGGCACAAACTTGAGCGGGGCTTTGCCGTTTTTCGTCGTTTTTTGGTAAACTGGTAAAGTGATATTTTAAAGAAGAGGGGTACATATGGGAAAAGAAACCTGGTTGTTTGTAGATTCAGGCCACTGTCCGCCGTTTTTTAACATGGCGCTGGATGAGGCCCTGCTTGACTGGCACAGCAAAGGGGAGATCCCGCCAGCCATCCGCTTTTACGGCTGGGATCCGGCCACCCTTTCAATCGGGTATTTCCAGCGGGCAAAACAGGAAATCGATCTCGAAGCGGTAAAACGATACGGGCTCGGTTTTGTCCGGCGACCGACAGGGGGAAGGGCTGTTTTGCACGAGCACGAGCTGACCTACAGCGTGATCGTGTCGGAAGCGCATCCGGATATGCCGAAAACGGTCACGGAAGCCTACCGTGTCATTTCAGAGGGGCTTGTCAGGGGATTTCGTGCGCTCGGCCTGGAGGCGTATTTTGCAGTGCCGCGAACGGAAGCAGAACGGGAGGCACTAAGGTCTCCGCATTCTTCGGTTTGTTTTGATACGCCGAGCTGGTACGAACTGGTCGTGGAAGGGCGAAAAGTCGCCGGCAGCGCACAGACGCGGCAGAAAGGCGTCATTTTGCAGCACGGCTCGATTTTGCTCGATATGGATGAGGACAAGCTGTTCAGCCTGTTTAAATATCCGAATGACAGAGTGAGAGAAAGGATGCAGCGGAGTTTTAAGAAAAAGGCGGTTGCAATCAATGAGCTGCGCAACGTTCCCGTCACATACGAGGAGGCAAAAGAGGCTTTCCATAAGGGGTTTGAAGAAGGGCTCGGCATCCGGCTGGAACCGTACACGCTGACGCCGGCGCAACAGGCGTATGTCGAAGAACTGGCAGACAGAAGGTACCGGTCGGATGAATGGAATTTTAAGAGATAAATGAACATTTGTTTTTTTTAGCGGCCAGAGGTATGATTTTTCGCTTTTTCCTTTAGTGCCGCGCTTTTTATGGCTGCTTTTTTGATGCAAGCGGCAAATTTTTTCGTTATGCCCGGGTTTGCCTGCTTTTTCGGGGGATTTCTCAGATTTTCGGCATGGTTTATTCTTTTTTTCATTTGACAAAAAGAAAGAGGTTTGACCTAAACACAATATATGGTATATAAAAACAAAATGTCAATACAATATCTAGTATTTTTGCTTGCAATTTTTCCCTGCGGTGTGCTATTTTAAAGGAGGCAGAACCACCAGAGAATTTGCATGGAGAAATAGAGAAGGAGTTGTCGTTATGTCTGTTGCTTCGACAGAAAAATTATGGAATGTGGAGAAGCTGAACGAAGATATCCGCTTATTTCCGCAGGTCCATCCGATTACACCGGATATGAACATTACGTACAAAGGCGTTTCAAGGCTTGTCATGATTGACAGATACGCGTTTAAAGACACGGAAAAAGTCACATTGGGCAAGGGCGATTTTGTTGTCCTCACGATTAAAGAAGACCCGAAATTTCCGGCCAGGGGGCTCGGCGTCATTAAAGGGATCGACTGGGAAAAAAATGAAGCGGAAGTCTTAATTGAAGAAGATTACCGCCAGGCGCTGGAACACCCGGATGAAAGAGAAACGGGGGTCATCAAAAGGTCGCTTGATATCATTGAAAAGCCTCTTGAAGTCTACTACGAACAAATCGCAAAACGGAATGCAACCGGCTTAGCGGCAGTGGAAAAAACAGAAGAGAAACGGAAAGAATGGTTTGAGAAGTTTTACAATGAACTGGTAAACTTAAACTTTATCCCGGCAGGCCGCGTCCTCTACGGCGCCGGCTCGGAAACGGAAGTGACTTATTTTAATTGTTATGTGATGCCGTTTGTACCGGATTCAAGGGAAGGCATTTCCGAACACCGTAAACAGGTGATGGAAATTATGAGCCGCGGCGGCGGAGTTGGGACAAACGGTTCGACGCTGCGCCCGCGCAATACGCTGGCTAGAGGGGTCAACGGCAAATCAAGCGGCTCTGTCTCATGGCTCGATGACATCGCCAAACTTACGCACCTGGTCGAACAGGGCGGCAGTCGCAGGGGAGCGCAAATGATCATGCTGGCTGTCTGGCACCCGGACATTGTCGAATTTATCATTTCGAAAATGCAGAATCCGCGGATTTTGCGTTTCCTGATCGAAAATACGAACGATGAATGGATCCGCAAGCTTGCCCACGATAAATTGAAATTCACGCCGCTCTCTGAAATGGAAAGGCAAATGTACCATGGGATTGTGAACTACAAACATATTCCGGGCCAAGGCGGCTTTACGGAAGAAGTCATGAAAGAGGCGGAAGAAAAACTGGAAACAGGCGGCCATTACACCGTTCATAATCCGGAATTTTTAACCGGCGCCAATATTTCCGTCTGCCTCACAAAAGAATTTATGGAAGCAGTTGAGCAAGACGCAGAATTCGAGCTGAAATTTCCGGATGTGGAAAATTACAGCGAAGAAGAAATGCGCATATACAATGAAGAATGGCATAAGATCGGCGATGTGCGCGAATGGGAAAAACTTGGCCGCAAAGTGCGCGTCTATCGCAAAATCAAAGCAAAAGAACTTTGGAATTTGATTAACATCTGCGCGACTTACTCGGCGGAACCGGGCGTCTTCTTTATCGACAACGCCAACGACATGACAAACGCAAAAGCATACGGCCAGAAAGTCGTCGCAACAAACCCTTGCGGAGAGCAACCCCTTGCGCCCTATTCCGTCTGCAACCTGGCAGCAGTCAATCTTGCAAAAATGGTCGACAAAGAAACGAAAGAAGTGCGCTGGGACCAATTGAAACAAACCGTCCATACCGGCGTCCGCATGCAGGACAATGTCATTGACGCGACCCCGTACTTCCTGAAAGAAAACAAAAAACAGGCGCTCGGGGAACGGCGTGTCGGCCTTGGCGTTATGGGCTTAGCCGACCTTCTCATTTATATGGAAAAAGAATACGGATCTGAAGAAGGCAATAAACTTGTCGACAAAGTGTTTGAAACGATCGCGACCGAAGCATACCGCGCATCCATTGAGATCGCAAAAGAAAAGGGGAGTTTCCCGTTTTTAACGGGTGAAACCGAAGAAGAGACAAACCGCCTGCGCCATGCATTCACGGAAACCGGCTATATGAAAAACATGCCGGAAGACATCCGCAAGGCGATTTTAACACACGGCATCCGGAACTCCCATTTGCTAACCGTTGCACCAACCGGATCCACCGGCACCATGGTTGGCGTTTCCACTGGGCTGGAACCGTATTTTTCCTTTTCCTATTTCCGCAGCGGTCGCCTCGGCAAATTTATCGAGGTCAATGCGGATATCGTCCAGGAGTATCTGGATAAGCACCCGGAAACGGACAAAGACCATCTGCCAAACTGGTTTGTAACCGCGATGGATCTTGCACCGGAAGCCCATGCCGATGTCCAATGCGTTATCCAGCGCTGGGTGGACAGCTCGATTTCGAAAACGGTCAACGCCCCGCGCGGCTACACGGTTGAACAGGTGGAAAAAGTGTACGAACGCCTGTATAAGGGCGGCGCGAAAGGCGGAACCGTTTATGTGGACGGGAGCCGGGATTCGCAAGTCCTGACATTGAAAGCAGAAGAACCACAGGAAGAAAAACAGGAAAAAGCGGAAGTGAAACACGCGAAACAGCATGTCGTCCTGGTTGATACCATCCCGGATATCCGGTCAACAAACGTCACATACGGCAACGAAATCGGCGATACCTGCCCGATCTGTCGGAAAGGGAAAGTTAAAGAGATCGGCGGCTGCAATACATGCGATAACTGCGGCGCACAATTAAAATGCGGCTTGTAAACGGAATAATGGAGAAAAAAACGGAGCAAAGTGATGCTCCGTTTTTTTTTTCGCTTATAAAACACCGGTTAAAAGAATCATCAGAAAAATGGTTAAAAAATTTTAATTCGAATATTGACAGCAAAAATGTCCGATGCTACTATTTATATATCAAAAACAATATATAACGTGTTAAAAACGTTATATAAATTAAAATGATAAAAAGGAGGGCGGTTGATGGACGAAACCGTTTATGATGTGACAATTATCGGCGGCGGGCCTGTTGGTTTATTTGCGGCTTTTTACGGCGGCTTGCGGCAAATGAGAGTTAAAATCATTGAAAGCATGCCGCAACTTGGCGGGCAGCTTGCCGCGCTTTACCCCGAAAAATACATTTATGATGTAGCCGGCATGCCAAAAGTGAAAGCGCAATCATTGGCCGACCGGTTAATCGAACAAGCCATGCAATTTCATCCAACGATTGTGCTGAACGAAACGGTGCAGGATGTGAAGAAAACCGGCCGCGGCACCTTTCGCATCGAAACAGGATCAGGCCTCCATTTTTCAAAAACGGTCTTGATCACAGCCGGTATCGGGGCATGCCAGCCGCGCCGGATTGAACACGAACAGGCATTGCAATACGAAAACAAAAACCTCCATTATTTTGTGAATGATATGCGCAAATTTAAGGGAGAAAATCAGTGCACCAGAAGCGATGGCGTCCGGGCTATTAACGAAAGTGGTTCCAGCCTGCCACCTGGAACAGGAAACGCAGCATTTTGCTGAAAGGCTTGCTGCGATGCCGACAAAAGCAATCGGCCTCGTGAAGCGGTATATGCAAAAAAGCTTTGAAAGCACATTGGATGAAATGCTCGAAAATGAAGCATACGCCCAGCGGATTGCAGGGCAAACAGCCGACCACAAGGAAGGGGTCCGGGCATTTTTTGAAAAAAGAAAACCGGAATACAAAGGCAATTAAACAGAAAGGATGAACATGCATGCCGATAACAAAAGAAGTAGCAGTATTTCCTGCTGAAATGAAACGGAGCGCGTATAAAATGGTCATCAACGGAGAACCGGTGGATGCTGCCGGCGGCGAAACGTTTCACGTCTATAATCCTGCAACCGGCGAAGCAATCGCCACGGTGCCGAAAGCGGATTACGCGGATGTCGACCGGGCCGTTGAGGCGGCGCGCCATGCTTTTGAACACGGAAAATGGAGGCGCTATCCGGTTGGAAAACGGGCGCGCGTCCTGAACAAAATTGCCTCCATTATGCGCAGCCGTTTTGATGCGCTTGTTGAAATGGAAATATTAAATACCGGAAAGACGATTGAAACGGCTAAGGGGCAAGTGATGCAGGCCATTGAAGATTTCGAGTTTTTCGCGGGGGCAATTGTCGGGCATCGCGGCGCTGTGAACCATGTTCCCGGCCAGTTCTTTAACTATACCCAAAAAGAACCGGTTGGGGTCGCTGCCCAGATCATTCCATGGAATTACCCGCTCATGATGGCTGCATGGAAAATTGCCCCGGCGATCGCAGCAGGATGTTCTGTTGTGGTAAAGCCGGCAAGCCTTACGCCGATTACAGCCATTTTACTAGCTGAAATCTGCCATGAGGCCGGTGTTCCGGCAGGCGTTGTGAACGTGATTACCGGGCCGGGGGCGAAAATCGGGTCTTATTTGGCGAAGCATGAAGGGGTCGATAAAATCGCCTTTACCGGAGAAACTTCCACCGGAAAAGAGATCATGGCAAACGCCTCGGAAACATTGAAAAGAGTCACGCTGGAACTTGGCGGAAAATCTCCGAATCTCGTATTTCAGGATGCGGATCTCGATGCCGCCGTCAATGGTGCCCTGTACGGCATCTTCTATAATACCGGGCAATCGTGCGAAGCGAGATCCCGTATTTTCCTGCAGGAAGACATTTACGATGCGTTTATGGAAAAATTTGTGGCCAAAACGAAAAAACTGGTGCTCGGTGATCCGTTTTCACCTGCCTCGCATATCGGGGCGATCATCAGCAAAGAGCAGCTGGAAACCATCCACCGCTATGTCGAAGAAGCAAAGCAGGCCGGCGCAACCATCGTGACAGGCGGAAAACCGGCTAAAGTGGAAGGGTTTGAAAATGGTTACTGGTATGAACCGACCATTATCACAAACGTCACCAATGACAGCAAAATTGCCCAGGAAGAAATTTTTGGGCCGGTCGTGGTGGTGATGCCTTTTAAAGAGGAGAAGGAAGCCGTAAAACTTGCAAATGCGACGAAGTACGGCCTGGCTTCAAGCATTTGGGCAAAGGACCAGGGCCTAATTAAGCGGGTCACAGACGGCATCCAGGCAGGCATTGTCATGGTCAACAGCCCGTTCTCCGCATTCCCGGGGACACCGTTCGGCGGATATAAACAATCCGGCTTCGGGCGCGAATTAAGCTTCGAATGCCTCGATTTATACAGTGAAACCAAGAGTGTACTCACTTATGCAGGGGCAAAACCTTTAAACCCGTTTCAGTTATAAGCTTCCGGTCGAATAAAGGCACTCATTGCTGCACTGGCAGTGAAACGGGTATCCGGCAGGGCAAGATGGACAAATAAGAAGCGAACGCATTCTTTCGGGATGGGTTCGCTTCTTTTAAAAATCGTCTAAAAAGATAGAAAATGTAAAGAGGAAGTGGTATGATGGCGGAAACATTGGTTGTCATTGGTTCAGGGGTAATGGGGTGCGGCATTGCTTATGCGGGCGCACTCGGCGGTTTCAAAGTCAGACTGGTAGATGTCCGGCCTGACATCTTGCATCAAGCGGAAAACAGGATTGAATCCGTCATGGAAAAAGGGCTTTCGAGGGGGAAAATCAACGGGGCAGATGCTGAAAGGATAAAGGCAAATATCGAATATACCGTTGATTTGCCGGCTGCAGCCGGTTGTGCAGATGTGATCATCGAGGCAGTGCCGGAAAAAACGGAAATAAAAAAAGAAGTGTTTGAAAAAATGGACAGGTTTGCGCCTGCCGGTTGCATCCTTGCGACCAATACATCAACGATGAGCCCGACTGAAATCGGTTCTTTTACTACCCGTCCCGCATCTGTTATTGCCATGCATTTTTTCAATCCGGTGCATAAAATGCCGCTTGTCGAGATCATCAGGGGGCTTGAAACAAGCGATGAAACGGTTCAACGGGCTGAAAAAACAGCTGAAAAAATGGGGAAAGAAACGGTGATCGTGAATGAATTTCCCGGCTTTGTTACAAGCAGAATCAGCTGTTTAGTTGGAAATGAAGCGTTCTACATGCTGCAGGAAGGGGTAGGGACAGCGGAAGAAATCGATAAAGCCGTCAAGCTCGGCTTGAATTTTCCGATGGGGCCGTTTGAATTGGCGGATTTGGTCGGTTTGGATGCAAGGCTAAACAATTTGCGCTACTTGCATGAAAAGCTTGGCGAAAAGTACCGGCCGGCGCCTTTACTGGAAAAGTATGTGAAAGCGGGCAGGCTTGGGCGGAAAACAGGCAAGGGCGTATATGATTACACAACGGTTGAAGGAGAATGAAGATGAGAGACGTCGTCATCGTTGATGCGGTCAGAACACCGATTGGGCGATATAAAGGAGCGTTAAAATCAGTAAGGCCGGACGATCTGGCGGCAACCGCCATCAAGGCGTTGCTCGGCCGCCATCCCGAAGTTCCCTGGAACGAAATCGAAGAGGTCATTCTCGGAAATGCGAACGGCGCGGGCGAAGAAAACCGGAATGTCGCAAGAATGGCTGCATTGCTCGCCGGACTTCCGGTCGAAACCGCCGGCACAACCGTTAACCGCTTATGCGGATCGGGCCTCGATGCTGTCAATATCGCAGCCAAAGCGATCATGGTTGGTGACGGGGATCTTTATATTGCCGGCGGAACGGAGAGCATGACAAGGGCGCCGTTTGTCATGGCAAAGCCGGAAAACGGCTACCCGAGGGGCAATTTGGAAATGTTTGATACAACGATCGGATGGAGATTTGTCAATGAAAAATTAAAGAAAATGTACGGGACAGACAGCATGCCGGAAACAGCGGAAAATGTCGCAAAGCAATTTCATATCAGCCGGAAAGCGCAGGATGCCTTTGCTTTTACGAGCCAAATGAGGGCGAAAGCGGCCATGGAAGCAAACCGCTTTCAAGATGAAATCGTGCCTGTCGTGTATACGAATCAAAAGGGGGAATCCGTGTCTGTCACCCAGGATGAACATCCCCGCCCCGATACTACGCCGGAAAAACTGGCAAGGCTAAAACCGCTTTTTACAGGAGGCACGGTGACGGCCGGAAATTCATCGGGCATCAATGACGGGGCGTCTGTCGTGCTATTGATGAGCGCTGAAAAAGCCGGCCAATTGGGCATCAAACCGATGGCCCGGTTTGTCGCCAGCGCAACGGCAGGATTGGAACCAAGGGTCATGGGGCTCGGCCCGGTGTACGCAACGAGAAAAGCATTAAAGCGCGCCGGATTTACTATTTCGGATATTGATCTTGTCGAGTTAAACGAAGCCTTTGCTTCCCAGTCTATTGCATGCATCCGGCAGCTGGAACTGGACAGTGAGATTGTCAATGTAAACGGAGGGGCGATTGCGTTCGGACATCCATTGGGAGCAAGCGGCGCGAGAATTTTAACAACGCTCGTCCACGAGATGCAAAAGCGAAAAGCAAAACGGGGGCTCGCTACGATGTGCATCGGGGTGGGCCAGGGGATTGCAACCGTTATCGAAAAAATTTAAAATGGGGGAAAGAGATCTTTGGCAGAGACAAGGAGTTTATAAATGGAAAAAACGTTAAATACGCGTTCGATGATTTTTACGCTTTATGGCGATTACATCCGCCATTACGGAAGCGAAATTTGGATTGGCAGTTTAATCAAATTGCTGGAAGCGTTCGGCCACCATGAGCAATCTGTCCGTGCTGCCATTTCCCGCATGAGCAAACAAGGCTGGGTGGAAAGCCGCAAAGAAGGAAACAACAGTTACTATTCTTTGACTGAACGCGGTGTAAAACGGATGAATGAGGCTGCCGGGCGGATTTTTAAACTGAACCCGGGCAAATGGGACGGCAAATGGCGGTTTTTTCTGTATACGATACCCGAAAAAAAGCGGAACATCAGGGATGAACTGAGAAAAGAACTGATGTGGAGCGGCTTCGGCCTCCTGTTAAACAGTGTCTGGCTTACGCCGAATGATTTGCTGGATGAAATGAAAGGGATCATCGACAAGTATGGGATCAATGAATATGTCAAAATCTTCACTGCCGAAAATGTATGGGGCAAATCCGATAAAGAACTTGTGCATGAATTATGGGATATTGATTATATGAACGACCGGTATGAAGATTTTATGGCCCATTACCGGGAAAAATATGAAAGCGTCAAAGAAAAGATGAAAAGAGGGGAAATGACGAATCAGGACTGCTTTGTCGAACGGACGATGCTTGTCCATAATTACCGGAAACTATTGTTTGTGGATCCCGGTTTGCCGGAAGAACTGCTGCCGGAAAAATGGAAAGGGGAGGAAGCAGCCGCGCTTTTCCGGGACTATTACCGAATCCTTGCCAAACCGGCAAATGATTTTTTTGAAGACATTTTTTCTGAAGGATACGACACTTTTCAGAAAAGCAAACATTATGATGTGTTTGACCATCCGCTTATAACTGAAAAAGCATGATCATTCGGGCGCAGAAAGGAGCGATCAAGTGGCAAATCCGGTAACTGAAATGTTGGGCATCAAATTTCCGGTTTTTCAGGGCGGGATGGGAAATATCAGTGATCCTGCCCTTGCTGCAAGTGTTTCCAACGCTGGCGGGCTGGGAACGATTGGCGCCGGGACGCTGCCCGTAGCGGAAATCGAAAAAAGAATGGATAAAATGCGCAGCTTGGCCGCTTCCCCCTGCTGCGTCAATATTGCCATTTCGGTTCATCCAAACGCGGACGAAGTCATCCGGTTAGCGATTGAAAAGAAGATTCCAGTTGTTTCCCTATCTGCCGGCAACCCTTCGAAATATATCCCAGTTTTGCATCAAAACGGCATAAAAGTGATTTGTGTCTCCTCCACTGTCCGCCAGGCGAAAAAAGCGGAAGCAGCGGGGGCTGATGTCCTTGTATGCGAAGGATACGAAGCAGCAGGAATCAATGCTGCCAATGAAAGCACGACAATGGTGCTCGTTCCGCAGATTGTAAAAGCGGTCAACATTCCGGTTGTCGCAGCGGGAGGGATTGCGGACGGCAAAGGTTTGGCGGCGGCGCTTTCGCTCGGGGCATACGGCGTGCAAATGGGGACGAGATTCATCGCAACAAAAGAAGCGCAGTTTCACCCTGTATATAAGAAGGCTGTCATTGAAGCAACAGATGAAGCGACGATGATCATCGGCAGACGATACCAAATGATGCGCAGAGTGTTCAAAAATGCGTACGCAGGCTATCTCCGCGAACTGGAAGAAAGCGGCGCGGATCCGGGCCGCTTTAAAGCGCTGACAAGCGAAGCCCATCATGAAAGGGGAGCGCTTCAAGGCGATATGGAGCACGGTTTTATAAACGGGGGCCAAATTGCCGGCCTTATTGAGGACTGCCCGTCTGTTGCCCAATTATTAGAAGAAATGGTAAAGGAAGCGCAGGCTGTGCTAACCAGGAGCATGGCGCGATTATAGTCCCGTATGAACGCTTTGTTCTAATTCCTCTCCTTGTGCGCTAAAATAATAAAAAAGCATTTTTCATCTTTCGCTCAAGCAGGGCATCCTGCCAACATTCCGTATCTTTTCTGACCAACAAACCGAAACGCCCGATGCGAATCCAAGGGTGGGTTTCCATGGAAATTGATGCGGTTTTTTCCGGTGGAGGCATAAAAGGCCTTGCGCTCATCGGGGCATTGGAAGTATTGGAAAAAAGGGGATTTACGTTTAAACGGCTGGCCGGCACAAGCGTCGGTTCCGTTTTTGCAGGGCTGTTGGCTGCAGGGTATACAAGCGGCGAAATGAAGCAAATGCTTGCGGAAACAGACACGGCCGCGTTCCTTGACGAGCGGAAAACGCTGCTGCCGGTGCCGTTTGCGAAATGGCTGCTGCTGTATTGGCGGCTCGGGCTGTACAGGGGCGCCGCGTTTGAGGAATGGATCGGAGAAAAACTCGCCTCTAAAGGGGTGTACACGTTCAAAGATGTTCCAAAAGGCTCCCTTTATTTCACGGCATCCGATCTTACCCATAACCGGCTTGTTGTATTGCCTGATGACCTAGAGCGTTACGGGGTGCCATGGCAAACCTTTCCGGTAGCAAAGGCCATCCGGATGAGCGCGAGCATCCCGTATTTTTTCGAACCGGTACGGCTGCGCTCGCTGGAAGGCACGAGCCTTATTGCAGACGGTGGCGTTTTAAGCAATTTTCCGATGTGGCTGTTTGTCAAACCGGAAGAAAAAAAGGCGCGGCCGGTGCTCGGCATCACGCTTAGCCCAAAACAATCAGAAGAGCCAAATGCGGAGATAAAAAATGCGATCCAGCTGTTCGATGCCTTGTTCAAGACGATGAAAGACGCCCATGATGCCCGCTATATTTCAAGAAAACTGGAAAAGGACATTATTTTTATCGCTGCAGATGGCGTACCTGCCACAGATTTTCAGCTTTCCGCCGAACAAAAAGCAGCCTTAATCGAGGCGGGCCGGAAAAAAACAGAAACGTTTCTGAAAACGTGGTCCTATTAATTAAAAAAGAATCGAGCTTAGTAGACAGCTCGATTTTTCTTTTTGCCCTTTTTGCCTTCAATCACGGTTAACTGGACATTGGATTTTTTGCGCAGCGGCCGTTTTGAAAATTTAACCGTGTGGACAGTATGGACCTTCATATTCCGTTTTTTCATTCTTTTTCTGGATTTGCGGGCGGCTTTTAAAAATGCTTTTTGTTCCTGGTTGGAAACATTTGTGCTTCTCTTGAGTAAGAAACGCATGCCAGCCAAAAGCACTGCCGCAAAAATGAAGGCTATCAAAACCCTTTTTAAGAATACAACCGGCTCATGAAACAAAGAGGAACCCAGGCCAAGCAGGGCCAAAAGAAAAATGCCGGCGATGATCCATTGACGCGTCTTCAACAAAAGCCACCTCCTCATGTTTTCCTAACCATTTTTTCCATCATTCTATCAGTTTATACGGTTCCGGCCGTTTTTATTTTGAGGTTGGTACCCCGTCGCACAAACAAGCTTGTGATAGTAAATGTATTCCCATGCACTGGAAACTTCAAACGCCGTTTTTAACGGGCGGCAGAAGCCATATCACCCGATTCCAGTTCAAGCAGCGCCTGAAAGGAGGAAATCGCAACTTCAATTTGCTTGTCATCCGGCTCTTTTGTCGTTAACAGCTGAAGCCACAGGCCCGGATAGCCAAGATATTTCAGAACCGGAATATGGCGGACTTTATTGGTCAGCTGAAGAACTTCAAACGACGTGCCGAGCACGACCGGAATCAGCAAAATCCGGTCGATGATGCGAAGCCAGAGCGGATCTGTCGGGACAAGCGTATAAATCAGGACGCTCACAATCACGGTAAACAGAATAAAACTGCTGCCGCACCGGTAATGCAGCCTCGATTGCGAGCGGACGTTTTCAACGGTCAGGGCAAGCCCGTTTTCAAATGTATTGATGACTTTATGTTCAGCCCCGTGGTATTGGAATACCCGCTTGATAAACGGCGTTAAAGAAATCAAATAAATATACGAAAGCACGAGCAGCAGCTTAAACGCGCCTTCAATGAGAATTTGCGCGGTATCTCCGGAAAAAAACGGCCTTGTCAGTTCTGCCAGAAAAACGGGAATCAGCGTCATGAAAAATTTGGCAAACAAAAAGGACAAGACGCCGGCAGCAGCCACGCCGAGCACCACCGTTGTTTTTGCCGGGGCTGCTTCCTTCCTTTTTTCGTCTTCTTCCGGGTCAACATCATACCGCTCGCTTGCAAAATTCAAATGCTTTGCCCCGTTTGCGGATGATTCAATGATGGCAATGATCCCGCGCAAAAACGGGATTTTTTTTAATTTTTGAATGAACGGGCGCGTCTCTTTCGGCAGATAAAAGAAGTCGATCCGGTTGTTTTTGCGGCGGATGGCAGTGACCGAATGCCGCTTTCCGCCGAACATGACCCCTTCCACGACTGCCTGGCCGCCATAAGCTGGTTTTGTCAATTTCTTCTCCCCCAAACCTAAACTTCGAATGTTTCTTTCCCGTTTAAGACGGAATGGATTTCCGAAACGTTACTTACGCTTATTTTACTAAATCATTTTAAATACGACTAGGGGAAAGACTTATGGGAAAGATAAGAAAGAAAAGATGCGCGCCGTCCATGTGAAGGGGTGGAAAATATGGAAAATAACAGCAAAGCAATGAAAAACCAGGAGCATTCCATGACCTTTTTTCAAATGGTGCTTGTGACCGGATTTGCGGGCGGGATCATTTGGAGCCTGGTTGCCTATTTATGCTTTTCTTTTCATTTTACGGCAATTGAACCGAATGTCCTGCTTGAACCATTTACGGTAGGATCCTGGCGCAAAATGTGGATCGGAAAAACCATTTCCATACTGGTATACGGATTGTTCTCTACCGGCTGTGCCCTTGTCTATTATCTTTTCTTTAAAAAATTGAAATCGATGTGGGTGGGCGCGATCTACGGGCTTTGCCTGTGCGCGGTCGTCCTGATTGTGCTGAATCCGATTTTTCCCGGCATGAAGCCTTTTTTAAAACTCGATGCCAATACGATTATCACTTGCTGTTGCATTTACATTCTCTATGGGGTGTTTATCGGTTATTCGATTTCGTTTGAGTATGAAAGAAGCCGGGTTTTTAAGAGAAAACTGGAGAGACAGTCGAACCCGCTCCCGTAAATCGATCCGGGCGGGAGGAACGCCCAGGATTCAGGCAGATACAAGCAGGCGGAAAGTAAAAAATAGAAATTTTCTTCAATTTATGGTAAAATGGGCACGTTAAATATGGGAAAAAGGTGCTTGAAATGAAAAAATACCTCGTATTAAACGGCCCGAATCTGAATTTGCTTGGGCAAAGGGAACCCGGCATTTACGGGAAAGATTCGATAAAAACCCTGATGGCACGCATGGAAGCGGCGGCCCGAGAGCACGGCGTTGCCATCGGTTTTTTCCAATCCAACCATGAAGGCGCCCTGATTGACAAGCTCCATGCTGCCGGGGATGAAGGCTTTGCCGGGATTATTTTCAATCCAGGCGCGTTCACGCATTACAGCTATGCTTTGCGGGACGCGATCAGTGCCATCCGCCTACCGGTGATTGAAGTACATATTTCGAACATCCATGCCCGCGAGGAATTCCGCCACCATTCTGTAACGGCGGCTGTTGCGCGCGGGCAAATTGCAGGCCTTGGGCTGTACGGCTATGAGCTTGCCCTCATGGCCTTGCTTGAGGCAGAAAAGGGAGAGGAAGAAAGATGTTAAAATTGGAGAAACTGAGAGAAGCATTTCCGCAGGCCGCTATTGACGGCTTGCTCATCACAAGCCCGTATAACCGCCGCTATATGTCCAATTTTACGGGAACGACCGGGATTGTCCTTATATCCGGGGAAGCGGCAAAATTTATTACGGATTTCCGTTATGTCGAGCAGGCATCAAAAGAGTGTGAAGGCTACGAAATCGTCCAGCATCAGGGACCGGTGGAACAGGAAGTGGCCAAACAGGTAGAAGCAATGGGGATCAAACGGCTCGGGTTTGAGCAGGACCATATGAGCTATGCGCTTTTTAAAACGTATGAAGGGCTGCTCGATGCAGAACTGGTTCCGGTTTCCGGGCTTGTTGAAAATTTGCGCTTGATCAAAACAGATGCGGAAATTAAGATATTAAAAGAAGCTGCGGATATTGCAGATGCTGCTTTTAAACATATCCTTGACTTCTTAAAACCGGGCGTCACGGAATTGGAAGTTTCCAATGAACTCGAATTTTTCATGAGGAAATGCGGCGCGACCGCTTCTTCATTTGATACCATCGTCGCATCCGGCCTCCGCTCTGCCATGCCGCACGGGGTGGCGACGGACAAAGTGATCGAAAAAGGCGATTTGGTCACGATGGATTACGGTGCGCTCTATAAAGGCTATTGTTCGGATATAACAAGGACGGTTGCCGTCGGGGAGCCTTCCGAGCAATTGAAGGAAATTTACAATATTGTGCTGGAATCGCAGCTGCTTGCCGTCGAAAACATTAAACCGGGCATGTCCGGTGTTGAAGCAGACGCCATTTCCCGCGATTATATTGCCCAGAAAGGTTATGGTGAAGCGTTCGGCCACTCCCTCGGGCACGGGATCGGCCTTGAAATCCACGAAGGCCCGAATCTTTCCATGCGCTCGGCTTATACTTTGGAACCGGGCATGGTTGTCACCATCGAACCGGGTATTTATGTGCCGGGTGTCGGCGGCGTCCGGATTGAAGACGATACGGTGATGACCGAAAATTCGAATGAATTGCTGACGCATTCCGCAAAAGAACTGATTATATTATAATAGTTACAGCCCTTAACAGGGGATCGAATGAACATGTAGGAGGAAAAATATGATTTCAGTAAACGATTTTCGCACCGGCTTAACGATTGAAGTGGATGGCGGCATCTGGCGCGTCCTCGATTTCCAGCATGTTAAACCGGGAAAGGGCGCCGCTTTTGTGCGCTCGAAGCTTCGCAATTTGCGTACCGGCGCCATCCAGGAAAAAACGTTCCGTGCCGGCGAAAAAGTCGAAAGGGCACAGATCGACAACCGGAGAATGCAGTATTTATATGCAAACGGCGACCAGCACGTATTTATGGATACGGAAACGTATGAACAAATCGAGCTGAGCAGCGCCCAAATTAAAGACGAGCTGCAATACTTGCTGGAAAACATGGAAGTGCAAATGATCATGTACCAAGGAGAAACGCTCGGCATTGAACTCCCGAATACGGTCACGCTGACAGTTACCCATACGGAACCGGGGGTAAAGGGCGATACGGCAACAGGCGGGTCCAAACCGGCCACGCTTGAAACCGGCCTGACGGTACAAGTGCCTTTCTTTGTAAATGAAGGCGATAAATTGATCATCAATACAACGGACGGTTCATACGTGTCCCGTGCCTGATTGCTTTGAAAAAAGCTTGGCGTCCCAAACGGCGTCAAGCTTTTTTGCTTTTCCGGCAAGATAGGAAAAAAATAAGTTTACATAATCATATTATAAACAACTTAAACTTTCAGAGCCTGCCACTGCTTCCTTGTCATAGTTTTCAAACCCGGCGAATAGATTGTACTATCCATGAACCAAACTGTATGTTTTGAAAGCAGGGATGAAGAATGGAAGATTTGCTGGGCATTTTGCCGAAATCCTTATCCAACCAGCTGGAAAAGTTGGGGGATATACTCGAAGATGTGGAAGAAATCCGCATCCGCGTAAACCGCCCGCTTGAAATTACTTCAAAAGGAATCCCGCATTTTTTGCGCTACATGCCAACGGAGAGCGATGCCGAGCAGCTGATCAGCCGGCTTGCGAATTTCTCCTTTTACGCCCTTGAAGAAGAGCTGAAAAAGGGATATGTCACGATCAGCGGCGGGCACCGTGTCGGATTCGCGGGGAAAGTCATTCTTGAAAATGGACAAGTAAAGGCGATCCGCTATTTTTCATCTTTTAATATCCGGATTGCCCGGGAAAAAATCGGGACTGCAGATCCTTATCTTTCTGCCCTTCACAACGGGCACTGGTTGTCCGCGATGATCATCGGGGCGCCCCAGACCGGGAAAACGACATTTTTAAGGGATATCGCACGGCTGATTTCAACCGGCATCCCGGAACGCGGCATTTCGCCCGCCAAAGTGGGAATTGTCGACGAACGGTCTGAAATTGCCGGCTGCGTCCACGGCATCCCGCAACTCCATTTCGGGCCAAGGGTCGATGTGCTGGATGCCTGCCCGAAAGCGGAAGGGATGATGATGCTGATCCGGTCGATGAGCCCGGATGTCATCATCGTGGATGAGATCGGCCGCGAAGAAGATGCGGCGGCAATTATGGAGGCGGTAAATGCGGGCATTTCGCTCGTCATGACAACGCACGGGGAAAACTTCCGGGATATAAATAAGCGCCCGATTTTAAAGAAAATCCTCGAATCGTATGCGTTTGACCGTTTTCTCGAACTGTCGCGGGGGAGCCGGCCGGGAAGGGTAACAGCAGTCCGGGATGCGGAAGGGAACATCATTCGTACCGGTGAAGGTGTTTCCCGTGCTTAAACTTTTTGGAGCAGCACTGATTGTGTTCGCCACCAGTTTCATCGGCTTTGAGGCAGCGAAACGGTTAAGCGAACGCCCCCGCCAGCTAAGAATTTTTCAAAGCGCGCTTCAAGCACTGGAGGTGGAAATCATGTACGGGCATACCCCGCTGCATGAAGCGGCAAGAAAACTGTCAGACCAGCTTCCGGATCCGGCTGCCGCCTTCTTCCGTTCCTTTGCCGGCCAGTTGACAACATTGGAAACAACGGTAAAAGAAGCATGGGAAAAAAGCCTTGACGGGATTTGGGAACTGACGGCCCTGAAAGAAAATGAGTATGAAGTATTGCGGCAACTCGGGGAAAACCTGGGCAAACATGACCGCTATACCGAGCAAAAGCAGCTGCTCCTGGCCCTTTCGCATTTGGAACGGGAAGAAAAAGAAGCGCACGAAAGGCAGCTCCGCTATGAAAAAATGGCAAAAAGCCTTGGCGTCCTCACGGGTTTACTGATCGCTATTTTACTGATCTGAGAGATGCACGGATCATATTGGGGGAAAAGCAATGGGCATTGATGTGGATATCATTTTTAAAATTGCCGGGGTCGGGATTGTCGTCGCATTTCTCCACACGATTCTTGACCAGGTTGGCAAAAAAGAATATGCGCAATGGGTTACGCTTCTCGGTTTTCTTTACATTTTGTTTTTAGTGGCATCCATCGTAGGGGATTTGTTTTCCAAAATCAAAACGGTCTTTCTTTTTCAGTAAGCCGGGAAAAAAGGGGGGATTTCCCATTGAAATTTTGCAAATTGCGGGTGTGGCGCTCATCACGACTTTCCTTGCGCTCATATTAAAAGAGCAGAAACCGAATTTTGCCTTTTTGCTGACGCTTTTTGCCGGCTGTTTTATCTTTCTATTTCTGGTGGACAAGATATATGAGATCATCCGCCTGCTGCAAAAAATTGCCCAAAAAGGGAATGTCGACACGATGTATATCGAAACGATCCTGAAAATTATCGGCGTCGCTTATATCGCCGATTTTGCATCCAATATTACAAAAGATGCCGGGCAGGGGGCACTTGCGGCAAAGGTGGAGCTGGCCGGCAAAATCATAATTTTAACAATGGCCATCCCCATTCTTACCGTGCTGATTGAAACGATTGTCAATCTCGTTCCGCGTGCAGGGAGTTGAGAATATGGGGCGCAAAAAAATGTGCATCGCGCTTTTCATTCTGTTTGCCTTCTGTTTCTTCGCACAGCCGGCATCCGCCGCTTCGGAAAATACGGACAAACAGGAGAACATTCCGGAAAAAATGGTCGATGAACAACTGAATCAATTGGACTTATCAGAACTGAAAAACTACTGGGATGAAATTGTCAGCAAATACGGCGGATACTTGCCGGAAAGCCAGAAAGGGAGCCTTATGGATTTTATGAAAGGCGAAAAGCATTTTTCTTTGCAAGCCTGGCTGAAAGGGCTGCTTTCGTATATTTTTCAGGAGCTGCTGATCAATGCAAAACTATTAGGCTCCCTCATCATTCTTACGATTCTGAGCATCCTGCTGGAAAACCTGCATCATTCGTTCCAGCAAGGGACGATCAGCAAAATTGCGTATGCGGTTGTTTTCATGGTGCTCGTCATTATTGCCCTGAACAGTTTTCATGTCGCCCTTCAATATGCGCTTGAGGCGATCCGGACAATGAAAGGTTTTATCCTGGCGCTGATGCCGCTCTTGCTGGCGCTGCTTTCCACATCGGGCGGCGCCGGATCGGCAGCCTTTTTTCACCCGGTCATTATTTTTCTCTCCGGCACAAGCGGCATGCTGGTCGAGATCATCGTGCTGCCGCTTCTGCTGCTTTCAACGCTCTTAGGCGTCGTCAGCACCCTCTCGGAACAGCACAAAGCAACACAGCTGGCCGGTCTGTTGCGCAATCTCGGGATCGGCATACTCGGCGCTTTTATGGCTGTGTTTTTAGGCGTCTTGTCCGTTCAGGGGACGGCAACGGCGGTGATGGATGGGCTTGCGGTCAGGACCGCAAAATTTGTGACCGGCAATTTTGTCCCGGTTGTCGGGCGGATGCTGACGGATGCCGCCGATACGGTGATCAGCGCTTCCGTCCTTTTGAAAAATACGCTCGGCATTGCAGGTGTCGCCATTGTGCTGCTCATTGCGGCGTTTCCGGCTATCAAAATTTTCGCCATGTCGTTCATGTTCAAGCTCGCTTCCGCCCTTTTGCAGCCGCTCGGCGGGGGGGCGGTCATCAGCTGTCTTGATATCATCAGCAAAAACATGCTGTACGTATTTGCCGCCCTCGCGATTGTGACCATCATGTTTTTTCTCAGCATTACGATCATCGTTACGGCGGGCAATCTTACGATGATGATGCGTTAAGGGGGGAGACCTGTGGACGTTTTGACAAAATGGGTGCTGAATATCATCATTTTTATCCTTTTGGCGACCATAACGGACATGCTTCTGCCTGACTCCGGGATGCGGAAATATACAAAGCTTGTGACCGGGCTTTTGCTCATTGCCATCATCGTCACACCCGTATTCCGGCTCTTTTCCACAGATCCTGCCATATGGATAGAAAAATTCGGGGATTCCGGTACTTCAAGCCCGTCTGCGGAAGAAAATGCGCTTGAAACGAAGAAAAAAGAAATAAATGACATGCAGCAGGAATATACATTACAACAAATGGCTGTCCAACTGAAGCAGGATGCGGAAGGGGAGGTAGAGGAAGCGTTTGGAAAATCGATTTCAAAAATCACGGTCGAGTGGAAAGACGGGGCCAAAAGCGGGGATCTTACCGCTTTAAAAGCGTCAAATGTAAAAAAAATCCATGTCTATCTGGAAGCGCAAAACGAAAAAGAGACTGTTGCTGCCATTAAACCGGTTGAAATCGGGACGGATAAACAAACAGAAAAACAAAGCACACGGGAGCAGCAATCGATCATTGCCATGTTGTCAAACCGCTGGAAAATCAATAAAGAAAAAATTGATCTCCGTTTCGAAGGGGGGCTTGAAAACGAAAATGGATCGTAACCAGGGACCGTTCAAAAAACTGAAAGAAAAATGGCTGCCATCCGGCCCGCCGGATAAAAAGAAAAAACTTGTGCTGTTAACCCTACTATTGATTTCCGGTCTCGGGATGATGTTTATCAACGACCTTTTCGGGACTTCAAGCGAAAAAAACGAAGCGCTGACTGCATCTTCACCCGTAAAAACGGCAGGCGGAAAAGGGACAGCCGCATTCGGTGCAGGCACTTCCAAAAAATCAAAATCGATCTCCACGTACGAAAACCAATATGAGAAAGAACTGAAAAGCATTCTGGAACAAATCAAGGGCGTCGGCTCCGTAAACGTACAGGTGAATGTGGCCACATCAGAAAGTAAAGTGTATGAGAAAAACGCCACCATCCGGAATGAAACGACAACCGAAACAGATAAAAACGGCGGGGAACGGAAAATTGACAGCATTTCAAAAGATGATAAAGTCGTCATCGTCCAAAACGGGGACAAGGAAGTGCCGCTTGTAACAGAAACCAGGAAGCCGGAGATTACAGGGGTGTTAGTCGTTTGCGAGGGCGGCGGCGACGTCTCCATCCAAAAATCGGTAAAAGAAGCTGTTGCAAGCGCCCTTGATATCGCAAGTTACCGTGTTTCCGTCATGCCAAAAAAAGAATGAGGAGGAATGGGTATGCTTTTGAAAAAACAAACGGTCTGGCTGTTGACCATGTTAAGCCTTGTTGTGGTTTTGTCCGTGTACTATGTGACGGCGGAACCAAAAACGACGAATCAGGTTACCCGGCAAGAAAAAGAAAAGGAATCTGCGGCAACGAAGGAAAAGGCTTCCGGTTCGCAAAAAATCAAATTGACAACAAAGTCTGCCAGTGATGAAGTGTTTGAGACGCTCCGCCTTGAGCGGCAGGATGAAATGAGCAAAAAGCAGGAAGAACTGACCAATAAACTCGCATCGACCGACCTGACGCCGGATGAAAAAAGCAAGGCAATGGATGAAATGAAAAAATTAACGGAGACGGCGAATAAAGAACAGGTTTTAGAAAGCCTGATCAAAGCAAAAGGATATGAGGATGCGCTCGTTCAGGCAGACGGCGATGAAGTGGTCGTGACCGTCAAATCGAAAAAGCACGATAAAGCGGCTGCAAATGAAATCGTCAAGCTTGTGAACCAGGAATTGGGCAATACGCCAAAACTGGCCGTGGAATTCCAGACAAATTAAGGAAAGCCAGAATAGGGGGCGGTTACAGCCCTTTTTTCTGTGCGGAAAACAAGGGAGATTGCTTTTTTGCCGGGCTTTTTTTCTATATTTAAAAAATGATTGAAAAATGATTGAAAAATAGATTTGCGCGTGATTTTAAATTTCCGTAAAACGCTTCCTCCTTTTTGCGCCAAGCGGGGAAGGGCATTTTTGCAATGTGCCGGGAATCCGTTTTTTATACAAATGATTGAATTTTCGCCTCCGGTTATCGTATGATATGGATAGTTATTTATTCATAAATTGTTAACAATTTTAGAAGCTGAAAAAACGAAGGAGTGTCATATATGCTGAAAGTAGAGGAAATCCAGGCTTTGATCGAGCTTGTGGACCGTTCAAACCTCGATGAATTTGAATTTGAAAACGACGGGACCGTCATCAAAATGAAGAAAAACACCGGCGTCCAAGTCATTGAACGCCCGGTGCGTGAAGTGGCTCAGGTTTCCGCACCCCCGCAAATGCCTGCGCAGCCCCGCCAGCTTGCAGAAAACCCGCAGCCTGAAGCTCCGGCGCAAGCAGCCGACGAAAATCTGCATAAAATCGTGTCGCCGATGGTTGGCACCTTTTACCAGGCGGGTTCCCCGGAAGAAGAACCGTATGTGCAAATCGGCTCCAAAGTCAGCCCGAATACGGTTGTATGCATGATTGAAGCGATGAAGCTGTTTAACGAAATCGAAGCGGAAGTGGAAGGGGAAATTGTAGATATCCTCGTCAAAGACGGCCAGCTTGTTGAATTCGGCCAGCCATTATTTTTGGTAAAGACAAAGTAAGGAGCGGACTTTCATGATTAAAAAAGTTTTGATTGCAAACCGCGGCGAAATTGCGGTTCGGATTATCCGTGCCTGCCGCGACCTCGGGATTGAAGCCGTGGCCGTTTATTCGGAAGCGGACAAAGATGCACTGCATGTCCAGCTTGCGGATGAAGCGTACTGCATCGGCCCGAAAGCATCGAAAGACAGTTATTTAAATTTTGCCAACATCATCAGCGCAGCAACTTTAACAGGCTGTGACGCGATCCATCCCGGTTACGGATTTCTTGCTGAAAATGCCGATTTTGCCGAGCTTTGCCGAGAATGCAATATTGAGTTTATCGGGCCAAGCCCGGAAGCCATTGCGAAAATGGGCGCAAAAGATGTGGCGCGCGAAACGATGAAAAAAGCGGGCGTGCCGATTGTCCCGGGTTCGGACGGGCTTGTAAAAGACGCAGAAGAAGCAAAAGTCGTCGCAAAAAAAATCGGCTATCCGGTGATTATTAAGGCAACGGCCGGCGGCGGTGGCAAAGGGATCCGCGTAGCTTTGAATGAAGAAGAGCTTGTAAAAGGCATCCACATCACCCAGCAGGAAGCCGCGACTGCTTTCGGCAACCCGGGTGTTTATCTTGAAAAATACATTGAAGACTTCCGCCATGTTGAAATCCAGGTCATGGCTGATAAATTCGGCAATGTGATCCACCTGGGCGAACGGGATTGCACCATCCAGCGGCGGCTGCAAAAACTGCTTGAAGAATCCCCGTCCCCGGCACTATCGAGCGAAATGCGCGAAGAAATGGGGCAGGCTGCCGTGAAAGCGGCAAAAGCGGTTGACTATACGGGGGCCGGCACCATCGAGTTTATTTTTGACCACCGCAACCAGAAGTTTTACTTTATGGAAATGAATACCCGCATCCAGGTGGAACACCCGGTTACAGAAATGGTCACTGGCGTGGATCTTGTCAAAGAACAGATCCTTGTGGCATCCGGGGAACCGTTATCCTTAAAGCAGGATGAAGTCACATGGAACGGCTGGGCAATTGAATGCCGGATCAATGCCGAAAATCCGGAAAAGAATTTTATGCCGTCTGCGGGCAAAATTAGCTTTTACCTGCCGCCGGGCGGGATCGGCATCCGCGTGGAATCGGCCGTATATCCGGGTTACAGCATTCCGCCGTATTATGATTCCATGATTGCCAAGCTCATTGCCTACGGAGCGACGCGCGATGAGGCGATTGCTCGCATGAGACGCGCGCTCAGCGAATATGCCGTGGAAGGCGTCCACACGACGATTCCGTTCCATCAGCGCCTCCTCGAACATGAAGTTTTTGTCGAAGGGGATTTCAACACGAAATTCCTTGAAAAATATGATGTAATGAAATAACGTGTAATTATAGGAGGTGTTGAAGATGGCAGAAGACAACCAAATGTTGGAAATGCATCATGATGAAGACGGCTTGGGAAAAGTGGAAATTGCTCCTGAAGTGATTGAAGTGATTGCGGGCATTGCCGCTTCCGAAGTCGAAGGGGTTGCCCAAATGCGTGGCAATTTCGCAAGCGGCGTCGTGGAGCGCCTTGGCAGGAAAAACCACGGGAAAGGCGTAAAAGTGGAACTGAGTGATGATGGCATTAAAGTCGATGTCTATTGCACCATGAATTTTGGCGTTTCCATTCCGGCAGTTGCCCAGGAAGTCCAGGATAATATCCGCCAGGCTTTGCTCAATATGACTGCCCTGGAAGCGTCGGAAGTGAATATTCATATTGTCGGCATTCAATTTGATACGCAGAAAGCGGAGCCTGAATTTCAGGCGGAAGAGTAAGAGAAAAAGGGTCCGGGCAAAGCGTCCTGGCCTTTTTTTGGTCCCACCTTTCTGTTACAATAAAAGCATGCGAATTTGAGCTTTTTAAAGGAGTTACTGCCGAATGATGAAAAGAAGAACCGCCCGCGAAAAAGCGCTTCAGGCTTTATTCCAGATGGATATGAATGAAGCGAGCCCGGAAGATGCGATCCGGAATGCGCTGGACGGGCAGGAAAGTGATGATTATCTTGAGAAATTGGTAAACGGAACGGCAACACATCTCGCGGAAATCGACGCCATGATCAGCCAGCATCTTGAAAATTGGACGCTTGACAGGCTTGCAAAAGTGGAACTCAATATTTTGCGCCTTGCCGCTTACGAACTGATGTACGCAGAGGATGTGCCCGCCAATGTGGCGATCAACGAAGCACTCGAGATTGCCAAACGGTTTGCAGATGAAAAATCTGCCAAATTTATTAATGGCGTTTTGAATCAAATGAAAGACTCGATTGAATCTAAATAACGGGGGATGGATAATGGGAGCGGAAATCATTGACGGAAAACAACTGGCCGAAGCACTCAGAAAAGAGATAAAGGCGGAAGCGGAGCAGTTAACGCAACAGGGGATTATCCCGGGGCTTGCTGTCATATTAGTCGGAAACGATCCGGCTTCACGTACATACGTCAAAAACAAAGAAAAAGCGTGCCACGCGCTCGGAATGAAATCCGTTTTAATCGAGCTTCCCGAAGACGTGTCGGAACAGGCACTGCTCGGACATATCGCAACCTTAAATGAAGATCCTGACATTCACGGGATTCTCGTCCAGCTTCCTTTGCCGCCGCATATCAATGCGCAAAAAATCGTGGAAGCGATCAGCCCGGAGAAAGATGTGGACGGTTTCCATCCGATAAATATCGGGAGGATGATGACGGGCCAGGATACCTTTTTACCCTGCACCCCCCACGGAATTTTAAAAATGGTGAAGTCAAAGGGCATCCGGATCGAAGGGAAGCATGTTGTCGTAATCGGCCGCAGCAATATTGTCGGCAAACCATGCGGCCAGCTGTTCCTCAATGAAAATGCGACCGTCACATACTGCCATTCGAAAACGGCCAATTTAAAATCTTTCACCCGCCAGGCGGATATTTTGGTCAGTGCTGTCGGCAAAGCAAAATTCATCAAAGCGGATTTTGTCAAAGCGGGTGCTGCCGTCATTGATGTCGGGATGAACCGTGACGCGTCCGGGAAGCTGTGCGGGGATGTTGACTTTGATGAAGTAAAGGAGAAAGCTTCCTATATTACCCCTGTCCCGGGCGGCGTAGGGCCAATGACGATTACCATGCTGCTTTCCAATACAGTAAAAGCCGCAAAACGCTTGTACCGTTAAACAGGCTGCCCTGCCGTCACGGCATTTTTCCGGAAAACCGCTTATCGTCCGGAAGTGTGCCGGGAGACATTTGTGCTGGGAGCGGGCGGCATTAAAAGAAAGCTGACTTCCGGCGGGAAGGCAGCTTTCTTCATGCATGAGAAAGGTGGTGGAAAGCGATGCAATATTTATCCGTACACACGCTGACAAAATATATCAAACGGAAATTTGACGCGGACCCTTATTTAAACGATATCCATGTAAAAGGGGAAATTTCCAATTTCAAACGGCATTCAAGCGGCCATATGTACTTTACATTAAAAGATGAAAAAGCGAGACTGCTTTCGGTCATGTTTGCTTCTGCAAACCGGACGTTGAAGTTTATGCCGGAAAACGGTATGAAAGTGCTCGTTACGGGTTCCGTATCTGTTTATGAAGCAGGCGGCAGTTACCAGCTGTATGTGAAAAGCATGCAGCCTGACGGAATCGGCGCACTTTATCTTGCTTTTGAACAGCTAAAAGAAAAACTGGAGAAAGAGGGCCTGTTTCAAAACCGCCGGCCCATCCCGGCTTATCCGAAAGTGATCGGGGTGATCACATCGCCGACAGGGGCTGCTGTCCGCGATATCATCACCACCATCAGGAGAAGATATCCGGTTGCTGAAATCATTTTACATCCGGCCCTTGTCCAAGGGGAAAATGCAGCCCCTTCGATTGTAAAGGCAATTGAACAGGCAAACCGGATCGGCAAAGCGGATGTGCTGATCGTCGGAAGGGGCGGCGGTTCCATCGAAGAGCTGTGGGCTTTTAATGAAGAAATAACGGCCCGGGCGATCTTTGCGTCAAATATTCCGGTGATTTCTGCTGTCGGGCATGAGACGGATTTTACGATCGCCGATTTTGCGGCAGACTTACGGGCACCGACGCCGACTGCTGCAGCTGAACTTGCTGTTCCCCATATTGATGACGTACGGGAAAAAATCTTGCATTTAAAGACGCGGCTTATACGAAACATGCGGGAGAAAGTACGCTATGAAAAAAGCCGGCTTGCTTACCTTGAACGGTCGCCCGTTTTGACAAATCCTTACCGGCTCATCCGCCAGCAAATCGAGCAGGCTGATCGCCTTACAGATCGCCTGCACAGGGAAGCGGGGCGCTTAATCGGTACAGCGGAGGAACAAACCCGCAATCTGCACGGCCGGCTTTTGCGCAACCGTCCTGAACAGAAACTGCTGCAGGCGCGGCAGAATTTCACAAGCCTTGAAGCAAACCTCGTGAAGCAAATGCAAGCGGTCTTGCGGGAGAAGCAGCATCGTTTTGCCAAAAATATTTCTGCCCTTGAAGCGCTGAGCCCGTTGAAAGTAATGGAAAGGGGCTACAGTCTGGCTATGGCGGAAGACGGAACGATCCTGAAAAAAACAAGCCAGGCCAAAACGGGTGACACGATCCGGGTCCGGTTGACGGACGGCGGCCTTTTGTGCACGGTAGATGAAATTGAAAGGGGGAAAAAAGATGGCCGATTCATTAACTTTTGAAGAAGCGATGGTGCAACTGGAAGACATTGTGCGGAAACTGGAAGAAGGGGATGTGCCCCTCGAAGAAGCCATTTCCATTTACAAACAGGGAATGGAGCTGTCCAAATTACTCCACGGAAAACTGAAAAATGTAGAGGAACAGCTGGCAAAAATCATGTCGGAGGATGGCGAAGAGCAGGATTTTGAGATCCGGGAGGAGGAATAACCGTGCAGAAGCCTGCGTATGATGTGAAAGAAATTGAAAAACACCTGGCACAATATATCGCGGATCTTCGTGCGCCTGCTGTATTAAAAGACGCGATGCATTATTCCCTCCAGGCCGGGGGGAAAAGGATCCGCCCCCTTCTTTTGTTGTCAACCGTATCCGCGCTCGGTAAACCGGCTGGTCGGGGCATGCAGACCGCGTGTGCAGTCGAGATGCTCCACACTTATTCTTTGATCCATGATGACCTCCCGGCAATGGACGATGATGATTTGCGGAGAGGAAAGCCGACCAACCATAAAGTATTTGGCGAAGCGGTGGCGATTCTTGCCGGCGACGGCCTTTTGACGCACAGTTTCGGACTGATTGCCGAAGATCCGGGGTTGGATGACGCTTTGAAGGTAAAACTGATTGCGCTCCTTGCAAAATCTGCGGGTCCGGAAGGCATGGTCGCCGGGCAGGTGGCGGATATGGAAGGCGAAAATAAAACACTGACCCTCGAGGAACTACAATATATCCATGCCCACAAAACCGGCAAACTGCTTCGTTTCAGCGTGCTTGCCGGCGCGATGATTGGCGGCGCGTCAACAGAGCAGCTGGAAAAATTCGGGCAATTTGCCGATCATCTCGGCCTCGCTTTTCAAATCCGGGATGACATATTGGATATCGAGGGGGAACAGGAAAAAATCGGCAAGCGGGTCGGCAGCGATGAATCCCGCCATAAAAGTACATATCCGGCTCTTTTAACGCTTGAGGGTGCCAAACAAGAACTCAGGCGCCATACTCGCCTTGCAAAGCAGTGCCTCGCTGAAACCGGCGCTGAAACCGGCGCCTTAATGGAACTGACGGGGATGATCGAAACGCGGGACCATTAACGGCCGTTCATTTGGCGCAAACCGAACGGCCGGAACAGCAAAACCGGCGGCGTTTGTTTAAATGAGGTATTTCTTGTCTAAACGCGTTGATTGTTTATAATAGATGTAAGTGATGCCGTATATTGATGAGGAAAGCGAGTGATCCGCATTGGATCTTGAATCGATCAAGGACCCGTCCTTTTTGAAACAAATGGACATCCCCGCTTTGAAACAACTGAGCGCGGAAATCCGCCGCTTTTTGATTGAAACATTGTCGAAGACCGGCGGGCATATCGGGCCGAATCTTGGTGTCGTGGAATTGACGCTTGCCCTGCATAAATGCTTTGACAGCCCGAATGATAAAATTCTTTGGGACGTGGGACACCAGTCATATGTGCATAAAATTTTAACCGGCCGGGCTGGAGAGTTCGGCTCACTGCGCCAATACCACGGGCTTTCAGGGTTTCCGAAACGGAATGAAAGCATTCATGATGTCTGGGAAACCGGGCACAGTTCCACTTCCTTGTCCGCCGCGATGGGCATGGCGGTCGCCCGCGATTTAAAAGGAGAAAAATCGTATATTGTCCCGGTGATCGGAGACGGCGCGCTGACCGGCGGCATGGCATTTGAAGCGCTCAACCATATCGGCCATGAAAAACGGGATATCATCGTTGTGCTGAATGACAATGAGATGTCGATTGCCCCGAACGTCGGCGCGCTTCACCAGGTGCTCGGCAAACTGCGAACGGCGAATAAATACCGGCGCGCAAAAGATGAACTGGAATTCCTGCTGAAAAAAATTCCGGCTGTCGGCGGAAAGCTTGCGGCCACTGCGGAACGGCTGAAAGACTCATTGAAGTATTTGCTTGTCTCCGGTATTTTTTTTGAAGAACTCGGTTTCACTTATTTAGGCCCCGTTGACGGCCATCATTTTGAGGCATTGCTCGAAAATATCCAGTATGCCAAAAAGACGAAAGGCCCGGTTCTTTTGCATGTCATTACCAAAAAAGGAAAAGGGTATGAACCGGCCGAGAACGATACGAAAGGCGCCTGGCACGGCACCGGGCAGTATAAAATTGAAACCGGCGATTTTATCAAACCGGCGGATGCCCCTCCTGCCTGGAGCAAACTCGTCAGTGATACCGTCCTTAGCCTTGCAAAGGAAGATGCGCGCATTGTTGCGGTTACGCCTGCGATGACAGTCGGCTCGAAGCTGGAACGGTTCCAGCAGGAGCTCCCCGAGCGGGTATATGATGTCGGGATTGCCGAGCAGCATGCCGCCACTTTTGCTGCGGGGCTTGCAACCCAGGGCATGAAGCCGTTCCTGGCAATTTATTCGACATTCCTGCAGCGGGCGTATGACCAGGTTGTGCACGACATTTGCCGGCAAAACTTAAATGTTTTCATCGGGATCGACAGGGCGGGCCTTGTCGGTGCGGACGGCGAAACCCACCAGGGCGTGTTTGACATTGCTTTTTTGCGCAGCCTGCCTAATATGGTGTTAATGATGCCAAAAGACGAAAATGAAGGCCGGCATATGGTATATACGGCTTTAAAATACGACAGCGGGCCGATCGCCATGCGGTTTCCGCGCGGCAACGGCCTCGGCGTGGCGCTTGATGAAGAACTGAAGGAAATCCCGCTCGGCACCTGGGAAGTCCTGAAAGAAGGAAATGACGTGTGCATTCTCACATTCGGGACGACGATCCCGATGGCCATGGAAGCAGCGAAATTTTTGCAAAAGCAAGGGGTATCGGTTAAAGTGGTCAATGCGCGTTTTATCAAACCGCTTGATGAAGCGATGCTCGAATCTGTTTTCAACACCGGGATGCCGGTATTGACCGTAGAAGAGGCCGTGCTTGCCGGCGGATTTGGCAGCGCAGTGCTGGAATTTGCGGGTGACCGCGGCTTCTCTGACCGGATCATTCGCCGCATTGGCATTCCCGACCGCTTTGTCGAGCACGGCAGCGTAAAAGAATTGTGGCAGGAAATTGGGCTGACAAAGGACCGGCTGATTCGGGAAGTCCGGCAGATATTGCCTCAAAAACAGCAAAGAAAGGCTTCATTTTAAATGAAAAAAGAACGGGTGGACGTTCTCCTCGTAGAACGCGGATTAATGGAAACAAGAGAAAAAGCAAAAAGGGCGGTAATGGCGGGGCTTGTCTTTTCAAATGAGACCCGCCTTGATAAACCGGGTGAAAAAATTGCTGCAGATGCGCCGCTCATCATAAAAGGGAACCCCCTTCCGTACGTTTCACGGGGCGGACTGAAACTGGAAAAAGCGTTGGAAGTGTTCGGCCTTGATGTAAAAGGCAAAATTGTCCTCGATATCGGCGCTTCGACCGGGGGGTTTACCGACTGTGCCCTCCAGCACGGCGCCAAAATGTCTTATGCCCTTGATGTCGGTTATAACCAGCTCGCATGGAAGCTGCGCCAGGACGGGCGGGTCGTTGTTATGGAAAGGACAAATTTCCGCTATGTTACCCCACAGGATTTCACAAAGGGCATTCCGGAATTTGCCTCAATTGACGTGTCCTTTATTTCCCTGTCCCTGATCCTCCCGGTATTAAAAACGCTCCTTGCGCCTGGAAGCGATGTTGTCGCCCTGATTAAGCCGCAGTTTGAAGCGGGGCGCGGGCAGGTGGGCAAGAAGGGGATTGTAAAAGATAAAAAGGTCCATCGCGAAGTGATCGAAAAAATCATCCAGCTTGCCTTACGGGAAAACTTTTCGGTGGAAAACCTCTCCTTCTCGCCGATTACAGGCGGGGAAGGAAATATTGAATTTTTAATCCACCTCGTCCAGCCCGCCGGCCAAACAGAAGGCGGCGCCAACCGGTTGCGCGTAACCGTAAAAGATGTGGTGGAAGAAGCCCATGCCGCACTCAGGAAGGAATAATTTGGCAGCCTATTGGATAACCGGTAGGCTGTTTTATAATAAAGGCGTTTCGCACCCGGAAAAAAGCCCGTTTACGGATAAAAGCTGCTTGTACATTTGACCGTAAATGCGCTAACATACAAGTAGATGCATATTTACAAAAGAGCATCCTTGAGGTGAGGATATGAATAAAGGACAGCGCTTGATCAAAATCAGGGAAATGATTACCAATTATGATATCGAAACACAGGACGAGCTTGTCGAGCATTTGCGGAATGCCGGCTTTAATGTGACACAGGCCACCATTTCAAGGGATATAAAAGAACTTCATCTTGTCAAAGTGCCGCTCAATAACGGCAGGTACAAATACAGCCTGCCTGCCGACCAGCGCTTTAACCCGATGCAGAAACTGAAACGGGCGCTGACGGATGCGTTCGTCAGCATTGATACAGCCGGGCACCTGATCGTGTTGAAAACGTTGCCCGGCAACGCGCATGCAATCGGCGCTTTGATTGATATTCTGGATTGGGAAGAAATTATCGGCACCTTGTGCGGGGATGATACATGTTTGATCATTTGCAAAAATCACGATGAGACCGAAACGGTTTCGCAACGTTTTTTGGACTTGCTGTAGAAAGTGGTGATGTTTGATTGCTGCAGGAATTATCGATTAAAAATTTTGCCATTATTGATGCGCTAACCCTCTCATTTGAAGCCGGGCTGACTGTCCTGACAGGGGAGACCGGTGCCGGCAAATCGATTATTATCGATGCGATCCAGCTTTTAACAGGCGGGAGAGGGTCATCGGAGTTTGTCCGGCACGGGGAAAACCGTGCTGAGATTGAGGGTTTATTTCTGGTCGAAGACGGCCATCCGTGTATGGAGCGCGCCCGCGAATTCGGCATTGAGATTGAGGAAGGCATGGTGATTTTGCGGCGCGATATATCGAAAACAGGGAAAAGCGTCTGCCGCATCAACGGAAAACTTGTGACGATTTCGGTGCTGCGCGAAATCGGGTCGACTTTAATTGATATCCACAGCCAGCACGAAACGCAGGAACTGCTGAACGAAACGTACCATCTGCCGCTGCTTGACCAGTACGGGCAAAGCGAGATCGAAACGGCCCTCCTTGATTACGAAAAATTATATAAAAAATACGAAGCCGTTTACGGGCGGTTAAAAAGAATGAATGAAAACGACCAGCAGCTTGCCCAGCGCCTTGACCTCATCCAGTTCCAGCATGAGGAAATCCAAAACGCAGGGCTGAGGCTGCATGAAGACGAGGAATTAGCGGAAGAAAAACGAAAACTCGTCAATTTTGAACGGCTGTTTGAATCATTGAACACGGGGTATGAAGCGCTTGCCGGGGAACAGCACGGCCTCGACTGGCTCAGCCTTGCCATGAGCCATCTTGAAACCGCGGCCGAAGTGGATGGCGGGCTCTCTGACATTTTGGAATCCGTCCAAAGTTGTTTTTATACGCTCGAAGACATGTCCCGCTCGATCCGTTCCCGGCTTGACGGGCTTGAATTTGACCCGGAACGGCTTAACGTGATTGAAGCGCGGCTGAATGAGATTAACCAGTTAAAACGAAAATACGGCAGCACGATCGAAGAAATTCTGGAATACGGGTCCAAAATTGAAGAAGAAATTGAATCGATCGTAAACCGCGACCATCATGTAGAGCTTTTGCAAAAAGAACTGCAGACGGTAAAACGCGATCTTTATTTGGAAGCCAAGCAGCTCAGCGATTTGCGCAAAAAATGGGCGGGAAAGCTGACTGAAAATATCCATTCCGAATTAAAGCAGCTGTATATGGATAAAACAAAGTTTGAAGTCCGTTTTCTTGCCACTGCTGATGATTATTATGAGGCGGATGACATTCCGTTCCGGCGCGACGGGCTCGATCAGGTTGAATTTTACATTTCCACCAACCCGGGCGAACCGCTAAAACCGCTCGCAAAAACTGCTTCAGGCGGGGAATTGTCGCGGATTATGCTGGCATTAAAAACGATTTTTTCCCGGCACCAGGGGATCACTTCCGTCATTTTCGACGAAGTGGATACCGGCGTAAGCGGCCGCGTAGCACAGGCGATTGCGGAAAAAATTTACCATATCTCGGTCCATTCGCAAGTCCTTTGCATTACCCATCTGCCGCAGGTTGCCGCCATGGCGGACACGCATCTGCTGATCATGAAAGAAACCGAAAAGGGGAGAACGCGGACAAAAGTCAAGCCTTTGGGGCAGGAAGAAAAAATTAAAGAAATCGGCCGCATGATTTCAGGCGTCGAAATGACAGAGCTGACAAGACAGCATGCGAAAGAGCTTCTCGAACTGGCCGAAGCGATAAAATAAGGGTCCGGTCCGCCTATTTGGAAAAATGGTGGAGCCGGACCCTTTCTATCCAGATTGGGCAGCATTTTTCCCGCAGGCGCTGTTATATTTAAAACGCTTCAAGGCTAAATTAAAATCATAGCCAAAACAAACAAAGGCTAAACAACAGGGTGAACCGGAAGCGAGGAGAGTGGAATGTTTGAACTTTGAAAAAATAAGGAAGCTGACAGGCGGATTTCTCCTTGTTTCACTTTTATTATGCGTTTTTTCGCAGCCTTTTCAACAATATCTTCACTTTCCGAAGCAAGTTCGCTTACTGGAAGGCCAGCAAATCGAGTTTTCTAAATCCGCTGCTGCCGCTGTAATGGCAAGCGGAAACAGTGCGGAAATTCATGCGCATCAACATACGGTTTCCATAAAAGGGAAGTCAGCCGGCAAGGAAGAAATGTTTCTTAAACTGGCGGGCATCCCGGTCAAAAAAACGGAAGTAGAAGTGCATCCAAATATTAAGATGATCCCCGGCGGGCAGTCGATCGGCGTAAAGCTGAATACGCTCGGCGTCCTTATCGTCGGCCATCATCTTGTGCAGACGGACAAAGGGAAGTTTTCTCCCGGTGAACAGGCCGGAATTGAAGTTGGGGACATGATCCTTGAAATGAACGGGAAAAAAATCGAAAATATGTCCGATATTGCCCCAATTGTCCAGCAGGCAGGGGAAGAAGGAAAACCGCTGGATGCCGTCATTAAAAGGGATGGACAAACCATCCGGAAAACGATAAAGCCGTTAAAAGATAAAAGCGGGCAGTCGTATAAACTCGGGCTTTATATACGGGATTCGGCCGCTGGAATCGGCACGATGACGTTTATTGATCCGAAAACGAAAAAATATGGCGCCCTCGGGCATGTCATATCCGATATGGACACAAAAAAACCGATCGTCGTCGAAAAGGGCAGGATTGTCAATTCGGTCGTGACGTCGATTGAAAAAGGCAAAAACGGGAGCCCAGGGGAAAAATTGGCGCGTTTTACCGAAGAAGGCCGGATCGGGAATATAACGAAAAACAGCCCATTCGGCATTTTTGGACAGCTGGATCCGAACGCGAAAGACAGCACATATGCAAAACCGATGCCGATTGCACTGTCAGACCAGGTAAAGACAGGGCCGGCAAAAATTTTAACGGTTGTCGACGGGAAAAAAGTGGAAGCCTATTCGATTAAAATTGTCAGCACTATTCCGCAAAAATTTCCGGCAACAAAAGGAATGGTCATCAAAATTACCGACCCGGAATTGCTGAAAAAAACGGGCGGCATTGTTCAGGGAATGAGCGGGAGCCCGATCATTCAAAACGGGCGGCTTGTCGGTGCCGTGACACATGTGTTTGTCAACGACCCGACATCCGGATACGGCGTCCATATCGAATGGATGCTCCATGAGGCAGGCATTTACGGAGGGGGCAGGTCCCCTTCCGCTTTTAAAGAATAATGCACTTATCTATCATTATAATGCGTGAGGACGTTTTGTCCGGGCGATTTACGGCATCCCGGTTTTCAACAAAAAATAATAAATAAAAAAGCAGGAAATTTTCCGCCATTGTCGAAACTTATTCTTGTACAGAGATATGGCTATTTTTTTTGAGGAGGACAGTGGCAGTGAAAAAAATCAGAGTGTTTATTGTAGACGACAACCGTGAACTTGTTCGATTGTTAGAAGATTATATATCCCAGCAGGAAGACATGGAAATTTGCGGAACGGCCTACAGCGGGACGGAATGCCTTGAACGGTTAAAAGAGGCGGACCCCGATATTTTGCTTTTGGATATTATTATGCCACATCTGGACGGACTCGGCGTGCTCGAGAAACTGAAAGAATCGGCTTATTCCCGGATGCCGAACGTCATCATGCTGACGGCTTTCGGCCAGGAAGATGTGACGAAAAAAGCGGTGGAACTGGGCGCATCCTATTTTGTGCTGAAACCGTTTGATATGGACATGCTTGTTTCGCAAATCCGGCAGACAAGCAAAAAAGGCTCCGTGCTGAAATCATCGCCCGGCATGGCAGCTTCCAAAGCGGAATCAAAGCCTGTCAATCTCGATGCAAGCATTACGAGCATTATCCATGAAATCGGCGTGCCGGCCCATATTAAAGGCTATATGTATTTACGCGAAGCGATTGCAATGGTGTACAATGATATTGAATTGCTCGGCTCGATTACAAAAGTGTTATACCCCGAAATTGCAAAGAAATACAATACCACTGCCAGCCGTGTTGAGCGCGCCATCCGCCATGCGATAGAAGTGGCATGGAGCAGGGGAAATATCGAATCCATTTCCACCTTATTCGGTTATACGGTTTCCATGACCAAAGCAAAGCCGACAAACTCCGAGTTCATTGCCATGGTCGCTGATAAACTCCGCCTCGAACACAAAGCTTCCTGAAAGGGAAAGGGGCCGGTGCAGTGAGTTGTACCGGCCGGATCCCGTGCGCAAAAGGTTACGCTTTTCTTGTTCGGGGAATATATAATGATGAACGAAATAAACAAAGGATGTGTATCGAGTGACGTTTATTTTTGCCCACCGGGGATCGGCAGGCACACGTCCGGAGAACACAATGGAAGCTTTTTTTGAAGCGGAAAAGGCCGGAGCGGACGGGATTGAACTGGATATTCAGTTGTCAAAAGACGGCGAACTGGTCGTCATTCATGATGAAACGGTCAATCGCACGACAAAAGGCAAAGGGTATGTGAAAGATTTAACGTTTGCTGAACTGCAGTCGCTGGATGTGATTGACCGGTTCGAAACCGGCAAGCCGCTAAGCATCCCGGCACTTGAAGAAGTTTTTGAATGGCTCGCCCAAAACCAGCTTCTCTGCAATATTGAACTGAAGACGGCAAAAGTGGATTATCCGCTGATCGAGGAAAAAGCTGTTTCGTTAATCCGGGCATACCATTTGGAAGAAAGGGTCATTTTTTCTTCCTTTAACCACTATTCCATCATTCAATGCCACCGTCTGGCACCTGAAGTGGAGATTGCCCCGCTGTATTCGGAGGTGATGTTTATGCCATGGGTCTACGCGAAATCGATCCGGGCAAAAGCGATCCATCCGCGTCTTTTGACAACGGCCGACTGGATCATCCGCGCCACCATGAACCACGGTATTGCAGTCAGGCCGTATACAGTGAATAAAGCGAAAGATATGAGAAGGCTGTTTAAAATCGGTTGCACGGCAATCATCACGGATTTCCCGGAAATCGCGGTACAGGAAAGAAAAGCAGAACGGGAAAAAGCATCCGGGCAATAGCCGGATGCTTTATTTTGATGGTTTGCTGAAACGTTTCTGTACCTTTTGGTGCTTTCTGTCCCGGTGCAGGATAAACCCGGCGGTAAAGGCAATGCCGCCGGCAGAGAGCAAAAACCCGGCCAGAAACTGGAGCGTCAGCGAAGAAAACGGGCGGTCCGGAATCCCGAAAACCATATCCCGCATCCATTTGATCCCATAAGCAGCGGCGATGACCGGCACCGCCAATACAAAAAGTGCCACCAACCTGCCCATCCCGGCCCCCCCTTTAAACCGTTTCCATCATTATAACACCCGGGATTGGACGCAGGCAATGCAGCCCATTGTAAATGTAAGCCCTTTCAAATAAAATAGAATAGCGGAGACCAGCACGAAAAGGGGGAGCAGCGATGCAAAATGTTTTAATCGTTGGCGGGGGGAAAGGCGGAAAAGCGATTTTAAAAATATTGTCCGAGAGCGCACGGTTCCGTGTGGCCGGCATCGTTGATATCAATCCGCAGGCGGAGGGGATCCGGCTTGCCAAAAACATGGGCGTAAAGACCGGAAACAACTGGCGCGTTTTTTCAGGTCCCGATGTCGATATTATCATTGAGGTAACCGGGGATGAGCAAGTTTTTCGTGAAATCGTTGCAGCGTGCACGGGCCGGATTGTCATCCCCGGCAGTGTCGCCTATTTGATTGCGAAATTGCTGGAGGAAAAAGAAGCCTTAATCCGGAAGCTGGAAAGCGAAACAAAAAAACATGCGCTCATCCTTCAGTCGACGGCAGAAGGTATGACGGTGATTGACAAAAACGGCCGGATCATCTTTATGAACAGGGCCGCGGAAAAGATCAACGGCGTTTCGGCCCGGGAAGTGCTTGGCAAGCCGATCTCAAGCGTGATCCCAAAAAGCCGGCTTGCCCATGTCCTTGAAACAGAGAAAAGGGAAACAAACGTGGAAATTGAACTGCAAAACGGGGTCAAAATACTCGCCTCCCACATTCCGATGTTTGATGACGGGAAAGTCGCCGGGGCCATTTCCGTTTTCCGGGATATTACGGAAGCTGTGAAACAGGCTGAGGAGATTACGAATTTAAAAGAAATCAAGATGATGCTGCAGGCCATTATCCATTCAAGCGATGATGCGATTTCCGTTGTCGATGAAAAAGGGCGCGGCATCCTCATCAATCCGGCTTATACAAGAATCACCGGGTTAAGCGAAGAGGAAGTCATCGGCAAACCGGCAACAGCGGATATTTCCGAAGGCGAAAGCATGCATTTTAAAGTGCTGCAAACGAAAAAACCGGTACGCGGCGTGAAAATGCGAGTCGGCCCGTTAAAAAAAGAAGTGATTGTCAATGTTGCGCCGGTCATCGTCAACGGCATGCTAAAGGGAAGCGTCGGCGTGATCCATGACGTCTCAGAAATTGAGACATTGACAACGGAATTGCGCCGTGCGAGAAGGCAAATGATGCAGGCTGCTGCGGCAAAATATACATTTGAGGACATTATCCATGCTTCCGATGAAATGAGCATCGCCGTGGAACAGGCCAAACTGGCGGCACAGACGCCTGTGACGATTTTGCTGCGCGGCGAATCCGGCACCGGCAAAGAGCTGTTTGCGCATGCCATCCACCAGGCATCCAGCCGGAAAAACCATAAATTTGTCCGCGTCAACTGTGCGGCCATTGCCGAATCGCTGCTTGAGAGCGAACTGTTCGGCTATGAGGAAGGCGCTTTTTCAGGGGCGAAAAAAGGCGGCAAAAAGGGGTTGTTTGAAGAAGCCGACCGTGGCAGCCTGTTTTTGGACGAAATCGGCGAACTGAGCGCCCATATGCAGGCAAAACTTTTGCGCGTCCTGCAGGAAAAAGAGATTGTGAAAGTCGGCGGCACAAAGCCGGTTCCGGTGGATGTCCGGATTATTTGTGCCACGCATGCCGATCTTGAAAAAGCTGTTGCAGAAGGAAAATTCCGGGAAGACTTATATTACCGGCTCGACCGGATGCCGATCCGGATTCCGCCGCTCAGGTCGAGAAAACAGGAGATTCCGTTACTGGCCAGGCGCCTCATCCAAAAAATCAATCAGGATTACGGCCGGAATGTAGAAGGCATCACAAGCAGAGCGCTTTCCATCCTGCACCGCTACGACTGGCCGGGAAACGTCCGTGAATTGGAAAATGTGCTCGGGCGCGCCATCATTTTTATGGGCTTCCATGAAAAATCGATTGATGCAGTCCATCTTGACGGGCTTGGTTTATCCCCGGGAAAACGCGAGGAAAAGCAAGGAGCGGCCGACATACCCGAAAAAGGCAGCCTCGATGAAATGCTGTCCGCTTTTGAAAAGCAGCTGATCCAAAAAGCGCTCGAAGAAAATGCCGGAAACAAAACGAATACGGCAAAGCAGCTTGGCATTTCACTGAGAAGCCTGTACTATAAATTGGAAAAATACCGGCTTGCAAAAATCAGCATGCAATAATTTGCATATTCGTGCAAAAAGTAGCAAACTGGTAAACGGAAGTTTATTTTTTTAAGCCCCGCTCTTTTCGCCATTTCTGCATGAAAAGCGGAAACAGGAAAACAATGCGAAAGTGGCATTCTTTTTGCATTTTCAACAGTGAAGGCTGGCCCGTGATCCCGGAAAAAGCGGTGTGCCGTTTTAAAAAGAGGCATCGGGATGTCCGTTTTACAGCCGCAAAAATGCCGGTTCAGCCTTCTGACAGCTTTGCTTGCGGAAAAGGAGGAAATCCATTGGAAATTTTTGATTATATGCGAAAATACGATTATGAACAACTGCTGTTTTGCCATGATGACGCATCCGGATTAAAAGCGGTGATCGCCATACACGATACAACGCTCGGGCCGGCGCTCGGGGGCACGAGAATGTGGACTTACGCAACGGAAGAAGCCGCCATTGAAGATGCATTGCGGCTTGCACGGGGGATGACGTATAAAAACGCTGCCGCCGGGCTCAATCTTGGCGGAGGGAAAGCCGTCATCATCGGTGATCCGCGCAAAGACAAAAATGAAGAAATGTTCCGGGCGTTCGGCCGGTTCATCCAGGGGCTCGGGGGACGCTATATTACAGCTGAAGATGTCGGCACCACTGTTGAAGATATGGATGTCATCCATGAGGAAACCGATTTTGTGACAGGCGTTTCACAAACGTACGGTTCATCCGGGAATCCTTCGCCTGTCACGGCGTACGGCTGCTATGTCGGCATGAAAGCCGCGGCAAAAGAAGCATTCGGAAGTGATTCGCTTGAGGGGAAAACCGTAGCCGTCCAGGGTGTCGGCCATGTTGCATTTGAACTGTGCCGCTATTTGCACGAAGAAGGCGCCCGCCTTATTGTGACCGATATTTCAACGGAGGCGGTAAAACGGGCTGTTGAGGCTTTCGGGGCAAAAGCAGTGGACCCGGCTGACATTTACGCCCAGGACTGTGATATTTTTGCCCCATGCGCGCTCGGGGCCATTTTGAATGATGAAACGCTTCCGCAGCTGAAAGCAAAAGTGATTGCGGGGTCTGCAAATAATCAGTTGAAAGAACCGAAGCACGGCGACCGGCTGCATGAAATGGGTATTCTTTATGCGCCCGATTATGTCATCAATGCCGGCGGGGTGATCAATGTAGCTGACGAACTGTACGGTTACAACCGGGAAAGAGCGATGAAAAAAGTCGAGCAAGTCTACTATAATGTACAGAAAGTCATCGACATTTCAAAACGCGACGGGATCCCGTCCTATTTGGCGGCAGACCGGATGGCGGAAGAACGGATTGCAAAAGTTTCCCGCGCACGTTCACAGTTTTTGCCGCACAATAAACACGTGCTCGAAAAAAGGCTTCCGCGGTAATGCAAGTGAAGGAGGAACAACATTGGCAAAAGAATACGATGTCGTTGTTTTGGGCGGCGGAACAGGCGGCTATGTGGCCGCCATCCGCGCAGCAAAAAACGGGCTGAAAACAGCAATTGTAGAAAAATCAAAACTTGGTGGCACCTGCCTCCATAAAGGCTGCATTCCGACAAAAACCCTGTTAAGAAGCGCGGAAGTATACCGGCTGGTCCGAAAAAGCGCCGATTTCGGCGTGGATGTCCGCGATGCCGCCTTGAATTTTGCAAAAATCCGGGAACGGAAAAACGCAGTTGTGGCGCAATTGCACCGCGGCGTCCAATCCTTGATGAAAAAAGGGAAAATTGATGTGTATGAAGGCACCGGGAGAATCCTTGGCCCCTCCATTTTTTCGCCGGTAGCAGGAACGGTTTCAATAGAGGGCGCGGGTGCGGATAATGAGATGCTCCTCCCGAAAAATTTAATCATTGCGACCGGCTCGCGCCCGCGGGTTCTTCCCGGGTTTGCCGTCGACGGGGAATATGTGATGACGTCTGACGAAGCGCTTGAAATGGAAGAACTCCCCGCGTCGATCCTGATTGCAGGCGGCGGGGCGATCGGTGTGGAATGGGCATCGATGCTTGCCGATTTTGGCGTAAAGGTGACGGTCATTGAGGCTTCCCCGCGCCTTTTGCCGGGAGAGGACAGCGACATTTCAAAAGAAATTACGCGCCTTTTGAAGAAAAAAGGGGTTGCCGTTTTCACCGGTACCGCGTTCAACGCATCCTCCCTCCAGACAGGGGGCGGAAAGGTGCGGGTCGGTACGGAAGACGGAAAGACGTTTGAAGCAGATAAGCTTTTATTATCGGTCGGCCGGCTGGCCAACACGGAAAATATCGGCCTTGAAAATACGGATATTGAAATCAAAAGCGGCGTCATTAAGGTCAATGAAGTTTACCAGACAAAAGAATCCCATATTTATGCGATCGGGGACTGCATCGGCGGGTTGCAGCTTGCCCATGCAGCAGCAAGGGAAGGCATCATTGCGGCGGACCGCATCGCCGAAAAAAGCGTGGATCCGCTCGATGACACCATGGTGCCGAAATGTGTGTATTCCAATCCTGAAATTGCCAGCGTTGGCCTGACGGAAGAGAAAGCAAAAGAAGAAGGATATGATGTAAAAATCGGCCGGTTTTCGTTCCAGGCAGTCGGCAAAGCGCTTGTCTACGGGGAAACAGACGGCTTTGTCAAAATCGTGGCAGACGCAAAAACCGACGATCTGTTAGGCGTACATATCATCGGGCCGCATGCAACAGACATGATTTCAGAAGCCGGGCTTGCACGCGTTTTGGATGCGGCGCCGTGGGAGGTGGCAATGAGTATCCATCCGCACCCGACGCTAAGCGAAGCGATCGGGGAGGCGGCACTCGCAGTAGACGGGCTTGAAATCCATGCGTAGCTTTTGGATAAGGAGTGAAGACAATGAATGAAAATCGGCATAAAAGTTTAGGTTTAAGCGACCAGGAAGTATTGGAAATGTACGAAACGATGCTGCTTGCGCGCAAGGTGGATGAACGGATGTGGCTTTTAAACCGGTCCGGCAAAATTCCGTTTGTCGTATCCTGCCAGGGACAGGAAGCAGCCCAGGTCGGCGCTGCTTTTGCACTTGACAGGACAAAAGATTATGTATTGCCGTATTACCGCGATCTCGGGGTTGTGCTCGCTTTCGGCATGACCGCGCGCGACATTATGCTTTCCGGGTTTGCCAAAGCGGAAGACCCGAATTCGGGCGGCCGGCAAATGCCGGGCCATTACGGGCAGAAGAAAAACAGAATCGTCACCCAGTCCTCCCCTGTAACGACACAGGTACCGCATGCGGCCGGAATTGCGCTCGCAGGCAAAATGGAGAAAAAGGATTTTGTTACGTTTGTCACTTTCGGGGAAGGATCATCCAACCAGGGCGATTTCCATGAAGGGGCGAATTTTGCCGCGGTCCACAAGCTGCCGGTCATTTTCATGTGTGAAAATAACCTGTATGCCATCAGTGTCCCGATTGAAAAGCAGCTCGGGAACCCGCGCGTTTCCGACCGTGCGATCGGTTATGGCATGCCGGGTGTGACGGTTGACGGAAACGATCCGCTCGCTGTTTATGAAGTGGTTAAAGAAGCGGCGGACCGTGCCCGGCGCGGGGAAGGGCCGACTTTAATCGAAACGCTTGTTTACCGCTTTACACCGCACTCTTCCGATGATGATGACCGCTACCGTGCGCAGGAAGAAGTGAAGACGGCAAAAGAAAAAGATCCGGTTGTTTTATTTAGCCGGTACTTAAAAGAGGCGGGCCTTCTTGACGGGGAAAAAGAAAAAGAAATCGATGCGCGCGTCATGCAAACCGTCAATGAGGCAACCGATTACGCCGAAAAAGCGCCGTATGCCAAACCGGAAGATACGCTCCGGTTTGTTTACGGGGAGTAAGGAGGAGAACGATGGCTGTCATTTCATATATTGACGCAATTACAAAAGCATTGCGGGAAGAAATGGAACGGGACGAAAAAGTATTTGTGCTCGGCGAAGATGTTGGAAAAAAAGGCGGGGTATTTAAGGCGACGGCCGGATTATACGAGCAGTTCGGCGCTGAAAGAGTCATCGATACGCCGCTCGCTGAATCGGCGATTGCCGGGGTCGGCGTAGGGGCTGCGATGTACGGGATGCGGCCGGTTGCCGAGATCCAGTTTGCCGATTTTATTTTGCCGGCTGTCAATCAGATTATTTCGGAAGCGGCGAAAATCCGCTACCGTACCAATAATGACTGGCAATGCCCGCTTGTCGTGCGTGCACCGTACGGAGGTGGTGTCCACGGGGCACTGTATCACTCCCAGTCGCTTGAATCGGTGTTTGCAAACCAGCCGGGGCTGAAAATTGTCATGCCGTCCACGCCTTATGATGTAAAAGGGTTGCTGAAAGCCGCAATCCGGGACGATGATCCGGTTCTCTTTTTCGAACATAAGCGCGCGTACCGCCTGATTAAAGGCGAAGTGCCAGATGACGATTATGTGCTCCCGATCGGCAAGGCCGAAGTAAAAAGGGAAGGAACGGATATTACGGTGATCACGTACGGGCTTTGCGTCCATTTTGCCCTCCAGGCTGCGGAAAAGCTTAGAGAGGACGGGATCGAAGCACATATTCTCGATTTGCGCACCGTTTATCCGCTCGACAAAGAGGCAATCATCGAGGCAGCTGCCAAAACCGGGAAAGTGCTGCTGGTCACGGAAGACAATAAAGAAGGAAGCATTATCGGCGAAGTTGCCGCGATCATTGCGGAAAACTGCCTGTTTGACCTGGACGCCCCGATCATGCGCCTGGCCGGGCCGGATGTTCCGGCAATGCCGTATGCGCCGACGATGGAAAAATATTTTATGGTCAATCCCGAAAAAGTCGAAAAAGCAATGCGGGAACTGGCCGAATTTTAGAATTGCAGGATAGGAGGGTGCCAATTGGCGATAGAAAACATTACGATGCCGCAGCTCGGGGAAAGTGTGACGGAAGGAACCATCAGCAAGTGGCTTGTATCCCCGGGTGATCATGTCCATAAATACGATCCGCTTTGTGAAGTATTAACAGACAAAGTCAATGCCGAAGTGCCTTCTTCGTTTGAAGGGGAAATCGTGGAACTGATCGCTTCGGAAGACGAAACCGTTGCTGTCGGGGAAGTCATTTGCACGGTCAAAACCGGATCAAGTGAAACAATTGCCCGGCCTGAAGCGGAACCGGGCCTGGATCCGGATGCTGCGGTGCCGGAGCCGGAAGCGGAAAAAGGGAAAAAAGTCCGCTATTCCCCGGCCGTTTTAAAACTGTCCCAGGAATACGGCATTGACTTGAACCAGGTCAAAGGAACGGGAAGGGAAGGCCGGATTACGCGCAAAGACCTGTTGAAAATCATTGAAAGCAGGGGGAATGAGGCAGAACCGGCACCTTCAAAACCGGAACCGGCAAAACCCGCACCTTCAAAACCGGAACCTGCCCGGCATACGCCGCCTGCTTCCCGGCCTCAGCCTGTACGGGAAGCTGCAGAAGAAGATATGGTGATTCCGGTTACCGGCGTGCGTAAAGCGATCGCGAACAATATGGCACGCAGCAAACAGGAAATTCCGCATGCGTGGATGATGGTCGAAGCGGACGTTACGAACCTTGTCCGCTACCGGGATGCCGTAAAAGAAGAGTTTAAGCGGCGCGAAGGCTTTAACCTGACATACTTTGCCTTTTTTGTCAAAGCCGTTGCCCGGGCGCTGAAAGAGTATCCTGCGCTCAATTCCAGATGGGCTGGGGATGCCATTATCCAAAAACATGATGTCAACATCTCGATCGCCGTTGCCGCCGAAGACAGGTTGTACGTGCCGGTCATAAAGCATGCCGATGAAAAATCGATCAAAGGCATTGCCCATGAAATTGCTGTGCTGGCGCAAAAAGCCCGCGCCGGGAAACTTGCCCCGGAAGACATGGAAGGCGGCACCTTTACCGTCAATAATACCGGGTCATTCGGTTCGGTGCAGTCGATGGGGATTATCAACTATCCGCAGGCTGCCATCCTCCAGGTCGAGTCGATTGTCAAACGCCCTGTCATCATGGAAGAGGGAATGTTTGCGGCGCGCGATATCGTGAACCTTTGCCTGTCGATTGACCACCGCATTTTGGACGGACTCGTCTCCGGCCGCTTCTTAAAGCGCGTCAAAGAGATTTTAGAGGCGGTCACACCGGAAACGGCACCGCTCTATTAATGAAATGCCCGCTGATGAAGCGGGTTTTTCTATGTTGGAAAATGTGGCGATTTATCAAAACTGATTGTTTTTGAACGATTTTAATTGATTTTTACTGTTTTTGAAGGTAAAATAACGACCGGATGCACCGCTTGCAATCGTGCAGGCGGGGAACGATTGCCATCAAAAAGGGGAATACTAAAACTGATCTCCAAAGCAAAGGTTGTGTAAAAAATGATTTATACGGTAACACTGAATCCGTCTGTTGACTACATCGTACAGGTGGAACATTTTGAGCTTGGCGGATTGAACCGTTCCGTGATGGACACTAAGTTTCCGGGCGGAAAAGGCATCAACGTCTCGCGCGTCATGAAAAGGCTGGGCGTTGATTCCACGGCACTCGGTTTTCTCGGCGGTTTTACCGGCAGCTACATTGAAAATTTTCTTAAAGCGGAAGGTATTTTAACAGATTTTGTCCAAGTTTCAGGCGACACGCGGATCAATATAAAATTAAAATCCGGTGTGGAAACGGAAATCAACGGAATGGGGCCCTCTATTTCGGAAGCTGAGCTGGACCGGCTGCTTGCCAAAATCGACAGCCTGGACAAAGAGGATGCCATTTTGTTTTCCGGCAGCATCCCAAGTTCCCTCCCGCCATCCATTTATGCCGGCCTCATTCAAAAATGCCGTGAAAAGCAAATCCGCGTGATTGCAGATGTTTCCGGCGAATCGCTCGGCCATGTCATCAAAACGGGCCCGTTTTTGATCAAACCGAACCATCATGAAATCGGCGAAATTTTCGGCGTGAAAGTCGAAACGCCCGAAGAAGCGAAACAATACGGCAGCCGCCTGCTTGACATGGGCGTTGAAAATGTGATCGTTTCGATGGCGGAAAAAGGCGCGCTCTTTTTGAACAAGGAAGTATCCTATTTTGCGCAAGCGCCGAAAGGGAAGGTAAAAAATTCTGCCGGCGCCGGCGATTCGGTTGTGGCCGGGTTTATAAGCGGGATGGCAAAAGGGAAATCGTACAAAGAATCGTTTGCGCTTGGGGTTGCCTGCGGTTCTGCGACGGCATTTTCCATGGAACTTTGCACAAAGCAAGAAGCAGAATCGCTTCTCGGACAGGTCCATGTCCAATCTTTATAAAACGGAAACCGGGATGCCCCGGTTTTTTTGCATAAAAAAGGGACAGCGCATGAGGCGCCATCCAAAGCATCTAGGGAGTTTAGGGGTATGGATCTAGATGTACTGTCATTTTACCCGGTTTTTTGGAAAAATAAACGCTTTCCGGCTATTTTTTTCGTTTTCATGCGTAAAATAAGAGAAAAGTGGCGGCTGCAAACAGAATGTTTGAAAAGCAGCGTGAAAACCTGCTATGATTAGCTTTAAAGCAGAATGAAAGGATGAGTGGCATGTCTGTCAATTTTAATCTTTATATGAACGATGTCGTGCGCATGTCCCGTGAAGAGGCAGTAGAAGCCGGCTACCAGGAACTGAGGACGCCGGAAGAAGTGGACGAAGCGTTTTCCAAAAAAGGGACGACACTTGTTTTGGTCAACTCTGTGTGCGGCTGCGCAGGGGGCATTGCACGGCCGGCTGCGGCGCACGCCATCCATTATGATAAGCGCCCGGACCAGCTTGTAACCGTCTTTGCTGGCCAGGATAAAGAAGCAACGGCAAGGGCACGCAGCTATTTCACCGGTTATCCGCCGTCCTCCCCATCTTTCGCACTTTTAAAAGACGGCAAAATTGTGAAAATGATTGAACGGCACCAGATCGAAGGGCATGACCCAGCGGCTGTCGTGGCTGAGCTGCAGGCAATGTTTGAAGAATACTGTGAAGAACTGTAATGCGGGAAGCCTTCTCCTTCCGTTCTGGAAAGGGGAAGGCTTTTTTTAACAGGGGCGGTGTCCCGGGTGTAAAGCGCACTTTCCGTATGCATGAACCGGTATGCGGGATGCATACTAAAGAAAAACACAACTAGCAGGTGAATGGCTTATGCATATATGGGTGGCATGGATGCTTGTTTTCGGGTTATCGGTATGGCCGGCGGACGGGCACGTTGCCCCGGGAGACCCGCTCATTATTGTCAATAAAACAACAAACCGGCTTGCCTGGATCCGCGGCGGGAAAATCCGGCTCGAAACGCCGGTTGCGACTGGGAAAACAAATGACCTGACGCCGGAAGGTTTTTTTACGGTCAAAGTCAAGGCGAAAAATCCTTATTACCGGAAAAAGAATATTCCCGGCGGCGACCCGCGCAATCCGCTCGGCTCGCGCTGGATCGGTTTTGATGCGCGCGGCACGGACGGCCGGATTTACGGCCTGCACGGCACAAACAATCCTTCTTCAATTGGCCGGTATATTTCAAACGGTTGCATCCGCCTGCCGAAAGCGGCGCTCGAAAAGCTGTACGATGAAGTGCCGGTCGGAACAAAAATTTACATCACTCGGTCAACCCGGCCGATGACCGAACTGGCAAAAGCAAAAGGCGCCATTTAAAAAAGGAACGCGGACTTTCCCGTTCCTTTTTTAAAACAGCATTGAAAGGCCGGAAAGAACTGTTCCTGCCAGCATGGCAATGAGCATTAAGTACACGACAATTTTCTGCGTTTTTTTCGACAAAGCAGACTTCACCTCTTAAACGGACGGTAATCATTTTTATTCTAGCCTGAAGCCGCCGGTTGTACAAGTAAAATCATTCGCGTTATACTATTAAAGTACATATACATATTGGAGGTTTTTCCATGGTGAATGAAGAACGGTTAGTAAAAGAATTTTTTGAACTGGTTCAGGTGGATTCGGAAACCGGACATGAAGAAGAAATTGGCAAGGTCTTAAAACAAAAATTTGAAGGCCTTGGCCTTGAAGTATATGAGGATGATACAAAAGCAAAAACGGGGCACGGCTTTGGCAATCTGATCTGCACATTGAAAGGCAATGTTCCTGAAGCGACGCCGATTTATTTTACTTCCCATATGGATACCGTCGTTCCGGGGAAAGGCATCAAACCGTCCATCAAAGACGGCTGGATCCAATCAGACGGCACGACAATCCTCGGATCTGACGACAAAGCCGGGCTCTCCGCGATGTTGGAAATGATCCGGGTATTGAAAGAAGACCAGATCCGCCACGGGGATATCCAGTTTGTCATTACTGTCGGCGAAGAGTCCGGTCTGGTCGGTTCGCGCGCGCTCGATCCGTCGCTGTTAAAAGCAAAATACGGCTTTGCCCTTGACAGCGACGGCCCGGTTGGCACGATTGTGACGGCTGCCCCGACGCAGGCCAAAATCAAAGCAACCATTTTAGGCAAAACCGCCCATGCCGGTGTGGCGCCGGAAAAAGGGGTCTCCGCGATCACCATTGCCGCAAAAGCGATCGCAAAAATGCCGCTCGGCCGCATTGACAGTGAAACGACCGCGAATATCGGGCGCTTTGAAGGCGGTCAGGCAACCAATATCGTTTGCGACCGCGTCGATATTCTGGCGGAAGCCCGTTCACTCGTTCCGGAAAAAATGGAAACACAGGTTGCCAAAATGAAAACCGCTTTTGAACAGACGGCACTGGAAATGGGCGGAAAAGCGGAAGTCGAAGTGAACGTCGTGTACCCGGGATTTAAATTCTCAGACGGCGACCAAGTGGTGGAAGTGGCCAAAAAAGCAGCAGCAAAAATCGGCCGCGAGAGCAAGCTGGAGCAAAGCGGGGGCGGAAGCGACGCCAACGTCATTGCAGGATTTAACATCCCGACGGTCAATCTCGGCACAGGGTATGAAGAAATCCATACGACAAAAGAAAGAATTCCGGTTAAAGAACTGGTCAAACTGGCTGAGATGGCGGTTGCCATTGCGGAAGTGGCCGGCGGGGAGTAACAGGATTTGAGGCGGAAGCGGGATAACCGCTTCCTTTTTAAGAAAGGAAGCGATCAGTTGGAAGCGCTCAATAAATATATCATTTTTAAAACGAGGGAAGAGGAGTACGGCATTCATATTGGATCGGTCATTTCTGTTGAAAAGGCGCAAGCAGCCAATCCCGTCCCAAAACTGCCTGCATTTGTACGGGGCATCATGAAGGTGAGGGATGAACTGATCCCGATTATTGACGTCGAACATTGTTTTTACCAGACACCGCTTTCCTCCATAGAGGACGCCCGCATGATCGTCGTCCGGACAGAAGCCATTCCGGTCGGCCTGCTCGTCAAAGAGGCAAACGACATTGTGGAAATACAGGAAGAAGAGAAAAAACAGATCGGCCTTGCCGGCTACGGGCGGACAAATTATTTTACGGCTGTCGCCAGTTTGAAGGACAGGCTGATTACCATTATGGATGTCGATTTGTTTACGGCGTCGCTTGAAGGGATTGCAGACATTGCCGCTTATATGAAAGAAGCGGCCGGAAATTCGTGAGCGCCGGAGTGGGTGAAGATGAAAGCATTTTATCCGAAAAAAGGCCGTGTCATTTTGCATGTCGATATGAACAGTTTTTTCGCTTCGGTTGAAATGGCGGAAAACCCTGCGCTTAAAGGGAAGCCGCTGGCCGTTGCCGGGAATCCGAAAGAACGGAAAGGCATCATTGTGACGTGCAGTTATGAAGCGAGAAAATTCGGTGTAAAAACGACCATGCCGGTCTGGGAAGCAAAAAAACGCTGCCCGGATCTTTTAATCGTGCCACCCCGTTTTGATCTATATAAAAAAGCATCCGCCAAAATGTTTTCAATCCTCCGCGCGTATTCGCCTTTGGTCGAACCGGTTTCGATCGATGAAGGTTATGTGGACATTACCGGCCTCGAGGAACTGGGGACGCCGCCTGCCATTGCCGAATCGATCCAGCAGCAAATTCTTGCGGAACTCGATTTGCCGTCAAGCATCGGGATCGCCCCGAATAAATTTTTGGCGAAAACAGCGTCGGATATGAAAAAGCCGATGGGCATCACCATTTTAAGAAAGCGGGATATTCCCCGTTTATTATGGCCGCGGCCGTTGATCGAGATGCACGGTGTAGGCGGCAAAACGGCGGAAAAGCTTAACGGCTGTGGTCTTTTTACGATCGGCGATCTGGCGCATGCGGATGATTTTCTTTTAAAGCAGCTTCTCGGCATCCGTGGCATCCGTTTGAAAGAAAGGGCGAATGGAAGAGACCCGCGTCCTGTTGATCCCGAATCCGTAAACGTCACCAAAAGCGTTGGGCGGATGGTGACGCTATCTGAGGATACGGAGGATGAACACCGGATCGATGCCGTGCTGAAAAAGCTTGCGGATGAAACGGCGGAACGGATGAGAAAAAAGGAGGTTGCGGCAACCAATGTGGGCATCATGATCCGTTACGCGGACCGGAAAACGGTGACGAGGAGCAAAAAAAGCGGAGGGCCGGTTGAAAGCGGCGATGCGTTGTTTCAAGCCGCCCGCACGCTTTTTATCCGGAACTGGAACGGGCAGCCCGTACGCCTTTTGGGCATTACCGCCTCCGGTTTAACGGACCGGAAGGCGGAAGCAGAACAGCTGAGTCTGTTTTCATATGAAGAAGCAGCCAAAAAAGAGCCGCTGTATGAGGCAATCAGCCGGCTCCGCAAGAAATTTGGGGAGCAGATTATCCAAACCGGGAGAGAAGCGGGAAAGCGGCCGCCGGATCCCCGCGGTTAATTACCGGCTTCCGGCACGTCCCATAAAAAAGGAACACGCGCAAAGATGGCGTGTTCCTTTTTTAACAGGTTCAGCAGTTCCCAACTTCCAGATCTTCCACCGGCCACCAGAAGAAGCCGTCTTTTTCCAGCAGTTCATCGGCTGCTTTCGGTCCCATCGAACCGGATTTGTAATTTGGGAATGTAATCGGCTTGTTTTCCCACACTTTTGAAATATTATCGACAAAGCTCCACGATAAGGCGACTTCATCCCAATGGGTAAAGTTGGTTGCGTCGCCCATCAAACAGTCATGAATCAATTTTTCATAAGCTTCGGGCGTATTAATGCCGTTTTTGCTGCTGCTTGCAAAGCTGAGCTGCACAGGGGTGGTTTCCATATGCTGGCCCGGTTTTTTGGCGTTCAGATGAAGCGAAATCCCTTCTTCCGGCTGGATATGGATGACAAGCAGATTCGGGTTCAGTTCATGATTTGTATTGTAGTACAAATTCATCGGGATATCTTTAAACTGCACGACAATTTTCGTCGATTTCGCCGCCATCCGTTTGCCGGTGCGGATGTAAAACGGCACGCCCGCCCATCTGAAATTATCAATCATCAGTTTCCCGGCGACAAACGTTTCGGTCCTGGAATCCGGCGCTACATTCAGCTCTTCCCGGTAACCCTGGACTTTTTTGCCGCCAATTTCGCCCGGACCGTACTGGCCGCGCACGAAGTATGCCGGCACATCTTTTCCTTCAATGGTGCGCAAGGCACGCAGCACCCGCACTTTTTCGCTCCGGATTTCGTTTGTTGTCAGGCTGATCGGCGGTTCCATTGCAAGGAGCGCCACCATTTGCAGCATATGGTTTTGCACCATATCCCTGAGCGCCCCGCTCGCTTCGTAATACCGCGCCCGTTCTTCCACGCCAAGCATCTCGCTTGATGTAATCTGGATGTTGGAAATATAACGATTGTTCCAAAGCGGCTCGAACAGGGCGTTGGCAAACCGGATGACCTCGATATTTTGTACCATCGCTTTACCTAAATAATGGTCGATTCGGTAAATCTGGTCTTCTGAAAAAGATTTCCGGATCTGGCTGTTCAGCTGTTTCGCTGATTCGAGGCTATGCCCGAAAGGTTTTTCGATGACAAGCCGTTTAAACCCGTTTGTAGCGGTAAGCCCGTCACTTTTCAGATGGTCCGAAATCGTCCCGAAATATTCCGGGGCCATCGCCAAATAGAAGATCCGGTTGCCTTCCAGCTGGTACTTTTCATCCAGTTCATCCGCTAATTGCTTCAACTGTATGTACGAGTTGCTGTCTGTCACATCATGCGGCTGATAGTAAAAATGAGCGGCAAACGCTTCAAGCTGTTCCGCATGTTCTCTCGCGCTCAGAACGGAATCTTTTATATGCGCACGGAAGATTTCGTCCGTCCATTCCCTTCTTGCCGTGCCGATCACAGCGAAATGCTCTGACAGCCTGCCTTTCCGGTACAAATTGTACAGGGAAGGAAACAGCTTACGCTTCGCCAGATCACCTGTTGCGCCAAAAAGCATAAATAACGATTTCGGTGTCTCAGTTGTCTGCATCTTTCTTACCTCTCTTTGTTCAAAAAATCACGATTTAAGGCCGGCCTGTCTCATGATACGGTTATAGTTTGCCTTGTTGCAGCCATTTCATTTCAAAAGCAGGGAAAAATCATTTTTTTCCGCTTTCCGGCCCCATTTCATTGTCACTATATTCTAGACTTTCACGGGCAAATACGCAAATGATATGCAATAGTTTCCTTTCCGTAAAATTATGATAAGATAGTTCTATATGTGCGGCCGGGATCCGGCAGGAAAGGGGGGAACATCATTTGGAAATTTTATTTTTGGGAACTGGCGCGGGCGTACCTGCCAAAGCAAGAAACGTCACGTCCATTGCGCTCAAATTGCTGGAAGAACGAAATGCCATCTGGCTTTTTGACTGTGGGGAAGCGACACAGCACCAGATTTTGCACACTGCGATCAAACCGCGCAAAGTTGAAAAAATTTTTATCACCCACTTGCACGGCGACCATATTTTCGGGCTTCCCGGCTTTCTTGGGAGCCGGTCGTTCCAGGGCGGGGATGGCCCGCTTACCGTTTACGGCCCGAAAGGCATAAAAGCGTTTGTGGAAGTTTCCCTGAAAGTGAGCGAAACCCGTCTGAAATATCCTTTGGAGATCATCGAAATTGAAGAAGGAACGGTATTTGAAGACGACCGCTTTACGGTTTGTGCGCTGCGGCTTGATCATGGGATCGAAAGCTTCGGCTACCGGATTACCGAAAAAGACAAACCGGGCGCGCTGGATGCGGATCGATTGAAAAAAGAAGGGATCCGCCCGGGCCCGGTTTACCGGCTGCTGAAAGAAGGCCGGACGGTAACATTGGAAGACGGTCGCGTGATCAGCGGAAAAGATTATCTCGGCCCGGCGAAAAAGGGGAAGATCATTGCCATCCTTGGCGATACAAGGCCGAATGAGGCGGAAATCCGGCTCGCAGCCAATGCCGATCTTCTCGTTCACGAAGCAACGTTTAACAAGGAGAGCGGGCAAATGGCGCATGATTATTTTCATTCGACAACGGCGGACGCGGCGCAAACGGCAAAGCAGGCGGGGGCAAAACGGCTGCTTCTTACCCATATTAGTGCCAGGTACGGAAAAGAAGACTGGCCGGCGCTTGAGCAGGAAGCGCAAGCTTTATTCCCGGACAGTCTGCTTGTCCATGATTTGATGGAAGTGCCTGTTTTGTAAAGCAAAAAAAGCGGCTTGCCTGCCGCTTTTTTATTGCCGGTTATTCTCTTGCGGGTTCTTTCCCTGCGTTCGATAACTCATTTGCTCGCTTTGCAGCTGCTTTTACACAGTCAATGAAAGCTTGTTTGACCTCGCGTTCGTCAAGGACGCGGATCGCGGCTTCTGTGGTGCCGTTCGGGCTTGTGACAGCTTTCCGGAGCGCTTCCGGCGGTTCGGCTGAAGTTTTCAGCATTTCTGCTGCGCCGATGATCGTCTGGAGGATAAATTGTTTTGCCGTTTGTGCGTCGAGCCCGATTTCTGCAGCTGACTGCTGGAGCGCTTCGGCGATATAATAAATATACGCCGGTCCGCTTCCCGAAAGCCCTGTTACAGCATCGAGCTGTTCTTCTTTTACGGCCGTAGTCATGCCGACAGCCGAAAATATGGCAAACGCCCGGTGCCGGTGCTGTTTTGTCGCAGCGGCGTTAAAGGCAATGCCGGTTGCCGACAGCCCGACTTTCGCCGATGTGTTCGGCATTGCGCGCGCAACGGGAATATGCCGGCCAATCTTGTTTTCGATAAACGGAATGGTGATGCCGGCCGCTACCGAAACGAGCAGGGTGTCCGGAGATATGAGCGGACGGACCGATTCGAGCACATCTGGGGCATCTTTCGGTTTTACGGCTAAGATGACCGCGTCCGGGCCTTCGAAAAGCTGGTCGAGGCCGTCTGCAGCCCGGATGCCGTATTTCTGTTCCAATGTGCGGAGCCTTTTCTTGTTCGTGCGGTTATGGGCGCGGATGTCCCAGGCTTTTACGATTCTTTTTTCAAGCATGCCAATGATCATCGCTTCAGCCATGGACCCGGCGCCAATAAATGATATTTTCATGCAAATGCCTCCCTTCAAAGTAAAAAACCCCTTCATCCGTAAAGGACGAAAGGGCATGTTCCGCGGTACCACCTTTATTGCAGGAATTCGATCCTACACCTCATTTGGTTAACGGTTTTCATCCGGTTTGGTTTTGCCAAACAGCTCACAGGCAGGTTCGGCCGGGCAGCGGATGGCGGAGTTTTCCAGCCTGAGAACCCCGCTCTCTTGCATCATGCCCGGCTTACTGGTCCTGGTCACAGCCGGTCGCTTATCAAAATGGTATTACTTATTATGAAGAAAAATCGGGGAGTTGTCAAGAGTGATTCCGTGAATTTTCAGATAAAAAATCCGTGCCCGGCCATTTTAAAATGGTACCAGGCGTGCTGCCGCAATGAACGCGGCACGGGAGGAAGCATGAAAATCGGCCGGCACCATTTTTCAGAATAGGCATCCATGCCGCGGCAAATGGCACCAGTGGAGGAATGAAAATTTTCAAGATAGAGGGAGAAGATGGAAACATGGCAAATAAACGGATCCGGAAGAAAACGATCGTGATTACCGGCGCTTCCGGCGGCCTCGGGGAAAAAATCGCCTTTGCCGCCGCCAAAAACGAGGCTAACCTTGTTCTGCTCGCCAGAAGCCTCGGCAAGCTTGAAAAAATCAAGGCGGAGATCGAAGCAGCTTACCAGGTTTCGTGTCTGACCGTTCGCTGCGATGTAGCGGAGCACGGCAAAATTCCTGCTGTTTTTGAATCGATTTACAACCGCTGTGGCCAGATTGATGTGCTCGTGAACAATGCCGGTTTCGGCGTTTTTGATGAAGTGCAGGATATCCGCATGGAGGATGTCAGGGGGATGTTTGATGTCAATGTCATCGGGCTCATTGCCTGCACCAAAGCGGTCGTCCCGCATATGCAAAAAAACCGTGCCGGCCATATTATCAATATCGCTTCCCAGGCGGCCAAAATGGCGACCCCAAAATCAAGCGTCTATGCGGCCAGCAAGTTTGCAGTGCGCGGCTTTACGGACAGCCTCCGCATGGAAATGGCGCGCTTTGGCGTCTATGTGACAGCCGTTCATCCCGGCCCGGTTGCAACCGGTTTTTTCGACATCGCCGACCGGTCCGGCACCTACCGGAAAAATATTGAAAAATGGATGCTGGATCCCGAAAAACTTGCAGAAAAAATAACGGATACGATGCTTGTAAATCGGCGTGAAATCAATGCGCCAAAATGGATGAATGCATCCGCTACCATCCATGCGCTTTTCCCCGGGCTTGTGGAAAGGCTCGGACGGCAGGCTTTCTTTAAAAAATAGCAGCCGGTGTGATGCGCGTTTTGGAAAAATATAACCCCTCTGCCTAAAAAAACAATTGGCGAAAGAACGTATATTCGTTTATAATGAGGAATAGAATAAGAACTATAGTTCGTGTTGTTTGCTTAGTTTCTAAGGTAAGAGGGGTTGAAAGATGAGCCAGCGTGTGATTTTTCTCGTCGATATGCAGTCTTTTTATGCAAGTGTGGAAAAAGCCGATCATCCGGCGTACAGGGATAAACCCGTGATCGTATCGGGGGATCCGGCGCGCCGGTCCGGGGTGGTGCTCGCTGCCTGCCCGCTCGCGAAAAAGCGCGGCGTGAAGAATGCGCTCCGCCTGTGGGAAGCGCAGCAGCTCTGCCCGGATGCCGTTATTGTTCGGCCGCGCATGCAGCGCTATCTCGATGTATCGGTGCAGATTTCTTCGATTCTTGCCCGCTATACGGATATGGTTGAACCGTATTCCGTTGACGAGCAGTTCATGGATGTAACGGGCAGCAGGCGACTGTTCGGAGAGCCGCGCGAGATCGCCGCGCAAATCCAGCGGGACATCATGGAAGAAACCGGCGTGTATGCCCGCTGCGGGATCGGGCCGAACAAAGTGCTGGCCAAAATGGCGTGCGACCATTTTGCGAAGAAAAACAAAACCGGCATTTTTGAACTGGATCACCATCATCTCAAAACGCATTTATGGCCTTTGCCGGTTGGCAGGATGTTCGGTGTCGGCAGCCGGATGGAGCAGCATCTGAAGCGGCTCGGCATTTATACAATCGGTGCGCTTGCCTGCTTTCCACTTTCTGTTTTAAAAAAACGGTGGGGGATTGGCGGCCAGGTACTGTGGGAGACGGCAAACGGCATTGATGAGTCGCCCGTCTCGAAAGAATCGCACGTCGGACAGAAAGCGATCGGGCATGCGATGACGCTGCCGCGCGACTACGCCGATTTTGAGCATGAAATCAAAGTTGCCCTTCTTGAACTTTGCGAGGAAGTCTGTTTCCGGGCGCGTACTTCAGGCGTCATGGGCGCTTGTGTTTCGGTCGGCTGCCAGGGGGCGGATTATGCCCATCCGTCCGGCTTTCACCGCCAGATGACGCTTCTGGCGCCGACAAACGGGACAATGGACGTTTACCGGGCGGCGTGCCGGCTGTTTCTTTCGTTTTGGGACGGAAATCCGGTCCGCCGTATCAGCGTCGGGCTGTCGCGCCTGTCGCGGGATGATATCCGGCAGCTTGATCTGTTTGAAAACAGGGAAGGGGAAAGAAAGATTGGGTATGCGGTCGACCGCATCAAGCAGAAATACGGTTCCGGCGCCGTCATCCGCGCCGTGTCGCTGCTTGATGCCGGCCAGGCGCTTGAACGTGCCAAAAAGATAGGAGGGCATTACAAATGAGCGGATACCTGCAGCGCGGTAACAAACTTTGGGAAGGGTCACGCATGTTTTTGCCCGAGCATAAGCAGGCACTTTTAAAATGGCAGAAAGAACAGGAAAAACAGGCAAAGCCCGAACTCGATGAGCAGCAGCTTGAAGAGATGAACCATATGCTCATATCTGCCTGCCGGCTGCGCGTGCCGGTTACGGTCCGTTTCTTTGAAGCGGGAAATTTCTTTACCGCCACCGGTACCATTACAAAATTCCGGTCGCTCGAAAAAAAGCTGGAGCTGGCAGGGGAGACAGGGGAGCGGATATCGATCAAACTTTCCGCGGTGACAGAAGTGGACTGGGCATGAAAAACCGGCAAGCCTGAAAAAGCCTGCCGGATGGATTTTCGTGCGGGCGATGCAGAAAAATGCAGCACCGGCGGTTTGGACGCATCCTGTTGCAGCAAGAAGCAGCATTTATGAAATCAATCTTAGGGCATCCGTACGCTTTGTTGCGGATTACCGTTTTCTTGCCTGAATGAGTGCCTGCTGTACGACCCAGTTTTCGGGAAACGGGTTGCCGAGCACCCAGTAGCTGATTCCACGCAGCCCGTATTCGTTTAGCAAATTGATTTTTGCCCGCATGCTGCGCGCATCTTCAAACCAGACTTCATGCTGCTGGCCTGATGCATCGGTGTAACGGAAATAAGGCGCCTGGTCGGTCGGGTGGTAGCGGATGTCAGCCCCGTACCGTGCCGCCAAGGAAAGGGCTTCATGCGGGCTGATCGTGCGCGCCGTTGTGCCTGCGCGCCACGGGATTCTCCAGTCACGCCCGTAAAGCGGCGCCCCCATCATAATTTTATTCCGCGGAATGACAGTAACGGCATAATCAAGGACACGCCTCACTTCAGGAATCGGGGCGATGGCTCGCGGCCTGCCGCCGGCCCATCCCCATTCATACGTCATCAAAATGACAAAATCAACGATGGCCCCGTGTGCGCCGTAATCGTGGGCTTCGTAAAGCAGGCCCGGCTGCGTGCCGGAAATTTTCGGCGCAAGCGCAGTCGAGACGAGCAGTCCTTCCGGGCGGAACCGGCGGGCGACGCGCCTGAGAAACGCCGTATAACGGTCGCGGTCTTCCGGATACACATATTCAAAATCAAAATTGACTCCCCGGTACCCTTTTTGCCTTATCGTGACGAGAAGATTGCTGATCAAAGTTTCCTGCAATGCTTCATTGCGAAGCAGCCGGGCAGCCAGATCGGAGCTAAATCCTTCCGAGGTGAAATTGGCCAGGATTAAAAGCGGAAGGACGCCGTTTGCTTCCGCTGCCTGAAGGACGGAGCGGTCGTTGAGCGGCGTCAGGCTGCCATCTTCACGGAACGTATGACGGAAAGGGGACAAGTACGTAAAATAAGGCCCAAGCTGGTAAACTTCAGCGGTGCCCGCAGCGCCGAACCCGGTTGTATAGGCATTGACTTCTTTCACAGGGCGGCGGGGTGCGGGTATACGCAGCACCTGGCCGACGGAAAGAGCCGTGCCGGGAAGCCGGTTCGCCTGCATAATGGCCCCCATGTCCGCCCCGTAAGTACGGGCAATGCCGTACAGAGTTTCACCCTGTTTTACCGTATGGTTTCGGTAGGGGATAAAAAGCACCTGCCCCGGAAAAAGCGAGGCGGGATTGCGGAGTTGGTTGGCGTTTATAAGCGCTTGTGCCAAAACGCCGAGGCGTGCGGCGATTGTGCCGAGCTGGTCCCCTTCCTGGACGATGTACTGAAAGAATCGGTCGGGAATGGCAAGCGCCTGGCCGGGAACGAGCGGGGATGATGCAGTCAGCCCGTTTGCCAAAAAAAGCTGGGCAAGATCGGCATCGAGGCGGTTTGCAATCCGCCAAAGGGTATCGCCTTGCTGTACGGTATAGATTTCCATCATGGACACTCCCTGTTTTGATAGGCTCCTATACCATATTCAGCAACATGGGCGGACGTTCGCAAAAAATGGCATTAAAGCTTACGGGACGCCGCCATTTTTTCAAGAAATTCATCAATCACCTGTTCATACTGTTCGCGGTTTAAGTTGAGCGACTGGGCGTGGGCGCCGTTTTCGGCAATAAACAGCTGCTTCGGCCCTTTTTTCTTTTCATAAAGCGCTTTGGTCATCCCGGGCAGAATGTAGTCGTCCTTGGCGCTGTGGATAAAGAGGACCGGCTGTTTGATCCGGCCGACTACATCAATCGGCGACACACGGCGGAGCGAGTAGCCGTCGCGGATGCGGACAAAAAAATCGGCAAGCGGAAAAAACCATTTTCCGGGCAGCCGCGTTTCCCGCGTAAATTCCCGGATCAATTGCGCCCGGAACGAGGAAAACGGGCAGTCGGCGATGTAAAAATCGGCGCGGCCGCAAAGCTCGCCGGCATACAGCAGGAGCGTGGCGGCGCCCATTGATTCGCCGTGAATCCCGAAAAAGATGCCGTCCCCTTCGCGCCTGAGAAGTTCATCTGCCACCGCTTTTAAGTCATGCTTTTCATAGTATCCGTAGCTCGTTGTACTGCCGCCGGATTCCCCGTGGCGGCGGTGGTCGTAGAGGACAGCGTTAAAGCCCCGCTTCAGGAACAGGTTCATATATTTAACGGAATTCATTTTGTTTTCCGTCACGCCATGGCAAAAAATCATCCATTTTTTCGACTCGGGGAACGGTTTCACAAAAACCGATTTGAGCTTGTAACCGAATGGGGACGGAATCAAAACTTCTTCTTTCGGCAATGATTCGTACGCTTTAAGATCCAGCCTTTTCGCGGCCACTTCTCGGCTTATGACGAGGCTGTCGTCTTTTTTTCGGATATGCATCACCCGCTCTGACATGTAAAAGCCGAGCCCGCCTGCAGCAAGCGCCGCCGCCGTGGCGGGCAGGGAAAACCATTTTTTCATCAAAATCCCTCCGCATGTTGAAGTAAAAAAGGATGCCGGATGCGGTTTAATAAGCGGAAAGAAAAAACCGGCGCAAGTTTCCGGTTGCGCCGGTTTTATTTTCAGGCTCCTGCCGCTTTTCCGGATGGATCTATGTTTGAAAGCGGCAGCAGGCTTTCCGTCCGCCGGCCCGGCCTGTTGCCGTTTTGCCCGTTTTGGTCAGGACGCCCCGGCATCCGGCCCCGGTCCTTTCAAGTTCATCAGTTTTTGTTTCAGTTCGTTTTCCATCGTCGCCAGCTCCTGTTCGGCCTGGAACCGCCGGGCTCTTCCTTCCTGCTGGATGCGCAGCGTTTCTTCGAGCGTTGAAATAAGGCTTTCCTGCGTTTTTTTCAACGTTTCAATGTCGACAAGGCCGCGCTCATTTTCCTGCGCCGTTTCGATCGTGTTCGATTTCAGCATTTCGGCATTGCGCAACAGAAGTTCATTGGTCGTTTTGGACACTTGTTTTTGCGCTTCGACCGCATGGCGCTGGCGGATGAGCGTCAGGGCAATCGCGATCTGGTTTTTCCATAGCGGGATCGCCGTCATAATAGAGGACTGGATTTTTTCAGCCAGCGTCTGATTTGTGTTTTGGATCAGCCGGATTTGCGGTGCGCTCTGAATCGTGATTTGCCGGCTTAATTTTAAGTCGTGCAGCCGTTTTTCAAGCCGGTCGGCAAACTGGACCATGTCGTTGACTTCCTGGAAGGCCATCTGGTCGCCGGTTGCTTCCGCTTTTTTCTTCATTTCAGGAATCGTTTTTGTGTTCAGTTCTTCGAGCTTCAGTTCGCCGGCTGCAATATAAATATTAAGTGCATGGAAATAATCTTTGTTTTTTTCATACAGCTGTTCGAGCAGCTGGATATCTTTCAGCAACGTCTTTTTCGAGAGATCGAGCTTCACGCTGATGCGGTCGATCTGCGCGCTTGTTTTCTGGTATTTTGAAAGCAGTTCCTGCACCGAATTGGAAATTTTGCCGAACATGCGCGAAAAGAAGTTTTTCTTTTCTGGGACAAGTTCTTCGGGATTCACCTGCTCAAGTTTTTTCATCAAATCATTTAAAATATCGCCGATTTCCCCGATATCTTTTTTCTGGACCTGGTCAAGCATGGCATGCGAGAAATTCAGCAGCTTCGACTGCGCCTGCGTGCCATATAAAATGACGGACTGGTGGTTTGAAGGGTCAATTTGCTTTGCGAGTTCGTATGCTTTTTGCCGGTTTTCCTCCGGCAGCATGTCCACAAGGCGGGACGGTTTTGCTCCGGCGGCAGGCTCTATTTTCTGCCCTTCTTCCGGCAGCATGGCGTCATGCGTGCCGAACGGATCGGCAAGCAGATCATCCAGCCCGCCGCTCGTTGGTTCCTGCCAAAGTTCTTTGTCTGCGTTCATTTTTTTGCACTCCTTTCATGCCGGGAAGGGGATTTGCGTTCGATGGTGTGCTTGGCGTATGCCAGTTCGTAATCGAGCGCATCCATATCCGTTGAAAGCATATGGTACAGATCTTTCTCTGTTTCGCGTCCCAATTGTTTTAACGTTTCTTCCGTTTCCCGGATTTGCACGGCCATTTCTTTGTTTTTTACAGGCTGGGATTGCAGGAGGGCATATTTTTCCGCGAGCTCCGTCATTGAATCCAAATGGTAAAAATAAAAAGATTCAGCCTGATAGAAACGTTTCGGCTCTTTTTTGACCAGTGCCTGTATTTTCCTGATTACTTTATTCATATCGTAAAAAAGTTTGAACGTGCTGATGGAACGAACGGATAAAAAGGTTTTTTGCAGTCGCCTGATTTTTTCGTCCGCTTCTTTCAGGTTTTTCCGGATATATTGATAATCTTTCCGCGTTAGCTGCTGGGTTTTTAGAAAACGCCGCAACATTTGCCACTTCACAAGCCGGTTGATCAGAAAGCCGCCGGCAAGCGAAAGCAAAAGCGACAGCCAGAACAAATGGCCGGATGAAAAATAAATGACGAGAAAGAGAAGGATAACGCTAGAAATGGTTATTACGGTGCGAATCACCGTACCCATAAAAAATTTCATAATCGACACCCCTGATCACGATCTTGGTTGATTCGGCCATACGTCTTATACGAAAAGCAGCCCTGAAAAGATTCAAAAACCTTGCAAATTTCTTCTTTAACGCTACTATACCAGAGATCGCGCATGGATTTAAAGAGAGAAAGCAGCTTCCGGAAAATATTTTTCAGTCTGGGAGCCGGGTTGCCCATGAACGGACCGCCTGATGGATGATGAAGCATTGGTAAATATATTATAATGAAAAAAGATGATAGAAGAAGGGCGGTGAAGGCCGTTTGTAAGATGCCCCCGGCTGCACTCGAGGCATGCGGGCTTTTTGCAAACGGCAGCAAATGGCAAAAAAGAGACAGGCACAACAAAAAGGAAAACAGGATGAGAAAGTGCAGCTGAAGGATGCGCTGCAAAAAGATGTGCTCGAAAAATTGAAACAGGCAAAGCAGGAACTTGCGGCAGTGGAAGTAGAAAAAAAGAGGGCGGAAGAAGAACGAAAAAGAGAAGAACGGAAGCAGCGCGAGCGGAACAAATCGTTTGCGGAACTGCTGGAAGAATCCGATTTGGACTGGAAACGATATAAAGGCTAAAAAGATGGCAATGGCACAGGCAGTCGCCTTGACACAACTGCCTGTACGATTGATTACGCCCTGATTTCCATTTGCCGTTTAAATCCTTCCTTTGCACGGGGGAAAACGGGATGGTTTCCGGCATAACCGGGAAAGGGCTGTTGGAACAAGGTGAAAAAATAAACAAAAAAGCAAAGAACGCGGTGCATTCTTTGCTGAAAACAGATTACCGATGCGCTTCGTATCGGTTTTGTTTGGTGAGCTCGCGCAGAAGCCGGTGCTCCTCCGGTGTAAGTGGCGCAGCGTTTACGGCTTTTGCATTGGCGCGCACCTGGTCCGGGGAACTGGCGCCGGCAACCACGGCGGCAACTGGAGGGCAGGCGAGATCATATTGAAGTGCAAGTTCAAGCATCGTCCGCCCGCCGGTTAAAAGCGTATTTTTGATTTTCTCAAGAAGGGCGACAATTTCTTCATAACCGGTATCAAGATAACCGTCTGCTGGAATCTTTTCCGGCAGCCCGCTTAAAATCCCTTTTGCGACCGGGCCTCTTGCGACAATGCTGATGCCGTTTTCGCCTAAAAGCGTCGTGATGGTCTCTTCCGGCCGCCGGTCAAGCAGGCTGTACTGCATCATGACGCTTGCAATGGATGACTTTTTCACATATTCGCGGATCACGTTCGGGCGGATGGAAGAAATGCCGTAAGCGCGGATGATGCCTTCTGCCTTTAATTCCTCAAACGCTTCGATCGTTTCGTCTATCGGGTCTTCGATCGTGCCGCCGTGCAGCTGGTACAAATCGATATAGTCCGTGCCGAGTCGTTTCAGGCTTTGTTTTGCCGCTTCTTTTATGTAAGCTTTGGAAGCATCCCAGCGCCACGTTTTGCCGTCTTCATTCCAGCGGTTTCCGGCTTTTGTGGCAATGATCACTTCGCCGCGCACATGTTTGAGCGCTTCGCCGACCAGTTTTTCATTCACTCCGTGGTCATAAAGATCGGCCGTGTCAAAATAGTTAATGCCTGCTTCAAGTGCGGCTTCAATGACGACCCGTGCTTTTTTCGGATCCGTACCGAGCGACATGCAGCCGAGCCCGAGCTTTGAAACATATAAATCTGAATTTCCCAACCGGTTTTTTTCCATGTTTTTCTGCCTCCTTTTTTTTATTGTATAGAAGGGGCAGGAAAAAATACAAATATGGAGACAGCCCCCTTATGAGGAAGTTGTTTTTGCAACCCATTCGGCGACCGTTTCGTATTTTTTACAGTATGTTTTCAGCCGGTCGCGAATTTCCCATGCTTTTCCCTTCATGAGGATGCCTTTCGGATGGACGATGATGATCATCAAGCTTTCCCTCCCGGAACAGTCTGTTTTTTATGGTAAAATATATGTGTTAGTTTCAGGTGAAGAACAAAAGGAGCCGGGTAACATGCATAAATATAAATACGAAGAGAAAACATTGAAGACGGAAGAAATTTTCAACGGCAAAATTTTGCACGTGCAAGTCTTGGAGGTTGAACTGCCGGACGGAAAAACGTCGAAACGCGAGGTCATCAAGCACCCCGGCGCCGTCTGTGTGCTTGCGGTTACAAATGAGCATAAAGTGGTGATGGTGGAACAATACCGGAAAGCGGCTGAACGCGCGCTCATTGAAATTCCGGCGGGAAAGCTCGAGCCGGGGGAAGACCCGCTTGAAGCGGCAAAACGCGAACTGGAGGAAGAAACCGGTTATGCCTGCGCGAAATTAGAACCGGTAACCGCTTTTTATACTTCACCGGGCTTTGCGGATGAATATATCCATCTTTATGCCGGAACCGGCCTTGAAAAACTTTCCAATCCAAAAGCGGGCGATGATGATGAATTTGTCGATATTTTGGAACTGGGCATGGATGAAGTCAGGGAAATGATCCGGTCGGGGAAAATATGCGACGCCAAAACATTGGTTGCCCTCCAGCACTGGATGCTTGAAGAGGCGCGAAAATGAGTGTCAATCCGTACTTTGCAGATTTACACATCCACATCGGGCGCACAAAAACGGGGCGGCCCGTCAAAATTACGGGGGCAAAAAGCCTGACGCTTGAAAATATATTAAAGGCGGCCAAACAGCCGAAAGGGCTCGATCTCGTCGGGGTGATCGACTGCCATGTCCCGGAAGTCAGGGAAGAGATGAAGGCGCTTCTTGCAGCCGGTGAACTGGTGCAGCTTGATGAAGGCGGCCTCCTCTACCAGGGGGAAGTCACGCTGATTCCCGGGATTGAAATGGAAGTGTATGATGAAAACTGCCGTGGGCCGGTCCATCTGCTCAGCTATTTTCCGGATATGGACACACTCGGCAAGTTTTCCGCATGGTATGGCGGGCGCGTGTCCAATCCACATTTAAGCACACAGCGGGTCCGCGCAGAGGCCCGGAAAGTGCAGGAAAAAACGAAAGAACTCTCCGGGCTGTTTATTCCCGCCCATGTATTTACCCCCTTTAAGAGCCTTTATGGAAAAGGTGTGGAACGGTCGCTAACAGAAGTGCTGGACCCGGATCTGATAGATGCTGTGGAATTGGGATTAAGTTCTGATACCACCATGGCTGATAACATCAGTGAGCTGCACCGCTATCCGTTCGTGACCAATTCAGACGCCCATTCCCTCGGCAAAATGGCAAGGGAATACCAAAAATTGATGCTGGAAACGCCGGGGTTTACAGGGCTGTTAAAAGCTTTGCGCGGCGAAGGGGAAAACCGGATTGCCGCCAATTACGGCTTAAACCCGAAACTTGGGAAATATTATACAACGACTTGCGCCAAATGCCGGAACCCTGTTTCAAACGGCCCATGCCCGCATTGCGGGTCGCGCCTGAAAACAAAAGGTGTCTCGGAAAGAATAGAAGAGCTGACAGACGCAAAAACGCATCCTGCCCGGCCACCCTACATCCACCAGGTGCCGCTTGATTTTTTGCCGGGGCTCGGCCCGAAAACGATGGGCAAGCTGCTGGACCATTTCGGGACGGAGATGAATATTTTGCACCGGGCGCCCGAATCCGCCCTGAAAAGCGTTGTAAAACCGCCGCTTTCGGAACTGATCTTGAAACAGCGTTCCGGGGGATTGGCGTTTGAGGCCGGCGGGGGCGGAAAATATGGCAAGGTAAAAAATCCAAAGCCGGAATAGTTTCGCTCCGGTTTTGGACTTTTTTCATAAGCGGCTATGTCCTTTCATAGATTAATAGCAAGTGCCAATCTTTTGAAGGAGGGGACACCGCTCATGAAGCAAATTGCCCTGCAAAATCCTGTCAGCCGCCATATCCGGGAAAACTCCTCTATTTATGCATTTGTCATCGCGTTGTTCCTGATGGGCGTCATTTTTGGCGCCGTCATCGTCAACAGCCTGTCGATCGCACAGAAAGAAGACTTGTTTTTTTACTTAAAGCAATTTTTCGGACAAGTCTCAACCGGCAAACTCGCCGCGCCTGAGGACCTGTTCCGTTCAAGTTTCCTGCACAATTTGAAATTTCTCGGCCTCATCTGGCTGCTCGGTATTTCGATCATCGGCCTGCCGCTCATTCTTGTTCTCTTATTTTTAAAGGGGCTTGTCGTCGGGTTTTCGATCGGTTTTCTTGTCAACCAGATGAAATGGGGCGGTTTTTTGCTTTCGTTTGTAACCGTTCTTCCGCAAAATTTGCTGATCATTCCTTTGTTTATTTTCACCTCGGTGATGGCTGTCATGTTTTCCTTGAACCTGATCCGGAAAATTTTTATGAAACAGGCTGCCCACTTTGCTTTTTTTCAATTGTTTTTAAGGTATTGCACGGCGCTTCTCGCTGTTTTCATCGCATCTCTCGCGGCCGCCTGCATCGAGGCTTATCTTTCTCCGCAGCTGATGCAGGCCGTGATGAAGATGATCCATTAAAATCATTCTTAAATAATAAATGTTGTTTTTAACTGTTTATAATCATTTCATTTTGACTATTCCCCTTAATCTGCTATAATATCAGAGACAGCGGCAAGGGGGAGGAATCATGGAAGAAGCTCGTATTGATAGAATTAAGAAGCAATTGCATTCGGCCAGCTACAAACTGACGCCGCAACGGGAAGCAACCGTGCGCGTTTTGCTGGAACATGAAACAGACCATTTAAGTGCGGAAGATGTATACCTCCTTGTGAAAGAAAAATCCCCTGAAATCGGTCTGGCCACCGTTTATCGCACGCTGGAACTGCTGTCCGAACTGAAAGTGGTGGACAAAATCAATTTCGGCGACGGGGTGTACCGTTATGATTTGAGGCAGGAAGGCGCCGCACATTTTCACCATCATCTTGTCTGCATTGAATGCGGCGCGGTGGACGAAATTCAGGAAGATTTACTGGAAAATGTCGAAAAAGTTGTGGAAAGCCGCTGGAATTTTATTATCAAAGACCATCGCCTGACATTTCACGGGATTTGTTACCGGTGCCAGCAAAAAGAAAAGGGAAACGAAAACGGAAAAAACGAAAAATAACCGGCCTTTTCGCAAGACGAAAAGGTTTTTGTTATAACACCGCATTTTCAGCCGGTTGAATTTTTACATAAAAGGATGTATAAAACGGCGGAAGTCTGTCATAGCTTGTATGTAAAGCGATACAGAAAGGCGGGCGGGATATGCCGTGGCTGAAACTTTTGCTTCATGCGCTTAAAGTCTTCATTTTATTTTTATGCTGCACATTGTTGTTCTACTTTGCCCTGCTTTGGGTGAATCAGGAATATGAAAGCTACCACCGTTATGAAAAACCAAAAGGCGCGGCTGTAAAGGTGAGTGCCGGGGACCATAAGCCTGCTTGGGCAGAACGGCTGCTGCTCTTTTATATGGATGGGGAGTAATTGGAATGGAAGATCAAATCAAAGATTTCATGCATTTTATGATCGTTGAAAAAGGGCTCGCTGAAAATACGATCGCGTCCTATAAACGCGATCTGCACAGTTATCTCCGCTACCTGCAAAAAGTGGAGCTTGTTACATCTTGGAATGAAGTGACGCGGTTTCACATCCTCCACTTTCTGAACTTTTTAAAACAGCAGGGAAAGTCCTCGAAGACGATTGCCAGGCATGTCGCCTCTATCCGGTCTTTTCATCAGTTTTTGTTGCGGGAAAAATTTGCGGGCCAGGATCCGACTGTCCATATTGAAACCCCGAAGCCTGAGCGGACGCTTCCGAAAGTGCTGAGCGTTCAGGAAGTGGAAGCGCTCCTTGCTGCGCCAAAAGGGGATACCCCTCTTCATATGCGGGATGGTGCGATGCTTGAACTGTTGTATGCGACCGGCATGCGCGTCAGTGAGATGACCGGCCTTAATCTTGATGATCTGCATTTATCAATGGGATTTATTAAATGTATCGGAAAAGGGGACAAGGAAAGGATTATCCCGATCGGTCGCACGGCGTCGGCTGCGCTTGAACGGTATTTAAAAGAAGGGCGGCCCAAACTGGTTTCAAAAACGAATAGAACGGATGCCCTGTTTTTGAACCATCACGGCGCCCGTCTCTCACGGCAAGGCTTTTGGAAAATATTAAAGGCGCTTGCGAAAAAAGCCAATATTGAGAAAGACATTACCCCGCACACACTGAGGCATTCATTTGCCACTCATCTGATTGAAAACGGGGCAGACTTGCGGGCGGTCCAGGAAATGCTCGGCCATGCCGACATTTCCACAACGCAAATTTACACCCATGTTTCCAAAACGAGGTTAAAGGATGTTTATGCGAAATTCCATCCAAGGGCTTAAACCCGGCCGCATGCTTTTTTCCGGGCGAGCCGGGTTTGGCAGCACCCTGTTTCCGGGAATTATAAGGACAAAACTAAAAACAGATTTTTAAGGCGCACGGCGTAAAAACCGTGCGTTTTTTATTTGTCTGGCAGCCGGCATCCCGCGGATTAGAAGAAAGGGAATTTATCCAGTATAAAAATGGCGCAACTGGAAAAAATGATTTTATGCATATCTCCCATCGTGTACGGAGGTTTTGTTTTCACGTTTTATGATTTTACAAGTTGGAGGGTCATCATGAAGAAAATCATTGGTTTGGTTACCTGCTTCATGCTTGCAGCCGGCGTCCTTGTGCCTGAAGCGTTCGCAGCTGAAAAGAAAAATGAACTGGCGCCGGAAGCGAAATCCGCCATTTTAATTGAACAGGCCACGGGCGAAGTGCTGTACAGCAAGAACAGCCATGAAGAATTGCCGCCTGCTTCCATGACGAAAATCATGACCATGCTTTTAATTATGGAAGCGCTCGACAAAGGCGAAATCAAAATGGATGAAAAAGTACGGACGAGTGAGTATGCGGCATCCATGGGCGGATCGCAAATTTTTCTCGAGCCCGGCGAAGAAATGACGGTGGAACAAATGCTGAAAGGGATTGCGATCGGTTCGGCAAATGACGCGGCCGTTGCGATGGCGGAAAGAATTGGCGGAAGCGAAGAAGCTTTTGTCGACAAAATGAATGAGCGGGCAAAAGCGCTCGGTTTGAAAAACACCCATTTTGAAAATGTGACCGGGCTCCCTGTCAAAGGTCACTACAGTTCAGCTTATGACATGGCCATCATGGCGAAGCAATTGCTGAAACATCACGGCATTACCCATTTCACCGGCAAATATGAAGATTACTTAAGGGAAGGCTCCGATAAAAAGTTCTGGCTCGTCAATACCAATAAACTGGTCCGCCATTATCCCGGCGTTGACGGCCTGAAAACCGGCTTTACAAATGAAGCAAAATTCTGCCTGACCGCAACGGCAAAGAAAAACGGCATGCGTGTGATCGCCGTCGTTTTCGGGGCGCCATCAACAAAAGTGCGGAACGCCCAGGTTTCAAAAATGCTTGACTATGCGTTCAGCCAGTATACCTCCCACCCGCTGTACAAAAAAGGCGCGGCGCTTGACCAGGTCAAAGTGTCAAAAGGGAGCATGCGGCATGTCCGGGCGGTGACGAGCGAACCGGTATCGGTGCTGACGAAAAAAGGCGTCAAATTGTCAAATTTGAAAAAAACTGTGAAGCTCAAAAAAAATGTGCAGGCCCCTGTCCAAAAAGGCGATGAAATTGGAACACTGACTATCAGCCAAGACGGAAAGGTGCTTTCAAAAACAACGCTTGTTGCCGACAAAACGGTGAAACGTGCAGGCTGGTGGCAGCTGTTTAAACGTGCAGCGGGCATGTTTGTCCAGAAAGATTGATGTCGAATCCGCTTGGTTTCTGTTTTTTTAAAGCTTCTTTTGTCTCCCGGAAGGAAAAACGGGAAGCAAGGTCGAAATGACTCACTATTAACAGCGAAGGAGGCTTTAATTGTGAGTCTGGCAATTGACCTGGAAGTGAAAAAAGATGTCCTGTGCATCCGGCTGCAGGGGGAATTGGACCATCATACGGCTGAAAGTTTGCGTGCAAGTGTGACAAAAGCAATTGAAGAAAACGGCATCCGCCATCTTGTATTAAATCTGGAGCAGCTTTCCTTTATGGATAGCTCCGGTTTAGGTGTGATATTGGGAAGATACAAACAGATCAAGCAGAAAAACGGGGAAATGATCGTCTGCGCCATTTCTCCGGCCGTAAAAAGGCTGTTTGAACTGTCCGGCCTCTTTAAAATCATCCGCCTTGATGAATCGGAACAATACGCGCTGCACAGATTGGGGGTTGCCTGAATGAAAAATAAAATGCAATTGCAGTTTTCCGCGCTCAGCCGGAATGAATCTTTCGCCCGCGTGGCGGTTGCCGCTTTTGTTGCCCAGCTTGACCCGACGCTTGATGAATTGACCGAAATCAAAACGGTCGTATCCGAAGCGGTAACAAACGCGATTATTCACGGATATGAAGAAAACCCGGACGGAATGGTTTATGTATCGGCTGCCATTTATGACGACGGCACGGTTGAAATTACCGTCCGCGATGAAGGAAAAGGCATAGCGGATATTGAAGAAGCCAGGCAGCCGCTATTTACAACAAAGCCTGACCTGGAAAGATCCGGAATGGGCTTTACGATCATGGAAAACTTTATGGACGATGTAGAAATCAAGTCGCAGCCAGAATCAGGCACCATCATTCGTCTAAAAAAGCATTTGGCCTTGAAAAACGCCTTATGCAATTAAGGAGTCGTGCCGATGGATGCAGAACTGAAAAAGGCAGAAAAGAAAACCCGGTTAAAAGATGAGGAAGTGAAAAACCTGATCAGGCGCAGCCAGGAAGGGGACCAGGGGGCACGCGACCTGATTGTTGAAAAAAATATGCGCCTTGTCTGGTCGGTTGTCCAGCGCTTTTTGAATCGCGGATATGAACCGGATGACTTATTTCAAATCGGCTGTATCGGGCTGTTAAAATCGGTCGATAAATTTGATCTTTCGTATGACGTCAAATTTTCCACCTATGCAGTCCCCATGATCATCGGGGAAATCCAGCGGTTTTTGCGCGATGACGGGACGGTGAAAGTAAGCCGTTCTTTGAAAGAAACGGGCAACCGGATCCGCAAAACCCGCGATGAGTTAACAAAAAAGCTGGGGAGATCGCCGACCGTGCACGAAATCGCATCAGAACTCGGGATGCCGGTCGAAGAAGTCGTCATGGCGCAGGAGGCAGGCAAAGCCCCGTCATCGATCCATGAGACGGTATATGAAAACGATGGCGACCCGATCACGCTTCTCGACCAGATTTCAGACCAGAACGACCAAAAGTGGTTTGACCAGATTGCCCTCCAGGAAGCGATCAGAGGGCTTGAGGAGCGCGAAAGGCTGATTGTGTACCTCCGCTATTACAAAGACCAGACACAGTCCGAAGTGGCCGAACGGCTTGGCATTTCGCAAGTGCAGGTTTCACGGCTTGAAAAGAAAATACTTGAAGTAATGAAAGAGCGCATGGAGTTGTAAACGTGCGCTTTTTTGCTTTTTTTATTCCCGGATGTGGCGTCCAACAGAAGCCGAAAATCATCCGGCAATGGAAAAAAGCACAGGAAGCGTGCAAAAGTCCGGCGAATCGCCTGATCATACGATACATACAGCATGAAACCGGTGCATGAAAATCTTCCAATATCACATACTACAAACACAACGTATGAAAGCAGGGGGTGAAGGCAGTGGATGAAACGATTTATTTGCGGCTCCGCCACCGTATTCGCGTCAATCCGGGCTTTACTGTAAGATTATCCCATATTGCCCAGATTCACGCGCCGTCCGGTATACAGGAAACCCTTTTGGACATCCCCGTCCAAACCATTTCCAAGGCCGACGGGAACACCGTTGTCATTGACATGATGAAAATTATTTCCTGTATCAAAGAAAAGGTTCCGGACGCTGCCGTGTCTCCGGTCGGTCCGGCGGCAACGATTGTGGAAGTAGCCGCAAAAAAGAGGTACCTGCCGCTTTTGTTTTTTATATTGATTTGGATTTTGCTTTTTTTAGGCTCTGCGCTTGGGATTATCAATTTTCACGAAGATGTCGGCATGCGGGCTGCCCAGGAAAAAATTTATTATCTGATTACAGGCATCCGCGACAATACGCCGCTTATGTTTCAAATTCCCTATTCGCTCGGCCTCGGGGCGGGTATGGTAATTTTTTTTAACCATGCATTTAAAAAGAAATTTAATGAAGAACCGAGCCCGCTTGAAGTTGAAATTTTCAACTATCAGCAGGACATCGACCATTATATCCTGTTGAATGAGAATAAGGAGAACATGAAACATTTTGACCATCCTTAAGCAAATCTTCACCGTGTTTTGCGGGCTCGGCGGCGGGCTTGTGGTCGGCTGCGGGTATGTGGCTTTTTTAACGGTGCTTGGCATTGTGCCGCGGCTTGTCCAGCTGTCCAGGACAGAACGGTTCATCCAATCATACGAATGGGCCGTTGTATTCGGGGTGCTGTCCGGGACATGGTGGGGGCTCGGTGGTGAAGGCGGCCGGCTTTCTGTAATCGTTGCGGCGCCTGTTGGGTTGTTTTGCGGACTGTTTGTCGGCATGCTTGCTGCGGCGCTCACGGAAGTGATCAATGTCATCCCAATTTTTTCCAAAAGAATTGGAATGGACGGGCGTCTTGCCGGCGCATTGATGGCGATCGTGCTCGGGAAGGTGGCCGGCGCTTTATTTCAATGGCTTTATTATGTAAATCATTAAGAAAGGAACAACCGGCATGGGGGAAAAACGGCGGGTGATCCTTGTCACGGACGGGGATGAGTATGCGAAAAAAGCAATCGAGTGTGTCGCGAAAAAAATGGGCGGGCGCTGTATTTCACAATCATACGGAAATCCAACCCGGCTTTGTGGGGAGCAGATCGCGGACCTGATCCTCAAGGCGGCCGGAGACCCTGTTTTTGCCATGTTCGATGATTCAGGGGTGATCGGCCCGGGACCCGGCGAAGAGGCGCTCACTTTTGTGGCCGGGCATCCGCGCATCGAAGTGCTCGGCGTGATTGCGGTCGCATCGAAAACCCATCAGGCCGAATGGTCAAGGGTGGATGTGTGCATTGACAATACCGGTGAAATCACGCCGTACGGGGTGGACAAATTCGGCATTCCGGAAATGGATTTGAAAAAAATCAACGGGGACACGGTTTACAGTCTTGACCGGCTGGACGTGCCCATTATTGTCGGCATCGGGGATGTCGGCAAAATGTCGAAAAAAGACGATTATCATATCGGCGCCCCGATTACAGAAAAAGCGGTACGCCTGATCTTGGAAAGGAGCGGGTTCAAGCATGGCTGAAACAGGCAGGAAAAGGCCGATTTCATCCAATCCGGCAGAAGTGGAAGCATTTTTTAAAAATAAAGTCGGACTTGGCATCAGTTATGATATTGGTGTCAGAAAAATTCAGGTCCTTGATACAGAAATCCAGCTGTACTATGTCAACGGGCTCACGGAAACGATTTCGATTATCCAAATTATGAGAGAACTGCTGAGATTAAATAACGGCAAATTTTCTTCCGGGAAAGTGCATGAGCTTGTTGAAAATTACATCGTCCATATGCAGGTCGAAAAAGTCAAAACCTATGATGAAATGGTCGATGAAGTGCTGTCCGGGCTGATCGCCATTTATGTCGAAGGAAAACAAGAAGCATTTATTATCGATGTTCGCAGTTATCCGGGAAGGACGCCGATGGAACCGGATACGGAAAAAGTCGTCCGTGGGGCGCGTGACGGTTATGTTGAAAATATTGTTATCAATACGGCCTTGACGCGGCGGCGGATCCGCGATGAGCGGCTGCGCTTTGAAATGATGAAAGTTGGCGAACGCTCGAAAACGGATGTATCGATTGCTTATATTGAAGGCGTGGCAGATCCCGAAGTCATCGAAACGGTCAGAAAAGAACTGAAGGCGATTGATATTGACGGAATTACGATGGCAGATAAAACGGTAGAAGAATTTATTTTGAAACAAAATTATAATCCTTTCCCGCTGATCCGCTATACGGAACGGGCGGACGTCGCGGCCACCCATTTGCTGGAGGGGCATGTGCTTGTATTGGTGGACACTTCACCAAGCGTGATGATTATGCCGACAACGGTTTTTCACCATATGCAGCACGCCGAAGAATACCGCCAGGCTGCAGCTGTCGGCACGTTTATCCGCTGGGTGCGGTTTTTCGGGATTGCCGTTTCTCTTTTTCTCCTGCCGCTTTGGTATTTAGTGGCGGTGGAACCGTCGCTTTTGCCGGAGCAACTGGATTACATTGGGCCGAATAAGCAGTCGCATGTCCCGCTTGTCCTTCAGCTTCTTATCGCCGATTTAGGCATTGAGTTTATGCGGGTTGCCGCCATCCATACGCCGACGCCGCTCGCCACCGCCATGGGCTTGATTGCGGCCGTTTTGGTCGGGCAGATTGCGGTTGAAGCCGGGCTGTTTGTTTCGGAAGTCATTTTGTATGTATCCGCCGCGGCGATTGGCACTTTTGTCACACCAAGTTATGAGCTGAGCGTGGCGAATAAACTTGTGAGAATGATTTTACTGATTATCGTAGCAATTTTTAAAGTCAAAGGCTTTGTGATCGGCAGCACCGTTTTTCTGCTGTTCCTCGTGTCCATCCGGCCGTTGAACACGCCGTATTTCTGGCCGTTTATCCCGTTTAACCCGCAGGCATTTTTCCAAATCCTGTTCAGAAGGCCGGTTCCGGGCTCCAAGTACCGCCCGAGCATTGTCCACCCGGTCGATCGCTTCCGCCAGCCGCCTGAAGCTTGAAACTATTGCAGAAAGCCTGTTTTTATGTTAAAGTTAGTAGAAAATTAACGCAAAAGCTCTAGGAAAGGGAGGGAAGCCTACCCCGGTTTATGCCGGGAAGGCTTCTCTCCCGATTGGCGGAATATTAGGTGGGGTTGAAAACATGAAGCATAACGGGTCGGTAAAGGTAAATGGAAAGGGGCATCTCGAAATCGGCGGTGTTGACACGGTAAGCCTCGCTGCCCGTTACGGAACGCCTCTTTATGTATATGACGTTGCTTTAATACGGCAAAGGGCCAGAGCGTTCAAGGAAACATTCCGGAAACTCGGCGTCAAATCCCAGGTTGCTTATGCCAGCAAGGCTTTTTCCGCCATTGCCATGATCCAGCTTGCAGATGAAGAGGGGCTGTCTTTGGATGTTGTTTCAGGCGGGGAACTGTATACTGCCCTTGCTGCCGGGTTTCCTGTTGAACACATTCATTTCCACGGCAACAATAAAAGCCGGGAAGAATTGGAAATGGCGCTTGATGCCGGAATCGGCTGCATCGTTGCCGATAATTTTTACGAGCTTGACATGCTGGAAAACTTGTGCGCTGAAAAAGGCCGCAAAGTTTCCGCGCTCTTAAGGGTCACACCGGGCATTGAAGCCCATACGCATGATTATATTTTAACGGGCCAGGAAGATTCAAAATTCGGTTTTGACTTGCAAAACGGGCAGGCGGAGGCGGCGCTGAAGCAGGTGCTTTCATCCGGCTGGATAAAATTGCTCGGGGTGCATTGCCATATCGGATCGCAAATTTTTGAAACAGCCGGCTTTGTCCTGGCTGTGCAGAAAATTATGGATAAACTGGACGAGTGGCATGCCAGGTACGGTTATTTTCCGGAAGTGCTTAACCTTGGCGGTGGTTTCGGCATCCGCTATACGGAAGAAGACCATCCGCTTCCGCCTGCTTATTATGTAGAAGAAATCGTCAAAGAAGTGAAGAAACAGGCCGGTTCCCGCCGCCTGCCGGTTCCCGAGATCTGGATCGAACCGGGCCGCTCGCTTGTCGGCGAAGCCGGGACGACGCTTTATTCGGTCGGGTCCCGCAAGGAAGTGCCGCATGTCAGAAAATATATTGCGGTTGACGGGGGGATGAGCGACAATATCCGCCCGGCACTTTATGACGCAAAATATGAAGCAGTGCTGGCCAACCGTCCGCTTGATAAGTGCGAAGAGACCGTATCCGTTGCCGGGAAATGCTGCGAGTCGGGGGATATGCTGATTTGGGATCTGCCGCTGCCGAAGACAGGCAGCGATGACCTTTTGGCCGTATTTTGCACTGGCGCTTACGGTTATTCGATGGCAAATAACTATAACCGGATCCCACGCCCGCCGGTTGTGTTTGTCGAAAACGGCAAAGATGAGCTTGTCGTAAAGCGGGAGACGTACGAAGACCTGATCCGCAATGATCTCCGTCTGCGCGTGCCGCTTTCTTGACAAATCCGGGGCGGAAAAGCGGATGGCACTTGTTTTCCGGACTTGCTTTTGGAAAATATTGTACGTGCCTTGTTTACTTTCTCTGAAATAGGAATATACTAATAAGTAAAGCGTTTGAATTAAATTGGATGATTACGAGGGATTCAGTATGTTAATTCGGTATAAAAAATCTTTCGATAAGATTGCAATGGGCCTGTTGTCCTTTATGCCAGATGAAAAAGATTTGAAAAAGCTGCAGCAAACAAAGCAATTGTACGAAACAGAAGACAAGTGGCAGCTTTTTTTATGGAAAGAGGATGATGACATTGTTGGCCTGATCGGGGTTGTACTGGATGGGGACAAAGTGGAAATCCAGCATATTTCCGTCAATCCGTCTTATCGCGACCAAGGAATCGGGAAAAGCATGGTCAAGGCTTTAAAACAAATGTATGAAGGAAAAGAAGTGGTTCCGAATAAATACATTGTTGACTTCTTCCATAAGTGTGCTGAAAAAGAAGACCTGTCCTGACCGGGTCTTCTTTTATTTCGGATACGGCAAAAAGGACCTGCCGGCATGATGCCGGAGGCCCTTTTTACGGTTACCAGATATACGCACTGCCGACAATGATCAACAAAATAAAAAGCACGACAATTAACGCAAATCCGCTGCCCCAGCCAAAACCGTCAGCCATGATAACCCCTCCCTCAACAGTCATTACATGGTATACTATGTAGGCGCGCCGGAACGTGTATGGACTCCTGCCCATCTGCGCGCTTTTGATTGGAGATACATACGTTTCAGGCTATACTTATTTTGACGCTTTGAAAAAGGAACGGTGTACAATTTTATGGAATATAAGGTGAAAATCGGCGCGTTTGAAGGACCGCTCGATCTGCTTTTGCATCTGATCCACCAGCTTGAAATCGACATTTACGATATTCCGGTTGCTGAAATTACCGAGCAGTATTTGGACTACATCCATACAATGAAAGAGCTTGAACTGGACGTCGCAAGCGAATATCTTGTGATGGCGGCCACGCTTTTGGCGATCAAAAGCAAAATGCTTTTGCCAAAACAGGAGCCAGATGAACCGGATGAAGATTATACGGTGGAAGAAGACCCGCGCGAACAACTTGTCGAGCGCCTCCTCGAATACAAAAAATACAAGGAAGCAGCCAGCACGTTCAAACGCCTTGAAGCCGGCCGCAGCGAAATCTTCACCAAGCCGCCGAGCGATTTGTCGGCGTATGCGTCGGACGCAGATGGAAGAAAAATCGGCGCCAATGTGACGATCTATGATATGATCGGCGCGTTAAATAAACTTTTGCGCAGAAAAAAATTGCAAAAACCGCTGTTTACCAAAATCACACGGCAGGAAATCTCGATCGAAGAAAGAATGGATGAAATTTTAAAACAGCTGGAAACGGCGCCGGGAAGCGTCCAATTTTACGACTTATTCTCTTTTCACGATAAAGAACAAATTGTCGTAACTTTTTTGGCTGTCCTGGAACTGATTAAGCGCCATCAAATTATGGCGGTACAGGAAGAAAATTTCGGTGACATTACCGTTGTAAGGAAAGAGGGGGATTGATATGGAAATCGTCCATTGGAAAGGCATCCTCGAAAGCCTGTTGTTTGTTGCAGGGGACGAGGGGCTTTCCCTGAAGCAAATTTCCCATGTAATGGAAATTGAAGAGTTTGAAGCAGTTGAAATTTTAAAGCGTTTAAAAGAACAATATGAAAACGACCCGGATCGCGGCATTACGCTCATTGAACTGGCCGGCACGTACCAGTTGGCAACCAAAAAAGAGCATGCGCCGTATTTAAAAAAACTGGTCGAATCCCCGAATACGAATACATTATCGCAGGCGGCACTTGAAACACTGGCGATCATCTCCTATAAACAGCCGATTACAAGAATTGAAATCGAAGAAATCCGCGGTGTGAAAACAGAAAGGCCGCTGCAGACGCTGATGGCAAAAGGGCTCATCCAGGAAGTCGGCAGGCAGGAAGGCGCCGGGCGGGCAATCCTTTACGGTACGACCAAAGAATTTCTTGACCATTTCGGGCTGAAAAGTTTAAAAGAACTGCCGCCGTTTCCCGAACAGCCGGAAGACGAATTTTCGCAGGAAGAAGCAGATCTGTTTTTTGAAAAATTCCATGAAGAAAAAGGCGAAAACGGATTTTCGCCGTGAAGAAAGCTTGCCCAAATTGGTGCAGGCTTTTTTCGTCTCACACATATTCCGGTTATTTCTTCCTGTTCCGTGCATAAACTTGTACAAAACACGGTTTGGAAAAGCTGAAAAAAGGAGCTTCTTTATGAAACGGTACTTCCTATATGCGGCGCTTGCAGTGCTTGTTTTTTCGGCCCTTCCGCCCGGAGCGGCTGCTGCTGATACGCCGTCTGTGCAGGCAAAAAGCGCGATATTAATGGACCAGGATACAGGGCGGATTTTGTACGAAAAAGATGCATATGAACCGAGAAGCATTGCCTCGATTACGAAAATCATGACGGCGCTAGTGGCCATTGAATCGGGAAAAATGGACAAGGAGGCTGTCGTTTCGAACCGCGCCGTACGTACCGAGGGGTCATCATTGTATTTGAAACCGGGAGACAAATGGAAAATGAAGGATCTTGTTTACGGGCTCATGCTCCGGTCGGGAAATGACGCCGCCAATGTCATTGCCGAAAATGTCGGGGGCAGCATAGAAGGCTTTGTTTTTATGATGAACGAAAAAGCGAAGGAGATCGGCATGCATGACACCCATTTTGCCAACCCGAACGGCCTTGAAGACCCGGGTGGCCGCCATTATTCGACCGCTTACGATATGGCGCTGTTAATGAAATACGCGATGCAAAATAAAGAGTTCCGGAAAATTACCGGCACGAAATTTTACAAAGGCTGGCGGAACAAAAACCGGCTGCTGACTGAAAAGTACCGGTACTGTACGGGCGGGAAAACCGGTTATACGAAAGCGGCCAGACGGACACTTGTGACAACGGCGGCAAAAGGCGGCGAAAATCTCATCGCCGTTACCCTGAACGATTCGGATGACTGGGATGACCATATTGCGATGTATGAGTACGGCTTCAGCCAGTATGACAGGAAACGGATTGTGGAAGAGGGGCCGGTTGCCGCCGTCCGCACGAAATATTTGAAACAGCATGTTTATGTGAAACGGGATATCACCTACCCGCTTAAAGCCGGAGAAGAAGACGCCGTAAAAGTCGAATACCGGATCAAAAAGCCTGAAAATTCGTGGAAAGACCCGGAAAAAGTGCCGGAGACCGTCGGAAGGGCGATTGTTTATTTAAACGAAAAGGTGATCGCGAGCACGCCTATTTATTATCAGAAAACGCCGGTTAAAGAGAAAGAAACATGGCTTGAACAGTTCAAAGAGACATTTTGGATCCAATTGGGGCTGAAAAACAATGGTTAATTATATTTGGATCGGCATGGCCGTGATCGGGCTCGTTTTTGCGGCGGTAAATGGCAAGATGCAGGCGGTGAACGAGGCGATTTTTACATCCGCGCGCGATGCGGTCTCGATCAGCATCGGCCTGATCAGCGTTCTTGTTTTCTGGCTCGGGATGATGAAGATTGCGGAAGTTTCAGGCCTCCTTTCAAAACTTTCCCGCCTGTTCCGGCCGGTGATAAAAAAATTGTTTCCGGATGTGCCGGACAACCATCCGGCACTCGGCTACATCCTCTCCAATATGATTGCCAATATGTTTGGGCTCGGAAATGCCGCCACTCCGCTCGGCATTAAAGCGATGGAGCAGCTGCACGAACTGAACGGAAGGAAACCGGAAGCAAGCCGTTCAATGATCACGTTCCTTGCTTTAAACACATCCGGGCTCACACTTATTCCGGCAACGGTGATTGCTATCCGCCTGAATGCAGGTTCCGCGCATCCGACCGAGATTGTGGCGCCGACCTGCATCGCCACTTTTGCAACGACCATTGCCGCCATTTGCATTGACCGCTATTTTTACCACCGGCGGACGAAACGGAGGAAGTGATGTTTTTGAAATGGATCTCACTGATTTCAATTTGGCTGATTCCGGCAATGGTCGGATTTATCCTACTTTACAGCGCATGGAAAAAAGTGCCGGCTTACGAAACATTTGTGGAAGGCGGCAAAGAAGGCATTAAAATCGCCTTTTCCATCATTCCTTTTTTAGTTGGCATGCTTGTCTCGATCACAATTTTCAGGGCCTCAGGGGCGCTCGATTTTTTTGTCGGATTTTTAAAACCGGCCCTGCATTTGCTCGGTATCCCATCTGAAGTCGTGCCGCTTGCTTTGATCCGGCCGGTTTCCGGCAATGCCGCTCTTGCCCTGATGGCGGATCTGATCAAAACATACGGGCCGGACTCGCTCATCGGGAGAATGGCATCCGTCATCCAGGGCAGCACGGACACCACCCTTTATGTTGTAACCGTTTATTTCGGGGCAGTCGGCATCCGGAAAATGGGGGACGCCTTAAAAGTCGGGCTGCTCGCCGATCTGTTCGGGATTATAATTGCGATTTTCATGGTGCTGTTGTTATTCTGACGCGGTAAAAGAAAAAACGGTTTCTCCGTCATTTCAGGGTGCTTGTTTCGCTCGTCCGGCTTTGCATTTTATTTACGTTATGCCATAATGCTTAAAGGATAGTTTAAGCAAAACAGATTGAGGTGTAACGGATGGAACGTTTGCAAAAAGTGATCGCACAGGCCGGTGTCACATCCCGGAGAAAAGCGGAACAGCTGATACTGGAAGGGAAAGTAAAAGTGAACGGGGAGACAGTCAGAACGCTGGGGACAAAAGTGTCCCAGTCGGATAAAATTGAAGTGGAAGGTATTCCGCTTGAGCGTGAAGAAAAAGTATATTACCTTTTTTATAAACCAAGAGGGGTGATTTCCGCTGTCAGCGATGACAAAGGGAGAAAAACGGTAAGCGATTATTTCCGCGATGCAGGTGCAAGGGTTTATCCGGTCGGCCGGCTCGACTACGACACGTCGGGCCTTTTAGTAGTCACCAATGACGGTGAATTTGCAAACCTTCTGATGCATCCGCGTTTTGAAATCGACAAAACGTATATTGCAAGGCTTTCCGGCATTCCATCCAGGCAGGAATTAAAGCAGCTGGAAAAAGGGATCCGGCTAAAGGACGGCATGACTGCGCCTGCCAGGGCAAAACTGTTGTCCATGGACAAACGAAAAAAGAAAGCGATCGTCCAGCTTACGATCCATGAAGGCAGAAACAGGCAAGTGAGGCGCATGTTCGAACATCTCGGCTACCCGGTTGAAAAACTGCGGCGCGAAGCATACGGCATGCTGACATTAAAAGGATTAAACGCGGGCGAAAAAAGGGAGCTCACCCCGCACGAAGTCAAGACGTTAAGATCCCTTGCCGAAAACGGCGACGCCTCCCGTAAATAAAAGCGCAAGTTAAGGGGCTTATTTTGTTCACAAAAACTTCAAAAAACAGCGAAAAAGGACAGAAAAATGTTATAATGTATGAGAGTTGTGTGACACTTTTGGACAGGGGGAGGAGCAATGTCACAAACGAAACAGAAACGTCTCATTTTCCGCGCCGCGATTCTCGCTGTTTTGATATTGGCTGTCGGTTACACACTGTATGCAAATGCGACGAAGGAGTCGCGGGGAGCGCTTGCAGCGGGGGATAAGGCCCCTGATTTTATCCTGAAAGATTTGAATGGGAAAACGTACCGGTTATCTGATTATAAAGGGAAAGGTGTCCTTTTGAATTTTTGGGGGACATGGTGTGAGCCGTGCAAGAAAGAAATGCCTTATATGAATGAACTCTATTCATCCTATAAACCAAAAGGCGTGGAAATTCTTGCCGTCCACGTAAAAAATACGCGCTTTCTTGTGGACGAATTCGTGAAACAGTATGGGCTAACGTTCCCGGTGCTGATTGATAAAAACGGCGATGTTCAGCATGCGTATCACATCGACCCCCTTCCGACAACCTTTTTGATCGGGCCGGACGGGAAAGTCAAAAAAGTGATCATTGGAAACCAAAACCTCTCCAAAAAAGACATTCAGGACATGATGGATATGATCAAACCATAACCGAGGAGAGAGACAATGAAGGATATAAAATGTGAGTGCGGACATGTGAATCCTCCCGGGACCGTTTTGTGCGAGTCGTGTGGGAAAGCGCTGACAGCAGAAGCGGAGGCGGCAGTTCTCCATGATATGCGGTATGAAGGGAGCGCGCGCAGGTCGCAAGTGTATAAAAAAACGCCGGTGGATAAAATCTGGAATTTTTTTTCGTCCGTAAAAACCGGCGTCTGGCTGATTGTCCTGACGTTAATTGCGTCAGCACTCGGCACTGTGCTGCCCCAGGCCGACTATATCCCTTCCAATGTCGACCCGTCCGAGTATTACGAGAATCAGTACGGCTGGTTCGGCAAGCTCTGGTATACGCTCGGATTTGATAACCTTTACAATTCCTGGTGGTATCTGCTTTTCATCGCCCTGATCGGCGTTTCGCTCGTCATTTGCAGCCTTGACCGCTTTATCCCGCTGCGCCGCGCCCTCTTAAACCAGAAAGCAGCGCGCCATGAAGGGTTTCTGAAGCGGCAGCGCCTGTACGTGAAAAAGGAAGGGTCCATCGATGACGCCGCTTATACACAGGTCAAACACCGGCTTGAAGCGAAACATTATAAAATCCGCGAAGAAGGCGGGAACTTATTTGCCGAGAAAAATCGGTTTTCCCGCTGGGGGCCGTACGTCAACCATATCGGATTGATCATCTTTCTTTGCGGCTCTATGCTCCGCTTTGTTCCCGGCATGTATGTCGATGAACTGGTCTGGGTGAGGGAAGGAGAAAAAGCGGTGCTCCCCGGCACAAACGGGCAGTATGTGCTCCTGAACAAGCAATTCAAGCTGCAAGTTTACAGCAAAAAAGACAATCAAAATTTTGAATCGGCACTGAATAGGGTCGGCAATGTTGCGAAAAATTTCGAGACGGATGCCGTGCTTTACAAGCAGGGGAAAAAGCGCGTTTTAGGGGAAGACGCCCCGCTTAAAAAAGTGAAATTCTACCGCATCCAGGTCAATAAACCTTTGAAATTCGGACATTACGCCGTGTATCAAATGGATTACAAGCTGGATGAATTCCAGGCGATGTCTTTTGCTTTTGAGAAGAAGTCGAATAAAAAAATATACGGCAAACTTAAAATTGACCTGTACCATCCAAAGGCGGAGTACCCGCTCGGAAAAGGCTATAAAGTCAAGCTGCTCGGCTACTATCCTTCGTTTACGGGGTTTGCCAAAAACGGGGAGCCGCAAACGGATTCGTATATTCCAAACAATCCTGCTTTTCTTTTCAGCTTAATTTCGCCGGAGCATCCGAAAGGGGAAAAAAGCTTTGTTGCCATCCGTCAGACTGTGGAACCGCTCGGAAAAAATGACTACAAGCTGGCTTTTGCCGGGCTTGAAACGCGGAATGTTTCTGCTTTGGCCGTAAGAAAAGACGAGACGCTCTGGGTACTGGCCGTTGGGGGCGCGATCTTTATGATCGGGGTCATTCAGGGGGCGTACTGGAATCACCGCCGTTTCTGGCTGAAGCGGGAGAAAGGCGCCGTGCTTTTGGCAGCCCATACAAATAAAAACTGGTACGGGCTAAAAAGGGAGCTGGAATGGGTGCTCAGCGCATCCGGCATGCCGGCGCTTGTTGACAGAAAAGAACGGAAGAATCCGCAACAGGCCCATACGGCTTAAACAGACAGGAGCAATCGGATGAGGAGGGGGAAAATTGGAAAATCTGGTCGAAACGAGCAGCCGGTTGTTGTTCGCCGCATTTCTTTTGTATTTAATCGGCACTTTACTGTTTGGCGGCGCGATCCGCACACCGAAAAAGGGACAGGGAAGCACTGGGCCGCAAAAAACGAAGTGGGGAAATTTTGCGATCTTCGCAACGGTTGCGGGGTTTATTTGCCAGGCCGGTTATTTTATTACAAGGTGGATCGCATCCGGGCATGCCCCTGTAAGTAATTTATTTGAATTCACTACTTTTTTTGGTATGATGCTTGTTGGAGCCTTTATGGTCATTTATTTTCTTTACAGGAGTGCGGTGCTCGGGCTGTTTGCTTTGCCGGTTGCACTTCTTTTGATTGCCTATGCAAGCATGTTCCCGAAAGACATCAATCCGCTCGTGCCGTCTCTCAGGAGCTACTGGCTGCAGATTCATGTGACAACGGCGGCCGCCGGGGAGGCCATTCTTGCTGTCAGTTTTGCTGCCGGGCTGATTTACCTTGTGAAAAGCACTGATCAGCAAAAATCAAACCGGCAGACTTTCTGGCTGGAATTTGTTATGCTTTGTTTAATCTGCATCGCCGGTTTTATTGTCGCAAAATCCGCTTTCGGCTTGTTTCATTACAAAGCGGATTTCAGCTGGATTGACCGTAACGGGGCAAAAAACACGGGGGAAAATGCCCTCGTCTACCATATGCCGGCTGTTATCGGGCCGCATGGCGGGGAACTTTTAACAGCTGGGAGAATGACGCCGTGGTTTTATGTGCCGGCCTTTATCAATGCCGTCAAACTGAACACGGTGCTCTGGTCTGTTTTGAGCGGCATCATTCTTTACGTGCTGGTCCGGTTGGCGGCCAGAAAGCGGATCGGCGCGCTGTTAAAACCGCTCACCAAAAATATAAATGCGGATTTAATGGATGAGATCGGCTACCGTTCGGTATTGATCGGGTTTCCGGTGTTTACGCTCGGCGCGTTAATCTTTGCGATGATCTGGGCACAAATTGCCTGGAGCAAATTTTGGAGCTGGGACCCGAAAGAAGTGTGGGCACTGGTTACGTGGCTGTTTTATGCCGCTTTTCTCCATTTGCGCATGTCAAAAGGCTGGCAAGGTGAAAAATCCGCCTGGCTGGCCGTCATTGGCTTTGCCATTATTCTGTTTAACCTGATTGCAGTAAATCTTGTCATTGCTGGGCTGCATTCGTATGCCTGATTTTGTAAGCTTTTGAATCCTCCGCATCCCCGGGAGCCCCACCCGGGGATGCGGGCGGCTTGCATGGCCTCGGGAAGCCCGCAAGGATTTTACCGGCTGGATGAATCTTGCTCGCAGCAGGCGGCTGATATTGACTGAGGAGGAATAGCAATGGATGAGGATGTAAAAATTTTAGTGGTTGATGATGAAGAAAGGATCCGGCGCCTGTTACGAATGTATTTGGAAAGGGAAAATTACACGATAGATGAAGCGGAAGACGGCGATACCGCTTTGAAAATGGCGCTTGAAAAAGACTACAGCTGCATTTTGCTCGATATTATGATGCCGGGCAAAGACGGCATTGAAGTGTGCCAGGAATTGCACGAAAAGAAAATGACGCCCGTGATCATGCTGACGGCTAAAGGCGAAGAAGCCAACAGGGTGGAAGGATTTGAAGTTGGCGCGGATGATTATATTGTAAAACCTTTCAGCCCGCGCGAAGTGGTACTACGGGTGAAAGCCCTGCTTCGCCGGTCGTTGCAAACGGGTTTCTTAAACGCGGATACAAAAGCAAAAGACATTGTCGTTTTCCCGCATATTACCATTGACAATGATGCTCACCGCGTCACAGCGGACGGAAAGGAAGTCAATCTGACCCCGAAAGAGTATGAGCTGCTTTATTTTCTCGCCAAATCTCCGGATAAAGTGTTTGACCGCGAACAGCTTTTAAAAGAAGTATGGCATTATGAATTTTTCGGTGATCTCCGTACGGTGGATACGCATGTCAAACGCTTGCGGGAAAAATTGAATAAAGTGAGCGAAAACGCGGCTAAAATGATCGTTACCGTCTGGGGCGTCGGGTATAAATTTGAGGTTGCGCCGGAATGAGAATTTGGCGGACGGTTGTCGGGAAACTGTGGATGACCATTCTACTGATGGTTGCCTGCGTTCTGCTCATCCTGACGGTACTGTTGCTCAAGTTTTTTGAAGAATACCATATCAATCAGATTGAGCAGGATTTGTCTAATACGGCGCAAAAAATCTCGAGGATTATGGAGGAGCACCCAAGCGGAAAGATCGGGAAAGAAATTGCCCTCGGCGTTCTGGACCAAAACGAGAAAGTCATGATCGTTTACCGCAAAAATGATATCTTTTATCCATCCGGTTCCAAATCATACAAAGGGATCCCGTACGCGTCGATTTTAAAGGACAAGCAGCTGTCCCAAGTGTTTAGCGAAAAGAAGAAAGTGAGCAAAGAGTTAACCCCTTCTGGCGGGTCTTCCCGCAATAAGTACCATCATGTGATTGTGACGGCCGTCCCGCTTCATGTGAAGGGGGAAGAACCGGGCGCGGTATTTGTTTACCAGTCATTGGAAGTGCTTCAGGAAATGACGCGGCAAACGACAAAAATCATTTTGCTCGGTGCAGGCATTGCCATTATTTTAACGACCGGCTTTGCTTTCTTCCTTTCAAAAAGGATTGGCGGGCCATTGCATAAAATGCGGGAAGCGGCTTTTGAAGTGGCAAAAGGGCGTTTTGACAAAAAGGTGCCGATTTTAACCCGTGATGAAATCGGGGAACTGGCGACCGCTTTTAATACGATGGGGCGACAGCTTAAATTTAATATGGACGCCTTAAAGCAGGAAAAAGAGCAGCTGCGGAATATTTTAAGCAGCATGGCCGACGGTGTTTTGACCTTTAACCGGGACGGTGCCATTTTAATCATGAACCCGCCGGCTGAGATGTTTCTTCAAAACTGGTATCATAACCAGGCTGCAAAAGACGCCCCGCTTCCTGAAGGGTTGTCCGCATTGCTTGCGAAAGTGGTCGAAACGGAGAAAGAACAGACGGATGAAATTGAAATCAACGGTCGGTACTATGTTATGATTGCAAGCCCGCTTTATAATTTGTCCCGGATCCGCGGCGTTGTCACCATTATCCGCGATATGACGGAAGAACGGAAGCTGGACAAGCTGCGCGATGATTTTATCGCAAACGTTTCGCACGAATTGCGGACGCCGGTTGCCATGTTGCAGGGATACAGCGAAGCGATCATTGATGATATTGCGGCAAGTGAAGAAGAAAAGAAAGAATTTGCCAAAATCATTTACGATGAAACGCTAAGGATCGGCCGGCTTGTCAATGAGCTGCTCGATCTGGCAAGAATGGAAGCGGGGCATTTTTCGTTCAGAATGGAGCCGGTCTCATTTAACAGTTTCATTGAAAGAGTGACACATAAATTTAACGGCATCGCGAAAGAAAAAGGAATCGACCTCGTTTGCGAGACTTCGGACAGCGATCTCACCCTTGAAATCGATGCCGACAGAATTGAACAGGTGCTGACGAATTTAATTGATAACGCCCTCCGGCATACTTCCTCGAACGGTTACGTCAAAGTAAAAGAGGAAGAAGCACCCGGCGGCGTATATGTACACGTCGAAGACAACGGATCCGGTATACCGGATGAGGATTTGCCGTTTGTATTTGAACGCTTTTACAAAGCGGATAAAGCAAGGACGCGCGGCAAATCGGGAACAGGGCTGGGCCTTGCGATTGCTAAAAACATTGTCGAAGGGCATGGTGGCCGGATCTTTGTCAAAAGCAAATTAGGGGAAGGGACCACCTTTTCATTTTTCCTTCCAAAAAAAGGCTGACCTCTGCGCCGGGTCTGCCTTTTTTGTATATTTTCCCGTTTTTTGCGCATCTTAGAAGATGGCTTTGCTTGAAACGGAATTGAAAAAATGAAAATGGGGTGGATCAATTGCCGGCATACATCAAAATATGCCTTTTCGTTTCATTGACAGCTGCATGCCTGGGGTTTGCCTGTTCGGCAAATGACGTAGCCGCATCCGGGTCGGTTATCCATGAAGCGACAAAAGACTGGATTTTTCCGGCGGCAGGGACGATCTCCGACACATTTAACACAAGATACGGCACACATAAAGGGCTTGATATTGCCGGAAGATACCGCGCAAAAGTATTCAGCGCCCAAGAAGGTACCGTTACCCGTTCCTATCTGTCCGCATCCTACGGCCATGTTGTTTTTATCCGCCATCCGTCCGGTTATGAAACGGTTTACGCCCATCTTGCCGGAAGGGCAGTGAGAGCGGGGCAGCATGTTGAAAAAGGAAAGGTGGTCGGCTATATGGGTTCGACCGGCCATTCAACTGGTATCCATCTTCATTTTGAAGTGCATAACGGGCCATGGACGCCGGATAAGAAAAACGCCATTGACCCGTTTTTGATCTTCGGACCAGGCGCGCCGGGCCAGACGGTTTCCGCCAAGACCCATGATCCTTACGGGGTTTTTGCTGCTTCCACCGTCCCTCAGCCTGCAGCTTACACTGTGAAAAAAGGCGACACGCTCTGGAACATTGCCCTCCATTTTCATACGAGCGTGGGAAGGCTGAAAAGCTGGAACAAATTGCGGTCGGACCGAATTATGGCCGGCCAGGTGCTGAAAATAAAAAATGAATGAAAGTGATGCGGAATGCTTCACAAAATGGCAGCCGGCATGTATAATAAGCTTGTAATCAAAATTTCATACGATTTATCTTCGGGGCTGGGTGAGATTCCCGACCGGCGGTGATAAGGCAGTTGCCTTTCAGTCCGCGAGCCGGATTTCCGGCAGGATTTGGTGAAATTCCAAAACCGACAGTATAGTCTGGATGGGAGAAGATAAAGGTTGCCAGTGTTTAATGACGTATTAAACGCTTATTTGGACTCGCCTATTACAAAGCCCCCGACATTTTGTCAGGGGCTTTTCATTTTGGTCCGCGGCACCTTTCTTCCTTTGATGATAAATCGGTCACAAGGAGAGAGGAAGTTTAAATGAAGAAATGGGATGTAAAGCAATTCGTTGCGGTCGCGTTGCTCAGTGCTCTGGCTTTTATGCTGATGTTTATTAAATTTCCGGTTCCGCCTTTTCCATCGTTTTTAACAGTGGACTTCAGCGACATTCCGGTATTGGTGGCAGCCCTTCTTTACGGGCCGATGGCTTCTGTTGTAGCGGAACTAATCAAAAATATCCTGAATTATTTATCACTCGGCAGTGAAGCAGGGGTACCGATCGGGAATGTGGCAAACTTTTTTGCAGGGATGCTGTTCGTCCTGCCGACATATCTCATTTACAAACGGATGCGGACAAAAAAAGGCATGACTGTAGGTCTAGTCACTGGCACGGTATCCATGTCGGTATGTATGAGCATTTTAAATTATTTCGTCATTTTACCGGCTTATCTGTACTTCATGAACTTTTCGGTCGGGAATGTAAAAGCGTATATTGTGGCGGGCGTGCTGCCTTTTAATCTTGTGAAAGGCCTCATCGTGACGGCTTTGTTTATGCTCATGTTTACAAAAATGAAAAATTGGATTGACAAAGCATCCGCCATTGGGGGGAAAAGAATATGAAAAAAAGCAGGCTCAAACGGCCTGCTTTTTTCATTCGTATTTTAACGGATCGCCATCAAAAGGCTTGTCGGAAACTTTAATCGATTCTGTCGGGCATCCTTCAAAGGCATCCATCAGGTCATCTTCCAATATTTCCGGGACTTCCGCAGTGCCTTTATTATCATCCAAAATCACGAAAGAAAGCCCTTCATCGTCATAGTCGAAAATATCAGGAGCGCTGGCGGAACAAGCGCCGCAAGCGATGCATGTATCTTTGTCCACGATTGTAAACTTTGCCATTTTGATTCCTCCTCGTTGTTCAATCATGGCAGAAAAGAAAAACAGGCAGCCTCGTCATGTGCACGAAGGCATGCCGGTGTTTCTCCTTCATTTTAAAACTCTTTTTTTCTTATTTCAATAGCGGGCTGGCGGAGTTCGTGAAACCTGTCGAATCAATGAAAAAAATGGTAAACAAATCGCCTGTTTCCATGTTAAAATAGAACCAACCCCCGATTTTTCCTTGCACTTCCCCCTTTTTTCAGCTAAAGAACAGGAGAGGATTCAGATGCCTTTTTTACAGGCTGTATTGCTGGATTGCTTCAGCAACCTGAATGGAGAACGCACCCCTTATGCTGTTTTTCATCTATTAAACGGCAAAAAATCAGCACAGACGATCCAGGATTCCCATTTTTTCAAGATTGGCAGGCTCTTTCAAACGTTTCCATTTATTTCCCGTGAGGCTTTCACACGCGAAGTAGAGGCCCTATTAAAAGCCGGGTTGCTGCAAAAAAGCGGCCCGGATGCCTGCGTGGTCACAGAAAAAGGTGCTGCCCTGCTTTTGGCAACCGGCAGGATGGAAGAACGGTTTCCTTACCTGGACGGCTTGAAATACCAGGATTCGGCAAATCTGTTTTGGAAAAGGTTGAATCTCATTACCCAGGCCGTATCCAACTTAGTGTATGGAAATAAAGTATATTATCCGGTTCAAAGGGACCCGGCTCTTCAGGCTTGGGCAAAAAACTGGCTGAAACAGCATGCAAAAAGCAGGATTGCGTTAGCGGAGCATTTGTACCGTGAATTTTACCGTCTGTTTTCCGGCAGCCCGCCGGAAAAGCCTGAAATTTTTGTCCTTCGGTTGACGGGTGCGGGCCGGATCGGATATACGATCACGCAGGCTGCCTCCGCCCTGCACCTTGATCCTGTAGAGTACTGGTACCGGTTTTTGCATTTGCTTCATTTTATCGTCCGGCGCATCCTCGGAGATCCTGAAACATTCCGGTATTTATACCAAATGCTTCACGATGTGCAAAAGGCCTTGCCACTGACCCGGTCTGCCGCGGTGACATTTGGCTTCTTGAAGCAAGGGAAAACGATTGCGGAAATCAGCACGCTGAGAGGGTTAAAACAAAGCACGATTGAAGACCATTTGATTGAAATCGCGTTAACGGTCCCGGATTTTCCGCTGAACCGGTATGTGCCAAAGGATGAAGAACAAAAGATCATCCGGGCAGCCGCTGATTTAAATACAAAGAAATTAAAACCGATTAAAGAAAAAGTAGGGGACATCCCGTATTTCCATATTCGCCTTGTATTGGCAGAAAGGATGGGCCGCAGTGGATCTTTTAAGCTTTTTGAAAAGTAAGTTCGGGTTCAGCGCATTCCGGCCAGGGCAGGAAGAAGTCATCCGTTCACTGCTGGACGGTAAAGATACACTGGCGATGCTTGCGACCGGTACCGGAAAATCTTTATGCTACCAGTTGCCTGCCTATTTGCTGGACGGATCCTGCATCATTGTTTCTCCGCTTTTATCGCTCATGCAGGACCAGACAGAGCAGATGAAAATGCGCGGCGAAAAAAGTGTGGTTGCGTTAAATTCGTTTTTAACCGGTCCGGAGCGGGAAGCGGCCCTTGCGCATCTGGGCGCTTTCAAATTCATCTTTGTCTCGCCGGAGATGCTGCACAACCGCCATGTCCTCGGAAAATTAAAAACCATCCGGACTGCGCTCTTTGCAGTCGATGAAGCGCATTGTATTTCCCAGTGGGGTCATGATTTCAGGCCGGAATACTTAAACCTTGGCGAAGTCCGGAAACAATTGGGCACACCGCTTACCCTAGCTCTGACCGCCACAGCAACAGAACAGGTGAGGGACGATATTTGCAAGTATCTTGGCTTAAAAGACCCAAACCGGTTTATTTATTCTGTCAACAGGCCCAATATCGCCATTAAAATAGACCGGATTCCTTCATACCGCGAAAAAGAGGAAAAACTAGTTGCCTATGCGAAAAACTTGCAGAAGCCCGGCATCATCTATTTTTCAAGCAAAAAGGCGGCTGAGGAAATGGCGGCGCGGTTAAGGCAGGAGGGGATCGCCGAAGCGGCCGCCTATCACAGCGGCATTGACCAGGAGCAAAGAATTTTGATCCAGCAGCAGTTTATTTACGGACAGATCAAGATCATTTGTGCGACAAGCGCGTTTGGCATGGGGGTGAACAAAGCAGATATCCGCTTTGTCATCCATTTTCACCTGCCGTTGCAGATGGAAGCCTATCTGCAGGAAATCGGTAGAGCCGGGCGGGACGGGCTCCCGAGCATTGCCGTCCTTTTGTATACGGAAGGGGATGAACGGCTCCCGCTTCAGCTGATCGAGGCTGAGCTTCCGACTGATGCACAATTGGCCGCTTTCAGCAGATGGAAAGGAGATTTGAAGGAAGCCGGGGCGGCGCTTGGATGCACGGAACCGCAACTCCGGTTTCTGCTGCACCATAGAGTGCTTAACCTGCCGGAAGAAGCATGGACCCGGGAGGTTGCAGCCATCCGGGACGAGCGGATGGCGTACAAGCGCCGGAAGTTAAAGGAAATGGTGCAGATGGTCCGGTCTTCGTCATGCCGCCGCTCGGAAATTTTACGGTATTTCGGTGAACCGCCCGCTGCTGGCAATGAAGCGTGCTGTGACATTTGCGGCCTTGAAACAGCCTTATATGAAAGCAATCAAAAAAGCGGGGGCACCCTCGAAACCGTTCCTGCATGGGAATTGCTTTTGCAGGACCTATTCAGAAAAGGGGAACAAAAATGGCACGAAGAAAACAGGCGGATTTGATCAAGGAACTCACAGACCGGGAACTTACTTTTCACTTAATTTTGACACAGCTGATTCTCCTGTTTGCTGCCGCTTTGCTCGGATTTCTGTTATTTCCGGATGGCAAAGCATTTTTTCAGCACTTTCATATGTCATTTGCGAAATGTGCATACGGTTTATTAAACGGAGTTGCTGTCGTTTTTGCGGATACTTTGCTCATGAAATGGCTCCCGAAAGCGTATTATGATGACGGGGGCGTGAATGAGCGGATTTTTAAAACCCGTTCGGTTCCGTCTATTATTGCTTTAACGGCGCTGATCGCGGTGGCGGAAGAGCTCTTGTTTCGGGGCGCCATCCAGACGCATTTTGGATTGCCGGCAGCAAGCCTTATTTTTGCACTCATGCATATCCGGTATTTTGACCACTGGTATTTAATCGCGAATGTTCTGCTTTTGAGTTTTTGGATTGGTGCCGTTTATGCGCTTTCTCATGAAAATCTTCCGGCGGTCATCATCATGCATTTTACAATCGATTGTTTACTAGGTATCCGCATCAAAAAACAGGGGATTTAGTCCGGATGTGGGGAAGGGGAAGCCATGTCAGACGAAAAATATATCATTGAAATGGAAAAACGGCGGCAAAAGCTTGAACCGGCCGGCAAAGCAAAGGAAAAAACGGAGAAACAAACGGCGGCGGCCGTTTCGCGGGCAGAAAAGCGGAAAAGTACCGAAAAGGAATCCCGCTCCCGGTTGCCGCTTGTGAACCTATTGGCTGTCATTTTTATTTTAGTGCCAATTGCCGTTTACATCTGTTATACTTTTTTGTTTTTCAGATAGATGCCCGTCCCGCGATAAATGGTGCCACAAGAAGGGGGGATCTGCCGGCGAAATTTCAGGACAGGGCAGCTGCCTGCTTGTCATGGATCTGTCCCTTGCCGCATATAGTAGAGTGAGGGGGGATCAGTATGGAGCCGTCCATCACCGGACTAAAAGGGACAGATGCGGCGACAAAGCAGATGCTGCAAAGTGCTGTCAAACGCAAAAAAAAATTTGACCGCCTGCGGAAGCGGCATCTTGTTTTTCTTTGGACAAGCATGCTCTACACATGCGCTTGGGCTTACTATGTTTACAGGTCTTTTGAAAATGCCGGTTCCGTGTTCTCCGTTTTCTCCGGTATTTCTGAAAGCCCGTTTCACCTGTTTTTCCTGCTTGTGGCCGCTGCGCTTTGGGGCATGAGCAAAATCTTGTTTGACAAGCGGGAAAAGGCTGAAAAAGAATTTCATGCGCTCCGCTGCGAAATTATTGATAAAAGCAAAGATTTATGGAAAGGGGAAAGCTGGAAGGATCGCCACCTTGTATTCGAAATGATGCAAAAAGAGTTTGATATTAATTTATACCACGAGAACAAGTAGCCATTCACCGGAACAGGTACGGAGACTAAAAGCCGCCGAAAAAAAGAAGATGCCCCGGCATCTTCTAAAAAATTTTTTTTCTGTCTCTTTCTTCCATTAAAATTTGCGCGGCTTCGCGGAACCGCTGCGAGTGGACAATCTCCCGCTCCCTTAAAAAGCGGAGCCCGTCATTTAGGTCAGGGTCGTCACTTAAATTGATGATCCATTGATACGTAGCCCGCGCTTTTTCCTCGGCGGCAATGTCTTCATAAATATCGGCAATCGGATCCCCTTTTGCCTGGATATAGGTAGCTGTCCACGGGGCTCCTGCGGCATTATGATAATGGAGCGCTTTATCATGGTCCACATAATGCGCGTCAAGGCCGGCAGCAATCAATTGATCCGGTGTGGCATCTTTTGTTAATTTTAAGACCATCGTCGCAATCATTTCAAGATGGGCCAGTTCTTCCGTGCCGATATCATTTAAAAGCCCCATCACTTTATCTGGGATGGTGTAGCGCTGGTTCAAATACCGGAGCGCTGCCGCAAGCTCTCCGTCCGCTCCGCCGTACTGCTCGATTAAAAGTTTCGCAAGTCTCGGGTTACAGCTTGAGACCCGGACGGGATATTGCAATTTTTTCTCATAGATCCACATGTACGGTTTCCTCCTTTATTTGCTTATACCTGCCATGGCCACGGCGGCTCTTTCCACTGGAAAGGCGTTGGCGAATAGCTGTGCCCGAAATTTGTCAGCGGCCCGAACTGTTTTTCAAATGCTCTTTTGACTTTTTTCCTGGCATGGACAAAAGTGTTATACTGTTCGATCGCTGCCTGGTCATCGGGATGGGTATCCAAATAAAGGTTCAGTTCCACAAGTGCAAAATCAAGGGCCTGCAGTTCTTCAAGCCTTGTGTAATACTCTTTTGGCAGCTGCTTCAATCGTTTTCCTCCTTTGCCCGTTCATAAGGGCTGTAATACGGGTCATAAAGCGGCCTCCAAAGCGTCCCGCGCCTTAACGCTTCCTGCGGTGCAAATTGCGGAAGGTTCGGGGGCTGAAACCCTAAATACAAATTCGGCGGGGTGGAGTAAACTTTTTCGGTTATCGGCGGGCAGGGGTCAAACGGTCCGATAAAGGGATGATACGTTTTATAATGGTTTTTCATCTCAGTCCTCCTGACATTTAAAAGTCTTTTTCATTTTATGTGCGGTTCTCTCCCGCTATGTCAAAAACAATGCCGGAATGCTTTCTATCTGCCATGATTAAGATATAATACGGATAGGGATTGCAGAAAATTTCGTTTGTGCCGGCCAGCACCCGGCGGAACAGGAGCACTCGTGTATGTTTGCATTTTTATCGATTGCCTTTTTGCTTGGCATTGTTTTATTGATGTATATGCATTATGAAGCATCGTTAAATCGGCTCATCCGGCACCGGTTTTTGCTTGATGAGTATCCGGCCGGAGAGGAGCCGTGCACTTTTTTCTTTATTTCTGATATCCACCGGCGCAAAATTGATCCCAGGCTGGTCGAAGAGGCAACAGGAGAAGCACGATTTGCAATAATCGGGGGAGATTTGCTGGAAAAGGGGGTTCCGCTTTCCAGAACAGAGGAAAATTTGCGGTTGCTGAAAAAAATTGGCCCGGTATTTTTTGTGTGGGGAAATAATGATTATGAAGCGGACGGCGAAGCGCTCGCGACCGTTTTTGCCAGAACCGGCGTCCGCACGCTGCGCAACGCGGCGGATTTTGTATATGTAAACGGGAAAAAACGAATTGCGCTGATCGGCGTGGATGATTTGACGACGGAAAACGAAAATCTCGATGAAGCACTTCAATCGGTGCAGCCGGACGATCTCCGGATTTTAATCAGCCATAACCCGAAAATGATCCACCAGCTTCATGAATGGGACAATATCGATGTGATGCTGAGCGGCCATACGCACGGCGGGCAGATTCGTATTCTCGGCCTTAGCCGTTACAGGCGCGGCGGGGTGAGAAAAGTGCGCAATGTCATCCACCTCATAAGCAACGGTTACGGCACGACACTTGTTCCACTCAGGCTTTGTGCAAAACCGGAAGCCCATTTAATTACGATCGAAAGCAGCAGGCGGCCATCATGAACCATCTTTCCCCTTCCGCATACGATAAGGTAAGATCCGTATGCAGGGGGCGGAAATCAATGAAGCTGGAACGGATTTCATCCAATAAAATTAAATACTCCATTACGTTTGAAGAGTTATCGGAACGCGGTATTATGGAAAACGATCTCGACTCGCCCATTTGGAATCATTTATTTGAAGAAATGCTGGAGTTGGCGGATCAGGCTTACCATGTCGGCGAAAGCGATATGCTGACCATTGAAATCTATTCATTTAATGTCCAGGAATTGGTGTTTATTCTGACAGTGGGCGAAGCGGACGACGCGGATCCGGGCGAATGGGCGGATCCGGAAACGCTGGAACAGGAAGAAGCCTACTTTTTTCCATCGATTGAGGAAGTGATTGCGCTTGCGGGCTTTTTAAACCAGATCGGCCGGATTTCCGCGTGCAGCCTTTATATATTCGAAGACCAGTATTATTTGCTGCAAAAACCGGGAACACAAAATGCGCCGCTTATTCTTGAATACGGCGAGCGCGCCCGGATTTCCCCGTTTATGGTCCGGGAATACGGGATCGCGGTGTTTGAGGAAAATGCGCTTGCGGAACTCCTGAAGCATTTCCCGTAACCGTCCGCCATGTTTTTTCAGGTTTTCATCTGCTGGGGAAAGTTGTATACTAAATTTGATAGCAGATATTTCTTTCGTATCTAGGAGGTTTGCGATAATGGCAGCCGAAAAGGGCGCAGATCATCAAACAATGGAAGCAAGTCGAGATGTGCTGAAATCGACACAGACAATTATTCACGAAGCTCTTGAAAAGCTTGGATACCCTGAAGAAGTATACGAACTTTTAAAAGAGCCGGTCCGTATGTTAACGGTTAAAATTCCCGTCAGAATGGATGATGGTACGGTTAAGATTTTTACGGGGTATCGCGCGCAGCACAATGATGCTGTCGGCCCGACCAAAGGAGGCGTCCGGTTTCACCCGGATGTGACGGAAAATGAAGTGAAAGCCTTATCTATCTGGATGACGCTGAAATGCGGCATTGTGAATCTGCCGTATGGGGGAGGAAAAGGTGGCATTATCTGCGATCCGCGGAAAATGTCTTTCCGCGAGCTTGAGAATTTGAGCCGCGGCTATGTCCGGGCGATCAGCCAGATTGTCGGCCCAACGAAAGACATTCCGGCACCGGACGTGTTTACAAATTCGCAGATTATGGCCTGGATGATGGATGAGTATAGCCGGATTGACGAATTCAATTCGCCGGGCTTTATCACAGGAAAACCGCTTGTGCTTGGTGGTTCGCACGGCCGCGAATCCGCTACGGCCAAAGGGGTAACCATCTGCATCCGTGAAGCGGCCAGAAAAAAAGGGATTGATTTAAAAGGCGCCAGGGTTGTCATTCAGGGGTTCGGCAATGCCGGAAGTTTCCTTGCAAAATTTATGCATGATGCGGGCGCAAAAGTGATCGGCATATCCGACGCATACGGCGCGCTGCATGATCCGGAAGGCCTCGATATTGACTATTTGCTCGACCGCCGCGACAGTTTCGGGACGGTTACAACCCTGTTTAAAAATACGATTACGAACAAGGAATTGCTTGAACTGGATTGCGATATTCTCGTTCCGGCCGCCATTGAAAACCAAATTACAGAAGAAAACGCCCATAATATCCGGGCGAAAATCGTGGTGGAAGCAGCAAACGGTCCGACAACGCTTGAAGCAACCGAAATTTTAACCAACCGCGGCATTCTGCTCGTTCCGGATGTGCTCGCATCTGCAGGAGGCGTCACAGTTTCGTATTTTGAATGGGTACAAAATAACCAGGGGTATTACTGGACGGAGGAAGAAGTGGAAGAAAAGCTTGAAAAAGTGCTTGTCCAGGCGTTTAATACGGTCTACAATACTTCCCGCTCACGCCGGGTGAACATGCGGCTTGCCGCTTATATGATCGGTGTGAGAAGAGTGGCGGAAGCTTCGCGGTTCAGAGGCTGGATTTAGAGTTTCCGAAAGCCGGCTCCAGCTGGGCAGCAAACGGGGCTTTACAGGTTCAGAAGAAGGAAAGGCTGAAATCTCCTGTCGTGTTCACGGTGGGAGATTTTTAAATAAACGGATGAAAACGAAAAGGCAGATACGAAAAAAGGATGAGTGGACAAACATGCGAAAAGAAGATTGTATTATTATCGGCGGCGGCCCTTGCGGATTGGCTGCTGCAATCAGCCTGCAGGAAATCGGGAAACATCCGCTTATACTGGAAAAAGGAAATGTCGTCAATGCGATTTACCGGTATCCGACGCACCAGACTTTTTTCAGTTCAAGCGACCGGCTTGCAATTGGTGATGTGCCGTTTATTACCGAAAATTTAAAGCCGAAACGCAACCAAGCGCTTACATACTACCGTGAAGTGGCGAAACTGAAGGCCCTTCGCATCCACCGGTTTGAAGAAGCGCTCCGTGTCGAAAAGAAACGCGGAACCTTTTCCATTACGACGACAAAAGGCCAATATGAGACGCCTTATGTGGTCGTCGCAACCGGCTATTACGACAATCCGAACAGGCTGGATGTTCCGGGGGAAGATTTAAACAAAGTGTACCATTATTTTAAAGAAGCCCATCCGTTTTTTGACACCGATGTTTGTGTGATCGGCGGAAAAAACTCGGCTGTGGACGCTGCCATTGAGCTTCACAAGGCGGGTGCCCGTGTGACCGTGCTGTACCGCGGCGATCATTATTCCGAAAGCATTAAACCGTGGATATTGCCTGAATTTGATTCGCTTATCCGCCACGGGAAAGTGAAAATGGAATTTCAGGCGCACGTAAAAGAAATTAAAGAACAGAGCGTTGTATACGAAGCAGGCGGAGAAGTGAAAGAGATCCGGAATGATTTTGTATTTGCGATGGTCGGTTATCATCCGGATCATACGTTTTTGCGGAAAATGGGAGTGGACGTTGACCCGGAAACAGGCCGCCCGCATTACAACGAAGAGACAATGGAAACGAATGTTGAAGGGATTTTTATTGCGGGCGTGCTTGCTGCCGGAAACAATGCCAATGAGATTTTTATTGAAAACGGACGTTTCCATGGCGGTGTAATTGCCACAGCGATCAAAAACCGGGAGGCTCTCTTGCAAAAAGGAAATTAAAGGGTTTTTTCGGGGGGCAGTATTTCTTTTCCGGCTTTTTCATGTTACGATGAAAACAAATGACTTGGCACGGATCATTTGAGTTTTGCAAAAAGCGAGGTTTCGATATGCTTGTCCTTTTGTCAGCCGGCATCGCCCCCGGACTTGCCCTGCTATGCTATTTTTATTTGCGGGACCAGTTTGAGCCAGAGCCGATACTTGTTGTTGCAAAAGCGTTTTTATACGGTGCGCTTGTCACGCTGCCGGTTATGTTTTTGCAGTTTATCCTCGAACGGGAGCATCTCTTTTCGGGCAGCATCTGGCATGCTTTCCTCCATTCCGCTTTGCCGGAGGAACTTTGCAAGTGGCTGTGTTTGGCCGCTATTGTGTTTTTTAACCGGGAATTTGATGAACCTTTTGACGGCATCGTTTACGGCGTCAGCGTCTCGCTCGGATTTGCCACGCTCGAAAATATTTTATCGCTTTTTTCGGGCGGCGTTGACCTGGCGTTCGGGCGTGCGCTTCTTCCTGTATCAAGCCATGCCATTTTCGGTGTCATGATGGGCTTTTATATGGGAAAATCCAGATTCTCCCCGCGCAAAAAGTGCTGGTTCCTTTTTTCTTTTATGGTGCCGGTGATCCTGCACGGTTTTTACGACTGGATCATGCTCACCCAGCAAAAATGGCTGTATTTTATGGTACCGTTTATGCTCGGGCTTTGGTGGCTCGGCCTGAAAAAAGCAAAGCAGGCGCACAGCCTTTCTGCCAAACATTTTGCGCAGGATGCGGCAGGGACACAACAATTATGATAATGGGCAAAACAACCGGATCAATCGCCGGTTGTTTTTTTATGTCTTGCATAAAATTGCCGCCTTCTCCAGAAACTACGGATAATGCTTAAAGTTTTTGGGGGGTGCGGTATGATTGGAAAAAATCGCTTAAAATACATGTTGCTGCTTTGTGCCGTATTGGCCTTGTTTTCTTTTGGCACAAGCGGGACGGCCCGGGCGTTTTCGAATCAGGTGATTCAAAAAGGAGCGGTCGGGGATGATGTGATTGAACTGCAGGCGAGGCTGCAGTACATCGGTTACTATAAAGGAACGATTGACGGGGTGTTTGGTTACAGCACTTACTGGGCTTTAAGAAATTTCCAGAAGGCATACGGAATGCCTGTTGACGGCCTCGCCGGCCCGGGCGTCAAAGCGAAACTCGTCAAAGCGTCAAAATACGATGCGGCATACGTAAAGTCCATGGTTGCAAGCGGGAAAAAATTCACGTATTACGGCGGCACAAAAAAGCAGGCACCGAAAACGGCAGCCAAAAAACCCGTCCAAACCGCTACCAATGTGCCGAACGGATTTTCGCAAAACGATATTCGCCTTTTGTCGCAAGCGGTTTACGGGGAGGCGCGCGGCGAACCGTATGAAGGGCAGGTGGCCGTGGCGGCTGTTATTTTAAACCGTATTGACAGCCCGTCTTTTCCAAACACCATCTCGGGGGTGATTTTCGAACCGGGTGCGTTTACCTGTGTTTCCGACGGGCAGATCTGGCTTGCGCCGAATGATACGGCAAAAAAAGCCGTCCTCGATGCGATCAATGGCTGGGATCCGTCCGGTAATGCGCTGTATTATTTTAATCCGGCGACCGCAACAAGCAAGTGGATCTGGTCAAGGCCGCAAATCAAACGAATCGGCAAACATATTTTTTGTAAATAAGAGGGGGAAATGAATATGCTGAAACGGGCAATGATTGTTGTGCTTGCCCTCGGGCTTTGCGGGACTGCTGCCTGGGCATATAAAGAGCACCGTGAAAAAGAGGCGGTCTTGTTAAATGCAGAAAGCACGTATCAAAGGGCTTTTCATGACCTTGCATACAGAATGGACCTTTTGCATGATGAAATCGGAAACACCCTCGCCATGAACTCACGCAAGTCCCTTTCACCGGCACTGGCTGAAGTATGGCGCCTGACATCAGAAGCGCATGCGGATGTCGGCCAACTTCCGTTATCGCTTCTGCCTTTTCATAAAACGGAAGAATTTCTGACTAATATCGGGAATTTCAGCTACCGGACGGCGGTGCGCGATTTGGATAAAGAACCTCTATCCGATAAAGAGTATGCTTCACTGAAAAAACTGTACGGCCAGAGCGCGGATATCCAGGACCAGCTCCGGGGCGTGCAAAATAATGTTTTAAAGCACAATCTCCGCTGGATGGACGTGGAACGCGCCCTTGCCCAAGGAAAAGAAACGAAGGATAACACGATCATCGACGGCTTTAAGACGGTCGAAAGGACGGTCAAAGGCTATGACAATGCCGATTTGAACAGCCCGTCTTTTACGAGTTTCCAAAACCGCGATGACCATTATGAGCACCTGGAAGGAAAAATGATCAGCAAAAAACAGGCGGTCGCCACTGTAAAACAATACGCCGGACTCAAAACGGCCCGCCAGGCGGAAGCCAAACCGAATCAAAAAGGCGCCCGTTTTTCTTTTTACACCGTCCGTATAAAAGACAAAAACGGCAATGAAACAACCGCAGATGTGACGCGGAAAGGGGGATACCCGGTCTGGTTTTTCAACAAGCGTCCGGTGGGAAAGCAAAAAATCAGTTTAAACGAGGCCCAAAAGAAAGCGGCGGATTTTTTAAACCGGCACCATTTTGAGAAAATGGACATGTTTGAAAGCACACAATATGACAACGTCGGTGTTTTTTCTTTCGCTGCGAAACAGGGGAATGTCCGCATTTATCCGGAAACGGTCAAATTAAAAGTGGCGCTTGACAACGGCCAGGTGATCGGGTTTGTAGCGGATGATTTTCTGAAAAGCCATCAAAAAAGGGATATTCCAAAGCCCGCCATCAGCGAAAAAGAAGCAAGGTCCCGTGTGAATCCGAAGCTTGACATTATGGAAAGCCGCCTTGCGATCATGACCGGCGACATGAACCGGGAAGTGCTTTGTTATGAATTTCTCGGCGTGTTGCATGATGAAACGTACCGGATTTATATCAACGCGGAAAACGGCAACGAAGAAAAAGTGGAAAAGCTGAAAAACACGGAAAGAGCATACGGCAAGTCCATATGAGCATTGCCCGGCGTACAGCCGGGCCTTTTGGCAAAAAATGAAATGAAACGCGAAAAAAGAATACAAAACTGCCCAGCCTGTGTCATAATAAGATTGGAATCTATAAAAGGGGTTTGGGAAGATGTTAAAAGTCGGGCTGGAACTCACACTGGAAGATAAAGATACAGGTAAAAGATATAGATGTAAAATTGCGGATATAAAAGAGGATAAAATTTATATTGATTACCCGATCGACATGGAAACAAACCGGACCGTATTTTTGCTGCTCGGCCAGGGGCTGCTCGTTGATTTCGTTTCGGACGGCCAGATTCCTTACCGGTTTTCATCAAAAGTAACCGGCAGGGAACTCGGCAATATCCCGATGCTCATTTTATCCGCTCCTGATCCGGAAGATGTGCGCAAAATCCAGCGACGGCAGTATGTCAGGGTAGACGCCGCACTCGATATTGCCCTCACCTTTCCGGAATCCAATTTGAAAACAACGGCAGTTACAAAAGACATCAGTTCGGGCGGCTGTGCGGTCTATTTGCCTGATGATATCCGCCCAAGGGAGCATGAAACAGGAAAAGCGCTTCTTGTCCTGCCGCTAAAAGAAGGTTACCAATACTTACAGCTGCATTTTTCCGTCGTTAGGCTGTTTGAAACCGGCGGAAAAACAGGGGCCTCGCTCCAGTTTAAAAATACAAGCGCGAAAGAGAGGCAGTATATCCTGCGTTTTTGCTTCGAGCAGCAGCTTTTGCTCCGTAAAAAGGGGCTTTCCGGATAAAACTTGCATTTCATGGATAGGAGGATTCACCATTTTATGGTACACTATAAAAAGGGTGTATCCTTTTATCTGCCCAAAAAACGGGTATATGCAACAAGAGAGAATAGGGTGAAATCGTTGTATGAAAAAAATCAATATTGCCATCGACGGTCCTGCTGCTGCAGGGAAAAGCACGGCGGCGAAAAAAGTTGCCGAGCAGTTGCAATATATTTACATTGATACAGGGGCAATGTACCGGTCGCTTACTTATAAAGCGCTGCAGTACGGAACGGACCTTGAAGACGGCAATGCGCTTGCCGAACTTTTGTACAAGACAAATATCCGCCTGGAGCCGGGGGAAAACGGCCAGGTCGTTTTTGTCGACGGTGAAGACGTAACCGGCAAGATCAGGGAAAGGGAAGTGACGAGAGCAGTTTCGGCTGTTTCAAAGCATGCCGTTGTCCGTGAAGAAATGGTCAAGCGGCAGCGGATGCTCGCCCGCGGTGGCGGCGTTGTCATGGACGGCCGGGATATCGGGACAAAAGTACTGCCGGATGCCGAATTGAAAATTTTTTTGCTAGCCAGCGCCGATGAGCGCGCAAAGCGGCGCCATGCCGAAAATGTTGCAAAAGGGATCCCTTCAGACCTCAGCCGTTTAAAACAGGAGATTGAGGAAAGGGACAGGCTGGATTCCGAACGGGAAGTTTCACCGCTCTCTAAAGCGGCGGACGCCGTAGAACTGGACACGACAAGCATGGATATTGATGAAGTTGCCGGAAAGATTCTTGCGATGGCAAAAGAAAAAATGGCACAGCAGCAATCGGCTTCTTTACTTGACAAAAAGTAAAAGATGTTAGAAATTTGATAGGAAAGCGTTTCTTTTTGAATTATACGAATTAATTTGAAAAGAACGGGTATATTCAATGGTAGTTGAAGCGCCGGATAAGGAGGAAGTACATATGTCAGACGAAATGAATGAAATAGAAGTACGGTCCCTTTCTGTAGGGGATAAAGTGAAAGCATCGGTTGTCAAAGTGGAGGAAAAGCAAGTGCTCGTTTCCATTGAAGGCAGCAAAGTGGACGGGATTATTCCGATCAGCGAGCTTTCCAATCTCCATATTGAAACCGCATCAGATGCCGTGAAAGAAGGGGACGAGCTGAATCTCGTCGTTACGAAAGTGGAAGAAGACGCCGTCATTCTTTCCAAACGGAAATATGATGCTGAAAAAGCCTGGGATGAGCTGAAGGAAAAATTTGAAAACCAGGAAATCATTGAAGCGGAAGTCAATGAAGTGGTAAAAGGCGGCCTTGTTGTCGATTTGGGTGTCCGCGGCTTTGTTCCTGCGTCCCTTGTCGAGGACCACTTTGTTGAAGACTTCTCCGACTATAAAGGGAAGACATTGCCCTTTTTGATCGTTGAACTGGACGAAGACAAAAACCGGTTGATTTTATCACACCGAGCTGTTGTGGAAAAAGAAAAAGAAGAAAAACGCCAGGATATCCTTGACCATCTCGAAGCAGGCCAGGTGCTGGAAGGGACCGTGCAAAGGCTGACGAGTTTCGGCGCTTTTGTCGATATCGGCGGAATTGACGGCCTTGTCCATATTTCCCAGCTTGCGCACGAACGGGTGGAAACGCCGTCCGATGTCGTCCAAGAAGGAGAGCAAGTCAAAGTGAAAGTGTTGTCGGTGGACCGGGACAACGGGCGGATTTCCTTGTCCATCAAGGATACGCTTCCGGGCCCTTGGGAAGGCATTGAACAGAAAGCGCCGAAAGGGACTGTCCTTACAGGAACGGTAAAACGCCTAGTTTCGTTCGGGGCGTTTGTAGAAGTATTCCCGGGCGTTGAAGGGCTTGTTCATATTTCACAAATTTCCCATAAGCATGTGTCCACCCCGCATGAAGTGTTAAGGGAAGGACAGGAAGTGCAGGTGAAAGTGCTCGATGTCAACGAACAGGCACACCGCTTGTCCTTAAGCATGAAAGAACTGGAACAGGCCGATACAGAAGCTTCTGATTATGACCTGCCTGAAGAAAATACCGGGTTCCAGCTCGGGGATATGATTGGGGACCAGTTGAAGAAATTTAAACAGTAAAAATGTCCGGATGGAATGGAAAAGCTGAGCGGCGCCCGGGTTGCCGGTGCCGCTCAGCTTTTTTGCGCTTTGTCTTTTCTATAAACCGTTTTCTTTACTGCCGTTTGCGTGCTGCGTCAGCGCTTTCGAGGCGGGTTGCCCCTCCGTAATGGAGCGCTTGGTCACGGTCGCTTTCTACACGCCCGCTTTGGCGCAGTTTTTTCTCCTGGCGGTCTTTTCCCATTGCCCATTCACCCCCGCTTGTAGTATGCCTGAAAAAAGCGAAAAACTTGCGGTTAACCCGGTGCAATCTTTCCCATAATGGAGATAAAGGAGGGTGCACCGTGGAAGGAGCATTTTTTTTGGGGGTGATGTGGGCGGTATGGATTTGGGCGACATTTTTGCTGGAAAGGGATCACCCTTTGCGGTTTCCGGCAGCACTGGTTGCTTTGCTGCTTTTGATTGCCTTTCCGCATCAAGCGGCGGTGGGCCGTCTTGATATGAGCTGGGCGCTCATCGTCATTATGGCTGCCGGTTATGGGTACTTCGGCAGATTTTCGAAATGGGCACTTTTGGTCCGGCTCGCCGGCGTCTTCATCGTGATGACAGGTTATGCAGGCCTGTTGTTATTTGAACTGTACGATCCGGTCTGGATGTTTGCCTGGCGTACTATTTGCTATAGCCTGTTTTTGTTTATCCTTGTCCATTTGCTTTTTCGCTCAAAAATGGATGCTGTTGCCGCTGCACTCACCGGTACGGCACAAGGGGAAATCCTGTATGCGCTCGTGCTTGCAAAATGGGATTTCCATATTACGGCAGGATCTGCGGCATATCTCGATATCGCCGGGCTTTTTCTCCTCTACGCGTGCGGCTGGCATTTCATCGATACCGCCTTGAATCTCATCTCAGAAAGAGCGGCAAAAAAGGAAAAGCCAGGATGAATTACGGCATATTGCTTGAACAAGAAAATATTGATAAACTACTAAAGTTGATTTGTTTTGCGAAAACGGAACAGAAAGGGTGAATCGTATGGCAAAACCGGTTGTGGCAATTGTCGGACGCCCGAATGTAGGCAAATCTACCATTTTTAACCGAATTGTAGGAGAGCGCGTTTCGATTGTGGAAGATGTTCCGGGAGTGACAAGGGACCGCATATACAGTCCGGCTGAATGGCTGACACACGAATTTAACGTGATTGATACAGGCGGCATTGATATCGGGGATGAACCGTTCCTCGAGCAGATCCGGCAGCAGGCTGAAATCGCCATCCAGGAAGCGGATGTGATCATTTTTATCACAAGCGGCAGAGAAGGCGTGACTTCTGCGGATGAAATGGTCGCCAAAATATTGTACCGGTCAAAAAAGCCGGTCGTTCTGGCAGTGAACAAGGTCGACAATCCCGAGATGCGCACCCAGATTTATGATTTTTACGCCCTCGGTTTTGGCGATCCTTTCCCGATATCAGGCGCACACGGCCTCGGCCTTGGCGACCTGCTCGATGCAGTTGTCAAACATTTTCCGGAAAAAGCGGACGAGGAGTACGGGGAAGATGTCATTAAATTTTGTTTCATCGGGAGGCCGAACGTCGGAAAATCTTCGCTGTTTAATGCGATTCTCGGCGAAGAGCGCGTCATTGTTAGCGACATAGAAGGGACGACAAGAGACGCAGTGGATACCGTCTATACTTATGAAGATCAAACTTATGTTATGATTGATACAGCAGGGATGCGCAAAAAAGGAAAAGTGTATGAAAACACGGAAAAATACAGTGTGCTGCGCGCATTGAGGGCGATTGAGCGTTCCGATGTCGTCTGTGTCGTTTTAAACGGCGAGGAAGGGATCCGCGAACAGGATAAGCGGATTGCCGGCTACGCCCATGAAGCGGGCCGCGGCGTGATCATTGTCGTCAACAAATGGGATGCCGTTCAAAAAGATGAAAAAACGATGAATCAGTTTACACAGAAAATTCGGGACCATTTTCAGTTTCTTGATTATGCGCCGGTCATTTACGTATCGGCAAAAACGAAAAAGAGGCTGGACCAGCTGTTCCCGCTGCTTAAGACGGTCAGCGAGAACCATGCGATGCGCGTGAAGTCCAGCGTGCTGAATGAAGTTATAACGGATGCGGTTGCGATGAATCCGACGCCGACGGACAAAGGGCGGCGGCTGAAAATTTTTTATGCAACGCAAGTCTCCGTCAAACCGCCGACGATCGTTGTGTTTGTCAATGATCCCGAATTGATGCATTTTTCGTACGAACGTTTTTTGGAAAATCGGATCCGTGATGCGTTTGGTTTTACCGGAACGCCGATCCACATCATCGCCCGTGCGCGTAAATAAACATAAAGAGGGTGTTTCATTTGTCCAAAAAAACGATTGCAGTGCTCGGCGCGGGGAGCTGGGGCACTGCCTTGTCGATTGTTTTGGCTGATAACGGCTTTCAGGTCAGGTTGTGGGGAAACAAAAAAGGCCAGATCGATGAAATCAATACATCCCATACAAACGCGTTTTATTTGCCGGGCATTCAGCTGCAATCTGCCATTACCGGCATCTTTTCACTTGAAGAAGCGTTAGACGACATTGATACCGCTGTACTGGCGGTCCCTACAAAAGCGGTGCGTGATGTATGCAGGCAAGTAAAAGCGGTGCGGAAAAGCCCGCTTTCCATCATCCATGTCACGAAAGGGATTGAACCGGGTTCCCTGATGCGCATTTCGGAAATGATTGAAGAAGAAATGCCGGAATCGTTGCTGCGGGATCTCACGGTTTTATCGGGGCCGAGCCATGCTGAAGAAGTCAGCCTGCGCCACCCGACGACCGTAACCGTTTCATCGAAAAAAATGGCAGCTGCCAAAAAAGCGCAGGACATTTTTATGAACTCGAATTTTCGCGTCTATACGAATCCCGACATCATTGGCGTCGAATTGGGCGGTTCCCTGAAAAATATTATTGCGCTTGCAGCCGGCATTTCGGACGGCCTCGGCTACGGGGACAATGCGAAAGCGGCTTTAATGACAAGAGGGCTTGCGGAAATCGCCCGGCTCGGCACTAAAATGGGTGCAAATCCGCTCACTTTTCTTGGGCTTGCCGGAATTGGCGACCTGATCGTGACGTGTACGAGTGTCCACTCGCGGAACTGGCGGGCCGGCAATATGCTCGGCAAAGGCAAAAAGCTCGATGATGTGCTGGAACAAATGGGAATGGTCGTGGAAGGCGTCCGGACAACAAAGGCGGCTTACCAGCTCTCCAGCCGGTACGAAGTGAAAATGCCGATTACCGATGCCCTTTACCATGTCTTATTTGAAGGACTTGATCCGAAAGAAGCAGTCGACAATTTAATGGGCCGGCTGAAAAAACATGAAATGGAAGGTTTGATGGATATGCTGGGGGAACAGTACTAGGCATCTTGGCAAAAAAGTCCCGGTAGGCTTTCGGACGATACCGGATGGATGCATGTTGCATAAACTGCAAGGAAAAAGAATTCGCTTTAAACTGCGCAGGCTGGGTATAGTCAACCTTTTCTCCGGGGCAGACGTTCGCCCCGGCCTTTTTTATGCCGTAAATTGAAACATTTCAAAAGCTTATGATATAATGTCCGAAGTCCGAAAAGTTTACGAATTTTACAAGGGAGAAAGGGGAGATGGTTTTGTCCCGGGGGATGGCGAATATGTGGATTTCGCTTTTTGGCATGGGCCTGCTCTGTTTGGCGATGGTATTGATTGTTGCAAGCCGATACAGGCTGAAACAAAAACTGTTCAAATGGGCGGCTGCTGTGATTGCGTATGCCTGCCTGGCGCTGGGCGGCCTGATTATGGCTTATATCGTGCTGAGCGGGCCGGCAAATTAACCGGAGGGGGAGATCGTTTTGCACTTCAAAAATATGCTGCTATTGCTTGTAGCTGTTTGCGCCTGCATCAGTTTAGGCGGCTGCCTTTATCCGGGGGCACAGGAAAAAGAAAGCGGGCTGCCGGATGACATGCAGCTTCAAATGGTGCAAAAAGCTGTAGATGAATACCGGAAAGACAATAGCGGCCTGCTTCCGATCAAGACAAAGCCGCAAAATACGCCGGTCTATTTAAAATACCCGATTGATTTCAACAAGCTGAAAAGCCCGAAAAACTACCTGCCCGATCCGCCGGCAAATGCGTATGACAACGGCGGCACGTTGCAATATGTGCTCCTTGATCCGGAACATCATCCGACGGTCAAAGTGTTTGATACGAGAATACCCGAGAAAATAAGAGACTTGCAAATCCGGATTGCGTCCCAGGGCTATCCGCCATTTAAAAAAGAGATTGCAAGAAATGTATACGCTTTAGATTTTAAAAAGCTCGGTTACAAAACAGATCCGTACGTGGTGTCTCCGTATACCGGCCGGAAACTGCCGTTTGTCATTACCGGGAGAGGCGGCATTTATGTCGATTACCGGGCTGATCTGGCAAAAGCGCTCAAAACGGGCAAGCGGGCGTTTAAACCCGGGGAAGATATCCGCGTGCTGTTAACTGAAGGCTCCCCGTTTGTACCGGCTTATTCCCTTCCCTGCACCGTAAATCAAAAAAATGAACCGGTATTTATGGCAAAATAGTCATAACCCTTTCTCATCCCAATATATTGTTAGAGAAAGGGTTTATTTTTTGGTCCTGCGTCTCTTCGTAAGGAAAAATTTTGAAAAAATAAACAGGGGCAAATCCTGTACAGCAACTTTTTGAAAATCTATAAAAAATCATTTTATAGACATAAGGCGGTCGGACAACATCATACACATATAATGTCCTATCATCAGCGCGAATGATGGTGTCCCGGGAACGAATGTGGGGAGGGAAACAAATTGGAAAAAGTTGATATTTTTAAAGATATTGCAGAACGTACGGGCGGCGATATTTATTTGGGGGTCGTGGGCGCCGTCAGAACGGGGAAATCCACTTTTATTAAAAAATTCATGGAACTCGTTGTGCTTCCGAACATTACAAACGAAGCGGACAGAAACCGGGCGCAGGATGAACTCCCGCAAAGTGCGGCTGGGAAAACGATTATGACGACAGAACCGAAATTTGTGCCGAACCAGGCGGTTGCTGTCCATGTCGACGAAGGACTTGATGTGAACATCCGGCTTGTCGACTGTGTCGGCTACACGGTTCCGGGCGCGAAAGGTTATGAAGATGAAAACGGCCCGCGCATGATCCATACGCCGTGGTATGAAGAACCGATTTCTTTCCACGAAGCGGCGGAAATCGGCACGAGAAAGGTCATTCAGGAACATTCAAGCATCGGGGTTGTGATCACGACAGACGGCACGATCGGCGAAATTCCGCGTGAGGATTACGTGGAAGCGGAAGAAAGGGTTGTTGCCGAGTTAAAAGAAGTCGGCAAACCGTTTATCATTGTTGTCAATTCGGCAAAGCCGCATCATTCGGAGACGGAAATGCTGAGGGCGGAATTGCAGGAAAAGTATGATCTTCCGGTGCTCGCCATGTCAGTGGAAAGCATGCGTGAAGCCGATGTGCTGAATGTGCTGCGGGAAGCGCTGTACGAATTTCCGGTACTGGAAGTCAATGTGAACCTGCCGAGCTGGGTCATGGTGTTAAAAGAAAACCACTGGCTGCGTGAAAATTATCAGGACGCCGTGAAAGAGTCGGTAAAAGACATTAAGCGGCTGCGCGATGTGGACCGCGTTGTCCAGGCTTTTAACGAATATGAATTTATTGAATCTGCAAGCCTTGCCGGCATTGAAATGGGGCAAGGGGTGGCGGAAATCGACCTCGAGGCGCCGGATGAACTGTACGACCAGGTTTTAAAGGAAATCGTCGGCGTCGAAATCCGCGGCAAGGATCATCTGCTCGAGCTGATGCAGGATTTCGCCCATGCAAAATCGGAATACGACCAAATTTCCGATGCCCTGAAAATGGTGAAACAAACCGGCTACGGGATTGCCTCGCCTTCCCTGCAGGATATGAGCCTAGATGAGCCGGAAATCATCCGCCAGGGATCCCGTTTCGGCGTCCGGCTGAAGGCGGTGGCGCCGTCCATCCATATGATCAAAGTCGATGTCGAGTCGGAATTTGCCCCGATCATCGGGACGGAGAAGCAGAGCGAGGAGCTTGTGCGGTACCTAATGCAGGATTTTGAAGATGACCCGCTGTCCATCTGGAATTCGGATATATTCGGGCGTAACTTAAGTTCCATTGTCAGGGAAGGCATTCAGGCAAAATTATCGCTTATGCCGGAAAATGCCCGCTATAAGTTAAAAGAAACGCTCGAACGGATCATTAACGAAGGGTCAGGCGGCCTGATCGCCATTATTTTGTAAGAGGGATACCGCGGTATCCCTTTTTTGTATACGTGGGACGAGCATCTTTGGCCGCAAGTTAGAATTTTTCGGGAAAAGTACTTTAAATCCGAAAAAAAGTTGAAAAGTTTTCCTTTGTTAGCGAATAGTTCTTGCACCTCTCTTGCGATTATGATAATCTTTTAACAGAATTGGTGCTGAAAAGCCTGATTCTATCCGGTTTTAAACGTTTATGATGAGGGAAAACCGTATACACTGAAGAGAAGAAACTGGAAATGACTTCTACGTTTCTTTTGGAGGAGGTGAATGGAATGAATAAAACGGATTTAATCAATGCAGTGGCAGAAGCTACCGAACTTTCCAAAAAAGATACGACAAAAGCAGTTGACGCTATTTTTGATACAATTCAAAATGCATTGGCAAACGGAGATAAAGTCCAACTGATCGGGTTTGGTAATTTCGAAGTGCGCGAACGCGCTGCCCGTAAAGGAAGAAACCCGCAAACCGGCGAGGAAATCGACATTGCGGCAAGCAAAGTGCCTGCATTCAAGCCGGGGAAAGCGCTTAAAGACGCAGTGAAGTAATTACATATGGTTGGCTTTGAGCGGAAAAAAGGCTGCCTGGGCAGCCTTTTTTTAATACAGCAGGGCCCAAAAAACGGAAAAAGGGAAACGTGCATACGTTTGGCGCCCGTTTTCCCGGTGCAAATGCCTGCGAAATCCCGGTACAGCCGGGGAAAGCCTGAGCGCGGCGTTTCCGGCGCTTTGACTGCAAACGGCGCTGTGGTAAGATGAATATATGAAAAGTTTTTTAAACGAATAAAAAGGAGGCCCGAAAATGAAAGCAGAGGCGCAGGCGGATTATATCGTCGTGAAAGCGTTGCAGGACGGGGTGAGCGTCATTGGGCTGTCAAGGGGTACCGATACGAAGCTGAACCATACGGAAATGCTGGATGATGGCGAAGTGCTGGTCGCACAGTTTACCGAACATACTTCCATGATCAAGATTCGCGGTGAAGCGCAAATCATGACCGGCATCGGGAGTTTGCAAAGCGAAGCGAAAAAATAAACCGAAATCAATTTGTTAACGGCCGTTTTACATATGTGATATAATAAACTACAGCTTATTTTTAGGCCAGATCAACGAAGAAACGGGGAAAGGGTTATGTCATACCAGAGGGAGCAGCAAATTGCCGCAATCAAACAGGCGATTGAAGAAGAAGTGGCACACGACTATTTAAATCAGTTTATTGATGCCCCATACATAGATGAAGACCGGATTTTGCTTTTGATAAGCAGCCTTGCGGGGCAGCCGTATACGGAACATGAAGTGAAGCAGTTTGTTGCGACTGCCATGCTGATCCAGATTGCCCTTGACACCCATGAAAAAGTAACCAATGCAAATGAAAATCAAAAAAACCGCCAGCTTACTGTTCTAGCGGGGGATTATTTCAGCAGCCTTTACTACAAACTGCTTGCGGGCGTGCACAACGTCCGGCTTGTCGGCATACTGGCGGAAGGAATCAAATCCGTAAATGAATATAAAGTGATGCTTTACCAATTTGACGATTCCGACGCGGAAACGTTCGTCAGGCATTTGAAAAAAATCGAATCCGTGATTATTACAAAATTTATGCAGTTTTTCGGTTCGCAGCCGCTCATCCGTTTAAGCGAAGAACTGCTTTTGTTTAACCGGCTGTTAAGGGAAAAGGAACAGGCTGAAAACGGGAAGCGCTCCATCCTGTTTGAAGCCTTGAACAAAATGGCTTACCCGGGTGACGGGCGCCCTTTTGAGCAGCTGCCGCATGAGAAAAAGCGGAAACTATTTTATATTTGTGAGAAGTATTTGAAAGAAAGCATCCGTGCGCTGCAGGCTGCGGCCATGTCGTGCGGAAACGAAATGCTTTTAGAGCGGATCCGCCTGCTGATGGGGCGGTATGGCGATGCAACGAGATTATATGCGGAGGAAGGGTAACCATGATGCCAAAAGAAGAACGGGTACACGTCGTTTTCGAAAAAATTTCGCAAAACTACGATAGAATGAACTCGGTGATCAGCTTCAGCCAGCATAAGCGGTGGCGGAAAGACCTGATGCGGAAAATGGCGGTAAGAGAAGGGAGCAGCGCACTCGATCTGTGCTGCGGGACGGCGGACTGGACGATTGCCCTCGCACAGGCAGTGGGCGAATCCGGCAGTGTGACAGGTCTCGATTTCAGTGAAAGCATGCTTGAAGTCGGGAAGCGGAAAGTGGACGCGCTCGGCTTAAAAAATGTCGCGCTCCGTTACGGAAATGCAATGGAACTGCCATTTGAAGATGCAACGTTTGATTATGTGACGGTCGGGTTCGGGCTCAGGAATGTCCCGGACTACAAACAGGTTTTGCAGGAAATGTATAGGGTGCTGAAGCCCGGCGGCATGGCGGCCTGCCTGGAAACCTCCCAGCCGGTGATTCCCGGGTACAGGCAGCTTTATTACTTTTATTTCCGCCGGATCATGCCGCTTCTCGGACAATGGTTCGCAAAAAGCTACCGGGAATATTCCTGGCTTCAGGAATCGGCACTGCAGTTTCCGGGAATGGAAGAACTGGCAGCTGCTTTTTCCGATGCGGGTTTTGGCAGGATTTTGTACAAGCCGTTTGCCGGCGGGGCCGCAGCTGCACATATTGCCTTGAAAGAGAAATGATGATCGGATGGAGACGGAATGAAGGTACAAATGCTGTACTCGTTTTTAAAAACGGATATTGAGCTTATTGAACAAGAGCTGGCCAACGCTGTCGCATCAAACGCTGCTTTGATACAGCAGGCATCTGAAAGTTTGCTGAAAGCGGGAGGAAAAAGGATCCGCCCCGTATTTGTACTGCTCGGCGCGAAATTCGGAGATTACGAAATCGAACGTGTCAAAAATGTCGCTGTTGCACTGGAATTGATCCATATGGCATCGCTCGTGCACGATGATGTCATTGATGATGCCGAATTGCGCCGGGGAAAACCGACCGTAAAAGCCAAATGGGACAACCGGATTGCCATGTATACAGGCGATTATATTCTCGCAACCGCGCTTGAATATATTACAAAAGTGGAGGATCTCTCCGCCCACCAAATTCTGGCGGATACACTTGTTGAAGTGTGCGTCGGCGAAATTGAGCAAATTAAGGATAAATACCGGTTTCATCAAAATTTGCGCTGTTACTTAAGGCGGATCAAGCGGAAAACGGCGTTGCTGATTGCAGCTAGCTGCCAGCTCGGGGCGATTGCATCGGGCGCCGACGAAAACATCCACCGCCAATTGTACCGGTTTGGCTACAATGTCGGGATGAGCTATCAAATTATTGATGATATCCTGGATTTTACCGGCACGGAGAAGCAGCTTGGAAAACCGGCAGGCGAAGATTTGCGCCAGGGCAATGTAACGCTTCCGGTGCTTTTTGCAAGGGAAGACCCAAAAATCAGAAAAAAGCTGGAATATGTCCATGAGCACATGCCAAAAGCGGAGCTTGAAGACGTTGTCAGACTGGTCAAACAGTCCGGCGCGATCGAACGGTCTTATGCAGTGAGCAACTGCTATCTAGAGAAAGCGCTCGGTACGCTTGAGCAGCTTCCGGATACCCGTTTTAAAAAAATGCTGGCAGATTTGGCGCGTTATATGGGAAAAAGAAAGTTTTAAAAGAAAGCAGGGCTGCCGGGCAGTGCCCTGCGTTGGCGGCCCGGTTTTGAAGCGCTTACTTCAAACATATTGAGATTTTCCCGCCACCATGGTACGATTTTCTATGGCCAAGATGTCTTACATAGTAGAAATGCGAATGGAGTGGATGAAGATGGAAAGGACTTTTTTAATGGTAAAACCGGATGGGGTCAGCCGCCAGCTGATCGGCGAAATCGTTTCCCGCTTTGAAAAGAAAGGGTTTCGGCTTGCGGGGGCAAAATTGATGCAAATTTCGGATGAACTTGCAAAAAAGCATTACGCTGAGCATAAAGAACGCCCTTTTTTCAATGATCTCGTGGCATTTATTACTTCCGGTCCGGTCTTTGCCATGGTTTGGGAAGGCGAAAACATCATCGCTACCGCACGGCAAATGATGGGCAAAACGAATCCGGCCGAAGCCGCCCCGGGGACGATCCGCGGCGATTACGGCGTGATTGTCAGCAAAAACATTATTCACGGTTCCGACTCACCAGAAAGCGCGAAACGTGAAATTTCCCTGTTTTTCCGGGAAGATGAGCTGATCTCATACAGTCGGCCGGCGGATGCTTCGATTTATTAAATCATGCAAAAAAAGATTGGCGATCCTCTCCGCGCCAATCTTTTTTTATGTTAAAATAAACGGTATGAACCAACAAATCTGAATAAAAATACGGGGATTGCATAATGAAAACAGAACTGGATGATTACGGCCGGTTCATTGCGCAAGTCAAAAAGAAAACGGGGATCGATTTATCTTTGTATAAAGAAGCGCAAATGAAAAGAAGGCTGACGACATTATATGAAAAAAGAGGTTTTTCATCTTTCAGTGAATTTTTTCACGGATTGGACAAAAACGAACATTTGCTGGAAGAATTTTTGGACAGAATGACGATTAATGTTTCAGAATTTTATAGAAATAAGTCAAGATGGGATGTGCTCGAACGGAACATTTTGCCCGGGCTGCTGAAAGAAAAAGGAGAAAAACTGAAAATCTGGAGTGCCGCTTCTTCTACGGGCGAAGAACCGTATACGATGGCGATGATCTTGTCCAAGTATTTACCGCTTAATAAGATTCAGATTCTGGCGACCGATATTGATCAAAAAGCCCTGCAGAAAGCAGAAGCCGGCGTTTATTCCGAACGTTCGATCCTGGAAGTGCCGCGCGAAATGAAACAAAAATATTTTCAAAAAAGCAGCGGAGGTCCGTTCTATCGAATTGCGGACGAAATCAGGCGGGCGGTGGTGTTCAAACAACATAATTTGCTGCACGACCCTTATCCGGCAGCGGATCTGATTATTTGCCGGAACGTGCTGATTTATTTTACAGAAGAAGCCAAAGTGTCTGTTTACCGGAATTTCAGCAAAACGCTGTCGGCAAACGGCATATTATTTGTCGGCAGCACGGAGCAGATTTTCAATCCGGCTGCGTATGGATTTGAAATTGTAGACACCTTTTTCTATAGAAAAATATAAAGCGCTCCATCTATTCGATTTATAGCGATTGTGGTATAGTAATAGATATGTAATGCTTTAAAGTGATGAAGGGGGATGCAGAATGAGATATTTGACAGCAGGCGAGTCGCACGGCCCGGCGCTGACCACCATTATTGAAGGCCTTCCAGCGGGCATGCCGCTGACAGCTGAAGAAATTAACACTGACCTTGCCAGAAGGCAGAAAGGTTACGGCCGGGGACGGAGAATGCAGATAGAAAAGGACAGGGCAATCATTTCTGCCGGCGTTCGCCACGGATTGACGCTCGGTTCGCCGGTTGCGCTCACGGTTGAAAACAGGGACTGGGTGCACTGGAATAAGATCATGGGCATTGAGCCCCTTCCAGACGATGCGGACGATGTGAAACGGCGTGTGACCCGTCCGCGCCCGGGGCATGCCGATCTTGCCGGCGGGATCAAATACGGGCACAGGGATTTGCGCAATGTGCTCGAACGCTCTTCCGCACGCGAGACCACCGTTCGTGTGGCCGCCGGGGCTGTCGCGAAAAAACTGCTGAAAGAGCTCGGCATTGAAGTGGCCTCGCATGTGCTTGAAATCGGGGGTGTCCGCGCGGAAAAGGTGTCATATGATTCCCTTGCTTCCTTGCAGGAAAAAGCGGACGGTTCACCGGTACGCTGTTTGGATGACGGGGCGGCGCAAAAAATGATGGAAGCCATCGACACGGCAAAGAAAAACGGCGACTCGATCGGCGGCATTGTCGAAGTGATCGCAACCGGGATGCCGGCCGGTGTCGGCAGTTATGTTCATTACGACCGGAAGCTGGATGCAAAGCTGGCGCGCGCCATCATCAGCATCAATGCGTTTAAAGGGGTGGAATTCGGGCTTGGCTTTGAAATGGCACACCGGCCCGGGAGCGAAGTCCATGATGAAATCGCCTGGTCGGAAGAAACGGGCTATACGCGCAAAACGAACCGGCTCGGCGGCTTTGAAGGCGGTATGACAACCGGCATGCCGATTGTCGTAAGAGGTGTCATGAAGCCGATCCCGACATTGTATAAGCCGCTTCAAAGCGTTGATATCGAAACGAAGGAACCTTTTGCAGCGAGCATCGAACGTTCCGACAGCTGTGCGGTGCCGGCAGCGAGCGTCGTCTGTGAGGCCGTTGTCGCCTGGGAGCTGGCGGAAGCGATCACTGCCCAGTTTTACAGCGACAGGATGGATGTGCTGAAAAAAACGGTTGCGGAGCAAAGAGAATACGGAAGGTTGTTTTAAATGGAAACGATCATCATTGATACAGAAACAAAACAGTACCCGGTATACATAGCAAGCGGCGCGCTCCAGGAGCTGGGTCCGCTCGTCCGCAAATATACGCGCTGCATGGTCATAACAGATCAAAATGTCCGGCCGCTTCACTTGGACAAACTGCTTTCACAGCTTCCGGAAAGCGCGGAACAGTGTGTACTGACCGTGCCAGCTGGGGAAGATGCCAAAACGTTTGAAGTCTACCAAGAAGCTTTGACGTTTGCCGTGGAACATCATTTAGACCGGAAATCATGCATTCTTGCCTTTGGCGGGGGCGCGGTCGGCGATCTTGCCGGTTTTGTGGCGGCAACCTATATGCGCGGCATTGCGTTTATTCAAATCCCGACAACCATTTTGGCCCATGACAGCGCGGTCGGCGGCAAAGTAGCGATCAATCACCCGCTTGGAAAAAACCTCGTCGGCGCTTTTTACCAGCCGGAATTTGTATTGTATGACACAGATTTCCTGCGCACGCTCCCCAAAAAGCAGCTGTTAAGCGGATTTGCCGAACTTGTAAAGCATGCGCTTCTTTCGGATAAGGAGTTCCTTAAAGAATTGCAAACAAAGATTCCGGACGGCGGGCATCTTTTATCCCCGCATCTTCCGGACTTGTTGAAAAAAGGGATCAAAGTAAAGGCAGATATTGTCCGCAAAGATGAAAAAGAAACGGGTGTGCGTGCCTTTTTGAATTTCGGGCATACGCTTGGGCATGCCCTTGAGGCGCACGGCGGGTTCGGGAAAATCACCCATGGCGAAGCGGTCATGACCGGTATCGTCTACGCGCTTTTGATCAGCAGGGAACAGACCGGCCTTCAATTTGATTTGCCGCAATTTCTCAGCTGGATCGAAACGCTCGGCTATGATTGGAAAATTCCGGCTGGCGCAGCATTTGACGAAATCTATGCTTATATGAAACGCGATAAAAAAACAATTGCCGGCAATATTCACTTCGTCCTGCTTGAGTCTGTCGGCAAACCGGTGCTGGCTGAAGTGGACAAAGACCGGCTGAGCCGTCTGTTTCTGCTGCAGCAAAAGGGGGATTTGCATACATGATACGCGGAATACGCGGAGCGACTACGGTCGAGCGCGATCACGAAAGCGAAGTCCTTGCTGCTACTTCTGAGCTGATGAATGCCTTGATCGAAAAAAACGGGATCAAGCCGGACCGCGTTGCTTCCCTTTTGTTCTCGGCAACAGCCGATATCCGTTCGGCTTTTCCTTCGAAAGTCATGCGCCAATTCAGCGGCTGGAAGTATGTCCCGATTATGAATATGCAAGAAATTCCGGTTGAAGGAAGCCTTGTCCGCTGCATCCGTATCCTGATCCATGTCGACACGGACATTGGGCAGGAGGACATAAAACATGTGTATTTGCGCCGTGCAGCCGTGCTTCGTCCGGATTTAACAAAATAAGAGAATGCTAACGTGTCACGAACCGAAAGGAGAGAATGCGATCACCCCCTGGCTTGCGCTCTTGCATGGAAGCAGGGGACTCTCGCTAAAGATGATGAAATGGAGAACAAAAATTACGGATTTGCATGCATATGTGCCCGGAAAGACCATTGATGAAGTGAAAAAACAATACAGGCTCGATTCAATCGTGAAACTGGCATCCAATGAAAATCCGTTCGGCTATTCCCCGAAAGTGGATGAGGCTTTGAAAAACTTTCAGCCTGCTTTTACCCGTTATCCGGACGGGCACGCCTTACAACTGAGACAGAAAATGGCCGCACATCTCGGCGTTGATCCAACCGAACTGATTTTTACAAACGGGACGGACGAACTGATCCAAATCGTTTCCAGGTCACTCCTCGAACCAGGCAAAAATACGGTGATGGCCGCACCGACATTTTCCCAATACAAACATAATGCCATCATCGAGGGCGCCGAAGTCCGTGAAGTACCCTTAAAAGACGGGCGGCATGACCTGGAGGCGATGCTCGGGCAAATTGATGAAAACACGGCGGTTGTCTGGATTTGCAGCCCGAACAATCCGACGGGGACGTATACGACCGAACAGGAGTTGACCGCTTTTCTTGACCGCGTGCCGGAAGACGTGCTCGTTTTTATCGATGAAGCGTACAGCGAATACGTGGTCGCAAAAGATTACGAACAGGCGCTTGTCTTATTCCGCCGGTATCATCATTTGATTGTCAGCCGGACATTTTCGAAAATTTACGGACTGGCCGGTTTACGCGTCGGCTACGGGATTGCCGATCGAACGATCATCCAAAAGCTCGAGCCGGTGCGCCCGCCATTTAATACCAATGTCCTTGGCCAGCTGGCTGCCCAGGCGGCGTTGGAGGACCAGGCGTTTATCCAGAGCTGCCGCGACAAAAACCGGCAGGGGCTCGAACACTTTTATGCGTTTTGCCGCCGCAACAGCCTTGCATTTTACCCGTCGCAGGCAAATTTTATTTTAATCGATTTTCAATGCGATAGTGAGGAAGTTTGCCGGTTTTTGCTTGGCAGGGGATATATCGTCCGCTCCGGGGAAGCGCTCGGGATGCCGGGGACGGTCCGGGTGACCATCGGGTCGGAAGAACAGAACCGGGGCGTACTCGGGGCGATCGGGGCTTTTCTGGAAAGCCGCAAATGAACTTGACAACGGCGGGCCTTTTGACAGCAAAAGGCCGCCTTTTTACAAAAAGAGGTGGCACCTTTGAAAGGAAATGTGTTTGTGATCGGGCTCGGGTTAATCGGGGGATCCATTGCACTAGCGATTAAAAAGGAACATCCGGAAGCCAAGGTCACAGGGTATGATGCCAAATTGGAAGAAATGAAAATGGCAAAAGCCCTGATGGTCGTGGATGATTACGTGGAAACGATCCAAGACGGCGTGCGTGGCGCGGATTTAATTATATTGGCCACGCCGGTGCTTGTAACGGAAAAATTGATCGGGCAGCTCGGGCAAATGGAATTGAAGGAAAATGTGATCATCACCGATACGGGCAGCACGAAAGAAAGCATCATGGCAAAGGCGCAGCGGCTCGCCGGCAACAACACCGTTTTTATCGGCGGGCATCCGATGGCCGGTTCCCATAAAAGCGGCGTTACGGCCGCCAGCCTGTCCCTGTTTGAAAATGCCTTTTATTTGCTTACGCCTTTCCATGAACAAGATCAGCGGACGGAAGAATTGAAACAGTGGCTGAAAGGAACAAAGGCAAATTTCATCACCGTTTCTCCGGAAATGCATGATGAAATGGTTGCGGTCATCAGCCATTTTCCGCATGTTATCGCAGCGTCACTTGTCCATCTTGTGAAAGATGCAGATGCGGAATATCCCCTTTTAAAAAGGCTTGCTGCTGGGGGTTTCCGTGATATTACACGGATTGCCTCCTCAAGCCCGCAAATGTGGGCGGACATCTCTTGCGGTAACAGGGAAAACCTGATCAGGCTTTTGGATAGATGGGCGAAAAATCTTCAGGAAGTGAAAAAGGCGCTTGCAGACAACAAGTATGAGCTTCTCCACCGCTTTTATGCGGAAGCGAAACAATACCGCGACTGCCTTCCAATCAGCGGATCGGGCGCAATCCCGTCTTTTTACGATTTATTTGTCGATATTCCGGATGTCCCGGGGGTTGTTTCTCAAATTACCAATAAACTGGCGGAAAAAGGAATCTCTATTACGAATATCCGCATCCTTGAGGCGCGGGAAGATATATACGGCGTGCTCCGGATCAGTTTTCGCTCGGAAAACGACCGCGATCTAGCCATGAATCTTTTAAAAAAAGAAACCCCGCATGAAGTCTATATCCAATAGAAGGTGGTGGCTGCAATGGAAAAATTGGCACCCGCGCAAACAGGGTTAAAAGGTACGATTAAAGTTCCGGGGGATAAATCGATTTCCCACCGGTCGGTTATGTTTGCCGCTGTCGCCAGGGGAAAAACGATGGTAGAAAATTTTCTCCCCGGCGCCGACTGTTTGAGCACCATTCATTGTTTTCAGCAAATGAGCGTGCCGATCGAACGGGATGGCACCCGGGTGGTGATTGCTGGAAAAGGATGGGACGGTTTGGCGGAGCCGGAAACGGTGCTCGATACCGGAAACTCCGGTACGACGACCCGCCTGATGCTCGGTCTTCTTGCCGGCCGGCCCTTCCATTCGGTCATTGCCGGCGACGAATCGATTGCAAAGCGCCCAATGCAGCGCGTCACAAAACCGCTTTGCGAAATGGGCGCGCACATTGACGGAAGAATGGGCGGCAATTTCACCCCTCTTTCTATAAGGGGCGGGGCGCTTCAGGGAATCGAATACCGGCTGCCTGTTGCAAGCGCGCAGGTAAAATCCGCGCTTCTTTTAGCCGGTCTTCAGGCAGACGGCACTACAATCGTGCATGAGCCGCAGCCCACCCGCGACCATACTGAACGAATGATCCGGGCATTTGGCGGCGAGGTCAGGACGGAAGGGAGAACGATTTCCGTCCGGGGCGGCACGGTTTTCCATGGCACGGAGATCGTTGTGCCCGGCGATATCTCATCCGCCGCCTTTTTTATGGCTGCTGCTTCGCTCGTGCCCGGGAGTGAAATCGTCTTGCCGGATGTCGGGCTCAATCCGACCCGTGCCGGGATCATTGACGTTTTAAAGCAAATGGGCGCGGATATGGAAGTGATCGAAACACATGCCCCATCTGACGGCGAGCAAACAGGCACGTTGGTGATCCGTCCGGCTGCTTTACAAGGCGTTGAAATCGGCGGCGGGCTGATTCCGCGCCTCATTGATGAAATTCCAATCATTGCCCTTCTTGCTACACAGGCGGAAGGCAGGACGGTCATAAAAGATGCCGCAGAACTGAAAGTGAAAGAGACAAACCGGATTGACACGGTTGTCCGGGAATTAAAGAAACTGGGCGCCCATATTGAAGCGACAGCGGATGGCATGATCATTGAAGGCCCTTGCCGGCTTTCAGGCGGGACGGTGGAAAGCCACGGGGATCATAGAATCGGGATGATGCTTGCCGTTGCATCACTTGTGGCAAAGGATGCTGTCTGCCTGAAAGGGGCGGAAGCAATCGCCGTATCATACCCGCAGTTTTTTGATGATCTGAAATCCGTTCTGTAACGGCTTTAGACGCCTATTGAAAACAGGCACCAGCAAAAGAATGAAAATCAGCCGGCGCCTGTTTTCAGGATAACAGAGAACAGCTTGATCATGATGCCCGTGGAAAAGCGGGGTGCGGAAATTCAAAATCCCGTGCCCCGCTTTATTTTTGCTGTGAAAAAAAGGGATTTTCATGCACGGCGGAGAAATACTTAAACAGGGAACCCGGAAAGGCAAATGATTTGCCCTGGCCTTCAAAATTCATTATGATTTAGCCAAAGGCCACCCGCGGTTTTTCCTGCAGGCAAGTGGGCTCCAGGGAAAGGGCGATTGCCATTTTACCAGGGGACCGGGGGAGCGCTTTTAGCGGCAACCGGGGATTTTGGCTTTGCAAGATTCTGGCTTTGCAAAAATCCCGCGGCTAACGTTGCAAAAGGTTCAGCAAAAGGAAACACATCAAAGATTAAAGGAAGATTTTCATGAGCTTAATGGAACAATTGTTGGATCATTTGGAAGAAGGCCGGCTCGAGGAGGCGAAAAAAACATTTGAAGATTTTCTCGCGCTCGGCACGGACGAAGAGAAATATGCGCTTGCCGGGCAACTTGAGGGCCTCGGTTTTCTGAATGAAGCACAGCAATTATATAAAGATTTGCTTGCGTCTTATCCGGATGACGGCGAGCTTGTGATCTTAATGGCGGAAACGCTTATTGATATGGACAATGAAGAAGAAGCCATATTATACCTCGACCGCATTCCGGAGACGGACCCCGATTACCCGCGTGCACTGCTTTTGCTTGCGGATTTGTATCAAATGCAGGGCCTGTATGAGGTCAGCGAAAACAAACTGATGGAAGCTGCATCGCTTTTGCCGGAAGAACCTGTCATCCATTTTGCGCTTGCCGAGTTTTACGCTTCCTGTGCCCGATATGCGGAAGCTTCCCGTGAATATGAGTGGCTTTTGGGCAAAGGGATCGATACATTTGCGGATACAAACATCCACGGGCGCCTTGCAGAAGTGCTGAGCGCAGCGGGCGCGTTTGAAGAGGCCTTGCACCAATATGAGCATGCGATGGAAGGCCGCTTTGAGGCGAACACATTATTTGGATATGCCTTAACCGCGTACCAGGCAGGATTTTATGAAAAAGCGATAGAGCTGTTTGAAGAATTGCGGGAAACGGATCCCGGCTACCATCCGCTTTACCTGTATCTTGGCCGTGCATATGAGCACGAACAAATGCCGGAAGAAGCGCTTGCTGCTGCTGAAAAGGGCATAAAAGAAGACGAGTATGATAAAGAACTTTATCATTTTGCTGGAAAAATGGCTACAAAAGCAGGCGATGAGGAAAAAGCGGAAAATTATTTTAAAAAAGCGCTGGAACTGGATCCCGGCTATTTGGATGCGGCCCTTTCCTACAACGAGCTGCTGCTTCAAAAGGAGCGGTACGAAGAAGTCCGTGACCGGGCCCTCAGCATGGAAAAAGAAGGGGATACCGACCCTCGGCTTTACTGGGATCTGGCCATATCGCTTAAGCATTTGGAAGAATATTCTCAGGCATTAAAGTATTATGGATATGCATATAATGATTTACAAAACGACACGGTGTTTCTGGAGGATTACGGTTATTTCCTGATTGAAGAAGGGAGAAGGAAAGAGGCTTACGGCATTTTCCAAAAGCTTTTGCGCGAAGATCCGGCAAATGATGAATGGATTGCACTTCTTGAAAGGCTTGAAGACGGAAATTAATTGCGGCCATCGTTGCCGGACTTTTTCGTAGGCGGTTTAGACGGGAAAAGGTATAATGAAGGTGTAAACCAATGTTTTATCAAAAAAGCTGCCCGCTGTAAACACGGCCATTCAATTTGCAGAGGAGGGATTACGATGGCTCTCACCCCTGTTTCAATCAACGAGAAAAAGGAGTTTATCCGTTGGTTTTTAAATCATTACCAATTAAAAAGACGGGAGTCAGTCTGGATTTTGAATTATTTAATGAGCCACGACCAGCTGATGGAAAAAGTCCATTTCGTCGAGGAAGCGCATCTTTGCCCGCGCGGCATTATCATGTCGACGCATTGCGTGGACAATGTGCCGTTCCGCTTTTATAAAGATAATATTATGACAACGGATGCGGAAAAGTCTTTCCATGATATCCGGCTGAACCGTGAGGAAGACATTTATATCCAGCTCAATTTCAAAAAATCCCATTTATCGTACCAGTATGCGGCTGTGCTTGAAGAAAACCCGTATATGCCGAAAGATCTCCATATAAACGAGACAGACCGGCAAATGGCGGAAAAATTATTGGAAAAAAGCATGAAAGACTTTAAACGGAATAAACTGCGGGAAGAAATCGACAAAGCGCTCGATGAGAAAGATTACGGCCGTTTTGTCGAATTAAGCGGGGAGATGAAAAAACTGGATGATTAATCTTTCCGGTTTCTGCCCGCGGGGAAAATGAAAGGGGTATCATCTGTGCGCTGGCGTGCAAAAGACATGGAATTGTATCAACAGGAACGTTACTTTATTGACACGGCAGTCCTGCCGCTTGTCCCGGTTTCATTCGGAGACCATATCCGACAGCTCGCTTCCGGATATGAATGGATCCAGATGATCGCAGGCTGCCTCGAGTCGCAATTTAAAGGCCGGATTGTTTTGCTGCCCGCTTTCCCTTATTTGCAGCAGACGATCCCGGACAGTGCGGGGCCTGCCATCAAGTCATGGGAAGCCGAATTGACTGAAAGCGGGTTCCGGCATATTTTTTATTTGACCAGCGATCCCGGCTGGCAAAGGCTTCAGGCCGAACTGAACGGAAATGTGGTCTGGCTACCGGCTGTCCCACTTGAACATATGGAACAAAAACAGCAGGATGCCATTGTAGATGAACAGGTAAAACAGCTTATCTCCATTATTGTCCGGTCATGGGGAGAAAACTGAAAAAGTTATATTAAAATATCAGTTTATTTCGAGTAGAAAGATACTTGACATAAAATAGACAATATTCATTGACCGGCAAATATCTTTGTTTTATCATAAGAGTGTATTTGCTACATCTTGAAAATATTAGGAAACCAACAGTTCTGTAAGGGGGGGAACAGGTTGAGCAAAAAAGATCCGGTGTCAAGGAGGCAGTTTTTAAATTACACGCTGATGGGCGTAGGCGGATTTATGGCTGCGGGTGCGCTGATGCCGATGCTCCGTTTTGCCGTCGACCCGGTGCTCGAGGCGGAAGCAGCCGGCGACTTTCATCCAACCAAATTGAAAGTTTCTGATATTAAGAGCGAACCGGTGCGTGTCGATTTTAAATACGAACAGACGGACGGCTGGTATAAGTCGGATGTCACCCAGACGGCCTGGGTGTATAAAGACAGTAAAGGCGATATTGTGGCGCTTTCACCGGTTTGCAAACATCTTGGCTGTACCGTGAACTGGAATACGAACAAAGCGCATCCGAATCAGTTTTTTTGCCCCTGCCACGGCGGACGGTATGAGAAAAACGGGAAAAACATACCGGGAACACCACCTTCCGCGCCTTTGGATGCATACCCTGTCAAAACAAAGGGCGGCTATCTGTACCTGGGCAAACCGCAGAAAAATCCATATGTGAAGTGAGGGGGAAGAGATGCTTAGCAAATTGTATGACTGGGTCGACGAGCGCCTTGATATTACGCCGCTTTGGCGGGATATTGCTGACCATGAAGTGCCGGAGCATGTCAACCCGGCGCACCATTTTTCCGCTTTTGTCTATTGTTTTGGGGGGCTCACTTTTTTTATAACAGCCATCCAGATTCTGTCGGGTATGTTTTTAACGATGTACTATGTTCCGGATATTAAAAATGCCTGGCACTCTGTCTATTATTTGCAGCATGATGTGGCATACGGCCAGATTGTGAGAGGAATGCACCACTGGGGGGCAAGCCTCGTCATCGTCATGATGTTTTTACATACGCTGCGGGTGTTTTTCCAGGGCGCATACAAGAAGCCGCGCGAGCTGAACTGGATTGTCGGCGTGCTCATCTTTTTCGTCATGCTCGGGCTCGGCCTCACCGGTTATTTGCTTCCGTGGGATATGAAAGCGCTTTTTGCGACAAAAGTCAGCCTGCAGATTGCGGATTCGGTGCCGTTTATCGGGCCGTATATTAAAACGCTTTTGGCCGGCCATCCGGATATTGTCGGTGCCCAGACGCTGACGAGATTTTTTGCCATCCATGTCTTTTTCCTGCCAGCGGTGCTGATGCTGCTTTTGGCAGCCCATTTTTTGATGATCCGCAAGCAGGGAATTTCCGGACCGCTGTAATGAATAAGTATCCATAACGGGCAAAAGGAGGGGGAAGGATGCATCGCGGAAAAGGAATGAGATTTGTTGGTGATTCCAGAATTAATGCGGACCGCAAACCGAATATTCCTAAGGATTACTCGGAGTATCCCGGTAAAACGGAAGCTTTTTGGCCGAACTTTTTGCTGAAAGAGTGGCTCGTCGGCGCTGTTTTTCTCGTCGGCTTTTTATGTCTCACTGCCGCACACCCGTCGCCGCTTGAACGAATTGCGGACCCGACGGATACGAGTTATATTCCGATGCCGGACTGGTATTTTCTATTCCTGTATGAACTATTAAAGTATACTTATTCTTCCGGCCCGTACCAGGTGATCGGGCTCGCGATCCCGGGCGTTGCTTTTCTTGCACTGCTGTTGGCACCGTTTATTGACCGCGGCCCTAAGCGGCGGCCGCTTGACAGGCCCCTTGCAACCGGGTTTATGCTGCTCGCGGTTTGTGCAATATTCTACCTGACATGGGAAGCGGCGGCCCACCACGATTGGAAAAAAGCGAAAGAGCAGGGGAAAATCGTGAAACAGGTTGCCATTGACAAAAACGCAGAAGGCTATAAAATATTTGCCAAGCAGACGTGTGTGACGTGCCACGGAGAAAATCTCCAGGGCAGTGCGGCAGCCCCTTCTTTAGTCGGCACAGGCTTAAGTGCGGATGAAATCGCAAAAATCGCCAAAAAAGGCAAGGGGAAAATGCCGCCTAACCAATTTAAAGGCTCGGATCAGGATTTGAAAAAACTGGCGGATTATATCGCCGGGCTAAAATCGAAATAAAAGCAAAAAAAGCCGGCAGAAGCCGGCTTTTTTCGTGCTTTCTGTTTTGTTAAAATGAATCTATCTTTTTTGAAATGGGGGAAGACGATGAATGTACCGGCATTGTATGCGGCGCTGGCAGACAGGCGTGTCCTTTGGATGCTTTTTTTAGCCAATGCTGCAGGGACCATTTATGGTTACATTTGGTACGGGTGGCAGCTTCGCGATACGCCGCCTGCGTTTTGGCTGTTTGTCCCGGACAGCCCGACCGCAAGCCTGTTCTTTCTGTTTGTGCTGCTTGCCTTTTTATGGCGGAAACACTGGCCGTATGTGGAGGCACTTGCAATGGTGACGCTTTTTAAATACGGGATTTGGGCGGTTGCGATGAACCTTCTCGTATTGATCGTAAACGGCTCATTGCCACGGCAGGGATATATGCTGATGGCTTCCCATTTGGCAATGGCGATAGAGGGAATATTGTATGCGCCGTTTTACCAATTCAAATGGAAGCATCTTTTGGTTGCGGCGGTATGGACTTTGCACAATGATATTATTGACTACGTTTTTATGCAGTTTCCCCGGTACGAAGATGTATACCGGTATATCCGTGAAATCGGCTATTTTACCTTTTGGCTGAGCATCCTTTCTCTTTTGCTTGCATACCGGTTTGCCGTGCACAAAAGGCGGCTCCGCCTCGAACTTTAAATCGCTTTTTCCGTCGGCAGAAAGCAGGAATCCCCGAAATGGACGCCGGGCTGTTTTTATGGTCTACTCTTGTCCCTCCCTTCATAAGTTAGTAACAGTATGAGGGGGGACAAGGATGAGGAGAAAAGTAGTGATCCTTCTTTGTGTGTTCATGTTAAGTTTTGCCGGAAAAAGTTTTGCAAAAGGTTCGGATGATGCTTTGGCACATTTAAATGACCTAAGCGACGAGGCATTGCAGCTGGCGAAAAACGGGCAATATGCAGAAGCAAAAAATGTGCTGAATGAATTTTCGAAAACATTTTCCAGGCAATCGTTTAAAAATAAACGTTTAACGATGGATGAATTGAGAGTTTTGACCGTCACCCATGATGAAGCGGTAAAGGCGTTGACGAAAGTAAGCGCAGAGCCTGAGGAGAAAGTGGATGCCTGCACGTCATTCCGGCTCGTGGTGGATGCGATCCAATCGAAGTATCAGCCGCTCTGGACGCAGATGGAAGGGCCGGTGATGTCTTCATTTACAGAGGTGCAAAAAGCAGCCGCAACAGGGAAGCGCGAAACGTACAACGAAAAATTAAACCTGTTCCTCAAACAATATGCAGTGATCGAGCCGAGTTTAAGAGTGGATCTGCCGGTTGAAAAAATACAGCGGCTCGATTCGAAAATCGCTTATATTGATCGTTATCGGGACAAGGTGGCAGGCAGCGGGTCCGGAAAAAAGGAACTGGAGGCGCTCCGGACAGATTTGAAGCAGCTGTTTGAAGCCATGAAGGAAGATGAAGCCGACCCCTCCCTCTGGTGGATTATGATTTCCACCGGCAGCATCATCATTCTTACTTTATCGTATGTCGGATGGAGAAAATACAAAGGGCAAAAAGAAGAGCGTCACGAGACCGATCATATGGATTGACCTTTTGACCTTATTCGGATACAATAAAGGTAAGATTACCATGGAGGGTATGGAGGGTGGCAAATGTCGTTTTTGATTTACTATCTCATTTTGGCAATCATTCCGATCTGGGCCCAGCTGAAGGTAAAAAACACATACAGCAAGTATGAAAAGGTCGCAAATGCATCCGGCATGACAGGCGCCGAGGTGGCAAGGATGATCTTGGACGAAAATGGCTTATACCATGTGAAAGTGCTGGAACACAGCGGCTTTCTAAGCGACCATTACAATCCGATTAACAAAACGGTCAATTTGTCGACTGCCAACTACCACGGGCGTTCGATTGCGGGGGCTGCTGTTGCGGCGCACGAATGCGGACACGCCATTCAGGATAAAGTCAATTACGGGCCGCTCCGTTTCCGTCACCGCCTCGTGCCTGTGGCGAATATCGGCAGCAATGCCTCTTGGATTTTTATTTTGATCGGGATGTTCACGCATGCGACAGGCATGTTCCTGCTCGGGATCATTCTCATGGGGCTTGCCGTGTTGTTTCAGCTTGTGACATTGCCGGTTGAATTCAATGCATCGTCCCGTGCGCTTGCACAAGTCACATCGCTCGGCATTGTCCGCGGCGGGGAAGAAAGGGAAGCGCGCAAAGTGTTATCGGCTGCCGCGCTCACATATGTGGCTGCCGCGGCTGTTGCGGTCATTGAACTGCTGCGTTTAATCCTCATCTTTACCAACTTAAACGGCAATAACAACAATAATTAACAGTACGAAAAGCTTTCCGGGGTGAATCGGCAACCCGGAAAGCTTTTTTTGTCTTGCTGCATGTTCTAGTTTGCATTATAATAAAGAAGTTTGGTTGTTTCCAACCCGTGGTTCGAAACCATCCCACGTAAAAAAACTAAGGAGAGATGCATATGAAACTGAAAACACTCGTCGTCAACGGGATTGTCGCCGCGCTGTATATTGCGGTGACATTTTTTATTCAGCCGCTTGCGTTTATGAACATCCAGTTCCGTGTTTCTGAAATTTTTAACCATCTCGTTGTGTTTAACAAGAAGTATATGATTGGCATTGTATTAGGCGTTTTTCTCTCAAACTTGTTTTTCTCGCCGATCAAGTATGATATGTTCATCGGCACGGGTCAGTCCGTCCTTGCGCTTGCGATTACCATTTTATCCGCACGGTTTATAAAGGGCGTCTGGGGGCAGATGATCCTTAATTCCATTGCTTTTACGGCCTCCATGTTTATTATCGCATGGGAAATGCAATGGTTTAACGGCGTGCCTTTCTTTTTCGGCTGGCTGACGGCAGGGATCGGTGAACTTGCTGTGATGCTGATTGGTATGCCGGTCATCTACCTGATCAACAAACGCCTGCATTTTGAAAAACAGATTTAAAAAAGAGCTGCCGCGGCAGCTCTTTTTTAATCTTCAATCGGCTGTTTGTTCTCATCGAGTGTAAAGCCTTCCCCGAGCACATCATGGACCTCCATCATCGACACAAAGGCATGGGGGTCAACGGAATGGATAATGCCTTTTAAACGGGACACCTCATGTTTTCCGACGACACAGTACAGTACATCCCGGTCCTGTTTCGTGAACATACCGTGCCCGCGAAAAACCGTAACGCCGCGGTCCATCTGCTTCATAATTTTCTCGGCAATTTCATCATGCTTGTCCGAAATGATAAAAGCGCCTCTTGCCGTATAGGCCCCCTCCTGCAGAAAATCGACAACACGCGAGCCGACAAAAACGGCAACGAGCGTGTACATCGCTTCACGGTAATGCAGATAGGTGATAAGCGACAGCGTAATCACGCATGCGTCGAACATGAACATGGTCCTGCCCATCGCCACGCCTTTATATTTAAACACGAGCCTGGCAATGATATCGACGCCTCCAGATGTCCCCCCGTAGCGGAAGATAATGCCGAGACCGACGCCGATAAATACCCCGGCAAACAGCGCCGCAAGAAACATATCATCGCGAAGCGGAATATGGAAATGTTTCTTCTCAAAAATCCATAAAAAAAGAGAGGAGCCGACCGTCCCGACCAGTGTATAGTAAAACGATTTTTTTCCAAGTAGCTTCCATCCCACAAAAAATACGGGAATATTCAAAATCAGATTGGAGTAAGAGGGGTTGATATGAAATAAATAGTAAAGCAGCAGCGTAATTCCGGTAAAACCGCCTTCCGCCAGATGGTTCTGAATATTAAAATGGACAATGCCAAAGGCAAAGATGCAAGAGCCGAGCAGGATAAAAAAAATGTTTTTCTTTTTCAGCATAATCCGTATCCTCCTTCCCCGGTATATATCCGGCGTTCCCATTATAGCGAAAGCGGTACAAAAGGGCAATCAGGCAGAGAGAAAAGCAAATATATGATTTGTAAAATCTGCCGTTTTTGGCTAACATGGAAGAGGATTACAGGATTGGGGGATGAAAATGGCAGAAAACAAATCGATCCGGCAAATGCAAAAAGAAGTCGATGATTATATCAGCCAGTTTGAAGAAGGGTACTTCAGTCCGCTTGCGCTTACAGCAAGGCTGACGGAAGAACTTGGGGAGCTGGCGCGCGAAATCAATCATTATTACGGGGAAAAACCGAAAAAACCGGATGAGAAGCCGAAAACCGTAGCAGAAGAGCTCGGCGATTTGCTGTTTGTCGTCATTTGCATGGCAAATGCTTTACATATTGATTTACAGGAAGCCCATACAATGGTTTTGCAGAAATTTAACACGCGTGATAAAGACAGATGGACGCGAAAAGAGCAGGAGGAGTAATGAAACATGGATGATATTCGGATTATTGTTGCCGGGGCCCGCGGGAAAATGGGGAGCGAGGCGGTCCGGCTGATCGAGCGGACGGAACATTTTAAACTCGTTGGCGTAGTGGACAGGACTTTTGATGGCAAACTGTTCAATGATGTATCCGATTATAACGGCGAACCGGTCCGGGTGTATACCGACCCGGAAGCATGCCTTGAAAATTGCCCGGCGGATGTATGGATTGATTTGACGGTGCCGAAAGCAGGGTTCCTCCATGCGAAAACGGCCCTTGCACATGGTGTCCGCCCGGTTGTCGGGACGACCGGGTTTACCGATGCGGAACTGGAAGAACTAAAGGCTGTTTCCGCACAAAAAGGAATCGGCTGTATCATTGCACCAAATTTTGCAATCGGGGCAGTGCTGATGATGAAATTTGCGCAAATGGCGGCGAAATATTTCCCGGATGTGGAAATCATCGAGCTACACCATGACCGGAAAAAAGATGCCCCGTCCGGCACGAGCGTAAAAACGGCGCAAATGATCTCGGAAGCAAGAAGAAAAAAAACACAGGGGCATCCGGATGAAAAAGAAACATTACAAGGTGCAAGAGGCGCGGATTTTGAAGGCATGCATATCCACAGCGTCCGCCTGCCCGGCCTTGTCGCCCACCAGGAAGTGCTGTTCGGCGGGGACGGCCAGCTGCTTACGATCCGCCATGACTCGATGGATCGCGCCTCTTTCATGTCAGGGGTGAAAGTAGCCGTTGAAACGGTGATGAACCTCAATACATTTGTTTACGGGCTCGAAAATATTTTGGATTAACCGGAAGGAGGAAAGGAAATGGCCGGCAAGGTGGATATTCTCGCTTTCGGGGCCCATGCCGACGATGTCGAAATCGGCATGGCGGCATCTATTGCCAAATGGGCATCAATGGGGAAAAAAATTGCGATATGCGATTTGACAGAAGCGGAGCTGTCTTCGAACGGGACGGTTGAAAACCGCAAAAAAGAGGCGCAAAAATCGGCAGCCTGCCTCGGGGTTAGAGAAAGAGTAACGCTGAAATTGCCAGACCGCGGCCTTTTTATGCAAGCGGACGCTATCCGTGCCGTTACCGGTGTCATCCGGAAGTTTCAGCCGGATGTCGTGTTTGCGCCTTTTCATGAAGACCGCCATCCCGATCACGGTAACTGCGGCAGGCTTACAGAGGAAGCCTTTTTTTCGGCCGGCATCGGGAAATACCGTTCTGAACCGGATCTTCCTTCCCATAAACCGAAACATCTTTATTTTTATATGGTAAACGGTTTTCATCCGCCCGATTTTGTCGTCGATGTCACCAACTTTATGGACAAAAAACTTGAGAGCCTCCATGCCTATGAAAGCCAGTTTTCGATACGGGAAAGAAGTGTCCATACACCGCTTACGGATGGCTATATTGAAGCGGTCACCGCGCGTGAGAGGATGTTCGGGAAAGAGCTCGGGGTGAAATATGCAGAAGGGTTTTTAAGCAAAAAACCGGTTCTTGTGAATTTGGATGTGCTCGACTTATGAAAAAGTTAAAAATCGGGATTACGTGCTATCCGACCGTAGGCGGATCCGGCGTCATTGCAACGGAACTCGGCCAGCTGCTTGCCGAAAACGGCCACGAGATCCATTTTATTACCTCGAGTGTCCCGTTTCGGCTCAATAAAATGTACCCGAATATTTATACCCATCAGGTGGAAGTGAACCAGTACGCCGTCTTTCAATATCCGCCTTATGATATTGCGCTTGCCTCTAAGATCGCAGAAGTGGCGGAAAGGGAAAAGCTGGATGTGCTCCATGTCCATTATGCAATTCCACACGCCATCTGCGCCATTCTCGGCAAAATGATGGCCGGCACCCGGATGAAAATCGTGACCACCCTGCATGGCACGGACATCACTGTGCTCGGGTATGACCCGTCGCTTGTTTCCGCCATCCGGTTCGGGATTGAACAGTCGGATGCAGTAACGGCCGTTTCTGAAGCGCTCGTCCGGCAAACGTACGATTTGATCCGGCCGCAGAAAAACATTTCGACGGTTTATAATTTTGTCGATGAACGCGTATACCGGAAAAGGGAGGCAGGCCATTTAAAACAGGATTACGGCATTTCGGAAAAGGAAAAAGTGCTGATTCACGTTTCCAATTTCCGGGCGGTAAAGCGCGTGCCCGATGTCGTCAAGGCTTTTGCGAAAGTGCGGGCACAAATGCCGGCGAAACTGCTCCTTGTCGGCGACGGGCCGGAAATGACTGTCGTCTCCCGGCTCGTTGCCCAATTCGGTATAGAAAAAGATGTCTTGTTTTTAGGAAAGCAGGACCGGCTCGAGGAGTTGTACGCAATCAGCGACCTGATGCTGCTTTTATCGGAAAAGGAAAGTTTCGGCCTTGTTGCGCTTGAAGCGATGGCGTGCGGTGTCCCGTGCATTGGCACCCGGGTCGGCGGCATTCCGGAAGTCATCACAGACGGGGTGAACGGCTATTTGTGCGCGTTGGGTGATGTGAGCGACGTTGCCCGAAAAGCCGTCCGGCTGCTTGAGGATCCAGGCCTTTATGCTGCATTTTCGAAAGCGTGCGAAAAGACGGTAAAAGAGAAATTTTATTCCCGCAACATTTTGAAACAATACGAACAAATATATGAACAAACGGTAAATGAGGTTGATGGACATGCTCCCGCCATTTCAGACGGCGCTTCCCATTATCCGGACGCTTGAAGACGCAGGGTTCAAAGCTTTTTTTGTCGGGGGCTCGATCCGCGATAGCCTGCTCGGGCGGCCGGTGCACGATGTCGATATTGCCACCTCGGCGAAACCGGAAGAGGTAAAGGCGCTTTTTAAACATACTGTTGACATCGGCATTGAACATGGAACAGTGCTTGTATTATATAAAGGAAACCAGTACGAGATCACGACGTTCCGGACCGAGTCGGCCTATAAAGATTACCGGCGTCCGGAATCGGTTGAATATGTGGACTCATTGCTTGAAGATTTAAAACGGCGCGACTTCACGATGAATGCGATGGCGATGGATAAAAACGGGAAACTGATTGATCCGTTTAGAGGCAGTGAAGCCATCCGGATGAAGCGGATTGAAACGGTCGGATCCCCTGAAGAAAGATTCCGGGAAGACGCGCTCCGGATGATGCGGGCCGCCCGGTTTACAAGTCAGCTCGGTTTTGGTATTGAACCCGGGACGAAGCAGGCCATCAAGCGCCATGCACCGCTTATCCGACATATTGCTGTTGAGCGGATAACCCAGGAATTCATCAAATTGCTGGAAGGAGAGCATCCGTATGAAGCACTTCAACTGCTTCAGGAAACCGGGCTGCTGGGGTTTCTCCCCGGTCTTTGCGACAGGGAAGCACAGCTTTTTTCCGTCCTGCACCCGGTGTTAAACGAATTGTCAGAACAGCAGCTTTGGGTGTACCTTGTTGCCGCCGCGAACCCGGAAGATGCCAACGCTTTTTTGCGAAAATGGAAACTGCCGAATGAAAAACGGAAAGCCATCGTGCGTACGCTCAGCCTTTTCAGGATGCGCGCCGGGCGAAAGTGGGATCCGCTTATGCTCTACGATGCTGGCGAACAAACGGCATTGGATGCTGAAGCGGTTTTCTGTGCTTTTCGCCGCGAAAACCCGGCGCCCCGCATTTCCGCTCTCCGGCAGGCTTTCCAGAAATTGCCGGTGAAAAACCGCAGCGAGCTGGCAATCGACGGGAAAAAGCTGATGGCGCTTTTTTCGAAAAAAGGCGGCCCGTGGCTGAAAGAAATGCTCCGTGAGATTGAAAAAGCGCTGATAAACGGCGAAATCGAAAACCAATATGAGGCAATCCGGAGGTGGGTTTTGTGCAAATATCCACAAGAGAAAAAATAATAGAATTGCTAACGGAAGCTGGGGACGGCTTTGTATCGGGAGAAACGCTGGCGAAAAAGCTGAACTGCTCGCGGGCGGCAGTTTGGAAGCATATGGAAGAGCTGCGCAAAGAAGGCTTTGAATTGGAAGCGGTTCGGAAAAAAGGCTACCGGATTAAAGGAACGGGCGACAAAGTGACGAAAAATGAAATCCGGTACGGGCTCGGGACAAAACGGCTTGCAAGAAACATTCATTACCGGGAAACGATCGATTCTACCCAGCGGCTTGCGCACCAGCTCGTACAGGAAGGCTGTCCTGATGGCACGCTTGTGATTGCAGAGCAGCAGACGGGAGGAAGGGGCAGGCTCAGGCGGTCCTGGTATTCCCCTAAATATACCGGTATCTGGATGAGTATTGTCCTGCGGCCGGATCTTCCGCCGCAAATGGCGCCCCCGTTTACGCTCATTGCCGCCGTTGCGGTCGCACAGGCAATCGAAGAAACAGCGGGGATTGTGCCGGAGATCAAATGGCCGAATGACCTGTTAATCGGCGGAAAAAAATGCGCAGGGATCCTGACAGAGCTTGAAGCGGACACGGATCGGATCCAGGCGGTGATCACAGGGATCGGGATCAATGTAAACGAAACCGATTTCCCGGACCCCTTAAAATCGATCGCAACATCCCTTTCCCTTGCTTCTGGTAAAAAAGTAAAACGCGCGCTGCTCATTCAGCGCATCCTTGAGAAATTGGAAAAATACGAGGAAATTTATCTCCAAAACGGTTTTGCGCCGCTTAAAATTTTATGGGAAAGCTATGCCAATGTGGCAGGGAAAAAAATCACGGCGCATACGTTAAAAGGGGATATTTCAGGGAGTGCGGTCGGCATCACGGATGACGGCGTGCTCCAGCTTGAAGGGGAAGACGGACAGATGCATGCCATTTACTCCGCAGATATTGAAATCGAACGTTAAAAAATTGACAAAATTTTTGGCCGGATATAGCGCAATCTGGCCATTCCTGCTATAATCAACTTGGGTAGTATCTATTTCGGAACTACACCAATTCAGCTTTTTATACAAAATAGATTCTGCCTTGATCCTTAAACGGACGGGGACAGAGGGCCAAAATGAACAATTGAAACAACAGGGAGCCCGTCTGTCCAGTGACGGGCTCCTTTTTCCAATTGTTTGTTTCCTCTGCACCGGTCAATCCATGACAGGTGAGGAGTGTTGGAAAATGAAACAAACGACGGATTTTGTGAAGATGAAGGCGCAAGAAGAAAAAATTGCAATGGTGACCGCTTATGATTATCCTTCTGCAAAGCTTGCGGAAGAAGCGGGCGTTGACATGATTCTTGTCGGCGATTCACTCGGCATGGTCGTGCTCGGCTATGATTCGACCATTCCGGTGACCGTGGCGGACATGGTCCACCATACGAAAGCGGTCAAACGCGGGGCGAAAAACACTTTTATCGTCACCGATATGCCGTTTATGTCGTACCATTTGAGCCGCGAAGAAACATTAAAAAACGGCGCCCGCATCATTCAGGACGGCGGTGCCCATGCCGTAAAACTGGAGGGCGGGAAAGAAGTCGCGGCTCAAATTGAAGCGCTTACGGAATCAGGCATCCCGGTGATGGCTCATATCGGGCTGACGCCGCAAAAGGTCGGGATTTTCGGCGGCTATAAAGTCCAAGGGAAAACAGCGGAAGCCGCCAAAAAGCTGCTGGAAGATGCGAAAGCGTGCGAGGAGGCCGGCGCTTTTGCTGTCGTCCTGGAATGCGTCCCGCGGCAGCTTTCGGAAGAAGTGACAGCCGCACTTTCCATTCCAACCATCGGAATCGGGGCCGGCCTTGATGTAGACGGGCAGGTCCTTGTATTCCATGACCTGGTAAAATACGGAAGCGAAAAAGTGGCAAAATTTGTGAAGCAATTTGCCGATGCGGATACCGTGATGCGCGCGGGGCTCCGCCAATACGTACAGGAAGTAAAAAACCGGACGTTCCCCGAAGAAAAGCATACGTACACGATGAAAGAAGAAGAACTGGCAACACTGTACGGGGGGCATGCAAAATGAAAACCGTGCAGGTAATGAGTGTTGCAGAAACGAAGCAGAAAATCCGGACGCTTGTATCCCGGTATAAAAAAGAAGGCAAGTCGATCGGGTTTGTCCCGACGATGGGCTACTTGCATGAAGGCCATCTCGCCCTGGCAAAGCAGGCAAGAAAAGAAAACGATATTGTCATCATGAGTATTTTTGTAAACCCGCTCCAATTCGGGCCGAATGAAGATTTCGACCGATACCCGCGCGATGCGGAAGGGGACCGGCATAAAGCGGAAGCAGCAGGCGTTGATGTATTGTTTATCCCGTCTGTTAAAGAAATGTATCCGCGCGCTTTATCGGTTCAAATGACAGTGACAAAAGGGACGGATGTCCTTTGCGGAAGAAAGCGGCCGGGCCATTTTGACGGCGTGGCGACGGTTCTTTCGAAATTGTTTCACCTCGTTCAGCCGGACCGCGCTTATTTCGGATTGAAAGATGCCCAGCAGGTGGCCGTTGTCGAAAATTTGGTTCGCGATTTGGATTTTCCCATTGACATTGTCCCGTGCCCGATCGTGCGCGAACCGGACGGCCTTGCAAAAAGTTCGCGAAACGTCTATTTATCGGAGGCGGAGCGGAAAGAAGCACCCGAAATATACAAAAGTTTGCAATTGGCAAACAAAGCGGTTGAACAGGGAGAGAGAAACCCGGAAAAAGTGATTTCCCTTGTGAAAGCGCATCTTTCCGCGCATCTGTCCGGGAAAATCGATTACGTAGAATTGTATTCATATCCTGACCTCGAACCGGTCCATGCCATACATGGGCGCTGTATCCTCGCAGTCGCCGTCCAATTTGAAAGAGCACGGCTTATCGATAATATCATTTTTGCAGAATAAACAACATGAGAATAGGAGAGATTGCTTTGCTGCGGACTGTGATGAACGGAAAAATCCACCGGGCAACCGTGACGGAAGCGAATTTAAACTATGTCGGAAGCATCACGATTGATGCGGATTTGCTGGATGCTGCGGGAATGGCGCCCAATGAGAAAGTGCAAATAGTGAACAATTACAACGGGGCGCGATTTGAAACGTACATTATCCCGGGTGAAAGGGGATCCGGTGTCATCTGCCTGAACGGCGCGGCCGCCCGGCTTGCACAACCCGGTGATATTGTGATTATCATTTCGTACGCCCTTTTGACGGAAGAAGAAATGAAAAACCACCATCCGAAAATTGTCCTGCTTGATGCAAAAAACCGGATTGAAAAAATGTTATCGGAAGAACCGGCTTCCACGATTTTGTAAGGGTAAAACCGCACCTGCTTTTTCCGGCAGGGCGGTTTTTTAATTTCTGCATCTGCTTGTGGCGAATGATCGATTTTATGTTAAAATAGTACAATATGGAAGAAACGGGGCAATTATTTTTAGTCAGGTGATGTTATGCAGCGCTATGTAGTCGTAGATCTTGAAACAACAGGAAATTCAGCAAAAAAAGGCGATCGCATCATCCAGTTTTCCGCTGTTGTGGTTGAAGGCCGGGAGATAAAAACGCAATTTACAAGCTTCGTTAATCCCGAAAAGCCGGTACCGCCGTTTATTTCGGAATTGACCGGGATCGATAACGGCATGCTTGAAGAAGCGCCGGTATTTTCGGAGATCGCCCCGCGCATTATGGAAATTTTGGAAGACAGCATATTTGTCGCCCACAATGTGCTGTTTGACCTGCCGTTTTTGCAGCAGGAATTAAAGGCTGCGGGGTTTCCGCCGTTTCGCGGGCCGAGCCTTGACACCGTTGAATTTTCGAGAATTGCATTTCCAACTTTGAACAGTTATAAACTGGGGGATCTGGCCGATTCTTTGTCTCTTTATCATGAACGGCCGCACCGGGCGGACAGTGATGCTTTTGTGACGGCAAAGCTGCTTCTTGCCTGCATGGAAAAGTGTGCGTCCCTTCCTGTCGTCACACTTGAACAACTCGTGCCGCTTTCTTATTCCTTGAAAAACGACCTTGCCGGCATTTTTGAGGATATACTGGAAGAGAAACGGCGGCATATCGAGCATTTGCCGCCGGATATGGAAGTATACCGTGGTATTGCATTAAAGCGGAAAATCCTCCCGCCGGATAACGGACCGCGTGAGATTGGCCGTTACCCGCAGGATGCAGTTGAAAAAGAATCCTGGTTTGCGGCTTCAGGTACCGGGATGGAAGCGCGCCCCGCCCAATTTGAAATGATGGACCATGTCCGGGAAGCTTTTTCTGCTGAGGAGCATGTCGCATTAGAAGCAGGCACGGGCATCGGCAAATCCCTTGCCTATCTTGTGCCGGCCGCTTTCCAAGCGATTTCGGAACAGAAACCGGTGTTAATCAGCACGTATACTGTTGCGCTTGAGCACCAGCTTTTAAATAAGGAAATCAAAAGGCTTGAACAGATGCTGAAAACCCCGGTCAGGACCGTGTTGCTAAAGGGGAGGAGCCATTACCTGCATTTGTTTAAGTTTGAACAGTCGTTAAAAGAACCGGACCGGCAGTACGACGCCGTATTTGCCAAAATGCAAATCCTGGTCTGGCTTACCGAAACAGAAAGCGGCGATCTTGACGAGCTTCATTTATCTGGCGGCGGAAAACATTTTTGGCAGCGGATTAAACAGGACGGCTGGCATACGGATAAAAAAGATCCGTGGAAATCGCGGGATTTTTATCTTTACGCCAAAGCCTGCGCAGCCTCTGCTGACATCGCCGTCACGAACCATGCGATGCTGTGCGCGGAACTTGAAAGGGACCAGTCGGTGTTTGACGGATTTCAATACGTCATCATTGATGAAGCCCACCGCCTTGAACAAGCGGCCCGGGAAACGATCGGGAAACGCGCAAGTTACAACCAAATGAAATATATGATGGCAAGGCTTGGTCTGTATGAGCAAAAACAACTGTTTTACAAATTGGAAAAAATGATGGAAAAATATGGGCTAAAAGCCAGACTGCACGCGTTTGAATGCGATGCAATCCTGCAGGGCCTTGAGGCTGAGCTCGATGATTTATTCGGTATGCTTGCCCAAAAAGTAATGCGCGTGAACCGGGAAACAAATGGTTACCAGAAAATCAAATTAAGAATTAAAAAAGAAAATTGGAAACAAAAAGCATGGCAGGCAGTTCTGCTCTGTACGGAACGGATCAGGGCGTCCATGAAAGAGATTTCACAGGCTTTGGAAGAAAGACTTTCGCAGTTGCTTTCCGAAAAACAGATGAAAGAACAGGCACTCGCTTTTATCGAAGAAATGTACAGCTTTTTGGAAGATTGGCGCCTTTTGCGCGACAACCTGGCCATTTTCGCCGGCCAAAACGGCGGGGATGAAAATGTCGTCTGGGTGGAAGGGGATTTGCGCGCCCTCCCGAACAGCCTTGTCATCTATTGCCAGCCGGTGCATGCCGGAGAAACATTGCAAAAAGCTTTTTTTTCGCGAAAAAAGAGCGTTGTGCTTACTTCCGCGACATTGACCGTTGGCGGAAGCTTCCGCTATTTTCTGGACGAGACGGGGCTAGCGCACACCACAAAAACGGTCCGCATTCCGTCGCCTTTCCGGTTCGACAGGCAGGTGCAGTTTATTATCCCGAACGACCTTCCCGATATCGGATCCGTCAGTATAGAAGACTTTGCGGAAAAAATGGCAGGTTATCTGCTTGCCGTTGCGGAGGCCACAAAAGGCAGGATGATGATTTTATTTACATCCTTTGATTTGCTGAAAAACGTGTACCACCTGATGAAAGAAAGCGGAATGCTTGAAGATTATATGTTTATCGCCCAGGGAATATCAAGCGGCAGCCGGTCGAGGTTAACGAAAAGCTTTCAAAAATTTGACAAAGCCATTCTTTTCGGTTTAAGCAGCTTTTGGGAAGGGGTCGACATCCCTGGCGATGACCTTTCCTGCCTTGTGATGGCCCGCCTTCCGTTTTTGCCCCCGGATGAACCGGTTACTGAAGCAAAGTCCGATTATTTCAGGGCAAAGGGGAAAAACCCGTTTTCCGCCTATGCCTTGCCTGAAGCCGTGCTCAGGTTCAAACAAGGGTTTGGCAGGCTTATCCGGACGCGTCATGACCGCGGCATTTTTCTTGTCCTGGACCGGAGGATTGAAACGGCCACATACGGGCCGGCGTTCACAAAGTCTCTGCCGCCGGTCCGCATCAGGCACCTGGATCTGAACGAGACGCTTGAGGTCATTGAAAGCTGGCTGTAAAAAAAGTGCTGCGACAATGCAGCACAAAACAGGGTAGACCGGAAAAATGATCAAATGCATCATTTTTTCATTCATTTTTGCTGTATAATGATGAAGGAAATGATTCTAAGCTTAGGATGGCCTGCATGGGAACTGATATGAATGACAATTTCTGCTTAAAAGGATTTACGCCATGGAAAATGAGGGTTCGGAATGAAAAAAGCACTGATCTCGATTTGCATTTTGGTCATCGTGATAGCCGGATTTGCGGCAGAGACTTATTGGAAAGCACGGAAACCGTATCATGAAGCCTACAACAAAGCGGTCGCTGTTGCCAAAAGCGAAGCCGGCATCCGGGCTGCCGATGCATTTTATCTTTACAATGGCAAAAGCACCTATTATGTTGTCGTGGGGAAAGGAAAAGGCGGGAAGAAAAAAGCGGTTTGGATCCCTGAAAAGAAACCGAAACGTGTGACCGTCCTAGACTTGAATACCGGCATCTCAAAACAGGATGCAGTGAAACAAGTGGTGCAGAAAAGGCAGCCGGATAAAATTTTATCTGTGCGGCTCGGCATGGAAAGCCAGGTTCCCATTTGGGAAGTTGCTTATATAAAAGGAAACAGCCTCGGCTATGATGAGGTTCCTTTTTTAAAAAAATCCAATTGATCCGTTTGGAGAGGTGAATCGTATGAAACTAGCATCAAGGGTAAGTGCATTAACGCCGTCATCCACGTTGGCGATTACGGCAAAGGCAAAAGCAATGAAGGCGCAAGGCATCGATGTGATCGGCCTTGGCGCAGGTGAACCCGATTTTAATACACCGAGGGAGATTATCGAAGCCGCGTACCAGTCGATGCTGGACGGCCAGACGAAGTATACCCCGGCCGGCGGAATGGCATCGCTGAAAGAGGCCGTCATTGAAAAATTCCAAAAAGACCAGGGGCTTGGCTTTAAAGCAAATGAAATCATCATTACCAACGGGGCAAAACACGCCTTGTATACATTGTTTCAGGTGCTGCTCGACCAGGGCGATGAAGTGATCATCCCGTCTCCTTACTGGGTAAGCTATCCCGAGCAGGTAAAGCTTGCAGAAGGCGTCCCGGTCTTTGTAGAAGGCAAAGAAGAAAACCAGTATAAAATAACGCCGGAGCAGCTGGAAAAAGCCATATCGCCGCGGACAAAAGCGTTTGTACTCAACTCTCCCGGCAATCCGACCGGCATGATGTATACAAGGGAAGAACTTGAAAAACTCGGTGAAGTCTGCCTGAAACACGATATTTTGATCGTGTCGGACGAAATTTACGAAAAATTGGTGTACGGCGGCAGCCGGCATGTCTCGATCGCCACCATTTCACCGGAACTGAAAGCACAGACGGTGATCATTAACGGCGTCTCAAAATCCCATTCCATGACCGGCTGGCGGATCGGCTATGCGGCCGGAAACGGGGATATCATCAAAGCGATGACAAATCTTGCCAGCCATTCGACTTCCAATCCGGCAACGCCTTCCCAGTTCGCGGCACTCGCCGCATATAGCGGGGATGAACGCACCGTGGAAGAGATGCGCCAGGCTTTCGAGGCACGGCTCAATGCTGTTTTTAACCAGCTGATTGAAATTGACGGGATTACCTGCATCAAACCGCAAGGCGCTTTTTATTTATTCCCGAATGTGAAAGAAGCCGCAAAGCTGACTGGGTTTCAAACGGTTGACGCATTTGTGGAGGCTTTGCTCGAGGAAGCGCGCGTTGCCGTCGTCCCGGGTTCCGGTTTCGGCGCGGAAAACAATATCCGGCTTTCTTATGCCACTTCTTTGGAAAATCTCGAAGAAGCGCTCAAGCGGATCAAACAGTTCGTGGAAACACGGAAAAAAGCGTGAAACTTTGGCTTGTTTCCTTTTTCCGCCTTTGTTTAGTATAATGGATTTCGGTACATATGGGAGACAAGCCGGAAATTGTTTTGGAGGGAAATACCGTGAAAATCACCATTTCAGAAGTACACCAGCATATCGGGGAGGAAGTGACGATCGGGGTCTGGCTGAACAACAAACGTTCAAGCGGCAAAATTGCTTTTCTCGAGCTGCGTGACGGGACAGGCTTTATCCAGGGGGTTGTCGTAAAAAACGAAGCCGGGGAAGAGGTCTTTCAAACGGCGAAATCGATGAGCCAGGAAACTTCTTTTTACGTTACCGGGACAGTCCGGGAAGATGCCCGCTCCCCGTTCGGCTACGAGCTCCAGGTGACCGGCATAGAGATCATTCATGAAGCCGTAGATTACCCGATCACACCAAAAGCGCACGGGACCGAATTTTTAATGGACCACAGGCATCTATGGCTCCGTTCCCGCCGCCAGCACGCCGTCATGAAAATCCGGAACGAGATCATCCGGGCGACGTATGAGTTTTTCAATACGCACGGGTTTACGAAAATCGACCCGCCGATTTTAACCGGCAGTGCGCCGGAAGGAACGACCGAGCTGTTCCATACGAAGTACTTTGACGAAGAGGCCTATCTATCACAAAGTGGGCAGCTTTACATGGAAGCGGCAGCAATGGCATTCGGGAAAGTATTTTCTTTCGGCCCGACGTTCCGCGCCGAAAAATCGAAAACGCGCCGCCATTTGATCGAGTTTTGGATGATCGAGCCGGAAATGGCTTTTTATGAACATGAAGACAGCCTGAAAGTACAGGAACAGTATGTCTCTTATATCGTCCGGTCCGTTTTGGAAAACTGCAAACTCGACCTGCACCGGCTTGGCCGCGATACTTCAAAGCTTGAACAAGTGTCGGCGCCGTTTCCGCGGATTACGTATGATGATGCAATTGAATTGCTCCATGAAAAAGGATTTGAGGATATCAAGTGGGGCGAAGATTTTGGTGCGCCGCATGAAACCGCGATTGCCGAAAGTTTCGACAAGCCGGTGTTCATTACGCATTATCCGGCTGCAATCAAACCGTTTTACATGCAGCCGGATGCTAAGCGCCCGGAAGTCGTGCTGTGCGCCGATTTGATTGCGCCGGAAGGGTACGGGGAAATCATCGGCGGCAGCGAGCGGATCAATGACTATGATTTGTTGCTGAAACGGATCAAGGATTTCAATCTGTCGGAAGAAGCTTACAAATGGTATCTTGATTTACGAAAATACGGTTCTGTTCCGCATTCCGGCTTCGGGCTGGGCCTTGAGCGGACGGTTGCCTGGATTTCGGGCGTTGAGCATGTGCGCGAAACGATTCCGTTCCCGAGGCTTTTAAACCGGATCTATCCGTAATTGAAAAAACGGCTGCATTGACGGTGTGCAGCCGTTTTTCTTTTCAGATGTTTTTTTCAATTCCCTTGCCGTTTTTAAACTGCTATACTTACATTGAGGTGTCCAACATGGATAAAGATCTTTTGCTTGCCTGGTGGGAAGAAGGGATATTGACCGTCCCCCAGCTCTTATTGAAAAAATACAAACAGCTTGGCCTGAATGAAACGGAACTTGTGCTTTTGCTGCAAGTTTATTCTTTTTTAAAAGAGGGAAATGCGTTTCCGACGCCTGAAGATCTGGCAGGCAGGCTTACCATTCCGGAAAGTATGTGCGTTTCGATTTTGCGGCGTCTAATCCAGCATCAGTTTTTGTCCATTGAAGAAGGGGAAGGGGAAGGTGGCATCCTGTATGAAAAATATTCGATCATGCCGCTGTGGGCGAAACTCGCCGATGAATTTATCTATGAGAAAAAACAGGACGAGCTTGAAAAAAGCGTAAACGAAGAAACCGATTTATACACCACGTTTGAACAGGAGTTTGGCAGGCCGCTGTCGCCGCTCGAATGCGAAACATTGGCGATGTGGATTGACCAGGACGGGCAATCCCCTGATCTGATCAAAGCCGCCCTGCGCGAAGCCGTCATCTCCGGCAAACTGAATTTCCGCTACATAGACCGCATTTTGTTTGAATGGAAAAAGAACGGAATCCGGACGGTGGATGAAGCACGTGAATATGGAAGGAATTTCCGTAAATCGTCAAAACCGCAAACAGAAAAACCGAAAACGACCAATCCGGTGCCGTTTTATAACTGGCTCGAACAATAAAGGTGACAATAATAATTTTATGTAAACTAGTTACAGGAGTTTGAGAAATGCTGACAAAAAAACAAATCCGGCATTGCCTTGAGACAATGGGGGAAATGTTTCCGGATGCCCGCTGTGAATTGAATCATTCAAATCCTTTTGAGCTGCTGATCGCGGTAACATTATCCGCCCAGTGCACCGATGCGCTCGTCAATAAAGTGACAAAAAATCTGTTTCAAAAGTATAAAACGCCGGATGATTATATTGCCGTGCCGCTTGAAGAACTGCAGCAGGACATCCGGTCGATCGGCCTATACCGCAACAAAGCAAAAAACATCCAAAAACTTTGTCGGATGCTCATCGAGGAATACGGGCGGGAAGTGCCGCAAACACGTGAAGAACTAATGAAACTGCCCGGCGTCGGCAGAAAAACGGCAAACGTTGTCCTGTCGGTTGCTTTTGGCATTCCGGCCATTGCTGTCGATACCCATGTGGAGAGAGTAAGCAAACGGCTCGGTTTTTGCCGCTACAAAGACAGTGTATTGGAAGTGGAACAAACCTTAATGAAAAAAGTGCCGAAAGAAGAATGGTCGATCACGCACCACCGGATGATCTTCTTCGGCCGCTACCATTGTAAGGCCCAGCGCCCGCAATGTGAAATCTGCCCGCTTCTTGACCTGTGCAGGGAAGGGAAGAAACGGATGAAGCAGAAAGAGAACAAGAAATAACAATACAAAAAGCATGGAGAACTGATTCTCCATGCTTTTTTGGTGCGAACCGGCGGGAGCACAGGAAGTCATCAATCACGTGCTTTTTTATTTAGAACCGGTATTGTTATTTGCGGACGTGTTGCCCGAACTGTTTTCGCCTTTATTGGAACTGTTCCCGCCGTTCGTATTGGTCCCTTGGTTTCCGTTTGAACCGCTGTTTCCCTTGCCATGAGTGCCTGCTCCATTGTTTGCCGGTCTGTCATTTCCGCTTGAAGGGCCAGTGCCTGAACTGTTTCCTGGACCGTTGTTGTTATCTTTGTTGCTGTTGCCGTTTCCGCTGTTTTCCGAGCCGGTGCCGTTTGAATTGCCGCTGTTTGTTCCCTTGTCTGAGCCGGTGTTGTCTTTGTTTTCGCCGGACTGATTGGTGTCAGTGCCGGTATTGCTATTCGTATTTGAATTGTTTGCATCCGGTTGTTTTTGGGCATTGTCTTCCGGTTGCTTGTTTTGGTTATCATCCGCCTTCGTGTCCGTGCTATCCCCCGGAACCGTTACACTGGCGGATGCCGCTTTGCTTTTCACGCCATTTACCGTGGCGGTGACATTGAAGACATACGTTGCGCCCGCTTTCGGATTGGCAACGGTGATCGATTTTCCTGAAGTCGAACCGAATGACGCCGCGCTGCCGTTTATTGTGCCGGAGACGTTAAAGGTTGCACCTGATCCTTCATAATCCCAGGTAACCGTAATTTTTTTGCTGTTTGCATCATACGCTGCGTGAACATTTGCCGGCGCATCCTGGGTAACGGATTTTTTATCAATCGCTGTATCGATATGGCCGCGGATATACAATTCGCTTCCCATTCTGACGACACTTTTCGGCATCGTAAAGTCAGGCGTTTCTTTGCCTTCCGATACATAGCGCATCAAGTGGCGGTAAATTTGCTGCGCGACCGTTTGATACGGCCTTGTGACGCCATATTTTTTGCCTTTCTCGCTTTCGTATCCGGTCCATACAGCTAACGAATATCTTGTCGTGTAGCCCGCAAACCAGGAATCCCGCACAGAAGAACTCAAAATCCCGTATTTTGCCAGCTCATCTTTATCAAAATTCGTTGTGCCCGTTTTACCGGCGGCAGGCAATCCTGGAATATGGGCGGTTGTCCCGGTGCCTTTTGTCAGCACATCTTTCAGCACGTCCGTAATCATATAAGCCGTAAAATCACTCATGGCGATTTTGGACTGGACATGCGGTTTGATTTCCGTGACCCCGTCACGCAGGACAATTTTCCGGATGGCATGCGGCTTGTTGTATATGCCTTCATTGCCGAATGCGGCGTAAGCGGAAGCCATCTGCAGCGGTGAAACTTGCACCCCTCCGCCGATGGATGAAGATTCAACGATTTCTTTGCTGTTTAAATCAAGGCCGAGTTTTTTTGCAAAACGGATGGCCCTTTCCTTGCCGACTTCTTTATACGTTTCATAGGCAGGAATATTCCGTGATAAATACAGTGCCTTGCGCATGCTCATCTTGCCAAGGAACCGGTTATCCCAGTCATTAATCGGCGTTCCGTCCGAATAAGTGGTTGCCACATCGTTCAATTGGTGCCCGGTTGACCAGTGCAAGTACTCAATCGCCGGCCCGTAGTCAAGAATCGGTTTGATCGTTGATCCCGGCGAACGCTTCGTATCAACGGCATAGTTGAAGCCACGGTCAAGTTTCATATTGCGCCCGCCGCCGAGCGCACGGATTTCGCCTGTTTTCGTATCGATCAGGGCAATGCCGGCCTGCATTTTTTTATCCGGATAATTGATGATCGAATTGGTGTTTAAGATTTTTTCCGTATATTGCTGTGCGGAAGAATCCAGGGTTGTATAAATGGTTAAACCATCGGCATACACATTATAGTTCCCGAGTTTCTGCACTTCCTTAATGACTTCATTGACAAAGGCAGGATATTTGTTCGCGTTTGTATTCCGCTCTTTTTCTTTGACCAGTCCGGCCGAAACCGGGGTGGCCTGCGCTTTTTCCATTTCTGCCTTTGTAATTTTATTGTTTTTGTACATCATCGAAAGGACAATGTCCCTTCTTTTCTTCGTCAGATCCGGATGGTCAAACGGATTATAATTATTCGGGCTTTGTGGCATGCCGGCCAGTACGGCAATTTCCGGCAGTGATAATTTGCTTAAAGATTTGCCATAATAATGTTCAGCGGCTGTCTCAAAGCCGAAGACACCGTCTGACATATAGACTTTATTGACATACATTTCAAGGATTTCATGCTTTGTATATTTCCGCTCAAGCTGGATCGCCAGCCACGCTTCCTGGGCCTTCCGCTTTAATGTTTTTTCGTTTTTATTATTTAACGCCATGGAAACGACCTGCTGGGTGAGGGTGCTCGCCCCCTCGGATCCGAACCCTTTGGTAAAGTTTGCGACCACCGCACCCCCAAGCCGAATCGGGTCGATCCCGTGGTGCTGATAGAACCGTGCATCTTCTGTCGAAAGAATCGCGTTTTCCATCTGTTTTGGAAGCTCTTCATAATCAATATATTTCCGGTTCTGTGCCCCGAGCGTTGCGACTGTTTTGTTGCTTTTATCCTTAATCACCGATGGAATCGGGTCGGATAACTGCTTCTTCGTCAGTTTCGGGGAGCTGCTTGCGTAATACGCAAAAGTGCTGATTCCCGCAATGACTCCGGCCAGCCCGACAAGAAAGCAGACAAGAATGAGCCGCTTTATAAATGTTAAAAATTTGTTTTTCGGTTTTTTCCTTTTCTTTTTATGTTGATTTGCCTGCATTTGTTTCCGGCGTTCTTCGCGGGATTGGTATTTTTCTGCCATGCTCAGCATTCCTTTCTTCTAAATCTGAAAAAGCCGATTTAGATTCAAAACATATTGTTGCCGGATCCGTCAATCATTCGGCCGGGCAACAACTATAAAGCATACAATTGTTTTAAAACGGCGATGTAATCAATTCTCGGCCGGTATCCAACCGGTATAGGGTGCCCGTTTTCTTCAATTTCTTCTTTTTTTATCGATTTTCTCCCTCCGGCAAGCATTCTATCCCAATAAAAAAATAAATGGCGGGATTCCAGCAAAAAAATTTCTTCTTCTTTCGCAAAACGGAGAATGACAAAGCAAATTCCGCCTTGCGCCACCACCTGTTTCATATGGCTGATTTGATGCTCATGGAAGTTATGAAGCGGAAAAGAAGTATGGTTTTGCGTTTCCTTTGCTTCAAAGTCTATATATTTACCGTTCATCACCCCGTTGTAATCGGTTGTGGACGGCTGTTTAAAATAGGCTTCTTTAATGACGGCTGTGCTCCGTGACTGATAATCGACCTGGACAATCTGGATCGGGGTCGGTTTTTTATGGATAACGGCAATGCCTTCCTGCAAATAATAAGCATTGGTTTCATTCAGATCCTCTTCCAGTGTCATCCCACGGTTGCCGTATAAAATTTGGTTCGCATTTTTCCGTCCGGCTTTGTTTTTTTTCCCTTTATACTTTTTTCCGTTTGGATAACGCAATTCCATGTTCCCTCACCTCATAAGCTAAATTATATCATAGCAGAACAGACAAAGAATATGTAATAAAAAAAACAGTCTTTCGGCCCCTTTTGCGCCGGCGGGGGACAAGGAACCGGCCTGCCCGGTTTTTTTCGCTAAAAACAGGCAAAACAAAAAGCAAGGAAACATTTCCTTGCTTTTTGCTTTCATTAGGTGGAAGGGCGGTCAGGGCCGTTCAGCTTCTTATCTCCTTTTGCCAAAGACCCTTTCTGTTCCCGTGCTTTTTTCTGTTGTTGTGCTTTGTTGTCATTCGTTTTCATGGAAACCCACCTCCTGAAATTGGTGTCACCGGATTTTCCGGCATATTTATTGTTTGCAGTTCCGCCTTTTGCATACATGCCGGCACGAAAGTTGGCGCAGCCGGGAAAAATGCGCCCAAAATGGAGGCACGCTGTCGAAAGAAAACGCAAAATGAAGAAACCCGTTTTCTTTGCCGAATTGCTTCTAGTTTTGTCAGGCATGAAGGGACCGGGCCGCCTGGCAGAGAATGAATAGGCATGATGAAATTCAAGGGGGAAAACAAATGATACCGAAAGCCGCATTTTTAAACGGGCTGGAAAAAATGGAAGAGGCACTCGAAAATATTGGGACAGAGATCCGGCATAAGGCGGAGAAGGAAGCAAGAAAGCAGTCGATAAAGCAGTGGTACCATTTGAAAAAAGCAGAAATGAAGCTGGATCATTTGGAAAAAAGGGCGGAAGCATTCAGAAAAACATACAGGGCGGAAAGCTTGCGGATTGATGAAAACAAAAAAACTTCCTAAAATGAAAGAAGTCTCCCGTAAAAAAACCCGGCGAAGGGAGAATATCCGGTTAGAAGGGTGAACAGAAATGGAAGAAGGGCAATTACAAGCGTTAAACGAGCAGCTGATTGCGTACACGCTTGAGCTTTACGACCTGTACCAGGAAGTAAAGGAAACAGGGGTGGAAAAGGATTTTTTCAGCGAAGTCAAGCCTTTTTGCGATACGTTGCAGGATGCCATTGACAGGTGGCTCCCGGCCGCAAAAGCATGGGTGGAAGCCCGGAGGCCGGCGCATCTTTTTCCGTCCCAGCTTGAACATACGGCCGAAAATTTGCAAATGGTTGCGGTGCGTGCTTTTTACCCGTCATCGAGCCGCAAAATGATGCTCGACCATTTTCAGTCGGTGAAATATATTCTCCAATGCTTGCAGGAAGCATTGGAGAAATCGTAAAGGATATGGACACATCACCAATTGCCAGATGCCACATACATTATTGGTGAAGCAGGCAGGAGGCGATGGCAATGCGCGTTTTTCAAGATCCTTACAGCAGCCGGCGCACAAGAAACATAGGACGGTATCCTGTAATGCCGGGGGCCGGTCCGTATTACCCGCAATTTCCATATCCCGGGCAGCATTCCCCGCATGTTTATGGATACCCCCCAGCGCCGTATCCGTACGGCCAGCATCCGGGCGGGTACGGTCAGGCCTGGCATATGCACGGACAAAGCGGCCAGCATGCCGGGGAAGAAGCTGCCATGCATTTGTTCGGAAACCCGCTCGAGGCAGCTGAAAAGCCAAACACCCAGCACGGTGCGGCAGGGTTCGGCCATCCGTACCCGCATCAGCCTGTTCCGCCAAAGCCGCCGCAAATGGGGGGATCTTTTTTGAATTCCTTCAAATCCCAGGATGGCTCCATTGATTTTAATAAAATGGTCAATACTGCCGGACAGATGATCAATGCGATTAATCAAGTATCATCGATGGTCAAAGGGCTCGGGGGCCTGTTTACAAAATAGGCTTCCGGGCCGTTTTGCTTAAAAAAGGGACAAAAAACGGAAAAAACCGGGACGCTCCCGGCCTCTTATTCAATCCTCAGCTTTTTTTCTTTCCTTTCGGCATCAAAATCACAAGCAGCCCGTTTTCAAATTTTGCCTGAATCTGATCCCCGTCCACCAGTGGCGGCAGGGGCACCGTCCGGCTTATCCGGCGGAATGCGCTTTTCTTTTCGTAAGCTTTTTTCGTTTCATCCAAACTTGAAACGGCTTCCTCATGCCTGGCGCTAATGGTGAGATATTGATCATAAACTTCAATCTCAATCTGGCCTTTTTCATACCCGGGCAGTTTGGCTGTCAGTACATAAGCTTCATCTTTTTCTTCAAGGCGGACCGGGATCGTATCAAAAGAAAAAAATTCATCGAGATTCTCAAAAAAATGTTTGACCGGTTTTTCCTGAAAAAATTGGTCCATCGCTTGCATCAGCCCGTAAAAAGGATGCTTTTCATCCGGGCCGGATAAATTGGACATCGGCAGGCTCCTTTCTTATTGATGATAAAGAAAATGAATGGTTGCACAGCACTCTTTCGCTGTATAATATGAAAACCAAGCGGAAAATGTGAAAGAATGCTTTTAAAACGAACGTCTATTCGATATAATAGATAGCGGGGTGAGGAAAGATGTTCAGAAAAAAGAATTTGCAGGAAATATTGGAGCAGTTGCAGATGGACCGTTCTTTCCAGGAACGGATTGTCCATTGGCATACGATTGAAGGAAAGCCGGCTGTAACGGTGCCTTTTCCTGGCAGCATCACACCGGCTGTGCTTTCGGCACTCGAAAAAAGAGGAATTTCGTCATTGTATACCCACCAGGCAGAGGCATATCAGCTTGCCATGGCAGGAAAAGATTTTACGGCCGTTACCCCGACTGCATCAGGCAAAACGCTTTGTTATAATCTGCCTGTGCTCGAGACCATCCTTCAAAACCCAGATGCACGCGCGCTCTATATGTTTCCGACAAAAGCGCTCGCGCAGGACCAGAAAAGTGAAATAAACGAAATCATTGAAGAAGCCGGCGTGCCGGTAAACAGTTATACATATGACGGGGACACGCCTTCAAATATCCGGCAGCGCGTTCGCAAAGCCGGCCATATCGTCATTACCAATCCGGATATGCTGCATTCCGCCATTTTGCCCCACCATACAAAATGGGTGTCGTTTTTTGAAAATCTAAGATTTGTGGTGATCGACGAACTGCATATATACCGCGGTGTGTTCGGCAGCCATGTCGCCAATGTGTTGCGCAGATTAAAGCGGATTTGCCGTTATTACGGGAGCGATCCGGTTTTTATTTGCACGTCCGCGACGATCCAAAACCCGAAAGAGCTGGCGGAAAAGCTAACCGGCAAAAAAATGGAACTGATTGACCAAAACGGCGCGCCAAGTGGAACGAAGCATTTTCTTTTTTACAACCCGCCGCTTGTGAATAAGCCGTTGAACATCCGGAGAAGCGCCACGCTTGAAGTCCGGAAAATTGCAGGGGAACTTTTGAAAAACAAAATCCAGACGATTGTTTTTGCAAGAAGTCGTGTGCGCGTCGAAATCATCTTAAAATACTTGCAGGAACTCGTAAAAGATGAACTCGGGGAAAAGTCGATCATGGGCTACAGGGGAGGATATCTTCCAACGGAGCGGCGGAAAATCGAGCAGGGATTAAGAAATGGGGACATATACGGGATTGTCAGCACGAACGCCCTCGAGCTCGGTGTCGATATCGGCCAGCTCCAGGTCTGTATTATGACCGGCTATCCGGGCACAATTGCGAGCGCCTGGCAGCAGGCCGGGCGCGCAGGAAGAAGGCAGGGGGAATCACTTGTCATCCTTGTTGCCGGCTCAAGCCCGCTTGACCAGTACATCATCCGCAATCCGGGCTTCTTTTTCAACCGGTCCCCGGAGACAGCGCGCATCAACCCTGATAATCTTGTCATTTTAGTCGACCATGTCAAATGCGCTGCATACGAACTACCGTTTAAAAAAGGGGAAACGTTTGGCGGCGTTGAAATCGAGGACGTGCTCGAGTTTTTAGCGGATGAACGGATTCTCCACCGGCGCGGGGATGCCTGGTACTGGATGAATGATGCTTTTCCGGCCCACAATATCAGCCTTCGTTCCGCGTCGCAGGAAAATGTCGTCATTATCGATATGACCCATGCGCCGGATGTGCGCGTGATCGGTGAAATGGACCAGTTCAGCGCGATGACATTGCTCCATGAAGAAGCGATTTATTTGCATCAGGCGGTGCAGTATCAGGTTGAAAAGCTGGACTGGGAAGAGAAAAAAGCCTTTGTCCGTGAAGTCGCTGTTGATTATTACACGGATGCCAATCTGGCGGTGGAGCTGAAAGTGCTGGAACAGGACCGAGAGACCGTTTTGCAGGATGCCATTATCGGCTATGGGGATGTGATGGTCCGGGCGATGCCGACGATTTTCAAAAAAATTAAATTTAACACGCATGAAAACATTGGCTCGGGGCCGATCCACCTTCCGGAAATGGAACTGCACACGAATGCCGTTTGGTTTTCCATGGGGGAAGACGCGGTACCAAAACATTTGCTGGAAGGCGCGCTTACCGGCGCTGCGCACGCACTCCAGTCGATTGCGCCGCTTTTTGCCATGTGTGACGCCCATGATATCCAGGCCGTGCCCCAAGTGAAAGCGATCCATGACGAAAAGCCAACAATCTTTTTGTATGACCGGTATCCGGGCGGCATCGGCCTGAGCGAAAAAATCTATGGCGGGGCAAGGGAAATTTTGGAATCTGCAAGAGCGATGGTTGTAAACTGCCCTTGCGAAGACGGGTGCCCTTCCTGTACGGGCGCAGAAACGGCTGCCGCGGGCGCAAAGCAGGCCGCCGTCCGGCTGTTTGATTTCTGGCTCGGGGCGATCAAAGGAGGGGCGCAACATGCCGGGATTAAAAGATAAATTAAACCGGATGAAAAACCATATCGTGAGAGACCAGCCTGAGCCTGCCGAACGGGTGGAAGCATCCCGGACCGATTCTGTTCCTTTCTTTGAAATGTGGGAAAAGGCGGGCGCTTCGCTGTATGATTTGGATGGCGAGTACTGCCTCATCCGTGAAGTCCGTTACCCGCTTGAAACAAAGCACGGCAAATATGCTTTTCGCGACTATTTTGATGCCGTCAAATTGTGGCAGCAAAAACCGGTCCGGCACCCTTTATCCGCCAAAGGCTACAGCCCGTTTGATTTGTTTTTTTTCGATACCGAAACGACCGGCCTCGGGGGAGGGGCGGGCAACACGATTTTTTTGCTCGGATATGCTTCCTTTACCGAAGAAAATGTCATTTTAAAACAGCATATTCTTCTGGAACCGGGGCTTGAAGTGCCGCTTTACTACAGTTTCCTGGAAAATATCGATTACACTGCGCTCGTTACATATAACGGGAAGGCGTTTGACTGGCCCCAGGTAAAGACGCGCCATACGCTTATCCGCGACCACGTCCCGCGTCTGCCTGAATTTGGCCATTTTGACTTGTACCACGCGGCAAAAAGGCTGTGGAAAGATGAACTTGGGTCCGTGAAATTAGCGAATGTGGAGCGTGAAATTCTGGGAGTGGAACGCGAGGAGGATATTCCGGGATATTTGGCGCCGATGATTTATTTTGATTTCGTTGAGCGCAAAAATCCGGAAGGCCTGCTTGGCGTCATCCGCCATAACGAAGAGGACATTTTATCGCTTATTTCTTTGTATACCCACCTTACGTTTCAAATTCTTGAGACCGACCCAAACCAGACGGCAAAGGAAAAACGGCTTATCGGGAAATGGTTTGAATATATCGGCGAAGATGATGCCGCCGTGAAAAGTTTTGAAGCGGCCGCCGGCGAAAATGATCTGGCTGCCAAACACCGTCTGGCCTTCCAGTATAAAAAACAAAAAGCATACAGGAAAGCCGGAATGCTTTGGGCTGAATTAGCCGAAAATGCGCCGGATACGATCAGAGCCGAAGCGTGCATTGAGCTTTCCAAACTGTATGAACACAAGAAAAAAGACCTTTTGCAAGCCGTCCGCTATGCCGAAAAGGGACTGGAAATTTATCAAAAGTACGGCAAGTTCGGTTCAGGGAAATGGAAAAAATGCTGTTTGGAAACGGAAAAACGCCTTTTACGGTTGTACCGGAAAGCCCAAATCCCGGCGAGATCCTCTTTCAGCAAGGAAATGTCCGGGAAAAGAACCGGTTTTTAACCGCTATTTCCTGGGCAAGCGCATGATTCGACGGGGAATTCGGGATTTTGAAACGCCCCTTGTTGGGATTTGTCGGTTTCTTTTGGATCAGAGAAAAATGCGCGTCCTTTGTCGATTTCCGCCATTTTTATTGCAGTCCGCCAAAAGTCCCGTTAAAATGGTTTTTGATCAAAATGAATTGTTAAAGAGGTCGAAAAACGATGCACCGGGCGACGTGGGAGAGGGAGTTGTGGATTAAAACGGCAAATTGGGTTTTTTCCTTAGTACATGTTCCCTTTCCGAGTCATAGGTTAGTAGTGTAAGAAAAAAGACGTCTGATGATGAAAGGAGATCGGAACATGTTTCACCACCATTGCCCGCCGCGGATCATGCCGGCTGTTGTGCATCCGACAAAATGCTGCGTTACGCACACCGTCCAGGATGTCATCGTGCCGCATGTTTTCCCGACGCATACAACCCATGTGAATCACCATGTATTTCATCAGCAAAACTACTTCCCGCACACGGAATCGTACGTCAATCAAACCGACCCGGGAACGGTCAGCAACTTTTTTGATCCAGTCAAACCGCACGGGCCGAAGTGCTGCTGACAAATGGACGGCAAGGGTAATCCTTGCCGTCCTGCTTTTAGGAAAACAAAAAACGAGGAGCGTAATGCATTGGGAAAAGTTGTCGCTATTACAGGTTATAAACCGTATGAACTGGGGATATTCGGGACGGACCACCCGGGTATTCGCTATATTCAAACGGCCATCAGAAGGCGGTTAGTGGAATTGCTCGATGAAGGGTACGAATGGGTACTCATTTCCGGGCAGCAGGGCACCGAACTTTGGGCTGCTGAAACCGTTTTTGATCTACAAGCGGAATACCCGGAACTTAAACTCGCTGTGTTAATGCCGTTTGAAGGGCAGGAAGAAAAGTGGAAAGACGAACAAAAAGCATACTACGAGATGGTGCTTTCCCAGGCCGATTTTGTTGCCGCCATCTCGAAAAGGCCGTACGAAAGCCCGCAGCAGTTCCGCAATAAAAACCGGATTTTCTTACATAAAAGCGACTGCCTGATGATTGTGTATGACGAAGAACGCGAAGGGTCTCCGAAATACTTGTTCGAAGCTGCAAAAAAGTTCAGCGAATCGCACCCGTATGACATCCGCATCATTGACTTTTACGATTTACAGGCAATAATAGAAGAAGAACAGACAGATTTTTAGGCAAGCTGTGGTACAATTGACAAATAAAAAGGTTTTTGAAAAAATGAAATTATGTCTGGGAGATGTAAGGTGGTGCAAACATGTTATCGGATCAAATTAAATTGACGGCGAAAGACATTTTGGAAAAAGAGTTTAAAACGGCTGTCAGAGGCTACCGGCAGGAAGAAGTAGACAAATTTCTGGATCTGATCATAAAAGATTATGAAACGTTTAATCAGACGATTGAGGAGCTCCAGCAGGAAAACCTCCGGCTCAAAAAGCAGGCGGAAGAACTAGCAAAACGGCAGCCTGTACAGCAAATGACCGGGACAACGAATTTCGATATTTTAAAACGGCTGTCCAATCTTGAAAAACATGTTTTCGGCAACAAATTAAATGAATAGCCGGCTAAAAAATGTGTGAAATTTTTCTGTAGAAAAGGGCACGGGGAAGCGGCATAAAAAAAACAGACAATCGCTTGCCCGAACCCGGTATGGCAATGCAGGGGGAAGAAATTGACACATCCGTTAAAAATTACAGCTTGCAAGTCCCGGTTTCTTTTTATATAATAGATAAGCGTTGTGAATAACGTTCGGGTAATCGCTGCAGCCTGAAAACGGCTGTTGAGGAAAGTCCATGCTCGCACGGTGCTGAGATGCCCGTAGTGTTTGTGCCTGGCGAATTCATAAGCCAGGGCAGCCTTGATTCAAGGCTGACGGCAGGGAAAACGCCTAAACCTTTAACGGCATGGCGGAGTACCCTTGAAAGTGCCACAGTGACGAAGCTTTACGGGAAACCGTAGAGGTGGAACGAGGTAAACCCCGCAAGTGAGCAACTCAAATCATGGTAGAGGCACTCTTTCTGAGGAAATGAACGAGGAAAGAGACAAGCGTATTGCTTGTAGATAGATGATTACCGCCTTCGTACGAGATGACGCCACATCGTTTGCAGTACAAAGGCACAGAACATGGCTTACAGAACGTTATTCTGGCTGAATCGGAAGAATCGGGCCGGCGCTGCGGTATTTTGATATACAGCAGGCGCCCGGCCTTTTTTATACATAATTTTTTAAAACGTGTTATTTGGTACGGCATGCCATACAATAAGAAATATTAGACGAGAGATGGTGGGAAAATGTCTGACTTTCAATTGATCGCGACAAGCGCAATGGGGATCGAGGCGCTTGTAGCAAAAGAAGTGCGCGCACTCGGCTACGACTGTACGGTGGAAAACGGGAAAATCGAATTTGCCGGGGATGAATCGGCGATTGCCCGTGCCAATCTTTGGCTGAGGTGCGCGGACCGCGTCAAAATCAAAGCCGCTGAATTTAAGGCGGAAACTTTCGATGAACTGTTTGAAGGGACAAAAGCGGTTCCCTGGGAGGATTTTCTGCCGCGCGATGCCGAGTTCCCCGTCACCGGAAAATCGGTCAAGTCAAAGCTATTCAGTGTCCCGGACTGCCAGGGGATCGTCAAAAAAGCAATCGTTGAACGGCTAAAGTCCCGCTATAAAGGAACGAGCTGGTTTGAAGAAAACGGCCCGCTTTTTAAAATAGAAGTGGCGTTATTAAAAGACGTGGCCACGATTACGATCGATACAAGCGGGGCCGGGCTGCATAAACGCGGCTATCGCGCGGCACAAGGGCCGGCACCGATCAAAGAAACGCTTGCCGCTGCACTGATCCGGCTGACAAACTGGCACCCGGACCGGCCGTTTCGCGATCCGTTTTCCGGCTCCGGCACGATTCCGATCGAAGCTGCGCTCATCGGGCAAAATATTGCACCGGGTTTTAACCGCGATTTTTTATGTGAAACATGGCCGTGGATGAGTGAGACCGTCTTTGAAAAAGCGCGCGAAGAAGCGGAAGATCTCGCCCAGTACGACCAGCCGCTTGATATAGCCGGTTCAGATATCGACCCCGGGATGGTTGAAATCGCACAGCAAAACGCCAATGAGGCAGGGCTTGGCGGCATCGTCACGTTTAAACAGATGCAAGTGGCCGATTTTACGGCGCAGGAAGCATACGGCACGATTGTGGGCAATCCGCCGTACGGTGAGAGAATTGGTGAACGGGCGGAAGTGGAAAACATGTACCGGGAGATGGGCCGGGCATTTGCCAAGCTTGACACGTGGTCAGTTTATATTTTGACGTCGGACGAACAGTTTGAACGCGCATACGGCAAAAAAGCGACGAAAAAGAGAAAGCTTTATAACGGGTCGATCAAAACCGATCTGTACCAGTTTTGGGGACCGCGCCTGCCGCGGAAAACAGAAAACTAAGCAAGCCGAATGGTTATCGTTTGTGCGCCGCGTGAAACATGATAAGATGGACGTGCAAGTGATTTGACGGGAGGCATGATGATGGGAACAGAGTCGATTGAAAAACTGGAGCAGGACTTTTTGGCATATGTCAAAAAAATCAAAGCTTATGAAGAAGCGCTCGCCCTCATATACTGGGATTTGCGGACCGGCGCGCCGAAAAAAGGCGTCGGGCAGCGCGCGGAAGTGATCGGCATTTTATCGGGTGAAGTCTTTGACATGCAAACTTCAAAAGAAATGGCCGAATTTTTGGAGAAGCTTTTGCCGCACAAGCAGCAATTGCCGGAACGGACAGCCGGTACATTGGAAGAATGCCGGAAAACATACGAACGCAGCAAAAAAATCCCGCCTGACGAATACCAGGCTTATACGGTGCTCGTCTCGAAAGCGGAAAATGTTTGGGAAGAAGCAAAGGAAAAAGCAGACTTCTCCTTGTTCAAGCCTTATCTCGAACAAATCGTGGCATTCAAAAAGAAATTTGTCCGCTACTGGGGGTATGAAGGCCATCCGTATAATCCCCTGCTCGATCTGTATGAACCGGGCATGACGGTCGATGTGCTCGACCGTGTGTTCAAACAAGTGAAGGATGCGATTGTGCCGCTTGTCCAGAAAATCAGTATGTCGGAAGAAAAACCGGATACGGCATTTCTTTTTCACCCGTTCCCGAAAGAAAAGCAAAAAGCGTTTACGCTTGAAATTCTAAAGCAAATGGGCTTTGACTTTGAGGCGGGACGGCTGGATGAAACGGTGCATCCGTTTGCAACCGGCATCAACCAGGGGGATGTGCGGATTACGACACGTTATAATGAAAACGACTGGCGCGTCGATGTGTTCGGTGTCATGCATGAAGGCGGGCACGCTTTGTATGAGCAGCATATTTCAAAAGATCTGTCGGGTACGCCGCTTGCAGAAGGCGCGTCAATGGGGATACACGAATCACAATCCCTGTTTTTTGAAAACATCATCGGCCGTTCTTTTCCGTTCTGGAAGAAAAATTATCCGCTTTTGAAACAGTTTGCATCCGGGCAGTTTGATGACGTGCCGCTTGAAGCATTTTACCGTGCAGTGAACGAGGCGAAACCATCCCTGATCCGGATTGAAGCCGATATGCTGACGTATCCGCTTCATATTATGGTGCGGTATGAAATTGAAAAAGCGCTCCTCAATGATGAAATCGAAATCGGGGACCTCCCGGAAATCTGGAATGCGAAATATGAGGACTATCTTGGCATCCGGCCGGCACATGACGGGGAAGGCGTCCTCCAGGATGTGCATTGGGCCGGCGGGGATTTCGGCTATTTTCCGTCTTATGCGCTCGGCCTGATGTACGCCGCCCAGTTCAAACATGCGATGTTAAAATCGCTTCCAGATTTTGACAAGCTTGTGGAATCGGGCAATCTGGAGCCGGTCCGAGAATGGCTCACGGCGCATGTTCACCGGTTCGGCAAATTGAAAAAACCTGCCGATATTTTGCGCGATGCCACTGGTGAAGCGCTCAACCCGAAATACTTGATTGATTACTTAACCGAAAAATATACCGATGTATACCGGATCAAAGATTAAGATAGAACTTTCGGCTAACAAACAGTGCGGCAGCCGCCGGTTTCAGAAAGAAAACCGGAAACCTGCGTATGCTGCAGATCCGGTGTGCGTAGCCTAACACAGGCAATTGTAACGATGGAAAAAACGGTGGATATTCCGGTTTTTCTATCCATGTTGCCCGCCGACTTTTCTGTAAAATTTTCGGCGGATGTTGCCTGCATTTTGCCAAACGCGAACAAAAAGAAAGACGGAAAATCCGCCGTTCGGAAATTTCGTCTTTACATGCCGGAAAGATACCCTTATACTTTTATTATAAAAACTGAACGCATTCACTCATATAATCGCGGGAATATGGCCCGCAAGTTTCTACCAGGCTGCCGTAAACGGCCTGACTATGGGTGGGCAATGGGAACGTTGTGGATGTTCCTTTTCCTTTTTGCACATGAAAAAGCTCAAAGGCGTTGCTTACTCCATTTTTTGTGGGTGCAGCGGCCTTTGGGCTTTTTTTCTGAAGGCCGCATGTTTCAATCAAGATCAATGCAGCGAAGGCAAAGAGGAGGAAAAACATTGAAAGCTTTACAAGAAAAAATTAGAAAAGATGGCATCGTGCTTTCGGACGAGGTGCTGAAAGTGGACGCTTTTTTAAATCATCAGGTCGATCCTGTCCTTATGAAACAGATCGGGGAAACATTTGCCGGGCTGTTTAAGCAGGATGGTGTAACCAAAATTTTGACGCTCGAATCTTCTGGTATTTCGCCCGCATTAATGACAGCACTTGAATTAAACGTTCCGATGGTTTTTGCCCGGAAAAGAAAACCGTTCACGCAGGACGCGGACGTATATGAAGCTTCCGTTCATTCATTTACAAAACAAACAAACCATATCATTTCCGTTTCGCGCGCTTTTTTAAATCAAGCTGACCGGGTGCTTATCGTCGATGATTTTCTCGCAAACGGCCAGGCAGCAGAAGGGCTGATCGATATAATAGACCAGGCGGGGGCTGAACTTTGCGGCATCGGCATTGTGATTGAAAAAGCATTCCAGCCGGGCGGAAAAAGGCTGCGCGACCGGGGCATCCGCGTGGAGTCGCTCGCATCCATCCGGTCGCTTGAAAACGGTACGGTCACATTTCAAGAGGAGGCGCATGCCAAATGAAACCGGAAAAAACGAAAATGACCGTACTGGCGATCCAGCACGTTTTGGCGATGTATGCGGGTGCTGTCATTGTGCCGATTATTACCGGCAGTTCCCTGGGGATGAACAGCAGGCAGCTGACGTATCTTGTTTCCGTTGATATTTTCATGTCAGGCCTTGCGACACTGCTGCAAATCTGGAAAAACCGGTTTTTCGGCATCGGGCTTCCGATTGTGCTCGGCTGCACCTTTACCGCTGTTGGGCCGATGATCGCAATCGGCAAGCAGTACGGCGTTTCAGCTGTGTACGGCGCCATTCTCGTATCAGGGCTGTTTGTCATTTTGATCAGCAAATTTTTCAGCAAGCTGGCCCGCTTTTTCCCGCCAGTTGTAACTGGGTCGGTTGTCACGATTATCGGCGTGACGCTTATTCCGGTTGCCATGAAAGATATGGCGGGCGGAGACGGAAGCAAAGATTTCGGCTCCCTGACCAATATTGCTCTTTCATTCGGCACTTTGCTCATTATTGTCCTTTTGCAGCGGTTTGCAAAAGGGTTTATCCGTTCGATCTCGATTTTAATCGGGCTGGCAATCGGCACCGTCGCGGCTGCATTGTTCGGAAAGGTCAGCTTTGCCCCGGTTGCGGAAGCCTCATGGGTGCATATCGTGCAGCCGTTTTATTTCGGCATGCCGACTTTTGAGTGGAGCGCTTGTATCACGATGATCCTTGTGGCGCTCGTCAGTCTTGTGGAGTCTTCCGGTGTTTACTTCGCTTTAAGCGGGATCACCAAACAGCCGCTCCATGAAGATGACCTTGCGAGGGGTTATCGGGCTGAAGGTCTTGCCGTCATGCTTGGCGGATTATTTAATGCTTTCCCGTACACCGCTTTTTCTCAAAACGTCGGCCTCATCCAGCTTTCGGGCGTGAAATCGAAAAACGTGATGGTACTTGTCGGCTCCTTTTTGCTCCTTTTTGGGCTGATTCCGAAATTAGGCGCCCTAACGACGATTATTCCATCTTCCGTACTCGGCGGGGCGATGATTGCGATGTTCGGGATGGTCATTGCGTCAGGCATCAAAATGCTAAGCAAAGTCGATTTCGCCAATAACGAAAACTTGTTTATCATTGCCTGTTCAATCGGGATTGGCCTTGGCGTCACGGTGGTACCGGATATTTTCAAAGGTTTGCCATCGAATATCCAGCTCCTTACGCAAAGTGGGATTGTCGCAGGCAGTGTGACGGCGATTGTGCTGAATCTTTTTTTCCATATCCTTCCGAATAAACAAGCGGCAAAAGCAAAGGTGAAAAAAGTCGGGACACAGGCATCCTGACAGCATGAAAAAAGCTGAACCGGAATCCGGTTCAGCTTTTTTCGGGTTAATTTAAATCGCCGGTATTGATGACCGGCTGTGCGGCCCGGTCGGATACAATCGAAACCATCAGATTGTTGATCATCACCATTTTCCGCTCTTCGTCCAGTTCAAAGCCGTCTTTTTCCAGTTGCGCAATCGCCATCTGGGCATGCCGACTGCCCCTTCCACGATTTTTTTCCGGGCGGCAAGAATGGCGGAAGCTTGCTGGCGCTGCAGCATGACGCTGGCAATTTCTGTAGAGTAGGCAAGGTGCGTGAGGCGCGCTTCCATAATTTCCACGCCGGCAACGTCAAGGCGCGGCTGGAGTTCCTCTTTTAAATGTTTGGAGACTTCCTCCCCGTTTCCGCGCAGTGAAATTCCTTCTTCCTCCGCGCTGTCATAAGGGTATTTTGTGGCAACATGGCGGAGCGCCGTTTCGCTTTGAATCTCAACAAATTCCTCGTAGTCCTCCACATTAAACACGGCTTTTGCAGCATCCACTACACGGAACACGATGACTGCCGCAATTTCAATCGGATTTCCGTCCACGTCATTCACTTTTAATTTGGCGCTGTTAAAATTCCTTACCCGCAACGAAACGCGCCGCCTTACACTGAGCGGGATCGTTACGTAAAAGCCGCTTTCCCGGATCGCGCCTACATAGCGGCCGAAAAAAGTGACAACCAGCGCCTGATTCGGTTGGATGACACAAATTCCCGAGACAAGCAGGACGCTTATGGCAAGCAGGACAATACCGGCAAAAAAATTGACGGCAAAAAGGAAAAACAAACCTAGAAGCGCGAAAACGACAATCGCTAAAATCCCGAGAAAACCGTTTATGTGCCAGGCTTTCTTTTCGGACATCTTATCCCCACCTCTTTTAATTTCTCTTCACTTCATCATAACATGCCGGCATATTGCCGTCACGCTGAGGCGGGGAAAATCCCGTACTATTTTAACAAAACAAAAAGCCGCCGAAGTGTGGCGGCTACTGCCGGTTTGACTGCCATTCCTGAAAGGAGCCCGTTCCGTTGCATCCGGAACAGTCAAACGGATAAGCGTATTCGTATGCGGCCGGCATGATAAAACCGCGCCCGCCGCAATCCGGACATTTGTTTTGTTCCTGCATCGTGGATATGTATTTTTCACGTCTTGCGGACTGCCAGGCAGAAAGGGAACGAAATAATCCCATCTGCGGTCACCTCCTGATACAGCCATATTATAGGTTTTTTTCCGGAAAATTATCCGCGGCCCGCGGCATTCGCCCAGGCAAGGGAAAAAATGAGTCTAATATAGTATGAATACGATGAAAAATTCGTTAAAATAGAGCTATCAACACACAATGGGGAGTAAAGTGATGGCCAAACTACAGGAAAAAAGCAAAAACACAACACGGATTTTAAGCTTAATTGAACATTTCCGGCAAAACGGGGATGAACAAAGGGTGGAAAAAGCGAAAAACCTGCTGAAAAAAGTCCGCCGCGAAGACTTTCATATCGCGTTTTGCGGGCATTTTTCAGCCGGCAAGTCCACCATGATTAACGCGCTTTTAGGCAGCCGTGTTCTTCCGTCAAGCCCGATTCCGACGAGCGCCAATCTTGTCAAAATTGAAAAGGGGACGGAAGACTGTGCCATCGTTTATGAAAAAGGGGAAGCCCCTTTGATTTTTCACGCGCCGTATGATTTTGAAGTTGTCAAAAATTATTGCAAAAAAGGGCATGTCCAGGAAATTGAAATCACTAAGCCCGATTCCGATTTGCCGGCGGGATTGACGGTGATGGATACGCCGGGTGTCGATTCAACCAACGATGCGCACCGGATTGCCACGGAATCGGCTATTTATATGGCGGATCTTGTCTTTTATGTGATGGATTACAACCATGTCCAGTCGGAACTCAATTTTACCTTTACAAAAGAACTGCTCGATCACGGGCTTGAACTTTATTTAATTATTAACCAGATTGACAAGCACCAGAGCGAAGAGCTGCCGTTTTCCGCATTCCGGCGGGGGGTTGAAAATGCATTTGCATCCTGGCATGTCCAGCCGGGCGGCATTTTTTACACCTCTTTAAAAGACCCGGATCATCCCGATAATGAATTTGGCCGGCTGAAAGCGCTCATTGACCACGCCGTTTCCGAAAAATCCGCCCGACTGGAACGGTCTGTTGAAGCATCCTTAAGCGTCTTGGAAAAAGAGCATGACGACTGGCTTGAAGCGCAGTACGCACCGCAAAAAGCAGCATATGAGGAAGTGCTTGCAAAATATTCGGGCACCGGGAAAACGGAAGCGTACGAAGCGGAACAAGAGTGGCTTGAAAAAGAACGGGCGCTTCTTACCCGCATTGAAAATTGGGATGAGGATACGCGGCAAAAGCTTCAAACGCTTCTGGACGGCGCCTATTTAATGCCGTTTGAAACGAGAGAGAAAGCAAAGGCGTATCTTGAAAGCATGCAAAAAGATTTCCATGCCGGCGGTTTTTTTGCAAAGAAGAAAAAAACCGAAGAAGCAAGAAAACAGCGGCTCCATGATTTCTATGCCGCCCTCGAAGCCAATACCGAAGCACAAATCGACTGGCATCTCCGCCCGCTGGCGCAAGAAGCTTTAAAACCGCTGCATCTTGCTGGCGCGCAAATGCTGGAACAACAGGCCGGCATGCTTAAAGCAGATTTCAGCGAAGCAATGCTCGCCGCCCAGGTAAAAGAGGGTGCACGGCTGACAGGCGACTATATCCTCCATTATTGCGAAAATGTCTCGGATGAAATCAAACGAGCCGCCCGTGAGGCTTGGAACGATTGGAAAGCGCTCGTCCTGAAACAGGCTGCCTTGGAAACGGATGAACAGCTTAAAATGGTTCGGAAAAAGGCCGTGCAGGCAAAAGAACTGGCAGAGGCTTACAGGAATCTCGAAAAAATAGAAAGGCAGCTTGCCGAAAAACGGACTGAATTGAAAGCGCCTGCCGCACATCCGGAACAGCTGCTGGCTGAAATAGAGAAAGAATGGGCGGGTGAAAAGGCGCATTACCGGGTGTATCGCGGGGAAAAGGATGCAAAACAGCCTGAAGAAACCGGCAAGGCTTTAGAAAGCCCGGGCCCGACAGAAAAACAAGCCGGCACATTGCCGCCTGAAACCGTGCTTGCCAAAATAGAGCAGGCGATTACGCTGCTTAAGCACCAGCACGGTTTCGGGCGGTATACCGAAACGCTCAGAACCAAAAGCAGGCGCCTGAAAAACCGCCGCTATACCGTTGCGCTGTTCGGCGCGTTCAGCGCGGGAAAATCGTCTTTTGCAAACGCGCTTGCCGGCGAAAAAGTACTGCCGGTTTCACCGAATCCCACCACAGCGGCCATTTGCAGGATCTGCCCGCCTGATGCGGCACATCCGCATAAAACAGCAGCCGTAAAGCTGAAAACGGAGGCGCAGATGCTGGAAGATGTAAACAAGTCGCTCGCTGTTTTCGGGCATAGTTGCCGTTCGTTCGGAGAAGCGCTTGAAAAAATTGAAACTTTACAAGCAAAAGAAACGGGCAAAGCAAACGAAAAAGTCCATTTATCTTTTTTGCGTGCCTTTGCGAAAGGCTTCCCTGATTTTAACGGGCGGGACGGACAGAACTTGAATGTCGGAATGGAAGCGTTCCGCCGGTTTGTTGCCGATGAAACCCAGTCTTGTTTTGTTGAATCCATTGATTTGTTTTATGATTGCCCGTTCACAAGACTTGGCATTACGCTTGTCGATACGCCCGGAGCCGACTCGATCAATGCCCGGCATACCGGCGTAGCATTTGAATATATTAAAGACTCGGATGCGGTTTTCTTCGTCACATACTACAACCATGCCTTCGCGCGCGCAGACAGGGAATTTCTCATCCAGCTCGGGCGGGTAAAAGAAGCATTTGAACTGGATAAGATGTTTTTTATTGTCAATGCGATTGATCTTGCCTCGTCCGGCGAAGAATATAAAGAAGTGATGGACTATGTCAGGGGTCAACTGCTCCATTTCGGCATCCGCAATCCGCGCCTTTATGGTGTATCAAGCCTGCTTGCGCTTTCAGGCAGGCGGGAGGAAGCGAAAATGGCCGAATTTGAAGCGGGCTTCCGCCAATTTCTCGACCATGATTTGCTGAATATGGTGCTTCAGTCTGCACAAAACGAGCTGGAACGCGGCCTTGCCATGGTGGATGCCGTGATCCGCGATGCCAATGAATCGATTGAAACAAAGAAAGCGAAACGGGAACTTCTCCGGAAACGGCGGGAAGAGGCAGAAGCCATTTTGAAAAATACAAAGCCGGCGTTTTTCACGGACAGCTTCATGCAGGAGCAGAAGGAGCTGCTCTATTACGTAAAACAGCGCGTTTTCTACCGCTTCGCCGACTTTTTCAAGGAAGCTTTTAATCCGGCAACGGTGAAGGCAGCGAAAGATTTGCCGGGCGCCCTTCAAGAGCTTGCAGAACTCGTTGGCTATGATTTTGCGCAGGAGATGCGGGCGACAAATGTAAGGCTTGAAGCCCATTGCCGGAAATTATTCACATTGCAAAGCGCGGAATGGAACAGGGAGATGAAACGTTTGCTTCCTGATTTGTCTGTCAGCACGTTTGAAGCGGGCGCACACGCTACGCCTGATTTTCCTGCGGCCTTTTCGGAAACGGATTTGGAACCGTTTGAAAAGGCATTCCGCCATTTTAAAAATGCGCGCACTTTTTTTGAAAAAGGGGGAAAAGCCGGCATGCAGGAAGAACTGCAGGCGATGTTTGAACCGCTTGCGCAGCAGTATCTTGACGTGCAAGGAGAAAAGCTTGCCGGTTCGTTCCGCTCATGGCTGGAGGAAGAGTTTGCGAAAATGCAATCGGAAGCTTTACTCGATATTGCCGAACAGTTCGATGCCCGTCTTGAAGCCCTTGAAGAAAGTGTGAACGTGGCAGAATGGATGGAAATCCGCGAAAAACTCGTTTTGCCTTCCTGAGGATAAAAAATGATGTGAGAAAATATAACATTTTGTTGACAAAAAAACTCACATGGAATATAGTAAAAATATAAAGAAAAGGAGCGTATAACATGGGTCGAAAAGAAATCCGCCGTTCGATGCCGCTTTTGCCGATCGGAACCGTTATGAAGCTAACAGATTTATCGGCCCGGCAGATCCGCTATTATGAAGAACACGAGCTGATTACACCGGCAAGAACGGAAGGCAATCGCCGCCTTTATTCTTTAAATGATGTCGACCGGCTTCTTGATATTAAAGATTTGCTGGATCAGGGGATCAATATTGCAGGCATCAAAAAAATCTTATTGATGAACGACCGCCGCGGAACCGGGCCGGTACTCGTCAAAAATCATGTAACGGATGAAGAAATCCGCAAACGGCTTCGCCAGGAACTGCTGCAGGCCGGCCGTTTTCAAAGACCGAGCCAGCGGTTGTCCGATGCGCCCCGGTTTTTCCATTAACATTGTTGAAAAGCTAGTTTTATAGCTTAGATATATACTTTTTATTGCCTAAAGGGAGGAATACTGTTCATGCCTAAGTTTACACGTGAAGATATTTTGAAGAATGCCGAAGAACAAAATGTGAAATTCATCCGCTTGCAGTTCACGGATATTTTGGGGACGATTAAAAACGTGGAAATCCCGCTCAGCCAGCTTGAAAAAGCGCTCGACAATAAAATCATGTTCGACGGCTCTTCGATTGAAGGGTTTGTCCGGATTGAAGAATCGGATATGTATCTGTATCCGGACTATGATACATGGGTCATTTTCCCGTGGACCGCTGAGAAAGGGAAAGTCGCCCGTCTGATTTGCGATATTTATAATCCGGACGGCACCCCGTTTGAAGGTGATCCGCGGAATAATTTGAAACGGGTATTGAAAGAAATGGAAGAACTTGGCTTCACGAGTTTTAATCTTGGGCCTGAACCGGAATTCTTCCTCTTCAAGCTGAATGAAAAAAATGAACCGACACTGGAGCTGAACGACAACGGCGGCTATTTTGACCTGGCGCCGACGGACCTTGGCGAAAACTGCCGGCGCGACATCGTATTGGAACTCGAGGAAATGGGCTTTGAAATTGAAGCGTCCCACCATGAAGTTGCACCCGGCCAGCACGAAATTGATTTTAAATATGCGGATGCAGTCAGGGCATGCGACAATATCCAGACCTTTAAACTGGTGGTCAAGACGATTGCACGCAAACATGGCCTGCATGCGACGTTTATGCCGAAACCGTTGTTTGGCGTGAACGGTTCCGGGATGCACACCAATCTTTCGCTTTTTAAAGGAAAAGAAAATGCATTCTATGACCCGAACGATGCAGAACTGCAGCTGAGCGATACGGCATACCAGTTCATTGCCGGCATTATGAAGCATGCTTCGAACTTTACGGCTGTCACGAATCCGACGGTGAACTCCTATAAACGGCTTGTGCCGGGTTATGAAGCGCCTTGTTATGTTGCCTGGTCCGCTCGCAACCGCAGCCCGCTCATGCGGATTCCGGCTTCCCGCGGTTTAAGCACGCGCGTTGAGGTGCGCAGCGTTGACCCGTCTGCCAATCCGTATCTCGCGCTCGCCGTCCTGTTAAAAGCAGGGCTTGACGGCATCGCGAACAAATTGCAGGCGCCGGAACCGGTCGACCGCAACATCTATGTCATGACGAAAGAAGAAAGAGAAGAAGCCGGCATTGTCGACCTCCCGGGCACACTGCTGCAGGCGCTGGAAAACTTAAAATCGGATGATGTAATGGTAGACGCCCTTGGCGATCACATTCTCGAACACTTCCTTGAAGCTAAGGAAATTGAATGGGATATGTTCCGCACACAAGTCCACCAATGGGAACGCGACCAGTATATCGAAATGTATTAAGCAAGAAACCCCTTGAAGCGTAAGGCTTTGAGGGGTTTTTGTTTATCGGGCATTTTTGCGTCGAACGCCCAGAAAAACAAAATGCCCATTAATTGCCCCGATTTTTCCTTCGAAAATAGATTGGAAGCCCAGAAATCCTCAAGTGTCACAGGCATTTTTGCCATCAAACTCGCATATGCTCTATTAAAAAAGAAGCAGCCGAAACTGCTTCTTTTTGATCAGTGCACCATTTGCCTGTACAGCCCGATGACAACGCCGAGAATGGTGACGTTTTTCAATATGATCGGTTCCATTGTCTGGTTTTCAGGTTGCAGCCGGAAGTAGTCTTTTTCCTTGAAAAATCTTTTTACTGTCGCTTCATTTTCATCTGTCATAGCGACCACGATATCTCCGTTGTTTGCCGTCTGCTGGGAGCGGACAATCACATAATCGCCGTTTAAAATCCCGGCATCCACCATGCTGTCCCCTTCAATTTCCAGCATGTAGACGGACTCGTCAGACGGGACAAGATGTTCCGGAAGCGGAAAATACTCTTCAATATTTTCTACAGCGGTAATCGGTATGCCTGCTGTTACTTTTCCGACAACAGGCACATTGACAACATTTTGGGCCGGTATTTCTTCATCATGGTCCAAAATTTCAATCGCTCTCGGCTTTGTAGGGTCGCGCCTGATCAACCCCTTGCTTTCAAGCCTTGCGAGATGGCCATGGACAGTTGAACTGGAAGCAAGTCCGACTGCCTGGCCGATTTCCCGCACGGAAGGGGGATAACCTTTTGTTTTTACTTCATGCTTGATGAAATCAAGTATCGCCTGTTGCCGTTTTGATAGTTTTGCCATTCTATTCACCTCGTCACAGTTTTGTTTGGCACCCGCGCTGCGTATGGGGACGTTTACGGGAGGAATGCCATTATTTGCTATTATTATATCACATTGCAGCAGATAAAACAAACGTAAGTTCGAAAAAATGTTGACGAAAAACAGGCGTTCGTTTTATAATAGAACTGGTGATTGGACGAACGAATATTCGCGGGAGGAAGATGGAGATGTCACGATTATGGAAAAAGTATAACTATGTTATGATTTTAGCAGGGCTTACGCTTGTTTTCGGATTTTTCATGATTGGAAGTCTGCGGGATCCATCCCCACACTATATCAAAATCAGCGTCACAGGGGGCGATACGCTTTGGAACATCGCCGGGCAGTATGCGGAAAAGGGCAAAATGTCGAGGGAAGCATTTATCAGCTGGGTTGAGCGTCATAATGATATTGACGGCAACATGATCAAAGCCGGCGAAAAAATTGTCATTCCAATAGAAAAAAATGAATTCAGCGATGATAATAGGGAACTTGCGATGAAATCACAACGGGAGACGAAAAAATGAAAGTTGTTTTATATTGCAGAGTAAGCACGGAAAAAGAAAGCCAGGAAACTTCCTTGGCGAGGCAGCGGGAAGAGCTGGAGAAGCTTTCGGATTCCCACGGTTTTCAAGTGGCCGGGGTGATCTGTGACCGGGCAAGCGGCTATGACCTGGACAGGCCCGGCATCCTTGATCTTCTTGATACGATTGAAAATGAAAAGATTGACGCCGTACTGGTGCAGGATGAAACACGGATCGGAAGAGGAAATGCAAAAATTGCATTGCTTCATTTTTTATATAAAAAAGGGATTAAAGTATATTGTTATGCGCAAAACGGAGAATTGGAGCTTTCGGAATCTGATTCAATGGTGCTGAAAATTGTCAGCATGGTTGAAGAGTATCAGCGAAAGCTGCATAACTTAAAAATTAAAAGGGGAATGGAGCGTGCAGTCAAAAACGGCTACCGTCCGGAAAAAAATTTAAAAGGGAAGCGGAATCCGGACGGCAGGGAGCGAAAGGAAGTGCCGGTTGAAGAAATTATCCGCCTGCGGGATAACGGCTTGACTTTTCAAGAAATTGCTGCGACTATGCGCGGTTTCGGCTACCAAGTTTCAAAAGCAACCGTCCACCGGCGTTACAGGGAATATATGGAGGAAACGGGGCATGATAAATAGTATCAAAACCGTTTCACGGGTGCGCTTTCGTTGCAGGCGGGTCCATATTTTAGTAAGATGGCATCAATTACGGATAAAAGGAGAGAAAATATGCTTTCAAAAGAAAAAATGGCAAGGATTAACGAATTGGCGAAAAAAGCGAAAACCGGCGCCCTGACAAGTGAAGAAGCAAAGGAACAGTCAAAATTGCGAAGCGAGTATTTGCAGGCGTTCCGCTCTTCATTCAGAAAAACGATTGAAAATGTCCGTGTGCTTGACCCGGCTGGCCAGGACGTTACCCCGGAAAAAATTAAGCAAATTCAAACAAAAAGAAAGCTGCACTAAAAAGGAAACCATCCTGCTTTTTTCTTACAAAATCCATACAAAATGGTAAAAGAGTTGTGTTATGGGTTTCACTTGCCTTAATATAGAGTTGTAACCCATGAAGAAAGGATGTTAACAGATGTTTGATAAAACGGACGAACTGGCAGTCACAACAATCCGAACATTGTCCATTGACGCCATCGAAAAAGCAAAATCCGGTCATCCGGGGCTTCCGATGGGGGCTGCACCAATGGCATACACCCTCTGGACAAGATATTTGAACCATAATCCGGAAAACCCGCACTGGTTTAACCGGGACCGTTTCGTATTATCCGCAGGGCATGGTTCCATGCTGCTCTATAGCCTGCTCCATTTATCCGGTTATGCATTAAGCATGGATGATATTAAAAATTTCCGGCAATATGGCAGCAAAACCCCGGGTCATCCGGAATACGGGCATACGGAAGGCGTGGAAGCAACGACCGGTCCGCTCGGGCAGGGGATTGCCATGTCAGTCGGAATGGCGATGGCAGAACGGCATCTGGCGGCTGTATACAATAAAGAAAATTTCCCTGTCATTGACCATTATACATATGCTTTATGCGGAGATGGCGACTTAATGGAAGGCGTATCTGCCGAAGCTGCTTCATTGGCGGGACACTTAAAATTGGGACGTCTCATTGTATTGTACGATTCCAATGACATTTCCCTTGACGGCGACTTAAATAAGGCCTTTTCCGAAAGTGTTGCCGACCGGTTTAAAGCATACGGCTGGCAGTATTTGCGGGTTGAAGACGGGAATGATATGGCACAGGTCGCAAAAGCGATCGAGGAAGCAAAGGCGGATACAAGTCGGCCGACACTCATTGAAGTGAAAACGATCATCGGTTACGGTTCTCCAAACAAATCCGGGAAATCGGCTGCCCACGGCGCCCCGCTCGGAGAAGATGAACTGAAACTAACGAAAGAAGCGTATAAATGGACATTTGAAGAAGACTTCTATGTTCCGGATGAAGTTTACGCACGGTTCCGTGAATTGGTTGTGGAAAATGGCGTGAAAAAGGAACAGGAGTGGGCGTCCCTGTTTGAGGCCTATGAAAAACAATACCCGCAGCTTGCGGCTGAACTAAAACAGGCGATAAAAGGCGGGCTGCCGGATGGATGGGACAAGGACATTCCGGTCTATGAAGAAGGCAAAACCCTTGCCAGCCGTGCGGCAAGCGGGGAAGTGCTAAATGCCGTCTCCAAACATTTGCCGTCTTTGTTCGGGGGATCTGCAGACCTTGCCGGATCCAACAATACGCGGCTGAAAGAAGACAAGGACTATATGCCGGATGCCTATGAAGGGCGCAATATTTGGTTCGGTGTCCGCGAATTTGCGATGGGCGCAGCCATGAACGGTATGGCGCTTCATGGTGGTGTCCATGTATACGGCGGCACGTTCTTTGTTTTCTCGGATTATTTGCGTCCTGCCATCCGCCTAGCTGCTCTTATGGGCCTTCCGGTAACGTACGTCTTTACGCATGACAGTATCGCTGTCGGGGAAGACGGTCCGACACATGAACCGGTTGAACAGCTTCCTTCTTTAAGAGCGATGCCGGGCTTGTCGGTCATCCGCCCCGCGGACGGCAATGAAACGGCGGCTGCCTGGCGCCTTGCTCTGTCATCTGAAAACCATCCGACAGCGCTTGTTTTGACGCGCCAAGGGCTGCCAACCTTGAAAGGGACGTCTGAAAAAGCGTTGGAAGGCGTTTCAAAAGGTGCCTATGTCGTGTCCCCTGCACAAAAAGAAACGGCTGACGTTCTCCTTCTTGCCAGCGGGTCGGAAGTCCATCTGGCTGTGCTCGCGCAACAGCAATTGGCGGAACAAAAGATTGATGCTGCTGTTGTCAGCATGCCGTCATGGGACCGTTTTGAACAGCAAAGCAAAGCATACAAAGAATCCGTATTGCCGGCACAGGTGAAAAAACGCCTTGCCATTGAAATGGCTTCACCATTCGGCTGGGAAAGGTATACCGGGGATGAAGGCGATATTTTGTCGGTTAATACGTTTGGCGCCAGCGGAAACGGTAAAACCGTTATGGAAAAATACGGATTTACCGTTGAAAATGTTGTGGCACGTGTAAAAAAATTATTGGGCATGTAATCGTTCCGGGCCTGCTTTTGCGGTATTCGCGAAAGCAGGCTCATTTTTTATGCAGGAAGGGTATAAGAAAAGGGGGACTAAAAGTGCGGGGGCTGAGCTGAATGGCTTTTCCCTTGGATGCTACCGCATAATCGGCAGCGCGTTGATGTATTTACGCTTATTTTCTTGTCTGTACATGCAATCAAATGTTTCAAACTCATTTTTTAAATTTTGTTACAACAAACGACAACTTTTTTGAGGCCCGTCCATTATAGTGAAGGTAACAAAGTTGCGGGAGTGAGATCATATGCGGTCCTATTCTATCTATCTGATAAAAGAGGAGTTTGCACAATATTATTACGGCAGGGAACGAATGTTTTTTAATCTTTTTCACCAGTATGCGCACGTTTCCGGAAGTTTGAAAAATGTCCTCAGCAGACAGATCCATTATATTACAAAGCCGATTCCGCTCTTGTCTGTCCATCATGTCTTGCAGCCGTTATTTTCTGACACCAGCAACATGACGAAAACAGGCGCTTGCCAACTTCTTTCAAAGAAAGAGGGGCAGGTGCTGGAAGTGACCATAGAAGAAAGAATGCTCCAGCTGAACGTATACGGGAGTTATGATACAGAAACCGCCGTTTTTGAAATTCTGAGGAACTTTAAAGGAGATTTGCTTGCAATCGATTATGACCATAAACGATTCGGCTGGATAAAACCGGTTAAAGAAAGAAAATTCGTGTGAGAAGAAAACAAGTATTGTATAATTCAAATGGATTTAGTACACTGTATGTGAGTGAAGGAGGTATATTATGATTTGGGTGTTCGTTCTTGTAGCCCTAATTGCTCTTTTGGCAGGCGCAGCAATCGGGTTTTTCATCGCCCGTAAATATATGATGAATTACCTGAAGAAAAATCCGCCGATTAATGAACAAATGCTGAGAATGATGATGATGCAAATGGGTATGAAGCCGTCTCAAAAGAAAATCAATCAAATGATGAATGCCATGAACAAACAAATGAAATCTTAAGCTGGGCGACCGGCTTTTGTGGTATATCCATCACCATTGTTAAGCTTCTCACGATTCTGTAAACCACTTTTTCTGCCAATTTTCTGCACAGAAAAGGTGGTTTTTGATTTCATGTTCCATTTTTATGCTTTTCACGATGTTTTTTCTCTTTCAATCAGTTTATGTTAAAATGAAAATGAGCCGGGATGGGGAGTGAACCGATGGCTGATGTAACTGTATGGCTGTCTTTCGGGGCAGGTTTCATGAGCTTTATATCTCCTTGCTGCCTGCCGCTTTATCCTGCTTTTGTTTCTTATATAACAGGCGCTTCTGTCAGCCGGTTAAAAAGCGGGGGCGGCATGCGGGAGTGGAAAAGTATCCTGCATACCGTTTGGTTTCTCGCGGGATTTTCCACTGTTTTTATTGCATTGGGGTTTGGTGCTTCCTGGATCGGGAGTTTTTTTATCCGTTACCAGGATGTCATCCGGCAGCTCGGTGCAGTCGCGCTCATTTTTTTTGGGCTGCTTGCAGCGGGCATTTTTCATCCGGGGATCTTTATGAAGGTGTACCGAATCGATATAAAAAAGCAGCCGGCGGGATTTTTGGGTTCTTTTCTCGTCGGGCTAGTGTTTGCTGCCGGCTGGACGCCCTGCACCGGGCCGATTCTTGCCTCGGTATTGGCAATGGCAGTGGCCCATCCGGCTTCTGCGTCGGTCTATATGGCTGCATATGTACTTGGCTTTTCCATACCTTTTTTTGTCCTTGCTTTTTTTATCGGACGGTTGGGGTGGATGCAAAAATACAGCGTAAAACTTTTAAAATGGAGCGGTGTTGTGATGATAGTCGCCGGAATCCTGCTCTTTTTTGACTGGATGCCTGTCATTTCCGGTTATATGAGTGCACTGTTCGGGGGATTCCAGGGATTTTAATCCGGGTTGCATTTTAACGGATCAATGAGGAGGAGAAATTCGATCGATGGCAAATGTGTTAATTGTGGATGATGCAAAATTTATGAGGATGACTTTGGCGAAAATGCTGGAAAACGGCGGCCATACCGTTGTAGGCGAAGCGGAGAACGGGCAGCGGGCGATTGAATTATACCGTGAAGTCAGGCCGGATGTTGTGACGATGGACATTACTATGCCGGAGATGACCGGCATTGAAGCGGTAAAAAAGATCGTGCGCGAATTCCCGGACGCAAAAATTATTATTTGCTCCGCGCTTGGCCAGCAAAAACTGGTCGTCGAAGCAATTGAATCCGGCGCAAAGGATTTTATCGTCAAGCCTTTTGATGAAACGCGTGTTTTAGAAGCGGTTGAACGCGTTTTGAACTGACAGGCGCCACAAAAAAAGGGAGGCAGGCATTCCGGCTGGACATCAACCCCGCTTTTATGGTTGAATATTACCATAGGAAACATATATTTATCGTATCTACATTTCTTTTGTTAAAAATCTGTTACTAAAGAGGGTTGAGACATGGAAGGCATTATCATCTCGTTCATTGTTGCGATTTTGATGGGGTCTTTGGTCATTTTTGTCCGTTTAAAAGGGCAGAACAAGCCCGTTTCCACAAAAAAAATATTGTTGCCGCCGGTCTTTATGAGTACCGGGGCATTGATGTTTGTCGTCCCGTATTTTCGTGTGACACCTGCCGAAGTATTGGAAGCATTTGTGGTCGGAATGTTCTTTTCCATATTTTTAATTAAAACTTCCCGTTTCGAAGTCCGTGACGGAAACGTATATTTAAAACGATCGAAAGCTTTTCCGTTTATTTTGATCGGGCTTCTTCTCATCCGGTTGCTGATGAAGGTGGTGCTTAGTTCTTCGATTCAAATCGGGCAGCTGAGCGGCATGTTTTTTCTGCTCGCATTCGGCATGATTCTGCCGTGGCGCGTCGCCATGTATATTCAGTACAGGCGGCTCATGCAGGAACTGGATGAAGGGGTCCGTGCTTGAAAAAACATCATTCGCTTTTGCCGAATGATGTTTTTTCATTTATTGGGCCGATTTTGTTTTTTCCTGCGCAAACAATTGCTCATATCGGCTGTCGTCGATGTTCAGCTGCTTCAATTTTTTTCGGAGGAATTTATGGTCGCGTTTCGGCGTAGCGAGAATATAGCCCTGAATGATATTGTCCAGTGTCATTTTTTTTGTATTTTTGGAAAGCGCCACATCCCCGATTTTTGCTGCGATCTTTTTCCTGGCCACATCGCGGAACAATTCCGGGACAGGGCTTACCAGTTCTTCAAGCAGTTCCCTGTACTCCGGCGTCCAGAGGTGCCGCGTTTTAAGGATTGTCTCCTCCTGCCGGTCAAGTATTGATTTTCCGTCTTCTTTCGGAAGCCTTTTCAAAAATTTCCGGAACATAAAATAGCCGCCAACTGAAAAGAGAAAAACGAGACAGAGGATCCATATTAAAATAAAGGCAGAAAACCATCCACTCAGCATGACGCTCTCCTCCTTGGCAAGTACTCGCTTTTATTATAAGAAAAGATGGACTGTTTTTTCAATTAAAAAAGGAAAAACCCTTTCGCCGGCCGGCAGGGGACAGAGAAAAAGGGATGTTTTATCTTTATTTGTCCATGAAAAAAACGGTGAGGCACTTTGAATGCGGTGCCTCGCCGTTTTTTTGATTTCTTTTGTGCTTTTTCATCTGCTTCGGGCAAGCAGAAAGCATTTTTACTGTTTTTTCAGCGCTTCAAAAGTGTCTTGCAGCAGAACAATCGTTTTTTCAATTTCTTCTTTTGTTCCTTTTTTTTCGTCTGCCAGCCTGATCGGGTCGCCAAAGCGCACGCGTTTCGGCTTTCTCGCGAGGACTTCTTTGAACGTTTTCGGCCCTTCGTAAATGGCCGGGACAAGCGGCACATTTGCTTTTAAAGCAATCGTCACGGCACCGCGTTTTAAAGAAACATGTTCGCTTTTGCGTGTTCCGGAAGGGAAAATGCCGACGACCTTCCCTTCTTTTAAAAGTTTCATTGGAATTTTAATCGAGCTCGGGCCCGGATTTTCACGATTGACGGGAAAAGCGTGCAACTTCGTGAATAGCCATTTTGACCATTTTTTAGAGAAAAGTTCCTGTTTCGCCATATAATGAATTTGGACAGGCCAGATGGCAATCGCCAGGTAAATAATATCCAGCCATGTTTGGTGGGTACAAACGACCACAAACGGAGCCGCAGGGATTTTCTCTTTGTTTTCTTTTTTGATTTTGCCGCCAAGCAGCCAAAAAATGCCGGCAACAACATAATAGCCAAACCGGTACATGATTACACCCCCACAAGCATTTTATACTATACAGGCATGCTTGTTCTACTAATTTGGAAAAAAATATTTAAAAACGCGAAATGAATCATTGGAAAAAAGAAGATAGCAGCCAAAACAGCGTTTACGGAAAGATTAAAATAAAGAAGGAATATGATAAAGCAAGGCAGAATTTCATACGGAGGGAAACGGATTGCATAAAAGATGGGTCGTGATATGGACGATGGCATTTCTATTTATTCAGGGAACTGGGCCTTATGCAGCAGGGGACAGGGAAGGCTGCGGGAAAAAAGAAACAGACGCAAAGATTGCCGGTATTCTTGAGGCCGCCCCTTTAAAAGGCGGGATCGTTGCGATCAGCGTCCGTTCGGCTGATAGCGGGAAACTGCTCTACGAACAAAATGGCAATACGCTGCTGCGCCCTGCATCCAATATGAAACTGCTGACCGCAGCCGCCGCGCTTGAAACGCTCGGGAAAAATACCCGTTTTAAAACGGGCGTGTACCGGACAGGCGCGATCCAAAACGGTACGCTTTACGGTGATATATACATACAAGGGGGAGGAGATCCTGCTTTATTGAAATCCGATTTAGCGGACTGGGCGGCTGAATTAAAGAAGCAGGGAATCCGGCGTATTCAGGGGGACCTGGTCGGGGATGATTCGCGCTATGATGATACCCGGTATTCACTTGACTTGCCATGGAGCGATGAACAGGAATATTACGGCGCACAAATTTCGGCTTTAACTTTATCGCCTAACCGGGATTATGATGCAGGGACGGCCATTTTTGAAGTTGTTCCGGCAAAAAAACCCGGCATGAAAGCGCGAATCAAAATGGTTCCGGAAAGCGGGATGGTTAAACTGGTCAACCATGTCCGAACCGTGCGAGACGGTGAGCAGCAGGAGGACGATATCGTCATCAGCCGGGCACATGGCGGGAATACGTTTACGGCAAGCGGGACGATTACAGCCGATTCCGCCGCAGTCCGGCAATGGAAAGCGGTCTGGGACCCGGCGAAATGGGTGCTGTCTGTTTTCAAAAAAACGTTAGAGGAAAACGGGATCACCGTTCAAGGCACAATCAAAACGGGCAGGGTGAAGGATGCAGCAGTTCCGGTTCTCTTTTCGCAATCGCCGCCTTTATCAAGCATCATGGTGCCGTTTTTAAAATTCAGCAATAATACCATCGCCGAAATGCTTGTAAAAGAAATGGGGAAAACGGAAAAAGGGGAAGGAAGCTGGGAAAAAGGGCTTGAAGTCATTCGCAGCGTTGCAGGTAACTTTGGCATGGACCCTGACCAGATGATGCTCCGTGATGGTTCGGGCATATCTCACGCCGATTTGGTCCGGGCAAATGATTTGACGGCGCTTTTATACCGGATACAGGAAAAAGACTGGTTTCCGTGCTTTTTCGATGCGCTGCCTGTTGCGGGGGCTGAAAACAGGTTGGAAGGCGGAACCCTCAGAAACCGGTTTAAGGGGACGGCTGCTCGAGGACAGGTGTTTGCCAAAACTGGGTCGATTACAGGCGTCAGCACACTTTCCGGCTATATGCAGGCAACATCCGGGGAAAAGCTGATTTTTTCCATTTTGATCAATAATGTACTGGATGAAGAAGCAGTACATCAAGCGGAAGAGCAAATTGTACTGCAATTCATCAACCAGGGGGGAGAAGGATGAGAAAAGGGAAACGATTACAGGCGGGAGATACGATCGGGCTGGTCGCGCCTGCAAGCCCGGTCTCAATCGAAAGGCTTCAAACTGCTGTTGCGAAATTGCGGCGGCTCGGTTTCCGGGTAAAAGTGCGAGAAAATGCGGAGAAAGTATACGGTGGGTATATGGCCGGTACGCCGCTTGAACGGGCAGCCGATCTGCATGCGATGTTTGCAGACGATGACGTGCGGGCAATTCTTTGTTTGCGCGGCGGGTACGGGACACCGCAAATTTTACCGTATCTCGACGTTGAATGGATCCGGGAGAATCCGAAATTATTTATCGGTTACAGCGATATTACAGCACTACACATCGTTTTCCAGCAAAAATGCGGCCTCGCCACGATCCATGGCCCGATGGCGGCTGTCGAATTTATCACAGACGATGCGCTTTCGGTACAATCATTGCTCAAGCTGGCGTCAACCGGTGTTCCTACCGGCAGTTACACGGGGGAAGCGTGGGGTGAAGGGGTCATGACAGCGCCGCTTACAGGCGGGAATCTGTCATTAATCTGCGCACTGATGGGAACGCCGTTTGAAATCGATACAAGCGGAAAAATTCTTTTTCTTGAAGAAGTGCATGAAGAGCCATATGCGATCGACCGGATGCTGACCCAGCTTCAGCTTTCCGGAAAACTGGATGACGCCTCCGGGTTTGTGCTCGGGCAATGGACGGACTGTGAGCCGGAAGCATACGCGGATGGGTTTACGGCACAGGATGTCCTGAAAAAGTTTTTTTACGGGAGCGGTAAGCCGGTGCTTGCCGGCATACAGTCCGGGCACGGTACCCCGAATCTGGCGCTTCCGCTCGGCATCCCGGTCACACTGGATACGGTAGGCCAACGCCTGCATTTTTGCGAAACCATTGTCGTTGAATAAGCTTGCATATCGTTCTCATCATAACCGCATACTTATTGCCCGTACGGTATGTCCGGAAGCAGGCTGGCCTAGCAAGGGGTTTACAATGCAGACGCACATCCGGCCGTTTAAATTGGCGCCTGTTTTCCCGCTTGCAGGCGGATGCACAAACGATGCGCTTCCAACTGCCATATTGTAAAAGCAGCAATGGATAAAGGAGTGACAAATTTGGCAGAATCCAGGCAGTATTATGGCGGCTATCCGGGCCATTATATGCCGTATGGGCACCACCACCATTATGGAGGATACGGTGGTTACGGCGGTTATCCGTACGGGCATTCGTACGGCCACTCGTACGGCCACTCACATGGTTATGGTTACCCGCACGGCCACCATCATCATTACCATTCCGGGCATTACGGCCACAGCGGATACGGGAATTTTCCGGGCCACGGGTACAGGGAAGAAAAATAAAACGCTTTACCGAAAAAGATGCCTGCGTGCAGGCATCTTTTTCCCATTTTTGCAGCAGCATTTTTCCAGGCGGATGGATTCGGCAGCCATGAAAGGTTTTCATCCGAAAAAATCACGGCATTAGTGGAGAAAAAAATAAAGAAAAAAATAAAGAAAAAAATAATCAATTCGTCTTGACACCACATTTATAATCTGCTATTATAATAAAGAATTATTTTTGTTCGGTATGGTAAGGAAGGAAAAAGTTTTAAAACTGACCCCCTGAAATCACTTGAGCAAGGATAGTAATTTTGTGTTCAAACACATTAGGAGGAAACAAAATGGAACAAGGTAAAGTAAAATGGTTTAATTCGGAAAAAGGCTACGGATTTATCGAACGTGAAGGCGGCAGCGATGTATTTGTTCACTTCTCAGCGATTCAGGGCGAAGGTTTTAAAACTTTGGAAGAAGGCCAATCCGTATCTTTTGATATTGAAGAAGGCAACCGCGGACCACAAGCTGCAAACGTTTCGAAATTATAAAAAACAGGCCTTTATGGCCTGTTTTTTTTGCCTTGGGAATCAGGTTCACACGTCCCTTTGCTAGGAAAAAAAATATCCTTTTAATCCGGCCGCTTCGGATAAAAAATAGATACATATTGCAATCGCGATCTTTCATAATATATGATAAGAGCAATGCCAATATGGATAAAGGAGACAGGGGAATTTTGCAAATCAGAGAAATGGCAACAGAATTACTAAAAAACGCCGGGTGCACCGCCCATTTGAAAATAAAGAAACAGTTCCCCGGCGGGCGCCTTGTTGGCGGCAAATACCATCCGCACACCGATACGATTACGCTGTATATAGAGACAATCCGGCGGCAGTGCGAGCTATTGTTTGGAAGCTGCGAATGGTTTTTGCCTTACGCCACGATTGTGCTTGCACATGAAATCGGCCATGCGATGGATGAAAATCTGCCTCTATTGTCCGCCGCCTTTGAAGAGTCCGGGCATTTACCGGAAAAGCAAGCACTGGCACTTACGATTGAGCAAAATGCGTGGGATTTTGCCGGCCAGCTGATCCCCGCACATCTTGAGCCGCTTTTTCAAAAAATCATGGATGAGTCGCTATCTGCCTACCGCCAACCGGTGATGGCGGGTGCATATTAAGAAATGGCAAAAAAACCGGAAGAAGGAAAGTCTTCTTTCGGTTTTTGCTTTATTTAACGATTGGCAGTGTTCCGTGCACATAGGGCGGTGCCGGTTGTTGTCCGACACGGTCATGGGATGCAAAAGGTTCGACAAATTTAAATTCACCTTTTCCATCAATGCTTTCGCCGCTCGCCCATCTTCCCTTGGCACTTTCTTTGCCTTCCGAATGATTGATAAAGAGATGGGTAAATTCTTCAGGCTCCTGTTCAGGAGGGAATGTGCTCGGCACGACAACACCTTCCTGTTCTTCCAGTTCACGCAGGGCGGCCAGCCACTGGTTCTGATGCATCGTGTCCCGCGCGATCAAAAACGATAGTGTTTTTTTCACGCCCGGATCGTCCGTCATTTCATATAAGCGGACGACTTGAAGTCGCCCCTGCGATTCAGCGTTGAGATTGGCGCGGAAGTCAGCGATTAAATTCCCGCTTGATACGATATAACTGCCGCTCCACGGAACACCCGCACTGTTGACCGGCAACGCGCCGAGCCCGCCGACAATGGCGTGTTGCGGATTCATCCCGCCCATGACAGCTGCAATGGCAGGGTCTTTCGCAACCGCTTCTTCCTGCATTTTGACCGGTGCCTTATCGAGCAGGCGGGCGATTAATGTGGCGAGCATTTCCACATGGCCGATTTCTTCTGTCCCGATATCAAGCAGCATATCCCGGTATTTTTCATCTGCCCGGCAGTTCCATCCTTGGAGAAGATACTGCATCATCACAGAGATTTCCCCGTATTGCCCGCCGAGCACTTCCTGCACTTTATTGGCGAAAACCGGATCCGGCCTTTCAGGTTTTGCTTCAAACTGCAACTCTTTTTTGTGTAAAAACATCTGCTCCACTCCTGTTCCGGTTTTGATCTTCAATTCCTGTCTACCCTAGGAAAAACGGGTTAAACATTCGAAAAAAACGAACGCCGGTGTTTAAGAACGGGGCAAAAAGGCAATATAAAAAGAAATCTGATTTACATACAAGGGGGAACATAACGATGCAAAATATCGTTGCAAAAACAGAAGACAATTATTTTGAAAAAAATAAATCGAAAGTGGACATTCACGTGTTCGACAAGGAAGATTCTCGCCCGTTTGCAAACTTCCCTTTTTCCAGCCGGAAAGTGTATGAGTTTTTCGATTATACGCTGCGTACGCCGCTCGAAAAAACAGATGCTTTCTATGAAATTTTAAAAATGCCATATGCATGTGAGATTTGGATTTTGCCGGTAACCGAGAAATCTTCCCATTTTATGCGTGAAATTCAAGAACCGAAAACCGCTGCTTTGTTTTCCTTTTTGGCGAAAGTGAAAGACACCATTCAGCGCGACCGCACCTTTATTGTTACGGATCAAAGCCATGCAGCGGCAGTAGCTGAAGAAATGAAAAGACTCGGCTTTACGATGACGGAACCCAGCGCGGCGGAACTGGAAAAACTCGTCATTTCTTTTGGTGATTAATATGGGGACACGCATATGCAGTTAATTGGAATTTTTGCCGGACCCGGGGAAGCAGCGGAAGCCATTTTACATCATCATAGAGAAAATGGGCGCATTACTGTCATCGCCAACAATGCTGCGGCCATCCGTGAAGTCGGCCGCGAAGCCGGAAAAGGTGTAAACGGAATATGCCTTCATACGGATGTGGATCTCATGAATGAACTGAAAGCACTGGTCAAAAGAAAAACATACCCGGAAAAAATATTGGAAAAGGTCCTTGAGCTCGGAATTCCGCTTGAAATTGCCACCCGGTATGTCGGTGCGGCGGCAAACGGAAAAATCGTCGTATTGGCACACGACTAATTTTCCTTGCAGACGAAAAAGATCAAGCCCTGCCGGATGCAGGCCTTGATCTTTTTTGTTATGCTTGAAAGCGAAAAGTTTCTATTTTTTTATATTTTTAACCTTGTATAATCATACATAATGAATTATAATAATGCACATACATAACAATAGGGAGATGAAAATGTTGAAAATAGGGATTGTCGGGGCAAACGGATACAGCGGTGCGGAACTTGTCAGACTTCTTGCCCGCCATCCCCGCGCACAACTGGAAATGTTGATATCGCACCGCACAAAAGGCACGATGCTGACCGCACATTACCCGCATTTCCAGCAAATCATAGAAGCCGGATTGGAAGACATGGTTCCGGATGAAATCGCAGGCAGGGTAGAACTATTGTTTTTCGCAACGCCGTCTGGGGTAGCCAAAAACTGGGTACCACGGTTTGTTGATAAAGGTTTAAAGTGTATCGACCTGTCCGGGGATTTCAGGCTGGATGGGGAAGCGTACAGGCAATGGTATAAACGCGAACCCGCCCCGCAAAAAGAGCTGGATAAAGCTATCTACGGCCTTTCAGAAATGAATGCGGACAGGATAAAAGAGGCTCAACTGATCGCCAATCCCGGCTGCTTCCCGACCGCAGCGCTTTTAGGACTTCTCCCGCCTGTTCAAGGGGGGTTCATCGATACTTCCTTTATTGTGATTGATGGTAAAACCGGTGTTTCCGGTGCGGGAAGAACCCCTTCTCTAGGCAACTTGTTTACTGAAGTAAATGAAAATACCGGTGCGTACAAAGTCGGAAGCCACCAGCATACACCGGAAATCGAGCGGTTCATCAAGGCGTTTGCCGGAAAAGAAGCGAAAATTTCATTTACGCCCCATCTTATTCCGATGACGAGGGGGATTCTTTGCACGATATACGCGCCTTTAGCAAAAAAAGTCACCACCGAAGATGTCCGCCAATATTATAGGAAAGTGTATAAAGGCCGGAAATTTATCCGGATCAGGCCGGCTGGTTCTTTTCCATCTACAAAGGAAGTATACGCCTCAAATTACTGTGATATAGGCGTCCATGTGGATGAACGGACGGGGAGGCTCGTGGTCATTTCTGCCATTGACAATCTTGTAAAAGGTGCAAGCGGGCAGGCAATCCAAAATATGAATCTGCTTTTCGGGCTGGAAGAAGATACAGGGCTCGACCATGTTCCGGTTTATCCATAAGGCAATCTTAAACATACCGTTTATATATGGAGGATGGCAATGAATCAATTATATGAAAAAGAAAGTACTGCATTTTTTACGAAAACAGACGGAAACATCTCGAGCCCGGCAGGATTTTTTGCCGGTGGGCTCCATTGCGGCATTAAAAGAAAACGTCCGGATCTTGGGTGGCTTTACTCCGCTGTCCCGGCACAAGCGGCTGCGGTCTACACGACGAATCAGTTTCAAGCTGCACCCATCCAGATTACAAAAGAAAGCATTATGGAAAGTGGGAAGCTGTCCGGCATCATTGTGAATTCGGGAAACGCGAACTCCTTTACAGGCAATGAAGGCCTCCGCCACGCCCGCCTGATGCGGGAATGGTTCGCCGCTCAAATCGGCGTAAACGAAAGCCTGATCGGCGTTGCCTCAACAGGTGTCATTGGCGAGCTTTTACCGGTTGAAAAAATTGAAACCGGCATTCGCCGTATCGAGAAAGAGGGCACATCCCATCCGGACCTTTTTGAAAAAGCGATACTTACGACGGACACCTTTCAAAAACGCGCCTGCGTAACGCTTGAAATTGATGGGAAAACGGTCACGGTTGCTGGCTGCGCCAAAGGATCGGGGATGATCCATCCGAACATGGCAACGATGCTCGCTTTTATCACGACAGACGCCAAAGTTGAGGCCGCTGCATTGCAAAACCTGCTGAAACAAACGGTCGATGAAACGTTCAATATGATTACGGTGGACGGCGACACAAGCACAAATGACATGGTCGTTGTAATGGCAAACGGGCTGGCCGGAAACGATACGCTTTCCTATGCACACCCGGATTGGAAGAAATTCGCAGAAAGCTTTGCCTATATTGCCCGGGAACTTGCCAAACAAATTGCAAGAGACGGGGAAGGCGCGACGAAACTGGTTGAAGTCTGTGTAACCGGGGCTGAAACGGAAAAAGAGGCACAAACGGTCGCAAAAACCGTTATCGGCTCAAATTTGGTAAAAGCTGCTGTCTTTGGCGCCGATGCGAACTGGGGAAGGATTATCAATGCGATCGGATACAGCGGCGTCCAAGTGGATGAACAAGCGCTTTCTATCCGCATCGGCGGGATTCCCGTAGTGGAAAAAGGCATGCCGGCTTCCTATTCCGAAGACGAGGCACATGCCTATTTAAAGGAAAATGACAAAATCTGTATCGCCATCGACCTTGGTGCCGGAACTTGCCAGGGTACTGCATGGGGATGCGACCTGACCTATGATTATGTGAAAATCAATGCCACTTATCGTTCATAATGTTTGTGCACGCATTGTTGCATAATTATACAATTCAATAACTATTTATAAGGGGTTGGCCAAATTGGCATACGTTGTCATCAAGTGCGGCGGCAGCATTCTCCATCAGCTGCCGGATGCATTTTTTGAAAATCTGGTGCAAATCAAAGCGCGATTCGGGCTTGAACCTGTCATCGTTCACGGCGGGGGACCGGCGATCTCAGCCATGTTGGAAAAAATGCAGATCAAAACGCAATTTAAAAACGGGTTGCGCGTTACGACCGAGCCGGTGTTAAACGTCGTTGAGATGGTGCTTTCCGGCTCCATCAACAAATGGATTACGCGCCGGCTCTCGCAGGCGGGGGCCAAAGCGGTCGGCATCAGCGGAACCGACTCACGGCTTTTAACTGCCAGGAAGATTGAGACACCGAATCTCGGGTATGTCGGGGAAATCGAATCTGTAAACGAACAGGTGCTGCTTGCTTTATTGCGACAGCAGTTTATCCCAGTCATTTCCCCGGTTGCGACGGATAAAAACGGCCAGCGCCTGAATGTCAATGCTGATTTGGCAGCAGCCGCGGTTGCCCGGAAAATGAACGCGCGTGTTTGGATGGTGACGGATGTCCCCGGGGTCATGATGGAAGGGAAAGTGCTCCCTTATCTTACCCCCGGACAGGTTGACGGGCTCATCCAAAAACAAGTCATTACCGGTGGCATGATTCCGAAAGTCCGGGCAGCAGCGGAATGCATCCGGTCCGGCGTAAAAGAAGTGGTGATTGTGGACGGGACAGAAGAAGACAGCCTCCTGTTTTTGGCAGGCGGCGGAAAAACCGGGACGAAATTTACAGGGAACGGGGTTTTGATCGATGGATAAGATGACGCAAACGGTAAAAAAGCAAGCACTTATGCAAACGTACAGCCGGACGCCGGTAAAGTTTGTAAAAGGAAAAGGCAGTTATGTATGGGATGAAAATGGAGAAAAATATTTGGATTTTACTTCAGGCATTGCCGTTTGCAATCTCGGCCATGTCCCCGAAAAGGTAAAAACCAAGGTGACCGGCCAGCTGGACCAAATCTGGCATACTTCCAATCTGTTTGAAATCGGGCCGCAGGAAGAGCTGGCTGAAAAACTAGCAGCACAAAGCGTATTTGACCGGGTGTTTTTCGCAAACAGCGGCGCGGAAGCCAATGAAGCGGCGATCAAACTGGCCCGCCTTGATGCAAAAAAACGCGGAAAATCGGGGCCCATCGTCACCTTCAAGGCTTCGTTCCACGGCCGGACACTCGGGACATTGTCGGCAACGGCACAGGAAAAAATCCAGCATGGCTTTGAACCGCTTGTGCCGGGATTCACCTATTTGCCGTTTAACGACATCACGGCACTCCGCGATCTCGAAAAGCTTAAGCCCATTGCCGTCATGTTTGAACTGATTCAGGGGGAAGGCGGCGTCATCCCTGCGGAACAGGATTGGGTGGATGCCCTTGTCCGCACGTGCAGAAAGAACGATTGTTTAATCATTGTAGATGAAGTGCAGACGGGCATGGGCCGTACCGGTACACTGTTTGCCTATGAACAGTACGGCTTCGAACCGGATATCATGACGCTTGCAAAAGGGCTGGGGTCCGGCATTCCGATTGGCGCCATGCTCGCGAAAGAAAAAATCGCGCAAAGCTTTACGCCCGGTACGCACGGCAGCACTTTTGGCGGCAACCCGCTATCTGCGACAGCCGGTCTGGCAACGCTTGAAACGTTTGCGGAAGAAAATATCATCGAACATGTCCAAAAACAAAGCATCGATTTTTGGACAAAATTGGAAGACTTGAAGACGCAATTTTCTTTTATTAAAGAAATCCGCGGGAAAGGGCTGATGGCCGGCCTTGAAACGGAAATGGAAGCTGTAAAAATCACCCGGGCGGCATTGGCTGAGCATTTGCTTGTATTAACAGCAGGCCCGCATGTTGTCCGTCTGTTGCCGCCGCTTGTTATTACGGAAAAGGAAACGGCGCTTTTTGCAGAAAAAATGAAAACTGTTTTTACTAAGGCAAGCCAAAACAATCTTTAACCGGCAAAGAGACAAGGGAGGACAGACATCGTGACAAGCGGATATCTTATTCTTGAAACGGGAGAAATTTTTGAAGGCTTTTTTGCGGGAAACCCCGCTGAAACAACGGGAGAAGTGGTATTTAACACCGGCATGACGGGGTACCAGGAAATGCTCACCGACCCGTCGTACACCGGGCAGATTCTGGTGTTTTGTTACCCTTTAATCGGCAATTACGGCGTAAACGGCGATGATCACGAAAGCAAAAGCATCTCGGCGCGCGCGGTTGTGACCGGTGAAATATGCGCAAGCCCGAGTTTTTATAAAGTGGAAAAGACGGCCCTATCCTTTTTGGAAAAGTCGGGTGTCCCTTGCCTTGCAGGAGTGGACACGCGCGCGCTTGTAAAAACGATCAGAAAACGCGGCACTGTGCGCGGCCTTGTTTCAACGTCCCGCGATCAAAAAGTGCCATGCGGCGGCGATGAATTTTTCGTAGCCGAAGTGGCCATAAAACAACCGGAAACGTATGGAGATGGCCCTTTGCACATTGCTTTGATGGATTTCGGCTACAAAAAATCCATTTTGCAATACTTGCTTGACCGCAACTGCAAAGTGACCGTCGTGCCCTTTGATTTTACGGCAAAACAAATGGCGGAACTTGCACCTGACGGCATTGTCATTTCAAACGGCCCTGGGGATCCTGCTAAACTAGCCGAGTGGCTGCCGGAAATCAAAAAAGTAAGCGCCGCTTATCCGGTGCTTGGCATTTGCCTCGGCCACCAGCTATTGGCACTCGCTTACGGGGCAAAGACGAAAAAGCTGCCGTTCGGCCACAGGGGCGGCAACCATCCGGTTAAAGATTTAAAGACTGGAAAAGTGTTGATGACAGCCCAAAACCATGGCTATGTTGTCGATGAAGCATCACTTGCCGGATCGGAACTCGAGCTTTCCTTTAAGAATGTGAATGACGGCACGGTTGAAGGCTGCATCCATCCGGACTTGCCGGTCTATTCCGTCCAGTTCCACCCGGAAGCACATCCGGGGCCGCGTGATTCCGAATACATTTTTGACCACTTTTTACAACGAGTACAACAAAGAGCGGGAGTTTTGTCTTATGCCATTCAATAAATCGATCAAAAAAGTGCTTGTGATCGGCTCCGGCCCGATTGTTATCGGCCAGGCCGCCGAATTTGATTATGCGGGTACGCAGAGCTGCCTTGCCTTGAAAGAAGAAGGAATTGAAGTCGTGCTTGTCAACAGCAATCCGGCAACGATCATGACTGATGAAGAAATGGCCGACCGGATTTATTTTGACCCGCTGACGGTGGAGTCGATAGAACAGATTTTACAAAAAGAGCGTCCGGACGGCATTATCGGGACATTGGGCGGGCAAACCGGCCTGAATCTCACCGTCCAGCTCTATGAAGCGGGGATTCTCGATAAGTATGGGGTACAATTGCTCGGGACACCGGTGGATTCGATCCAGAAGGGGGAAGACCGCGAAAAGTTCCGCCAGTTGATGCTTGATATCGGGGAACCGATCCCGCCGTCAAAAATTGTGGAAAATATGGAAGACGGGCTGGCATTTGCGAAAAAAATCGGCTACCCCGTCATTATCCGCCCCGCTTATACGCTTGGCGGCTCCGGCGGGGGATTTGCAGCCAATGATGAAGAACTTCGGGAAGTGCTCCAGCGCGGCCTTGACCTGAGCCCGATCCACCAGGTGCTGCTTGAAAAAAGCATCAAAGGCTGGAAAGAAATTGAATACGAAGTCGTGCGCGATGCAAACGACACGTGCATCATTGTCTGCAATATGGAAAATATCGATCCGGTCGGAGTGCATACGGGCGACTCGATTGTGGTCGCGCCATCGCAGACTTTATCGGATGTGCAGTACCAGCTGCTCCGGGACGCTTCTTTAAAAGTGATTCGCGCGCTCGGGGTGATCGGCGGGTGCAACATCCAATTTGCGCTCGATCCCCACTCCGACCAGTACAATATTATTGAAGTCAATCCGCGCGTCAGCCGGTCATCCGCCTTGGCTTCGAAAGCAACCGGTTACCCGATCGCCCGCATTGCCACGAAATGCGCAATCGGCTATCATCTGGATGAAATTTTAAACCCGGTAACCGGCAACACGTTTGCTTCCTTCGAACCGGCCCTTGATTATGTTGTCGTGAAAATTCCGCGCTTTCCGTTCGACAAATTTACGGAAGCGGACCGGAAACTTGGCACGCAAATGAAGGCGACCGGCGAAGCAATGGCGATCGACCGCACATTTGAAGGAGCGCTTAACAAAGGAATCCGTTCGCTTGAACTCGGGCTTTCAGGTCTGTTCTATCCGGCGCTTGCTGAAAAACAGCCGGATGTTTTGGTCCCACTTTTAACGGAAGCGACCGATATCCGCCTGTTTGCGGTGGCGGAAGCGATGCGTAAAGGCATGGCGCTGGATGACATTGAAAAATACACGGAAATCGACCGCTGGTTTCTTGAAAAAATAAAAAATATCGTGGATATGGAAGAAACATGCAAGCAATATACGATCGATACGATGCCGGCTGCTTTGCTGCGCGCAGCCAAAAAAATGAACATCAGTGATGAGTGTCTTTCGGCATTATGCGGATGCAGCGAAAAAGCGGTGCGCGAAAAAAGAAAACAGCTCGGGCTTATGCCGGTTTATAAACTTGTGGACACCTGTGCCGCCGAGTTTGAGGCGCAAACGCCGTACTACTATTCCACCTGGGGCGGCCGGGATGAAGTGGAAGTATCAAACCGCCCGAAAGTGCTGATCATCGGTTCCGGACCGATCCGCATTGGGCAGGGAATTGAATTTGATTACTGCTCGGTCCATGCCGTTATGGCGCTCAAACAACTTGGCTATGAAACGATTGTTGTAAACAACAATCCGGAAACGGTCAGCACCGATTTTTCAATGGCGGATAAATTGTATTTTGACCCGCTGCGCCCGGAAGATTTGCTGCATATTATTGAAAAAGAGCAGGTGGCAGGCGTCTTCACGCAATTCGGCGGCCAGACCGCGATCAATGTCGCATCGAGCCTTGAAGCTGAAGGCGTGAAACTGTTTGGAACGAACGTGGAACAAATCGACCAGCTTGAGGATCGCAACCTTTTTTACAAGCTGCTGGATGAGCTTGGCATTCCGCATATTAAAGGGCATACCGCCTATGATGCAGAAGAACTGAAACGGGGGGCAAAAGACCTGTCGTTTCCGGTGCTTGTCCGCCCGTCCTATGTTATTGGCGGACAGTCAATGTTCATTTTTTACCACGAAGACGAACTCAACGCTTATGCGGATGCGTTGAAGTACGCAAGCGAAAAAAGCTGGCCGCTTATGATTGACCAGTATTTGCCGGGTACGGAATGCGAACTCGACTGCATTTGTGACGGGGAGAAGGTGCTCATCCCGGGCATTTTTGAACATATTGAAAAAGCGGGCGTCCACTCCGGCGACAGCATGGCCGTTTATCCGCCCCAGCATTTAAGCCCGTCTGTGCAGGAAACGCTTATCCGGTATGCCGAAAAAATCTGTTTAAAGGGCAAAATCAAAGGCATTGCCAATATCCAGTTTTTAATTTATGAAGGGACCGTTTATGTGCTGGAAGTGAATCCGCGTGCTTCAAGAACCGTCCCAATTTTAAGCAAAGTCACCGGCATTCCGATGATTGATCTCGCCATTGCCATACAACTCGGAAAACCGCTTGCAGAAAAAGGGCTTCCTGCACCGCCGGAACTTGTCGCCGTGAAGGCACCGGTATTTTCCTATATAAAACTGAAAGATGTCGACCCTGTTTTAGGGCCTGAAATGAAATCAACAGGCGAAGTGCTCGGCCTTGCCCGGACATTCGGGGAAGCACTCGAAAAAACGCTTCTGTCCGTCCAAGATCCGGTGTTTGAGCCGCCGCTTGAAGAACAATTTGTATTTTGCTCGGTGACGGACCGCGAAAAAGCAGCCGCGCTCCCGGTATTGAAAACATTGGCGGACAGAGGCTACCGGATTGCCGCAACGGAACATACGGCCCGGTTCCTGGCGAAAAACGGCGTGGCGGCGGAAACAGTAGGCCTTGAGGATGCCTCCGCCTTTTTCGAACAGCAACCCGTGACCGCTGCGGTGGTCATCCCGACAAAAGGGCGGGACCAAAGAAGGGGCGGCAGCAAGCTGCGTGAAGCAGCGATGCGTTTCCATATTCCGCTGTTTACCTGTCTGGATACATTGGAAGCCATTACCCGCTATGCCACAGGGACAACGCCAAAAGTGGCCCCGCTTCACGATTTTAACCGTATAAAAGCAGAAGTTTAGCAGAAAGGAAGATACAGATGGCGACATTGGCCCGTACGAAAAAGAAAGATTTTTTAACAATCGGCGCGCTGCAGGAAGAGGAGCTGAACGATCTGCTCCAGGAAGCGGCCGCTTTAAAAAAAGCGCATAAAGAAGGGAAGGAGACCCCGTACTTAAAAGGGAAAGTGCTCGGTATGATTTTTGAAAAATCATCCACGCGCACCCGGGTTTCATTTGAAGCCGGCATGCTCCAGCTCGGCGGCCACGCTCTTTTCCTCAGTTCAAGGGATATTCAGCTCGGGCGCGGTGAGACGATCCATGACACGGCAAAAGTGTTGTCGCGTTATGTCGACTGCCTGATGATCCGCACATTCGCGCACGAAACCATCGAATCTTTTGCGCGCCACGCAGATGTCCCTGTGATCAACGGGCTGACCGATCTGCACCATCCGACCCAGGTTTTGGCCGATTTGCTGACCATTCAGGAATATAAAGGACAACTGGCCGGGCTCAAAATCTGCTACCTCGGGGACGGCAATAACAATATGTGCCACTCATTGCTCGAGGGGGCGGCAAAGGCGGGTATGCATATGTCCGTCGCTGCCCCGGAAGGCTATTTGCCGAATGCCGGCATTCTTGCCGGGGCTCAAAAAGAAGCGGCCAAAAAAGGGGTCTGTATTGAAATGGGCCAAAACCCGGAAGAAATGATCCGGAATGCCGATGTGGTCATCACCGATGTGTGGGCGAGCATGGGGCAGGAAGACGAAACGAAGAAACGGCTCGAAGATTTACAAGATTATCAGGTAAATGAATCATTATGCAAACTGGCAAAAAAAGATTTTCTTTTCCTCCATTGCCTGCCCGCCCACCGCGGCGAAGAAGTCACGGAGGCGGTCATTGACGGCCCGCATTCCGCGGTTTTTGACGAGGCGGAGAACCGGCTCCATGCCCATAAAGCCATTTTAAAAAAACTACTGGAAAATGTTGAATGAATCCGATATAATGGGTGTATAAAAATTCAACTTCAATATTAATTATACAAAGAGGCAGGGAGAGAGAAATGGCAAAGGAAAAAATTGTATTGGCCTACTCAGGCGGTTTGGATACATCCGTATCGATTAAATGGATTCAGGAAAAATACGGCTATGATGTTATTGCGCTTGGCATTGACGTCGGCGAAGGCAAAGATTTAAATGCAATCCGCCAGAAAGCGCTGAATGTCGGTGCAATCAAAGCTGTGATCATAGACGGGAAAGAAATGCTTGCAAAAGATTATATATTGCCGGCATTAAAGGCAAATGCGCTCTATGAAGGAAAATATCCGCTGTCTTCTGCGATCAGCCGCCCGCTTATTTCAAAGCTTTTGGTAGATGTCGCGGAACAGGAAGGCGCCGTTGCCGTGGCGCACGGCTGTACCGGAAAAGGGAACGACCAGGTCCGTTTTGAAGTGTCCGTTCAGGCGCTGAACCCGAACCTGAAAGTCGTTGCGCCTGTCCGTGAATGGGGCATGACCCGCGATGAAGAAATTGCATATGCGGAGAAAAACAATATTCCGATTCCGGTAGACTTAGATAATCCGTTTTCGATTGATGCCAATATATGGGGAAGAGCGTGCGAAGCCGGCGTCCTTGAAAATCCTTGGAACGAAGCGCCGGAAGCAGCATTCGACTGGACTGCGCCGATCGAAATGACGCCGGATGAGCCAGAATATATTGAAATTACGTTTGAAAAAGGCGTCCCGGTTGCCTTAAACGGCAAAGCGATGGGCCTCGTCCAAATGATCGAAGAGCTGAACCTGACAGCCGGCAAACATGGCATCGGCAGAATCGACCATATTGAAAACCGCCTTGTCGGGATCAAATCGCGCGAAGTATACGAAAACCCTGCTGCAGTCGTGCTGATCAATGCCCATAAAGAACTGGAATTTTTAACGCTGCCACGTGAAGTGACACAATTTAAAACAACGGTGGAACAGCAGTTGACCAAAATCATTTATGAAGGGCTCTGGTATTCGCCGTTAAAGGCCGCGCTCGATGCGTTTGTCGAGGAAACACAGAAAACGGTCACCGGCACGGTCCGCGTGAAACTGTTTAAAGGCACCCACACGGTAGTGGCAAGAAAATCCCCATACAGCCTGTATAATGAAGAACTGGCGACCTATTTGAAAGGCGATTCGTTTGACCATAATGCTGCAGTCGGCTTCATCAAACTGTGGGGGCTGCCGACAAAAGTATTTGCCGAAATCCAGGAAAACGGGAAAGTGTTAAATCAATAAGCCATTTGGCCGTTGTTTCTGATGTTAAATCATAAGCACGGCAAATTTCAAGGTTGGAACCGGCCCGTTCAGGTATTTTTCACCTGTTTACCGGGCCGGGAGAAAACGGTAAAATATCCGGAAGGCTGTGGCGGTTTGCCGTGCAGCCTTCATTTTTTAATTCTATTGCAGCAGGAGGAAATGACATTGTCAAAGCTTTGGGGCGGACGTTTTACAAAGGAAACGAATCAGCTTGTTGAAACCTATACAGCTTCGATCGGATATGACCAAAGGCTTGCTTTTGAAGATATTGAAGGGAGCCTTGCCCATGTCCAAATGCTTGGCGAATGCGGCATTTTGCCTGAGAACGATGTGGAACAGATCAAAGCAGGGCTTCGGAAAATTGCCGAAAAAATTAAAAACGGGGAAGCAGCATTTACAGTTGAGAATGAAGATATCCATATGAATATCGAAAAAATGCTGATGGATGAAATCGGCCCTGCCGGCGGGAAGCTGCATACAGGGCGGAGCCGGAATGACCAGGTTGCGACCGATATGCACCTGTATGTCCGGAAAACGACAAAAGAAATGATCCGCCTGATTGCGCTCGTCCAGGAAGCCATCGTGACGAAAGCAAAAGAAAACAAAGAAACGATGATGCCCGGTTACACCCATCTGCAACGGGCGCAGCCGGTGTTGTTTGCCCACCATCTTCTCGCTTATTTTTGGATGCTGGAACGTGATAAAGAGAGATTTTCAGACAGCTTAAAGCGGACGGACTGGCTGCCGCTCGGTGCCGGGGCGCTTGCCGGGACGACTTTTCCGATTGACAGGGAACGGACGCGCGAACTGCTCGGATTTTCCCGCATTTATCCGAACAGCCTGGATGCTGTCAGCGACCGCGACTTTGTGCTTGAATTTTTGGCAAATGCCGCTATATTGATGACGCATATTTCCCGTTTGTCGGAAGAACTGGTGCTGTGGTCGAGCCAGGAATTCCAGTTTATCGAGCTGGATGATTCTTTTTGCACGGGGTCAAGCATTATGCCACAAAAGAAAAATCCCGATGTCCCCGAACTTTTGCGCGGGAAAACGGGAAGGGTGTTCGGGAACCTCATCGGGCTGTTGACCGTCCTGAAAGGGTTGCCGCTTGCCTATAATAAAGACATGCAGGAAGATAAAGAAGGCATTTTTGATACGGCTGATACGCTTCAAGGGGCGCTTAAGCTGCTTGCGCCGATGATTGAAACGATGAAAGTGAACCGGGAGAAGATGTTCCGGGCTGTCTCGAACGATTACGCGAATGCAACCGATATTGCCGATTATTTGGCAAAAAAAGGGCTGCCGTTCCGTGAGGCGCATGCGGTGATCGGGCAGATTGTCCTTTATGGCATTCAGCACGGCAAGTATTTGCTTGACCTGACACTGGATGAATACCAGTCGTTCAGCCCGCTTTTTGAGGCCGATATTTTTGAAGTGCTGAAACCGGTTCATGTTGTAAAAATGCGGAACAGCGCCGGGGGAACAGGACATGCACAAGTGGCGGCACAGCTTCAGATGGCGGAAAAACAACTCCGCAAACCGGATTGAACAAGCGGATGCAAACGTGGCTACGGAATCAAAAGCATAAGAAACGGGCTTCTTACGCAATCGTCAGGCTTTTAATCAGGCCGGATCCTTCGCTTCCAACTATAACTGTATGATAACAGCTCCCAGGATGCCGGAAAGTGTGGTACAATAAATCATTATAAACCTTTTAATCTTATGCTAATGCATCCTGGAACAGGCACACAAAGCCCTAGGACCGGGAAATTGGGAGGAAAAGCTTTTGGTTGACACTGCAAGACGCATGAACCAGTTACCGACGTTGATATTCAATGAGCTTTTGGCGTACAAAAAGAAAAAAATAGAAGAAGGCAACCGGATGATTGACTTAAGCATCGGGAGTCCGGATCAGGCACCGCCTGCTTTTGTAATGGAAGAAATGGCCCGAAATGCAGCTGACCCACGCCAATACGGGTATACAATTTCCGGGATCGGAGCTTTCTACGAGGCGGCGGCCCGGTATTACGAACAGTTCGGAGTGAAACTGGATCCTGAACACGAAATCATTCAGCTTGCGGGTTCCCAGGATGGCATTATCCATCTTCCACTCGTCTTTTGTAACCCCGGCGATATCATTCTCGTTCCGGATCCCGGTTATACAGCCTATGAATCAGGGGTAAAACTGGCGGAAGCCGTACCTTATCCGATGCCACTTCTGGAAGAGAACGGATTTATGCCGGATTTGTCAAAAATCCCGGAAGAGATCGCAAAAAAAGCGAAAATGATGATGCTGAATTTTCCGGGCAACCCAATCCCGGTGCTTGCTGAGAAAAAGTTTTTTGAAGAAGCCGTCCGGTTTGCAAAACAATATGATCTCGTCGTCGTCCACGATTTTGCCTATTGTGAACTCGTCTTTAACGGGAAAAAGCCGATCAGTTTCCTGTCTGTTGACGGGGCAAAAGATGTGGGGGTTGAATTTAATTCCTTATCGAAAAGCTTTAACCTGGCGGGGGCACGGATCGGTTTTCTGGCAGGGAACCGGGAAGTGATCCGGCTGTTTGCCCAAATGAAATCGCATATGGATTACGGCATTTTTGAACCGGTCCAAAGGGCGGCTGCCGCTGCTTTGGCAAACGGCAAGGAATTCGCGCGCCACAATGCTGCACTGTATGAGAAAAGAAGGGATTTGTTTGTTTCCGGATTATCGCGGATCGGCTGGGAAATCCGCCCGTCTGATGCTACGATGTTTTTGTGGGCCAAAATCCCGGAAGGCAAAAAGTCCCTCGCTTTTACATATGAACTGATGGACAAAGCCGGCGTTGTGGTTACGCCTGGCAACGCCTTTGGTCCCCACGGCGAAGGATATGTCAGAATCGCGCTTGTACAGGATGAAGAAAGGCTTATGGAAGCTGTCCGCCGCATTGAAAAAAGCGGCGTGCATTTGCCGCAAAAAGCGGGACTCCTTTAAGGGGCCCGCTTTTTGCATGTTGTGGCGGACAAGCCGGCTGTCAATGCATATTTATGTGAATAATTTCACATAAATATGTGAAAGTTTCCCTTGTTTCCTGAAAATAAGATAGACGCTCACAATGAAATGCGGTATGATAGGAATATAGAATGATAATCATTATCAATGAACAGACGCTATTTCTCTATCTCTGGGAGGGGCATACCATGGTCTTGACCGAACTGAAACCCGGAAGCAAAGGGATTATTACAGATTTATCAAGCATTGATCAAAGTATTCAAAGGCGCCTTCTTGATTTGGGTGTGCTTGAAGGCCGGGAAGTTTGTTATAAATGCGGATTGCCTTTCGGCGGGCCTTGCATGCTTGAAGTCAGCGGGCAGTGCATCGGCATCCGCAAAAAAGAAGCAATGCGGATCCAAGTGGAGTGTTTATAATGCAGGTCGCTTTATTTGGAAACCCCAATACGGGAAAAACATCACTCTTTAATGAGCTTACCGGATCATATGAATATGTTGGAAACTGGACAGGTGTCACCGTTGAAAAAAAGGTGGGCCAGCTGAAGGAAAATGCCGGGGTGCTGATTGATTTGCCCGGTATTTATGCCTTGAACCCGCTTTCTAAAGATGAAGCGGTGGCATCGAGATTCTTAATTGAGGAAGACTTCACATCCGTTTTGAATATCGTCGACGCTTCCCAGCTTGCACGGAACCTGCATTTGACCATCCAATTGATGGAGTACGGAAAGCCGGTTTTGATCGGGCTGAATATGATAGATGTTGCAAAATCGCGCGGCATGAAAGTGAACGATCGTTCACTTGCAGAAGCCCTCGGCATTCCAGTCGTGCCGATTATTGCAAGGACAGGAAAAGGATGCAAGGCCATATCGGAGCAGATGCAAGAAAAGGCGGTTGTGCCCGATTTCCGTATTGATTACGGCGATGAATTGGAGCATGCGGCGACCTATCTCATGGACCGGCTGCCGGATTTCCGGTCATTGAACAAACGATGGCTGGCGCTCCAGTTTTTGGAAGGCAATGAAGTGATTCGCCAAATTCCGGCGTTTATGAATGTAAAGCCGGAACTCGAAGATTTTTGCGCGGGTGTGGAGCGCAGGCTCCGTGCCGCCAACCCGCATACTTCCATTAAGCAGGAAATGTTTAAAAAGCGGCAGCAATTTATTGACAGGCTAATGGAAACCGCTGTTGAAAAAACGGCGGCAGAAAAGAAAACGCTGACGGAGAAAATAGATGCCGTCGTCACGAATAAATACCTTGGCGTGCCGATCTTTCTTGTGATGATGTATTTGGTATTTTGCATTACATTCAACTGGCTCGGCACCCCTTTATCGGATTGGCTTGACAAGTTTTTTTCAGGCCCGCTGACCGCCTGGATTGAAGCAGGGTTGAAAGAAGCGGGGGCAACACCGTTTATCCGTGATCTTGTGTTAAACGGGATTGTGGCCGGAGTTGGCGGCGTTCTCGTTTTTGTGCCGCAAATTTTTGTTTTGTTTTTCTTTATCTCGGTGATTGAAGATTCCGGATATATGGCACGGGTAGCGATGGTCATGGACAGGGTGATGGAATCAGTCGGCTTGAACGGAAAAGCGTTTATTCCGCTTATTATCGGCTTCGGCTGCAATGTGCCCGGCGTCATGGCAGCAAGGACGATTGAACAGCCGAAAGAGCGGCTGTTAACGACGCTTTTGACCCCATTGATGTCCTGTTCTGCGCGGCTTTCGGTCTACAGTTTGTTTGTCGCGGCTTTTTTCCGCCACCATCAGGCACTCATTGTCCTGTCGCTGTATGTGCTCGGCATTGTCGTTGCGCTTTTGCTTGCCAAAGTATTTTCAATGGTGGTAAAAACGGAAGGTTCTGTTTTTGTCATTGAACTGCCGCCGTACCGCGTGCCGAATGCGCGGAGTTTGTACAGAAGCACATGGGATAAAGGGAAAGGTTTCGTCCGGAAAGCAGGGACTTTGATTTTCGGTGGCACGGTAGCCATTTGGCTCATTTCGAATGCGGGGCCGGGCGGATTCAATGTGCCTGTCGATAAAAGTTTTATGGCGATCCTATGCGGATGGATTGCGCCTGTCTTCAAGCCGCTCGGTTTTGGAACATGGCAGGCCGCGGCTGCCCTTCTGACCGGTTTTATGGCAAAAGAAGTGGTCGTTTCGACGATGAACGTCCTCTATTTTGTTCCAGACGGCGCATCTCTGGCAGGTGTGATTTCCCATGCTTTTACACCGCTTTCGGCCTATAGTTTCATGGTATTCATTCTTTTATACATTCCATGCCTTTCGACCGTGGCCATTATCCATAAAGAAACCGGTTCGGGGAAAGTGACGCTTTTTTCGATCGCTTATGCACTTGTGATTGCTTACTTGATCGCTTTTCTGATTTACAATATTGGGCGGTTCATCGCTTTTTAAAACGGGGGAATGTTCCGATGTTATTTAGTATTTTGCTCGGTGTTGTGATTTTTGCTTATGCGGCATTTACGCTGATCCGTTTTATCAAAAAAAGCAGGGAAGGGCAGTGCGCTTCCTGTGCATTGAAAAACCACTGCAATACAGCAAGCTGTTGTGCGCCGGACGCTCCATCTCGGGCCAAAACGGCAAAAAGCTGAAAATACCGGGCCGCCCTTTAAAAGGTGTGCCCGGTTTATGATAGGCAGGGGGTTCGCATTGGCGGAAACCGTGTCCGGCGTTCCGTCTGTTTAGATTTTTTTGCTGCGGTATGGTAAGATTAACAATGTCCAAACAGGTATAATGGCAGCCGGTTCCGGGGCCGTCCCGTGCCGGGTAAATAGAATTTCAGGAAAAAGGCAGATGAGGGTTCAATCTATGAGCAAATATAATGATGATTATATGATTACAATGGATGATATCGTCAGGGAAGGCGATCCGATTTTAAGAAAAGTGCTGGATGAAGTGAACATGCCGCCAACTGAAGAAGACAAAGCGGAACTGCGCTGCATGCTCCAGTTTTTAAAAAACAGCCAGGATCCGGAGATTGCCGGCAAATGCAATTTGCGTGCAGGCGTTGGATTGTCCGCAAATCAGATCGGCCTTAATAAAAGGATGTTTGCCGTTTATATTGCGGATGAAGACGGTGAAAAGGCGTACACGGTTTTTAATCCAAAACTGGTCAGCCATTCGATATCGATGATCTACCTTCCGCAAGGGGAAGGCTGCCTGTCGGTTGACCGGAAAGTGGATGGTTTTGTGCCGCGTTATGAACGGATTAAAGTAAAGGCATACGATTTGGACGGGAATGAAGTGCTCATTAAATTAAAGGGCTATCCCGCGATTGTTTTTCAGCATGAGATGGACCACTTGAACGGGATTATGTTCTATGACCATATTAACAAGGACAATCCGTTCGCCCTTCCTGCAAACACGGATATCCGGAGCGTGTATGAATAAACAGCTTGCGCAAACGGCAGCCTGCCCGGCTGCCGTTTGATGCATTATTCTCTTGTGCGGAAATAAGCATTCAGCTGGCCGCGGATGACTTGTTCGCGCATCGTGCGTTCATTGTATTTTTTCTCTTTCATATATTCTTTGCGGATTTCCGCAGTCTGGATGCCTTCTTCACGTTTATTGGCGATGTCCATCAGGCGTTCAACATCGGTAAATGAATATTTCCGGATCCCTCTGTTTGTCCGTTCCGGGAAAATCAATTTCCTTTCTTCATAGTAGCGGATTCTTCTTTCACTTAAGCCGGTTAATTCACATACCGTTCCGATCGAGATGACTTTCTTTTCCAAGTATGATTCATTCGTTGCCACCGGTGCATCCTCCCTTTGTAAGGTGTTTTTATTAATATATACCAAAAAAGCCGTTTAGACCATCTTTGTGTAAGAAAACCTGACAAAAATATACGTATTTTTCATCGGCACGTGAGATTACATAACAGCAGTCCTTTGATGTTCATTTTGGATTGCTCTTACGCGGAGTTGAGTTCTTTCCAATTTATCCATATAATAATTCAAGACTGGTTTCTCTGCAGGAATGGCGGCTTCCCGTGGCCGGCTTAAAAGCGGGACAGACAGTTTCCCGTGCGCTTCCCCGGCCGGCAGGGGTTAAAGTGCATACAGGAAAGAACGGAAAGACGGTGAATGCTTTCGCCATAACCGAAAGGGGAGTAGCACAGATGAAATCATCCAGGCTCATTTTTGCAGCAATCGTATTGATCGTCATGTTGCTCGCCTTAAATGAGTATCTGACCCATAAAGAATCGGCCCAAAAATCCGCGCAAAATAACGCTGCTGCCAAAAAACTGCTCGATGTGCCGATTATCAGGCAAATGGATGCGCCCCGCCTTTATAACGGCTGTGAAGTGACAAGCCTCGCGATGCTGCTTGTCGATAACGGTTTTCATGTGACCAAGAATCAATTGGCGGAAGAAATCAAGTATGTGCCGTTTACCTATAAAAACGGGCAGCACGGCAATCCGAACGCAGGTTTTGTCGGGAACATGGAGGATGGTCCCGGGTATGGCGTGTACCACGGCCCTGTTTTTGAACTGGCCAAAAAATATGCCGGCAAAAGAGCGGCGGATTTAACGGGACAGCCTTTTTCAAAAATCCTGGAAAATGTTGAGGAAGGGCATGCTGTCTGGGTGATTACGACAGCCCGGTTTCAGCCGGTTTCTGATTTCAAAACATGGGACACGCCCCGGGGAAGCATTAACATCACATACAGCGAGCACAGTGTAGTCATCACGGGGTATGATGCAGGCCATATTTATGTGAATGACCCGTATGGAACAAAAAATAAGCAGCTTGGCCGTGAAGCATTTGAGAAAGCGTGGAAGCAGATGGGCAGCCAAGCTATTGTAATCCGGTGAACAAAAAGCCTGACGGAAAACGAGCTTCAAAGTTGTTGGATTGCCCGAAAAAGCGCAAAAAGCGGCCGCCCGTGAATGTATGCTTGTATAAGGCCCGGCATGTCCGGTTATATTATCCAAAAATGGCCCGTGTGTGTGCGTGTTGCGTTTAAACCTTGAAAGGCAGAGCGATTTTTTTATTTTCATTTCATGGCTGTTTGCGCTTTCCTTTATAATTCTTTAAGACTGTTATAAAATCAAAGTAAAGGCAGGTGCAGAGGTATGGACGGGAAAAAGATGGCCGGGGAGAAAGCAGCGGAACTCGTAGAAGATGGAATGATTGTCGGGCTTGGGACCGGCTCAACTGTTTATTACACGATAAAAAAATTAGGGGAACGGGTGCAAAGCGGCCTGCACATCACCGGTGTGCCCACCTCGCGTGCGACAGAAAAACTTGCGCGCGAATGCGGCATTCCGATAGCAGACTTGAACGACACGGCACAAATGGATGTGACCATTGACGGGGCCGATGAAGTGGACCCTTCCTTAAATGGCATTAAAGGCGGCGGCGGGGCGTTGTTGTTTGAAAAGCTGGTGGCAAAGGCATCAAAAAGAAATATCTGGGTGGTGGATTCCCGGAAAATGGTTCAACAACTTGGCGCTTTTCCGCTGCCGGTGGAAGTGGTCCCGTTCGGATACAAGCATTTGATGAAAACGTTTGAGCGGGAAGGATTAAACCCTGTCCTCCGGATGAAAGAAGGCCGGCCGTATGTAACAGACGGCGGCCACTATATCGTGGATATAAAGCTCAAATCGCCTGATATCGGCGCGTTTGGAGCCTGGCTTGATGGTTACACAGGTGTTGTTGAACACGGGCTTTTTCTCGGCATTTGCGATCTTGTTGTCATCGGGGACGGCAGCAAGGTATATACCAAGAACCGGGCGGAGGCAAAGAATATTATTTTGTGAAAAACATCCGTATGGGAGACCATACAGAAATTTTAATTTCGGAGGAAGATTGATGTATCGTTTATTAACCCATAATGACCTGGACGGGCTTGGCTGTGGGATTCTTGCCAGGCTTGCATTCGGAAAAGACATTGAAATCCAGTATAATTCCGTGTCCGGTTTAAATCCCCAGGTTGAAGCTTTTTTGAAAAAAGAACATAAAGAAGACATGTTATGGATTACCGATTTATCGGTCAACGAAAAAAATGCGGAGCTCCTTGATGCCTATGCCGCACAGGGCGGAAAAGTGAAACTGATTGACCACCATAAAAGCGCGCTTCACTTAAATGAGCATGAATGGGCTTCTGTCCAGGTGGAGGAAGACGGCAAACAGGCAAGCGCCACTTCTTTGTTTTATCGGTATCTGCAAGCGGAAGGAAAAATCAACCCGACAGGTGCTGTTGACGCGTTTGTCGAACTTGTCCGGCAAATGGATACATGGGAATGGGAACGCAACGGGAATATGCAGGCCAAAAAATTAAATGATCTTTTCTATCTGTATCCGATCGAAGAGTTTGAAGAGATTTTGCTACATAAACTTAGCGGCAGTGAAACGTTTTCATTTGATGATTTGGAAGAAAAGATCCTCGATCTGGAAGAGAAAAAAATCGAAAGATATATAAATGGAAAAAAGCGGGAAGTCTACCAGGCTGTGATTGACGGTTATTATGCAGGCGTTATTCATGCCGAGTCGCATCATTCCGAATTGGGGAATGCCGTTGCAAAAGAATACCCGCATCTCGATTATATCGCCATTTGCATGGTCGGAAAGAAACGGATCAGTTTCAGGACGATTCATGACCATATTGACGTATCGGAAATTGCCAAAAAATACGACGGGGGCGGGCACAAAAAAGCATCGGGGGCCGTGCTGACGGAAGAGGCGTTCCGGCAGTTTGTCGTCGAAACGTTTAAAACAGAACCGCTGAAACGCGATTTTGCCCATAACCAGTCCAATATCAAAGGGCAGGAAGCGGGATGTTTATACCAAAACCGCAGCGGGGAACCAATCTTTATTTATAAAGACCCTCAAAAAGGCTGGGCGATCGAAGCAAGAGGCTTAAAGCAGTCTCCTTCTTTTTCTGCCTTTGAAGAAGCGGAAAAATTTGTAAAGCGCCAGTTCCAAGCATGGCTTACCCACGATGAGGCGTATTTGGAATATATGGACAAAAAGAAAAAAAGAAGCGAAAGTGGTTTGTAAAGCTGCCCGGTGATGCCGGGCTTTTTTTCGTGCAGGTATAGAGCCGGTTGCGGCCAATTTGCACGAAAAAAAGCGCGGCCTGCAACTTAGGTTTTGCCGGGGAAAAAGGGGCTTAAAAAAGGCGCATCCGCGTTTGGATGCGCCTTTTTCCTTAATATACAAGTGAGAATAACCCGTTAATATGGGCCAGGTAACGAATATTGCTTGCTTCTTTCATAGCGGAAGCAGGGAAGCCTTTTAATTGCGTTTGGTTTTCCCCGATAAATGCAATGGCATCTTTTCTGCCGAGGCTTGCAAGCGTACCGGAGTTGACCGGCTGGAACGTCTGCATTTTTCCGCCTTTTAAATAAGCATAAAGATTATAGCCGATCAATTCGCCCATTTGCCATGACATTTGTGCTGTTGGCGGATAAGGGCGTGCGCCTTCTGACGGGAAGACAACCGCGCTGTCGCCTGCAACAAACACATCCGGGTGGGAAGTGGATTGCAAAAAGGCGTTTACCGTTGCACGCCCGCGGTTTACTTCAATCCCGGAATTTGCAACGACACGGTTTCCTTGCACGCCGCCCGTCCAGACAAGCGTTTTTGTTTCGATTTTCTGGCCGTCTTTTAATTCCACGACATTATCCTGGAATTTCGTAACAGGGATGCCTGTCAAAAATTGCACACCACGCGCTTCCAGGCTCTTCGTTGCCCGCTCAATTAGATTTGGCGCGAAGTTCGGCAAAATGGAAGGCGCCGCTTCGACACAAATAAGCGAGATTTCAGAAGGGTCGATCGCAAATTTTTTCGACCATGCCGGCACCTTGTCCGCCAGCTCGCCAACCAGTTCAATCCCGGTCAGGCCGCCACCGCCGACAACAAATGTGGCATCCGCTTTGTTTTTCGTTTTGACATACTGCGCAAGGCAGGACTCGATATGGGCATGAATGCGTTTCGCATCGTCCACTGATTTTAACAGAAAGCTGTTTTCTTCAAGGCCCGGAATGCCGAAGAAAGCTGTTTCGCTGCCGAGTGCGACAACGAGCACATCGTAATTCAGCTTAAAGCCGCTTCCGAGCGATACTTCTTTCGAATCAGGCGAGATTTTTGTGACTTCATCCACCTGAACGTCGACATCTTTACCTTTAAACAGTTTTCTGAGCGGAAGCGACACCCGTTTTTCAGAAACGCCGCCCGCCGCCAGACGGTGCAATTCCGTAATAATTTGATGGTCCGGCACACGGTTTACGACCGTGATCGCTGCATCGTCTTTTGACAAATATTCACGCGCTGATAACGCAGATAACAGGCCGCCATAACCGGCCCCTAAAATGACAATTTTTTTACTCATATGGATCCCCCGTTTTCATTAGTTCTCATTCACCTTACTGCTGTTTGCTGCGTTCTTCCGCGACTGCAAGATAAGACTGCAGGAAACGGAACAGCTTCTGGGCTTGCGGATCTTTCAGCAACCTCAACAGGCCGAACAATCCGATTGTGTCTGTGGACGTCTCGGCACGGTCTTTTGCTTCAATCGCAGTTTGGGCAAGCCCCTTTGCTTTTTCGGCAACGGGATCCAGAAAGCCTAGAAATCCGCCTTTAAAATCATTGACCAGCACTTTATCTGTCATAATGGATTGCGCAAAATCATAGGCTTTGTTTAACATGGTGACCAGTTCGGCCATTTTCGGCAGGCTTTCAACCAACACCGTCAAAGATTGCTGGATTTCCGGATCCAATAATTGATCCAGCAAATCTTTCTGTACGACTGCCGTTTCCGGGGTTACTTCCGGTTTTTCTTCAGGATTGCCTTTTTGAGCTGAAGTTTCTGCCATCTTCTATTTCTCCTTTTCTGATGGAATTCCCACACATATGTAGATGCAAAAAAATATACGGGTTCCCTGATTCCCCCCTCCTAATTGTGAATTTCCTCCCATAATTACGTACCAAGATTCACAAAGAAAGGTGATGAAACCTCATACATGACTAGTATATCAAATTTTCACCGTATAGAAAGTAATTTGCTTTCCATTTTCGGGGGAAATCCGCATGTAAGCTTATTTTCTGTCCCGGCTGCCTGGGTTATGCATAGCAAAATATTTTGCTTGCATTTCTGCGACTGCTGTTGTAAGATAATTAAAAATACTGAACGTGAACGAAGGAATAGTAGGCGGATCACCCTTGCATAAGAGAGCGGCACCCACAGGCTGAAAGGTGCAGCAGCAGGCGGCCTGCCGAACCTGCCTTCCGAGTCCCGGAAAACCGGGCGCAAAGTTTTGCGTTATCAAAAAAGAGCGGGGCGCAAATGTCGCCCAAAAAAGGTGGTACCGCGAAAAGCAAGGCCTTTTCGTCCTTTTTACAGGGACGGAAAGGCCTTTTTGTTTCACCTTTTTTAGAAGGAGAGAAAAGCCATGGAGAAAAACAGAGTCGTCGTAAAAATCGGAAGCAGTTCTTTAACAAATGACGCCGGTGAAATCGATGAACAGAAGTTTGCCGATCATATCGGCGCCCTTGTCGCATTGCACAAAGCCGGGCATGAGGTGGTCGTCGTTTCATCCGGCGCCGTCGCGTGCGGGTTCCGGCTGCTCGGTTACCCGGCGCGGCCCGTCACGTTAAAAGGGAAGCAGGCTGCTGCTGCTATCGGCCAGAGTGTGCTCATCCAGCGTTACAGGGAAGCGCTCGGTGCTTACGGCTTAATACCGGCGCAAATTTTGTTGACCCGGAAAGATTTTTCCACAAAAGACCGGTACCATAACGCTTATTCAACGATAACAGAGCTTTTGCGCCGCGGCGTCATCCCAGTTATCAATGAGAATGATTCCGTGTCGGTCTCAGAACTGACTTTCGGCGATAATGATATGCTGTCAGCGCTTGTCAGCGGGCTTGTCCACGCCGGATGCCTCATCATTTTAACGGATGTAAATGGGCTGTACAGCACGAATCCAAAATACGACCGTTGTGCGCAGCGCATTGATTTTATCGATCATATTACGCCCGAGATGATGAAAATGGCTGGAGGCGCCGGGTCGAAAGCGGGAACAGGCGGCATGTTGTCAAAGTTAAAAGCCGCAAATACAGCTGTCTCCCTCGGCGTCCGGGTGTTTATTGGAAAAGGAAAAGGGTGCGATAAACTCGTCAGGATACTCGAAGGAAAAGGGGACGGCACGTATATCGGAGCCACCCGCCCAGCTGTAAAGAGCCGGAAACAATGGATCGCGCTGTTTTCGGAAAGTGCCGGAAAAATATACATTGACCGCGGCGCGGAACAGGCTTTGCTGCAAAAAGGGAGCAGCCTGCTTCCGGCAGGCATTCAAAAAATTTCCGGCACATTCCAAAAAGGCGATGTCGTGGACGTCTACGGCGCAAAAGGGCTGCTTGGAAAAGGGGAAGTGCTTTATGATGCAGAAGAGCTGTTGCGCGTGCTTATGAGGCCTAGCGGGCGGGCAGCAGAAGAAGTCATTCACCGCGATCATTGGGTGCCTTTAAACAGAAAGGGGCTGGGTTAAATGTCTGAAGCCGCAGAAAAGGGAAAAAAAGCGAAGAATATTAGCATGGTGCTCGCCAAAAAAACAACGGAAGAAAAAAACAAAGCGCTTTTGGCGATTGCCCGTGTTTTGCTTGAGGACCGGGAAACGATCATTTCCGAAAACAAAAAAGACCTCAGCCGGGGGAGTCGGGCAGGCCTTCCGGAAAATATACTCGACAGGATGATGCTGAACGAGAAGCGGATCCATGATATGTCAGAAGCGGTCCGGCTGCTTGTGAAATTAAGAGATCCGGTCGGGGAAACGGTCGAGGAAATCAAGAAAGAAAACGGATTGCTCATCCTCAAAAAGAAAGTGCCGGTCGGTGTCATCGGCATGATTTACGAAGCGCGCCCGAATGTTACGGCCGATGCTGCCACGCTTGCGATCAAAACGGGCAATGCGGTCATTTTAAGGGGAAGCTCGTCTTCCATCTGCTCAAATCAGGCGCTCGTCACTTCCATTCACCGCGCATTGGCGGAGACAGGCTTTCCTGAAGATGCCGTCCAGCTCATCGAAGATACAGGCAGGGAGGCGGCAACAGAAATGTTCCACCTTCGTGATTATCTTGATGTCTTAATCCCGAGAGGCGGGAAAAAGCTGATTGATACTGTTGTCCGCGAAGCTTCTGTACCGGTGATTGAAACCGGGGCGGGCAATTGCCATTTATATATTGACGAAACAGCACAGCCGGAAATGGCCGTGCGGATCGCAGTCAATGCAAAAACACAGCGCCCATCCGTCTGCAATGCTATCGAAACGCTTTTAATCCATGCGCATTGGCTCGCCCAGCACGGTGAAAAGCTGCTTAGCGCACTGGCCGAAAAAGGGGTGGAAATTTACGGAGACGAGCCGGTGCGAAAAATTTTTCCGGCTGCAAAAGAGGCGGCGGAAGAGGACTGGTATTGCGAATATCTCGCGCTTAAAATCAGCGTCAAAACGGTGGAAGATACAGATGAAGCGATCCGGCACATCAACCGTTACGGCACAAAACATTCAGAGGCGATTGTAACAGAAGACGGGGCCCGGGCGGAACATTTCATGTTCATGGTGGATGCCGCCTGTGTGTACCATAATGCGTCCACCCGCTTTACAGACGGTTTTGAGTTCGGATACGGGGCGGAAATCGGCATCAGCACCCAGAAACTGCATGCCCGTGGTCCAATGGGGCTGGATGCTTTAACGTCCACAAAATATTGGATTTACGGGAGCGGGCAAACCAGGGAATGAATACAAAACGGCGCAGCTATTTGAGCCGCGCCGTTTTGTTCATATGTTCCGGGCAATCGTTTGGTTAAAAAAACATTCCGCATAATCCTGCCACAATCCCGATCACAACACAGGAGGCGGCAACAAACAGAAGGGTTTGTTTTGAAAACGACCGGCCAACCATGATCAAGGAAGGAAGGCTGATTGCCGGAAGCGTCACAAGCAGTGCGCTGGCCGGGCCTGTCCCGAGCCCGAAAGCCATCATCGTCTGGACAATCGGAATTTCAGCCGCTGTCGGAATAACGAACAGCATGCCGGCAAGAGCAAGCAGGATCACCGCCGTAATGCTGTTTCCGGCATGCTGGCCGAATGCCGGAAACAACCAGAAACGGGCCACGCTCAACACAACAACCGAAAGCAAATAAGCCGGAACAAGATAAAGGATCATATTTCCGGCGGCCTTTCCCCATCTTAAGAAAAAGGACCCGTTGTTTTCTCCGGCATCCGGCTCGAACTGGCGGATATCCACCGGTTGTTCGTTTTTTACGATCTTGCCCGCCAGCCAGCTGACCCCGAACGTCATGATGATTCCTGCCACGATGCGGAGAAGGGTAAACTTCCATGATAATACAAAAGCCATGAAAATCAGCGTTGCCGGGTTCAGCATCGGGTTGCCAATCCAAAAGGCGAGTGCCGCAGGTGTGGACACTTGTTTTTTGCGCAGCCCGACTGCAATCGGTGCAGCGCAGCATGTGCACATCATGCCGGGAATGGCGCTCGCTCCGGCAATGACCGTACTTCCAAATGACGTTTTGCCGAGCACTTTAAGCAGCCATGCAGAAGGCAGGAGCACTTGCACGAGCGAACCGAGCAAAATGCCGAGCACGGCCGCTTTCCAAACAGCCTGAAAATACGCGATCACATATTGGAAGGTGCCATCCCATGAAAATGATGCCGATTTGCCCGGATCCCCGAGAATCGATGTCCCGATGGAATGCGTATGGGCGGCAAGCAAAGACTTCTCATAGTACGGCCACCATTTTACATAAAAAAGGCCGAACGCGGCAATGACGAGAAACAAAACGGCAAGCCATGCCGCCTTTTTCTCGGATTGCTGTTCAGGTTTTGCCGTATGATTCACAACAGCCAAAGCAACAACATCTCCATTTCTATGACAGTAAAATTTATACCAATTGTTAATGATAACATAATAAGGTGAAAAAATAAATGGCGGGTGATGCCAATGGCTGTCTCTTTTTTGGCATGGGGCTGCTGCACTTTTTCATGCTTACTCGAGAAAAATTTCACAAAAACTTCTGCCGCAAAAAACCCCCGGTTAAAACCGGGGGGCGGGGTTAATCATTTTTTGCCCGGGTTAAAATGTCGATCAGCTTGTCTTTATTCGGATAATCGGAAGCTTCAAATAACCCGATCGTCTTTTGCACATCGTAGGAAACACGGACATTGGAAACCTGGTAATCGTGATCGCCAATTTCCACCATCGCATAAGAGGCTTTGGCGATCCCGTCAAACGGCAGACCGACACTGCCGAGATTGACAAACGTTTTGCCATCAAACGTGCGGATAAACGGCAGGTGGATGTGCGCATATAAATAAATATCCGCGTCTTCCTGCATTAACTTCTCTTTCAACTTGCTGTTTTCACTATCCGGCGGCACATTTTCAAACAAACTGTACGGGGTGGCGTGAAATCCGTGAATTTTAATGCCACCGTATTCGTATTTTACCTCTTCGGGAAGCTGGTGCAGCGACTCCACTGCATTTTGTTCCATCCGGGAAACCGTCCAGTCCCGCTCCCGGTTCATCATTTCATAAGCCTTTTCCGGCACTTCATTCATGCCGACGCCCCTGTACACCCATTCATCGGCATTCCCTTTAATCACTTCCGTATTTAAAGCCATCACCATCTCATATGCCCGTTGCGGTTCCGGGCCGCGAAAGCAAAGATCGCCGAGGACAAAAATTTTATCGGCCCGCTTTTGTTCAATATCTTCCAGCACGGCTTCGAGCGCATGCGCATTGCCGTGAATATCGGATATAAATGCCAGTTTCAACGCGATCACCTCAAAAATTTGTTTCCTTTATTATACCATAATGGGTTGCGGGTTTATCCCGGCTTGCCTGATTTCACCACCGGGACCCGTTTTCAGCGTCCTCATTAGGCGGACGGAGCGGAAGAAAATGCATTTTGCTGCGAAGTGGTCTATAATGGTACAAGGATCAGACATGCTTTAAGAAAGGTCAGGTTGATGCAATATGGCACAATCAGAAAAAATAAAATTGACTTCACTGACAACAAAAGGCGGATGCGGATGCAAAATCGGTCCGGCGGATTTGCAGCAGGTGATGCGGACGCTGCCACCGAAGGCAGCGGATCCGAATTTGCTTGTCGGGCTCGATACGAACGATGATGCCGGCGTTTACAAGCTGACGGATGATTTGGCAATCGTGCAGACAGTCGACTTTTTTACACCGATTGTCAATGACCCTTATGCATTCGGCCAGGTGGCGGCGGCAAACGCAATTAGTGATATTTATGCCATGGGCGGTACGCCGCTAACTGCGCTGAATATTGTTGCTTTTCCGATCCATACCCTCGACAAAGCCATTCTTGCCGATATTTTAAAAGGCGCCGGTGATAAGTGCAAAGAAGCCGGGGTCACTTTAGCCGGTGGGCATTCGATTGATGACCAGGAACCTAAATTCGGGATGGCGGTGACTGGCACGATCCACCCGGCAAATATCCGCACGAATGCAGGGGCCAAACCGGGGGACAAGCTGATATTGACGAAACCGATCGGGGTCGGGATTTTGACCACTTCCATTAAACGGGATTTATTAACGGAAGAAGAGATCACACGCGTGACCAATGTCATGGCCACCTTAAATAAAAAAGCAGCTGAAATTTCCCGGGATTACACCATCCATGCTTCGACCGATGTGACCGGGTTCGGGCTTTTGGGCCATGCATCCGAAATGGCGCAGGGGAGCAAAAATGGGCTCCGTATTTACCAAGACAAAGTGCCGGTGCTGCCGCGCGTGCGTGAACTGGCGGAAGCAGGTGCTGTTCCGGGCGGCACAAAGAATAATTTTGCCCATATTGAAAATGTCGTCGACTTCCCAGAAGGCATGGACCAAATAGATAAATGGATTTTAAGTGATGCGGTCACATCAGGCGGCCTATTGCTGTCCGTTGCCGGCGATGAAGCGGAACAGCTGCTCGAAGAACTTGTAAAATCAGGGGTGGAAGCCAGCCTGATCGGTGAAGTCGTCGCGAGTCATCCCGGCCGTATCAAAGTGCAATAGTCCCATCAGGAACCATAGAAAGGCGGGAAATATTTGTTTCAAGACATTACCATTGAAGAAGCAAGAAAACGGATGGAGAAAAAGCAGCTCACATGGGTGGATGTCCGTTCCCCTTCCGAATACCGGAACGCAACGATTCCGGGGAGCGTGAATATTCCTTTATTTAATGATGAAGAACGGGCGGAAGTGGGGACGATTTATGCCCAATCCGGCAACCGCGCTGCGAAAGAACGCGGACTTGAAATTTTTTCGAAAAAGTTGCCCGGTTTTATCGAGGCTTTCCGTGAAATAGAAGGGGAAAAAGCGGTATTTTGCTGGCGCGGCGGTATGCGGAGCAAAACGGCGGCAACCGTTTTGGATCTGATGGACATCCATGCCTACCGGCTCCAGGGAGGCTACCGCGCCTACCGGAAATGGGTGACAGGTCTGCTTGAAAATATGGACTTTCATCCGGTTACGTATGTGCTGGGCGGCTATACAGGCACCGGTAAAACGTATATGCTCCGGGCGCTTGCTTCGGAAGGCTATCCGGTCCTTGACCTGGAAGGCATGGCCAATCATCGCGGCAGCATTTTCGGGGATATCGGCCTAAGCTCCCATAACCAGAAAACGTTCGATGCTTTGTTGGCAGAGCGCATTTTACAATTGAAAAATGCGCCGTATATTCTGATGGAAGCGGAAAGCAAAAGAATCGGAAAAGTAGTGGTGCCGGAATTTTTGATGGAAAACAAAGCGCGCGGCACGAAAATTATGATTGAATTGCCGGTGGAGGAACGGGTCCGCAATATTTTGGATGATTACCGGCCGTGGGAGAACAAAGAAGCGTGCATCCGTGCCTTTCAAAGCATCAAAGAACGGATTCACACGCCGGTTGCAAAAGAAATCGAGAAAGATTTACAGACTGAACGATATCATGAGGCCGTAAAATGGCTGCTCGAATATTATTATGATCCAAGATATGACCATTCGCTCGGAATAGAGGAGACAGAAAGGGTGAAAACGATCCGGGCCGGACATACCGACGAAGCGCTCGGCCAATTAAAAGAAATGTTAAAAACAGCCGGCCTTCCGTTGCACTAAAGCAATGGCAGGCCGGCTGTTTACATGTATCACTGCGGATTTATTTGGTACGCCTTATGGATTTGGCTCGCGGGTATGCCCCGGTCAGCAATGACAATCCCTGCCTGTCATGCCCGGGTAATAACCGTGCATCATTCCCGGGGCCATGCCCATCCCAGCGCCCGCATATCCTGGATAACCCGGCATTTGTCCATGGCCGTAACCGGCGCCTGTGTACCCCGGGCCCATCGGCAATCCCATATGCTGACCGTACCCCGGCATGCCGTACATGCCCGGATACATCGAAGTTGCGGGATGCTGTCCCGGGTACATTTGCCCTGCCATCGGATATTGCCCTGCCAAACCGTCTGATGCTCCCATCTGGCCCATTTGCCCCATCGGACCGTAATGCTGCATCATATCCATATCATCATCATAATAAGGCTGGCTTCCCCCGGCATAGCTGCCGAAATGCCCTAACCCCTGAGATTGCGGATAATTTCCATATGTTTGTTCCATCTCAACCCACTCCTTTTCGGTGTTCAACATTAGAGTATGTGGATCAGGGCGCATGGTTATAGACATTTGCCCCAAAAAGTGAAAAAAATGCGGGCAAAAGCCTCAAATAAAGATTTTACCGGGGTTTAAAATATGATTCGGGTCAAACAGATCCTTGATTTTCTTCATCATCCCATAAGCGGGCCCGTGTTCTTCACGCTGATATTTTGCCTTTCCAATCCCAACGCCGTGTTCGCCTGTGCAGGTACCGCCCTTTGAAAGCGCAAATGACACAATATGTTCATTTAACGCCTGTGCCTGCCGAATTTCATTTTCATTTCCCATATCGATCATTAAAATGACATGATAGTTGCCGTCGCCAACATGGCCGACAATGGCCCCGTCCATGCCCATTCTGTCAAGCGTTTTGCGCGTATCTTCAATGGCTTCGGGAAGGAAATGAAGGGGGACACAGGCATCGGTTACCATCATTTTCTTTCCCGGCGTGCCGCGGACAAAAGCGTAGGCAAGTTTATGCCGCGCATCCCAGAGCTTATGGCGCGCTTTTTCATCTTTTTCAAACATAACATTTTTGCATTGGAATTCGGCAAGGATGTCTTTCGCAAAGTTGACATCTTGTTTTAACCCGGATTCGTTCCCTGTAAATTCCAAAAATAAAGTGGGCCATTCCGGATACGATGTCCCCATAAACCGGTTTGCCTGCTGAAGCGACCGTTTGTCAACCAGTTCCATCCTTTCCATCGGGATCCCGGCTTGGCGGATCGCGACAACAGCATCAACCGCCTGCCTGACCGTTTCGAAAACGGCCCTTGCCGCAACCATTGCTTCCGGAATGCCGTATACTTTTAAAGCCAGTTCGGTAATGACGCCCAGTGTCCCTTCAGACCCGACCATGAGCCCGTTTAAATGGTAGCCCGACGATGATTTTGCGGCAAGGCTTCCGGTATGAATGACCGTTCCGTCCGCCAGTACCACTTCTAAATCATACACCTGGTCGCGCATGACCCCGTATTTAACAGAAGTGGTGCCACTGGCGTTGGTCGCGGCCATCCCTCCCAATGTTGCATCCGCCCCCGGGTCGACCGGGAAAAACAAACCATACTTTTTCAGCTCCCGGTTTAACTGCGTGCGCGTCACACCCGGCTGCACCCGGACAATAAAGTCACGGTCAAGTACTTCTACCACTTTGTTCATCCGCATCATATCAAGCGTAATCCCGCCCTGATAAGGAATGACATGGCCTTCGAGACTGGAACCGAGGCCAAAAGGAATCACCGGAATGCGGTTTTCATTGGCAAAAGCAACCACTTTCCTTACTTGCTCCACCGACTCGGGAAATACAACAGCCTGCGGCAAATGGGGTGTATGATAGGATTCGTCTCTGCTGTGCTGCTCAAGAACCGTTTCATTTCCGCTGACCAAATCCGGGCCGATCAATTCTTTCAGTTTTAAAATAAAATTTTCCAAGCTTGCCACCTCTTTATGTATATTTCTACTTTTTATAATATACGAAAAATAAAGCGCTGACAAAATTTTTGGCAGTGGAGTGCTTGAAAGGGATGCACAAATATTTACAAAAGGAAGCGTTTAATTTAAACTGTTTACTGTATATATTTAAAACAAACAGAAAAATTCGAACATTCGAGGGGGGAGCGGTTTTAAAAAGGTTTGAAAACAGGGTTGCGATTGTAACGGGTGCAAGCAGAGGGATCGGCAAAGCCGTTGCAGCCGCCTTTGCCAAAGAAGGGGCAAAAGTCTGTCTCGTCGATATCAATGAAAAGGCTTTAGAAGAAACTGTAAAGGCTCTCAAAGAAAGCGGTTACGATGTATTCGGGCAGCTGGCGGATGTGGCAAACCGCACGCAGGTGGAAGCGGTGGTTTCAGCTGTGTGCACCCGGTATGGAAAGATTGATATTCTTGTCAACAATGCAGGCGTGATCCGCGATAATCTGCTGTTTAAAATGACGGATGAAGACTGGGATACCGTCATGAATGTCCATTTGAAAGGGGCGTTCCTCTTTTCAAGGGCTGTCCAGCAAAATATGGTTGAAAACAAATACGGAAGAATCATCAACACCTCTTCCACTTCCGCGCTCGGCAACCGCGGCCAGGCAAACTACGCGGCGGCAAAAGCGGGCATTCAGGGCTTTACAAAAACGCTGGCCATTGAACTCGGAAAGTTTGGCATTACCGCCAATGCGGTTGCGCCCGGCTTTATTGAAACCGACATGACAAAAGCGACGGCTGAGCGGCTCGGCGTTAAATTCGACGACTTTATCGCATTTAATCAATCGATGATTCCTGTCGGTCGGACAGGAAAGCCGGAAGATATTGCAAACGCGGTCCTTTTCTTTGCGATGGAAGAATCGTCGTTCGTAAACGGCCAGGTGCTCTATGTTGCCGGCGGGCCGAAAGCATAATAAGGGGGCGGGCGGATGTTTGAAGAACTGATTGGAAAACGGTCAAATCCGGTCCAAAATACGATCGAAAGGGGCGCTGTCAGAAAGTTCGCCGAAGCCATCGGTGACCCGCACCCTGTTTTTACAGATCCTGCCTTTGCGGCTGAAAAAGGGTTTAAAGCCAACATCGCACCGCCGACATTCCCGGTCACGTTTGACTACGGGATAATAGAAGGCCTGGACCTTCCGAAAGCTGGGCTCATACACGGGGAACAAAATTTCGAATATCAACGGCCGCTCTATGTCGGAGAAGCATTGCACTGCTATAGGGAAATTGAAAAATACCAGGAAAGAAAAGGAAAGCTCGGACAGATGGGTTTCTTGTTTATAAAAAGCACGGCGGAAGATAAGAATGGTGAAATCGTCATGACCGCAACCCAAACGATTATTCTTTCTGAAACGGTCCGGAAGGGGATGAAAGGATGAACCTTCGCGCGAAAAAACCCGGGGACAGCCTGGAAAGCATGGAACTCCCGCCGGTTTCAAGGTTGGACTTAATCAAGTACGCTGGTGCTTCCGGCGACTTTAATCCGATTCATACGATCGATGAAGCAGCAGAAAAAGCCGGGCTGCCCGGCATTATTGCCCACGGGATGTGGACAATGGGAAATCTCGGAAAGCTGTTTACACCGTATGTTGGCGAAGGATTCATCGAAAAATTTAGCGTGCGCTTTGCGGGCATGGTTTTTCTAGACGATCGCTTGACACTGTCGGCAACGCTGAAAGAAGCGCAAGGCGCCCGGCAAACGTATGAAGCAGTGGTGGCCAATCAAGACGGGGGAAAAGTGATCAAAGGCGAAATCGTGTTCAAAATGTACGGAGAGTAAAAAAATCCCGCCAGGTGCGGCGGGATTTTTCTGAATTATAACTCAAGCCATTCCGTATGGAAGATGCCTTCTTTGTCAACGCGCTGGTACGTATGGGCACCGAAATAGTCACGCTGGGCCTGTAAGAGATTGGCAGGCAGCACTTCCGAACGGTACGAATCGTAATAGGCAAGCGCTGCGGACAAAGCCGGCACAGGTACGCCGAAGCGGACAGCTGTCGCGATGACTTCGCGCAACGCATCCTGGTAGCTTTCCACGATTTCCTTGAAATACGGGTCAAGGAGCAGGTTTTTAAGATTGCGATCGCGGTCGTACGCATCTTTGATTTTTTGCAAAAATTGCGCGCGGATGATGCAGCCCCCGCGGAAAATCATCGCAATTTCACCGTAATTCAAATCCCAGTTATATTCTTCCGAAGCGGCCCGCATTTGCGCAAAGCCCTGGGCGTAAGAACAAATCTTGCTCATGTACAATGCTTTTCTGACCGCTTCAATGAACGCTTTTTTGTCTCCTGAAAAAGCGGGTTTTTCAGGCCCTTTTAGCAATTTGCTTGCCGCTTTCCGTTCTTCTTTCATGGCCGAGATAAAGCGGGCGAATACGGACTCCGTAATCAATGGCAGCGGAACCCCTAGATCAAGCGCACTCTGGCTTGTCCATTTGCCTGTCCCTTTTTGGCCGGCCGTATCTAAAATGACGTCGACAAGCGGTTTGCCGGTTTCTGGGTCTTTTTTTGTAAAAATATCAGCGGTAATTTCGATTAAATAACTGTCGAGCTCGCCTTTGTTCCAGTCGGCAAACACTTCGTGCAGCTCGTCCGCAGTGAGGCCGAGGATATTTTTGAGCAGATTGTAGGACTCTGAGATGAGCTCCATATCGCCGTATTCGATGCCGTTATGAACCATTTTCACATAATGGCCGGCACCATCCGGACCGATATAGGTTGTGCACGGGTCACCATTTACTTTAGCAGCAATGTCTTTTAAAATCGGTGCAACAAGGTCGTATGCTTCTTTTTGCCCACCAGGCATGATCGAAGGGCCTTTCAGCGCGCCTTCTTCACCGCCTGAGACACCGGTGCCGATAAAATGGATGCCGAGTGCACTTAATTCCTTGTTACGGCGCTGTGTATCTTTAAAGAATGTGTTGCCGCCGTCAATCAAGATATCGCCTTTGTCGAGAAACGGTTTTAACTGCTCGATCGTGGCGTCTGTTGCTTCGCCCGCTTTGACCATCAGCAGGATTTTTCGCGGTTTTTCAAGCGAATGGACGAATTCTTCCATTGTAAAATAACCGAAAATATTTTTTCCTTCCGATTCTTTTAACATTTGCTCGGTTTTTGAACGGGAACGGTTGAAGACCGAAACGGTGTAACCTTTGCTTTCGATATTCCACGCAAGGTTTTTCCCCATGACGGCCAAACCGATGACGCCGATTTGCTGTTTTTCCAATGTAGACACCTCAACATGATTAGATTGTAAAGTCTTTCCTTTGCGCGCAGGTGGCTGCAAGCAAAATGGAAGTCTTACATTATTGTACCAAATATCTCCTGTTATTATAAAGAAAAAGACAGCCTGGCCGGAAAATATTTATATTTTCCGGGAAAGAAGTGTCCGTGTATACGATTTCCGATGAACGGGGACCTCCGGGAAAGCGCGCCTGTTGGGATTTTTTTAAAGCTTACAGTATAATGGATAAAGATGCCGTTTTACGGCTTTTAAGCAAAAGGAGGAAACGGGATTGGGCATTATTTTAGTCGAAATATGTGAAGGCAGCCTGATCAACACAATTGATGTGGAAGCAGAACTTGAATCCCGGTATCCTGAAGTTGCGGTGATTTCAAATGAATGCTTAATGGCGTGCGGGTTATGCACCTACAGTCCGTTTGCGATGGTGAACGGAAAAAGGATTTTTGCCAAAACGCCTGAGGCTTGCCTTGAAAAAATAAAAGCAGCAATTGAAACGGAATTAAAGAATCTGTCGTAAATGGTTCTCGTTTCAAATTGTTTTTTATATTATAATGTGGAGTGGAGCATTCGGGAGAGGGGGATAACAGGATGGATATTTGGACTGCATTCAAATACAGCTGTTTATTGCCGGGAAAAAGAGCTGCTTTTCGTTTGAACAGGCTTCCGATGGACAGGACTGTTTTGTATGTGGTTCTGCTTGTTCTTATGGTTTCCTGTCTGCATATCCCTGCACTTTTAACCGGCGGATCCCTTGATGCCCTGAATGCCATCCAATTTGTTTTTTATTTTCTGTTCGCTTATGTGCTCGTTGTCCTGTGTGGCGTATTGGCCGGCATTTCCCTGCTCGCTTGTGCCGGATACGGGCTCAGGAAGCTGTGGAAGAGAAAACTGGCGTACCAGCATTTATGGAAAATGTCATGCTTTGTCATGACGGTCCCGTTTATTTTACATACAATCATTCATGAATGGTTTACGAAAAACGGTTTTGTTTCGGGTGTGGTGCTGATCGGGTATCCGCTTTTTTGTTTGGCGGCGATGATCCTCCACTATCCGGAAATAAAGAGGCATCAAAGAAAAGAAGGAGAAGAGCATGGCTGAAAAGACAATTTTACAAGACTTGCGTTCGCTCATTTATCCGCGTGAAATTCTGGAAGATGAACCGTTAAGCAAATATACTTTTACAAAAACAGGGGGAAAAGCGGATATTTTGATTTTTCCTGAGACATATGAAGAAGTGCAAAAGACGGTCCGTTTTGCCTCTCTGAACGGCGTGCCGTACACGATCCTCGGCAACGGCTCCAATCTGATCATCAAAGACGGCGGCATCAGGGGAATTGTGCTGATTCTGACCAAATTAGCGAAAATATCGCACACAGGCAATGACATTACAGCCCAGTGTGGTGCAGCCATTATCGATGTATCGCGCTATGCTTTAAAGCAAAAGCTGACAGGGCTTGAGTTCGCCTGCGGGATACCGGGATCTGTCGGCGGTGCGCTGTATATGAATGCGGGGGCGTATGGCGGGGAAGTCAAAGATGTTCTGAAAAGCGCGCTTGTCCTGACCAAAACAGGCGAGATGAAAAGGCTTGAAAAAAGCGATTTGTCCTTCCAGTACAGGAAAAGTTCAATTGCGGAAAACGGGGAGATTGCGCTTGAAGGGACGTTCAGCCTGGAGCCGGGCGACGCACAGGAGATCAAAGCCAAAATGGATGAATTGACTGATCTCAGGGAATCGAAACAGCCACTTGAATATCCATCGTGCGGCAGCGTGTTTAAAAGGCCGCCCGGCTATTTTGCAGGGAAACTGATTCAGGACAGCGGGCTCCAGGGGAAACGCATCGGTGGCGTCGAGGTTTCGACCAAACATGCCGGGTTTATGGTGAATGTCGGCGGCGGAACGGCAACGGATTATATGAATTTGATCAAATTTGTCCAAAAAACGGTAAAAGAAAAATTTGGGGTAGATCTTGAGACAGAAGTAAAAATTATCGGGGAAGATTAAAAAACATCCCGGTTCTTTTATACGCAAAGGAACCGGGATGTTTTTCATCCTTTCCGGCGGATATCGGTTAACCGGTTTCCACGGTATTTGATGTACACTTGGTCGCCAATATTAAAATTTAAATACGTATCGCAGTCGATCGCAAGCGTTTTGCCGTTATTGAATGCGATCGCGCAATACGGTTTTGTCGTTGTTGGTGCCACTTTTATTTTTCGCTTTGTTTTCACACCGGTTGCAACCGGCATTTCTTTCCGGTTGGGCGTGTAAAATTTATCGGTAATCTTTACGCGCTGATAGCTTACCGGGCGCTGAAAAAAGATCAATCCTGCAAGCACGGCCAGGCAGATGATGAATAAAGCCAGTTTCCATTTCAGTTTTTCCATTGGTCATCCCTCTACTCCCAAAACGTCTCTATGAATATCTTTATGGGGCTCTTCATTAAAATATGTATATACCACAATCAAATGCTTTTTTAACCGAATCTTTTTTGAAACTTTTTAAGGCCAGTTTCGTATATGGATTAGACTCGTTTAGCAGAAAGTAGGGATGTTATGAGTGAAATGGCACTCTCGGTCAAAGGGATTACAAAACAAATCCGCTCGCGCAAAATTGTAGACCAGGTCAGTTTTGAAGTGAAAAAAGGCGAGGTTTTCGGCCTTCTCGGTCCGAACGGCGCCGGTAAAACAACGATTATCCGGATGATTGTTTCATTGATGAAACGCACAAGCGGAGAAATCTTTATTAACGGCAAAAGCCTCGATGAAGATTTCAAAGGCGCTTTGAATGAAATCGGCGCGATCGTTGAAAATCCGGAATTTTATTCGTATATGACCGGCTATCAAAATCTGGTCCACTATAAGAGAATGTCAAGGAAACCCATTTCTGAAGAGAGATTATGGGAAGTCGCAAAGCTTGTCAAACTGGAAGATGCGCTTAAACAAAAAGTCAAAACGTATTCGTTAGGAATGCGACAGCGGCTTGGGGTTGCACAGGCAATTTTGCACCGGCCTTCGTTATTGATTCTTGATGAGCCGACAAACGGCCTTGACCCGCAAGGCATCCGCGAATTCAGGGGCTATTTGCGGGAGCTGGCAGGAAGCGGGGTATCTGTCCTCGTTTCCTCGCACCTTCTTTCGGAAATGGAATTGATGTGCGACCGGTATGCCATTATTGAAAAAGGGAAACTGATCCATATTGAAACGATGGCAGAAACGACAACGGTAAAACAGGATGACCGCCGCGATATCCTGTTTGCAACGGATGACAGCGAAAGGGCGAAGCAGGCAGTAGAGAAACAGCTCCATTTTCCGGTTTCCATTGTCGATGATACGCGCATTTTGGTTTCGGCAGCTTACAAAGATGCAGCCGTTATCAACGCAACATTGGTAGGAAACGGCTGCAACGTCTATGAAATTCATTTTGAAAAGAAAACGCTGGAAGACCGTTTCCTTGAACTCACGAATCATACAACAGGGGAGGAAAATCAATGATCGCTTTAATCCGAAATGAATGGATGAAAATATTTGCCCGGAAAAGCGCATGGGTCTATATGCTCCTGATTGTAGCGTTCGTGCTGATTGCTGCACTGTTTTACAATAAGGTTTACGGCAAAGACGATCCAAACTGGCGTACGAAAATCGAGAAAGAAATCAAAGCGGATGAGGCACTAATGAAAAAGGATCCTGAACAATACGCGGACCTTGCGCCAACCATCCAAAAAAACCAAGATTATTTGAAATACAATATCAATCCGGATGCCCATTCAAACTGGCATTTCATGAACAATGTGGTCATTCCGCTCGGTTCATTTGTCACCTTGTTCAGTGTGATCGTGGGGAGCGCCAACGTTTCATCGGAATTTGCATCCGGGACGATTAAGCAACTGATGATCCGCCCGCATGCGAGATGGAAAATTTTGCTGTCCAAATACATTGCTGTCACAGCATACGCGGTATTGCTGCTTGCCGTTCTGCTTATAGCCGGCTATTTGATCGGTATCCTTTTTCAGGGATCCGGCAGTTTCCATATGAAAATGATCGAAAATACTTTGGATTACAGCCAATATAAAATTAAAGAAATCGGACCGCAATTTTTCCTGAAATTTGCCCTTTATTTGCCGAGCCTTGTCATGGTAAGCGCGATTGCGTTCATGCTTTCGACCTTGTTCAAGAGCCAGGCTCTGGCTGTCGGGATCGGCATTTTTGCCCTGTTTATCACAAACACACTGGGCGGGATTTTTCTGTTTCTGATGGACCGGTACCATTGGCTGAAATTCCTGATTTTCCCGCATTTGGACTTGTCTGTTTACGCGTACCAGGATAAACTTACAGACGGCGTCACCTTGCCGTTTTCACTAATCACACTTGCTGTTTATTATGTCGTTTTTATGGTCTTGACCTTTTGGTATTTTCAAAAACGCGATATTGCGTTTTGATACAGCGGGTAAATTCAGGTAAAATGGCGGCAAAGGGCTGGGTGAAGGAGGGATCTGCAAGAGCAGGTCTCTCTTTGCTTTTTTTGGGGGCGGGGTGTATCAGGCTGTACGGGCGGCGCATAGCGTGTGCACCCACTGAATAGGATGATAATGGGAGGCTTGCCCGAACCGCTGGAGGATGATATGGGAAAAAATAACCGGAAAAAAATCAATGCGGCCGTTTTGTTCATTTTCATTGTGTATGCTGCTTATTTAGCGGAACTTTTGTTCTTTATCCCGTACCGCCATGCGCCCAATTCTGCCAGCCAAAATATCATTCCGTTTAAAACGATCCGAATGTATATCCTTTATTACCGTTACTTTCAATTTGAAGTCTGGTTTTCCAATCTGTTTGGGAATATTTTCATGTTTATGCCGTTCGGGTTTTTCCTGCCCTTTCTTTTCAGGCGGCTGAGAAAGGTCTGGATAATGGGATTGCTGTCGTTTTTAGCATCGGCTTTGGTGGAAACCATTCAAGGATATTTCCATGTCGGAGGTTTTGATGTGGATGATATTTTGCTGAATACAACGGGTGGATTGTGCGGTTACGGTATCTTTTTACTGGTCCGCAAGCTTGTGAAAAAAATCAAAATTGAGATTTGGCGTTAAATATGCATAAGAAAAGCCCTGCGGTGAAAATCTAACGAGGACCAATCAATGGCCGGCCTGTAAAAGGGGGGAAGTATGCATTGGATGAAGAAAAACTGGTCCGATTTTTAAACCAGGAACTTTCAAATTTTACAGTGCTTTATATCAAACTGCACCGTTACCACTGGTATATTCAGGGAAAAAACTTTTTCACGCTCCATGCTTATTTTGAAGATTTGTACCGGTCATTTTCAAAACAAATGGATGTGCTTGCCGAAAGAATTTTGGCAATCGGGGGACGGCCGCTTGCGACCATGTCGAAATTCCTTGACCAGAAGACGCTTGTTGAAGCGAGCGCGGATAATGAAGAGGGCGAACTGCTGCAGCAATTAAGGGAGGATTTGGCGCAGTTGGCAAAGGAAATCCGGGAAACGGGGATTCCGCTGGCGGAAGAAAACAAGGACAATGCCACCGTCAATCTGCTCACCCGTTTTCTGACCCGGTTTGACAAAGATATTTGGATGCTGGATGCGATGGCGGACAAACGGTAAATGCCGCTGCTTTTTTCCTAAGCCGTGAAAAAGCAGCGGCAAATAAAAAAACAGCCTTTCCATTTGATGGAAGGGCTGTTTCACTTTATATAAATGTATCAATCAAAAGGAACAGATTCAGGCATACGACGAATCCTGCCACGATCCACGAGATGATGCTCGTTATCCGGTGGTTCACCAGTTCACCCATGATCTGTCTGTTGCTCGTGAACAGAATCAGCGGGACAAGGGCAAAGATGATCCCGAATGAGAGAATGACCTGGCTTATTACAAGCGCGCTTGTCGGGTTGGTGCCCATCATGATAATGAGAAGCGGCGGGATCATTGTGATCGCACGGCGCAAATAAAGATTGATCCGTTTGTTGATAAACCCTTGCATGACGACATCACCGGATAATGTGCCGACAGAGGAGCTGGAAAGCCCTGCAATCAAAAGGCCAAGGCCGAAAGAGATCGCCGCTGCCGGTCCGATATGGGTGTAGAACTCACGAAACGCGACATCCAGATCTTCCACGACAAGGCCGTTTTTATAAAATACACTGGACGCAATCACAAGCATGCTCATATTGATGGCCCCGGCGATCACCATTGCGATGATGATGTCGATCAATTCAAATTTGAAAATTTTTCTTTTTTCCAGCTCGTTTTTTCCGACGATTCTGTTTTGCGTCAATGAAGAGTGCAAATAGATGGCATGGGGCATGACGGTGGCGCCGAGAATGCCGGCAGCCAGGACAATGCTTTGGATGCCATCGAATTTTGGCGTGACAATCCCACCGAATACTTTTACCCATTCCGGTTTTGCCAGAAATGTTTGCAAAGCAAAAGCGAGCACGACAATCATCACAAGGGCGGCAATCACTGCCTCAAACGATCGGTAGCCGCGGCGCTGCAATTCGAGGATAGCAAACGATCCGACTGCTGTAATCAATGCGGCCGGCAAAAGCGGAAGGCCGAAAATTAAATACAGGCCTAAAGCTGCGCCGATAAATTCTGCCAAATCTGTTGCAATAATGACTAACTCACTTTGAATCCATAAAAAGATCGACACCGGTTTTGGAAAATGGTCATGTGCCACTTCCGGCAAATTTTTCCCGGTTGCAATGCCGAGCTTTGCGGAAAGGGACTGGATTAAAACGGCCATTAAGTTTGAAAAGGCAATGACCCAAAGCAGCATATAGCCGTATTTCGATCCTGCCGTAATATTGGTGGCAAAATTACCGGGATCGATATAAGCAACGCCTGCAATGAAGGCCGGGCCTAGGAAAGGCAAAATCCGTTTTAACCCTTTCACATCCCCCCGTAGTACAGCTTGTGCGCTCGTTGTATTATGGGACGTGCGGCCTGGCATTTTTTGGCTCATCGTTTTTTCACTCATAGATGTTTCCCCTTTCTTTAATTTTAACCCTGAAACAAAAAAGTTTCCTTAGGGAAAACTTTATCTAGTACTATTGTATTCAATGTTTGCGAAAAAGTAAACCTTTTGCATGCATTTTCCCCTGTATTTTTTATGGAAAACATGCTTTTTGTTCATTATGCCCGATTCCTGTGCTGTTATGGCTTCTGCTCCGGGAGAAAAAAGGAGGGGAGAAAAATGCATCCTTTTCTTGAAAACTGTGGTATATATTAGGTATAGGGAAAACTGTTTTCACAACATGGAAACGAGGTTTAAAAGGGGGGAATCGATTGAACGAGGCATTCATTATCGAAAAATTAAAAAGGCGGGAACCGTCCGTTTTTGGGATGGACCGTTTGTCCCAGTTTGCGGTCCTGTTGCCGCTCGTTCAAAAAGGCGATGGCCTTCATGTTTTATTTGAAGTCCGGTCCCGGCAGTTAAGAAAACAGCCGGGGGAAATTTGTTTTCCGGGCGGCAGAATTGAAACGACGGACAAAAACCCAATGGAAGCCGCGATTCGGGAAACAACCGAGGAACTGTGCATGGATGCGTCTGTCATCCGCAACGTATTCCCGCTTGACTATGTCGTTTCATCATATGGAAGGCGCGCGATCTTTCCGTTTGCGGGTTTTTTGCCGGATATGCCTTTTCATCCGAATCCGGGCGAGGTGGAAGAAGTCTTTACAGTCCCGCTTTCGCATTTTGCCAAAACAGCGCCGGAATGTTACCGGATTGAATTTAAGGTAGAGCCTGACCAGGATTTTCCTTTCCATTTAATTCAGGGTGGTAAATCATATAAATGGAACAGCCAGCAAATGGACGAGTATTTTTATTACTACGGGGATTATGTTATTTGGGGATTAACCGCCGGCATTTTGAAAAACTTTATGGATATTTTGGGTGCGGACAAAGCTTGAATGATGCCCGTGGCGGCTGTCCTGCCCTTTCGGAAACCGGAAATGCCGCCGGAATCCGGCAGCCGGGTGCCTTCATACCGGGTGTTTTCAGCATGGTCTGGTGTGCAGGACATAAAAAAACTGTTCAATTACGTGAAATTATTATAAAATGTTGTTTATAATACAAAGCTTCCGTTCCGGAAACGGAGGGGACTTTTACAATTGAGGGAAAATGAGCGATGATACAGCATGGCCTAATCAGAAATGCCACAGAAGAAGATCTGCAGGAGATTCTGGACATTTATAATGCCTGCATCGGAAACGGGATTATAACGGCTGACACAGTCCCGGTCACCGTAGAAGAAAAGTTGCCATGGTTTAAAGCCCATCACCCGGACAGCCGGCCGCTTTGGGTGTTGGAAGCAGACGGGGAGATTGCTGCCTGGATCAGTTTAAGCGATTTTTACGGAAGGCCCGCTTACCAGCCTACTGCTGAGGTCAGTATTTATGTCAGCGAAAAATGGAGAGGAAAAGGAGCCGGGAAGCACCTGCTCGGGAAAATGTTGGAAGCCTGCCCGAAGCTAGGGGTGGAAACACTGCTCGGCTTTATTTTCAGCGAAAACAAGGCCAGTTTAAAGTTGTTTGCATCCTTCGGGTTTGAAACTTGGGGGCATTTGAAAGAAGTGGCTGTGCTTGACGGACGCATGCACGATTTAATCATCACTGGTAAAAAAATTCAAGGATTTTGAAAGGCTTAAGGAGCTATAAAGTTATGAAAATAGAATTATGGTCGGATTTTTCATCGGCAGATTCTTATCTTGCCTTTGTAAGACTTGGCGAGGCACTGGAACAATTTGGCCACAGGGAAAGCATTCAACTGGAATTTCGCAGTTTCGTGAAAAACCCCGAAAAAGAAGTACATATTGAAGAGAGCCATAAATTGCTGCACTTTGCAAAACAACACGGGAAACAGACGTTCATTGCGAAGGCACTGTTTGAAACGTATGCCCGGCAGCCTTCACCAGGTACAGGAGATTTATTACATGCTGCCCAAATGGCCGGACTGAATAAAAGAGCGGCTGAAAAAGCCATTGTAACGGATGTTTACTTGGAGCATATCAAAAAAGACCAGGCAGAAGCAGATCTATTGAGCGCGGATTTTGCCCCCTTTATGGTCATCAACCGGAAATATGCGATTTCGGGAGCCCGCCCGGTTGATTTTATTGTTCAGTCCATGCATGAAGCATGGCGAGAAGAAACCTATGTGGCGGCCATATAAACATGAAAAAAGCGCCCGGTCCGGGGCGCTTTTTTCCAATCTTTCTTGCGGCGGCTAAGGCTTGCACTCCACATTGTGCATTCCAAAAAGGTTGCCTTGCCGGCTTATGCAATTCAGCTCATCGCTATACCAATATAGCATGATTTTAAACGAAAAACAAGCGTTTTGGCGGATTTCCGTTTATTACCACAACCAAAAAAGGCCGGGAATCATCCCGGCCTTTTTAGTATCCTCACCAGCGATGCGCTTTTGCATTGCTCCTCAAGATGATGGTGTTTTGTGTAACTTCCGTCTCGCCATTGACCTGGGAATTTGTATGTTTCCGCCGCGTCCAGTTGTAATGGAACAACTCGGAATGCGGATCCAACTGGTCTTTGTAGCTCATACGATCACCTCTTGGAAGGATTTGGATACCGCTGATATTCATACCGAATATCAATTCTAGCTTGTGCAGAAAGGGCAAAATTACACATCCTGTGTGTTTTGGGCAAAATCCGGCTGAAAGGCAGAGCAAAAAAATCAAAAGACACAATGTGCTAAAAACTCATACATTGTCACATTTTCCCCATCCATATCAAGATTAAGATGTACGTATGGCACATTGTACTAATAACAGAAAATGATCAAAGCCGCAATTATGCCAAATTGGAAACCATGCCGCGCCTAAATAATCAAATTACACTGTGTGCTGATAACACAATAAAAACAAAAACCAAAACAAGCATTTAAGGGAAAGGAACGGAAAAAACTCCGGGATGCCGGAATTCAAGCGGGCAGAAACGGGCAAAAAAATCGGGCTTGATTAGGCTTTCTATATAATCATCCAACAAATGCAGACATAATATATAAAAAACAACCGTCCAGGAAAAGAAATGGCTGGCAATGGCAGCAACGCCGTTTGTCAAATCACGGCTTTTCCCGGCTTGAATGCATCTGCAAAAAGCAAAGATCTTCTTGAAAGCGCTTTAAAACAGGGGAGTTATGTTGGAATGGTTATAAAAGGATCAGCCTCTTGCCAACACTAATGGTATGGATCAACTTTTTGGAGGTGAAGATTGATGAACATCGAAAAAGCTGTTGAGGTCATTGACCGGATGCGCCTGCCAAACGGTGCCTATACCGCCAGTTTGTCTTCCGACTACCATTATGTTTGGATCAGAGATGTCGTATATACCGTTCTGCCTTTTTTAGCCACGCCGTCCCCGTATTATGAAAAAGCATACCAGGCATTGCTTGATCTGTTTATCCGCTATGAGTGGAAAATTGACATTCATACAAAGAAAAGGCCACGGTATTTATACGAATATATCCACGCCCGCTATTCCACTGACCTCGAGGAACTCCCGCAAGAATGGGGCCATGCCCAAAACGATGCTATCGGTGCTTTCCTTTGGGGCGTAGGGGAAGGCGTCCACCACGGCCAAAAAATCATCCGCAGCCAGAAAGATTTGGAGATTATCCAAAAACTGGTTGACTATCTCGAGTGTCTGGAATATTGGCAGGCCGAAGATAACGGGATGTGGGAAGAGAATATGGAAGTGCATGCTTCAAGTGTCGGGGCATGCGTTGCCGGCTTAAAAGCAGTCAGGATGCTCGTGCATGTGGAGGATGGGCTGATTGAAAAAGGGGAAGAAACACTTTATAAACTGCTGCCGCGGGAGAGCGCAGGCAAACCGACCGACCTTGCTTTACTGTCTCTCATTTACCCTTACCGGATTGTCAGCCGAGATATGGCGCTTCAAATACTGGAAGATGTCACCACAACGCTTGAACGGAAATACGGCGTGATCCGCTATGTCAACGACCAATACTATAATGAAGGCGCCGAAGCCGAATGGTGCTTTGGTTTTCCATGGCTTGGTTTATGTTTCTATGAACTGGGTATGTATGATAAGGCAAATGAATATGTGGAAAAAACCAAAAGCATCATTACGGAAAATTGGGAAATCCCGGAACTTTATATCGGCGGCAAGTACGTGCCGAATGGAAATAAACCGCTTGCCTGGTCTGTTTCTTTGGCGTACCAGTTCTTCAAAACAATGGACGTCCGTTAAACAATTGAACAGCCGATTTTAAGCTGTTTTAAGTCGCGACCCGCATATTCATTGCATGTCAAACCAATGCGGCGCATTTAAAACAGCTTTTTTCTATTCTGAAAATATACGCCGGCTGATTTTCTTTTTCCACTGATGCAGCGTTCACTGCAGCATGGGCGTCTATTGAAAAACGGAATGACGAATTTGCAAATAAAATCATATTGTTTCCATTTCGACAAAATTAGACGGCTTTTTTTGCAGGATTCGTAAAATTCATAACGAATAGTAAAAGTATGCTGAAATAGCGGAGGTGTGACATTGGAAAACTCAGTTAAGTATTCGCAACAAGTCCTGCCCACTGATTTCGAGCTTTATTTATTCCACGAAGGCACCCTTTACGAAAGCTATACTTTGTTCGGGGCACATGTCATGGAGTATGAAGGAAAAAAGGGCGTGCGGTTTGCAGTTTGGGCGCCGAATGCGCAAGCCGTTGCCGTAGCCGGCGATTTTAACGGCTGGGACGGCAGCAAACACCAAATGAAACGACTAAAAGATTCGAGCATCTGGGTGTTGTTTATTCCGGATCTCGCGCCGGGTGAGCTGTATAAATATGAAATTACAGGGCCTTCCAGCAACACTTTTTTTAAAGCGGATCCATATGCGTTCTATTCGGAAGTGCGTCCGAAAACGGCATCTGTCATTTATGATCCCGGCACATATCAGTGGCAGGATAGAAAATGGATGAGCCACAAAGCAAAATCCGATCCGTACCACGAGCCGATGCTGATTTATGAAATGCATTTCGGTTCATGGAAGAAAAAAGCCAATGGCGATTTTTACACCTACCGTGAAATGGCAGACGAACTGGTCCCATACATTGCCGGGCATGGCTATACGCATATCGAGCTCATGCCGATGATGGAGCATCCGTTTGACCGGTCATGGGGCTATCAGATTACCGGTTTCTATGCACCGACAAGCCGGTACGGGAAGCCGGAAGATTTCATGTATTTTATCGACAAATGCCATCAGAACGGCCTCGGGGTGATTTTAGACTGGGTTCCCGTCCATTTCTGCAAAGACGCCCACGGACTCGGGCGCTTTGACGGAACACCGCTGTTCGAGCCTGCAGACCCTGACATGGCAGAACGGCCGATTTGGGGTACATACAATTTTGACTTTCAGAAACCTGAAATTTTCAGTTTTCTTATTTCCAACGCCATTTTTTGGATAGACGTTTATCATATTGATGGCTTCCGGGTGGATGCAGTTTCTTCTCTTATTTATTTAAACCATGACAGGGGAGACGAAAAGAAATTGACAAACCAATATGGCGGTGATGTCAATTTGGAAGCTGTCGAGTTTATCAAAAAATTAAATGAAGCCGTTTTTAAAATGTTTCCGCATGCCTTAATGATTGCAGAAGAAGCAACATCGTGGCCGCTCGTAACAGCGCCGGTTTACGCGGGCGGGCTCGGTTTTAATTATAAATGGAATATGGGCTGGGTGCATGATGTGCTCACCTATATGCAGACACCGGAGGAAAAAAGGCCTGATGCCCATGATCTCCTCACCTTTTCCATGTACTATGCTTTTTCGGAAAACTATGTACTGCCTTTTTCGCATGATGAACTGGTTTACGGGAAGAAATCGCTGCTCAATAAAATGCCCGGGGATTTCCCGCAAAAATTTGCAAATTTACGCCTTCTTTATGCTTATTTTATGACACATCCGGGTAAAAAATTATTATTCATGGGAAGCGAATTCGGACAGTTTGACGAATGGAAAGACCTGACGCAGCTGGATTGGATGCTGCTGGATTTTGAAACGCACCGTACCTTCTTTCAGTTTACAAAAGCCTTGAACGCATTTTATCAAAACACAAGAAGCTTGTGGCGCTTGGACCATGACCCTGAAGGTTTTGAATGGATTGATCCGAATAATCGCAGGCAGAGCATCATAATTTTTATGAGAAGAGGGAAGCGGAAAGGGGATTATTGCATCGTCCTCTGTAATTTTTCAAAAATCAAATATGACAAATTCCGAATCGGCGTGCCTTCATTTGGGAAATATATCGAAATTTTCAATACGGATGATGAACGGTTCGGCGGCAGTGGTTTGTTGAACAAAGAAGCAATCCAAGTGGATAAGGAGCCTTTTCATAACCAGCCATACAGTATGGAAATCAGCATTCCCCCACTCAGTGCATTGATCTTTAAAAAGCAATCAAAAAAACGGCAAAGGGGTGGCAAAAAATAATGGCAGAAAAGAAATGGATGGCAATGCTCTTAGCAGGCGGACAGGGAACAAGGCTCGGGGATTTGACGTCCCAGCTGGCAAAACCGGCAGTGCCTTTTGGCGGCAAGTACAGAATTATTGATTTTTCACTAAGCAACTGCATGCACTCGGGCATTGATACGGTCGGTGTGCTGACGCAATATGAACCCCATCTTTTAAACTCGTATGTCGGAAACGGGAAAGCATGGGACCTTGACAAAAATTTCGGCGGAACAGCCGTGCTGCCGCCGTATGTAGGGAAAGACGGCGGCGAATGGTATAAGGGGACAGCCAATGCGGTTTACCAAAATATCCAGTATATTGACCACTACAACCCGGAATATGTTGTCATTCTTTCAGGCGATCATATTTATAAAATGGATTATCGGAAACTGTTAAAATCGCATATGGAAGCAGGGGCGCAGGCGAGTATTGCCGTAATTGAAGTCCCGTGGCAGGAATCAGGGCGCTTCGGCATTATGGTAACAAACGCAGAAGGAAGAATTGTTGAATTTGAAGAAAAACCGAAATTCCCAAAGAGTAATCTCGCGTCTATGGGCGTGTATTTATTTAATTGGAAGCTTTTGCGCGAATATTTAATACAGGACGAGAAAAACAGCGCTTCCTCGCACGACTTCGGGAAAGATATTATTCCGAAAATGCTGAAAGATAAAAAGAAAATGTATGCTTATAAATTTGAAGGTTACTGGAAAGATGTCGGCACGGTCCAAAGCTTCTGGGAAGCACATATGGACTTGCTGGAAGAAAAACCGGCATTTGATCTGGATGATCCGGACTGGCGCATTTTCACCGGAGATGCGAACCATCCTCCGCAATATATTGCGCCCCAATCCAATATTAAAAACGCACTCATCAACGAAGGCAGCTGGATTTACGGGAATGTTTTCCATTCTGTCATCTCGGATCATGTTTATATTGGCAAAAACAGTACAATCCAGGATTCCGTCATCATGCCGAATGTCACGATCGGCAGCAATGTGACCATCGAACGCGCCATTATTGCAAGCGGCACCGTCATTGAAAACGGCAAAAAAATCACGCCTTCAAAACCAAATGATATTCAGTTGTACAGCTGTCCGCAAAACGGCGAAGAAGCGGAAATAAAAGAAGTTTTATAAAGAGGGACGGGTGAAACATGACGAACGTACTAGGAGTTATCAATTTGATCAATGAAAAGCCGATTTTAAAGGAGCTGACAAAACACCGCTGCCTTGCTTCCGTTCCGTTCGGCGCCAGATACCGCTTCATTGATTTTGCACTTTCCAATCTCATTCATGCTGAAATTACCCAGGTTGCCGTTTTTACGAAAGACAACGGCAGATCGATCATAGACCATATTGGTTCCGGAAAGGAATGGGATTTGGACCGGTACGACGGCGGGCTGTTTATCCTGCCGCCGGTTGCCGATGATGCAAAATTGAAGGGGGATATCCAGGGCTTTTATGATCATCGCGAATTCTTTGAACGGGCCTCGGCAGACCTTGTCATCATCTCGCCGGGAAGCAACGTCAGCAAACTCGATATTTGTGAGCTGGTCGCATCCCATGAGAAAAGCCAGGCGGATATCACCGTTGTATACAGAAAATATGACGGGGAGCCGATCCAAAAACCGAACTATCATCAAGTAGTGGTAGATAAAGAGGACAACGTACGGGACATCGAACTGTTTACCGCTCCGCAAAAGGGTGATCTTGTCTGCCTGGAAACCTATGTGCTGTCAAAACCGTTGCTGATGGATCTCATCCAAACCTGTTATGAAAACGGAGAATATGACTTTTTGCGGGATGCGATCAAAGCGAATGTCCATAAATTTAAAATTAAGGGGTATCACCACCGCGGCAATATGATCTTTATCCACTCCATGGACAGTTACCACGCGGCAAACATGGCCATGCTCGACCCGGATACGATCCGCGCTTTCTTTTACAGCGACTGGGAAATTCTGACCAAGATCAAACATGAGCCGCCGACAAAATACGGACAAACAGCGGACGTAAAAAATTCATTTATTGCGAACGGCTGTTTAATTGAAGGGACGGTGGAAAACAGTATTATTTTCCGCGGCGTAAAAATCAAAAAAGGAACAGTCGTGAAAAACAGTATCATCATGCAAAAATCAGAAGTGGAAGAAGATGCGGTATTGGAAAATGTCATCGCAGACAAGCAGGTAGCCGTTACCCAGCATAAGGTGGTTGTCGGGACCCCGTCGCATCCGACAGTATTATCCAAAAAAGAGATCATTTGATGGAGGAGACAAGATGAACGTATTATTTGCTGCTTCAGAATGCGCACCATTTATTAAAACAGGGGGGTTGGGCGATGTGATCCAGGCATTGCCCAAAGCTTTGAAAAAAGCGGGGATCCATCCGGTAGTCATCCTGCCGAAATATGAAGATTTACAGCCTGAAGTGAAAGCGCGCCTCTCCTTTATGACCAGCCTGACCGTGCCGGTTGGATGGCGGAAGCAGTATTGCGGGATTGAAACATTGGAAGAAGGGGGGATCCGTTATTATTTTTTGGACAACGAGTATTATTTTAAACGGCATGGGAGTTACGGCTATTTCGATGATGGCGAACGGTTCGCCTTTTTTTCGCGTGCAGTGCTTGAAGCCCTTCCTTATTTGAATGAAAAACCGGATGTCATTCATTGCCATGACTGGCAAACCGGGCCGATTCCCGTACTGTTAAAAGCGCATTTTTCCAGCCATCCTTTCTACCAGGGCATCAAAACGATGTTTACGATTCATAATTTGCGCTACCAGGGGGTATTTCCAAAAAGTGTCCTGTCAGATCTGCTCGATTTAAGCGAATTATATTTCCATGTGGATGGTCTTGAATTTTACGGGAATGTCAGCTACTTAAAGGCAGGGATTGCTTATGCAGACGCCATTACAACCGTCAGCCCGACATACGCCCGGGAAATCCAGACGCCGTATTACGGGGAAAATCTTGACGGCTTTTTGCGGATGAAAAGCAACCGCTTGGAAGGCATTATCAACGGGATTGATACGGATGCTTACAATCCCAAAACAGACGATGCACTGTTCTTTACATATGAGGACTACCCGGGAAAATTAAAGAATAAAAAAGCCTTGCAGGAAGCCTTCCATTTGCAAGTGGATTCCGGCATTCCCGTTATATCAATGGTGACAAGGCTGGTAGAACAAAAAGGCATCGATCTGGTGCTGCATGTGATCCATGAGATGTTAAGTTTAAATGTCCAGTTTGTACTTCTTGGCACAGGCGAGCATCAGTACGAGGAAGCATTCCGGCATCTTGAAAGCCAGTATCCAGGTCAGGTATCCGTACATATTTATTTTGATGAAGCCCTTTCCCATAAAATTTATGCGGGCAGTGACTTGTTTTTAATGCCATCCAAATTTGAACCGTGCGGCATCGGGCAACTGATCGCCATGCGGTACGGCACATTGCCGCTTGTGCGTGAAACCGGCGGGCTGAAAGATACCGTAAAGCCGTACAATGAATTCACGGGCGAAGGCAACGGGTTTTCGTTCACAAACTATAACGCGCACGATATGCTGTACACGATTGAAAGGGCCGTTTGGTTTTTCCGCTACCAGCCGAAAACATGGCAGTCGTTATCTGAACGGGTGATGGGGCTTGATTTCAGCTGGGTACATTCTGCAAATGCATATATCCGGCTGTATGAAGAGTTATGCCCGTAAAGAACGGGGAGCTCTTAAACAAAATGGAAAAAGGCGCCTGCTTCGTACTGGCGCCTTTTACTGATGCCCATGTTTGTTTCTCCGGCTGATGGCCTTTAAAATCGATAACTTATCTTGAAGCGTTAACATATTCCAGCTTCCGACTTTGATTTTCACTTTTCCCACCCCCCCACACAAGGATTGGCGAACATCGATTGTACTTGTATAATACCGCTTTTTTCTTCAATACAAACACCAAATATTTCTACAAAAATTGCGTATTTCTTGCCGCATTTTTTCTTTAACATTAGAATAAGAACAGAATATCCCTTTAAAGCTTATGGCTTTTCAGGTGAATTTGTCTAAATATGGAGGCTTTTGTCATGAAGATAGGTTGGATCGGTCTAGGGCATATGGGATCTCCGATGGCCCGCCGCCTTTTAGATGCGCATTTCGATTTGTTTGTGTATAATCGCACAATTAAGAAAACGGAAAAACTAGCTGAAGCCGGCGCAGCCGTTTGCAAAACGCCGAAAGACATCGCCGAAAATACAGACGTCATTGTCACGATGCTGACCAATGCCGCGGCAGTAGAAAACGTTTTACAAGGAGAGGACGGGGTGCTTGCCGGCCTTACGAAAGGGAAAACAGTCGTGGATATGAGTACCGTCAGCCCTTCCGATTCCATCCGTTTTGCCAAATGGGTGGAAGAAAAGCGCGGGCATTTTATTGATGCACCGGTATCGGGTTCAGTACAGCCTGCAAAAGAAGGGAATCTCGTCATTCTTGCCGGCGGCCGGAAAGAAGAGATTGATGCTGTGCGCCCCATGTTTGAAGTATTAGGAAAAACCATCATTCATTTTGGCGAAAACGGAAAAGGCAGTGCCGCGAAATTATCGATTAATTTGCTGCTCGGCCTGACGATCGAGGGAGCGTCCGAAGCCATTCTCTTCGGGGAAAAACTAGGGCTTGAAAAGAAGGATCTGATTGAAATGATTTCGGCTTCTGCATGCAATACACCTATTTTCCAAATGAAAAAGAAGGCATTTTTACAAGAAGATTTTCCGGCTGCATTTATGCTCGAATTAATGGCAAAGGATCTTGGCCTTGCAAAAGAGGAAATCAAAAAAGCCGGTATGTCGCTGCCACTGGCGGATGCAGCCGAAAAAACATACAGCCGGGCGAAAGCAGACGGAACCGGAAAAGCGGACGTCGCTGCGGTTTATCAAGCATTAAAACAGCTGAACTTTTAAATGCAATGGAGGAGAAACCGGGGATGAAATTTGTTTCTTGGAATGTGAACGGGCTCCGCGCCTGTGTAAAAAAAGGGTTTCTTGCATTTTTTGCAGAAACGGACGCCGACATTTTTTGCGTGCAGGAAACGAAACTGCAGGCAGGGCAGATCGCCCTTGATTTGGACGGCTATTATCAATATTGGAATTATGCCGAGCGGAAAGGGTATTCAGGCACGGCCGTTTTTACAAAAAAAGAGCCGCTTTCCGTGCGCTACGGCGTCGGCGAAGATCGGACAGAACCGGAAGGCCGGATTTTGACACTCGAATATGAAGATTTTTATTTGGTTAATGTTTATACGCCGAATTCCCAGCGCGATCTAGCCCGCCTCGGTTACCGCCTCGAATGGGAAGACCGGATGCGGGCCTATTTAACGGAGCTTGACAAAAAGAAGCCAGTCATTGTATGCGGCGATATGAACGTTGCCCATCAGGAAATAGATTTAAAAAATGCAAAAAATAACGTTGGCAATTCTGGGTTTACAGCGGAAGAACGCGGTAAAATGACCGGGCTGCTGAACAGCGGATTTATTGATTCGTTCCGGTATTTTTATCCTGAGCGGGAAGGCGCTTATACATGGTGGTCTTATATGAACAAAGTGAGGGAAAGGAATATCGGCTGGCGGATTGACTATTTTCTCGTATCCAAAAGACTGGCCGGCCGTTTAAAAGATGCCGGCATGTATCCGGAGATCATGGGCAGTGACCACTGTCCGGTATTTTTAGAAACCAATTTTTAATTTGCAGGATCCGTTTCTGCCGATTGCCCTTTTGTGCCGTGCGCCCAAACTTAAAGCCCGGTACTCTTCCGATTTAACAAACATCAAGCATCCGGTGTTTTCCGCCCGGGTGCTTGATTTATTCCGGACACAGGCGGGGTTCTCTTTTTGTGTTTTGCGGCATAAGATAAAAAGCGAAACTTGTGCGCAATTTGCAAATTCAGGGAGGCTTAAAATGGCAGTCGTAAAGGCATCAAGTGCAGACATCGATTTACTGGCACGGCTTTTAAGGGCGGAAGCAGAAGGAGAGGGGCAGCTTGGCATGCTGCTTGTCGGCAATGTCGGCGTAAACCGGATCAGGGCGAATTGTTCGGATTTTATCGGACTCCGGACCATTCCGCAAATGGTTTATCAGCCGCATGCTTTTGAAGCAGTGATTCACGGATATTTTTACCAGCGGGCACGGGAAAGCGAACGGCGGTTGGCCAGACGTGCGATTAACGGCGAAAGGCATTGGCCCGCCAAATACAGTTTATGGTATTTCAGGCCGCAGGGGGACTGCCCGCCCACATGGTACGACCAGCCGTTCGTTGCCCGGTATAAATTGCATTGTTTTTACGAACCGACAGCTGAAACATGCGAAAATGTGTATAACACTTTTTAATTTGCGAGCCTTTTTTCGTTTGGCAAGAAGCAGGATATAACAGCACCGATCATGGGCAAGAAAGATAAAATGGTAAATACACTGGCAACCCCGAACATATCAGAAACGCCGCCCATGAAAACAGAACCGATCCCGCCGGCGCCGACCCCGAAACCAATTGACAGGCCGGATGCAAGCGCGATATTTTTAGGCAACAGCTTTTGCATATAGATCACGCCGACAGAAAAGCTTGAAAGGACGCTGAAACCGAAACAGAGCAAATCGAGTACAGCCAGCCAGCCGCTTAAATGCGGAAGCAGCAGTGCAAAAGGCGTGGCAAGGAACATGGACACGACAAGCAGCCGTTTCATGCCGGCCCGGTCCGAAATCATGCCGCCAAAAAGTGTGCCCAGTGCCCCGGCCCCGACAAAGACAAAGTTCAATAGTTCGCTCATTTCCAAGCTTGCATGTTTCATGTAAAACGGAAGAAAAATGACAACCCCGACCTGGCACCAGGAACGCAAAATAATGACCAGAACAAGCAGGATGACGCCGGGAATATGGTTTTTTCCGGCGATTTCTTTTCTCCGGCGCTGGATATTTTGCACTTTGCTGTTCATCCAGCCAAGTAAAGGGGCGGTTAAAATAAGGGATAAAAGAGCAACCGGAAGCAACCAGATCAGGCCGTGTATGCCGGTATGTACCAAAAAGAGCGGAATCATAAGCGGCCCGAAAGCCTGTCCGGCATTTCCACCAACCTGGAATATTGCCTGTGCCAATCCTTTTTTATACCCGGACGCAAAATGGGTGCCGCGTGATGCTTCCGGATGAAAGACGCCTGACCCGAATCCGGAAAGCGCAATAAAAAGCAAAAGCCATGTGAGTGATGGCGCAATTGCGGTTAGGCTCAGGCCGGCAATCGATAAAAAGACACCAAACGAAAAAAGCCAGACCCGTGGTTTCCGGTCCGTCAGTATGCCAAAAACCGGCTGTGTGACCGATGAAGTAAAATAAGAAACCAGCACAATTAAAGTGGATTGCGTATAATTCAAATGGAGCGCATGCTTGTACATGACAACAAGGGCAGGGACCATGCCGGTTGTCACCAGGTCATTTAAAAAATGCGCACCGCTGAACGTAAACAGCGCACGGCGAAAAAAAGGATTTTCTGCCTCTAACGGCGCTGATGTAAATGATTGACTTCCCATACATACTCCCACTTTCTCGTAATTTCTTTCAAATCGCCCAGGAGTGGACGAAGACAGCCAGACCCACAACGAGAGCTGTATGAATATTGTAACATAATTTGCCACTAAAATGACAAAAAGAACCGCTGCGCTAAGGTTCATTTGCTATCGTATAGCGTTTGGATTTTCACTTTTTCGTGCAGGTGGCCATAAGATTAAAGAAATAGAGAGGGGGATATCCACATCCGGTTCAAAAGGGAGGAGGCTCTTTTGAACGGAACGGGGAGGAATAGGGGACGTGTGAAAAAAACAAATGAAGAAAGTTATTTGAAAGAAGCATAGCCGTCATCAAGCATGACAACACTTCCGTTAATGACATCTGCTTCTTCAAGCGTTAATAGATAAACCGCATTTGCAATGGCTTCAGGACGGATCAGTTTTTTGCGCATTTGCTGTTCTGTCATTTTTTGTGTCATTCCGGCATCTTTATATGCCTGTATAATCGGCGTATCCACACTGCCCGGTGCAATGCCGACGACGCGAATACCGTATTGTGCTAGTTCAAGCGCAGCATTTTGGGTCATCATCCGGACTGCGCCTTTTGCAACCTGATATGGGAAAGTACCGAAGCTGACCAAATATCCGAATACGGAAGCCGTGTTGATAATAACGCCTTTGACATCCAGCTCGCGCATTTTTCTGCCAGCGGCAATGATTCCATATGCAACGCCGTGCTGATTGACATCAATGACACGCAAGTAATCTTCTATTTTCAAACTCAGGATATGCCCGAGCGTTCCGATTCCGGCGTTGTTGAACATCACATCAATCGTCCCGTATATTTCAACCGCCTGATTGACAAGTGATTCAACCTCTTCGAATTTGGAAACATCCGTCTTGGCAAAAACAGCATCTCCGCCTTCTTGTTTGATCAATTCCACCGTTTCAAGCCCTTTTTCTTCATCAATATCGGCAACCACAACGGAATCGCCTTTACGTGCAAAAGTTAAACTGGTTTCCCGGCCAATCCCGCTGCCGGCGCCTGTAATCACTGCAACTTTGCCTGACATGATGCATACCTCCTGATGGATATATTCTTAGAAAAAGTAAGCGTTTACTTTTCTTTACAATTTTTAGTGTATCACCGCAAGAAAAGGTTTACAATAAAAGGAAAGAACAGTTCGAAAAATCGACTTATATCAATAGACAGGTTTAAAACCATCAAAAAAGGATAAACACTTGCAGTTATTTTAAAGAAAAAACAGGCGAAAAATGAAACCGATGAGGAATGCTCATTCATGCACAAATATAGGAAAATCAGCCAGAAGAAGAATTTTAAGGCAAAAGAATGTGCAGGGATTGCAAATAAAAGAACAAACCAAGATTAGATGACTCAATGAAAGCATGTGCGAAAATGCAACAACGCTGCGTGATGGAATAAATCTGGAACGATCAATGAAACGCATACCGGACAAACCGAAATCCTGATGAGATGGAAAGATGCAATAAAGATTGTGTTTCACGGAAAAAATGTTTCTGTCTCAATGTTTTAAGTAATCTTCTTTTTTGAGACAAAATTTCGTTTTACTCCTCAACTAGCTATAATATATATTATGTTAACTAGATAAAAATCATCACATTGCGGAGTTGCCCGGCCACTCCTTTTCCCTTGTACCCAGAGATTATCTTTGGCCAGAATCGTTTTCACCTAAAAAATCCGCTGTATAATGCAGCGGATTTTTTAGATCAAGCCTGAATATACGATTTTCCGGTTTTTACCGATGCCATTGTATTTTGGATCGATTTTGCCGATTCGTGCAGCCAGGATGTTTCCTGTTCATCGAGTTCAATTTCAAGCTGTTGTTCGATCCCGTTACGGCCGATGACACTTGGTATGCTTAAAGCGACATCACCGTTATATCCGTACTGACCATGCAAAGTGGCTGAAACCGGATAAATGCTTTTTTCATCCAGCATCACGGCTTTTGCCAATGTCACTGCAGCTTCAGCAACACCGGCATTGGTCCACCCTTTCCCATTCAGGACATCAAAAGCAGTTTTCACCACCTTTTGTCTGAAAGCTTCCCTGTCCAACGGTTCTTTTCCCTTAAACACGCTGTCCAGTTCTTTTTCACGGAATCCCTGTACATTTAAACGGCTAAAAACCGGAAATGCGGTAAACCCGTGTTCGCCCATCATATAACCCGTTACACTTTTCGGATCAATGCTGTAATTTTCGGCAACAAGCTGGCGGAGGCGGGCCGAGTCAAGCATGGTGCCTGTTCCGAATATCCGCCCTTTCGAATAGCCAAATTCATTTTCAGCAATATAGACAATCGTATCAAGCGGATTTGTAATGAAAATGATGACAGCTTCTTTTGTATATTTCGTAATCCCTGCCATGACTTCCCGCACCACGGCGGCATTCGTCCTGGCAAGCCCTGCCCGGTCCGGCATTTCGTCTTTTTCCGACGGAAGCACGCTTGGCCCTGCTGCACAAATAATGACGTCCGCATCGGCGCATTCCGAGTAATCCCCTGCTTTCACGCTTGTGTTTGGCATATATGTAAGTGCCGTGGCATGTCTCCAATCGAGCGCTTCCCCAAATGCGACCCCTTTCTTTTTATCCAATACAGCAATTTCCGAAAAAAGGCCCAGTTTCATCGCATTTGCAAGCACATACGAACCGACATGCCCAACGCCTGCAACTACTAATTTTGTCTTTTTCACAGTTGTCTTCCCTCCTTGTTTTCTTTATTTTAACATTTAAAATCATACTATTGCAGTGAAAATTTCGTAAACCGGAAAAACGGCGCAAAAAAAGCTGCCCGGTCCGCAGTACGGCAGGCAGCTAGCTTCATGATTATTTTTTAAAAATGGTTGAAATCACTTTATCGTAACTCATCGTGCTGTCCACGACATAAGTACCAGGGCGAAGATGATTCTCAACACCCTTCTTTTCGACATCTTTACTGAATTGAAATGCATCATCCACGATATTAGCTTTCTCAAGCAATTTGCCGACATCAATGCTCGTCATCCCATCCGTCACCTGGAACACAACCCGGTTGACGGTTTTGGTTTTCGCGGATTTTTCAGCGGATGACTTCGCATCAGCCAGATCTTTGTCATATGCAGCCTTGGTTTGAACGACATATCCTGCATGCTCTAGTTTGTCTTTCATCTGGCTGTTGGAGAGTTTTGCAGTTTCAGCCGTATTTGTTTTTTTCACCGTATTGTCCGCTGCTTTGCCTGTTTCGGAAAAATAAACGGCGCCTGTTACAGCCGTGGCGAGCAAAATCCCTGCGGCAAAGCTGCTCAATTTATTCATTCCCACCGGCAACCTTGCTCCTTTCGTTTTTCGCCGCCATAAACGGGGCCAGAATTTCCTCAATTTCCGCTTTTGTCACTTGTTTTTTTTCTGCAATGCTTTCAATAGAGTAGTTGCGTTTATATAAATCCAGCACTTCAAGCCTGAACTGTTTATCAAAGGCAGAAAGCTGGATGCCGGCTTCTTTTTCAAGAATGTCCATTTCCAGTTCAAGCGTCCGGATGCCGTCTTTCAGATGATTGATTTCATCCATGAGTGCCAAATGCACCGTTTCCAATTCCTGCTGTTCCTCTTTCGCACGGTTCCGCGTTTTAAAGATGGACATGATCAGCAACACAACGGATACCGCAAATAAAATTACCAATGTCCAGACCATCAAATATGTACCCCTCCTTCAAAAATCTTCTTCCTGTACCCTATTATTATACATGTCCAGCCTTTTATTTTCGATAAAAAACAAGAATTTATGACAAAAGTTGCACAAAAAAAACACCAGCCGGACCAGCGGCTGGTGTACTGTTCTTTAATAATACGGTGCCATCATCAAGTAAACGATCACGCCGGTGATGCTGACATAAAGCCAGATTGGCATCGCCCAACGGACAATTTTTTTGTGCTTTTTCACCTGCATTGTCCATCCCCACACAAGTGCGAACAAAGCAAGCGGAACAATAATGGCCGCGAGAAAACTGTGGGTAATCAAGATAAAGAAATAGATGAACCGGATTGCCCCTTCCCCGCCATATCTTGCCGTTTCAGGCGAAAGATAATGGAATGTCAAATAAGAAAGCAAAAACAAAAACGTTGACGCAAAAGCGGCCAGTACAAATCCTCTATGCACATTGATATTTTTCCGTTTAATGGCGATGAGCGCGCAGACGAGAAAAATAAACGTAAAGCTGTTAAAAACGGCGTTCATCCTCGGCAAAATATAAATATCAAATCCTACTTTACCCTTGTAACCGATGTTCGTAAAAAAGAGCAGCAAAATGATAATATTTGCGATAAGGGAAACGGTGATAATCAGCGCCGTAAAATTTTTATCACTTTTCGGTTGGTAAGAAGGACTGTTCCCTTTATTCATGTTTTCATGCACCCCGCATTTTATATTCTGTAATCATATGCTTTCATGATAGCATGAAGATTGGTAGACAAACAACAATAGCGAAGTTTTTCACATTCATTTTTATTTGTGGTAAAGTAAAAGTGAAAAATTATACATACTGGAGCGAAATGATGGGACACTATGAAGCACTTTTTTTAGATGTAGACGGAACGATTTTGACACCGGAAGATACGATCCAGCCTTCAACAAAAAAGGCCGTGGTCAAAGCAAAAAAGCACGGCATGGAAGTCTTCCTGGCAACCGGGAGGCCGCTTCATGAAATTTCGTGGCTGATGGACGAACTGGAAATCGAATCCGCGATCGGCTATAACGGCACACTTGCTGTCTATAGAGGAAAAAACCTTTTTAAAACGGTAATGGACCCTAAAATTGTCGATAAATTTATTGGCATTGCCGAAAAGCACGGACATGAAGTCGTTTTGTATACGGACCGGCAAAACTTTATCACTTCTTTTGATGTGCCTGAAGTGAAAAGTTTTATAAAAAAAATCCACCTTCGCCAAAACGCCCCTTTTACACCGGCAGTACTTGATCAAGTATTGGGCATTACGCTTGTGAATGTCCGGGGAAACGGCGCCGCATTGTATGCAGATTTGCCCGGCCTGCATTTATCCCAGGTCAACATTGATGGATTCAGGCATTGTTACGACGTTATTCTTGATAAAGTGAATAAAGGCATGGCTGTAGCCAAAACCCTGGATATCCTCGGCATTCCAAAAGAAAAAGCCGTTGCGTTTGGGGACGGCATGAACGATAAAGAAATGCTGGAGGCAGTCGGCGAAAGTTTTGCGATGGCAAACAGCAACCCCGGACTGTTTGCTTATGCAAAACACCGGACGACAAGCGTTACCGAATCCGGTATTTACCATGGTTTGGAAATGCTCGGGGTGATCGATCAAGCATAAGGGGGAGCGTCCGTTTAAACGGTGAAGGCCGTTCAAACTGCCTCTTCCCTTTTTAACTTCCGCGATAGGTCTGATACCCCCAGGGAGAAATCAATAGCGGAATATGGTAACCGGCAGCCGGATCAGAAATGTTGAACCGGACAGGCACTTCACCCCAAAAAGGCGGGTCCGGAAGATTTGCTCCCTGGCTGCAGAAATAATCACCGATAGAAAAAACAAGCTGATACAAGCCGGAATCTATTTTCTCAGCAGATAACAGTGGGGCATCCGTCCGGCCGTCTTTATTTGTTACCGTTTTGGCAAGACACCGCCACCTTGATGTTGCCGGATCAAATTTAAATAACTGTACTTTTACATGTTCAGCAGGTTTGCCATGTGTTAAATCCAAAATATGTGTTGTTAAACCGGGCATATGCGCCATCCTTTCTTTACAACTCAGCGGAGGCAATCGCTTTTTCTGTCCAATTGCCGGTAAATTCTATTTCACGGTAGGAAAAATAGTCTTTTAATATTTGTTCCCGGTCATCAAGGAACAGTTGATCTGCAACGCCTTGGACAACTTTCGGGATTGCAAATCTTAAGCCTGATAAAGCGGAAGCAGACAACCCACAGCTAATGAGGGCCGAATAATTAAAAGCAAACAAACCATAGAGTATCCGCCTCCCCTTTTCATTGCGGCTAAGGAAAGAAAAATCCGGACCAAGGTATGGATGCGCATCAATCAAAGGATTTTTTATTTTTTCCGGCGCACTGAACCGATCCTGCCAGCGGGCAATATACGGCTCAACCAGCCGCAATTCCGGCCGCAATGATGGATTGGAAACAAGACCGGTGGCAATGATTAAAAAATCAAAAGCAAACGCTCCATGCGGGGTGGTGACAACTGCCTGTGTTCTCTCTTCCCTTACATCCAGCCACGGTGACCCGGTATGGAGCCGAAAGCCCGGCCAGGCGCTGGCACGGTTAAAAATATCATTTGTCGGCGGCTGGCTATACTTGAAAAAATGGGCCATCGCTGCGTATTTATCTTTATCAGACAAAGTATGGTACCGTTCAATCATTCCGGAAAGTTCCATCTGGCGAATCGGGTTAATCCGCTTTAAATCGTTTCCCCTGATAAATACATGGGCCTCTGCCGCCCCTTCTGCAAGCACATGGTTCGCATTGTCAAAAGCAGATGCACCGCCGCCCAAAATGCCGATCTTCTTTCCTCTCAGCTTTTCCATTTCTATCCTTTGCGATGTGTGGGCATACAAATAGGACGGAAGTTTTTCCTTTATAAAGTCCGGCACATACCATTCCCCGCCGCCCTGAATTCCGGTGGCAAGGATGATTTTCCGCGCAAGTAAAAATGAAGAAGGTGCCCCTTTCCCTTCAATCTGCAGCCTGTGCACCCCTCCTTCAGGCGCTATACAGGTTAAAGTAACTTCGTTCAGAACTGGGAGGCGAAGCACTTTCCTGTACCAGCGTAAATAATTCATCCATTCTCGGCGTGGGATTTTGTCCAGCTCGTCCCATGCTTTTTCTCCGTATTGCGCTTCCCAAAAGGCCCTGAAAGTAAGTGAGGGAATCCCGAGATCAATGGAGGTCAGGTGTTTTGGCGTTCTTAACGTCAGCATCCGTGCATACGTATCCCACGGTCCTTCATAACCATTGGGATTTTCATCAATTACAAGAATATTGGAGATCCGCTCTTTTAACAAACCAAATGCCACGCCAACGCCGCACTGTCCGCCGCCAATTATAATCGCATCATATACATGGCCTTCCTGATGAACAACCGGCCGAACCCAGTCTGCCCCGCCAAACGCTAGGCAAGATAGATCTTTTTGTACCCGTTTATTCAGTGCTTCCAAACTCATCACTATTTCCTCCATTTTCGTTCGATTGGTTAAAGAGCGCAGTAAACCTGAAATAAGCAATTTGATAAATCTGCTCCAGTGCGGTTTGAAATTCTTGTTCGCTGCTGTGGCAAAGCCGCTCGCGCATTGCCGCGTAAATCTCTTCCTTGTTTTTTCCGCGAACGGCCAATATAAAAGGAAAGCCAAATTTTTTCTTATATTTTTCATTGGCTCTTTGAAACTTTGTATATTCTTCCTTTGTCAGGTTCTGCAGCCCGGATTCCCTTTGTTCTGACGCCGAATGCGCGCTCATCCTCATCCTGCCGCCTAAATCCGGATGTGCCCGGATCAACTCCCGTTTCCGGTCTTCCCCTGAGTCTTCCACCATTTTTACCATCTTCCGGAATAATTCATCCGGCGAATGGTAAGGCCTGCCAGCTGCTGCTTGTTCGGCAAGCCACCGGGCATGTTCAAATATCCCTTCAAGCTGCTCTATAAATGCATCCTTCGTGATTTGATTGAATTCATGGATCGTCGCCATCTTCATCCTTCTTTCAAAGCCGGATCCACGACACGTACGGGAATGTCAGAAGGCGCACGCACGCGGTCTTTTTTCGGCAAGAGCAAGTTTAAAATAATGGCGCACAGGCTGCCGCAGATGATGCCGTCATTCACCAGGATTCTGAGCATGGGCGGCAAAACATGAAATAAATCCGGGACAACCGTCGCACCGAGCCCAAGCGAAACGGAGCAGGCAATGATCAGCAAATTGCTGTTTTCCGAGAAATCAACATTCCGCAGCATCCGGATCCCTGAAGACACAACCATTCCGAACATGACAACCGTTGCGCCGCCAAATACAGCAGTTGGAATGATCGTCGCCAATGCGGCAATTTTCGGCAGCACTCCGAGACAGATCAGGATGATGCCGGCAGCAATCGTGATTTTTTTCGTTTTGATGCCGGCAAGCTGGACAAGGCCGACATTTTGGGAAAAAGTACTGTAAGGAAAGGCGTTAAAAATCCCCCCGAGGATAAAAGAAATTCCTTCTGCCCGGTAACCGTTTGTAATGTCTTTACCGGTTAATTTCCTGTCCGTCATTTCCCCGAGTGCCAGAAAAGCACCAGTGGACTCCACCAGAATGACCGTTCCGACGATGATCATCGTGATGACAGGGACAATATGGAATGCCGGCATGCCGAAATAAAAAGGGGCCGGAACACGGAACCAGGAAGCTTCCGCAACGACTGTGAAATCAACCTTCCCCATAACGGTTGCAGCAATTGTGCCGGCAATGATCCCGAGCAACACAGAAATGGCGCGCAAAAAACCTTTAAAAAAGCGGTTCATAATGAGGATCAGCGCCAGCACACCGAAGGAAAGCAGCAAATTTTCGGGAGATCCGAAATCTTTACTCCCCTGTCCGCCGCCCATATTGTTTATACCGGTCGGGATCAGGGATAATCCGATGATCATCACCACCGTCCCCGTTACGACAGGCGGAAATAGTTTTAACAATTTCCCGTATACTTTGGAAAACAAAATAATGAACAAACCTGCAGCAATAATGGCGCCATAAATGGCATGAATGCCGTATCCGGTGCCGATCGTAATCATCGGGGACACAGCAACAAAGGAAGTACCCATGACAACCGGGAGGCCGATTCCGAACCATTTTGATGCCCATGATTGAAGAAGGGTCGCGAGCCCGCATGTCAGCAAATCTACCGAGATTAGAAATGCCTGCTGCTCGGGGGAAAACTTTAACGCGTTGCCAACGATGATTGGAACCAAAATGGCACCGGCATACATGGCAAGCACATGCTGAAGGCCTAGTGAAAAAATTTTTGAAATCCCTGTTTTCTGATTCAATTCCATTCCTCCTTTATTCATGGATAATTTAATAACATATTGGAGTTATATTATTTAACATGATAGTCCCTTTGCTTTTGATGATCAATGGATAAATTCACTAAAAACTTGCATTTTTACTGGTCAATTTAAATAAAAAGCAAAGATGTATGTGAGGTTTTCTCACAAATAAAAAAAGAGCCACACGTCAGCATGGCTCTAACTGCCGATTGGCTCAAGCAGATTGTGGATCCGAAGCGCCAATCGCAGCTGCAGATTGGTATCCGGATCTTTTAAATTTTTTCCAAGCAGCTCCCTGCATTTTTCAATCCTGTAAACAACAGTATTGCGATGGACATAAAGCCGTTTGGACGTTTCAGATATCTGGCAGTTTGTTTCCAAGAATACAGATAAAGTCTGAAGCAGCGATTCCCGTTCCTCTTTTTTTATGCGGCGAAAGCCTTTAAACGCATGCCGGTAAAAGTTTTCCAGATCTTCACGCGGGATGAGGCGCAGCAATGACACGATATCTTTCGTTAAATACGTTTGGATATATGCGGACTTTCTCGACAATTCACCGGATTTTAACGCGTCTATGGCTTCTTTATAAGCACTCCGGACTTCTAAAAAGCTATGGCTCAAATTGCTGATTCCAAATGACATCGTTCGTCCGAAATAAGCCTGTACTTTTTCCTGGATTTTATGCAGCTGCGCTTCTATCCAGCTGCTGTCATATGTCTGCACCTCATAGAGCAGAATACAGAGCTCCCCCTTCGTAAAAAAATGAGCATCCCCTGGCGAATGTGCCACGTCGTCTTCTATAAATTCATAAATTTCATCCTGACCATCCAATAAACCGCCGTCTATTTTTCCGGCAACGCAAACATATGCCTGATCATTGCGCAAAGCAAACTCAGCAGCCCGATTTATCATTTCCGCCTGCGAAGAGAACGCCCCTTCAAGAAAATGAAGAAAAAAATCATTCCGGATGCTGCGGGCGTGCTGCTTAACAGCCTGCTCCTTCATAAGGGCAAACGAAATGACATTCACAGCCTGTTCAATCAGCAGCGCGCGCAAGTGGTCCGCCTGGTCTAACTCCCCCGTAATGGCTAAAAAGCCCGTCTTTTTTTCTTTTATATGGATAGGAAACAGCGTGTATGTCTTTTGATCCCGTATAACAGAAAATGTTAAGGAGAATGCCGGGGATTTTGCCGGAAAATGGCCGGGCAGGCTTGCCTCAAGCGAAGCGAAAGCAGCTCCTGCACCCGGACAACGAGCAACCACATCGAAGTGCTGGTCAAGGCATTCACATGGGCAATGGATCATTTTCGACAGTTCATGAAGGATCGGGCGAATGCCGTCCCCGCGCATCGCCACATCAGCAAACCGCTTATGGGCTTCAAGTGCCATCGTTAACTCACGTGCATGCTTGTCTACAATTGCCCGCAATGTCAGATCTACCACTTCTCCAAGCGTGAGGGAAAGCGGCAACTCAATGACCGGAAAAGACAAGCGTTCAGCAAGTTCTAAGACGGTATCCGGTATCTTCCCCAAAAATCGTTTTGTCTTAATCCCAAGTGCGGCACAACCTTTGTCAGACATGGCTTGAATCAGTTCCGCCAGCTTTTTCGGGTCGTCTTTAAAATGGTACGCAGTTGTAATCAGCATGACATTGGGTTTTAAATAATGGACAATATCGGGCGCGTCCATCATATTCACCGTCCGGATTTCATGGTTTTGCCCGGATTTCCCCGCAACAATGGATATGCCGGCAAGTTCCGGGACTTCGAGCAGATCCTGCACATTCATTTGCTTTCCCCCGTTTCCTAAATATTCAAATTAAGTATTATTGTATCATAAATTGTTGATTATAAACAAAATGGTCGGAAAATTTGTATGAAATACATAATGAAGTTTCGAAAAACACCCTTTACACTATAGATAGGCCATGTTAGAAAATCGTCCATTTTATGGAAAAGGAGTTGACGATTCCAATGTCCGTAAACCAATTATCTGAGACAAACCAAGTAAGCGAGATGATCGAATGGCTCGCCTCCTTTGGAAAAACAAAAACGGGCGGTGTCACAAGGCGATTGTATACACCGGAATGGCAAGCGGCACAGCACGCCCTGAAAGCAAAAATGAAGGAAACAGGGCTTGAAACGTATTTTGATAGTGTTGGGAACTTATATGGCAGAGTCCAAGGTACGGAAAAAAGCGGGGCAATTTTAACCGGGTCGCACATTGATACTGTCACAGAAGGCGGAAAATATGATGGCGCATACGGTGTGATAGCCGGTTTTATCGCTGTGTCAAGGCTCCTCCGGAAATACGGGCCGCCCAAAAAAACAATTGAAACGGCGTCATTGTGCGAGGAAGAAGGCAGCAGGTTCCCCATCACTTTCTGGGGATCGAAAAATATTTGCGGCCTGTATCATTTTCATGATGCGGATGGCATACAGGATGAAAATGGAATTTTACTGTCCGATGCGATGAAGCGGGCGGGTTTTGGACCAGGAAAATACATCTCCCCTGCCCGCACGGATATCCGGGCATTTTTGGAACTCCATATCGAGCAAGGAATGGTGCTGGAACAAAACAATAAGACTATCGGAGTGGCCACGCATATTGTTGGGCAGCGCCGCTATACGATTCGGCTAAAAGGAGAAAGCAACCATGCCGGCACGACACCGATGGCCCTGAGAAAAGACGCAGTTACTGCTGCTGCCCAGTTCATCTCATACTTAACAAGAAAGGCAAAAGAAACCGATCCCGGTTTAGTGGCAACCGTTGGCCAGATTGACGTGAAACCGAATGTAGCCAATGTGATTGCTGGTGAAGTGGCATTCAGCCTGGATATTCGCCATCACAGGCAGGAAGTCATGGAACACTATTGCAACGATGTTTTTTCAACATTTAAGCGCAACGCCAAAAAGAAGGGAATCCATATTTCGATTACACAATGGCTCGATACAGCACCGGTCGCGCTGGATCCGGCATTGGCCGAAATAGCGCGATCCATTGCTAAATCCCGGCAGATTGCTTTTCAAGATATTGTGAGCGGCGCCGGGCATGACGCCCAGATTTTCGGCTCATTTTGCCCGACTTTGCTGCTATTTGTACCGAGCAGGAACGGTATCAGTCATTCGCCGAGAGAATATAGCGCTATTCGCGATCTTGAAACCGGCATTGATTTATTGGAAAGCGTATTATACAAGCTGGCTTACACTTAAATGATGCACAATAAGGAGAAGATGAAATTGGCATATGCAGAATTAACGGCACCGAAACGAATCATCCTGACACCCGGCCCGGTTGAGGTCGACCCGCGTGTGTTGCGGGCAATGGGCACACCGATCCTCGGTCAATTCGATCCGGCATTTACAGCCATTATGAATGAAGTAATGGATATGCTCCGCCAAGTATTTCAGACAAAAAACCATTGGGCTTACCCGGTTGACGGAACTTCCCGCTCCGGATTAGAAGCTGTGCTTTGCAGCATTCTTGAACCCGGAGACCGTGTCATGGTGCCCATTTATGGCAGATTCGGCCATTTATTTGCAGAAATTTGCGAACGGTACGGTGCTGAAGTCCACACCATTGAATGTCCGTGGGGAGAAGTATTCGAACCGGGCCATGTCATTGCGGAGATGAAGAAAATAAAGCCGAAAGTGCTGGCAATGGTGCACGGTGAAACTTCCACCGGCAGAATGCAGCCCCTTGCAGAAATCGGAAGGGCATGCCGCGAACAGGACGTTTTGTTTGTTGTAGATGCAGTCGCATCCATCGGAGGAGCAGATGTCAGGACAGATGAATGGTATATCGATGCCCTTGTTGCCGGAACGCAAAAATGTCTGTCAGTCCCTGCCGGCATGGCGCCGATTACGTACAACAGTCGTATAGAAAAAATCGTGCTGGCACGCAAAAAAGTGGAACGCGGCATTGCAACTGATGAGGACCGTGCTTATCCAAGGAGCATGCGCCCGATCACAAGCAATTACTTTGATCTGGGCATGCTCCAGGATTACTGGAGCCCGCGCCGGTTGAACCACCACACAGAGGCAACGTCCATGATCTACGCGCTACGAGAAGGATTACGGCTTGTGTTGGATGAAGGACTGGGAGCACGTTTTTCACGCCATAAACTGCATGAAAAAGCGCTTATCGAAGGGCTTCTGGCAATGGGACTGTCTTTATTCGGCGACCCTGTGCACAAACTCCCCTGCGTCACTTGCGTCAACATACCGGACGGAACCGACGGCGAATCTGTCCGCCACATGCTTCTTGAGGAATTCGGCATTGAAATCGCTTCTTCTTTTGGCCCACTGCACGGAAAAATCTGGAGGATTGGCACGATGGGCTACGGCTGTCGAAAAGATAATGTGCTCGCATTATTAGGCGGCCTTGAAGCCGTTCTGATTAGGCATGGCGTAAAAGTGAACCGTGGAGAAGGATTGCAGGCCGCATTGGATGTATATCAATCAGAAAAAACGAAATCGATTGTTTTAAAGTGAACGTTCTGCTGTTTTTCGGCATGGACAGCGAATGTTAAAATACTTGCTTGAGCCGAACGGGGATTGACCATTGTGCGGAAAAATATTTCTTTTATCCCCCTTTTTGAAACAGGACGGGTAAACCTATACGCGGGATAAGCACATACTCGCAGCCAAAAGGGCCGCTTCTTACGAAAAATGATAAATAAAAAAGAGCCGGCACACCCGGCTTTTTTTATGAAAAGTTATCCTGAAGCGCTTTTCGCAAAAGCTGCTCGCACCGTTCCAAGTCAGCCTTGACAAGTTTTTTGTACGCTTTTGCTTTTTCCATGTCTTTGATTTTGTATACCACAACCTCTTTTCTTTTTGCCCCGTCCGGTTTTACTTTTATTTTGGTCAAAATTTGCTCCTCATCTTCCAGTTCATGAAGCGCCCGGTAGATTTCGGAATGCTGCGGTTCGAAACCGAGCGGCTTAAATTCTTTTTTCAATTCATCCAAAAGCTGCAGCCCGTACCACCGTCCGTTTTCAATATTGGTGATAATATAAAGTTTTAAAAAGGCGCGCTGTTTGATTAAAAAGCCGGTACTCTCCCTTTGCCGTTTTTCCGCCATGCTACTCACCCCTTTTTCTTCCATTATAGTAAAATGTGCCGGCAGCACACAAAAATTAACACTCGAACGTATGTTATTTTAGCTGTGTAGGTTTTTTGTTTTTTATTATGTTTTTAGCACATTGTGTAATTTTTATAAAATCTGCTCTGAAACCCTTTCATTTCTATAAAATGGAGTCGCGTTTTATATCAACCGTGCATCCGGCTAAGCCGGCAAAAGAATGGTAAAAATTCGTTCATTTTTATCGTGCAAACATTTGGTCAAATATTATTTATCTTTTAGCACATAGTGTTATTAAACCAAATTAAACAAAAAAATACCGGCGCATTGCCGGCATTACGCTTTTCCCAAACGGCACGGGCGCCCTTTCTCAAAATGGGTATTTTTTGCTGCCGTGCTGTTTGCCTTACACCCCGGAAATTTGTTTTCGCAAAACGTGTTTTAAAACTTTCCCGCTCGCATTTCGTGGAAGCGTCTGTAAAAATTCAATTTCGGCCGGCCATTTATATTTTGCAAGTTTTCCCGAACAATAGGCAAACACTTTTTCTTCTGTCAATGTTTCGCCTTTTTTCACGACAATATAGGCTTTTGGCACTTCCCCGTATATTTCATGCGGAATTCCGACTACTGCCGCTTCCAAAATTTCCGGCATTTCATACAGCACTTCCTCTACTTCCACCGGATAAACATTTTCGCCTCCACGTATTAACATATCTTTTTTACGGTCAACTAAATACAGAAAGCCGGCTTCATCGAAATAGCCCAAATCTCCGCTGTAAAGCCAACCGTTTTGCAATACCCTCCGCGTTTCTTCTTCATTTTTCAAATATCCTTTCATGACTTGCGGCCCTTTAACGATGATTTCGCCTACTTCCCCGGCGGGAACAGGTGAACCGCCCGCATCTACCACTTGAATTTCCGTTTGCGGCAATGCTTGGCCAACCGAACCTGCCTTTTCCATAGCAAAACGGTCAGTTAATGTTGAAGCTGCCGGCGCATTTTCGGTCTGGCCGTATAAATTTTGTACTTTTACTGTCGGAAAACGCGTTTTTAACTGGCGCACACGTTCATACGGCATCGGAGACGCACCATAACAGAACAATCGCAAATAAGACAGGTCAACTTCAGCCATTTTCGGCGTATTGAGAAGGATACTGTACATTGCCGGCACCCCGAAGAAAACAGTAACTTTTTCTTTTTCCATTGTTTCAAGCGTTTTCTCAGGGGAAAATTGTTCTTCTATGATCATGGTGCCACCACGGTAGATGGCCGGAATGCTAAAGACATGGCATGCCGCGCAATGGAATAATGGGGTGACAATATGCACACGGTCTTCCCTGCTTAAATCCATTGCCTCAGCCCAGATTTGTGCCGCTGCCCGGACATTTGCGGCAGACAGCATGACGCCTTTTGGCCTGCCGGTTGTGCCGGATGTATAAAAAATCACAGCAGTATCATCTGCCTCTATTTGGGGAGGCATAAAAGCATCCGTATTTTCTCCGGCAATAGCCCGGAATGTGTCTTCCCCGCCGACCATCAGGCGGTCTTGGAATTGATGAAACTCGCGCGGAATTTCATGCAATATATGGAGCAGACGGGTATCATAGATGAGGGCTTTTGCTTCTGAGTGATGAAAAATATACTGCACTTCGGGTGGTGCCAATTTTGTATTGACAGGCATGGCTGTGAAACCGCCCAGTTGGCAGGCATAATAGGCAATGAGCAGCACATCGGAATTATGAAGAAAAAGGGCAATAATGTCTCCCTTTTTGTACCCCTTTTTTTGGAAAAAGCCGGCGACATTTATCGCCTCCCGGTAAAATTGAGCATAAGTCATTTTCTTTCCCCGGTAAGACGTAATGATATGGTCCGGTTGATGAATGGCATGCCATTTGAGCTGTTGCCCAACAAACATTTTTACTCCTCCTGTTCGAAAAACCCGGTTTTTCCGTTTGCCGCAGTAAAGCGCCGGCTGCGGTGATACGCTCCTTTCCCCAGCCGGAAACAACATGTTTTTTAATCCAATCTTTCAATGATCGTCGCGTTTGCCATACCGTAACCTTCGCACATCGTTTGCAAGCCGTAACGACCGTTTGTTCGTTCCAGCTCGTGTATTAGCGTTGTCATGAGCCGCGCCCCGCTTGCGCCAAGCGGATGGCCAAGCGCAATCGCACCGCCGTTCGGGTTCAGTTTTTCCGGACTGGCGCCGGTTTCTAAAAGCCAGGCAAGCGGTACGGAAGCAAATGCCTCGTTCACTTCAAATACATCGATGTCATCAATCGAAAGCCCCGCCTGACATAACACTTTTTCCGTAGCCGGGATCACCCCTGTCAGCATCAGTGTCGGATCAGACCCAACAACGGTCCGGGCGAGAATTCGGAACCGCGGCTTCAGGCCAAGTGCCTCTGCTTTTGTGCGGGACATGATTAAAACGGCAGCTGCCCCGTCGCTAATCTGGCTCGCATTACCTGCCGTGATACGCCCGTCTTCCTGAAAAGCCGGTTTCAGCGCGGACAATTTCTGAATCGATGTATCTGAACGCGGGCCTTCATCTTTCACAACTGTCACGGTCTTGCCATCAGGCTGTTCCGCTTCAACCGGCATGATCTCCCTGTCAAAACGCCCTTCTTTTTGCGCCTGCAATGCACGCCTGTGGCTTTCAAGCGCATAGTGGTCCATCTTTTCACGGCTAATGCCCCACTTTTCCGCAATCAAGTCTGCGGACAGCCCCTGATGGATCATGTTGTATTTTGCAGTGAGCAACTTGCTGAATGCGGCGCCGTTCCTGTTGGAGCCGATCGGAACGCGCGACATGCTCTCAACCCCGCCTGCAATCACCACATCCATATCGCCGGAGAGAACCGCCTGAGCTGCAAAATGCACCGCCTGCTGACTGGATCCGCACTGGCGGTCAATGGTAACGCCGGGCACTTCAATCGGAAATCCTGCGATCAACGTTGCCTGCCGCGCAATATCAGACGCCTGTTCCCCGACCTGGGAAACACAGCCCATGATCACATCTTCCACCATATCCGGAGATATCCCCGCCCGTTCGACCACTTCCTGTAAAACTTTCGCCGCCAGCTCTTCTGCCCGGATCCCGCTTAATAATCCATTCCGCTTTCCAACGGGTGTCCGAACCGCTTCTATAATGACCGCTTCCCGCATCCGCATTCCCCTCACCATAAAAATATTCCATTCATCTTATACCCTGCGTTTTTAAACTGCGATTCCGCTTGTAAACCCGTATTTCCTGTCTTAGTCTCGCATTTGCACGGGACTCTTTTGAAAATGGTGCCCGGCCCGGACTGTTTTTATCGACCCGTTAAGCAACCGGCCCAATCCGCCTTGCGCGTGCGATTTTGAGATGTTTCCCGTGCCTGCCTGCCAGGCGGATTTTTCCATCATCAGCTTCACATTACTTCGGCTGCATCCGGATCGCACCGTCAAGTCGGATCGTTTCCCCGTTCAGCATCGGATTCAAGACAATACTTTGGACAAGCTGCGCATACTCTGCCGGCCGTCCGAGACGGGGAGGAAACGGTGTCATCTTGCCAAGCGCATCCCTTGCTTTTTCTGGCAAAGAAGCGAAAAGCGGCGTTTCAAATACACCCGGTGCAATCGTGACAACACGAATGCCAAGGCTGGCAAGATCCCTGGCAACCGGAAGCGTCATCCCGACAATGCCGCCTTTTGACGCGCTGTAGGCTGCCTGCCCGATCTGCCCTTCAAAAGCGGCAACCGAGGCTGTATTAATGATCACTCCTCTTTCCCCTTCTTCGTTCGGGCTGTTATGTGCCATTTTTTCAGCGGTAAGCCGGATCACATTAAACGTGCCAATCAGATTCACCTCAATCACTTTCCGAAAAGAGGCAAGATCATGTACGCCGCTTTTGCCGTATGTTTTTTTCGCCGCTCCGATGCCGGCACAATTTACCAGTATGTTAACGCTTTCAATTTGTTCTAGCGCATCTTGAACACTTTTCTCATCCGTTACATCCGTTTTGAAAAAACGAACCCGCCCTTTTAGTTCCTGCTCCAATTTTGCTCCTTTTTCCTGTTGAAGGTCAAAAACAACCGCCTTCGCGCCCGTTTCCACCAATTTCCTTACCGTTGCTTCCCCGAGCCCTGATGCCCCGCCGGTTACAATGGCTGTGCTGTTTTCCAGATTCATTTGACTAAACCCCTCTCCCATGAAGATCTGTTCCGTATCTAAAATTCTAAATGTTTGTATTTTCACTGTCAACCGAAAAAAAACCGCTCAAAAAGCGGTTTTAATGTTCCAGCAAAAGGTTGACGGGAACGCTCATCTTTTTATCCGGATGATCAAGGGTATGCACCGTTGCTGTTTCTTCCTGCCGGTCAACATGCTCGATGTAAATCCTTTCCCCGTTCAAAGTGACCGTCACCATTTCTGGCACATTCATAATTTCCTGCGCACGTCTTGCATCCATACCAAAACCTCCGTTTCTTTTTACAATTAAAGTATGGATAGGGGAGTGTGAAACTATACCGGTATTTAAACATCCACCCCTTCCTGTTAAAATAAAACAAAGAACAGAAACGGAGATGATGGAGATGAAGTCTTTTAAAATCGTACTTGGCGATATTACAAAAGTCAAAACGGATGCCATCGTAAATGCGGCGAATACAACACTGCTCGGCGGCGGTGGTGTGGACGGGGCCATCCATAGAGCAGCAGGGCCCGAGCTCCTTGAGGAATGCCGGAAATTGAACGGATGCCCGACCGGCGAAGCAAAAATGACGAAAGGATACCGGCTGCCGGCAAAATACGTCATTCATACGCCCGGCCCCGTCTGGCAGGGAGGCGGCCATCATGAAGCCGAATTATTGGAAAACAGTTACCAAAACAGCCTGCGCCTCGCTGAATCGAAAGGACTGCGAACGGTTGCTTTTCCTTCCATCAGCACCGGTGTATACCATTTCCCGCTGGATGCGGCTGCCCGGATCGCTGTCCGCACCATTTGTACATTCCTTGAAACTTCCGACTCGGTGCAGGAAGTGTGGATGGTGTGTTTTGACGAGCGGACAAAACAAGCGTACGAAAAAGCAGCAACAGAATGGAAAAGCATTTCATATGATAGCGAAAAATCGGGCAATAAAGTGACAATCCTGGTAAATTGAGGTTTCGCACAGCATGCCGGCTTTTTTGCCCGGGCCGGTACGTGCTGGAAAACCGGGAAGCAGAGACATTTTTACAGATGTTTCGCAGCTGCCGCCGTTTTTCCACATCCATGCCGCTTCACCGGGAAACTTACTTTGTCCTCCCGCTGGATCCCCGGGCCCGGGGTCTTCTGTTTTAGGAATCTGCAGCAGCTTCCAATTCGGTAAGGTTCTTGTATTTTCTGGCCCGGTCGATCTTGCTTTTTCGAATATGAAACTGTTTAACAGCGTATTGCCGCATTATATCCGGCTCGAATACAATCTGCGATTCAAAATTTGACTGTTCCCGTTGTAAAACCGCCAGTCCGACAAGGTATTCGACAACGCCGTAAGCATGCATCCACAACTCATCCATATAGTCATGGAACAATTTAAACCTTTCCTCATTTCCAACTACAAGCCGCTGTATCGTATAAATGCCAAACTGGATATGCCTGCCTTCATCCATATTTAAATAATCAATGCCCTGTAAAATGCCCGGGAACAAGCCGGATTTTTTATAAATCTGCCTGAACGAATAATAACCGGATTCCGCAAGCACGCCTTCCACAATCATATTGTAAACCGTCGCCGCACGGATGACCTCTTCAGGCGAATCGTCTGTATACAGGCGCTCCATTGCTTCGGGCAGCGCTTCGTAAAAAATCCGCTTGTAGCTGTCATTATGGTAGGCCGATAAATCAAGATCGCCGACGCCCACTGCCTGCTGCCAGCGCGAAAACATTTCCGTATGTTTGGCTTCATCGTGCAAAAAGGTGGTCAAAAACATCGTGTCTTCAAGCCGGCCCTGTCTTGCCATCGCATGGAGCATCGGCAAAATATCGAGCGTAACCGCTTCTTCCCCGGCTGAAAAAGAGGAAATAAGCGGTAACGATGCTATCCTCTCTTCCTCCCTTAATTGGAGAAAATCTTCCCGGTCTTGGCTGAAATCAATGTCAGCCGGATTCCACCCGCCGTTCCGCTTTGCTTTTTCATAAAGCTTATACATCGGGTCATTCCAGTTGATTTGACCCTCAACGGTTTGAAAACGTTCATGCGCCATCTTTTCATCTCCTTGTCAGGTGCGCCATGCCGGAACGGTCCTGTCGTGCCTCTAACCGGCAGGCATGGTGCTCGGTTTATCAGCTTCCGCCAAAAAATCCGGTCAACTTCTGTGCCGGCACACCCAAGCGAGCGGGAATCCCTTGCCACACCAGGGTTTCCCTTTTTCAAAACGGATCCCAGGAGCGGTGTTGTAAAGGGCTTTCGCTTCTTTTGTTTCCATCAGGAAGCGTTATATGCTGACAAAACGTCCTGCAACCGCAAAGCCAGCCCCATATCCCCTTTCAGCCGGAGTTTGCCGGTTAAAAAAGCCGTCGTGCCGTTCATTTTGCCTTGCACCAGTTTTTTAAAGTCAGCGGATGACATGGAGAGCGTACAATTCGGATCCTCCGCTTCCCCCGCCCCAGCGTAACTGCCTTCCGGACGCATAACGACATGGTAAGTCCCTTCTTCTTCCCCACTTAAATTAAACTGGTATACCGCATTCATTCCTTGTGACCGGGAAGGATCTTTCTTTAAGGCAGCATCAATTGTTTGAAAAATTTCGTCAACGGTTTCCATGCGGTTCCTCCTTGTTGTAAAAGTGGCTTTCACAACTAATTATATATTCCGAACCTTTCAAGGCCAATTCCTATATATGTAGGGAAATCGGAAGCCCGGTTTTCTGCTTGCCCTATATTTATCGCCCGTCTAAAGCCATACCTTCTGCGCAAACTTGAACAACCGGTTTTTGGTTTACCGGCTGCACGTCTTTTCCTTCGGCGCAAAAAAATCATCTGCCTCTTAAGCTGAAGCAGATGCGAGCTGATCAGGGCAAAAAATATAAAATTTGTCCATTCACCAGTCGGCTCGATATTTTTCCGGCAAATTCCAGATAAAGACATCTTGTAATTGTTGCCATAAACGGAGCGAAAAATTGCTTTATTGCCATATCCCCATAAGTATCCCGGCAGATTTGCGCCGCTGTTTTCTCTCCTTCTTGAAGCGACATGACAATTTGCTTGAGTCTATGCTCATGGCGCATCCGGATGCTCTCCGCCCGCGCCTTTACATCCTCAATTAGCCCGCCGTGCCCCGGAAGCGCCACTTTGACAGGCAGGTCTTTAATCCGGTCAAGCGAATCAAAATAATCCCCAAGCGGGTTTTTGTCGTTCTCAGACCAGGCGGCAACAATGGGGGACAAGTCTTTTAACACATGGTCTCCGAGCACCAGAATTTGCTTTTTGCGATTGTAAAAACAAAAATGGTCCGGCGCATGGCCAGGCGTCCGGATCGCTTCGTAAGGATCATCACCGAGCAGAACCTGTTCGCCATTTTTAAAAAGGCCGTCCGGTTCAAAATCATATTTCGGGATCTCCCGTGCAAAATTCCGTTTCGGCAAAGTCGGCCCGCCATGCTTTTGCAAAACCGCTTCGTATTTATCATGTGAAACGGCAAAACGGGCCTTTGTTTCCTGCATGGTCTGAAAGCTTAAATCGGACATGAAAACAGGTACACTGTATTTTTCTTTCAGCCATTTCGCAAGCCCGAGATGGTCGGGATGCGAATGTGTCAGCACAATTTTTTCAATGGGAAAAACCGATGCCAGCACTTTGTTCCATGTTTCCTTCGCCGTTTCATGGAAGTCCCCGGTATCCACAATCGTGTACCCTTTTTTTCCTTTAAAAAGATAGCAATTGACCTCCCGCATGCCGAATGGAAAACGGACGACCAGTTTCCATACATTTTCCGCCACTTTCGTGAAGTCGCATGAATCCTTTTTCTCTGTAAAACTTGCCAAATCCATCCCCTCCTACCATAAGCATAACTTTTCGGAGGAACTGGGGCAAATTTTTTCACTTTTTTTAATCGTATGCCTGATGCCGCCAATCAGGCAGATGGCGCCATAAGTACCTGCCTTTTTGGGCTGGGCTCAACTGTCCCGCAAAATCACCTGTTCGATCGGTTCTTTTGCAAATTCAATGCCGTTTTCGCGGAACAGCCGGACGATCACATGGCGCATTTCATTTTCAATCTCATCTTTCTGGTTGCCCGGCAAAAGCGGGATCTCTACAAGAAAATCAAAGCTATGGTTCCGCAACCGGATCAGCTTTACAGACGCTATCGTATCCGGTGCGAGACCATGATCTGCTTCTTTCACTGTTTCAAAAGCCTCGTGCAACAGCTTTTCCACCTTTTTTGTATCCATTTCGGAACTGACGCTGACCTGAATAGAAGCAGAAGGCTTTTCCGTCGTCCGGTTTTTAATGACCTGTTCAATAAAATATTGATTCGGGACAATCAGCGTACCGCTTTTATCGAGCCGGACCGTTGTAGAGCGGAGATTGATTTTCTCCACTCTGCCGGTTTCCTCATTGATTTCAACCGTTTCACCGACTTCAATCGGGCGTTCAAATAAAATGATGATCCCGGATACGAAGTTTGCCGCGATGTTGCGCATGCCAAAGCCGAGCCCGATCCCGATTACGCTTAAAACCGCCCCAAGTGCAGACAGGTCAAGGCCGACCGTTGTAAAGCTGATACAAAGTGCAACAATCATGACGGTATAATAAATGAGGCGGTTAAACGTATACCCGAGCCCGCGGTCAACGTGATAATGGTCATAAACGGTTGAAAGCACATATTTTGTCAGAAGCTTCACAAGCCTGTGCGCGAGCGTGACAATCATTAAAGCAACAATCAGCAAAAACGGCGTGACATCGAGCCCGCCTTTGGAATAAAGCGGGTAAAACAACCACCTGTTATCGGAGAAATCAAACAGGAAGATCAAAAGTACACCGTATAAACAAGCCCAGTTTGTAATTGAATAAACCGCCGGCACGACCGTTTTTTGCAGCCGGCGGTTCCTTTTTGCAAGCACGGATACCGTCCACTTCAACAACTTGCCGGCAACAAGCAGCACTGCCGTACCCAGCGCAAAACGAAAAAGATGAATGTCCGAGAATTCTTTCCATACGGTATCCAACAACATAACCACCCGGTTCCAAGATGATATTTTTTCTATACCCTGAAACCGGGCATTCAATCGTTACAAGCCGTATTTCCGCAGTTTTCTGTAAAATGTGCTGCGCGGAATATCCAGCATTTTCGCCGCCGCCGCTGCATTTCCTTTCGTATGTTTCAAAGCTTCCAGGATCATATCGCGCTCAATCGCTTCCCGCGGGGTCAGCGGCGCGTCCTGTTTTTCTTTGCCGCAAAGCCCGGTCTGCCCGGAAACATATTCGTCCACATACCGTTCCGCTTCTTCTTCACCGGCCACAGCAAGCAGTCGGACGTTTTCAATCACATTCATCAGTTCGCGGATATTGCCGGGCCAATGATAATCCTGCATTTTTTTCAAAACCGCCGGCGGGATTTCGAAGTCTTGATTTTTTTTCCTGCCGATATAATGAATCAAAGCAGGCAAGTCTTCTTTTCTTTCGCGCAAGGCAGGAAGGCGGACGGGAAAAACATACAGGCGGTAAAACAAATCTTCACGGAACTTCCCTTCTTTCACGAGCTTCGGCAAATCCTTGTGGGTCGCGGCAATGATCCGGACGTCCACAGCCACTTCTTTTGTGGCACCGACCGGCACAACTTTTCTATCCTGCAGGACGCGGAGCAGCGCCGTTTGCATGGCAGGCGGCAGCTCGGCCACTTCGTCAAGAAATAAGGTTCCGCCATGGGCCTGCTCGAATTTTCCTTTATGGCCGCCCCGTTTTGCGCCGGTAAAAGCCCCGTCGGCATAACCGAAAAACTCGCTTTCCATTAATTCTTTCGGCACAGCCCCGCAATTGACGGCAATAAACGGGCCGTTTTTCCGGCTGCTGTTTTCATGGATGGCCCGTGCGACCAGCTCCTTTCCAGTTCCGGTCTCACCCGTGATAAAACAAGTGGTATCGGAAAGGGAAGCAATCCGGGCTTTGCGCAACGTTTCCTGAAAACTTCTGCTTATGCCGGTGACGCCGCGGAAGACGAACTTTTCTTTTTGAAGAAGGGTGCCGGAAAGATTTTTATTTTCAGATAAAAAGAAACAGGTGCCGATTTTTTCCCGGCTGGAAGGCAATGGAATGGATTGGTTCACAATGGTATCCGTTTGGGAGGTCATTTCTTCAATCGTTCTACCAAAATAATCCGGCATTTTCTTCCGAAGCGGCCGGCTTGCCGCAACGGCTTTTCCTTCTTCATCCGTAATGACGAGTAACCGGTCCCCGTACTGGTCCGAAAGTTCAACAGCTTTTTGGATGAAACGTTCATGCCGGCTTTTTGCCATGCGTACGATTTCCTGCTCTACTGTATAAGCCAGCGATGAAACCATGGCGAGCATGAAAGGGTGGGATTCGGTATATGGACATGTTAAGTCCATGACGCCAACAAGATTCCTTTGGCTGTCGTAAACCGGCGCGGCTGCACAGCTCCACTGGTGGGAGGCAACCGAAAAATGCTCAGGGCCGTTCACCATCACGGCTTCCCCTGTCTCAAGCGTAGTGCCGATCGCATTCGTGCCGACCCGCTCTTCCGTCCAGCAAACCCCTTCGACAAAATTAATTTTTTGCGCTTCAAAAATGGTTTTCCGGTTTCCTGATACGGACAGCACATGCCCGCAAGGATCAATCAGGAGCGCCATCATGCCGGCTTCCTGAAACACAGGCTCCATCTTTTTCACATGGCGTTCGGCAATATTTAAAAAATCTTTATGCCTTTCCCGGTGTGCCAATAGTTTTTCAACAGGCAGGATATGCTGCCCTTTCCGCAAATACGGGTTCACATCCCGTTTTTTACAGCGGTACCACGATTCAGCGATTCGGTTGTTGATTCTCTCGGGATCCAATGTCCCTTCCTGCACAAACTTTTTCCACGTATTCCAATAACATACAGCCATCTTTCATCCCTCCGACTCATCATAGAAAATTGCGCATCAGGAAGAAAGTCGTGATGTTCTTTTCTATTATAATCGAATACGGAAAGCGTTTTCAATATGTAGACAGGGCTTATGAATATTCCCGGCAGTCTGAGAGACTGCCGGGAATGATTATACGTGCACCGGATGCCCCTGTGCATTTAAAACGGCTTCATGGATGGCTTCTGAGACGGTCGGATGAGCGGCAATCAAGCGCTCAAGCAAATCAGCCGTCATTTCCCCGTTCAGCATCAATACCCCCTGCCCGACCAGTTCTGTTGCATGCGGGCCGCAAATGGACAAGCCGACCACCTCTTCGTATTCCGGCTCGATGATGACTTTCACTTTCCCAACCTGTTCCCCGCTGATCATCGCTTTTCCGTTTGCCGAAAACGGAAATTCGCCGATCCGAACAGCGCCGTACATTTCTTTCGCCTGCTTTTCGGTGAGGCCGGTGCCGGCAATTTCCGGAAACGTATAAATGCAGCGGGGAACGGCTTTGTAATCCGCACTTGCCTCCATTCCGCATGCATTGAGCGCCGCCACTTTTCCTTCATGAAAAGCGACATGTGCAAGTTGGATGCCGCCAATACAATCGCCGCAGGCATAAATATGGGGGATGTTCGTCTGCATCTTTTCATTGACTTTTATGCCCGATTTTTCATACGCCACCCCGGCATTTTCGAGGCCGATCCCGTTGACAGACGGTTTCCGGCCGATTGAAACAAGCACGTATTCCCCGTAAATCTCGCGCGTTTCCCCTTCCTGCTCAATCAGCGCGCATTTCTTATCACGGTCCAGTTTTTTTACGGCAGCAGATGTATAAATGTCCACCCCGTCTTTTTCAAGCTGCTCTTTTAAAATATTCGCGATATCCGCATCTTCCCCCGGCAAAATATGTGGGGCCATCTCTATGATCGACACTTTTGTCCCAAGCCGGCTGTAAATGCTCGCAAACTCGCAACCGATTACCCCGCCGCCGACAATTACGAGCGATGGAGGCAGGCCGGGAAGAGACATGGCCTGCGTGCTGTCGATGATCCAGTTGCCATCAAACGGCGCAAACGGGAGGGAGCTCGGTTCAGACCCTGTTGCGATGATGAACTGGTCCGCTTTTATTTCAACCGTGCCGTTTGCTGTTTCTGCAAGAACAACATGGGGTGACTGGAATGCCGCTTTTCCCTGCACGATTTTGATTTTGTTTTTCTTCATTAAGTATTGAATGCCCTGTACAAGCCGGGAAACGATCGCATTTTTCCTTTCAAGCAGGGAGGACCAGTCAATGGACACCGCTTCCTTGTTCACCCGGATCCCGAATTTGTCCGCTTCCCGGATGTCCCGGTAGCGCCCTGCACTTTCCAAAAGCGTCTTGGTCGGCATGCACCCTTCATTTAAGCATGTACCGCCGAGTGTCGCCTGTTCAAATAAAATGACATCCGCACCCTGCTGTGCTGCTGTAATGGCAGCGACGTAGCCCGCAGGCCCGCCGCCTAAAATCCCGATGGTTTCCATCCTGATCCCTTCTTTCCTACAAAAGCATCGTAACCGGTTCTTCCAAATATTGCTTGACCGTTTGCAGGAAGGCCGCTGCCGGCGCCCCGTCGAGCACGCGGTGGTCAAACGTCAGGCTGAGCGGCAGCCGGCTCCTTTTTTCAATTTTGTCCCCGATAAAAACAGCTTCATCCGAAACGACACCGACACCCAATATTCCGGCTTCCGGCGGGTTCAAAATAGGCGTAAAAAATTCGACGCCGCTTGCACCCAGGCTTGAAATGGTAAAAGTGGACCCTTGCATCTCATCTGCCGGCAGTTTTCCGGATCTTGCTGCCGCTGTTTTTTCTTTGATTTCTTTTGCCAAGTCGATCAGCGATTTGCTTTCGGCATTGCGGATGACCGGGACAATCAGCCCTTTTTCAACCGCCGTTGCGATGCCCAAATGGATTTCCGGGTAAGTGACGATGGTATCATCGAGAAATGCACTGTTCATTTCCGGATGATTTTTGAGGGCAAGGATGACAGCCCTTGCTGTAAAATCCGTGATCGTCAGTTTGCTGTCGTACCGTTTTGCGATTGTCTCTTTCACTTGCGTTTTTAGCGCCAATAGTTCCGTGACATCCGCTTTCATCGTGATCGTTAGCTGTGCAGCCGATTGCAGGCTGGCATGCATCCGTTCTGCGATCACTTTGCGCATGCCGGATACCGGTGTGTGCTTCGGTTCTTTTCCTGCCGGCGCCTGGATGAGGCTGTCCTGTTTGCGGCTTTCTTTCTTTGATGCAATTGCCTGTTCCACATCTTCTTTTGTAATCCTGCCCCCTGGCCCGGTCCCTTTTATATCTTCCGGTTTAATGCCTGCTGCTTCCGCCATTTTCCGCGCGACCGGGGAAATTTTCACGCGCGCTTTTCCCGGTTTTTTCGGGAGCGGTGCGGGATGGGCCGCCTTTATTTCTTCTTCTCCTTTTTCTTCCTGCACCTGGGCTGCTGTTGCCGCCACTTCTTCATCCGGGTTTCCGATATAGCAAATCACCGTTCCCGGCGGCACGCCCTTTCCTTCCGGCACATTGATTTTTAATACATTGCCGTCCGCAGGGGACTCGATTTCCATCTCTATTTTTTCCGAACTGATGCTGGCGATCGGGTCGCCTTTTTTAACGGCTTCTCCTTCTGTTTTATTCCATTGTGAAACGGTTCCTTCTTTCATCGCCATCCCAAGTTTGGGCATAATAACTTCAACCGGCATGCCAACCACTCCTTTCTATCTGTCCGTTATTGCCCGACCGGTTCCCCCAAGAGCTCTGATACCGCCTGCACAATTTTCCCGGCGGATGGTAAATACAAATCTTCAAGCGGCGGCGAGAACGGAACCGGCGTGTGCGGTGCCGTGATCCGTTTGATCGGGGCGTCCAGATCATCAAATCCTTTATCGGCAACAAGTGCCGCAATATCGGTTGCCACATTGCACCGCGGGTTCGCTTCATCGACCACAATGAGCCGGTTTGTTTTTGCGACCGACTGGAGAATCGCCCCTTCATCGAGCGGCGATAAACTGCGCGGATCAATCACTTCCGCTTCGATGCCGTCTTTGGCAAGCCGTTCTGCCGCTTCAAGCGCCGTCTGCACCTGTTTGCCAACTGCAACAATGGTGATGTCGCTTCCTTCACGTTTCCTGTCCGCCTTACCGAGCGGAATCGTATAGTAATCTTCGGGCACTTCCCCTTTTATGTTGTAAAGCGTTTTATCTTCAAAAAAGATAACCGGGTCATTGTCTTCGATCGCAGCCAAAAGCAGCCCTTTCGCATCATATGGCGTTGACGGCACGACGACTTTTAAGCCCGGTATCGACGTAAACAGCGCATACAGGCTTTGCGAGTGCTGGGCCGCCGCCCGGAAACCGGCGCCGTGCATCGTCCGGACCGTCACCGGCACTTGCGCCTTGCCGCCGAACATGTACCGGAATTTCGCGCCCTGGTTGAGCACTTCGTCCAGACAGCTGCCGATAAAATCGTTGAACATGAGCTCTGCAATCGGCCGCAATCCTGTTGAAGCAGCAGCCATCGCAGCCCCCATATAGCCCGCTTCCGTAATCGGCGTATCCAAAATCCGCCCGCGGCCGAATTCCTGGACAAGGCCTTTCGTCACGCCAAGCACGCCACCCCATGCTTCTTCATCCTGCAGGTGATCAACTTCCGCACCGCCGGCAACATCTTCCCCCATCAAAATTACATTTTCATCTCTTCTCATCGCCAGTTTCATCGCTTCGTTAATGGCCTGCGAAAAAGAAATTTGTCTTCCCATTGGAAAGGCCTCCTTTTTTCATAGATTAGTAGGATACATAGACATCTTTCAAAAGTTCGGAAGGGTCCGGATACGGGCTGTCTTCGCTGAATTTCACAGCTTCTTCGATCTCCTGTTCCACTTTTTGTTCCAGGCTGTTGATGTCTGCTTCGCTGAACAGGTTTTGTTCAAGCACAAATTTTTTAAATTGGACGATCGCATCTTTTTCATTCAGCTGTTTCGCCTTTTCTGCTTCTGCTTTATAAGTTTGGGCATCCCCTTCAAAATGCCCGTAGTTTCGGTACGTCACGCATTCAATCAGCGACGGGCCTTCCCCGTTGCGGGCGCGTTCCACCGCTTCTTTTGCCGCCTGGTACACGGCGACGATATCTTTCCCGTCGACACGAACACCCGGAATGTCGTAGGCAACGGCACGGTCGGCAATCGTTTTACAGCTTGACGCATAATGGAATGGCGTCGCTTCCCCATAGCCGTTATTTTCCGCCACAAAAATGACCGGAAGCTTCCATACGGCTGCCAAGTTGATGCCTTCGTGAAACGTACCGTGGTTATTCGCGCCGTCCCCAAAGAAGCAAACGCTTACATTACTCGTCTTTTTAACTTTCGCCGTCAATGCTGCGCCGCATGCCAGCGGGAACCCGCCGCCGACAATCCCGTTTGCACCGAGCATGCCTTTGTCGAGGTCGGCAATATGCATGGAACCGCCTTTTCCTTTGCACAGACCTGTCGCTTTCCCGTAGATTTCCGCCATCATCCCTTTTAAATCGCAGCCTTTCGCGATACAGTGGCCGTGGCCGCGGTGTGTGCTTGTGATCATATCCTGATCGTTCAGATGGGCGCAAACGCCGACTGCAACCGCTTCCTCACCGGCATATAAGTGGACGAAGCCCGGTAAAATGCCGGTCGCAAACACTTCATGCACTTTGTCTTCAAACTTGCGGATTTCAAACATTTTTTGCAACATCCACTGCGCTTTTTCCTTCGTTAACTGCAGTTCGCCCGCTTTTACTGTCTCCATTTATCCATCCTCCTTATCGTCGTCTTTCACTTGGTAAACAAGCAAAAAGCGTGCCAACTGAAAACCCCGCTTTCATCCTGCTTCGTCTGCCCGGCACATAAAAAAATGAGACAAACCGGGACAGCTGTCTCATTTTGTCTCATTTTTTCCCATATTTTCTTATCCGCTGATTTCTGACTTTTTCATTTTCCATGCAGCCGGTGCAACGGGTTTTCGTGACATCAGGCTGTGCAGCACCATACCGGCTGCAACTGTGATGATGCCGAACCAGGACAACAGCGATGGCGCCGCAACCGGTAAAATGGCCATCTCCCCGAACAGCGCAAACAGCACTTCCAATGACTGGGTCGCTTCCACAAGCGATAATTTTTGCATGTCGCCGCGGACAAGATCGGTTGCCCGGAAAAACAATACCGTGGCAATCACCCCGGAAAAGACCGCAACCACGCCTGATTGCACGATTTGGTTTCCGGACGGCGGGCCGGACGCTTTTAAACCGTACAATGACAGAATAAACCAAAAGGGCAGGCTGGCAAGTGTCATGCCGAGCACACGCTGAAATGTATCGAGCCGGCCTTCGCACAATTCCATCATTTTCCGGTTGCCCAAAGGATAAGCAAAAGTCGCCACAATGACGGGAAGGACACCCAGCATCATTTCCCGGAAGCTGATCCGGCCGGCCTGCTCAAGCTGCATCATCAAAACGCCGAGCAAAATCACAAGCGACCAGCGCAAGCCGCGGAACGGGATGGGTTCCCGGATTTTCAGCAGGCCCTTCGGCGTCTCCACCGTTTTAAAAAAGAACGGGGCAAGCAGTGAACCGGATAAAATCGTGATCTGCCAAGTGCCGGCCACGAGCCATCCGGGCGCATAGGCTGCCGAAAAACATAACGGCGCATAAAAAAGAACAAAACCGGTAAAGCTCCACAATAACCACCCGGCTGGATGCTTTTTCATTTCCGCCCATAAGGCTTGAAAATTTTTCCTGACAAGCACGATCACAAGCAAAAACGGAACCATCAAAATGTACCGGAGGGAGGCGCTCCAAATCCAGCTGCCGCCCGACAGTTCCATCGACCGGTTTAAAACAAATGTCACCGCGAAAAAGAAGGCGGCACATACCCCTAATAAGACCGGACGCAACATCTCCCACATCCTTTTTATAGCGTTTTGGAATGAAACCCCGCATACGGGGCATTCCTCCTTATCTTATGAAAGCGGCAATGTTTTGAGCTCGTTCCAATACGTGCAAATGGTCTGGATACCTTTATCAAAATTTTCAAGATGGAAATGCTCGTTCGGCGCATGGGCATTTTCCGACGAAAGGGCAAACCCCATCAGCACGACCGGTATGTTTAAAATGCGGTCAAATTCTGCAACAATCGGAATCGACCCGCCGCCCCTTGTATAGGTAACCGGCACGCCGTACACTTTTTCATACGCTTTTCCGCAAAGCTGGATGGCAGGATGCTTGCGCGGCGTGACATACGGGTAACCTTTGTCAAATTCGGTTACAGAAACGGTTACGCCTTTTGGGGCATGGGCTTCAATATGTTTTTTCAGTAACGACAGAATTTCGTACGGGTCCTGGTTTGGCACAAGGCGGCAGGTCACTTTCGCAAAGGCTTCAGACGGCAAAACGGTTTTCAGGCCTTCTCCGGTGAAACCGCTTTGTAAGCCGTTGATCTCAAGCGTCGGCCGGACGGATGTTCTTTCCGCGTACGAGTAGCCTTTTTCCCCGAACAATGCCGGTACGCCAAGCTGCGCCTGTATTTGGCCTTCATCTGCCGCCTGTTTTGCGAACGCTTCTTTTTCTTCCGGCGTGCTTGCTTCCACTTTGTCATAGAAGCCTTCCACCAAAACCCTGCCGTCCTGGTCGTGGAAGGACGCCAGCAATTCAACCAGCGCAGTGGCAGCATTTTGCACCCCGCCGCCATATTCGCCGGAATGAAGGTCGCTTGATGCGCCTTTTACATGGATTTCAAGGCCGCATAAGCCGCGCAGCCCGTAGCAGATCGTCGGTTTTCCCAACTCCGGCATGCCGGTATCGGAAACGACGATCAAATCCGCTTTTAAAAGTTCCTGATGTGCTTCTACAAATGGTGCGAGATGCGGGCTGCCGATTTCCTCTTCTCCTTCAAACAGCACTTTGATATTGACAGGCAGTTCCCCTTCCGTTTCCATCAATGCTTCGATCGCTTTGATATGCATAAACACCTGTCCTTTATCATCACTCACGCCGCGGGCAAAAATTTTGCCATCGCGGATCTCCGGTTTAAACGGATCGCTTTTCCAGAGGTTCAGCGGATCAACCGGCTGGACGTCGTAATGCCCGTAAATCAGGACGGTCGGCTTCCCGTCTGCGTGAAGCCAGTCACCGTATACAACCGGGTTGCCTTTCGTTTCCATCACTGCGGTATGTTCGAGGCCTGTTTTCCCAAGCTCTGCTTTCAGCCATTCCGCTGCTTTTCTGACATCTGGTTGATGTTCGGATAGGGAACTGATACTCGGGATTTGGAGAAAATCAAACAGTTCTTCTAAGTGCTGTTCATGGTGTTCCTTTAAATATTGCTGATACGTTTGTGACATGCCTATACCTCCTCGTCATGCTTTCTCTTTATTGTAAGACAAGTTTCATTATTTTTCCAATTCATTTGCAAGGTGGCAAATGAAAAAAAGAAAGCAGGAGCCCCCTTTTGGCAGCTCCCCGCATTTTTTATTGATGCGTTTGATTCGCAAATTCCGCCATGGCTGCGGCCATGAACGCCGCAAGCCCTGGGCCAAATTGATCAATGTTTTTTGTAAACCGGCTGTCTTCTATATACATTTGGCCAAGCCCTTTAAAGGCTTCCGGCGTATAATCCCCGAAATGGCGGTTTAAAAAATCAAACCATTTCCGGATCGCTGTTTGCGCTTCTTGTGCGCGCGGGTCCTTGTGGCGGATGGCAGCAAGTTCACGGTAAATTTCGTTCATCTCATCAGCCAAAGCCAATTTTTCATCTCCGTCAAGTCTCGCCATTTTCGCTTCCGCTGCATCTACTGCCTGATCCCCCCATTTTTCGCGTGCCTCACGCGCATACGGATTGCTGTCAAAGCGGAAACCGGCAAATTTTTCTTCACTGGACATTTTCATTCCCTCTTTCTCCGATTGGATTGTTTTTTCGATCAAGGCAATCATGTTCCCGAGCCGATTCTGTTTTTCAATCAGCAAATGGCGCTGCAGCTCGAGCGCCCCGAGCCTGTCAAACGAAGGGCTTTCCATGATTTCCTTGATCTTTTGCAAAGGGAAGCCCAATTCCTTGAAAAATAAGATTTGCTGGAGCGTTTTCAAGTTTTCTTCCGAATAGTGCCTGTAGCCGGACGGTGAAACTTCGGCCGGTTTAAGTAGCCCGATTTCGTCATAGTGGCGCAATGTCCGGATGCTTACCCCGGCGAGCTCTGCAACTTCTTTAATTCTCATCATGCAGCCCCCTTTCTTCTTTACTGTAAGGGGTGACGCAGCGTGAGGGTCAAGACATTTTTTCGAGTTTTTCCTGCAAGGCAAACAGCACTTCGTATATTTTCACGAAAGCTTCCATGAGTGGCATCTCTTCCCTGAAACCGGGCACATCGTTCAACGGAAAGTTCACATCCCAGATGCCTTCATTGCCATCAAAAAGGATTTCCCCCTTCCCGTCTCCTTCGAGCAGTTCAGACAATCCCGTTTGAATCGCCGGCCCGTATTTCTTCTGCACTTTGAGCCCGAGCATGCAATTGTAATGGCCGAAGACATCATCCAGCTCAAGGGCAATCCCGTCGACGCCGATGATGCCAAACCAGTCTGACACGATGTAAACATATTCTTTCCTATGCTTTTTCAAATAGATGACAGGTTCATTTAAAAACGCCGCCGTTTCCACCGCAAGGGTCTCATCGGCTTCCTTGCTGCACCGTTCAATAGATGCATCGGCAAAACGGGCGGTACCCTCTTTTTCAACAATTTCTTTTTCCCTGACAGCATCTTTGAAAAAATCCTTATAGCGCTCCAAATACGCTATTTCTTGTTTACATAATATTATTATAGTATCCTTTTGGTTTTCGATATATGTTTTTAAATTTTTTCCCAGCATGGCAACCATCCTTTATGAGGTATTCTGCTAAACAGTATGTCCCAATTGGAAGCTTTTGTAAAGAAACAAAAAACTGTGCCCGGAGAATAAAATCCTTCTAGGCACAGTTTGTAAAATTATTTATTCACCGCTGCCGGTTTATGAAAATCACGTCCGTCACGGATCGCTTCTACAATTCCGGCGCGGATGACGAAATCCCCGAAATGTTCGCCTTCCTGCCGTTCTTTTGCATATTGCAAAAGAATCGGGCGCAGGGAAGCGAGGATCTCTTCTTCCCCGATATTTTCCTTATAAAGGCAAGCGAGCCTGTCGCCAGTGAAGCTGCCGCCCAAATACAAATTGTATTTTCCGGGGCCTTTCCCGATAAAAGCCATTTCCGCAAGCGCCGGCCTTGAGCAGCCGTTCGGGCAGCCTGACATCCGGATGACGATTTCTTCTTCGCGCAACCCCGCTTCATCCAAAATCTCTTCGATTTTTCCGAGCAGTTCCGGCAAGTACCGTTCTGCTTCCGCCATCGCAAGGCCGCAAGTCGGGAATGCGACACAGGACATCGAGTTTCTTCTGAGGGCGGAAGCATGCTTGCCGTCCGTCAGATGGTATTTTTCAACCAGTTCGTCAATCTTTCCTTTCATTTCCTCGGTTACATTGGAAATGATGACATTCTGGTTGGGGGTGAGGCGGAACTCGCCTTGATGGATTTTTGCAATTTCACGCAGCCCGGTCATCAAAGGATAGCCGTCAATATCTTTAATCCTGCCGCTTTGGACAAATAACGTTAAATGCCATTTGCCATCGCCTTGGATCCAGCCGTAACGGTCGCCGTTATGGTCAAAATGGAACGGGCGGGCCTCCCCGAGATCCCAGCCGAGCCGTTCATTCAGTTCCGCCTTGATCCATTCAAGCCCCCGCGCGTCAATGGTGTACTTGAAACGCGCATTTTTCCGGTTCGCGCGGTTGCCGTAGTCGCGCTGGATCGACACCACTTTTTCCGCCACTTCAATCACCTGGTTCGGCGTGCAAAAACCGATGATCCGGGCAAGCTGCGGATATGTTTTCGGATCGCCGTGGGTCATGCCCATCCCGCCGCCAACCGCGACATTAAACCCTTCAAGCTTCCCTTCATTCAAAATGGCGATAAACCCTAAATCCTGTGAAAAAATATCGACATCATTGGAAGGCGGCACAGCAAACCCGATTTTAAACTTCCGCGGCAAATACGTTGGCCCGTACAGCGGCTCTGCCTCTTCCTGCTCTTTTGTATCAATGATTTTTTCATCTTCCAGCCAGATTTCATGATACGCGGAAGTCCGCGGCAACAAGTGGTCGCTCGTTTTTTTCGCCCATTCATACACCTCGGCATGCACATCCGACTGGTACGGGTTCGGGTTGCACATGACGTTCCGGTTCACATCCCCGCACGCGGCAAGCGTCGTCATGAGCGCATCGTTCATTTCCCGGATGGCCTGCTTTAAATTCCATTTTAAAATGCCATGCATCTGGAATGTCTGCCGGGTTGTCATACGCAGCGTTCCGTTCCCGTATTTTTGCGCCAGTTCATCCATCACAAGCCACTGTTCCGGGGTCGCAACACCGCCCGGAATGCGGACACGCACCATAAACTGGTAAGCCGGCTCCAGTTTCTTTTTGCGCCGATCGTTGCGGATATCGCGGTCGTCCTGCTGGTAGCTGCCATGAAATTTCAACAGTTTATTATCGTCTTCGGATATCGCGCCGGTCAGTGGATCTTTGAGCCCTTCCGCAATCGTCCCTCTTAAAAACCGGCTTTTTTCTTTTATCGTTTCAAGCGGATCAAGTTTTTTATCAGCCATCTTCCTGCCCCTCTCTGTTAATACACATCACGCTGGTATCGTTTTGCCCGTCGCATTTCCTGTAAATAATCCTCTGCCTCTTCCCTCGCCATATTGCCTTCTGTTTCAAGAATTTCAAGCAGCGTTTCCTGGACGTCGCGGGCCATCTGCTTTTCATCGCCGCACACATACACACAGGCGCCTTTTTCAAGCCATGCATAAAAATCTTTGCTTTTTTCAAGCATCCGGTGCTGGACGTATATTTTTTCTGCCTGGTCGCGCGAAAAAGCCACATCCATCCGTTCGAGCACGCCATTTTTCAGCCAGTTTTGCCAGTCAAGCTGATACAGAAAATCCGTCGCAAAATGCTGGTCCCCGTAAAACAGCCATGTTCGTCCGGTGATCCCTTCCGCTTCCCTTTCTTCCAGGAAAGAACGGAACGGCGCCACGCCTGTTCCCGGCCCGATCATGATCACCGGCACATCCGGGTCAGCCGGAAGTTTGAAATTCGGATTGCGGTGGACATAAACCGGCAGCTTGTCTCCCGGTTTTATCCTGCCTGCGATTTGCCCGGAGCAAACCCCTTCGCGCACCCTTCCGTTTGCTGTATAGCAGTCCAGTGCAATGACAAGATGGACTTCATCGGGGTTCGCTTTCCAGCTGCTTGCGATCGAATAAAGCCGCGGCGGCATTTTCCGGAGCATTTGTACGAAAGCTTGCACTTCCACTTTTTCCGGCGGATATTCCTCGACAAGATCGAGCAGGCCCCGCCCTTCAAGGTACGCCTTTGCCTCCGCTTCATTTTCAAGCAAAGCCGTAAGCGCTTTGTTTCCGAAAAGCACGGCTGCCTGCTGAAGCAGCGGTTTTGTTAATCTCGTAATTTCATAATGTCTGAGTAATGCTTCCCTGGCCGGCAGCACTTCCCCTTTTTTATTGACCGGAACCGGTTCTTCCGGATCCCAGCCGAGCTTTTCGATCAGCCGTTCCACGAGTTTCGGATCATTTTCCGGGTAAATCCCGATGCTGTCCCCCGGTTCAAATGTAAAACCGGAACCTTCAAGGGATAGTTCGATATGGTGCGTTTCTTTATTGGACCCTTCCCAGTTCAAATTGATATTTTCCAGCACTTCCGCCTGGAACGGGTTGGATTTGGAATAATCGGTGTTTGCGGGCCGGGTGGCATCTGCTGCGGTTGAAGGCGGCAAGGCAGATGACTGGAGCACGCCTGTAACCCCTTCAAACCATTCCTGGGCGTCTTCTTCATAATCCACATCGCAATCCACCCGCGGATAGAGCCGTTCCCCGCCCAACTCTTCCAGCCTCTTGTCGATCTCTTTTCCGACCTTGCAAAAAAACTCATATGTCTGGTCCCCAAGCGCCAAAACGGAAAATTGGACCCCGTCCAGTTTCGGGGCTTTTCTGCTGTGGATCAGCTCATAGAAAGACAATGCGTTGTCAGGCGGATCCCCTTCCCCTTGTGTACTTGTAATGATGAGCAGATACCCTGCATTTTTTAAATCTTTCGGCTTGGCTGCATCGAGTGCCGAAAAAGATACGGTAAACTGCATTTCTTTTAATCTGGCGGCGAATGCTTCGGCAAGCGCCTGGGCATTGCCTGTCTCGGAACCAAACAGCAGCGTAACCGTTTTGGTTGCCGTCTGTACCGGTTTTTCAGCAACAGCTGTACTTCCCAGGGGATTCGTTCCTTGTTCGGCAAACGGATAGGTTAAATATCCGCTTAGCCATAATTTTTGCTGATCCGTTAATAGTTGCAGCAGTTCATTTAACTTTTCCGCCTGTTCTTTACTAAACGGGCTGTTTTGTACACTTAACGGCAAATCTTCCACCTCGCAATGTTTGCATGCACTTTTCATTTGTTTATTTATGTATGACATCCTAATCCAAATATACATAGAAGTTTACTTGGATTTTAATCCGCTTCTTTCCATGAGAAGCGCCTTCGAAAAAAGCTCTCCTTACAAAGATAAGAAGAGCCGGCGCACAATGGTCAACTTCTCTTATCTTTCAGACGATTGTCTGCAGGAATTGGCACAGTGTTTTTCAACCTGTTGCCGAGGCTTCAAAGGGCCTTTCCCTCCACCTCTCTGGATAAGAAGCACGAATCATTATTTAGAAATCATTGAAAACATTATACAATCAAATGCAGGTACAGTCAATTCTTTTTTGAACAGATGGGACATTTAAAAAAGGAAAAGGGTGGCAAGTTCCGCATCAAGCGTCCCCCCAATATACTTTATGTATCTTTTGCACAGAATGAGGGGGGAATGGATGAATATCCGCATTTACCAGGGGAATGAGATGACGCCGGAAGACGGGGACGCCAATATTGTGATCGATGTAATCCGCGCGTTTACGGTTGCCCACCATGCCTTTTTGGGCGGCGTAAAAGAGATTTGGTTGGCTGACTCAATAGAAACGGCTTTTCGTATCAAAAACAAATACCCGCATGTTTTGCTCACGGGCGAAAGGAACGGCCTTCCGATCCCGGGATTTGATTTGGGCCATTCACCGGCCGCCATCGCCAAACAGCCGTTAGCCGGCAAAACGTTGGTGCAAACATCGACAAACGGGGTAAAAGCAGTTTTTCGCGCCCTTCATGCAAAGGAAGTCTATGTTACCGGCTTTTCGAATGCAAAAACGACGGCAAAATGGATCCGGCGCAAATGGAAAGACAAAGACAACGCCCGCATCAACATGATCGCTTCCCATCCGACAGGGGAAGATGACCTGGCATGCGCATTATACATGGAAAGCATCCTCACCGGCTCGGGCACGATAAAGCCGGAATCAGTGATCAAGGAGATTGTAAATGCCAGTGTCGCAAAGAAATTTCTTGATCCCGGCCAGCCTGCATTTAACCCGGCTGACCTGGAATATTGTATCAAAGAAAGAGACTGCGAGTTTGTGATGAAAATGGATCCAACGGGAGAATTTCCAACGATCGTGAGGGTTGAAGATGAATGACCATGGTTTGACACTGCCTTTACGCAATGAGAAACCGCGGGATTGCGGGATCACCATCTTAATTGACAATGGCATTCCGCTGAACTTTTTTAAAGATACCATGAACAGTGCAGCCCCTTATATTGATTTCATCAAATTCGGCTGGGGGACATCGGTCGTTTCAAGCCATTTGGAAGAAAAAATAGATCACTTGAGGCAAAACGGCATTGCCTTCTTTTTCGGCGGCACTTTATTTGAAAAGTTTGCCAGCCAGGGAAAAACGGATCGGTACGTTCAATACTGCCGGCGGTTTGAATGCGAATATGTTGAAATCTCAAATGGCACCCTGCCGCTGTCCAATCCGGAAAAATGCCGCTATATTGCGGAGTTTTCAAAGGATTTTAAAGTGTTAAGTGAAGTCGGCTCAAAAGATACTGCCAAATCAATGGCCGATACGCCAGCATTATGGTTGGAATCGATTAGTCAAGATTTAGAAGCAGGCGCATATAAAGTGATGACAGAGGCAAGGGAAAGCGGCACAAGCGGCATTTACAACGGGGACGGGGAAATACGGGAGGAGATGTTTGCGGCCATCCTGGACTCGGGGATTCCCCGCGATTCTTTCATTTTCGAAGCGCCCAACAAGCAGCTCCAGGCTTTTTTTATCCACCATCTCGGTCCGGATGCCAATTTGGCCAACATCCCTTTTTCGGATGCCCTTGCGCTTGAAACATTAAGGCTCGGTTTGCGATCAGATACTTTTTTTATTGGAGGAGATTCCCATGAGAGAAACGGATAAAATTTTTCATTTGGCGATTCCGTGCAAAGATCTTGATGAAACAGCCGATTTCTATCAAAAATTAGGCTGCAAGGTAGCGCGCCGGTATGATGACCGGGTCACTTTCAATTTTTTCGGGGACCAGGTTGTCTGCCATCTGAGCCCTGAAAAAATAGATCCCAACCCGAAAATGTATCCCCGCCATTTCGGCATTACTTTTTTGGATAAAGCAGCATTTGAGGAAACCCTTCAATCTGCAAAGAAAAACCATTTACCATTTTTCCAGGATAAAATGGTCCGGTTTGGAGGCAAGCAAGAGGAACATTGGACATTTTTCCTCCAAGACCCCTCTAACAACTTGCTCGAATTTAAATATTATCATGATGAAAGCATGGTGTATTAACCAGTCCCATTCATTGCTCAAGGCCGGGCCATGCGCCGGCTTTTCCTGGAAAGCGACCACATTTTATCGGCTTCCCAGGCATGCTCTGGGTGCAGCGGTCTCTACTCCTAATCTGCCTCAGCAAAAGGCGGCTGATGTTTTCGAATTCTTACAGGAAGGAGCGGTGCTTGAAATTCGGGAATAGACCGGAAGTTGTTAACAAACGTCAACATTTACCGCCCCATTCACCCGGATTCCTCGTATTCAAACGCTACTGGAAGTAAATGTTGTCTTCACTTCCGGTCATTTTGGTTTCTTATTGATTTTCTAAGTTGACAAAAGCCTTTTCGGGATTGACATGTGTTTTTGTGATTTTTGCCTGGTACAGCCAATCCGAAACGTCTTGCCATTTTTTTGGGTCCTGATCGGCAATAGTTTTATTTTTCTCGTCCATCTTCGGCAGTAAAATGTGCAGGCTCTTCGTTTCCACATTTTTATCCAGCGGTGAGGAGGCATCTTCATGTTTTAACAAAATGGCAAGCGCCTTTTCCGGATGTTTTTTGACATATTGCTGGCCTTTTTCGGCAGCAGCAAGAAATTTTTTAAAAATGTCTGGCTGCTGTTTCAGCTTATTTTCGTTTGCGATGAAAACGAGTTCGTCATAATCCGGAACGCCGTATTTTGCCGGATTGAACGCTCTAACGGGTACGCCCTCCTTTTCCAGCAGCAGCTGTTCATGATTGACAAAACCGCCGACGATCGCATCAGTTTTATGGGCTGTCAGAGCAGGGATTAAATCATAGCCAACATCCACTGTTTTCACCTTGTCCGGATCGCCCCCGTCTGCTTTGACCATTGTCCGCACGGCTGCTTCTTCCAGCGGAATGGAAGAGTAGCCGACCGTTTTGCCCGCCAGGTCTTTCGGTGAGCGGATGCCGCTTGAAGCCGGCACCATCACACGGTTCAGCGTATGGCGGACGACGGTGCCAAAAGATTGGACCGGAATCTTCTCATCGCGCGCGATTAACACTTGGGGTTGATAACTTAATGCAATATCAATTCGATTCGCAGCCGCAAGTTTTAACGGGTCATTTGTGTCAGAAGGCATTTTGATGCTGACATCAAGGCCCTGCGCTTTAAAATAGCCTTTTTCCTGGGCTACATAAAGAAAAGAATGAACCGCATTTGGATACCAATCCAGCATGATCGTTACTTTTTGCACATGTTTCGTTGCTTGCTGCGAATGATTGCTGCAGGCACCTAGGAAACATGCGAGCACAGCGGCCATTATCCATCGTTTTTTCATTGAAAATCCCCCTAAATTTTTGTTCTGTTTTTCAATAAGCCTTTTTCCATCCCATAAATAAGCAAAAATAATCCCATGCCGAACGCAGCCAAAAGAAAAACGGCCGAAAAAACTGCGTCCGACTGCAAATATCCGGACATTCGCTTGCTAAAAAATCCAAGCCCCGCAGTTGCGCCAAGCCACTCCCCGATCGCTGCCCCGCTGACACAATATACAACCGATAATTTCAAGCCGGATAAAAATTGAGGAAGAGCCATTGGGACAGAAAGTTTTCGAAAAATATCCCAGCGGCTGGCGCCCATTGTCCGAAACAAATTCAAATAGGCGGAATCAACGGTTTTTAATCCGTCAAAAGTGCTGATTACAATCGGAAAGATAGCCGTTAACACAATGATCGCTACCTTGCTCCAAACTGAATAACCGAACCACATCATAAAAACAGGTGATACGGCGACAAGCGGGATCGTTTGCGAAATAACAAGAAACGGATAAAAGATTTTTTCAGCCATTTTGGAAACATACATGAGGACACCGATCATCACTCCACCCGTAACGGATAAAAGAAAACCGATGCCGACTTCCTCCACTGTCGCTGGCAAATGCACATTTATTAATTGCCTGTGATTTTCTATGAAAGATGCATAGATTTGGGTAGGGGACGGCAAAATGAAAGACGGGATCATCCCTTTCTGTATGACCCACTGCCAGCCGGCTATCAAGACCAGCATCGTAACGCAAAAAAGTCCGTAATCCCCCAGCCATTTTCGCCACTTCATTTAGGAAACCTCCTTTCATCCAAACTTCCAATATGTACAAGCTGCAAACCGTTCCAAAGCCCGTTCAACTATTTAGATTTTTTGCTGCTAAAACAGTTTTCCGGCAAGTTCTTTTCATCTTCATTTCTTCCCTTTTCCTCACAAGTCCGTCTTCATTGGCGAGCTTTTCCAGGTTACCGCTCTAAAAACAGCTATTTTCCCCTCCCTTCCAACAGAAAAAAGCCAGGCCTGTAAAAGACCTGACTTTAATAAGCAAGAAAATTTTCACAAATCCCTACTTTCCTACGCCGGCATGATCCGGATCAGGTCCAAAGGGTTGAAAAACCAACTGTTTTTCTCTCAGCCCGCCAATCCGGGCACCCCTAGTAGTCTGAAATATTCACTTTTTTCCATTATAGGCTTTCTATTTGCTTGTGTAAAGTGGTGCAGGCTTTTTTCTATGGTGATTGGTTCAATTATCGGCTCCAAGTCAGGTCTCCTGTTTTTCCAAAAATCCCGAAAAAAACCGCAAAAATTTTCAATCATGATGATACTCACGATATATAAGCTCATTTACCGCTTCATTCCGTCATCGTAAATTGAATAGACAGCCATTCAGATATGTTATTTTGCTTAACCATTATTTATATGGCAACGGCTGCGGTTGTAAGTGCTGACGGAAACAACCACATCGCCCCCTCTTCCCGTGCTTGTAACTCACAAAAAGCACCCAATTTTATGAAAAATTTTAAAATCATCTTGTTAAATGACATTCATGTCGCTTATAATAATAAAAACGACACAAATGTCATTTAAGGAGGAGCATAAATGAAAATCCGCTTTTTAAAAATCATTCCTTTCTGTTCTTAATCAGTGCGCAAACCATTTCAAATCTTGGGGACTGGCTGCATCTTGTTGCATTGTTTGCATTAGTGGCATTTAAGTGGCACGCCGACCCGATTGCAATGGCAGGCATTACATTATGCATGGTGCTGCCGTCAATTTTATTTGGATCCCCTGCCGGCTGGCTGGCAGACCGGTTTAACCGTAAAATGCTGATGAGCTTCTCGGATTTCGCCCGCTGCGGTTGTGTGCTCGGGATTGCTTTTTCCGTTTCGCTTTGGCAAGTTTATATCTTTCTATTTTTTTTGGGCTTTTTCTCAGCCGTCTTCACCCCTGCAGAAAGCGGCCTGCTTCGCCAGGTTGTTGGTGAAAACCAAATACAGGCGGCAATCGGCACAAGCGAGATGATCAATAACAGCGCCAAAATCATCGGGCCGGTAGCAGGCGGCACATTGATCAGCCTGACCGGAATCAAAGGCGCTTTTTATCTTGATGCCATTTCTTTCTTCCTCTCCGCCCTCCTGCTGTTTGGAATCAAAGCGCGAACATTACAGAGCCCGGTAAAAAGTGATCTAGAACATCGGGAAAAGGGCGCGCTAACTGAAGGATTTCGCTTTCTCTCCGGTTTTCCCGTGTTAAAAATGGGTCTGATCGTTTTTTGTACCATGATACTGGCCTTGCAAATTTCTGATTCCCAGGCCATGATATTAATAAGGGATATCAAGAACGCAACGGTCCATTTTGCGAGCTGGTGTATTGCGGCAAGCGGTTTTGGCATGCTTACTGCTTCCGTGCTGTTTACGAAAATAAAGTTAGGGGAGAAATTAATCACTTTAAAAATCAGCCCCGCCATACTTGGTTTGGGTTGTATCATGGTAAGTACGGGTACCGGCTGGCCGATCGGCATCATTGAAGCCGTTTACCCTTCCGTCTTTTTTCTGATGGGTTTTTCTTTTACAATGGCTGCCATTCCTTTCGATGTGCTCGTCCAAAAGAAAACGCCTGAAACGCATACCGGAAGAGTGTTCGGTACCATCAACAGCCTTTCTACACTCGCTGTGCTTGTTGGCATATTACTTGGAGGCTCGCTTTCAGAGTGGTTTGGCGTCCGTCTCGCATTCCTGATCTCTGGCGGAACCACTTGCCTGCTTGCTGCTGTTTCCGCCATTGCAATGAAAAAAGCAGAAAGGAAGGAAATTCATGTCGCCAAGGGTATCAAAACAACATCTTGAAGAAAGAAAAAATCATATATTGGATGCTGCGAAGCGGGTGTTTGAACGAAAAGGCTATGAACCTGTTACCATGCAGGATATCGTAAAAGAAGCCGGCATTAGCAGAGGAAATCTGTATCAGTATTTTTCTAACACAGAGGAAATCATGCAGGCGGTTATTGAAAAAAATGACGATTCATTTTATACGTACATTCAAGACCTGGCAAGCAGCCATGAAAAAGTATGGGATGCCATTCAAGCCTATCAGAAAGTGGTTTTCCAGAGTTTGCCAAATCTTTACGGGATCGTGATGTATGAATACTCTGTCACCAGGTGGCGCAATCCGGAAAGAAAGGCATTTTTCCAAAAAAGGTATACCCAAGCCATGAAAAGCTTTTTAGCGCTTCTGGAAGAGGGCGTAAAACAGGGTGAATTTCACCCGGTACAGCCGCTTGAAACGATCGTCAATTTTATGGTGAACATATGGGACGGCCTGATTTTAATGGCCCATGTAGAGGAACCGGAAAGAGTGGCAGTAGGCGGACAGCTTGAGGCGTTAAATTTATACTTAATCCAGGCTTTGCGCCCCGATGAAAATACAGACTGGCATTTGGACACCAAGATTGAACCCGGTTGATATGAACCGGGTTCAGATATAAAACGATAAGAATCGTTATTTACGCAATTCGCTATATTGAATCTGAATCCTGTTTTCCGGTTTTTGATCCACTGTATATAAGATAAACAGAAAAAACCATTCCAAAGGTTTCATGAAAAGATAGACAAGGTCCGCTGACCACTTTGTACGGATATGCCTGCTGAGAGGATAACCGTATTTATCATAAATATAGCGGATGAAGTGATGCATACGCGGCATGTATTCTTCAAGAAGATGTTCGAAGGCATTCGCAACGAGCAACTGGCGATTCACAGGAATTCTTTTGCCGTGCCGGAGCCCTGCCCTTACCGGCTTAACGACTTTTGTGTGCCCCCTCGCTGCCACAGAACATAAATAGTGTTCGTCTCCTTTTAACATTTCCGGAGGGGGATTGGGTATCCTGGAATAGGTGAAAGAACTTGTATCTAAAAACAAACGGATAAAGCTGTCCGGCCGCTGACCAAATAATATGAGGACCATTTGGACAATAAGCAAAACAGGAAAAAAACAAACCGCCCACAATCGAGGCATTTTACTATACCGTACGGAAATTTTAAAGAGTAAAAGAAGAAATCCCTTATACTGTACAGTCTCTTTCCTCATTTTTATTGAAAACTCATTCAGTGAATCTTTTAACTTGGTGATATACAGTAAAGCAAGGCAAAATAAGCTATATTGAAATGCTCGGACGGAATACATATCCCCCAGTTTTGAGAATAGCGTATGTGTAAAATAAACAGCAGCAAACCCAATATTTAGAACCAGTATCGTACAGCTCACGACATAGATAACCGGTGAAACCTGGCCGGCATAAAAATTCAATATCAGGAACCCAACCAGGCCCAATACAACCAACACAATCGCTGAAAGGATATGATTAGGAGCCAATGAAGCATAGCCGTCCGCCCGCCCTCCGATTTCATAAACGTGCAGCTGTTCGCCTGCCCTTGCACCATAAGCGTTCAGATAACACCCCACGATGAACAGGCAAATAAGCACGGCTGCATTCACCGTATCCATTGTTTTGACTTTTATGGATGGGGCTACTTGTGTTCCCTTTTTAAAGCTGGATAGGAATCTGGCAATCACATACACAGGAATACAGAGAACAAATAGGGCTAAAAACACAAAAAATACGGATAGAATATGATAGCCAAATCCTAGGATGTATGCCGCTACCAGGAACAAAAGCACGACTGCAATTAAACTTATGATTACAATTGGCGCTCTGTTGTTTTTCAATGCAGTCCCCAGTCCCCCCTATGCTAAATGAATATTTTCAAAAATGCGCCCGCGCTTCTGGCGTTTCTTTGCGATTGTATTTCCGGATAACAGTTAAATTGATTTGTTCCAGGCCTTTGGTTTCTTTCGCTATGCTTATTCGTTTTTTAAAGTGCCCCCCACCCCCTTTCTACAAAAGTCCCGTAAAAAGGCGGATTTGAAGTAAGTTTGGTCGAAAAGAATGCTGTACTGTACTCCCCTCAAAGGAAGATGAAGATAGTTCCCTTAACAATAGGAAAATATATAGGAGGAGTGGAATTGAGTTAATGGATTACGGATGATCATCCATATTTCACAGTGTGCCGTCTTTCAATATCTTTTCACATAAATAACCAACGATATATGCCCGGGGCGTCCTTTCTTTAAGGTCTTGGTTTTTGACAAGATCGTCAATCGCCATCCAAATGGTATTCCATAAATCCGTATTTTCATATTCTTCGTATGGATGATTTCTCATTTTAAGTTGCCTCCTCCTCAGTCGAAGCCAGTGGTTTTTTAACAGTTTCGGTTGTGAATTTGACTTCTCTCTTTATGATAGGACAAATGCCTCCGGGGTTGATTGCAGTGCACGCATCAAAGTTTCCGGTACGCGTCAGCATCAGACTCATGTAAAATACGGATATGCATTTGCTCCTCTTCTATCCGCTTTTTATTTATCGTTAAAGGTTCTAAACCTTCCCTGCCATCCGGAACACTTTCCCGTCCATTTCAGGCTTTAGCCATTTCATCCCCATTTTCTCATAGAACGAAATGGCCTGCTTGTTTGTCGGGGATACTCTGAGATGGTATTCCTCCAATTGATGTTTTTTGAAAACGCTCATCGCATACGCATGCAGCTCAGCACCAAGACCCAAGCCGCGTTTTTCCGGAATAAGATAGTACAAGTTGACATAGCCAATCGATTTGCCTACAAAATCTTTACGTGTCACCTCAAGCTGTCCAATTGGAACTCCATTTTCAATCGCAAGCATAAAACCTTCCGGAAATCGTACTTGCTGCATTTCAAGCCATTCAAGGTACTCTCTTGCATTGAAATTTGCATCCGTTCCGAAGCTTACGATAAAAGAATCCCTGCGGAACGGGAGAATATACTGGAGATGCTGCCTAACTTGAATGGGAATAAAATCCATTTATTAACCTCCTCTCTTGTTTCCTCCTTTGCCAGCCCTTTATCATTTCTTTTCGCCCCGGCAGCTGAAATCCATTTATCAATCGGTTGGCACAATTCTCTATTTTCTTATCGTCATTTATTGTAGCACAAGAACTGCGGATTTCCTTCTTTTACATTGTCCGTTTACTTTTTCAGCGTGAATCAACGGTCAATTATGGATAGTCATTTTTGAAGCAATATGTTATGTTGAGACTGTAAAGGATGCGGAAATGGGGGCTCCGAAATGTTTGATACAGTGATAAATACTGTGTTAGGTTTTGCTATGATCATTCTTATACTTTTTTTGCTTTACCGGTATCTCGTTCTTATGAAAACGAAGAAACTGTCTAAAATCGATTCCTTTTTTATAAAAGAATCCCATCATATGAATAACATACCCAATAAACAGATCGTTCGCTTCCTGAAATTGAGATATATTTTTAGTGCTGCCATTTTATTCCTGTTTCTTATAGTAGTATTATATTTTAAAACCGTAAACAGTCTTGTCATTCCTCTTATTTTATTGATAGAGTTTACCGGAATTTCCGTCATTGATCATAAAATTAAAAAGGCGAAAAACAAATAACCCAGCCGGCTTGGTTCAGTTCACCTTGTTAGAAAATATGATCTATTTGGACACTAAAGGAGGAAACCGGAATGTTTGATGACGTACATGAAACTGAAGCCGATCTGTTTTTCCGGATATCATAACTGCAGCCATTTAAAAGAACAACTACTTCATTTGATGTGAGCGTTCCATTTAAACGAAGACCAACTACCAGATTTATAAAGTGCATGAAAAAACCGCAGATCGTAATCTGCGGCTTGCTTTGGCCCGGCAACGTCCTACTCTCGCAGGGGGAGACCCCCAACTACCATCGGCGCTGGAAAGCTTAACTTCCGAGTTCGGGATGTGTTCGGGTGTGACCTTTCCGCCATCATCACCGGACCTGTATAATTTGGGATGTGTTCCCTGAAAACCGGATGGGAGAAAAAACTGTAAACGGAGAATGCGTTTCTAACTTTGAGAATTGTCTAGCTCCAGCGCCTATCGGCTAGCGTATTTCTACGCTTTCTCCCTACGATAAGTCAACATCGGCTCGCCTTTAGGGGCTCGCCGTGTTTCCTTTATCTCAGTCGAAAGCTCCGAAATCCGTACGCCGATGAGCGAGGCGCTTCCGCTTTTCGTGGTTAAGTCCTCGATCGATTAGTATCCGTCAGCTCCACGCGTCGCCGCGCTTCCACCCCGGACCTATCAACCTGATCATCTTTCAGGGATCTTACCAGTATAAACTGTGGGAAATCTCATCTTGAGGGGGGCTTCATGCTTAGATGCTTTCAGCACTTATCCCTTCCGCACATAGCTACCCAGCGATGCCTTTGGCAAGACAACTGGTACACCAGCGGTGCGTCCATCCCGGTCCTCTCGTACTAAGGACAGCTCCTCTCAAATTTCCTGCGCCCGCGACGGATAGGGACCGAACTGTCTCACGACGTTCTGAACCCAGCTCGCGTACCGCTTTAATGGGCGAACAGCCCAACCCTTGGGACCGACTACAGCCCCAGGATGCGATGAGCCGACATCGAGGTGCCAAACCTCCCCGTCGATGTGGACTCTTGGGGGAGATCAGCCTGTTATCCCCAGGGTAGCTTTTATCCGTTGAGCGATGGCCCTTCCATGCGGAACCACCGGATCACTAAGCCCGACTTTCGTCCCTGCCCGACTTGTAAGTCTCGCAGTCAAGCTCCCTTATGCCTTTACACTCTGCGAATGATTTCCAACCATTCTGAGGGAACCTTTGGGCGCCTCCGTTACCTTTTAGGAGGCGACCGCCCCAGTCAAACTGCCTGCCTGACACTGTCTCCCACCCCGGTAAGGGGTGCGGGTTAGAATTTCAATACAGCCAGGGTAGTATCCCACCGATGCCTCCGCCGAAGCTGGCGCTCCGGTTTCCAAGGCTCCTACCTATCCTGTACAAGCTGTACCAAAATTCAATATCAGGCTGCAGTAAAGCTCCATGGGGTCTTTCCGTCCTGTCGCGGGTAACCTGCATCTTCACAGGTACTATAATTTCACCGAGTCTCTCGTTGAGACAGTGCCCAGATCGTTACACCTTTCGTGCGGGTCAGAACTTACCTGACAAGGAATTTCGCTACCTTAGGACCGTTATAGTTACGGCCGCCGTTTACTGGGGCTTCAGTTCAGAGCTTCGCCTTACGGCTAACCCCTCTCCTTAACCTTCCAGCACCGGGCAGGTGTCAGCCCCTATACTTCGCCTTGCGGCTTCGCAGAGACCTGTGTTTTTGCTAAACAGTCGCCTGGGCCTATTCACTGCGGCTTCCCGGGGCATACACCCCAAAAAGCACCCCTTCTCCCGAAGTTACGGGGTCATTTTGCCGAGTTCCTTAACGAGAGTTCTCTCGCTCACCTTAGGATTCTCTCCTCGCCTACCTGTGTCGGTTTGCGGTACGGGCGCCTTTCACCTCACTAGAGGCTTTTCTTGGCAGTGTGGAATCAGGAACTTCGGTACTAAAATTTCCCTCGCCATCACAGCTCCGCCTTGGCGCGAAGGATTTGCCTCCGCACCGGCCTAACTGCTTGGACGCGATCAACCAGTGTCGCGCTTGCCCTATCCTCCTGCGTCCCCCCATCGTTCAAACGGTGAAGAGGCGGTACAGGAATATCAACCTGTTGTCCATCGCCTACGCCTTTCGGCCTCGGCTTAGGCCCCGACTAACCCTGAGCGGACGAGCCTTCCTCAGGAAACCTTAGGCATTCGGTGGAAGGGATTCTCACCCTTCTTTCGCTACTCATACCGGCATTCTCACTTCTAAGCGCTCCACCGGTCCTTCCGGTCCGGCTTCAACGCCCTTAGAACGCTCTCCTACCACGGACACCATACGGTGTCCATCCGCAGCTTCGGTGATACGTTTAGCCCCGGTACATTTTCGGCGCAGCGTCACTCGACCAGTGAGCTATTACGCACTCTTTGAATGATGGCTGCTTCTAAGCCAACATCCTGGTTGTCTAAGCAACGCCACATCCTTTTCCACTTAACGTATACTTTGGGACCTTAGCTGGCGGTCTGGGCTGTTTCCCTTTCGACCATGGATCTTATCACTCACAGTCTGACTCCCAAGCATAAGTTTTTGGCATTCGGAGTTTGTCTGAATTCGGTAACCCGATGAGGGCCCCTCGTCCAAACAGTGCTCTACCTCCAAAACTCTTCGCTTGAGGCTAGCCCTAAAGCTATTTCGGAGAGAACCAGCTATCTCCAAGTTCGATTGGAATTTCTCCGCTACCCACACCTCATCCCCGCACTTTTCAACGTGCGTGGGTTCGGGCCTCCAGCAAGTGTTACCTTGCCTTCACCCTGGACATGGGTAGATCACCTGGTTTCGGGTCTGCGGCCTCATACTCTTTCGCCCTGTTCAGACTCGCTTTCGCTGCGGCTCCGCTTCTTCAGCTTAACCTTGCATGAGACCGTAACTCGCCGGTTCATTCTACAAAAGGCACGCCATCACCCGTTAACGGGCTCTGACTACTTGTAGGCACACGGTTTCAGGATCTCTTTCACTCCCCTCCCGGGGTGCTTTTCACCTTTCCCTCACGGTACTGGTTCACTATCGGTCACTAGGGAGTATTTAGCCTTGGGAGATGGTCCTCCCGGATTCCGGCGGGATTCCTCGTGTCCCGCCGTACTCAGGATCCACTCGGGAGAGAACGAAGTGTCAGTTACAGGGCTTTTACCTTCTCCGGCAGGCCTTTCCAGGCCGCTTCACTTAACCTGTTCTTTTGTAACTCCCATATGAGTGTCCTACAACCCCGGAAGGCAAGCCTTCCGGTTTGGGCTGTTTCCTGTTCGCTCGCCGCTACTTGGGAAATCGCAATTGCTTTCTCTTCCTCCGGGTACTGAGATGTTTCAGTTCCCCGGGTGTGCCCTTCCTGCCCTATGGATTCAGGCAGGAATCCTGTCCGATTAAAGACAGGGGGTTTCCCCATTCGGAAATCTCCGGATCAAAGCTTACGTACAGCTCCCCGGAGCATATCGGTGTTTGTACCGTCCTTCATCGGCTCCTAGTGCCAAGGCATTCACCGTGCGCCCTTTCTAACTTAACCATAAAAAGGTTTAAATCCAAAAATAAGCGATTCTCGGTTTACTTGGTTTGTTTCTCCTATCCGGTTTTCAAAGAACACATACTGAAGGATTGAACCTTCAAAACTGAACAAAACGGAAACGTCAAACTTAATTGTGGAAAACGAAGTTTTCCTTAATTTCCTTAGAAAGGAGGTGATCCAGCCGCACCTTCCGATACGGCTACCTTGTTACGACTTCACCCCAATCATCTGTCCCACCTTCGGCGGCTGGCTCCGTAAAGGTTACCTCACCGACTTCGGGTGTTACAAACTCTCGTGGTGTGACGGGCGGTGTGTACAAGGCCCGGGAACGTATTCACCGCGGCATGCTGATCCGCGATTACTAGCGATTCCGGCTTCATGCAGGCGGGTTGCAGCCTGCAATCCGAACTGGGAATGGTTTTCTGGGATTGGCTTAACCTCGCGGTCTCGCAGCCCTTTGTACCATCCATTGTAGCACGTGTGTAGCCCAGGTCATAAGGGGCATGATGATTTGACGTCATCCCCACCTTCCTCCGGTTTGTCACCGGCAGTCACCTTAGAGTGCCCAACTGAATGCTGGCAACTAAGGTCAAGGGTTGCGCTCGTTGCGGGACTTAACCCAACATCTCACGACACGAGCTGACGACAACCATGCACCACCTGTCACTCTGTCCCCCGAAGGGGAAGGCCCTGTCTCCAGGGAGGTCAGAGGATGTCAAGACCTGGTAAGGTTCTTCGCGTTGCTTCGAATTAAACCACATGCTCCACCGCTTGTGCGGGCCCCCGTCAATTCCTTTGAGTTTCAGCCTTGCGGCCGTACTCCCCAGGCGGAGTGCTTAATGCGTTAGCTGCAGCACTAAAGGGCGGAAACCCTCTAACACTTAGCACTCATCGTTTACGGCGTGGACTACCAGGGTATCTAATCCTGTTTGCTCCCCACGCTTTCGCGCCTCAGCGTCAGTTACAGACCAGAGAGCCGCCTTCGCCACTGGTGTTCCTCCACATCTCTACGCATTTCACCGCTACACGTGGAATTCCACTCTCCTCTTCTGCACTCAAGCCTCCCAGTTTCCAATGACCGCTTGCGGTTGAGCCGCAAGATTTCACATCAGACTTAAGAAGCCGCCTGCGCGCGCTTTACGCCCAATAATTCCGGACAACGCTTGCCACCTACGTATTACCGCGGCTGCTGGCACGTAGTTAGCCGTGGCTTTCTGGCCGGGTACCGTCAAGGCGCCGCCCTGTTCGAACGGCACTTGTTCTTCCCCGGCAACAGAGTTTTACGACCCGAAGGCCTTCTTCACTCACGCGGCGTTGCTCCGTCAGACTTTCGTCCATTGCGGAAGATTCCCTACTGCTGCCTCCCGTAGGAGTTTGGGCCGTGTCTCAGTCCCAATGTGGCCGATCACCCTCTCAGGTCGGCTACGCATCGTTGCCTTGGTGAGCCGTTACCCCACCAACTAGCTAATGCGCCGCGGGCCCATCTGTAAGTGACAGCCGAAGCCGTCTTTCCTTTTTCCTCCATGCGGAGGAAAAAACTATCCGGTATTAGCCCCGGTTTCCCGGCGTTATCCCGATCTTACAGGCAGGTTGCCCACGTGTTACTCACCCGTCCGCCGCTAACCTTTTAAAAGCAAGCTTTTAAAAGGTCCGCACGACTTGCATGTATTAGGCACGCCGCCAGCGTTCGTCCTGAGCCAGGATCAAACTCTCAGTAAAGATGTTTGATAAAAGCTCAAAAAGAATTTGACGTTTCGTTTTGTCCAGTTTTCAAGGAACAATCGCTTTGTTTTTCAGCGAATCAATTATTATACCAAAATATCAATTCGCTGTCAACATCTTTTTTTAAACCCGTTTTTTAATCATCTAACGGGCCAGCTCATATATCATATCACTTATTCGTAACTTAAGTCAATATGATAGAGCAAGGTAATGTTTTCCATCTTTTTTTAGATCCCTGCTCCATAATATAATGAAGAAACAGGGATCTATGCTGCGAGTTAAGATGGCGGAACGGCATTGAACTTCCTCAGTTACATACGTACCGGTCATTTTCAGGGAACCGCAGTACTCCTTCGTATGTTTACATTGGAGAAAGCTGTCACAGCTGCCGCTTCTTTTATCCATTCCCTTTTTTCATCCATAATTTTCGGAATGCTTTTTGCCAGTCGCCGGCAAGTGCCTTTACACTTAAAATTTCTTCTATCGCATCAAAATTTGTTCTATCATGGTATCTGATTTTATTGATATGCAGAATGGAAAGCTGTTTTTCCCCTTTTTCAAGCAGGATAAAGCTGTCATTTTTCCGGACAAAGCCTTCCTCAAGCACACGCATATAGAAGCCGGACCAACCGGTTTCAACAATGTCGGCAGGAAAACTGTCCAATCCATGTTTCGCAGCAATTTTATAACAAGGCTCCCGCGGCTGTGATACCTGCACAATCGCTTCCCCCATTTGAAAAACATCACCGATATGGATATCTGCTTCCGAGCATCCCGAGAGCGTAATATTTTCGCCAAATGCCCCCGGCTCAAAAGTTCGGTTAAATTTCTCCCCCCATACTGGAAAATGATCACCAACATACACGCAGACTGCTTTATCCGCTCCGCCATGATGAACAAGGTCCGCCTGCTTGTCCCCTTCAAAATTTTCTTTTGCCAGATATACCGGGCCCTCCTGCGGTATTTTAAAAATGCCGCTCTGCACCACTTTCTGTTTATAGGTAAGCGCCTTTGGTTTGCCTGTATTTACCGAAACAACAACACCGTCCGCCATCACGTTCGCTCCTTCCCCAAATTGCTATCTAAATTTTACCATCCTTTGCGTAAATTTTGAAAAACATTTTAAGAAAATCCCGCGGGTCTCCCGTTCAGCTTTCCGAATTCGCTGTTTTCAATCCTTTTGCAGAAAGGTTTCTAAAATTTTTATCGCTTCATTATTTTATCAGAATGTTTGTTTGTATTTTATCACAAGAACAAAAGTTTTATCAATCAAGATATTGAAAAATTCTCGCAAAAAATTCACCGCCATTCAGCCTGCTTGGCACCAAAAAAGCCAGGCTCCTACACCCGGCTTATCTTGATTCCATTTTTAAACTGTCAAAAGGCGCAGGGGGGTTTACGCCTTCATTATAAAGTGAGTTCCCTTTTCAACAGGGCAGCTGCCGCTTCCGCATCTTCCGCGCCTGCAATGGAAGAAATGACGGAAACGCCGTCTGCCCCTGCTTCTATGACGCTTTTTGCATTGCCCGGCCCTATGCCGCCAATTCCGACAATTGGAATCCGGATGCCATTTTGGCGGATTTCGCGAATGACGGTTGTCCCTTTCGCCGCTTTCGCATCTTCTTTCGATTTCGTCGGAAAAATGGGGCCAACGCCAAGATAATTCGCGCCTCCGTTTGCTGCCTGCCTGGCTTCCTCCAACGTATAGGCCGAGACGCCAATAATCTTATCCCCCAACTTTTCCCGTACGGATGCCAGCGGTTCATCTTCCTGCCCGACATGCACACCGTCAGCATCCAGTTCCAAAGCAAGTGCAATGTCATCATTTACAAGAAAAGGAATCCCGTTTTTTTGGCATACCCACTTCAATTTTTCACCAAGCACTTTCTTTTCTTCGCCTTTTCGTGCACCTTTTCCTTTTTCGCGGTATTGAAAAAGGGTGACGCCGCCTCTGATGGCGTTTTCCAGCACTTGTTCCGGCGGCAGCGTGCAGTTCGGGCTGCCCATAATAAAATACAGTTTCAATGCGTCACGCAAATGTTCGCCTGTCATCGGTTATTCATTCTCCTTTTTTGGTAGGCCCAATGGTTCGTCGGCCCGTGCCCATGTCCAATTTGAATGCCGTCTTCGATCGCCGCGGTAATGAATGCTTTTGCTGTCGACACAGCAGCAAATATATCCGCGCCTTTTGCCAATTCTGCCGTAATCGCCGAAGAAAACGTACAGCCGGTGCCGTGCGTATTTTTAGTTACGTATCTTTTCGCTGTATATTCGTAAAAGTTCGCCCCGTCAAAAAGCAAGTCGCTCGAAACTGGGGAAGACTCATGATGTCCGCCTTTAATGAGACAATACCGGGGACCGCAATCCGCAATGATGCGTGCCGCTTCCTTCATATCATCAGTATTTCGGATGGGCATTCCTGCCAGTTTCTCCGCTTCCGGAAGATTCGGCGTCACAATGAAGGCGAGCGGAAGCAGCTGGCTTTTTAAGGCTTTAACCGCTTCCTTTTGCAAAAGGGTTTCCCCGCCCTTTGCAATGATCACCGGGTCTACAACGAGTTTTTCCCAGTGGTAGGCTTTGATTTTTTCCGCGACCACTTCGATGATGCCGGAATCAAACAACATGCCGGTTTTTAGTGCATCTGTCCCCATATCTTCGGCAATGGACGCCAATTGGCGGGAGACTGCTTCGGGACCAAGCGGAAATACCCCCTGGACCCCGCGTGTATTTTGTGCCGTCACCGCGGTAATCACGGACATGCCGTATACTTCTAATTCCTGAAATGTTTTCAAGTCCGCCTGGATGCCGGCACCGCCCCCGGAATCAGAACCGGCAATCGTGAGTGCTTTTTTCATGATGTTCACCCTTCTTTCTTTTCAAAAGAGGCATATTTTTGGATTTCTTCAGCTCCTATTTCTGCCAGCTGGTCTAAAAACGCCATTTGAAAACTGCCCGGCAAATCCCCGCCTGTTTTTTCTCTTGCGATTTCCGCAGCAGCGCCGTAAATCGCAAGCGCCGAAACAGATGCCTGGACCGGATCTTTCTCAACAGCGAGAAAAGCGCCGCAAACCGCGGACAAAAGGCAGCCTGTCCCGGTGACTTTTGTTAAAAGCGGGTGGCCGTTATGTACGAGATAAAGGTTTGTACCGTTTGACACCGCATCCGTCTTGCCACTTACCACGATCGTAGTATGAAGCGTTTTTGCCGCTTTTAAAGCGAGTTCGCCCGTATCCAGGCCGGTATCTCCTGCATCGACGCCTTTTACTTTGGCATCTATTCCGATCAGATTGGCGATTTCTCCGGCATTTCCCCTGATGGATGTGAAGCGGATTTCTTTCAGCAATTTTTTTGCCGTTTCTGTCCGGTAACGGGTTGAACCGGCAGCTACCGGATCAAGGACGACCGGAACGCCATTTTCATTTGCAGACTTTCCCGCCAAAATCATTGCTTCGACGGCTTTTTCGTTCAAAGTGCCGATATTTAACACGACCGCATTTGCCGCTTTCGCCATATCGGCAACTTCTTCCACCGCATCGGCCATTACCGGAGATGCGCCAAGTGCCAACAGCCCGTTTGCTGTAAAATTAGCCACCACAATATTCGTGATATTATGGATAAGCGGATTGGCTTCCCTGATTTTTTCAAGCAGTTCAATTGGTTTTTCTTTTTCCATTTCCATTCCCTCCTTCAATAAAGTACAATTGTCTCTCATTTACTCGCGTATTCTCCAAATTTCACAGGCATTTGATTTACACCTAATCGTTGTCATACCTCTAAATGGGGATTTTCTTGCAGGGTAAGGTCCATCCGCCTAATCCATTACAAGTCCGCCGTCAACGACGAGATTTTGTCCGGTTACCGCCCTCGCCCATGGCGATGCAAAAAACAACACGGCATCCGCAACGTCTTCCGGTTCTGTCACCTTTTGCAGCGGAGTAGTTTCCTGAATCAATTGAAAAACCGCTTCAGATGTGGCTGCACTTGCATCCGTCGTTTTCAGAAGGCCGCCGGATACCATATTAACGGTAATGCCATATTGCCCCAGATCTTTCGCCATGCTCCGGGTGAAGCCGAGGAGCGCTGCCTTGCTCGTATTGTAATCATGGTAGGCGACAACCGGATTTTGAAACAGGTTTGTGCCAATATTGATCACCCTGCCGAAATGCAGCCGTTTCATTTCCGCAAGGCCGGCCTGTATGGTATTTAATGCGCCGCGAACCGCACCTTCCATCTGCAAGCTGTATTCCTCCCACGAAATTCGGGAAGCATCGTGCCGGGATTCCGGATCAAAGCGGAAATGCACGAGGGCATTATTTACAATTGTCGTGACAGGCCTGGAAAAATAAGCTTCGGCCTGCCGGAACATCTTTCTTACCTGCGCCGGATCCCTTACATCCGCCTTCAGGGCAACCGCTTTTTCTCCTAAAATATTCTGAAGATCCTTTGCCTTCCCCTCACTCTCAAAATAGTTGATGACAACGCCCGCCCCTTCTCTTGCAAAAGCTTTTACAACTGCTTTGCCTAACCCCCTGCTTCCGCCTGTGACGACAACCACCTGCTCATCCAGTTTCATTTGTCCCACCCCTTCCCATGCAAAAAAGCCAGGCCCGAAAAGACCTGACTTCATCAGCAAGAAATTTTTTTACAAATTCCTACTTTCCTACGCCGGTATGATCCGGATCAGGTCCAAAGGGTTGAAAAACGCCGGTTTTTCTCTCAGCCCGCCAAATCCGGGCACCCCTAGTAGTTTGAAAGATTTACTTTTTTCAATTATAGCTTTTCTATTATGCTTTGTAAAGCTTAATGAAAATCACCGGCAGGGGTTATATTATGTGAATTTAGCTTTGTAATCTTTCTCCATCTTCATCTCTTAATACCCAATGGGCAATTGGTCCATGTCCATGCCCAATTCCCGGGCTCTCAGAGATTGCTCTTGTCAATAATTTTTTAGCTGTTTTTACGCTGTCTTCTAAGGGATGGCCCTTCGCCAACTCAGCTGTAATCAATGAAGACAATGTACAACCAGTTCCATGAGTGTGAACGGTATCAATGCGTTTGGATTCGAGCCATATTGTCTGCTCCCTCGTCACCAGACAATCACGAACAGTTTCTGATGTAACCAGATCATGTCCGCCCTTTAACAGCACAGCACCTGCCCCTCTTTTGAGAATCAGTCGTGCTGCGTGCTCCCGGTCCTGATCAGTACGTATCGTCATTTCTGACAGAACTTCCGCCTCCGGTGTATTCGGTGTAATGACATCAGCAACCGGAACCAATTTCTTTTTAATCGTCGCAATTGCTTCAGGAGCAACGAGATGTGTCCCACCTTTTGCAATCATGACCGGATCCACAACCAGCGGCCTCCATTTAAATCGTTTAATTCCGTCAACAACAGCTTCTATGCGTTCTGCATCAAACAGCATACCCGTTTTTAAAGCTGCAATTGAAAAGTCGTCCGCAATGGATTCCATTTGACGGACAATGCTGTCAACCGGCATTGGAAAAATTCCCTGAACTCCTTTTGTATTTTGCGCTGTCACGGCAACGATTACAGACATGCCGTAGACACCCCTCTCTTCAAAAGTTTTCAGGTCGGCCTGAATACCTGCACCGCCACCGCTGTCAGTTCCTGCAATTGTTAATACCTGTGGTCTCATCTAATATACACCTCTTCTAAAATGATCATAGTATTATTTTTTTCTGCATTTGACAGATTGGATCCCATCCATTTGTTATAATGTTTTTGAAAATAACTTATCAGCCTGCTGCATGATTCTTGTATATGCCACTGCTTCTAACCTTTGAAAATTGATCCCTATGAAGAAGTCTCATAAGGAAATAATAAAGGACTGCCGTAATAATCAGACTAATAAATGACGAACCAATTGGCCAAGCTTGAAAATAGCTGACTTCATAGAGAGCAAAACCAACCACAAAAGCGACGAAAGCTACCAGATTAACACCGCCCCGGTACCAGTACGATCCTTCTGGTTTAGTCAAGTCTGCTAGCTTCAGGTGTTTACGGATTAAAAAATAATCAACCAATACGATGCTTTCAATGGGAATAAAGACAGCACCAAGGATTAATAAAAAGCTTTGATATTTATCAATTGGAAACACCAGCGAAATCAGTGTGCCTGACACTCCTGCAATGAATACAAGACGCCTCTCCGAAAACTTTGGAAATAAATTGCTTGCAGAAACACCTGCTGAAAAAACATCTAGAAAAGCTGTCGTTACAGTGGAAAAAAAAATAATAAGCAGACCTGGGATACCCAAGCCCAGTGCACCCATGATTGGAATTGGGCTTGCATTCCAAAGGCCAGTAGCAATGGTACAAAGCAAGCCAACAAAGTACATCCAGATGCTGGATAGCGCATAACCCCAATATGTAGCGTGTGCGGCCCCGTTAATATTCCTTGCATACCGGGAATAGTCTGCAACCAAAGGAACCCAGGAAAGGCACATGCCGATCACATAATCTAATCCGAGAGAGAAAGTAAGATGACCTTTAGGTTTCTTGTCCATTAAGTCTGCAACATTTACTGTTGACAAAACAGCATAGGTCATGATGATGGATAAAATCAATGTTGCACCAACTGTAAATATCTGAAACCATTTTAAATGATTGTGTTTCAAAAGCGCGTTAACCGTTGTGATCAAACCAATCAAGATAATCCAAAAATCTCGGTTCCCAAGAATTCCTGCAAATTTTAAAGATACACAGGCTTCAGCTGCCATCAGAATCATCACAGCTGTCCAGCCAATTAACTGCAGCGCATTGCACAAGCTCGGAAAAAAAGAACCTCTAATCCCAAATGAAGCACGGGTAGCAATCATACCTGATACTCCCTCTCTTGTTCCAATGCGGGACATGAAATACATAGGAACTGACCCGACAAGCATGCCAACGATAATCGTCAGTAATCCATTCGTCAAACCAAGACCTGCCAGTGTATTTCCTGAAAAAATAGCAGCCAGTCCTAATCCTGCTCCGATCCATAACAGTGCAATCTGCAACGAAGCAATTTGCTGTTCCTTTTTTGGCACTACTTCTAATGAGTATGGGACTTTTAATTTCTCATTCGATTCCATTTGAAAACGACCTTTCACATTTTTTGATAACGAAATATATTGTTAAAACAATTGGTTTGGTAATTACATTTTTACGACCAAAAGAATGACGGTATATCTTTTCTGGACGGTCTTGTTTAGGTCTTGCTGAATTTTGGTTTTTTATCCGAAATTTTGCATCAATGGTTACCAACAATAGAAGGATTTGTAATAATAAGTTGTTTTTGCTTTCTTCTATCCGTTAAATTCTTGCCAAGTCTGGATCCCTTGTCTATTCTGCAAGCCCTATTTATTATTGTTCTAAGTATTTTGGAATTACTTGTTTAGCTGAATCAAGCCATTCACGTACATCCGGTCCGGTTTTAAATAACCTGTTATGAGGATTAGAAGCAATCTTCAGTAATTTTTGATATACAGGATATTCAGCTCCAAGGGACTGGTAGACAGAATATCTCGCTGGCAAAAGATATTGCGGAGATTGACTCTTGTCGCTAGGTTTGCTTGCTTGAATCATAGTGTCGCTAGAAGCTATTATATTTGCCAGATCAAGTGCTAATTTCTTTTTTTTAGCGTTATTTTTTAAATGAGAATTCACACCAACAACATCTCCATAAAAGAGAGGAATATCTCGGCTACTTGAAAGTGATACGGGTTTAAAATTGATTTGATTAACATAGTTTGGCATGGCACTCATGGCTTCCGAATAACCAATAAATGCACGACCATTCCCGTTTTCAAACCATTTTGCCCTTATATAAGCATCGTCGTTATCAGGCCAAAAGTTAGCTTGTTCATTTCCCGCCATTGCTTGTAACATCTTTAAACTGGTTACAGCATTAGAATTTATCTTATTCAAATCAGGCAAAACATCATAATCTGTGTATTTGTGATTCAAATCAATTAATGCTTCTAAGTACATGCATGCTTTTGTTGTTCCACCTGACATATCTATAAGCAAACCCTCTTTATATGGTGGGATTATATCAGCAGTTTGCCTTTGACCAATTATGTTATAAAGTTGTGGTATGTTTTTGACATTTTTTAAAGACTTATCACTTTTTCTCGTATATAGTAAATTTGTACATAGAATTTGAGGTATTGCATAAATCTTATTATGGTATGTTGTTCCGTCCAAAGCAAACTTCAAAATATCCCTTTTGTTTCTAATTTGACTTGACGGGATTGAAAGCAAATAATTTTGTTGAATAAAATAGGACATATAAATTGCATCAAACACAAAAACATCTAAATTTTTTGGAGGATCCGAGTCATAACTATCCCAATTAACAAAGTTTAATTGCACATTTGGATGACTCTGTGACCATTTTTCCAAAACAGCTTTCTCAAATCGTTGAATATCTGGAACATAACCATATAAAGCCACATTTAATGTTGTTTTTTTTGGACGTATACTAGCATGGCTACTAACTCCCAGTAAGTTAAACGCTAGGATTACAACGATAAAAAATGATAGAATTCTAAAGTAATTACCTTTTCTTTTCACGACTTTCTAACCCCCGTTCATAAGCGTTTTATTTTAGTCCACTATTAATTTCATCTAATGCTTTCCTTATATAATTTAAATGTTTTTTAAAGCTTCCTAATATAAATCATATACATCATAAGCTATTCTGGCTTTACAGAATCAACGATCATAAAGGGAGAGTAAGTTTTTTCATTTCCCCAAGAATTGAAATTGTATCTTTTTTCATATCTCTTAAGTTCCTCCCTTGACAAATTTGACAAAACAGGTTCAGAAAATCTAATTTTTTTGAAACCCGTAGTACTAAGTAATTCATGATAAAATTCTTTTGACCAATAAAAATCATTCAAGATTAAATCAGAGCAATTCGGAATGTGCAGAATTTGTTGCTTAGGATCTCCATTTTTATATTTTTTCCCTTTTTCACCATTCTTAAATGTCGTAAACTGCACACCTAAAATTTCTGGATTTGAATCAAGGATAGCGAACAAACCACTAGGCCTCAACACTCTATATATTTCGTGGACCATCCTATAGATTCTATCAGCATTTGCGTTATTAATAATTACAAAACACATTATCGCGCAATCTATCGATTGCGATGGTAAGAAGTCCAAGCTATCATTTTTAATTAATTTATAATCTATTTGTGCATTTTTGTGTTGATCATTTGCTATCTTAAGCATCTTTTCGGACTCATCAACCGCAATAATATGATACTTGTCGTTTATCTGAGACAATCTTTCCGCAACTTTGCCTGGACCACATCCAAAATCTATAATGTTAACTATGTTTGAAACTGAACCAATACGTTTGAATATAAAATTGTATCCCAAGATTTCTTCAAGCATGTCATTGTAGGAGTTAAATTTTTTTGAAACATCATCTGTCTTCCAAGAAGTTCCAGTTATCATTTTTATTTCCTCCTCTTAAATTTAATTATTGTTTGTTAAATGAATCAGAACATGATTTGCAACCATTTTCCAGTGCAAAAGTTTCCCATTTATTTATTTTAAATCCAACAAAACGGTTCTAGTTATAACATGAAGGTTATTTAAAAAGCTATTATTTTTGATCATTCAAGAATTCCTAAATAGTCGGTGCCATTTACATTTTATTAAATACCTATAAATTGTAGGAAGGGTATCATATAGTTCTTTATTGATTTGATCTTGATAGTATATTTCCTGGTACAATGCAAATAAAGTTATCACTTGTTTCCAATAAATATCAATTTTTATATCACTAATATCACGAACAGTTAATCTAATTTTCTTAGTCCTTAATCTTTCTTCATAATCACAAACAACTTTAAGATCGGCCCAATTGTTTTTACATGGCATCTTCGGAAAATGCTGTACTGATTCAGGAACAGTTTTATCGTCACCCTGCAAAACCCGTTCAACTAAGTCATTATCAGGCTGATACACATGAATGCTTGATACATTGTGGTAATATTCGCCCATTTGAATACCTAATTGAGTTGTCAAAAATTCTTGAATAAATGTGAAAGAAAATACGTCACTTACAATTCCTCTGTACGCATCGTTCGCTCGCATGAATGTAGACATGTAAAGTTTGTTGCTCCTAATAAAAAAATGAAATCCTATAGTGCACGACACATCTATATTTGTTAAATCTAGAATCTCATTGGCATCAAAAATTTGAATCCATGCTCGCTTGCTATCTCTGTCTTCTTTAAATATATTGATGATTCTATTCCATTGATTAATGTTCTCTTTACCATAAGAAAATATTTTTGGTCCATATGCTGTGCCTTTAAGCACTCTTCCATCTTCAGAGTATCTTTTCATGTTTTTTGCGTAATATTCAATAAAAGATAGTTTATTACTCCCTGATAAATACCAAAGCGCTTCTGCAAAATTAAATATAATATTTGTCTTTCTCGAAGAAAGATAGCAAATTCTGTTAATGGGATCTCCAATTGTAAAATGATAATTCAATATTTCTCTACTTTCATGTCCTCTTGGTGCGTTATAAAATTGAGGTGTGTTATAGACTTCTTTAAGTGTATTCAAATATGCGTCATGAAAATTATTGTAGATCAATTTTTTCACTTCCCTTATAAAATACTTATTAGACTATCAAGATAATCTTCTTCATTTTGATAAACAATGTATTGAACATTACTAACCACGCTTAACCCTCTAATTAAGTAGGCATAATTTTCTTCAGACTCTAATAGTAAAAGGATAATTTTTTTATTAAACGCCGAAGCCCACCCGATTTCGATATGAGTGCCGGGTGAAGCAGGAATTCCAGGAAATGCAATAAAAATATCACATTTTTTGATCTCCTCATAATCAACTTTTGTGCATTCATTTGGGCCCATGAATTTGTTCCCCCACTCTTCCCTTTTATGAGCATTGTGCACTGAATATCCTTTTTCCTCTAATACAGAAATTAGTTTCTCTATTTGCCTTTTTATATTATCCTCTAATAATGATGTCTGAGGATCCATCACTTTTTTAAATGGTGCTGCCAGAAAGATTTTTTGTTTCATATTGAACTACCCCTCCTGTTCTTTTCGTTTAAATCTTATCGGATAAATGCACCTGCATAGCCTGCTAAAGCGTCCCCAAGCCACAGCGGAACCATTTTTAATAAATTTGCAGGAAGCTGATCTTTCTGAAAAAACTGGAGTGCTAAAGATTCGGAAGAATTGTTTTGCAGCTTTCCTCCTGCAATTTCCGCCAAAAAACAAGTGGTGATAAAATGGACACACTTTCCATCGGGATACTTGAAAACTTGAAATTCAGGGTCGGAATAAACACCAATTATTTGTTTTATCCGAATTGTTAAGTTTGTCTCTTCTTGCATCTCTCTGATTGCTGCTTGTGAAACAGTTTCCCCGGGTTCAACATGGCCGGTTGGAAGACCCCATTTTCCAACATCTACCCGCTTTTGAAGTAATACTCTTTCCTGTTGATCAAAAAGAACAACGGCTACACCCGGATAAATTTGGTCGATTACATTCAATGCCTCATTCCTCCTTTAAAATAAAAAAAGAGGGGAAAGAATCAGCGCATAAGAAATACACTGAACCTTTCCCCTCGGATCTTTTATATCAATAGGTGCCTCTTGTCTTATTACAAGAGATGAAGCCCTCGGTCGCAGACCTTCTGAATGAAGCGGAACCCTAGCTCCAGTTTTCCAGTTCAATATTATTCTATATTAAGTTAGTCACAATGTCAAGAGATTAGCCGCATTTTTAACTCAATTTTGATTCTTATCAGCATTATAACACCGGCCATCCCGGGAGATGAAGAGGTACGGCGATAAACTGCGCTTTTTTAAGCCAAAATGCACAAACTACAATCTTTTTAAAAAACATAACTGACTTTATCATAATCCATTTTTTCTTCATAAAACCGGTGGGCGTCTTTTCTTTGCAGGTCGGATGACAGGGATACAATGCCGTATCCGTTTTCGCTAGCCTGTTTTTCCACATACGCCAAAAGCCTGGCGCCGTATCCTTTTGATCGGTGCACTTCATCTGTCACCAGGTCGTATACCCAAATGAACCGCCCGTTGTACAAAGTAATCATCGGCATATACCCGGTTACCGCCACAATGTTTCCGCCATCTATTACAGCGGCCATCTTGTAATCCGATTTTTCTGCCGCCGCCTCCACCAGCTGGAGATCGTTTTCTTCGTCCAAATGTTTCCGCAGCTGTTTCATCACCGGAAACGCCGCTTTCCACTCTTCCCGGGTTGTAAGTTCTTTTATTTTCACCTGTATACCCCTTCTTTGTCTAAATGGTAATGCATAATGATCAATTCGCCCTTTTTCCCCATCATCCTGTCCCCTTCATCCACAAACCCGGCTTGTCTGTATAAATTTTGGGCAGCAAGATTTTCCGCATTCACCCCAAGGACCATTTGCTCTATTTCCGGAAAATGGGTACAGACAAAATGGGGCAGCTGTTTTAAACATTGCCTGGCGTATCCTTTTCCCTGCTGGTGGAAATCGGTTGAAAAAGTCCGCAGCAATATGGCATGCGGATGATTTGTATAGAGCCTGGCGCCATTTTTTTCATGAAGCACAAAAAAGTTTGTGATCATGTTATGGCGGACTGCAACAACAGGGTGCCGTTCCGGATCCTCTTTTGCAAGGGCAATGGCTTCATTTGGATGCCCCGTAAAACGGAGCTGATCATCCGTTATCGTATAGTTGTCCAATTGTTGCTTTAAATCATCATTGTAAAAGACCAGTTCCAATTCCATTACCCCTTACATGTCGTTTCTTCCAAATCGAGTGATAACCGTACCATATCCCGGCAGTGAATCCCGTTTTCATAAATCGCTTCATCATAATGCCTGACGAAAAAGTCTCTGTCCACCCCGGAGATCCGAAAACCGCATTTTTGATACAAGGCCAGCTGGCTGATGCTGGAATTACCGGTACCCACTTCGATCGATTTAAATCCTTTTCTTCCTGCCCTCTGGATGGCATCCAGCACAAGCCGTTTTCCAAATCCTTTTCCGTGATGTTCTTTTGAAACCGCCACATTCGCCAATTCCACGATTCCCGGCCTTGCCGCTAGCAGGATGTAAACCCCGATCACTTTTCCTTCGATTTCCGCCACATAGCATTCCCCGCGTTTGGCATAGGCCATCACCATTTCGCGTGACGGGTCGGCAAGCAGCAGTAAATCCATCGGCAGTTTTTCCTTGTTTCCCAGTTGTCGGATGTTTAACGCGTTTTTTGCTTCCAAAACTGCCAGCTCCCCCCATATTTTGTTAAATTCTAACATATCTCTCTTTATCCGTCTATCATCCTAGGAACATTTCATCAATTCTGCCTTTTATGAAGAAAGCCAAACAATAGTTCCCCTTTTTATGATAAAATAATGGCAGACAGTACTTTTCTGGAATATAGGGGGGCGGAGATTTGGAAACGCTGTTTTTTAAAACTTTTGTTTGGCTTTGTTTTGCCGGTCTCGTGATATACACTTACCTGTATGGAAAAAATGAAGAAAAGATGGATGCAAAAGTTTTTCTGATCCGGAAAATCTGGTATTTGGTTTATTTATTTGGCGCGCTGGTTTACTGGACGATCCATCCGGCGAGCATTTTCACGGATTTTAAAAACTATGCCATCACCGCGCTTATTTTTGCAGCAATCGACGGTTTTATTTTTTTAAATATGTATTTCCGTAAAGCCGGAAAATATGAATTGGAGAGATTTACGAAAACCGTTTCTGCAAACGAGTCTTTGCTTCAGGACAATCTGTCAATGGCTAAAAATATGCTCGACATCTTGAATAACGAGGGCATCGTAGGGTATTATGGTAGTAAAGAAGGATATCTGTTAGGTTTAAAAGAAGTACTGTCATCTTATGCGGAAAAAGCGGATATGAGCGTTAATATTTTGCCGTTTACAACACCGTTAGAGAAAGATCAGGCATTGTATCGTTACAAAAATCCCGGTTCCGTCCGCGCAAAATTGGACAGGCTGGAGACGGTGTATCATGTCGATGGAAACGATGCGCTCCATCCGATTTATCTTTTTCATGACGAATTGTATCTATTAAAAATATCCGGTTCCAGAGCCATTACAGAAATGGATTGTATCCTGTTTGTCATCATGGCCCATGTTTATGATTTTGCGGCTCCGCCGGACGACATGGATTGAAAAACAAGGCGGTGACAAAAATGAAAAAAAGCAGTGCACTCCTGGCACAGAGAAATGAAACCGGAAATATTCGGGGAACTTTCAGAAGAAAATCAAGAGTCCGTGTTCCTTCAGTGGGCATCAGCCCGACGACTTTAAAAATCATGGAAGAAAACGAACAGATCCTGAAAAAGTACGGCAAAAAATCTTCTCAAGGGCAATAACAAACTGGTTATTGCCCTTCATACTTTTTAACAACTCTACATACACTATTGCAGATAATCAGCAGAGGTGATCATGTGAAAAAGTTCCATAAAGAAACAAGCGTTTACTCTCCGCCCCCTTCTCCTTCCCCAATGGAAAAAAACAGAAAAAAACAGACAGTGGAACTCCTCAGCTTTATTGATAAGCTGAAAAATAAGCGGGCAACATGAAATCAGATTAGCACCCGCAGATTTTTTGTTCTTGCAAATGGGATATGTAACATACCTCTCTTACGGCATTGAGCGGACAGTAAGGGTAATGAGAACCGTCAAAACCGCTAAACCGCAAAGCAGGACAGCGGAACCGAGTGCAAGCCGGCTGAAGACCATCACCATTTTTTCTCCGGAACTCAACTTTTTTAAGATCATATATAACAGCAATCCTGACAAAAAGGCTATTCCCCAGCCCACCATACCGGGAATCGTTGCAAGTTTTTGCCATTTGGCAAGCCATATATACAAAATAGTAGCATCAGCAGCCAGTAAAAATACAGTCAGCACCAATAAGCATTTTTTTAACATCCAGTTGCCCCCTCATCTCCAGCGCTTTTTTATGTCAACTTGGCGATGTACTCCCCATTCGGCTCAAAACAACCGCAGGACGCCATCTTTTCGCGTTTTTCATCATCTTTCTTAATGCGTTGTGATCATGATGACACCCATCACAATACAGAATGCTGAAAGGTACATCAACCAGGTTGACAGGATGGGGACACCCGATAATACATCGAATATTTCAATCAGCACAAATACCTTTTGGGTTTTCGGGGAAAATTTCCGGTAGGCTTTCCATTCTTTTTTAAACTGCAAAATGCCAAACGGAAGAAGAATCACACCGATAACCACAAAAATCACGCCAGCCATTTTCAAAAAAATCATCCCCTGTCTGCAAGCGATACATCTAATATTAACTATTGTGGGCACACATGCAAAATTCCTTCTTGTAAATTGAATATTTTCATTTGTAGCAAAATGATAATCTCCAATATGGCAAAGCAGAGAAGCCGGACATTGATAACCGGATCAAAAGCAGGCAAACCGGTGTTAAGGCTTTTTTCAGTAATACGAAAATAACAATCCCACCAGCGCCACGGTTAAAACCAGGGCATTTATTTTCCTCGGGTATTACAACCATTTTATCACGCGGGATCTGCTCTTGGAAACGAATTCATGTGCCGGGCAGCAACCGCAATCCGGAAAAATAAAATTTTACAATCCTCATTTCCTTTTGATGTATGATATATTTTATTTAAACCCATATTATTTTTACTTTTCAGCAAAATAGAGAAGGAGAATCCGTAATGAAGCCAGCAGACAATTGGAATGCCGAATTGTATGATACCAAACACAAATTTGTATCGGAATACGGAAACAGCCTGATCGGGCTGCTCTCTCCGCAACCCAGCGAAAACATTCTCGACCTCGGCTGCGGAACCGGCGATTTATCTTATAAAATCGGGGAAAGCGGCGCACATATTGTTGGCATCGATCAGTCGGAAAATATGATCCGGCAGGCTTCAAGCAAATATCCAGACATCGCTTTTGATGTACAGAATGCGGCAAAACTGCCCTATACGAACCAATTTGATGCTGTTTTTTCAAATGCTGTCCTCCATTGGATCAAGGAACCGGGCGCCGCATTGGAAGGTGTGTTCCGGAGCCTGAAACAAGGCGGCCGATTTGTCGCAGAATTTGGCGGCAAAGGTAATGTAGAATTGATCACGTCTTCGCTCATCCAGCAAATCACAGAAACCGGGTTCGAGTTCTCTCCGGAACAGTTTCCCTGGTACTATCCCAGCATTGGCGAGTATACCGCTTTGATGGAAAAAGCCGGATTTTATGTTACGTTCGCTATGCATTTTGACCGGCCGACACCGTTGGAGGGAGAAGACGGCCTGAAAAACTGGATCCGAATGTTTTGTACGCAGTTGCTGGAAGGCATCCCGGAACAGGAAACAGAAATGATCATTGCGAATACAGAAAAACAACTGAAAGGCAGTTTGTGGAAAAACGGGCACTGGATCGCAGACTATAAACGCATCCGGGTGATTGGAATCAAACCATCTGCACTTACATGGGGAGGAAAGATGAGCAAGTACCATGAATCGCAAAAGCCGGAAGATCAATAACAGATGGTCGAAAATAGAGACAAAATTATTCTCGCCTATTGAGGATTACGTCAAAATACAAAGCGGCGGATTATGGTACAAAAAAACTTTCAATTAGGCGGCGCGCCCAAAGGGATTACTGGGTGGGTATCCGGCTTGGCTTTATCATCATCCCTGCAATAATTTCTATTATCAACGCCATTTTTCAAAATGAAGAAGGAACCGGATCAGAAATGGATCCGGTTGGGTTTGTCCAAAATGCCAGACGTTTATTTTGTTTAATCCAAAAGGTTTCCAAATAACCCCTGCTGGCAGATTGCAGTCTCCGGTTGATCTCTTCCTTCCCCTTTTCTCACGCCCGGCCTCTGGCCATGAGAAATCAGGGCATTTTTCCGCCGGAAGTGGGACTGCTTGATCTTTGGCAACAATATTTTAAACCTTTATCTGATTTTTATAAAATGCTAAAATAATAGAAAAGGGACAAAGTAATTTTAGAAATTCAGCCCCGATGATCCATTGAACACTTCCCCAATACGGCTGTCCTTCCTGTAAGTCAAGATGATCACCAGGCACCCCCTTCGATTTTTTAAAACAGTTGAGAGGAGTTTGAAAGATGACAACGTATAAATTAGGTGTATTATATGGCGACGGGATCGGGCCTGAGATTGTAAGCGCTACTGTTAAAGTGTTGAAAGCTGCAGCTTCAAAAGCAGCAAACGGAACCGAATTTGTTTTCATAGAGCTTCCAATGGGCTGGGAAGGAATTAAAAAATACAATGATCCTATGCCGGACGTGACAAAACAAGGGCTGAAAGAAACCGATGGCTGGTTGATGGGGCCGCATGATTCCTCCGCATATCCGGATGAACACCGTTTATTCAAAAGAAATCCAAGCGGCGAGTTACGGCATTGCTTTGATTTATTTGCCAATATTCGCCCAAGTCGGACTTTTCCCGGGACAAAAAGTGTCGCCGGGTTTAGCGACCTGATAATTTTACGCGAAAACTCCGAAGGCTTTTTATCCGATCGGAATATGTACATCGGTACCGGAGAGTGTATGGTTACACCGGATGTAGCACTTGTAACCGGCGTTTTTACCAGAAAATCAATTGAAAGAATTGCCCATGAAGCATTTAAGCTGGCTATGTCCCGGAGAAAGAAGGTCACGATTGTCCACAAAGCCAATGTCATTAGATTGGCATTCGGGTTATTCCGCGATATTTGCTATGAAACCGGCAAAAAATATTATCCTGAAGTCAAAGTGGAAGATGTCCTTATTGATGCAATGGCAGCACGCCTCGTGCGCAGGGCCGGTGACTTTGATGTCATTGTGACAGAAAACTTATTCGGTGATATCTTGTCGGACCTGGCCGGTGAATTGGCGGGAAGCTTGGGATTATCCCCTTCCTTAAACACAAACGGGAAACAGGCAATGGCCCAGGCGGCACACGGTTCAGCACCGGACATTGCCGGACAGGATCTTGCAAATCCAACAAGCATGCTGCTGTCAGCTGTCATGCTGTTGCAATGGTTAAGTGCACATCACCGCGATCCCCGCCTGAATGAAATTGCGAAAAAAATGGAAGATGCATGTTTGGGTACCATTGCAGATGGGACCGTTACCCATGATTTGGGGGGCTCTGCTTCCACAACAGCTTTTACAGATGCTGTGATCAAAAAAATTTACCAGCTCTCATGATTTGTGCGAATTGCCTAAAGACTGTTGAACGGGCATTTTTACAGCTTTCCGAGATCCCGCGGACGGCGGATGATTCCGCAATTTCCCGCCGCCTTGAATGGCACAAATCGCTCCTGTGCCCCATCTCTTATGTTTATAACATGGAAATGTTGCATATTATTAAACAATATAAAGGATTTCCTGTCTTTCTGGAAGAATAGAATACGATGAAGATATGCATGGGAGCTGGTCAAATGAGCAAAGGGATAAAAACCTTGTTAAAATCATTCATATTTGCCATTCTGCTTGTTGCGGTCATCAGGGGATTTTTCATTGCCCCTTATATGGTTGAAGGGGAATCAATGGAGCCGACACTTCATAACCACGATAAAATTCTCGTTTATAAAGTCCATTCTGCTGCCGATTACCAAAGAGGCGATATCATCATCATCAAGGGAGAAACGGAAAACTATGTAAAGCGGATTATCGGCCTTCCCGGAGATACCATTCTAGTCAAAAATGACCATCTCTACATTAATGGGAAGTTGCACAAAGAGCCTTACCTTGCAAAAAACCTGAAAGCAGCACGTAAAAAAGGCAGCAAGTTGACGAATAACTTCGGGCCTCTCACCGTACCAAGAAATAAATATTTCGTAATGGGCGATAACCGGTTGTACAGCGAAGACAGCAGAAACGGGCTCGGCCTTATTCCGAAGAAAGAACTCGTGGGAAAAACCGAAGCGGTATTTTACCCGCTCTCGCAAATTCGGGAAGTCCATTAACTTTCCTTGCGGGCAGCAGAGAGCTTAGGATATCTATTCATAAAAAGCAGGGGGGAACTTCCTTGAAACACGCTTTAGTCGTCGGCGGAACCGGCATGCTATGCAATGTATCTCTGTGGCTCGCCGGACAGGCTGACCATGTTTCCATTATTGCGCGCAATCCCGAAAAAATGGATGCATGCATTTCCCGGGCCGCTGACCGGAGCCGGATTACCCCTGTTTTAACGGATTACGCTGATTCGAGTGCACTGCGTGAACATTTAGATAAACTGATTGGGCAGCACGGACCGGTTGACCTTGCAGTAGCCTGGATCCATTCTTATGCAGATCAAGCACTTGTAACGATTTCAAATGTTTTTTCACAGAACAGCCGCCAATGGGAACTGTATCACGTCCTCGGAAGCACCCGGAATCCGGATGAACTTTTGAACGAGCTTGCCGGTTTGGAAAATTGCAATTACCATCAAATCCAGCTTGGATTTATTCTCGAAAATCATCAGTCAAGATGGCTGACAAATGAAGAAATTTCGGACGGCGTCATCGAAGCCATCCAGTCAGGCAAAAAAAGGCATATTGTCGGGCAACTGGAACCGTGGGACAAACGCCCGTAAGGTGGTCCGAGAAATTGCGAAAGGGAAAGGGGGACAAACCTGTTATGGCTTTGGCACACTTCACAGCTATTTACGCTATGATTCGTCTTCAGTCCGGGTTTGTCCTGCTTATTTCGGCTTACAATGCAGACAATAATAGGAGGATCATTTGATATGGTCATATTTTTAGTTAACATAATAAAATTATAGATAACAACTATTCCTTCAATCTTAGCAGATCCTGCTGATATTTTTTCACATTTCCTTCACTTTGCGGGTTATGTTAAGAAAGACCAGCATTTTTCTGCGCTTCCTTAACGTAGACGCCTTTTACGTTAAGAAACATCAATTTTTTCGCTCCCTTCCTTAACATAGACGCACTCTACGTTAAGAAACATCGTTTTTTCCACGCGTTTCCTTAACGTAGACACCTTCTACGTTAAGAAACATCGTCTTTTGCGCCTGCTTTCTTAACGTAGACGCACTCTATTTTAAGGAACATCGTCTTTTTTCCGCGCTTCTTTCACGTAGACGCCTTCTACGTTAAGAAATACCGACTTTTGCCCCAGCTTCCTTCACCTAGACGCACTCTACGTTAAGAAACATCGTTTTTTCCACGCGCTTCCTTAACGGAGACGCACTCTACATTAAGAAACATCATCTTTTGCGCCTGCTTCCTTCACGTAGATTTCCACGCCACCTAAAACACGGCAAGAAAACCTGTCATGAAAATGATTCACCCTCTCGTGTGCCTTGATGCCTTGTTTCATTGCCGGCGAAAAATTATAGAGTTTCAGGCATTTTGCCCATGATTTCTTCAGCTTCTTTTATGACATGGCCTATCAATGCTTTTGCCGTTTGATGTTTTGCGAGTCGCGGGCTTTGGCCGGCCCAAAGTGACATAAACTCACGGTTGTTCTGCTTTCCGGCAGCCTTTCTGATATCCTGTGTGAGCGTATTTTGCACGGGATAATCCGGAAAAAGCGCTTCATGCGGCTTCATTTCCGAGATGAATGCATTTTTTACGCCTCTTGCCCATTTTCCGGAAAATGACCGGGTGAGGACAAGCTCATCTTCTTTCGCATGGAGAACGGCTTCCTTATGGGACTGAGGTGCGCCGCTTTCCGCACAGGCCAGGAAGGCAGTTCCCATTTGCACGCCTTTTGCCCCTAAGCAAAGCGCTGCTGCAAGCCCCCTGCCATCCATAATACCGCCTGCCGCAATGACGGGAATCCGGACATTGTCGGCAACCTGGGGAATTAGTGACATCAGGCCAATCATACTTTCCTCATGTTCTTTCAAAAAATTCCCGCGATGGCCTCCCGCTTCACTGCCTTGTGCAACCACCATATCCATTCCGGCTTGCTCCACTTCGATCGCTTCATCAACGGTTGTTGCCGTTCCAATGAGGAGGATCCCGTTTTGTTTCAGCTTTTCGATCACTTCCCTGGAAGGTATTCCAAAAGTGAATGAACAAACAGGCACTTTCTCTTCGATGGCCACTTGCACCTGTGCCAAAAATTGATCTTGTACGCTATGTAAATCAGGAACTTCTATTTCCGCTTTTGCCTCTATTTTTAACTGTTTGCGGACCCGATTTAAAATGCCATTTGCGGCTGTTACTTTTTCATCTACTTCAAACTCGCCGGGAACAAAAAGATTGATGCCAAAAGGTTTTCCGGTTAACTGTTTGATTTCCCGGATTTGTTCTTTTGTTTGAGCAGCGGTTAAGTACCCCGCCCCGATCATGCCCAGCCCGCCGGCGTTTGAGACCGCAGCCACCAATGCCGGTTTGGTGATGCCCCCTGCCATCGGAGCCTGAATCATCGGGTACCGTATTTTCAGCCGTTCGGTCAAAACGTTTTTCAACATCCAAATTCCTCCCTCAAAACCATTCTACCTTTTTTCTGATCATAGCGCTTACAGTCCTGCTTGTAAAATGCTTGTTACTGATCTTCGCGTTCCGTTTTTCTGATAGCAGCATGCCATGTGCCGCCGTTTTCCGGACAGCTCACGATTTTTTTCCACCATCGGCCTTAAAAATAACGCGGATAGCATAAAAGGCAGGACGGATGCGAGCAACAGCACAAGCCCTATTGCACCCAGCCCCATTCCGCCCCATCCTCCTTTGAAAAAGCTGCTGAACAAGAGCACAATGCTGCATACCGCACTGAATACCGGAATGACATATACCGGAAGCTCTACAATATGCCTAAAAATATAGCAAACAAGCAAAATGACGAGTGTTCAACTCACGACATCCATCACAAAAGTGGCCATATGCCTCCCCATTCGCCTTTATCCCATTATAACAGGATTCTGATTTATTTTAAACATTTTAAAAATAGTGAAAACCCTCTCCTGTTGCCCGTCCAAATGAATGCAGCGCTTTTCAAAATATGGGCAGAAAAACTCTTTCCATATCAATATGTTGTATTTTTTTCGTTTATCTGTTATAATTCTATAAATGTAAAGCCCGAGTTCCGCAAAAAATCCCTGCGCACGACGGATAACATGAAACTGCCCGCTGCAATATTTTTCTACTCACTGCATCTTCAACTTCTGAAAAACTTTCCGAAAGAAGCATATGTTTTAAAAAAAGAACAATGGGTAAACAAAGAAGAGGTGATAGCATATGAGAACCAGAATTTTCAACTTCATTATTGACGGACGATTGATTACGGTAAAAGGAAAGTCCGTGAAAGAAGCGAAGCGCCATGCACAACAAATCGCGCGAAGCATGAAAATGGAAGAAAACATGGGCAACCAGTCAGCCATCTGATTGGCTGCCTTTTCCATTTTCAGGATAAACAGACATCTTCCCAACAGCGGAAAAGAAATGTGTGGTTTTTTATAATATTATTATGTAAACCAATTCCCGTTTTTAGAGCGTGGCTGTCCCGTTCTTTTGAAAAATGGCGTGTATCCCACACGCCATTTTTTTAATGCCGGTTTGTCGGCAGCTTTTCACTTGGGTTTCCGTTCCCCTGCCGTTTTTTGTTTTGTTCCTGTTTCTTTTGCTGTTCATTCAGCTTCTGCACAAATCCATGCGTATTGTCCATGTCGTGCCTCCTTTCCGCCCGTCATTGTTACTTTAACCAAGACCCGGTCAGGCATGCATGCATTTTGGATTTCCGGACGGGAGATTCGCTTTCATCATTGTGCAATTTACAGCCATATTCCACCCCCTGCCAATTTCTCATTTCACCATTTCGCACGTTTTTTTACTTGCTCTTCCATTCTAAAAATTCCAGCCTGTTTCCGAATGGATCTGTTGCGTAAATGCGCGCTGCCCCTGGTAGTTTACCGTCTTCTGTCCACTTCATTTGATAGTGGGTAAACCTTTCTTTCAAGCTTTCGAGATTTCTGACTTCAAATGCAGGATGCGCTTTTTTGGCGGGTGAAAAAGGCTCTTCAATGCCGATGTGGATTTGTATTTTTCCGTTTTGAAACCAGCAGCCGCCGCGTTTTTTCAATTCTGCTGGTTTTTCAATTTCCGTAAATCCGAGGATTTCTGCGTAAAACTTTTTTGCTGTCTGCTCACTGCCACGTGGAGCAGCAAGCTGAACATGGTCGATTGCGATAAAATTAAATGCCAATCTCATCCCTCCTTACATTCATCTTACATTCATTCTTTTGTCATTTAAATAATGGCTTTGACAACTCATTTGATAAGATTTGCTTATGGCTTCTTTACACCCCCGGCATGCCTATTTCATGGACTTGCGCAGAAAAAAGCACACGGGGGCAATCCACCGTGTGCCTTAAGGAAAATGATTTATTTTGCAGCGACTGTCACTTTGTCGGTGTCTTCTTTTTTGTTCCGGATGGTGGCCTGTGCAGCGGCGAGCCTTGCGAGCGGTACGCGGTAAGGCGAACAGCTGACGTAGTTCAGGCCGGTTTTGTAGCAGAATTCGATCGAGCTTTTTTCCCCGCCGTGTTCGCCGCAAATGCCGGTTTTTAAGCCCGGTTTTGTCTGACGGCCGAGTTTGACACCGGTTTCGACAAGTTTGCCGACGCCTTCCTGATCAAGGACGGCAAACGGATTTTCCGGCAGCACTTTTTGCTCGATGTACTGTTGCAAGAATTTTCCTTCCGCATCGTCACGGCTAAAGCCGAACGTCGTTTGCGTCAAGTCATTCGTACCAAACGAGAAGAAATCCGCTTCTTCTGCAATTTGGTCTGCGGTGAGGGCGGCGCGCGGAATTTCGATCATCGTGCCGACCGTATAATCGAATTTCAAGCCTTTTTCCTCCATGACCTGATTCGCCATGTCCGTCACAAGCGCGCGCATCCGTTTCAGCTCATTCACATGGCCGACAAGTGGAATCATAATTTCCGGCTGAACTTTTATCCCTTTTTGCAGAACGGCAGCGGCAGCGTAAAAAATCGCCTTGACCTGCATTTCGTAGATTTCAGGGAAAATCACGCCGAGCCGGCAGCCGCGGTGGCCGAGCATCGGATTGAATTCAGCAAGATGCTGGACTTTTTTCAGCAAGTATTCTTTTTCTTCCAGTTCTTTTGATTCTGGTGCCGTAAGCTGCAGTTTTGTTACTTCTACGAGCAGTTCTTCCTTATCCGGCAAAAATTCGTGCATTGGCGGATCGAGCAGGCGGATTGTCACCGGATGGCCGGCCATTTCCTCAAAGATGCCTTCAAAATCGCCCTGCTGCATCGGAAGCAGTTTATCTAAAGCTTTTTCGCGTTCTTCCAAAGTCTCGGCGAGGATCATTTCCTGAACGATCGGCACGCGCTTAATATCCATGAACATATGCTCCGTCCGGCAAAGGCCGATGCCGTCTGCACCGAATTCGAGCGATTTTTTCGCATCCGTTGGGTTGTCAGCATTGGCGCGCACGCCGAGATCGCGCACCTCATCCGCCCATTCAAGCAGCGTTTTGAATTCGCCGGAAAGCTCAGGGTCAATCATCGGGACTTCGCCGAGCATCACTTCACCTGTCGAACCGTCAATCGTGATGACATCCCCATAACGGACAACGGTGTCACCGACCGTAAATTGTTTTGCTTTCAAATCGATTTTCATAGATTCGCAGCCGCAGATGCACGCTTTCCCCATCCCGCGCGCGACAACCGCCGCATGGCTCGTCATCCCGCCGCGGCTTGTCACAACCGCCTGGGATGCAACAATGCCGTGAATATCATCCGGTGTCGTTTCGGGGCGGACCAAAATCACTTTTTCCCCTTCCTTGCCGAGCCGTTCCGCTTCATCAGCATCAAACACAACGGTGCCGGTTGCAGCTCCAGGGGATGCCGGCAGCCCTTTTGCAAGATGGTTTTTAGTCGCGGAACCATCAATGCGGCGGTGCAAGAGCTGGTTCATCTGATCCGGATCGACTCTTAAAAGCGCTGTCTTTTTATCGAGAATGCCTTCCTTCACCATTTCAACGGCGATGCGGATCGCAGCCTGCGCCGTCCGTTTGCCGTTCCGGGTTTGTAGCAGGTACAGTTTGCCGCGTTCCACCGTAAATTCAATATCCTGCATATCTTGGTAATGTTCTTCCAATAATTTGCTTGTTTTTACAAACTGGCGGTACACTTCCGGCATGTCTTTTGCCAGTACCTGGATCGGCTGCGGGGTGCGGATACCGGCAACGACATCTTCGCCTTGGGCATTGATTAAATATTCGCCGTACAGCACGCGTTCGCCTGTTGACGGGTTCCGTGTAAAAGCGACGCCGGTTCCGGAATCATCCCCCATATTTCCGAATACCATGCTTTGGATATTGACAGCGGTCCCAAGATGGTCCGGAATTTTATTCAGGCGGCGGTATACAATGGCACGCTGGTTATTCCACGAATCAAAAACGGCATTTACGGCAAGGTACAGTTGCGTTTTCGGGTCTTGCGGAAAATCCTGTTTCGTATGTTTTTTAACGATCTTTTTATAGCCGGCAATGATGTCTTTCCAGTCTTCCGCAGTCATTTCCGGATCAGCTGTATACCCTTTTTGTTCCCGGGTTTGTTCAAGCAAATGTTCGAAATGGTATACCTCGATCCCGAGCACCACGTCAGAAAACATTTGGATAAACCGGCGGTACGAATCATAGGCAAAGCGCGGATTGCCGGTCAGTTTCGCAACGGCTTCCACGGTCTCATCGTTCATGCCGAGGTTCAGTACCGTATCCATCATCCCCGGCATCGAAAACACAGAGCCGGAACGGACGGAGACGAGCAGCGGGTTCTCGTTCCCGCCCAGTTTTTTGCCGGTTTTTTCTTCCAGTTTCAAAAGCGCTTCTTCCATTTGTGTTTCGACTGCATCTGAAATTTTTTTGCCGTTTGAATAATAGTCATTGCATGCCTCGGTTGTAATCGTGAATCCGAACGGCACCGGCAGGCCGATGTTTGTCATTTCCGCCAGATTGGCTCCTTTGCCGCCAAGCAGGTCACGCATATGGCTGTTCCCTTCGTTGAACAAGTAGACAAATTTTGTCATTTGAGCAGCTCCTCCCTGTTTTTGAACATTTCAATAATAAGGCTTGCTGTTTCTTCCACCGCTTTGTTCGAAACATCAATGATCGGGCATCTGAGTTTCCGCATCAAATTTTCCGCGTATACAAGTTCTTCATAAATCCGTTCAAAGCTCGCATAATTGGCGTCCGATTTTAAACCCATTGCTTTGATCCGTTCTCTTCGGATTTCATTCAGTTTTTCAGGCGATATCATCAGCCCGACGCATTTTTCCCGTGGGATGGAAAACAACTCATCAGGCGGCGCGATTTCCGGCACGATCGGAACATTTGCCACCTTAAAGCTGTGATGTGCCAAATACATCGACAACGGTGTTTTCGACGTCCGGGAGACGCCGAGTAGGACAATGTCCGCCTTTTTCAGTCCGGTTGGATCGCGCCCGTCATCATATTTCACGGCAAACTCAATTGCTTCAATTTTTTTAAAATATTCCTGATCCAGCTTGCGCATTAACTTCGGACGGTGGTACGGCTCCTTGTGAAACTTTTTCATAAAAGCTTCCATCAACGGATTCATCAGGTCGACCGCAATGATCCCTTCTTCGCTGGCACGGCGGTCAATGTATGCTTTCAAAGGGGTAACGACGATCGTGTAAGCAATGATGGCATTTTGTTTTTTTGCCGTCTCAATCACCGGTTCGATATCGTCTGTTTCTTCCACATGCGGATGCCGCCTGATTTCGATGTGTCCGCCGTTAAACTGCGCAGCAACCGCTTTTACAACAAATTCAGCCGTTTCTCCGACCGAGTCCGAGATGATATGCACAATTTCTTTTTGTTCCATGTATGGTTCCCATCCTTTTCGAACCGGAAAATGGCTCCGTATGTATATGGTTTCTTTTCACTGCCCCTCCCGTATGCCATCAGTATATGCACTGTTTGACAAATGTGTTATACTTATCGTTCATTAGTATAACACATTTAAAAGGATGCGTGAACCATTTTACCGGTTTTTTTTAAAAATTTTTATTTCATGTAAAACAGGCAACTGCTGTGCACCGTTTAAAAATTTTTATGCTGCCTGATTCTCTCCGGCGCGGATTTTCTCCCGGATCATCACCGTCCCGAGCACGCCAAAAAGCGAAAAGAACGCCGGGATTAAAAAGCCGTAATGATAACCGACCACACTCGCTTCAGCATGAAAATGGTCCAGCACTTTTCCAAACAAGCTCGGCAAAAGCACCGCGCTTAAAAAGCCGCCGGTATTGGCAAATCCGGAAACCGATCCGACTTCCCTTACGTCAAAGGAGTGGCGGACGACCGCAAACGTCAGCGCGCTTGCACCATTACCATATCCGATGACAAACATTAACAGCACCGCGAAAAATAACGGCGGTTTGCCCCCGCTCAAAAAGAAAACCGTCCATGCCAGAAAAATCAGGGTTTGAATCAGCAAATATGGCTTCTTCCTTGAACCGAGTCTGCTTGCGATCCATCCGGTAACCGGCGCGCCGATAATTGCTCCGATTAATCCTGTCATGACCAGCTGGCTCGCTTCCGGGCGGTTCATGCCGAAAATATGCATCCCGTACGGCACAGCCCATGTACCAATAAAACCAACATATGTGCCGACAAGTCCGAAATGGCATAAAAATGCAGCCCTCGCCTGCCTGCTTTTCAAGATCCGCTTTAGAACCAAAAGCATTTTTTCATGGCGGACTTTTGTATTCGCATGCGTTCCCCCTTCCCGCTTTTGCGGGAGTCGGATCAGCACGACATACAGCATCACCGTACTTGCGAGGAGCAGAATACCGGTTACAAAAAACGGCTGGCGCCATCCCGAAGCTGAAATCCAGGCCGTTAGCGGAACGGTTGCGAGCAAAGAACCCACGCTTCCGGCCATGCCGGCATAACCGATCAGCCCGACAAACTCTTTCGCATAAAACCACTGACTTAAAATCAAGACAAGATTAATCCAAATGGTCGCATCCCCCATGCCGGCAAGCACCCTGGATACGAGCAAACAGGCTTCATTCGGCGAAATGCTGTATAAGAACGTGCCGATGCCACTGAATAAAGTGCCTGTGACCAAAAAAACGTTCGGCCCGAACCGGTCGGAAAAAATCCCAATCGGAATTTGCAGCCCCGCATAAGCGAGAAACTGCGCACCTGTCAATAAACCGATGACGGACGCTGTCATATGAAACTCGCTCATCAGTTTATCCGAAATCAAGCCTGGCGCCGTTCGCTGGCTGACAATCACCATGTAGGAAAACAGCACCGCGAAAAAAACAACCCATCTGTACTTGCTTTTTTGTCTGTCCAATCTGCTCTACCCCTGTTTTGTTTGGAATTTATTACTATTATAATCTATTTTTGCGCAAAAACATTTTCAATTTTCGAATCCGCAATAAAAAAACTCCCCCGCCGGGAGTTTTTTTATGCGTTTGTAGGCTGCCATTTGGCACGAACCAGGATCCATTTTCCGTCTTTAAAATACCATGTTGCCTTTACGTTGCCGAGTTTATCTGCATGGTAGGCACCGCTTACTTGCTGGAAACCTTCGAGCCCGACGCCTTTTTTGCCTTTTATTTTCACCGGTTTGTAAACCGCCGCCGGATCGATCATCAGTTCAAACGGCTCATTGAGCATTCCGTCCTTTCGGTAAATACCGAGCCGGATATAATCTTTTTTCCGTTTTCTTAAATCAATCAAAAATGTTTCGTTCGTATTTTCAATGTTGAGCCTGGCCGACAATGCATTTTCAAATTTGCCGCTAAGCTTTAACACGGGCGGCATCGGCAAATGTTTTAAAATGCCGCCTTTCAGCGTATCGAGGCGGTACTGGTTTATGCCCCCGCTTCCGCCGCTGTTGCTTGATCCAAGCATGTCCTTTACGCCGTCATGGTTGAGATCGATGAACTGGATTTCCGGTTCATACCCAGGCTCATACGGCAATTTATATTTCTTTCCTTCCGACGTGGCAATCCGCGCCCAAATTTTTTTCATATACGGGCTGCCGGCTGCAAACGGGATGCCTTCCAATACAATCGCATCCTTTTTTCCGTCGCCGGTTACATCCGCCTCGTACCGGTGAATCACCGTTTTGCCGGCTTTCGTCTTCCCGCCCGCGTCCGCGATCACAACCGTGCCGGCTGCCATAAACCATAATGCGAGCAGTGCAAGCATGTATTCTTTTTTCATCTTCTCACCCCGCATCCGTTTTCCTTTAGGATACGCCGCAAGAATAGAATTATGTAAAACTTGCCTGAAGATGAAAAAAGTGTTTGCCGAAAACGGCAAACACTTTTTTCAATCGTTTTCTTCCGCAGCACCCTCTTCCGGTTCCTGCTTCCATACTTCTGCCACTGTCCCGTTCTCTTCTTCATCAATGGCAAATGAGCCATTTGAATAACGGTCATGGTCGCGCAAATCATGGAGCCGAATGTCTTCCTGATGCCCTTTTTCCGTGATGACCGAGACGGTTTCATCGTCGCCTGCAATCACGGCTCCGGCGATCCGGTGCGGATGGGCTTTTAATTCGCGCAGCATGATGACACCGCGTTTGGCCCGGCTTGTTTTGTCAAATTCGGACACTTTCATCTTCTTGACGGCTCCTCTTTGGGTGGCAATAAATACTTTGTCTTTTTCCGGATCTTCAATGATTTTCCCGCTAACGAGCCTGTCGCCTTCTTTTAGGTTCATGCCTTTTACCCCTGCTGCCCGCTGGCCGACAACGCTGATTTCCGCTTCATCAAACCGGAGCCCGTAACCGAGGCGGGAAGCGAGGAAGACTTCTTTCGAGCCGTCTGTCAGGTGAACATCGAGCACTTCATCATCGCCCTTTAAGTTGATTGCAACGAGGGCTTTCGAATAGCGCTGTGCCTGGTATTGCTGCAATTCCGTTTTCTTCGCCATGCCGTTTTTCGTGAAAAACAAAATAAACTGCGGCTGGTTGAAATCTTCAATCGGGAGCACTTTGATGATGCCTTCATCGCGTTCAAGCGTCACAAGATTGGAAACATGCTGCCCGAGATCTTTCCAGCGGATATCCGGCAGTTCATGGACCGGCAAATAGATATAGCTCCCTTTATTTGTGAAAAGCAGCACCGTCTGGACGGTATTGAGCTGCTGTTTAAAGAGCAGGCGGTCGCTATCTTTAATAGCAAGGTCCCGGCCGTTTGAAGCGGTATATGAACGGAGGCTTGTCCGTTTGATATAACCGTCTTTTGTAATGGTGACCATCACATCTTCATTCGGGATCATCGCTTCCAGATTGATTTTTAATTCCTGTATTTCCGCTTCAATCGTTGTCCTTCTGTTATCCGCGTATTTTTTCCGGATATCTCTCAGTTCTTTTTTGATCACCGTAAACAGTTTTTTCTCACTGGATAAAATCGCGAGATAGGTCTCAATTTTTTTCTCAAGGTCTGCCGCTTCATTCTCCAGCGTCGTAATATCCGTATTGGTCAGGCGGTAGAGCTGCAGCGTGACAATCGCTTCAGCCTGGGGTTCGGTAAAAGCAAACTTTGCGATTAAGTTCGCTTTTGCATCTTTTTTATCTTTGGATGCCCGAATCGCCGCAATGACTTCATCCAGGATGGAAAGTGCCTTCATCAGGCCGTCAACAATATGCTTGCGGTCACGCGCTTTTTTGAGATCGAATTCCGTCCTTTTTGTGACCACTTCTTTCTGGTGTTCAATATAAGCATCGAGCAGTTCACGGAGGCCCATCAGCTGCGGCCGACGGTTATGGATGGCCACCATGTTGAAATTGTATGATACCTGGAGATCGGTGTTTTTGAATAAATAATTCAGGACGCTATCTGCATCCGCATCTTTTTTCAGTTCGATCACAATCCGGAGCCCGGTCCGGTCGGTTTCATCGCGGACTTCAGATATGCCTTCCACTTTCCGGTCAATCCGGAGCTCGTCGATTTTTTTGACAAGATTGGCTTTATTGACTTCATAAGGAATCTCTGCGATGACAATCTGCTTTCGCCCGCCGCGGATCTCTTCGATCGATGTCCTGCCTCTTACGACCATTTTGCCTTTTCCGGTTTCATACGCTTTTTTAATTCCGTCAATTCCCTGGACAATGCCGCCTGTTGGAAAATCAGGGCCTTTTATGACCGTCATCAAATCTTCTACCGTACAGTCCGGGTTTTCCATCCGCATGATGGCCCCGTCAATGATTTCCCCGAGGTGATGCGGCGGAATTTCAGTTGCATATCCAGCCGAGATGCCGGTCGATCCGTTCACGAGCAGGTTGGGAAACCGGGCGGGCAGCACAACCGGCTCATTTGCGGTATCATCGAAATTCGGGATAAATTTAACCGTTTCTTTATCAATATCATGAAGGAGTTCGGATGCAATCGGAGCGAGCCTTGCTTCTGTATACCGCATAGCCGCGGCCGGGTCGCCGTCAATGCTCCCGTTATTGCCGTGCATCTCGATGAGCACGTTTCGCAGCTTCCAGTCCTGGCTCATCCGCACCATCGCTTCATAAACGGAAGAATCCCCGTGCGGATGGTAATTGCCGATGACGTTGCCGACCGTTTTTGCCGATTTCCGGAAATGCTTGTCAGCAGTGTTGCCCTCTACATGCATCGCATAAAGAATCCGCCGCTGCACCGGCTTCAGGCCGTCCCGCGCATCCGGAAGGGCACGATCCTGGATAATATATTTGCTGTACCGGCCGAAGCGGTCGCCCAGCACCTCTTCCAAAGGCAAATCTTGAAAACGTTCAGCCGTCTTCATCCGTTCATGTCCCCTTCCTCAATCATCAAATTCTCATTGTCTAAAATATTGGTGTCGTCTTCAAGCCCGAATTCCACATGGCTTTCAATCCATTGCCGACGCGGTTCGACCTTATCGCCCATAAGCGTGGTCACCCGCCGTTCAGCCCGGGCCGCATCATCAATACGGACACGGATCAAAGTCCGCGTTTCCGGATTCATCGTCGTTTCCCAAAGCTGGTCGGCGTTCATTTCACCGAGCCCTTTATAACGCTGCAGGATATAGCCACGCCCGACTTTTTTGATCGTTTCATCCAGTTCTTTTTCGGTCCAAGCATATTCCACGATTTCTTTCCTGCCGGTGCCTTTGCTGACTTTATAAAGCGGTGGCAGCGCGATGTACACTTTTCCCGCTTCAATCAAAGGCCGCATATAGCGGTAAAAGAACGTAAGAAGCAGCACCTGGATGTGGGCACCGTCCGTGTCGGCATCGGTCATAATAATGACTTTGTCGTAATTGACGTCTTCCAAATTGAATTCAGGGCCGACGCCGGCACCAATCGTATAAATAATGGTATTGATTTCTTCATTTTTAAAAATATCCGCAAGCTTTGCTTTTTCCGTATTGATGACTTTTCCGCGCAGCGGCAAAACAGCCTGGAATTTCCGGTCGCGCCCCTGTTTCGCAGAACCGCCCGCGGAATCCCCTTCAACGAGATACAGTTCGTTCCGCTGCGGATTGCGGCTTTGCGCCGGCGTCAGCTTTCCGGACAAAGTCGTTTCCGATTTCTTCCGCTTTTTGCCACTTCTCGCTTCTTCCCGTGCTTTCCTCGCTGCTTCCCTTGCCTGCGACGCCTTGATGGCTTTCCGGATTAAAAGATTGCTCGTATCCGGGTTTTCTTCAAGAAAATAAGAAAGGTGTTCCGAAACAATCGTATCAACTGCAGAGCGGGCTTCACTTGTGCCAAGTTTCCCTTTCGTTTGTCCTTCAAATTGGAGCAGTTCTTCCGGAATGCGGACGGAAATAATGGCGGACAGCCCTTCGCGGATATCCGTCCCTTCTAAGTTTTTATCTTTTTCTTTTAACAGCCCGGTTTTTCTTGCATAATCGTTCACGACGCGCGTCAATGCCGTTTTTGCCCCGGCTTCGTGCGTGCCGCCGTCTTTCGTGCGCACGTTGTTCACGAAAGATAAAATGTTTTCCGAAAAGCCGTCGTTAAACTGAAACGCAAATTCCGCTTCGATTCCGTTTGTTTCCCCCTCGATAAACACAACCGGATGGAGCACTTCTTTTCCTTCGTTCAAGTACTGGACAAAGGCTTCAATGCCGTTTTCGTAGTGGAACAGATCATGCCGCCCGAAACGTTCATCAGTGATTTCAATTTTTAACCCTTTTAAAAGAAAGGCCGATTCGCGCAGCCGTTCGCATAATGTATCGTAGTTAAAAGTGATGGTGCTAAAAATGGACGGGTCGGGTTTAAAATGGATCGTTGTGCCGGTCTTATTGGTTTTCCCGGTTTTCTCGAGCGTTGTTTCCGGTTTGCCGCCGTCACGGAAACGCTGTTCATACACGTAACCGTCGCGATGTATGGTAACAACAAGCCATTCCGACAGGGCATTGACGACGGACGCGCCGACACCGTGCAGGCCGCCGCTCGTTTTATAGCCGCCCTGCCCAAATTTTCCGCCGGCGTGCAAAATCGTCAAGATCACTTCTGTCGTCGGCTTACCGAGCTTGTGCATCCCGACCGGCATGCCGCGCCCGAAGTCCTGGACGCTGATGCTGTTATCTTTGTGAATGTTGACGATGATATGGTTTCCGTACCCGGACAACGCCTCATCCACCGCATTGTCGACGATTTCATAGACAAGATGGTGCAAACCGCGCGCATCGGTCGACCCGATGTACATGCCCGGCCTTTTCCTTACGGCCTCCAGCCCTTCCAGCACCTGGATTGCATCATCATTATATTCCAATATATTTTGTTTCTTCGCCACATCTATTCCCCTTTCAATTGCAAAGCACGTGCACCGGCGTTCATAAGAACAAATATTCGTTCTCATTATAACATCATTTGCCGTTTTTATCATACTCATTTTAACGATAAAACGGAATTTGTAAAAGGGCATGCGGAAGTGACGGGAACGGGAGGGGCAAAGCAACGGTTATAAAAACTTCTCCAGTAAACGGCCGTTTTATTGGGAAAATATAAAGAAAGCAAGCGCCCTTTAAGCTGGCGCCTGCTTGAAAAAGCCTATTTTGTCAGGGCATGTTCCACTTTAATGCAGCGGTTCATCACAACGGTATAGCCTTTTTCTTTTAAAAACCGGTATGCTTCCTCGTTTTCGATGCCGAGCTGCGCCCAGAAAACGTCCGCATCGATTTCATCAAACTCCCGTGCCAGCTCCGGCAAATATTCGGGCCGCCTGAAAATATCCACAATGTCCACATGGCCTTCGATATCTTTTAAGCTCGGGACAGCCTTTTCCCCGAGAATTTCCGTTGCTTTCGGATTGACCGGAATAATCTCATAGCCGGCATCCTGCATGGCTTTGGCTACCGTATAAGATGTTTTTTCCGGGTTATTGCTCAAGCCAACCACTGCAATTCGTTTTGCTTTTTGTAAAATTTCCCTGATTTCTTCCCTGCTCGGATTTTCGATTGCCATTTGATCAACACCTCTCCTTTCTTGTACTTTCGCCAGTCTGATCCCAACTTAAACATTCGCTTGATCTTTTCCAATTCCTGCTCGGTTAGAAAATCTGCACGGAATCGGCAAAAAATATTCCTCTTTCCTTTAAGAACATGCTACAATAAGCATAGATTTTTTCCAAGGAGTTTTGTACATGAATATTGTCCTGATGATCCTTTTGGCTTACCTGCTCGGCTCAATCCCGACAGGCCTGATCGTTGGTAAGCTTTTTTACGGTATAGACATCCGCGAACACGGCAGCGGAAATCTCGGTGCGACCAATACGTTCCGTGTGCTCGGGTTCAAAGCCGGCAGTGTCGTAACAGTGGTGGATATTCTGAAAGGGACAATCGCCACCTTATTGCCCCACTTTTTTGGCCTGGAGCATACGGTGCACCCGCTTTTAATCGGGATGATCGCTGTTATCGGCCATATGCTTCCGGTATTTGCCAAATTTAAAGGCGGCAAAGCGGTGGCAACTTCCGCCGGCGTTGTTCTTGCCTATCAATGGCCATTGTTTGTCATGGTCATCATCGTTTTTTTGATTACATTAAAATGGAGCAAATACGTTTCGCTTTCTTCTATCATGGCGGCTGTTTTTGGCATCCTGTATACGCTCATTTATATGATTGCAACACATGACTGGCCGCTGTTCGTCATCGTTCTGGCGCTTGCCTCTTTCATTATTTACCGCCATAAAGCCAATATTAAGCGGATTAAAAATAAGACCGAGCCAAAAGTCAAGTGGCTGTAAGGCAGCCATTGTTTCTAAATCTGATGTTTCCTATAACCCGGGGCCGGTAAACGAAGGCAAAAGGTTAGGGAAAAAACGTGCTTTGGTCTATAATGAAAATGTAAAAGGCAGTTGGAAGGAAGTGGCGGCATGAAAATGCACATTACAGATGAGGCAGTAAACTGGTTTAAAAGGGAACTGGAACTGGACGACGGCGAGTCCGTCCGTTTTTTTGCCAAATACGGCGGCTCCACGCCTGTCCAACACGGGTTTTCACTTGGTGTTCAAAAAGACGTTCCCGACGATCCGGTGGCGGCCGTTGAACGGAACGGCCATGCTTTTTTCATTGAAGGCACGGACGAATGGTATTTTGACGGCCATGATTTGTATATCGGGTATGACCCGAAACGGGATGAACCGGTATATGAATATAAAAAAGGTTAAAACCGGGATCATCCGGCAGCTTTTGCTTTTTTGCTGCCAGTGATGCCGGTTTTTCATTTTAAAAATTTTTTTGCTTCCGCAAGGCGCCCTTCTTTTTGCAAAATTTCTCGCTGCTTCCTGCCAAGCAGGTCGAAATGGCTGTAACCGTCTTTACGGACATGAATCCATTCTTTTTTCAGCTGGTAGCGTGCTCCCCATGCAGCGAGTTTCTCCAGATCTTTACAGCCGACTTTTGTGACCGATTTTGCGCCGGGGAAACGGTCGTCCAGCCAAAAATGCGTTAAAAACGCAATCTCCCCGCGGTCAATCGCCGCTTTCCACGCTTTAAGCTGGTTGCGGTGTATGCCAAAAGCCAAATCCATCCCCCCGCTTTATGATTTTTTTGCTTTTTCATATGCTTCATGCCATTTTGGGTAGAGGCGGCGGAACGAAACCGGTCGGAAGCTGTCTTTCTTTACGCAGACATGTGTTGAACTCGCGGCCACGGCAAGGTCGCCGGTTTCTGTGTAAATCTCATAGCCGTACGTTACGCGCAGCCCGTCATATGCATCGACCCATGTTTTTACGGTCACTGTTTCCCCGTAACGGGCCGGTTTTTTGTATGAAATTTGAATATCGATGACCGGCGACAAAATCCCGTCTTTTTCCATATCCGCATAACGGAAGCCAAGGTCTTCGATTAATTTCGTCCGCCCCACTTCCATCCAAATCAGGTAATTGGCGTGGTACACAACCCCCATTTGGTCTGTTTCTGCATACCGCACTTTGACTTCTGTTTCTGATACAAACATCCCGGACACCTCTTTCATATGTACAGTCAATTTTATTTTAGCATAAAGAAAATTCCCCCTCCTAAAAGGATGCCTGATACGGGGCCGGGAAAACTTCGGATGCACGCATGGTCGCAGCAAAAGGAGAGAAAAAACGGCCTTTCCGAGAGGGAAAAGGCGTGGTTCCAAAGAAACGCTGCTGTTTTCCGTCGAAAGGCCGTTTTCGTTTATTGCTGCTGTTTGTATGCGGCTTCGTCTTTTACCTCGGTTCTCATCGCTTCGAGGCTTTCACGGCGCCGCTCATTTTTTTCCTTTATTTGTTGGATTTGCGTTTCATCGCTTGTAACGGCAAGCGATTCTTCCGCGCTTTCCATGTTTTCGATCGTATTGTGGATCATGTTTTGCAGTTTTTCCACATTATCGCTGCGGTCGTCCGGTTTCGGTCGGTTATGCGCCATTGTGTTCTCCTCCTTCGGCTGTGAAAGCTACTCCCCTTTTGTCTGTATCACCTGGGCGTGCTGTCCCGAACGGTCCTGCATCTTCTTCCCCTTATTGCCGGAAAATCCGCGCGGCTGCGTGCCAAGATGATCGGGAACGAAATATTTGCTTTTCTTGTTTGGGTTGCCCATCCTATCTCCCCCCTCCTTATACATTTTCCCCAGGAGGAAAGCGGATTATGATTCACAAACAGTGGCTTATTCTGCTAATTTCATCTCGTGTTTCCGGTCCAGCCGTTCTTCTATCCGCATCAGCGCATCCCTGTCGCGCAACAGTTCCTGTTTATTTTCGGCAACAAGATCCGAAAGGGTCTTTTTATGGGTTTTTCTCATATTTGCCACTCCTTACAAGTATTTTTACTTAGTATGGGCAATTATGGGAAAAATTATAAATTTGATTCAAAAAAAGCTGCGGCTTTGGCCGCAGCTTTTTTAAACATTATGATTTTGATTTCACTTCATTTTTGGACTGCTGTAGTTTTTCGCGCAGCACCATTTGCAGGATGCCGCCGTGGCGGTAATAGTCAATTTCTACATCGGAATCGAAACGGACAAGCGCTTCAAATTCCGTTTTCTTCCCGTTTTCGTCGGTAGCCGTCACTTTTATCCAGTCATGCGGTTTAACATTTTCGTCAATATGGACATCAAATGTTTCTTTGCCGGATAAGCCGAGTGTGTCGGCATTTTCCCCTTTTTTGAACTGCAGCGGCAGCACGCCCATGAGAACGAGGTTGGAACGGTGGATCCGTTCAAAGCTTTCCGCAATCACGGTTTTAATGCCAAGCAGGTATGTGCCTTTTGCCGCCCAGTCGCGCGATGAGCCCATGCCGTAATCTTTGCCGGCAAGAACCACAAGGCCGGTGCCGTTTTCTTTATAACGCATGGCTGCATCATAAATCGACGTCACTTCATTCGTCGGCCAGTAAGTCGTGTAGCCGCCTTCCGTACCCGGTGCAATTTGGTTGCGGATGCGGATGTTGGCAAATGTTCCGCGCATCATGACTTCATGGTTGCCGCGACGGGAACCATAAGAGTTAAAGTCACGCGGTTCGACTCCTTTTGACAACAGGTATTTTCCGGCAGGGGTGTCTTTGCCGATCGCACCTGCAGGCGAAATATGGTCCGTTGTCACCGAATCGCCGAATTTGCCGATGACGCGCAGGCTCGACAGCGGCTGTACTTCGCCCGGTTCAGGCGAGAGATTTTCAAAGAACGGCGGATTTTGAATGTAAGTCGATTCTGCATCCCATGTATACAACGGTTCGTCGCTCGTTTCGATCGCATTCCACCGTTCATTGTCGGTAAAGACGTTTTCATATTGTTTGCGGAACAGTTCCGGCGTGACGACTTTTTGAACATTTTCTTTGATTTCATCCGCTTGCGGCCAAATATCCTTCAGGTAGACGTCTTGGCCGTCTTTGTCTTTGCCGATCGGGTCATGGTTTAAATCGATATTCACCGTTCCTGCGAGCGCATAAGCAACGACAAGCGGCGGCGAAGCCAGATAGTTGGCTTTGACAAGCGGATGGATCCGGCCTTCAAAATTCCGGTTCCCGGAAAGGACACTCGTTACGAGCAAATCATTGTCCATGATGGTTTTTTCAATTTCTTCCTTCAACGGACCGGAGTTTCCGATACAGGTTGTACAACCATAACCGACCAGGTTAAAGCCAAGTTGTTCGAGGTACGGCATTAAACCGGAGTCTTTTAAGTAGCCGGTCACGACTTTTGATCCAGGCGCAAGCGATGTTTTCACATATTTCGGCACTTCCAGCCCTTTTTCAACCGCTTTTTTCGCAAGCAGGCCGGCCCCGAGCATAACGTAAGGGTTTGAAGTGTTTGTGCAGCTCGTAATCGCTGCAATGGCGACTGCGCCGGTTTTTATCGCAGCTGTTTCGCCGTTGTTAAAATGGATCACAGCTTCTTTATCGAGCTCTTTTTCATCCAGTCCGAAACCTTGGTTGCCGGCAGGCGCCGTAATCGCTTTTTGGAAAGCAGACTGCATTTGCGATAACGGAATCAAATCCTGCGGGCGTTTCGGGCCGGAAAGGTTGGCTTCAATTTCAGAAAGGTTCAGTTCAAGCACATCCGTATAAACCGGGTCTTCTTTGTCCGGCGTAAAGAACATGCCGTTTTCTTTCAAGTAAGTTTCCACCACTTTTACATGTTCTTCGCTGCGGCCGGTTAAGCGCAAATAGGCAAGCGACTCATCGTCAACCGGGAAGAAACCGCAAGTTGCCCCGTATTCAGGCGCCATGTTTGCAATCGTCGCACGGTCTGCAAGCGGCAGCGTTGAGACGCCCGGGCCAAAGAATTCGACAAATTTGCCGACCACGCCTTTTTGGCGCAAAAGCTGGGTGACTTTTAACGCAAGGTCGGTTGCGGTTGCCCCGTTCGGAAGCGATCCGGTCATTTTTACGCCGATAACTTCCGGAATTGGGAAATACGAAGGCTGGCCGAGCATGCCGGCTTCCGCTTCGATACCGCCGACACCCCATCCGAGCACCCCGAGTCCATTGACCATTGTCGTATGGGAATCGGTCCCGACGAGGGTATCCGGATACGTTTCATATTCGCCGTTTTCCAGTTCTTTTTCATGGACGACACTTGCCAGATACTCAAGGTTTACCTGGTGGACAATCCCCGTTGCAGGCGGAACGGCACGGTAATTGTCAAACGCTTTTTGGGCCCAGTTTAAAAATTTATAGCGTTCGGCATTGCGTTTGAATTCAAAATCCATATTCACCTGAAGGGCATCCGGCGCACCGTATTTATCAACCTGAACCGAGTGGTCGATCACAAGGTCAACCGGTACTTCCGGATTGATTTTATCCGCGTTTCCGCCCAAATCAGCCATCGCTTTGCGGAGCGATGCAAGATCGACAACAACTGGAACACCGGTAAAATCCTGCAAAATAACGCGTGACGGCTTAAACGGGACTTCTTTGTCCTTTACTTCATCCGATCCCCATTTTGCCAAATCTTCAACATGTTCTTTCGTAATCGCGCGGCCGTCCATTTGGCGGAGCACCGATTCAAGCAGCACTTTAATCGAATAAGGCAGGCGCGACACATTGGCGATTCCTGCGTCTTGCAGCGCTGTTAGGCGGTAATAGTGATAGCGTTTCCCATTTACTTCAAAAATGGAACGCGCTTTAAAGACATCATTGGACATGTCTTTTCCCCCTTTGTCAAGATTCATATTTTCATCATTTAAAAGATTAACAGAATGATTCGTAAAAAACGCCTCACAGTTTCATCTTATTACAAGAAATGACATAAGTAAATAACAATAATATTATTGTGTGTGATAAGTTTTAATTATATCACCTGTCGTTTGGTTTGCAAAAAATTTATCGGCAAGGTATGATTTTTCCTTTATTCAACATACTGAAACTGTGGCCAGGGAGGTGAGCCTTGTGACAAGACAGAAAGCAAACCATATCCGGCCGGGCATGAATACGGCAAAAGCGCAAGGGAAAGGCGCCGGATACAATGAAGAATTTTCAAACGAGCCTTTAACGGAAAAAGAAAGACAGTTTAACAAAAAACGCAAGAAAAACCAGTAGCATGGGATGGCAAAGAAATCAGCTTTATGGGCTGATTTCTTTGTTTTGGCCATTGAGAATCTTTATCAATATAATATTAATGTTTTTCTTTAGATGGCCCAGTCCCCATTGCGGAATACCGGCACAACGGTTCCATCCTGCTTGATGCCGTCAATATTCATATCAGCAGAGCCGATCATGAAGTCAACGTGGACATTGGAGACATTCATGCCGTGTTTTAACAGTTCTTCTTCGCTCATTTTCGTGCCGCCCTGGATCGTTGTCGGATAGGCTGCACCAATGGCCAGGTGGTTCGAGGCATTCTCGTCAAACAATGTATTGAAAAATGTAATGCCGGACTGTGAAATCGGCGACGGATCCGGTACAAGCGCAACTTCCCCGAGCCCTGTTGCACCCTCGTTTTCAAACACGAGTTTTTTGATCGCTTCTTCGCCTTTTTCAGCAGAAATATCGACGATTTTCCCGTCTTTAAAGTGGACAACAATGCCTTCGATTAAAGTGCCTGCATAACTTAATGGTTTTGTGCTGCGCACGACGCCTTCCATCCTGTGCGTATCCGGTGCAGTAAACACTTCCTCCGTTGGCATATTGGCAATGAATTCTTCGCCTTTCGGGTTCACGCTGCCCGCACTGGCCCAAATATGGTTTTTCGGAAGGCCGAGTGTAAGGTCCGTCCCCGGCGCCGTATAATGAAGGGCATCGAATTGAATGTCGTTTAACTTCGCCGCTTTTTCATTTAACGTCTGTTTATGCTGTTCCCAGGCGGCAACCGGGTCGTCCGCGTAGACACGGCATGTTTTAAAAATCTGATCCCAAAGCGCATCGACTTGTGCTTCTTCGGTTTCTAAATCCGGGAATACTGCTTTTGCCCATCCGGCCCCCGCCGCTGCAGCAACCGTCCATTTGATATCGTCATTTTGCGTGGCAACCCGCTGCGCTTTGAAAGCTTTCGCTGCTGTATTTTGATAAGCGGCCACTTTGTGCGGATCGACATCATTGAGCAGGCCGGGATCGCTTGAAAGAATAGACAGCCGGCTCACTTTATGGTTAAGCACATGGTCTTCCGTCTCGGCAATTTTGTAATCCGGAATATGTGTCAGCACTTCCTGCGGCTGATTCAGATAATGCTGTTTTGTAATTTCATCATCCGACCATTCGACGATTACTTTTTCCGCGCCTAGTGCATACGCTTCTTTTACGACAAGGCGCGCAAGTTTTGCCTGGTCGACTGCAATATATACTTTTACCCAGTCGCCCTGCTTTACATTGATGCCCTTTGTCACGAGCAATTTCGCATATTTTTGTAAATTCTGTTCAAAATTTGGCAAAGCCATTTCGATTCCCTCCTGTTTATTATTTTTCATATGTATGAACCCCGCCCGGTCGCAGGCTTGATACCATTCTATATTATACCAGATCCGGGCGCAGATGAAAAAAAGCAGGGATCCTCCTCCCCGCTTTAATGCAAATCTGTATGTTTTACGATTGTATCCAAATCGCGCCGGAACTGTTCCAATTGCACCCGTTGCGTTTCGCTCGCCACTTCGAGTGCATTTTCGATCTCTTGGTACGTTTCGTTGATTTCTTCTTTCAAATGGGCGAGCTGGTGCCCGGCGTCTTCACTTCCCATCTCTACATTCTGCAAGATGTCTTCCGTCAAGGCCATGTGCTGCTCGGCCGCTTGGAACGCCTGCTGTTTGTCTTTATGGTAAGGCATTGTCATCTCTCCTTCAAACGATAGTATGTTCAATTTTTTTCATGGTATGCTGTATAACCGCTTTACAAAAAGCAAATTGTATAGTTGGAGGGATGAAAATGGTAAATAAAAACGACGGAAATGATATACGCAGAAACCAGCCAAAAGCAAACAACAGCGGGCAGCCGGAACCGTTAAGCGGCTCAAAAAAGGTTAAAAACCGGAATCATTCAAGGCAAAAGCACAATCCCGGGCATGATCTATAAACTTCAAACCAGAGGATTTCCCGCTTTCCCCTGAAAAGTTCCGCATATTTGTCATTTTAGACGTTTTAGAATACGCCTGCGCATGTTTAGTCTGGTACAAAAAAGGTAATAAGTACACCAAGTTCGATAAAAAGACATGAAACTTAAGTTAACAGGAGGAATGTGAAAATGTCGTTTATTCTATATTTAATCGTAGGTGGGATTATCGGATGGCTTGCAGGATTGATCATGGGCCGGGACATCCCAGGCGGAATTATCGGAAATATTATTGCTGGGATTGTCGGTGCATGGCTTGGCGGCGCAATTTTCGGGAATTGGGGGCCGCATATTGCAGGGATGGCCATCATACCTGCTTTAATCGGGGCCATCATTCTCGTCTTTGTGTTAAGCTTCATTTTAAGAATAGCAAGAAAAGCATAACAGTAAAAAAGGGCGGCCAGAACCGCCCTTTTTTACTTGCTTGCTTTTTCTAAACCTTCTTTTTGATAAAGGTGTACATAATGCATCACTTCGGACACGTATTTACGGCTGTGGTTATACGCAAAAACCGCTTTTTGAATCTGCCCGTTTGCCGCCCCGTTTTTCGACAAATAATTTGCCGCGCTGAAAATCGCATCTTTATCGTTAAACGGGTCTGCTTTCCCGTCCCCGTCCGCATCGACGCCATATCCTCCGTATTTTTTTATGACAGCCGGGTTCGTTTCTTCATTTTTCGGGATGTCTCCTTTTCCAAGGCCGCTGCATGACGGATGTTTCCAGCCGACAAATGTGCACGGCATAAATTGCATCGGGCCTTGGGCGCCGGCCGGCGAGACCATCGGCTTCATCGTTGAAAACCTGGTTTCCACCCGGTGATGAGCGGCAAGCACATACCAGGGAACCCCGTATATTTTCTCTGCTTCCAAATAGATGGACAAATATTTTTCAGGGATTTGGGGATCCGTTTTTTTCTGGATGTTCTCTTCGAAAATAAAATAGGCGCTTAACACGATGACCGGAATAAGCAGGACGATCCACGTTTTACCCCGGTTCCGCTTCTTTTTCTTCCATGTTTTGGGCATTTCCGTTTGAATCCTTTCGTCTTTCCGTTAAAACCTCTCCCCTTTATATTATCGAATGAAAAAGCCGAAATCCATAGAAAGATTCCGGCTTTTTCCCGCATGCATTACTGCACGCCTGCATAATGGTCTTGCAGCTGTTCACGCAATGCCCGTTTTAAAAACTTGCCGACAGACGTTTTCGGGATTTCTTTCATAAACAAAATGTCGTCAGGGACCCACCATGAGGCAAATTGTGTTTTTAAATAATCTTTTAGTTCCGCAGCCGTGATTTTGTTTTCATATTCGCTTTTTAAAACCACACAGCCGAGCGGGCGTTCCTGCCATTTCGGGTGGGGAACGGCAATGACGGCTGCTTCAAAGACCGCTTCGTGCGACATGAGAGCGTTTTCAAGTTCGACGGAAGAAATCCACTCGCCGCCGCTTTTAATCAGGTCTTTTGTCCGGTCGGTAATCTTTAGGTACCCTTCCTGATCCACGACTGCAATATCTCCGGTATACAGCCAGCCATCCCTGAATGCTTCCTGCGTACGCTCGTCATTGTAATATTCATCCGCAATCCACGGCCCTCTTACGATCAGTTCCCCCATTGTTTTTCCGTCCCACGGTACTTCTCCGTTCTCATTGACGACTTTCACTTCAACGCCGGGAACAGGCAGCCCGGTTTTTCCTCTCACATCCACCATTTCGTCCACGGTAAAATGATCCATGCTGCTTTTTAACGTGGCCAACGAAACAACCGGGGTCGTTTCCGTCATCCCGTAGCCGGTCATAAACGGCACTTTGTACGTTTCCTCGTAAGCACGGATCAATCCCTTAGGCGATGCCGCACCCCCGCTTACGATCAGGCGCAGGCTGCTGATATCATACGGCTTTTCCTGCAGCACTTTCAGCATGCCGATCCAAATCGTCGGGACGCCTGCTGTCATCGTGACTTTTTCTTTTTCAATGAGCTGTGCGAGAATTTCCGGTGTAAAAGAAGGCCCCGGCAGCACCTGGGTTGCCCCGAACCAGGTGGCTGCATAGGGAAGCCCCCAGGCATTGACATGAAACATCGGAACGACCGTCATGGCGATGTCGCGTTCCTGAACGCTGAGCTGGTCACTAAGCCCGAGCGCCATGCTGTGCAAATAAAGGCCGCGGTGGGAATAGACAACCCCTTTCGGATAGCCGGTTGTTGCCGACGTGTAGCACATCGCGGCTGGCGCATGTTCATCAAGGTCGTGTAAAAACGGATAACGCTCATCGCCTTCTTCCAGGATGGCTTCATAAGAGGAGACAGGAAACAAGGTAGTTTCCGGAACCGCCTTCTCATCGCTCATAATGATAAAATGCTCGACCGTTTTCAGGCGATCCCGGATTTTTTCAATCACCGGGACGAGATCTTCATCGATCAGCAAAATTTTATCTTCCGCATGGTTAATGACATGGGTGAGATGGTCTTCTGACAAACGGATGTTGACCATATGAAGGACAGCCCCGCGGCATGGCACGGCAAAATAGGCCTCCAAATGGCGGTGGTGGTTCCATGCAAACGTACCAACCCGGTCTCCTTTTTTCATCCCGAGTTTTTCCAGCGCACTGGCAAGCCGGCGTGTCCGTTTTGCAATTTCACGATACGGAATCCGCTGAATCCCGGTGTGTGTACGTGAAATGACATATTTTTCGGGAAAATAGCGTTCAGCCCTCTCGATCATAGTAGAAAGCAGAAGCGGTGTCTTCATCATCAGTATCTACCCCTTTAGCTGTAATATATGTTTATCCCGGTTTAGAACAACCATGGCAGGATAAAAGAAGTTAAAATGGCGGCCATCCCCATCGCCACCCCTGATACGGCACCTTGCAGTTCTCCTTCCTTCACGGCTTCCCCCGTTCCAATCCCATGGGAAATCGTGCCGAGCGCAAGGCCTCGTGATACCGGGTCGTGGACGCGCGCCAAAGTTAAGAGCTTCAGGCCGAACATGGCACCGATCATCCCGGTAATCATGACAAACCCCGCAACCAGCACCTCATTGCCGCCGATGATTTTTGCTACCTCGCTTGCAACCGGCACGGTGACGGATTTCACGGCAAGGGAAGCAAAAATATTGTGCGACAGCTGGAAAATTTTGGCCAGGGCGAGGGCGGTCCCGACAGTCAGCATGCTGCCTGAAAGAATGCCGCCGACAACCGGCAGAAAATAGCGCGCAAGAATCGCCCTGTTTTTATAAAGCGGCACAGCCAGCGCAACGGTGGCCGGGCCGAGAAAATAGGTCATGACCCCTTTTGCGGGAAGATACGCTTTATAGGATATATGGCTTGCGGCCAATAGCACGATCAATACCACCGTACTGAAAAATACAGGCGTTGTGAACGGGGAAGGAAACCTTCTCGATAACCGCAACGACAGCAGGTAAACGAAAACGGTGATGAAAATGCTATAAAGTGTCACGGCGTAACTGCTGCTCATGGCTTGCCTCACGCCCCCTTGCCAAAAGCTGGGCGGACATCCCCGTCCCTACAATGCCGGCTACCGCGCTGACAGCCAGTATTACGGTCAGCACCACGCCATTATGGAGGAAAAATGAACCGAGCGACATCAGCCCGACGGAAATCGGAATAAAAAAGAAGGATAAATGTTTTAAAATCCATGTTGCGCCCGTATCGATCCACTGCAGCTTCAAAATGCCCGTGATCAATAAAAGAAACAGCACCAGCATGCCAAATACATTCCCCGGTACCGGCAAATGCAGGATTTTGACTGCTTCCAGCCCGATTTCGTAAATGACCCAGAGCAAACCGATCTGCAATGCACCAATTACTGCTTTTTTCACGTTGCATACTCCCTTTTTATTTGCTGTATTATTACAGTTCTTATTATACAAATATTCCATACAGATTTTAAATATCCTGTATGATTTTTTCAAAAAAAATCATTTTTCGTTTTTTCTCCCCGGCGCATAAAGGCAGCTGGCCATCCGCATCCTATAAGGGGAGGGAATCCGCATGCCAAAACGAAAAAGAAAACCGCTTATCGCAGAATCAAGGAGCGCGCTTGACCGGTTCAAAACCGAAGTGATGGCCAAAGAAGGATATCGTACCGATACGGACCACCCGGACGATATCAAATACGAGGTGGCCAGTGAACGCGGCATTCCGCTTCAAAAAGGCTATAACGGCAAACTGACGGCTGAACAGGCCGGAAAAATCGGCGGGCCGATCGGCGGAAACATGGTGAAAGAACTGGTCCGGATGGCGCAGGAACAATTAAAGAAAAAATAAAACGGGCAGAGAATTTCCCTGCCCGTTTGTTATAGTACAGACTCCGCTTCACATTGCTGGATTTATCCGGCTGCTTCCGTTCCGCCTGAATGCTGCATTTGGTACATTTGATAATACTTCCCTTTTCTTTCCATTAACTCTTCATGGCTTCCGCGTTCCACAATCCGGCCACGGTCCAGCACCAAAATCTGGTCGGCATTTTTGATGGTGGAAAGCCGGTGGGCAATGATAAACGTGGTCCTTCCTTTTTTCAGGACATCCATGGCATGCTGGATGGCCAATTCCGTTTCCGTATCAATATTGGACGTCGCCTCATCAAGAATTAAGATAGCCGGGTCAAAAGCAAGTGCGCGGGCAAACGAGATGAGCTGGCGCTGCCCGCTCGATAAAGTGCTCCCCTTTTCAAAGACCGGTTCATCGAGCCCTTCTTCCAGATTTCCGATCACTTGATCGGCGCCGACCGCTTTTAACACGGCAGCCGCTTTTTCTCTTGTAATCCGCGGGTCCCCGAGGCTGACATTTGAATAAATCGTGCCGGTAAACAAATACGGGTCCTGCAGCACGATCGCCATATGTTCACGGACGGCCTGCCGCGGAAGCGACCGGATATCCGTCCCGTCAATCCGGATTTCTCCTTCATTACAGTCGTAAAAACGGAACAGCACATTCATAATGGAACTTTTCCCGGATCCGGTATGGCCGACAAGCGCGACCGTTTCACCCGGCTTTGCCTCAAAGTCAATGTCTTTCAGCACATATTCGTTTTCTTTGTAGCCGAAAAAGACGTGCCGGAACTCCACATGCCCTTTAAAGCGCGGTACGGATTTCGCCTCCGCATCCTCGCCTTTTTCGTCCAGCAGCCTGAAAACACGTTCGCCGGCAACAAGCGCCTGCTCAAGATTGCTGAACTGGTTGACAATATTGCTGATCGGGTTAAACAGCCGGTTAATATAGTCCACATAGGCATACAAAAGGCCGACGGAGAGCCCGGCTGACAAACCGGAAAGGGCGCTGTGCCCGAAATACCAGAGAAACGCCACAAGCACGAGATTTTTTAAAATGCCGGTTAAATTATGGGACGACAAGGCGTTTAACACCAGCATTTTGTTCTGGTATTTAAAATGCGTCCGATTCAGCTGTTCAAAGGTTTCCTTCGTTTGCTTTTCGCGCCGGAAAGCCTGGATGACCGGCATGCCCTGGATCGACTCATTGATCATGGCATTCATTTCGCTCACTTTCGAACGGATCATCCGGTTGTACTGCTGGGCAAACTTCCGGTATACCCGCATCCACAGCCATAAAATTGGCATTAACAACAGGCAGACAAGCGCAAGTTTCCAGTCGAGCAAAAACATTGCAATATAAATGCCGGCAATATAAACCAGGCCGCTGAAAAAGTTTGACAGCACAGCCACATACAATTCGTGGATGGCTTCCGTATCATTGGTGATGCGCGAGACAATCTTTCCGGCCGGCAGGTTGTCAAAAAATGGGATCGGCAATTTTTGCAAGTGGATAAAAAGGTCATTCCGCATTTTCTGGATAATCCGGTTTGCAGCTTTTTGCAAATAAAAATATTGCGTAAACTGGCCGAATCCCGACACAACATAAAGGCCGAAATACAAGATTAACAGTTTCAAAATATACGGGATTTCCGGGCTGTAAAAGCGGAGCACGCCCGCATAGGATATCTTTTCCGCCCGGTAAGAAGCCGTTTTGCCATTATAGGTCATATACAGTTTTCCGTCCCGGTACGTATTTTTCCCGCCGGTTTCAACACGGCCTTTTACGAAATAAAAGTTTCTTCCTGCCTGGACAATCGTCCGCTTCTTCCCTTTTTTCTCCTCAGCGGAAGCATAAACAAGCCGTTTGTAATGGCGGCCGTGATAAGAAACCGCCTGGCGGGCATCATGGGTCTCCACCCATACGCTTTCAATGCCGGTGATATGGCGGTCAATCATCGTTTTTGCCACGATCGGGCTGAACACATCCGCCCCAACGGCAACCATAAGGGCCGCGAGCGCAATCAAAATGGAACGTTTAAAGTTCATCGCATAGCGGAAAAGCCGTTTTGCAGCCATTATGCTTCCACCTCCTCACGGGACTTGAGCTGTTGGCGCATGTACTGTTCGTAATACCAGCCCTTGTTTTTCAACAGCTGTTCGTGCGTCCCTTCCTCCGTGAACCGGCCGTTATCGAGGACGACAATCCACTGGGCGTGTTCAATCGCCGACAGCCGGTGGGTCGCGATGATGGTCGTTTTATTTTTCCGCTCTTTCCGGATGTTCGCAATAATGGACGCCTCGGTCTTGGCATCGACAGCGGACAGCGCGTCATCCAGGATCAAAATTTCCGGATCTTTTATGACCGCCCGTGCAATCGAGATCCGCTGTTTCTGCCCGCCTGATAAAGCGACCCCTTTTTCACCGACAAGCGTTTCAAGTCCGTCCGGGAGCATCTCGATATCTTTTTCAAGTGATGCAGTCCGGATCGCTTTTTGCAGTTCCGCTTCCCCGGCCGAATCGGTACCGAACAGGATGTTTTCTTTCACCGTTCTGGAAAAAAGCACATGGTCCTGCGGCACATACCCGATCCAGCTTAATACTTCCTCTTTGGTCAATTGTTCAATTGGAACACCGGAGACAAGCAGCCGGCCGCTTCCAAGCGGATATTCGCGCAACAGTTGTTTGATCAGCGTTGTTTTCCCGCTGCCGGTTTTACCGGTGATCCCGATCGTCTCCCCTTTTTTGATCTTTAAATGAATATGCTTCAGGTTCTCTTCCCGCGATTTTGGATAGCGGAAAGTATAATCGGCAAATTCTATGATATCCGGCTGTTCAACCGTTTTCGGGGCTTCCGGGTCTTTTACATCTTCCACATGCCGCAACGTTTCATTTACACGGTCAAGTGAAGCATTGCCGCGCTGCATGACATTCATCAATTCCCCAATCGCAAACATCGGCCATGTCAGCATGCCCAAATAGACATTAAAGGAAACAAGATTTCCGAGTGTAATTTGCTGGTGAAAAACGAGATAAGTGCCGTAAGCAAGGCCGATCGTGTAACTCATCCCGGTAATGATTTTTGTCAGCGGATTAAAAAGCGCGTCAATTTTTTCGACCGCAATGTTTTTTTGATAAACGTCTTCCGTCATCGACTGGAATCTTGTTTCGTCCGCTATTTCCTGGTTATAGGCACGGATGACGCGGACACCGGCAACCGATTCCAGCACCCGGTTATTTAAATCCCCAAAGGCGTCCTGGGCAACAGTAAAACGTCTATGAATTTTCTCTCCCAGCACTTTAATGCCGGCTGCCAGAAACGGAAGCGGCAAGATCGAAACGAGCGTTAACTTCCAGGAGATCAGCACGGCCATGGTCAGAATAATGGTCAGCATATACATGGTTGAATCAACAAGCGTCAGAATCCCGAAACCCGCTGTCTGGGACACCGCCCGCAAATCATTCGTCGTCCGCGCCATTAAGTCGCCCGTACGATTCCGCTCAAAAAAAGGAGGCGCCATTTTTAAAAAATGGTTCATTAACCGGGACCGCAGCATTTTTTCCACGATAAACGCCCCGCCAAACAAGTTATACTGCCATATATAGGTCAGGCCGTAAAGGGCAGCTGCAATCGCCAGCATGACGCCGATGTAGAGGGAAAAAATGTGTGCTGTCATTTCCCCGGTGAATATTTTATCAATGGAATCGCCGAGAATCATCGGCGGGAGCACTTCCAACAAGTTAACAATTGAAAGCGCAAGCACTGCAATCGCATATCTTTTCCAATAGGCTTTAAAAAACCACCCTAATTTCCCCAATACACTAAACAAACCGTCGTCCTCCTCCCGTCATTTCTGTCTCTATCCGCCTTCTTTCTCTCCGTAAGACAACAGTAAAACCGGATGATGCTTCATCTTGTTCATCCCCTTTTTCAAAATGTGCATCGCCTGATGGCTGGCCAATTTAAAAAGCACTGCCTTTCAACATAAAAAAAATCAATGATGATGGTGATGACCGTGTTCGCGTTCAATCCTCGGGTTTGTAATGACGAATTCTTCCTGCGGCACGTAAAAATACTGGATCCAGATGCCGTCCAAATATGGCTCGCGTGAATCAAGTAAAATATCAATACCCTTATCCGTTTTGACAATTTCATCATGTTCTCCCGGTGTATCCAGCGTGATGTCGTAATGGGCATGGTCGCCGTGCATTTCGGTCACAAAGACGCGGATCATTTTTCCTTCCGCATCTTCCTCCTCCAATATTTTTTTAAACATTTTTGCGGCATTCCGATTGATTTTAACGTTCATGTTCCTACCTCAATTCATCTTGTTTTTGTTTCTTTATTATGACAGAAAAAACGGAAATCGCAAACCGGAATGCTTCACGTAAAGGGTTGAAGCGTTCTTAGAGGACAAACCGCTTTTGTTTCATTGCTGGGGTTCAAGTTTACTAAGCAGGTGCTTTCCGGCTGTTTCGGCCGGTTTTGCGGCTTGGGAGGGCACTCATGATGGCTTGTTTCAGCTGTACTCCAAGGGCTGGACAGATTCAGCCGGGATACCGGATCTTCACTGGCATAATATTTGCACACCCGAAATATTTGTTGTATGATACTTCTGTTTTGAATGGACGTGGAAGACAAGGTAAAAGATATGCTCTAGAAAGAAGGCTTTCATCTGAAGCGAGGAGGATTGTGATGCCTTTATCGAAAAGAACAGTTTTTTTAACGGCCATTGCATCTGGTACGATGCTGAACCCGCTGAATTCATCGATGATCTCGCTCGCCCTTCACAGCATCCAAAAAGATTTCCATTTGAGTTTTTCAACTGTGTCGTGGCTCATTTCATCCTTTTATTTGGCAAGCGCGGTCGCCCAGCCTGTGACCGGAAAAATCGGCGATATGATCGGGCGCAAAAAAATGTTTCTTGCAGGGCTTTTGCTTGTTGCCGTTTCGGCAATCGGTGCGCCGCTTGCCCCGGCCTTTTTCGTGCTGCTGCTCATGCGGCTTTTCCAATCGATCGGTTCCAGTGCTATTTATCCGTCCGGTGTCGCACTGATTCGTACCCATATTCATGAAAACCAAGCCTCTGCGCTTGCTGTTTTGTCCATTTTTGCGTCTGCCATGACGGCGCTCGGACCGACTGCCGGCGGAATTTTAATCGGGATTGGCGGCTGGCCGTCGATTTTTCTCGTGAACTTCCCTTTTATCGTGATTAGTTTTCTACTTGGCTGGTTTATCTTCCCGAAAGATCCGGAGAACAGACATGCTTCTTTCAAAGATGTTGTGCACGAGCTCGACTGGACCGGCATTTTCTTATTTGCGGCCGGGCTTGTACTGCTTCTGTATTTTCTGTTGGAACTGGAGTCGGCTGTCCATATTTGGACGGGTGTGGCAGGCATTGTGCTGCTTGTCCTATTTGTGATCTATGAAGCCAGAACAGGCCGCCCGTTTATTGATGTCCGCTTTTTATCCAAGCACCGTTCCCTTTCTGTTGTGTATTTGCAATTCATCGTGCTGAATTTATTTAATTACTGCTTATTCTTCGGACTGCCGAGCTTCTACCAGGACGGGCTTCATTTCAGCGTGCACACAAGCGGGTTCATGATGCTCTTTATGTCCGGCGCAAGCATCCTCATTTCCCTCGTTTCGGGTAAATGGATTGACCGTGCCGGAACCGCCGGACCGATCCGGATCAGTGCTTTGACTATGATTGCCGGCGCCGTTTTCATGGCCGTTTTCTTTATCCATGCCTCGGTCTGGCTGATGGGTGTGATCCTGTTTATCCTCGGTATCGGTTACGGGATCGGCAATGTTGCGCTGCAGGCGGCAATGCTGAACGAATCGCCTGAAGCCATGGTTGGCACAAGCTCCGGCCTTTTCCAAACATGCCGGTATTTAGGCTCGATCCTGTCATCGGTCGTGCTCGGCGTTGTGTTCGCAAGCGGCATGTCAACAGCCCGTTTTCTTATCCTGTCAGCTGTTTTAGTTGCAGTGAGCGCATTTTTCTTTCTCCTCAGCTTAAAAACTGCGCGTGCCCGGGCGGTATAAAATAGAGGAAGGTAACGGCTTTTGAGACCCCGTCATCAAAGCATACAACTTACTAATGTATTATGCATCCAAATGCTGCTTTTCTTTGTCAAATTTTATTTTACGGATGAGGTCAGGGGTGTCATACGCCTGGCCTTTTTCTCTAAGCATCTGATTCCGCCTTTCCAGCTTTTTCTTTCACCCACTGGATATCGTTTTCAATGGAATCCAGAAAAAGCTTGCACTCGAAAGCTGATTCAATGTATAGAGAAGGCAGCTTGACGCATTTTCACAGATACACCATTCTTCTATATATTGAGACAAAGTCAAAATTGGATTCGTTCAGCAAGCCCTTATTTATTGTAATGGTATATAATGGAGTATAACTGTAGAGTCGAATAGAGGTGATCATTTTGTCATCAAAAAAGACGAATTTCTTTGTGGTTTCATTGATTTTTTCCTTGTTTTCGTTTTTTTTATCAGCAGGTGTACAAGACCTACTTACGATCATACACAATCCGATTATTTCCTTTTCGATACCTTATATATTGGCAATCGTGAGTATTATCTATCTGTTCATTGGATATATAAAACTGGCTAAATCCAAATCATCGAAACACTTGAAATTTGTTCCGATTCTAACCATCATCCTCATTGTGTTGAGTATTTTGATTAACAGCTTTCTTTTGGTTGCAATTACTTCGGGCATTTAAGCGTCATTCAACTACGAAAATGAAGCCTATCAAAAAAGAGATGATTCGAGGCATCGATGTTCCTTTTACAACCTTCAAGAAGAAAACTGCGTGTGCACGAGGGGTAACGGAAAAAGCGCGGCAAAAGGAAGCATGCCACGCTTTTTCGTTATCGGATCTTTTTTGCCCATACAGAAAGCAACCCAATGCTCATCCAAACAAGAGAAAACAGGAACGCAATGCCCGAAAACGCTAAAATATATAAATTATAAGCCGAGATGCGCGCAATCAGGCCGTTTGTCCGGAATCCGAAGAGAAAACCGGCCACATTCAGGAAAACAAGAAAACCAAAAATTGACAGGCAGCCGTTCCATGCCCCTTTTAAATCCGCGGTGCTCAACGAAATATGCGCGGAAATGCAAATGCCGGCAATAGCAAAAATCCAAAAACGGGGGTTCATTAAGTTTTCGATTGAAAAAAGATGACTAGCGAGTGCGCCGATGGAATGGCCAAAAAATGCAAAGAAACTTTCGAGGCCGGAATACGGATGAAGACCTGCCCTGATTGCCTGCATGAACGGCCGGTATGTATCCGGCAATAGCACATACATGCCTAGCGACAAAATCAAAATGCCGATATACACCGGGGCAGTTCCAATGAAAAAATTTCCGATTTTTTGGTAAACGCTGTCCGGGTTGTATTGGTGGCTTACATACCCAAGCGTGCCATCACCGCTTTTCAGCTGGAGCCATTTGATCTCGACAATTTCATGCCTAAAAATGCCGCACATCAAGGCATGGCTAAATTCATGGACCGGCGTACCGAGCCATGCCGTCACCGCAATCCCCTTCCACCCGAAAACGTGGTAAATGAAGGCCGTTGCCCGCTTTTCCAAAAAACCGAGCACAAACCCGACCACAATGATCGTTCCAAGCAGGTTGAAAAGTTCAACCGTACTTAAAAGCAGAATATGTAAAAAGGTTTGCAAATCTCCACCTCTTTTTTCAAAAATCCGTTTTCCTATCCATTTTAATCCCGCAAATCATCCGCGTCCAGCAAGCACATTGTGGAAACCCGTTTTTTCAAGTAAAATAGTGCTCAGTGAAAAAAGAGAAACCGGGTGAAACGATTGGATTTTAACATCAATTTCCTTTCCTTCTATGTCATCCAGACAGACGGGGAAGGCGAACAAACGAGAAAACAGTTCAGGCACTTTCAAACTTTAGATCGCGAAAATTATGAGATAAGTAACGTAAAAGACTTTCTCGATGGCGAACTTGAAAAAATCGTAAAAAGGAAAGTGGATAAGCATCCGAAGTCCGAACAAGTACCGACGAAAATCGGCCGCTTTATTGTGGAACCGGGCTACGGCCTTGACTCCAACCCGAACTTCAATTTGTTTAACCGTGCGCGTATGGCCGGCACGATTGGTGAGTTTCAAAAAGCAAGCGAAGCCTTTCTCGCCGCCTATCTGGACACCAATGCTGTCAGGGACGGCGCGTTTCTGATCGCAAATGCAACGATGCGGAAATACTTCGATGAACCGTTTGTTTTTTTGTTGAAATGCGATTTCGAACCGAAAGTCGCCACGATTGCCGATGAATCCACATTGTTGAAAAAAGTGGAAATGGCGATTACCACAAAAGGCATGAAATCCATCCAGTATCCGCATATGCCGGAAGAAGGCATGATTGAAGAATCAGAGCTGAAAATTCACCAGGCATCTCACGCCCGTTATTTCGAAGAATTTTTAAAGTATGTGGAATACGGCGAATCGATGCCGGAAATCATGAAAGCGCAAGTGAAGACGATGGTGGAAGAACATTTTCAGGAAGTGCTGCATGAAGACAGCATCGAATACGAGCAATTCGAAAAAGAACTTGAGATTTGGGAAGCAAGCCCCAAGCGGACGTTACAGGAACGATTGCCGGCGGAACAGGTTATCGAAGCCGCGGCCCAGATTGTCGAAACTGCCCCGGAGGCCGATTTGCGAATGAAACTGGACCATATTTCGGTGAATGCCCTCCTTTCCGATTTTGGCGAAACGGTCCATCTCGCCAAAATCGGAGACCGGTATGTCACGATCGTCGAGTCTGAATCCATCCTCTTTGAAAAAGGGTTTTCCCCCGTTGAATTTCTGCAGCCGGACGAACTGGATCATGTGCTTGAACGGTTGAAGAAGAAAGCCGGGGCCATCGTAAATGAACAAAAATAGCGTGCTCCATTCGCACGCTATTTTTGTTCATGATTGGGGGTGATCCAGTATCTTTTTCCCTTTGGATGCTTGCACTTTCGCATTTTTTGAACTTGCACGGCCAATGCCGAAAACAAAGTAACAGACCGTGACAAGGCCAAGAAAGACAATGCCCGCAACAAGTGACATCCTTGTTTCATCATTAAACCACATGCCGATCAGGACAGCGATTAAAAATGCAATGGTTACATAGTTGGAAACCGGTGCAAACGGCATTTTAAACGGATGGTTTTTCATTTCAGCCTTTTTCATCTTTCTAAACCGGATCTGACTGATTAAAATGACAAACCATGGCACCATCCCCGGCAGGACGCTTGCACTGTATACATATACGAACAGATTTTTCGGTGCGATATAGCTTAACACTACACCAATCACAAGGCCGACAAGAACACCGATTGTACCTAAAAGTGGAACGCCATTGCTTGATACTTTCGTGAAAATTTTCGGTGCCTGGCCGTTCACGCCGAGCGTATACAGCATCCGGCCGGCACTGTAGATACCGCTGTTGCAACCGGATAATGCGGCGGTAACGACAACAAAATTAATGATGCCGGCTGCGGCCGTAATGCCGATTTTTGCAAAAGTCGCCACAAACGGGCTGCCGATGGAATCAAGTTCATTCCACGGATAAAGCGTAACAATGACGAAAATGGCGCCAATATAGAAGATCAATATGCGCCAAATGATATTTTGGATCGCATTTTTCAATGTATGGCTGGGGTTTTTTGCTTCGCCTGCCGTAATGCCGATCAGTTCAACACCCTGGTAGGCTGCTACGACCAAAGATAAGGCAAAGAAGAAACCTTTCAGCCCGCCGGTAAAGAAACCGCCATGCTCCCACAGATTGGAAAACCCGACGGCATGCCCCCCGTTGCCGATCCCGAATAAAATGATGGCAAGCCCGGCTATAATCATAAAAATAATCGTTACCACTTTAATCATCGCAAACCAGAACTCAAACTCGCCAAACGATTTTACAGATACGAGGTTGGCCGTTCCGAGGATCACCATGGCTACAAGCCCCGGAATCCATGCCGGCAAGTGCGGAAACCAAAATTGCATGTAAGATCCAACGGCAATGATTTCCGACATACCGACAATCACCCACTGGAACCAGTTGCTCCAGGCTGTGAGAAAACCTGCGAGCGGATGAATGTACTGATGGCCGAATGTGGCAAAGGAGCCCGTGCTTGGCTCAACGTAGAGCATTTCTCCCATTGCACGCATAATAAAAAAGATAAAAATCCCGGCAATCGCATACGCCAGCAACACGGACGGCCCTGTCCACTTAATGGTGCTGGCAGACCCCATAAACAACCCGACACCGATTGTACCGCCAATCGCAATCATTTGAATATGCCGCGCATGCAAGCCTCTGCTTAACGCTCTTTCTTCCACGCCATTCACTCCCGCTGTTTTTTTCAAACATGCTTAAAAAATAGAAAAATAGCATTGTCAGTCTTTATAACAAATTACTTTTTCATTGTAATATGTTTTTACCCGAAATACAATTGTTTATATACAAGGAACAAGTATTTTATTATCATAGAATAATTTAAACATTCCTTTTTTTATTTGTTTTTAAAAAAGACTGTCCCCAAAGAGGAGCAGTCTTTTTAAACAGTGCATCGGGCCCGCTACCGGTTGTTTCTTTCTCTTACATCATCGTTCGGTGAGTTTCCAGTTCCATCTTTTGCTTTGCTGTTCGGTGTCCCGAATATTTGATTGTCTTTCGTGACTTTCGCGCCTTCCAAAAATCGATCTTTTTTCTTCATGTGCATTCTCCTTTGTTGTTGATTCACGTTCAGCCGGGACCGCGCGTCAGGCTGCCCCGCCTAATTTTGCGCCCTTGTTTTACTATTTGCAGGCAAGTGGTAAACATGCACGCCTTGTTAAAAAAGCCCGGCGGATACAAGCTGAACATAAAAGTGGGTTTAATACGGCCGACATCGGATAGGCGTGCACCATTTTAAGATTTAAAATAATCCCGCAGTACCTGGAAATCTTCCGACAAATCTATTTCATTCGGTTCCGTCTGAAGCAGGCGGGCGATCAACGGTTCCAGTTCATCCGGATCCTGCTTGTCCGTATACTGGATAAAATTCAACCCGGAAAGCCAGTCGGTATAGGAATGTTTTGCTTTTCCGTAGCTGTTGCCGAATACGAGGCACGGCGTATTGGTGATAATCGAAAAAATCATCGCGTGCAATCGGTCGGTAATGACAAGTTTGCGCGAGCCGATCCGGTGCAGCATTTTCATGAAATATGTTTCCCTGTCCGCATAATCGATCGTGTCCACTTCCGATAACACGGTATCCGTGCGGTCAACAGGCCCGATGTTCGCAGCTCTTTCCATGAGTTCGGAGACAAAATTTTCATCTGTCACTTTTTCTTTATCCGCCCTTAATACAAAAAGCACGCCATCCCTTTCCAGATCCTGCGGTTCAATTTTTAACGACAGAACCATATCCGGGGTGTACAATACATTTGCGTTGAAGGTCTCCTTGACGATTTCCAGGCTTTGCGATTCGCGAACACATATGGTGAGATTTGGATTACTGCCATAGGCTTCCTGCGATTTCCTTTTCTCCCGCTGTCCTTTTTCGGTAGGTTCAAAATAAACGGATTGCGGCATAGAGATGGTTTTATAATCTTTAAAAGCCGAGATCACTTTTCGACGGTCTTCTTCAATGTCCAGGTAGAGACTGCCGAGATTACCGCCGCCTGTAAAGCAGACGATGTCCTCTTTCCCAATGATCTTTTTCACAAAATCAATTCCCTCATCCGTCGCATAGTCCATTATTTCGATGTATTCGTAATAAGGAAAATGGTTACGGATAAATTTTTCCTCTGCATAGGCAATGGCCTGGTCCCCGATATTTGTGTAGCTTGGGGAACCAAAGAGGAAAACTTTTCTTTTATCATTGTATAAGGCATCGGGTTCCACATTTGGGGCAATCCCCTTTGCCGGTTTTTGACCATTTCGGATTTGTTCACTCATACATTATCCCTCCGTCATCGTTACGTGATTATGCTTGCCGGATAATTTCTTGTACCCACTTATAAGGGGCAATACACTTGGATGAGCGAGCAAAACCTAAAATTTGTTATTTTAGTATATTTTTTATATTCTATTTACGAGTTTGAAGATGAGCATCATAATGGGGTTCAGAACTTAGGGACAAGTTCTGAACCCCTATTTGTCTACAATCTGAGCATGAGCAGAAATTCTTACTTAATATTCGTTATGAATTCCTTCATCCTTACTTTGAAATCTAAATCCACTAATTTGACAACAAGATACGATTCTAACAATTTATTGCGACTTCACGACGTTGCAGTCGACTGAGGTCTTTTTAGAAGGAGAACGTGAAGTCAATATTGTTAATCCAATTGCAATTGTAACGCCTAAAGCGGCTAACCAGGTAATGGAAGTGAGGGAAATTCTCTCTACAAAGATACCCCCAATGCCTGCCCCTGCCGCCATGGCCAACTGCATCATTGATTGATTGAGACCGAGCAATACACTAGATGATTCCGGCTCTATTGTAGCTAGGTGATATTGTTGAGTCGGGCCAGTAGACCATGCTGCAAAGGACCATAATATTAATATGACCAACACGCCCACGTAAGAGTGGGTAACGATTGATAACAGAACGAGCATGGTGATATGTAAGATCATGCCACCAATGAGTGTGAACCGCACACCCCACCGATCGGTACTAAATCCGCCAAACTTTGATCCAACTAGACTGGCAATACCAAATATAAGGAGAACGCCGCTAAGCAATTTGTCACTTACACCTGAAATATTTAGCAGGTAAGGGGATAAGTAGGTATAAACAATGGAATATCCGCCAAGCCAGAAAAAAGTGATGGCTAATCCGAGTACCACTTTTGGTTTTTTTAATAAAGCGAGTTGCTGATTTAAAGGTGTCAATTTTTCCACCTGAATTTTTGGAATGGTAAGCGAAATAATAACCATCGCAACTAATCCAAGTAAGGCAATCCCTCCAAAAACAGCCTTCCAACCCAGTACCTCACTCGTCATTCTTCCAAGTGGAACGCCAATGATTAATGATGCTGTCAATCCCATAATGACAGTGGCAATGGCGCTAGCTTTCTTCCCTTTTGGAGCAATTTTCTCCGCAATCGTTAAGGCTGTCACTACAACCATTCCTGCACCAAAGGCCATAATAATCCTTGAGACAATAAAGAATCCATAACCAGGAAGGATGAATGCAAGAATATTTCCAATAACAAATAGACCAAGTGAATATATCATTAACTTACGTTTATCCATTCTGGAGGTGATAGCCATTAATACAGGTGTGAAAATAGCATATACAAGCGAAAAAATGGTTATTAACTGACCAGCTGCTGCGAGAGTAATGCCTAATGATTCCGAAATATTATCCAAAATTCCGGAAATGATATACTGTGAAGTTCCAACTAAAAAACTTACGATCGCTAAGATATAGATCTTACCAGTGTTTGACAAAATAAATCACTCCTTCATCATCAAAATATATCAGGGTTGAACGTTTTGTATCGACAAAAACACATATCGTGATATGTCGATATGTTTAAGGAAATGAAACTGTATTCATAATCAGGATTCAGTTTCATTTTTTAAATATTCTTTTCAAAGAGAGTGGCAATTTTTTTTATGGCTTCTTCATCTCTTTTGTAGTAAGTATATTTACCAATACGTTCTGCCGTAATTAACCCAGCTCGTTGCAGTATGGAAAGGTATTGAGATACTGTGGATTGCGTCATTTTCAATTTATCTGTTATTTGACTAACACATACCCCTGTAGTATTCATATCAATCCCTTCGTGGGGCGTAAAATGACGATCCGGTTCTTTCAGCCATTGTAAAATTTGCAATCTTGATTCATTGGATAAGGCTTTGAAGACTTCAATGAGTTCCATACAAATCATTATATCGAAAAATAACGATATGTCAACACATGATTCTGAAACAAAATCCAAAAAGGGTTCCATCAGATCCATCGTGCGTGTTTTGAATTCAAGATCGGCACCCTCCATCTTTTTCAGCTATAACAGGTCCTTATTTAAAAGCGTATCGCGCCGACAGGTTCCGTCAATAAAGGACGTGAGAAAAGGATCGTTTGACATTGGCAGCGTGTTCCCTTATTTTTAGACTGTTGATAAACATTAAAACCACACAATTTAATAAGATCTCGATCAGAAGTATTATCATTTTGTTTTAAAATGCTCATTAACCACACCTCATTTACTAGGTTCCAAGATGATATCATCTATCCCTGATGTCGTACCTTCCTGCTTTTTCGCCGTTCCTGTTCTTTTTAATATTTCGTTACTTTTGATATAAACACCATAATTCCCCGGTGGTAACCCATTTGATTTTTTTAATTTATTAATCACTTCTTTGGCTATTGATTTATCTGGGAGACTATGTTTTTTCTCCATAAAAAATGTGAGCGTAATCATCATTCCCTCCTTATCGAATGGTGTTTGCTTTATTAAATGTATAGCAGAAAGGCATGATAGGCTTCTGGAAATATTAAATCCGACGTACTTGTGTAGTAATATGGGGTGGTGAAACCAGTGCTGGCAGTATGATCCACAGCTTCTTTGGTCCTACCAATAACCGGGTATTCTCTCGCAATCGCCGTACAAAATGCATCCAGCTTTTGAAATTCCTTTTCATATGCCATGACATACAAACCTGTTGTAATTGCCCCTTCAACAGAGCCCTCATAGGCGCCCACATCGCCAATCTTTTTGTTTTCCAAATCAATTCCAACGATGACAGAGGTATGAAATTTCGGATCTTTTTTGGATTCAACAAATACAACTGCCGCGTCAGTTGCGCCGTATATATGATGGACGGTGATATCCAGATGGTATTTTTGGATAAAATATTGCTTGACCCTTTGAACGATTTGTTTCCGGTGCTGATTCGCAAATTTCCCTGTCTCTTCTCCGTTATCAAACGAATAACCTTGCCCCGTGTAATCCTGTACCGGCATGTACTCTGATGCTTCCGCCCGCTTTTTTTCATCCCCTTTATGCGGCATTAAGCTACACCCCCCTAATAAAAACAGCAGCATCACGACCATTCCGCTTCTTTTAAAAGTCATTATTTACACTCCAAACAAAAGTAATTTTCCTTTTTAGAAAAACTGATCTAAAATGCCTGGCGTTGTATCCGACTACCATTGCATCAGGACCGGAAGATGAATGATTATAGTTAGTTTGTTTAACAATAGATATACGAACGAAATTTATTTATCTTTTGAGGATGGTCACATATATGGAATCCGCTCAATTTAATCAAATCCTGATCAGAAATACGTTTTTTCATTTCGCCACTTCCCCATTTGGTTCAATAATCACATCATTGTTTTTTGTATCTGAATCTTCATAATCCTTTTCGGTTCCAGTCCGCATTAAAATATCATTACTATTTACGGATATTGAATATTCACCCGGCGGAAAATCTTTTTGTTTTTTCAATTCATCTTTTATCTTATTTACAAGCGTTTTATCAGGGTGCTCATGTTTTTTTCGCATATAAAATGTTAATTCTATTATCATATTGTCAGGAACGAATTTTTGATCTTCTATCTGCTTTTTTAGATTCTGACCAGTGGTTTTTGGGTTATTTAGAAAAGATTTGTAAGCCTTTAAAAACTCTAAATGCGTCGTATTTAAATAATAATATGGCGTAGCATAACCGGAATCAACTGTATGATCCACAGCTTCCTTTGTCCTGCCAATAACCGGGTATTCTTTCGTAATCGCCGTACAAAAATCATCCAGTCTTTGAAATTCCTTTTCATATGCCATGACGTACAAACCTGATGTAATTGCCCCTTCAACCGAGCCCTCATAGGCGCCTACATTGCCAATCTTTTTGTTTTCCAAATCAATTCCAACGATGACAGAGGTGTGAAATTTCGGATCTTTTTTGGATTCAACAAAAACAACTGCCGCGTCAGTTGCCCCGTAGATCTGATGGACAGTAATATCCAGATGGTATTTTTGTCTAAAATATTGCTTAACCTTTTCAACGATTTGTTTCCGGTGCTGATTGGCAAATTTCCCTGTCTCTTCTCCATTATCAAACGAATAACCTTGCCCCGTGTAATCTTGTACCGGCATGTACTCTGATGCTTCCGCCTGCTTTTTTTCATCCGCTTTATTCGGCATCAAGCTACAACTTCCTAACAAAAACAGCATCATCATGATTATTACGCTTCTTTTAAACTTCATGTTCTCACCTCAACAATACCAGCATTTAGCCCGCTGCAAACAGTACATAAATCCGCGAAAAAAAATTACCTTTCTACTTTCATTCTATTAAAAAGCAATATTATCTACCCATCTTCCTTGGAAAATAAACCAAAATTTTTATATTTGTACATCCTCAAAATTTTCATTTAAGTTGATTTTAACAGCTGTACTGCATAGCGTCCATCAGCCAATTGACGCATCTCCCGCGTTTCTCCAACGAAAAACGTCCTTTCTACAGGTACCAATTTATTCTTTTCGGGTTCTCGATAAGCATTCTGATTGCACGCATCTGGGATTATCATTCATATATTTTAGCGCTTTCGGGCATTGCGTTCCTTTTTCTGTGATTTGGAAGAGCATTGGTTTGCTTTCTAAAAGAAGTGATAAGGAAAAAGCGCAGCAAAAGGAAGTATGCCGCGCTTTCTCGTTGATGGTTAATGTAGCCTGCTTTCGCCTTTTCTTGTAAAATGGAGGGTAGCAAAAATAGAAAGAGTGGTCCGGTTGATAAAAATTCTAATCATTGAAGACGATGTGACGCTGTTTCGTGAAGTGAAAGAAAGACTTTCGCAGTGGTCATTTGAAGTTGCGGGGATCCGCGATTTTGGACAGGTGATGGAGGAATTTGCGGAATTCCGGCCTGATCTGGTAGTCATTGACATCCAGCTACCGAAATTTGACGGGTTCCACTGGTGCCGACAAATTCGCGCGCACTCCCATGTCCCAATCCTTTTCCTTTCTTCCCGCGACCATCCGACAGATATGGTGATGGCGATGCAGCTCGGCGCGGACGATTATGTGCAAAAGCCTTTTCATATCGACGTGTTAATCGCCAAAATCCAGGCTATTTTGCGTCGGGTATATGCCTACACGAGCGAGCAGACGGTTTTAAAAACATGGTGCGGGGCCACAATCGATTTGCAGAAAAACACGGTCGAAAATGAACATGGATGCATTGAACTGTCAAAAAACGAAATGTTTATTTTAAAAATATTGGTGGACATGAAAAACCGGATTGTGAGCCGCACGCATCTGATCGAATGTTTATGGGACGATGAAAGGTTTGTGAGCGATAATACATTGACCGTGAACGTCAACCGCCTGCGGAAAAAACTTTCCACGATCGGGCTCGGTGACTGTATCGAAACAAAAGTGGGCCAAGGCTATATGGCGCTTGAAAAGGATGCCGGCCTATGATCCGGATATTTCTTGTTGAACGAAAAAGCTGGGTAATATTTTTTGCCGCCTGCCAGCTGATGCTGCTTTTCATTGCATGGCTTGATCCGCAAATCGCGCTTTCATCCGTTCTTTATATCGTTTTTTTAGAAACGATTGCTTTTCTTCTTTTCCTTTTCTTCCGCGCCCGGAAAGAAGTGAAATTTTATCAAAGCCTTTCAGAATGGGATGGGGATCTTGATACGAGCGAGATCACCCGCCCCAGAACCCCTTTTGAACAGATCGTGCATCAGGCCGTACAAGCGCAGGCGGAACATCTACGGGCGGAAACCGACCGGAACGCGTCCGCGGTGCAAGAAGAACAAGATGAATTAACAGCATGGGTACATGAGGTCAAAACGCCGATGACCGCCATGCAGCTCATCATTGACCGGCTTCAAGATGAAGAAGCAAAAGTGTCGCTCAATTATGAATGGCTGCGCATCCACCACCTGCTTGACAAACAGCTTCATGAAAAACGGATCGGCAATATGGAAAATGACGTTTATATGGAAAATGTTGACCTGAAACGCCTGATCTTCCAGGAAATCAAAGCGATTCAGCCATGGTGCATTCAAAAAGGCATCGGTTTTGACGTCTCACCGGGGGTTCCGGCAATGGTTACAGATGCAAAATGGCTGTCGTTTATCCTCCGGCAATTGCTGGTAAATGCGGTCCAGTACAGTTGCGGGACAGACATCTCCATTTCCGGAAAAATAGCAGACGGCCGCTTCCAATTATCGGTGGCAGACAAGGGGCGCGGCATTGACCCGAAAGATTTGCCGCGCATTTTTGAAAAGGGCTTCACCTCTTCTGACCGCAGCCAAAACAGGGGGGCAACCGGCCTCGGCCTGTATCTTGCCAAAAGGGCGGCAGAAAAATTAAATATCCTGCTTACTGTCCAGTCGGTTCCCGGCGCCGGTTCGACCTTTACGCTCATCTTCCCGGAAAGAAATAGCTTGCAGCAAATTACAGGCATGTGACAAAACTGTCATATGCTTTTCTGTATTGTTAGCTGAAACGAAGGAAGAAACATGCCGGCTTTTCTATAATGAAATCATATCAGAAAGGGGGAGCCAATCATGATCCTTGAAGCAAAAAATGTTTATAAAACGTACGGCAACAAGTGGAACAAACAAGAAGTTTTAAAAGGGATTGATTTAAATGTTGAAAAAGGAGAATTCACGAGCATTATGGGGCCGTCAGGTTCCGGAAAAACGACATTGTTAAATGTTTTATCCTCTATTGACCGGCCCAGCCGCGGTTCCATTGAAATCGAAGGCAAGGCGTTGACGAAAATGAAAGACAAGCAGCTGGCAGAGTTCCGGAAAAGGCATTTAGGCTTTATTTTCCAGGAATACCATTTGCTTGATACGTTAACGGTGAAGGAAAATATATTGCTGCCGCTGTCTGTGAAAAAAGTTTCAAAACGCGAGGCGAACGAAAAATTCCATGCGGTTGCGGAAGAACTCGGTATTACCGATATTCAGGACAAGTATCCGAATGAAATATCCGGCGGGCAGAAGCAGCGGACATCAGCAGCGCGGGCGTTTGTCCATGAACCGGGTCTTATTTTTGCCGACGAACCAACAGGTGCGCTCGATTCAAAGTCGGCATCCGACCTTTTGAATAAATTAAGCCGCCTGAACGAAAAAAGAAACGCAACCATCTTAATGGTCACCCATGATGCGGCCGCAGCCAGCTATTCGGGCAGGGTCATTTTCATCAAAGACGGGCAGATTTATTCGCAACTGCATAAAGGCACCGAATCAAGACAGGATTTCTATCAGGCCATCCTGAAAACACAGGCCGTGCTGGGAGGTGTGCAGCATGACGATTAACGGTTTGATTTACCGCAATTTTAAAAAGAACCTTCCACATTATGCGCTGTATATTTTCGCACTCGCCTTTAGTGCTGCATTATACTTTGCGTTTGTGACACTGCAATACGCCCCTTCTCTCGCCGAAGTAAAATCTTCCGTAAAAGGGCTGGCCGCGCTAAAGGTGGCGTCGGTTTTGCTGATCGTCATTGTGGCGGTGTTTCTCTTTTATGCCAACCATTTGTTTATGAAAAGGCGGAGCAAGGAAATCGGGCTTTTCCAGCTTGTCGGCATGACGAAAAAAGAAGTGTTCCGGATTTTAGGGACGGAGAATTTTTTGCTCTACTACGGCTCACTCTTTGCCGGCATCTTTTTCGGGTTTGCGGCATCCAAGCTGCTGATGATGCTGCTGCTCCGGATCATTCAAGTGGAAACAAAGGTTTCCCTTTATTTTTCGATGAAGGCTTTCGGGCAGACGCTCCTTGTCTTTACCATTATTTTCATCCTGATCCTGCTGATCAACAGCATCTTTATCAAACGGCAGACGATCCTTTCCCTTTTCCGTACCGTTTCCTCCACGGAAGACCGGGCCGGGCGAATCTCCAAAGCGGGATTGCTGCTTGGAATAATCGGATTTGTATGCATCGGGGCAGGATACTATATTTCATCAGAATTGTTCAATGGAGACTTTGTAACAGTGCGTGCTTTGTATACGGCAATGATTAGCATTTTAGCCCTTGTTATTTTCGGGACCTATCTTTTTTATAAAACATCTGTCCGGTTTGTTTTTTACCTCATCCGGAAAAAGAAAGGCGGGTATTTGAATATCCGGGATGTCATGTCACTATCCGCCATCATGTTCCGGATCCGTTCAAACGCAGTGCTGCTGACCATCATCACAACCGTGTCGGCCCTTGCGATCGGCTTATTGTCATTAAGCTACATTACCTTTTATTCTGCTGAAGAAACAGCCCATAATATGACAGCTGCGGACTTTTCATTTATCAAGACGAATGAGGCGAAACAATTTACAGAACGTTTAAATGAAAACAACATCCCCTATGAAAAAGAAGAAATTGAAGTCGTACGGGTTACAGCCGATTTAAGCAGCCTGTTCGATAAAAAATCAAAAGATCTGAAGTTCGACTCCAAAGCTGTACCGATAGCGGTCGTAAGCGATGCGGCAGTAAAAGGAATGGATGTAAAACCCGGGCAGGCGGTTTTTTCCGGCTATTCCGATGCTTTAGCCAGATTTCTGCCGATGAAATCGGAAGGGATGATTGACTTAACGGGCAAGCGGAAAACAGCCAGACTGCGCACCGTTGCCCTTCGAAAAGACCAGGTTCTTTCCAATTATTTTTCAGGCAGCATGCCCGTTCTGGTAACGGATGATGTATTATTCCAGGCGTTAAAAAAGGATACGGACCCGAAAATTCAATTGAACTCGAATCTCTTTACCGGCATCAATCTGAAAAAAGATGAAGATCTTGACAAAGCAAACCAGCTGTTCCAAAGTCTGCATTTCCCGTCGGATTCCTTTGCCTACTCCAGTCCTGAAATCATCAAAATGCAAAAAGAAAACATGGGGGTGATGATGTTTATTGTTGGATTTCTTGGACTCACTTTTCTGGTCACATCCGGCTGCATTTTGTATTTCAAACAAATGGAAGAAAGCGAAGAGGAAAAACCGGCCTACACCATTTTGCGCAAGCTTGGCTTTACCATGCAGGATTTAACAACAGGGATCCGGATCAAGCAGCTTTACAATTTTGGCATTCCACTTTTGCTCGGTCTTGCGCACAGCTACTTTGCAGTAAAATCCGGCTGGTTCTTTTTTGGGTCCGAACTGTGGACACCGATGCTGATCGTGATGGGCCTATATACGTTGTTTTATTCGGTATTTGCCCTGCTCTCTGTCGAAGGATTTAAAAAGGCGATACGCGATTCCTTATAATGATCACCCCTTGGGCATCCAAGGGGTGATTTTGTCATTTCCGAAATTGAAAAAACACCATTATGGGTCGTCTCCACGCAGGTTTGTTTCTGGACTCACCGTTTTAACTTGGCGTTTTCTTCCGACACAACGAAAGCCAAATCGTCATTGCCAAATAAGGATAATACATTCAATACAGTCCCGGTGCTGATTTCTCCCGCTTCTTCTTTCGGTACCGTTAGGGCAAGCGCTTCTTCCAGCAAGCCATTTTTTTCTTGTTGCGGATATGCCCTGCTGTAAAGTTCTTCCGGATCAAGCCCATTGTTCACGCACCACTGGGCAAAAATGAGTGCCATCATTTTCTCATCCATTTTGTATTGCTGAATGATTTTTTCTTCCATGTCTTTTTTATCCATATATAAACACTCCTTTCCGATAGTCGGCTGCGATCATAAGCGTATTTTTTCGGCATGTTTTTTCCGTTTTTTTATACAATACCAAACAAGAAGCGAAGGAGGAGACCTGATGGCAAATATTGAACAGGGTGAAGTGTTTACAATTACAGAAAACGGACGTGAGCAAGAAGTGGAAATCATCGGCGTATTGTCGCTAGAAGGAACAGAATATGCCGCCGTTTCTTTTGTTGAAGATTTAGAGGAACAGACAGGCCGGGACTTAGATGTGTTTTTCTTGAAAACAGACGAAGAAGGCGATCTTGACGCTCTCCATTCAAACGAAGAATATGAAAAAGTTTCTGCCGCATTCAGCCGGGTGTTGGGCGGGGAAGATGCCTCACAACCTGGCGGCCGGGATTAAAACAAAAAAGGCACGGGGAAAAATGTTTTATAAACTATCGCCTCTGTACACTTTCGTTGTTTTTTTCGAAAACGCTCCATCTTTTCACCGGGACGCATTACCCGGCTTTATGCCGGCGTGCGCGGGGCCGTAAAGCCGGTAGCAGATCGTTTATTTTACCGCGCGGGTACCTCCGCCAAACGGGAGGCAATATGCTTTGCTGCAGCAGCCCCCTGCCCGGCCGCCCCTGCAATACTGGAATAAAGCGGACCAAGGCAGTTGTCTCCGATTGCATACAGCCATTCACATTCGGTTTTCCCGTAACCGTCCGAAACAATGTACCCGTCCGCATCTGTCCCCGTAACATTTTGAACGAGTGCGCTGTTTGGTTCCATCCCAATCCGGACGAAAACCGCGGATACCGACAAAAAACAGGATTCACCGCTTGAATGGATGAGTTCCACCGCTTCGGTTTGGTTTTCCCCGATAATGGCTTTCACACGCATATTCGGCAAAATCCGGATGTTCTTATAAGATTGGGCCCGACTGAGATATGCCTGCCTGGCCCTGAAACGTTCCGAGCGGTGAATAAGATAGACGTGCGCCCCTGCTTCGGCAAGCAAACAAGCCCCTTCAAAAGCACGGTCGCCGCCGCCGATGACTGCAGCAGATTTTCCTTTAAACAAATGGCTGTCCTTCGTCGCCGAATAAATTTCCCCGCGGGCGAACATCTCTTTTTCCCCCGGCACACCGAGTTTTCTACGCACGGCACCGGCGGCATAAATCAAGTAGCGAAAACCGATTTGGGTCTTAAGCCCGCCTGTTTCCACCACCGCAACTTTTCTTTCGGCATCTATCTTTACGACACGCGTATTCACCCGGTACCGGCATTGCAACGACTCGGCATGCCGAACAAAATAGCGGCGCATTTCCTCCCCGTTTTCCGCTTGCAGGCCGGGATAATCAATAATGCGATTATGGATCAGGCTGAGCTGCCCGCCAAGCATCTTGTGTTCCTCAACAAGCAGATGGTCCATGCCAAGCCGGTTGCACCAGATCGCTGCCGAAATGCCGGCAGGGCCGCCCCCGATGATCAATATGTCCGCATCTAGCATAAACACCATCCTTTTTTCTATTTGAGTAAGGACAAAAATTCGGCGCGCAAATCCGCCCGCCCTTCAAAAATGCCACGGTAAGACATCGTGGTCGTGGACGCATCCGACTTTTTCACGCCCCGCCCGCACATGCACATATGCTTGGCCTCTAAAACCACCATCGTGCCCTGCGGTTCAAGCACTTCTTCCACCGCATCCGCAATTTGTTTTGTCAGCCGTTCCTGAACTTGAAAACGCCTGGCGTAGCCGTCGACCATGCGCGCAATTTTCGACAGGCCGGTGATTTTTTCATTTGGAAAATAGGCGACATGAGCGACGCCGAAAAATGGCGCGAAGTGGTGCTCACATATGGAATAAAATTCGATATCTTTTACAAGTACGAGCTCCTTGTGGTCGTGGTCGACATCAAATGTTTTTGCCAAATGCATTTTCGGGTCTTCCCGGTACCCTTCTGTATATTCCAAAAAGGCCTTCAGCACCCGGTAAGGCGTTTCCTGCAAGCCGTCGCGGTCCGGATCATCGCCGCATAAGTCAACCAGACTGCGGACAGCTTCCATAAATTGACCCGACTGTTCGAGCTTTTTGCTGATCACAGCGGGATGATCTATTTGATCTTTAAAAGTTTCTTCTATGAGTTGATGTTCCTTTTGTCCGGAAACAATCATGAATGGGTACAGCTCCTTTTGCAATGAAGTTTTCACTATCCGGCTATTTAAAAGTGTACAACGGCTGCCCGATTATATCAAATGTTGATGCCGCAAAGTGTATCAAGCTTTTTCCAAATGGACGCCCACGCCTGGGATGGATCCGGGCACCAACGGGGGGTGAAAACCGGCCGGCGTATATTTTCAGGGCATATAAGTTAAATTACTATTTCTGTAAATGTTGCCAGTAGCAATGTCTATCGCGATCGCAATTGATTTTGTCACGAAAAACTGAAGTTCATTTTATAAAGATACAGCAAAAAAAGCCGCAAATTTTGCCTGCAAGTGAGAAATGGCGTTTAAAACCCGGGATTCTGGATATATTAAAAGCAAGAAAGGTTAAAAATTAGGAGGCATTAAACGTGGAACATGGTACAGTAAAATGGTTTAACAGTGAAAAAGGCTATGGCTTTATTGAACGGGAAGGCGGAGACGACGTGTTTGTCCATTTCTCAGCCATCCAGGGTGAAGGCTATAAAACGCTTGAAGAAGGCCAGAAAGTATCGTTTGACGTGGAAGAAGGTTCACGCGGTCCGCAGGCGGCAAATGTTCAAAAAGAAGACTAACGGTGCCCTTTGCGGCATCGTTTTTTTGCATGAAAAAGGCCGTATTTCCCGCCGCTTAAATTTTTTCAGCCATCATAAATCCGAATGGATCGGCGCCCACTTCCCCCCAAAAAAAGAAACCCCGTGTATACAGGGTTCATGCTGTGCGAACGATTATCCCGCTTTTCTATATGACGGATCGTTTTCCGGATATTCATGCGGCAATTCTTTCCCTGACGCGCAAAGCATCAGCAAGTATGCCATGCCGAGCCCGTAAGTAATCATTCCCCCTAGCAGAAAACCCCAAAACAAAATCAAAGACCAGTCTGTTGTGTGAGCGCTTACAATAAAGTGAATAGAAAGAAAAATCGCACTCATGATCAGCTCAGCGGTTGCAACCAAATAGTACCCATTAAATTCCTTCATTTCACAACCCTCCCCTTTTGTATATTATATTACCTTATGTTCACAAAATGTTCAAATTTTAAACACATTTTTTAAAAATTTTTTGCACTTTAGTGGACAACGAAAAAATGATATGCTCTAAAATTCAAAGCTGGACAAATACAACCGAAATTTTTCGATTTTTCGCAGCAGACTGGGCAGTATGTGTAAAATTTTACTCGACGGGGCATATGAGTGGAAAAAAATGGGAAGACGCTCTATCATCTAATTGTACACTTCAAGATGAACATCTAGAGAGAGAGGTCTTCCCATGGATATTATATCAATAATTGCTGGATTATTAAAGGATACAAAGAGTCTTATCGAATTTGAAGAACAGCTTAAACTTCTGATGCAGAAGGCTTTTACACAATGGGTTGGGGAAATATTTGAAGAGTTAGATAAAATAATTAAACAGGAGAAGTTAGAGGAGGGCTGGGTGTACTGCCGGAGTGATAACAGAAACATTCAGTTTCTATTTGGAAGTGTGACCTTTAAACGCTCATTAATGCATGACAAGAGAGGAAATTCCCATTATCCTCTGGATGAATGGTTAGGGCTGGTACCACACCAACGATACAGCCCGTTAGTGGAATTAAAGGTGGCAGAGTTGGCAAGTGAGAACACCTATCGGGAAGTAGCTGATATTTTAAAAGAGTGGACAGCAGTGAGTCTTAGTCACACAACTGTAGGGAACATGGTAAAACACGTAGGGAAAACTCAGGCGGAAGCCGATAAGGCACTTGTAGAAGAGCTAGAAATAGCTGTTTCCCTGCCTGAGGGGAAGAAGGTAGACTACCTGTTTTCTGAAGCAGATGGTGTATTCGTTCGGGGACTAAAAAAGAAACAGAGTATGGAAGTCCACCACGCCATTCTCTATGAGGGATGGCAAACCAATGGTAAAAGGGTCTCCCTGCGTCAGCCCACAGTCATCATGACAACGGAAGCCATCCAGACATTTTGGGATGAAGTCCAAGCCACAGCTGCCAACACCTACTCCCTCGAAAAAACGCATGTCATTACAAACAGTGATGGAGGTGCGGGATACACAGCTGAACGGTTTCAAACAGCTTTCTCACAGTCGGAATTTCCGGTGCTCAACCAGCTGGATACCTACCACGTTGCACAAGCCATCATAAGGACATTTGGGGGCGGAAAGAGCGAGATCAAGGAGCAAATTAGAAAAGCGATTAGAACGCATGACCTGGACCAATTCACGTTATATTTGGATACGCACGAAAGCACCTTGACGGATAAAAAGGCTCTCAAGAAAATCAAGGAATTCCGTTCGTATATCTTGAAAAACTGGGACCGCATTTTTGACTGGAGAGACAGGGTGAAAAACGTGCCGGAAGGTGCGAGAGGCCTAGGAGCGATGGAATCGAATCAAAGGCATATCTCCTTCAGGATGAAAAAAAGGGGCATGCATTGGAGTGAACTTGGCGCAGAAGCCATGGTGAAAATCAAACAAGGCATACTCAATGGGACATTGAGAGAAGCCTATCTGAAACACCGTTCAAGAAGCGAGAGAAAGCAACGGAACTTGAAACAATCCATCAGGATGTCTCAACTACTCAAGCAGCCTGTACGCCCGTCAGTGGGCGTAAAGCACGGATCAGTTGCCCTGCATTCAAGCAGTTCATCGGCAATGGGACATTTAAGCAAAATATTAGAGCTTTCGTTTTAAGCCTGGCTCAGTGGGGACTGATCGTTGAGGCGCGCGAAATTTACGAGACTCCTGCGGGAAAAGCGAGCCAGGAGAGACCCCGCAGCGAGGTACGAGCGAGGAGGCTCGCCGGCCGCCCGCGGAAAGCGAGTGAATTTCGCGCGCCTCAACATCCCCGTTATCCATCTTTATACGGAAATATTACATCTTTTCCGAAAATTACACCGAGCAAGTAAAGCACGGTAGCCGAAAGTGTACAAAAAGAGTGTCTTGGAATACCCGATATTTAAACCTTGTCGAGAAAAACTTGACACATACGACTGGGCATTCTTTCTTGTCGTGATGGGTAGGAAATGTTACGATTTAGAAAAAGCAACACCTTTGGAGGAGAAGAAATGGCAGAACAATTTCAGAAAGCAACTTTTGCCGGCGGCTGTTTTTGGTGCATGGTCAAACCTTTCGACCAGTGGGATGGCATTGAAAAAGTTGTTTCCGGATACACAGGGGGAACGGTCGACAATCCTTCGTATGAACAAGTAAAGACCGGAACGACCGGCCATTACGAAGCCGTCCAAATTACATATGATCCGGCAGTTTTTCCGTACGAAAAACTGCTCGAAATCTTTTGGCAGCAAATCGATCCGACCGATGCCGGCGGCCAGTTCCAGGATCGCGGCTCCAACTATCGGACGGCTATTTTTTACCATAATGAAGAGCAAAAGCGGCTGGCAGAAGCTTCAAAAAAGCAGCTTGCAGAAAGCGGCAAATTCAAAAAGCCGATTGTGACAGAAATTTTGCCGGCGAAGCCTTTTTATCCCGCCGAAGATTACCACCAGGATTTTTATAAGAAAAATCCGAATGCCTATCATGAAGACCGGGCGAAATCGGGCCGCGACACGTTTATTGCTTCCCACTGGGGAAAGTAGTCCGTTCATTGGCCATTTTTCACACCTTTCCGTTTGTGATTCCGGCCGGATTGGGCTATGATTACATTAAGATAGAGGAGAAAGGAAGGAATTGGAATGCGCGATAAAGTAAACCAATTGTTATCACTCGGCCTTGGCATGGCGGTGCTCAGCAAAGAACAAGTGGAAAAAGCAGTCAACCGCCTCGTGGAAAAAGGCAACCTGACAAAAGCGGAATCGACACAATTGATTGATGAACTGCTGGAAAAAGGGGAACAATCCAAACAAGAATTGAATCAGGCCTTGAAAGACCGGGTCAACGAGATCCTTTCTGAAATGAATGTTGCGACAAAAGATGAAATCAAGGCGCTGGAACTTCGCATCCAGCAGCTTGAAGAACGGTTGAATCCGTAAACCGGTTGGCCCTTTTGCCCGGGGCCGGCTGTTTTTTTGCATAAAACAAAACCGGGGGTGGTTGCTTGCTTTCCAGAAAAATGAAGCACGGAAAAAGATACCAGGAAATTGCCGGCGCCCTGATTAAAAATGGCCTCGGTTATTTAATCAGCGATTGGGGCCTTTCGGATTTACTTCCTTTTCCCTCGAAAAAAGCGGCTCCCCGCACCCCCCACCGCAGCACCGGGGAAAGGATCCGGCTGTTTTTAGAGGAATTGGGCCCGACCTTTATTAAACTCGGGCAGCTTGCCAGCTCCCGCCGTGATATTTTGCCGGAATCGATTATTGCTGACCTGGAAAAATTACAGGATAAGGCCACGCCGTTTCCGTTTGAAGAAGTAAAAAAGATTATCAGGGACGAATTTGGAGCGGGCGTTGAGGAGCTTTTTGCCGAATTCGATCCGGAGCCGCTCGCAACCGCATCGATCGGACAAGTGCATAAAGCCAAATTGCATACGGAAGAGCCGGTTGCGATCAAAATCCAGCGCCCGAATATCCGCCCAGTCATTGAAACCGATCTTGAAATATTGGAAAGCCTGTCCCTCTCCCTAGAGTCCCGTTTTGAATGGGCAAGGGCATACCAATTGCGGGACATTGTCGAAGAATTTTCCCAGGCGCTGTTGTCCGAGCTAGATTACTACCATGAAGGCCGGAATGCGGAACGGATCGCCAAACAATTTGAAGGCGATGAAAACATCCGGATTCCGAAAATTTACTGGGACTTTTCCACAAAAAGAGTCCTGACCATGGAGTACATAAAGGGCAGGAAAATCAGCGAATTTTTCAGTGAAACAGTCCCCGGATACCGAAAAAAAGCCATTTCTGAACGGCTGATCCATTCGATGCTGCAGCAGATTTTTGTGGAGGGATTTTTTCACGGCGATCCGCATCCGGGAAACATTGTCGTTTTGCCCGGCGATGTGATTTGTTATATGGATTTTGGCATGGTCGGCCGGCTTACGGAAGAGACCAAGTACCATTGCGCCTCACTTGTCATTGCGCTGATGCGGGCGGATACGAATGCCATTATGAAGTCGGTCGATGCGCTTGCGGAAATTCCGGAAGAAACCGATCTTCATCTGCTGAAGGAAGATGTCGAAGTTCTCCGCGAAAAATATTATGATCTGCCGCTCAGCCAGTTAAGCTTGCGGGAAGCCATCAATGATTTATACCATCTTGCGTTCAAATACCATATCCGCTTCCCTGCCGATCTGACGATACTCGGCAAATCGCTGATTACGGTGGAGGGTGTCGTGGAATCGCTTGACCCGGAATTCAGCCTGATCGAAGCTGCGCGCCCATTTGGGGAAAGGCTGCTTCGGGACCGTTTGCGGCCGGGCAGGGTCGCACAGAAAGGATGGAAAACGTTTTTGGACCAGGCGGAAATTTTGCTTGAGCTTCCGAAAAATTTGCGCGATATTTCCAAAACGATGCGGAAAGGCAAATTCAGGATGGAAGTCGTCATACCGGATTTGCATTTATTTTTGGAAAAACTTGACAGGATCAGCAACCGGCTTTCCTTCGCGATCGTCCTGCTCGCCTTTAGTATCCTGATGGTCGGGCTGATGATCGGAACGTCCATCAGCGGCCAATCGACGGTGATCTGGAAAAACCCGATCATTGAGATCGGATTTGGTGTCGCAACATTGATGCTTTTATGGCTGTTGCTGTCCATTTTTAAATCAGGAAAGTTTTAAAGGAGTTTAGAAAAAGATGGGTGATCAGAAAGAAAAAGAAAAAGTATTATCCGGGCTGCTTGTGGCAGGCGTTATCTGTATTGCAGCAAACCTCAGGCCGGCAATCACTTCCATCGGGCCCGTAATCGGCACGATCCGCCACAGCCTTCATATGTCAAATGCACAAGCGGGATTTATTACAACGCTCCCGCTTCTTGCCTTCGCACTGATTTCACCGCTTGCGCCAAAACTGGCAAGCCGGATTGGCCAGGAGTTGACATTGCTTCTTGGGATCGTCATATTATTTATCGGCATTTTGGCGCGTACGGCCGGGAATGCCGCCATGCTTTATATCGGCACGGCTTTTATCGGAACAGGCATTGCCATCGGGAATGTGCTGCTGCCAAGCCTCATTAAACACCGGGTGCCTGCAAAACTCGGGTTGATGACAAGTATTTATACAACCGTTATGGGCGGATTTGCCGCGCTCGCTTCCGGCGTCAGCGTCCCGATTGTGAACGGCCTGGGGCTCGGGTGGAAATGGGGGCTGCTCGTCTGGGGCATCCTCTCTATCCTGGCTGCTTTGGTGTGGATCCCGCAATTGCGTGAGCACGCCAAAGTAAAGTTTTCCACCCATCAGGAAACGCCCGGAAGATCGGTCTGGCTGTCTTCGCTCGCCTGGCAGGTGACGCTTTTTCTCGGCCTGCAGTCGTTTCTATTTTACAGCACCATCGCCTGGCTTGCGGAAATTATGGTCAGCCATGGGGCAAGCCTCGTAGCGGCCGGCTGGATGGTGTCAATCATGCAGTTCGTCAGCCTGCCCGCCACTTTTATGACGCCGATTTGGGCGGAGCGGATGAAAAACCAGATTCCCCTTGTTTTCGGGATTACGATTTTTTATTTGTGCGGGCTTACAGGCCTTTTGTACGGCGGGCATATGTTGTGGATGTGGATTTGTATCATTTTGATCGGCATCGCCCAGGGTGCCAGCATCAGCCTCGCGCTTGCGTTTATCGGCCTCCGTTCGAAAACGGCCACTGAAGCTGCCAATTTGTCCGGCATGAGCCAGTCTGCTGGTTATCTCGTGGCGGCAGCCGGCCCATTTTTGATCGGCTGGTTGTATGACCGGGCGCATAACTGGCATATGCCGGTTGTGGTCATGATTATCTGTGGCATCCTCATGCTTGCCGCAGGAGCCGGCGCAGGACGAAACAAATATGTATCAAAATAGTGTAAAACAGCCCGGCATTTGCCGGGCTGTTTCTTAATCTACGTATGCCACCATACCATCTTGATCTTCAATTTCCAGTCGGATACTGACGGCAAACGGGTCAATGCTGTATTCTTCTTCTAAATATTTGCGGATGGCCTGAATCAGTTTCGGCTCAGTCAGCGGCTCGAGATCTTTACCGTTCAGTTCGACATCTGCGCCGTAGCCGGTATCATCATCGTATGTGAGCATCGCCATCACATTTTCCGGATAAGCATAATGCTGATCTGCCACAAACGTGCAAACCGCGTTAATCAAATCTTGCTCTGACAGTTTTAATTCTTCCATCTGTCATAAGCCTCACGATCTTTTTTCCTGTTGCCGAATACGGATTGGAACAATTTGATGACGATGAGAATCAGCGCAATAAAGATTAAAATATTGACCATTGCCGTCAAAGCCGTTCCCAAACCGCCGAGATGGCCGAACATCGATCCGAACAGCATGCCGCCAAGACCGCCGAGCAGCATCCCCTTTACAAAGCTGCCTCTCGATGAAGACGACGCTGTATTGGCTTTATTGCCGGAAACCGAATTTGTATTTTGGTTCGTTTTCGACTGGTAATGGGACTGTTGTTTTGACGATGGTGTTGTTGTCTTTGGCACCGTCTGGTAAGACCGTTTTACAGAACGGTATCCCCTTGCATCAACCGGGTTTGAAAAGTGAATCCCGACAACTGAAAAGGCAAACGTAAATGCCAGGAGCAGCGCAAAAAATTTCTTCAACTTCATTTCCCCTTTTCTATTTTTATACTAGGTTCCTATGAACTTATTATATGAACTTATCAATCAAAATGCAAGCTTTTTTGACAAAAGATTGCGATTCCCGGTTTTTATTTCCCCTGAAATGCTGACATTAAACGTTTTCAAACCAGGGCGGGGGCAATTTTCTTCCTAAAAGTGCGGATTGTTTCACCTGAAAGAATAAGGCATCCTTGGCATTCCGGGACACCGGAGAAATCTTGTCACGCCGTATGTGTAAAAATTTTTCTCGAAGGGGCAGATGAGGAGAAAAAATGGGAAGACACTCTATTATCTAAATGTACACCGTAAAATAAACATCTATAGAGAGGTCTTCCCATAGATATAATATCACGAATTGCTGGATGATGAAAGGATACAAAGAGTCTTATCATCATCATTGACTTTTCCATCCATCAATCTTACGATAAAAAGTAGCATGCCAATGTTTGGGAGGTGCTGTTAATGGAACTATTCCAAATGACACGCAGGGAAATGGCAGATCTGCTACTTGCGCTGAAGGGAGCAGGCCCCATGACGCCTGCAACGTTTTTACAAGGCTTATGGGCAAAGAAAAACGGTGGCAAAGACCCGCATCACCCCTTTGCAGCTGCTGTAATGCCCCCCATCTTTACAAAAATACTGAAGAAGAACACGGATGACTTCGGATTTTCGTTAAATGAAATCGTGGCGCTCGGAAGCCAGATTGAAAATACAAATTTTACACTGACCGCGATTCAAAACTGGGTAAAGCGCGATATTAAAGAAATGATCGTGGCGCCGGAAAAAGGGAAAAAATATTCGATTGACCAGATGGCGCTACTGTTTCTGGTGGAAGACTTGAAAACGGCGCTCGATTTCGATTCCATCCGTAAGCTGTTGCAATTGATCGTCAATGACCCCGAAGATGAGCATGATGATTTGATTAATCCGGTACAGCTGTATGCCACTTATTCCCAGCTTTTCGAGGAGCTGAATTCCATGCGGGAAGTCGGGCGGTTCCCGGCCGAAAAACATGAACATATGATTTCGGCAATGGAAGGTATGGTTACTGAAAAAGCGGAAGAGATGATATCGAAATACATATCGCCGGACGACCCGAAAAAAGAAGCCATCCGCAACACCATCGTCATCGCGACCCTTTCCGTTTTTACGGCTTATTTTCAAATGCTCGCAAGGCGGTATTTAACCGCAACGATTTTTCTGCAAAATATGTAGTAGGGGCCAGGAGACTTATCCCCCGGCGGATAAGTTTTTCCGGCTCCCGTGCCGACGCCCCGAATGGGAATCCCCAGGCCGGAAAAACGGCAGCTCCTGCAGTTCAATTCAACGCAGCCGGAAAATACCTCACCTTTCTAGTAAAATTTCCGGCGCAGTCTTTCCAAATCTTTTTCCGCACCGACTGTGAAAATGGTGTCCCCTGGCTGAAAAATATAATCCGGCGCCGGCGAGACAACCGGTGTTTCTTCAGTCTGGGAAGTGACCATGACAACAAGGGCTTTATACCTGTTGCGGAAATCGAGTTCTGTCAGAGACTTTCCGATAAAATCTTCCGGCACTGTCATCTCAAGGCCGGAGCAATACGGTGACAGGCGGATATACTGCAAAATGCCCGGGTTTGCAATATGGTAGGCAACCCGGCGCCCCGTTTCTTCTTCGGGAAAAAACACGTCCGTCGCACCGGCCCCTTTCAAGCCTCTCCCCCGCTTTTGATCATTCGCCTTCGCATAAACCGTTTCACAGCCAAGATCTTTTAAAGCAAGCACCGTTAAAATGGCGGACTCAAAATCATCTCCCATGCTGACGACCACCGCATCGAAATTGGTCACATTTAGTTCTTCCAAAAAAGCGGTGCTGGTCACATCGCCTTCTGCAAGGTACGATGCGGCGTCCTGCAGTTCCTCATCCTGAAGTACCTTTTCATTTTTATCGGCGCCGACAACATCGTATCCGAGCCTCGCCAATTCTTTCAGCACACTTGACCCGAAGCGGCCGAGCCCGAGCACTAGAAAACTTTCTTTTAAATGTTTCACAATCCCACCCCTAACCGATTAAAATGGATTCTTTTGCATATTTGATTGTGGATTTTTTTTGATTCATAAAAGTATAGATCAAAATAATCACCCCGAGACGGCCAATCAGCATAAGGAAAGCCAGCCAAATTTTGCCGAACACCGTCAGGCCGGCCGTGATCCCGAGTGAAAAGCCGCATGTCGACAGCGCCGACATAATTTCAAATGCAAGCGGAAACGGTGCTGCTTTTTCCGTAAAAGACAATACAAAAAAAGAGAAAAAGAACAAAAAAAGAAAAGCGAAAAAGACGAGAAAGGCTTTGTTTACGTCTTCGGCAAACAGCGTCTTTCTGAACATATGCGTCTCATTTGAACCGCGGATGACAGACCACAATTTGGCAAGAATGACGGCGAATGTGGTCGTCCGGATTCCGCCGGCGCAGCTGCTTGGCGACCCGCCGATAAACATGAGCATGATCATAAACAGCAGAGACGGGAAAGAAAAAACGTGCAAATCGAGTGATGCCAGCCCCCCGCTTCTCGGCGCCGCACTGAAGAAAAGGGACTGGATAATTTTTTCTGTAAAAGAAAGCCCCGGCATATGTATAAAATCGACAAAAAAGAAGAAAAGAAAGCCGACCAAAAGCAAAATGCCGTGCATCAAAACATTTACTTTGAAATAAAGGCTTTTCTTTTTCCGGCGCGACTGCAAAAACTCCATGACGACGGCAAACCCGAGGACGCCCAGAATGATCATACAGCTTAAAACGGCAAGCACGAACGGTTCGCCTTTAAAATTATCAAGCCCGTTTCCCGAAATTTCAAAGCCGGCGTTTGTAAATGTCGACACCGAAAGAAAAAAAGCGGCAAAAGCATGGCTGCCGTGCTGTAGTGCAGACGGCAGAATCAGCAGAAAGCCTGCCGTCTCGACGATTAATGTGTATTTTACAATAAAGGCCATCAGTTTGGATATCGAACGGCTGCTGTTCTGGTTCTGGTCAAAAATCATCAATGTTTGAGACGGAACAGGCGCGTTCGTCCGCAATGCAATTAAAAGCGCACCGACCAAGGCCATGACGCCGATCCCGCCGATTTCCATCTGGATGAGCAGGATGATTTTTCCAGCCGTTGTAAGTTCTTGCGCAACGGTAACAGTGGACAGCCCTGTTGCACTAATGGCGCTTGCGGACAGGAAAAAAGCATCTACCGGCAGCAACGGCTGTTTGTGTGAAACCGGCAGCAAATACAAAATGGCAAAAATAACCGTGCCCAGCAAATACATGAAAAAAACCATTTTAAACGTTGCCGGGCGGAACTGGAACCTGGACATAAACCAATCTCCCTTGTGACTTCGATCTTCCCTATTATACCTGAAATTTCCCGTTAAAAAAAAGCCGGCCGAAAAGATCATTTGTTAAAATACCTTTTTTAGCAGACAAGTTGCCGCATATATAAAAGCGGCGGGACAAACCAGGTGGGTTCCCGCCGCTTTTTTGTATGCATTTAAAAACTTTTCCAGTAAACCCGTTCCGGCATGGCAACCTCAGGCAACTTCTTCCACATGGAATTTCTTCTTCGGCAAAAAACCGGAAACGGAAAACACGATAAGCGCCAGCCAGATAAAAGCAAAGGACAAAAGCTGCACATGCGTAAAAGGTTCCTTGAAAAAGGCAATGCCCATGATCAGCGTCATCGTCGGCGTCAAGTATTGGAAAAAGCCGATCATTGTCAGGGAAATGCTTCTTGCCCCCTGTGCAAAGCAAATGAGCGGGATTGCCGTCACAACGCCTGTGCCAATTAACAATACGGTTAATCCCGGTGAAACCGTTGCAAAAGATGCCGTGCCTTTTACCTGGATCACCAGTAAGTAGAGGAGCGCAACCGGCATCACAAAGAATGTTTCGAATGTCAGGCCGATAAAAGCATCAATGTCCACTTTCTTTTTCACAAGGCCGTAAAACCCAAATGTGAGGGCAAGGCCGATGGCGATCCAGGGAATATGCCCGTAGCTGAACGTCTGGATCGCGACGCCGCACGCTGCCAGCAGAAAAGCAAGACATTGCCATCGGTTCAGTTTTTCTTTCAAAAAGACCATCCCGAGCAGGATGCTGACAAGTGGGTTGATGTAATATCCCATACTTGTTTCAATGACATGCCCGTTGTTGACCGCCCATATGTAGATAAACCAGTTCCCGCTCACAAGCACGGACGCGAGAAGCAATAAAAGCGGCGTGCGCGGGTGGCGGACCCCTTCTTTTATGCTCGTTTTTAAATCACCCATTTTCCTTAAAAAGGCTAAAAGTATGATCATAAAAATAAAAGACCAGAAAATGCGGTGTGCGAGAATTTCAATAGCAGGCACCTGCTCAATCATTTTCCAGTAAATCGGAAAAAGCCCCCACAAAAAATAAGCAAAAAAGGTGTATAACACCCCGCTTTTTTGATTGTTTCCCATTTGTTGCTTCGCTGGTCCAGGTATACGCCGTCCCCGGGCCATCTCCCCCCTTTCCCCATGATATGTTTCATTATTTTACCATTATTTTCAGATTTGAAAAAGCAAACCGCTTTACAACCTTTACTTTTATCAATGTGCCGACGGAAAACTCTGCTATAATAGGGAATGTATGATTTTTCATGAAGGAGGCCGGAAAGGCATGCGTATATGGTTGGAAAAAGCCCATGAAAAGTACTTCAGCGGGTTTTGGAATCCTTTTATTGTCTTACTGTTGGCAGGCGTGTTTGCTGCTTTTTATTTTGGGCTGACCGGAACGCTCTGGGCCGTCACAGGCGAATTTACCCGCTGGGGAGGGAATTTGCTTCAGCTGTTCGGCGTCGATACGGCTGATTGGGCGTATTTTAAAGCGATCAAACTGATCGGAGAGCCGCAGGACCGGACAGACGGATGGCTGGTCATCGGCATGCTGCTTGGCAGTTTGTTCAGTGCCCTTGCCAGCAAGAATTTTAAATGGAAAGTTCCCCGCCAGAAACGGCGCTGGGTGTGGGGTTTCATTGGCGGCATCATTGCCGGATTCGGAACGCGCCTTGCGATGGGCTGCAATTTGGCTGCGTTTTTTACGGGACTGCCGCAATTTTCTCTCCACGCCTGGTTCTTTATTGCCGGCACCGCGATCGGTACTTATTTTGGCGTCAAACTTGCCGTATTGCCCATTTTTAAAGGAAAACCAAAAATATCGTTCAGCCGGCATGCTGCCAAAAGCACACAGCCGGATCCGCAACACGGGAACTACCAGCTTTATGCTGCTGTTTTGGTTTTGCTTTTTATCGCGCTGATTGCCGCCTGGTATCTCATATCCGGTAAAATAATGCTGGGGCTTGCCGCACTGTTCGGGGCGGCATTTGGGATACTGATCCAGCGCGGCCAAATTTGCTTTACTTCCGGGCTCAGGGATTTATGGCTGACCGGGCGGGGCACGCTCGGAAAAGCGATCATTGTGGGAATGGCGATCCAGACGGCAGGCACCGCTATTTTCATATTTAAAGGCGAAGCCCCTGTTATCCACTGGGCAAGCCCGGGTGCCCTTGTCGGCGGCGTCCTGTTTGGCATTGGCATTGTCATTGCCGGAGGTTGTGAAACAGGGTGGATGTACCGCATTACAGAGGGGCAAGTGCAATTTTTTGCAGTCGGCGCCGGCAATATCGTTGGGGCAACCCTCCTGGCATACGGATGGGATCATTGGGGCATTTTCGATGTGTTTGTCAAAGGATGGCCGGAAGTCAATATTGTCACGTCATTCGGATGGGGCGGGGCGCTTTTCGGTACGGGCGCTTTTCTGCTGGCCCTTTATCTTCTTATCGTATGGCGGGAAAATTGGTATACGAAAAAAATAAACGCAAAACGCACGTTATTCGAAAAGAAAACGTCTGCGTAATCAGGAGGCGGTAAAAATGGCGGAAAATTTTACTGTGGATGCAACACTGGATGTCCGTGGCGAATCATGCCCGTATCCGGAGCTTTATACGCTTGAGGCCATCGAAAAATTAGAAGACGGGAAAATATTGGAAGTGATCGCCGACTGCCCGCAATCTTTTATTAACGTGCCGGCGTCGTGCAAACGGCATGGGCATGAAGTGCTCTCGAAAGTGAAAGACGGAACGACGCTGTATTATTACATCCGCGTTTGTAAATAACCCTGCCGTGCCGGCATCAAGTAATGGAAAAAGGATGTCCCTTATCCGGACATCCTTTTTTCATTACCATTTTTCGATTTTTTTCCGGTCGCCTTTGCTGTTGCCTTTTTTGGCAGAACGGGCCTGCAGTTCGGCTTCCACTTCCGATAGTTTGACATTCTGATTAGACAGAAGGACAAAGGTATGAAACAACAAATCCGCTGTTTCGTAAATGAGTTCTGATTTGCTGTTGTTTTTGGCAGCGATGATGACCTCGCCCGCTTCTTCAATAAATTTTTTTGCGATTTTATCGATGCCCTTCTCAAACAAATAATTGGTATAGGAATTTTCAACCGGCTTGATTTTCCGGCTTTCCATCTCCTCTTCCAGCACGTCAAAGATGCGCCGGTTGGAGGGAATTTCCGCTTCCACCGCTTCCCCTTTTTCATCTAGCCTTGTATAAAAGCATGTCCTTTCCCCCGTGTGGCAGGCAGGGCCTTCCGGGTCAACACGGATTAAAAGCGTGTCGGCATCACAATCCACCTGGAGCGATTTTACTTTTTGCGTGTTTCCACTCGTTTCGCCTTTATGCCAAAGGCTGCCGCGGGACCGGGAATAAAACCAGGTTTCTTTCGTTTCAAGCGTTTTTTCGTACGCTTCTTCATTCATATAAGCGAGCATGAGCACATCCCCCGTCGCATCGTCGACCACAATGGCCGGAATCAGCCCTTTCGAAAAATCAAGCTTCACGGATGTTCACCCCTTCTTTGCTGCAAATGTCTTTTACTTCCCGGATGGTAAACGTGCCATCGTGAAAAATGGAGGCGGCAAGGGCTGCAGAAGCGCCTGTTTCTTTCAACACTTCGGCAAAATGTTCCGGTTTGCCACAACCGCCCGATGCGATCACTGGAATTTTGACGGCACCGGCGACCGCTTTTGTCAGCGCCAGGTCAAAGCCGTCTTTTACCCCGTCGGTATCAACGCTCGTCAGTAAAATTTCCCCGGCACCGAGCCGTTCTGCTTCCTTCGCCCATTCAATCGCATCGATTCCGGTATCGATGCGGCCACCGTTTACGACACAAGTCCATTTCCCCTCCGCAGTTTTTTTGGCATCAATCGCCACGACGACACACTGCGCACCAAACCGGTCGGACGCCTTTCGGATCAGGTCCGGGTTTTTGATCGCCGCCGAGTTCACCGACACTTTATCGGCGCCGGCCTTTAACAGGCGGGTCACGTCGAAAATCGTCCGCACGCCGCCGCCGACCGTAAACGGGATAAACACATTTTCAGCTGTCCTTTCCACCATATTGATGACCGTATCGCGCTGTTCGTGGGTTGCGGTAATATCAAGAAAAACCAGTTCATCAGCGCCGCTTTCCGAATAAAATGTTGCAAGCTCAACGGGATCGCCGACATTGCGGAGCCCGACAAAATTTGTTCCTTTTACAACCTGCCCGTCTTTCACATCGAGGCACGGAATAATCCGTTTTGCGATCATCGTGCCGCCCCCTTGAGCCGGATTTTGCCTTCGTAAATCGCTTTGCCAACAATGCCTTCCTTGACGCCGATTGCATCCAGGTTTTTCACGTCTTGTTCGCTTGTGATGCCGCCGGAAGCAATGATGTCACAGCTGACCGCTTCAATGAGCGCTTTTAACGCATCAAGGTTCGGGCCTTTCATCGTGCCATCCCTCGATATATCGGTAAAGACGATGCGCGAAACGCCCAGGCTTTCTATTTCTTTTGCAAAACCGATGTAATCCATTTCGGTAACAGCAAGCCAGCCGTGTGCCGCGACTTTCCCGTTTTTTGCATCAATGCCGGCGACGATTTTCTCCGGATATTCGGCGACCGCCGCTTTTAAAAAATCCCGGTTTTCGATTGCGGCCGTTCCGAGCACAATCCGGGAAACGCCTATTTCCGCATATTGATGGACTGTGTCCAAATTGCGGATGCCGCCGCCTACCTCGACTGGAACGGCGGCAGTCTTGCATAAAGAGGCAATCAGTTCAAACTGTGCCGGCCGGCCTGTCTTTGCGCCGTCCAAATCGACAATATGGACCATTTCCGCCCCCATTTCAATAAAGCGTTCCAGCTGTGCCACCGGGTCGGGTGCCACTTCTGTCGTTTGGTTAAAATCCCCCTGGTAAAGCCTTACGCATTTTCCGCCAATTAAATCGATAGCCGGGATAATTCTCATGCCTGTACCTCCAAACTGCTTTCCTGCAAAAATATTTTTAACAGTGCCATGCCGGTTTTGCCGCTTTTTTCGGGATGAAACTGCATCCCATACACATTCCCGTTTTTGACAATGGCCGGAATTTCCGCCCCGTAATCGGTTGAAGCCACAATATACGGCGCCTCTGTTTTCGCCTGGTAGGAGTGAACGAAATACACATGTTGATGCTGAAACGGCGCAAAAGCCGGAAAACCCGGTTTCACATCGAGCGTATTCCAGCCGATATGCGGTAAAATTTCATTCGTCTGAATCCGTTCCACCGTCCCCGGAATAAAGCCGAGCCCTTCCGCAACACCATTTTCAAATCCTGTTTCAAATAACAGCTGCATCCCGAGGCAAATGCCGAGAAACGGCTTTTTCTTCCCAAGCTCCGTTAAAACCGGCCGCAGCCCGCGCTTTTCAATTTCGTCCACTGCTGCTTTAAATGCACCGACGCCGGGCAGGATGATGTGGGTGGCGGCAGCGAGTTTTTCCGGGTCGTCCGTTACGGCAACCTCAAGCCCAAGCGTACGGAAAGCGTTCGAGGCGCTTGCAATATTACCCATGCCGTAGTCGACAATTGCGATCATTCTATCAGCCCCTTTGTCGAATTGACGCCTTTGATTTCCGGGTCAACTTCCACTGCCTGGTGAAGCGCCCGTCCCAACGCCTTAAACAGCGATTCGATTTTGTGATGGGTGTTTTCGCCGTACAGCACCCTGGCGTGAAGAGTAACCGCCGCCTGGAACGCAAACGCCTGGAAAAATTCGCGCACAAGTTCTGTGTCAAAATTGCCGAGTTTCGGGTTTTCAAATTCCGCTTCAAAATGCAGGAAAGGCCGGCCGCTGATGTCGAGGGCGACAAAGCCGAGCGCTTCATCCATCGGGACATAAGCGGAGCCGTAACGGGTGATGCCTTTTTTATCGCCGAGCGCTTCACGTACCAGCTGGCCGAGCACAATCCCTGTGTCTTCGACGGTATGGTGGCTGTCAATATGCAAATCGCCTTCCGCTTTTACAACAAGTCCGATGCGCCCGTGCCGCGCGAACAGTTCGAGCATATGGTCAAAAAATCCAACACCCGTATCCACTTTCACTTCCGCCGGATCGTCCAGATTGACGGCAATCTCAATACATGTTTCATTTGTTTTTCTGCTTTTTGCCGCTTTCCGCAACGCACTCACCCTTTCACCCGTTTTTGGACCGCCCGCGCATGCCCGGCGAGCTGCTCTTCCGTAGCAATCGCCATCACATCCGGCGCCGCTTGCTGTAAAGCTTTTTCACCATAATATAAATACGTAATTTTTTTATAAAAATCGTCAACAGACAAACCGGAAGAAAACCGCGCCGTTCCCGATGTCGGCAGGATGTGGTTCGGGCCGCCGTAATAATCGCCGATGGCTTCCGGCGTGTTTTCTCCGAGAAAAACGGAGCCGGCATTTTTCACTTTTGAGAGCTGCAAGAGCGGATTTTCCACCTGGATTTCCAAATGTTCTGGCGCAAGCCGGTTCGAAAGTGCAAAGGCTTCATCTATCGATTCAACAAGCACGGCTGCACTTTGCATCTTGATGGACACTTCCCCGATGTCGCGGCGTGGGAGGACAACAAGCTGTTTTTCAAGTGCCGACTTTGTTTCATTGATCAGTTTCTGTGAGGTGGTGAACAAAAACGTTCTTGCACGTTCGTCGTGTTCGGCCTGGGCGATCAGATCGGCTGCTATATATACTGGATTAGCATTTTCATCGGCAATGATGGCGACTTCCGACGGGCCTGCGATCATGTCGATGCCGACCGTGCCATATACGAGCGATTTGGCGGCAGCGACATATGCGTTCCCAGGGCCAACAATTTTATCGACTTTAGGAATCGTTTCCGTGCCGTATGCAAGCGCCCCGATCGCCTGGATGCCGCCAAGTTTGTAAATGGTCCCGACACCGGCAATATCGGCCGCTACGGATAAAACCGGTGCAATTTTCGTGCCGTTTCTCGCCGGTGTCGCCATGATCACTTCTTCCACGCCGGCAAGGACAGCTGGGATTGCGTTCATGAGAACGGATGACGGATAGCAGGCAGTCCCGCCCGGCACATAAATCCCGGCTTTTTCCACTGGCCGAAACAGCTGGCCTGAAATGATGTTTTCATTCATTTCCATGATCCGGGAGTTTTGCAGCTGTTTCGCGTGGAAACGGCGAATATTTTCCGCTGCTTTTTGCAAGGCGGAAATCACATCTTGCGGGACTTCGTGCCATGCCTGTTTGCGTTCTTCCGGTAAAACTTCCCACGATTCCGGCACTTCCCCGTCAAATTTGGCGGTATATTTTTTCACGGCGGCATCCCCATTTAAGCGAATGTCTTCCAGCACTTCCTTCGCGGTGCGCAGCACGCCTTCATCATGCACGCCGCTCTTGTTTTTCGATTGCAAAAACGTTTCGGCAAATGCTTCTTTTGTGTATTCCCGTATCATTTTGCGACCCCTTCTCCCTGTAGTTTTTCAATAAACGGCCAGATTGCCTGCTTTTTTATTTTTAACGCCGACCGGTTGGCGATCAGCCGCGCTGTGACCGGCTGAATCTCCTCTATGACGGTAAGCCCGTTTTCTCTCAATGTGTTACCCGTTTCCACGATGTCGACAATTGCATCAGCAAGGCCAACGATCGGCGCGAGTTCAACGGAGCCTTCGAGTTTCACGATGTCCACAGATTCCCCTTTTTCGCGGAAAAATTGCTCGGTCACATTTGGGTATTTGGTTGCGATCCGGCGTTTCCGCTGATGGCGGACAGCCTCCGGTTTACCTGCAAGGGCAAACCGGCATTTCCCGAACGGAAGCGGCATTAAATCGAAAACATCGGGATGCGTTTCCGCCAAAATGTCCTCCCCGACAATGCCAAGATCGCAAATGCCGTACTCTACATATGTTGCAACATCAAAGCCTTTTACGAAAATGCAGGTGAATGCATCCGTTTCAACGAGGAGTTTTCTCCCTTTTTCAACGAGCGGTTCAACATGAAAGCCGCGCGACTTTAAATATTGCAAAAATTGTTTTTCCACTCTCCCTTTTGTAAGGGCAATGCTGATCGTCAAATTTCTTCCGCCTCCCAATGGCCGCCCACATTTTTAAACTTGAGGACCTTACTGAATTCGCCTTCTGCAGGCGGCGCGAAACGGATATCCACGATTTTTCCGTCGTATGCAGCCCGCAGCTTTTCTGCTTCCGCAAGCGTTTCTTCCCCGGCAATGATGCAGATTTTTTCCGGTTTTTCTTCCTGAACCAGTTCCTCAGCCAGCATATCGGCGTCAAAAGCAATGCCGACAGCTGTTGTTTGGCGGTGAAACTGTTCGTACAGCTTGTCGTACCGCCCGCCAGAAAAGCAGGAAGCGCCGGTTTGTTTTAAAAATCCCCGGAACAAAATGCCGGTATAATAGGGCAGATTTTTCACCCGGCCAAGGTCAATCATGATGTCTTCCATTCCGACAGCCATGCAAATTTTACCAAGCTTTTCGATATGAATAAGCATATCCGAAAGTGCCGGTTCCGTTTTCCATCTTTCCTGAAATGTCCGGATCATTTCGAACGGACCGTACGCATCCACAAGTCCCGCCAGTTCCGCGGCAATTTTTGCATTGCCGCTTAAACTTGCAATCTCGAATACTTCATCTTTCCGTTTATCGTGCATGGCCCCTCTTAACCGGTCAACCTGGCCGTCTTCCAGATTCAGGCGTGCGACCAGTTCCTCAAAAATACCGGCATGGCCAAGCTCCACCATCACCCCGGTAACGCCGAGCCTGTTAAAAAAGTCATGGGCAAAAAACAGGCATTCACCTTCCCCTAAAAGTTCCGGCAGGTCTACCATTTCGATCCCGACCTGGCGGCTCTCAAGGCCGGGGGTATCCATTCTGAACACTGAACCCTGGTAAGCCCATTTACACGCCCGAAACGGTTTTTGCGAAAGCGCCCTTGCGATGGAGGTGGTCCAGTCCGGGCGCAAAACTTCAATCTGGCCGCGGCTGTCAAACCATTTCAGCATATTTTGAAGCTTCATGCCAACCTTTTCATTTGTAAACGTATCCGCGTACTCAACAAGCGGTGTCGAGATTTCCGTATAATTCCGCTTCTCCGCCGTGCGACGGAACAATTCAAACACGGTTGCGCGGTTTTTGACAACCGTGCCCATTTCATCCTGGCTGCCTTCCGGTAAAAACATCGGTTTCACATCCTGTACTTTCTCTTTATTATGTTAGTACTCTAATACACTAAAGGATTTGATTGCATTTAAGATACCATATTTCAGAAAAGCGGTCAAGGTGAAAATTTTTGACAAGCCGGCTTGTCCCGGTCGATTTGGAAATAGAGCGGATAATGGGCGGCGCATCCGGGGTTAAATGGCGCGCCGCAATGCGGGCAAGCGCTTGCCCCCATATATTCCCGGATCGTCATCTCATGCTTGCAGACACCGCAAAGAACCGCTTTTGTATCCCATTCCCGTTTTTCCCACCGCTCGATCGGATGGGCTTCCGCTTCCTCATGGCATTGATAACACGGATAATACTTTCCGCAGCATTTAAAACGGATGGCTACGACATCCAACGGAGAAGCATAATGGATGCAGCGCGTCTCATCATCTACCACCGGGCCGTACACTTTCATTGGAAACGCTCCTTTTGAAATTTTTTCTTTGTTTTTAACATACAGGAATTTGGCTTTCACATCAATGAAACGGGCGCAAAAAAGCTGGCGGTCCCGAGCCGGAAAAGGGCTATTTAGGGCTTGCTGAATTAGCAAAATTCCTAGATTTGGCAAGGATGCTGACAGCTTTGGCATAAATTTAATACAAGGGTTTTATAAAGAATACAGGGAAAAGCTTGCACTTGAAACGCACCCTATGTTAAGGAAGGCCACCAATTTTCCACGCTTCCTTAACGTAGACAGGCTCTATATGAAGGAAAACCCTCGTTTTTTCACGCTTTCTTAACGTAGACGCGCTCTATGTGAAGAAAGGCCGTCAATTTTTCGCGCTTCCTTAACATATACGCGCTCTATGTGAAGGAAGAGCCTCGTTTTTTCGCGCTTTCTTAACGTAGACGCGCTCTATGTGAAGGAAGAGCCTCGTTTTTTCGTGCTTCCTTAACGTAGATGCGCCCTATGTTAAGGAAGGCCACCAATTTTCCACGCTTCCTTAACATAGACGGGCTCTATGTCAAGGAAGAGCCTCGTTTTTGCTTGCTTCCTTAACGTAGACGAGTCCTATGTGAAGAAAGGCCGTCAATTTTCCAGGCTTTCTTAACATAGGGCTTGCAAAAATAACCAAAATTCCTAGATCTGGCAAGGATGCTGACAGCTTTGGCAAAAATTTAGATGCAAGGGTGTTATAAAAATCCAGAGAAAAGCTTGCACTTGAAAGCTGATTCAATGTATAGAGAAGACAGAATCGTATTTTTAAAGATGGATTCTTCTAGAACTTACTGACAAATTGGGTACAAACTCAGAATCGGATTCGTTCAGCAAGGGCTATTTAAATAATGATTTTTTCTTATTCCCTTTTAAAATATCGTCTGTCCATCCTTTCCGGTACAAATAGATATAAAGCAGGATGGTATTTACGACAATCAGGCCGAGCGCTGCAATATAGCCGTAGCGCCAGGAGAGTTCCGGCATGTTTTTAAAGTTCATGCCCCATAAGGCGCTCCAGGCGGAAATCGGGGTAAACAGCGTCGTTAAAACGGTCAGAGTTTTCATAATCGAATTTCCCCTGTGGCCTGAAACCACTTCTTCCACTTTGAGCAGCGTATCGATTTCCTGTTGGTAATCCTGCAAAAGCGCAAGGCATCTTTCGATTTTCATGACCCTTTGCCGGACTTGCGGGTATTCCAAAATATCAGTGCCAAATCCTTCCTGCATGCCGTATAATATCTCTTTCACCGGGATCATCAAATTCCGGCAGACGAGCAGTTCGTGGCGGCGTTCGTATATTTTATCGAGCGTGTCAATATTGTTCCTTTTTTGGATCTCCCAGATCAGTTCGTTTAATTTAATTTCAAATTCGTCTATTTTATCTAGGTAATTATTTACGATCGCGCCGATGATAATAAAAAATGCCTCAATGGCATTGCGGGAATAGGCCATCTGCCCGATGACTTTTTCGATTTCCGTATTTTTCAGCTTGGAAAAATCAAGATCTACCGTCAACAGCGTTTTTTCGGTGATGTAAAAGTGAAACATATCATGTTCCTCACGGTTGATCGTGTGCTGGTCAAAAATAAGCGAGCCTTCGACAAACGGCCGGTCATTTTGGGTTGTATCAATCTTTAAAGTGTTTGTATCATCATTTTTTATATTTTTAATCCATGTTTTGCATTCCTCGTTTTCATCAATAATCCGTGCGATTTCTTTCTCATCCGCACTTTCCAGCTGATACCATTTCCAGTTGTTTTCCTTGTTTTTATACAGATGTAACAAACGTCTTCCCCCTTTCTCTTCCCTTTTTTATTCCCGCTTGCCTGCTGTATCAAACACTGTTGGTGGCGGAAAAGCGAACGGGTAACACGCTTTGTCAAAGCATGGCATACATGAAAAGGCAAGCCCGTGCATAAAATGTACAAGTTTTCCGCGGGAGGGATGGGGGATGTGGACATCGGCCTTTTTGCCGGCTATGTGTTTCTCGGGCTTTCTTTGGCTGCGCCGATCGGACCGGTCAATTCCGCGCGCATTGACAAAGGTATTAAAAACGGTTTTTGGCATGCGTGGATGGTCGGGACCGGGTCGATGATCACGGACGGCATTTTTATGGCGGCAGTGTATTTGGGGCTTGTCCGGTTTTTAAATATTGAAATGGTGCAGGTCTTTCTCTGGCTGTTTGGCGGATTTATCCTCATTTATACCGGCGTGGAAAGTGTAATCAGCTCAAAAACGATCACCGTTGATTTATACCGGAAGAAAGATCCGCTTGCCGCATGCTTTTTAACAGGATTTATCATGTCGATCACAAGTCCTTTATCCATTTTGTTCTGGCTTGGCATATACGGGTCTGTCCTTGCCAAAACCGCCGGCCATTACGGGACGGGCATGTTGCTGGCATACAGCAGCATGATTTTTGTGGGACTTGCCATCTGGGATGTGTTCATCGCCGGTTTGACGGGCGGATTCCGGCGCTATTTCAATCACCGGACACTGCAAATCATTTCCCTCGCTTCCGGCGCGTCTTTAATCGGATTCGGCCTGTATTTCGGCGTGCAGGGGATCAAAACGCTTCTGTCTTAAGAAGCATCAAGGACTTGTACATAAACCGGCCTGCTTTATCAAACAGTATGTAAGGTAAAGGAGGGAACCGGGATGGGCAACCAGAAGCAACCATCTAAAGCGACAAAAAACGGCAACCTGACATGGTGGCAGCTTTCGCTTGTCGGTGTCGGCTGTACGATCGGAACCGGCTATTTTCTCGGATCGGGTATCGGGATCAAAACGACAGGCCCTTCTTTCGTGTTGTCATTCCTGATTGCGGCCGCCGGTACATATATTGTTTTCCGCGCGCTTGCGAAAATGACGGCACGCGACCCACACGAAGGCTCGTTTTGTTATTATGCAAAAAAAGCTTACGGCAACTGGGCAGGATTCAGCTGCGGCTGGAATTACTGGTGTTCGAATGTGCTTATTATGGGGAGCCAGCTGACCGCATTGTCCATTTTAACAAAATTCTGGTTTCATACGGTGCCGTTATGGATACTGGCCGCCATTTACGCAGCCCTTTCCATTGTTGTTGTCCTGCTTGGCACAAAAGGTTTTGATAAGGTGGAAAATATTCTCGCTGTCATCAAAACGGCCGCCATCATCATGTTTATTTTGCTTGCCTTTTGTGCCCTTTTTGGTTGGATTGACGGCGGGCGGGGAACGGGCGGGTTCCTCCCTAATGGTCTCCACGGCTATTTTCCCCATGGCGCGTTAGGCTTTTGGGCTTCGCTCATTTATGCGTTTTATGCGTTTGGCGGCATTGAAGTGATCGGGCTGATGGCGATGCAATTGAAAAACAAAGAAGATGCGCCGAAAGCCGGATCGATCATGCTAGTCGTTCTAACGATGATTTACGTGGTCTCGCTCGGGCTTGCCGTCACAATGGAACACTATACGGCTTTTAATGATAAAGAAAGTCCGTTTGTCAAGGCAATGGCGGACTATCATCTCACCTTTTTCCCCCACGTCTTTAACGGCGCCATTATCATTGCCGGATTTTCGACGATGACGGCCGCGCTGTTCGGGGTTACCAATTTGCTCGTAACCTTGTCGAATGACGGGGATGCGCCAAAATGGTTCGGCAAAAAAATAAAAAAATGGAAAAACCTTCCGCTTCCTTCGCTCGGGCTTGCGGCTTGCGGCCTGGTTCTTTCCATTATTACAGCCCTTTTGCTGCCGGGGAAAATTTATGAATACATTACAACAGCAGCCGGGATTTTGCTGCTGATGAACTGGCTATTTATTATCCTTTCGGCTTTTCGCGTCTTAAAACTAAACGGCGGCGGAAAAATCACGGCCATAGCCGGTATCCTTTTCCTGCTGCTTGCGATCAGCGGGACACTGGCGGAAAAAGAAATTCGCCCCGGGTTTTATGCCAGTTTCATCGTCATGGTGATCATCATTGCCATTGCCGTTTTCGTGAGCCGAAAGAAAAAACAAGCTTCGCACAAACCGGCCCCTGAATAATCAACGGCCGGTTTGTTGCTTTGCAAAAATAAACCGGAGTTTCCCGTCCTCCCATTTCAATTTTGCATCAAAGATTTTGCCATTTTTTCGGAATCCCTTGATCATGTTTGTTTCTTCACCGGCCAGCAGTTTCCTTACATTGGCCAGGCTGATTTTCTTGCCAAGGATCGATTTTGACAGCGTAAAGGTGCAGCCTGATTTCCGATAGGCACTGCAACCGTAAAAATCGCCCTTGTCCACAATGACGCCGCCGCATACCGGGCATTTGCCGGCTTTTTTCCCGATGGTATATTTTGATTCCGGCCTTTTAATGTCATCCGTTTTTAAGCCGGAAAAATCCCATTCGGCCGCTGCCTGAACAGCATCTTGCACAATTTTTCTGGACAGCTTTTTCGTCTGTTCCATAAAAGCGGCTGCTTCTGCCGCCCCCCTCCCGATTTCGCGGAGCCGTTTTTCCCATTTTGCAGTCATTTCCGGAGAAGCCAGAATTTTGCCGCCAATGGCACGGATGAGCACTTTCGCTTTATCAGTGGCATAGACCTGATTCTTTTTCACCTCAATATACTTCCGGTCTTTTAAAATGGTGATGACGCCGGCCCTTGTTGCTTCCGTACCGAGCCCTTCCACTTCCGCCATGACTTTTTCTAGTTCCCTATCCTCAATATATTTTCCGGCCGTTTTCATCAGCGTGATGAGCTGGCCTTCCGTGTACCGTTTCGGCGGCTGCGTTTTGCCTTCTTTGACGTTTGTATCGATGACAACCCCTTTTTCCCCCTGCTTTACATCCGGCAAAATTCCATCTTTTTCCTTTTCTTTCGAAAAAATGACTTTGCGCCAGCCTTCCGCTTCCATTTGCGTGCCCTTGGAAAGAAATGTTGCACGGCTATCCACGACCGTTTTCACCGTCGTGTAATGAAAAACGGCATTGCCGTAATGGGCAGCAATAAGGCGGCGGACGATCATATCATAAATTTTTTTCTCACCGTCCGGAAGACTGCCTGGTGCCACAACCTGTTCGGTCGGAATTATCGCGTAGTGGTCGGAAACCTTTTTCTCATTTACATAACGCTTATTTTGAAGGATGGAACGCTTTGGAAGCGGGAAATACGGAGCATATTCCGGGCAGGCGGATAGTTTTTCCAAAATACCGGGAAAAGTTTCGGCTTCCCCTTTTGTCACGTATTGGGAATCGGAACGGGGATAGGAAACGATCCCTTTTTGGTAGAGGGATTGGACAAGATCAAGCGTTTTTTTCGGTGGAAATTGAAAAGCCCTGTTCGCGGCTGCCTGCAAAGATGACAAGTTAAACAACAGCGGAGGCTGGAATTCCTTTTTTTCTTTTTTCAATTCTGCAACTTCCGCCGGTTTTTGGCGGCAAAATGCGGCAATCCGTGCTGCCATGGCCGGGTCATTCAAACGCGATTCGCCATCTTTCACCCATTTGCCTTCGTATTGTTTGTCATCAAATTGAAACATTGCGGTGACTTCCCAAAACGGTTCGGGTTTAAAATGTTCAATTTCCAGCTCCCTTTTTACGATTAAAGCGAGCGTAGGTGTCTGGACGCGACCGACCGAAAAGACATCGCGCATGCCTTTTTGCCTTAAAAGCAGGCTGTAGACACGGGAGGCGTTCATGCCAACCAGCCAGTCTGCACAAGCGCGGGCGTATGCTTCATCATACAAAGGGCGGGTGTCTTCATCATGTAATAAATGGCGGAACCCTTCCCGGATCGACTGCGGGGTTAAAGACGAGATCCATAGACGCCGGAGCGGTTTTTTGGCGCCGCACAAATGAAGGATGTTGCGGATGATCAGTTCCCCTTCGCGGCCGGCATCGCCTGCATGAATAATATTTGTTACACGCGCGTCTTTTACCAGTTTTTTGACGATTTGAAATTGATTGTATTTTGACTTTGCCACTTCATATTTGAATGTTTCCGGGAGAATCGGCAGCGTTTCCAGTTTCCACTGCTCCCAGGCGGGATTGTAATGTTCCGGCGGGACGAGCTGGGTTAAATGGCCGATCGCCCATGTGCAGAAAGCGCCTTCCGGGAAGATCTCATTCGGCCGGATTTCAATATACCCCTCCCGTTTCACATGCGGAAAAACCGAACAAAGGGTGCGCCCCTGGTCAGGTTTTTCAGCGATGATCAAAGGAAAAGACAAACAGATCACTCCTTTCTTTTTCTAGCTCTACTTTACAATGTTTTTCACACGCTGCCAAGAAAAAATAAACGCCCGGCCGGGTAAATCCTTTTCCACTGGATTTACGCGGCCGGGCGGTGTTTCAAAATGCGGTATTTCCCCCATCGTTCATTGTCACTTCCTAAATGGTTGTTTTCTGTTTTGCTGTGCCTGTTGAATGTTTCGGGTGCAAGTACCGGATCACCATCCGTGCGCCCATTAATTCAGCACGGTGATTTGGATCGTACGGCGCCCCCAGTTGGCGGCTTTTCCTGAATCCGGGACGAGGACATCGATACGGTTTCCTTTAATGGCGCCGCCCGTATCACCTGCAACAGCGGTCCCGTACCCTTCGACATATACTTTTGAACCGAGCGGAATCACGTTCGGATCGACGGCAATCACTTTTGCGTTTGGATTATTTTTAACATTGATGCCGGTCGCTGTAACGCCGGAGCAGCCCGGATCATTGGCTGTATAAGCGGTCGCGGTGACGGTCATCGTTTTTCCCTGCGGTTTTGGAGCCGCCTCTTTGGAAGATTCCACGTGCACGGTCGGCTTTTTCACGTCCACTTTTGCATTTTCCGTGTTTGTTTGCGGCTGGACGGAAACTTCCGCTGCACGTTCTTTTACTGTCACTTTGCTGTTCGGATTGGAACGAATCACGATTTGATCATGCGGGAAAATGACATCCGATGACAGATCGTTCCATTCTTTTATTTGTTCAACCGGCACGCCGTATTTTTTCGAGATATCCGACAGCGTGTCACCGGCTTTAATGACATAAACGTTTTTCGGGGAAATGGTTAACTTTTGTGAAGGATAAATCATTTCGGTGGAAAGTTGGTTATTTTGTTTTAATGTTTTAACGGATGTATTGTATTTTTGAGAGATCCCCCAAAGTGTATCCCCCGGTTTTACGGTATAAGTATCCGGCGCTGCGGCTTGTGCATTGACAGCCATTACGCTTGTGATTGTCACCGCAGCTGCAAGTGCTGATACTGCTTTTTTCATAAATTGTAACCTCCTCTTTTTGCCGGCTTTTGTGCCAACACCGTAAATCCTAACACACGGATTTAACAGGCGGATAACGGCAAAATGTTGATTTGGTTACACAAAAACGCTTCTTTGTAATCCCGTGAAAAATTTGTAACATAGGCATAAAGTCACGAATTCGCGCATAGAAGCAGAAAAACACCGTCGAATTGCGGCGGTGTTTGCAGCACTTTAGTCCTGTTGATCGATTTTTTTCAGCGGTTCTTTCGCCGGCCCTTCTACCACTTCGCCTGTACAAGCAAACCGCGAACCGTGGCACGGGCAGTCCCATGTGCGGTCTCCCGAGTTCCATTTCACTTCACAGCCCATATGGGTACACGTCGTATCAAGCAGATAGATGTTCCCGTCCTGGTCTTTGTAGGCGCCTGCCCGCTTTCCATTGATACGGACAACGGCCCCTTCGTCATTTTTTAACGCATCTAAAGATTGATTCCGCATGTCAAGTTTTCCTTTGACGAGCTGCCCGGCAACATCGACATTTGCCGAGATAAATTTTTTGACCATCGGATCCGCTTCAAAACGCTGCGGGGAAAAGATACCGGCATAAGGATTTTCTTTTTGCATAATCCGGTCCCGCATCAGCATGGCGGCGAGATGGGTGCCGGTCATCCCCCATTTGCGGAACCCTGTTGCGACCATGACCCTTTCTTCATTTTTGGTAATGGGGCCGATATAAGGGATTTTATCTAATGTGGTCATATCCTGGGCTGACCAGCGACAGCAGAATGCCCCTATTCCGAATGTTTCTTCTGCAAATTGCTGCAATGCTTCATAGTGGCGGATCTCCGGTTCCCCATGGCCGGTTTTATGGTTCTCTCCGCCGACCAAAAGCAGTTTTTCCCCGGCTCCTTCCGCTTCCCGGAATGAACGCGACGGCTGCTCCGCATTAATGTACATGCCGCCCGGAAAAGGTTTTACAGGTTTCACGGCAAGCAAGTACGAACGTTCCGGATACATTCTTGAGAAATACAAGCCTTTCGCATTGTAAAAAGGATAGTGTGTACAGATGCAAATGTATTTGCACGTCATGGTATGCCCTTTTTCCGTTTTGATTTTTAATGGGCTGCCAAAATCGATATCTTTCGCAGTGGTTTGTTCAAAAATCGGGACATTTTTGTCCATTAAATATTCAATCAGTGCTTTTAAGTACGAAAGCGGATGGAACTGTGCCTGCCCGGCCATTTTCACCGCTTTTTTCCCGGGAATCCCGTCCGGCAGCGAACCGATCCATTCTCCCGGGATGCCGAGGGTTTCATACGCCTGCATTTCTTTTTCCAGTTTTTCAATATATGCATCGGAATTGGTATAGAGAAAGGCATCCTGCCGCGAAAAATCACAGCGGATCCCGTGCTTCAGGATCGTTTGTTCAATGAACGATGCAGCTGTTTCGTTTGCTTTGTAATAAAGGGATGCTTTTTCTTTTCCTATATGCTGGATCAATTCATCATAAATGAGCCCGTGCTGTGCGGTGATTTTTGCCGTCGTATGCCCGCTTGTGCCATTTGCAATGGATCCGGCATCAAACAGGATCGTTTTATACCCTTCGTTTGCCAGCAAATAGGTAGTTACAATCCCGGCCATTCCGGCACCCACAACGGCCACATCGGCTTCCATATCCTGCGTTAACGATGGAAATTGCGGCATCGTGACCGTTTTGCGCCACAACGGTTCAGGAGATTGCGGCATTGAAGTTCCGTTCATGATTTGACCTCCCCGAAAGACTGTTATGTATAGTCTTCCCCGGGGAGGCCGGTCTAAACATTGCGATTTAGCTGTTGAGCAATTTATCCGTAATCTGGCGCATGATATCGCCTCTTGAGATGACGCCGACAACACGCCCTGCCTGATTGACGACCGGAAGCTTTTTAAAATGGTGTTTTGCCAGAATCCTGAGCGCATTTTCAAAATCGTCTTCAGGCCTTACCGTATACAGTTCCCGCCGTTTCATAATCTTTTCCACCGGGAAGTCCAGGCTGTGCACCAATTTTTCATTAAAGTCTTCCTGCTCATTTACCACGATCGTAATATAAAAATCGTAAACGGTCCGTGCTTTTGGCTGCAAAAAGCGGATGACATCCCCGTCGCTGATCATACCGAGTAGCTTTCCTTCCGCGTCCACGACCGGTACGCCGCCGATCCGGTGGTGGGCAAGCACCTTTAACAGTTCCCGGATCGTTGTCTCTTTTTTTACCGTAATAACATCCCGGATCATAAAATCTTTGACTTCCAATTTTCTCACCCCTTTATATCCATCCATTTACAAATTATTGTAAACCTTTGCGGGGAAGGAAGCAATGAACAAACCGCCTATTGTGTGCCATCTACGTATTTCCCGTGATCCGGGAGCGCGATTTCATCAAATCTGGATGCAAGGTCCTCAAGCCCTTTCCGCAAGCCGGAGCCAGACATCGGGATCCCGTGGCCGCAAACAGCAGTTTCCGGCTTTAAAGCAGCTAATTTTTCAACTGAGCGTTTGGCCGCTTTCCAGTCATTTGTAAAATAGCGCGGCGGCCCGTTTACTTCCTGCCTTTGCACCAGCACTTTCCAAAATTCATCCTGCCTGACGGTGATAAATGCGTCCCCCATGATCAACACGCTGTCTGCTTCCCTGAAGAACGACACATGCCCTCTCGAATGGCCGGGCGTATGGATCCATTTCCAGCCCGGCAAAAACGGGACCGTCCCGTCTTCGGGAAGGGGCTGGACAGCATGGCCAAGATCAACCGGTTCATTCGGATAAATCATGGAAATCTTCGCCAGCAGGCCGCCTTCAACGGACGGATCGGGATCCGGATACGTTTCACGCCCGGTTAAATAGGGCAACTCCAATCGATGTGCAAAAACCGGCACGTCCCACTTTTCCAATAATGGCGCAATCGCTCCGACATGGTCAAAATGGCCGAGCGTCAGTAAAACCGCTTTTGGTTTTGCCTTTTCCCCGAAGCGTGCCCGCACGGCTGAAAATATCGCTTCGGCAGAACCCGGCATGCCGGCATCCACGAGGACAAATGCATCGGTTCCGGCCCTGCCGATCAGGCACACATTGACAATTTGGATGGTAAGGCAATAGATATCCGGCAGCAATTCCCTGCCTGTTCCGCTCTCAATCGAAGTCATCGGGATGACCCGGTGGCCAAACGGGTGATGAATGTCTTTGTCCATAAAATCCCCTTTCTTTCATTTTCCTTCTATTTATCTTTTCCCGTTTCTCGAAAGCCTTACCCGTAGCCTCCTATCATCAACCGAAAAAGCAGTAAAAACCGGACTACCGGCTTTACAAGGCGCCTGTTACCATGAAGCCTCTTTCCTTCAGCGAAAACGGCAAGGCGCAGTTGGCCTTGCCGTTTTCAAGTTGCTTTTATGCCGCATGCCTGTGCGGATTGCGGTATTTTGTCAGCAGCTGCGGGGCGGCATTCAAGAGAATCGCCGCAACAGCTGCGCATAAAATCGCATTCCCAATCATCGTGCCGCCGTTCATGATGAGAGAATAGAGAAACGCCGACTGTCCTTTAGGCGCATAGGAACCCCAAAAAATCACGCCGGCTACGAAATGCCAGAAATAGCGGGCAAAACTTCCGGTAAGAACGGAAAGGCATATCCAAAAAGTCATCGTGCCCTTTTTATCGTGACGACAGCTTCTTTCGACAAGCGGCCGGAAAAGCCCGGAAAACCCGATGAACGAAAAAGCGACCGGATATTCCATGATGCCCTGAAGCGGGTTAAGAATATCATTAGCATCACCGGTGACGATCTGCAGCAGGCTCCAAATAAATCCGGAAGCAACACTTGCTTTAAATCCCCAGCGAAAAGCGACCACAAAAATCGGCAGCATGGCAAACGACAGAGAAATCGCGGACGTCACCTTAATGGACGGCAATAAGTCCAACACGAGCGCGAACGCCGCAAAAATAGCCGCTTCAATCATAGCCTGTAAACTTAATTTGCCCATAAAAAAATCCCCCTTTTGGTATGCATGAACATAACGAACCATGGGAGGACAAAAGAAATTCCACATCCCTACGCCGGCATTAACCGGACAGGTTCAAAGGGTCAGAACATGGCGTTCACTCTCAGCTTAACGCTCCCCCTGTGGTTACGTTCATGAAATTGTCACCTTTATGATAAACTTTTTGCCACAACATTTCAACAAAAAATTTAATCTTTTGGCAATAACAGCTCCGGAAAATTGTTTTTCGGCGAATTGACGCGTTCAGATACGGCATACATTTCCATTAGGTCTGCATCATACTGCGAAAGGAGTGGCAACAGCCGGCCCGCCTCAGTGACCGATGTGTCCAGCCATTTTTCTTCATCTTCCCTGCGTAAAATCACCGGCATCCGGTCGTGAATTTTTGCCATCATCCTGTTCGCCTTTGTCGTTAAAATCGTGCAAGTAAAGACCGGATTCCCTTCCTGGTCCATCCATTTTTCCCAAAGCCCGGCCATCGCAAAAATGCCCCTGTTCTTAAGCCTGATCCGCATCGGCTCCCGGGTGCCGTCTTTTCGGTTCCACTCAAAAAAAGAATCGGCCGGAATGAGGCAGCGCCGCCTTTTCACTGCCTCCCGGAAACCCGGTTTCTGAAATACGGTTTCGCTTCTGGCATTGATCATCTTATGCCCGATTTTCGGATCTTTTGCCCAGGAAGGAATCAAGCCCCATTTTAAAAAACCGAGTCTGTACTGCCCATGGGCGCTGATCACGGCAGCCACCATTTGCGAAGGCTCGACATTATAACTTTTGGCATATTCACTGCTTGAAAAAGAAGCTTTGGCATGGAACCTTTCTTCCAATTCATTTACAGATGCCGTTAACGTGTACCTCCCGCACATCCAAATCCCGCCTTTCTTTCTATCCTGAAAATATTGCCCGCTGATTTTCATCCTCTGCCATACCGCGTATGAAGCGGCAAAGATGCCCATTTTTCCCCATTTTACACAAAAAACAGGCAGATAAAAAGGATTTGGCCCAGTTGCACCAAATCCTTTCTCTGTTCCGGAACGCACCGCTTGTTAACCCTGCCCCCGAGCTGGGATGTTTGCAGCAGTTCCCGGTTTTTCTTCTCTTTTTCACATTCCGCTCTTTAGGCCTTGTTTCTTTCAAGAAAATGCCGTTTCCGAAGCAAGGAATCGTTCCGGCAGGGAGCGAGCACGGTTTCCATGCCCTTTTTCACCATCCGCTTTTCGGATAGTAAGGTTAAAAGCCGCACCGTTTACCGGTTTAACGCCGCGTCTTCTTCTTCGATCCGGCGCAGCCGTTCAGCCACTTCTTCCGGTGTAAGGCCGTGTTCTTTTACATATAAGTTATTTGGTACGGTACGGCATTCATGCGAGCAGCTCCGCATATATTTATGTTCATTTTCTTCCGAGCATAAAATTTGCTTGTTGCAGGCCGGGTTGGCGCAGTTGACATAACGTTCGCACGGTTCCCCCGTAAAATAATCCCGGCCGACAACGACATGTTCTTTTCGATTGACCGGAACGGAAATCCGTTCGTCGAATACATACAGTTTGCCGTCCCACAGCTCGCCCTGCACTTCCGGATCCTTTCCGTATGTTACAATCCCGCCGTGCAGTTGGCCGACATCTTCAAACCCTTCTTCCAAAAGCCAGCCCGAAAATTTTTCACAGCGGATGCCGCCTGTGCAATACGTCACAATTCTTTTGCCTTTTAATTGATCTTTATGTTCGCGCACCCATCCCGGCAGTTCGCGGAAAGTGCGGATATCCGGACGCAATGCTCCGCGGAAATGGCCGAGATCATACTCATAATCATTGCGCGCATCCAGTACAACGGTATCTTCAGCCAGCAGCGCCTCGCGAAATTCTTTCGGGGATAAATATTTTCCCGTTTTTTCATTCGGATTGATATCTTTTTCAAGCCGCAGCGTAACAAGTTCCTTGCGCGGGCGGACGTGCATTTTTTTAAACGCATGGCCATCTGCTTCATCTTCTTTAAAGACCATGTCCCGGAACCGGGGATCGGCGTGCATCTTTTCTTTATATTTGGTTGTTTGTTCAACCGTTCCGGAAACGGTGCCATTGATCCCTTCTTTGGCAACGAGGATACGCCCCTTTAAACCGGTCTCTTTGCAGAACTGCAAATGCTCGGCTGCAAAGGCTTCCGGATTTTCAATTTCAACATACTTGTAATACAATAAGACTCTGTACGGCTTTGTTTGTTCCATTATTGATAACCACCTATCCAATTATATTTGCAAGATATAATGCAGGCTTTCAGGTTACACTGTCTCTTACAAACCACAATTTTACCAAAAGCCCGTTTGTATTTCAAAATTTTCACTGTGAAAACAGAAGAAACGAAATGATTTATCAATCCTGTTTGATGCGTTATACTTGTTCAGACAGGAATAAAAGAAAGGTGTTATGCAATGAAATCGCTTGTACTCGCCGAAAAGCCGAGCGTCGGGCGCGAACTTGCGCGCGTCCTCGGCTGCACGGAAAATAAAAAACGTTATATTGAGGGGCCGCGCTATATCGTGACATGGGCGCTCGGCCATTTGATCGAACTGAAAATGCCGGAAGATTATCATCCGAAATATAAAGAATGGCGTATGGAAGACCTGCCGATTCTTCCGGATAAAATGGAAATTAAAACAATCCGGCAGACCTATCCGCAATATAAAGCGATCGAACAGCTTGGCAAAAGAAGCGACATCAAAGACTGCATTATCGCAACCGATGCCGGGCGCGAAGGCGAACTTGTCGCACGCTGGATTCTGGAAAAAATGCGCTGGAAAAAACCGGTGAAACGGTTATGGATTTCTTCCCAGACCGATAAAGCGATTAAAGACGGATTCAAACAGTTAAAACCGGCAAAGCAGTATGACAATCTGTACCACTCCGCCGTTTGCCGCAGCGAAGCAGACTGGCTGATCGGATTGAACGTCTCCCGTGCTTTAACCGTGAAATACAACGATCCGCTCTCCGCCGGGCGCGTGCAGACGCCGACATTGGCGATGGTGCTCGAGCGCGAACGGGAAATCCAGTCTTTTGTGCCGAAAAAATACTGGACCATTGAAGCGCTCGCCGGAAAACTCGAAGTATCGTATGACCAGCATGGCGAAAAACGGATATTTGACGAGCAAAAAGCAAATGCCATACATGCGGCTTTATCCGGGCAGACTGCCGTCGTGACAGAGGTGATCCGCAAACAGAAGCAAGAGCAGCAGCCGCTCCCTTACGATTTGACGGAACTGCAACGCGATGCCAACCACCGTTTTGGTTTTACAGCAAAAAAAACATTGAACGTGCTGCAAAACTTATATGAACAGCATAAACTCGTTACCTACCCGCGCACCGATTCGAAATATTTGACGAAAGATATGGAAAATACGATGTACGACCGGCTGCTTGCGGTGAAAGATGCATACAAAGAAGAAGTTCAGCCGGTCCTTTCCCGGAAAGGTAAAATACTGGCCAAACGTGTCATCAATGATGCGAAGGTGACGGACCACCATGCGATTATTCCAACAGATGAACGCCCGGCCTTATCAGATTTGTCTGCCGATGAACGGAAAATCTATGATCTGATCGTAAAACGGTTCCTTGCGCTATTCTATCCGGTTTATGAATATGAAACCGTCCAATTTAAACTTCAAGCAGGCGGAAAAACCATGACCGGGCGGACAATGGCCGTGAAAAATGCCGGTTTTACCGCTGTTTTGCACCATGAACAGGAGCGGGAAAATACGACGCTGCTTTCGATCAAAGAAGGAAAAAAATTTAAGCTGGAACAAATCCGGCTCAGCCAGCATTTAACCGAAGCACCGAAACGGTATTCCGAAGCGGATATTCTTTCGAGAATGGAAAAATACGGACTCGGGACGCCGGCAACACGCGCCGATATCATTGAACGGCTCGTCTCCTCCGAAACGATCAGCCGTGAGTCCGGCCGCCTTGTGCCGACCCCGAAAGGCAAGCAACTGATCGACCTTGTCAATGACGAGCTAAAATCGCCGGAACTCACCGCCAAATGGGAAGAACAGCTTGAAGCAATTGCCCGCGGAAAAGGCAACCCGAAGCAGTTTTTGGAAACCATCCGCCGGGAAACCGTACGCCTCGTCCGTGAAATCCGGACGAGTGACAAAAAATACCGCGCCCACAATTTAACGGGAACAAAATGCCCGGAATGCGGTTCCCTTATGAAAGAAGTAAACGGAAAAGACGGGAAAAAGCTTGTCTGTTCAAACCGGGAATGCCGGTTTACAAAGCGGAAAAGCCCGAAACTATCAAATAGGCGCTGCCCGACCTGCCATAAAAAGATGGAGATTCATCACGGCAAATCCGGCGTCTATTTCCAGTGCCGCCACTGCAATATTGTCCAAAAAGCAGACGAAAAGAAAAAAACTTTGTCAAAACATGAAGAAAAGAAATTGCTGCAAAAATACACAAAGAAAGAGGAAAGTTTCGGCAACAGCCTGGCAGATGCTTTAAAAGCCGCCTTGGAAAAAGAATAGATTGGATATTTGAAAAGCCCGGCCGAGCCGGGCTTTTTTTATAAACATTTTCGCGGTCAATACGGGCAATTTGGGCCCCTAAAAGCGCGCCCTTCCCCATGATTCAAAACGGCCGGGAAAAATTTAAACAACATGGAAATGCATATTCATTCACTTTTTAACTTTCTTATAATATAATTATATTATAGATATTTATACCGCTTTTTCTCATCTGTTTGATCGGGAGCGTCCTTCATTGTAAATATTTTTTCGTTCTCCGGTTCAGGGAAAAATCCTTGGCTTTGGAAAACCCCGCTCTTAAAGGAACGGCTTATGTATGCGTAAAATGTACATTTTTTCACAAAAACATTTGGAAAGGGGATAAAATATGGAAGAAACGGCAAAAACATATGCCCAATTCAGGCAGAAGAAAAATAAGTGGGCGGTACTTGGCCAGCGTTTTATCTTTGTCAGCCTCGGCGCGATGATTATGGGGGTTGCCCTCGAGCTGTTCCTTGTCCCGAACCAGATTCTGGACGGCGGCATCACCGGCATCTCGATTATCCTTTCCCACCTTGCCGGCTGGAAACTGGGGCCAGTTATTTTCATCTTAAATCTCCCATTCTTTTATATCGGGTACAAGCAAATCGGGAAAACTTTTGCCTTGACCACCCTTTACGGCATCTCCATCATGTCGGTGACAACCATCCTGCTGACCCCTGTAAAAGTGTTTACGGATGATTTGCTGCTGTGTACGGTTTTTGGCGGTATTATCCTTGGCATCGGCGTCGGCCTTGTCATCCGCTGGGGTGGCTGCCTTGACGGAACAGAAGCGCTTGCCATTCTATTAAACAAAAAGCTTCCTTTCTCTGTCGGTGAAATCATACTCGGTCTCAATCTCTTCATTTTTACCTGTGCCGGCTTTGTGTTCAGCTGGAAATATGCTATGTATTCGGTCATTACCTATTTTATCGCCACAAAAGCAATCGACGTGGTTGTACAGGGGCTGGATGAATCCAAATCGGTATGGATCATCAGCGACGAGATGTATGACATCGGTGATGCGATCATGGCCCGCCTCGGCCGCGGGGTAACCTATCTAAACGGGGAAGGCGCTTATACCGGAGACAATAAAAAAGTCATTTTCTGCGTCATCACCCGCCTTGAGGAAGCAAAATTGAAATCGATTGTAGAAGAATTTGACAAAAGCGCCTTTATCGCGGTTGGAAACATATCAGAAGTGCGCGGCGGCAGATTTAAGAAGAAAGACATTCACTAACAGCGTAACTGAGGACTGTCCATCCGGGCAGTCCCGTTTTATATGCGCGTAAAAATTTTTCCATTTTCATGCTGCCCGGGCATACTCCCCCTCCCTTAAATTAGGATTCTTTCGCAGTGTATGGTAAAATGATGATTACGATTGTAAAACAGACAAAATTAAAGTATACTTTGTACTGATCTCTTTAAAGTGAGTGAATAGCTTTGATTCAAAACATCATCGATTTTGTAAATGACCCGGCCGTCTGCACGCTGTCATTTTACGTACTGGCAGCAGGTTTTCTTTATTTGAGCCGGTTTGTGATCAGGCCGGCAGCGTTTGTTGAAGCAAGGCCTGCCGCCGTCATGCAGGATTTTACTGTACACACCCGCCCGGCTGCGGAATGCCGGTGCAATTTCTTTACGATTTGGATTTTAAGTTGCGTCAGAATACGGACATATCCTTCTGAAGATCCTGATTCGGAACCGGATTTAAGACCGGTCAGAAAGGACAGGATTTGTGCAATATACTAAAGGAGGATATTTCATGAAAAGATTTTTCAGTTTTACATTGGTTTTAAGCAGTTTGCTGTTCGTTTTAAGCGCATGTTCAAATTCAACAAACAGCACGCACAGCGGTGGATTTTTCCATCATTATTTTGTTTCCCCGTTTTCAGTTGTCATTAAAGCAACGGCCCAGCTGCTTCATGGTGATTACGGGATTGCCATTATTGTTTTGACGTTAATCATCCGGCTGATTCTCATGCCTTTTATGCTGCATACATTCAAAAAACAGCAAATCATGCAGGATAAAATGAAAGTTTTGAAGCCGGAAATGGATAAGCTGCAGACAAAAATCAAAGCGGCCAAAACGAAAGAAGAACAGGCAAAGCTGCAGCAGGAAATGATGGGGTTGTATCAAAAACACGGCGTTAACCCGCTGAATATGGGCTGCCTGCCGATTATCATCCAAATGCCGATTTTAATGGGGTTTTATTATGCGATCCGCGGCTCGAAAGAAATCGCCACCCACTCCTTTTTATGGTTTAATCTCGGACAAACAGATATTCCGATGGCCATTCTCGCTGGTGTCATTTATTTTATCCAAGCCCAAATTTCACTGATCGGTATTCCTGAGGAACAGAAGAAACAAATGAAATATATGATGCTCATGTCGCCGATCATGATCCTTTTTGTTTCTTTTTCAGCTCCGGCGGTTCTGCCGCTGTACTGGACAGTGAGCGGGCTCTTTATGATCGGACAAACACTGATTCAGAAAAAATTTTATCAGTCCCATCCGCCGAAGGAAGAATCCAATTCATAATTGTATCTGATCATCAAAATATAAAAAAGCGGCGGGTCACAGTTGATGTGTTCCCGCCGCTTTTATGTTGTTTACAGCCCCGGGTTTCCGGGGATTTTTTATACAGGTTTACTTCTGTTCAGTAACTGCCTCGTTTTCCTCCGGCAAGTTCTCATTTTGCTCCATTTCCTGATGCGGTTCTTCCGTATTTGCTGTATCATTCACAAATTCGTACAACCCACGGTCCGGTTTGCGGATACGCGGATCGAGTTTTTCGACGGATTTCATGAAAGAGGTCATATTAGCGATTTTATAGCCGGTTTTTTCTTCGATCATCCGCTGCAGTTCAGCCCCTCTGATCGGTTCCGAAACGTTTTTTAGTATTTGGATAGCCTCTTCTCTCATCTTGCCCGACCTGCCCTTTTTTGACGACCGCGATTTCCGCACCTTTCTTTCATTCGTAAGGGCTTCGCCGCCTGAGGTTTCCGGCGAGACGGACGCAAGTGCATTAAAAGATACATATTCCGGTTTGCCGGATGCTTTTACCTGCTGGCCTTCATTTTCATCCAGCTCCCTTAATCTTTTAAAAATATTTTCCCGTTCTTTTTGGAATTCCTGTATAACCCGAATCTCAGCGTCTTCCAGCTGCTCCAGGCGGATTTTTAGTGCCATTCTCTCATTCATTGTCAATTTTATCCCTCGTTTCTTAAAATATATGTATATATAGATTATAATATGAAACTAGTAAAATAAAAAGATAAAATAATTATTTTTTATTAGAAAATTAGTAGCGAATAATTATTCATAAAGGGGTATGTCGAATTTTTGCGATTTTCCGCAGATTATGTTCAAATTATTCGAATGATTTCTATTGCGTCTATTTTTGATATTTAGTAGAATATGGATGTAAGCGCTGACAGGCTGGCGCACAAAGCAAGTATATAAGGAGGCTTGTCTCCTTGAAATTAACATAAATGGAGGGGTTGGAATGGAACAATTAACCGTGCAGTTGGATGAAAGGGTTCAGCATTTCCTTCAGGGCAAAAAGAAAATGTTCATCAACGGGCAATTTGTTGAAAGTGCATCCGGAAAAACATTTGATACGCCGAATCCGGCTACCGGCGAAACGCTGGCTACGATCTATGAAGGGGATAAACAAGATATCGACCGTGCCGTACAAGCAGCCAGAAAAGCATTTGACGAAGGCCCGTGGCCGCGGATGAACCCTGCCGATAGAAGCCGGTTAATGTATAAATTGGCGGATCTGATGGAAGAGCACCGGGAAGCGCTGGCGCAGCTCGAAACGCTCGACAACGGGAAACCGATCCGTGAAACGGCAAATGCCGATATTCCGCTTGCCATCGAACATATGCGGTATTATGCCGGCTGGACAACGAAAATCACCGGCCAGACCATTCCCGTAAACGGCCCTTACTTTAACTATACCCGCCATGAACCGGTCGGGGTTGTCGGGCAAATTATCCCTTGGAACTTCCCTCTTTTAATGGCAATGTGGAAAATGGGTGCCGCGCTTGCGACCGGCTGCACGATTATCTTAAAACCGGCTGAACAAACGCCGCTTTCCGCCCTTTACTTGGCGCAGCTGGTAAGCGAGGCTGGCTTCCCGGACGGCGTTGTCAATATTGTGCCAGGCTTTGGGGAAACTGCCGGAGCCGCCCTTGTCGACCACCCGCTTGTAGATAAAATTGCCTTTACCGGTTCTACTGAAGTCGGAAAACTGATTATGGCCAATGCCTCGAAAACGTTAAAACGGGTGACGCTCGAACTTGGCGGAAAATCCCCGAATATTATTTTGCCAGATGCCGACTTGTCGAAAGCGATTCCTGGCGCCTTAAACGGTGTCATGTTCAACCAGGGGCAAGTATGCTGTGCCGGTTCGCGCGTGTTCATTCAAAAGAAACATTTTGATAATGTCATTGCCGATATGGCCTCCCACGCCCAGTCGATTAAGCAGGGCTTCGGGCTCAATAAAGATACGGAAATGGGGCCGCTTGTTTCAGATGAGCAGCAAGCGCGCGTTTTGAATTACATTGAAAAAGGACTCGATGAAGGAGCGGAAATTGTAACAGGCGGGAAAAAACCGCGTGAAGAAGGCTTCTTTGTTGAACCGACGATTTTTGCAGATGTCCGTGATGAGATGACGATCGCCAAAGAGGAAATTTTCGGTCCTGTTATTGCGGCCATGCCATATGAATCCCTTGATGAAGTAATCAGCCGCGCCAACTGCAGCGAGTACGGGCTTGCGGCAGGGGTTTGGACGGAAAATGTGGCCAATGCGCACTATATTGCAAACCGTCTCCGTGCGGGCACGGTTTGGGTGAACTGCTACAATGTGTTTGATGCCGCTTCCCCGTTTGGCGGTTATAAACAATCTGGCATCGGACGTGAAATGGGTTCTTACGCACTCCAAAACTATACGGAAGTCAAAAGCGTCTGGATTGCCAACCCTTAAAGGGCACCAAAAAGAAAAGCATCGGTTTTGCCGATGCTTTTCTTTCATACTATTAAGATTCCAGCAGCAAATCTTCAGGATTTTCAATTAATGTCTTCACCGTTTTCAAGAAACCGACAGCATCCTTTCCGTCAATGACGCGGTGGTCATAAGAAAGCGCCACGTACATCATCGGGCGGATCTCAATTCGGTCTCCATCGACTGCAACCGGGCGTTTTTGTATGGTGTGCATGCCGAGGATACCAACCTGTGTCCCGTTGATAATCGGTGTCGAGAACAACGAGCCGAAGACGCCGCCGTTTGTAATCGTAAAGGTTCCCCCCTGCAGATCGCTTAATGCAAGTTTATTATCGCGTGCTTTTTGGGCAAATGCAGCAATATCCGCTTCAATTTCCGCGAACGATTTCCGGTCGCAATCCCGGACAACCGGTACGACAAGCCCTTCTTCTGTGGATACTGCAATGCCGATATCATAATATTTTTTCAGCAGCAGCTCATTGCCCTGAATCTCCGCATTAACATACGGATATTTCTTCAATCCCGCAACCACGGCTTTTGTAAAGAACGACATAAAACCGAGACGGATGTCATGATCTTTAACGAACTGTTCTTTTTTCCGCTTTCTTAAATCCATGACAGCTGTCATATCAATTTCGTTGAATGTCGTCAGCATCGCCGTTGTCTGTGTCACTTCAACGAGCCGTTTTGCGATCGTCTGGCGGCGGCGTGACATGCGGATTCTTTCAATCGGTTTGCCGGCTTCTTCCGGCACAACTTTTCCAGCTGCAGGTTTTTCCGGTGCTGCCGGCGCTTTTGCCGCAGCTTGCGGATTGAAAGTTTCCACATCTTGTTTCCTTACCCTGCCAAGCGGATCCACTGCCGGCACTTGCGATAAGTCAATGCCTTTTTCGCGTGCCAGTTTGCGGGCAGCCGGAGAAGCAATCGGGCGGCTTTCGCTTTCTTCCTGAGCCGGCTTTTGTTGTTCCGGAGCAGACGCTTTTGTTTGCGCCGGCTTTTGCTGTTCCGCAGCAAAAGCTTGTGTTTGTGCCGGCGCCTCTGCTTGTGCCGGTTGTGGTGCTTCCGCTTCTTTTTGCGGCGCGGATGGCGTTGCACTGTTTTCCCCTGTTCCTTCGCCGACAATTGCAATGACATCGCCAACTTGTACTGTGTCCCCTTCTTCAAAAAGGAGGGACTGGACGACACCCTCTTCTTCCGAAATGACTTCTACATTTACTTTATCTGTCTCAAGTTCTACAATATATTCACCTTTGTCCACATGGTCCCCCGGATGTTTCAACCATTGTGCAATGGTTCCTTCCGTGATGGATTCTGCCAGTTCAGGCACTTTAATTTCAGCCACAACACTTGTCCTCCCTTAAAAGTATCACTTTTTTTATATCAAAGCCTCCTCCTTCATCTTCCGAGCAGCGCGGCATGTGCGGGCTGCAGGATGAAGCGGGCAAAGCAGCGGTTATTTTGCGCATATTGAAGCCCCCGCCCCTTTGGAAGGAGCGGGCCGCCGTTTAAGGGCGGGTAATGGCTTCAGTCAGAATTCTGTTTTGTTCCTTTTTATGGACGACCGGGTCGCCTTCCGACGGGCTTGATCTTCTCGGCCGGCCGATGTACCGGATTTCCGCTCCCTGAGGCGCCAGCTTTCTTAAATACGGTTCAACGAAAGACCAGGAACCCATATTTTTCGGCTCCTCTTGCATCCATACAATTTCTTTCGCGTTTTTAAAGCGCGCGAACATTTCCTTTAATTCCTGTTCAGGGAAAGGATAAATTTGCTCAACCCTTACCGTATGCAGCCAGCTGGTATTTTCCGCACTGTTCAGCTTTTCTTCCAAGTCTACAGCCACTTTCCCGCTGCAAAGCAGGATTCTTTCGACTGCATCCGTATTTTTCGTACCCGGGCCTTCCAGCACGGTGTGGAATTTTCCGTCCGTCAGTACAGACGGCTCTACAGATGCCAGCGGGTGGCGAAGCAGGCTTTTTGGCGTCATGAGAATGAGCGGGCGGATTTCTTCTTTTGCCAGCCATTTTGCCTGCCTTCTTAAAATATGGAAGTATTGGCCGGCTGTCGAAACATTTGCCACTGTCCAGTTGTTTTCCGCTGCCAGTTGCAGGAAGCGTTCCACCCTGCCGCTTGAATGTTCCGGACCCTGTCCTTCGTATCCGTGCGGCAGCATCATGACAAGCCCTGATTTTTGCCCCCATTTTGCCCTGCCAGATGAAATGAACTGGTCAAACATCACTTGCGCCATGTTTGCAAAATCGCCGAACTGGGCTTCCCAAATGACGAGCGTATCTGGCGAAAAGACGTTATAGCCGTATTCAAAGCCAACGACGCCAGCTTCAGTCAGCGGACTGTTATAAATGGCAAATGAAGTTTGAACGCCGGACAGATGATGGTGCGGAATGTATTCTTCCCCCGTCTGTTCGTCGTGCAGGACGAGATTGCGCTGAGCGAACGTGCCGCGCTGTGTATCCTGGCCGGTAAACCGGATCGGCACGCCATCTTTTAAAATGGCTGCAAACGCGAGCGCTTCCGCATGGGCCCAGTCAATTTTTCCCTTGCCGTCAAAGACGTGTTCGCGGCGTTTCAAAATCCGCGCCAGTTTTTTAAAGACATGGAAGTTTTCAGGCCAGGCGAGCAATTCAGCGTTCCAAGCCCGCAGTTCCTGTTCCGGCACCCCTGTTTCCATGCTCAAATAACCTTTTTTCACATTTTCAGGGGGTTCCATGGCCGTATCGGGTTCCGCTTCGCCGTCCGGCACTTTTTCGTAAGCCGCCTGCAGTTTTTTCTGGACGGCTTCATCGATGGTTTTGACCTCTTCGGCTGTCAGGACGCCTTCTTTTGCAAGCTGTTCACCGTAAATGGCCCTGACCGTCGGATGATTGTGCACTGCATGGTACATTACCGGGTTGGTTACCATCGGTTCATCCATTTCGTTATGGCCATAGCGACGATAGCCGACTAGGTCGATCACAAAATCTTTATGGAATTTTTCGCGGTAAGCATACGCAAACAGCGCCGCCTGTACGCATGCTTCCGGATCATCCGCATTCACATGGAGGATCGGCACTTCATAACCTTTTGCCGGATCGGAAGCATATTTCGTTGACCGCGAGTCATACGTTTCGGTCGTAAACCCGATATTGTTATTGGCGATGATATGGATCGTCCCGCCTGTCCCGTATCCGTTCAGTTTGCTCATGTTCAGCGTTTCTGCGACAATGCCCTGCCCCGCAAATGCGGCATCCCCGTGGACAAGAATCGCAAAGGCGCGGTCCGGATCGCGGTCCGGATAGCCCGTTTTGTTCCGGTTATCCTGCGCGGCGCGTGTATACCCTTCGACAACAGGATCGGCAACTTCCAAATGGCTCGGATTGTTGGCAAGTACGATGCGCGCGCCGATCGGTCCGCCGTTTTGCCCTTTTCTGTCCGCACCGAGATGGTATTTAACGTCGCCGGTCCATCCGTACGTAATGCCGATCGATCCTTCGGAAGGGATTAAATCTTTATTGGAAGCATGCTTGAATTCTGCAAAAATGAGCTCATACGGTTTTTCAAGAATATGGGCAAGCACATTGAGGCGGCCTCTGTGCGCCATGCCGATATTAACGGTTTTCACACCTGTTTTTACCGCTTCAATAATCATTTGTTCCATCAGCGGAACGAGCGCATCAAGCCCTTCAATGGAAAAACGCTTTTGCCCGACAAATGTCCGGTGGATAAATTTTTCAAATCCTTCCACATCGGAAAGGCGTTTTAAAATGCCGATTTTCTGTTCCCGGCTGAGTTCGCGGAAAAAGCTGCCCGATTCAACAGTCCGTTGCAGCCAGTGCTTTTCTTCCATGTCGTGAATATGGTCAAACTCAAAGGCAACTTTTTGGGTGTACACTTCTTTTAAATAATTGATGGCATCAAGCCCGTTTTTGACCCTTTTAGGTGCATCCGGGCAAATAAAGGATGCCGGCACTTTTTTCAAATCTTCTTCGGTTAAATCAAATTCTCCCAGTTCAATTCTTCTGACATCCCCAACAGGTTTTTGGAGCGGGTTGATATCCGCTGCGAGATGGCCAAAAGTCCGGATATTGTCCGCCAATTTGACGGCAGCGACCATTTTGCTGAAAATCGTCGGGTTTGCCGGCAATTGGAAAGAAATATCCGCCTGCCCCTGTGTCGGGCTCCCGCCTTCGGAAACAGCGGGCGCGCCCCACTGGTCAAATACTTTTCTCGCCTCTTCGTCGATGCTCTCCGGATCTTCCAGGTATTGTTCATATAAATCCATGACATACCCAAGATTAGGCCCGGAAAAACTTTCCCAAAATCCCTTTGGTGTAGTTGCATTCATTTTGAAAAACCTCCAGCCCTTCGTCCCTTATTCACTTTCGTATGATTTCGTCTGGCGGATACCAAAACGGAACCATGAAATTATGTAACGATAAAGAATTTTGAAAGCTGTAACGCTTACAAACTCAATTTTAGCACTGTAAGCGTAATAGATAAAGTTAAAAACTCTTATTTTTAAAAATTTGCATGAATAGTGATTCATTCTGTTTTTTTTCCGGAAAGTGATGCTGCATTTGCCTCACCTGATTGTTCAAAACCGCATATTTTATTATATCCCCGTTGCAGAAAGGAGCAGAAAAATGTTCCCATGGAAAACGTTTCCGTTCACCGAAGAGATCTTCAAGATGATGAATATGCCGTTTCCGCCTGTACAGGAACATATCAACCAAGCCCTTTCTCAATGGGACGAATGGGGCGCCGCGTTCAAAAAGGGGGACGGGGCCGATGATCCGGCTCCCTCTTCCCCGGATACGGGCGCCCCGTCTATAGAAATATTTGAAACACTGGATTTTATTTTTATCCGCGTCCCTGTCCAGGAGGAAAGCATGCTCACAGGCTTAAAAATCTTCCACACTTCCCTTCAAGTCATGTTAAAATCATTTCCAAAACCGGACTCGGAACAGGTGATACGGCTGCCTTCCCCGGTACGCAGGAAAGGGACGACCGCAAAATACCGGGATGGCATCCTGGAAATCCGGCTCCTGAAAAAAAGCGAACATGAAATGACAGAAGTCGGCATTGATTTTTAACGGCTCTGCCTTCTCGATAAAACTTACAGTTGGTTCTGACAGTTCCCGTTTTTTGCGTATCAAAAGACTTACCCATCACGGGCGAAAGGCGGGCACCTTGCCAGACACGGCCCTGCACCTTTTCTTTAAAAAGAAAAAAGAACGTTTCATTTTTTCGAAACGCCCTCTTTTCCACCTGTTTTTTGTTTTGCGACAAGGGGGAATGTAAACCGGATCTCGGTCCCTTTACCAACCTCGCTCGCTGCTTCTATCGTGCCGGAATATCCTTCAGTCAGTTGTTTGGCAATGGCGAGCCCGAGTCCGTTCCCGCCTTTTGCGCGGCTCCTTGCTTTATCCACCCGGTAAAAGCGGTGGAAAATTTGCGGCAAATCTTCTTTCGGGATCCCGATGCCGTAATCTTTTACCGTTAACATGGCCCTCCCCTTTTCCTGCTTGAGGCGGATATCGACTTTATAAATGCGGTCGGAATATTTTATCGCATTATCAAATACAATGATCAGCACCTGCTCAAGATGGTTCTCGCTCATTTGGATGTCATAGGCCTGATTGGGATCATATTGAAAATTGAAGTCGAACTGCTGATGGATCATTTTAAAATTGCGGATCACCCTTTCTGTGACCGCCAAAAGATCTGCTTTTTCCTCATTGGCCAATATTTTGGCTTCTTCCGCCCGCGAAAGATCGAGCAGTTCCTCCACCAGTTTTTTCATTCTGCTTAATTCCTGCAGCGAAGCCTGGAGCGACTCTTCAAGAATCGCAGGGTCATTTTTCCCCCACCGGTTTAACAAATTTAAGTGCCCTTCCATCACTTGGACGGGGGTCCTTAATTCATGGGAAGCATCCTCGACAAACCGTTTCTGCTGCCGGAACGACTGTTCAATTTGGTCCATCATATCGTTAAAAATATTGGTCAATTCCCCCATTTCGTCTTTAGAGGCGCTCGGCTCCATCCGTTCTTGGAATCCTTTTTTGCGGATGCTTTGCATCGTGGAAGAGAGCTTTTTCAGCGGTTTGAGGAAATTTTTTGCCATCATAAACCCGAGAAAAGCACTCAAAAGCAAGCCCACGCATCCGGCGACCATCATGACAAACAGAACATTCCGCATTAAATTTTCATACCGGTATAAAGGATAGATCACTTCAATATAGCCGTTGAACGATTGGGAGCGGAACGGGCTCCTTCCGACTAAAATTTGATGATTGCCCGCGCGGATCAGGCTGACCCGTTTTTCGTTCACCGGCACAAACGGCACTTTTGCATCGGTGGAATGAATGCTTTTTACGACAAGCATTTCCTTTCCGTCCGCATTGATAATCCGGATCGACTGGTCTTTTTCCAGCACCTGCTGAAAGAGCGTCCGGTTCGATAAAATGTCATCGATGTTTTCCCCCTTGTTGTTCAAATCATCCAGCGCCTCGGACACCGAAGTCGCCTCTTCATGCAAAAGCCATCTGCTGATCAGCGTATACTGGAAAAAACCGAAAATCAGAAACGTTAAAAAGATCGCAATACTTGCGCCAACGGACCATTTTACTTTCAAGGAACTTTTTTGCAGCCAGTGTTTTACCGCTCTCATTCGCGCATCACATATCCTGTCCCCCGCACTGTCTGAATATAGCTGTCTTCGCCTTCTGTATCAATTTTATTGCGCAAGTACCGGATATACACATCGACAACATTCGTTTCGACCTCGGTTTCATATCCCCATACTTTGTTCAGGAGTGCTTCCCGGGTCATGACAATATTTTTATTTTCCAAAAGCGTAAGCAGCAAGTCGTATTCCCGTTTTGTCAATTCAATGGTTTTTCCTGCCTTTTTAACAAGCCGGCTTTCTTTTTCCAGCACAAGGTCACGGAACTTGTACGTTGTTAGCGCTGCTTTTTTGGGCTCGGCGTACTCCATCCTTCTGAAAATGGCCCTTAGCCTTGCGAGCAATTCTTCAATCGCAAATGGTTTGACAATATAATCATCCGCCCCGTGGTCAAGCCCGGATACCCGGTCCATAATGCTGTCCCGGGCGGTAATCATGATGACCGGTGTTTCTTTTTCCTGTCGTAAGCGGCGGCATACTTCAAGGCCGTTCAGTTTCGGCAGCATTAAATCAAGGAGAATCACATCCCAATCCTCCTCCAAAGCCGACTGCAGCCCTTCCCGTCCGTCATACGCCACTTTCACTTCGTATCCTTCATGCCTTAACTCCAGCTCAATAAAACGGGCCAGATTTTTTTCATCTTCCACCAGTAATATCCGTTTCATGATGATTCCCCCTCGAAGTTCTTTTGCCGGAACTCTTTCTTTTCCGCTGCCCTTATTATAGCTCCGGACAGCGCATGATCAAGGAGAATCCGCTTTTTCTTATATGCTAACCGAATGAAAAGAAAAAGATATGAATGGTTTGTTAAAAAATGATGAGAAAGAAAACCCGTTTTTTCCATTCATAAATGTCTCCGGTTGGGCAGATAGTAGTAAAGAAGAGTGCTGACATTGAGAAGAAGAAAGGAAAATACAGACAATGGATCATTTGACAACGAACACACCTTTATCCGATAAAAACAATGAAATCCATCAAAAAAGATGGGCGATTGTTGCATTATCGTCCATTCCCCTGATTATGACACTGGGGAATTCAATGTTGATTCCGGTCCTTCCCCTCATGGAGGACAAACTGGGCATCACCAAAGTCCAATCCAGCTATATTATCACCTTTTATTCAATTGTCGCCATTTTCCTTATTCCGGTTGCCGGATTTTTATCGGACAGATACGGCCGAAAAATGGTCATTATCCCGTCACTTGCGATTACGGCTATAGGAGGGGCGATTTCGGCATACGCGGCCTGGCAACTTGATCACCCGTATTCCCTTATTTTGATCGGCCGGACTTTGCAGGGCGTTGGGACGGCCGGCGCAGCACCGATCGTTTTGCCGCTTGTCGGTGATATGTTCCACCGCAACCGGGATGTGAGCACCACCCTCGGCATTATTGAAACGGCCAATACGTTTGGAAAAGTATTGAGCCCGATTCTCGGATCCTTCTTGGCAGGATTGATCTGGTTTTTGCCTTTTGCGGCCATCCCTGTCTTTTGCCTGATCTCTATCCTGTCTGTTTTGTTTCTTGTCAAAAGGCCGGCACACGAAAAACAGGGGCCGGGAATCAAAGCATTTATAGGGAATACGAAAAAGGTGTTCCGAAAGCACTGGCGCTGGCTGTCGGCCGTATTTGCGATCGGGGCCATCGTGATGTTTATTTTGTTTGCGGTGCTGTTTTATTTGTCGTCCAATCTGGAAGACCAGTACGGCTACCATGGCGTGAAGAAAGGGTTTATTTTGGCCGTCCCGCTTGCGGCATTGTGCCTTTCTTCCTTTATAACCGGGAAAATCATTAAAGAAAACATGGTACTGATGAAATGGATTATTTTCTCCAGCGTGCTCATTACCGGAGCCTCCGTGCTCGTGATCACTTTTTCGGACCGTTTTTTCTATTTAATAGGGACCTTTCTCATTTGCGGAATTGGAATCGGCGCCTCCCTTACGCCTTTGGATGCGCTGATTAATCAGTCGATTGAAAAAGAAGTCCGCGGAACGATCAGCGCCATTTACAGTTCTATGCGCTACATCGGCGTGGCGGCAGGTCCGTTATTTATGGCCAATTTTATGAAAGGGCGGGTTGAGATCAGCATGGTGATCATGGCCGGTTTCTGCCTGGTGGCGGCAGGACTTACATTTGTGGCGGTGAAACCGGACAAATCACGCGCCGAAGCCTCTTCCCCTGCCTAAATTTTGGAGCTGTGCGATATCATTTGTAGCGCCTTACCGTTTCAGGTAAACTGATGACGAAGAAACTGAAAGAAAGAAGGAGGGAATGCTTTGGCTGAAAACAGACGATTCAATCGGTTAATCCATGAAAAATCGCCTTATTTGCTGCAGCACGCCCGTAATCCGGTTGACTGGTATCCGTGGAGTGAAGACGCTTTTGCGAAAGCGAAGCAGGAAAACAAACCGGTTTTTGTTTCCATCGGCTATTCGACTTGCCACTGGTGCCATGTGATGGAACGAGAGTCTTTTGAAAACGAAGAGGTAGCCCGGATCTTGAATGAGAAATTCGTGGCGATTAAGGTTGACAGGGAAGAGCGGCCGGATATTGATGCCATCTATATGCTTGTTTGCCAAATGATGACTGGACAGGGCGGCTGGCCGTTGAGTGTATTTTTGACGCCTGAAAAGGTCCCTTTTTATGCCGGCACCTATTTTCCGCGGGAAAGCCGGTATGGGATGCCCGGTTTTAAAGAAGTGTTGCTTTATTTATCGCAGCAGTATACCGAAAATCCGGACCGTATCAAGGATGTAGGGGTACAAGTCAAACAGGCGCTCGAGGCAAGCCGGGAAAAAGGGAAACAAACGGCTTTAACAAAAGAAACGATCGGGCGCGCTTTCCAAGCTTACAAACAAGGTTTTGATCCCCGCTACGGCGGTTTTGGAAAGGCGCCGAAATTTCCAATGCCGCATTCACTCGTATTTTTACTGATGTATGCCAAATTTTATGAAAACCGGGATGCGCTTGCGATGGCAACCAAAACATTGGACGGGCTGGCGCGCGGGGGGATTTATGACCATATTGGTTACGGTTTTTCCCGCTATTCCGTTGATGAAAAATTTTTGGTGCCACATTTTGAAAAAATGCTTTATGACAATGCGCTGCTTGTGCTGGCCTATACCGATGCTTTCCGGATGACGAAAAATGCCCAGTACAAAAAAATAACGGAAGAAATCATCACGTATGTGCTGCGTGATATGGCCCATCCGGATGGCGGGTTCTATTCCGCGGAAGATACCGACTCAGAAGGTAAGGAAGGAAAGTTTTATGTGTGGACGCCTGCAGAAGTAAAAGATGTGCTGGGGGAACAGTTGGGCACGCTCTTTTGCCAGGCATACGGCATTACCGGGCAGGGAAATTTCGAAGGAAAAAATATCCCGAACCAGATTACAACGCATTTAGAATCAATTGCAAAAAAAGAAGGGATTTCTCCCGCGGCGCTCGCAGAAAAATTAGAAACGGCACGGCAAAGCTTGTTTCAACACCGGGAAAAGCGGGTACGCCCGTTCCGCGATGATAAAATTTTAACGGCATGGAACGGCTTAATGATTGCAGCGCTCGCAAAAGCAGGGCGTGTTTTTCATCAACCATCCTATGTGCAGGCTGCAGAAAAAGCGGTTTCTTTTATCAGGGACAACTTGATTCAAAATGACCGTGTAATGGTGAGATACCGCGATGGCGAAGTAAAAAATAAAGGTTTTATAGACGAATATGCCTTTCTCCTGTGGGGATATATGGAACTGTACGAATCCACTTTTGCCCCTTTTTATTTGGCGGAAGCAAAAAAACTGGCCGGCAATATGATCGATTTATTTTGGGATGGTCATGGAGGAGGCTTTTTCTTTAGCGGAAACGACGATGAACCATTGCTCGTCAGGCAAAAGGAGTCTTATGACGGGGCACTACCTTCCGGGAACAGTGTTGCAGCCTGCCAGTTGTTAAGGCTTTCGAAACTGACTGGGGATTTTACGTTGGAAGAAAAAGTCCAGCAATTGTTTCAGGCCTTCAGCAAGGATATCGATGATGAACCCACTGCCCACGCCATGATGCTGCAGGCTGTGATGTACGCACAGCAGGCAACAAAAGAAGTCGTGATCGTGATGGATGATGAAACAAAAGAAGTTGTTGATTTCATTAACCATATACAGAAGAACTTCTACCCTGGCATTTCCGTCATGGTGGTAAAAAGGCGTGAACAGGCGAAACTCTCCAAAATCGCTTCCTTTATTGAAGATTATGCCATGATAAACGGACAACCAACCATTTATGTCTGTGAAAACTTCAGCTGCAATCAACCGACAAATGATTTTCAAACTGCACTGGATTTGCTTTTTAAAAAATGATTTATGCATGGAAGGTGGATGCCTTCCTTTTTTTATTACATACGGGGAGCAGAAAATGAACAGTTGCCCGGAACTATGATGATGCTCTGTTTGCTTTGCTAGGATAATCCCTTTTTGAAATAAGCACCATTTTCTGATTGCCGTTAAATCTATCTTCCTGCATTTTCCATTCATCTTCTTTCTTCCAATTTTTTATATCAAAAAAACATGTTTACACATTATAAATTTTTGATATAATAAAAGCGACCAAATCTATGAAGGAGGCAATATCATGTTTACGAGTGCGAATGTAACAGTTACGGTAGCGGATTTAAAAAAAACCGTTCAATTTTACACCGAAACCCTTGGATTGAAGCTGCAGGGCGAAATGGACGATCATTTTGTACAGATCGAAGCACCGAGATTGACGATTGGGCTCCTGCATCTTACCTACCGGAGAGCGGAATGCCCAATCGGCAAAATCAGAAAGCATGTCGATTGGATTTGTGGTGCAGGATTTAGAGGCAGCCATCAAGACATTGAAATCCCATGGTGTTAAATTCCATGATTATGTTGAAGGGAAGGCAGCCCAGGTCGTACACTTCAATGACCCTGACGGCAATACCCTTTACTTAGTATCTGATCATTAAAAAAGAGGCGGCTTTCAAATGTCATCCATGCCAACTTGGCAGCCGCCAGACAGGTTAAGCGGAATCCCGGCGCTTCCCGTTGCACCATCTTCCCACAATTATATGGCGAGAGTCTGTTTGTTGGATATTCATGGTTCAGCATCCCTTGTTCCATAAAAAGGCAGTTAGACGGAAAGGAGACGTTCGCTTGAACGAATTGTTCATACTTGGCGAATTGATGAACAACCCGATGCACGGCTATTTGCTGCATCAAATTTTGAACGCAATTGTGGGCCCCACACGAAAAATCAGCTGGGGGGCGCTTTATCCACTCATTCACAGCATGCTTGCAGACGGTCTGATCGAGCAGGTCCCCGAAGAACAACCGGAGGGCGCTCGGCGGGGAAAAGGAAAAAAGAAAAAGATTTACAAACTTACAGATGAAGGTAAAATCCGGTTTTTCCGGCTGATGGAAGAACCGATTCCATACTCACCGGATTATGAACTGCATTTTTATATGAAGCTCAAAAATTTTGGTCTGGTCAGTGAGGAAGTGCAGTTTTTAATTTTGCATCAATATAAAGATTACTTGCGTTATGAAATCCGCCATGAGGAAGAACGGTTGGCTTATGCGGGAGGGGATAAACGGATTCCCAAGGAAGAACAGCAGTATATCCTGACCTTTTTCCGACACCGGTTAGAAAAGCTCCGTTTTGACGAAAAGTGGGTATTACAATTAATCCATCAACATCGTGAGAATAGACAAGGGCTTGAATAAAGCGTGAAAACGGAAAGCCGGACATACTTGTGCAAACCCATAAAAAAGCCGGAATGATGCATTCACAATATCCTTTTTGCACGGCACAACAAACAACCCCCGGTTGATTCACCGGGGGTTGTTTGTTTTATTTATTCTTTTTGGCTGAATCCGGAATGGAGGTTTCAGGCAACCCACTCATATCCGTCTGATCAAAGGAATAATCGTACTTGTTCCGGTTCACCGGCGTAAAACCTTTTGGTGTGTAGAAACGGAGCAGGTCGTCGTATACCACTTTATCAGACAGATTCAGCATCTCTTTTGCAATCTTTTCATCATTTTTGCCAAGTTTTGGATTGACTTTTTCACCGGTCGCATTGTCGTAAAGCGTTCCGGATACTTGCGTGTACTTATTGGTGACAAAATCGCCGTTACGGAACGGAACAACTTGGCGATGCTGGCTGGACAAAAGATCAGACCCGAACTGGATGTAGTCTTTTGTATCAACGCCAAGCAAATGCATCACCGTCGGCATTACATCGACTTCACCGCCGTACGTATGCTTGATCCCGCCTTTTACGCCCGGAACATGGATAAACAGCGGCACCCTTTGCAGCTGCGCGTTCAAATATGGCGTAATTTCAGGGACACCGAGCACTTTCGCCATTGCCGCATTGTGATTTTCCGAAATGCCGTAATGGTCGCCGTACATGACAATCACGGTATGGTCATAAAGCCCGGATTCCTTCAAATAGGTAAAGAACTGCTGCATCGCTTCATCCAGATAATGGGCGGTTTGGAAATAGTTATCAACGGTTTTATCACCGAAATTGCCTTTCGGGAAGTCAGCATCCTCTTCATCCAATGGAAACGGGAAGTGGTTTGAAAGCGTAATAAACTTCGTATAGAAAGGCTGCGGCAATTTGGTCAAATACTGCATCGATTCATTAAACCAAGGTTTGTCCTTCATCCCGTAGTTTAACGTATTTTTGTCGCTCATATCGTAATACTTGGCGTCAAAGAAACGGTCATAGCCGAACGATTTGTACATTTCGTCACGGTTCCAGAAAGTCTTATAGTTTCCGTGGAAAACAGCCGATGTATAGCCTTTCTGGCCAAGAATGGCAGGTGCTGCCTGGTACGTATTTTGTGCTTTCGTCGTAAATACAGACCCCGTCGGCAGCGGGAACAGCGAGTTTTCCATCATAAATTCGGCATCAGACGTTTTCCCCTGGCCTGTCTGGTGGAAAAAGTTATCGAAATAAAAGGTGTTTTTATCCTTTGTCAGCGAGTTTAAAAACGGTGTGACTTCTTTGCCGTCCAATTTGTAATTGATCAAAAAGTTCTGGAACGACTCAAGTGAAACGTAAATGACATTCATACCCTTTGCCGCGCCGAAATATTTGCTGTCCGGCTCGGTATAGTTCGCTTTCACATAGTTTTCCACATCGCTCACGTCACTGCTGTCAGCCATCGCCCGCTGTGCAGACGATTTTGTTGTCTGGATCGCATCATAAAGCGTGTAATTGTACATACCGAGATATTTCACGATATAGCTACGGTCAAAAGTCCGCGTTAAAAGCTGCGGGCGGTCCGCTTCGGCAAGCCCGAGATTAAAAATGAAAAATGCAATCGCGGCAATCATCAGCCCGGCAAGCGAGCGGCGGTTGATTTTCCCTGCGTTGGCCCTGACGGTTTTCGTTGCAATCAAGGCAATGAGGATGATCGTATCAAAAAAGTAAAAAATATCATAAGGCTTCATTAATGCAGCTGCACTCCCGCCGAGGTCGCCGAAGTTTTTCGTCTGCGACAAAACCGGCAGCGTAATGAAGTCATTGAAGAAACGGTAATAGCATACATTCGCGTACAGCAAAACAGACAAAAGCACGTCAATCACAGTCATTGCAATGATCCGGCCGCGTCCCTTAAAGAAAAGCGCAAGCGCAAAGAAGAACAGTGCCGAGCTGATGGGATTGATGGCAAGCAAAAATTTCTGCATGCCGTTTTGCAGATCCAGATTGAATTCCGCTTTATAGACAATATAAGTTTTTACCCAGAACAATAAAACCATGAGAAAGTACAGGGCGTATTTTTTATTTAGCAAACTTTTAATCTGGTTAAACGAGATCTTCATTCAGTATTCCCTCCCAATTGCCAAACTCTCCGGCAACAATTTCAGGACGCTTCATTTATTCATACCAACATATTGTAATACAATTTTAAAAAAAAGCAAGCGCTCATCAACGGCTTTTCCAGCCCCTGGGCAGCCCTTTCCGGCCAAGCGGGGCTGTCCGCGCCGGAATTCCGCATACCCACCGCCAAATATTTTTATTTCCACCATATTTTATTACAATTTCAATTTTCTTTCAAACAAGTTCAACGCAAGCGCAGATAAAATGACCCAAACAAGGCCGGCCGCATATCCTCCGGCAACGTCGCTCGGGTAGTGGACCCCTAAATAGATGCGGCTAATGCCGATGGCAAGCACCAATAAAAGGGCAAACAGCGTCCCCGCGACCTTCACCCACCGGCGTTTCGCAATGCGGAACAGGATCAATACGAGGCAGCCGTATAAAATCATGGATCCCATCGAATGCCCGCTTGGGAAGCTGTAACCCGTTTCCTGGACGACACGCATAATATCGGGACGCTGGCGCTTGAATATGTATTTTAATATGGTGTTAAAAACCCCGGCTCCAAGCGCGACAGATACAGCGAGATAAAGGCTTAGTGTACGGTATTTTTTGATCCAGAGCACAAGGGAAAGAAAGAGGGTGACCGCCGCCGCCCCTTTTACAGATCCGAGAAAGGTAACAGCCAGCATCACGCTCGTTAGCCGGCCGGAAATATTCCCCTGGACAAATGAGATAATCGGAAGGTCAAAATGCCGGATCTCCGCCTGGTTGAAGTGACCGGCGATTTCAAAAAAAATCCAGGTGCAGAAGGAAAGCACCAGTAAAACGAACACCCATTGCACAATCGTCTGCCTTTTCATCATCAACCTCCAATATGAAATAATTTACCATATTGGAGGCTTTCCGGCAAATTTTCCGGCATTCCCCGTGCTATCCGGTACCGCCCGGTTTTTACGCTTCTTTTGCCTTTGTTTTGGCCGCTTTTTTTGGTTTTTTTGCCGGTTTTTTTGCCGGCTTTGCCCTGTCGATGGAAGCCTGGAGCGCCGCCATCAGGTCGGTCACATTGTTTTCCGGTTCTTTTACTTTTGCCGTGACGAGTTTTTTTCCGGTCCGTTTCGATTCAATTAAAGCCATCAGGTTTGACCGGTATGCATCCGTATATTTTTCAGGCTCAAACGATGTCGTTAACTGATCAATCAGCAAAATTGCCGTCTCAATTTCTTTTTTCGAGACTTCATCATCTTGCGGCACATTCGGAACGTCAGATGCTTTCCGGACTTCATCCGGGTAATGGATCGTTTCCATCAAAAGCGTGTTTTCATACACGCGGATAACGGCGAGCTGCTCCTTTGAACGCATAACAATCCGGGCAAGTCCGACTTTCTCTGATTCGGTCAACGCTTTCCGCAACAAGCCGTAAGCTTTTACGCCCCCTTCATTCGGGGACATGTAATAACTCCGGTTAAAATAGACCGGGTCGATCTCCCGCATATCAAGAAAATCCATAATTTCCACTGCTTTTTCTTCTGTCTGTTTGCGCAGTTCTTCCAGTTCTTCCTCTTCCAATACGACAAACTTTCCTTTCGCGATTTCGTATCCTTTTACGATTTCTTTTGCGTCCAATTCTTCCTCGCACACCGGACAAACCTTTTCATACCGGATCGGGGAATGGCATTTTTTATGAAGGGAACGCAATTTGATATCTTTATCTTCCGTTGCGGCATGCAGTTTAATCGGGATATTGACGAGTCCGAAACTGATCGTGCCTTTCCACATCGTATGCATGAATGAAACGCCTCGCTTTTTGAAGATAATATATGTACGAATCCACCCCGCTATGTACTTCAACTTTTGGAAAAAGAAAGGGTGCTCGAAATGAAACCGATGTTGCCGGTTTTAAAATGGTCTCTGCCAGATACAGGAAAGTGGGTATACGAAATTAAATATGACGGTTATCGCGCGATCCTCGACTGGACAGAAGACGGCATGCGGTTATGGAGCCGCAACGAAAAAGATTTGCTGCCCCGGTTTCCGGAAATCCGCACCTTTTTGCAAACGCTTGAAGGCCGTGTAAAAGGGCAGCTTCCGTTACGGCTTGACGGCGAACTTGTGCTGCTTGAAAATCCGTATAAAGCTGGCTTTGGGGAGCTGCAACGCCGCGGGCGGATGAAAGCTGAAGCAGCTGCAGAGCAGGCGAAAATGCGCCCCGCCCATTATCTCGTATTTGATTTGCTCATGCTTGGTGGAGAGGATATGGCCGGCAAACCGTATTTGCAGCGAAAAAAAGCATTGGAAAACTTATGTGAAACGCTCGCGCTGCCGCTCTCCCCCGCCCCGGGCGAAACGGCACGGGTTCAGCAAATCCCGTTCACCCGTGACGCATCCGTCTTAAAAGAGACGGTGAAAAATTTTAACAGTGAAGGCATTGTCGCAAAACAAACGGACAGCAAGTGGGAAGCGGGAAAACGAGTTGAAACATGGATAAAAGTGAAAAATTGGAAGACAGCCGCCTGCTTTATTACGGCTTACGACGAGAAAAACGGGTATTTCGATGTCGCAGTGTTTAAAGATGGCGACATTTTTCCAATCGGCCAGTTTCTTTTCAGCATGAATCCGGACGAAAAACAAATCCTCACAGAAGCGGTCAGGAAAAATGCCACAAACAATGAAAACGGCGTCTACACGATCGATCCTTCGATTTGCGTCGAGATATTTTATTTGGAATGGGACGGCGCCAATCTGCGGGAACCGCATTTCCACCGCTTCCGCTTTGACCTTTCGCCGGATGCCTGCACGTTTGAAGATTTCAGGCTCCGTAACGCCGCCATTCCGGAAGAAGTGGAAGTGACGCATCCGGATAAACCGCTATGGAAAAAGCGCCATGTGACAAAGCTCGACTTTCTTGCCTATATGCGGGAAATTTCTCCTTTTATGCTGCCGTTTCTTTCGGACAGGCTTTTGACCGTCATCCGTTACCCGCACGGCGTCTTCGGCGAGGCATTTTACCAGAAAAACTGCCCCGATTATGCGCCCGCTTTTGTGGATACGGCTATGCATGAAGACATCCGGTATATTGTCTGCAACCATTTAAAAACACTGATGTGGCTCGCAAACCAGCTAGCGGTGGAATACCATATCCCGTTTCAGACCGTAAACAGCCGTTTCGTCAGTGAGATTGTATTTGATTTTGACCCCCCTTCCCGGGATGCGTTTCAACTTGCAGTAGAAGCGGCTTTGCTGTTAAAACAGGTGACGGATGCCCTTCATTTGGAGAGCTTTGTCAAAATTTCTGGAAATAAAGGGCTGCAAGTCTACATTCCATTGCCGGACAGGCAGTTCTCATGGGAAGATACAAGGCTGTTCACGGAATTTATGGCTGCTTATTTCATTTCGAAATCGCCTGAACATTTTACAATCGAACGGATGAAGAAAAAACGGGGCGGAAAATTATATGTTGATTTCGTCCAGCATGCGGAAGGAAAAACGATCATTGCACCTTATTCGATGCGCGGGCATGAGGATGCGCTTGTGGCGGCGCCGCTTTTCTGGGAAGAAGTAAACGCGTCGCTTTCGCCGTATGACTTTACTATTGAAACGGTCCTTTCGCGTGTGAACCGGTACGGCTGCCCGTTTGCGCGATTCTTTGCCTGCAAAAGCGGCCAGCCTTTTGCCCCGGTACTTGCATTTTTAAAGCAGAACAAAGGGCGCCCCATATAGTTTGGCGCAGCTTTCCAATCGAAAAAAATACGCCTCCCTTTTACAGGAGACGAAAATTTTAAGCCAATGCTTTCTCTACCGTTTCTTTTGCATGGGTTTCGAGCTTTTGATACAGCTTCTGTTCGCCGAAATCCTTTTTTTCTGCAATCCGGAACTGTTCCGGGTGCCCATCGTCAAAAGAAACAGCGGTTTCGTATAAATAGGTGGCATTACCGATCAGGTCAATCGTGTATGCCGGTTCCCCTTCTTTTTCAATTTTTTGGACAAAGCACCGTACTTTACCGCCATTATTGAACACGTCGATCATTTCACCGAACGGGCGCAATCTTAACAGGCAGGCCACAAGGCTTGAAGCGGACATCGCCGTTCCGCACGCATTTGTAAAACCGACGCCGCGTTCAAACGTGCGGACGTATAAGCCATTTTCACCAATCGGTTTGGCAAAGCTGACATTCACGCCGTCCGGAAAGATATCATTTGGTCCGTTCACATACTCGGACAATGTTTTTTGCGTATCAGACCGGAATCCTTCATTTTCGACAAAGGCGATCAGATGCGGATTCGGCACCGCAACTGCTGTAAACGACAAATCTTCCGACAAGGCCTTAACCGGTTCATTGATGAGCACTTCTTTATCAATATGCATCGGCAGTTTGTTCAAGTCAAAGGAGACAGGCGAGATTTCGACCCGGAACGTTGGGATGCCGTCCAATAGGGGCTCTGCTTTGCGGGCATATAGATTTGCTTTCATCGTTTCAATTAACAGATCGTCTTTCCCGCGTTTTTCGGATACGTACCGCGCAACACAGCGCAGGCCGTTCCCGCACATGGACGCCTCGGAACCGTCCGCATTGAATACCCGCATTTTTGCGTCTGCCTGCTGGCTTTCCGACACAAAGAGCAGGCCGTCCGCCCCGAGCCCGGCATCGCGCCGGCAAAATGACAGAGCCATTTTTTTGCGGATGTCGTCCGTTAATGGCGCAGAGATTTCCGTTTCATCGATCAGCAAAAAATCGTTGCCTGAGCCGTGGCATTTAATCAGTTTCACATGCATGATGGATTTCCTCTCTTTTTCTTTCTTTATTCTTACAAAAATTGTATCATTTCTTCTTTTTTTTTACACGAAATATTTATTATGCCTGTAAAAAAAGGCGAGCAGTGCGATGACGAGTACTTCGTCTTCTTCCGTCCCCCGTATAAAAGTAAGTACCGGTGCATTAAGCGGAAACTTCTGCTGCCAGCTCACCGGCATCACGCCGCGTGACACCACTGCTAAAAGTTGTTCGTCCCGGTAAAATTCCAAATCATGGTTTCCATTTTTCCGGATCGCACAAGTCCGGCTGCCGTTTTCAAATATCATTTCTTTTCCCTTTGCTCTTTTTAATGAAAAGAACCGTTCATATGCCGGAAACCCGATGCTGATTTCCCAATTTTGCCGTTTGCGGACCGTGGCGCTAAATGTGGCGCCCGCTCCCCGTTCAAGGCGGAAATACCGGATTTGTTGTCTGAAAGCTTTTTCCTCAAGCAGCCACCCTAAGCGGCCGCTTCCATCATAAAGCTGCACCGAGAGTTTTGCACCGGGCGGAAACTGGATCAAGTACTGCCCGCTGTCCGCTTGTCTTTCTTCCTCCCCTTTTTCTCCGGATATGTTTTCTTCTATCTTTTGATAGTAGAAATAGCGCGCAGCAAAGTAGAGAATGAACAGCCAGACGGCCAAAATCAGCCAGTTGAACATGCCGCCGCGCCCGATATACATCAGCGTGAGACAAAATGCGGAAAGGCCGCATGCAAGAATAACGGTTTGACACAGGTACATGTGAGACAACGTCGAATAGGTTTTTTTCAGCTCCATACAGACTCTCCCGTTTTTGTCTGGTCACTCTATTATATGAGACTTTTTATAAATCATGATGGTTTTACGGGTTTGCAAATCTTTCGCCGGGCATTTCCATCTTCATGGCAGGCTATCCATGGCGGCCCGAAAAATGAATATGTTATAATTTTTTGGAGTCCGTGGAAAAGTTGGGGGAATGAACATGAAACAAACCTTTACCTTAAAAGAAAAAATCGCACAGCTTTGGCATTTATTTCTGCCGATTCTCATCACCCAGCTTGCGATGCTGCTCATGAATTTTTTCGATACAACGATGTCCGGCCATTTTTCCAAAGCCGATCTGGCCGGTGTTGCGATCGGCGCATCCCTCTGGTTCCCCGTTTCAACCGGGCTTGGAACGGTTTTACAGGCGGTTACCCCGATCATTTCCCATTTGATCGGCAGCAAAAACACGGATGAAATCCCCCGTACATTTATCCAGAGCCTTTACGTCGCCGTCTGTATGGCCGTACTGGTGCTGTTTGCAGGCGGGCTGGTGATTGGGCCGGTCCTTGGCCGGATGGATTTAGCGCCGCATGTGGAGAGGGTCGCGCATCGGTTTTTATTTGCCCTGTCTTTCGAGCTGATTCCGTTGTTCTGTTACCAGGTTTGCCGCTCGCTGATTGATGCAACCGGGCTGACAAAAATATCAATGTTGATCACACTGTTGGCGCTGCCCATCAATATTGGATTGAATGTTCTGTTCATCTTCGGGCATGCCGGATTTCCGCAGCTTGGCGGGGCAGGTGCCGGCGTTGCGAGTGCCATCACCTACTGGCTTATCTTGTTGATTGCAATCCTTGTGCTTATGCGTTTGCCACGTTTTGCTGAAATGCGGCTGTTCCGCACGTTTTACCCGGTTTCGTTCCGCAGCTGGAAAGCGCTGTTGGCGCTTGGGATCCCGATGGGGTTGTCGACTTTTTTTGAATCAAGCATTTTTTCGGTTGTGACATTGTTCATGAGCAAATTTGGCACTGACACAATCGCTTCCCATCAGGCCGCCATGAATTTTGAATCGCTTTTGTACATGCTTCCGCTCAGCATTTCGCTTGCAATGACGATTCTTGTCAGTTTTGAAGCAGGGGCCGGAAGATTTCAAGACGCCCGCCAGTACAGCACAATCGGGCTTATAACCGCTGTTGTGATCGCCACCTTGACCGGGCTGTTGCTCTACTTATTCCATGAACAAGTTGCAGCGTTTTACAGTGATGATCCGGCTGTCATCCGGTTAACCGGACATTTTTTGCTGTATGCCATCTTTTTCCAATGGTCAGATGCGGTTCAGGCGCCGGTGCAAGGTGCGCTTCGAGGGTATAAAGATGTCCGGATTACGACCATTATGACGTTTGTTTCATATTGGGTTATTGGGCTTCCGCTCGGATATTTGCTGGATGCCGTCACCGCCCTCGGCCCGTTTGCCTACTGGATCGGACTGATCACAGGCCTTGCTGTAGGTGCGGTAACACTTTTAGGGCGCTTGCATTATATCCAGCAAAAAGCCGGAGATTTGCTGAAAAAGAATGGATAAGGTTTGGCGCAAGCGGGGCACATCCGGCAGATGGACCAGCGTACAGGAAAGTGGACCCGTTTTCCGCAAGTGACGTTTCAAAAAGTGCGTACAAAAAAGCAGCCCCCGTAAAAGAGGCTGCGATAAGCAATTTATTTTCCAATAAACTCTTGTGTCCAGTAATGGCCGTTTTCAACATAGCCCACGCCGATATGGGTGAAGTTTTTATTTAAAATATTCGCCCTGTGGCCTTCGCTGTTCATCCATGCATTCATGACTTCCTGCGGTGTTTGCTGGCCCATTGCGATGTTTTCACCGGCATATTGATACGAGATCCCGAATTGCTTCATCATATCGAACGGAGATCCGTAAGTCGGGCTTGTATGGTCAAAATATTTATGGGTTGCCATATCATTCGATTTGACGCGTGCCATTTTGCTCAAAGCCGTATCAATTTTCAGCGCGCCAAGGCCGTTTTTCGCCCGTTCTTCGTTTACAAGGGTCACCACTTGTTTTTCATAGGCGTTTAACGTGTTGGCAGCCTGGGACTGCGTGCTGCCTGCCGGTTGCGTTGAAGTTTGTTTTGATGCCGATTGCTTTGGTGCTGCTGTTTGTTCCGGTGCCGATTGCTTTGGTGCTGCCGTTGTCTGGTTCGTTTTGCCTGCGTTGTTTGAAGCCGTTTGATTGGTTGCCGGTTTAAAAGAAAAACGGATGTTATGCTGCTTTAACCAGTTCTCCAATTCCTGCATGCTATGAAACTTGTATTCATGTTGAACAACCGTTTTCGGGCTGCAGTTTGTTTCGTTTGAGGCTGCCCCCGCCTTGCCGGAAACTGCCGGTGCAAGGATCAGTGCAAGTGCTGCTGCTGTTGTGAACATGGCCTTTTTCATCAATGATGTCCTCCCTCGTTTTCGTTGGTTTCTCTCTCGTACACAATAGAATCATAACATACGATTTTTGTAATATTTCTGGGAGAAAATAGAACAAGCAGCAAAGCAGGGGCCTGCTTGCAAACTGAAAATGAAAAAGCCAGCTGTATCAAAGGTTTCCATGCATCGTGCGAATTTCCTATCATTTCACACATTGGCACCGTCTTTTTAAATATCCAAAAGATGGAAGGATTTCAGGGTTGACAAGGCGGAAAACGGGCGGGTATTGTTACATTTTTTTCTTAAATGTTGCATGCTGCCACATTCATTTAAAAAAAGCGCCCCGAAGCCGGGCTTGCGGCTTCAGGGCGCTTTTTGTGTATATGGGCGCGTTTTCATATCAGTGCATTTGATTGAGGCGATCTTCAAACTTCCGGAACAGCCTGTACAATGTTTCCCGTTCTTCTTCCGTAAAAACGTTCAGCTGGTCTTTTAGAAACTGAGATTTGGTTTCTTTCAACTGACTGATTAACGATTTTCCTTTTTCCGTTAAAATTAAATCGACCACACGTCTGTCTTTATTGGATCTTTTCCGCTCAATCAGCCCTTTTTCCACGAGTGAATCGGTTACAGAAGTAATATGGCTGGCGGAAACTTGCAGTATTTTCGACAAATCGGATGAACGCATCGAAGATTCCGATAAAAGTTTTAACACCATAAATTCGTTAAGCGTCACATGCTCTTTTAACAAGCTATGCAGTTCTTCTTTAATTTTTCGGTATATTCTACGGAAGATGAATTCCAGATCAACTGTATCTTTTGTCTCCAACACTCCCATTCCTTTCCTTTCTCATATGGGACAGCGAATCTCCTGACTTTATTATATCATTTTTCGTGCATGGGATTGCATAAAATAAGCCGGGAGATTTGCTCCCGGCTTATTTTGCTATTTTTCTTTTTGGACAACTTCTTCGGCTTTTTTGAGCTGCGTATCATGCCGCGTAATAAGATTGCTGATTTCAGACATCAGTTTTGTTGCCGTATCGCCATTAATGATGCCTGTCGGCTGCATTTTTTCATGCATTTGGAAAGCTTCGACAGCCGTTTTTGTATTCCAGTCGAAGTACCCGTCAACCCTGCCCGGATTGTAACCGAGTGCTTTTAGCATTTTTTCCGCCGTCTTTACATCTTCCGAGACCGAATACAGTTTCAATTCTGCATCTGTTCCGATCACCGGAAGTTTGGCATAATCCGGAAGCGACACTTTCTCATCCGGCTCAATCCCTTTTTTATGGATCCAGCTGCCATTTGGTGTCAGCCATTTTTGGACGGTGAATTTTAAAATCGATCCGTCGTTGAATTTTTCAGCAGACTGCACGGTGCCTTTGCCGTATGATTTTTCGCCGACAAGCGGAATGCCTGCCGATTCGTTCAGTGCGGCCGCCAAAATTTCAGAAGCGCTCGCGCTGCCGCCGTCGATCATCACAACCGCCGGGACCGTTATTTTCGTGCCACTTTCTGCCACATATTTCTCCCGGGAGCCGTTCCGGTCTTCCGTTTGCAGGATCGTACGCCCTTCCGGCACAAACATATTCGCAATTTTAATAGCCTGGTCAAGCAATCCGCCCGGGTCCTGACGCACATCGACAATCATCGACTTCATTCCTTGCTTTTTCATGTTCTCAACGGCCGCCTTGAATTCTTTATATGTGCCGTCTGAGAATGTCGTAATCTGGATATGGGCAACCCCGTTTTTCAACATCTTCGCATAAACCGTATTGACCGGGATCGTGTCGCGTGTCAAGGTCACTTTCGTTTCGTCTTTCGATCCGACATGCTGGATCGTGAGTGTCACCTTTGTCCCTTTTTTGCCCCTGATCAACATGACCGCTTCATTGGCGCTCATGCCATGGACGCTTTTGCCGTCAACCGCGAGTATTTTATCGTTCGGCTTCAGGCCGGCTTTTTCGGCCGGGGAACCTTTAATCGGCGAAACAATCACAATATAGCCGTCTTTTTCTTCCACTTCCGCACCGATTCCTTCAAAAGAAGAAGAAATGGTGTTATTGAAGTCTGATGCTTCGGTTTTTGACATATAATCAGAATACGGGTCATTGAGCGATTCCACCATTCCGTTAATGGCCCCGTCGACAAGCGTCTTCTGTTTTACTTTTGTGTAATATTTTTTCTGGATGCTGTCATATGCTTTATATAGTTTGTCAAACTCCGGCCGGTTGACAGTCGTCACGTTGACGGCTTTTTGGTCGCCGAACGCAAAGGCAGCGGTCGTAATGCCGGCTGTTATGAAAATCACGAAAAACAAAAGCATGACAAATTTAAATTTTTTCATACGGATATAACCGGTTTGTTCTTCCTGGCCGGATTCCGTCTGTTTTTTCTCATCGTCCAAAGGCTTCACCACTTTCATGCCGTTTTCCAAAAGTCATAGCTCCCGATTTCTAACTTCTTTATTCTACCAGCTTTTTCTTTTTAATAAAAGAGCCCAGGATTTATTCAGCCTTATGTACATGTTCGAAATACTCTTCAAGCGTCCAGCCGTGCTTGTAAATGACGGCTGCCGCCTCTTTTCCGACATACCGGAAATGCCAGGGCTCGTACTCATATTTCGTAATGTTTTCTTTGTTTTTCGGATACCTTAAAATAAACCCGTATTCATGTGCATGTTTTGCAAGCCAGATGCCTTCCTTCTGCTTCCCCATTTGCTGTGAGAGAAGGAAATGGGCGGTCTGGCTTGTAATATCAACGGCGAGACCGGTCTGATGTTCGCTCGACCCCGGGATGGCAACCGCCTGTTCTGCATGTTCTTCCCCCGAACTTTGCACTTCTGCCGCATACACAGCTTTCTGGCGGTTATACGACCGGTATGCGGAAGCGGCATATAATTCAATGCCGTCCTTCTCGGCGGCGGCAAACATTTTTTCAAGCGCCGCGGCTGCTTCTTTCCGCATATAGCTTTTTTCGATTCTTTCGTCGCCAAATGAAAAGCGGACATTCGGCCGGACGAGGTCTTTCGGTTTGTAATCCCCGAGAATATAGTTTTTATTGACAAGCGCCAAAATATTGTCCGGATTCTGGATCACTTTTTTCCCGTTAACCGTTTTGATTTTGTTAAAATATTTTGCATCAAGCACCAAACCGGAACCGGTTTTTTTCGCGGTATCCGTGTGGGCCGGTTTCGCCGGCGCGGTACTTTTATGGGCGCCCGTTTCCGGCTGGTTTCCGTTTGTTACACTGCAGCCGGCCAAAAAAATCGCGGCAAGGCCGGTATATACATATTTTCTCATGTTGTCACCTTTCTCTATCCTAAAAAATTTGTGCTTTTGATCCTTCTACCGGTACCGCGTTCACTGCGGCATGGGCTTCTGTCCCAAAATGGATGCTCGCCCCCATTTTGAGCCGGAACTGCAAAAGAAGCGGCATGAATGCCCCATCCAGATCTTTCTGCGACGGAAAAAGCAAGCACATTCCCGTTAAGCGCACAACCGTCCGCATCCCGCTCCTTTGCCAAAAAAAATCGCAGGTTTCTCCCCCTGCGATTTCTCTCTTTATTTTAAGGCAAATTCAACGGGACATCAAGTGCTATTTCGTGCGGGACCGAAAAAGGCTGTCCCGGATACCGATGCTGCACCTTTCCCTGTACGGCCTGCAAACAGGATCGCCTCATATGGAATCGTCTTCATATTCTTCGTCTATGATGCTTTTTGCAAGCAAGTATTCAAAAGTGATATCGGCAATTTCGTCCAGTTCTTCTTCACGGGGCGCAAATCCCCTTTTCACGAGCTCTTTAAAAAAGAATGCGGCGATTTCCTCTGTATCAATATAAACATCCATATTCTCCATTAAAAACGCCCCCTTTTTTCATCCCGCAGCCACCCCGCGTTTTGTTCTGTTTGTTGATATAAATATGTCCCCGTACGGTCTGATATGCCAAACCCGCTAAACTAATCCGGGCCGCCGTGCGCCGAAAGAACCTGGATTTGCATTTTGACCGCCTCAAGCATGGCTCTGTACGCCTCATCACCAAACAGGTTTAACAGCAGCGTATAATCATTATACATATCGAGCAGGCGGTCGATTTTTTCCTGCGTTTTCAAGTCGGAAGTGACAAGCTGGTACAGGGGGCTGCTTTTCATCGGGTAAAAAAATTGATAACGGCTGACAAACGAATCGGCCTGCCCGGCATCGGCGATTAACAAAAGTTCTTCTTCATCCGCTTCAAGCCATTCGCCCTTTGGAATGCTGACCATTTCATAAATCACATCTTCCCATGCATCTTCTGCATACCGCCAAATCTCCGTGCGGAAACCAACAATTTTAAAAAGAACGCCGCCATAGCCTTTTACTTTTACAATATCCCCGATAAAAAATTTCAATTCTATATTGACTTCCTCTTTCTTATACAGAATCCCGTCATATTCTTCCAGGCGGGCGAGGCTTTGTTCGGCTAGGAGGCCTTCCCGGTCATTGACCACATAGAAATACCCTCCTTCCAGCTGTCTCACAGCCGTAATTTTTCCCACCGTCCCGTATACTTTTACGACCACTGTATCTCCAACTTGAAACTTCGGCGCTTTTGCATCCATTTTTCATGCTCCTTGAAAACGAAACACGTTTTACTTCATTCTATGCATGCGCTCCGGAAAAAGCGAACAGCACAATTTTCGGCCGGTTATTTGCTTTCGCCTTTATAAATCTCCCATGCCCGATCAAAAACCGACATTGACGGGATATAATGCCCGTTTAATTCGAGATAGGAACTGATTTCATGATAGTTGGTTGAATGTTTCGGAAAACTGTGATCATTGTATGCCCCATTGGCAAAAACCGTCAACTCGTCACGGAGATGCGGATCCCTATATCTCATTAAAAACTGGTAAAAAGATTTCATAAGTATCCCCCAAAATGATTTTTACTCCAATATAGCGGATCGTCTCCCCCGCGTAAAGTAGAAAGGGCGGCATTACGGGAAGAGGAAGTTTTTACAAAAAACTAGAAAAAGATAGAAAACATGTTTAAAATATAGATGATGATTTGCGGTTCACAGGGTAAAAAGGAGGGGCTTTTGATTGAATAAAAGGAACATTTTTGCAAAAAGAAAGCAAAAAAGCGAGAAACGGAAAAATTCCCGTCCGAACCGCCAGCTGCATCGGCTTCCCCTTTATTATTTGCAGACGATCAGGGGAAAAATTGTGATTTCATTCGGGGTTTTAACCATCTTGCTCATTGTATTAACCGTCACTTCATACATAAACATGCGCGAGCTGGAGAATGAAATCAATCATGTCGTCCAGCATGATCTCGCCGTGCACGATCGTGTCCAGAGCCTGCTCAATCAGACCGGCGAAATCGAAACGGGCGCCCTGAATTACGCCATTTCCGGAAATGAAGCTGCGTTGCGGCCGTATGACCAGGAGAAGCAGGAAGCAAGCAGCACGTTAAGCCGCTTGCAAAAAATGCTGAAAGATGACCGGTTGCAGAGCAAAAAACTTGAAAAAATTTCTGAAGCGTATAATTTCTGGGTAGGCACGGTTGACCGGGTTGTCGAAGCGAGGCAGTACGGATCGGAACAAGAAGCGGTTGCACAAGTGAAGGATTCCCAGGCATCCGACTACATGAAAAATTTGAAAAGCAGCATCCACGATTTGCTGGCAAGTACCACACAGGCATCAGAAAGCCGGATCGGCGACTTGCATCGTTCCGTTCTGATTGCGCGGATCGTAACCGTCACCCTTTCCTTGCTTGCCATCGTGCTGGCTGTTATGCTCAGCATCAGCCTGACGAAAAACATCAAATCGAGCACGAGAAAAATCAGCCGGTCGATTTTGGGAATCGCAAATGCCGGCGGGGATTTGACAAGGCGAATTGAAGTGACGTCCAATGACGAATTGGCAAAACTGGCAAGAGACACAAACCAGCTGATAGATGGCATTGCCCGGCTTGTAAAAGAAGTATCCGCGATGGCGGAAAGTGTCTCCGCCTCAAGCGAAGAGCTGCTCGCTTCTTCTGAAGAAACATCGAAAACGATCCAGTCCATTGCGGAAACAGCCAATGAAATCGCGGCAGACAGCGAGCAAACTTCTGCCAAGATGGATACATCCTTGTCGAAAATGAAGTCGCTTGAAGAAGTGGTCGATACGCTTTTCCGGCAAGCGGAAACGGTAAAACAGGCTTCGCTCCATATGAAAGAATCCGCAGAAAAAGGCAGCCGATCCATTATGGAAACGTCCGGCAAAATGAAGAGCATTGAAGCGATCATGACGAATACGAGCAAAACGGTAGAGGCGCTCGGTGAAAAGTCGGATGATATTACAAAGATCATTATGACAATCACCGGGATTGCCAAACAAACCAATTTGCTTGCATTGAATGCGGCAATCGAGGCAGCCAGGGCCGGGGAGCACGGGCGCGGCTTTGCCGTCGTAGCAGATGAAGTCAGAAAACTGGCCGAACAATCCCAGTCTGCCGCCCAGGAAGTCACAAATATTGTGCGTTCGATCCAAAAAGAAATTAGCACCATTATCGGCCAGAATCAGGAAGGGGTAGAGGCGGTTACTTCCGGCGTGCAAATTTCCAATGAAACGATGCACTCGCTCGAAGTCATTCAAAAACAAACGAATGAAACGACAAATGTCATTATTGACATGGCCGCCCAAATTGAAAAAACGCAAAAACTTTCGGTCGATGTCGCCGATTCGTTCGATGCCGTCAGCAAGATTGCCATGAATACCGCGGCAAATACGGAAATGACCGCAGCAAGTACCGAGGAAGGGTCTGCATCGATGGAAGAAGTCACAGCCGCAGCCTCGGAGTTATCAAAACAGGCAGAAAACCTGCGCAAGCTGATCGGAAACTTTAAAATATAAAAGGCACACTGAAAAAGCCCGGGACATAGCCCCGGGCCTTTTCCGTTTTTAATTGGGGCCGATCCAGCATGCGCCGATAATGATCAGCAAAATAAACAGCACAACAATTAAAGCAAAGCCGTTTCTGTGTCCTGCAAAGCCCCAGCCGTAACCGGAACCGTATCCGTAACCAGACCCATAACCGTATCCGTAGCCGCAGCAGGGGTCATATGCAGGGTAAGCACCTTCATGGCCGTAATACATCCCATTCACTCCTCAAAAAAAACTGTTTTTCTGTACAGTGCATCGTATGGGATACGGGCCCGTTTTGTATGTGCATCCGCCCAGCCGGCTTATTCTTTTTCTTCAAAGAGCGCAAGATACTCCCCATATCCTTCTTCCTCAAGCTTTTCTTTCGGAATAAAACGCATCGCGGCTGAATTCATGCAGTACCGAAGATGCGCAGGGCCTGGCCCATCCGGAAACACATGGCCCAAATGCGCGTCAGACGCCTTGCTTCTCACTTCCGTACGAATCATGCCGTGGCTCGTATCAAGCCGTTCGGTAAGTTGGCCGGCATCAATCGGTTTTGTAAAACTCGGCCAGCCGCAGCCTGCATCATATTTATCTTTTGAACTGAACAGCGGTTTTCCGGAAATAACATCGACATAAATACCGTCGCGGAACTCGTTCCAGTATTCATTTTGAAACGGCGGTTCCGTTCCGTTTTTCCGCGTCACTTCATATTGCAAAGGCGTCAGTTTTTCATCCTTCATGTTCATCCCTCCAATGGTTGCGGATAAATGCGGCCCTGCCTGAACCTTGCCGGTAAGCCTCGTAATGGGTCGGATTTTTCCGGTAATAATCCTGATGGTAACTTTCCGCCGGATAAAAGGCAGAAGCCGGTTCAATTGTGACAGCAATCGGCTTTTTAAACCGCCCGCTCTCTTCCAGCCGTTTTTTTGAAGCTTCCGCCGCCTGCCGCTGGGCTTCGTTTTGATAGAAAATAACCGGCCGGTAAGAGCCCCCCCTGTCGTAAAACTGCCCGCCTGCATCTGTCGGGTCAATTTGTCGCCAGTAAATGTCAAGCAGCTTTTCGTAAGGAAAAACTTCCGGATCAAACGTAATTTCAACAGCTTCTGTATGCCCGGTCGCACCGGAGCACACTTCCTCATATGTCGGGTTCGGCTTTGTTCCGCCTGTGTACCCAGAAACAACTTTTTGAATGCCGGGCAATTGGTCAAAAGGATGGACCATGCACCAGAAGCATCCGCCGGCAAAAATCGCGGTTTCCTCTGCCATGCGGCTCCCCCCTTTATAAAAGATTATTTTTTATTTTACCTGTTGATGTTGTTTTCATCCAGTTTCGTGACTGCAAGCCCCGATTTCATTATAATGGATCATAGCGGCGATTTTAACGGAAAGGGGTCTCATGATTGGAATTACCTGAAACCTTTATGGAAAAGATGGGGAAGCTGCTTGGAAAGGAAGCCGATGATTTTTTCCGCTCCTATGAAAAACCGCGGACATCCGGATTGCGCCTGAATCCGGCAAAAGTGAGCGAAACGGAATGGCATGCGCACAACCCTTTCCATTTGGAAAACATCCCTTTTGCCTCCGGTTATTATTTTGATGAAGAAAAAGACAAGCCTGGAAAACACCCGTACCATGCCGCCGGGCTCTATTATATCCAGGAGCCGAGCGCGATGTTTATCGCCGGGCAGCTCGGGCTTGAAAAAGGCGATAAAGTACTTGATTTATGCGCCGCGCCGGGCGGCAAATCGACGCAAATTGCATCCGGAATCGGCGAAAACGGATTTCTGCTTGCAAATGAAATCCATCCGAAGCGGGTGCGCGCGCTTTCTGAAAATATCGAACGGCTTGGATTCTCCAATACCGTTGTGACAAACGAAACGCCTGAAAAACTGAGCCGGCATTTCGAAAACTATTTCGATAAAATTTTGGTTGACGCCCCCTGTTCCGGGGAGGGCATGTTCAGAAAAGATCCTGAAGCAGCACGTTTCTGGAGCCAGGAACATGTCGAAGCGTGCGCTCAAAAACAGCGCGCGATCTTGGAGCACGCCTGGAAGATGTTAAAACCCGGCGGCACCCTTGTTTATTCGACCTGCACCTTTTCTCCGGAAGAAAACGAACAGACGATTGAAGCTTTTTTGGCGCGGCATGAAGACATGGCCCTGGTGCCGATTCCCCATGAACACGGCGTCGGACCGGGAAAGCCGGAATGGGCAACAGAAAAGCGGCAAGATTTGTCCAATGCGGCGCGTTTATGGCCGCATCGCTTAAAAGGCGAAGGCCATTTTGCCGCAAAAATGCGCAAACACCCGGGGGAAACGGGGCAAACGGTGCCGCTTGAAAAGGGCATGAAGCTTTCAATACAACAGGAAAAAGACTGGACAACCTTTGCCAAAAACACCCTCCAGCATTTTGACCCGGGCAGGCGCTCCTTTTTTATGTATAAAAACGAGCTTTTCCTGCTGCCTTTTAACTGTCCGCAGATAAAGGGGCTCCGCCTTGTCCGGTGCGGCCTGCATCTCGGTACTTTCAAAAAAAACCGATTTGAACCGAATCACGCGCTCGCGCTTGCCCTGAAAGCCGGACAATGCAAACACCGGATGGACCTTCGCGCCGAAAGCAGTGAATGCATCCGCTATTTAAAAGGGGAGACACTGCCGGGAACAAGCGAGAATCGCGGCTGGGTCCTGATCACGGTGGACGGTTTTCCGCTCGGCTGGAGCAAAGAAGCGGGCGGCATTTTGAAAAACTTTTATCCGAAAGGGTTAAGGATCGTTTAAAACCCGTGTAATGCGCACAGACAAGTGTTTTGGTGCCGTTTACGTCCGCGTCAAGATCGTTTAAAACCCGTATCATGTGCACAGGCGGCGGCGAAACCTTCTGTGGCATATTGAAAAGCCGGCTTTTAAGGGCCGGCTTTTTGCGTTATTTTGGAAATCCAAGTGTAAACGAGATGTCATCATGCTGCAAATCAAATTCGTTGGCTTTCACCTTGGCGCCGTTTTCCAGCTTCATATTTTGCAGCTGGACATACACCAGTTTTTCGCCCGGCTGGATGATCACCCATTTCGGCAGATGGTAGGTCGTTTTGACGAATTGTAAAATATAGGATACCGGGAGATGGACGGAACCGAGGGATACCGATTTTTGTTTTAAAACGAGATCCCCGTTCTTTAACGCTTTCGGCTTAAACGTCATCTTGTACTGCATTTTTTCAGAAAAGACCCCGACAGTTCCATAGTAGACGACTTCATCATTTAAAAGCACTTTCCCTTTTATTTTTTCTTCCCGCAAATAACGGTTAATGAGCGCCGTTAAGTCCGCCTTGTTTGTCTCTACCCGCAAATCAATCGTTTTTCCGGTTTTTTCCGGTTTGGGCACGCGGCCATCCGGCACAAAAAGAAAAAAGGAAAGCACAAGTACAAAGGCCACAACCACTGAAGCCAGTGCAAAAAAAGCGATTTTCCATGGGTTTCTTTTCACGCAAGCATCATTCCTTTACCACTTTGCTATTTTGGAATCCCCAAAAAATTTCCTTTCAGGAGATATCGGTAAATCCGTTTCGACATCCGTTTATACCCTTCATCGTTCGGATGGAAATGATCGTCATAAAGCAATTCATCTTCGTTGTTCTCAAAAATATCGGCAACCGGGATAAAAATGGTATTTTTATAGCGCGATACCACCTCTTTGCTGGCATCATTCCAGGCTGCAAGCATTTGGTCCACTTCTTTTATATCGGTCAGCCACTTCGAAAAAGGGTTATAGAGGCCGACGAGCGCAATCTTTACATTCGGATTGATCGCGCGGATGCGGCGGAAAATTTGATCGAGCCGTTGTTTGTACCCCGGAATGGCCGCCTCAAACTCCTGCTTGTTTAAATTGGAAATATTTTCACGGAGCACTTTCATCATATCATTGCCGCCGATGGTAATCATAACAACATCTGAATCCTTGATGGACTTCCGGATTTTTTCATCTTGGAGCCGGGCAAGCAATTGGTCGGTCCGGTTCCCTTTTACGCCATAATTGGCAATGGTGGTTTTTTTCACACCCTTTAAGGCGTCCAGTTCATTTTTCAAGTAATAGGTGTAACCGCCGCGCCCTTTGCTGTCGCCTACGCCTTCAGTCAGGGAGTCCCCGATCGAGACGATGTGCAGCGGAACTGGCACCATCTTTTTTTCGTTGCTTGCCGGTTTAAACAACAGGCCGGTTATGCCGTGTGAACAGCCCGATAAGGCAAGCGCAACGGAAGCGAGAAGAGGAATGAACCATTTTTTCATTTTTGACACCACTTAGCCTTTCTGAATTTACAATGTACCCATTATAACATGAAAAACGGGATCTTCTGCTGATGAATGCATAAAATTGCACCCGCTAAAGACGCAAGTTGTTTCCATTGCAGATTGCCCCGCAAAACCCTATAATAAAGAGAAGCTTAAAGACGAAGGTGGTTTAAATTTTTGACAACTTCAACACTGCTTTCATCCTGGAAACAGGAACTGGCCAATGCCGTTACGCATGGCATCGGTTTTCTGCTCAGCATTCCGGCGATGGTTATACTCGTCGTTTTCGCCGCAGAAAAGAATAACCCGCTCTATCTAGGAAGTTTTCTTGTTTTCGGGGTTTCCATGCTGCTTTTGTATTTGTTTTCCACACTGCTGCACAGCTTTTACTGGACGAAAGTGAAAACATTTCTCGCGATTCTGGACCATTCTGCCATTTACTTGTTAATTGCCGGAACGTATACGCCGATTGTGCTGATTACACTGCATGGCACTTTGGGATGGGTACTGTTTTCGGTCGTATGGGGAGTATCTGCCATTGGCATTGCCGGAAAATGTTTTCTCATTCACCGCTTTAAATTATTGTCCACGATGCTTTACTTAATCATGGGCTGGCTGATCCTCATTGCGATTGAGCCTTTGTATAAAGGGCTTACGGCTCCGGGATTCTGGCTCCTTTTTTCAGGTGGGATCTGCTACTCGGTAGGCGCCGTGTTCTACACATGGAAAAACCTTCCTTACTCCCATGCGATCTGGCATATCTTTGTCATTGCCGGAAGCGCGTTTATGTACTTCACGATTTTATTTTATGTCTGATGGCACAGAGAAAAACCATGGGAATGTTTCCATGGTTTTTTACCTTTTCCGTACAAATACTTGAAATTCGTAGTCATAAGGATTTTTTTCGTTTTTTATCCCTTTTGTGCTGGAAGCCATTTCCCACTCCTCCCAGTCAACAGGCGGAAAATAGGTATCGCCTTCCATGTCAGCATGTATTTTCGTCCGGTACAATTTTTCCGCTTCCTCAAGCAGCAGGGCAAAAATCTCCGCGCCGCCCGTGACAAAAATCTCACCGCCATGTGCATCCGCCCATTTTAACAGTTCTGTTTTGCCTGCGACAACGACGCAGTCTTCGGCCTTAAAATCCGGGTCTCTCGTCATCACAATATTCGTTCTGCCGGGAAGCGGCTTTCCGATCGATTCAAACGTCCGCCTTCCCATGACAACCGGATGACCCATTGTTATGTTTTTAAAATACTTCAAGTCTTCGGGAAGATGCCACGGAAGCGCATTGTTCTTTCCAATCACGCCTTTTTCATCTTCCGCCCATAAAAAGGAAATCATACACTCACCTTCCCCGGGATGTGCGGATACGGATTGTAATCTTTTAATGTAAAATCTTCGTACCGGAAGGAGAAAATGTCTTTTACTTCAGGATTCAAAACCATTTTCGGCAGCTTGCGGGGCTCCCGTGTCAGCTGCAACTTCACTTGTTCGATATGGTTCAAGTAAATATGGGCATCGCCAAGCGTATGGACAAAGTCCCCCGGTTCCAGCCCCGTAACCTGCGCAATCATCATCGTAAGCAGCGCGTAAGAAGCAATGTTAAACGGCACGCCGAGGAAAATATCGGCCGAACGCTGGTACAGCTGGCATGACAGCTTGCCGTTTGCCACATAAAACTGGAAAAAGCAATGGCACGGCGGCAGTGCCATCCTGTCAATCTCCCCGACATTCCATGCGTTAACGATCAGGCGCCTGGAATCCGGATTGGTTTTGATTTGTTCAATGACCTGGGTGATCTGGTCGATCGTCCGCCCGTCCCGGGTTTGCCATGAACGCCATTGTTGCCCGTAAACCGGGCCGAGGTCGCCGTTTTCATCTGCCCACTCATTCCAAATTCGGACGCCGTTTTCCTGGAGGTATTTTACATTCGTATCTCCTTCAAGCATCCAGAGCAGTTCATAAATAATCGATTTCAAATGCAGTTTCTTAGTTGTCAGAAGCGGAAAACCGTCCTCCAGATGAAACCGCATTTGATGGCCGAAAACGCTGATCGTTCCGGTACCGGTCCGGTCATCTTTTTTGACGCCGTTTTCAAGCACTTCGCGGCAAAGATCTAAATATTGTTTCATCATGATTCCATCCTTTGTCATTCAAATATCCGGGTTTCTATCCTGGAAAATTGCGTTATATAAATTAAATTCCAGTTTTTACAATGGGGCAGCAAAGCCATCCATTTGCATAATTATTCCTTTTTGCGGCCGGCAACAAAGGAGCCATGTTTCGCTCATCTTACATCCTTCTGCCGGTGCTGTATTCACTGCGTTTGCAAAAAGCGCATGAAATGTTCGACTGGATGTTAGGGGTGTCCGTCTTCCACACCGCTTTAGTCTTTTATCCGTTGCAGCGCTGTCAGCTGCTGCCGCGGCAAGCGTTCTTCAACCCGCCTTTATCCTTTCATCCATTGCGGCGGCATGTTTTTGCCCCAGTAAATGGTGCCAAGGTGGCGGTGCGTTTGGAAATGGTCAAAGGCTACATGGTAATGGAAATTAAAATAGTAGCCGTCGCCGGGCGGATGGTCGCGCCGGACATGGAAACGGATGATGTCTTTATTTGTTTCCGTATTGTAAATATGAAACATTTTTTCACCGGTTCCCGCACTCGGCTGGTCTGAAACAGCGAGCAGCGGTAGTTTGTCCTGCGGGTATTCCTGCAGCGTTTCCGCGATGGCGGTTTGAATGTTTGGCAAAACGGCAGCACGGAACTCGTCTTCAATAACAGGCCTGATCCTTTCCCCGAATTTCAGATAAGCCCGTTCTTCTGCATCTTCAACGAATGACCGAGCAAGCGCGGCACTGTCAATCTTGCGGCTTGTGGCAGCCGTCCGATTGGAATAAGCAGAAGTCGTTTCCGCCGTTTCATTGCCAGTTTTATAGAGATGATTCCAGATTGCATGGGAAGGGGGGACAAGGCCGAATGTTAAAACAGAAACAAGGATAACCATTGATTTTTTCAGCCAGTTTTTCACGTGATCCCCTCCATATCCCAACAGTTCGAATATGTATTTATTATATAATATTTACACAGAAAAAACAGGCCCCATTTTGCAACCGGAATGATGCATACGGGGCCGCAATTTTATGCGCAGTGTTGGTCAAAAGCAGCATGCAGATTTTCGATGATTTCTTCGACTTCATGCCCTTCGATATCGCTTCTCGGGATAAAATGGGCCACTTCTTTCCCTTGAAGAAGCGCCACAGAAGGGGAGGAGGGTTCGATGCCGGTAAAATACTCACGCATTTTTGCCGTTGCTTCTTTGTCCTGGCCGGCAAATACCGTAACAAGATGGTCCGGCTTCTTTTCAGCCGTCCGGATTGCCTCAACAATTGCCGGACGCGCAAGCCCGGCTGCGCAGCCGCACACCGAGTTCACGACAACCAGCGTGGTGCCTTCCGCTTTTTCCATATAGGCCTCTACTTCTTCCGGTGTACGCAGTTCCGTAAACCCGTTTGCCGTCAATTCTTCCCTCATCGGGGTAATAAGCGCCCGCATGTATTCTTCATATGCCATTGACATGTTGATGTCCTCCTTTAATTATGGCTGGATTTGCCTTGCTTCTGTCATCTGCTTCCAGACCGAGCCTTTTGCTTCTTCGCCTTTTGTAATCCGCTCAATCGCCATTCTGACCTGGAGCCTGACTTCAAATTCAGGGTCGTTTTCCGCTTCCCTTAAAGCCGGTAGAGAAGCTTCGTCACCCGCTTCGTATAAAAACATGGCGGCGCGCCACCTGACAATTTTGCTTTTGTCTTTGAGCGCTTTTGCCATTTCCCCGCATGCCTCTTTGAACCCGAGATCGCTAAGACAGTCGCCTGCCGTCCGCCGCACGCTTGCATTCGCATCATGCAGACCACGGTATAAAAGCGGCAGCACCCGCTTGTCTTTCACCATGCCCAAATAAACAACGGCAAGCCGCCTGATCGATGGTTTTTCATCTTCCAAGGCTTTCTCAAGGACAGGCAGGTCGGAAAGATCGGGGTCTTCCATTTGTTCAAGGAGCCGGTACCTTTTGCGCCAGTCATCCGTTTCCAGCATGCCGGGCGTTAATTTCAGCCTTTTTTTGGCAGCGGGAACCTGCTCCGGATGCTGCGCTTCATTTACAAGCCGGTTTAGCCTTTCTTTCGGATAAGCGGCAATGATTTCTTCTGTGACTTCCGCACCAATTTCTTGCATCTCTCCGTACCGCACGCCGAAGTCTTTCCATTTCCGCAAGAAAACATAATTGTCGCCTTCCAGTTGCGCAGCGGCAAGCGCCTCGGCAAAATAATCCGGCAGCCCAAAACGTTTTTCCTGTTCCCCGTCCGTCAGTTTGACCTGGAGCGGAATGCCTTTAAACATCTGGACAAACACCTGGACTTCCCCGAAATGCTCATTGGCACGGGGACTGTTTCCGGTTTCTGTTTCCGCCTCCCCGAACACCTCACGCACTTTCGGCAAAATGTCCTGCCAGTCCGTTTTACCATGCCGCTCCACCGCGAGAAAATCCGCAACATGGTATACGCCTTTCACGCCTTCGATATCAAGGATACGGCGGATCACAGGCGGCACCCCTTCTTCCTGCCCTTTCTTATAATTGCTGCGGGCGCCGTCCGGCAGTGCTTCCGTCAATACGACTTTCATCGTATTCGGGCTCGGCGTTGGTTCAATCGCTTTAATTTTCATTTCCACACCGCCTTTCCCATCCAGTCTACTTGCATTTTAACATAAACACAGTGGATACACGAATGAGTTGATTCTTTTCGGAAATATCAAGCGTATCTTGAAAATGGGAAACATCTTTTGTGCGTTCGCTGGCTCGCCCTTTTTCCTTTCAAAAAGCATGTTTCCGGCTGCCGCCCATTCCTTCCCGCAGCCCGGAAAGCGGCGAGATAGATGCCATGCTTCCGGACAAAACGGGACGCTTACCAAAATGTTTACTTGTCTTTTCCTTCCTGCAGCTCGGAAAGATAGTTCCAGCGTTCAATAAGGCCTTCCAGCCGCTCGTTTTCTTCTTCGAGCGCTTTTGAAATGTCCTGGGCCCTGACAAAATCGGAGCCGGCTTGTTCCAATTGTTCGTTCAGTTCGGCAATGGCTTGCTCGCATGCTTCAATTTTTTCGTCTATCTCTTCCCATTCCCGCTGCTCATTGTAAGACCATTTTTTTCGTTTCGGTTCCCGTTTAGGCTTTGGCACATCCATTTTTTCCTCCTGTGCCGGCGTTTCATGCGCGATTTCGAGGTAGTCGCTGTAACGGCCAAAAAAGCGGCTGATTTTGCCACCGCCTTCAAAAATAAGCAGCTGCTCCGCGGTTTTATCAAGAAAATAGCGGTCGTGTGAAACCGAGATGACGACGCCTGGAAACGCTCCGATATAATCTTCAAGCACGGTAAGCGTCTCCGTATCGAGATCATTCGTCGGTTCGTCCAAAAGCAGCACATTTGGCCGCGACATCAGAAGCCTGAGCAAATACAGCCTGCGCTTTTCGCCGCCCGACAGTTTTCTGACCGGGGTGCCGTGCGTGTGCATGTCAAAAAGAAATCTTTCCAGCATTTGCGCGGCGGAAATCGTTTCCCCGTCTTTTGTTGTCACCGTATCCCCCGCTTCCCGTATATACTCGATCATCCGCTTATCTTCATTCATGCCTGGCGTTTCCTGACGGTAATACGCGATTTTGACGGTCTGCCCGGTGAGGCGTTCCCCGGAATCGAGCGGAATCCTGCCAGCGAGAATGTTCATCAAAGTTGATTTTCCGCTTCCATTTTTCCCGACGATGCCGATCCGGTCACCCGGCTTTACGAGCAGGTTGAAATCCTTTAGAATCGTCTCTGAACCGAACGCTTTATTAGCATGCTGCAGTTCAAAAACCTGTTTGCCGAGGCGGCTGCCGGACAAAGCGATATCGGCTTCCTGCTGCCGGGGGCTTTTGCCGAGGCTGGATTCCAGTTCTTCAAAACGCCCGATCCTTGCTTTTTGTTTTGTCGAACGTGCCTTTGCCCCGCGCTTCATCCAGGCAAGCTCCCGCCTGTACAAATTTTTCCGTTTTTCTTCCTGCTGCAGTTGCGCTTCTTCCCGCTGCGCTTTTGCTTCCATAAAATCCTGGTAATTCCCTTTGTAGCTGTATATTTTTCCGCCGCTAAGTTCGAAAATCCGTTTTGCCGCCCGGTCGAGGAAATAGCGGTCATGTGTCACAAACAGGACAGAGCGGGGATATTTTGCAATAAATGCTTCCAGCCACTTGACAGCCGGATAGTCGAGATGGTTGGTCGGCTCATCCAAAATCAACAAATCGGGTGTTTCCATTAATACCCGGGCAAGGGCGACCCGCTTTTTCTGTCCGCCTGACAATCCCGAAATTTTTCTGCCCAAATCGCGGATGCCAAGTTTTGAAAGAACCGTCTGTGCATTGGCGCCGGCTTCCCATGCACCGGCGGCATCCATTTCTTTTTGCAGCCGGAACAATCGATCCTGTTTGCCTGCATTTCCCGGATCCTTCCCGACTTCAAGCAGCGCCTCTTCATAGGAACGTAAAAGCGCCATAATTGGAGACTCGCTTTTATATACCTGTTCAAGGACCGTGAAGGCCGGATTCAGTTCAGGCTCCTGCGGCAAATAACCAATGGTATAATCGTTCGTCGTGCTCAGTTCCCCGCTATCCGCTTCATCCTGTCCCGCAATGATTTTCAGCAGGCTCGATTTTCCGGTGCCATTGACGCCGACAAGGCCGATCCGTTCCTGTTCCCCGATGTGGAAAGAAAGATCACCAAACAGCACTTTTTCCCCGTAAGATTTTGTCAGTCCCTGGGCTTGAAATATTTTCATCGTTCAACATTCCATTCTTTGAAAAATTCCTGTAAAAACTGCTCCATAAAGTAGTGGCGTTCTTCTGCAAGTTTTTTCGCCGCCTCAGTGTACAGCCTATCTTTTAAAAGTAATAGCTTTTCATAAAAATGATGGATCGAGGAAGTTTTCCCGTTTCGATATTCTTCTTCAGTCATTTGTTTTCTCACCGGCAGTTCCGGGTCATAGAGCGGCTGACCCTTTTTTCCGCCGTATGCGAATGCGCGAGCGATCCCAATTGCCCCGATTGCATCCAACCGGTCGGCATCACGGACAGCCATTGCCTCAAAATGCACCAGTTCTGTTTCATTGCCGCCTTTAAAAGAAATGCTTGCAACGATATTTTGAATTTGCTCTTTTTGATATTCCGTTAACGGGAGGCTGTTTAAAAAGGCCTTCAGTTTTTTCGCCCCTTTCTGGTTGTCCGCGTTCAGCTTTACGTCCGGAATATCGTGCAAAAGGGCGCTAGCTTCAATGATAAATCGATCACCTTTTTCCTCTTTTTCCGCAATATAAAGTGCAAGCCCGCGGACACGCCTAATGTGGTGCCAGTCATGACCGGAAGCATCTCCGCTGTGGAAAGCGCGGGCGAACTGTTCAATCTGTAAAAGAACCGGATGTTTATACATAAAATCCCCTTTCTTTGTCCTTCATTTTATCATGTTTTTTGGGCAAGCAAGCCAAAAGCTGCACGACGGGGCGTGCAGCTTTTGTTAGACCCTCATCCGGTGCAAAGTCTTCACGGCATCTGAGGGCATCTTAAGCAAATCATCCATTAAATCTTCCGTTATTAGCCGGGCAAAATCGATGGCAACTTCTTCGGTTACACCCGAGCGTGATGAGCGGACAGTCCTTTCCTCGATGCGGCGCCGGTTGCCGTTTCCCCATGCGGAAAAGATAATCTGTTTATAATCAGCGGATCGGTCTCTGTTTTTCCAGGAAAAAGTTACGGCCGCACTGGCACCCGCTTTGGCACCGGACGCGAGATCCAGTATTTCCGCCGCCAGCTGCCCGAGCGAAGCCGAAAGACAGATCGTTACGCTTGCTTCCTGCCATTCCGGAAGCTGAAGCGTAATGCGGTATTCCCGGGACATTTCCGCCAGGTCGACCAGGTCTTTTCTTCCGGTGATGGATGCTTCCCCTCGTAAATCAAGCTCATAGGCAGCACCTTCGAATACAGTCTTCATATTTTCAAAAGCAGTTGGGTCAAACATCGCCTGTCCCCCGTTTAAAAGAGCCCGGATGCGCGGCCGTCCGCATCAACATCCATCCGGTAAGCGGCCGGTTCTTTCGGAAGACCCGGCATGGTCAGAACGTCTCCTGTCAGGGCAACGATAAACCCGGCGCCAAGCTTCGGGACAAGTTCGCGGACATGGATCGCAAAATCATACGGACGACCCGTTTTGTGCGGGTCATCGGATAAGGAATACTGCGTTTTTGCAATGCAAACAGGAAGATGTCCCCATCCGAATTGTTCAAATTCGTGGATTTGTTTTTGCGCCTTCGCGGAGAATTCGGCACCGCGGCCGCCATACACCTGGCGCACAATCGCCTCTATCTTTTCTTCAATGGTTGATTCAAGCGGGTACACCGGCCTGAATGTATGCGGCTGTTTGGCGGCTTCCAGCAGTTTGGCCGCAAGATCTATGCCACCCGCGCCCCCTTTTTCCCACACTTCCGTAAGCGACACGGGAATGCCGCGTTCACTGCACCATTTTTCTAAGACAGCAATTTCCGCATCACTGTCTGATATAAACTGGTTGATGGCAACGACAAACGGCAGACCGAATGAAGCGATCGTTTCAACATGTTTTTGCAGGTTTAAAAGCCCGGCTTCAAGAGCCGCAATATTTTCTGCCGCCAAATCTTCCTTTGACACCCCGCCGTGCATTTTTAAGGCGCGGATGGTGGCGACAATCACAACGCCGTCCGGCTTCAGGCCGGCCGCCCGCGCTTTAATGTCGAGGAATTTTTCAGCCCCGAGATCGGCACCAAAGCCGGCTTCCGTGACGACATAATCGGCTAGTTTCAAAGCGGTTTTGGTCGCCATCACGCTGTTGCAGCCGTGCGCTATATTGGCAAACGGGCCGCCGTGGACAAGGGCCGGTGTATGTTCGATCGTCTGGACAAGATTCGGTTTTAAGGCATCTTTCAGCAATAAGGCAATCGCGCCTTCGATTCCGAGGTCACCGACGGTTACGGGTTTCTTTTCGTAATTGTAGGCTACAACGATGTTCGCAATCCGCCTTTTTAAATCTTCGAGATCTTCCGCCAGGCATAAAACGGCCATCAGTTCAGAAGCCACCGTAATGTCAAATCCGTCTTCACGGGGCACACCCTGGCCGGGACCGCCGAGGCCGACAACCACATGGCGCAGCGCCCGGTCATTTAAATCGACCGCCCGCTTCCAGACAATGCGGCGCTGGTCAATCTGCAATGGATTTCCCTGGTGGATATGGTTGTCCAGCAAAGCGGAAATGGCATTATTGGCAGCGGTAATCGCATGAAAATCGCCTGTGAAATGAAGATTGATCTCTTCCATCGGCAAGACTTGTGCATAACCGCCGCCCGTTGCGCCCCCTTTCAGCCCCATGACCGGTCCGAGTGATGGCTCCCTTAAGGCAATCACGGTTTTATGGCCCAGCTGTTTTAATGCATCGCCGAGTCCGATTGTGACGGTTGACTTGCCTTCCCCAGCCGGCGTCGGATTGATGGAAGTGACAAGAAATAATTTTCCGTCTTTTTTGGTTTTAAGCTGCTTGATTTTTTCATATGTAATTTTCGCCTTGTATTTCCCGTAATATTCAAGGTCTTCTTCTGCAAGCTGCACGGTTTCCGCAATTTCTTTGATCGGTTTCAGCGAAGCATGCTGTGCAATATCAATATCCGTCTTTCCAATCGAATGGCTTGGCAATGTCAAATCCTCCGCTTCATCAAAAATCTGCTTCCATCTTCTATTCTACATACCCCTGTAGCCCATTGCACCTGAAAAAAGGATTTTTTCACCCATACCGGAAAATCGTTTGGCTCTAGCCCTAATTTTCTGCATAAAGGCGCCATGCGAAGTTTGTTTTCCGGCTGGCGGGAAAGAGCCCTGCTTGCATCAAGCAGGGAGGGTTCTAAATCCTGATGCGTGCCGGCAGACAGCCTTTTAGGCAACATGCCCCATCATCCGGTGCATAAAAAGGAACCAGCACCCATTTCAAGGGCAGGGAGGCCGGAAAATTCAATCCTCGTTTTGTGCCTGAAGCCGCTTCAGGTCGTTCACCCGGCCCGGATCTTCCTCAAAGTATTGGACAAGGTCTCCGATCCGGTCAATGGAATTCCAGCTCAGGTGATGTTCAATTCCTTCTACATCTCTATAAATATTTTCTTCGTCGACCCCGATGATCCTTAAAAACTGTTCAAGCAAATGATGGCGGTCGACGAGCCGTTTTCCAATTTTTTTGCCTTTAGGGGTGAGGACCAGTCCGCGGTATTTTTCATAAACAAGATAATCATCCTTATCCAGCTTCTGTACCATTTTCGTGACGGATGAAGGATGAACGGAAAGCGCTTCTGCAATATCAGAAACACGCGCATATCCTTTGCTTTCAATCAGAATAAAAATCTGTTCAATGTAGTCTTCCATACTAGGTGTCGGCATCCACGGGCCCCCATTCTTACAACAAATATTGAGTCTGCCGGTACAATAACAATACCATCAGTTTACTATAATCACGGATGATGTACAAGAATTCCTGAAAAAAGCTGCGCCAGTTTTAAACCGCTTGCAAATTTAAGAATTCACAACAATTTTCCCTCATTTTTGATTCGTTTGTCTTGACTATCCATACCGGATGGAGTATATTAATTATAACATTAAACAAGTGATTTCCCAGACCTTGATGGCGGTTTTTCATCTGTTTAATGCAACATTTTTTGGCACGAACGTGCTTTTGATTTAGGAGGATTAAGAAATGCAAAACGGTAAAGTAAAATGGTTCAATAACGAAAAAGGCTACGGGTTCATTGAAGTTGAAGGTGGAGACGATGTTTTCGTTCATTTCACCGCTATTCAAGGTGAAGGATTCAAAACATTGGAAGAAGGCCAAGCTGTTTCTTTCGACATCGTTGAAGGCAACCGCGGACCTCAGGCAGCGAATGTAACAAAACTTTCATAAATCATAGAATGCAACGAGGCTGGCTTTTATGCCAGCCTTTTATTTTTCTGCATTTGTGTAAGTCCTCACAATACCGGATTGTGGCATTTTTCCGGTTGTTGCATCAGTATACTGTTTACAGTCTGCGATGTCTTCCGCCACGCCTGTTGTCTGAGCCGACTTTGTTCGATTTAATACGGCAAGACGGGCAACCGTTTTCGGGTGCCGCCTGTTTCCCGCATTTTGTAACACCCGTCACGATAACCGGTCGCCGTATTTTTTCAGCTTTTCGCCTACCGTGCATTGCCGGATGCAAAACTGGTGGGCATATTTTTTCCCACGTGTTTTCCGGAAATGCGATTTTAAAAAACAGCCTTCACAATACGTCTTTAATATTTCATCCACTTCCCGGATGAGTTGTTTTCTTTCCATCTTTATCCCTTCTTTCTTTCCGCCAGCTTTCCCATCCGCATTGCACGTGCATTTATCCATTGCGGCACGCCTGACTTTCCCGGGGATCCCTTTATCAAAATTTCCCCGAATTTGGGCATGCTATAACAAGAGGTGATCAGGATGGCTAAAAAAGACAATACAAACCGCGGTAAAGCGGCAAATTCCGTTACGCCGCAAGGAATCGCACAGGATGCGGCATTCGCGCCGGACCCAAAAACAACCCTTGAAAACCGCGCGAAAAAGTCCAATACAAAAATCTGACAATCGCAAAACGGAGAAGAAAAACAGCATTCTTGTCCTGAATGCTGTTTTTCCACTTTCCGTCCCCAATTAAACCGGGCAAAGTGGTTAAGAAATGAAGCTTGCGTTTATCCGCGCTGTAACCAAATGGCGTTTTACCATTTTTAATTCCAGTTCCTCCATCAGTTCCATAAACGTTTCAGGAATCTGGCCAAACCGCGCTTCTTCCAAAGAAAAAGCCACAGGCACATCACAACGGATTTCAGCAAGTTTTCTGCTCAGGTGCAGCATCTCCAATCCCGCTTCGATTTTTTTCTGCTGCGACGGGGTGAGCTCCCCGAGATGCCCCAAAATGCCGCTGATGTTTCCAAACCGGCTGACGAGCTTAAACGCTGTTTTTTCACCGATCCCCTTCACACCCGGATACCCGTCGCTTGCATCGCCCATCAGCGCTTTTACATCGATAAACTGCCGCGGCGTCACCCCGTATTCGTCCATAAACGCCGCCTTTGTATAGGTTTTATAATTTCCGAACCCTTTTTGGAGGAGATGGACTTCCACATGGTCATCCAAAAGCTGCAAGATGTCGCGGTCGCCGGTCAAAATGGAAATATCCGCCTCGTCTTTGAACCGGCTGCTAAGGGTGCCAAGACAGTCGTCCGCTTCATACCCGGCCACTCCGACATTTGGAATTTCAAAAGCTTCCACTGTTTCTTTCGCCAGGTCAAATTGCGGCATCATCTCAACCGGCGGGACGTCCCGGTTTGCTTTATATTCACCGTACAGGTCGTTGCGGAACGTTTTGCTCCCCATATCCCAGCAAACGGCCACATGCGTCGGTTTTTTGTTCTCAGCCGCCAAAAGCAAATGGCGCAAAAAGCCCTGCACGCCGTTTGTCGGCATCCCTTTAGAATTCACCATAAACTGCCCCGTCACGGCAGTGGCATAAAAAGCCCGGAAAAGGAGCGCCATCCCGTCAATTAAAAGCAAATGCGGCCTCTTATTCATGCGATCACCTCATCAAATATCATCCTGTTATTATAACACAACCAGCAACTGGCCGCATTGAAAAAAGGCGGTTCTAAACGGGCGAACCATTGTGCCCGGTTGAAATCCAGCCGACCGTAGATCAAAGCAGGGAAAAATTCAACTGGGATCTACAAGATTTTCTTCCATCAACCGGTCGAGCGCGAGCAGGACGGCCATTTTGACATGCGCATACGTAAGGCCGCCCTGAACATAGGCGGTGTATGGCGGGCGGAGCGGGCCGTCGGCGGAAAGCTCGATGCTTGCCCCCTGGATAAACGTGCCAGCTGCCATGATGACATCGTCCGCATAACCGGGCATATCACTCGGATATGGCGTCACATAAGAATTCACCGGTGAAGCAAACTGGATCGCCTGGCAAAAGGCGACCATGCTGTCCGGGTCGCCAAATTCAACGGACTGGATGAGGTCCGTCCTCGGCGCATCCCATTTCGGATACGTATTCATCCCGGATTTTTCCAAGATTGCCGATGTAAACACCGCACCTTTTAATGCCTCTGCCACCACATGCGGCGCCAGAAAGAAGCCCTGGTACATCTCAAGAAGGCTGTAAAGCGATGCTCCTGCTTCCGCGCCAATTCCGGGAGATGTCATCCTGTAAGCGCAGCTTTCCACCCATTTTTTCTTCCCGACAATATAGCCGCCCGTTTTCGCAAGCCCGCCGCCCGGATTTTTGATAAGCGAACCGGCCATTAAATCCGCGCCAACATGGCATGGCTCCTTCTCCTCTACAAATTCGCCGTAGCAGTTGTCGACAAACACAACTGCATCCGGCTTGATTTCTTTTACAAAGCGGATCATTTCCCCGATCTCATCCACTGTAAACGAAGGTCTTGACGCATATCCTTTTGAGCGCTGGATCGCAACCATTTTTGTATGGGGATGGATCGCTTTTCTTACCGCTTCAAAATCGACCGTGCCGTCTTCCTTCAAGTTTACATAATTATAGGTTATGTTAAACTCCTGCAGCGAACCGTTACCGCTACCGTGCACCCCTGTAATTTCATCAAGCGTATCGTACGGCTTTCCGGTTATGTATAACAATTCATCCCCCGGGCGGAGGACGCCGAAAAGCGAAATCGTAATCGCATGTGTCCCGGAAATGATTTGCGGGCGGACAAGCCCGGCTTCCGCGCCGAAAACATCGGCATATATGTTCTCAAGTGTTTCCCTGCCGGCGTCATCATAGCCGTATCCGGTCGACGGATAAAAATGCGACTCGCTCACTTTATACTTTTGAAAACTTTGCAAAACGCGGAACTGGTTCTCTTCCGCCCGTTTTTCTATTGCGCTGTGGACCGGGCGGATTTGGCGCTCGGCCTCTTCTGCCATTTGCCTGAGTTTGGCACCATGAGTCAAATACTGGTACATTTTCTACACCTTTCCGTTCAAAATATGGGGTGCATGCAAGGCAACCCGCTGCATGCACCCGCGCGCAAGGTTTTTATTCAGCATATTGTTGTATCGCGCCCAGAACCGGATGGCCTGGAAGCGCATATCCCTTGCACTGGTATGCCTCATTTTCTTCTTTAAAAATTAGTTCTCTTAAAATGGTATCACTTTTTAAAACTGAAAGCAGCTTTCCTTCTGTTTGCGGGACAAGCGCGCGATACGGCACCATTTCGGCCAACACTTGTTTTTCAATTTCCAACAGCAGCCGGTGGATGTCTTTTTCGTCTTTCGCGCTGATCATGATGCTATTTTGTGCATTGGGCACGAAATGGCTGTCTTTTATATCCATTTTATTGTAAACGGCAAGCTGCGGTAGATGGTTCATTTCCAGTTCGGAAAGCAGGCGCTGCACCGTTTTTTGATGGTTGTCATAATCCGGGTTGGAACTGTCAATGACATGCAAAAGCAAATCGGCTTCCCGCACTTCTTCTAAGGTCGAGCGGAACGCCGCAATCAGCGTCGTCGGCAAGTCCTGGATAAATCCGACCGTATCCGTCAGCAAAGCCGTATAACCGCTTGGCAACACAACTTTTCTTGTCATCGGATCAAGCGTGGCAAACAGCTGGTTTTCCTCATAAGAATTTGCGGCAGACAGGCGATTAAACAATGTCGATTTTCCGGCGTTGGTATAGCCGACAAGCGCAATTTGAAACACATGGTTCTTTTTCCGCCTTTCGCGGTACCGCTCCCGGTGGTGGACAACCGTTTCAAGCTGCGCCTTGATTTCAGAAATGCGGCGGCGGATATGGCGGCGGTCCGTTTCAAGCTGGGTTTCCCCCGGCCCCCTCGTGCCGATTCCGCCCCCGAGCCGCGACAGCTCCGTCCCGCGCCCGCCAAGACGCGGCAGCAAATACTCAAGCTGCGCCAGTTCCACCTGGAGCTTCCCTTCTTTTGAACGGGCACGCGTCGCAAAAATATCAAGGATGAGCTGTGTCCTGTCCAGCACGCGGCACTCCACCGCGGCCTGGAGATTGCGGAGCTGGCTCGGCGAAAGTTCCGCGTTAAAAACAATCAGATCAGCTTGCAGTTCTGAAACAAGCGCCTTTAGTTCCGCTACCTTGCCTTTTCCGATATACGTAGCAGCATCTACCCTGTCCCGTTTTTGTACGACTTCAAGCACCGCTTCCCCCTGCGCCGTTTCGACAAGCCGCTTCAGCTCTTCCATTGAATAGGCAAAACGGCTGTGGCTGATGCCGCTCCATTCGCATCCGACAAGAATCGCTCTTTCTTTTTTATTTTCCATTTCATCACCTGTTCCGTCCAGTATACCTGTTATCTTACCAAAAAACGCACAAGTATAACATGTCGAGGCGCTTTTTTTGGGAAACAGGGCATGGCTTCATGCGATATCGCTTTTTTACCGCCCCCATTAAAAAATGCCGGGCGCTGTTATGCCCGGGCTTACCTTTCTTGAAAATGTCTTCCCGGGCTGCTTATTTTCCGTGCGAAACATCTGGCCGAAAAAGCCGGTTTAAGCTTCCCTACGGAAAATAAGCGCCTGCTGCAAACCGCATAGGATACAGGCGTCAGTCCGGAAAAACAAGGTCACTACTGCGCAGCGTGACCAGCTCATGGCGGTCATAGCAAGCCTGCATTAACAGCCGCATCGCCTGGGCGCGCACTGACTTTTCAATTACATTCCGCACATACCGGCCGTTTGAAAAACTGGCAGGGGTGCTCGTTGTTTTGACAAAAGCCAGATGGTCGTGAAGCTTCCGTTCTGCATCCAAACTGAGCGTATACTCTTTTTCCGTCAGCATCCTTTTCCCGATATCCATGAGTTCCTCTACCGAGTAATCAGGAAAGTTGAACACGATCGGAAACCGGGAATGCAGTCCCGGATTCAGGCTCAGGAAATAATCCATTTCGTTTGAATAGCCGGCCAAAATTAAAATAAATTCGTGTTGTTTGTCTTCCATATGCTTTACAAGCGTATCGATTGCTTCTTTCCCGAAATCTTTCTCGCCGCCGCGGCCGAGAGAGTACGCTTCATCAATAAATAAAATGCCGCCGATCGCTTTTTTAATCAAATCTCTTGTCTTTTGCGCCGTATGGCCGATGTATTCGCCAACCAGATCGGCTCTTTCCGCTTCAATCAAGTGGCCTTTTGACAATACATTCATTTTATGGAACAATTTCCCGATCAATCGGGCGACAGTTGTTTTGCCGGTTCCGGGATTGCCTTTAAACATCATATGAAGGGCCTGCTTTCCCGTTTTTAACCCGGCGGCTTCCCTTTTCTTGTTAATATAGATCCAGGCATAAACTTCTTTAACCATTTTTTTGATTTCTTCCATTCCGACGAGCGTGCCAAGTTCATCTTCAATTTCTTTTAAAATTTCATGTTCTGCTGATAAATCTTTTTTGCCGGTTTCTATTTTCGGCTGGGGAATAACGGCCTCCCTTTGGCCCGCATGGAGGACAATATTGATCTGGCCGTTATTTTTCATACGAATCGGTTGATCCATCACCGCCACCTCGCATTCTACAGACAATATACGCGGATTGGGCCGGGAGTGTGACAAATGCCCACGTACAAAAACTTGTTGTCCGGCATAAGAAAACCGGTTGTTTTTCAAATCCGCACCGGTCGAAAATCAGCACCATCCAAAATGGCGGGGGAAATTGTCGGTTTTTGCGCTTTCCCGAGAAATAATGATCTGTATCAGTTTATGTTTCAGAAGCGGATAACAGTACACATATTTAAAATGCCCGGCAAGCTGCCGGACATTTTGTTTTAATTTTCCTCGAAATTGATTTGAACATTTTTTTGCGGCTGGAACGTTGAAATCGCATGTTTGAAAACGAGTTGCTGTTTGCCGTCTGTTTCAATCAGCACGGTGAAGTTATCAAAGCCTTTTACCTGGCCGCGAAGCTGAAAGCCGTTCATCAAAAAGACTGTGACAACCGTACCGTCTTTCCGCAATTGGTTTAAGTACTGGTCCTGAATATTGATGGCTTTGTTCATTGCGAATCCTCCTCTTTCTCTCTATTTTAACCTGCTCATGACTAAAGCCGCGAGATTCCTGCAAACGCCGGTGGATCTCCGGTGATTTTAGCAGGCAGCCCCCGCAGTTTCTGCGGTTCGGTGCCCGGAGCATCTCATGACTGAAGTCACGCGTGTTCCTGGCTATACTCTATATTATAAACTATTCGATTTTAATTGTAGCTTTCCTGCTATGAAAGCGGAAATTTCTTCAAATTTTTTTTCCTTTTCTTCCTCTTTTGTCATGTCAAACCACTCAATTTCCATCTTATTGCGGAACCAGGTAAGCTGTCTTTTGGCAAAACGCCTTGTATTTTGTTTTAAGCGGGAAACAGCCTCGTCAAGGGTCATGCGCCCGTCAAAGTAATCGTACAGCTCTTTGTAGCCGATCGCCTGGATGGACTGGACACCGCGCAAATTTTTGTCATACAACTTTCTCACTTCCTCGATTAAACCGCGTTCCATCATTTGATCGACCCGTTCGTTAATGCGTTGATACAGCTTCTCCCTTTCCATCACAAGCCCAATGAGCGCCGCACAATAAAGCGGTTCATCCTGTTGCTGTTTCTTGTAGTCTTGCATCGTCCTACCGGAAAAATGGCATACTTCCAACGCCCGGATCACCCTTCTGACATTATGAGGATGAATCTTTGCGGCACTTTCCGGATCGGTTTTTTCCAGTAATTTATAAAGCGGGCCGGGCCCTTCCCGCCTTGCAATCTTTTCAAGTTCCGCGCGGTATGCCGGGTCTCCGGCAATGTCCGAAAAACGGTAATCGTATAAGACAGATTGTATGTAAAGCCCTGTGCCGCCGACGATCATGGGCAACTTGCCGCGGGAAGCAATATCGCTTATTTTTTCCCGTACCAGTTGCTGGAATTCAGCAACCGAAAAAGACTCATCCGGATTTTTAATGTCGATCAGGTGATGGGGAATCCCTTCCATTTCAGCCTGCGTAATTTTTGCTGTGCCGATATCCATGCCTCTGTATACTTGCATCGAATCGCCGCTGATGATTTCAGCATTGAATTTTTTCGCGAGGCGGATGCTAAGTGCCGTTTTTCCTGATGCTGTCGGGCCGATCAGTACGATCAGTTTTTGTTTTGCCATTCGTACCCTACCTTTTATGCCGGAGATTGCAGCATTCTTTAAATCCCCGGATTTTTTCGTCTCTATCGTACCATAAAACAGCAAACAGAACATCTATACAGTTTCCCTTTTTTCGGGATTTTATTAATCCTTGAAAATTCACTTACGAAAAAATATTTAAAAAAATGTGTATAGGGCTAAAGTCCTGCTTCACATCCGGTCCATTTATACTATATAATAAGGATAATCATTATGATCTATGTAAGGCAGGTTGTTTCGTATGGTTAAAAATGACGAACGCATCATTTTCATCATGGAATTAGGGCGGCTTTTGGATGAATACCACAAATGCCCGTATGAGGCTGTAAAAAAAAGTATATATGAAGATATCGTTTTGCTCAGGCATGCCATTGACCCTGATGCAAACGATATGCCTGCCAGCTCCGCAAAAAAACCATCTTAAGCACAACCGCCTCCAAAACACGCTCATGCTGCCTTTTCTTCAAAACTGTTTTTCTAATCTTCTTATTTTTCTCCGAAAGGGATGTTTGCATGGAAAAAACGAATCAGCATCTCATACTTGCCTCTGCCCATCTGTCCCGCAATATTTTCATCCTCCGCGAACAATTGATGCAGTGTGCCAAACAAAACGGCATGAACCACCCGGAAACGATCCGTCAAAGCCAATTATTGGACAAACTGATTTATGAATACCAGCTGGGCATGCTCGCACAAAGCAAAGACGGCTCTTTCCATGATTAATTCCTGCCAACCGCTCATTACCCTAAAACCAATACCAGTCGCTGCTTTTTTTGCATGCCGTTGTCATGGTGGCCCGTCAGCCGTTGCCTCCTGGAAAAGTGGACTCCGGCATGGCGCTTGCAATCGACGAGGAAACAAAAGGACTTGTACGGCCCGTGATTGAAAGCAATCTGCGCCTTGCAAAACAAATGAGATGTCATACCGCATCGAATGCGGCACCAGCGGAAGATGAGAATCAGCCGGCGCATATTTTCAGGTCAGAGATGAATTCCTATGGATTGGATTAAAAATGCAATATATAATGGATGGTGATAGAAATTACCCCGAAGAAGAAGATCATCAAAACCATTTGGAAGGAGATTGACAATGGATCAGAAGCTGGATCTTATCCTTAAGAAGCTAAGCTCACTGGAATCGGGTCAGAAAGAACTGAACGAAAGATTGGAAGTTATGGAATCCGGTCAAAAAGAACTGGGACAAATTGTCAGAGCCATACGCGACCGCCAGGAAGAAACAGATGCAAAGATTGATGCCCTATCAATGGATGTCCACCATGTCCACGGTGAGATTGCAGGCGTCAAAGATGAAATCAAAGATCTTCGTAATGGTGTCATTTTTGTAAATAGAAAAGTTGCAGACGCAGAATTCGAAATTAATATGATGAAGCAAAATAAAAATCAGTGACCAAATCGTATATGTAAAGGAAGTTGCCCCTCTGTAAAGTCATTTGCAGATGAAAATCGGATGAATGCATGGAAACCTAAGTCGATTTGATAGATATGTATTCTATATTCTTTAACACGATGGTGTCCAATTGCTCATACCGAAGTTGTTCCGTCCACTACAAGAATTAGGTATATATGGAAGTTATAACATCTTTTTCATTGGTGACTATATAAAATCATTTAAGTGAACTTGGAGGAGAATTATAGCGAGAAAAATCATTTCAGTCGCAGTTGCTTCCGGCCTAATTTTCGGAGTATCGTTTGCTGCTTCTCATGATGTTGATGCGGCAAAGGCAAAGACTTATGCCAACTGTAAAGCCTTGAATAAAGATTACAAAGGCGGCGTTGCAAGAAGTAAAAGCGCAAAAAACAAAGGTGGAAAGACACACTATAAGCCATACGTTTCAAAAGCACTGTATGACAAAAATAAAACAAAAGACAGGGGCCATGATAATATCGCTTGTGAAAGATAGGAAAAGGCCCTCTAGGCTTTTTCTTAGAATCAAAGACGGAACCTATATGGCGTGAACAGCGATTCTAAACAAGGCGTCATCACAATGAATGACAAAAGTCAAGAATCAGAACAAAAAACTGCACCCCCTCTCGTATTATCCAAAGCACTTATCATTAACGGGCTGATGGGTCTCTAGTGGAAGATGGTATCGATACGCTAGTAAAAGGTTGAACAATACAACGATTTCAAACCTGTTTGAAATGTGATCAAACACCCGTTAAAAAGATTGAAACCCCTTGATCATCAAGGGGTTTCGCGATCCGGGAGTTACATGACCCGTTTAAACATTTTTTCGAGTTCGTACACCGAATAATGGATGATGATTGGACGGCCGTGCGGGCATGTAAACGGGTCGGATGCCATTCGGAGCGCATCGAGCAGTGCCTGGATTTCGTCATTGCGCAAATGCCGGTTCGCCTTGATGGACCCTCTGCAGCTCATCATAATCGCCGCTTTTTCACGCAATTTTTTAATATCGACTTTTTTTATAGAAAGGACATGCTCGATCATTTCCTCAATGACCTCTTTTTCCTCATTTTTCGGAAACCATGTCGGATGGGAACGGACAATGAAGCTGTTGTGCCCGAATGGTTCAAGGAAAACGCCGACCTCTTTCAGCGCATCGAGGTTCTCCTGAATTTTAATGGCTTCGTCCGTTGCGTATTCTAAAGTCAGCGGCACAAGCATTTCCTGCACTTCTTTTTTCACTTCGCCGACTTTTTCGCGGAAAAATTCATACTTGACCCGCTCCTGGGCGGCGTGCTGATCAATGATATACAAGCCGTTTTCATTTTGGGCAAAAATATACGTGCCGTGCATCTGGCCGATCGGATACATCGGCGGGATGCGGGATGCCGGCTGCTGTGCCGCGTCCTGCCCTCTTGCCTCTTCAACATCAAATCCATCGCGCGCCGGTTCATGGATTTCATCTGGAAAAACAGAATCCAGATTTTCCCCTGAAAATGCCGGGAAATCTGCGGCCGGCTGTTCCACGCTGAGATGGGGTTCTGCATCCGGGCTTTTATCGTGCTGCCCCATTTCCGTTTCCTCCGGCCGGGGCGATGGGTGCGGCGCAACAGGCGCGGAGAAAGCTTTCGGAGTTTCCGGTTCCGTTTTTCCCGGCAAATGGTCAAGCTGGAACGACACCTGTTCCTGTTTTGGTTTTTCTGCTTGCCGCACCATGCCGGACGGAATCAATTCCTGCTTTTTGAAAGCAGCTTTAATCGCGCCCGTAATCGCCCGGCACAGCTCCTTTTCTTTGCTGAACCGCACTTCAAGCTTGGCCGGGTGAACATTCGCATCGACTAAAACCGGATCCATTTTTAGCGACATCAACACAATCGGGTAGCGGCCGATCGGGAGCAGTGTATGATAACCTTCTAATATGGCCTTTACAAGCGCATAATTTTTGATAAACCGGCCGTTTACCATCGTGGAAATATAATTGCGTGAAGCCCGCGTAATTTCCGGCAAAGCGATAAACCCGTTGATTTCAAAATCAAGTGTTTGACTTTGTACCGGAATCATTTTTTTGGCAATGTTCACGCCGTAAATGGCGGCAAGCACCTGACGCACATCGCCGTTCCCGCTTGTCTGAAGCAGCATCTTTCCGCCGTGGCGGAGGCGGAAAGACACCTCGGGGTGGCTGAGCGCGAGGCGGTTCACCACATCGGTAATATTGCCGAGCTCGGTATGGATCGACTTCATATACTTTAACCGCGCAGGCGTGTTAAAAAATAAATCGGTGACCGTAATTTCCGTTCCTCTCCGGCTCGGCGCCTGTTCGCGGGCCACCCATTTCCCGCCTTCAATGACCGCTTTTGTCCCGGGCCCGTTTCCGGTTGAGGTGACGATTTCAACACGGGAAACAGCAGCAATGCTCGGGAGCGCTTCGCCGCGAAAACCGAGCGAACGAATCCGGAACAGATCATGTTCGTTTTTGATTTTGCTTGTGGCGTGGCGTGAGAAAGCAAGCTCAACATCGTCAGGCTCGATGCCGGTTCCATTATCAATCATACGGATTTTTTCCATACCGGCTTCCCAGACATCAATTTCGATAACTGTGCTTTCCGCGTCGATGGCATTTTCAGCCAGTTCCTTCACGACAGATGCCGGCCGTTCGACCACTTCACCGGCTGCAATCCTGTTAGAAAGCAACTCGTCCAGTTGTGCAATTTTTCCCATCGCGGACAACACCACCTATTTTTTTAATTTTTTCTGAATCTCATAGAGTGCATTCATGGCCGCAAGCGGCGTCATCTCGAGCAAATCGAGTTCCCTAATTTGCTTGAGCACCTTTCTTTCCTTTGCTTCAACCGTTTTCTGACGCGGCGTTTCCGGCTCTTCAAAAAAGGACAGTTGCGCGGGCTCTGTGGCAGCAGCCGCCTCCGGGGGGTTCATCTGCGTTTCGCCGTTATCCTGGTTTTCAAGCGCATGGAGAATTTTTTCGGCGCGGCGAATCACTTGTTCCGGCAGGCCGGCCAGCTTTGCCACATGGATCCCGTAACTTTTATCTGCAGGGCCTTCTTTGATTTTATGGAGGAAAACCACTTTGCCGTTTTGCTCCATGGCGCTGACATGGACGTTTTGCAGCTTGCCCAGTTCCGCAGAAAGCGCCGTCAGCTCATGATAATGGGTGGAAAAAAGCGTTTTGGCCCCGATTTCATCATGGATGTATTCGATCATCGCCTGGGCGAGTGCCATCCCGTCATATGTAGACGTTCCGCGCCCGATTTCATCAAATAAAATCAGGCTTCGTTCCGTTGCGTTTGCAATCGCGTTTTTCGCTTCAAGCATTTCGACCATGAACGTACTCTGGCCAGAAATGAGATCATCGGCTGCGCCAATCCGTGTAAAAATCCTGTCAAAAACCGGCAGCTCCGCCTCGCGTGCCGGCACAAAGCAGCCGATTTGCGCAAGGATTACCGTCAGCGCAATTTGCCGCATATACGTGCTTTTCCCGGACATGTTCGGCCCGGTAATCAGCAGAATCTCTCGGTTTTCATCCATCAGGCAGTCGTTTGGCACATAGCTTTGCGAATCGAGTACTTTTTCCACGACCGGATGGCGCCCTTCCGTAATCTTCAGCACGCCGTCTTCCCGGAATACCGGCTTTGTGTAGTGGCGTTTTTCGCTTACGACGGCAAAGCTTTGCAGCACATCAATCGTGCTGACCGCTTTTGCGAGGCGCTGCAGCCTGGGAATAAATTCTTTTACATGTGCCCGGATTTCCGTAAACAGCTCGTATTCCAGATCGATCATTCTTTCTTCCGCCTGTAAAATAAGCGCTTCTTTTTCTTTCAATTCCGGTGTGATGAACCGCTCGGCGTTCGCCAACGTCTGTTTCCGTTCATAGCGGCCTTCTTCGAGCAGGTGGAGGTTCGCCTTCGTCACTTCAATATAGTAGCCGAACACGCGGTTGTATCCGACTTTCAGCGACTTGATTCCGGTCCGCTCGCGCTCGTCGCGTTCGAGGCTTGCAATCCACTGCTTGCCGTTTTTGCTCGCGTCGCGGTAGCGGTCCAGCTCTTCGTTATAGCCGTCGCGGATCATCCCGCCTTCCTTCACGGAAACCGGGGGATTGTCCTCAATCGCGCGTTCGAGCAAATCTGTCAGTTCTTCACACGGGTCAAGAAGCGCCGCCAATTTTTTGCTTTCCGGGCTTTCCAAGCTTTCCATGACCGCCCGGATACCCGGAATTTGCTGTAGCGAGCATTTCAGCTGGATGAGGTCACGTGCATTCACATTGCCAAATGCCACCCGGCCGGCAAGCCTTTCCAGGTCGTATACTTCCTTCAGGCGCTCGCGGATATCCTCCCGCTCAAAGTAATGGTTTAAAAAGGTTTCCACCATTTGAAGCCGTGCTTCTATTTTTTCCTGCTTAAGCAGCGGCCGGCCGATCCACTGTTTTAAAAGCCTGCCGCCCATGGCTGTCATCGTTTCATCGAGCAGCCATAAAAGCGATCCTTTTTTGCCTTGCCCGCGGATCGTCTCAGTCAGTTCGAGATTACGCTTGGAGTAATAATCAATATTTAAAAACCGGCGGACTTCATACATTTCAACCGGCTGCAGATGATCGAGGCTCCTTTTCTGCGTGCGGAATAAATAGTTTAACAGTCTTGCTGCAGCCAGCCGCAAAAGCTCCGGTTCCAACTGGGGCAGAAGCCTTTCAAAGCCTTCCTTTACAGCCGTATCCGTTTCAAACGAAATGGTGATATTTCCTGTATTTTTCATTAGCCGCGCGTATTCATCCGGAAATTCCGGATCTACCACAGCTTCTTTTGCGCCGATCGACGCCAGTTCGTTCAGTACTTCTTCAAACGGGCCTTCCAAAAGACAAGCCCTGCCCTCCCCTGTTGACAAATCTATATAGGCAATCGCGAAATTCCCGTCCGCCGGGGATGCAACAGACGCAATATAGTGGTTTTCTTTTTCCGCGAGCGATTTGCCCTCCATCAAGGTGCCAGGGGTAATCAGCTGGATGACTTCCCGCTTGACAACACCCTTTGCCAGTTTCGGGTCTTCCATCTGTTCACATATCGCCACTTTATAGCCTTTATCAATCAGCTGTTCAATATAAGTGCTGGCGGAATGGTACGGTACCCCGCACATCGGGATTTTCTCGTCGCCGCCGCCGTCCCTGCTCGTTAATGTAATTTCCAGTTCCTGGGACGCTTTAATGGCATCTTCGAAGAACATTTCATAAAAATCGCCGAGACGGAAAAATAAAAAGGCATCCTGATATTCCGCCTTCACTTGCAAATATTGCTGGATCATTGGGGTATACGCAGCCATTCTTACCAAATTCCTTTCCTGCTTTTCAATCATTCTTCAATCCTGTTTATTATAACATATTTGCATGAAGGCCTTCATAAATTGAAATACGGATCATTTTACAAAGCCGGGCCTTGTCTGTTGATTTTCAATGTCTCCTCCAGGGATGCCAGGTTTTTTCTGCCTGTGTCAAAACCCATTACAGGATTTCGCGTGCATTCTAAGCATGCGTTTTGGTGGGGCAAATGGCCGCGCTTTTACCGCCGGATGCCCAGAAAAAAACTAGGAGTGCATGTCTCCTAGTTTGTGGCTTCTATTCTTCTTCACTTCCCACTAAAAAGTCAGGGTTTAATTCTTCAAACTCGTCGCTGCTTTCTTCTTCCCATTCATCGTCATCGCTGCATCCTTCAGGCGAGATGGCAACACAAACCTTTGTTTCTCCGATGACTTCCACGAGAAACTCTCTTTCAACACTGACAATGATTTTATTGCCGTTTGGCGAAATGACCGCTTCAATGCAATTCGGCTGCTGCAGGACGCTTGCGATGACTTCTTTGTCGTCCAGGCAATCCGGATCCCTGTAATGCAATTTAACGGTATCGGTATACTCGACTTTTTCCGTCATGACCGATGTCTTCGTATTGTCATTATGGGAATACCAGATGTTCACATCATAAGAGCCGCGGATTTTAACTTCTTTATCTATTTTCCTGGCTTCGTACTTATGGTTGATAATCCAGCAGCCTAAAATGCTCGAAGGATGCTGCGGCGGGCAAATCGTATGATTGGACTGCGTAAATTTGCGCCCTTTCGCAACGACTGCTTTTGTAATGATTTCTCTATATTCTGCCATTCGAGCGAACCCTCCTCATCTATTTTCAATTCATCCTATGCTTTTACCCAGGCCGGTGTGCCAATTCTTTTTCTCGCCACCTCCGGGTAATCCTAACATATGCCGCGACAATAGGAGGGTGCCCGTACAATGGATTTGCCTTGTGCTGCGCACCAAAAAAACGGTGTGCACAGATGCACACCGTTTTTTTCAGTGGAGGGTGCCGGAAGAATATTTCACCTGGGATCCGGTTTGGCCTTTTAAAAGATCGCCGCCGGTCGATTTGATGATTTCATCCGTGACCGTATTGGAAATGGTATTTGTGACAATCTGGAGCAGGTCGTTTACGTCCACCTGTGACTGCTTGAATTCCTGAACGACCGGGATGCCGTCCAGTTCTTCCTCCAGTTCGTCTATTTTGGCTTCTACTTGTTTTAATGCTTCTTTTTTTCCATAATGCTGCAAGTTGACAGCCTGCTTTTGCAAAGCTTTAATATTGGCAATTAAATTGCGGACTCTCTCATTTTCATTGATTTGCGCTTCCGCCCGCTTAAAAAAATCGACCTCTTCCGTTTCCGCAATCATTTTCGCAAGTTCGGCAGCTTTTGCGACGATATCATCTTTTGTAAACTTCTGCATCACGCTTCCACCCCGGCCGGATCAGGCACGGCCACCATTTCCCCGTCCAGTGACCATGTTTTCGCCTTCGTAATTTTTACCTGCACAAGTTTTCCAATTGCTGATTTCGGCCCCTTGAAGTTGACGAGTTTGTTTTTGCGTGTGTAACCGGCTAAAATTTCCGGATTGTTTTTGCTTTCGCCTTCTACAAGCACTTCCACAACCTGGCCTTCGTATTTTTCCATGGCCGCTTTTGAATAGGCATTGACGAGTTCATTCAGGCGCTGCAGCCTTTCCTTTTTCACTTCCATCGGGATATTATCTTTCATTCTGGCTGCCGGCGTGCCTTCGCGCGGGGAATAAATAAACGTATAGGCCGTTTCGAACCCGACTTCTTTATACAGGGACAAGGTTTCTTCAAACTGCTCTTCGGTTTCGTTTGGGAAACCGACAATAATATCGGTAGACAGCGCCACATTCGGAATCGCGGCTTTGATTTTTCTGACGAGTTCCAAATATTGTTCCCGCGTATATTTGCGGCCCATAATTTTTAAAATTTCGCTTGAACCAGACTGGACAGGAAGATGGATATGCTCGACAAGGTTTCCTTTTTTCGCCAGCACTTCGATCAGACGGTCGTCGAAATCGCGCGGATGGCTCGTGGTAAAGCGGATGCGCGGGATGTTGATTTTGCGCAGATCATCCATCAAATCGCCAAGTCCGTATTCAAGGTCATCAAAATCTTTTCCGTAGGCATTGACGTTCTGGCCGAGCAGCGTGATTTCCTTGTAGCCTTTGGCTGCCAGTTCACGCACTTCCTGGATGATGTCTTCCGGACGCCTTGACCGCTCTTTTCCGCGCGTATACGGCACGATACAATACGTGCAGAACTTATCGCATCCGTACATGATGTTTACCCATGCCTTGATGTTGCCTTTGCGCACTTTCGGCAGGCTTTCGATCACGTCGCCTTCTTTGGACCATACTTCCACAACCATTGCCTTGGACATATACGCTTCTTTTAAAATGTGCGGCAGGCGGTGAATGTTGTGGGTGCCGAAAACCATATCGACATGCGGGTGTTTTTGCAAAATTTTATTGACGACGGATTCTTCCTGCGACATACAGCCGCAAACCCCGATCAGCATGTCCGGTTTTTCCGTTTTCAACGGTTTCAGGTGGCCGATTTCGCCAAACACTTTATTTTCGGCATTTTCACGGATGGCGCATGTATTTAGCAGAACCACATCCGCATCTTCCACCGTTTCGGTCGGTGTGTAACCAAGCTGCATAAAAATGCCGGCCATCACTTCCGTGTCATGTTCGTTCATTTGGCAGCCGTAAGTCCGGATGTAAAATTTCAATCCGTCGCCCATGCCTTTTAAGTCTTCATCGATTTCGAAGTCTTTAAAATACTGGACTGGTTTCCGGCTCCGTTTTCTTGCTTCTTTTAAATTCGGCGGAATATAAACCGATTGGAAATATTTGCTGTAGTCCTTTTCGGATTTTTTGTCCGCAGGCTCTACAGGGTTCACTTGCTGCTGTTCCAAACGTTGTTTCTCGTTCATGGCAATCCCCTTTCTGTTTGCACCATGCCGCGCTCAATTTGCGGCAACCATATAAAAATCATGCGTATAACCAGTATAAATGGTTTTTTCTCCTATTACAACAAACCCCCGTTCCCGGTATGTGTCAAGTTTTTCACGATTCCCGGAACATCCGGACTTCAAAAGCCGTTTGTTTAACCATTTAACGCGGATTCATTCGCGGTTTGTGCCGGTGTCACATTGGCAAAACACCGGGCTGTGCGCTTTACCGGGAAAAAAGAAGCCGTTACCTTCGTGCCCGGCGCAAAAAGCCCCTTCCTGTTTCAGGCAGAGGCTTTTTGCGTTTCTCTTCCGTTTTACATTTTATGCCTTCACTTGCGATAAAACGTGTTTGAACGTACGGATAACCTGGTCGATTTCTTCATAGCTGATTGTAAGTGCCGGTTCAAAGCGCAAAGTTTTCGAATTAATCAATGTGCCTGCGACAAGCACGCCCCCGTCAAACATGCCTTTTGCCACTTCATAACCGAGTTCATCCGAATGGAATTCTATCCCGATCATTAACCCTTTCCCGCGGACTTCCTGGACAATGTCTTCGTGGCCTTTTGCCGCCTCTTTTAAGCCGTTCAGGAAATAATCCCCGGCAACAGCTGCGCGTTCCGGCAGCTTTTCCTCGATGAGGACACCGATCGTTGCAATTGCCGCAGCACAGGCAAGCGGATTTCCGCCGAAAGTGGTAGTATGCATGAACGGATTCGGGAACCAGCTTTTGAACACTTCTTCTTTCGCGACCACCGCGCCGGCAGGCATCACACCGCCGCCAAAAGCTTTCGCGAGACAGAGAATATCCGGGACGACGCCGTAAAGTTCCGCCGCGAACATTTTTCCGGTACGGCCCATGCCGGTCTGCACTTCATCAAAAATGAGCAGCGCGCCAAACGCATCGCAAAGTTCACGGACTTGTTGCAAGTAGCCCTCCGGCGGGAGAATAATGCCGCCTTCCCCTTGGATCGGCTCCAGCATGACGGCTGCAACATCTTCTCCGACAAGGGCGCATGTTTCAAACGTTTTTCGCATCATGTCAATGTCGCCGTACGGGATATGGCGGAAGCCCGGAACAAGCGGAAGGAATGGTTTGCGGAACATGCCTTTCGCCGTCCCGGACAATGAACCGAGGCTTTTCCCATGAAAAGCACGGGTAGTCGAAATGATGGTTGTCCGGTCGCTGTACATTTTTGCGAGTTTCAATGCCGCTTCCACGCTTTCCGTTCCGCTGTTTGTGAAAAACGCATATTTTAAATCGCCGGGCGTGATATCCGCCAATATTTTTGCAAGCATGGCCCGAAGCGGGTCAAGCAAATCCTGGCTGTGGAGCGCCTGGCGTTTCAGCTGGTCGGTCACAGCTTTTACGACTTTCGGATTACGGTGCCCGACATTGTAGATTCCGAAACCGCCCAGACAGTCGATATATTCTTTGCCGTTTACATCTTTAAAACAGGCGCCGCTGTCGGACCATTCGACTGCCGCAAACTGGCCGCCTTCCGTCACGGTTTTCCGGTATTCCAGAAAGCCCGGATTCACATATTCGCGGAATCCGTCCACCGTTTCCTTCGTAATCCATTCCGCTTCTTCCTGCGTGACTTCCTGTTTTTCAATTAAATTCAGCACTTTATGAATATAACCGAGTACCGCTTGTTCTTCGCTGTTTTTCTTCTCTTGTTTGATATCTATCCCCATTTATGATCTCTCCTTATTTTTCATGTGAAAACCAGCCGGTTGGTTCCACTTGTAAATTGATGTTGATTTGTTTGATTTCCTGAAATTCTTCGAGCCCGAATGTGCCGAGGCTGCGCCCGATTCCGCTTTGCTTATAGCCGCCCCACGGCGCTTCGTTATAAGTAGGATGATAGGAATTGATCCACGTAATGCCGGACCGGATCTTTTTAATGACCCTTAACGCCTTGGCCCCGTCATTGGAGAAAACCGCACCGGCCAGCCCGTATACCGTGTCATTGGCCAATTTTACAGCTTCCGCCTCATCCTTGAATTTTTGAATAACAACGACAGGGCCGAAAATTTCCTCCTGGACAATCCGCATGTTTTGTTTAACATCCACAAACACGGCCGGCCCGACAAAATACCCTTTATCCAGCCCGTTTTCCAATAGGCGGTTGCCGCCAAGCGCTAAGGTGGCGCCTTCCTGCTTGCCGATTTCAATATAAGAAAGCACTTTTTTCATATGTTCTTCGCTGACAAGCGGGCCCATTTCCGTATCCGGATCATCCCCCGGCCCGACTTTAATTTTGGCGGCTCTTTCCACAAAATGGGAGACAAATCTTTCGTACAAGCTTTCTTCAACAAGGATTCTCGAGCCGGCGGAACATACCTGGCCGGCCCCGCTGAAAATGCCGTACAAGGCGTAATCAACGGCCGTTTCAAAATCTGCATCGGCAAAAATAATATTCGGAGATTTCCCGCCGAGTTCAAGGGAAACTTTTTTCAACGTATCGGCCGCCTGCCGCATCAGATGTTTCCCGGTTTTCGTGCCGCCGGTAAAGGAAATCATATCCACTTCCGGATGGGTGACGATCTCCTCGCCTACTACCGGCCCCGCGCCCATGACCATATTGGCGACACCTTTCGGCAAGCCGATTTCTTCAAAGATTTCAAAGAGCTTCATGGCTGTCACCGGCGTCACCTCGGACGGTTTAAAAACGATCGTATTTCCGGCTGCCAGTGCCGGCGCGATTTTCCAGACGCTCATTAAAAGCGGATAATTCCATGGCACGATAAGGCCGCATACCCCGACGGGTTCCCGGACAACCATTGCCTGCATCGGATCTGCGACATGGTAGGTAAACCCGTCAGGCTTCGTAATTAAGCCGGCGTAGTAACGGAAACAGGCAGCCGCATCGGCAATATCATAGCTTGCTTCTCTTAACGGTTTCCCGTTGTCCAACGTTTCAAGCCTGGTTAAAGCCTTCGCGTTTTCGTCGATTTTATCGGCAACTTGAAATAAATACGCTGCCCTTTCCTGTGCAGGAATGCCGGACCATATCCCCGATTCAAAAGCTTTTCGAGCTGCATCCACTGCTTCATGGGCATCACGGGTGGTGCCTTCCGGGGCAATGGCGATGGTTTCACCGTTCGCAGGATTTTTTATGGCACGCGTTTCCCGGTTATCTGCATCGATCCATTCGCCGTTAATATACATTTTCAGGTTGATGACGGATTGTTGTACCCCGACCATTTTTCATCCTCCTTTATTCTCTTCGACGAATAATCTTGCAAGAAGGGTGCCAATTAATTTTCAGCCTGATTTATGCGGTTTCGCACGCACAGCATTATGCAGTTTTGCATAATGCTATTTTTTTCTGCATGGAAACGGAGCGGGGAAAGTAAAAAAGAAAACCGGCGCGTTTACACCGGGAGGCACTGAAACAAGTTGCAGGCTGCAAAAAAACGGCGGGACACTGTGAATGGTAGCGTCCCGCCGTTTTTTAGGCTTTGTTTGCGGCAGCAGGGGTTTTTAGAAGAAGCTTTACTTGAAAACGGCATCCTCTGTTTTCCTGTTTTTCTTGTTTAATATTTTTTGGTATTTGCGGCTGACGGAAGACTGGCTGATGCCCAGTGCTTTCGCCGCTTTTGTTGTCGTTTTGTACTGGTTCATGGCCAGCAAAATGAGCTGCTCCTCGACGGACTCCATCGCCTCCTGCAACGGCATGATTCTTGTGACGACCGGCTTCATTTTTTTCCTTTCAGAGCCGAATGTTAAAAACTGGCTGACAAACCCGCCATCGATGGCAGCATGGTCCGCAGTGACGACCAGCCTTTCAATAATATTTTGCAGTTCCCTTACATTTCCCGGCCACGGGTAACATTCCAGCACATTGATCGCATCAGGCGTTAAATAAAACTTCCGGCCGTATTTTTCGTTTAATTGCTGCAAAAAGTGGAAGGCAAGCAGCGATATATCTTCCGGCCGTTCCCGGAGCGGCGGGATCCGGATCGGAATGACGTTCAATCGGTAATATAAATCTTCCCGGAACCGGCCCTCTTCCACCATTTTTGCCAGGTTTTGATTTGTCGCCGCAATGATCTGGACATCGATTTTAATGGGGGTTGTGCTGCCGATCGGGATCACTTCCTGTTCCTGCAGCACCCGCAGCAATTTGACCTGCAGGTGCACCGGCAATTCGCCGATTTCATCAAGGAACAAAATGCCGCCGTCCGCCTGCTTAAAGTATCCTTCTTTTCCGTTTTTTTCCGCACCTGTAAAGGCGCCTTTGACATATCCGAACAATTCGCTTTCCAGCAAAGTTTCCGGAATCGCACCGCAGTTCAGTTTTAAAAACGGTTTTTCCGACCTTTTCCCGAATTGGTGGATCGCCTGGGCAATGACTTCTTTTCCGACGCCCGATTCGCCGGACAGTAAAACAGTGGACGAAAATTCGGCGATTTTCTTTACCTGGTGCATGATTTTTTCCATTTTCGGGCTGCAGTAAATCATTTTTTTCAAAAACCGGTCTTTGTTTTTGAACTGGTCGAGCTCTTTTTTGTACCGGGCTGAAATTTCTTTCATCTCTTTCAGTTCGGTTTTTAACCGGGTCGTCTCGGTTATGTCCCGCGATGCAATAATGATCCGGTCAAGCGCGCCTTTTTCATTAAAAACCGGGTTCCCGACGGCCAGAATTTTTCTTCCCGTCCGCGTTTCCTGCACAACGGATACTTTTTTCCGTTTTTCCATCACGAGCCTTATAACCGACGGGGTGAATAAGCCCTGGTCTTCAAAATCGAGGATATTTTTCCCGATCAGCGTTTTTACGTCCACCTGCCAGAAATCTTCAATGATGTTCTCCCCGTAGCGAAGCAGTTCGCCCTTTGCATTGACGACAAGAATTTCGTCATAAATCGTCGACAGAATCGCATTCAAGTCTTTATTTAAGTCTTTTATATATTCGATTTCAAGTGCCATTTCTTCTACCATCGGCAAATCCTGAACGACAATGATCAGGCCTTCAACTTCACCGGCGAAATTTTGAATCGGGCTGTAGTCGGCCAAAACCCCGACCCCGTTTGCGAATTCAAGATGGTTCAGATACGTTTTCCCGGTTTCAAACGCTTTTGCGATATGGTCATGGCTGAAAATACTTTTACCAGGGGCATTCAGCACCGCTTCGTGCGGCAATTTAATCATTCGTAAACCTGCTTCGTTACAATGGATGATCCGTTTTTCCCTGTTGAGCACAAAAATGCCCATTGGGATCGATGCGAGCAAGATTTTCAGAAAGTGGGCGCTTTCGTTTTCCTGTTTAAAGAGCTCCGCCAGCATGTCCTCTCTTTGGATGTAGCCGGACGGGCGGCCATCTTCGCTTCTCACAAGCGCAAATGGTTCACCAATGATTTGGAACAAGCTCGTAATGGAAATATGGTCATCGAGACGGCTGATCCCGTCAAGCGGTTTTGCGTGGCGAAGCAGGGTTTCTTTTGAAAAGTTGCCTTTTTTAAGCTTTTCCAGCAGTTGATGATTCAGCAAGGCATAGGCAAATAATTCTCCGTCCTTCTTTAAAAACAGAAAAGGCCCTTTATGCTTTTGTAACGCCAGCCTTAAATCTTCTTCACCGTCAACCGAAAAGGGGATGATCGGCTTTATTTTTTCTTTTGCAATTGCCGGCATTGCGATTCCTCCTTGCACCTTCTAAAAATATAGTATCACTATATTTTAATATTGGAAATAGTCCGGCACAAAAAAAGAAGATGCCTGCACATCTTCTGCCATGTAACCATTGCTTTTTATCTTAAAGAATAGAAGTTTTTTCTGCTTCATCCAATTGAAAATCGATGACCTGCTTGCGGAAAAATTTCGTTTGGATCGCCATATAAATAAATCCGATGCCTGACCAGATAATGCCGAAAATGAGGGCGTCTTTTTGCAAGTTGGACCATAAAACGCCCGTCAGCCCTGCCCCGGCTAAAGGCATCACCAGGTAGGAAAACACATCTTTTGCCGTTTTATAGCGCTTTTTCCGGAAGACAAAGAAGGCAATAACAGATAAATTGACGAATGTAAAAGCAATCAGGGCGCCAAAGTTGATAAACGAGGAAATGAGTTCCAGGCTGGGCGTGATCGCAAGCAGCGACACCAGGCCGACAAGGATTACATTCCATGCGGGGGTCCGGAATTTCGGATGCACGTACCCGAACCATCGCTTCGGCAGGACGCCGTTTCTCCCCATCACATATAACAGCCGCGAAACACTGGCATGGGAAGCAAGGCCGGACGCAACCGTGGCGGCAAATGCACCGGAAATAAACAATAATTTAAACAGCGTTCCGCCCACATACAATCCGATTTCGGGCAATGTGTCATCCGTGTTTTTAAAATGGGAAACGTCCGGAAACAAGGCTTGCGCGAAATAACTGGCGATAAAGAAGACCGCACCGCCGATAAAAACCGTTAGCATGATCGCTCTCGGCATGATTTTGGGATCTTTCGCTTCCTCCGCATACATCGTTACCGCATCAAAGCCGATAAACGAGAAGCATACGACTGTCGCTCCGGTCAGGACCGCGCTCAAACGGACATTGGAGTGGTAAAGCGGATCGAAAGTGAAAACCGTACCTTTTCCCATTCCGTGCGAAAATTGTACAACGGCCAGCACAAGAAAAGCACCGATTAGCACGAGTTCAAAAACGACAAGAATGGTGTTCATATTGGACGTTTTCCCCATGCTCCATACATTGATGCCCGTCACGGCGGCTACATACGTCACCACCCAGATCCAGGCGGGCACGTTTGGAAAGACGGATACCATATAAATCCGGATAATTAAAGCATTCACCATGGGCAACAGCAAATAGTCGAGCAACGCCGCCCACCCGACAAGGAAACCGAGATGGGGGTTCATCGTTTCCCTTGTATACGTGTAGGCAGATCCGGCGTTCGGGAAAACTTTTACCATCTTCCCGTAACTGATGGCGGTAAACAGCATGACAATCAACGCAGTGATATAGGCAAGCGGCACCACCCCGTTGGTTTCCTTTGATACGATGCCAAAAGTATCAAACACAATGGTAGGCGTCATATACCCTAATCCAAGTCCGACGATGGCCCATAAACCGAGTGAACGCTTTAATGTCGCATTCTCCAATTTTATCATCCTCCCTCTCTCTTCCACGAATCAAAGATGTTTGCTTTTTGGTACGCTAATAAGGCTGCTCCGCTTCCATCCATGCGAAGGCCTATTATTCTACATCTTTGCAATTTTCATACCAATTATTAGAAAAACAAGAGGAGGATTTGAAAAACTCAGAATTCAGGAAAAGCAGTCGCGGGAGTTCGGAGGGGTAGGGGGAAAAACGGAAAGTTTCTTATGCAATATTGCATAGTTTCACCTGTTTTGCATACCATTGGAAGGCAAATTGACGAAAGCCGGGGATGCAAAAACGGCGGGAACGTATTTTTGTATCCCGCCGTTTTGAGGTAAATTTTCATTCACTTGGAGCCTGTCCAGGAAAGTTTGAAAAGCGTGCCGTACTCACCGGCATTTTGCGTATCCGCATCAAATCATAAGGTTTTACAGGATGGTCGACGATTGTTTTCACGGTCATCATCGCATTCGGGGCACGTTCAATGCACTTGCCGTCTTCATCCCAAAGCTTGCGGATGGTTTGGGTGAAACGGGCAAATCCCGGCCCGTAAAACTCCACTTCTTCCCCTGTCGTAAAATGGTTGCGCTGTTCAAGCGTGGCGATTTTTGTAGCCGGATCGTAATCCAAAACACGGGCAGCGAAAGTATATTTCGGAATTTTGCGGGGGCGCCCGAACAGTTGCTGGTGGGCATCCGGTTCCCCAAAGTAAAAACCGGTGGCCAGTTCCCGTTGTGCCACTTTCCAAATTTCTTCCTCCCACGCCGGGTCAAAAACAAAATGGTCCGGATCTTCACAATAGGCATCGACAATCGCCCGGTACACATTCGCCACAGTCGAAACATAGTGGATCGACTTCATTCTGCCTTCAATTTTAAAACTTCCCACACCCGCTTCAATCAATTCCGGCACGTGATGGATCATCGTAAGGTCCACCGCACTCATGGAAAACGGCTCGCCGCCAGCTGTTAAGATGTCGGCTCCTTCATTTTCAAACAAGTCATATTTCCAACGGCATGACTGGGCGCATCCGCCGCGGTTTGCATCGCGGTTCGCCATATGATTGGACAGTACGCAACGCCCGGAATACGAAATGCACATCGCCCCCTGTACAAACGCCTCTATTTCCATACCGGTATTTTTCCGGATTTCGCGGATTTCTTCAAGGCTGACTTCGCGGGCCAGGACCACCCTTTCGACCCCTTCCTGCTCCCAGAACTGAAGCGCTTTGTAATTTGTTGCAGAAGCCTGGGTCGACAAATGGACGGCAAGGCCGGGCGCCTCTTCCATACAAATGGTGATAAAACCCGGGTCGGAGATGATGACAGCGTCAATCCCGATCTCCTTTAATGTGCGGAAAAAATCCCCTGCCCCTTCATCATCGCCTTCATGGCCGACCATATTTGCAGCTACATACACTTTTGCGCCGCGGGCATGCGCAAAGCGGACCCCTTCCTTCATTTCGTCATACGTAAAATTGCCGGCTCTTGAACGCAAGCCGTAAGCCTGTCCGCCAATATATACGGCATCCGCGCCATAGCGGACGGCGATTTCCAGTTTTTCAAGATTTCCGGCCGGCGCAAGCACTTCCGGTTTTTTGATGATGTTTCGCATATTCTCCCTCCTACTGTACTTCATCCGGCTGCCGCAGGAAAAACCCCGTGCCAAGCTTCCGCGTTTCCGGCTGCAATTGCAAAAGCTCAGCTGAAAAACGCGCCGCATCAAAAGTGCCGGACAGCACCGCTTCTTTTGCCCGGACATAAAGGGCGGCAATATCCGTAAAGGTTTCCCCTTCGGCCAAAATGCCGTCGAGTTTCCACGTATCCAGCCCCGCCCTGTGCAGATCCGGCAAATACCGAATGAGCGCAATGTCTTCTGCGGAAAAAATATGGGTGCCATTTTCATCCTCAAAAAGCGGATACTGATTTTCCCTGTCTTTTTTCTCGCTGATGCTGAGCCTGTCACGGACAGTTGTGCCGGCATTAAGATGCGCAAATTGGGTGTAATTCGAAAGCAAGCGGCGCTTCGAGTGGTGGATGCATGTCGGGCCGTATACTTGTACCTCGACGGGTTGCTTGATTTGCGCCTGTATCTCTTTTAATTCAATAAAAGTACATTCGCGCGCCGCCACGGCCCCTATTGCCCCGCGTTTGAGCCAGAACTTTATCTGGTTTGCCGATGTGACAAGCGTCTGTGCATCGTAAATATAAGGCAGATTCAGTTTCATTTCTTTTAAGAGCTGTATCACGCCCGGATCCCCGGCAGTAATCGCATCCACTCCCGCTTTTTCAAGTGATAACAAATATTCCGGAAGCGCCTCTATATGGCCGTTATGCATCAATCCGTTAACGGCTGTATACACTTTTCTATTCTGCCGGTGTGCAAACTTTGTAATGTCGCCTATGTCTTCAAGCGTGATATGGCCGGGCATGCGCAAGCCGAAACGGTTCCCCCCGATATAGAGGGTATCCACTCCGGCCGCAATCAGCGCTTCAGCCTGCCCGGACGATTCAGCAGTAGCAATGATATGGATCAACTTCCACCCCTCCTTCAGCCACTTTTCAGGCTGCAGTAAAAAAGGCGCAAAGATAAAGCGCGCCACGATTTTACTTTATCACGTGGACGGGTTCTTTTTGCTGATAAAGTATGACAGTTTCCGCAAACCTTTTTTCCATACAAAAAAAAGCTGTCTGCTTCTGCAAACAGCGTTTCTTTTCAATCTATATCAGCGGGGTTCAATGATGAGTTTAATAGCGGTTCTTTCTTCTCCTTCAATCTGAATATCCGTGAAAGCCGGGATGCAAATTAAATCCACACCGCTCGGGGCCACAAACCCTCTTGCGATGGCAACGGCTTTTACAGCCTGATTAATGGCGCCCGCCCCGATCGCCTGGATTTCCGCCCCCCCTCTTTCACGAAGAACACCGGCAAGTGCACCAGCTACAGAATTAGGATTAGATTTTGCTGAAACTTTTAATATTTCCATTCCTTCTCCTCCTTGTCTCCTTCCGTTAACCGAATGTCCGTTCAGAGTGACGATTCATGTTCGAACGTGAAGTATCTCTTGCCCGTTTCCAGCCCGGCCTTTTCCCGGCTTCGCTGGAAACGGGGCGGCTGTCCGAAACAATCCGGCAGCCGCCCCGCATATAGGCTACTGATTTTCCTGCTTGTCGTGCGGGCTTTCGTGAACGTCTCTTGCTCAAAAAAACTCCGGGGAGCTGCCCCCCGCACAGCGGGAAAAATCATTTCACTGCTACTATATTCCTTTGTTCTGCGAGTTATGCCATCCTTCATAAGCACCGGTACATAAAAAGAGGCGCTGTCCTGCCCGGCACCCATCCGGAAAAAGAAAAAACCCGTTTATTCAGAGATAAACGGGTGGTCTTCATTAATTAAAATGTTCTGGATCGTTGCGGCTTTGCCTGTTTTTTTATCAAGGCTGATGATGCATCCGCTTAATATTTTCCTTCCCGATTTCGGCACTTCAAAACGGACAGGAAGCGAAGTCAGGAATTTTTTCATTACCGCTTCTTTGTCCATGCCGAGAATGGCATCGTACGGCCCGGTCATGCCGGCATCGGTCAGATAGGCTGTACCGTTTGGCAAAATTCTTGCATCCGCGGTTTGCACATGCGTATGCGTCCCGATCACGGCAGACACTTTGCCGTCGAGAAACCAGCCCATCGCCTGCTTTTCGCTTGTCGTTTCGGCATGAAAATCAACAAAGATAAAATGAGTTCTTTTTCTTGCCAGTGCCACCATCTCTTCTGCTTTCCGGAACGGGTCATCGAGCGCGTTCATAAACGTTCTGCCCTGCAGGTTGATGACTGCAAACTCCGTTCCTTCCGCTTTGATCAACGCCATCCCTTTTCCCGGGGTCCCGTCCGGAAAATTGGCCGGGCGCACCATCCATTTTGCATCCTCAATAAAGTCGAAAATCTCTTTGTTGTCCCATGCATGGTTTCCGAGCGTGATGATATCCGCACCTGCATCCAGCAGGCCGCGGTAAATATTTTTGGTAATCCCACGCCCGCCGGCTGCATTTTCCCCGTTTACGATGGTCAAATGCGGCCTGTATTTCGCCTTTAACTTCGGCAAATATTCATTCACCATCTCACGCCCTAATGACCCTACAACATCCCCTATAAATAAAATCTTCATGCAATAAATCCTTTCTATGCTTTGTAAAACAATCTTTATTTTCTTTTCAAAACGTTAAAGAAAATAAGCGGTGAACACGTCACCGCTTATTTTGCATATTCAACAGCCCGCGTTTCCCGAATAACCGTTACTTTAATATGGCCCGGATAATCCAGCTCATTTTCAATTTTTTTGCGGATATCACGTGCCAGGCGATGAGCTTCCAGGTCGTCGATCTGTTCCGGTTTCACCATAATGCGTACTTCTCTCCCCGCCTGGATCGCGAACGATTTTTCAACACCGTCATACGATTCGGCGATTTCCTCCAGCTTTTCAAGCCGTCTGATGTAATGCTCAAGCGTTTCGCTGCGCGCCCCAGGCCGTGCAGCGGATAAAGCATCAGCGGCAGCGACAAGCACCGCGATAACAGAGGTCGGTTCCGTATCGCCATGGTGAGAAGCAATACTGTTAATGACCACCGGATGTTCTTTGTATTTGGTTGCGAGTTCGACGCCAATTTGCACATGGCTTCCTTCTACTTCATGGTCTACCGCTTTTCCGATATCATGAAGCAGACCGGCACGGCGGGCAAGGATTTCATCTTCCCCGAGTTCGGCAGCCAGCAATCCGGAAAGGAATGCGACTTCTATCGAGTGCTTGAGGACATTTTGCCCGTAGCTCGTGCGGAATTTTAACCGGCCAAGAATTTTGATTAAGTCCGGATGGAGGCCATGGACACCAACTTCAAAAGTGGTTTGTTCCCCCACTTCGCGTATATGTTCATCCACTTCCCGCCTTGCTTTTTCAACCATTTCTTCAATGCGGGCCGGATGGATGCGGCCGTCTTGAACCAGTTTTTCCAGTGCAATGCGTGCCGTTTCCCGGCGCACTGGATCGAATCCCGAAAGAATCACCGCTTCCGGCGTATCATCGATGATCAGGTCAATCCCGGTCAGCGTTTCAAGTGTCCGGATATTGCGGCCTTCCCTTCCGATGATGCGGCCTTTCATTTCATCATTCGGCAGGTTGACAACCGATACCGTTGTTTCAGCAACATGCTCGGCTGCACACCGCTGAATGGCCAGCGAAAGAATGCTTTTCGCCTTTTTATCGGCTTCTTCTTTTGCCCTTGTTTCCGCTTCCTTTACCTTAACGGCAATGTCATGGGAAAGCTCGTTTTCCAGTTTTTCAATAATGATGGCTTTCGCCTGTTCGCGATTGAGGCCCGAGATTCTTTCCAGCTCAGACTCCTGCTCGTTAACCATCTCCTCCAATTTGCTTTCCATCTCTTCAATATGTTGTTGTCTCAGGTTTAAAGAATCCTCTTTCTTTTCAAGCATCGATTCACGCTTATCGAGCGATTCATCTTTGCGATCGAGGTTCTCTTCCTTTTGCAATAAGCGGTTTTCCTGTCTTTGCAATTCATTTCTTCGTTCACGCAATTCCCGTTCCATATCCGTACGAAGTTTATGATTTTCATCCTTCGCTTCAAGCAGGGCTTCTTTTTTCAGGCGATCAGCTTCGCGTTTTGCTTCATCAACGATCTGATCTGCCGCATTTTTCGCCCCTGCAATTTTCGCTTCATAAATTGATCTCCGGATGAAATAGCCAACAACTACACCGACGATAAGGACAAGCAAAAGGGAGATGATCCATATGAGAGACTCCATCAATCTCACCTCCTCTTGCTATGAACTTCTTCTACGTTAAAAATGTCGGCTGTTACATTAATCCTTAGGTTTACAGTATACAGCGCCTGGCTTAAAAAGTAAAACGTTGATCCCGGGGCAAGCCCCTCCGGTGTATATGCATGAAAACCCAATCATGCGTTTCGTCCCGGTCCGGCTGAAGACAAGGATGGTTCCATCAGCCGCATGCGGAAAAGCCGCCGGATGAAAAAACCGGCCCCCCTTCCGGAAACTTCCGGGAGGATTTGCTTTCCGTACAGGAGAAAGTCATTTTTAGAAAAATAAAATATACATATTAATTTTAAAGGTGGGAATTTTTATTGTCAAGTGAAGCGGAAAGATTGCCATTGTAAATTTGTGTTGATTCCTCTCCGCCATGCAGATTTTGTGGCGCAAAAAAGTGCGGTAAATGGACGGCAAAAAGCGCCTGGATGCGGTCAGCATTTCAGGCGCTTATACACCGGTTACTCCAAATTTAATTCTTCCTGTCCTTCCACAGCTTCTTGTTCATCTATAGCTTTCTCGGTTTCATGGGAACCGGCATCTTCTGTCAGGTCGTAATGTTCCCGGATTTTTGCGGCAATCTCGTTTTTCAGATCCGCATTTTCCTTTAAAAATTGCTTCGCATTTTCACGCCCCTGGCCGAGCCGCTCGCCGTTATAAGCATACCAGGCCCCGCTTTTTTGGATGATGTCAAGGTCGCTTCCCATATCGACGATCTCGCCTTCTTTTGAGATCCCCTCGCCGTACATAATATCCACTTCTGCCGTTTTAAACGGAGGCGCTACTTTGTTTTTGACAACCTTGATTTTCGTTTTGTTGCCGACAATGTCGCTCCCTTGTTTGATCTGTTCGGCACGGCGCACTTCAAGGCGCACGGATGAGTAGAATTTGAGCGCACGGCCGCCCGGTGTGACTTCAGGATTACCGAACATTACGCCGACTTTTTCCCGGATTTGGTTAATGAAAATCGCAATCGTGTTCGATTTGTTGATTGCACCCGATAATTTCCGCAGCGCCTGGGACATCAGCCGTGCCTGGAGGCCGACGTGGGAATCGCCCATTTCCCCTTCAATTTCCGCTCTCGGCACAAGCGCAGCAACGGAGTCAACGACCACAATATCCACTGCGCCGCTGCGGACGAGCGCTTCCGCAATTTCCAGCGCCTGTTCGCCCGTATCCGGCTGGGACAGGAGCAGCTCATCAATATTGACACCGAGCTTTTGGGCATAAACCGGGTCAAGTGCATGTTCCGCATCAATAAACGCCGCTTGTCCACCCTGTGCCTGGACTTCCGCAATCGCATGCAGGGCAACCGTTGTTTTACCAGAACTTTCAGGGCCGTATATTTCAATGACGCGGCCGCGCGGGTAACCGCCGACACCAAGGGCAATATCAAGCGCAAGCGAACCGGTCGGGATCGTGGAGACAACCCGGTCGGTCTGCTCGCCCAACCGCATAATGGAACCCTTACCAAATTGCTTTTCTATTTGTTTCAGAGCCTTGTCTAAGGCTTCTTGACGATCATTCACAAAATTTCCTCCTTTTATTCATTCCAAACTCTCGAAAGCAATGAATCTATATCTATACTATACCCGTTTTTTCTCTGTTTGCCAAGCAAAATCTCGAACGCTCATTCGTCTCTTTTTTGCAAAAATCCGGCAAAAAAATGGGGTTTTCCCCCTGTAAAAATGAAAATTCCCCCGGCAAAAAGAGCCGAAAATTGAATTTTTGGCAAACAAATTTTTTTATAAAAAGGCCGCTTCCGTCACTTGCCATGAGCAGAAGCGGCTTTCGACCTAAAGCAGTTTCAGCAAATGCCAGCAGCCGTATTTCACCGATCGCGTGCGGATGTTGTTGCGGGATCCGGGAAGTTCCAACAGATAAGTGGCAGTTTCTTTCCCTTTTATCGCAATGCCGATCCACACGGTTCCCGGCGGATGGCCTTCAAGGGAGTCCGGGCCAGCCACGCCTGTAAAACTGATGCCAATGTCGGCATCCATAATGCTACGGATATTTTCCGCCAGTTCTTTTGCACACTGGCTGCTGACGGCGCCGTACTTGTCAAGCGTTTCTTTTTTCACTTTGGCGAGCTTCATCTTCGCTTCGTTTGAATAGACGACAACGCCGCCTTTCAACATTGTGCTGACACCCTGGATGGACGCCATTTCCGCTGCAAATTTGCCGGCAGTCAGGCTTTCCGCGCAGGCAAGCGTCAGCTGTTTTTTCGAAAGCTTTTCGAGCAGGGCCTCCATTAATGTCGTATCGTTATAACCGTAAAAATACGATCCGGCAATTTGCATAATCTCTTTTTCCACTTGATCGATCATTTGGTTCGCCGTTTCCGCCGACTGGTGTTTCGCCGTAATCCTAAGTGTCACTTCCCCTTCTTTCGCAAGCGGAGCAACAGTCGGATTGGTTTGGCTGTCCAGTATATGGCGGATGTCTGTTTCCAGCTGGGATTCGCCGATCCCGAAGAAGCGGAGGACGCGCGATTCGATTTTTTCGATCGTTTCCAGTTCTTCCTGGATCGCGGGGCTTGCGTAATGGATAAACATCGGTTCCAGTTCATGCGGCGGGCCGGGCAGCAGCATATAATAGTGGTTTCCGCTTTTGGCCAGCATGCCCGGCGCCATACCGTGGTCATTCGGAAACACTTTTGAACCTTCGATGACCAGTGCCTGCTTTTTGTTGTTTTCCGTCATTTTTCGTTTTGTACGGATAAAAAACTGTTCGATGGAGCGCATGGCATCTTCGTTTGTCACCAGTTTTTTTTCGATGTGCGATGCAATCGTTTCTTTTGTTAAATCATCCTTTGTCGGACCGAGCCCACCCGTAAAAATCAATAGATCGGCGCGACCCTCCGCTGTCCGGATTGCCGCTTCGAGCCGCTCTGCGTTATCACCGACAACGGTCTGGTAGTACACATCCACGCCGATCTCTGCCAATTGTGCGGCAATAAATGTGGCATTTGTATTGGTGATCTGGCCAAGCAAAAGTTCCGAACCGACTGCAATAATTTCGGCATTCACTTTCCATTCCTCCCTTTCTTTTAGAGCAAAAAAACGAACACATGGCGGCGCAATCCAGGCCGCAAATCCACCCGAAGCAATGGCTGCCTTTTTCTCCCGTGCCGGATTAGCACAAGCCACCGGCGGGCAAAAAAGCAGTGAAAGACTGCCTTTCACTGCATGGTTATTTCGAGCGGGCAAATACGCCCCGGTTTAAATAGAAATAATCAGCACCTGACCAGATGGTAAAGATAAGTGCCACCCACAAAGCGACCAGATCCATGCGGAAAGAGAGCGCCGAAAACGGGAAGTTATGCAACAGCAATAAAAGGATGGCAATGATTTGCGTCCATGTTTTGATTTTCCCAAGCATATTGGCTGCTGCTACTTCCCCGCCCTCTGCTAAAATCAGTCGCAAGCCTGTCACGGCAAACTCGCGGGCAATGATTACGACAACAATCCATGCCGGCGCCAGCTTGAGCCCAACGAGCAAAATAAACGCCGTTGAAACAAGCAGTTTGTCCGCAAGCGGATCGAGAAATTTCCCGAAGTTGGTAACGAGATTGTATTTGCGGGCATAGTGGCCATCGATCCAGTCTGTCATAGAAGCAACTGCAAAAATCACCGCACCGACAAAATGGGTGACCGGAATTTTGGCTCCCAGCCATTCAAAGGTGCCCCAATCGAACGGCACCGCCATGATGAGTAAAAAAACAGGGATTAAACATACACGTGATACAGTAATTTTATTCGGCAAATTCACTGGCTTTTCCTCCAACTGTCTATATATTTTCCAAAGAAAAAGCCTTAAAAAAAGGCTTATTTCGTTTGTGACCCGTTAAACTGGACGATCATATCCTGGCGTACTTCTTTGGATGCCGGAATATTGTATTTTAGTTTTTTGCCATTGATATACACTTCCGTATTGACGGTGTTTCCGACCGTGATCGTAACTTGTTTTTGTTTTGACAGATCCGCTGTCCGGCTGTCCCCGTCATTCAGCAATTGTTGAAAGTTCGTTGAACCGTCGCTGTTTTTCACCTGTACCCATGACCGTCCGCCGTTTGCTTTCAGTTCAAGTTTGAACTGGTTGGTGCCGGCCAGTTTATAGGTGGTCGTGTACCCGCTTGAAGATACGGTTTCCAGTTTTTGGGCTGTTTTCTTCGTTTTCGAGGCCGGTTTTTTTGACGTTTTCGCCGCCTTTTTTTCGGAAGAGCTGCCGGTGTTTTTGCCGGATGACACCTTTTCAGCCGATTTGACGTTTTCTTTTTGTACGCTCACATTGCCGGAAGCCCCGCTGTTTAACTTTTCCTTTGTGTTGTGACCGGCAAACTTATATACGACAAACCAAAGCAAAAATAAAATCGCGATGATGGCGGCGACCACAAGGATCCTTGGCAGCACGTTCATCATCTTGAAGGTATCCGGTGCGGCCCTTTTGGAGGACGTCTGCACCCGCGAAAGTTGCTCGGGAAATTCTTCCTGTTCCGTACGGGGGATGTCGCTCTGGTACTCTTCAAATAAAGTTTCCGGATCAAGCCCGACTGCCTCGGCATACTGCTTAATAAATGCCCGGACGTAAAATTTTCCAGGCATTGAATCATAATTTCCTTCTTCAATGTTTTTTAAATATCTTTTTTGGATCTTGGTCATCTCCTGCAAATCATCCAGGCTGATGCCCTTTTCTTTCCTTGCTTCTTTTAAACGATTCCCTAATTCCGTCATGGTAACACCTGCCAATCTAGTAATCAAATCCTCCAAATTCGCCTTGAAACATCCGGTTTTGCTGGAGCAAGTCGTATGTAATTTCTTGTGACGGGTCTTCTCTCAACTCAATAATGTAGTCAAAGTCATCGAGCGTGTATTCCGAACGCTGCACGAAAATATCCGGGTGTTCCACCACTTTAACAGCCGGGAGCCGCATGATTTCACGGATCAGCTGCCAGTGCCGTTCGTTTCCCCTCTCGGCGGATACGACACCATCCAGGATAAAAATATTGTTTGCATTGTATTCATCCTCAATCAAGCTGCTTCTCACCGTCTGCTTGATCATCGTGGAGGAGAGAAAAATCCACTTTTTATTGGCGCACACGCTTGCAGCCACAATCGATTCTGTTTTTCCGACGCGCGGCATCCCGCGAATGCCAATCAGCTTATGGCCTTCCTGTTTAAAATGCTCGGCCATAAAATCGACCAGAATCCCGAGATCATCGCGCACAAAGCGGAATGTTTTCCGGTCGTCATGATCGCGCTGGATATACCTTCCGTGCCGGACTGCAAGCCTGTCCCTGAGCTTGGATTCCCTGATTTTCGTTACTTTTATCGTTTCCACTGTTCGCAATATCGATTCGAGCCGGCCGATCTGTTCTTCATTTTTGACAAACAGCAGCAGGCCTCGTTTTTTATGGTCAACGCCGTTAATGCTTCTAATATTGATCGCTAACATACCCAAGAGAGAGGAAATATCACCCAAAAGCCCCGGCCGGTTGATCGTGATTTCATATTCCAAGTACCACTCTTTCCTGTCATCCACTCAAAACCCCTCCCGAAATCCGGATCCAAACGAACATATCTAGGTTATATGATATATGATTTTACATCAATAAGGAAGCGAAAGCTCTAAAAATCGTGAATTTTGTCGTGACATGAAAAAACCGGCGGCATCAGCCAAACAACCGGCTTTTCTTGTAAAAAAGCAGCCAATTGTTATCATGATGCGCCGGTATTTCTTTATGACTGGGTACCGTTATTTTGAACGAGTTTTACCATTACATTGGCAATGGCTTGCTGTTCTTCCTGCGATGCCACTGACCATAAGTCAGCAAGAACGCGTTCCTGTTCATTTTTCGGATCTACTTGTGCGGCCAAATAATCGCCGACCTGCTCAGCAAGTTTGTTAATCGTTTCCTGGGGCATCCCCTGTTGCTTTGCCTGGTTGAGGCGGTCCCCCAAAAAGTTTTTCCATTGGTCCCAGTTTTCGAATACGTTCATGTCACAGCCTCCTTTCAAGTTGTTCAACCTTAGTTTGTGACCCGGCGTGGAAGGCTATGCATGGAAAATGGAACCCGTGCTTCTTTCAAGGCACCAGCCGGGCAAAACGGTGTGCTGTTGCCCTTTTTTGGTTAATCCGCGAAAAAACAAAGAGGATTCCTTTGCAACTTTCTCCAGGCGGGACTACATATACCAGCCCCCATTGACGCCAATCGTCTGGCCGGTGATGTAATTGCTTTTTTCCGAGAGCAGGAAAGAAACCGCGCCGGCAATTTCTTCCGGTTTGGCAAGCCGGCCGAGCGGGATGTCCGCTTCGAGATCCGAAATTTCTTCCGGCGCAAACCTTGAGAGCATATTGGTGCCAACCGCCCCGGGCGCGACCGCATTCACCCGTACGCCGCTTCTTGCCGTTTCTTTGGCGAGCGCTTTTACAAATGCGATCTGTGCGCCTTTCATCGCCGAATATACGGCTTCGCACGCCGCGCCTGCCTGTCCCCAGATTGAACTGACAAGCACAATGTGTGAAACCGCATTTTGCCGCAATTTGGGCAACAGCTGCCTGATGATCAGAAGCGGCGCCTTCACATGAATCCGGTAAAGCTTGTCAATGGCTGCCTCATCGATATCCGAAAGCAGCCCGTAGTGGGAAATGCCGGCCGCATGGATGATCGCATCGAGATGAAAAACATTTTCTGCAATCGTTTTTACGGTGCCGTCCGTTGCAAGATCGGCGCGGATCGGGATCGCTTCCGCCCCGAAATGCCGGCAAATGGAAAGCAGTTCTTTGATGGCCGCTTCATTTTGATGGTAATGCAAATACAAATTCCATCCTTCTTTTGCCAGCATTTCAGCTGTTGCCTTCCCGATGCCGCCACTCGCACCCGTAATCAACGCAAACTTTTTCAATTTTCTCCCCCACTTAAAAACCCGGGAGAGTCCCGGGTTATTTCGGTAAAACTTGGCAAACGGTAAACCGTTCTTCTTCAAAAAAAGCTTCCGCCGTTTCCAGCACATCACTGAACCGGATTTGTTCAAGCGCAGGGACGACGTCAAATAAATTCATATCATTAAACGCATATCTTGTAAACTGGTTGGCGATAAATTCAGGTGAATTCAGCTGGCGCAGGAATCCCCCAATTTTTTTCTTTTTCGTCCGTTCAAGCGCTTCTTCCGCCAAACCTTTTCCTTCTTTTGCCGCAATCATCACCTCTTTCAGCCGTTTTGCCAAAAGGTCCGGATCTTTCGTATCCCCTCCGGCCATCGCAAATCCAAATCCCTGCTCCTGGGAATAGTCAAAAGAAAAACTGGTGTCGATCAGGCCGTCATTGTACAACGCATTGTACGCATCTGAACTGCGCCCGAACAGCATGTCAAGGAGAAGATTGACCACAAGTTCGTTCTTTTGCATTTCAGCGCCGCGCTGGCTCGTATGAAGCGCCTTAACGCCAACAAGGCATTTTGGAATCTGCACATTCATATGCAATTTCTGCTCTTTTTCGGCCGCCTGTGCTGGTTCTTCCGGAAAACGCCTTTTAATCTCCGGTGCTTTTTCGTACTTTTTCTTCGCCTGGTTTTCTCTCATAAAAGAAAGAACCTCATCCGGCGATACATTTCCGACGGCAAACAGCAGCATATTGCTCGGATGATAAAATGTATGGTAACACTCGTACAATTGCTCCGCGGTGATTTTTGCAATCGAATCAACCGTCCCGGCAATGTCAATTTTTACCGGGTGGTTGGCATATAAATTTTCAATCAGGCCGTAATACAGCCGCCAGTCCGGGTTGTCATTGTACATCATGATTTCCTGGCCGATAATTCCCTTTTCTTTTTCAACCGTCTGTGCGGTAAAATACGGCGCTTGCACCATATCGACCAGCGTTTCCAGGTTTTTCATCACCTGATCGGTGCTTGAAAACAGATAGGCCGTCCGGTTAAAACTTGTAAAAGCATTGGCGGATGCGCCCTGCCGGCTGAATTGCTGAAACACATCCCCGTCTTCTTTTTCAAACATTTTATGTTCGAGAAAATGGGCAATGCCGTCCGGGACCCGCACAAAATCGCTTTTTCCAAGCGGGACAAACGTGTTGTCAACAGAACCGTATTTTGTCGTAAACGTGACAAATGTTTTGTTAAACCCGCGCTTCGGGAGCACATAGACTTTTAATCCGTTATCAAGTGTTTCACCGTAAAGCGTTTCGCCAAGCTGGCTGAATTGTTGGGTTTCCATTTATTTCCCCTCCATTCCGGACAAGAAGTAGATCGTATCGGGTTCAATTTTTGCCGCCACTTTCACAATTTCCCCTTTTCCGACTGCCTTGATTTCCCTTATCCAGTCTTCCACGCCGGTCTTGGTGCCGGCAATGACGTTATGGTACAAAATTTCAACGAGGCCGCGGGATGTATCCGTTGACTCAAGCAGCTGGTTGCGGATAACGGCTTTCGTTTGCCCGATTTCCTGCTCACTGAAATCACCGTTTTTCATTGCTTCCAGCTGTTTTTCAATAATGGAGACGGCCTTGTCAAAATTCGCGGATTCGATGCCGCTCATCACCATCATCAGCCCTTTATGGCTCTCGATCTGGCTCGCGACATAATAGCAAAGGCTTTCTTTCTCCCGTACATTCAGGAAAAGCTTGGAGTGGGAAAAACCGCCGAAAATGCCGTTAAACATCTGGAGCGGAAAATAATCGCTGTCTCCGAACGTAATATTGGTGCGGTAGCCGATATTCAGCTTGCCCTGGCGGATATCCTGCGATTCTTTGATTTTTTTGACGCTGGAGACCTTTTGAAGCGTTCTTGCGGCAGCGCGTGTCGGCTCGCGGTCCGGAAAACGCAGGCATTCGCAAATGGCCGCAAGCCGGTCTTCATCGACATCACCTGTCACAAATAAGTCCAGTTCATCTTCCCGGATGGCTTTTTGATAATATTGATAAAGATCGGCAGGCGTGATGGCGTCCACATCATCAAGAACACCGTTTGCCTGCAGTGCGTACGGCTCTCCTTTGCACATTTCTTCAATCAGCCGCATGCTTGCATACCGCATTTTATCATCGTATACAGACTGGATCCGCTGTTTCAGCACCCGTTTTTCCTTTTCCACCGTTTGGCTGTCAAACTGCCCGCCGTCTGCATGCGGGTTCAGCAAAACTTCCGCCAAAAATTCAACCCCCCGTTGGAGCAGCGGTTCTGCATCCTGCAAAAACTTTTCGTTCGCAATTTCAATCGTAAAGGTTAGAATATGGTATTCCCCTTTTTTGGCCGTATCGACATAAAAATGAGCGCCGTACAAATCATCGAGATACGCCCTTAATTTTGCGGTCGTATTCAAACGCTTCGTGCTGCTTTGAAGCACATTCGGGAGCAGGGCCCGCAGCGTAACCGTGTCTTTTTCAAGCGGTGCTTTCATTTTCCATACAAGCGTATTCGTTTTGTATTTGTCCGTTTTGATGGTATGTAGTGTGTACCCTTTCATTTTGCGAACCGTCTCTTTTGAAATGGCCATATGGATCCTCCTTTTTCAACGAGCTTCGTGCCAATAGTAAAAGTATGCCTGACTAGGGGGTTGTTTAACCTGTAAATGCATTAATTTTACTATACAAGGGAGACAGGTGTCCCGGCAAGTTTTACGGCACATAAAGAAACCGGCACCAGGCGGGAAAAGCAGCCTGATGCCGGATGGAATAACCTAGCGTTCACCCTTGATATAAGGGACGCCGTCTGCTTTCGGGGCTTCCGCACGCCCGATGAATCCGGCGAGTGCCAGAATGGTCAGGACATACGGCGCAATGAGCAAATAAACGCTCGGGATTTCTTTCAAATACGGAATGCTGTTGCCAACGATGCTGAGGCTCTGTGCAAATCCGAAAAATAAAGCGGCCCCCATCGCGCCGAGCGGATTCCATTTGCCGAAAATCATCGCAGCCAGCGCCATATACCCTTGCCCTGAAATCGTCGAAGAACTGAAATTCAGGGTGATCGACTGTGCGTACACGGCCCCGCCGATTCCGCCGAATACACCGGATAAAAAGACGGCAAAGTAGCGCATTTTTACAACATTGATGCCCATCGTATCGGCCGCCATCGGATGTTCCCCGACCGAACGGAGGCGTAGGCCGAACGGCGTTTTGTAAAGGATAAACCAGACGAGAATCGCAATCAGGATGGCAATGTAAGAAGGGTATGTAATCCCCTGGAAAAACAGTTTGCCGATCCCGGGAATATGGCTGAGGCCGGGAACATCCACCTGCTGGAAATATTCGCTGATCGTATTGGTCTGGCCTTTCCCGTAAATGTTTTTGATGAGAAACATCGCGACGCCGAGCGCAAGGAAGTTAATCGCAACGCCGCTGACAGTCTGGTCGGCGCGGAAAGAAATGGATGCAGCCGCATGGATCAAGGCAAATAATCCGCCGACAAGCATCGCCACCACTACCGCGATCCACGGCGTCCAGGCGCCCAGGGCATGAGAAAACGTTAAATTAAAGACAATCGATATAAAAGCCCCCATGATCATTAACCCTTCAAGGCCGATGTTCACCACGCCGGAACGTTCGGAGAAAACGCCCCCCAAAGCAGTAAAAATAAGCGGTGCTGCAGATAGTAAAGACGCCGAAATAATGATTTCCAAAGCGGTCATAAAATGCATTTTATTTCGCCTCCCTTTTCAAACGGGCCAGGGACCATTTGATGATATAGCCGGATGCGACAAAAAGAATAATCAAAGCAATGACAATGTTGACCAGCTCATTCGGCACGTTGGCATCGACCGGCATGTTCAGCGAGCCGACTTTTAAAGCGCCGAATAAAACAGCTGCGATTAAAACGCCGGGCGCTGTATTCCCGCCGAGCAGCGCCACTGCAATACCGTCAAACCCGATGCCGGAGAAGTTAGATTGCAAAAAGGCAAAGCCGTAATTCCCGAGCCCTTCCATTGCGCCGCCGAGCCCGGCAAAAGCACCGGAGATGACCATAGAAAGGATAATGCTGCGATTCACACTCATGCCAGCGTATTCGGATGCGCTCTGGTTAAACCCGACCGATTTCAGTTCAAAGCCGAGCGTGGTCTTTTCAATGATAAACCACATCACCACAACAGCAACCAAAGAAAGGTAAATGCCATTGTGCAAAGTGGAAAAGTCAGTAATCTTCTGAAAAAACGGAGACGAAAGCGATGCCGAATGATGAATATGCGGTGTCGTATCCTGCTGTTTTGAAAGCACATTCCGGATTAAATAGTTGGATGTGTGCAGCGCAATATAATTCATCATAATGGTCACAATCACTTCGTGCACCCTGAGCCGCGCTTTCAAAAGGCCGGGAATGAATCCCCAAAATGCCCCGGCGCAGCAGGCGGCAAGTATCGCGAGCGGCAAGTGGATCACTTTTGGCAGATCAAAAGCAACGCCGACCCAGACAGCCGCAATCCACCCGACGATCAGCTGGCCTTCAGCCCCGATATTAAACAGCCCGGTCCGGAACGCAAAGGCAATGGCAAGCCCCGCAAAAATATAAGGCGTTGCAAGCCGCAGCGTTTCGCCGACGTAAAAAGCCTGGCCGAAAGCGCCGTTCCAGAGTGCAATATATCCATCCACCGGGTTATAGCCGCTGACAAGCATAATCAATGCGCCTGCCAAAAGTCCGAGAATGACAGACACGACAGGGATCAGAAGGTTCAATGTTCGGTTAGACATTGGTTTGTTCACCTTCCCTTTCTTTTTTGGAACCGGCCATCAAGAGCCCGAGCTCCTGTTCTGTCGTCTGCTTCGGATCGACAATATCAATGATGGCTCCTTCGTAGATGACGGCAATCCGGTCACTTAAGTTCATAATTTCATCCAGTTCAAACGATACAAGCAGGACAGCCTTTCCGTGGTCTCGCTGTTCAATCAGCCGCCTGTGGATAAACTCAATTGCCCCGACATCAAGCCCGCGGGTCGGCTGTGCCGCAATCAAAAGGTCCGGATCGCGGTCCACTTCACGCCCGATGATCGCTTTCTGCTGGTTTCCCCCTGAGAGCGCCCGCGCTTTTGTAAATTCGCTTGGGGTACGGACATCGAATTCTGCAATAATCGATTTTGCCTTTTTATAAATTTCTTTGTAATTTAAGATACCGTTACGGGACATTGGGTTTTTGTAATACGTTTGCAGCACCATGTTTTCCCCGATCGTATAATCGAGTACAAGCCCGTATTTATGCCTGTCCTCGGGAATATGGGAGACGCCCGCTTCCGTTACTTTGCGCGGCCTTAAGTTCGTAATGTTTTTACCGTTCAGGCGGACCGTGCCGCTGTCTGCTTTTCTGAGCCCTGTAATCGCTTCAATCAGCTCTGATTGCCCGTTACCGTCCACACCGGCAATACCGACAATTTCGCCGGCCCTGACCGTTAAATCCAGCCCTCTGACCGCTTCCACCCCGCGTGAATCTTTCACATGCAATTGCTCGATTTCAAGCACATTTTGCCCCGGGCGGCCCTCCGTTTTTTCCGTCTTGAAAAGGACATCCCGCCCGACCATTAAATGGGCGAGCTCCTGCGGGTTTGTATCTTGGACATTGAGCGTCCCGATGCCCTTCCCTTTGCGGATGACGGTAACCCTGTCGCATACTTCCATAATTTCTTTCAATTTGTGGGTGATTAAAATGATGGATTTTCCTTCCTGGATCAGCGTCTTCATGATGCCGATCAGTTCATGGATCTCCTGTGGCGTAAGCACGGCCGTTGGTTCGTCAAAAATAAGGATTTCTGCGCCCCGGTACAGCGTTTTTAAAATTTCCACCCGCTGCTGCATACCGACGGAAATATCTGAAATTTTCGCTTGCGGATCCACATCCAGCCCGTAACGGTCGGAAATTTCCCGGACTTGCTGTTCCGCTTTTTTGATATCGATGGTAAAGGATTTTTTCGGTTCCTTGCCGAGGATAATATTTTCAGTCACCGTAAACTTATCAATGAGCATAAAATGCTGATGAACCATGCCGATGCCGAGATCATTTGCGACATTCGGATCGGTAATGTTCACTTTCTGGCCGTTTACACGGATTTCTCCCTTTTCCGGCTGATACAGCCCGAAAAGCACATTCATTAACGTCGACTTTCCGGCGCCGTTTTCTCCAAGCAGCGCGTGGATTTCTCCTTTTTTTACCTGCAGGGTGATGTCATCGTTCGCAACAATTCCCGGAAATTCTTTGCGAATATGGAGCATTTCAATTACGTAATCCACCCTTTATCACTCCTTAACATTGGGGTATAAAGAAAGCAATCGTCATGGCGTCTTTAGACAGCAGCTTCGGGGAATCCGCCCTGCCTTTGTGGCTGAAATTGTTTCATTTTTTAAACATTTTTAACACGGGACCGGCAAAAACCAGTCCCGTGAGATGGATCGATTACTTCAATTTTGACGGAATGTTCACTTTCCCGTTAATGATCTTTTGTTTCCAGTCTTTCACGGCCGATTTCATTTCAGGCGTTAAATTGTCCTGTGTCGGCGCAATCCCGATGGCATCTTCTTTCAAGCCGTAAACAATATTTTTCCCACCCGGAAATTTGCCGTCCTTCGCTCTGGTCGATAAATCGATAACTGCCTTATCAACCCGTTTGACCATTGAAGTCAGTGTCACATTGTATTCCTTTCCTTTAACCGTTACCTTTCCTTCATCTGCCTGGTCGCGGTCCACACCGATCACCCAGACGTTTTTGTTCGGATCATTCTGTTTTATATTTTTCGCTTCTGTAAAGACGCCTTTCCCGCTGCCACCGGCTGCATGATAAATCACGTCGATGCCGGATTTATACATTGCTGAAGCCATCGACTGCCCTTTGCTTGCATCATCAAACGAGCCGACATATTGAATTTGCACATTTGCTTTCGGATTGGCAGCTTTGACGCCCGCACGGAACCCGGCTGCGAATTTGTTGATCAAATCGCTGTCTGTCCCGCCGATAAATCCGATTTTATTTGTTTTTGTCGCCAGGCCTGCCACGACCCCGACAAGGAAGGAACCTTCTTGTTCTTTAAACGTAATGCTTGCCACATTTTTCTTTCCGGTAATGACATCGTCAATGATTGCGAAATTGGTATTTTTACGCTGATCCGCAATTTTTTCAATGGCCGGCTTCAGCTTGTAGCCGACGCCGTAAACGAGGTCAAACTGGTTCCGGACGGCCGTGTTCAGATTTGTTGTGTAATCTGCATCCGATTTGGATTGCAAATAGTCAAAGCCGCCTTTACCTTTTGATAAGTGATTGTCCTTCCCGAACTGCTGTAAGCCTTCCCATGCCGACTGGTTAAAAGAACGATCGTCAATTCCGCCCGTATCGGTTACGAGTGCAACGGTGAACTTGTCCTTACCTTTGCTTGCGGAATTGTCGCTCTTTGTGCCGCATGCGCCGAGAAGCGTCCCTGCTGCCAGGACAGCGGCAAGAGCCAAACCAAATTTACGTTTTTTCACTTTTGTTCCCCCCGGGAAAGTTATTTTGGATAACAGTCTTTAGAAACAGCCTATTATCCTGCTTACCGACATAAATATATCATTTTTTAATTGCGAAAGAAACATAAATTTATATTTTTGTCGAAAATAGTAAAACCTGCGCGCACCGCGGCGTTTTGTGGCCGCTAAGGTGTGCGCAGGTTTTTTCTTTGGCGTGCTATGAGCTCTGTTCTTCTGAAGGTTTCGGGATTAAAACCGCACGCGGCTTGCTGCCTTCATACGGCCCGACAACCCCTCTTGCCTCCATTGCATCAATCAGCCGCGCCGCCCTTGTATAGCCAATCCGGAAACGGCGCTGCAACATGGAGACGGAAGCGGTCTGCATTTCCGAGATTAAGAGAACCGCTTCATCATATAATTCATCGTCGAAATCCGGTTGGTCCTGAGGCTCTTCCGGAATCATCTCTTCCTGGTACTGTGCTTTTTGCTGGGAAATGACGAAATCAACGACTTCTTCAACTTCTTCATCGGAAAGATAAGCGCCCTGGACGCGTACCGGTTTGGAAGCCCCAACCGGCAAAAACAGCATGTCCCCGCGGCCAAGCAGTTTTTCCGCGCCACCCGTATCCAAAATCGTTCTCGAGTCAGTCGCCGAAGACACGGCAAAAGCGATTCTTGACGGGATGTTCGCTTTAATGACACCGGTAATGACATCAACAGACGGCCGTTGCGTGGCAATAATCAGATGAATACCTGCCGCCCGCGCCATTTGCGACAGCCGCGTAATGGAATCTTCCACATCGCCGCTTGCCACCATCATTAAATCGGCAAGCTCATCGATAATGACAACGATATAAGGCAAAAGCGGCTGCTTGTCCCCTGTTTCGATGTTGCTTTTTTTAATATGATCGTTGTATCCTTCGATGTTGCGTGTGCCGGTATGGGAAAAAAGCTCATACCTCCGCTCCATCTCATTCACGACTTTTTTCAGCGCCTGGGAAGCTTTTTTCGGATTGGTCACAACCGGTGCAAGCAAATGCGGGACACCGTTATAAACATTCAATTCGACCATTTTCGGGTCAATCATCATCATTTTCACTTCATGCGGTTTGGCGCGCATTAAGATGCTCGTAATGATCCCGTTAATGCACACGCTTTTCCCGCTCCCCGTTGCGCCGGCCACAAGCAGGTGAGGCATTTTATTCAGCTCTGCGAGTACCGCCTGCCCTGTAATATCCCGGCCCAGCCCGATCTGCAGTTTTGCCTGCGGGTTATTTTCCTTTCCTTCAAGCACTTCCCTGAGCGATACGACCGCGATTTCCTTATTCGGGACTTCGATGCCGATCGCTGATTTTCCCGGGATCGGCGCTTCCATCCGAATATCTTTCGCCGCCAGCGCAAGGGCAATGTCGTCACTTAAACTGACAATCTTGCTGACTTTCACGCCGACATCAGGGTGCACTTCGTATTTTGTAACGGCAGGACCTAAATGCACCTGTGTTACACGCGCCTTAACCCCGAAGCTTTGGAAAGTCCGTTCGAGTTTTGCCGCATTGGCATGGATTGCTTTATATTCGCTGCTCTGGTCCGCTGCCCGCGGCCTATTTAACAGCGTCAGGGGCGGCAATTGATAGTCTTCATTTTCATATTCCGTAAACTGGATCGGAGGCGTATGGTCCTCTTCCGCTTCTGTATCCGGCGTTTCCGGCTGCGCTTCTTCCGCTTGCGGAGCCGTGCCGGCATACTGCTCCGTAAAGCTGGAAATAATCGGGGGAGGCGTTTCCTCGCCTGCCGGTCCGGCATCCCCGTCGCTGACTTCCCCGTCTGCGGAGGCGGATTGCGGCTGCGACGGCGCTTTCTGCCGTTTCTTTTCCTGTTTTTCTTTTTTAGCTTCCCGCCATGCCTGGAACTCTGTTTTCATCTGGTTCCATTGCTTTTTTAAAAACAGCCAGAGCCCTTCCAATGCCTTTTCCACATACGGGCTTACAGGCTTGCCCGTTAAAAGCATCAGAGCGATGAGCGCGAGTAAAACGCAAATGATTTTCGTACCCGCCGAGTCAAATAAAAAATGGGAGGCCGCATACAAAATTGCACCTGCCATGCCGCCGCCGATCTGCGTACTGAAAATATTGCCGTGCACATCCCCGCCGAGCACAAGCTTCCACCAGATCTGCTCTTCCTGATGCCAGATCCTGATCGTATTTTCGACCGCGCTGTTGCCGGACAGTTCATGCGCATTTGCCAATGACCCGATAAGCCGCTCATGGCAGTATAGGAGGGCGCTCGCAAATAATAAATAAAAACCGGTCATGCGGACAGTGAAAAATGCAGGCCATGCCCGTTTAATCATGAGAAAAACGCTGAGCACGACCAGAGAGGCAACCGCAACCCAGTACAGCCGGCCGAAGAAAAACCGGAAGAACAGAATCAGGGTTGTGCCCGTTTTGCCGATATGGTAAAGGGTAAAAATGCCGAGCGTAAGCAGGATGATACCGAGCAGCTCAAACTTTAAATCTATCTTGATTTGTTCAGCAGCTTTTTTTCTTCTGCGCCGCTTTTTTTTCGCCATATAACCACCTTCGATAGTGAAAACGTATTTTTCAGTCTTGCCTGCCGGAACGGGATGCAAGAAAGCAGCCTGTGTGGCTGCTTGTTTTAACATATTATAGCATATTTGCGGCCCGGGTGGTTTACGGTCCGAAATGGCGAATCACATTTCCGGGTGCAAGCTCCGGATTCAGATAGTCGAAAGGATTGGAGCTGAGAATGCGGGTAATCCGGTACCCTTCATCAAGCTGCTCTGCCAGTACCGGCACGCCTTTTACGTTTAACATTTTAATTTTATTCCAGGCGTTTGCATCTTCAGGAAAAATCAGCTCCTGCGGCATCATCGTATAGAGAATCATTGGATCAGCCCCTCTTTCCCTTTTTCATCCCGGTATTTTTCAATGAGGCTGTTTAATTTGCCAAGCGCTTTGCCAATCCCGCCCACTTCATCAATCAAACCGTACTGGACGGCTTCCTGACCGACAATATTGGTGCCGATATCCCTTGTCAAATTTCCTTTCGCAAACATTAAGTCCTTAAAAACCTCTTCTTCCACATGCGAATGCCGCGTCACAAACTTGATCACCCGTTCCTGCATTTTATCCAGATATTCAAACGTTTGCGGGACGCCAATGACAAGGCCTGTGAGCCGGATCGGATGAATCGTCATCGTCGCGGTTTCAGCAATAAAGGAATACGAACAGGATACAGCGATCGGCACGCCGATGGAATGCCCCCCGCCGAGCACAATCGAAACAGTGGGTTTGGAAAGGGAAGCAAGCATTTCGGAAATGGCAAGCCCGGCCTCCACGTCCCCTCCGACCGTGTTCAGAATGACGAGCACCCCTTCAATTTTCGGATTTTGTTCAATCGCCACAAGCTGGGGGATCATATGCTCATACTTTGTCGTTTTATTTTGGGGCGGCAGCTGCAGATGCCCTTCAATCTGGCCGACGATGGCCAGGCAGTGGATATTGGAGTCCTGCCCGAGCTGCGGCACATTTGTCTGGCCGAGCTGCTGGATTTTCTCTACAAGCGCGGATGCCGCATTTCCTTCTTTCGGTTCTTCTTTATTCGGTTGCTGGTCGCTCATTTTTCTAAAACCCCTTTTTGCCTGTAATGTAAGGGCGTGACGCCTTTACGCCTTATTATTTGCATGGAAGGGGTTTTCATACGGAAGCCCCGCGGTTTCCGGAACCGGAAGCGGGGCTTTGCTTTGCATTTTTAATGGTGCACCAGGCGGGCCTTGTGCCGCAATGAGCGCGGGCACGCGGGAACCCCCGCCCCGCCCTCTGTCGTTTAAGCATCAAACTTCCATAATAATTGGCAGGATCATCGGGCGCCTTTTCGTCTGCTCATATAAAAAGGAGCTGAGATGGTCGCGGATCCCCTGTTTAATACTCGTCCAGTCAAAAGCTTCCTGTGACGTGTTCTGCTCCACCACTTCTTTTACGATGTTGGACGAATGGCTGATCAGCTTTTCGGATTCGCGTACATAGACGAACCCGCGCGAGATAATTTCAGGGCCAGCAGCCAGTTTTTTATGCTTTTTATCAAGCGTGACGACGACAACCAATATCCCGTCCTGGCTTAAAAGTTTTCGATCCCGCAATACAATATTGCCGACATCGCCAACGCCGATTCCGTCAATGAGAATATTGCCGGAAGCAACCCGGCTGCTCGCTTGGAATTTGCCGTGCTTGTATTCCAATACTTCCCCGTTGCTGGAGATGATGACTGACTCTTTCGGCATCCCCGTTTTGTACGCCAGTTTTGCATGGGCATACAGGCTCCTGTATTCCCCCTGGATCGGGACAAAGTATTTAGGCCTCATTAAATCAAGCATCAGCTTTAAATCTTCCTGGCAGCCGTGGCCGGTCACATGAATTTTCCGGTCGCCCGCGTAAACATCGGCTCCTGTACGGTACAGCATGTCGATCGTTTTCGCCATGAACAGTTCCAGCCCCGGAGACGGCGTTGTGGCAAGGATAACCGTATCCCCTTTTTGAATATTGACCTGCTTATGGTTCTTTTTCGCCATTTTCTGGAGGACGAGAAACGGTTCCCCCTGGCTCCCTGTTGTCAAAATTGCCAGTTCTTCGTCCCGGTATTTTGAAATTTGTTGGAGCGGGATGATGAGATCCTCTGTCCGGGCCTGCAAGTATCCCAATTTTAATGCAATTTTATATATTTTTTCAAGATAATTTCCGACAAACGCAACTTTGCGGCCGGTAGCAGAAGCCGCATCGAGCACTTGCTGCACCCTGATTAAATTCGAGGCAAAGCTTGCGATAATAATCCGGCCCTTCGCATCGTAGAAAGCATCCGTTATTTCTTCCGCCACAACAGACTCATGGGTCGTGTACCCTGGATGTTCCGCTTCCGTGCTGTCGGATAGTAACAGCAGCACGCCTTCTTCACCGATTTTCGACATTTTTCCGATTTCCGAACGATAATGCCCGCCCAGTTCCTGGTCAAATTTAAAATCGCCGGTATACACAATATTGCCTTCCGATGTGGAAATGCAAATGCCGACCGAGTCGGGAATGCTATGCGTTGTTTTGAAAAAGTGAATATCGCAAGCATCAAAATGGAGAACCGTGTCGGCATTGATTTCCGTAAAGCGGATATGCTTTTTCACTTTTAATTCCTTCAATTTTTCTTTCGCCAGCGCGACGGTAAACTTTGTGGCATACACCGGCACGTTCAGTTTCATCAGGATATACGGCAGGGCGCCAATCGCGTCCTCATGCCCGTGTGTCAGGAAAATCCCTTTTATCCGCTGCCTGTTTTCCATTAAATAAGTAAAATCCGGGATGACGATATCGATCCCGAGCATTTCGTCTTCCGGTAGCATCAGCCCGGCATCGAGCACAAACAGATCCTCTCCGGTTTCCACCACGTACATATTCTTTCCGATTTCACCAATTCCTCCTAAAGGAATGACCTTAATGGTTTCGTTTTTTTCCTTACGCAAAATTCTTTTCCTCCCGTGTTGTCTGAAATTCTAGAGCAGGAATCACGTTTCTTTTTGATAGATCGCAAAGGGTTGCCGGATTCCGTCCGATACGGCTTTGCGCATATTCAAGTTTCCGGCATAAAAATAAGCGGCCGGCTCTCCCGCCGCATCCCTTTAAAAACGTCATGCCTTGCATGAGGCGCCCGCACGATCACTTGCACCGTTCCAGTTCTATCGAAAAAGACTTTCTGAGCCCGTAAAAATAAATTGCTGTCCGATCCTTTCTCTTATGTATAGCTTAACCGAAAAGGGTATATCCGGTCAATGAAGAGCGTGTGATATTTCTATCGACAAATGCTGCCCATTTCCGCTATCTGCTGTTTGCCGGAAGATTCGCAGAAACGGGGCCTGTTTTCCTTTCCCGAAGCCGGTATGGGATCACTTAAGCAAAAGAAAACGGCCCTGTCCGTTTTTCCGGAAGGGCCGTTTTTTTGCTTAAAGATCGCCAAGCAGGCGGTGAATGGTTTCCCGTTCTTCTTTTGTTAACGGAACGAGCGGGAGGCGGACGCCGCCGACATCCATCCCTTTTAATTGCAAAGCGGTTTTGACCGGTGCCGGATTAGGCGCCATAAACAGGCCGCGCATCAATGGAAGCAGCTTTTGATGCAGTTTTGCCGCTTTTGTTACATCCCCGGCAAAAAAGGCTTGCACCATTTCCTGTAGGGCCGGGCCGGCAACATGGGAAGCAACCGAAATCACACCCGCCCCACCGATTGAAAGCACGGGAATTGTCAGGCCATCATCCCCGCTGTACAATTCAAAATCATCCGGCGTACGGGCAATAATTTGCGCCATCGCATCCAAATCCCCGCTTGCTTCTTTTACCGCAACGATATTCGGGATTTTGGAAAGTTCGATGATCGTTCCCGGTTCAATATTGACAGCCGACCGGCCAGGGATGTTGTAAATGACAACCGGGAGGCTCGTGGATTCTGCAATCGCTTTGAAATGGGCATACATGCCAGCCTGGTTCGGCTTGTTATAATACGGGCCGACAGCCATAACGGCATCCACGCCGCATGATTCCGCACGCTTCGTCAATTCGATCGAAGCATACGTATTGTTGCTCCCTGTTCCGGCAATGACCGGTACCCGCCCGTCTGACGTTTTCACAACCTGCTTGAACAGCGCGGTTTTTTCCTCAGGCGAAAGTGTCGGGGATTCCCCCGTTGTTCCAGCAACAACCAAAGATTCTGTCCCGTTTTCAATTAAATAATCAACCAGCTTTGCCGCCTTTTGCAAATCCAGATTCCCTTTATGGTCAAAAGGCGTCACCATTGCCGTTGAAACTTTTCCGAAACGACTCATACTTACACTCCTCATCCTGCCAGGTTTTGCAAGTTGCAAGGTGAAAACACCCGGCAGAAAATCTTTCATTTTTTACGCATGAATTTCATACGTTTCCGTTTCGCTTTCTAAATTAAAGGCATCATGAAGGGCATTGACCGCTGTAACCAGATCTTCCTGCTTCACCAGCACCCAGATGGTTGTATGGCTGTCAGCAGACTGTAAAATCCGGATCCCTTTTTCGGAAAGCGCCGACACGATTTTATACGTGATACCCGGCACGCCCGCAATCCCGGCGCCGACAATCGATACTTTGGCGCAGTTCCGTTCAATTACCGGTTCATGCCCCAGTTTTTTCAGCACCGCTTCAGCCCGGTTTGCCACCTCTCCTGAAACCGTGTAGACAACGCTTGTCGGGGAAATATTGATAAAATCGACACTGATATTTTCAGCAGCCATCGCTTTAAACACAACCGTCTGCAAATCATACTGCCCGTCTTTTGCATATACTTTGATCTGTGAAACATTCGGTACATGCGCAATTCCGGTAACAGTGCGTTCTTTTATATCGGTCCCGAGTTTCTGACGGTGGCTTAAAGATGTGACAAGCGTACCGATATCGTCGGAATAAGTGGACCGGATGCGGATCGGCACTTTCGACTGCATCGCGATTTCAACGGCGCGCGGATGGATCACTTTTGCGCCCTGATAAGCCATATTGCAGACCTCGTTATACGTGACAACCTGAAGCTTCCGCGCATTTTCAGCAATCCGCGGGTCAGCTGTCATGATGCCTTCCACATCGGTAAAAATATCAATCCACTCCGCCTGAAGCGCAGCACCGAGCGCCGCAGCGGATGTGTCACTGCCCCCGCGTCCAAGCGTGGTGACGTCCCCGTTTTTTGCGGCTCCTTGAAATCCTGCAACGACGACAACATCGTGCAGTTTCAGTTCACGCAGGACACGGTCGCACTTCATGTCCGTGATTTTCGCATTGGTATGCTCCGCGTTCGTGTGGAAACCGGCTTGCGCACCGGTCAGGGCACACGCACTGATGCCGTGTGCGTTTAACATATTGGCAAACACAAGGCTGGAGATGATTTCGCCGGTTGACAACAGTAAATCCTGCTCACGCCTGCTTAAACAGGTGTCGGATCCGCCAACGAGTGACAGGAGCGTATCTGTTGCATACGGTTCCCCTTTGCGACCCATCGCCGAAACGACGGCAACCACCTTATAGCCTTCTTCCAGCGCTTTTTCTACATGATGTTTGGCATGCATTCTTGCATCATGATCCCGTACGGATGTGCCGCCGAATTTTTGGACAACGATTTTCAATGAAGAACACCTCTGTTATGAACTGATAAATAAGAACAGTGATTCCGGTAACGTGCGGGCTTTGCCGGCCGTTTTTTTGCCAAAGGCCGTTTTAAGGGCCGGCCGTTTTTAAACCGTTTCCTTCCCGGCCGGAAAGGAAACGGCATACGTGTCCATAAAATATATCAGGAAATGGAACCCTCTCCGATACCGGATTCCGGCATAACTTTTCTTTCCCTATATCTTATCACCAATATTGCAAAAAGGTCAGCCTAAATTGTCCACAAATCAGATGAGCCCCATCCTGATCAGGCTTTCCGCAATCTGGATGGAATTTGAGGCAGCGCCTTTCAGCAAATTGTCGGAAACAACCCACATATGGAATCCGTTGTCTTCATCCGGGTCTTTGCGGATCCGCCCGACAAATGTGTCATACTTGCCGACCGCATTGACGGCCATCGGGTAAATCTGTTCTTCGGGGCGGTCTTCCAGTACAACACCAGGTGCAGACGCGAGCACTTCCCGGATCTGCCCAGCATTTATGCCGTCCTTTTCGGTTTCAAAATAAACCGATTCCGAGTGGCCGGTTGCAACCGGAATCCGGACGCATGTGGCGGAAACTTTTAATTCCGGCATATGCATGATTTTTTTCGTTTCGTTGATCATTTTCATTTCTTCAAATGTAAAGCCGTTGTCCGTAAACACATCGATTTGCGGGATGGCATTAAACGCAATCTGGTAATGCTTTTTGTCACCTTTTACCGGCAGTACATGCGGCTCGTAAGTCTGCCCTTCAAGCAACGCCTTCGTCTCGTCGTTCAGCTCCTGGATGGCAGCCGCGCCCGAACCGGAGACAGCCTGGTACGTGGAAACGAGCACCCGCTTCAGGCCGAAATTTTTGCGGACGGGTTCCAACGCAACAACCATCTGGATCGTCGAGCAGTTCGGATTGGCGATGATGCCGTTATGTTTTTGAATGTCTTCTTCGTTTACTTCCGGGACCACAAGCGGCACTTCTGGGTCCATGCGGAAGGCGCTCGTATTGTCAATGACAATTGCCCCGCGTTTCACCGCTTCCGGCGCAAACTTTTTCGACACGCTCCCGCCTGCGCTGAAAAGGGCGATATCCACTCCTTCAAAGCTTTCCGGCACCGCTTCTTGGACCGTAATTTCTTCCCCGTTTACCGTTATTTTTTTGCCGGCGGAACGCGAAGATGACAGCAGCGTCAATTTGTTATACGGAAATTTGCGGTTTACCAAAGTTTTAATCATTTGCTGGCCGACAGCGCCGGTTGCCCCGACAACAGCTACGTGATAACCTGATGTGTTTGCCATTGGCGTATTCCCCTTCCAATTCCAAAACCAAATTCATTTTTATAGCTATTATTGTATCACAAGTCTTCCGGCACCGTGTGTATTTTTTTAATTTTAAATCGGTTTCAATTTGATTTTCCGTCGCGGAAACGTTCGACAATGACAGGCTGGATTTGTTTCCCCTCGAGTGCAAGCGAAACCGTATCGACAAGGGCAGTCATTCTCGCCACCATTGAATTCGGTTTGTTGACCGGGTCGTCCTGCCCGTACGGAATAAAATAGATGTTTTTCGTTGCCATCAGCCGCATCAAATTCACGCCGTTTAATCCGAGCGCATCATTGGTCGAAATGCCGAGCACAACCGGTTTCAAATTGCGGAGCGTCGCTTTTGCCGCCATTAGCACTGGGGAATCAGTGAGTGCATTAGCCAGCTTGCTCATCGTAAATCCGGTCAGGGGCGCAATCACCATGCAGTCAAGCGGCAAGGTTGGCCCGAGCGGCTCGGCTTCAACAATCGAATCAATCGCTTTTTGCCCGGTGCATTTTTCGATTTTTTCCACCCATTCCGAGCCTTTGCCGAATCTTGTATCCGTCGTTTTCACTGTGTGCGTGACAACCGGGATGACTTCTGCCCCCAATGCCACGAGCTTTTCAATTTCAGGAAAAACAGCCGCGTAAGTGCAATGGGAGCCGGTTAAGCCGAAGCCGATTCTTTTACCCTTTACATCCATGGCGATGACCCCTTTCTTTTTAAAACGTCTTCTTCAATCAGCCGGCCGAGCACATTTCCGAGTATCCGCCCAGCTGTTTTTGGCGCGACAATGCCGGGCAGGCTCGGTGCCAGCATCGCTTTAATGCCGCGCTTTTCGGCATATCGGAAATCCGTCCCGCCCGGTTTGGAGGCAATATCCAGAATGAGCGTATGCGAAGGCATCTTTTGGATAACGGATGCATTGACGATCAAGTGTGGAACCGTATTAATGCAGATGTCAATGTCTTTTACTTCCTGTTCAAGATCGTTTAAATGAAAAGGCGCAAGTCCCATCTCCGTTATCCTCGCAAGATGTTCGCTTTTTCTCGCGCCGACTTTCACCTTCGCACCGAGATAGTGGAAAGCACGGGCAACGCTCATTCCGACCCTGCCAAGGCCGAGGACGGCAACGTTTGAGCCGTGAATCGTAAATTCCGTGTTCTGGATGGCCATCATGATCGTTCCTTCAACGGTCGGAATCGAATTATAGATGGCCACATCGTCCCGTTCGAATAGTTTCACAAGGCGGCGGCCCGCTTTTTTCGCAATTTGTTCCAAATAAGGATTACTGATGCCGGTATAGATTGTAAAATAAGGCGGCGTTTCAGCCAGCATATCACCGGTCAGCACAACTTCTTCGTTTGAAAAAATCAAATCGATTTTCCCGTCATCCGCTGTCCCGGTAATCGGCAAAATGACGCAATCCATTTCCGAAAACCGGATATCTTTAAATTTTTCTTTCGTGACGCCGGAATACACAAAATCAAGCTGTTCAAATCCGATCAATGAAATTTTCGCATCGAGATCCGCAAGTTTCCGGATCACTTCCAATTGGCGCGCATCTCCGCCTATGATGGCAATTTGGACGCCGGTCAACAAATGCCTCACCTTCTTTTCCATGTGCATGGGGAATTCCCCATATCTTATGGCGGCAGCATGTTTTTTGTGAAAAAAGGCAAAGAAAAATGCCGGAATACCCGGCATGCTTCTTTGCCTTTTTAATAGCTGTACTGGTTTTCAGGCACTTCCAAAATCATCATATCGGCACCAATCGTTCTGATCCGGTTCCACGGGACGCGGATCTCGTTCGCCTGTTTTTTAAACCGCCTTCCGACCGGGATGATCAGGGCCTCCACTTTTCCGCTCGCTTCATCAATTTCAAGGTCCGTTGCGCCCAATACCCCGAGCCGTTCCGCTTTTTTAAAATCGACCATTTCTTTTCCGCTGAGTTCGCTGAGCCGCATATTCCCCCTTCTTTCTCTCATGGACTGATTCCATTTTATGCGGGGGATGGAAAAGATATGCCGTCTTTAAGACAACCGCTCCGGCAATTTTCCGTCCGGGCTGATTAAAGATGCCGAATACGGTTTGGAGAAAATCTCCCTCGCACAAGCATTGACTTTTTCCACGGTGACACGGTCGATTTCCTCGAGCATTTCATCAAGCGAACGGTGCTTCTTTAATAACAGTTCGTTCTTTCCGTTCCGGCTCATGCGGCTGTTCGTGCTTTCCAGGCTGAGCATGAGGTTCCCTTTTAACTGTTCCTTGCAGTTTCGCACTTCTTTTTCTGTTACCCCTTTTGCTTTCAGCGTCTGCAGCGTCTCCTGCACCGTCTCAAACAGCTCGTCCAATTGGGAGGCGCCCGTTCCGCCGTAAATCGTTAAAATGCCGCTGTCCTTATAGGCGGTATGGTAGGAATACACCGAATATGCAAGCCCCCGCTGTTCCCGCACATTTTGGAAAAGGCGGGAGGACATGCTGCCGCCTAATATATTATTCAGGACAATCAGCTCATAAATATCGTCACTGCCGATTTTCTTCCCCTCAAATCCGAGGCAGAGATGGGCCTGTTCTGTTTCTTTTTTGCGCGCAAGGTCATTCGTATGAAAAACGGCCGTTTCGCCGCCTGTCTCTTCCTTCCCGCCTTCATAGGAACCGAACAACGCTTCAATCTCCTTTACGAAAGACGGCAGCACATTGCCGGCAACGGAGACGACAACGCGGTCAGGGGTATACATATCATATACATATTGATGGAGATCGTCGCTCGTAAACGATGCAAGCGTTTCTTCCGTCCCTAAAATCGGATAGCCGAGCGGATGGTTTTCATAAATGGCCTTGCCAAGCAAATCGTGGACAATATCGTCCGGCGTATCTTCATACATTTTGATTTCTTCATTGACAACGCTTTTTTCGCGTTCCATTTCATCTTCTGAAAAAGTGGAGTGGAAAAACATGTCCGACAGAATTTCAAGCGCGAGCGGTGCATGCGTGTCGAGCACTTTCGCATAAAAGCATGTATATTCTTTCGACGTAAAAGCATTCACCTGGCCGCCAATGGCATCAAAGGCCTCGGCAATGTCTTTTGCGCTCCTTTTTTCCGTCCCTTTGAAAAACATATGCTCAAGAAAATGGGAAATGCCATTGTTTTTTTCATTTTCATTTCTCGAACCGGTGCCGATCCAAATGCCGATCGCAACCGAACGGACAGTTGGAATTTCTTCCAGTACAATCCTCAAGCCGTTATGGCAAGTATATTTTTGTATCATGTTGTGCCTCCTCGCAGTCTCATTTCACTCTGTGCCGTCTTTTGTATCAGCGGGATCCTTTTCGCTGTTTAAAAATGTTCCGTCCTCATTTTTAATGATTCTTTCCTCATCGAGCAATTTTGAAACGGTTCCGACTTGTAAATTTTTCTTTTCCAGCCTGGCAATCAACGGTTCCAACGCTTTCGCTGTAGAAGCGGTCGGATGCATTAAAATAAGCGAACCGCCCTGTGCTTTCGCAGTCACGCGCTCTACAATCGTCTCCGGGGAGGGGTTCTGCCAGTCGACCGTATCGACCGTCCACATGATCGTTTCCATTCCCATTGATTTTGCGATGCTTACCGCTTCATCCCGGTAACTGCCGCTTGGCGGGGCAAACCACTTCACTTTTTCTTCCGTAATCGCTTCAAGCACCCGGTTTGTCTTCACCAGCTGGCTTTTGATCTTTGATTCCGGCAAAGTGCTAAAATCGGGGTGGGTATAGGAATGGTTCCCGGTTTCATGCCCGCCGCTTACAATCATGCGGGCAAGCTCAGGGTTTTCTTTTGCCCATCGCCCCTCTAAGAAAAAGGTAGCATGAAGATGATGCTTTTTTAAAGTTTTTAGCATATCCGGCAAATATTCATTCCCCCATGCGACATTGATTAAAAAAGCAACCATTGGTTTATCCGGATTTCCCGTATAGACGGGGGCCGGGTCCAGATCTTTAAGGTGGACGGCAGGGGGAATTTGTTTAAATACCAGTTTGCGTTCGTCGTAACGGCCGTCCTGTTTCATTTTCGAGTAAGAAGCTTTTTTGTCCACTTCCACCCCGTTATAGCCGGGGATCGCCTTCCAAACCCTGTCAATCTTGGCATTTTCCGGCGGACGGTAAAACCGTTCTGCAGCCTGTTCAATTTTTTCCTGAAGCTCGTTCTCTTTTGTGCTAAAGGCGGCCCGCTCCTGCAAATACCGGGTGGAAAGCGGATTTCCCGCAAGCAACAATGCTAGAATAGCAATCAAGCCAAGCGCAATCAAGCGTTTTGCTTTATTCACGTTATTTTCCCCCTTCTTTAAAAAAAGTATGAAAAGGGAAAGGGGCATAGAACGGGCGCGCGGGACAAATAAAAAAAGCCAGGGCTCCCTGACTTTCATCACGATTTATTTTCTTTTTTTTGCTGCTCCTTTAAAACAGCTTTGCGGGAAAGGTTGATGCGCCCGTGGCTGTCAATATCCGTCACTTTGACCAGAATTTCATCGCCGATTTTGACAACATCTTCGACTTTCCGGACGCGTTCTTCGGCGAGTTCGGAAATGTGGACAAGGCCGTCTTTGCCGTTAAAGATTTCCACAAAAGCGCCAAATTTTTCGATCCGTTTTACTTTACCGAGATAAACCTTGCCGACTTCGACTTCCCGGACAATATCCTCAATCAATTTCTTCGCTTTGTTGTTTGCCTCTTCGTCCGTCGAAGAAATAAAGATGGTGCCATCCTGTTCAATGTCAATTTTCACGCCGGTTTCGTCAATGATTTTATTGATTTGTTTACCGCTTGGCCCGATGACGTCGCGGATTTTATCCGGATGAATGGTCATCGTTAAAATCTTCGGCGCATAGACGGACAAATGGTCACGTGTTTTCGAAATCGTCGACATCATATGGTCGAGAATCTGCATTCTGCCCTTTCTCGCCTGCTGCAACGCTTCTTCCAGTATCTCCCTTGACAGTCCTGCAATTTTAATATCCATTTGCAGCGCGGTGACGCCCTTCGACGTGCCGGCCACTTTAAAGTCCATATCGCCGAGATGGTCTTCCATGCCCTGGATATCGGTTAAAATCGTATAATGTTCGCCGGATTTCACAAGCCCCATCGCAATCCCAGCAACCGGCGCTTTAATCGGAATGCCGGCATCCATCATGGCAAGGGTGGATGCGCAAATGCTTGCCTGTGAAGTGGAGCCGTTCGATTCGAGCACCTCGGATACAAGCCGGATCGTGTACGGAAATTCTTTTTCATCCGGAATGACCGGTTCCAGCGCACGTTCACCCAGTGCCCCGTGCCCGATTTCGCGGCGGCCCGGCCCTCTCATTGGCCCGGTTTCCCCGACGCTGAATGAAGGGAAATTGTAATGGTGCATAAACCGTTTTGACTCTTCAATGCCGAGCCCGTCCAAAATTTGCACGTCGCCTAAAGCGCCTAACGTACAAATGCTTAAAGCCTGTGTTTGCCCGCGGGTAAACAACCCGGAACCGTGCGTGCGCGGCAAAACCCCGACTTCGGAGGAAAGCGGCCGGATTTCATCGATTTTGCGGCCGTCCGGGCGAATTTTATCGACCGTGATCAGCTTGCGGACTTCTTCTTTTTCAATATCGTGCAAAATTTGTTTAACCTGCTTGACCGTTTCTTCATCGGCTTCTTCTGCTTCAAATTGGGCAAGCACCTCATCGCCCACTTTTCTGATCGCTTCTTCGCGCGCTTTCTTCTCATGAACCTGGATGGCTTCAATCATTTTTTTCCGGCACATGCCGCTGACTTTTTCCACCAGTTCTTCGTCAAGTTCGAACAATTCGACAGCCATTTTCTCTTTTCCGATTTCTGCCACAATTTTTTCCTGGAAAGCAATCAGGCGCTTGATTTCCTCATGCCCGAACATGATCGCTTCAAGCATCACTTCTTCCGGCACTTCTTTCGCACCCGCTTCAACCATATTAATGGCGTCTTTTGTGCCGGCAACGGTTAAATGGATGTCGCTTTTTTCCATCTGTTCCACGGTCGGGTTGATGAGGAACTTGCCGTCCACCCTTCCGACGATGACGCCGGCAATCGGGCCTTCAAACGGAATATCGGAGACGGAAAGTGCGAGCGAAGACCCGAGCATCGCGGCCATTTCCGGCGTGCAGTCCTGGTCGACGCTCATGACCATACTGACAACCTGCACTTCATTGCGGAAGCCGTCGGCAAAGAGCGGGCGGATCGGCCTGTCAATCAGCCGACTTGACAAAATGGCTTTTTCGCTCGGGCGCCCTTCTCTTTTGATAAAGCCGCCCGGAATTTTCCCGACAGCATATAGCCGTTCCTCATAATTTACGGTCAGTGGAAAAAAGTCCACATTTTTCGGTTCTTTAGAAGCGGTTGCTGTACTGAGGACAGCCGTTTCGCCGTAACGGACGAGTGCAGCACCGTTTGCCTGTTTTGCGAGCTGGCCGATCTCCACGGTGAGCGGGCGGCCGGCCCAATCTATCGTATAGGTATGTTTATCCTGTACCATACAGATGAAAATCTCCTTTCTTTTTGCCTATATTGTTTCACATTTATGCAAAGATAAGCACGGGTAATGATTCAAAAACGAATCAACCGTTTGCTATGTATGTACAAGCCGCGCCAGGTCAGTGCGAAAACCCGGCGGCAATTTGAAATACATCTGTTCCCAAAATTAAGGGGGGAAAAACACATTGCAAAAAAGCGGGAATACTCCCGCTTTTTGCATTCTGCATTTTTTTATCGGCGCAAGCCCAGCCGGTTAATCAATTCACGGTAACGATGCACATCTTTATTGCGCAGATAGGTCAACAAATTACGCCGTCTCCCTACCATTTTCATCAAGCCGCGGCGTGAATGGTGGTCTTTTTTATGGACACGCAAATGATCGTTCAATTTGTTGATTTCTTCTGTCAATACAGCAATTTGCACTTCCGGAGAACCGGTATCGTTCTCGTGGATTTTAAATTGGTTGATGATTTCATTTTTACGTTCTTTTGAAATCGCCATCCTGTTCACCTCCTCTGTTTCCTATCCCCTGTTGCCGAGCAGGCGTCGGTGAGTCGCGCTGCCAAGCACAGGTTCCGGTACTGTAATAGAATACTACTTTTTCGCACAAAACTCAAGTAGCAGTTCCCTGTTTTTCAAAGTAACGCCTTGCTGCCGTTTCATCCCGTTTCATTTCTTCAATCAAGTCCTCCACGCGGGCGAACTTTTTCTCTTCGCGGATGCGCGCAAGCCATTTGACAACTGCTTCTTCCCCGTAAATGGTATCGGAAAAATCAAGCAGATACACTTCTGTCGTTTTTTCATATTCTTCCGGATTTTTAAACGTAGGATTGTAGCCAATGCTGCATAAGCCGTTATGCCACGTATCCGCGACCTTCATTTGCACAATGTATACCCCGTTTGGCGGCAGCATATACGACGCGGTAAGCTTTAGATTTGCCGTTGGAAACCCGAGCTGTCGTCCCCGCTTCTCCCCATGGACGACAATGCCTTTGATCTCATAATCGCGCCCGAGCAGCGGCTTCACTTCCCCGACTTTTCCTTCCCTGATTTTTGACCGGATCAGGGTGGAGCTGACTTTTTCCCCGGTATTTTCAAGGGCCAGTTTTTCAATCACCGTAATCCCGAACCTGCCGTTTGCATATTCAGGGAGATTCTCCATATTGCCTTTCCCGAATTTGCCGTATGTATAATCAAAACCAGCAACAACATGTTTCACACCGAGTGCGGCCAGATATTGGTCGACAAATTGCTGCGGCAAAAGAGACGCAAAACGGGAGGTAAAACGGACGACGAACAGATAATCGACACCAAGTTTTTCAATCAACTTGATCTTGTCTTCAAGCGGTGTAATCAGTTCAATGCCATCCTTTTTCTTTCCCAGCACAATAGAAGGATGGGGTTCAAATGTCATGACGGCGCTTTTCCATCCGTTTTTTTCAGCGATCCCGCGGGCTGTTTTAATCACTTTCTGATGTCCGAGATGGATGCCGTCAAAATAACCCAATGCGATGGCAAGCGGCGGAAAATCGCCGGGTTTAAAGGAATGGGGATGATGGACCGTTATTGTTTTCAAAATTTCTCACCTTTTCCCTTTTACAAATTGAAGCAGCCGCCTTCCTTGTTTTATACCCGGAAGGCTTTTTATATCACTTTCGCCGGTTTGATAAAGCCGGGCCTGCCGGAATGCGCCACGTATACCGCGAGTATTTTTCCGCGGAAAAAGACAGCAAGCCTGTCTCCTGTTTCCGGCCAGGTCTCCGGTTTTTTCAACACGGCACCGTTCTTTACTTTCTCTGCTAATGTATCACTAATTTCCCATTTCGGCAAATGGCGGATCCCGGCCTCGAGCGGGTAGAGCAGGCTTTCCCTGTCGCCGGTTTCCGCGGCTTTTTCAATCTCCTGAAAGGTGGCGCATTGTTCCTTTGAAAAACCGCCTGCTTCAATTCTTGTAAGATTGGACATATGTGCCGGATAGCCGAGCTTTTCTCCGATCATAACAGCAAGCGTGCGGATATAGGTGCCTTTGCTGCATGAAGCGCGGAAACGGAACGACACAACCGGCCCTTCAAAATATTCCCGCCCGTCCAATAGTTCAAGGCTGTAAATTTGCACATTCCTTTTAGGGCGTTCCACTTCGATGCCCGCCCGCGCATATTCATACAACCTTCTTCCGTTCACCTTGACGGCGGAAAACATCGGCGGGATCTGGGTAATATGCCCGGTAAACGAAGCGAGTGCGGCTAAAATTTCTTCCCGGCTGATCGGCCGGCTAATTTCCTTTTTTTCAATGATATCGCCGGAAGCATCTTCTGTCGTCGTTGAAATCCCGATCGTTGCTTCACCTTCGTAAGTTTTGCCGGCATCCTGAAGGTATTCGGCAATCTTTGTCGCACGCCCGATGCAAACCGGGAGGACCCCTTCCACATCCGGATCAAGCGTGCCGGTATGGCCTGCTTTTTTTGTGCCGAAAAGCTTCCGGATTTTAAAAACACAGTCATGGGAAGTCATCCCCGCCGGTTTCCAGAGCGGTAAAATGCCATCCATGGCGCCACTTCCTTTCGCAAATCCAATAGAATCACTCAAAAAAAGGAAACTTACCGAACCGTGTTCCGGCTCCGATCAGTTTCCTGAAACATTCATTCATCCGTGTCATGGATTTTTTTGATCAGCGTCTCAATGCGGTTGCCGTATTCGATGGATTCATCGATTTCAAAAATCAGTTCAGGCGTTTTGCGGAGCCGGATCCTTTTGCCAACTTCCGAGCGGATAAAGCCTTTTGCTTTTTCCAGGCCGTCAAGGGTGTCTTTCTTTTGTACCTCATCGCCGAGGACGGTGAGGTACACTTTTGCCTGCTGAAGATCGCCTGTTACTTCCACATCGGTTACAGTGACAAAGCCGACACGCGGATCTTTTAGTTTTCGCCCGATAATGTCGCTCAGCTCTTTTTTCATTTGCTCGCCAACCCTATTTGCACGAAGATTCATCAATCACACCTCATTTATAGCCATTCAATATTTGTTTCAAGACGCTCCCATTCAGGGAAGGAATCCAGAAAGAGAATTGCCCGCTGCAATTCTCTTTCAGCCGCCGCCCGGCTTGAAGCAACGGTCACGACTTCAACGAGGGTCCGCTGCCAGGCATCCTGGAAATCCATTTCACCGGCTGCAACATTATATTTTTGCTTTAGCCGCGTCAATATTCTTTGCAGCACTGCCCTTTTTTCTTTCAATGAACGGGCATCATAAATGCGAAATTCGCAACGGGCGCTCCCAATCATGCTCTTTCAATTTCCTCCATGATAAAGGACTCGATGACATCTCCTTCTTTGATGTCATTAAAGTTTTTAATCGTAATCCCGCATTCATATCCCTGGTTGACTTCTTTCACATCATCTTTATAGCGTTTCAGCGTATCAATTACACCTTCATAAATGACCACGCCGTCACGGATGACGCGCACGCCGCTGTCACGGGTGATTTTTCCGTCGGTGACATAGCCGCCCGCAATCGTGCCGATCCGTGATACTTTAAACGTCTGCCGCACTTCAACCTGGCCGATGATTTTTTCTTTGTATTCCGGATCAAGCATCCCTTTCATGGCAGATTCGATTTCTTCGATCGCTTTGTAGATAATGCGGTGCAGGCGGATATCCACTTTTTCCGTTTCGGCTGCGCGTTTGGCGTTATTATCCGGGCGGACATTAAAGCCAATAATAATCGCATTCGAAGCGGAAGCAAGCGTCACATCGGATTCATTAATCGCGCCGACGCCCGTATGGATAACGTTAATGTTGACGCCCTCCACATCAATCTTTTGCAAAGCGGCGGTCAATGCTTCTACAGAGCCTTGCACATCCGCTTTGACAATCACATTTAATTCTTTCATTTCCCCTTGCTTCATTTGCTCAAACAACGTGTCAAGGCTGACGCGCGCGGTTTCGTTACGGTGCGCCTGGACAGCCTGTTGTTTCCGCGCTTCCCCGACCTGGCGGGCTGTTTTCTCATCTTCAAAGACAACAAAACGGTCGCCGGCTTCCGGTACATCATTTAAACCGGTAATTTCAACAGGCGTGGACGGCCCTGCTTCTTTCACGCGACGGCCGAGATCATTGACCATCGCACGGACGCGCCCGTAAGTGTGACCGACTACAATCGGGTCGCCGATGCGCAAAGTGCCGTTTTGTACGAGCAAAGTGGCAACCGGGCCCCTGCCTTTATCAAGGCGCGCTTCAATAACCGAACCGAGTGCGCGGCGGTTCGGGTTTGCTTTCAGTTCTTCCACTTCGCTGACAAGCAAAATCATTTCAAGCAGATTGTCAATCCCTTCACCGGTTAGAGCAGAAATCGGGACAAAAATCGTATCCCCGCCCCAGTCTTCCGGAACCAGATTGTATTCCGTCAGTTCCTGCATGACTCGTTCGGGGTTCGCTGTCGGTTTATCAATTTTATTGACCGCAACAATGATCGGAACGCCGGCTGCTTTCGCGTGGTTAATGGCTTCCACTGTCTGCGGCTTCACGCCGTCATCGGCAGCAACAACAAGCACGGTAATGTCCGTCACTTGCGCCCCCCGCGCACGCATTGTTGTAAAGGCTTCATGCCCCGGCGTGTCTAAAAATGTAATTTTTTTGCCGCCTACTTTCACCTGGTATGCACCGATATGCTGGGTAATCCCGCCTGCTTCTCCGGCGGTGACTTTTGTATGGCGGATGGAATCGAGCGTTGTCGTTTTCCCATGGTCAACATGGCCCATAATGGTGACAACCGGCGGGCGGACTTCGAGGTCTTCTTCACGGTCTTCCGTAAAATACGTTTCCAGATCCGTCTGGTCAACGATCACTTTTTCTTCCACTTCAACGCCGTATTCCGAAGCAATCAGTTCAATGGCGTCTTTGTCAAGCTGCTGGTTGATCGTTGCCGCAACGCCGAGCAGGAACAGTTTTTTAATAATTTCGGAAGGTTCCCTGTAGAGCTTCTTCGCAAGTTCCGCAACGGTCAGCGATTCTGTGAACGTAATTTTTTCAGGCAGTTCTTTTACCTTTTGGACCGGCTGCGGCTGCGGTTTGAAGTTTTTATTTTTCCGGTTATTTTTCTTTTGTTTGTTAAACGGCCGTCCGTTGTTGCCGCGGTTTCCGTTATTGCTACGGTTTCCATTGCCACTGTTGCGGTTATTCCCGTTGTTCCGGCTGTTCCCGCTGTTTTGATTATTCCTGTTGTTGCCCGCGGCTTGGGTGTTTCCATTGCTCCGGTTGTTGCTTGTGTTCTGGCTGTTTCCGTTATTCCGGTTGTTACTTGCAGCCTGGCTTTTTTCGTTATTCCGGTTGTTGCTTGCGGCCTGGGTGTTTCCATTGCTCCGGTTGTTGCCGCCGGTTTGGCCGTTCCTGTTATTCCGATTGTTGCCGCCCGTTCTGCTCTTCCCATCGCTGCGGTTGCTGCCGCCAGAGCGGTTATTGTTATTGTTTCTGCTGTTTCCGTTATCCCCTTGGTTTTTGCTGTTTTGGCCGTTTCCGTGATTCGGCTTCTGGTTTTCGCGCCGGGTGCGGTTTTCGGGTTTGTTTCCTTGTCGGTCCCCGGTTTCGGACCTGGTGCTTCTTTCATTTCTGGTCGGCCCGTTTTGCCCGTTTTTCTTGCCATCCTGCTGATTTTTGCCGCTGTAAACCGTATCCAGCTTCCTTACTGTTTCCCCATCGATCATTGACATATGATTGGATACCTCTATATTCATTTGTTTTAGTTTCGTGATAATTTCCTTACTTGATGTATGATGAGCTTTCGCATATTCGTAAACACGTATTTTGCTCATGTCGTCACCCCCACCTATGATTCATCGAGCAGTTCAGCAAGTTTTTCCGCAAATCCGCGGTCACTTACTGCCACTGCGACTCTCGCCTCTTTCCCAATGGCTTTTCCAAGCATTTCCCTCGTCTCTATCCACCGTACCGGTACATGATAGAAACGGCATTTGTCTAACAATTTTTTTGACGTATTGGATGAGGCATCTTTTGAAAGCAATACAAGTTTTGCCTGGCCTGCCCGGATTTCTTTCAGGACAGGCTCCTCTCCCGAAACGATCTTTCCTGCCTTGAACGCAAGGCCTAAAAGGGACATTGCCTGCTTCCCGTTCATGATTTTTGTTTATTCTCCTTTTTTTCCTTTTGAATAAACGCGATGATTTCATCGTAAAAAGCATCTTCTACAGCGGCACCAAGATGGGATGAGAGAATATTTTTTTTCTTTGCCAACAGCACCGCTTCCTCGTCTTTTGAAAGATAGGCGCCTCTTCCTGACTTTTTCCCGGTCGGGTCAATCGAAACATCGCCTTCCTTGGAACGGACGATACGGACCATTTCTTTTTTCGGTTTCATTTCTCCCGTTGCTACGCATTTTCTCATCGGAATTTTCTTACGTGTCGCCATCAGCCCCACTCCTTATTCGATCTCTTCATCTTTCCCGCCGTTTTCAGGCAGATCCGCTTCTTTCGCATCCGGTACGGCCAGTGCTTCGGAAGTGCGGCCGGCATCATCGTCATCAAAAAGCCCCGGTGTTTCCCCGTCTATGTCATCATTGGTTTCAGAACGCGGATAAATGCCTGACTCCCTTGCATCCGTTTCGCTCTTAATATCAATTTTCCAGCCTGTGAGTTTCGCGGCAAGCCGGGCGTTTTGGCCGCGTTTCCCGATTGCAAGCGACAGCTGGTAATCCGGAACGATGACCGTTGTAGCCTTATTGTTTTCGTCAACAAGCACATCAAGCACTTTTGCAGGGCTTAACGCATTTGCTACAAATTTAGCCGGGTCGTCCGACCATTTTACAATATCAATCTTTTCCCCGTGAAGTTCATTTACAATCGCCTGGACGCGCTGCCCTTTAGGCCCGACGCATGCGCCGACAGGATCAACCTCCGGGCGGTCGGTGTAAACCGAAATTTTCGAACGGTCCCCTGCTTCGCGGGCGATCGAACGGATTTCTACGATGCCATCGTAAATTTCCGGCACTTCAAGTTCAAACAGCCGTTTTAAAAGGCCGGGATGGGTGCGCGAGACAAAAATTTGCGGCCCCTTTGTTGTCCGTTCGACTTTTGTAATGTAGACCTTAATCCGGTCATGCGGGTTGTACGTTTCATTCGGGGATTGTTCCCCCGGCGGCAGCAGTGCTTCTGTTTTTCCGAGGCTGACATACGTAAAACGCGGATCTTTCCGCTGCACAATCCCGGTCATGACCTCGTCTTCACGGTCGATAAATTGATTGTAAATGATTCCCCGTTCCGCTTCCCGGACGCGCTGCGTGACAACCTGTTTTGCTGTCTGTGCGGCGATCCGGCCAAAATCTTTCGGCGTGACTTCCAATTCGACAACATCGCCGATTTCATAAGACGGATTGATTTTCTGGGCATCTTCAAGCGAAATTTCAAGGCGCGGGTCAAATACTTCTTCAACCACGTCTTTACGCGCGAACACACGGATCGTCCCGTTCGCCAGATTTAAATCCGTCCTTACATTCTGTGCCTGGTTAAAATTGCGGCGGTATGCCGATACAAGCGCGGCTTCGATGGCTTCAACGAGCACATCCCGCGAAATTCCTTTTTCTTCTTCAAGTATCGTAAGCGCATCTACCAGTTCTGAGCTCATGGAAATTGGATCCCCCTTCATTTTTTGAAAAATGATGCATTTTTAAAATTCAACGGCAAGCCGTGCGTTGGCCACTTTGTCATACGGAATTTCCTTCTCGATTTTCTTCGTTTTCACTTTACATTCTAATGTTAGGCACCCGTTGTGAAAAGCAATCAATTTTCCCTGGAACGTTTTCTCCCCGTCAAGCGGTTCATACGTTTTCACGAGGACGGTCCGGCCGACAGCACGTTCAAAGTCACGCGCTTTTTTTAACGGGCGTTCCGCACCCGGGGAGGAAACCTCAAGGAAATAATTATGGGGAATCGGGTCCGCTTCATCGAGCTTTTCCCCGAGCCGTTCGCTGACGAGCCCGCATTCTTCGATATCGACCCCGTTTTCTTTGTCAATATAAACACGAAGAAACCAGTTTTTTCCTTCTTTGACGTATTCAATATCAACAAGTTCAAGGCCGAGCCCTTCCACAACCGGGGATGCCAGTTGTTCCACCACTTCAACGACTTTACTCATGCTGACCTCCTCAAAAATCCGATTTAAAACACGAAAGAGCGGGGTGATGGCCCCACTCTTTCGCACGAGCGTTTATCCGTAGTATTTCCATAAAAAACTATACCATAACAGGCAAAAAAAAGCAAACAGCGGTCCTTAACCCGTATTTAGAAAAGCGACAGCTGGTTCTGCTCCGGCAGCGACTCTAAGCAGCCGTGCCCGTCAAGGTATTCCATAATCGTTTTGGAGACTTTTCCGCGGCGCTGCAAGTCTTCTTTTGAAAGGAATTCACCTTCTTCACGCGCTTTTACGATATTGACCGCGGCGTTTGTACCAAGACCCGGAATCGCATTAAACGGCGGAATGAGCGAATCGCCGTCAATGACAAACTTGTCTGCTTCCGATCGATACAAATCAATCGGCTGGAAGCGGAAGCCGCGCGCCGTCATTTCAAGCGCCAGTTCGAGCACGGTCAGCAAACTTTTCTCCTTCGCCGATGCGTCCATCCCTTTTGCATTAATTTCACTGATTTTTGCCTTGATGGAATTCGAGCCGTGGATCATGACATCGAGATCGAAATCCTCCGCGCGCACCGTAAAATACGTCGCATAGTAGATCAGCGGATGGTACACCTTGAAGTAAGCGATCCTTACCGCCATCAGCACATAGGCGGTGGCGTGGGCTTTCGGGAACATATATTTAATCTTTTTGCACGATTCAATATACCAATTTGGCACGTTTTGCTTGATCATTTCCTCTTCCATTTCAGGCGTGAGCCCTTTCCCTTTCCGTACCGATTCCATAATTTTAAAAGCAAGGGACGGCTCTAAGCCCTGATAGATTAAATAGACCATAATATCGTCCCGGCAGCCGATTACTTCAGGCAGGGTGCATGTGCCGTTTTGGATCAGTTCCTGGGCGTTGCCGAGCCATACGTCCGTTCCGTGCGAAAGCCCTGAAATCTGGACCAGTTCGGCAAAAGTCGTCGGTTTTGTATCTTCGAGCATTTGGCGCACAAACTTTGTGCCAAATTCCGGAATGCCGAGCGTGCCGGTTTTGCACATAATCTGCTCTTCCGTAACCCCGAGCGGTTCCGGCCCGCTGAAAATTTTCATCACTTCCGGGTCATCGGTCGGGATCGTTTTCGGGTCAATCCCGCTTAAGTCCTGGAGCATGCGGATGACGGTCGGATCATCGTGCCCGAGTATATCAAGCTTCAAAATATTATCGTGGATCGAGTGGAAATCAAAATGCGTTGTCCGCCATTCCGAATTGTGATCGTCCGCCGGATACTGGATCGGCGTAAAATCGTATATATCCATATAATCCGGGACGACGATAATGCCACCCGGATGCTGGCCGGTCGTCCGTTTCACCCCGGTGCAGCCCTGGACAAGCCGGTCAATTTCCGCGCTCCGGAATGTCAGATTATGGTCCTGGGCATACCCTTTTACATAGCCGTAGGCCGTTTTTTCCGCAACCGTGCCGATCGTGCCGGCGCGGTATACATACTCTTCGCCGAACAACACTTTTGTATAGGCGTGGGCGCGCGGCTGGTAATCGCCCGAAAAGTTCAGGTCAATATCCGGTACCTTGTCCCCTTTAAAGCCAAGGAACGTTTCAAACGGAATATCATGGCCGTCTTTTTTGTATTTTGCCCCGCACGCCGGGCAGTTTTTATCCGGCAGGTCAAAACCGGAACCGACCGAACCGTCATTGAAAAACTCGGAATGCTTGCAGTTCGGGCACACATAATGCGGCGGGAGCGGGTTGACTTCGGTGATTTCCGTCATCGTTGCAACAAGCGAAGAGCCGACAGACCCCCGCGAACCGACAAGGTAACCGTCATTCAATGATTTCTTGACAAGTTTATGGGCAATCAGATAAATGACCGCAAATCCGTGACCAATAATGCTTTTTAGCTCTTTTTCAAGCCGTGCTTCGACAATTTCGGGAAGTGGATCCCCGTAAATCCTTTTCGCGCGCTTATAGCTTTGCTCGCGGATTTCTTCTTCCGCCCCTTCAATTTTCGGCGTGTACAACTCATCTTTTACCGGCTTGACGTCCTCGATTAAGCCGGCAATTTTATTCGTGTTGTCAACCACGATTTCTTTTGCCTTTTCTTCGCCTAAAAACGAGAAGCATGCAAGCATTTCATCCGTCGTGCGGAAATGCACGTCCGGCAGCCGGTGCCGGTTCAGCGGATTGGCACCGCCCTGGGAGCTGATCAGGATTTTCCGGTAAATTTTGTCTTCGGGGTTTAAATAATGGACATTGCCTGTTGCGACAACCGGCAGATTTAATTTTTCCCCGAGCCTGACGATTTTCGTGATGATTTCTTCAAGCGCCTTTTCATCCCTTATCAGTTCCTGGTCGATGAGCGGGGCGTACACTTCTTTCGGATGGACTTCAAGATAATCATAAAAGCGGGCGATCTCCTCTACTTCCGCCGGATCTTTCTGCATCATGCCTTCAAATACTTCGCCTTTGTCACAGCCGGACCCGACGAGAATGCCTTCCCGGTACTTTTGCAGCTCGGAACGCGGAATACGCGGCACACGGTAAAAGTAATCGATATGGGAAAGAGAAATCAGTTTAAATAAATTTTTCAAGCCTTCCTGCGTCCGGACAAGCAGCGTGCAGTGCGACGGGCGCGCCCGCTTGTACGCGCCGCCTTCCCCCATATACTGGTTCAGCTCGTCATGGTATGTGATCCCCCGGTTACGGGCGTCTTTCAGCATTTTTAAAAAGATTTGTCCTGTTGCTTCCGTATCGTAGATTGCGCGGTGGTGCTGGGTCAGTTCCACATTGAATTTTTTCGCGAGCGTGTTCAGCCGGTAGTTTTTGAAATCCGGATATAAAAACCGTCCGAGTTCGAGCGTATCAATGACGGGGTTATTGGATTTCGGCAGCCCGGCTTTTTTCAGGCCAACGTTTAAAAACCCGATGTCGAACGAAGCATTGTGGGCTACAAGCACCGCGTCGCCAATCCATTCATTGTATTCTTTCAACACTTCGGAAATGTCCGGCGCATCTTTTAACATATCGTCGGTAATATGGGTCAGCTCAATAATCGTATTGGACAGCGGACGTCCGGGATTGGCAAACCGTTCAAACGTATCGACCACTTCGCCGTCTTGGATTTTCACCGCAGCGATTTCGATGATCGTATCATAAACGGCAGATAATCCCGTTGTTTCAACGTCAAAGACGACATATGTCGCTTCATCAAGGTGGACGTGCGCATCATTATAGGCAATCGGCACCCCGTCGTCGACAAGATTGGCTTCAACGCCGAAGATGACTTTTATACCGTTCTTTTTGCCGGCGCTGTAAGCTTCCGGAAAACTTTGCGCGACGGCGTGGTCTGTGATCGCAATCGCCGGATGGCCCCATTTTTTTGCCTGGGCGACAAGGGTAGACGCGGAAGTGACCGCATCCATCTGGCTCATCGGCGTATGGAGATGGAGTTCGACCCGCTTCTCATTTTCCGGCGCATGGTCTTTCCGGACGCGCGGGGCTACTTCAGAAAGATCGTTGGCGATCATGACCAGATCACGGACAAACGTATCGTTCTGGATGCTGCCGCGCGCACGCAGCCACATCCCTTTCTTCACGCGGGCAAATTGTGCGGCATCTTCCTTATCCCGCGAAAACATCTTCACGAGAATGGAGCTCGTATAATCGGTGATTTTTAACGTCAAAAGCGTCCGCCCGCTGCGCAGTTCTTTCGTTTCGACGTCAAACACATAGCCTTCCACCGTAATCCGCCGTTCTTCATCAACAATCTCGGAAAGGCGGCGGATATCATCATCGGGCGGGATTCTCAGCCCGATCATAAGCGGTCCCGCGTCGTGCGTTTCTTCCCCGCTCTGTTGCTCATTCACGTGCTTCTGCATTTCGAGAACGGCCTGTTTTGCCCGTTCCTCATCTTCTTTTTTCTTTTCTTCCATAAATTTGGCGTATGCTTCACTTGCTTCAGGTGCCGCCGAAATTTCCGTGTCAAACATCAGCTGCGGAAAACCGGCCCGTTCGTAAAAACGGACGATCCATTCCCCGTATTTTTGTTTTAATGTCGCTGCTTCCGGTTCATTGCGGCCGGTTACCACCAGCTTATTGCCGGAAAGTGACGGCACCTGCTCCGCAAGTAGGGACAAAAGCATCGGCGACATGCCTTCCAGTTCTCCTAGGCACGCTTTCCAGTAATCGGCAATCAGCGCCGGCCCAAAAGAAGGGTCTTTCGCCCGGATTGAAAAACGGACGTCGGCAATATGCTGAAAAGCCTGGCGCAAACGGGTTGTAAATGTCAAGTACACTTCAAAGGGGAGAATTTTTTCGAGCAAAAAATAAAAATGCCATCGCTTTGACTGGCGTTCCACAACTAGTTTTTCAATTTCTCCGTATTTAAAATGCTCGTAAAACCTGTCATCAAGCAGTTCCAGCTGCCGGAGCAAAATCTGGAACCTTTCTTTCTTTCCGGCGGGATTTTCAATCATCTTGTCCTCTCCCATCCTTTTTCATTCAATCTATCTTTATCTTAAAAAACAAGCGTCCCGAATGCAATCTTTCCGGAATTTTTCCCGGTAGTGTTGAAAGGTTCGGGTGTTGAAATTTTCCAGGCAAAACATTTTCTGCCTCTTTTTTGCAGGAAAAGAAGAGAAGCACCGGCCGGTAAGCCGATGCCCCTGTCATGAAGCAAGTTGTGCTAAAATATTAGAAATTGTCTCGGCCAAATCCTCTTTTTTCACTTCGAGCACTTCCCCGGTTTTTCTGATTTTCACTTCGACGATGCCTTCCGCCGCTTTTTTCCCGACGGTTACCCGGACAGGCAGGCCGATCAGGTCGGAATCCGCAAATTTCACACCCGGGCGCTCGTTTCTGTCATCCATCAAGACGGTAAACTGCTTTTCAAGTTCCGCATGGAGCGATTCTGCAAGGGCGGATTGTTGGGCATCCTTCATATTTACCGGAACGAGATGCACGTCAAACGGCGCCAGATTGACAGGCCAAACAAGCCCTTTATCATCGTTATGCTGTTCGCACACTGCTGTTAAAGTGCGGGAGACACCAATCCCGTAACACCCCATCAACATGACCTGCTCCCTGCCGTTTTCGTCTAAAAAGGCGGCGTGCATGGCCTCACTGTATTTTGTGCCGAGTTTGAAAATATGCCCGACCTCTATGCCGCGTGCAAACCGGATCGTTCCCTTTCCGTCCGGTGACGGGTCGCCTTCCTGGATATTGCGGAGATCCCCGTATAGATCGACGCGGTAATCCCTCTCCGGATTCGCATTCACATAGTGGAAGTCATTCTCATTGGCACCGCAAATGCCGTTGACTACATAGCGGACGGCGTGATCGGCCAAAATCCGGATCTGTTCCGGCGCGCCGACAGGGCCGAGCGAACCGGGATCCGCCCCCATGATCGACTTGATGGCTTCCGGATCTGCCATTTCAATCGTTTCAGAACCGAGAAGATGTTTGACTTTGACTTCATTTACGTCATGATCGCCCCTGACCAGCACAATGACATATTCATCATCCGCTTTCAGCACAAGGGTCTTCAGGCATTTTTCAGGATCTGCCTTTAGAAAGTCCGCAATTTGCGCGATCGTTCTTTGCCCCGGGGTCGGAATTTTTTCGAGCGGTTTTTCCGCTTCATCCGGCTTTGTGTAAACGGTCTTCACTTCCGCCATTTCAATATTTGCCGCATAATCGGATGAGTCGGAATACGCAATGGTGTCTTCCCCGATTTCAGACAGCACCATAAACTCCTGCGTATCTTTCCCGCCGATCGCGCCCGAGTCCGCCAATACGGCGCGGAAATCCAGTTTGCACCGCGAGAATATATTGGTATAAGCCCGATACATATCCTTATACGTCTCATCAAGGCTCTCTTTGTTGGCATGGAAAGAATACGCGTCTTTCATGATGAATTCCCGTCCGCGCAGCAAGCCGAAACGCGGGCGCTTTTCATCCCGAAATTTCGTTTGAATTTGGTATAAAGAAAGCGGCAGGCGTTTATACGATTTTACTTCGTTCCGAATTAAACTTGTGATCACTTCTTCATGCGTCGGCCCGAGCGCAAAGTCCCGTTCATGCCGGTCCTTAAGGCGCATCAAATCCGGCCCGTAAGAATACCAGCGCCCCGATTCCTGCCACAATTCCGCCGGCTGGAGGGACGGCATCAGCAATTCCATGGAACCGATAGCTTCCAATTCTTCGCGGATAATCGCTTCAATTTTATGTAAGACTTTTTTCGCGAGCGGCAAATACGTATAAACACCGCTTGCAATTTGCCGTATGTAACCGGCACGGAGCAGCAGCTGATGGCTTTTCACCTCGGCTTCTGCCGGTACGTCCCGCAATGTCGGAATAAACAATTTGCTCTGTTTCATACATCGCACTCCCGTATTCATTTATTATAGATCAGTCGCGTTGATTACGTTCCTTCGTTTCTATTCCCCCGATTCAGCAAACCAGGTCCAAGGTTGGATGGTAAGAGATTGTAAATCAAAAGCCGGGCCAGGGTGCTAGAAATGCAGATTTTAAAAGGGATCCGCACGGTAAAAATACGAAGATTTGGCGTTGCTTGTGAAGACGAGCGGGCCAAACCGGGCTAATGGCGGATCAAAAATGCAAATCCATTTTATAACCGTCTCCGTAAAGCAGGTAAGGAAGCAGGCCCTTTTGCAACAGGGCCCGCTGGAACCCCCTCGAAACCGGAAACTTTACAGGAAAAATCTTTGGATATCATTCCAGGTGACAATAATCATCAACAGCATCAGGAGCGCAAAACCGATAAAATGGACGATGCCTTCTTTTTGCCGGTCAATCGGTTTGCCCCGCAATGCTTCGATGCCGAAAAACAGCAGCCTGCCGCCATCTAAAGCCGGCAGCGGGAGCAGGTTCATAATCCCGATGTTGATGCTCAACAATCCTGCCCATTTAAACAAATAAATGATGCCCGACTTGGCGACGGTCTCTGTTGATTTGTAAATGCCGACAGGGCCTGACAGCATATCAATGGAAAAGCCGCCGCTGATCAGGTGGCCAAGCAGTTTAAAAATTTCCACCGTCCAAACGTATGTCTGTGTAATGCCGTACGTGGCTACTTTCAGCGGGGAATGGTCAACCGGGCTGGTCACGCCGATTCTCCCGATGGTCTTCCCGTCCTCTGAAATGCTTTTTGGCGTCACCGGAATGTCCATTGTTTTGCCGTTCCGTTCCACTGTAAACGTAATTTTTTCATCAGGGTGTTTTTGGATCACGTCGACAATGTCATTCCACGTCGAGATTTCGGCACCGTCAATGCTGATCACTGTATCCCCTTTATGCAGCCCGGCCTTTGCCGCAGCACTGTCCTTGACAACCGTTCCGAGCACCGGATCGGTCATCGGCACCCCCTGCACCACGGCCATAAGGGTAAAGACAAGGGCTGCCAGAACGAAATTCATGAGCGGGCCCGCAAAAATCGTGAGCGCCCGCTTCCCAAGCGATTTGGAGGCAAACTGGCGGTCCCAAGGCGCGATTTGCATTTCCATCCGGTCTTCGACAAGCACGGCATCCCTTTTCACTTTAAACGTCCGGAGGTGTTCATCATCGCCTTCTTCATAGCCTTTGATTACAAGCGCACGTTCCAGATCTGCAGATTCCGTTTCAATCATGCGCAATCCGGTATACCGGTCTTTTCCGTTCACCACGATTTTTTCAACGGCTTCGTTTTCATCGAAAAGCAGCCCAACCCGCTGGCCTGGCTTCAACTCCGGCATATCCGGGTCTTCCCCCGCCATCCGTACGTATCCGCCGATCGGAAGCAGGCGGACGGTATACTGCGTTTCGTTTTTCTTAAACGAAAGGATCTTCGGGCCGAATCCGATCGCAAATTCGCGGCATAAAATCCCGGCTTTTTTGGCAACAAAGAAATGCCCGGCTTCATGGAAAATGACAAGTGAACCAAAAATCAAAATAAAGGCTATAACTGTCGTCAAATGAATACCACCTTACTTTAAAATAGTCTCCGCCTTTTTCAGGAACTCCGGGCAAGCTCCCGCTTATATGAGCGAGGCCACATAGTCCCGCGTCTCACGGTCAACGGCCCAGATCGTTTCCAAATCAGGGTGTATAATTACATTATGCCTTGCAAGCGCCTTTTCAATCAACTGATCAATTTGCAAAAACGAAATTTTTTCCTGCAAAAAGGCATGGACCGCCACCTCATTGGCCGCATTCAGCACGGCCGGCATCGATCCGCCGGCTTTTCCGGCTTCATAGGCAAGTTTCAGGCAGTAAAAGCGTTCTTCATCCATTTTTTCAAAATGAAGCCGGCCGATTTCCGCCAAATCGAGCCGCTTTGCATCCGGTAGCGGCAACCTTTTTGGAAATCCGAGCGCATATTGAATCGGGATGCGCATATCGGGCATCCCGAGCTGCGCCTTTACGCTGCTGTCACGGAATTCGACGAGAGAGTGGATGATGCTTTCGCGGTGCAGGATAGTATCAATTTTTTCAAAGGGAAGGCCGAACAGCCAGTGTGCTTCAATGACTTCGAGCCCTTTATTCATCATGGTTGCCGAATCAACCGTGATTTTGGCGCCCATCGACCAATTCGGGTGGTTCATCGCATCTTTTACGGTGACGGTTTCAAGCTGTTCCCTTGTATAATCACGGAAACTGCCGCCGGATGCGGTAATGATGAGCCGTTCGATCTCATCCCGGTTTTCCCCTTGCAAACATTGAAAAATGGCGGAATGCTCGCTGTCGATCGGAAGAATTTCAGTTTCGGCGCGCCTTGCTGCATCCATCACGAGGTGGCCAGCTGTGACGAGCGTTTCTTTATTGGCGATCGCAACAGTTTTCCCCGCCCGGATCGCCTCCAAAGTCGGCAACAGCCCGACACTGCCAAGCACCGCATTGACCAAAATATCCGATTCGGCATATACCGCCGTTTCGACCATCCCTTTTTCCCCGTAGAGCACAACCGGGCTGTCCCCGAATTCGGTTTTCAGCCGGGCACAGTCTTCTTTGTCAGCGACAGAGACAAGCGCCGGATGAAACTCCGAAATAATTTTCCTCGTTAAATTGAGATTTCTCCCTGCTGAAAAGGCCGCGAGCCGGAATGCTTCCGGATGGTTCCGGATCACATCCAGCGTTTGTGTACCAATGGAGCCCGTCGCCCCCAATAAGCTGATTTGCTTCAATGCTATCCACCTCTTTTTCTATCCCGCCATCATTTTTAAAAAATGGATAAGCGGGAGGACAAACAATAAACTGTCAAAGCGGTCCAAAATGCCGCCGTGCCCGGGCAGGATTTTCCCTGCGTCTTTTACCCCGTAATGCCGTTTATACGCGGATTCCACCAAATCCCCAATCTGGCCGAAAACGGAGAGGACGACCGTGGACACCATGAGCCGCCCGAGCCCGAGGCCGATATTGGAATAGAAAAAAAACAGCACAGCAACAATGACCGCACACAGTACGCCGCCAAGCGCGCCTTCAACCGTTTTATTCGGGCTGATCTCTGGCCACAGCTTATGCTTTCCAAAAGCCCGTCCGACGAAATAAGCGCCGGAATCCGTTGCCCAAATGAGAAACAGGGCGTAAAAAATATAGGTTATGCCCGCATCTGGCGCATTTCTTGTTTCAATAAAATAATAAAAGCCGATGCCAACGTAGATGGCGGACAAAATGTGGAAACCAGCCTGCTCAAATGTAAACCGGTTTTTCGTCACCACCATGTAGGCAAGAAAAAGCAGCACGATCATATACACCAATTCAAGCTTTGAAAAGCCTGTTTGTGCGATGACATGCATATACTTTGATGGAAATAAAATCAGCCAAAGCAGCAGGACGGAAAGGAGGCCGCCAAAGGAAAAAAATGACTGTTTTCCCATCCGCAACAGCTCGTATAGCGCAACGGTCGCCATGGCATACACGAGCAGCGCAAACGGCCATCTCCCGTATATCACAAAAGGAATAAAAAAAGCTGCTGCCACGATGGCTGTAATGATTCTTTGCTTCATTCAGACTGCTCCTCACTTTTTAAACCGCCGTATCTTCGGGAACGTTTTTGATATTCTTCAATCGCACTTAAAAAATGTTCCTCATTAAAATCCGGCCATAACACATCGGTAAACACAAACTCCGTATACGCCAGCTGCCACAACATAAAATTGCTGAGCCGGATTTCCCCGCTCGTCCGGATTAAAAGGTCGGGGTCCTGCAGGCCGTGCGTCATTAAGTACTGGTGGAACACTTCCTCGGTCAGCTCGTTTTCATTCATTATACCATTTTTTACATCCATTAAAATATTTCTCACGGCGCGCATAATTTCATCCCTGCTCCCGTAGTTCAACGCAAAATTGAGAATCAGCCCGTCGTTTTGCGCCGTTTCACTGATCGCTTTATTGATGGCCCTTTGAGTATGAAGCGGGATTTTTTCTTTGCACCCCATCATCTGCACTTTCACATTTTCCGCTTTCAGCTCGGGAAGATAAGTGGATAAAAATTCTTCCGGCAGCTTCATTAAGTATTCCACTTCTAATTTTGGCCGTTTCCAGTTTTCTGTTGAAAAAGCATACAGCGTCAATACTTTGATTCCGAGCCGGTTGGCGATACGGGTAATTTTCCGGACGGTTTTCATGCCTTCGTGATGGCCGGCCACCCGCGGCAAATGGCGTTTTTTCGCCCATCTTCCGTTGCCGTCCATGATGATGGCGACATGTTCCGGGATGGCGGCAGCTTTCACTTTTTCGCCGCGGGTTGTCGTGTCGCGGCCTTCTTTATCGAAAGATTTCCATCTTTTTAAATTCATATGCACATTTGCCCTCCAAATGGTATCCGCCTGCAACTTTATGCACGGTACCGCGGCCATACGTGTTCAGTCGTTTCCGGCAAAAGTGGTATGACCTTTGTATTCCATTTGCCAACCTCTATTATAGAGAAAATGGATGCGTTTGTGTAGTTCTGTTTTTTAAACGATCCGGCCATTTGGTTTGGGGGTGTATGGAAAACCGGCTTTGTATCCCCTTTTAAACGCGTGTGTAGCCCCATTTTCCGGCAATATGACAGGATTTTAGAACCGGAACATTCCATGCTCCCGGGAAAAGCGCGCACTGATAACATAATAAAAAACTTCCATCGGCCGCTTGCCAACGGAAGTTTTTTGTCCGGCAGTCAGACTTCCATAATTTCCTGCTCTTTTGTTTTTGTCATTTTATCGATTTTTTGAATGTGCTGGTCGGTGATTTTCTGAACGTCTTCCGCGAAACCACGATGCTCATCTTCTGTAATCTCACCGTTTTTCTCCTGCTTTTTCAGTTCATCATTGGCATCACGGCGCACGTTACGGATGGCAACTTTTGCTTCTTCCGCTTCTTTTTTGATGAGCTTCACCAGTTCTTTTCTACGTTCTTCCGTTAAAGGCGGGATGGAAAGGCGGATTACGGAACCGTCATTATTCGGCGTAAGGCCGAGATCCGATTTTAAAATGGCCCTTTCAATTTCACCCAGCACCGTTTTATCATACGGCTGGATCACCATCAGGCGCGCTTCCGGCACGGAAATGGACGCAAGCTGGTTTACAGGTGTCCTAGCGCCGTAGTAATCTATCGTGATTTTATCGAGCAGGGCCGCGTTTGCACGCCCCGCACGGATGGAGCCGAGTTCGCGCTGAAAAGCCTGGATTGCTTTTGCCATTTTATCTTTTGCAGTGTCAATGACCTGATTTGCCATCATATTTTCCCCCTAACGATTGTCCCAATGGTTTCGCCCAAGACGGCGCGTTTGATGTTTCCTTCCTCCATAATTGAGAATACTATAAGCGGGATGTCATTGTCCATACATAAAGAGGACGCGGTGGAGTCCATGACAGCGAGGCCGTCTTTGATGACATCCAGATATGAAAGCTCTTCATATTTCACAGCATCTTTGTCCAGTTTCGGATCGGCAGAATAAACACCGTCCACATTATTTTTTGCCATTAAAATGACATCGGCTTCAATTTCTGCTGCACGCAGCGCGGCGGTCGTATCGGTGGAGAAAAACGGGTTGCCCGTACCGGCGGCAAAAATAACGACACGACCCTTTTCCAGATGGCGGATGGCCCGCCTTCTGATATAAGGTTCTGCCACCTGGCGCATATCAATGGAAGTCTGCACGCGTGTTTCCACGTCGCTCTGTTCCAGGCTGTCCTGAAGGGCCATTGCATTCATGACCGTGGCGAGCATGCCCATATAATCAGCCGTTGCCCTGTCCATTCCCATCTGGCTGCCGATCTTGCCGCGCCAAATATTGCCGCCGCCGACGACAATCGCCACTTCAACGCCAAGCTCGACAATTTCTTTTACTTGCCGCGCGACGGACTGGATGACCGTCGGATGAATACCAAAGCCCTGCTCTCCAGCCAATGCCTCACCACTTAATTTCAATACGACACGTTTATATTTAGGGGTGTCCATTTTGAACCTCCAATATGGTTATGTAAAATTGCCCCGGTCCATCTTTGCCGGTAAACGGGGCGTTTTTTTTGCAAGGTTAAAATCCTGCCTTCTTTTAAAAAGAGGAACACACTGTGTTCCCCTTTTAAAACTAGTTTTTCTTCACTTGATTCATGACTTCTTCAGCAAAGTTTTCCTGGCGTTTTTCAATGCCTTCGCCGACTTCATAACGGACAAAATCTGCCACTTTTGCATTATGGGAAGCGACGAACTGCCCAACCGTTTGATCCGGATTTTTGACAAACGCCTGGTCTGCCACACAAATTTCCTCGAAGTATTTCTTCAAGCGTCCTTCCACCATTTTTTCCACAATCTTTTCCGGTTTGCCTTCGTTCAGCGCCTGTTGTTTTAATACTTCGCGTTCATGGGCCACTTCTTCTTCCGAAACCTGGTCGCGGGAGATGTATTTCGGATTCATCGCTGCAACATGAAGGGCAACGTCTTTTGCAACAGAAGCATCGGTTGTGCCTTCAAGAACAGTGAGCACACCGATACGGCCGCCCATGTGGAGGTATTCGCCGAACGCACCGTTATCCGTTTTCGTTTTCAGGGCAAAACGGCGGAGCGAAATTTTTTCACCGATTTTGGAAATCGCCTGTGTAATAAAATCATTGACAGTCGATCCGTTTGCCATTGTTGATTGTAAAGCGGCATCCAGATCGGCCGGTTTGCTTTGAAGCAAATGTTCAGCGATTTCTTTTACAAGGTTTTGGAATTCTGCATTTTTTGCAACAAAGTCTGTTTCGGCATTGACTTCGAGAATGACGGCGTGGTTGCCTTCGCTTAATACGTAAGTGGTTCCTTCTGCAGCAACGCGGTCTGCCTTTTTCGCCGCTTTTGCGATCCCTTTTTCACGAAGATAGTCCACCGCTTTTTCCATATCGCCGTTCGTTTCCGTCAGCGCTTTTTTGCAATCCATCATGCCTGCGCCGGTTTTTTCACGAAGTTCTTTCACCATTTGAGCTGTAATTGCCATCGGATTTCCTCCTTCAAGTTTATGTACGTCTCCCTAAAAAAAGGTGATAAGCACAAACCTTCTTATCACCTTTTTTATTGGGATATTTTGGGTAAGGTGCGGCCGCTGTCAAACCCCGGCCGGAAAACGGATCAGGCTTCGACAGTCGTTTCTTCCGTGCCCGCTGCTTCGCCGGATTCGGCCGGAACTTCAGCGGCACCTTCTTCGCCCTGTTTTGCTTCCACAATAGCATCCGCCATTTTGCTGGTCAAAAGTTTGACCGCACGGATCGCATCATCGTTTGCCGGAATGACATAGTCAATTTCATCCGGATCGCAGTTTGTATCCACAATCCCGATAATCGGAATGTTTAATTTTCTTGCTTCCGCTACCGCGATGCGTTCTTTGCGCGGATCGATTACAAACAATGCATCCGGCAGGTTCCGCATATCTTTAATGCCGCCAAGGAATTTCACCAAACGGTCGTGTTCTTTTTTCAACTGGACGACTTCTTTTTTCGGAAGGACATCAAATGTGCCGTCTTCTTCCATTTTTTCGATTTGTTTCAAACGGTCAATCCGTTTTTGGATCGTTTCAAAGTTGGTTAAGGTTCCGCCAAGCCAGCGGTGGTTCACGTAAAACATGCCGGAACGTTCCGCTTCATCTTTAACGGATTCCTGCGCCTGTTTTTTCGTGCCGACGAACAGAATATTTCCGCCGTTGCCTGCAAGATCTTTTACAAAGTTATAAGCTTCTTCTACTTTTTTGACCGTTTTTTGCAGGTCAATAATATAGATGCCGTTCCGTTCCGTGAAAATGTATTTTTTCATTTTCGGGTTCCAGCGGCGCGTCTGGTGGCCGAAATGGACACCGGCTTCGAGCAGTTGTTTCATTGAGATTACTGACATTTTATTTCCTCCTATGGTTTTTTTCCTCCGCCCCAATCCTTTTCAAAAGGAGACCGCTTAAAAGCAGCACCGTCCTTTAAATCATGAAGCGTGTGTGATAACACCAACGATTACTATACCATAAAAAAAAATGCGAATCAAGCATTATCCGCGTCCTGTCTGAAATTTGAGAAGCAGCTCGATTTCCGTGCGGCCTTTATTTAATTTTTGGGCAATTTCATCAACAGTATACCCGTTTTGTTGCAAATCATTCACTTTTTGCAAAAGGCTTTTTTCTTCCTGAAGCTGCCCATCGCTTTGTTCCCCTGAAATTTGCCGGGCCGCATTCCGGTACGCCCGGTTTGCGGATACCTGGATGAGCGCATCTGACTTCAGTTCCGCTGTTTCTTCTGTCTCAGGCGGTTGTTTTGTTTCCGAACCCGGCTGTCCCGTTTCCGGCCCTGCTTTTTCCCCCGGGCTTGCCTCTTTCATCCTGCCTGCTTTCATTTTTTTGATGAAAGCATCGTTTTCTTCTTTTAACTCCATCAGGTATACGGAAAAGATGTCTTCAATTTCTTTCACCATTTTATTGACGTTTTGTTCTGCCCGGGCAAAGCGGTTTTGCCGTAAATAGAGCAGGATGATGGCAAAAATGGAGAGCACATTAAATAGGAAAGAAAGAATGAGGAAAAAAATAACCGTTTGATTCACCCCCTCTGATTACAGCAGCCGTTTTTCCAAAATATTCCGCAGTTTGTAAATGGCCTTCGAATGGATCTGGGAAATCCGGGAAGTGGAAAGCCCCATCACTTCGCCGATTTCTGTCAGCGTGCATTCTTCCTGATAAAAGAGGCTCAGCACAAGCTGCTCTTTTTCCGACAGGGCACGGATGGCCTCCGCCAGTTCCTTTACGGTTTCCTTTTTTTCCAGCTCGGATTCCGGCTGGCCGGCATTCCTGTCCCCGGACACGAACCGGGATGCTGCTTCCGGTTCATCATTATCGGTGCCCGTTTCTTCAATCGACAGGACATTGGCAAAAAACTGTTCATTCATCGTTGTGCAGACTTCCGTTTCTTCCATGCCAAGCTCCAAAGCGACTTCTTTTGGAGAAACGGTGCGCAAGTATTTCTGCTCGAGACTTTCAATGGCGCTTTCAATTTTTTTCGCTTTTTCCCTTGTGCCTCTTGACAGCCAGTCTTCTTTCCGCAGGCCGTCCAAAATCGCGCCGCGGATCCGAAAAGAAGCATATGTATCAAATCTCAGTTCGCGGGACGGATCAAATTTGTTTAATGAATCCAAAAGCCCGAACATGCCAAGGCTTTTTAAATCCTCTTTTGACACGTTGCGGGGAAGCCCGGCGGCAATTCTTTGGACATGGAAAGAAACAAGCGGCATATATCTTTTCACAAGGGCATTTCCGGCTTCCGGATCACGGGATTTAAGCCACAAATCCCAATCTTTCTGCTCCTCACCCTGTTTTGGCTCCTCCGCCATATCGCATCCCTCCTTGTTGCCATCGCTTTTCCCGAAAACAAAGGGGCGGCCTCGTCATATTTCGACAGAACCCTGGTTGACCGTTCTCACGGTCAGTACGGCATTTCCCGGGTTAAATTCAATCGTGCGGCCGCTTTTTCCCCCGGTATCTTCGGCCACCAATTGAATGCGGTACTTTTTCAGTTCCTGTTTTACAGCCTCGACATTGCGCGGCCCGATCCGCATCGCTTCATTCATGGAAGAAAAAGAAAACATTTCGGCTCCGCCGGCGATTTTTGCTAGCAGTCTGCTCTGGTGGCAGCCTGCGCTTTTCAGCATGCCGATCAGTTCAAAAATAGCGGTATCCGCAAATTTTGCTTTATTCATATGCTCTCCATTCTTCGCAATGAAGGATGAAGGCAGCATTACATGGGCAAGCCCGGCTGTTTTAGCCGGCAAATCGTACAAAACGACGCCAACGCATGAGCCAAGCCCGGTTGTCCTGATCAGGCCGGGAGAAGTGACGATCTTCATTTCCGCAATGCCCACTTTGACAATGTTCATTTCGCTATCCATCTAATTCAACCCTTAGCGCACGGAATAGGATTTCATAAGAATCCGGATCCGGAAAGAGGAAAAAATGCCCCTTCATATCGGAATTTTCCGCCTGCTCATCGCTCAGCACTGTATCAATCACGATGGCATAATCGCTGACCTGGGACAGTTCAATCAAACCATAGCTGATAATGGAACCGAACATATCAATGCTGAGTGCCGGGACGGAAGGCAGCATATCCAGCTTCGTAAAATCGGAAAGCGCCGTTAAATAAGACCCCGACAAAATATTGCCCAGTTCCAGCATCGCCGACAGCCCGAGCTCCGGGTATGGCGGCTTTTCAAAGGAGAACGACGGATCCTCGATCATTTCTTTAATGAATCTTTCGCCCTGGGCAACCGGCACGATGAAAAAAATATTGCCGGGCGCATCGCCTTCAATCCGCAAAAACACGCTCACCACAACGAGCTCAGCGCCGCCGATCAGCTCCATAATTTCTTCAAAGGAGGCAATATGGACATCCGGGACCGTCATTTTGATTTTTTTATGCAGCAATTTGGAAAGCGCCGTTGCGGCATGTCCCGCTCCGATATTCCCGATTTCTTTTAAGACATCAAGGTGAAGATTTGTGATTTTATTTTTAATATCCATTTAAAATACCCCTATTGTAATGGCGTTAAAGTTTTTTCTAAATCAAGCAGCAGCAAAAGCCTCTCGTTTATATTCGCCACACCGGAAATAAAGTCCTCTTTGCCCGCGTTTACCACTTCCGGCTCGGGTTCCACTTTTTTTTCGTCGATATCCAGAACATCCGTCGCCTCGTCCACAAGCAGGCCCGTTTCAATTTCTCCAAACCGGACGATGATCAGCTTGCGTTCCTCCTTATCAGCGTCCGTGTCATCCTCCATGCCAAACCGTTTTTTCAGATCAATGACCGGAATAATGATACCGCGTAAATTCATCACGCCAAGTATAAAAGGAGCGGTAAGCGGCACTCTTGTAATATGCTGCAGCTTTTCAATGGCCAAAACCTGCGTAACCGGCAGGGCATACTCTTTATCATTCAACTGAAATACGATCACTTTCTCCAACGATCTCAACCTCTTTCCTGGGCAATGAAATGGGCGGCAAGCGCCTTGTTTTCTATTTGATCAGCGCATTGCTGTCGATGATAAGGGCAACCTGGCCGTTTCCAAGAATGGTGGCGCCTGATATGGCAAATACATTCGTTAAATAATTTCCTAAAGATTTTAATACGATTTCCTGCTGGCCGATAAAGGCGTCCACCACAAATGCAGCCAGTTTTTCCCCTTTTCGCACAATCAGTACGGAGACATATTCATCATTTTGCTTTGCATCCGGAACTTCAAATATTTCATTCAAAAAGACAAGCGGCACCACTTTGCCCCGGAAATCGATCACTTTTTGGTGATGCGCTTTTAATATTTCGCCCTTCTTAATAATGGCCGTCTCTACAATAGAGGATAACGGAACAGCATATTTTTCCGTCCCGATTTCCACAAGCATGACGGAAATGATCGATAAGGTAAGCGGCAGCTGAATCGTAAAGACGGACCCGCGCCTTTCTGCGGAATGGACAGAAATCGAGCCGCCCAATGATTGAATGGTTGATTTCACCACATCCAGCCCGACACCCCGGCCGGAAATATCGGATACATGGTCAGCGGTTGAAAAACCGGATTCAAAAATCAGGTTATAAATCTGGCTGTCTGTTAAACTGCCGGCTTCTTCCTTTTTGACAATGCCTTTTTCAATGGCTTTTTCCAACACTTTTTCACGGTTAATGCCGGCGCCGTCGTCTTCAATTTCTATAAACACATGGTTGCCGCTGTGATAAGCTTTTAACGTAATGGTTCCTGTTTCCGGCTTCCCTGCCCGCTTTCTTTCTTCCGGCTGTTCAATGCCGTGGTCGCACGAATTCCGGATCAGATGGACAAGCGGGTCGCCGATTTCATCAATGACGGTGCGGTCCAGTTCTGTTTCGGCGCCGATAATGTCGAGATCCATTTTTTTGTGCAATTCTCTTGCCAGCTGGCGGACAAGCCGCGGAAAACGGTTAAACACCGTTTCGACCGGCACCATCCGCATGTTCAAAATAATCGTTTGCAAGTCGCCGGAAATTCTGGACATCCTTTCAACGGTTTCATTGAGCTCCGGATGGTTCACTTCTTTTGCAATTTGTTCGAGGCGCCCGCGGTCAATGACCAGCTCTTCAAATAGATTCAGCAGATTATCCAGCCGCTCGATGTTCACACGGATCGTCTTGGTTGTATGTTTCTGTTTTTGCGGATGCTTTTTTGCCGGTTTTTGCGGATGCTTTTCCGCTGCGTCCGGTGCTGCCTGTTTTTTCTGCTCTGGTTCTGCCGGTTTCTCCGATTCTGCCGTTTCCGGGTGTTGACCGCGCCCATCCTGCTTTGTGAGAGTCACGGTGCTTGCTTTAACATCTTCAATCTCTGACACCTTGCAGATTTTTTCGCGAATCTCTTCCCTGTCTTCTTTTGAGATCAGTGTCACTTTAAATTCATTGTCAAACTGTTCTTCTTCCAGCTGGTCGGCCGGCGGATCGGAATGGATGATCTCGCCGCATTTTTCAAGGATATCAAAGACCATGAATACCCGCGCCGCTTTTAATAGGCAGTCGCTGCGCAATTTTACCGTGAACTGGTAACAGTTGTACCCTTGTTCTTCCGATTGAACAATCACGGCCTGTTCGTACTGGTCAAATTCGTCTTCCTCTGTTTCCGCCTTTTCCGCTGTCGCAGCTGAAGTTTCTTTCTCCGTCTTCTTCTCTCCGGCTGAACCATGATCTACCGCTTCGAGGCGGGCGATCGTCCCGCTCACATCCAATTTGCCGTCCCCACCGTTTGCAACCGATTCCACCATCGCTTCCAGATGGTCCACCGCAGTAAAAATCACATCGATAATGTCCGGGGTTACAGACAGCTTCCCGTTCCGGATGGCATCAAGCACATTTTCCATCTTATGGGTCAGATTGGCGAGATCTTCATACCCCATTGTTGCCGACATCCCTTTCAATGTGTGGGCGGAACGGAAAATTTCATTGACAATTTGCAAGTCATCCGGGCTTTTTTCAAGTAGCAGCACATTTTCGTTTAACGACTGGATATGTTCCCTGCTTTCTTCAATAAACACTTCCAAGTACTGGCTCATTTCCATCTATACCACACCCTAATCACTAATAAATTTCATGATTGCCTCCGCAATTTTTTCCAGCGGCAAAACTTCATCCACCACTTTCGCGGCAATGGCACTTCTCGGCATGCCGTAAACGATGCAGCTTTCTTCCGCTTCGGCAATCGCTCTTACGTGCCCGCGATTCTTTAAGGCGATCAAACCTTTTGTTCCGTCTGAACCCATCCCGGTCATGATGATGGCAAGTGTTTCATAGTTTTTTAGCATGCTCACCGATTCAAATGTTTTATCCACAGCCGGCCTGTGCCCGTTAACCGGCGCGGATTGCTCAAGCTGGATAAAGAGATGTGCGCCGTGCGCCTCCACGCCCATATGGAAGTCCCCGGGCGCAATATAAACCGCCCCCGGCTTGAGCATTTCGCCATCCTCGGCTTCTTTCACCCTGATGTTTGAAATGGCATTCAGCCGGTTGGCAAGCGACTTTGTAAATCCGCTTGGCATATGCTGGACAACCAGAACGGGCGCTTCCAAATTCCCGGGCAGGGAAGAAAGAACGGTTTGCAGGGCGCGCGGGCCTCCGGTCGATGTTCCGATGCAAACCAATTTTTTCTGTGCTATCCGTCCGCTTTGAACAGGATCGGACAAAGGTTGCGTGTTTTTTTCCGGTTCGCTTCCTTTACGTTTTTCCCATTTCACAAATCTGCCCCCTGTTTTTCAAAACTGTCATTTCATTGCCCTGTTATTGTCATGCATGTTTAAGATTTCAACAAAAGCCCCCTCAGTTTCCGCATAAATACCGGTGCGCGCTGGCTGGGCCCGTCCGAATTGCCGGATACATAGCGGTTAAGCAATTCATCGATTCTTCTTGCAGCCGCTGAATGTGGAAATGCACTGTAAAACGGCAGCTGCCTTGATACAGCTTTTTTTACATGCGCATCTTCCGGCACAACGCCGAGAATGTTCACTTCTTTCCCTAAAAATTTCTTAACTGTAAATTGAAGCCGGTTTAACGTCAACATCCCGTCTTTTTCTTTTTCCGCCCGGTTGCAAATTAAATAAAGGGGGGCGCTGAATTGCTGCATGTAAATATATTTCATCATCGAATAAGCATCGGTAATCGCTGTCGGCTCAGGTGTTGTGACAATAAAAATATCATCAGCCGAAAGCAAAATTTTAAGGCTTGATGGCGCGGCGCCGGCACCCATATCGAAAATGATGTAATCAAAATCATACTGGAGCAGTTCGAGCTCTGTGACAAGCCTGGTTACAGCAGCTTCTTCCATCTCGACAATCTGGGCAAACCCGTTGCCGGCAGAAATATAAGAAATACCGGCCGGCCCGTCGCATATCATTTGGGCAAGTGGGATATTCCGGTTGATAAAGTCCGAGATCGTGTATGGTGCGTCAAGCCCGAGAAGGACGTGGATATTGCCCATGCCGACATCCAGGTCAAATAAAAGGACTTTTTTTCCCCTTTCTGCAAGTGCCATTGCCAAATTGACCGAGATGTTGGACTTCCCGACGCCGCCCTTTCCACTTGCGACTGCAAGCGTTTTTGCCGGAATCCCGTGTTGCATTTTTAACTTTGCGCGCAGCTGTTCTGCCTGGTCTCTCATTTGTCGTTCTCCCCAAATACGTATTCGGCAAAAATACCGGGGGTTGCCTCGAGCATATCATCAGGGACATCCTGGCCGTTTGTCACATAAGCACAGCCTTTTCCATACTGTTCCATTAAATTGATCGCAGCGCCGTAAGTGGATGTCTCATCCAGCTTGGTGAAAATAAACCGGTCAATCCTGATGCTTTGAAAACTGTCAAAAACGGCTTTCATATCTTTCTCTTTCATCGTTAACGACAACGTCAGAAAGGTTTCCATTTCCGCATGAAAATCGATGAGTCCTGAAAGCTCGCGGACATATTGCAGCTCCCTGTAATTCCGGCCGGCGGTATCGATAAAAACACGGTCAAAATCGGAAAATTTTTCGATCGCTTTTTTGAAATCGGACAATTTATAGACCACTTCGAGCGGCACATTCAGCAGGTTTGCATACGTTTTTAATTGTTCAATCGCTGCAATCCGATACGTATCCGTTGTAATGAAAGCAATTTTTTCTTTTTTTTCGAGCACGGCCTGTGCAGCCATTTTGGCGAGTGTCGTCGTTTTGCCGACACCGGTTGGGCCGATCAGGTTCACGTACTTTTTCTGGCTCCCCCCGTATGTCAAATGGGCGAGCTTTTTTTGAAGCAGTGCCTTCGCCTGCTTTAAAATTTCGTTTTCCGTCAGATTGCCGTTTGCTTTCTCCCATTCTTCATACAGGGCATCTCCGATCACAACCAGCAGCGATTCATCCAGCCCTTGCTGCAAACCTGTGTTTAATCGTTTTTGAATCGGCAGTGGATACTTTTGGTAAGCGGGATTCCCAAATTTCGACACTTCCTGGACCACTTTTTTCAGCGCTGCGATTTCTTTTTGCAGGCTTTCTTTTTCTGAACGGACGGAGGCATCCGGTGCGCGCGCAGGTTTTTCACCACGGGCAGGGGCCGTTTGTACCGGACTGTTTTTCCCGGCATCCGGGTCAACGGCTGCAATTACTTCGATGTTCCGCTTTTTCATAAATCCAAGAAAGCCTTTGTGCTGGACCACTTTTGAATTTAAAATGACGGCCTGGTCCCCAAGCTCAAGACGGATCTGTTTCATTGCTTCAGACATATTGGGCGCCATAAACTTTTTAATTTTCATTCTATGTTCACCAGCCCTGTGCTTTGTACCTCAACGTTTGCTTCCAGTTCATTATAGGAAAGAACCGGCACCTGAGGAAAGAACCGTTCAATCATTTGCCGCAAATACATGCGGATGGCAGGCGAACAAAGGATGACCGCGGAACTGCCGGTAAGCGATACCCTCTCAACCTGCTGTGCAACGGATTCCACAATTTTTTGCGACACGGACGGGTCCAGGGAAAGATAATTGCCATGTTCCGTACGCTGGATGCCATCCGCAATCAATTTCTCTACTTTCCCCGAAACGGTGATGACTTTTAATTGCCCGTCTTGCGCATATTGCGCCGTAATTTGCCGCGCGAGACTTTGGCGGGCGTATTCCGTCAGCAAATCGGTATCTGTTGTTAATTTACCATAGTCGGCTAACGTTTCAAAGATAATCGGCAGTTTTCGGATGGAAACATTTTCTTTCAAAAGATTCGCCAGCACTTTTTGGATCTCGCCGACGGACAACGGGTTCGGTGTTACCTCTTCCACAAGCACCGGGTACGACTCTTTCAAATGGTCAATCAACGCTTTTGTTTCCTGCCTTCCGAGCAGCATATACGCGTTTTGCCGGATCGTTTCCGTAATATGGGTCGAGACAACCGTCGGGGGGTCCACGACCGTATAGCCCATCATTTCCGCCTGTTCTTTTTGTTCTTCCGTCACCCATTTTGCCGGCATTCCGAAAGCCGGCTCGACCGTCTCAATACCTTCAACGGAGCCGTCATCTTCGCCGGGCGCCATCGCTAAATAATGGTCGAGAAGAAGCTCGCCTTTGGCAAGTTCATTCCCGTTAATTTTCAACCGGTACTCATTCGGCTCAAGCTGGATATTATCGCGGATCCGGACAACCGGAATGACAATGCCGAGTTCGATGGCGAGCTGCCTGCGGATCATGACAATCCTGTCAAGCAAATCGCCCCCCTGGTTGGCATCCACAAGCGGGATCAGGCCGTAGCCGAATTCGAATTCGATCGGGTCAATATCGAGCAGGCTCATGACGCTTTCCGGGCTTTTCAATTCCTCAGGCTGGAGTTCTTCCGCTTTCTCCGCGCTTTCCTGTTCCGTCTTTTTCGGGACTTGCTGGAGCCGGAAACCGCCGATGAACAGCGCCGCTGCCACCGTCATGGTTAAAAAATCATTAATCGGCGTAAACAAGCCGAGCAGAAAGATCGTGCCGCCCGCGACATATAGCATTTTGGGATAGGACAGCATCTGCGCCATTACGTCCTGGCCAAGATTGCCGTCTGATGCCGCCCTCGTGACCACGATCCCGGTTGCTGTCGAAATGAGCAGAGCCGGCACCTGGCTGACAATGCCGTCGCCAACGGTCATCAGCGAAAACTGGCTCGCGGCATCACTAATGGAGAGGCCGAGCTGGGTCATGCCGATAATGATCCCGAAGATAAGATTAATGAGAACGATAATGATGCTGGCAATCGCATCGCCCTTGACAAATTTGCTGGCACCGTCCATCGCGCCGTAAAAGTCTGCTTCCCGGCTGACTTTTTCCCGGCGAGCGCGCGCCTCCTGATCGGATATCATGCCGGCATTCAAGTCCGCATCAATGCTCATTTGCTTGCCCGGCATCGCATCGAGCGTGAACCGGGCCGCGACTTCAGCCACCCGTTCAGCGCCTTTTGTAATCACAATAAATTGGATAATAATCAAAATCGTAAAGACGACTAGCCCGACGACGATGTTGCCGCCGACAACGAACGATCCGAACGTCTCAATGACCCCGCCGGCATTGCCGGTGGAAAGGATCGAGCGGGTGGTTGAGATATTCAGCCCGAGCCGGAATAAGGTTAAAATGAGCAGCAATGACGGAAAGACGGAAAACTGAAGCGGCTCTTTCATATTCATTGAGATTAAAAGTACCATCAATGCAAGAGAAATATTACATATAATTAAAAAGCTCAATGCCCATGTCGGAAAAGGGATAATTAGCATAGTGACGATTAAAATGACACCTGCGATCACGGGAATATCTCTCAAATCTCTTGCACTCATACGGTTTCTCTCCTAACTTGCATGAAAAAGCTTAAATTTTATGCTTGATTTTGTATACGTACGCCAAAATTTCCGCTACTGCTTTAAAAAACTGTTCCGGAATGCGTCCGCCAACTTCCACCTGCTCATAAAGCGCCCTTGCCAGCGGCCTGTTTTCCAGCATGACAATGTCATGCTCTTTTGCGATCGATTTGATTTTTTGGGCAAGGAAGTCCGCTCCTTTTGCCACAACGATGGGCGCATCGCTCTTTGTTTCATCGTAGCGGAGGCAGACGGCAAAATGCGTTGGGTTCGTAATGACGACATCGGCGTTCGGCACTTCCTGCATCATTCTCCGCATCGCCATTTCGCGTTGCTTTTGCCTGATTTTTGATTTAATCAGCGGGTCGCCTTCCATATTTTTAAATTCTTCCTTGATTTCCTGCTTGGACATCCGGATATTTTTTTCAAAATCGAAACGCTGGTACAAGTAATCAAGAACGGCGAGCACAAACAGGGCAACAGAAGCGCTGATGCCGGTTATGGCGGCGAGATGCCCGACTGCAGCCAGCGTATCGCCCGCGCTTTTAAACGGCAGGCCTGAAATATCCTGGATATTGGCCCAAATGACGTAAAAAGCAACAACGCCGACCACCGCCATTTTTAAAACGGATTTTAACAATTCCACAAGCGCCCGGATCGAAAAAATCCGTTTTAATCCGGCGACGGGATTGATTTTGTTTATATTCGGTTTCAGCCCTTCACCGGTAAAAAGGAGGCCGGTTTGGGCCACATTTCCGACCACGCCGGCCAAAAGGGCAACGGCCATAACCGGCAAAAGCATCGAAGCCAGCTGTTTCATGACGCCGGTCATCAATTTGCCAACGCTTTGCTCCGTGACATCCTGCAGCATATATTTTGAAAAAGCCTGGCGAAAGAGTGCCATCATCGGGCTTCCGATCGAGGAGGCCCCGAAATACAAGAACAGAAACACCGCAAGAAGCATGACAGCCGTTACGATATCCTGGCTTTTGGCTGTCTGCCCCTTTTTGCGGGCATCACGCCGCTTTTTCGGCGTTGCCTTTTCTGTTTTCTCCCCTGCGAAAAACTGCAAATCGAGTGAGAGGTGCTTCAAACGGATCCCCCCAACAGTGCCATACAATTCCGCATCGCAACAAACATCCATTCAAACAAATGTTCAACCGCGATATAAATCGTGCCCATTGCCACCGCCAGCGCGATCAAACTAACGGCAATTTTGACCGGAAAGCCGACCACAAAAATATTAAGCTGCGGTACGGTCCGGGCGATGATGCCAAGCGCAATGTCCGTTAAAAACAGGACGGCGACAACAGGTGCCGACATTTGAAAAGCGACGAGAAACACACGGGCCAAAAGGGTTGCCAAATATTTTGCGAGATTGAAAGACCCGAGATGGACCCATGCCTGATCGAGCGGGATAAACGAATAGCTGTAATAAATCCCGTCCAAAAGCAGGTGGTGCCCGTTCAGGGAAAGCAATAAAAGCAGCGCAAAACTGTACAAATATTCCCCGGTAAGCGGCGTTTGCGCCCCTGATTGCGGATCAATCACATTGGCCATGGAAAACCCTGCCTGAAAATCGATAAACGTACCGGCCAATTGCACGGCCGACAAAATGAAATAGGCTACAAAGCCAAGCAGCAGGCCGACAAGTGCTTCTTTAATCATCAGCATAAAATAGGCGCCATCCATGGTGAACGGTTTGGCATGGATCGTGTATGTCACAAGGACGGACAAAAAGAAGCCAAGGCCGATCCGGAACCGGGCCGGTACGCTCCTGTGGGAAAATAACGGCATCATGATAAAAAAAGTGGTGACCCTAATGAAAACGAGTAAAAATATGCTGAATGACGGAATCAGTTCATCCATATGTTAACCTATATATTGTGTTAAATTGGATAAAATTTCTTTTGTGTATGTAAGCATGTGGCTTAGCATCCACGGGCCAAGCAGTACAAGGCCGAGCAGCACCGCAACAATTTTCGGGACAAATGCCAGCGTCTGTTCCTGGATTTGCGTTGCAGCCTGGAAGATACTGACAATCATACCGACGACAAGCGCAATCAATAAAAGCGGACCGCAGACCATAAAGGTCACCATGATGCCTTTTTCGGCCAGTGAAATGACCATTTCCTCACTCAATCCATTCACCTTCTTTAAAAACTTTCAAGCAGCGACTTCACAACAAGATACCATCCGTCCACGAGCACAAACAGTAAGATTTTAAAAGGCAGCGAGATCATCACAGGCGGCAGCATCATCATTCCCATCGACATCAGGACACTTGCCACGACCATATCGATGACAAGAAAAGGAATGAAAATCATGAAGCCCATTTGAAAAGCCGTCTTTAATTCGCTGATTGTAAATGCCGGAACAAGGGTTGTCATTGGAATATCCTGCACCGACTTAGGCTGCTTTTTATGGGCATAATCCAAAAACAGCTGCAAGTCTTTCTGCCGGGTCTCTTTCGCCATAAATTCCTTAAACGGCTTCTGGGCTTTGTCATAAGCCTCTTCCAGCGTCAGTTTATCATGGAACAACGGCGTGAGCGCCTGTTTATTTACCTGTTGAAACGTCGGAGCCATGATAAAAAACGTCAGAAACAGCGCAAGGCCTACGATCACCTGATTCGGTGGGGCTGTCTGCGTGCCGAGCGAAGTCCGGACAAAAGACAGGACAATGACAATCCGCGTAAAAGAAGTCAATAGGATTAAAATGCTCGGTGCCAATGAAAGAACGGTCATAAGCAAAAGGATTTTGACCGAAAGGGAAACGGTATCGCCGGATGTGCTGCTTAATGTATTCAACAACTCATTCATCGTTCTGTTTCTCCTTCTCCCTTTGTTCCAGTTCTTTCATCGCCTGCGCCCGCTCCTCCCTGATCGCGCTAATTTGCGACTTCAGCAAATGCCCGAACGGGGTTGCTTCTGTTTTTGCCCCAGTTTCCCTGTTTTTCACCGCTTTTATGAGCCTTGTCGCAATATCGCGCGGTTCCAGTTGCTGCTCGAGCTTTTGATTGTACTGGTCAACGAACTGCCTGACCTCTTCCTCGTCATCAATTTCTTTGACAAGCTGCACATCGTCCCCGACACCTAAAATAAGAATCCTGTCGCCCGCTTTTACAATTTGCAGCGACTTATTTCCGCCCAAAGGCGTGCCGCCGAAATTCTGTATCATTTTACTGCTTTGATAGGCACGGCTTCTTTTGTTGACAAATTTTAAAACAAAGTATAGTAAACAAATCACGAAAATAAGTGCGAGGATCATCCGCGCAATATCCCCGAAGGTTACCGCCGGATTTGCCGTTTCCGATTGTGTAGCCTGGCTTTCGGATTTTCCGTCCGTTTGTTTTTGACACTGTTTCGGATGGTCGATACATTCTTTCACATTTCCGTTAAAAGAAGCCGCGAGGGCATTGCCGGGTGCCGAAAACCCGTACAGCAGGCACAGCAGAATCCCAAACAGCAAAAGCCCCTTCGTCACTTGGCTTTGCAAATCATTGTCACCTTCCTGGCATCGTCAGCCGAGCGTTTTTTGGATGGCCTCAATTACACGGTCAGCTTGGAACGGTTTGACGATAAAGTCTTTTGCACCGGCCTGGATGGCATCAATGACCATCGCCTGCTGGCCCATTGCCGAACACATGATGACTTTTGCATCCGGGTCGATTTTTTTAATTTCCTTCAGCGCGCTGATCCCGTCCACTTCCGGCATTGTAATATCCATTGTCACAAGATCCGGCCGGTGTTCCTTATATTTTTCGATTGCTTGTGCGCCGTCTCCCGCTTCAGCGACAACGTCATATCCGTTTTTTGTCAGAATGTCTTTAATCATCATGCGCATAAACGCAGCGTCATCTACAATCAAAATTTTCTTTGCCATTTGGATCTTCCCCCATTATCTCAGTTTTTTCAGCCGGTCTTTCTGGCTCACGATATCTGTCACACGCACACCGAAGTTCTCATCAATCACCACCACTTCCCCAATGGCAATTAACTGATGGTTGATGAGAATATCCACGGGTTCTCCGGCGAGCTTGTCCAGTTCCACAATGGAGCCGGCGCCCATCTCAAGAATTTCCCTTACTGTTTTCGATGTCCTGCCCAGTTCAACAGTCACTTCAAGCGGGATATCAAGGAGCATGTCCAGATTTTTCGTTTCAACGCGCGGCGCTGTTTCTTCAAAACTCGTAAAAACAGCTGGCTGCACATTTTGGTACATCTCCTGTTTTGCTGCATTTTGAGCAGGCTCAGCCGGTTTTTCCGCAGCATGGCCGCGCATATTTTGATCCGGCTGCTTTTCCTCTGCTTTTTTTTCAGCTTCGGCGGGTTGTTCAGGATGAATGAGATCGCGCGCCAGTTTTTTCGCAAACGAAAGCGGCAACAGCTGCATGATCTGCGAATCGATTAATGACCCGATCATAATCCGGAACGAGACTTTCACAAGCAAATCCTGGTCCGGAAGCTTGTCCGTGCCTTCGCCTTCCAAAATATTTAAAAGTGAAACGGCCGGCGGGGAAATATCGATTCTTTTATTAAAAACCGTAGACATCGAGGTAGCGGCAGAACCCATCATCTGATTCATCGCTTCCTGTACCGCGCTCAAATGGATCTCATCCAGTTCGCTGCTCGGATTTTCGCCGGTTCCGCCCAGCATCAAGTCGGCAATAATGGCGGCATCGGATTGTTTAATGACGAGCACATTCACGCCGGAAAAGCCCTCCGTGTATTTCACCTGAATGGCCACGTAAGGATGCGGAAATTCATCCGCCAGTTTGTCGTGCCGGACAATGCTGACCTCAGGCGTTGTAATTTCAACTTTTTGTGAAAGCAGGGTGGACAATGCCGTCGCAGAGCTCCCGAACGAAATGTTACCAATTTCCCCAAGCGCATCCCTTTCCATGGAATCGAGATAATCTTCCACACGGAGGGAATCTTTGGCGCTTGCGTCTTCCAGATTTGCAGTGCCGTTAAGAAGGGCATCAATTTCTTCTTGCGACAGCATATCATCGCTCATACTGTTCTTCTTCCCCTTCCTCTATGATATCAAGGATTTGGACAGCCATTTTAGTGCCTTGCTTGCCCGGCTGCCCAATGAATTTCGGAATTTTATCCACCTTGACAACCAACGGCTCTTCAATGGTTTGGTTCAGCCGTATACAGTCGCCAATTTCCAGATTCAGAAAATCTTCAATTTTTATTGTTGCCGTCCCCAGTTCGGCGGTGAGCGGCACTTTTGCCTCCTTAATGCCTTCTTCGAGCAGGCGGATATTATTCGGGTCCGGTTCCTTTCCGGCATGCTGCATCCAATAATGCCCGGACAATTTCGGCATCATCGGGTCAAGCACCACTTGCGGCAGGCATAAATTGATCATGCCGCTTGTATCGCCGATGGTCGTGTTGAGAGAAATGACGACCACGGTTTCATTCGGAGAAATCATCTGTAGAAACTGCGGATTGACTTCCAGTTCAGTCAGAAAGGGATTGATCTCGATGATCTCGCTCCACGCTTCCTTTAACTGGTCGATGGTCTGGTCAAAAATTCTCGTCATGATTTTCTTTTCAATCTCAGTGAGTTTGTCAATTTTATTGATGCTTTCCCCGTACCCTCCCAACACACGATCCATCATCGTATAGGCAATGTTCGGGTTAATTTCCATAATAATATTCCCGTCAAGCGGGGGAACTTCATAAACCGTCAAAAGGGTCATTTTCGGTATCGAACGGATAAATTCCTCATACGGAATCTGGTCAGCCGATGCAACGGAAATCTGCACGTAAGTCCGGAGCTGGGCAGATAAAAAGGTTGTCAGAATCCTTGAGAAGTTTTCATGAATTCTTGTCAGGCTTCTGATCTGGTCTTTTGAAAACCGGAGTGCCCGCTTGAAATCATATACTTTGACTTTCCGGGTTTCCTCTTTTTTTATTTCCTCCGCGTTCATTTCCCCCGTTGACAGGGCGGATAGCAGCGCATCAATTTCAGACTGCGATAAAATATCTTCCGGCAAGTTTACCCACCCCCCTTGTTTACATACAGGCACAGGGGCCGGACTGCCTGCTGCGGCACTGCCTGTTTGCTACACTCTGCCTTTATTGCTTCAACAGGCGGCATACTTTTATTGGATAACAAAGGAAGTAATATATACATTTACAACTTCGCCGTCCTGCATCATTTTATTTAACCGGTTTTTTATGTCTGTTTTGAACTTTTGCTTCCCCTTTTCAGCTTGCAAATCCTGCATGTTCATATTTGACAGCTCGTCAATCATAATGTCCTTGATTTGAAAATCTCTTTTTGTCAGTTCTTCTTTTGCTTTTTTATTGTTTCCTTCAATTTTGATGGCAATCTGGACGATGTGGTTGTCTTTCAGATTGGTTGTCATCGTGTCAATGTCCACGGAAGAATCGACAACTTCATCAATGTTTGGCCCTTTTGCCTTTGTTGCCTCGTTCGATTTATAGATGACGATGATGGTGATGATGCCGGCCAGTAAAATGACGGAAATCATCACAAGCATGATCCGCACCATTTTATTCATTCCGGCCCCTCCTCCCCGGTATTTCTTCCAAGCAAAGAAACAGACCGGAAAAAGGCGGTCACTTTTTGCTCGATTTCTTTGCTCGACTCCCTAACAATATAAGCGTGTCCGTTTGTCAGGATGATTCTTGTATCCGGCATGCTTTCCACCGTTTCAATATGAATGGCGTTAATCCAGAATGCCCTGCCGTTTAATTTTGTCACTTCAATCACATTATGCGGGCCGGGGCTAGAGCCCTGGCCCCCTTCCCCCTATCGTTTCAGATTGACAAGTTCCTGCAGAATTTCATCGGATGTCGTAATAATTCTTGTATTCGCCTGAAACCCGCGTTCTGCTACGATCATATTGGTCAACTCTTCCGACAGGTCGACATTGGACATTTCGAGATAGCCGGATTTGATTGTGCCTGCACCGTTTTGTCCCGGCTGGCTTACTGTGACCGTCCCCGCATTGGAATTCGTTGTGGTATATAAATTACCGCCGACTTTTGTCAGCCCGGCAGGATTCTGGAAAGTGGCAATGCTGATTGTTCCAATTGTATTGCCATCCTGATCGGTAATGGTTCCGTCTGTTGCGACTGAAAAGCTTTTGACATTTGCGCCAAGGGTGATGGCTTGTCCATTTGTACCCAGCACAGTAAAACCTTCTGAATTGACGAGTCTTCTGTTATCATCAAAGTAAAAATTGCCGGCACGCGTATAGTACGTGTTGTTGCCATCGGCTACTCTGAAATATCCGTCTCCTGTAATCGCAAAGTCAAGGGGACGCCCCGTTGATTCCGGACTTCCTGAAGTATCAACGGTATCAATTGAACCGATCTGAGACCCAAGGCCTACCTGCTGGGCGCTTGTGCCGGGCGTCGCGCTGGCTAGCGTCTGGCTGATCGCATCTTTAAACGTCACACGCCCTTTTTTGTACCCGTAAGTATTCACATTTGCGATGTTGTTTCCGATTGTATCAAGTTCTGTTTGAAAGTTTTTCATGCCGCTTACACCTGAATATAATGAACGTAACATTGCATTAACCCCTCTCCATTTTTGTTTTCAGCTGCGTCTGTCATTCGGCAGCTGCGGCCTTCCTTCCGGTCCGGCCGGTGATTCTAAAATGATGGCGCCGTTAATATTGCTGAAAATTTGGGAACCGGCTTCACTTCGGTCCATTGCAGTAATCACGGTTGCATTTTTTGCGCTGACGATCAGCGCGACATCATCTGCCAAGACCAGTGTCTCATCCAACCCTTTTTGCTTTGCCTCCGCCACCTTTTCGCTGATCTGTTTCCAAGTGGAATCGTCCAGTTCAATCCCCCGTTCCTGCAGCCTTTCGCCGGCGTGTTTGCTGATTTTTAATGTGGCTGGTTCAGACTGCCCGGACAATGCCTGCTTGAAATAATCCGAAAAATGGCCGGTTTGGTTCTTCCCCTGGCCGGATTCTCGCGTTCCATCAAGAGAACGCACAGGCGCGGTTCGCTGCAATGGAATGGACGGATAGGATTGATCCATTCAATCACTTCCTAGTTTGCAATTTTCGTAAGCTGCCCGCTTGCGGCTTTTTGCCCGTTATCAAGTGTAAAGACGAGGCTGCCGTTTTGGATGGCAACGGCACTGACCGAAGCTGTTTCTTCTTTTCCGGCATCATTTGTATAGGCCACTTTTTTTCCAATCAAATGGCTTGCCTGAATCAATGCTGCTTCTTTTGAAGTGTTGCTATTGATCCCTCTCATATCGGAAGAACTGATTTTCGTTCCGTCATCCAGCGTGAAGGTAACTGCATTGTCATCCCCAAACGAAATGCCGGTAATCGTCCCGGTTCCCGACTTAACGGATGCTGTTCCGTCATCTGCTGTTTCCGTTTTCTCCCAGGAAACCGTTCTCCCGATATACTGCGTATATGCAATTTGTTGCGATTGCTGCGAAAGTTTGATCAGATTGTCGATATCGTTTTTCAGATTGGTCATTTGCTCCAATGAAGAGAACTGCGCCATTTGTGAGACAAATTGCGTGTCGTCCATTGGCTTGGTCGGATCCTGGTTTTGAAGCTGGGCAATCAATATTTTCAAAAAAGCATCTTTATCCAACGTCTTACTCCCCGTACGCGTGCCGGTAGCTGTATTTTGATTGCTTAACAGCAGGCTTGGGTCACTTGGGTCAATAGAAGTCAAAGTCATTTCACCTACGCTTCCGCATCAATCATATTGTTTTCCAGCATGGATGAGAAATGTCCCGGTTCCGGGTTTTCCCGACGTCTTTGCTGCTGTTGCCGTTGTTCGCGGCCCCCGCTGTCCCCGGGCTGGCCGTGGGCGGTTTGTGCCGCTGTGTCACGGTATTCAATATCCATTTTTGTTAACTGGACCTGCTGGCCTGCCAAAGCATGTTTAAGCTGCTGGAGCTGGGAATCAAGCAAATCTTTTGCCGCTCCCGTGTCGGTCAGGATTTTTGCGACCAGTTTTCCGTCCTGCTCAAGCAATTCCACGCGCAAAGAACCGAGGTTTTCCGGTTCAAGCCGGATCAACAGCCTGTTTGCGCCTTTATGGCTGGAATAGGCCGCCTTTTGAATGATATTGGCGAATTCCTGGACAAACTGCCGGTACGAAACCGGGTTGTGTTTTTCGCCAGTATAAAGGACGAGCTGTTCCACTTTGCCAGAGAGTGAAAATGCCGGGGGTGTATTGCTGTTTCCGTTTATTTCTTCGGCTGCTTCGAGATGGCTGCTGTTATGCGCAACAGGGCTTCTTTTTCCGGTTTCCCATCCGTTTGCCCATCCATCTTCGGTGCTGTCGTTTCCGGATTGTCCTGTCTGCTGGATTTCCCGGGAAAAATCCAATGCGGCATGCCGGCTGCTGTCTTCTAGTTTTCTGTTTTCCTGCTGGGGACCCCAATTTTGGCCAGGTACAGCAATCCGGCCATTTTCACCAGCTGTTGCCTGCGTCTTCACCCGGCCGTTGCTTCCCGGCATTCCGTCTTCCATGAGCTCAATATGCTGGCTTGCAGCAGCCTGCACCTCATCAACCGTTGTTTTTAGCGCCTTGAGCTGGCTGCCATCTGCAGGCTGCCCGGTATTTGCCTCTAGATGGGCGGTCGTTTTCACACTGGGCACCTGATTTTGCAATGGCCCGCCTGTCCCGCTTTCACCATTGCCCCGGATCGCTGCTTTGCCATTTTGCGCGTCCGCTCCTGAAGTACCCGCCTGCAGCGGTTTTGCAGCCGGATTCCCAGCATTTTCATCCGCGGCGACGGATTCTGCCGCCAGACTAAATGGCACCCCTTCCTGCCGGGATGAGCGGCCATCCTTTGATAAGGCTTCCGTCACTCCATTGTTATCCGTTTTTAGCAGTGCTGTTCCGGTGGTGCCCGTGCCTGCAGCAGCCGGTTCGCTTCCTTCATTTGCCGGAGATGCCGCTGCCGTCATATCCGGAACCGCCCTGTTTGCAGAAAACAGCCCGTTTTGAAGCAGCACCCGGTTGCTTTCCTGCCCATTTTGCGCCGAGTTGGCATGGTCCGGATTGGAAGCCATTCCTAGAGCCGCGGCAGCTGGAGATAAAGGAAGAACAGGTGCTTTTTTAAACAGCGATGGATCCGCTTTTTCGCCGGATAAATGCAAATAAGCAGTTTTTAATATTTCTTCTTTTACGGCAATGCCCGGCTGTTGCGGCGCGCTTGAAACCGTCTGCCCCGCGTTTAGTGCATCTGCTGAAATGGCCTTGAGAAAACGGCCGATTTTTTCGGACAACTGGGCTAATTGTTCCGTTGTCTGCATCATGTTGATGCCTGCTGCTGTATTTTCGGGATACGTTTTTAGAACAGCCCCCGCCTGCCTGAGCAATGTTTCCGCATCTTCAAGGCCGAGCTTTATTAAAGACGGGACTGGCATGGAGGCGAGCATTTGTGCCATATTCATGATGGCAGCTGCGGCATCGCCCGTTTCGATGGCCGTTTTTGTTTCTTGTATCTTTTTTTTGCTGTTTTCGTCTTCAGCGCCGGCAAACCGCACAATCCGGTTGAAAAGGGCGGAAACGGCCTGCATATCAGCCCTTTCTTCCTGGCTTCCATCTTCTGCAGCCTGTTCCGTTGCCCCAGCCTTTTCCGTTAAAACCGCGACAATCCTTTGTTGAAGCTTTTGGCAAACATGCACTGCCTCCTCGTTCTCCGGCATCCGGCCGCTGTCCTGGCCGGCAAGGCTCAATTGCTGAAAAAACCCGGATGGCTGCGTCTGCAGTTGCGCGCCAGACGTTTGCGTACCCGGCGGAGAAAATGGTACAGCTGGAAGAGCCGAATTTACATTCATGTTTTCACCTCCTTTCAAGTTTGCCGGACGGCTTATGATCCTGTACGCCCGAGCATTTGGGTGTATTTTGCTGCTTTATCGGCACTCATTTTTTCAAGGACGTTCGCCAGTGTTTCCGAACTGAGCTGGGAAAGGATTCCCGTTGCTTCCTGATCGCTCATTTTTTGAATAATGGCAGCCGCATTTTCCGGATTCATATTTTCATAGGTGCTTGCGATTTCTTTTAATTTTTTCTGATTGGCTGCCTGTTGTTGCTGGGCTTTCTTCAATTGCTGCTTCAGATCAGAGACGGTTTGTTTCATTTTCAAATTGTTCTGTTGGCTTTTGTCCAGTTCGGATTGCAGCTTGCTGATTTCTTTGTCTTTTTCTGACGCCTGTTTTTGTAAAGAACGGATCTGGCTTTTATACTGTGTTTCACTGAACGTGCCGCTTTGCTTCTCCCCTTTTTCGTTCCCGCCTGTGCCAAACATCCCGGTCACCTGATGGGCGAGGCCCGATGCTTTACTGATCACATTGACACCCGAGATAGTAGCGATAATGATCGCCATCGCGGTGGCAAACAGTAGCGGAATCAGGATCACGTAAAAAAACCACTGCAGTTTACCGCCTTTTTTTTCTTCTGCTGCTGTCTCGATTTCTTCCATTTGTTTGCGCATAACATCACCCGGTTTTCAGGCTTTAGTGATAAAAAGTCTGGGTTGAAATTTCATCTGCCTGCTTTTCTTCCTGTATTTTCAGTTTCATCAGAAAACGGCCATAATCTTTGTCTTTCAGTTTTTCGTATTTTTTGACTTCTATATTTTTCTCCTGCAGTTTCTGCTGATGCCAGTTCATCCGGTTTCGTGCATTCATGACGAGGCTCTGATAATAATGGATTGATTTTTCAATATCATCAATAAACCGCCGGTAATGCCGGATTTCCTGGACGGAAAGGCCCGCTTTCATTTTTTCAGCCTGGTGGGCTTCCAGGTCTTCTTTCTTTTTCAAAAGCGCGTACAGCTCCCGGGCCACATTTTCAAATGCCTGTACCGCATTTTTGTATGCACTGAGCGCCTCGTCTTTTTCCTTTTCTTTGACATCAAGGATTTTCTCGAATTTATAATGATAATTCATGCCCACTCACCCGTTTCCGCAAGTCCGATTAAAGCCCGGATACTGCTTTCCATACTATAGGTTTCGTCGGTGCTTTGTTTGATAAAAGAAACGATTTTCGGATAGCGTTCGATCGCTTCATCAATTTCTTTTGATGCGCCCGGTTTATAAGCGCCGATATTGATCAGGTCCTCTGAATTCAAATAAGTGCTTAACTGTTCGCGAATCTTTTCTGCGGCTTTTTTGTGTGCAGGACTGGCAAGTTGGCTCATCAGTCGGCTAACGCTTTTTAAAATATTGATAGCCGGGTATTGCCCTTTATTTGCCAAATCCCTGTCCAGAACAAAATGCCCGTCTAAAATGCCGCGCACCGTATCGGCAATCGGTTCATTCAAATCATCCCCGTCGACAAGCACGGTGTAGATCCCGGTAATCGTGCCGGACTCATTTGTTCCGGTCCTTTCCAAAAGTTTCGGCAAAATCGCGAAAACGGACGGGGTATATCCTTTTGTAGCCGGCGGTTCCCCCGTTGCCAGTCCGACTTCACGCTGGGCCATCGCGACCCGGGTAACCGAGTCCATCATAAACATGACATTTAGCCCCTGGTCCCTGAAATATTCCGCTATCGCTGTTGCTGTATAGGCGCCTTTAATCCGCATCAATGCCGGCTGGTCGCTTGTTGCCACGACAACAATGGACTTTTTTAAACCTTCAGGGCCGAGATCTTGTTCAATAAATTCCCTTACTTCCCTGCCCCGCTCCCCGATTAGGGCGATCACATTCAGATCGGCATTTGTGTTGCGTGCAATCATGCCGAGCAGGGTGCTTTTGCCGACGCCGCTTCCAGCAAATATGCCGATCCGCTGGCCTTTTCCAACCGTCAGCAGACTGTCGATCGCGCGGACGCCAAGCTCAATCGGTTCCCTGATCGGCGGGCGCTTGAGCGGGTTGGGGGGCGTCCGGTCGATCGGAATCGGTTTTAGGCCGGCGGGAAGCGGGGAATGGTCGAGCGGCACGCCCAAAGGATCAATGACTTTCCCCAACAGCCGTGGGCCTGCTTTCACCCGCATCGGTTTCCCTGTTGCTTCCACAAGGCTGCCGGGAGAAATTTCTTGGATGTTCGTATAAGGCATTAAAATAACATTCCCGTCACGGAACCCGACAACTTCGGCAATGATTTTTTTCGTATTTTTTTTGTTATCCACATGAATATAACAGACGTCACCGATGGAGCTTTCCGGCCCGAGTGATTCGATCATTAAGCCGATCACTCTTTTTACTTTTCCGTAATGTTTAAACGTCCCAATTTCGGGTATATAGTCTAAGAGATCGGTTGCTTTCATTCCGCATCCTCCCCGATCAGTTCCAAAAGCTTTGCCTTAAGTTCAGACAGCTGGCTGTCAATGCTTGCATCAATCCTGCCGCTGCCGCTTTCAATATAGACCTGGTACGGTTCAAGCGAATCATCCGGGTAGACATAGCATTTTGTATCGTTCGGGAAGAGGGCATCCAGTTCTTCCTTGTTGTCCATGACGAAGGCGTACTGCCCCGGATGGATATGGAGATCGACTTCTTTATACCCAGTCGCTTCTTTTAATACGTTTTTTACGATGGCAAACATTTTTTCGGGGGATGTTTCAAGTGTGTCTTGCAAAATTTTCCCCGCTGCTTTCATCGCAATTTCCAAAATATCTTTTTCCGATGCTTCTAAATGTTTTTTGAACGCCTCTTTGGAACGGTTGACGATGTCAATGGACTCGTTTAAATGGTCGCGGATGCTTTCAAACCCTTCCTTGCGGCCATCTGCATAACCGGCTTCAAACCCTTGGCGCTGTGCTTGTTCGGTGAGCTTTGCTTTTTCCTGCTCCCACTGTTTTTTCTCTTCGGCAATTTGCCGGCGTACTGCTTCTGCTTCTTTTTGACTGTCTAAAAGCAGGCGCTCTGCCTCGGTTTGATATTTTGCGAAAATATCCTCTTTCACAGCGGTTGCATCTCCCGTTTCTTCGGGCAAAGCCGGGAGCCGGCGCACGCTGATTACGCGCATTTTGGAAACAACACCTGCATCTTGCTTTGTTTTAATAATATTAGACAATGATGTCGTCGCCTCCGTTCCTTGCGATAATGATTTCGCCGCTGTCTTCCAGCCTGCGGATAATGGACACAATTCTCGACTGGGCTTCTTCGACTTCACGCAGCCGCACCGGGCCCATATATTCCATTTCTTCTTTCATGGAATCGGCCATCCGTTGCGACATATTGCGGAAAATAATTTCTTTTACTTCGTCGCTTGAGACTTTCAGTGCAAGAAGCAGGTCTTCATTTTCGCATTCGCGGATGACGCGCTGAATGGAACGATTGTCAAGGGTGACGATATCTTCAAATACAAACATTCGTTTTTTGATTTCTTCGGCAAGTTCGGGATCTTTCTGTTCCAGCGAGTCAAGGATCGTTTTCTCTGTCGTACGATCGACCCCGTTCAACACTTCGACAACGGATTCCACCCCGCCTGTCTGCGTATAATCCTGTGTCACCGTCGCGGACAGCTTTCTTTCCAAAATGGCTTCCACTTCGCTGATAATTTCAGGGGATGTGCCTTCCATTAAGGCAATTCTTCTGGCAATGTCCCCCTGCATTTCAGGCGGAAGCTCGGAAAGAATCTGCCCGGCTTTTTCCGGATCCAGGTAGGACAGAATCAAGGCGATCGTCTGCGGGTGTTCATCCTGGATAAAATTCAGAATCTGGGCCGCATCTGCTTTTCTAGCAAAATCAAACGGGCGCACCTGCAGCGATGAAGTGAGCCGGTTGATGATGGATGCCGCCTGTTCCGGGCCGAGTGCTTTTTCGAGAATCATTTTGGCATAACCGATTCCGCCCTGGGTAATATAGTCCTGTGCCAAAGCAATATGGTGAAATTCGGTCAGCACTTTTTCCTTCGTTTCATTGTCGACTTTTCTGACGCCTGAGATTTCCAGCGTCAGCTTTTCGATTTCTTCTTCTGTTAAATGTTTGTAGACGGATGCCGATACGTCCGGGCCGAGAGAAATCAAGAGAATGGCTGCTTTTTCTTTGCCGGATAACGTTTTTTCTTTACTTGCCATCTTGTTTCCCTCCTATTCTTCGGAAAGCCATGACCGCAATAGTTTCGCAAACTCATCCGGTTTTTCCTTTGCCATTTTTTCAAGCTGTTTCCGCCTTGCTGAAGCGTCGGTTTCCTGTTCCTCATTTACGTCCGGAATGCGGGGCGGTGCCGGTTTTTCCGGCGTTTCTTCCGCCATCTCTTCTTCAGCCTCCGAAGCGGCCCGCCTTCTGTTGCGGATCATGAAGAAGATGAGCCCGGCTATCACGAGAAGCAAACCTCCGCCAATCGCGTATACCCACCACGGAATCGAAGCTTTTTTCGCCTTCTCCGGCGCATTGGCTGCAAATGGCTGGACGGAAACTGCGATTTTATCGGCAACCGTTTGATTGGTCAGCCTTGTGCCGCTTGACTTGTCAATCGACGTTCTGACAATCGTAGAAAGCATCGATTTAATATCTTTTAACCGGGAAGCGGGCAAGGAAGACCGTTTTGTTCTGACCGGCGGCTCGACCATGACTTCTATGCCGAGATCGCGGATTTTGTACGGGCTCTCTGTAATTTTCCGTTTAATCCGGTTTACTTCGTAGTTGATCGTGTCACTTGTTTTGGAATACGTCCCGTTCCCGTTCGACCCGGATACATACGAAGAGCCGACAGAATCTGTACTGCCAGATGGCGTTCCGGCTGCTGCGCCTGTACCCTGGTATGTTTCCTGGATTTTTTTGGCGCTGATTTCAATGCCTTTCATATTCGTCTTATCAACCGGTTCAACGAGATCTTCCTCGCGTTTTTCCTGCGTAAAATCGATATCCGCTGTAACGGTGACAACCGCTTTTCCTGCACCCATCAGTGTGGAAAGCATCGTTTGCACCTGCTGCTGAATATCCCGTTCAATTTGTTTTTTGATCGCCTGCTGCTGTGTATAAGCATTTCCGGAAGAATTTGAAGAATTTAAGTCATAGTACTCAAAATTCTGGTTCATAATGACGATATTATCGGTAGGAAGATTCGGAACGCTTTTTGAAACAAGATTGTAAACGGCTTTTATCTGGTTTTGGTCCAATTCATAACCGGGTTTTAACGTCAGGACAACCGATGCGGAAGCTTTTGCCTGGCTGTCGGCTACGAAGACGCTTTGGTTCGGAAGATTGATCATCACCTTTGCTTTTTCGACGCCGTCCATCTGTTCAATCAGATTTTCCAGTTCCGTCTGCATCGCATCGAGCTTTACGACGTTAAATTCATTGTCTGTCATCCCGAATTTTGCATTCTGGCTGAAAAAAGAATAGTCGATGCTGCCGGTCTTTGGCAGCCCTTTTGCAGCCAATGTGACTTTCAAATCGTCCACCTGGTCTTCAGGCACTTCGATCGTTTTGCCACCATCCGTGATTTTGGACGGTACGCCTTCCTGGTCCAGTTCGTCCTTGATGGATCCTGTTTCGGAGACATCCAGCCCGCTGTAGAGCGGCGCGTATTTTGTTTTTGTCATAAAATAAGTGATTCCGGCAGCAAGTACCAGCATAAGGGCAACGGCGGATATGCCGATTGTTTTCTGCTTCTTGCTCCTGCTTTTCCAAAACCCCTTCAGGTTTTGAAAAGATTGTTTTAACTTTTCATTCATCATTATCCCCCGGGATAAAAAATTCACGGTGTTTCATCAATAGAACAGTCGGACAGCAAACGTTCCGGCATCCTTTTCGCCTTTAGGGCAGACGGAAAGGATCCGGGCGTTACGGCCGGGAAGCGGCTTTTATGTACGCCGGATCAGAACGTTACACTTGCATCTGCATCATTTCTTTATAGCCTTCGACTGCTTTATTTCGGACTTCGAGCGCCGTCTGCATTGAAAGGTTTGCTTTTTGTACGGCGACCATTACCTGGTACAGGTCCACATTTTCGCCGTTCGATAGTTTTGTAATCAAGGTGTCGGAATGGTTCTGCTGTTTGTTCAGTTCATTGACAGACTGCTTCAGCAGGTCCGAAAATGAAACGGAGCCGTTAGCGGACGAAGCGGCGCCTGCTGATTTTGGCGACAGCCCGCTCAAACTTGCGAACGGCGTCTGACTGATTGATTGAACAGACACATCATTCCCCTCCTTTCATATGCGGAATTTTCTCTGTTATTGGCCGAGTTCGAGCGTCTTCATCAGCATCGCTTTGGAAGCATTCAGCGCCGTGACATTGGCTTCATACGAGCGGGTGGCGCTGATCATACCGGTCATTTCCGTTAAAAGATCCACATTTGGTTTTGTCACATATCCGTTTGCATCCGCATCAGGATCATCCGGATTGTATTCTTTTTTAAAATCGCTGTTATCTTCGACAATGCCGGCCACCTGGACGCCGGACCCAGCACCCTGCATTCCGAGTTTCGAACGAAATATGGAGGCAAAAGAACCGCCTCCTGCAGCAAGTACCACTTCTTTCCGGCGGTATGGCTGCCATTTCCCATTTACATACGTATCTCTTGTTGTATCAGCGTTCGCAATATTGGAAGAGATGACATCCATCCGCAGGCGCTGTGCCGATAAGGCTTCAGAAGAAATGTTCATTCCGGTGAACATGGACATCTTACTGTCCTCCTCTCACAACATTTAATAAGGATGAGAGCTTTCCCTTTTCGAGCTCAATCAGTGACTCGTAATAAATCTGGTTGCTGGCAAGGTTCGCCATTTCGGTATCGATGTCAACACTGTTGCCATTGCTGTTGTAAGTGGTGCCGGATTCCGTCACGATTTCTGAACTTGAATCCCCGGCAGAAAAACGGAAGTGCCGGGGGTCGGTCCGGGTCGCTGAAATGGCATTGACCGAATCCTCCAGCACATTTTTAAAACTGACATCCTGCGCCTTATAATTCGGTGTATCCGCATTGGCAATATTGTTTGAAATCACTTTCTGTCGGAGCGAAGCATACTGCAATGCATGCTCAAGCGACCGCAACGTATTGGAAGAGAGACTCATCAATGGACACCTCATTACATAAACTTGACATTTTTTTCTTTTATACGACAAATTGTTTGCTATTTTTTATTTTAATTATTTCATAACGGGCTGTAAATGAACATATTCTTAAATCACAAAAAAATTTTTTTGATAGTAGGACTTTTGGATTAATCCCTTACTCCCACACCGCGAAAAAGATGCCGAAAAATTTTTCAAGCACCTTAATACACCTAGGATTACAAAAATTTACAATTACTAGGAAACACTATTGGAAGGTCGGATTTCCTTAAATTTTATCAGTATCTATATATTGGTATTTATGTGTTTTTATGGTAAATTAAATACCAATAAAAAAAAGGATACGAATCGTATCCTTTTTTGGCGCAAATTGCCGTAAAGCTTATCCGTTAGTTAGAACGGACTTTTTCCAGTTCAACGAGGAATTTGTTATTCAATACTTTAATATAGGTCCCTTTCATGCCAAGGGAACGGGATTCAATGACCCCTGCGCTCTCCAGTTTACGCAGCGCATTCACGATGACAGAGCGGGTAATGCCAACGCGGTCCGCAATTTTGGACGCGACAAGCAGGCCTTCCTTCCCGTTTAATTCTTCAAAAATATGCTCAATGGCTTCCAGCTCGCTGTAGGACAAAGAACTGATGGCCATTTGCACGACCGCTTTGCTGCGCGCTTCTTCTTCAATTTCTTCTGTTTTTTCGCGGAGGATTTCCATGCCGACAACCGTCGCACTGTATTCTGCCAAAACAAGATCTTCGTCATCGAATTCCCGCTCAAGACGAGCCAGAATCAACGTACCGATTCTTTCCCCGCCGCCGACGATCGGAACAATCGTTGTCAGGCCTTTTTCAAACAGGTCTTTGTTTTCAATCGGAAATGCCGTGTACTCACTTTCAATCGTCAAATTGGATGAGGTTTCCGTAATGTTAAACAGGCTGTTCGTGTATTCTTCCGGAAACTGGCGGTCTTCAAACATTTGTTTCATCCGCTCGTTTTCAATTTTCTGGTTGATGGCGAGACCGAGTAATTTCCCGCGGCGGCTGACGATGTAAATATTGGCCTCAATCACATCGCTCAGCGTTTCCGCCATTTCTTTAAAATTCACCGGACGTCCGGCTGCTTTTTGCAACATCGAATTAATTTTCCTTGTTTTATCTAACAAACTCATTTCCATTCCTCCTAGATTGATTCGGTATTTGAACTGCATTGAATTGCCGGGACCTGCCGCAAAAGAGAGAAAGCCTTCATTACACGTCTACCCTTATCCGATTTTTCAAAACGGTTATAAAATATACTGGCTTAAATCTTTGTTCTGTGAAATCGCACCGAGCTTTTCGTCCACATACTGCGGGGTGATGGACACTTTTTCCAAATGGATGTCCGGTGCTTCGAAAGACAGATCTTCAAGCAGTTTTTCCATGATGGTATGAAGTCTTCTCGCCCCGATATTATCGGTATTTTGGTTCACTTCAAAAGCAATTTCAGCAATTCTGGTAATAGCTTCGTCAGAAAATTCTATTTGTATACCTTCTGTTTCCAATAATGCAATATATTGTTTTACCAGGGCATTATCCGGCTCGACAAGAATTTTGACAAAATCGCTGACGGTCAGTTTCTCAAGCTCCACTCTGATCGGGAATCGTCCCTGCAGTTCGGGGATCAGATCGGACGGTTTTGCCATATGAAAAGCGCCGGCAGCAATAAACAAAATATAATCCGTTTTAATGGAGCCGTATTTTGTGACAACCGTCGATCCTTCGACAATCGGCAGAATATCCCGCTGGACGCCTTCCCTCGATACGTCCGCTTGGGACCCGTTCCCGTTTTTGGAGGCAATTTTGTCAATTTCGTCAATGAAGATAATGCCGGTTTGTTCTGCCCGGAAAATGGCTTCCTGGGTCACTTCGTCCATGTCGATCAGTTTCTGTGCCTCATCCTGTGCAAGCACTTTTCTTGCTTCCCTGACCGGCAATTTCCGCCGTTTTGTTTTTTTCGGTAGCAGATTGCCAAGCGCGTCCTGCACACTCATGCCCATTTGTTCCATGCCGGAACCCTGGAACAAATCAAACATGGACGAAGCCTGCTCTTCCACTTCCACGGTAACCGGTTCATCTTCCAGTTCACCGTTTAAGAGCTTTTCCCGTATACGCTGTTTCTGTTCCCTTTTGGAGTATTCTTCCTCCTCTTCATCCGGTGCCGTGTCCTGCTGCCCGCCGCCGCCAAAAATCATTTCAAACGGGTTTTTGAAATTCCCTTGCTTCTTCCGCGACGGGACAAGCAAATCGACGAGGCGTTCATTTGCATTTTTCTCCGCCTGATCGCGCACGCCGTTCATTTTTTCCTCTTTTACAAGCCGGACAGCCGTCTCGACAAGGTCGCGTACCATCGACTCCACATCCCGGCCGACATATCCGACTTCCGTAAACTTCGTGGCTTCTACTTTGACGAACGGGGCACCGACAAGCCGTGCCATTCTTCTTGCGATTTCCGTCTTTCCGACACCGGTCGGCCCGATCATCAAAATGTTTTTCGGAATAATTTCTTCCCGCATTTTTTCAGACAGTAGGCTTCTTCTGTAACGGTTCCTGAGCGCCACGGCAACAGCCCGCTTTGCTTCTTTCTGGCCGACAATATACTGGTCCAGGCGCTCAACAATCTGCCTTGGTGTCAAACTGTTTGTTTTTCTAAACGTGTTGGCCAATCCGCTCACTCCTTTATGGAAATATACCGGTACGGGAACCTTTCCGCTTATAGTTCTTCCACGATAATGTTTGAATTTGTAAATACACAAATTTCAGATGCGATTTCAAGGGAAGCCCGCGCAATTTCTTTTGCGGTGAAGTTCTCTGCCGCATGCCGTTTCAGTGCACGGCCGGCAGCGAGCGCGTAATTGCCGCCCGAGCCGATAGCGAGGATGCCGTCATCCGGTTCAATGACTTCCCCCGTTCCCGAGACAAGCAGCAAATTGTTTTCATCCATGACAATCAGCATCGCTTCGAGCTTTCGGAGCACTTTATCGCTTCTCCACATTTTGGCCAGTTCCACTGCTGCCCGCGTCAGGTTGCCGTTATATTCCTGCAGTTTTCCTTCAAACATTTCGGAAAGCGTAAAAGCATCCGCAACCGAGCCGGCAAAACCGGCCAGCACTTTTCCGTTAAACAGCCGGCGGACTTTTTTGGCCGTATTTTTCATCACGACAGAGTTTCCGAGCGTCACCTGCCCATCCCCAGCCATTGCACTTTTTCCGTTATGGCGGATGGCAAATATTGTGGTTGCGTGAAAATCACCCATATCAGCACCTCCTATGTAATCAAAGCGAACCGCCTTGCATTGCTATGCTCTCGGGTGGTAAGCCATATAAGTTTGCCGCAAATGCTCCTTGGTTACATGTGTGTAGACTTGCGTGGAAGACAAGCTTTCATGCCCAAGAAGGTCCTGTACTGTGCGCAAATCAGCCCCATGGTTCAGCAAATGGGTTGCAAATGTATGCCGCAACATGTGTGGATGAATTTTTCCGGTCAGTGCCGCTTTTTTGATCATTTCATTTAAAATATAGCGGACACCTTTATCGGTCAATGCGCCGCCGCGTGCATTTACAAATAAATAGGGATGGTCTTCTTTACCGCGCATCAACGTTTTCCGTGCATGCGCCATATAATCCGAAACGGCTTCCCCTGCAAAATGGCCGAACAGCACGATCCGTTCTTTTTTTCCTTTCCCTTTTACATGGATCGTCTCGAATTCAAAATCAATATCCTGCAACCGAATATTGACGCATTCGCTCACGCGGATGCCGGTCGCATACAGGATTTCGAGCAAAGCACGGTTGCGCCGGGACAGTGCATCATCGCCTTCACATGCCGCAAACAGTTGCTCCATTTCTTCCTCATAAAAAAATTTGGGCAGGCGCTTATGTTGTTTCGGCTGTGATAAAAGTGCAAAGGGATTTTCTTTGACGATTCTCTCCCGCATCAGGAATTTGAAAAAACTGCGAATGCTGGATATTTTCCGTGCTACCGTGGCGCGGCTGTATCCGTGTTCATGCAACATTGTCAAATACAGTCTCCCTGCCGGATACCCCACCTCGTCCAGCGAGGCAATCCCCTGTGCGGTTAAAAACGCAAAAAAATCCTCCAGGTCCAGGCGATAAAATTTGATTGTGTATGCGGAATAGTTTTTCTCCACTTGCATGTATTCCATAAAAGAAAGCAAATAGCCGGACAGTTCGCCGTTCATCTGTTTAACACCTCACATGTGCGGGGAAACGGGCCTGCTTTACGCCACTCTTCACGTTGATAGACAACAATAGGCTTTCCGGGGTTATTGCCATTTTTTTCAGCCGGTAAAACGGCCCGGACAAACCCGCCAGCCGGGCTTTTTGCGCCGGTCCGGGTATCCGTAAGCCCCGGCTTGCGCCAACCGAAACCCCGTCTCCCGCCGGCTCATATGCTTCGAAGCCAAGGGACGGCATTCGGAAATCCGGTTAAATCATAACACATTTCCGGATCGGATTGCAACGAATGTTACATATTTTTCATAAATTTTCGAATTGTCCTTTTGACTGGCGCTTCCTGCCGTGAAAAGCCGGGAATGCCGTTTATTGAAAAGCTTTTGGCCGCTGCCCGCCAACGATTCGGGAATTCTGTCGTTTTTTGTCGCAACTGTCCTTTAAGCATTTTACAACAGCTGCTCCAAGAAGTAAAAGAATAAGATGCATTTTCTCGTAAAAATGTAAATATTCATTTTGATCAACCGGAACTTTGCCGCCCGCTCCACGCAAGGCCGCCAAAGTTCCGGCAAGGTCGATCATTACTTCACCGACTGCTCTTTATAGTCACAGTGCACACATTGGATCTGCGTCCCTTTTTTCAGCTTTTTTTCAACGAGCATGTCGCCGCACTTCGGGCACTTCCTGCCAACCGGCTTATCCCAAGAGACAAAATCACATTCCGGATAACGGTCGCACCCGTAAAAAATGCGGTTTTTCTTTGTTTTCCGCTCAATGATTTCACCTTTACCACATTTCGGGCAAGTGACGCCGATTTTTTTGACGATTGGCTTCGTATTGCGGCAATCAGGAAAATTGCTGCAAGCCATAAACTTGCCATAACGCCCCATTTTATACACCATCGGACTTCCGCACAGCTCGCACATTTCCCCGGTTTCTTCATCTTTGATCTCGATTTTTTCCATTTCGGTTTCCGCTTTTTTCAGGCGGGCTTCAAAATTTTGATAAAACGCATCAATGATTTGGACCCATGGCACTTTTCCTTCTTCAATTTCGTCCAGGTCTTTTTCCATATCAGCGGTGAATTCGACATCTATGATTTCCGGGAAAAATTCCCGAATCAATTCGAGCACGATTTCGCCGAGCTCTGTCGGGACAAACCGCTTATTCTCAAGCGCCACATAGCCGCGCTTTTGGATTGTATCCAATGTCGGCGCATAGGTGGACGGCCGCCCAATTCCAAGTTCTTCCAGCGTTTTGACAAGCCGGGCTTCGGTATAGCGTGGCGGCGGCTGGGTGAAATGCTGTTTCGGTTCGATCGACTCAGATTGGACAACATCCCCTTCTTCGAGATGCGGCAAATAACGTTCGCCTTCTTCCTGCTGGTCGTCGGAACCTTCCACATACACTTTCATAAAACCCGGAAACTGGATTTTTGACCCGGACGCCCGGAACAAAACCGTGCCGTTTGCCAGCGTGGCACTCATCGTATCCAGTATTGCAGGGGCCATCTGGCTGGCCATAAAGCGTTCCCAAATCAATTTGTACAGCTTATACTGGTCTCTGCTTAGAAAGGACTTGACCGAACCCGGATCCCGGAAAATGCTTGTTGGCCGGATCCCTTCGTGTGCATCCTGGGCATTTGCCTGTTTTTTCTCTTTTCTTTCTTCCTGGCGCAAATAGTTTTCCCCGAATTTTTCCCGAATATATTGATTGGCTTCTGTTTTTGCGACTTCCGAAATCCGGGTCGAGTCTGTTCTCATATACGTGATCAGCCCGACAGTCCCTTCTTTTCCAAGGTCGATGCCTTCATACAGCTGCTGGGCCACCATCATTGTTTTCTTTGCCCTGAAGTTCAGCTTCCGGGCGGCTTCCTGTTGCAAGGAAGAAGTCGTAAACGGCGGCGCCGGATTCCGTTTCTTCTCTTTGTGCGTGACGGAAGAAACCTGGAACTTGTCGCTTTTCAGCATGCCGGTAATTTTTTTCACATCCGCTTCTGACTTCAGCTGTATTTTTTTTCCGTCCACACCGTAAAAAGATGCCTGGAACGTGTCTTTCCCTTTTTTAAAGGACCCGGCAATCGTCCAGTACTCTTCCGGCACAAACGATTTAATTTCATTTTCCCGGTCGATGATAAGGCGGACGGCAACGGACTGTACCCTGCCCGCACTCAAACCTTTTTTCACTTTCTTCCATAAAAGCGGGCTAATGTTATAACCGACGAGACGATCCAAAATCCGTCTTGCCTGCTGGGCATCGACAAGGTCCATATTGATCGGGCGCGGATGTTTAAATGATTCTTTAATCGCGTCCTTTGTAATTTCATTAAACACGACGCGGCAGTCCGAATGCACATCCAGATTCAAGCTGTTGGCGAGATGCCAGGCAATTGCTTCCCCTTCGCGGTCAGGGTCGGCGGCAAGATAGACTTTTTTTGCTTTTTTGGCCGCGTTTTTCAAATCTTTTAAGACCGGCCCCTTGCCCCTGATTGTAATGTACTTCGGCTTAAAATGGTCGTCCACATCCACCCCCATTTGGCTTTTCGGCAAGTCGCGCACATGCCCCATGGAAGCTTTCACTCTATATTTTTTTCCCAAATATTTTTCAATCGTTTTCGCTTTTGCAGGTGATTCTACAATCACTAAGTAGTCTGACATTCAAAAATCCTCCCTGGAGAGCTTACACCCTCTCTTTGCAGCAACTTTGCTTTCATTTTTCAAACAAAATCATTTGTAATTATGGGCATGGATGCCCGCATTTGTCAATTGTAACAGCACGAATGATGAAAAATCAACATCGCAAGCGGTTTCATTTTGAAAATTTTATCTTTTCTTTCTCTATTTTATAACCATTTTATCCAAAAATCATGCGTTTTTTCACAAAATCGGAAAATCACTGCCCATTTATGAATTTTCTCTAACTATTTTTTACCTTGTCGGAAGCAGTTCTTCCAAAATGTCTCCGCTGCATGTTACCAATTTTGCGCCCTGCTGGATAAGATGGTTTGTTCCTTTCGACAGGCTGTCCAGCACGTTTCCCGGCACGCTGAAAACTTCCCGGCCTTCCTGGAGGGCGTAATCTGCCGTGATCAGGGAGCCGCTCCGTTTTTCCGCCTGAAGCACGAGCACACCTTCAGAAATGCCGCTGATGATCCGGTTGCGTTCCGGAAAACGCCATTTTTCCGGGCGCGTAAACGGCGGATATTCCGACAGCAGTAAATGGCCCTGTTTTATTTTTTCCGCCATTTGTATATTTTCCCGCGGATAAATATGAAAAAACCCACTTCCGAGCACCGCAATCGTCTTCCCCCCGTATTTCATGGCGGCACGGTGGGCAATCGAATCCGCCCCTCTCGCCAGCCCGCTGACAATGGCAAACTGTTTTTCGATCAGGGGTGGCAGCAAATGATCGGCGACTTTTTCTGCATAGGAACCGGCCTTTCTTGACCCGACAACGGCCAGCGCACGGTTTTTCAGCAATGATACATTTCCGATTGAATAGAGTACGGCAGGAGGCTGGTACGTTTCTTTCAGAAGCGGCGGATATTCCGGTTCAAAACGGGCTGTCATTCGGATCTGTTTTTTCTGGTAGAGGGTTAAATAGGGTTTGATGTCAAGATGGAGAAGATCTTCATAAAAGCGTTCAAATGTTTCCTTTTGCATATGAAGCATGGCGCGCAGTGTTTCAGGGGGAATCCGGCAGATTTTTTCAAGCAGCGGATCAAATTCGAGGATTTTCATTTTTTGCACGCGGGAAATTCCCCTGCAATGATCCAAATGAATGTATTTGATTTTTAATGGTTCCATTGTTTGCCTCGCTTTCAAACCGTATTTCATTGAAAAAGAAAAACATTTAGGACCCGGCTGCACGCTTAAAAATGGCAGCCGGATCCAGGCAGTTTTACCGGACTGTCCCGGAAAATGCGGGTTCCGGGACGGCCGGTGCCGCCGCTTAAAGGTTTTTACATTTCTCGTAAAGGCCTCTTTCCTTCAGTACACGAACGAGCGTTTCCCCAATGACAGCCGGCGTTTCGGCTACTTGGATGCCGCATTCGTTCATCGTGCGGATCTTTTCCGCTGCGGTTCCTTTGCCGCCTGAAATGATGGCGCCGGCGTGGCCCATCCGTTTTCCAGGAGGCGCGGTGACACCGCCGATAAATCCGACAACCGGTTTCTTCATGTTTGCCTGCACCCATTTGGCGGCTTCTTCTTCCGCCGTCCCGCCGATTTCACCGATCATAATGACCGCTTCCGTTTCCGGATCATTGTTAAATTCTTTTAATACATCAATAAAATTGGTGCCGTTCACAGGGTCGCCGCCGATGCCGATCGCCCCTGTCTGACCGATGCCGGCGCGCGTCAGCTGATGGACGGCTTCATAAGTCAGCGTACCGGAACGGGAAACAACGCCGACATGGCCTTTTTTATGAATATAACCCGGCATAATGCCGATTTTGCATTCGTCTGGCGTGATGATGCCCGGGCAGTTCGGCCCGATCAGGCGCGTTTTCTTTCCTTCCATATAACGTTTCACTTTGACCATATCCAATACCGGGATATGCTCCGTAATACAGATGACAAGATCGAGTTCTGCATCGACCGCTTCCATAATCGCATCTGCCGCAAACGGAGCCGGCACATAGATAACTGAAACGGTTGCGCCCGTTTTTTCAACGGCTTCTTTCACCGTATTAAAGACCGGCACGCCTTCTACTTCAGTCCCGCCTTTGCCAGGGCTTGTGCCGCCGACAATTTTCGTCCCGTATTCCAAGCATTGTTTTGTATGGAAAAGCGCCGTTTTCCCGGTAATCCCCTGGACAATGACTTTCGTGTCTTTATTTACATAAATGCTCACTTTTTTCCCCTGCCTTCTTCATTCAAGAATATTTGTTCGCATTTGGTCTGAATGAACAGCTGCTGTCAGCTGACCAGTTCGACAATTTTTTGCGCGCCGTCTGCCATCGATTCAGCGGCAACAATTTTCAGCCCAGATTCGTTTAAAATTTTCTTCCCAAGTTCCACATTGGTCCCTTCAAGACGGACAACGAGCGGGATGTCGAGTCCGACTTGTTTTGTGGCTGCAACGACGCCGGAAGCAATGACATCGCACTTCATAATGCCGCCGAAAATGTTGACAAAAATGCCTTTGACTTTTTCATCCGATAAAATGATTTTAAACGCTTCCGTTACTTTTTCTTCCGTTGCGCCACCCCCGACATCAAGGAAGTTGGCCGGATCGCCGCCGTAATATTTAATAATGTCCATTGTCGCCATCGCAAGGCCGGCGCCGTTTACCATGCAGCCGATATTGCCGTCAAGGGCGACATAGCTCAAATCGTATTTCGACGCTTCAATTTCTTTCGGATCTTCTTCTTCGAGATCGCGGTACGCCAGAACATCCTGCTGGCGGAACAAGCCGTTCGAATCAAAATTCAATTTGGCATCGAGCGCCATTACTTTTCCGTCGCCGGTTACAACAAGCGGATTGATTTCCGCGATCGAGCAGTCTTTTTCCACAAATACTTGATAAAGGCCTGTCATAAATTTAACGGCCTGATTTACAAGTTTAGCAGGAATATTGATGTTGAACGCAATGCGGCGCGCCTGGAATGGCAAGAGCCCGACTGCCGGGTCAATGGTTTCTTTAAAAATCTTTTCCGGTGTTTTCGCCGCCACTTCTTCAATTTCCGTGCCGCCTTCTTCAGAAGCCATCAGCACAACCCGGCTTGTGGCACGGTCCAAAACAAGGCCGACATAGTATTCTTTTTGAATGTCGCACCCTTCTTCGATCAAGAGGCGCTTCACTTCTTTTCCTTCAGGGCCTGTCTGATGCGTCACAAGCGTTTTGCCAAGCAGTTCCTGTGCGTATGTACGAACCTCATCCAAATTTTTTGCCACTTTGACGCCGCCTGCTTTTCCGCGGCCGCCGGCATGAATTTGCGCTTTTACCACACATACTTGTGTACCGAGCGATTTCGCTGCTTCCACCGCTTCATCCACGGTGAAGGCCACTTTCCCGTTCGGCACAGCGACCCCGTATTTTCTCAGGATCTCTTTGCCCTGATACTCGTGAATATTCATGTTCCATCCTCCTATCAAACTGTTCAAAAAATTAACTGCGCTTTCATTTTAATAAACATCGGAAAAGATGTCTACCATAATGAACTAAAATGGCTATTATTATTCAAAAATATTTTTTTCGGTATAAAATGGACGTGATTTTACTGGTCGTTGGCCTATTGTCACCGCAGCCTTTATGCAAATGGGTGCCCAGGCTTAATGGTCAGCTTTCGTTCATTTTTTATCCTTGTTTTTTAGCGACTGGTCGAGGCGGTAAATCATGGCAAACACCTCGGCCACAGCTGCATACAGTTCTTCCGGGATCGCTTCGTTGATGTCAAGCCGGCCGAGCAGTGCGGCAAGATCCGGGTCCTGCTGGATCGGAACATTCGCTTTTTTTGCTTCTTCAATAATCCGCCTGGCCACATCCCCTTTACCTTTTGCCTTCACGACAGGGGCGGAATGCGCATCCGGGCTGTACTGGAGCGCGACCGCTTCTTTTATGTCCTTTTGTGGATCCTTCATATCCTAAGATCAACCCCTTTCCCGGAAACCTCCGGCCGGCTGAGCGTGGCACGCACAGCATCCGGCTGGAATTCCCCGAACCGAACGTCAGACAATGTGTAACCGGTTTTGGAAAGGCCTTCCTTTAAAGCCGGCAAAAAAGGCTTCACGGCTTCCTGAAGACCCTTTTTCAAACTGGAAATGCGGATGGAAACGATCCGGTTTTGCACATTCATCTCGACCAATGTTTCTTTCATAAACTGAAGATTCAAGTAAAAAATGATTTTACAATAATTACTGTCTATTTTTCCGCCATTTTTCCGCCTGCCTGACCATTGTACAACGGCATTCGTTTGAAAGTGCGCGAATGAAAGCGGAATTTCCATCCAAATGTGCTGCACTACCCCGCCGGGAAGCGCGAGCAGCTGCTGGCCGTTCAGTTTCTGTACGATTTCGTCTGCTGCATCCCGGGCAGCTTTTGTTCCCCCGCCTTTTTGCAGCAAATCAACAAGCAGCGCTTTTAAAGGCAGCCCGTCCTTGTCCGCGGCTTTGTCCTCATGCAAAAGCCCCGCCTCATAAAAAAGTCCCATTTTTTGAATCTTCTCTTTGATTTGCCGGCGTAACGCCTCTCCTGTCACCTGCTCGCTGCCTGTCCCAAGCTCCCCGATAAGTGCAAGCAATTGCCTCGTTTCCGGCGTCTGTTCCCCCTGCTTGAGCGCCTGCTGCAACCGGTTTAAAAGCTGATCCGCCGGTATGTTTTGACCTGCGGCAAGGAGCGAAGTGAACACGCCCTCTGACACAGGAAAGCCTTCTTGGAGCATAAAGGCAGCCGTTTCCAGCCCGTTTGCCAGATCCGGTACATGCTTCAGCCATGCGCCGATCGCAGCAATGTCATTTTTCGTAAACGGAATTTCCTGTTCAGCCAAGTACGAAACAAGGGACTGGAACGTTTTTCCTGGCGGCAGTTGCATTTGCGGGAGCAAAGCTTTCCCGGCCATGCCGTTTGCATCGGCTTCCGAAAGCATTTTCAACTGCACTTCACCGTCGGCCAAAACCGTTTGAAACCAGTAGTTTTTTCCGGCTTCAAGCGGCACTTCGAGTTTCGCGGCAAATGTACGCCCGCCTGCCTGGACAAGTGCGGTGTCATTTGGAAACAGTTTTTGGATGGCACCGGAAAAAATCTGCCCCGTTTGAAATGCAAACGTGCGGATATTTGAGCCGGCATCAATAGAAAATGGCTGTTTGCCTAAAAAAATTTGCATGCTATTCCCCCGCCCTGTTTCTTTCTTCTTGCTTATTTATCGGCGGATTGCCGGTCTGTCTTTAATCGGCGCAAACGATTTTCGATGGATCGGGCACGGGCCAAGCTTCATGAGCGCTTCCAGATGTTTTTTCGTCCCGTACCCCTTATGTATGGCGAAACCGTAACCGGGATATTTTTCATCCATTTCCTGCATATACCGGTCTCTCGTTACTTTTGCAACCACAGATGCCGCGGCAATTGAAATGCTTTTCGCATCCCCTTTTACAATCGAAGTTTGCGGGTACGAAGCGGGAATTTCCATCGCATCGATCAGCAAATGGTCAGGAGCAGCAGGCAAATGGCCCAAAGCCGCAAGCATCGCCTTTTTGGCCGCCTCGTAAATATTCATCCTGTCAATTTCTTCTGCGCTGGCAAAGCCGACGCCGACAAGGGTTTCTTCCTGGATCCGCGCAAAAAAGGCCTCCCGCTGTTTTTCGGAAAGCTGTTTGGAATCGTTCAGGCCGGGCAGGTAAAAATCTTCTGGAAGAATGACGGCAGCGGCTACAACTGGCCCGGCAAGCGGCCCCCTGCCTGCCTCGTCAATTCCGGCGATCAGGCGGCAGCCGTGGCTGCGCAGGGCGTCTTCAAACCGTCCCATCTCCCGGAATTTTTCAAGCTGTTCACGCTCTTTTTGTAATTTTCTCATCCATTTTTCCAGCGCTTTTTGTGCGCCTTTCCGTTCGTCCCGGCCTAGCGCCTGGATAAACGGATCGGACGGGTTTGTGATTTCCTGAAGACGCGCTTCAATTTCACTGATTTTCAATGTTTCCCCTCCCCGAAAAATAAGCACTCCCTTACGGAGAGCGCTTATTACAAATCAAATGTCAGAGGCCCCAGTTTCATGCCGCGGATATCACGGATAATCACTTCAGCCGTTTTGTCGTAATCGATTTCCCCTCCCGCCCGCAAGCAGCCGCGCAGGCGACCGATATGGTCAAAAAGGGGGACAATATCCGGGATATCCTCAAGCTTGTACCGGGCTTTTAATGTGCCGGGATAATGTTTTTCAAGAAAACGCAGGCCAAATACGGAAACGTCCTGCAGGTTGAGGATCGTGTCTTTAATCGCACCGGTTAAAGCGAGCTTATAACCGGTTTCTTTGTCTTCGAATTTCGGCCAAAGGATCCCAGGCGTATCGAGGAGCTCCATCGTTTTCCCGACTTTTATCCATGCCTGCGCTTTTGTCACGCCCGGCGTATTGCCGGTTTTGGCGATATTTTTCCCGGCAAGCCGGTTAATGAGCGTCGATTTACCGACGTTCGGAATTCCGACAATCATGGCCCGGATCGCACGCGGCCGGATGCCTTTTGCCCGCATCCTCTCCCATTTTGGCTCCAAAATCTGTTCAGCCAGTTTCACCATTTTGTCGAGCCCTTTTCCGCTTTGCGCGTCAATGGCAAGGACATGCGTATTGCCGCCGGACAATTTTTCAAGCCAGCGGGCTGTAGCGGCCGGATCTGCCATATCGGCCTTGTTCAGCAATTTGATCCGCGGCTTTTGCTGAATCAGTTCATCCAGCATCGGATTGGCGGAGGAAACCGGGATCCTTGCATCAAGCAATTCAAAAACAATATCGACCAGTTTTAATTTTTCGGTCACTTCTCTCCTTGCCTTCGCCATATGGCCCGGAAACCATTGTATTGCCATCATGCGTCAACTCCATAACGGTTACTTTTTTCCGTAAAATGCGCAACGAACGGGCGCTTATTTATTGATCATATGGGCATCTTTCACCGGCCAGTATACAAAGTTTGTCTCCCCGACCACCTTGCTGAGCGGAATCGTCCCGATCTGGCGGCTGTCTTTGCTGTACCGGCGGTTATCGCCCATCACAAAAATCTGCCCTTTTGGCACCGTGTCGCGCCCGATATAGTCTTTTAAGGTAAAATCTTCCGTAAGCGGTCCGTCGGCTACGGCTTTTTTATATTTATCGAGATAAGGCTCTTTATACGCTTTCCCGTTAATATACAGGATGTCATTTTTATACTCGATCCGGTCGCCCGGCAGCCCGATGACCCTTTTGATATAATCTTTGCCTTCCGGGGCGTGGAAAACGATGATGTCGAACCGTTTCGGGCTCCCGATTTTATTCACAATCATCCGGTCGCCGTTTTTCAAAGTCGGCATCATGGAAGAGCCGTCGACCACGATCGGGGCGAAGAAAAAGTAGCGCAAAATGCCGGCCAGTGCCACAGCAATCAGCAGCGCTTTCACCCATTCGAACAGTTCATTTTTTGGTTTTTTCTGTTTTGCCATTTATTTACACCGCCTCATTCCATGTATCCATAAGCGTATATTCCCTGATATTTTGCATTATAACAGGATTGGTTGCCGATTGAAAACCTCAGAGACACCCGGGTTATTTATGTATAAGTATGAAGAAAAGGGGCCATGATAGCCCCTTTTCGAACAGCCGTTGCAGCAAATTAGCGAATTTCTTTAATACGGGCAGCTTTACCGCGCAGATTACGCAGGTAGTAAAGTTTCGCACGGCGAACTTTACCGCGACGCACGACTTCAAGCTTCGCAATTTTTGGTGTATGGAGCGGGAATGTACGCTCAACGCCGACACCGTAAGAAACTTTCCGGACTGTAAACGTTTCGCTGATCCCGCCGCCGCGGCGTTTAATGACCACACCTTCAAAAACCTGGATACGTTCGCGTGAACCTTCGATAACTTTTACATGGACGCGGACCGTATCCCCCGGGCGGAAAGCAGGCAGATCAGTGCGAAGTTGATCTTTTGTAATTTCGTCAATAATATTGTGCATCGTATTCAACTCCTTCCAACAAATGCTCTTGCAAATCTTCCATCGTATTTGCAGCGGAACATCGTTTTACGGCGGTCTGCCTTGTTTTCAAGCAAACCACAAAAGCAATCTTAGCATAAACGCATGCTGATTGCAACAGCTACCCGCGTTTTTCTTCCCATTCTTTCAGCCACGCTTTTTGCTTTTCAGATAGCGGATATCCGCGTAAAAGATCCGGCCTTCTCGTATAGGTGCGGTACAGCGACTCTTTTTCGCGCCATTCTTCAATCAGCCGGTGATTTCCGGATAATAACACGTCCGGCACCTTCATTCCGCGAAAATCCGCCGGCCGCGTATAATGCGGATGTTCCAGCAGCCCGGTCGAAAAAGAATCAGTAACAGGCGAGGTTTCATTGCCCAAAACACCGGGAAGCAGGCGGACGATGCTGTCGATCATGACCATTGCGCCCAGCTCGCCGCCCGTTAACACATAGTCTCCGATTGAGATTTCATCGGTTACAAGCGTCCGGATCCGTTCATCATACCCTTCGTAATGGCCGCAAATAAAGATCAGATGTTCTTCTTCCGCAAACGCTTCCGCTTTTTGTTGCGTATACGTTTCCCCCTGGGGGCAGAGCAAAATGATGCGCGGCTTTTTTTCGCTTCCCTCAAGCCGGTCTTCGATAGCATCGAACACCGGCTGGGGCTTTAACACCATGCCCGCCCCGCCGCCGTACGGGTAGTCATCGACGGTTTTATGCTTGTTGTCGCTGTATTCACGGAAATTGACCAGATGATAATGGACGATCCCTTTTTCTTCTGCTTTTTTTAAAATGGAGGATCCGAGAACGCCTTCAAACATTTCCGGGAACAGCGTCAATATATCTATTTTCATGGCAAAAGCCCTTCCATCGGTTCAATCACAATTCTTTTTTCTTTTTTGTCGACTTTTTTGACGACGTCTTCAATATACGGGATCAGCGCTTCTTTCTGCTGCGCTGTTTTCACCACCCAGACGTCATTTGCCCCGGGCGTTAAAATCTCTTTTACCGTCCCGACTTTCTCGCCTGCGGTTGTCACGACTTCACAGCCGATGATTTCATGAAAATAAAACTCATTTTCGCCAAGCTCATCCAGCTGTTCTTCGGAAACTTTCAACATGCCGCCTTTCCATTTCTCGGCTTCCTCAATCGAATCAAAGCCCTCAAACTTCAGCAAATCAAACTGCTTATGCACCCGGTGCGATTCAATCGTAACAGCAAGCGGCTCATCGCGGCCGGGAAGAAACAAGTAAAGCGTATTGCCCGGTTTATAGCGCTCCGCTTTGAAATCCGTTTTGGAAATCACCCGCACTTCTCCGCGGATGCCGTGTGTATTGACGATTTTGCCGACATTAAACCATTGTGTCATATGCTCACCTCTCGCGAATTTCATGGATGATGCCATCTTTTATAATAATCGATTTCTCTTTTGTCACCGCATTCCAATCGTCGCCTTCCCGGACGTCAACAATGGCGTGAATTTCTTTTTCTTTTAATTCTGTCCCGATCGGAAGCAAAAGCAGTTGTTCAATTTGGAACTCCACCAGTTTGATTTTCTCCTGCCGGCTTTCAATTTCTTTTTCAAAATGCATTTTTAAATTGGTTCCCGAAAACTTTTTTTGCTTTTCCAGTTTTTTTGTTTCAAACCGGAGCTGCTCACACTCTTTTTGAAGTTGTTGTTTCTTTTGCCGGTATGTATCCAAAAGCATTCCTTTGCTCTTTTCGGTCAGGATTTGCTTGACCGTCACTTTTTGAAGGATTTTCAAAATGCCCTGCCCTCCTTTTCGCGCCATTCAATAAAAAACCCAAAAAATGCAGCCGGAAAAAGCGGATGTCGGTTAAGATGAGGGGGAAAGCCCGAAAGATGTATAAAAAAGGGAGGTGTGCCCCTCCCTTTCACTGGTGTTCTATCCATCGTTGTCCATTATTCGGCAATTTCAAGACGGATTTTTTTATGTCCGTGCACGCCGGCCGCCGCATAAACGACCGTACGGATGGCCTTTGCGGTACGCCCCTTTTTACCAATGACCATGCCGGCATCATCCGGATGGACAATCAGGCGGTAGAGCGTTCCGGATTCTTGTTCATCCCGTTCTACCCGCACTTCATTCGGATGGCTGACAATCGGCCTGACGATCGAAAGGATTAAATCATCCATCTGTTGGTCCATGATTATTTGCCGTGTTTTTCGTTATGGTATTTTTCCATAATACCTTGTTTTGAAAACAAGTTACGTACCGTATCAGACGGTTGGGCGCCGTTTTTCAGCCATTGGAGCGCGGCTTCCTCGTTGATTTTTACTTCTGCAGGATCTGCAACAGGATTGTAAGTTCCTACTGTTTCAATAAAACGTCCATCACGCGGTGAACGGGAATCTGCCACAACAATGCGGTAAAACGGGGATTTTTTTGCACCCATGCGTTTCAAGCGGATTTTTACTGCCATTTTAATCATACACCTCCAAAAAAGTTTCTCACAAGACTGTATCATATCAGAAAATCATGATGGTGTAAAGTCTTTTCTCTTAACACCCTCGTTTTTTACATAAAAGGGAATTTAAAGCCTTTTTTCCGGCCTTTTTGATTCATGCCCTGCAGTTGTTTCATCATTTTCTTCATTTCTTCAAACTGTTTCAAAAGCCGGTTGACTTCCTGTACCGGGCGGCCGGAACCTTTCGCAATCCGTTTTTTCCGGCTTGCATTGATGATGTCCGGGCGGATTTTTTCCTGCTTTGTCATCGACTGGATAATCGCTTCAACATGCGCAATTTGTTTCTCATCAATTTGCAGATTATCCATCCCTTTCATCCGGTTGGCCCCCGGGATCATTTTCAAAATGTCGCCGAGCGGCCCCATTTTCCGGACCTGGCCGAGCTGTTCAAGGAAATCATCGAGCGTAAATGACTGGTCCCGCATTTTCTTTTCGAGCGCGCGCGCTTTTTCTTCGTCGACAGTTTCCTGTGCTTTTTCAATCAGCGACAGAATATCGCCCATGCCGAGAATACGGGAGGCCATCCTTTCCGGGTGAAACGGTTCGAGCGCATCCATTTTCTCGCCCATCCCGGCAAATTTAATCGGCTTTTCGGTTACGGCCCGGATCGATAAAGCCGCCCCGCCGCGCGTGTCGCCGTCAAGCTTCGTCAGGATGACGCCAGTGATGCCGAGCTGGTCATTAAAACTTTGTGCGACATTTACGGCATCCTGGCCTGTCATCGCATCGACGACAAGAAAAATTTCATCCGGATGCGCAAGTTCCTTGATTTCCTTCAGTTCATTCATCAGCTCGCTGTCAATATGGAGGCGGCCGGCCGTATCGATGATGACGGTATCGTGATGTTCTTCTTTTGCTTTTTCAATCGCTTGCCTGGCAATTTCCACCGGGCTGATTTTGTCGCCAAGCGAAAACACCGGCATGCCGAGTTGTTTGCCGAGCGTTTCCAGCTGCTTGATTGCAGCGGGGCGGTAAATATCGGCCGCAACGAGCAGCGGGGTCCGGTTGTATTTTTTTCGCAACAGGTTGGCCAGTTTCCCGGATGTCGTCGTTTTCCCGGCACCCTGCAGGCCAACCATCATGATGACGGTTGGCGGGCGCTTTGCAACGGCAATCTTGCTCTGTGATCCGCCCATAAGGTTGGTCAGCTCTTCCTGGACAATTTTGATGACCTGCTGCCCGGGCGTCAGGCTTTTCAGCACATCCTGGCCAACCGCACGTTCGCTCACTTTTTTTACAAAATCTTTTACCACTTTGAAATTGACGTCAGCTTCCAGAAGGGCAAGACGGACTTCCCGCATCATTTCTTTGACGTCGCTTTCCGTGACCTTGCCTTTTCCGCGGATTTTCTGCATCGTGCCCTGCAGGCGTTCTGCGAGTCCTTCAAATGCCATTTTTCCGCCCCCTATTCCAATTTTTCGAGCGCATCGACAAGCCGCAACAGTTCCGGATTGGCATCATGCGCCAAAAGATTGCGCATCGACCGGAAAATGCGTGTGCGCGCTTGAAATTTTTCCAATAAACCAAGCTTTTTTTCATAGTCTTCAAGCGTTTGTTCGGTGCGTTTGATATTATCGTAAACCGCTTGACGACTCACACCGTATTGTTCGGCGATTTCGCCAAGCGATAAGTCGTCGAGATAATAGAGGGACATATAGCTGCGCTGCTTCGGAGTCAACAACGATTGGTAAAAATCGTACAAATCATTCATTCGCGTTGTTTTCTCCAGCATGGCTTCTTCCCCCTGTTAAGTGAAAATGCTTTACATAAACACAGAATACAAAGATTCCTGTTTTTTGTCAATGAAAACAAGTTCGTTTCCCCACAACCGATTTGAAGCGCTCCCGGCGGGCTTTAATACCGCGGCCTTCTGATTCGCAGTACGGCCCACATACGGTCAGGCTTGTTCTTCCGGCACTTCATCGATCAGATCGGAAAACAACCCGTACACATATTTTTCCGCATCAAACGGCTGAAGGTCATCCATTTTCTCGCCGAGGCCGACGAATTTGACGGGAATATGGAGTTCGTTCCGGATCGCGAGCACAATCCCGCCTTTTGCCGTGCCATCCAATTTTGTCAGCACAATCCCGGTTACGTCTGTTGCTTCTTTAAACGTCTTAGCCTGCACCATCGCATTTTGCCCGGTGGTGGCATCCAAAACGAGCAGCACTTCATGCGGGGCGCCCGGGATTTCCCGTTCGATGACACGCTTTACTTTTTCCAGTTCCTTCATCAAATTGACCTTGTTTTGCAGGCGGCCCGCCGTATCACAAAGCAGCACATCTGCATTTCTTGCTTTCGCTGCCTGGACGGCGTCAAACATGACAGCGGCTGGATCGGATCCTTCCGAATGTTTGATCACTTCCACGCCGACCCTCTCTCCCCAGACTTCAAGCTGTTCAATCGCGCCGGCGCGGAATGTATCGCCGGCTGCCATGATCACTTTTTTCCCCTGCTGCTTCAGCATATGGGCGAGCTTACCGATCGTAGTCGTTTTGCCGACGCCATTTACGCCGACAAACAAAATAACGGTCAAGGCGCCGTCCTGGATGTTAAGCCGGTTCGGGGCATCTTCGCCGGCCGAATAAATGTCAACCAGTTTTTCGGAAATCACGGACTGGACTTCAGAAGGGTCTTTAATGTTTTTCCGTTTCACTTCCATTTTTAATTCATCGATTAGTTCCATCACGGTCTGGAAGCCGACATCCGCCTGAATTAAAATTTCTTCCAGTTCTTCGAAAAAGTCTTCATCGATTTTCCGGTAACGCGCGACAAGATTGTTGACTTTGTTCGAGAAATTATCGCGCGTTTTTGCAAGCCCGGTTTTAAATTTATCGGTTACCGTATCGGCTTGCCGGGTGAATTTGTCTTTTAATGTTTTAAAAAAGCTCATTTGTCCACTTCCTTTGGCTTTCCTGAATTTGCGTATCAGCTTGTGCGGCATAAAAGCCGCACGAGCAGTCGTAAAAATCGCCGGCCTGATTTTTATCCCTGCCGGCCCGCTTGTGGCACGGGCGCTTCTTTTTAAACACGGCGCTGATTCGCCTGTTTAAGACGTTTGAAAAGCGAGGTCGGTTGATTCTTCCAGTTTGACCGACACAAGCTTCGATACGCCGGATTCCTGCATCGTAACCCCGTAGAGGACGTCCGCTTCCTCCATCGTTCCTTTCCGGTGGGTGATGACAATAAACTGGGTTTCCGCACTGAATTGTTTCAAATATTTGCTAAACCGGTATACATTGGCTTCATCCAGCGCAGCTTCCACTTCATCGAGAATGCAAAACGGCACCGGGCGCACACGCAAAATCGCAAACAAAAGCGCGATCGCGGTCAGCGCTCTTTCGCCGCCTGAAAGCAGCCCGAGATTTTGCAGTTTTTTCCCCGGCGGCTGCGCGAAAATTTCCACGCCTGTCGTAAGCAAATCTTTCGGATCCGTCAGCCGCAAATCCGCTCTCCCACCGCCAAAAAGCTCGCGGAAAACCGGTTCGAATTCGTTCCGGATGGCGTTAAACGTCTCATCGAACCGGCGGACCATTTCGCCGTCCATTTCCGTAATCACCTGGTCAAGGGTGTCTTTTGCTTCAAGCAGGTCGGTCTCCTGTTCTTTTAAAAACTGGTAACGTTCCGATACACGCTCATATTCTTCGATCGCGCCGAGATTGACGGCGCCAAGCTCATCAATCGACAGTTTGATCAGCTTCACTTTTTTGCGTGCTTCCTCCAGGGAAACATTGAGCGGGCGGGCTTCTTTCGCGGCTTCAAAGGTGAGCGTGTATTCTTCGCGGAGCCTTTGAAGCCGGTTCTCAAGTTCCACATCCAGCCGGTTTGCTTTGACTTCTTCATCCTGAATGGCCTGCTGGAGCCCTTTTTGCTGCCGTTTCCATTCCTTCAGGCCGCGTTCCAGGTCTTCCATCTCTGCTGTCAGCCGGGCCCGTTCTTCCCTGCGCACGGCGATAAAGGCGAGCGTATCGTTTTTGTCACGCGCTTTTTGTTCGGCCGCTTCTGCCAGTTCGCTTTCCGACATGTGATGCTTCTTCGATTCGTCCGTAAGAAAGTGGTACTGCTCATCGTAACGCGCTTTACGTGACGCCCACTCCTTTATTTCACGGTCGAGCCGCGCAAGCTCTTCGCGGTCGCGCGCCGCCTGTTCCATCTTTACGGCAAGCGTCGATTTTAAATCGCTCAGTTCGCCCTGGAGCCTGCTTTTTGCCGTCGAATCATCGTTTTTCTTTACGGTCAGGGCTTCAATTTCCGCTTCCAGTTGCTGCGCTTTTTCGCCGGTACGCGCCAGCATATCTTCCAGTTCGCCGATCCGTTTACGGGCTTCATCCTGCTGCTTTTCCGCCTCTTGTTTTTCCATATCGTAGACGAGCAGGTGCTCATCCAGATTTTTTTCCTCAACCGCAAGCCGTTCCAGTTCCGCTTTCGCCTGCTGTTCTCCAAGTCTCAGCGCTTCGCCGTTTTTCCTCGCTTCATCCAGCTCCTGTTGCATGCGGGAAGCTTCGGCTTTCAATGCTTTGACTTCCGTTTCAAGCGCCATCGTTGTTTTTTCCATGCCGGCAAGCTTTTCTTTTAATGCTTCCAGTTCGCTTTTTCTCGAAAGGAGTGACACACTGTTTTGTTTCGAAGCCCCGCCTGTCATCGAGCCGCCCGGATTAACAACATCCCCGTCAAGCGTCACGATGCGGTAGCGGTAGCCGAGCATTTTGGCGATTTTGTTTGCACTTTTTAAATCACGGACTACAAGGACATGGCCGAGCAGATTGGACACAATGGACTGGTAGCGGCTTTCAAAGCGGACAAGCTCCGCGCACACGCCGACGTACGCCTCTTCATTGCGGAGCGGTTTGAGGCTTGCTTCCGGAATGGCCCGCGGCTTAATAATATCGAGCGGCAAAAAAGTCGCCCGCCCGGCCTTTCGTTCTTTTAAAAATGCAATGGCGTGCCGCGCATGCCGTTCCGTTTCTGTCACAATATGCTGCATCGAAGCACCCAGTGCTGTTTCAACCGCTTTTTCGTAAGGCGCGGGCACCCGGACCAGTTCAGCCACAGCACCTTCAATGCCTTCCAGCTGTTTGCCGCGGGCTTTCAAAATTGCACGCACGCCTTGGTAAAAGCCGGTATAATCTTCTTCCATCTCTTCAAGCGTTTCTTTCCGTGATTTCGCTTTTTGCAAATATTGGTATGCCTGATACAGATTGGACTCCTGTTTTTGATACCGACTGTTTACGGATTCCAGCTGCCTTTGCTTTTCCATATAGGCACCGGCTGCCGCTTCCAGCTCCTGTTTGATTTTTGCAAGGCGGCCGGTCGCCATTTTTTTCTTTTCCCGCACTTTTTCCCGTTCTTCGACATATTTCCGGTTTTCGGCTTCAAGCCGGCTGAGGCGGTTTAACGACGTTTGCAGCTGCTGCATAAGCAGGCGCTTTTCATTTTTTCCGCTTGCCTGCTCATTCAGCAGTTCAATATAGTCGCTTTTTAAAGACTCAATTTTTCCCTCCAGATTCGTGCTGAGGCGGAAAAGGCCCGCTTCCTTCTCTTTCACGCTTTCTTTCAGGGACGATAAGGCTTGTTCATTTTCCGCCGCCGTTTGCAAAAGCTTTTCCTTTTGGGCTTCCAGTTCTTTTAAAGCGTTCTCCGCTTCATTTATATTTTTCTCAAGCTGGGCTTTGTTCTCGCTGGCGTTCTTTTTGCGTTCCTTCAGCACTTCTTTTTGCCCTTCGAGTTTTTCCAGCTCTTCTGTCGCTTGAAGCAGCACATTCTGCAAGTCTTGAATCGATTCATCGAGCGCGTCCAGCTGATTGCGCTTTTCTTCCAGCTGTGCTTCCTGTTTGCGGATTTCGGAAGAGAGCCCCGCTTCTTTATCCCGGTGTGCTTCAAGCTGCGATTTAAGCGATTCCCACTCGCCATGCAATGATTCTATTTCATACGCCAAAACGGCAATTTCATAATTTTTCAATGCTTCCTTTTGTTCCAGATAATCTTTTGCGACCGATGCCTGCATTTTCAACGGCTCAAGCTGGCTTTCCAGTTCATACAGAATGTCGCTAACACGGTTTAAGTTATCCTGCGTTTCGGCAAGCTTCACTTCCGCCTTTTTCTTGCGCGTCTTATATTTTAAAACGCCGGCTGCCTCTTCAAAAATGCTGCGGCGTTCTTCCGCTTTGCTGTTTAAAATTTCTTCCACTTTCCCCTGGCTGATAATGGAAAAAGCTTCTTTGCCAAGGCCGGAATCCATAAACAATTCCACAATATCCTTCAACCGGCATTGCTGTTTATTGATATAAAACTCGCTTTCCCCTGAACGGTACACCCGCCTTGTCACGCTCACTTCCTGGTAATCAATTGGAAGGGCGCGGCCTTCGTTTTCAAGCGTTAACGTCACTTCTGCAAAATTCAGTGGTTTTCTTGTATCGCTGCCGGCAAATATAACATCTTCCATCTTTCCACCGCGCAGGCTTTTCGCTGATTGTTCACCGAGCACCCAGCGGACGGCGTCGATCACATTGCTTTTGCCGCTGCCGTTCGGGCCGACAACCGCTGTCACGCCCGGAACAAATTCAAAGGAAATCCGGTCCGCAAATGACTTAAATCCGATCACATCGAGACGTTTCAGAAACAATCCGTTCCCCCTCCATTCTTTACGGCTTCTTTTTTTCTTCTTTCTGCAAATTGGATAAAGCCGTTTGCGCAGCCTGCTGTTCCGCTTCTTTTTTGGAGCGGCCTTTTCCTGTCCCGAGCGCTTTATTGTTTAGCGACACGCTGGAGATGAACTCCTTGTCATGCGCAGGGCCGCGTTCATCGAGAATCGTGTATTCCAACACACCGGATGTTCTTTTTTGGACGTACTCCTGCAACTTGCTTTTATAATCCGCCGTGCTGCTGAAGAGCCCCTCGTCTATTTTCGGGAATACAACTTTTTCAAGAAGGGAAACAACAGCCTTTAACCCCTTGTCCAAATAAAGCGCGCCGATAAACGCTTCAAACACATCGGCTAAAAGAGCCGGGCGCGTTCTGCCGCCGGTCATTTCCTCGCCTTTACCGAGCAGGATATACTCGCCAAAATGCAGCTCATTGGCAAAAATGACAAGCGACGGCTCACAGACGACGGACGCCCGCAATTTCGTCATTTCCCCTTCGTTCATCGACGGGAACCGATTAAATAAATAATGGGAAACGGTCAGTTCCAGGACGGCGTCGCCTAAAAATTCAAGCCTTTCATTGTCGTGCCTGCGCTTTTCCGGATGCTCGTTCACATAGGAGGAATGCGTAAAAGCCTGTTTCAGCAGGTTTACGTCTTGAAAATGGATCCCGAGTTGTTCCTGCAGGTTGCCGAATTTGTTTACTACATGTTCTTCATCTGATTTTATTTTTTTACCCATCGTTCATCCACCCGATATCTTGATATAGTTTCAACTTAACTTAAATATATAGAAAAATACTGCTGAACGCAAAGGCATCTCCCAGGACCCGGGCGGTCGTAAATAGGCAAAAAGGGATCGCGCTTTTTTGCCCATTTACCATCCTCAGGCAGGAGACGATTGACGCCGGATTAGAGAAAAATGTCCCGCTTTATGGGGCGGGACATTTTACATGAAGACGATTACTGCTGATTTTGTATGTAATTTACAGCGTCACCCACTGTTACAATTTTCTCAGCATCCTCGTCAGAAATTTCCATTCCGAATTCATCTTCCAATTCCATCACCAATTCCACTACATCAAGGGAATCAGCGCCAAGATCTTCTTTGAATTTCGCTTCCAGTGTAACTTTGGATTCTTCGACACCAAGGCGGTCAACGATGATCTTTGTCACACGCTCTAATACGTCTGCCATGCGGTTCACCTCCCCTCAAGGTATTATAGAGGATTTTTTATAATTAATAAAGCGAAACTTAAAAACAAGCTTTGCCGCGACCGTTACATGACCATTCCGCCATCGACGTGGATCGTTTGCCCGGTGATGTAGTCGGAACTGCTGCTTGCCAAAAACAGGGCAGTCTTTGCTACATCTTCCGGCTTGCCGAAACGGGAAAGTGGGATTTGGCCCAGCATGCCTTCTTTGATGTCTTCCGTCAGCTTATCGGTCATATCCGTTTCAATCATGCCCGGGGCAATGGCGTTTACAGTAATACCGCGGCTTGCCAGCTCACGCGCCGCCGTTTTTGTAAGCCCAATGACGCCGGCTTTGGCAGCGGTATAATTGGCCTGACCGGGGTTGCCGCTGATACCGACAACCGAGGCAATATTAATGATTTTGCCGCTCCGCTGCTTCATCATCGGCCGCGCCGCCGCTTTTGTGCACAGGAAGACCCCTTTTAAATTGGTATCGATGACTGCATCCCATTCTGCTTCTTTCATCCTCATCAAAAGGTTATCACGGGTGATGCCGGCGTTATTCACCAATATATCAAGTTTGCCGAATTTTTCCAGCACCTGTCTGAACATTTCCTGCACTTCCGATTCATTCGAAACATCAGCCCGGATGGAAAAGGCTTCCACACCATAAGAACGGACGGCGTTTACCACTTCTTCCGCTTTTTCAGCATTCCCTGCATAGTTGACCACAACATGCGCGCCGGAAGCGGCAAACGCAAGCGCGATTTCGTGGCCGATGCCGCGGGACGCACCGGTCACAAGCGCAACTTTGTCTTTTAAAAGCATTCGGTCTCCTCCTCCATTATTTTTGCAGCGCGCCAACCGCAGCTTCCAGGGTTTCCATATCCTGGACGGCATATGTTTTTACGCTGCGGTCAATTTTCCGGATTAATCCGGAAAGCACTTTGCCCGGCCCGACTTCAATAAAGGTATCAACGCCGAGGCTGATCATTTTTTTGACAGAATCTTCCCATAAAACAGGGGAATAGAGCTGGCGGATACAATTTGCTTTGATGTCCTGAGCGCCCGTTTCCACTTCGGCATCAACATTGGCGATCACAGGAACCGCCGCATCCCGGATAGCAATTTCGTCAAGAACCGCCTTATATTTTTCCGCTGCCGGCTCCATCAATTTGGAGTGGAAAGGCCCGCTTACCTGAAGCGGGAGGACGCGTTTCGCCCCTCTTTCCTTGGCAAGGGCGCCCGCTTTCTCAATTCCGGCAGCTGTCCCGGAAATGACTATCTGGCCGGGACAGTTCAAATTCGCGAGCTGGACCGTTTCCCCTTCACGGCTCACTTCATCTGCAACTTCCTCTAGCACGCCGCGGTCAAGCCCGAGCACGGCGGACATTGCCCCGGCACCGTTCGGGAATGCTTCATCCATATATTCGCCACGTTTGCGTACCGCATATACGGCATCTTCAAAAGACAAAGCGCCGGCTGCCACAAGCGCCGAATATTCGCCAAGGCTGTGCCCGGCTGTGAAATCTGCATGGATGCCCGCTTCCTGAAGCACCTGTAAAATCGCAGTGCTTACCGTTAAAAGGGCCGGCTGGGCATTTTCGGTACGGGTCAGTTTGTCCAGCGGGCCGTTTTGAATGAGCCCGGATAAGTCCATCCCAAGCTTTTCATCTGCTTTTTGAAAAACAGCCGCCGCTTTTTCATTTGCACCGGCAACCGACTGCCCCATGCCAACCGTCTGGGATCCCTGCCCCGGAAAAACAAATGCTATTTTCCCCATCTCTTTTCCTCCATCCTTACTTTTGTTCAAGTTGTTGAATTGCGTGTTTGATTTTGCCGGTGACGTCAGACTGTACCATTTCACGTGCCTGCCGCACCGCATTGTAAATTGCATTGGCGTTTGATGACCCGTGTGCTTTAATGACGGGCGCATTCAGCCCCATTAAACCCGATCCGCCGTATTCCGAGTAGTCCATGATATTTTTCAGGCCTGACAGTTCTGATTTGATCATCGCAGCGGCCAGTTTTGTCTTCAGATTGTGCATGAACACTTTTTTGATCATGGAAAACAAGGATCCGGCCGTACCTTCAATCGTTTTCAGCACCATATTGCCGGTAAACCCGTCTGTGACAACGACATCCGCCGCCCCCTCGAGCAAGTCGCGGGCTTCAACATTGCCGGTAAAATTCAAATCAGTTTCTTTTAAAAGTTGAAATGCTTTTTTTGTTAATTCATTGCCTTTCTTTTCTTCTGTTCCGATATTTAAGAGGCCGACGCGCGGATTTTTTAAGCCTCTTACCTTTTCGGCATACAGCGAGCCCATGATGGCAAACTGCAGCAAATGTTCCGGCTTGGCTTCCGCGTTTGCGCCGAGATCGAGCATGACAAAACCGCGCCCGTCCGTTGTCGGGAGCACCGGGGCAAGGGCCGGCCTTTCAATACCTTCAATCCTGCCAACCACAAAGAGACCGGATGCCATTAGAGCGCCCGTATTTCCGGCCGAGATGCACGCGTCCGCTTCCCCGTCTTTCACGGCTTGGGCCATACGCACCATGGAAGAATTTTTTTTGCGGCGAACTGCCCGCACCGGTTCGTCTGTTCCAGATATTACCTCATCGGTATGGATAACGGCAACGCGGTCAGACGTTTCCAGTTCCTTCCTGATTTGCGTTTCGTCCCCGAACAGGATAAACGCCGTGTCCGGAAATGCGTTTACAGCCCGGTTAATCCCTTGTACAATTTCTTTTGGGGCATAATCCCCGCCCATTGCATCAATTGCTAATCTCATTCTGTTCAGCCCCGTTTCTAAAATCAAGCTTTTCCCGTGCGAAAGTTTTCCCGGCCATGCCGCAACCGGGGGTGCCGGTCCCCGGGAAAATGGTTTACCTGTCCGCGAAGCATAGTTAAGCACTGCCGCCTTTTCCGGCATGATCCCGATACATTTCAAATTCGCCTTTAAAGACGAGGTCACGGCCGACATAGCTTTCAACAAGCACAGTCGTTCTGCCGTTTTCCTGATTGACGTTCGCCACTTTTGCCTTGGCAATGACGCGGTCGCCGATTTTCGCGGACCGCAAAAACCGGATGGTGGCTTTCGCCGTGAGGGCCAGTTCATCATCAATGACGGCAACGGCAAGCGAGTTGGCCTGCGCAAACAGATGATGCCCGCGGGCGATGGCGTTTCGCTTAAAAACATGTTCTTTTTTGACATCAAAAATAGAGATGGCGCTGCGATCCAATTCGATATCGATCACTTCCCCGACGACTTCTTCGATCGGCAGCGCCCTTACTTCATTGGCGAACCGCTTTTCAGCAACGTTTTTGATCCTTTCCCGCAGTTCCGGAATGGAAAGCTCCAGCCGGTCAAGGCGGATCGTCTGCACGCTGACATGGTATTTTTCCGCCAGTTCTTCATCTGTGATAAAAGGATTCTGCCTGATGGTTTCCTGCAAACTTTGCTGCCGGTCCTTTTTTTTCATTTTCATGGGTGACACCATCCGAAATTTTAGGACTTGGTACTAATCGTAGTATATAGAAAGAAAAGGAAGTTTGCAAGAATTGCCAAAGTTGCCCTGGCAAAACGCAAACTCCCTTTAGTCCAGTTTCTCCCCTTCGAGCACACCTGATGCTTCAAGCTGGCGCCGCAAGTGTGAAAAAGCCGGGTCATGCCAGAATGTATCGGAACTGATCAATTGCTGCGCATCCTGCCTGGCTGTTTCAAGCGCCCGGAAATCATGGACCATATCGGCCACTTTAAATTCCGGCAGCCCGCTTTGTTTTTTTCCGAAAAAATCGCCGGGTCCGCGAAGCTCGAGATCTTTTTCGCTCAAAACAAAGCCGTTGTCCGTTTCCGTCATAATTTTCATCCGCTCTTTGCCGATTTCTGTTTTCGGGTCGGCGAGCAAAATACAATACGATTGCGCATCGCCTCTGCCAACACGGCCGCGCAACTGGTGAAGCTGGGCAAGGCCGAACCGTTCGGCATCATAAATGACCATAATGGTCGCATTCGGCACATTGACCCCGACTTCGACAACCGTTGTCGACACAAGCACTTGAATTTCGTTGCGGCTGAACGCTTTCATGACTGCTTCCTTTTCGTCACCCGGCAGCCTGCCATGCATCAGCCCGGCTGTATACCTGCCATTAAAATATTGGTTTAAAATGGCATACACATCAATCGCGTTCTGGACGTCAAGCTTATCGGATTCCTCGATGAGCGGACAAATGACATACGCCTGTCTGCCTTTTTTGAGCTCTTTTTCGATAAAGCCGAGCACCCTTTCGAACAGATTGTTTTTCACCCAGTACGTTTCAATCTTTTTCCGGCCAGCTGGCATCTGGTCAATGACAGAAACATCCATTTCGCCGAACACGGTGATGGCAAGCGTCCGCGGAATGGGCGTCGCCGTCATAAAAAGCACATCCGGATTCATCCCTTTTTCGCGAAGGATCCGTCTTTGCTCAACCCCGAACCGGTGCTGTTCATCTGTGATCACAAGGCCGAGCCGCGAAAATGCCACATCTTCCTGAATTAAAGCATGCGTGCCGATTAAAATATCGATACCGCCAGTTCCAAGCTGTTCCAAAAGCGCTTTTCGCCGTTTCCCTTTTACGGTGCTCGTCAGTAAAGCGACCTGGACGCCGTGCGGTTCGAGCAGCTGGCAAAGCGATTCGGCATGCTGCTCGGCGAGAATTTCCGTCGGGACCATCAGTGCCCCTTGAAATCCCGCCGTCACCGCAGCGTATAGCGCAATCGCAGCGACGACCGTCTTCCCGGAGCCGACATCCCCCTGGAGTAAACGGTTCATGCGGAACGGCGACTTCATGTCCGCGCAAATTTCGTTTACCACTCTTTTCTGGGCGGCCGTCAATGAAAACGGCAAGGAGTCGATAAAATGTCTTAATTTCCGCACATCATAGCGGATGGCCCGGCCGTTTGAATATTCGCGCTCGAATTTCCTTAACGCCTGCATCTTCAGCTGAAAAGCCAAAAACTCTTCGTATACAATGGTCCTTCTCGCCATTTTCACTTCTTGTTCCGATTTTGGGAAGTGCATCGCAAACATGGCCTGCTTTTTCGGCATTAATTTATATTTTGCAAGCATTTCTGCCGGGAGCGCCTCTTCGATTTCACTGCCATAAGCATGAAAGGCGGATTGAATGTATTTGCGCAACGTTTTTACCGTCATTTTTCCTTTCACCGCATAGACGGGCCCGAATCCGGACGTTTGATCAGCCGTGCCTGTTTTTACGGATTGGGCCGTAATCGTCTGCCGGTGCATGTCCCATTTTCCGGTAACCGTAATCTCATCATGGACATGGATTTTCTTTTTCAAATACGGCTGGTTAAAACAGACAACCGTAATGAGAAAATCGCCTGCGAACACTTTCATCGACAGGCGTGACCGTTTTTTTGAATAATAGATGAGGGAGGGTTCGCTATGCACCCTCCCCGTCACCGTCACCCGTTCATCATGCCCGACTTCACGCAAATCTTTGAGCCGGTCATCTTCATACCGGAAAGGAAAATAAGTAAGCAGGTCATAGATGGTAAAAATCCCCATCTGCCCGAGGCTTGCTTCCGTTTCTTCGCCGATCCCTTTTAAAACGGATACCGGCAGATCAAGTGGGCTATTCATGCAGATCAAGCGGCATACCGAAAATTTTGGCTTCCAGTTTCCGGGCGGTCGGCGTATCCGCCAAGCCTCCCCGCGCTGTTTCTTTGAGCGCAGTCGGCATCTGCTGCCCGACGCGGTACATCGCATCAATCACTTCATCGCAAGGGATCCGGCTTTTAATGCCGGCAAGCGCCATATCTGCCGCAACCATTGCATTGGCCGCCCCCATTGCATTCCGTTTCACGCATGGTACTTCCACAAGACCGGCAACAGGATCGCATACGAGGCCGATCATATTTTTCAACGTAATGGCCATCGCATGGGCACATTGATCCGGTGTGCCGTCCGCCATCTCAACGATAGCCGCGGCAGCCATCCCGGCGGCTGATCCGACTTCTGCCTGGCAGCCGCCTGCTGCGCCGGAAATAAACGCATTATTGGCCACCACAAAACCGAATGCGCCGGCTGTAAATAAGAAACGGACCATTTCTTCACGCGTCGGATGCAGTTTGTTTTTGACCGCAAAGAGCGTTCCCGGCACGACGCCGGCAGAACCGGCTGTCGGCGTTGCGCAAATCGTTCCCATTGCCGCGTTCACTTCATTTGTCGCAACAGCTTTGCTGACGGCATCCAAAATGGTGGCGCCGGATAAGAAATTGCCTTTTTCAATATATTTTTGCAACAGTACGGCATCGCCGCCCGTAAGCCCTGAGTGGGAGTGGACGCCGGCAATCCCTTTTTCAACTGCTTTTTCCATCACAGCCAGATTTTCATCCATCTTTTTTATGATGGCTTCCCTCGATTTTCCGGTTACTTCCATTTCTTGCTCTATCATAATTTCCGAGATTTTTTTATTTTGCTGTTCGGCCAGTTCTACAAGGTCAGCAACATTCCGAAACATAATTTCCCTCCTTCAATATCCATGCTGCTTCTCCTGGCACAGGCAAGGATGCACGCACATTTTTTAAAGACAGCCAAAAGAAAGCGCCACCTGCTTAGCAGCTGCGCTTTTTTCTCCCTATTAATCTACAACTCTTGCAACCTGGGTAATATTCGGGAGCTGCTTCATCTCTTCAATGACGGCGTCATCGAGATTCTGGTCCACTTCGATAGCCATCAAGGCCATCTTTCCGGCTTCTTTGCGCGATACTTCCATATGGCCGATATTGATTTCATGTGCTGATAAAATATTGGATACGGCCGCAATCGCCCCGTAGCGATCCTGGTGAACGACGAGCACAGCCGGATGGTGGCCGGATAAATGCAGTTCAAAGCCGCTCAGTTCTGTCACTTCAATTTTTCCGCCGCCGATTGAGATACCGGTCAGTTCCATATCTCCCGATGCGTCGCCCATCCGGATCTTTACCGTGTTCGGGTGATCCGTGACGGCGCTTTCCACGAAAAACTTTACCGAAAGTCCGTGCTGTTCCGCAATCTGAAGAGAAGATTTGATCCGTTCATCATCCGTGTCAAAATCGAGCAGGCCGCCGACAATGGCAACGTCTGTGCCGTGACCTTTATAGGTGGTCGCGAACGATCCGTAAAAATGGATGTCTGCCCACTGTGGCTGCCTGCCGAATAAGCTTCTCGCCACCCGACCGATGCGCGCGGCACCTGCTGTATGGGAGCTCGAGGGCCCGATCATCACCGGGCCGATAATATCAAAAACACTTTTATATTTCATTGCGCATCACACCCACATTATTGTGTTTTTTCGCGATTTCAATCTTGGTGGGTGCGCCCCGTTTTTCAGGCCGCACCCGCCGTTGTGCTGATTTTAAAGTTTGCCGGGCAAAACCGGGTTGGTTCGGCCGGCTCGCCCGAACTGGAACCTTTTTACCAAAAAAGAATGGATGAAAGCTTTGCACTTGAAAGCGCTGCAACAGATGAAAACAAACAGCAGCGGATGGTGCATTTTTTCGTATTCAGCAAGCTCTTTTTATAATATGCGGGCAAGCAATCTTATTCCACTGCCAAAATAAAGGAATATAACGGCTGCCTGCCTTCATGGACTTCGATTTCTATCTCCGGCCAGTTGGTTTCAATATAGGAAACGAGTTCGTTTACCTGTTCCTTGCTGACATCTTTTCCGTATATGACGGTGGCAATTTCATCTTCCGCGCCGATCATGTGCGAAAGCAGCTGCCCGGATGCTTCCAACAGGGCAGGACTCGTTTTGACGATTTTCCCTTCGTAAATCCCCATATAATCCCCTTTTTTGATGGAGATGCCGTCAATATTCGTATCCCTGACCGCATTGGTAACCTGGCCGGATTTCACGCGGCCGAGCGCTTCTTCCATTGCTTGGACGTTTTTGTCAAACGGCTGTCCGGGGTTAAATGCGAGCAGCGCCGCCATTCCCTGCGGCACGGTTTTAGACGGGACAATAGCCACTTTTTCTTCCGCTAGTTCCGCTGCCTGCTCGCTTGCCATGACAATATTTTTATTGTTCGGTAAAATGATGATTTGTTTTGCGTTTGCCTCTTCAATGGCTTTCAATATGTCCTCGGTGCTCGGGTTCATCGTCTGGCCGCCTTCAATGACAACATCGGCGCCGATGCTTTTAAACAGCGCAGCGATTCCGTCCCCCATGGCAACCGTAATCACACCGTAATCTTTCTTTTCTTTTTTCTCCTGTTCCGCTCCGTTTTCGCCAACAAGCGCATGATGCGTTTCGCCCACTATCGCGCTGTGCTGCTCGCGCATATTGTCCACTTTTAACTTAATGAGGCTGCCGTATTGCTGGCCGTAGTTCAAAACATCACCCGGGCGCTCAGTGTGGACATGGACTTTCACGATATCATCATCCGAAATGACCAAGAGGGAATCCCCGAAACGGCTCATATCACTGCGGAACCGCTCCTCCGAGAATGTCTTGGCGGACGGTTTGGAGCGGTCGAGCCTGACCATGATTTCCGTGCAGTACCCATATTTGATATCTTCCGTACGCATAAAGTCCTGCACATGCTTATGGTGTTCGGCGTTTACGAGCTCGTCCATTGACGGCATGACGGACGGTGTATCCGGCAGCTCTTCCCCTTTTAACTCGGCAAGAAAGCCTTCATAAATAAAAACAAGCCCCTGGCCGCCGCTGTCGACCACGCCGACTTCTTTTAACACCGGCAACATGTCCGGCGTCCGGCTCAGCGTCGTTTTCGCTTCCCCGAGGATCGCTTCCATGACTGCCGCCAGATCCTTTTCGGTTTTCGCCGTTTGCACGCCTTTTTTGGCCGCTTCCCTTGCAACGGTGAGAATCGTTCCTTCAACCGGCTTCATGATCGCCTTAAAAGCGCTCTCGATCCCGGCCTGAAAAGCCGCTGCAAACTCTTTTGCGGAAATATGCGCTTTTGTTTCAATCGATTTGGAGAAGCCGCGGAACAGCTGGGATAAAATCACGCCCGAATTGCCCCGCGCGCCCATCAGCAGCCCTTTTGCAAAACTTGCGGCAACGGACCCGATATGCGCCTGGACATTTTTTTGCACTTCCTTTGCACCGGAAGTCATCGTTAAATTCATATTTGTTCCCGTATCGCCATCAGGGACAGGGAATACATTCAGGGCGTCAACCGTTTTGGCATTTGCCGCAAGATGGTTCGCCCCTTGTATGACCATTTCTGCAAAACGCTTTCCATCCAGTGATGTAACCACAAAATTTCCTCCTCGTTACGGGTTCGCGACACGCACGCCCTGAACGTAAATATTAATGGCGTCAACTGATAAGCCGACTGTTTGATTCAGCGTATATTTTACTTTCTGCTGGACGTTGCGGGCGATTTCGGAAATTTTTGTCCCATAGCCCACAATAATATACATGTCAATTTCCACTTTTTCATCCTGTTGACGCACAATAACGCCCCTCGAGAAGTTTTCTTTGCGCAGGATTTCTGTAATGCCGTCTTTGATTTGATTTTTCGAGGCCATGCCGACAATGCCGAAACAGTCGATGGCTGCACCTCCTGCAAGCGTGGCGACGACTTCATTCGATATATCAATTTGTCCATAATGCGTATTTATTTCAATCGGCATAAATCGCTCCCCCTTATCTTCACTGTTTCTAAACCGGATTTGACCTGCTACCGCCATTGTACTATAAGACCGGGTACATGGAAAGCAGAGCAGGCCTGCATTGTTATAGTTTACCACAAAACAGGGTGCTCTGCATGTATACTCACCGGCAGGACTTGCATTGTGTCTTCCAATATGATAAATTATTATAGTGAATTTTTAACGAAAAATGAAGAGATGAAAGCATAAATATGTTCTATTTCTGCTTCGCAACAGGAGGAGGGAATACAATGCCGAAAAAATGTGCAATTACAGGACGTAAAACGGTATCCGGCAATAAACGTTCTCACGCCATGAACGCAAACAAACGCACCTGGAAAGCGAACTTGCAAAAAGTGCGCATTCTGGTGGACGGCAAACCGCAACGCGTCTGGGTTTCCGCTCGCGCTTTGAAATCCGGGAAAGTCGAACGTGTATAATGCAAAAACAGGAAACCGGGTATCCGGTTTCCTGTTTTTTTTGCGGCAAAAAAAACCGGCGCGCCGCCGATTTTCCCGCTGTGTAGAATGAACTGCCCCACGAACCGCCATGCGTCCATTTTATCTCTTATCCTTTTTTAAAAGTCCCCAGCATGGCCCTGACAATACCGCCCAAAAATTTAGGCAGTTTAATCGTATAAAATTTCATGTATGTCCCTCCCCATTCAAATACAATCCGGGTCTCCCGCACATTATATTCATGCGTAAGCGAAAAGGATACAGCCTGCTTGTTCATGAAATATCATTAATCATGGCTTCTTACCATCATTAATATGCCGCTTGAAAAAGAAAAAGTACCAAAATCACGGATTAGTTCATTGCTGACACAAAGGGTGGTGCCCCTTACAATATGCCGGTTTTCAAGCGGATACTTAAATCCGGTTAAAAAGATCCCTTCTACCTCTTCCGTCAACGGGAGAAAAGAAACATACGGATACGCATCCATTTTTTCAATCGTATAAGTTCCGGGCAAAAACATTTCCACGAGATTCTGCCTGTCGATCATTTCTATTTTTCCTTTAAATTGCAAAGCTTTTTCATGTACAAGTAAAAGGACATTGGTAAAAGCATGATCGAGCCGTCCGCCGGTAGCACCAAAAATGCGGATCACATCCGGATCCTGGCTGATTGCCCACATCAAGGCCAGCTCCATATCGGTCTCATCTTTTTCGGGCTGGAATTTGCGGATATGCTCAAGTTTCCGGTTGATCCAGTCCCATTCTTCCTGATTGACAGAATCAAAGTCGCCAAAGGCCATTTCCGGGATGATCCCTTGTTTAAGCAAATGCAGCACGCCCCTGTCTACACCTGCCCATGCCGCTCGTTTGTCCTCCGCATATGGCGCAAGATCCGGTACATTTTCGGGCGGGCCGCCTGCTAAAATATAGATTTTCTTTTCCATGCCTCATTCCCCTTTTATACGACGGATTTAAGACAACCTGATGCTTTGTCCACTCCCCGCGGGTTTTTCATGCAGAAAAAGCCGGATGAACCCCGGCTGTTGTTTTACTGCCCGTATTTTAATGCCTGGATCGCTTTTTTCCGGTTCTTGCTTTTAAAAATATTGGAGCCCGCAACCAGCACCGTTGCACCGGCCTGTGTGCATTTTTGCGCTGTTTCCGGATGGATGCCGCCGTCGACTTCAATGTCAAATGCAAGCCCCTGCTCTTTTTTTAAACGGTGCAGTTTTTCAATTTTCGGGACAACGGATTCAATAAAAGCCTGTCCGCCAAACCCGGGATTGACCGTCATCAGCAATACAAGGCCGACATCCCCCAGTATGGGCGCAATCCATTCGACCGGTGTGGCGGGATTTAAGACAACGCCGGGATTTACACCAAGGGACCGGATTTCCTGGATCGTCCGGTGGAGATGCCTGCACGCTTCCACATGGACAGAAATTGTATCCGCCCCTGCTTTCGCAAAAGCTTCCAAATACTGGTCCGGATTTTCAATCATTAAATGGACGTCGAGCGGAAGCTTTGTGACCGGCCGCACCGCCCCAACAACGAGCGGCCCCATCGTAATGTTCGGCACAAAATGGCCGTCCATTACATCAATATGGATCCAGTCCGCCCCGCCTTCCTCCACATCTTTAATTTCCTCTCCCAGTTTTGCAAAATTTGCAGACAAAATAGAAGGTGCGATTTTTACCATCGTCAATACCTCGGCTTTCTGTTTTTAATTTCCTGAAGAAACTGGATGTAATGGCTGTACCGGAATGAAGCGATCTCCCCTTCGGCCAAAGCGGCTTTTACCGCACAATGCGGCTCGTTTTCATGCAGACAGCCACGGAACTTGCAGCCGGCCGATTTTTCACTGATTTCCGGAAAATAGGCCCCGAGCTCCGTGAATTCCACGCCGGCGAAGTCGAGTGAGCTGAAACCCGGCGTATCCGCGACGAGCCCGCCTCCGACCGGCAATAGTTCAACATGGCGGGTAGTGTGCTTCCCTCTGCCCAGATGCGTGGAAATTTCATTTGTTTTTAAACCCAAAGCAGGGTCCAGACGGTTGAGAATGGACGTTTTCCCCACTCCGGACTGGCCGCAAAAGACGGTGATTTTTCCTTTCAATGCCGAAAGCAAAGCATCTGCCCCTTCGCCTGCTTTCGCCGACGACAAAATAACCGGGTAACCGATTTGCCGGTATACTGCAAGCGTCTCGAGCAGCTTTTCTTTTTCATCCGCGCCCAAGAGATCGCATTTTGTGATCAGAATAAGCGGCCGAATCAGGTTCTTTTCAATTGGGACTAAAAAACGGTCCAAAAGCAGCGTAGAAAAGGCTGGTTCTTTTGCGGAAAAAACCAAAACAGCCTGATCCACATTGGCAATCGGTGGACGGACGAGTTCATTCTTTCTTTCGCCGATGTCCAAAATATAACCTTCCCGCCCGTTTTCTTTTTGGAATTCGACATGGTCCCCGACGAGCGGGGTGATTTTCCTTTTCCGGAAGACACCTCTGCCCCTGCATTGGTAAATTTCGCCGTCTTCACGATTTTTCACATAGTAAAAGCCGCTTAAAGCCTTGATGATTTTTCCTTCTGCCATACATCCACCTCCATCTCTCCGACATTTTCAAACCAGGGGAGGCGCCGGGTTACGGCCCGGCGCTTTCTCAGTTAAGAAAGGATAAATTTTTCAATTTCTACTTTCCTAACGCATAAATGCAACGACGGCGCTGCTCTCGCCTAAGGATGGGACGCCCGCGTTTTCTTAATTTGGATACGGAACGGTCTCTTCGGCGATGACTTTGCCATCCCTCATGATTTTGTATGTCGCCTCTTTCCCGTATTCAATCGTGAACTCCAGCTGTTTTTTCACCGTTTTCGTAATCTCAAACGTTTGAACAGGTGCGGACATCGAATGGTTCATGTCTTCAATAAAAATTTGCACTTCCTGTTTCGGGTTTTCTTGTGCAGATGCATCTGTTTTGCCGCCGGAATCGTTTCCGTTTGATTCGCTGTTGCTGTCACCGGACTGGCTGTTTCCGTCCGACCCGGAACTTTCGCTATTGTTTTCATTTGTGCTCCCGGCGGAATCCGTGTCCGGCTCATACGGGATCGTTACTTCCTTTGTGACCGTCTTTGGCGGCATTTCTTTCTGTCCTTTGCTGATGGTCACTTTTACGACCGAGCCTTTTTTCAGCTCGGTTCCCGGCTGCGGGGATTGCGAAATGACATGGTCCTTTTTCACGGTATCCGAATAATCTTTTCCGGCATATTCAATGGAAAAACCGGATGTTTTTTCATATGCGTCCAGCTGTTTTTTTGAAAATCCAGTTAAATCCCCGACTGCATAAATTTCCGGGCCTTTGCTTACAGTAAAGGTAAGCACCGTGCTTTCGGGCACCACTTTTTTATCGGGCGCGGGATCCTGTGATATAATGGTCCCTTGCGCACTGTCATCGTATACTTCTTCTTTATCGATGTCTTTAAAATGTTCCCCAGTCAATAAATTCACGACATCGTCAAACTGCCTGCCGGTATAATCGGACAGGGTAAATGTTTCTTTTCCCGTGCTGATATAAAGGGAAACTTTTGTCCCCTCTTTGATTTTTTCCCCGGCTTCGGGATCCGTTTTGATCACCTGCCCCTTTGGTACCGTTTCGCTTGTTGTTTTAATCTTCTCCCCGGTTTTCAGACCATGCGCCGTAAGCACGGCGGCAGCAGCATCCGCCGTTTTGCCTGATACTGACGGGACGCTGACGGTTTTCGGGCCGAGCAGGGACGGCAGCAACAAGGCGGCAAGGCCGGCAAGCACGACCAGAAAGGCAAGGGTGCCGACAACGAACGGCCATTTTTTCCGCCGTTTTTTCTCTTTTTTGTCCCGCTTTGTGTCCGGTTTCTTTTCCTTTTCATTTTCTCCGGCCGGATTTGCGATAATGGTTTCTTCATTCCGGTCGGGGCCGGCAGCCACTTCGGAAATCACCGGCATAATTTTCGTCTGATCTTCGTCTTCCGGGATAACAAATTTCGGTTCATTCAGCCTTTCCGGCAGGAGTGCGGTGCGGATATCCTCCCCCATTTCTTCGGTGCTGTTATAACGGTAAAACGGATCTTTCGCCGTTGCTTTTAAAACAATATTTTCAACACTTTGGGGAATATCGGGATTCCACCTTTTCGGCGACGGCGTCTCGCTTTGCAAATGTTTTAAAGCAATGGAAACGGCAGATTCCCCGGAAAAAGGAAGCCTTCCCGTTAAAAGCTCGAACATCACGATGCCGAGTGCGTATATATCCGATTTATATGTGGCAACACCGCCCCTTGCCTGCTCGGGGGAAAGATAATGGACCGAACCGAGCACGGCATTTGTCCGGGTGATTGAAGTAGCGGATAAAGCCATGGCAATCCCGAAGTCCGTAATTTTCACAACGCCGTCATGGCTGATTAAAATATTTTGCGGCTTAATGTCACGGTGGATAATATGGTTGTCATGGGCATGTGCGATCGCCGCTGCAAGCTGTCCCATAATGTCCAGCGTTTTCTCAACGGAAACCGGGCCGTTTTGCTGTATGTATTGTTTTAACGTCATGCCCTCGACATTTTCCATGACGATATAATTTAAATCGTCCTCTTCGCCAACATCATAAATACTGACAATATTCGGATGGACCAGGCTCGTTGCCGATTGGGCCTCCCTGTGAAAACGTTGGATAAACTCCGGCTCATTTGCAAAATCCGGGCGCAGCACTTTGACGGCCACATCACGGTCCAAAATCATATCGCGGGCCAGATAGACGTTTGCCGTGCCGCCGCCGCCGATCAGGCTTTTGACTTTATAGCGGCCGCTGATCCGTCTTCCGATTAACATTAAGGGCACCCGCCTTTATTGCGGCCGGACGAAAGAAGCACAATCGTAATATTGTCTTCCCCACCGTTTTCATTGGCATAATCCACGAGCATGTCCGCTTTCTCCCCAAGCGGCAGATCTTTTTCCAGCACTTCTTTCATCACTTCCGTCGGCACTTTATTCGACAGGCCGTCTGAACAAAGCAGCAAAGTATCATTTTCTTCAAATACAATCGTTTTTAAGTCGGGCGAGATCGAATCTTCCGTCCCGAGCGCTTTCAGGATCACATTTTTATGTGGGTGATTTTCGGCGTCTTCTTTTGAAATCTGGCCGGTTTTGACCAGTTCATTGACCAGCGAATGATCTTCCGTCAGCTGCTGGAAGCCGTTTTCATTAAAAATATAGCCGCGGCTGTCTCCGATATTGGCGATGGAAATAAAGCCTTCGGTGCAGACCGCTGCAACCAGTGTGGTGCCCATTCCTTCGCATTCAGGGTGATGGGCGGCATGTTCAAATAAACGGGCATTCACCTCGCCGATCGTCTCGGAAAGCCACGCCTCCGCGGACTCCGCATCGGCAACCGGGCCGAATTTTTCAAACGCTTCTTTAAAACATTGCACCGTCATGCCGCTCGCAATGTCACCCGCACGATGGCCGCCCATGCCATCCGCAACAATCGCAAGGAGATCACCGCCGGCATTTTCAAAGACTCCCCCACTGTCTTCGTTATGCTGCCTTACTCTGCCCTTGTCCGTTTTGTAGACAGATTCCATTATACCCCCACCTTCATACTCTTTGACGTGTTTATCATCAGGCAAACCTATGCTTTACCGGCCTTTTTGCGGATGCTGGCGATGAAAAATCCGTCCCCGCCGAAGTCCTGCGGAAAAATCTGCATCCGGTATCCGTCAACGCAAGATTCCATTGCTTCCGGGACGTGCAGCGGATACGGTTCAAATTCCGGATGTTCCTGCAAAAATGTTTCAATCGTCCCTTCGTTTTCTTTCCGGTCAACGGTGCACGTGCTGAAAACAAGGATGCCGTCCGGTTTTAACAGTTCCGACACGCCCGATAAAATCGAAAGCTGGACCTGCTTTAGCGCATGGATATCGTCAACGGTTTTCGCATATTTGATATCCGGTTTCCGTCGCAGCACGCCAAAACCTGTGCACGGCGCGTCGACAAGAATGCGGTCAAAAGTATTTTTTTCAAAACGGGCGCCTGCATCCCGGCTGTCCATCGCAATCGCTTCGACCTGTCCGGTACCGAGCCTCTCTGCATTTTCCTGAACCAGTTTTACTTTATGCGGATGGAGATCGAGCGCGACAACTTCTCCCGTTCCTTCTAACTTTTCCGCAATATGGGTCGTTTTTCCGCCCGGTGCCGCACAAGCGTCCAGAATCCGCTGGCCTTCCTGGATGCAAAGCGCATAGGCAACCGCCATCGAACTTTCATCCTGGATGGTGAAGAGCCCTTCTTTAAAGCATGCCGAGCGGGCAAGATTGCCTTTTCGTGAGCGGACAGCTTCCGGAATAACCGGGCTCCGCTCAACGGTAAACCCTTCCCGCTCCAGTTTTTCGATGACTTCTTCCACGGATGCCCGGTTCAGGTTCACCCTTGCTGTCTGTAACGGCGGAATCAGGTTTGCTTCACACATTTCTTTCGTCGTTTTATAGCCGTAAGCTTCCGCCCATCTTGCCACAAGCCAGTGCGGATGGCTCGTTGCCACCGATAATCTTTCAAGCGGGTCTTCTATTTCCTTTAAACTTCTGAGCCCCCCGCGCTGGATGGCGCGCAAAACGCCGTTGACCATTCCGGAAATCCCGCGGTGGCCCCGTTTTTTGGCGATCTCCACCGCTTCAAAAATAATCGCGCGGTCAGGGATTTTATCTAAGTATACCATTTGATATAAAGACAAGCGCAACAAAATCCGCACCCAATTTTCAATTTTTTTGCGCAAAAACGGGGCGAGAAAATAGTCCAGTGTCTGTTTTCTCTGCAACGTGCCATAAGTGATTTCCGTAAGCAGCGCCCGGTCAGGACCGTGGAACCGGTATTTTTCAATATAGCGGTCAAGCAGCAAATTGCTGTACGACTCGTTTTTCTCCACTGCCTCCAAAAGTTCAAGCGCCGCTTCACGGACATTTTTCCGATCTTTACTCATCTTCATCTCCAAATTTCATTCCGGGTGCAAGGCCGCCCGCTGAACCGTTTAAAAATTGTGCAACCGCCATCCGTTTCTTCCCGGCAGGTTGCAGTTCCGTCACTTTAATGCCGGTTGTGTTGCCCGTTGCGACCACGATCCCGTCTTTTTCTATCGTGACGATGGTGCCCGGCTCCGCCTGCTCAGAAAGCGGCACTTTTTCGCTTTTCCATATTTTAAACGTCTTTCCGCCAAGCACGGTGTAGGCAACCGGCCACGGGCACAGCCCCCTGATTTGGTTGTAAATGACTTCCCCCGGTTTTTTCCAATCGATTTTTTCCTGGCTGCGCGTAATATTGTGGGCAAACGTCGCCTTCTGTTCATCCTGCGGCACCGGCGTCACTTCTTTTGCCAAGATTTTCGGAAGCGTTTCGGATAAAAGCACAGCGCCCGCTTTGCTCAGCTTGTCATGGAGGGTGCCGGCATCATCGGTTTCTTCAATTTCGACTTCCCGCTGGCTGAAAATGTCGCCGGCATCGAGTTTTTCCGCCATGTACATAATGGTGACGCCGGTCTTTTTCTTCCCTTGTAAAATAGCCGTATGGATCGGCGCCCCGCCACGCAGTTCCGGCAGCAGTGACGCATGGACATTGATGCAGCCGAACGGGGGCGCATCAAGCAATGCTTTCGGCAAAATCTGCCCGTATGCGCATGTAACCACAACATCCGGTTTGAGCGCCAAAATACGGGCGAGGCTTTCCGGCTCGCGCAATTTTTCCGGCTGAAAAACCGGAATGCCGTGCTTTTCCGCCTCCCGTTTTACAGGCGGAGGGGTTAAAACCTGTTTTCTGCCGACCGGCCTGTCCGGCTGCGTCACAACGCCAATGACCTCGTACCCGTCGCGGATCAAAGTCTGTAAAACCGGCACGGCAAAATCCGGCGTTCCCAAAAACACCACTTTCGTCATTCTGCATCGGCCTCCTCAAAAACCAAGTCTTCCTCATCCACATAATCAATGATTTTGGACGTAAACAAAACGCCGTGCAGATGGTCGATTTCATGCTGCAAAGCGCGGGCAAGGAAATCTTCCGCTTCAATGGTGAACGCCCTTCCGTTTGCATCCTGTGCTTTTACTTTCACATAATTGGCGCGCGAAACCGTCCCATAAACGCCGGGAAAACTCAGGCAGCCTTCGACATCCGTCTGTTCCCCGCGCCTTGTTACGATTTTCGGATTGATGAGGTCAATCCGGCCTGTTTCATCCCCGGTATCGACAACGGCGATTTGCTGGTTGATGCCGACTTGCGGGGCGGCAAGGCCGACCCCGTCCGCTTCAAGCATCGTTTCATACATTTCATCCAGTACCGCTTTTAAAGACGGGCCGAATGCCGTGACCCGTTTGCATTTTTCCTCCAAAATAGCGGCAGGATATTTTACAATCTCCATCATTTCGAATCACTCGTTCCTGTTACATCATCATATTAGGATTGACATCGACCGCGATGCTTAATCCTTCCGAGGCAATCTGGTGCTGGAAATGTTCCAGCAAAACAGATAATGTTTCATTGAGCCGCGGTTCCCGTTTGTATTTTATCAGACATTGGTAACGATATCTATTTTTCACACGGGGTACCGGGCATGCCGAAGGGCCTAAAATCACGCTTCCGCCCGACACCCGGTTCCGCATAAAACCTGCGATTTTTTCGGCTGCGGACATGGCTTTCATCACATTTTCATGGCTGACCGTAATCAGGGTGAGATAGTAAAAAGGAGGATAGGCGCCCACTTTCCGCATTCTCATTTCCTGGCGGTAAAAGCGTTCATAGTCCTGTTCCCCTGCAAATTGGATGCTGTAATGTTCGGGGGTATAGGTTTGGACAACAACCTCGCCTTCCAGCTGGTGCCGCCCCGCACGCCCGCTTACTTGCGTTAAAAGCTGAAACGTTTTTTCAGACGCCCTGAAATCGGGCAAATGGAGCATCGTGTCCGCATTCAGCACGCCGACAAGCGTAATATTTGGGAAATCGAGCCCTTTTGCAATCATCTGCGTCCCGAGCAAAATATCGGCTTCCCCGTTTGCAAAGCTTTGCAGCATCCGTTCATGTGCCCCTTTGTGGCCGGTTGTATCGACATCCATCCGGATCACGCGCGCTTCAGGCAGCAACCGCCCCAGTTCCTCTTCCACTTTCTGCGTCCCTGTTCCGAAATAACGAATATGGGAACTCCCGCATTCCGGGCATGTTGCGGGCACAAACGTCTCGTAACCGCAGTAATGGCATTTCATTTCGTTTGTAGAGCGGTGATAGGTAAGCGAGATATCACAGTTCGGGCATTGCTGCACATACCCGCAGTCCCGGCACATGACAAAGGAAGAGTATCCCCTTTTATTCAGCAGCAGCACAGTTTGCTGTTTTTTCTCCAGACGGTCTTTCAATTTTTCAAAAAGCTCTCTTGAGAACATGGAACGGTTGCCTGCGCGCAATTCTTCGCGCATATCGACAATTGAAACTTCGGGAAGCGGGTGGTTGTTCATCCGTTTTCCCATTTTCAGCAAAGTATAGACCCCTTTTTGCGCGCGGGCAAATGATTCAAGCGACGGGGTGGCGCTGCCGAGTATGACCGGGCAATGGTGGTTTTTGCTCCGGAAAAGGGCGACGTCCCTCGCATGGTAGCGCGGGTTGTCCTCCTGTTTGTAGCTGTTTTCATGTTCTTCATCAATAATAATGATGCCAAGATTTTCAAGCGGGGCAAAAATCGCCGACCGCGCCCCGACGACCACTTTCGCTTCTTTGCGGGTAATTTTCCGCCATTCATCGTATTTTTCGCCGACCGATAAGCCGCTGTGCAAAACCGCCACGTCTTTGCCGAAACGGCTTTTAAAACGGTTCACCATTTGCGGCGTAAGAGAAATTTCCGGCACAAGGACAATCGCCTCTTTTCCCTGGTTCAGCACTTCCTGTATCGACTGGAGATAAATTTCCGTTTTTCCGCTACCGGTTACGCCAAAAAGCAAAAACGTTTCATTTCTGTTTTCGCGGACAGCGGAAAGGACCGGGCCGATTGCCTGCTTCTGCTCCGCAGTTAAAGCATGTGGCACGCTCTTTTGAAATTGGCGGCCGGCATACGGATCGCGGTACGATTCTTCCTGTTTTTCTTCCAACCATCCTTTTTCAAGCAATGTTTTGATAACCGCCCGCGATACGCCGGCTGTTTCTGCCAGTTCGGGAGAAGGCATCTTAGCATCCGGATTTTCCAGGAAAAATTGCAGCACCTGCTTTTGCTTCGGTGCATTTTTCGGCACTTCTTCCATCCGTTTTTCAAGCTCGTCTTTGGACAGCGGGCAGAAAATAAGCCGGACCGTTTTCTTATTGGCTTTGCTTTTGACTTCATACACGACTTCCACCGATCCGTTTTTCGCTTCTTTTTGCAGAAACGGCAGAAAGCCCTTTTGCTGTGCTTCTTTCCAGCTGATTTCGTCATGACCCTTAAACACTTCGTCAAGAAAAGGGTTGGCGCCCCCGTCCTGCCTTTTGATGCGTTTTTCATATTTTGCCTTCATCGCAGCCGGCAGCATCGCCTGGTAAGCGGAGATTTTCAGGCAAAGCGTTTCCTTCGCAAGCCAGTCCCCGAGCGCAAGCAGCTCCGCATTCAAAACCGGGGCCAAATCCTGCGGCGCAATGATTTCACGCAAGTTCTTCACTTCTGAACGGTCTTTTATGCCCGCAACAAATCCCTGGATCGTACGCGGGCCGAACGGGACAATGACGCGCATTCCCGGCTGAATGGCCGTTTCCCATTTTTCCGGGATCCGGTAATCAAAATATTTATCTGTCTGCATTGCCGGTATATCGACAATCACATTTGCAATCTTCATTTCTTTTCGCCCTTTTCGATCTCGCGGCAGATTTCGCGCAAAATTTCCCTTGCCGCCTCATGCTTGGAAAGCAGCGGGAGTTCCCGTTTCGAGCCGTCGCGTTTAAAAATGGTCACGATATTGGTATCACCGGCAAAGCCGGCGCCTTCCCGGCTCACATCATTGGCAACAATTATATCCGCACGCTTCCGTTCCATTTTGTCGCGCGCATAGTTTTCGAGATTATCGGTTTCCGCGGCAAAGCCGACGAGAAAAGGCTTGTCCGGCCTTTCGCCGAGTTCTTTTAAAATATCTTTTGTCCGTTTCAATTCCAGCGTCAGGTTGCCCGGCTGTTTTTTCATTTTTTTATCAAAAACACGGACCGGCGTGTAGTCTGCCACGGCTGCGCTTTTAATGATGATATCCGCTTCTTTGTAGCGGCCCATAACCGCATGATACATCTCCTCTGCGCTCTCCGCTTTGATGATTTCCGTTTCGGCGGGCGGTGTCAGATTGTCCACACTTGTGACAAGCAAAACGTTTGCCCCCATATTGGCCGCTTCTTCGGCAAGCGCAAATCCCATTTTTCCGGACGAACGGTTTGAAAGAAAGCGAACAGGATCAATTTTTTCAATCGTCGGGCCGGCTGTCACTAAAACCGTTTTCCCGGACAACGGTTTTGGTCCGCCACCGCTGAAAAAATCTTTCAAAAGCGCCACGATGTTCTCCGGTTCTTCCAATCTTCCTTTTCCGGTATAGCCGCATGCGAGATGCCCATCCGCAGGCTCGATCAGCCGGTAGCCGAAGCTTCCAAGCGTTTCCAGGTTCCGGCGGACAGCCGGGTGGCCATACATATGGACATTCATCGCCGGCGCCACCCATACCGGCGCGGTCGTGGCGAGAATCGTGGTCGAGACCATATCATCCGCTATTCCGTTCGCCAATTTTCCAATAATATTAGCGGTGGCCGGCGCAACGAGGACAAGATCCGCCCAGTCTGCAAGATCAATATGGGCAATTTTTTCCGGGTGTTTCTCATCAAATGTATCGGTGTACACTTCATTCCGGGAAAGCGCCTGAAACGTTAACGGCGCCACAAACTTGCAGGCGGATTCCGTCATGATGACTTTCACATGTGCGCCGGACTGCGCCAGCTTGCTTGTGAGCGCAGCCGCTTTAAAGACGGCAATCCCGCCGGTTACGCACAATAGTATATTTTTTCCAAGCATCCATATGCCCCCTGTAAAATCTCAGTCAAACTCCTTACGACTATTCTAACAAAAAAGCAAATATAAGAAAAAGGGCTGACGCCATATCCGCCAGTCCCTGCTCTGTGATTTTCCGTATGATCGCGCCAGGATGCCTTAAGAAGCTGTTCCATCGTGTTTGATCCGGAGGACGCCGACATAAATTTCTTCAAGCGCCTTGCCGACATTTTTATCGGAAACATATTTTTCAAGTACTTCGTTATGCTCGTCCTGCAGCTGGCGGGCGCGTTTTGCCGCGATCGTGACAAGGGAATATTTTGAATCGATAATTTTCAATAGTTCATCAATGGAAGGATAAAGCATCTTATTCAACCTCCAGAATTTTTTTATACAGCTTCGCAACGCGTGTCGTCCGGCAATGTTCCGCGACGACAATGGCTTTGATTTTTTCGCAGGCGTTTTCTATTGTATCATTTTCCACGACGTAATCATATAAATTCATCATTTCGATTTCTTTGCGGGCTTTTTCCATCCGGTCGCGAATCCTTTCGGCTGTTTCCGTCCCGCGCTGCGTAATCCTCAATTCCAGTTCGGACAAACTTGGCGGCGCAAGAAAAATGAATAAGCCGTCCGGAAATTTTTCGCGGACCTGCCGTGCGCCCTGCACTTCAATTTCGAGAAACACATCTTTTCCCGCTTCCAATGTTTCCTTCACATAATCGACAGGTGTCCCGTAATAATTGCCGACATATTCCGCGTACTCCAGCAGTTTTCCCTGCCTGATCAGTTCTTCAAATTCTTCGCGTTCTTTGAAAAAATAATCCACCCCGTCGATTTCACCTTCCCGCGGTTTTCTCGTCGTCATTGAGATGGAATATTCAAATTTCGTATCCGGCTGCGAAAAAATGGCTTTCCGTACGGTCCCTTTCCCGACACCGGACGGACCGGATAACACAATGAGCAATCCTTTTTTCTTCAACGCTATACCTCCTCGCCATCTGTTTCCCCGTCCGTAACACGGTGCGCCACTGTTTCCGGCTGAACTGCGGAGAGAATCACATGGCCGCTGTCCATCGTTACCACTGCCCGGGTTTTTCTGCCGTATGTCGCATCGATTAAAGTGCCACGCTCGCGTGCATCCTGAATGAGCCGCTTAATCGGCGCTGATTCCGGGCTTACAATGGAAATGATGCGGTTTGCCGAAATGATATTGCCAAAGCCGATATTAATGAGTTTTACCACCTGCATCCTCTCCCGCTCGCATACAATTGACTTCGCGCGAATCATTCTATATTCTGCACTTGCTCGCGCATCTTCTCAAGGACCGTTTTGAGCTCAACAACGGCTGTTGAAATACCGGAAGCATTTGCTTTTGATCCGATCGTGTTCACTTCCCTGTTCATCTCCTGGATCATGAAATCCAGTTTTCTGCCAATTGGCTCATCAAGCGCCAACGTTTCGCCAAATTGAATCAAGTGGCTCTCAAGCCTTGTTACTTCTTCATGGATATCGGATTTGTCGGCAAACAGCGCCGCTTCCTGGACGAGCCTCGCTTCATCCAGCCGGCCGCCTGATAGCTCCTGCATCCGCTTTTCAAGTTTGAATCGGTATGTAGAAACGAGCGACTGCGCCTCTGTTTTGATATCGTCCACCTGCTTTGAAATCGTTTGGAGATGTTTTTCCAAATCGGCTTTGAGCAGGGAACCTTCTTTTTCGCGCATAAGCCGCAACTGCCCGGCCGCCTCTTTGCAGGCTTCCAAGACAAGGGTGAGGATTTCTTCATTATCTTCCTCTATTTCTTCTATTGTAACTAAATCTTCGCGGTTTAATAACTCGCGAATGCCAAAACCTGATTCAATTCCGTATTGCTCACGGATCCGGCTTAAAAACCGGTGGTATTCGTCCAGCAAATCCCAGTCGACCCGCAGCCTGCGTTTGACAAGCCCTTCACCGGCAATGGTGACAAACACGTCAATACGACCCCGCTGCACATAGTTCCCGATGATTTTTTTCAACTCTTCTTCCACTTTGACAAGCTGCTTCGGCATCCTGATCTGATATTCGCAAAAGCGATGGTTGACAGACTTGATCTCAACTGTCACACTGAACTGCTGCGTCTTTCGGCGGCCTCTGCCATAGCCCGTCATGCTTAAGACCATCTTCTCACGCCCAATCTCTTCTTACATCTACCGTCGCGCCGGTTTTAACCTTCACGGCTTTCATCGCGCCTTTTCCTGGCTCAATCAAAAAAGCTTTTACGGAGATTATACCGCGCCCCGTTCAATTAGGAAAGAAAATCTTAACCGGAGCGCCGGGGGAAACTTCGCCAAAAGAAAAAGTAATAGAGGATCCCCTATTACTTTTAAGATTATAGCATAATTTAAGGTTTTTTTCTTAAATAATAGGTCCCCGCAAGCAAAAATGTCGGAATCGCACTCATGCAGAGGACGAGCAGCCAGTCTTTTGGCAAAATCGGAAGTGTATGGAAAACCGGCTGGAGGGCTGGAACATAAATCACGGCAAGCATAAGCAACACCGATGACAAAACAGCAAGCACAAGATAGACGTTTCCAAACGGATTGCGCGCAAGCACCGAGCGTTCACTGCGGCAGTCAAACACATGGATCAGCTGGGCAAGGACAAGTGTTGCAAATGCAATCGTTTGGGCGTAAGGAAGCCGGTCAGGATGCTGGTAATATACGGTCACAAAAGCGGCCAATGTCGCAATTCCGATCAGAAAACCGCGCGAAATCACTTTCCAGCCGAGCCCGCGCGCAAACACCCCTTCACGCGGATGGCGCGGATTCCGCTTCATCACATCTTCTTCCGGCTGGTCGAGGCCGAGCGCCATCGCCGGCAGCCCATCCGTTACGAGATTGACCCACAGAATTTGGATGGGAACGACGGGAAGCGGCAGGGACAAAAGCATCGCAAACAGCATGACCAGAATTTCGCCGACATTGGAAGCGAGCAGGTAACGGATGAATTTCCGGATATTTTCGTAAATATTGCGGCCTTCCTGGATCGCCGCTTTAATCGTCGCAAAATTGTCATCGAGCAAAATGAGCGAGGACGCTTCTTTTGCGACATCGGTTCCGGTTATGCCCATCGAGATGCCGATATCGGCCGTTTTTATGGCCGGTGCGTCATTGATGCCGTCTCCTGTCATGGCGACGACTGCCCCGCGGTTTTGGAAAGCTTTGACGATTTTCAGTTTATGATCCGGCGATACACGTGCAAACACGGAAACTTCGTCAATCACGTCTTCCAGCTCATCCACCGTCAGTTCGTTCAGCATCGCGCCGTCCACCACTTTTTCACGGCTTGTGCGCAAAATCCCGAGCTGTCTTGCAATTGCTTTTGCGGTCACAGCATGGTCGCCCGTAATCATCACCGTCCGGATGCCCGCTTCCTTACATTCTTTAATGGCTTGTCTGACTTCCGGCCGCGGCGGATCGATCATTCCCTGGACGCCGAGAAAAATCAAATTTTTCTCCGCCTCTTGTTCGTTTTTTGCCGTTTCGCCTGCTGCAAGCGGCTTGAATGCGATGGCGATCGTCCGGAGCGCCTGGGCAGCCAAAGATTCGACCGCTTTCTCTACTTTTCTCCGTGTTTCCGGATCAAACGATTGTTCCCTGCCGTTCCAGAGCACCGACCGGCTTACCCCGAGCAGCACATCCGGCGCGCCTTTTGTGATCACAAACCGTTTGCCGTGTTTGTCACGGATCACCATGCTCATCATTTTCCGCGTTGAATCAAATGGAAATTCCTGTTCAATCGTAAAATCTTTCAGCAGTAATTCCCTCGTTAAACCGGCCTTCAGGGCAGAAACGAGGAGCGCGCCTTCCGTCGGGTCGCCGTCTATGATATATTCTTTGTTTTTCACTTTCAATTCGGCATGGTTGCATAATAGCCCGAACGTCAACAGCTGGTAGACGCTTTTTTCCTTTAACGGGTGGATTTCCGCGCCATTGTCCGTAAAAATCCCTTTCGGCTCATAGCCCGTCCCGGACACTTTCCACGTCTTTCCCCCGCTCCATAAATGAGTGACTGTCATTTTGTTTTGCGTCATTGTGCCGGTTTTATCCGAGCAGATGACAGACGCACAGCCAAGCGTTTCCACAGCCGGCAGTTTCCGGACGATCGCGTTTTTCCGGATCATGCGCTGGACACCGAGCGATAATGCGATCGTCACAATCGCCGGCAGGCCTTCCGGAATCGCCGCAACCGCGAGCGAAACCCCCGCCAGAAACATGGAATACAAGTCATGCCCGTGCCAGACGCCGACAAGAACAACAAGGAGGGTTAAAAGCAGCGCCACCACGATTAAAATTTTTCCCAGTTGCTCGAGCCTTCTTTGCAAAGGGGTCGCCATCGCTTCGGCGTTTTGAATCATATCGGCAATTTCCCCCATTGCCGTCTGCATCCCGATGCCGGTGACAATGCCGATGCCGTTGCCGCGCGTTACCATTGTCCCCATAAACGCCATATTATGCAAATCGCCGAGGCCCGCATTTTCCACAGGAATCGGTTCCGTTGATTTCGGGGAAGGGATGGACTCTCCGGTTAACGCCGACTCTTCAATTTCAAGATTATTGGCCTTTACAATCCGGACATCGGCGCCAACCCGGTCCCCGCTTTCAAATTTTAAAATATCACCAAGCGTCACTTCTTTGGAAGGGATTTTTACCCATCGCCCGTTTCTTCGCACATTGACTTGCGGTGCGGAAAGTTCTTTTAATGCTTCAAGCGATTTCTCGGCCCGCCGCTCCTGAAAAAAGCCGAGAAACCCGTTAATCAATACAATGGCGATGATGGCGACCGCGTCGACATATTCGCCTAGAAATCCGGAAATCACGGTTGCGGCAAGCAGGACGAGCGTCATAAAATCTTTAAACTGGCTGAGAAAGAGCATAAGGGCAGATTCCTTTTCCGCCTCTTCCAGTTCATTAAAGCCGTACTGCCTGATTCTTTTTTCCGCTTCTTTTTCGGTGAGCCCTTTTTCCAGATCAGTTCCGAATTCCTGTTCTACTTCTTTTTCACTCATTTCGTGAAACATCATGAAAATACACTCTCCCCTGCTTCTGCCCATTATTGTCTTAATAGCAACATATTCAGCCCTGTCCAAAAAAATGATATAATTTAACATGCCAACGACTGACGCAATGCTTTATGCATGCGCGAAAGAATTGAGGAATGCGATATGTCATTTGACGGATTATTTACAAGAGCGATGGTAAAAGAACTTGTTGATACGATAAAAGGTGGGCGGATGAACAGAATCCACCAGCCGTACCAGAATGAACTGGTCCTTGTGGTGCGTGCAAACGGAAAAAACAGGCGGCTGCTTTTGTCGGCACACCCGGCCTATGCGCGCATTCAGCTGACGGATGAACCATTTGACAACCCGCAGGACCCGCCGATGTTTTGCATGCTTTTAAGAAAACATCTGGAAGGTGCCGTGATCGAGGATATTCACCAGGCCGGCCTTGACCGCGTTGTTGTCTTTGACATCAAAAACCGAAACGAAATCGGGGATATTTCCTTTAAACAGCTGTACGTGGAAATCATGGGCCGCCACAGCAATATCATCTTGGTCGACAAAGAGCGGAACCTGATCATGGACAGCATCAAACATGTCCCACCGGCTGTGAATACGTACCGGACGATTCTCCCCGGGCATGAATATGTCATGCCCCCTGAACAACACAAACGGAACCCGCTTGAGGCGGCAAAAGAGGATGTCATAGCAGCGCTTGACTGGAACAGCGGGAAAATGGACAAGCAAATTGTCGCGCAATTTGCCGGCGTCTCCCCTCTTTTGGCGAAAGAAATCATGCACCGGGCGAAGTTTTCGAATCCAGATGCGGTCACGGACGCGTTTTTGTCCGTTATGGAGCCGATTAAAAAGTTTGACCTCCAGCCAGTGATGATCATTGGCACGCAAAAAGAATCGTTCTACATGATCCCGCTTACGTCTCTTGAAGGCGAAGTCAAAACGTTTCCGACTTTAAGCGCGCTGCTTGACCGTTTTTATGCCGGTAAAGCCGAACGTGACCGCGTCAAGCAAAAAGGCCACGATCTTGAGCGGTTTGTGAAAAATGAACTAGAGAAAAACGAAAGCAAAATTAAAAAGCTGGAAGTCACGCTTGCGGAAGCGCAAAATGCCGAACAGTTCCAGCTGTACGGCGAACTTTTGACAGCAAATTTGTATGCTGTAAAAAAAGGCATGGACAAAGTGAAAGTGCAAAACTATTACGATGAGGACGGGGCAATGGTTGAAATTCCGCTTGATCCGCTAAAAACCCCTGCCGAAAATGCGCAAAGCTATTTTTCCCGCTACCAGAAAGCGAAGCATGCGCAAGTCGCCGTGCGTGAACAGATCAAAAAAGCCCGGGATGAAGTGCTGTATTTTGAAAACCTCCTCCAGCAGCTTGAAACAGCCTCGCCGAAAGATATCGGGGAAATCCGCGAAGAGCTGGAAGAAGAAGGCTATTTGAAAAAACGGCACAGCCGCGCCCGGCGGAAAAATGCAAACAAAATCGCCCTCGAAAAATACGAGGCTTCGGACGGCACGGAAATTCTTGTCGGAAAGAACAACAAGCAAAACGATTATTTGACAAACCGGGTCGCCGCCCGCGATGAAATCTGGCTGCACACAAAAGACATTCCCGGGTCGCATGTTGTCATCCGCAGCAAAAACCCGGCGCCGGAAACGATTTTGGAAGCCGCATCACTCGCCGCCTATTTTAGCAAAGCGCGCCAGTCCGCTTCCGTCCCGGTCGATTATACGAAAGTGCGCTACGTGAAAAAACCGAACGGCGCAAAACCCGGATTTGTCATTTACGAGAACCAACAAACCGTTTATGTCACACCGGATACCGACAAAGTGCTGGCCATGAAAAAAACGAAGGATGCATGAAAAACACGGAATATGTTGTAAACAGCGCAGGCCCAGGCATTGCGCTGTTTTTTTTGGTGAAAAAAATGTTTTCGGAAACGAATGATCTAAATAAATCCCAAAATATTGAAATGGCTGCCTTGATTTATTTTGTCAGATATTCTATCATTTTAGAAAACAATTTATATTTGGAGGTCTTCACATGGCAACTTTAGAAAAAATCAGCGCGTTTGCAGGGAAAACGTTCACCGTATGGGTGCTGATTTTTGCAGTCATCGCTTATTTTTTACCGCAGCATTTTGCGTGGATCGGGAATTATATCGTACCTTTATTGGGAATTGTCATGTTTGGCATGGGGTTGACGCTTGAATTATCAGATTTTAAAGAAGTTTTCAAAAAGCCGCTTGAGGTGGCGCTCGGCGTGGTCGGCCATTTTGTCATCATGCCGCTTATCGCTTTTCTGCTTGCAGTCGGGCTCAACTTACCGAAAGATATTGCCATCGGCGTCATCCTTGTCGGCTGCTGCCCGAGCGGCACGGCTTCGAACGTAATGGTGTTTCTTGCACGCGGCAATGTGGCGCTTGCTGTTGCGATCGCTTCCGTGTCCACGATTCTTGCGCCGATTGTCACACCGCTTTTAATCCTGCTGTTTGCTAGCAAATGGGTGCATGTCAGTGTATTGTCTTTATTCCTTTCGGTTGTGCAAGTGATCATTGTGCCGCTTTTGCTCGGGTTTATCGTGAAAAAGTTTTTCGGCAAACAGGCGCGCGCCGGTGCAAAAGCGATGCCGCTTGTCTCGGTTGTGGCGATCGTGCTGATTGTAGCAGGAGTGGTCGCCGGAAGCGCCGAAAAAATTGCACAAACGGCTTTACTCGTTTTTGCCGTCGTTATTTTGCATAACTTGCTCGGGTTTATCATCGGCTTTTTCTTCGCCCGTTTGTGCGGGATGGACCTTGCCAAGCAAAAAGCGGTTTCGATGGAAGTCGGCATGCAGAATTCCGGGCTCGGGGTAGCGCTTGCTACCGCGCATTTTTCCCCGCTTGCCGCCGTCCCGAGCGCGATTTTCAGCGTCTGGCATAATTTGTCTGGTTCGTTGCTCGCAAACATCTACAGCCGGATGAAAGATAAAAAGGCAGTAAAACCCGACGCGAACCCGGCCGCAAGCCAGCATGTGTGAGAAAAAGAGGGGCTGCCCTGCGTGCGCAGGCCGGCCCTTTTCTCTTATACGCCCCGTTTGTTCCCCCACACCAATGCATGCAATTGGGGAAGGACATAAGCATCATTCATTTCTTCTGCCTGCAAGGCCAGATTGATCAGCCATTCATATCTTCCGGTCAGCATTTTCGCTAATGCATCCCGGTCAGGCAAAGTAACATCCGGATTGCCGACTTGTAAATAGAAGGGAACAGGCGGATAGCGTTTATGGATCTTTTTGGCGTAATCAAAATCCTCCTCGTCGAAAACGACAATTTTTATGCAAAAATTTTATTATAATGATATTCTGGAAAATCAGAAAGATTTTGGAACTCATTATAAGCTGCTGCCTCGTTGTCATGTTTGGCAGCGTTTTGATGCCATAAGGACCTTGCACTTGGAGACCGTTGCTATGTAAAAAAGGCCGAGCATCAATTCACTTTTGCAGAAAACTTTTTCTACACCATTCTCTTGAAATTGGGATAACAAAAATCGCTGGGCCCGTCTTGCTGAAATAATCCCTTTGTGAAGAGATGAAGAAAGGGATGCCAGGTCCTTCAAAAAAATTTAAAGGCGAACAGGATTACGCCGTCAGAATCGTTCTAAGAGCTCTCTACATCAAAGAGCATCTTGGGCTACTTGGCCGAGATGCAATCGAACAGATCATAGAAAAGCCGTATCTTCAGTATTTATCGGTTTGCCTGAATTCCAGGAAAAAGCCCCATTTGGCCATTCTATGATGACTCGTTTTAGAAAGTGCTTGCGTGCAAATATCATCAATAAACTGAATAAGTGGATCGTTCCGGGAAAACAAGAACGCCAATTGGAAGAAGCATATAAGGAAAAGGACAACGATGATGATCATGATGTTTAAAAACATACCCCTTGGCATTTAAAATGGACAAGGGATGCCCAAGCCGGCAGAGAAAGGCAGAAAATACAGACACGAACCCGGCTGCAAGCCAGTATGTGCAAAGGGACAGCCCTTTGTTAAAGGTACTCCCCAAATTGTCCTGCATTACCTGCTGTTCATCTCCGCCACGATTTCTTTATATTTCTTTTCCGTCAGGCGGTAGAAAAAGCCGAATACAACAATGGTTAAAATGGACAGTGCTGCCGGATAGATGAACATAAGCGCTTTGATACCGAAAATGGCGCTTGCAGACTGGACGGCATTCGGCACATATCCGGAAATGCCCAGCACAAACCCGGGAATAAACCCGGCGACAGCCTGCGACATTTTGCGAAAGAATGTAAAAAAAGAGTAGACAATGCCTTCCGTCCGCTTTCCGGTTTTCCATTCCCCGTATTCCACACAGTCGGATATCAATGCCCAGTTCAGGCTGTTGACAAAAGCATTTCCGAAAAAGGCGAGGCAGGCAAATACAATAAAGAGGACGGCATTATGGGCAAAAAACAAAGCAAGCAGATCGGCAACAGCCCAAATGGCACAGCCGAACATATACGTGTACTTTTTCCCGATTTTTCGCTGAGCAAAAGGGGCAAGGGCAATCCCGAAAAATGCGCAGCCCATGCTGAAAAATCCCATATAGGAAACGACGGTGACATTGTGCAGTACATACTGGCAGTAATACACCTGGACGGCCAGTTTCACATTGTAGGCTGAAATGGTAAATAAATTGACCAGACTGACAATGAAAAGGGGGCCGTTTTTGACAAGCGCCTTGTAGCTGTCTTTAACCGAGTGGTTTGTTTTTTTCGGTTCCAGTTCGACATGGCGCTCTTTTATATGCTTATAAGAATAGATTTGCAGCAATATACCGGCCGTTGCAAAAATCGCAGCCGCCACCGGATATCCGATTTTCGGATTGTCGAACAGGAGGACAACCGGCATAAAACCGACTGTTGTAATGAGCAATCCAAGATTGGCGCCGGCTTGCCTGAAAGCGGACAATTCAGCCCGTTCATTGGCTTTTTTCGTCATTGCCGGGGCCATTGAACCGTATGGTATGCTGGAAATGCTGTAGATGGTGCCGAAAGCCATGTATGTAGCAAAGGCCCAAATCACTTTTCCGTTTAATGAAAAATCCGGTGAAAGAAAATTCGTCACCGTCATCAGCGCCAGCGGAACTGCGGTATACAGAATGAAAGGGCGGAATTTCCCCTTTGGCCCGATTTTTTTCCGGTGGTCCACAACCGTACCAATCGTAAAATCCGAAAAAGCGTCCCAAATTTTTGTCACTAAAAATACCATTCCTGCAATGGAAGCCGGAAGCCCGAGCGTATCCGTATAAAACTTAAGCAAATAGATTTGCCCGAGGTCAAACAGAAAATTATACCCGATATCCCCTGCGCCGTATGCGATTTTTTCCTTTCGTTGCAATTCTCCTGTTTGCGTTACCGGCTTTTGGATCCCGGCATAATCGCCCTCCAAACGGCTGGCATAATGATCCATGCAAAAACCCCCCTCATGATCTTCCAAGTAGAAACATATATACCCTGTTTCCGTCTTTTTATCTCTGTTTTTTCAAAATTATTTTGTATAGATAAGCAGTGGCTGCCCCATTTCCGCATCCTGCAAAAAAAGAATCATCATTATATTTAAAAATGATAATTCCTAATGGATTTCTTGTTTTTTCAATAAAAATGGCATTATGTTTCTTTCCAAATGGCCGGTCGGAACAGTTGCCCCAGTGCCTTTTTCCCCCTCCATTGCTGTACTATCATTAAGATTTAAGAAAAAGCAGTAGTTTGGGAGGAAAAATGGTGAACTTTTTTAAAAGAAAAACAACATGGTTTTGTGTGGCTGCCTTGATCATGATTTTCGCAGGCTGGATTTACGTGAATGCTTACAAAGCATCGAGTGATATTGAAACGCAAATGTCCCAGCTGGTCAATGACAAAGACAAAGCAAGAATATAAAGAATTGCCGGCGATAAAACAACTTGCAACTTTATTGAAAATCTTCCTAAGCGCGCAAAACTAAAAAATCTATCTGATGTGCAAGGGATCACTCCTGATGGAGCGGAATATTACGTGGGGGAAATAAACAAAAAAAGCGTTGACGTATATGCACGCAAAGAAGATAAAGGGATGGGGCGGCTGATGCCTAAGTGGGTTGTGATTAAAGTAAAGGTTGCCCCGTAATTCTGGGCCATTTGCCCATTCATGTGTTTTATAAAAACGTTGCGACAGCGTACGAGAGACTTAGGGTCCGGCTTCCAGTTCTATAATCGCCCGGGATGCTGTCTGATCTCTCATTATTGCATGAGAAGCCGGTGAAAATAGATCACCGGGTCCGTATTTTTATCCAATTAACTTCGTTCAGCTGCAATCGCCCGGCCGGCCGTCCTTCCTGTGAAAAGGCATACGCCCAGAAATGTTCCTTCAAGGGACCTGTAGCCATGGACACCGCCGCCGCCAAATCCGGAAACCTCCCCCGCTGCATACAACCCGGGTATGGCATGGCCTGCGAAATCCAGTACTCTTCCGGATAAATCGGTTTGCAGGCCGCCTAATGTTTTTCTGCTTATAATATGAAGGCGCACGGCGATGAGCGGGCCATTTTTAGGATCGAGTATTTTATGCGGCGGGGCAACGCGAATCCACTTATCCCCCAAATAATTCCGATGGCCCCGGATTGCCGTCACCTGCAGATCTTTTGTAAATTTATGATCCATTTCCCGGTCCCGTGCTTTGATTTGGTATTCAATTTCTTTAAAGTTTAATCGACTTTCACCAGTCAAACGGTTCATCCCGTCTACAAGGTCTTTCAGGTTATGGGCAATGATAAAATCTTCTCCCTTGTCCATGAAGGCCTGGACGGGTTCAGGCGCGCCGGGCAAAGCTCTGCCCAGCACTTTCCGGATACTTTTGCCGGTAAGATCCGGATTTTGCTCCGATCCAGACAACGCAAACTCTTTTTCTATAATTTTTTGCGTTAAAATAAACCACGAATAGCCATAGCCGGTTTTTTGAATGGCTTCCAGTGTGCTGAGCGTGTCAAATCCCGGCAAATTAGGGACGGGAAAGTGCTTTCCTTCTGCATCAAGCCAAATAAAGGATGGTCCGGGTAAAATACGGATACCGTGGTTGGACCAAATCGGGTTCCAATTTTTTATGCCTTCCGTATAATGCCACATCCGGTCGCGGTTCACAATCCGCCCGCCCGCTTCTTCCGTAATGCCAAGCATTCTGCCGTCCACATGGGCAGGAACGCCCGATAACATATGTGCAGGCGGCGTTCCGAGCCGCTCCGGCCAATTTTTCCGAACGAAATCAAGATTCCCGCCAATGCCCCCGCTGGCCACTAATACAGCTTCGGCCCTATATTCGAAATCGCCAATAACCTCTCTTTCGCTACCCTCTCCCCGCTTCTTTGTGCTGGGAATCAAAACAGAACCGGCTACCCCTGCAACAGTGCCATTTTCTTTTAAAAGATGATCCACCCGGTGGCGGGGCAAATATTGGACCAAACCGGCTTTCATATATTCCCGAACTTTTTTCTCAAAAGGCGCCACCAGTGCCGGCCCGGTTCCCCACACAATATGAAAGCGGGGAACGGAATTGCCGTGGCCGGTCGCTAAATGCCCGCCCCGTTCAGCCCAACCGACAACCGGGAAAAAGCGCACGCCCATTTTGTGCAGCCACGTTCTTTTTTCTCCGGCAGCAAAATCGACGTAAGCTTCAGCCCATTTTTTTCCCCAGTAATCTTCATCCTCCTCCCGGTCAAATCCGGCAGTACCAAGCCAGTCCTGCCATGCCAGTTCCCTGGAATCTTTTATCCCCAGCCGCCTTTGTTCCGGAGAATCCACTAAAAATAGCCCGCCAAACGACCACCAGGCCTGGCCGCCCATACTGTTTTCCGGCTCCTGGTCCAGAAGCAGCACTTTTTTCCCGGCATCTGCCATTTCTGCGGTTGCAACCAAGCCGGCCAGCCCCGCCCCGACGACAATGGCATCGAACTTCATCAAGCCCTCCCCTTTTCCATAAAGCATGGCCATGTCTATTATTGAAAATATCCTATGTAAAGTATTTCAACGATGCGGGTATCTGCAGCCGGCAAAAAGGAGACCATTTTCTTCTCCCGGCCGGCATAACATTGTATGCTAACATTTCGACAAAAAATTGAAATTTCCTTTTTAAGTGAGATGAAAAAACAGCAGGAGATAAAAAAATTCCCGGCCAACGCGCCCGTCGCTGGCCGGGAAGCCAGGTAAGAGAAGTCTACTTGGCTATGTGATAAATGTATTCCAACAAAGGATTCAGCCGTATCTTGTTTTTATTTACAATCCTCCTAAATATTTTTGAAAAAACGATAAAACAGCCATATCCAGCCATCGTGCCGATAAAATTAAAAATCACGTCATTTATGTCAATCACCCCTAGGATAATTGTAAAAGCTCGATGATGGCACCGATGAGAATGCCCGCAATTTTTCTAACGGCTGTTTTAAAAAGCATGCCGCAAAATGAGGAGATGGGCAGCAAACGGTGGCTGTTTTTTTGGTTTTATTCCCCTTCGTTTTCCCCCAATATGTACTTTCGCAAAGCATGCGCAACGCCGTTTTCATGATTGGCTTTTGTGACATAGGTGCTCCGCGCTTTCACTTGTTCTTCAGCGTTTCCCATCGCAATACTTATACCGGCTACTTCAAACATGGACAGATCGTTAAAATTGTCACCAATTGCGACCGTATTTTCCAACGGGATGTTCAAATGGCGGGCCATAAACTGAAGGGCATGGCCTTTGCTAACTTCTGCATGGGCAATTTCCAACTTCGTGCGCCCCGATGTGGTCATGGAAAGATCTTGTCTTCCGCTTAGCCAGCTGCGGAGTTGCTTTAACCGTTCAGGATGAAAGGACAGTACAAAAATTTTGTAAACCTCCAAATGCGGCAAATCCAACTCAGCATAATGGTGGAAATAATGAATCCCGTACTGCCGCATCTGGAGCTCAATTTGGCCGGCAGCCCACTCCAAAGAAAAGGTTTCATCTTTTTCGTGCAAGGAATGCATTTCCGATTCAAGGCGCTTTCTCCCTTTTTCCAGCAAATACACGCCCTGGTTAGTATATAACTCGTAATAGTATCCTTGCGCTTCCAGTTCCGGAAGCAAGTCGTCCAGTACTTTATCCGGCATCACAAGCTTTAAAATGCATTGATCCGAATCGTAAATGACGGCACCATTTCCCGTTATCACCGGGCAATCAAGGCCTGCTTTTTTCAGAATATGCCGCGTATCATGAAGCGAACGCCCTGAACAGGCGACAACGATATTCCCCTGCTCTTGTACTTCCCGAATCGCTCCGGCATTTTCTTCGCTAATTGTTCCGTCATCAGATAATAATGTCCCGTCAAAATCAATCGCGATCAATTTCATTTTGCGCTCTCCTTCCTGTTGTTCCCGGATGTTCTTTTTCGAGAGGCAATATTATTCGCCTCTATATATCCCCGCCCCTGTTTGTTTCCTCTATTCCCGATGGTGTCTGTAGCCGTTTCTGCACTTGGTCGCTCAGCAGCTTATACAATGTCGCGGCAACCGGCACACCGAAAAGCATACCAACAACGCCGCCAAGGCCGCCCCCGATGATGACCGCCGCCAAGACCCATAAACCCGGCAACCCGATCGACGAACCGACTACCCGCGGATAGATGATGTTGCCTTCCACTTGCTGCAGCACAACAATGAAAATCAAAAAGAATACTGCCTGCATCGGATCTACTGTTAAAATCATAAAGGCACCGAAAGCCGCACCCAAATAGGCACCGACCACCGGGATCAGAGCCGTTGCACTAATGAAAGCACCGACCATTGCAGCGTACGGAAACTGGAAAAGAAACATGCCAAGCGTACATAGACTTCCTAAAATGACCGCCTCCACACATTGCCCGACAATAAAGCTCGAAAAAGTCCGGTTTGCCACCTTGAGCACATAATACAATCTGTCCGCCGTCTGCTTTTTCAAAAAAGCACGGACCACTTTATCCGCCTGAATAGCCAGCTTCTCCTTTGCCGCCAAAATATAGATGGCAAAAATAATGGCAATGACCAGGTTCATTACGCCGCTTGTTAAGGCGCCGGCGATGGAAAACGTCGAATTCAAAATGCCGGTCACCACTTTGGAAAGAGATGCGGTCAATTTTTTTGTGACTGCATCCAGATCGACCTGCAGGCTGGAGATGAACTTTCCGAGACTGGAGTACTTGCCGCTGTTTGACTGGAAATAGTCCAAGCTTTTCGTGTAAACGCGCGGAATGGCATCAATCAACACTGTAAAAGCCTGGATCAATTGCGGCACAATGATCAAAACCAGAATGGAAACAATGCCGAAAATCACCACAAACGAAAAAAGAATGCTGACGCCCCTCCGCGTTGCGCGGATAAATTTGTTTTGCGCGTTCGGAAAATAAACGCGTTCCACTTTTTTCATTAAAATATTGAGCACATAGGCAATCGCAGCCCCGAGCACAAGCGGGAATGCAACATGCCAAACCGCCCCGAGCGCGCCCAGAATCGTGCTGAAATATTTTACAACAAGCACGGCCACAACCGCCAGCAGTATGTATTTAGCCCATAAACCGAGTTTCATTTCTTTCATCCAACCACTCCGTCATTTTTTGTTTATTTTCTTATCTTGATTATACTTGAAAAGGAAACTTTTTTCCGGTTTATTTTAAAAGCTATGTTAAATAATATTGTGGATAAATGATCATAAAACAAGGACCCGATGTGGGATCCCTGTTTTAGATTCATATTGAAGATTAGCACCCGTTATTTGAATAGCTTATACCAATACAAAGTGGTTTCTATATTTGGATTATATGACTGTTTCAATGTGTCAACTCCACCTAGTATGAATCCTTGTTTCACATAAAACCTGCACGCTCCAAGATTATCATCTTGCGTTTCTAAAGACATTCCGATAAGTTTTCTTTTTTTTGCCCATTCTTCCGCTTTAGTTAAAAGCAACTTCCCGATTCCATATCCTCTAAATTCTTTTTTTGTAGCGATATTTTCAATATAACAGAAGCGATTCCAATCCTTAATTATTCTAATTTGCCCAATGCAATTATGATTCTTATAAGCTAAAAATAGAGCTTTATCTTCACGGTTTATATAACGGCTCCAATCCAGTTTATCATCTGGGAAACGAATTTCTTTAGTTTCATCAAATAGAATCTCTTCAAAAGACCATTTTCCTGATTGAAGACTGGGTACAACCTTACCAAACACGTTGAAATAATCATTTGTTTTATTGATGTCCTCAATTAATTCATCCTTTAATGGAGAAATTATGATTTCTTCTGCAATATTCATTTTGGCACCTTCCCATTCTGAAAAAGAATTTTTCTAGCACAAGCCTAAATACCTACCCTCTTTAACATGACTGCCCCAATAGTTGAATAATGCTTATGAAACTCTGAATATAGATAACCTCAATTTATCATAAGTCGCCATTGTCGGAAATAAGCAGCTGTCGACAATCAGCCTACATACAGTTGGATAATCGTTCGGAGGCGGATCGTATTCAAATACAAAAACAGCTCAAATAATGGTCGCGGTACTTGGTTGCCCCGCCGTTGAATCGGTTCATCCAACCCTTTAAGCGGCTGTAATAGTTATTAACATTTTGGATATGGTAAAGCCCTTTTACCCGTTCCTTTCCACAGGATTTGAACGGGTAATGTTCGATTCCTTTTTCTTTTGCATAGGCTTTGAAAGCTCTCCAGGCGTCTGTAAAAAGGGGATTCGTAACGGATACCTTGGAACCAATTGCTTGGTTAAAATACGACCCTCATCACGTTAAAGAAGGTTTGTTTTGACGATCCCTCGCAACCAAAACGCAGACCTGCTCCTTACTGTTATTATAGGAAGAATGTTTGATTTTAGTAAATATCAACATAAATGTTTAACAGAGCTATTTTAAAAAAAAACGGCTGTTTGACAATAAAGTCAATCAATGATATATTTTTCGTTAGACCGTTCTGTACAAAAAAGGAGAGAAAAGATGGCAAAGAGTAAAAGAGAAGCAATTATCCAGGCGGCAAAAAAACTTTTCCAGGTGCAGGGCTACCATGCGACCGGCATCAATCAAATCATTGAGGAAAGCGGCGCACCGAAAGGCTCTTTATATTACCATTTTCCAAACGGGAAAGAAGAAATTGCAATTGCCGCAATTGACAGCGTCAAGGTTGAAGTAAGGCAGGAACTGGAGCAGTTGCTTGCCGGTTGCGACGATCCGATTGAAGCCATGCAGGCGCAACTTTTACATGTCGCTGAAAAAGTATTTGGCGATCAGCCGGACTTCCGGATCGGCCTGCTCGCTTCGGAAAGTGCGAACCTTAACGAAAATATCAGGGAAGCGTGCAAAAATGCGTATGAGGAATGGATCGCAACCGATACCGATTATCTGATGAAAAAAGGCTACACAAAGGAAAGCGCAAGGCAAACCGCTGTTTTGTTTCATATCTTAATCGAAGGCGCGATGACGATGTCGATCACATACAAGGACGCTTCCTATTTTCAATTAGTTGCAGAACAAATCCCAAAAATAATAAAGAACATTTGATGTTCTTTTTTCTCAAAATTATACTGACCGGTCTATTTAAAAATAAAGGGGAGATTTTACCATTGCAAAGTGATTATAAAAAATTTCCGATTATGCTTGGGCTTTTAATTGGCGGCTTTATCGGCATGTTCAGCGAAACAGCCTTAAATATTGCATTAACTTCATTGATGAAAGATCTGCACATTACCGCTTCCACCGTCCAATGGCTTACAACCGGATATTTGCTTGTTGTCGGCGTGCTGGTGCCGGTATCCGGGTTAATGATCAGATGGTTTACAACAAGGCAGCTGCTGCTAAGTGCATTAAGCGCATTTATTATTGGCACGCTCATTTCAGCCGTGTCCCACACCTTCCCCTTTTTACTCATCGGCAGGCTCGTTCAGGGAATCGCAACCGGCATTCTCATCCCGCTCATTTTTAATACGGTCATGACGATTTTTCCGCCGCATAAAAGAGGCGCGGCACTCGGCGTTGTCGGGCTTGTCATTATGTTTGCGCCGGCAATTGGCCCAACTGCTGCTGGGTTCATTTTGGGCAAACTCACATGGCAGTGGATTTTCTGGGTCATGCTGCCGTTTTTGGTTGCTGCCCTGATCATTTCCGCCATCTTTTGTAAAAATGTAAATGAAGTCACCCGGCCAAAAATCGATGTGCTCTCTATCGTGCTGTCCACGATCGGTTTCGGCGGAATTGTTTTCGGCTTCAGTTCAGCGGGGGATTCAGGCTGGGGAAATGCAAAAGTCATTGTAGCCCTTGCAATCGGTATTGCGGCTCTCGTGATTTTTTCCATCCGGCAATTACGAATGGAAAAACCGATGCTGAATGTGCGTGTCTTCCAGCATAAAATGTTCACCATTGGCACGCTCATGATTATGATTGACTTCAGTATTATCATGTCATCCATGCTTTTGTTGCCGATGTACTGGCAGAGCGGAAAACTGGTAGCTGTCGCGCTTACCGGCATCCTTCTTTTGCCAGGGGGCATTGTAAACGGGATTGTGTCAGCTATCTCGGGCAAGCTTTATGATATACACGGCGCAAAATGGCTTGTCAGAATCGGGTTTTTGATTTGCATCGTAGCTGGTGCAATGTTTATCTGTGTTCAAACAACATCTTCTTTTCTTTTTGTGATTGCAGCGAATCTTTTGCTCATGATCGGCGCGCCGCTTGTTATGTCCCCGGCGCAAACGAACGGGCTGAACGCATTGCCGAGAGAAATGTCCCCTGACGGCAGCGCAATCATGAATACCGCCCAGCAAGTGAGTGGCGCCATTGCCACTGCCTTGTCTGCCACATTGTTGGCTGCAGGTGAACACGCTTATACAGGAGCCGGCGGACAACATGCCGCAGCAGCATTAACAAACGGCGTCCAGTACGGTTTTATGTTCACGCTCATCCTGGCAGTCATCGGATTTGCCCTTTCCTTTACCGTTCGAACCGTTGGGGTATTTGAAAAACCGCAGGACCAGCAAAGGAAAATGCAATTAAAAAAAGAAACAGACTCCCCCGACTGAGGAGCAAAAAACCCGTTTTAGCCTGATAAGCTAAAACGGGTTTTTTTAAGGTTTGTCAGCACTCCGCCTCAATATGATAAAATCATGGATCTGCGAAAGAACCGGCTTCTGGCCTGCATTTTATAAAATTTTGCCAGCACTGTCAGAGTCCTTGCCAAGCCCGGGATAAGCCTTATTGATTTGCTGCTGTTTTTCCGCTTTCACTCGCATCATTATGAATCAGAAAAGAAGTTAAAAGGGCCAAAATGCTGCCGCAAAAGCCGAACAGGAATAAATGGTGAATGCCCTGCATGTAGGTGGACCCGCTTGTCAGAAAGGCGCCCATTACGGTCACCCCGATCGCAGTTCCCATGTTCCGGCAAAACATAAAAAACGAAGTGGCGATCCCTTTTTCGTGGGCGCTCACCATTTGCTGGGAACCGATAATCCCGACCGTCGAAAGCAACCCGAACGCAGCGCCATGGACAATCATAACGAGAAAAACGTACCAAAACCCGTGGCCCGGATTTAAAAAGATCCAACATACACCCGAAACAAGCAAAAGTCCGTTCCCGATTAATAACAGCCTCCGGTAGCCATACCGCAATATCCATTTTCCGGCAGGGACTGCAGCGGCCATCCAGCCGATCGACGACCCAAGCAGCGCAACCCCGCTCATGAGCAGTGACAGCCCTGTTACTTTCTGCAAAAACAGCGGCACATAGCTGGAAGCACCGAACAACGCCACTGTCCCAATAAAGGAGTTGACATTCATCCGGGCAAATGTCTTATTTTTAAACATCGAAAGCGGCACAATCGGGGAATCCTGCCTTTTTTCATAAAAATAAAAAAGGAGAAGAAAGATGATTCCGGTTGCTGCAAACAACAAGTAGTTGCGGTGTACGACCGTGACCAAAAGCAGGAGTGTGATCGCAACGGCAAATAATGCAGCGCCTATGTAATCGACACGCGCTTTTTTCGGCGCATAATGCTCGTTATAAGGCAAAAGTGTTAAAAATGAGATGAGGCAGACAGGCAGGTTTACAAAGAAAATCCATCTCCACGATAAATACGTTACAAAAAACGAGCCTAAAAGCGGCGCCAGGACAGCGGATAATCCCCACATACCGGTAAACAATGCCTGGATTTTCCCGCGGTTTTCAACAGCAAACAGGTCTCCTGCGATAATGGCCGGAAACGGGACCATAAAACCTGCCCCAATGCCCTGAATAGCCCGAAAGACGATCAGTTCAATCATCCCGGAGGACATGCCGCATAAAAGCGATCCGGCGAAAAAAAGCACGATCCCGAACCCGAACACTTTCTTCCTTCCGAACAAGTCGGATAACCGGCCCGCAACCGGTGATAAAATGGTGCTGGTGATCATATAGGAAGCAAATGCCCATGCGTACAAGTCAAAGCGGCCGAGTTCTTTTGCAATGACGGGCATCGTGGTATTCATAATCGTTGCGTCAATCGATGACACAAGCATTGCCAAGACAATGCTAATCATGACAAACGTTCTACTCTTCATGAAACCCCTCCATTCACTTTCAACATTCCGGATTCTGTCACGATTTGCCGCACCGGAATATCATAAGATTCGCTAGGGACATGCGCCTTCAATTGGCACGAATGAATCAAAGACACGGTCTGATTGGGAAAACCGGCAAGAAATCGGTCATAATAACCGCCGCCAAAACCGATGCGAAAGCCTTTTTTGTCAAAAACAAGGCCTGGAACAATGAGCAGATCGATGGCCTGCTTTTCAATTTTTACTGTTTCTTCCGGTTCCGGCTCAAGCAGGTTAAAAAAGCTTTTTTTCAATTGTGTGAAATCATCCAGCTGGTAAAAGACGAGCGCTTTTTCTTTTGGCACGCATTTTGGCACACAAATCGTTTTTCCCTGCGCCCACCCGGTTTCAATGATCCGCCGCGTATCCCATTCGAAATGTTGGGAGACCGTCACGCCAACCGTTCCGGATATTTTCCATATATCGGATGAAAACAAAATTTGTTGCAGTTTTTCTTCGATGGCCTGCTTTTCGTTAAGATCCAACCGCTTTAACCAGCCGATCATTTCTCTTCGCATTTCCGCCTTGTCCATTTTTTCCACCCCAGAAAGCAAAAATTTGCGCTTTTCCATCTTACCATGTTTGGGCTGAAGTGAAAACGAAAATGCCCCCGGGGTATGAAACCAGGGGGGCTGCAAAATGTCTGTGCTAATCGTTTTTTCCGGTAAACCGAAGTATGAAATATGGTGGAAATTCTTATTCCCCCCTGTTCTTCTTCTCCTTCTCATGCACGAGGTTGCGCCAGTTTAAATCGCCGCGCATTAAGCCCTGGACAAGCAGTTCGGCCGTACCCATGTTGGTGGCAAGTGGAATCGAATAGACATCGCAAAGGCGGAGTAAAGCGGTAATGTCCGGTTCGTGCGGCTGGGCCGTGAGTGGATCACGGAAAAAGAAAACGAGATCCATTTCATTTTTGGCAATCATTGCGCCGATTTCCTGGTCGCCGCCGAGCGGGCCGGAATTGAAGCGGGTAATGTTCAAATTTGTTTTTTCCATAATCCTCTTGCCGGTTGTGCCGGTCGAGTACAATTCATGGTCGGCGAATACCGGCTCATAGGCAACCGCAAAGTTTACAATTTCCTCTTTCTTTTTATCATGGGCAATAAAAGCAATTTTCAACTTGGAAACTCCCTTCTCCAAAAAATAACGTTACTACTATAATACGATAATATGATGAAAAAAACGAATGACCCATTTCCCAGGGTCATCCGTTTTTCAGCCTTAAGCTTTCACAACCGGATCATGCAGCATGGATTTGTACAAGCCTTCGATTTCTTCGACACTTGTATCACGCGGGTTGCCACCCGTGCACACATCGGCATACGCATCTTTTGCGAGGTTCGGGATATCTTCTTCTTTGACACCGAGTTTATCAAGCGATTGCGGAATGTCAACATTTTTAAGAGGTCGCATGCGCCATTCCATCCTTTATTCTCCCAAAAATCCTTCCCGCGGCACGACCCCAAACGCATCGGCCAAGTCTTTCAGCTGCCGGTCGGTAATCGTTTGTTTGATGCCGCCCTGCGCCTGGACATAGGTGTAAACCTGTGCCGCTTTTTCTGCTGTTTCAATCAGGCCGAATGTCTCATCCATCGTGCGGCCGGCACCGTAAATGCCGTGATGCGGCCAAATGACGAGGCGATAGTCTTTCATTTTCGCTGCCGTCGCTTCACCGATTTCATTTGTGCCCGGCACGATCCACGGAATGATGCCGACACCTTCCGGAAATACGACGAGGCATTCCGTGCACATTTGCCAAAGCGTGCGCGTAAAAGCTTTTTCATCAAGCGGATGGGTAAAGGTCATTGCGAGCAAATGGGTCGCATGGTTGTGCATGACAATCCGGTTTTCCGGGTCAACCTCAAGCCTTGCGATATGGCTCATAAAATGGGACGGCAGCTCGCTTGTCGGCATTCCGCCCCCTTCAAGCCCCCAAAGCAGTTCAACATTTTGCCCGTCCTGTGCGACACGGATCAAACCGAGGTTTTCAGCAGGGTTGTCGGCCACATTTTTAAAATATTTCCCGGAACCGGTGACAATAAAATATTTGCCGGCAAGCGCCCTTGCGTCGAATTTGACCGGGATGGCCCGGATAACGGCGTTCACATCGAGATACGGCGCCACTTCTTCTTCTTTGAGAAGATAGCTGATATTCCCGCCGTTCCGTTCGTCCCAGCCAAGCCGGTACAAATTGGCGGTTGTTTTCATCATTTCCTGTGTAAAAGGTGCTTCAATGATATTCAATTTCGTCTTTATGTTTGCCATGTGCTTCCCCTTCCTTGTTTACGCCCTTACAAGCAACGTATCTTTTTCATACTTTTGGACTTCTTCCAGCCAGCCAAGCCCGGCCGGCACCCCGTTTGCTTCGCAGAAATAGTGCCAAACATCGCCGTACGGGAAGTCTTTCAGTTCTTCTGTATAGACGAGGCGGGTAGTAAAATCGCCTTCCAGTTCTTTTTGTTTTAAGAAATCTGTCGGTTCAAGCAGCGCTTTCAGCAAAGCTTTTTGTGTGTTGCGGGCGCCCACTACCCAGGCTGCAACCCGGTTAATGGTGGCATCAAAGAAATCAAGGCCGATATTTGTTTTCTCAAGCAAGTCGTTGCGGACAAGTTCCCTGCCGATTGCCGCCAGTTCATCATCCATGATGACGACATGGTCACTGTCCCAGCGCACTGGGCGGCTGACATGGAGCATAAGCCCTTTGCTGAAGAGAGAAAGGGCGCTTAGTTTATTGGAAATCACTTCTGTCGGATGGAAGTGGCCGGCGTCAAGGCAGACCAGTTTGTTTCTTGAAATACCATAGCCCATATAAAACTCATGGGAACCGACTGTATAGGCTTCTGCGCCGAGGCCGAACAATTTGCTTTCCACCGCATCTTCCGTATAAGCCGGATTGAGCGGTTCCGCAAAAATTTCATCGAGCGCTTCCATTAAACGCCGGCGCGGTCCGAGCGTATCTATCGGATTGTCTTTATAACCGTCCGGAATCCAGAAATTGTTGATGCTCGTTTGCCCTGTTTCTTTTCCAAAATACTCGGCAATTTTCCGCGTCCTTTTCCCATGTTCCACCCAGAAATCCCGCACGGCTTTGTCAGGGGAGGCGAGCGTAAAACCGTCTTTATACATCGGATGCGAGAAAAATGTCGGGTTAAAATCAAGGCCGAGCCCCTGTTCTTTTGCCCAGTCCACCCACGAAGCAAAGTGTTTTGGTTCAATTGTGTCAAGGTCAATTTTTTCATCCGTGTCCGCATAAATGGCATGCAGATTCAATTTATGCTTGCCCGGTATCAGAGAGAATGCTTTTTCCAGGTCTTTGCGCAGCTCGGAAGGCGTGTGTGCCGCCCCTGGGTAGTTACCGGTTGCCATAATGCCGCCGGTCAGGTCGCCATCCGGATTTAAAAAGCCGCGGACATCGTCACCCTGCCAGCAGTGCAGCGAGATTTTCATCTTTTGCAATTTTTCAAGCGCCGAATCTGTATCCACACCGATTTCGGCGTACCGCTGTTTTGCGGTTTCATAATTTCGGATGATCTCTTCTTTTTTTGCCATTCTTTTCCGCTCCCTTTCATTTTGCCGTTTCAAGCAAGGTCTTTTTGTAACGGTCGATTACCACTTTCCAATTGTCCTGCTGCGGCTTGTAAGATTTGATTGCAAACGACTGCCGGACAATTTTTCTTCCTTCACGGATGTCCCGAATGTCCCCTTTGGCGATCATTTGCACAAGGAGATTGCCGATAGCGGTTGCTTCTTGGGGGCCGGCTGACACTTTGACATTTGCGAGATTTGCCGTCAGCTGGTTCAAAAGGCTTACATTGCTGCCGCCTCCGACAATGTACAGTTGGTCAATGGGCCGCCCCGTGATCGCGGCGAGTTTTTCCAGCTCGACTGCGTAACAGAGCGCCAGACTGCTGTAAATGCAGTTTGTCAATTCCCCGATCGATTCCGGAACCGCCTGGCCGGTTTCCCTGCAGTAATCTTGAATTTCTTTCACCATGTTTTCCGGATTGTTAAAGCGCGGGTCGTTGACATGAACAAATTGCGCAAACGGTTTGCATTTTCCGGCCTGTTCCGCCATTTCGGCATAGGTATAACGGTAGTCGTAATGCCGGGCAATTTCCTGGATAATCCACATGCCCATAATGTTTTTCAAAAATCGGTAAGTGCCATATGCGCCCCACTCGTTTGTGTAATTTTCCCTGAATGCTTCCTCGCTTGTGACAGGCACATTCAATTCCATGCCAAGCAACGACCATGTCCCGCTACTTAAGAATGCCCAGGAATCGCCTTCTGCCGGCGTACCGAGGACTGCGGAGGCGGTATCATGGGTTGCAACCGTGACAACCTGGCATGCCGGAAGATCGTATTTTTGGTACCATTCTGGTTTGATTTCGCCCAAAATCGTGCCGGCATCGGCCAGTTTGGCAAATTTATCGGCACTGACATGGACATGGCTGAGCAAGTCTTTATCGAATAATTTGTCACGCAAGTTCAGCATTTGTGTTGTGGAAGAATTTGTCACTTCAGAAACGGCCTTTCCCGTCAGCACATATCCGATGTAATCCGGGATGAGCAGAATTTTATCCGCTTTTTCCAAAAGATTTTTATCTTCGGCATACAGTTGGTACAGCGTGTTCAATTCAAGAAACTGGATGCCGGTCTTTTTATAGATGAATTCCTTTGAATATTTGGACGTCAGCGCTTCTATCGCGCCAACCGTCCGTGGATCGCGGTAGCTGACCGGATCCTGGAGCCGGTCGCCGTTTTTGTCAACGAGCACATAATCGACCGCCCACGTATCAATGCCGAGCATACACGCTTCAATGCCCATCTTTTTGGCTTTTTCCAGGCCTGTAAAAATTTCTTCAATCAGCCGTCCGATATCCCAACGGTCATGGCCGTCCCGTTTGGTAAAACCGTTTTTGAAGCGGTGAATTTCTTTGATTTCGATTTTTTGATGCCGGCATGTGCCTGCAATCAGCCGTCCGCTTGAAGCCCCAATGTCAACAGCGATGTAATTCCGGATCATTTTCTCACTCCTTTCCAGCTTCAAAATTGCATTATCTTTACATCATCTGCTTCTTCTATGAAGCATTGCATCTATTAAAATTTAACGTTTACATTCCTATCGTAAACGTTATCAAAAAAGATTTCATGAAACATTATTGGCAAACCATTGTACGATCTTGGCAAGGTCGTGAAGGATATGGCATAATCAATTTGAAGAGAGGTAGCAAAATGGAACAATACTGGGAAAAAGCCGACTATTCCTGGACAGATGACTCCATCCGCTGTTTTAACACGCCGTCGCAGCGGGCGCGCCAGCTGTTTTACTATGTGCAGGAAATCGGCCATTTTAAAGCGATGAAACCGTATTTTACAGAAAGGCAGCATTTGAAATCGTACTTGTTAAAATATACGTTTGGCGGCAGGGGAAAATTGATTTATGAAGGGCGCGAATATACGCTTGAAAAAGGGGATGTTTTTTTCATCGACTGCATGAATTACCAGCATTACAGCACGATAAGCGATGAACCGTGGGAGATGGATTGGATCCATTTTTACGGGCCGAATGCGGATGCTTTTTACGGGGAATTTATGAAAAACGGCAGCAATGTTTTTCATGCAAAAAACGGACGCATTTCCCAAATCATTGATGAGATCATGGCGCTTGTCGAAACGCGGAATGCAAAGGCGGAATTCCGGATTTCGCTGTTGATCCATGAAATGCTGAATGAAGTGCTGATCCAGAAATACGATCTTGCATTTGAGGAAGAAAACATTCCCGGTTACATTATAGAAGCAAAAAAATTTTTGGAGGACCATTTTAAAGAAAAAATTACCCTGCAGGATTTGGAACGGGTGTGCCGCCTGAACAAATACCAGCTCAGCAAGGAATTCACGCACTACATCGGCATCCCCCCGATTGAGTACTTAATCCATTTTCGGATCAACACCGCGAAAAGACTGCTCCGCTACTCCAATAAAAGCGTAAAAGAAATTGCCCTTGACGTCGGCATTGAGGACCCTCCCTATTTCAACCGACTGTTCAAGCGGAAAACAGAGATGACCCCGCTTGCGTACAGGCGGAACGGGTGACGAATCCATGCTGTTTGTGTTACCGGAACGTAGAGAGGAAAAAGGCTTTACTGTTAGGGTTACCGGCACACAAGCGAGGGCGGGATTAGACTTCGGTTGCTGTTTGGGCTGTACGCTGCGGGTGGACGAAAATTCTGTATGCAAATTGATCGATTTGTCCCAATGTAAAAACTTAAGTTCAATATTATTCTTCTGCCTCTACTTCTTTAATCACCATCTTTGGCAGATCCCTGATAGTCTCACGTATTCGTTTCATTCGGGCTTTTCCCTGACCGGCAAAGCGGAGCAGGTTGTAAGCGTATATGCCAAAATGCAGGGCAAGCTCATTCGTTTTTTGATTCCGGGAAGGCAGCTGTTTAAAACCAAGATCAGACATAAATTCCCGTCTCAGCGATTTACAGACTTTCCGGTGTTCGTCGTAAAGCCTTGGCACAGCTTCCGGCGGAATATCGAGCGTTGTCATGTACACATCCGCTTCATACTCTGGAATCAAAAGGATTTGCCCGTTTTTATCAATGGTTGTTTCAATGAGTTTAAAAACATAATAGGCTGGTTTTTTTGCCCCGGCTGTCGTGTTGGTTTCCGCAACAGATCCAAAGTAAACGTTTTTTCCTTCCCGTTCGGATGAGCATGTGCCGTGTTTCCGTGCAGTTTCTACCCAAGTGCTAGCATCTGTCTGAAGTTTCATCACAAAATCGATGTTAAGGTCCAGCAGTTTTGCCGCAATTTCGGATCCTTCTTTTGCCTCGAGCCGCCAAAGGAAAGCACCTTCCGCCAATTGTTCAGCAGCACGGACCGACACGCTCGTTTCTTGTCCAAAGGAAAGGCAGTACCCTTCCTTTCCAATAAAAGCAAACGGCATTGCAACATCCACCGGTATAAAACTTTTGCCTTGTATGGTCACCGGGTTGATAGGTGCACCAGCCTTGCGAAGCAGGTGAAGAGACTCTTCAAGGATGATCTGTTTCCATTCTTCTGATAAAGCTGCCTCGTCCAGACGGTGCTCCAAGACAGCCGGCGAGGGAACCCTTTCCAATTTTAAAAAAGTACGGAAATCATAGTCGCTCCGTAACGGTTCAATTTCAGCAAACTTATTTTTTCCAAGGCAAAGCAGCCCGATATAGGCCTTCGCGATGTCCCCGTTTGAATAGCCGGGATTCCTTTTAATGGTTTCTGACTTGGCGCTATTCAGCCTTGATGCGAGATGAGTCTGGCTGATAAGGAACTCTACTATGCCCATTCCGAATTTATCCAATATCATTTCATTCGTTTGCTCAATCCGTAAATTTTTCATCTGCTCACCTGCGAAAATTGATATTTATATTATACAAAAAGTAGCTTATAATGGGTGTGAAGTCTGAATTTTAGAAAGGATGTGAACGATGCTTTTCAAGGAAAGAAAAACTTCACTTGAATGTGCTCTTTTAAAGTCGCTGAACAACCGGATGAAACTCCATGAAAAAGACATCCAGTATCTCCGGAATTTGGAAAAAGGGGACGAAGGCGAGCGGTATTTTGACTCTTTAACAGCAGCACTTACATGTGATTGTTTTGTACTGAATGATTTGCGGCTTTCCTGCAACAATGCTACGTTCCAGATTGATGCCCTCATGATTACCGGCGAAACCATTTACCTGTTTGAAGTGAAAAATTATGAAGGCGATTTTTATTACGAGCGGGACAGAATTTTTACAAAAAATAAGTCTGAAATCAACAATCCGCTGCTTCAGGTCAAACGTTGCGAATCGCTTTTCCGGCAGTTGATTCTCTCGCTCGGTTTCAATATGCCGGTCTCGGCTTCCGTTGTTTTTGTAAACCCCGAATTTACCCTGTACCAGGCACCCCTGAGTGCGCCATTTATTTTCCCGAATCAGTTAAAACGGTATATGAAAGATTTGAATGCAATTTCTGCAAAGCTGAGCGGAAAGCATAGAAGGCTGGCAGAAAAGCTATCTTCGCTGCATATAGAAGAATCGCCTTTTCTTCATTTGCCGAAATATGAGTATGATCAATTGCGGAAAGGCATTGTGTGCGACGCTTGTGGTTCTTTTTCCTGTGCGGTAAAAGGGCATGCAATGATTTGTGAGGATTGTGGACATGCTGAATCTGTTGAGGCCGCGGTCCTCCGCAGTGTCAGAGAATTTCGGATGTTGTTTCCAGAGCGGAAGATTACAACAAATGATATTTTTGACTGGTGCAGGATTGTGGAATCGAAAAAAAGGGTGAGCAGGATACTGGCAAAAAATTTTAATAAGTTCAGAGGTGGAAGGTGGTCTTACTATGAGTAATTGATGATCACAAACTTATGAATTACAAATTCTACCGGGGAAAAGCATTTGGTATTTTGACACTTCAAAAAGACCAAATATGCTCAGTTCCCCGGTTATTTTTGTCCTTTTGAACACTCCAAAAAGACATTTTGTTCCGGTCAATGGCTCCTTTTGTCCTTTTGGATGCTCCAAAAGAACAATTTGCTCCGGTCCACGGCTCCTTTTGTCCTTTTGACTGCTTCAAAAGGACATTTTGTTTCAGTTCACGGCTCCTTTTGTCCTTTTGACTGCTTCAAAAGGACATTCCGAGACCAGATGCAACGTGTTTTGTCCTTTTGACAGGTTCAAAAAGACATTTTGGACCCCGATGCAACGCGTTTTGTCCTTTTGACTGCTTCAAAAGGACATTTCGGGACCGGATGCAACGTGTTTTGTCCTTTTGGCAGCTTCAAAAGGACATTCCGAGCCCAGATACAGCTTGTTTTGTCCTTTTTACAGCTTCAAAAAGACATTTCGGGCCCAGATACAGCTTGTTTTGTCCTTTTGACAGCTTCAAAAGGACATTCCGAGCCCAGATGCAACGTGTTTTGTCCTTTTGGCAGGTTCAAAAAGACATTTTGGACCCCGATGCAACGCGTTTTGTCCTTTTGACTGCTTCAAAAGGACATTTCGGGACCGGATGCAACGTGTTTTGTCCTTTTGGCAGCTCTTCAAAAGGACATTCCGAGCCCAGATGCAACGTGTTTTGTCCTTTTGGCAGCTTCAAAAAGACATTTCGGGCCCAGATACAGCTTGTTTTGTCCTTTTGACTGCTTCAAAAAGATTAAGTCCGTATAATTGTGTAAAAAGAAGGAGTCATTTTATCAACTCTTGGCAACACTGTTTTCAACGACGATAAACTAATGAAAAGAGGAGATAAAATGACTCACTTACAGTTTAACTTAAATTTGGATGTTTTAAAAGAAGCCATCATGACTTCCGATCTTGACGCGGTAATTAAATCAGCGGTTGTCCTCGTGTTAAACGAGTTTATGGAAAAGGAAAGGGATGACTATTTAAAAACGAGCCCTTATGAACGCGCTGTTGAACGCCGGGATTACCGGAACGGTTACTATGAACGCGAGCTGTTGATGAGCATCGGCAATGTTACATTAAAAGTTCCCCGGACACGTAATGGCGAATTCTCAACTACCTTATTTGAAAAGTATGCCAGATGTGACCAAGCTTTCGTCCTTTCTATGTTGGAGATGGTCATCAATGGCGTCTCTACCCGTAAGGTCACAAATGTCGTAGAACAGCTTTGCGGTAAGAATGTATCCAAGTCGTTTGTCTCTTCCCTTACGCAAAAACTGGATCCCATTGTGAATGCTTGGGCCGAGAGACCGTTGAATACAACCTACTACCCTTATGTGTTTGTGGACGCCATGTATATAAAAGTACGGGAGCACCATAAGGTCATATCAAAGGCTGTTTATATTGCGACTGCCATTACAGAGAAGAATACACGTGAAATACTGGGTTTAAGCGTTGACCATGCAGAAAGTTTGGAGAGTTGGAGTTCATTTTTTAAACAACTTAAATCACGTGGACTCCAATCACCAAAACTCGTTATTTCCGATGCTCACATGGGCCTTCAGAAAGCAATACAACGGGAATTCATTGGCACTGCTTGGCAAAGGTGCAATGTTCATTTTAAACGCAATATCATTGAAAAACTGCCCAAAAAAGATACTGCAGAAATCCGGGTGATGATTAAGCGCGTGTTTGAGGCCGTTACGATTGAGGACATACGCAAGTTTAAAGATGAATTAATAAACAAATTTGGTACAGAAGCAAGATTTGAAAAAGCCCTGGCCATTTTAGATGAAGGTTTTGAAGATACTATCCAATACATGAACTTTCCTGAGAATATCCGTATGCACATACGGAGTACTAATTCCCTCGAGCGGCTTAACCAAGAGGTTCGTAGAAGGGAAAGGGTCATTCGCATTTTTCCTAATACCCAATCTGCTTTTCGTTTGGTTGGTGCCGTTTTAATGCAGTATCAAGATACAGAATACTCGAAGAGGAAGTCACTTATGGGAAAGAATAGTTAGCAGCATTTTCAGCTTAACTTCCATCATGGATGATTTCATCTCCGGGAAGGGATGTCAAATTGAAAGGCATTTGACATCCCTTCCCGGAGATGAAGAAAAAAATCCATGGAAGTTAAGCCGAAAAAATGAAAGGGTGGTTGAAAACATTTGCCCATAAATTTACACAATAACCTGGACTTGACTTTCAAAAAGACATTTCGAGCCAGAATGCAACGTGTTTTGTCCTTTTGACTGCTTCAAAAAGACACTTTGGACCCCGATGCAACGCGTTTTGTCCTTTTGACTGCTTCAAAAGGACATTCCGAGACCAGATGCAACGTGTTTTGTCCTTTTGGCAGCTTCAAAAAGACATTTCGAGCCCGGATGCAGCGTGTTTTGTCCTTTTGACAGCTTGAAAAAAACATTTCAGGCCTAGGTGCGGCTCCTTTTTGTCTTGAATACTCCAAAAAAAACAATTTGCTATGGTCCCGCGATTTCATTTGTCCTTTTAAATGCCTCTCTGAAACAACAGTAAGCTTACTTTTGCCATATTTTAATAGCAAACCAAAGTATCTTGTTCAGCCCTTTTTGGATTTCCCCCATTCCTCCGGTTCCCGCCGCCATTCCTCGAGTGTCGCCAAGTCTTCTTCCCGGATCAGCCCCCTTTCTACGCCAACCTGAAGCAGTGTGGAGTAATTCGATAAGGAGTAAGCGGTGATGCCTTCTTTCGCAAAATTTGCAGCCCCGGCCGGAAGTTCATACGTAAAAATCGAGACAACGCCGAGCACTTCGCAGCCGGCTTCCCGCAATGCGCGGACAACGGTGAGCACGCTGCCGCCGGTTGAAATTAAATCTTCGACAACGACAACTTTTTGCCCGGCTGCAATCCGCCCTTCGATCTGGTTGCCCTTGCCGTGTGTTTTTGCACTTGAACGGACGTATACCATCGGCAGGTTCATCAGGTCGCTGACAAAAGCGGCGTGGGCAATCCCGGCAGTTGCCGTGCCTGCCACCACTTCCGTTTCCGGGAAGTGTGCTTCGATCAGCTTTTTCAGCCCGATGGCGATTTCTTTCCGCAGGTTCGGATAGGATAAGGTAATGCGATTATCGCAGTAAATCGGCGATTTGATTCCGGATGACCATGTAAAAGGTTCACCGGGTTTTAGAAAAACAGCTTCAATGTCAAGCAATTGTCCGGCAATGTATTTTTCCATTATTCGTTCCCCCATTGTTGTTTCACTTTTACATAAGCTTCGTACGGGTCGGGCGCTTTCGTAATCGAACGCCCGACGACAATTGCGGTCGAACCGAGTTCCCTCGCTTTCGCCGGTGTAACGACGCGTTTCTGGTCGGAAGCATCATCCCCGGCCAGCCGGATGCCCGGCACCACTTTCAAAAACGCCCCGCCGAGCCGCGCCGTAATATCAGGGACTTCAAAAGCGGAGCAGACAACGCCGTCAAGCCCCGCATCATAAGCAAGCACAGCGTAATCCAGCACTGATTCGCGCAGCGGTTTTAAAATGCCTTGTTCTTTTTGCATTTGCGTTTCCGAAGTACTTGTCAGCTGTGTTACCGCGACAATCGCCGGGCGCTTTTTCCATGCAGGGGTGCCGGCTTCCAAACCATCCAAAGCGGCTTTCATCATGTCCGAACCGCCGGCGGCATGGACGTTCACCATATCCGCTCCAAGCCGGGCTAGCCCTTTCATTGCCCGCCCCACTGTATTCGGAATGTCATGCAGCTTTAAATCAAGAAAAATGTCATGCCCCATTTCTTTCAGGGCAGCAATCAAACAAGGGCCGGCCTGGTAAAACAATTCCATTCCTACCTTGACATAGAGCGGCTCGCTGCCAAACTGCTGTAAAAAAACGAGCGCTTCTTCTTCCGACGAGAAATCAAGGGCGATGATCGGTTTATGCATGCTGCTTGTGGCTCCTTCCAATCAGGTCTTGAATGCTTCCGGCGCCGAGCTGTTCCATCACAGCCGGCAGTTCACGGATGATGCGCGGGCAGGCGAGCGGATCAATAAAATTCGCGGTACCGACTGCGACTGCACTGGCGCCGGCGTATAAAAATTCCACTGCATCTTCTGCCGTCATAATACCGCCCATGCCGATAATCGGGATATCCACTTCCCGGCTCACCTCGTAAATCATCCGGACAGCAACCGGTTTGACGGCCGGTCCCGAGAGCCCCCCTGTTTCATTGGCGAGAAGCGGGCGCGCCGTTTTCAAATCGATTTTCATGCCAAGGAGTGTGTTAATCATCGTGAGCCCGTCGGCACCGCCGGCTTCTGCTGCCTTGGCAATCGCCACAATATCCGTGACATTCGGGGAAAGTTTTACATACACCGGCACTTCCGAAACAGCTTTTACTTGCCGTGTCAGTTCAAACGCCATCTCCGGATCGGTACCGAATGCGATGCCGCCGGATTTCACGTTTGGGCAGGAAATATTGAGTTCAAGCGCGTGCACATTCGGCGCTTTTGAAAGGCGGGTGGACACGTAGACATAATCTTCAAAAGTGGAGCCCGCTACATTCGCAATGATTGGAACATCATATGACTGTAAAAACGGGAGCTCTTCCACAAGCACACTTTCCAGCCCCGGATTTTGCAGGCCGATTGCATTCAGCATGCCGGCTTCCGTTTCCGCAATCCGCGGGACCGGGTTGCCGAAGCGCGGTTCTGTTGTTGTCGCTTTAATCATGATCGCGCCCAGTTCGCTCAAATCATACCAGCGGCTGTACTCACGCCCGAAACCGAAGCAGCCCGATGCCGGCATGACCGGATTTTTCAAGGACAAGCCCGGCAGTTCGACGTGCAAATCCGGAAGAACACGGCGCTTTATTCCCCGTCTTTCGGCATGGTCTTTAGGTGAATCCGGGGGAACACGACACTCTATTCCCCGTCTTTCAGCATGATGTTCAGACAAATCCGGGGGAACACGGCGCTCTATTTCCCGTCTTTCAGCATGATGTTCAGGCAAATCCGGGGGAACGCGGTGCTTTACTTCCCGTCTTTCATCATGGTGTTCAGGTAACTCGGTCATATTAGGATCTCCCCCATTTCAAATACAGGCCCGTCGCTGCATACTTTTTTCGAAGCGGTGCCGGTTGGGTCATTTTTCGGGCGGCAGACGCACCCGTAGCAAGCGCCGGTTCCGCACGCCATCCGTTCTTCAAGCGAGAAAAAGCCGCGCTGCCCCGGGTATGCCGCTTCCAATGCGCGCAGCATCGCAGCCGGGCCGCATGCGTACAAACAGTCAAATGCCCAATTCTCCGCCGCCAGTACATCCGTTACAAACCCTTTCGTCCCCCATGAACCGTCCACCGTTGCGACGGATGTCGGGGCAAGGGTTGAAAACTTCTCCACGTAAAAAGCGTGGGCCGCCGATTCAAACCCGAGCACGTGGCGGACTTCAACGCCGCCTGCTTTAAGCTGCCGGGACAGCTCGTACAGCGGCGGGACCCCGATGCCGCCGCCGACAAGGAGCGCTTTTTGCCCGGGGCGAAGCGCGTCCACCGGGAACCCGTTGCCAAGGGGGCCGAGCACATCGAGCCGTGCGCCGGGTGCCATGTTTGCCATCAGGCGCGTTCCTTTTCCCTGCACCCGGTACAACAAAGTAAGCGCGCCGTTTTTGCGGTCCACCGCCGCGATGCTGATCGGACGGCGCAACAGGGGATCAAACCCGCTTCCCGCTTTCACATGAACAAACTGTCCGGGGCGGGCGATTTGCCGGACCAAACTGCCGGCAAGCACCATTTCCCAAATATCCTGCGCAATGAGCCGGTTGCTTTTCACGATCATATATTCCTGGATCATGCGTGCACCGCCTGCTTTGCCCCCTGCACCATCGGCATGATCGAAAAACTTATCGATTCCAAAATGGATACGATGGCTGCTGCTGTATCAAGCGAAGTCAGGCACGGGATGCCGCATTCGACTGCTTCCCTGCGGATCCGGAAGCCGTCGCGTTCGTATTCCCGGCCTTTTGTGATCGTGTTCAGGACAAATTGCACATCGCCCCTTTGGATCGAGTCGAGCACGGTCGCCCCTTCGCCGCCAATTTTTTCCACTTCTTCGACAGCCAGGCCGTTTTCCCTTAAAAATTTTGCCGTTCCCGCCGTTGCTTTTAAGGTAAAACCGATCTCGACAAAGCGTTTCGCAAGCGGCAGGGCTTCCGGTTTGTCTTTATCGGCAACCGTAAACAGGATGCTGCCATCCGGCGAAAGCTTCATGCCTGCTGCAACGAGCCCTTTGTACAGCGCTTTTTCAAATGTACGGTCGCAACCCATCACTTCTCCCGTCGATTTCATTTCCGGTCCGAGTGTCGGTTCCACCCGCTTCAATTTTGCAAAAGAGAAGACCGGCACTTTCACGAACACCTCCGCTTTTTCCGGCCTCAAGCCGGTGCCATAGCCGAGATTTTCAAGCGATTCGCCTAAAATCACTTTCATCGCGAGTTTTGCCATCGGGACATCGGTAATTTTGCTTAAAAACGGAACCGTCCGGCTTGAGCGCGGGTTCACTTCGATCACAAAGAGTTCATTGTGCGAGACGATAAACTGGATGTTCATTAACCCTTTGATTTCAAGCTCTGAAGCAAGCTTGCGGCACGTCTCCACCATTTCCGCTTTTAATGCCTCGGAAAGCCGCTGCGGCGGATAGACTGCGATCGAGTCGCCGGAGTGGACGCCGGCCCGTTCAATATGTTCCACGATGCCCGGGATTAAAATATCCCGGCCGTCCGCGATCACATCGACTTCAAACTCCTGCCCTGTCACATAGCGGTCAATCAAAACCGGCTGGTTCGGGCTGACTTTCACCGCGTGTTTCATATACTGGCGCAAGTCTTCTTCATGGTAGACGATTTCCATCGCCCGTCCGCCGAGCACAAACGACGGGCGCACGAGCACCGGATAGCCGATTTCGGCCGCAATTCGGACGGCTTCTTCCGCCGAAGTGCCGGTTTTTCCAAGCGGGCGTTTAATGCCGAGCCGGTTTAACAAATGGTCGAATTTGTCGCGGTCTTCGGCACGATCGAGATTTTCAAGCGAAGTGCCGAGAATGCGCACCCCGCGGTTTGCGAGCTGTTCCGCGAGATTGATCGCCGTCTGGCCGCCGAACTGGACAACAACCCCTTCCGGCTGTTCCAAATCGATGATATGCATGACATCTTCAATCGTCAGCGGTTCAAAATAGAGCTTGTCCGAGATGCTGAAATCGGTGGAGACGGTTTCCGGGTTGTTGTTAATGATGATCGCTTCGTACCCGGCTTCCTGGATTGCCCACACCGCATGGACGGTTGCATAGTCAAACTCGATTCCCTGGCCGATCCGGATCGGGCCGGAACCGAGGACAATGATGCTTTTTCTGTTTGTCACAACCGATTCGTTTTCTTCTTCATATGTACCGTAAAAATACGGCGTTTCTGATGCGAATTCGCCGGCACATGTATCGACCATTTTATAGACCGGTAAAATGCCATTCTCTTTGCGCCATGCGTACACTTTTTCTTCTGTCGTTTTCCACAGCCCGGCAATCGTCTGATCGGCAAAGCCCATTTCTTTTGCTTTCCGGGCCGCCTCTTTGTCCCATTGCGCCTCCTGAAGCGTGTTTTCAAAGCGGATGATGTTTTCCAGCTTATGAAGGAAAAACAAGTCGATTTTGCTCCAGTCATGCAGCTGCCCGATCGTGACACCCTTTCTTAGCGCTTCTGCGATGTAAAAAAGGCGTTCGTCGCCGGCATTTTTGATCCTTTTTTCGATCACGCCCATACCGGATGCTTCCTCGAGTTCCAAATGATGGACGCCGATTTCAAGCGACCGTACTGCTTTTAACAGCGATTCTTCAAATGTGCGGCCGATCGCCATTACTTCGCCCGTTGCTTTCATTTGCGTGCCAAGTCTGCGGTATGCCTGTTCAAACTTATCGAACGGGAACCGCGGAATTTTTGTGACGACATAATCAAGCGCCGGTTCAAAATTGGCGTAAGAAGTGCCGGTGACCGGGTTTTTCATCTCGGCCAGCGTGAGCCCGACTGCAATTTTCGCTGACAGTTTCGCAATCGGGTATCCGGTTGCTTTCGAAGCGAGCGCAGATGAACGGCTGACGCGCGGGTTGACTTCGATTACATAATATTGAAAACTGTCCGGGTCAAGCGCGAACTGTACATTGCAGCCGCCTTCGATGCCGAGGGCGCGGATAATTTTCAATGAAACATTGCGCAGCATCTGGTATTCTTTGTCGCTTAACGTCTGGCTTGGGGCGACGACAATCGAATCGCCGGTATGGACGCCGACCGGGTCAATGTTTTCCATGTTGCAGACGACGATGGCATGGTCTTCGCTGTCGCGCATCACTTCGTATTCGATTTCTTTAAAGCCGGCAATGCTTTTTTCGAGCAGGCACTGGTGGACAGGGCTCTGGCGCAATCCGCCTGATACGGTTTCGATCAGCTCCTCTTCATTACGGCAGATGCCGCCGCCCGTTCCGCCCAGCGTGTAAGCCGGACGGACGATGACCGGGTAGCCCGCTTTTTCGATAAAACGGTAAGCTTCTTCGAGTGTATGGATGATCATGCTGTCCGGCACCGGCTCGCCAAGTTTTCCCATCAGTTCGCGGAACGCTTCCCGGTCTTCCGCCTGCTCGATGGCGCCCAGTCTTGTTCCGAGCACTTCGACGCCGTACTCGTCAAGGATGCCGGATTTCGCCAGTTCCATTGCAATGTTGAGACCGGTCTGGCCACCAAGCGTCGGCAGGAGGGCATCCGGGCGTTCTTTGCGGATGATGCGGGCGACAAATGCCGGCGTAAGCGGTTCGATGTAGATTTTATCCGCCATTTCCGTATCGGTCATAATCGTTGCCGGATTGGAATTGACCAAAACGACATGATACCCTTCTTCTTTTAAAGCAAGGCAGGCCTGCGTGCCGGCGTAATCAAATTCTGCAGCCTGGCCGATCACGATCGGGCCGGATCCGATCACAAGAATTTTTTCGATATCAGTGCGTTTTGGCATAGGTTTGTTCCTCCTTTTGTTTTTCAACCATGGTTAAAAACTTGTCGAATAACGGGTTCGAATCGTGCGGGCCTGGCGATGCTTCCGGGTGGTACTGGACGGTAAAAGCAGGGTATTTGCGATGTGCCAGCCCTTCAATCGTGCCGTCATTCAATGCCCGTTCCGTTACGATAAGGTCTGTTCCGACAAGCGAATGTTCATCGACCGCATAGCCGTGGTTCTGCGAGGTGATCACCGTTTTCCCTGTTTCGATGTCCTGGACGGGATGGTTCGCACCGCGGTGGCCGAATTTTAATTTAAACGTATCGGCGCCGCATGCTAACGCAAACAGCTGGTGCCCGAGGCAAATCCCGAAAAGCGGCACTTTCCCGAGTATGCCTTTTACCATGTCAACCGCACAGGACACATCTTTCGGGTTGCCGGGGCCGTTTGACAACATCACCCCGTCCGGCTGAAGGTGTAAAATGTCCGCCGCCGTTGTATCGTACGGCAGCACGGTAACGCGGCAGTTCCGTTTTGAAAGTTCGGTTAAAATGCTTTTTTTCGCGCCGAAATCGACAAGGGCAATATGTTTGCCGGGCCCTTCCATTTCGTAACGCTTCTTTGTGGATACTTGTGCAACGGCATCATGAATGGCTCGTTTCGCTTGAAGATTTTTGATCACGGCTTCCGGATCTTCGTCTTCGGCACAAAGGGTGGCCCTGAGCGTACCGAAAGCGCGGATTTTTCTTGTCAGTTTCCGGGTGTCAATGCCGGATATACCGGGGATGCCTTTTTCTTTTAAAAAGGTATCGAGCGTTAAGGTGCTCCGCCAGTTTGACGGGTACGAAGCCGCTTCTTTCACCACGACCCCCTTCACATACGGCTTTACCGCTTCAAAATCGTTCCAGTTGATGCCGTAGTTCCCGATGAGCGGGTAGGTGAACGTGACGATCTGGCCGTAAAAAGACGGGTCGGTTAATGTCTCCTGGTAACCAGTCATCCCGGTTGTAAAAACGATTTCCCCGTAAGCCGCTTTTTCACTGCCAAAACCTTCCCCTTTAAAAACCGTGCCGTCTTCCAAGAGCAGTTGCCTTTTCATTTCAATGCCAGCTCCTTTTCCCATACCAGTTTTCCGCTTCCCCATGTGGCTTGCGGGAAGCCTTTGCATACACACCCCAAAAACGGGGTATTTTTTCCTTTCGATAAAAAGCGATCCGGGTCAATTGTTTTTTCTTCTGCCAGGTTAACTGCCGTGATATCGGCGGGTGCCCCTGTTTTCAGCGTCCCGTATGGAAGACCGAACACGCTAGCCGGCTTTATTGTCATCCAGTCAACAAGCTGTTTTAGCGTAAATATGCCGGTTTCAACAAAATGTGTATATAAAAGCGGAAAAGCTGTTTCAAATCCGGTGATGCCAAATGGCGCCTGTTCAATGCCTTTTGCTTTTTCCTCCGCGGTATGCGGAGCGTGGTCAGTGGCGATAAAATCAATCGTGCCATCCAAAAGGCCTTCAATAAGGGCGTCGCGGTCTCTTTTCGACCGGAGCGGCGGGTTCATTTTCCAGTTGGCATCAGGGCCCGGGATGTCGTCTTCAGAAAGGAGCAAATGGTGCGGTGTCACTTCGGCTGTCACTGGAATGCCGGCCCGTTTTGCGTCACGAACAACCCGGACGGATTCTTTCGTGCTGATATGGCAGACATGATAATGGCAGCCTGTATGTTCTGCAAGCAACACGTCGCGGGCGATCTGCACCGACTCGCATACGGAAGGGATCCCTTTTAACCCGTGCGCCGCCGCGAAAGATCCGTCATGCACGCAGCCGCCCCGGATGAGCGAATTGTCTTCACAATGGGCGACGACCGCCATACCGAGTGCTTTTGCCTGTTCCATCGCAGCTAGCATCTGCCCCGCTTCCTGCACGCCGACGCCGTCATCCGTGAACGCGAAGGCGCCTGCTGCTTTTAAACCGGCAAAATCCACGAGTTCGCCGCCTTTTTCATCAAGGGTGATGGCAGCATAAGGGAGCACGCGCACAACTGCATCCCGGCTGATTTTTTCCTTTAGAGACAAAAGGCGCGCCGGCCGGTCGGTAACCGGTTTGGTGTTTGGCATCGCCGCTACCGTTGTAAACCCGCCTTTTGCCGCGGCCATCGTCCCGGTGCGGATCGTTTCCTTCTGTTCGAACCCCGGTTCCCGCAAATGCACATGCAAGTCGACAAACCCGGGGAGAACCGTAAGCCCCGTTGCATCATATACCTGTTCGCCCGCTTCTTTCAGTTCCGAGCCGGTTTCCGCAATTTTTCCATCTTTGATCCGGATATCCCGCTTTACCGATTCTCCCTTTTCATCTAAAACCATCCCGCCTTTAATTAACCAGTCCACTTGGCAAACCACCTTTTCTGTTTTGTCAAAATAGCGCGATCCATAGCAATTTTCATTTTTCAAGCTGTCTGGAAAACCGCTTTTTCTTTCTGTAAAATCGTTTTTAAAATCGCCATCCGTGCAAACACGCCGTTTTCCATTTGTTTAAAAATCCGCGACCGGCTGCATTCCACGAGGCTAGTTGCAATCTCGACATCGCGGTTGACCGGCGCCGGGTGCATAATGATGCTGCCCGGTTTCATCATCCGTTCCCGTTCCACCGTCAGCCCGTATGCGCGGTGGTATGCTTCTTTTGTCAGATGAGCGGTTTCTTGATGGCGTTCATGTTGGATGCGGAGCAGCATGACGACATCTGCTTCCGCTACGCCGTCATCGATCGGAACGTACGGGAGATGCATGGTCGGATCAAACCATTCTACAGGCCCCGAACATGTGACGGTGGCACCGAGCTTTTTCAATGCTTCGGCGTTTGATCTGGCAACACGGCTGTGGACGATATCACCGATGATACACACCTTTAAGCCGCGGAAGCCGCCGAATTCCTGTTTGATCGTCAAAAGATCAAGCAGGCATTGGGACGGATGCTGGCCGCTGCCGTCTCCCGCATTGACAATCGAAAGCGCCAACCCTGCGAGCTGCCTGTAATATTCATCTTCCTGGTGGCGGATCACCACCACTTTGACGCCGATCGACTGCAATGTTTTCACCGTGTCGTACAATGTTTCACCCTTTTGCACGCTTGATGCCCCGACTTCAAACGGAAGCAGCTCAAGGCCAATCCGCCGTTCTGCCACTTCAAAGCTGCATTTTGTCCGCGTGCTCGGCTCGTAAAACAAATTGGCTGCAAAAACCGGCTCCGGCGCTTTCCATACGGCCCCTTTTGAAAAGGCATCGGCTTCTTCCAGAAGTTCCAAAATTTCCTCATTGCCCAAATCGGATATCGTCAGAAAATGCTGCATGTTCCATCCTCCTTTGTTTTTCAGCCAAAAAAGCACCCTGCTTATGGCAGGGTGCGTGAAATGGCACGGCAAGTCAAAAGCCTTGCGCGGCCGGCACCCTTCCAAGCCTCTCCGGACTTGCAGTTAAAAGGTGTTCCGTATTCATTTCAATGAAAAAGCCCCTTTGCCGCGAGGGTACAAAGGGGCTTTTAAACCTCCTTTGCAAACCTCACAGGGCTTGCTTAAAAGGATTACATATCGTGGATTGTGACCAGGTCCCGCCCGTCCACATCCGTCAATTGTACAACGATTCTTTCCGACTGGCTCGTCGGGATATTTTTCCCGATAAAATCGGGGCGAATCGGCAATTCCCGGTGGCCGCGGTCAACGAGCACCGCGAGCTGGATCCGGCTCGGGCGGCCGATATCCATCAGCGCGTCCATCGCCGCGCGCACTGTCCTGCCTGTATACAGCACATCATCGACAAGCACGATGTTTTTATCGATGATGCTAGATGGCAGGTTCGCGCCCTTTACTTCCGGTTCGCCGTCTGCCGTTTTTTTCGATAAATCATCGCGGTATAGCGTAATGTCCAGCTCGCCGACTTCGACTTTGCGCCCTTCGATTTGCGCAATTCTTTCCGCCAGACGCTCGGCAAGGTAAATGCCGCGCGTTTTAATCCCGATGAGCATCGTATCTTCAATGCCTTTATTCCGTTCAATGATTTCGTGGGCGATCCGCGTCAACGCCCTGCGGATCATGATTTCATCCATTACTACCGCTTTTTGGGCCATGGTGTCTCCTCCCGAGAAAAATCAAAGCCTTCCGCACCGAAGGCAGGAAGGCTTTGTAAAATGAACGTTCCCTTGCCAGCCTCACGGGACTGTCTTTAAAAGGCTTATGAAGTTATTTTTACCTTACCCGTTTTTCATCCGTTTGTCAATCCTTTTTTATATCATGATGCTCACAACCCACGCCTGAGTGTGTTTAAAAGATGCGCGAAATCATCCGGCAGCGGTGCTTCAAATGTGAGCGTTTCTCCTGTGCGCGGATGGCGGAAACCGAGTACCCCAGCATGGAGCGCCTGGCCGCCGAAATCAATCGTTTTTTTCGGCCCGTATTTCGGGTCGCCTGCCAAAGGATGGCCGATATACTTCATATGGACGCGGATCTGGTGGGTGCGCCCCGTTTCAAGCCGGCATTCGATAAACGTAAACCGGTCAAACCGTTCCAGCACGCGGAAATGGGTCACCGCGTCTTTTCCGTTATCGACCACGGCCATCCGCTGGCGGTCAGCCGGGTCCCTTCCGATCGGGGCGTCAATGGTGCCGGCTTCATGCGGAATATTGCCGTGAACAAGCGCAAAATATTTGCGGGTTACCGTTTTTTCACTGAGCTGCGCCGCCAGCTTTTCGTGCGCGTAATCGTTTTTGGCCACCATTAACAGCCCGGATGTGTCCTTGTCAATCCGGTGGACAATCCCGGGGCGGAGCACGCCGTTAATACCCGATAGATCTTTGCAGTGGTACATCAGGCCGTTCACAAGCGTCCCTGTAAAATGCCCATTCGACGGATGGACAACCATGCCTTTTGGTTTATTGACGACAAGCACATCGGCATCTTCATAATAGATATCAAGATGCAAGTCTTCCGGTTCAATATCGGGCAATTCCGGCTCCGGCACCTCAATTTCAACCAAGTCGCCTGTTTGCAATCTGTAATTTGCTTTTTCTTTTTTGCCGTTTACGGTAATGTCACCATCTTTAATCCATTGCTGAACTTGTGATCTTGACCATTCTTCCCGGATAGAAGAGACCATTTTATCAAGCCGTTCATTTGCTTCGTGTTCAAGAATGGTGTGATCCATTTTTTCCATCAGTTTTCTCCTTTGTCTTTCTGTCTTCCAAAAGCATCGAAATCAGCAATAATACAACACCAATCGTTAAACTGGCATCCGCCACGTTAAAAATGGCAAAATCATAGCTGCCGAAACGCAAATGGACAAAATCAACCACTTCGCCGCGGAACAGGCGGTCAATAAAGTTGCCGATTGCCCCTCCTAATATAAGGCCGAGGCTGATGCCGACTAGCACCCTATCTTTCGCATATTTTTGTATGTAATAAAGAATGCCGGCAATGACAATTAGGGTAATGAGGTAAAATAGCCACATCTGCCCTTCCAGTATGCTGAAGGCAGCGCCTGTGTTGCGCGTCGATGTGAGAAAAAAGAAACCCGGAATCACTTCGATGCTTTCCCCGAGCGCCATCCCTTTTAAAACGAGCCATTTGGCCAGCTGGTCCAAGATGATCACAATGAGTGCAACCGCATAATAAAAAATAACCAATCGCTTTTCCTCCGCCTGTGTTTACGGCAGGCGCAAAATACCGCCTGGTCCGGAATATATTTCTTTCTGCATTTTAGCATAAACAGCAGGAAGTGAAAAGAACGGACGGCTGGATCTGGTCCGCCCGTTCCTGCCAGCTTCTTTTAGGCGGAAACCATTTTTGCTGATTGAAGTTGCGCAAAAGCAATGCCCTTTTTGACATTTCTTTCTCCCTTTTCTAGTGAATAAGATCGTACGGGACGGTTACTTTGCCGTATGACAGGATGGTTTGCCGGTCCGCAGGCAACAGGGCAGGGATTTCCGCAAGGCCCGGGTCAACTTTCCGGGTGCCGTGAAACCCGTCCAATGCCGCCTCAATCTCTTTCAATTCTTCCTGAACCAGATGTTGCACGAGTTCATGCTTTGCCTCGTACTCGGATAATTCAGCCTGTAGCGATTGCAGCCAAAGTTTCGGATCTTCACGCATCTTCCAACAGCCTCCCCGCGTCTTTGTTGGTTATAGCATTCCCGCAGGCAAGGCTTGTTTGCAGAAAAACGATTTCTAAAAGTAACAAAATCATGCAGCAGCAAACGGTTTTTGCCAGTGAAAATCCGGCGCCGGCAATGGGCTGAAATCCGTTAAAAAAGCCGGTGCTGCATGTCTTCATGCAAGCCCCGGCTTAAAGCTTTACACTTCCCGCATCAATGTTTTTACAACTTGTGCACAGCGCGGGCAGAGCGTCGGATGGTCATGGTCCAGGCCGACTTCCGGCGTTACAACCCAGCACCGTTCGCATGTTTCGCCTTCCGCTTTTTCGACAACAATGGCTGCGTGCTCAAGCTTCAGCGCATTTTCCGGTGCGTCTTCAATGGCACCTGCCACTTCAAATCCCGACACAATGAACAATTGCTTTTTGCTTTCCGAAATGCTGTCAAGCAGTGCTTTCGTCTCCGCATTCACATACAAGGTCACTTTTGCCGTTAGCGATTTTCCGATTACTTTTGCATTCCGCGCTTCTTCCAATGCTTTCAAAACGTCTCCGCGGAGCGCCATAAACGCATTCCATTTTTCCTCAAGCGCCGCAGCATCCGGCAAATCCACATATTCCGGCATATCGGTCAGCTGGACGCTTTCTTCCGCCACACCCGGAATATACTGCCAGACTTCATCGGCTGTATGCGGCAAAATTGGCGACAACAGCTTGGTTAAGGCAACAAGGCATTCATACAAAACGGTTTGCATCGCACGGCGTTCCGGATTGTCTGCAAGTTCGATGTACAGCACGTCTTTTGCAAAATCCATATAGAACGAACTGAGGTCTGTGGCACAGAAATTGTTCACCGCATGATAAATGGTGGCAAATTCGTACCGTTCATAAGCCTCCCGCACTTCCTTTACAAGCTTGTTCAGTTTGACAAGCATAAACCGGTCGACCTCGCGCAAATCTTCATAGGCAACTTGGTGCTGGGCAGGGTCGAAGTCGTTCAGATTGCCGAGCATGAAGCGGAATGTGTTGCGGATTTTCCGATAGACCTCGGACACTTGTTTTAAAATTTCATTGGAAACCCGGACATCTGCCTGATAGTCAACGGAAGCGACCCACAAGCGGATAATGTCAGCCCCCAGCTGTTCAACCACTTTGCCAGGCAAAATCGTATTGCCGAGCGATTTGCTCATCTTCCGGCCTTCGCCGTCCAGCACAAACCCATGGCTTAAAACGCCGTCGTACGGAGCGTGCCCTGTTACCGCCACACTGGTAATAAGCGATGAGTTAAACCAGCCGCGGTACTGGTCGGAACCTTCAAGGTACAAATCAGCCGGCCGTTTCAAGCCTTCCTGTGCAGCCAGCACGCCCTGATGGGAAGAACCGGAATCGAACCAGACGTCCATAATATCCGTTTCTTTTTTAAATACGCCGTTTGGACTCGCCGGATGCGTAAAGCCTTCCGGAAGCAGGTCTTTCGCTTCCCGTTCAAACCAGACGTTTGATCCGTGTTCGCGGAACAGGTCGGATACATGCTGGATGGTTTCTTCCGTGATGATCGCTTCGCCGTTTTCCGCGTAAAAAACAGGGATCGGCACACCCCATGCACGCTGGCGGGAGATACACCAGTCGCCACGGTCGCGGATCATGTTATGCATCCGGAGTTCGCCCCATACAGGCGTCCATTTGACCTCTTCAACGGCTTTCAAAATGTCATCGCGGAACATATCAACCGATGCGAACCATTGCGATGTTGCCCGGAAAATTACCGGTTTTTTCGTCCGCCAGTCATGCGGGTACGAGTGCGTTAAAAATTTCAATTTTAAAAGCGCACCTGCCTGATCCAGTGCTTCACAGATCGGTTTGTTGGCTTTGTCGTAAAACAATCCTTCAAAACCGGGCGCGTCTTTTGTCATCATGCCTTTGTCATCTACAGCACAAATCACATCAAGCCCGTATTTTTTGCCGATGAGAAAGTCATCTTCCCCGTGTCCAGGTGAGGTATGGACGCATCCTGTCCCGCTGTCGGTTGTGACGTGGTCGCCGAGCATGACGAGCGAATCGCGGCCGTACAGCGGATGTTTTGCGACAATGTACTCCAGCTTTTTCCCCGGAACCGTTTGAACGACTTCCGCGTTTTCCCATTCCAAAACGCCGCTTACTTCTTCGAGCAAGGCTTCGGCAATCAGGTATTTCTTGCCGTCCACTTTTACGACAACATAGTTGATCTCCGGATTGACGGCAATGCCGAGGTTTGACGGAATGGTCCAAGGTGTCGTTGTCCAGATGACGATTTTCGTATCCGTATCAAGCACGCCTTTTCCGTCTTTTACGTCGAACGCAACATAAATCGATGGCGATTTAATGTCTTTGTACTCAATTTCTGCATCTGCAAGCGCGGATTCGCTGGAAGGGGACCAGTATACCGGCTTCAGGCCTTTGTAAATATAGCCTTTTTTCGCCATTTCCCCGAATACTTTAATTTGCTCGGCTTCATACGCGGGCCGGAGCGTTAAGTACGGATTTTCCCAGTCGCCGCGCACGCCGAGCCGTTTAAACGCTGTCCGCTGACGGTCGATTTGCTCATGGGCATATTTTTCGCACAGTTTCCTGAATTCGGCAACCGACATCGATTTCCGGTCCACACCTTTTTTTGTCAGTTCCTGCTCTATAGGCAACCCGTGCGTATCCCAGCCCGGTACATAAGGGGCATGGTAACCTGTCATTGATTTGAACCGGTTGATGATGTCTTTCAATGTTTTATTCAGGGCGTGGCCCATATGAAGATCGCCGTTTGCATACGGAGGCCCGTCATGGAGCACAAACAAGGGCCTTCCTTCCGTGCGTTTCATCACCTTTTGATAAATATCCATTTCTTCCCATTTTGCCTGGATTTGCGGCTCTTTTTTCGGCAAATTTCCACGCATCGGGAAATCCGTTTTCGGCATTAAAAGTGTATCTTTGTAATCCATGCTGATCCTCCTGCCTTTTGCATATTGTATTTTGAATTTTTCGTTATGTTCAGCCTTGCCAAAAATCCAATAAAAAAACCTTCCCATCCCCAAAATAGGGACGAGAAGGTTCCCGCGGTACCACCCTAGTAGGCATCCAATATGCCCGCTCGACATCCGTAACGTGGAAGGTCCCGCTTAACTCTACTGGCCTTTTCGGCGTTCAAGGCAAGAACTCAAGGGGGATGTTCAGGCTGCGCGCTTTGCCGGGCTCGCACTGTCCCCGGTTCGCTTGGAAAGCTTTCACAACCCTACTGCCCTGTCATCGTTTTTTCGTATACAGTATTGAATGTATTCCATTATAGTGGACCGTGTTCGGATTCGTCAAGTTTGATTTGCTTCTTCTTCTTCCAGTTCAAACTCCGTAGCATCGACTTCAAATTCCATCAGCTTTTCCCAGTCATCGCTATCAATCAGGTCAAGCTGCGCCTCAATCAGCATTTTAAAGCGCGTCCGGAAGACTTTCGACTGTTTTTTCAGCTCTTCGATTTCGAGCGCAATTTTTCTTGCTTTCGAAAGGGCTTCATTGACAATCCGGTCGGCATTTTTTTCCGCCTCGCGGATGATCAGCTTCGCTTCTTTCTGGGCATTGCCCTTTACTTCTTCCGCCGCTTCCTGGGCAACAACAATCGATTTATTTAAAGTTTCCTCAATGGAAGAAAAATGGCTCAGCCGTTCGTTTAGCGATGCTACTTTATCTTCCAGGTTTTTCTTTTCGCGGATCAGCATTTCGTAATCTTTTATCAGCTGGTCAAGGAATTCATTTACTTCATCTTCATCATAGCCGCGAAACCCTTTGCTGAACTCCTTATTATGTATATCTAAAGGCGTTAAAGGCATGTGGCCACCTCCTGTTCAATTTGCCTTTCGATTGCAAGATTCCCTTCTTTTATATATTATAATGGAATTCGACGATTTTTTGGGAAAATCCTGCTAATCAATCAAATTATTTTAAAATCCCTGCCACCATTCGCCATTTTTCTTTCTTCGTTTTGCCTTCCACCCGGATGAGCCGACTTCTCCCGTATCCCCTGGTTGAAAAAGTATCGCCTTCCCCGCACTGGAACGCCGGGTCTTCCACTGTTTTCCAGTTCACTTTCACAAGCCCGTGCTCAATCAGCATCCGCGTTTTCTGCCTTGAAATGTTATAAACGGCGGACAAAATCGCGTCAAGGCGGAGCGAACTGACGGTGGCTTGTTTTTCAAGCCAGTGTTGTTGCTGCCGGATGGCCTGATCCAACTGCATTTTCGTAAGGGTAACCGGCGTTTTTCCAATTTGCCGGAATTCCATTTGAATAAAGTCCGAAAGTTCCGCTGCCACGAAAAACTGAATGCGCCCTTCCCCGATTAAAATATCCCCGAATTTTTCGCGTTTCAGGCCGAGCGCCATCAGCGAACCAAGCACATGTTTATGTTCAAAGGAAACAAATTTGGCAGGGTAATGGACTTCGAATAAGGCAAGATGGAAGTCGTCCTCATCCGGAGAAAAATAGTCAGGAAAAAGCAGCATTCTTTTCCGCTCACTCTCTCTGTATCCGCCAAAAGCCCGGACAGAGACTGCGCCGTGGTTTCCGATCACCGTGTTGACAATTCTCTGCATGCGCGGATCCAAAAAATCCGTCAGTTCAGGGGCATACGCATCTTCCACGTATTGTTTCCAGGTCAGCACCTGGTCAATAAATTCCTTTTCATCCGGCCGGAAATGCTGGTAAATCGATTCCATTTGTCTGACTCCTTTTAAAAAAAGGAACTGCACAGTCCCTTTTTCTGAAAATGGCTCTTTTTACATGAACCATGAAAAAATTTCCGCAATGCCGGCTCTTGCCAAATCCAGGACAAAAAAAGCGACGATCGGAGAAATATCAATCATGCCGATCGGTGGAATGATTCTGCGGAAAGGGTCGAGATAAGGTTCCGAAACGCGCGCAAACAAACGCCCGATGTCGGTGTCCCTGAGATTAAACCACGACATAAAGATATAAATCAGGAGAATGTAAGAGTAAATTCTCATGAGAAGCAGAATGATCTTTAAAATTGAAAATAAAATTGGATCCATCCGGTTTATGGCCACCTCGTATCGTCATATTCCTGTCCCTGCAGGAATTCAGAAATTTTTCCGGAAACTTCTACGTTATCCGGCGTACAAAGAAAAATATTGCTGCCGACTCTCTGGATATCGCCTGCAATGGCATACACCGTTCCGCTCAGAAAATCGACAATCCGCTTCGCCTGGTCATGCGGCATGCTTTGCAAATTGACGACCACCGCGCGCCTGTTTTTCAAATGGTCGGCAATTTCCTGTGCATCGGCATATACCCGCGGTTCCACCAGAATGACTTTTGAAGACTTTTGGACGCTTTGCAGGCTGACCACATTTTGCCGCGCATGCCGGACCGGTTTCTCAGCGGGCTGCTCGGGTTCTTCATACTCTTTTTCCATCATTTCTTCTTCCTGGTCTTCGTATTCATCATCAAGCAAAAAGAATGACTTAAATTTCGTTTTCAGTCCCATTCCATTACACCTCCGTTTGTTTTCCCTTATCCGACAAGCGCAGTGCCGATTCTGACAAAAGTCGCCCCTTCTTCTACTGCAATTTCAAAGTCGTTGGACATCCCCATCGACAATTCGCGGCACGGAGCGTAATCCAAATGCAGTGATTCAATGTCCTGCTGCAGTTGTTTCAGCCCGCGGAATGTGCGCCGGATGACGTCCTCATCTTCCGTAAGCGGCGCCATCGTCATCAGACCCGCAACGCGAATATGCGGAAAATCCTTCAGTTTGCGGACAAAATCCACCACTTGCCCGGGCGCCATCCCGTGTTTCGATTCTTCCCCGGAAACATTCACCTGAATAAAGCAATTGATTTCTTTATCCAATTTTGCCGCCCTTTTTTCGATTTCCTCTGCAAGGCTCAGACGGTCCAAAGAGTGTATGTAGCTGACTTTATCAATAATGTTTTTGACTTTCCTTGTCTGCAGCGTCCCGATAAAATGCCAGACGGGACGGTTTCCGAGCGCCTCGTATTTTTTTAGAAGACCGTCATCGCGGTTCTCGCCTAAATGCTGAATGCCTGCTTCCAGTGCCTCTTTTGCTCTTTCTGTTGTGACATATTTCGTTACTGCAATGATTTCCACATCCCCGCGGCTTCTTCCTGCCCTTTGGCACGCTTTTTCAATTTTTTCGTTGATGCGCGCGAGGTTTTCCGATACTTTCATTTCTCCGGTGCTCCTTTTATCCCAATAAAGCCAAGCATTCTCCCGGTAGCGCCGTGATCGCGCCGGTGCGAAAAAAAGTCTTCTTCACAACTGCTTGTGCACAGGCTGCTGATTGCGATCCGGCTTTCCGGAATGCCTGCCTGCTGTAATATGATTTTGTTTAACTGCTTTAAATCAAGTGCATACTGGCCGGGTGATTTTTCCACGTACGGTAATTTTTCTTCTTTGCCAGTCCAAGGGCGGACAGCCTGGATGACACGGTCATCAACAAGATAGCATTCGCCGCAAATGGACGGCCCGATGGCGACTTCTATTTCATCAAGCGGCACGCCATCCTTTACCCATTTTTCAACCATTTTAGCCGCAATCCCGCGGGTGGTTCCTTTCCACCCGGCATGTGCGATCCCGACGCGCCCGTACTTCGGTGCGAAAAAGAAAACCGGCACACAGTCCGCAAACGCCAGCACAAGCAATATTTCTTTTTCATCGGTGTACAATCCGTCCGTATGCGGAAAAGAGGAACGGTAATCAGCCGCCCCCTTGCCGGCGTCTTTGCGCGTGACCCGTTGCACATGGTCTTCATGCGTTTGTTCGGCGCCGATCCAGTTTGATAAAGGGAATCCGGCCGCACTTGCAATGATCTCCCGGTTTTTCCTGACCGATTCAGGATCGTCGTTCACATGGAAAGCAAGGTTTAAACTGCCGGGAAAATTTGTGCTTGCGCCGCCGTTTTTCACTGTAAATCCGGCACATATCCCGTTTTTTTGCCAAGCGCCGACAGTATAATACACGGCCTGTGTTTTTATAAACGGTTCTCTCATCTCACCCTCACCCGGTTCTCTTTTGTACTATTATACCTTTTTATCCATATGTCTTCTATAGATTTTAGCATTCAATACGTTTTTTTCCGTACTGATTTTATTTATAGCGAATTTCATCAAAATTCTCTACTTTTTAGCTTGAAAACGGGGATCATCCGGAAATCCCCCGGATGTAACAGGTTTGTAACGCAACTAATAAACAGATGTTACCTTTCTGTTATATTAGACTGCTATTCTATCAATAACAAATCACTTACATAACAGAGGTAATGAATTTGAAGAAAACTTTAGTATCACTACTGACTGTTTGTATGTTGTCTATTGGGACGGGCCATGCATTTGCAGCAACAACGACATATACGGTGAAGCCGGGAGATTCATTATATAAAATCGCCAGTAAATATCATGTGACCGTGGCGCAGTTGAAAAGCTGGAACCACTTGAGGTCAAATGTGATCCGGGTGAAGCAGAAGCTGAAAATCCAGACGAAAACGCCTGCAAAAAAAGTTTCATCTTCGTCTTCTTCTTACCGCACGATAACGGTGAAAGCAACAGCTTATACAGCGGGTTCCGGCGGCGGGATTACGGCGACCGGCTTCAACTTAAAAAAACATCCTTCCGCAAAAGTGATTGCGGTCGATCCAAAGGTGATCCGGCTCGGTTCGAAAGTGTACGTTCCGGGTTACGGGATGGCTGTTGCCAGTGATACCGGCGGGGCTATCAAAGGGAAAAAAATTGATGTCTTTATTTCAAGTAAAAAGAAAGCCCTCCAGTGGGGCCGCAAAACGGTGACAATTAAAGTGTATAAGTAAAAAAACGGCTGCGCGGCCGTTTTTTTCTTTGTCAGGCCGCGCTTATTTTCTTGGTTCCTGCAGTTGCTGCTGTGTATAGGCCGACTCTTTAAACCTGACGAGGATCACATCGGCGCCGATTTTGACGATGTTGCTCCACGGGATGACCACTTCGTCCTCTTTTCCAAATAAGCCGAACATTTTCCCCGATGAGCCGCCGACAATGATGCTTTCAATTGTGCCATTATCCAGATTGATATCAATATCTTCCACGTTTCCGAGTTTTCTGCCGTCCGATATGCTGACAACATCTTTCACTTGAAAATCCGAAATTCGGACCATCTGCTCTCCCCCCTGCTGTCTTTCCGCCATGTAATACAAGTTTATGCACGGGGGGAGGTTTTTACGAATAGAAAAGCGGAGGCGTTGCCGGACAAGGATTTCAAAGCCCCCTTTAATAAAGGGGCGGAAATCCATACGCCGACGGGCAAGCGCCCTCCGCTTTTCTTATTGTCCAGCTCCGGCTCCTAGCGGCTAGCGGATTTTTGCGTCTTCTCCTTTCGATAAGCGGGCATCGATTCGCCTGTCGGCTCATCGTGTTTCCTTTATCTCGGTCGAAGACTACAAAATCCGTACGCCGCTGTACAGTCGCCTCCGCTTTTCTTTGTCCAGCTGCGGGCGCTGTCGGCTAGTGAATTTCCAGTCCCCTCCCCTACGATAAGTCAACATCGGCTCGTTCCTCGCCGTGTTTCCTTTATCTCAGTTCGGGGACTATGAAATTCATACGCCGACGAGCAAGCGCCCTCCGCTTTTCTTACTACTGTATATTTTTGTTCATTTGTTTGATGGCTGCTTTTTCGAGGCGGGAGACTTGGGCTTGGGAGATGCCGATTTCTTCTGCGACTTCCATCTGTGTTTTTCCTTGGAAAAACCGTTTGCGGATGATCATTTTCTCCCGTTCGTTCAGACGCCGCATTCCTTCTTGCAAGGCGATTTCTTCAATCCATTGCGAATCTTTGTTTTTTTCGTCACTCACCTGGTCCATGACATAAATCGGATCCCCTCCGTCGTTATAAATCGGTTCAAACAGTGATACGGGATCCTGAATGGCATCAAGTGCAAATACAATGTCTTCGTGCGGAACATCCAGCTCTCTGGCGATTTCTTCTGTTGTCGGTTCTTTCGAAGTGGCGCTCATCAGCTTTTCCCTTACTTGCAGGGCTTTATAAGCAATATCCCTCAAGGAGCGCGATACGCGGATCGGATTATTATCCCGTAAATAACGCCGGATTTCGCCGATAATCATCGGCACGGCGTACGTTGAAAAGCGGACATTTTGATTCAGATCAAAATTATCAATGGATTTCATGAGTCCGATACAGCCGACTTGAAACAGGTCGTCCACATATTCGCCACGGTTGTTAAAGCGCTGAATGACGCTCAGCACAAGGCGTAAATTGCCATTGACCAGCTTTTCTCTTGCAGACGCATCGCCGGCATGCATTTTCTTTAAAAGATCCCTCATTTCCTCATTTTTCAAAACGGGAAGCTTGGAGGTATCCACCCCGCAAATTTCCACTTTGTTGCGCTTCAAATCTTTTCCCCCCTTCAGGACTTCAGGAGCTGCTGTTCAAAAAACAGTATCTCCCCGGGTGGGAAATTTATGCACTGCGCAAAAAGCGGGAATTGCCTGCGGAAGATGCCCGGACATTGCCGTTCCTGCTTCCCGCCCGCCTGCAAATTTTCCTGCTATACCATTTTATTGAATTCTTTACGCAATCTTTTAATAATTCTTTTCTCAAGCCGCGAAATATAGGACTGGGAAATACCAAGCATATCGGCAACATCTTTTTGTGTTTTCTCTTCCTGCCCTTTAAGGCCGAAACGCAATTCCATAATCTGCTTTTCCCGATCCGACAAACGGTGCAGGGCGCTGTAAAGTAATTTTTTATCGACGTTCGCTTCAAGATCCCTTGTAATGATATCATCATCCGTGCCGAGCACATCCGAAAGCAGCAGTTCATTGCCGTCCCAATCGATATTTAGCGGTTCATCAAACGAAACTTCGGACCGGAGCTTATTGTTCCGCCTTAAATACATCAAAATTTCATTTTCAATACAGCGGGAAGCGTAAGTCGCCAGTTTGATCTTCTTTTCCGGATTAAACGTATTCACGGCTTTAATGAGGCCGATTGTGCCGATGCTGATTAAGTCTTCGATATTGATGCCGGTGTTTTCAAATTTGCGCGCAATGTAAACGACAAGGCGCAAGTTGCGTTCGATAAGGATCGAACGTGCTGCCTTATCCCCTGCCGGCAGTTTTTTTAACAGCATTTCTTCTTCTTCTTTGGAAAGCGGGGGCGGCAGGGCTTCATTCCCGCCGATATAATAAATTTCATCCGCTTTCAGCCCGAGCTTGAATAGGAGTTTGTACCAAAAATAAGCGAGTTTTAACCGTAAATGTTTCATATTCATCCTCCTTTAAAGTCACCATCAGGCGGATTGCGCAGCTTCTGCCATCATTTGCGGGTGAACAATGCAGCTGAATGCATCATCCCCGGATAAACGTTGTGCCGAAAAAGAAATCAGCACTTTTTTTACAGGCCATGTCCGGTTTCCGCTCGTCAGTTGTACCTCATCCGGCTTGTACGCTAAAAGAAGCGATTGTTTCCCGACTGTTTTTGCCGGGATGAACCGGACGCGGCCGGCCCATTCGTCAGGAAGTGTAGCACTTCCGTCCAAAAGACGGGTCGCATCTTCCGCAAGCACCGCAATTTCTTCGGGGAGATGCTCACGGACGGGCAGGATGGAAAGGATCATAACCGGCAGCTTTGTCAGCGGATCATATAACTGGTTGCCGCTATCCACCAGCCCTTTTACTGTAAAATCACTTTCCCCGATGCGGATATAAACATCGACAAGCTGGTCATACTTGATTTTCGCCATTTCAAGCCCCTGAATCCGGTTCTTTGAAAACAGCCATGCCGCCGGAAGACCGAGCGCAACAAACGCCCAGCTGACCGGGTCGCCAAATCCCCCCGCCGCAGCTTTAAGCATTTTCACCTGCATGTCGAAGTGAAAGCTTAAAAAGTAGTGGGCCCCCATTAAAATGCCGCCCATCAGAAACGTGGCAAAATAAAAGGTTAGGAGATTTGAAAAAAAATAGCGCCACCGCTTATAGCCGAAAACTACAAACACCATGATGCCGGAAAAAAGCAGCTTTACAACCGGGTTACCGGCATAATAAGAAAGCTGCGGCATAAAGCCCATGATGATGATCGCTGAACCGATGAGCCCGCCTGCAAGAATCCGGAGCAGGCGGGCCGGCCGTTTTAAGGCAATGCTTGTCAGCCACAACAGCAGGCTGTCGGCAAGAAAATTCAAAAGCCAGATGGCATCCATATATACAACCAAACGCATCCCCCCTGTCTCCGCCTCAAATGAATCCGCAGCCGTCCCGCCAAAACGGCCGCTTTTGCCCGGGCCGCGTGCCCGAGGCTGCGGAATGCTTGCCGCAATGCATCCTGTGCCGGTTTTCGTATACTAACCCGGTAACGTTGTTGAAAGGTACATCGACTAAGGCTTTACCCGGTGATTGTTGCTGAAAGGTGCATCTGCTGCGGCTTTAAGAACGCCAATCCGGTGAATGAATCATGGCGCAAACCGGTCCGCGCAGTTCCGGCATGTTCCGGTTTCCAGGCGGACCGCTTTGCTCGATTGCTGCATCTGTCCTTCTTGATTTGATTTATGGCTAGTATAACGCACCCGGAGTATTAAAGTGTGTCAGTTTCTGCTGGCAAAAAAACAGAACTTTTCATTTTTTTAGCCGAAAAGTGTCAAGCGTGCTTGCCGGATAGTCCCGCTGTCACACCGGTATTCACCGAAAAGAAAAAACCCGGCTGGATAAGCAGACAACATCTGCAAATCCAAAACGGGTTTAAAAAATTTTCAAACGCAAAAGAGCCCATCTTTGCTTTCAGGCAATGGCCTGGAAAGCAGAGACGGGCTCTTTCATTATTTTCTTCTGTTCCGGTTTCGCAAAAAAGTCGGAATATCAAGTGTATCTTCACTGTACTGAACGGCGCGTTGCGGTTCAGACTGGGGTTCTTCACGCTTTGTTTCGCGTTTTGCCTGTTGGTTCAAGGCCGGCCTTGATTGTCCGAGCGACGGGCGCTGCTTGCTCTGGGTCTGCGCTTCTTCATTAAAGCCGGTTGCAATGACCGTAACCACGATTTCGTCCTTCAGGCTTTCATTGATAACGGACCCGAAAATCATATTGACTTCCTGGTCTGATGCGGAGGCGACAATATCGGCCGCTTCCTGCACTTCATACAAACTTAAATTTGCGCTGCCGGTAATGTTCATCAGCACGCCTTGTGCACCGTCAATAGACGTTTCAAGCAGCGGCGACGAAATGGCTTTTTTTGCCGCCTCTGTCGCACGATTTTCCCCGGAAGCGATCCCGATTCCCATCAATGCTGAACCTTTATTGGTCATAATTGTTTTGACATCCGCAAAATCCAGGTTGATCAGGCCCGGTACCGCGATCAGGTCGGAAATCCCTTGTACGCCCTGGCGCAGCACATTATCCGCTTCCCGGAATGCTTCTAGCATCGGTGTGCTTTTATCGACAATTTCCAGCAGGCGGTCATTCGGGATCACGATCAGCGTATCGACCGCTTCTTTCATGGCACTGATGCCGCCGGCCGCCTGGTTTGCCCGTTTGCGGCCTTCGAATGTGAACGGCCTTGTAACCACACCGACCGTCAGCGCCCCGAGTTCCTTTGCGATATGGGCAATGACCGGCGCCGCCCCTGTTCCGGTGCCGCCGCCCATCCCGGCTGTCACGAACACCATATCCGCACCCTTTAACGCTTCTTCAATTTGTTCTTTGCTTTCTTCGGCCGCTTTCCGCCCGACTTCCGGATTTGCGCCGGCACCGAGGCCACGCGTTAATTTTGCGCCAATTTGCATTTTAATTTCAGCTTTGGAAAGGTTTAATGCCTGGGCATCCGTGTTTACGGCAATAAATTCAACGCCCTGCAGATCATGTTCAATCATACGGTTCACGGCATTGTTTCCGCCGCCGCCAACGCCGATAACTTTTATCGTTGCCAAAGCGTCTACATTGGTATCGAACTCTAACATTCACTAATCCTCCTAATTCGTATTGCGTATCTTATCCCGGTCCTGCTGCCGGACGGGCTCCGGTTTTTTCGCACATGATGCCGGCAGGCTATTCGAAAAACAAACCAAAGAATTTTTTCATTTTCGATGACATTTTTTCTTCCTGACCGGAAGCTTGTTTTGGTTTGGACTGCGGCTTTTTCGCCGGTTTCGGTTCCGCATACTCCATTCCGGCTGCCACCAGGCGGGAGCTGACATTTTTCCCTTCCAGCCGCGCATTTTTCGCAGCGTACTGGATCAGGCCGACCGCCGTCGTATATTGCGGCTCACGGACACCGATATAATCCGGAATGGCAACTCTTACGCGGTTTTGAAAGACCGTTTCTGCAAGCTCCGGTACACCGGGCATATTTGCAGTGCCCCCTGTCAGCACAATCCCGCCCGGCAAATCATGGACGCCGATCTTCCTCAGTTCCTGCTGGATAAACAAAAAGATTTCTTCTAATCTAGCTTCTATAATATCAGAAATTTGTAATTGGTTAAATTGTTCTTTTTGTTCACTGCCGATGATCTGTACATCAAAAACATCGTCTTCGAGCGCATCCTGGCTGAACGCGTGCCCGTGCTTCAGTTTGATTTTTTCCGCATCTTCCGTTGAAGCCCTTAGACAGATGGACAAATCTTTTGTGATATGGTCCCCGCCGACGGGCAGCACGCTCGTTGTCCGGATATGGCCGTTTTCAAAAACAGCCAGCGTCGTCGACCCGCCGCCGATGTCAACGAGTGCCGTCCCGAGTTCCATTTCATCTTTTGACAGCGCAATGGCACCGGCTGCAAGCGGCATGAGAACAATTTCCGCGATGGTCAGGCCGGCCTTTTCAACACAGCGCAATGTATTATGTAAGATCGTTTTGGAAGTCGTGACAATGATGCCTTCCATTTCCAATCTGACACCGATCATCCCGCGAGGATCATGTATTTCATCCAAACCGTCCACAATGAATTGTTTCGGAATGACATTCACAATCTCTCTTTCGGGAGGAATAGAAAGCACTTGCGCCGCATCCATCACTCTTTGTACATCCACGTCCGTAATTTCCCGGTTCTCGCTCTGGACCGCCACCACCCCGTGGCACGGCTGCAGCATCACATGATTGCTGGCAATGCCGACGATCACGTGGTCAATTTTCATGCCGACCATTCTTTCCGCTTGTTCAATTGCCCGCCTGATGGACAGGACGGTTTCATCTATATCTACAATCGATCCTTTTTTAATGCCTTCGGACCTGACATTGCCAACCCCAATAATATTTAATGAATCATTGCCCATTTCGGCAATGATGACTTTCGTGGCAGATGTACCGATGTCAAGACTCACATATATTTCACTGCTGTTCATACTGCGGCACCTCCCTTTGCCTTTCGATCAAACGCAATCCGCCTATGTTAAAGCGCCATTTTTCCCAATTCGTCTCTTCTGAGGCGGGCTCTTTTTGCCGTTCCGTCCGTGAGTCCGCCAGAAGCCTCCATTCAAAAAGGTGATTATAAACAAAGTATTCTGCGTCATAATCAAATTCCCTTTTTTTCAATCGGACTTTTTTCATTTTCTTTTGGTGATCAAAATATTTCCAGTCTCAAAATATAGCAATTCCTAAAATTTGGTTTCATCATAAGTCTACACTAAGATGGACACGGAGAAAAGCGAAATTTTTTCATGTCTACTTCGAATCGTAAGCTTTAAAATACGAACCGACTTCGAGGTCAATCACACCTTTTTTCTTCGGGTCAAGCTGACTGATGATCGAAGGGTAATGCGCCATCTTTTCTGCGAACGACGGAATGCTTGCGCGCACTTCAAAACCGTTATTCATGTACAGGGTGACAAGGTCACGGTCAACGTTTGAAGGGGTATAGCGGACTTCCGAAATGGCATTTGTGATCGAATCCGGCAATTTTTGCATCTGGCGGATCATTTCATGCAAATGCGTATCCTGTTTGAAACCGGTAAATATCAGGCTTGCGGCCGGAATTTCTTTCACCGTTCTTTTGACGACCGAACCGTTATCCAAAACCGGCAAAAAACCGCCTTTCTGCTGTAAATACCCGATTTTTTGATGCTCTTTCACTTTTATGTAAAGCGTATTCGGCAAGGAAATGCCCACTTTCACCGAATCAACTTCAGGGATGGATGCGATTCTTTTCCGGACTGCGTCTTTACGGATATTCCATATATTCTCACCCGTGGCAATGCCGCTTTTTTTCAAAATGTACGGCTTGCTGACCGCCTCATTTCCCTCTATCTGAATGCGGTGGACGCGGCTCAGCGGGGACTCGAGGTAGATGATCAGCATCACCAGCATAAAAAAAACCGTCAGCAGCATGATGAGCCGCCGGTTCGTTTTTCGGCGGCGCTGCTGCTTTAATTTCGGGATCCGGTCTTCCAGCGAAACGATGTTTTTGTCAGACCGCGCCATTTTGTTCCTCCCTTTTTTATTTGCCGCATCACGATTTGGCTTTTGCGGCCAGATTTTCCATCACTTCATAAAGCCGCCATGAAGCGTCACGAATACCGAGCTTGCGGGCGGCCGCCTGCATTTTCTCCATCTGTTCCCGATCCAGCAAAATTTTATCAATCAAGGATACGAGCTTTGCGGAAGATAAATCTTTTTCAAGCAGCATAAAAGCTGCGCCGTTTTCCACGAGTGTTTTCGCGTTTTTTTCCTGGTGATTGTTTGTCACATAAGGGCTCGGGATTAAGATACTTGGCAAACCGAGCGCCGTCAGTTCGGCCAATGTGGTTGCCCCTGCCCTTGAGACGACAAGATCCACCGCTCGCAACACTTCCGGCATATTGTGGATAAACGGTACCACCTTGATATTTCCTTTTTCGCCGATCAATGCAATTTCTTTTTTGACGGCCTCATAATGCACATCCCCTGTCGCATAAATGACCTGGTAATTTTTTTGTGCAAAATTGGAAAAAGATTTCACAACCGCTTCATTAATCGGGCGTGCCCCGCGGCTCCCGCCGAAAATGAGAACGGTTGGAAGCGTTGTTTTCAGGTTGAAACCGGAAAGGACGCCGCGCCTTTTGTCCCCGATCACTTCCGATGCGCGCGGATTGCCGGTCAGCACCACTTTTTTCTCATCAAAAAAAGATTTTGCAGATTCAAAGCAAATGGCCACTTTGTCAACGTACCGGCTTAAAAATTTATTCGTCAGCCCCGGCACGCTGTTTTGTTCGTGAATGATGGTCGGGATGTGCAGTTTGGCGGCAGCGTAGACAACCGGACCGCATACATACCCGCCTGTTCCGATGACCACATCCGGCTTGAATTCGCGGATGATTTTTTTGCACCGGCTTACCCCTTTTAGAAAGCGGACAACCGTTTTGACATTTTCAAACGAAAGGGAGCGTTTAAACCCCGTAATATGAATCGATTTGAACGGAATGTTTTCCCGCGGCACAAGCCGGGATTCGAGCCCTTTTTCCGTGCCAATATACAAACATTCCGTGTCAGGATGTTTCTGTTTGATCGTTCTGATCAATGCCAGGGCCGGATAAATATGCCCGCCTGTTCCGCCCCCGCTGACAATGATTTTCATGTTTTTCCACCTCAGGACGCCGTGCTGGGTTGCACGGGTATCAATATATGATGTTTGAAACATTCATTTTTCTATATTACTATATTTTAAACGACAATGGGTGCACAGTAAAACGATTATTACCAAAATGTTAACTTGTTGTCAAACGAAAAAAGAACCCCTTTATGAGGTTCTCCTTCCGTTACAGCCGGGAATGGCGGCTGATGTTTAAGAGCACGCCGACTGCGACAAGCATCAACGTCAAAGAAGAGCCGCCGTAACTGATGAACGGAAGCGTAATGCCTGTAACCGGGATCAGGCCGATGACAACGCTGATATTGATCATCACCTGGATCGCGATCATGGAAATAATGCCGACTGCGAGCAGGCTTCCGTACAGATCGGGTGCGCCAAGTGCGATCCGGATGCCGCGCCAGAGCAATAGCGCAAACAAAATCAGGACAAAAGTCCCGCCGATAAAACCGAGCTCCTCGGAAAGAATGGCAAAGATAAAATCATTTTGCGGTTCCGGCAGATAGTGGAATTTTTGTTTGCTCTCCCCAAGCCCCATGCCGAACAGGCCGCCTGGACCGATCGCAAGGAGCGACTGGATAATTTGAAATCCTTTCCCCTGCGGATCGGACCATGGATCAAGGAAAGAGGTGATCCGTGCGATCCGGTATGGAGCCGATAAAACAAGAGCGACAAAACCGCCCACACCAAGGAGCCCGAGCATGACAAAATGGGCAATGCGGGCGCCGGAAACAAAAATCATGATGATGCATGTCCCAAGCATCACCGTTCCCGTTCCAAGGTCCGGCTGCAGCATAATCATCCCGAAAGCAACAAAAACGAGCGCCAGCGCCGGGAGCATGCCTTTTTTAAAAGTCGTAATGTATTTCTGGTTCTCCGATAAAAATTTTGCCAAATACGCGATCAGCGCCATTTTAATGAATTCGGAAGGCTGGATGGAAAATGCGCCGACCCCGATCCAGCTCCGCGACCCGTTCCGTTCAAGCCCGATGCCGGGAATCAAAACAAGAACGAGCAGCACAAAACAGATGATCAGGATCGTTTTCGCCCATGCCCGCCACGTCCAGTAATCAATGCGCATCACGAAAAACATCGCTGCCACGCCGAGCCCGGCAAAAAGCAGCTGCCGCTTCAAAAAATAAAATGCATCGTTAAATTTGTATTCCGCCACGATCTCGCTCGCGCTGAACACCATCAGAAGCCCGGTTGCAAGCAGCGCCAGGGTCACAATGATTAATAAAAAGTCGGGATTCGTTTTTTTCGACGGCATCCGCGCCCACCCCAGAAAAGATTTAGAGCTTCCCGCAAAAACCGGCAACCCGCGCCGGCCAAAAACGGTCCAAGCCCTTATCTTAACTTATGCACGGCGTCGATGAAAATATCACCACGAATTTCAAAAGATTTGTACTGGTCCCAGCTGGCGCATGCCGGCGACAGCAAAATGCAATCGCCCGGTTCGGATAATGCCCATGCGGCCGGGACTGCTTCTTCCACGTTTTCCACCGTGCGGATGACCGGAATGCCTGCTTTTTTCGCGGTGCTTTCCAGTTTCGGCGCTGTTTCCCCGAAAGTAATCAATGCTTTGACATATTTCAAAGCCGGGATCAGTTCATCAAAGCCGTTGCCACGGTCAAGCCCGCCGGCAAGCAGAATGACCGGCTGATGGAAAGCGGCGAGTGCGGCTTTGCAGGCCAGGATATTGGTCGCTTTTGAATCGTTGTAAAATTTCCGTCCTTTGATTTCGCCGATATATTGCGTCCGGTGCTTCACGCCTTTAAACGTTCCGAGCACCCCGCGGATGGCATCATTACTTGCTCCCATCAGCTTGGCAGCGGCGACAGCGGCTAAAATATTTTCCAGGTTATGGTCTCCCGGCAGCACAATTTCAGCGCGGTCCATGATTTTTTCGCCTTTCCACATGATGCTGCCGTCTTTTACCGATGCGCCGTCTTCAACATATTCCTTCGTTGAAAAAGGAATAATTTTTGCTTTCGTGAAGGAGACCAGATCCCACAGTTCCGGCTGGGCATGGTTCAGAATCAGGAAATCATCCTCTGTCTGGTTTCGGGTAATATTTGATTTTGCTTTTGCATAAGCTTCTTTTGTCCCGTGATAGTCGAGATGGGCTTCATAAATATTCGTGATGATGGCAATATGCGGCCTGAATGTTTGCACGCCCATCAGCTGGAAAGAAGACAACTCCACCACCATCTGCTGGTCCGCGCGTGCTCTTTGCGCCACCGTGGAGGCCACTTTGCCAATATTTCCGGCAATTAACGGATCAAGATGCGGATCCGCCTGGAAAATTTCATAAATCAACGTGGTAGTCGTCGTTTTCCCGTTCGTTCCCGTAATGCCGACCATCGGGCATTCTGCAATTTTATAAGCCAGCTCGATTTCGGTAATGACCGGGATCCCTTTTTCAATCGCCCCCGCAACAAGCGGGTTCGAATAAGGGATGCCCGGATTTTTCACAATCAGTTCAAAGCCTTCATCCAATAGTTCAATTGGATGGCTGCCACAAATGACTTTAATCCCCTGTTCCAAAAGCCCCTGCGCCTCCGGGTTCTCTTCAAGCGGTTTATAATCATTCACCGTCACAAACGCCCCGAGCCGGTGCAACAGGGAGGCCGCGCTCACCCCGCTTTTCGCCAGCCCGAGTACCAATACTTTTTTATGTTCATATTCCGTGATATTTTTCATGTTACATCCACACCTCGATATAAATTCCTAAAATCGCACACAAAAGGCCTACCGCCCAGAACGTCACGACAACACGCCATTCCGACCAGCCCGAAAGCTCATAATGGTGGTGCAGCGGGCTCATCCTAAAAATTCTTTTTCCTGTTGTCTTAAATGATATCACTTGGAGAATGACAGACAAAGTCTCAATGACAAAAACGCCGCCAATCACAATTAAAAGAATCTCAAGATTGGTCAGAATTGAAATGGCGGCAATCGCTCCGCCCAATGCAAGTGAGCCGGTGTCCCCCATGAAAACTTTTGCCGGATGGGCATTAAAGACGAGAAAACCGAGCACGGCCCCGACAACGGCAACCGAAAACAGGGCGACATCCGCCTGTGACTGGTTCCATGCCAAAACGGCGAATGCCCCGAAAGCAATCGCTGCCGTCCCGGATACAAGGCCGTCAAGCCCATCCGTCAGATTGACCGCATTGGAAAACCCGACAAGCCAGAGAAGAATGATAACAAAGTAAAACCAGCCGAAATCGACCGATTTGTCCGTAAACGGAATCGAGACTTCCGAAGATAAATGGAAGTGGCGGAAAACGACATAAAAAATGATGGCAACGAGAATCTGGCCGAGCAGTTTCTGCTTTGATGTAAGGCCAAGATTCCGCTTCATCACCACTTTAATAAAGTCGTCCAAAAATCCGAGCAGCCCGAATCCGATCGTCACAAGCAGCAAAAGGTAAATTCTTACAGTCGGTTCTGCGAATTTACCGGCCATGATCAGTGTGGATGCAATGATCGATACCAAAATAATCAAGCCGCCCATTGTCGGCGTCCCGGATTTTTTCTGGTGCGATTTCGGGCCTTCTTCCCGGATGCTCTGGCCGAATTTCAATCTCCTTAAAAAAGGGATAAAAACGGGCGAAAGCAGCACGGAAATCAAAAAAGCCATCAGCGTTGTAAAAAAAATCACTTGCTCGATCATGCTTTTTCCCTCCCGTGGCGCCTGCATGCACAAAGCAGCCGCTTCCTGTTTTCCGCATCCGCCAAATCATATGTATGAGGGTTTTTTTCCCGCAATTCCGGTCCGTAAAAAATAAAAGTTGTCTTCATATCCAAATCCTTGCTTTCCATTTTTTTTAGATAAAACTGTACCAGTTGTGTAAAAGCAACAGAAACATCCTCTGCCATAAACAGCGGAAAATCATTCGGTATATAGCGGGGCACGGGTGCATCGTTTTTCCAAAGCGCCGCGATTGCCCCGTGTGCAATTGCCCGGTTAATGTCCGGTTCAGAAAAAGGGACGTATAATCCCTTTGGCTGGTTTACATCCGCAAACACGCTGACTGTGGCAAATTCGAGCGCCATCTCCATGCCGCGGCCCAAACTGAAAAGGCGGGCTGTATCCCCGAATGATAACATATGCTTCACCGCTCCTTTATCATTTCCAGTGCAACTTCCCTGTCATCAAAATGATGCACTTCATTTCCAATGATTTGATACGTTTCATGGCCTTTTCCGGCAATCAGGACAACATCCCCCGCCTCTGCACGGAAAATGGCTGTTTTGATTGCTTCCCTCCGGTCGGGGATGCATTCATATTGCTCACCTTCTACCCCTTTTTCCATCTCGCGCAAAATGGCAAGCGGATCTTCACTGCGCGGATTATCCGATGTAAAAATCGGATAATCCGCATATTTGCAAGCAATTTGCGCCATCACCGGCCGCTTTGTTTTGTCGCGGTCGCCGCCGCAGCCGACAACGACAAAGATTTTTTTGCGGGCAAACTGCCGGATCGTTTTCAGGACATTTTCCAGACTGTCGGGCGTGTGCGCGTAATCGACAATCACGGAAAAATCCTGGCCGCCGTTTACGAGTTCAAACCGGCCGCGTACGCCTTCCATCGCTTCCGCCGTTTTAATGACTGAATCAAGCGGCACCCCGGATATAACCCCGGCTGCGATCGCTGCAAGCATATTATAGACGCTGAACTTCCCGGCGAGCTTGAGCCGAACTTCCCGTTTCTCAAAAGGCGTCACAAGCGTGAATGTTGTCCCGCGGGCGTGCATGTCAATGTTTTCGGCCATAAAATCCGCATCATGGTCGATCCCGTACGTAATGACAGGCACCGCGGTTACTTGTTCAAATTCCTTTGATGCGGCGTCATCTGCATTTAAGATGGCATATTTCGGCTTATCTTGCGGGCAGGAGTTCCCGAGCTGCGAAAACAATAAACTTTTGGCGCGCCGGTATTCCGCCATCGTTTTATGATAATCGAGATGATCCTGCGTGAGATTTGTGAAAACGGCAATATCATAGTCGCAGCCGTGCACCCGGCCTTCAACAAGCGAATGCGAAGAAACTTCCATCACACAATCGGTGACACCGCGCGCGTTCATTTCATGGAATGTTTTTTGCAATGTCAGACTGTCCGGCGTTGTGTTTTTCGTTTCCAGTGTTTCATCGCCGATTTTCATATACATCGTGCCAATCAGGCCGGTCGTTCTGCCTGCATCCCGGTATATTTTTTCGATAATATGGCTCGTAGTTGTTTTTCCGTTTGTGCCGGTAATTCCGACAAGGCGAAACTTGCGGGACGGCTGCCCGTAAAACCGGTCTGCAAGGAGCGCCATTGCCCGTTTTGTATTGCGGACGATAATAACTGGTATATCCACATCGACCGGCTTTTCGGCTAAAATGGCTGCTGCACCCCGTTTGGCCGCATCAACGGCAAACTTATGCCCGTCAACCGTATAGCCCTTGATACAAATAAACAGACTGTTTTTCGTGACAAGCCGGTTATCCTGGACAAGTTCCGTAATTTCCGGATTCACTGCAGGCATTTTCACAAATGGTAATGCCTCTAACAATGTATGTAACTTCATTTTGCTTCCAACCCTTCCTGTTCCAAACCCTTGTTGCTGCATCTTCTTTGTGTATACATGTAATACAGTCCTTTTCTATTGTACAAAAAAAACGGCCATTAAGCTATGAAGTCCTGTTGATTTTTAAAATGTACGCCGAAAGAGCTTGTTTATGCCTCTTGAAACAAAAACACGGGCGGCCGGACATACGGCGCCGCCCTGTTTTTCTGCATGCAAATCCGGATTGTTGAGCCTAGCGGGGCCCATTCCGGAATTGGTGAATCTATTTTACTGCATGTAAACCCGGATCGTTGAGCCCTCTTCCACTTTCACGCCTGCTTCAGGGGACTGCCGGATCACCTTGTTTCCGGATCCGCTGACATCAAGTTTGAGATTATATTGATCGTTCATCATCTCTTTTTTCGTCTCTCCGATTAAATTCGGCACTTTTACCGTTGGCGTTTCAAAATAACTTTTTTCTTTTTCCGCCTGGTTTTTCACCGGCTTGACGCCCATGGCACGCAGGCTGTCGCCGATGATCGTGCCCGCGATCGGGGCTGCCACCTGGCCGCCGAATTGGATCGTATTTTTCGGATTATCGACCGCCAAGTAGACGACGATTTTCGGATCATTGGCCGGGGCGAAACCGATAAAGGATAAAACATAATTGTTTTCGAGATAGCGGCCGTTTTTGGCTTTTTGCGCCGTCCCGGTTTTCCCGCCGACCGGATAACCGTCCACATAAGCATTTTTTCCGCTCCCTTGTGTGACAACTGTTTCAAGCGCATGGCGGATTTGTTTCGATGTGTTTTCCGAGATCACCCTTCTTTTGGCAACCGGGTTTTTCCGCATGACCGTTTCCCCTGTTTTAGGGTCAACGAGTTCCTTTGCAATATACGGTTTGTAAAGAATCCCGCCGTTTACGGCAGCCGAGACCGCTGCCACCTGCTGGATCGGCGTAACAGAAACCCCCTGCCCGAAAGCCGTTGTCGCCAGTTCAACCGGCCCGACGCGGTCAAGGTTGAACAAAATGCCGGAAGCTTCGCCGGATAGATCCACACCGGTTTTTGTGCCAAACCCGAAATTGCGGATGTATTTGAATAATGTATTTTTTCCGAGCCTTTCGCCAAGTTCGACAAAGCCCGGGTTGCATGAATTTTGGACGACTTCAAGGAACGTTTCGCTGCCGTGCCCGCCCCTTTTCCAGCAGTGCAGCGTCGAGCCTCCGACTTCAACCGCGCCGGAATCGTAAAATTTGTCTTTTGTCAAATTCACTTTCTTTTCTTCAAGGGCGGCGGCAAGTGTGATAATTTTAAATGTCGAGCCCGGTTCGTATGTGCTCCAGATCGGCAGGTTCCGGTTATACACTTCCTGTGGCACATTTCTATAATTGTCAGGCGTATAGCTCGGCCTGCTGGACATCCCGAGAATTTCCCCGGTGCCCGGGTCCATGGCGATCGCAATCAGCCCGTCCGGATGATATTTTTTTTCAGCATTATCGAGTTCACGTTCAATAACCGTCTGGACTTTTGTATCAACCGTTAGTTTCAGGTCAAGCCCGTTTTTTGGCGGTTCATATTCATCTGCCATATCCTTCATCTTTTTCTTCCCTTTTGCGTCCGTATAAAACTCGACTGCCCCTTTTTTTCCGCTCAGCGCATCATCATAATACAGTTCGAGCCCGGTCAGCCCCTGATTGTCGGCACCAGTGAATCCGAGTACATGCGAAAGGTAACGGCCGAACGGATAATACCGCTTGGAATCTTCCGCGATATAGACCCCTGAAAGCCCAAGGCGGCGTACGGCATTTGCCTTTTCATTGCTGATTTTCCGCCCTTCTTTTATTCTGACAATCGATCTGACCTGTGTAATTTCTTTATAAAGCTTTTCTTTGTCTGCATCAAGGGCGTCCCCCAGTTTTTCAGCCGTTTTTGCCGGATCCTTGACCTGCCTCGGAATGATAAAAATCGTCGGGGCACTTTGGTTGGAGGCGATCGGCACACCGTTTCTGTCTTCGATTTTTCCCCGCTCCCCTTCAAAAGGGATGCTTCTGCTCCATAGCGCTTTTGCCCTGTTCGTCAGCATATCCCCGAGCCCGAACTGGACATAGCCGAGCCGCACATCTATAATGCTGAAAATGACAATCCCGCAAAGCAATATAAAAACAAGCCGCTTTCTCACCGTAACATTGGATACACGTTTCACGAGCGCGCCTCCTTCATTTAAATCTCAAAGCAGCAGATTCCTGGGTAGGAAAGATGAAAGATTTCAGCCTTCTCTTGGTTTCCTTTAACCCTGAAAAATCCGCTCCGGGCGCATAAAATGCCCTTTGTTGCCTTTATACCCATTTATATGCTTGTACGCATCCGGCTAGTACCTTTTCACACGCATGAAAAAAAGCAAGCCTTGTGCTTGCTTTTTTTCGGTATTCCTTCTACCGGCCGCCTAAGGGTTTTTAAATTTTACAGTAAGGGCCTGTCCGGATTTCACTTTTGATTTTGCCGGAATGCTTTGGGATACGGCATAACCTTCCCCGCTTATGGTCAGGCGGAGGCCGAGCAGTTTGGCAGCGCCCGCCACGTCGCGTTTCGAAAAGCCGCGTATATCCGGCATTACTTTATTGCCATTTGTTTTCAAAAATACTTTTGCGCCCGGCAGCAGTTGTCCCTGTGCCCTGGGTTCCTGGGCCGTTACGGCATCGCCATCGCCGAGCACAACAGGGGTAAGGCCCAATGCTTTTACGGCAGATGACGCTTCTGACCGGCTGTCACCCGTAAAATCAGGAAGCTTGGCAAGGCGTACGGTCTTTCCTTTTGCCGGTTTAATGTTTAAATATTGCAGGCTGTTCTTCATAATCGGGTTAAACAGCGCTTTAACCGGTTCGCCGCCAAGCTCGCCGGCTTTTAAATGCGGCTGCTGGACAACGGCGTAAACGATTAATTTCGGATTGTCTTTCGGCGCCATACCGAGAAAAGAAAAGATATAATTATCGGTACCGGTTAAATATCCGCCGCCGTTCGGATTCGGGATCTGGGCGGTACCGGTTTTGCCGGTCACCTCGTAGCCCGGAATGTTATAGGCCGTGCCGGTTCCGGTTTTTTTATTCGTCACAACCGTCCGCAAATAATCCCGGACTTTTTTCGCGGTATCCGCGCTGATCGGGTTGCCGGCAACGGTTGGTTTTGTTTTTTCCGTTTTTCCGGTTGCGGGATTGACCACTTTCTCGACTACATACGGTTTCATCATTTTCCCGTCATTGGCAATAGCTGTTGCCGCCTGAATCATCTGCATCGCGGTAACGGTTGTACCCTGCCCGAATGTCGACGTATACCGTTCAATCGGATAATCGTATAAAATTTTGCCGGAAGCTTCATTCGGCAAGCCGACTTTCGTCTGTTTCCCGAACCCGAACGCTTCCAAATACTGCTTAAATTTATCCTGCTTAATATAATCCAGCAATGTGGCAAATGCAACATTAGAAGAACGCTGCAGCCCTTCTAAAAAGGTGATCCTGCCCCAGCCGACCCCGCCATTATGGTCTTTAATCGGGTTTGGCACATTTTTCACCCGGAATTCTCCTGACTTATAGGTCGCATTCGGGTGAAAAACGCCTTCCTGGACGGCCGCCGCCAAGGTAAAAATTTTCATCGTTGAGCCCGGTTCATAAGCGGTTTCGACTGGATCGTCCTGCCAAGCATCGCTCAAACCTTTCCGCGTTTCCGGATCAAATGTCGGCCGCTGCCCCATTGCCAGTATCTTACCCGTTTTCGGATCGGCCACGACAACAAACGCTTTTTTCGGATTGTATTGTTTCTGGACTTTGCCAAGCGCATCTTCAACGAAAGACTGGATTTTCTTGTCAATCGTTAAATAGACATTTTCCCCGTTTTTCGGTTTGGTGACTTTTTTATGCGCGTTTGGCAAAATATATCCCCAAAAGTCGCCTTCATAACTGATTTTTCCGTCTTTGCCTTCCAAAGCGGCATTCATGCTTTTTTCGATTCCCATTACACCTGCCATTTGGCCGCCTGTCTCATTTTTCTGCGCATAGCCGACCAGATGGGAGGCAAACGAACCGTTCGGATACGTGCGTTTCGGCACGGCTTCGAACTGGATGCCCGGCAAGTTCTGTTTTTGAATTTCATTTTTTACGTTATACGGAATATCCTGCCCCGCCTTCCCGAACTCCACTTGAAACCGCCCTTTTTGTGTCAGGAGCGAATAAATTTTTGATTCGGGCATGTCAATATATTTCGCAAGGGCCTGGGCGGTTTTTCGAGGGTTGACAACATGTTTCGGATGTTCCGGATCAATCGTGACTTTCGGGTCCAAAACGGCGACCAGATTGTACGAAACAACATTTTCGGCGATCACTTCCCCGCTTGCATCGTAAATATTGCCGCGGGAAGCGGGAATGGCGCTTGTCCGCAAATATTTTTTCGCCGCTTTTGCCGCGAGCACTTTCCCGTCTGCCTGCCCTGTGATTTCAATCGTCAAAAACCTTACGGCGATAATAAAAAAGGACAGACCGAATATGATAAATAATATCGCTGCCCCCCTGTTTGTATTCAGTTTTCTGGACTTCATTTATTTTCAACAACCTTGACATTATTCTCGTCCAATTTCAAGCCGAGTTTTTTTGCCTTTTCGTAAATACGGTCGTAGCGGCTCAATTCGCTTACTTGCATTTTCAAATCATCGGTCACCTTGTTTTTGTTCTGGATCGTGGTTTTTGTATCTTCAATCGACCGGTTGACATTATAAATTGCAGCTTCCGTCGATACGATCTTCACGGCCATAATCAACACGAACAAAGCAAAAAGGCTTGCGATGATTTTTTCCCCTAAAGTGATCTGCGCGCGTCTTGTGGCCGGTGCTACTCTTTTTTCAATCTGTTGTTGCTGTTCCAGCGCACGTTTCGGCTGCCTTGCTAAATTACTCAAAAAACTCCCTCCTCTATTTTCTTAGCGTTTTTCCGCAATGCGCAGTTTAGCCGACCTTGACCGGTTGTTCTCGCCCACTTCCTCATCATTCGGGACAATGGGTTTCCTCGTAATGAGTTTTAATACGGGCTCGTATTCTTTTGGGATGACAGGCAGCCCATGCGGCAAATCTCCTGCACTGCTGTATTCTTTCAATATATTTTTACAAATGCGGTCTTCCAGGGAATGAAATGTAATGACAGAGACCCGCCCGCCTGGTTTTAAAAGCGAAATGGCATCCGTTAAAGACGTTTCAAAAGCAGATAATTCATCGTTCACGGCAATCCGGATCGCCTGAAAGACCCTTTTTGCCGGATGCCCGCCTTTTCTTCGTGCGGGTGCAGGAATCGCTTCTTTAATTAAATCGGCCAGTTCACCGGTTGTTTCGATCGGTTTTTTGGCACGGGACGCCTCGATTTTGCGGGCAATTTGTTTTGAAAATTTTTCTTCCCCGTACCGGAAAAAGATCCGGACCAGTTTTTCATACGGCCATTCATTGACGACTTCATAAGCGGTAAGCGGCGCATCGAGGTCCATCCGCATATCGAGCGGTGCATCATGCTGATAGCTGAATCCCCGTTCCGGTGTATCAAGCTGGGGAGAGGAAACGCCCAAATCATACAAGATGCCGTCGACAGCCTGCACACCGCGCGCGTTCAATTCTGATTTTAAATACCGGAAATTGCTTTTAATAAAAGTGATCCTGTTTTGGTCATGGGCAAACTTTTCTTTGGCATGCTGAATCGCCGTTTCATCCTGGTCAAAAGCGTATAAATGCCCGCCGGTAAGCTGCTGAAGCAAATAGGCGCTGTGGCCCCCGCCACCGAGCGTGCAGTCAACATAAATCCCGTCCGGTTTAATATGTAGCCCGTCAACGGTTTCTTTCAGCAAAACGGTCTTGTGTTGAAACATACTGAATCTCCTATCCAATCGAACATGTTAAAGGTCAAAATCGATGAGGTTTTCCGCAATATCAGCAAAAGAAGCCTCCGATTCCTGAAAATATTCTTCCCATAAATCTTTGCTCCAAATCTCAATTCGATTGGAAACGCCGAGCACCACGCATTCTTTTTCGAGTTTCGCATAGGAAAGGAGCGGTGCGGGAATAAGAATGCGCCCTTGCTTGTCCCACTCGCATTCGGTCGCCCCCGAAAAGAAAAATCGTGTGAATGCGCGGGCATCTTTTTTCGTTAACGGAAGGGACTTCAGTTTTTCTTCCACCTGTTTCCATTCATCCGCAGGGTAACCGAAAATGCAACGGTCAAGCCCGCGGGTAATGACAAACGTATCGCCAAGCTGTTCACGGAATTTGGCCGGTACAATCAAACGGCCTTTTACATCGATATTGTGCCGGTATTCTCCCATGAACATTGGCGCGTGCCCCCCGCTTCCCACTTCATATTAATAATTTACCACAATCCCCCACCTTTCACCACTTTAATTTTTATATTCTCCTCGCAGCTCCGTTTTCCTGCTTTTTGCAAGAAAAAATCAATTTAAAACTTGCCTGCCGTAAAGCCTTGTTCCAACATGGTGAGTCCCGGCAACCCGCTTTTTCGCTTTGCAATTATTTTTTCAAAAAAGCATCATGAACCAAAACCACGTCGGTATCGTGCGGGAAGCGTCTTTACAATTCATTTTTCCAACAAAGCATCGTGAACCAAAACCCCCTGTTTTTTTGCATAAAAAAAGCCGGCCGCTGTCAGCCGGTTAAATTTTAACGAGTTTATGTGTGCCGTCAAATGTGAACGGCAGGGCGGCAAGGGTGTGGATAAAGTCCGCCCCATATTTGTTAAGGAAATAAAAAAGGTTCCAGACCCTTTCCTGGGGATTGCCGTCCGGGCGCAAGGCACGTTCGACCCGCGCGTATTTTTCAAGGATGTTTTCATGTTTTCCCGCAATCTCTTCATCCACTTTCCGCTGCAAAAACGCAAGCTGCCCCAGGTGAAAATCGAGATTTTTGCGGGCAAGCGGTTCCAACCCCTTTCCAATTGCGGCAAAAATTTTATCGTATTGCATTTTCAGCATGTTTTCCGTTTCTGCAATGAGCGCGTCCATATTCTCATCTTTTGCGTCATTCCAATATTTTTCCCGCTCTTTCCGGGTCCCGTATTTTAATACATGCCCGATATCGAGTTCCAGTTCCTCGATATCCCTTTGGACCGCTCTCTCAAGCAACGTGATATTGAGTCGCGGCACAAGAGGCGGCATCAGAATCCCCATTTCTTCAAACACCCGCTTCAGCTCGGCCCAGTACGCAATTTCGCCCGGCCCGCCGATAAACGCAAGGGTTGGGAAGAGCCATTCCTGCATAAGCGGCCTTGTGACAACATTATTGCTCAGCCGTTCAGGGCTTTTCGCACAAAGCGCGCACAACGCTTCCTCTGTAAAAAAGGGGCTGCCGCCTTTTCCGGTAAATCCGCCTTGCTCCGGACTGTACTCCAGCAAAATCCGTTCCTTGCCGTCATAATAAAAAAGATTCAGCGCCCGCCTGGAAATATCAATCGCTTTTGGAAACTCAAACTGCGCGATTTCCTGCTGCTGCCAGAGGACCGCTTCCGTAATCTTGTCATAATCCTGGATCATCCGTTCAAAAAACGGCGCCTCGATCTTCCGCAAGTGTGCATCAGCCGAATCGATGAGCAGCACCCCGTATGCCTTGAAAAGATCGTGAATCATGCAGGCAAACAGGTCAGAAAGGCTTTGTGCCCTGTCTGCAAACGCCTCCAGCTTGGAAAGAAGGGCATTGGTATGTTCGGTTTCGCCAAATGCTTCAAAAACTTTATGTATCCATTTTTTTAAATGGGCAGGATCCGGTGTGGTATCAGAGATCATTTTTTTCTCAAGCGGCCCTTCAGCATAACTAAATTTTTTTAAACGCCTTTCCTGTTCGGCATAAATATGGTTCACTTCCAAATAGTCATGGTCCTCGCCCGCGATCCAGAAAACAGGTACAACCGGAATTTGCAGGGCTTCTTCCTGCTCACTGGCAAGCCGGATAATCGAAATCAGTTTATGGATCGTATAAAGCGGCCCTGTTAATAGCCCTGCCTGCTGGCCACCGATCACAACAGCAGCGTTCGGCTGCCTTAATTTTTCCAAGGAATGGGCCGTCTCCGGGGAGATTCCAAATTTTTCCATATAGTGCCCGATACAATCTGCCAGCCCTTCCCGGTTAAAAGCCCGTTTTTTTAAATCTTCCACTCTTTTATGGAAAACAGAAGCATCCGTTATATCATAATGAAAAAAATCCTTTACAGGAGATTTTTGCGCAAGATAGAGGGAAGCGAACCGATTCGTTGCTGGAATTGAAAAGTTTTCCAGTTCCATCAAATGATTCTTCCTTTCTCGTTTTCATTGATTTTCTCATTGAGTATAGCATTTTTGTGAAAAAAAGAAAAAAAGCCTGCCTGCTCGTTGCAACAACTGAAACCTTGTTTCCGGCCGCTGCGGGCACGGCGGCAACACACGGAACGTGCCTCACCCCTTATCCTCCATCCCTTTCACCATTTCATAAAGGGCGGACGCAAGCGGAACCTGGCTGTTTTGACGGGCAGCCGTTTCCAGCATGTAACCGAGAATCGCGTCAATCTCGGTCCGTGCTCCTTTTTTCACATCTTTCAGCATGGACGATTCATTTTCGCACGTATTTTTGCAAATGCCGGTGACTTCCTCCCACATCTTTTCCCGCGAAAGTTTCGGGAAAAGCGCCGCCAGTTCTTCAAATACGGCGCGGAACACACGGGCATAATGCGGGTTTTTGACCAGTTCCCCGTTCTTTGCCTTTAAAACGGCTGTGAGCGGATTGATGACGGCATTGGCAAAACATTTGCGCAAAAGCATCAGCTCATAATCCGGCTGCACCGTGAACGGGAAAGCATCCGTATGCAAATGCACGCTTTCATCCCATTTCCCGCGGTAGACGGCGATATTCGTTTTGCCGTGCCCATTATGCTTCACCGTTGTGCCGTCAAGCCGGGATGCGCCGTGCTCTACCGTACCGACAAGGATCGTTTTTTGCGGCAATTCTTCAAGAAGAACAAGATGGCCCATGCCGTTTTGCAAAAACAAGACCGGCACCCCGCCATCTTCGTTTTTTAAAACGGTTGTCACAGCAGGAAGGTCATATTGCTTGACGGCAACAATGACTAGATCCTGGGAGGAAAGCGAAGAGAACGTGTCATCCGCTTTGACGAAAGTTCTGAACGAAGATGCGCCGTCTTTTACGGTAATCCCTTTTTCATTCAGCTCTACGGCCTGCGCCTTCGTATTTGGAAACAAGGTCACTTCATGCAACTTTCCAAGCCAACCCCCGTATAATAAACCGATCGCACCAGCGCCAATCACCCCAATTTTCATTTTGCCCGCCCCTTTCCATTTTCTTTGCTCCATTTTAACAGGCAATAAGGGAATGGAAAAGAAAATTCCAGACAAATGGTGTGCGACCGTTTACACGTATTTCTTTCATTCTTCCAATTGTTTGTTATATAATGATAATATCAACCGGTTTTATGTAAGAATCGCCGCCATGCTGCTGCGACACAGCATATAAAGAGGGATGGGGGAATTGATATGGCTTATCAAGTGGAAAGGCTGAAAGTGAACTACAAAACGCTCGAAGAATTCAAGCAGTTTAAAGAGTACGGGCAGCAGGAACTGTCCATGCTTGAAGATTTGCAGGACAATATTATTGAAGACAACGCCGACTCGCCATTTTACGGCATTTATTTTGCCGATAAACTCGTTGCGCGCATGAGCCTTTACGAACGGGATGCAAAATACGATCTCTATTTTGACCCCCCGCAAACATTTTTGGAACTTTGGAAGCTGGAAGTGCTCCCGAACTATCAATATAAGAATTACGGCCGGGCGCTTGTTGATTTTGCCAAAAGCTTCGGGCTGCCGATTAAAACAAACGCCCGCCTGAAGTCGCGAGGATTTTGGGAAAAAATGGGGTTCAAACCTGTTCCTTATAATGTCGAACGCGATTTGAGTGAAAACCCGTTTGTCTGGTTGCCGCACGGCGTGAAGCTGAAAGACGCAAAACAGGACAAAAAAACGACCTCTTCTTAAAGAACCGGATTCCGGTTCTTTTTTTGCCTTTTACGAACAAAAAATGTCCCCTGCCTTTTAAGGTCCAGGGGATGTGCCGCCGCTTTAATCTTGTTCAGACAACTGCCGTGCTTTTTCCATAATGGAAAGGAGCGCACTGTATTCTTTTTGCAGCTGCTCATGCTTTTCCTTTTCTTCAAGATACTTTTGAAGCAGCGCCTCATATTTGCTTTTCCATTCCTCTGTACCGCGCCGGGATGCGGACAACTGCCCACTCTCGTGCCTGCTTTTTTCCGCAAGCTGCTGAAGGATACGGATGGCATCAAACAGCGTTGCTTCTGTCTGCTGCCCTTCTTCAGCCGGTGCTCTCCCGGAATCTCGGACGAGCTGCTTTTTTTCCTTTCTTTCTTTTTTTGCGGCTTCAATTTCTGAGGCGTACTGCTTTCTCACATAAGAATTCCACCTGAACCCGCATGCCGCTGCGGTCCGGTTCATCCGCTTCCCTGCCTCTTCAAACGCCCGGAGCTGCGTGCTGCCTTCGCGAATATGGCGCAACACAATGTCCGATAGCAGCAAATCTTCTTCCTGTGTCCAGGCATCCTGTCTGACTGCCGGCATATCTTTCCCCCCATCCTTTTTAATACTATTCATATGCCGTTGATAGAAAAGATAGACGAAATTTCGAGAAAAAAAGGAGGAACGGGGAGAAGCTTTTGGCGGAAAGGGATGGCGTTTTGAAGGCAAATAAAAAAGCACGGGTTTGCGCCGTGCTCTTTTATTATTTATTTACCACAACTTTGTTTTTGTAATAACCGCAAGATGGGCATACGCGGTGTGCCATTTTCATTTCACCGCATCGCGGGCATTCAATCATGCCGGGAACTTGCAATTTAAAATGTGTGCGGCGTTTTCTTTTTGCCGTTTTAGAAGTTCTTCTAAAAGGTACAGCCATTCTTCCCACCTCCTTATAAGAGATCAGCATATCATTTAGCCGAAGATGGCGGTTATTCAGAATCCTGGTCAAAAAATTTCGCAAGGTCGGCCATACGCGGGTCTACCGCTTTTTCCGCCTTCTGCTCCATTTCCAGATACTCGTCCTCCGTCAGCACCTGCCAGTTGTCCGTATGCGGCAGTTCGCCTTTTTTGGCTTCCTCACTGAAAACCTGCATGGGAATATCGAGCAAAATCAATTCTTTCATAACCGGGATCAAATCAATGACCTCATTTTCGGCAACATGCACTTCTTCATCTTCAGTGCCTTCATAATCGGAAGGCTCGAGAAGAAACGTTTCTGTCGATTTCAAGTCTACCGGGTAATGTACATCAACAAGCGTCCGGGCACAAGGCAGCACAAGCGTTCCTTCAATGTGAAGGTCAAACGTCACCCTGCCCTGCTGAGCACTCCCCGTTCCCGTTACGTGAAAAGGCGAAGCCCCGCGGATCTCGGAATCAGTTTCCATTAAATCTTTTGTAATATCAACCGATTCATCTATCTCAAAGCGCTTGTCCCGAAATTTTTGCAATTGAATGGCAGACCATTTCACTTTCATCACCCCAAGACAACAAAGGTAATTATAGCTTCCCTCATACCTTTTGTCAATATTTTTTGCTTTACAACCATGATGTCCACAACGAAAATTTTTCTTCAAACCAGAAACCGGCCCGGGCTTGTTTAAGACGCGTCCTTTTTACGCTTTCATCTTCAAGACTCCCCGTTTTTTCAAAAAAATTTTGCAGCAGGCAGGATTGCTTTTTTTGCCGGTTATGTTAAAAATAACTTATCCCAAACGGGTGCTTTTAAACATCCAAATCTTCCGGAAAGGGGAATCACAATTGAAAAGTACCGGCATCATTGTGGAGTACAATCCTTTTCATAATGGCCATTTGCACCATCTTCGCGAGACGCGGCGGATGACAGGCGCAGAGTGTATCATTGCCGTAATGAGCGGCTATTTTATGCAGCGGGGCGAGCCGGCGCTTGTTTCAAAATGGACGCGGGCGGAGATGGCCGTATTATCGGGCGCGGATCTCGTTGTCGAACTGCCGTATGCATTTGCCGTCCAGCCCGCCGAAAAATTTGCGGCAGGCGGGATTGCCATTTTGGACGCTTTGCAGTGCAAAAGCTTCTGCTTCGGCAGCGAATCCGGCGACATCGAAGCATTCCGCCAGGCGGCTGCCGTCCTGCTTCAAAACGAAGCGGCATTTAACGCATCCGTCAAGCGCGAGGTCAAAAAAGGGATCAGCTATCCGGCAGCGCTATCAAACAGCTTTCAGAAGCTCGCACCAGGCGACAGTACGCTCGATTTAAGCTCACCCAATAATATTCTCGGCTTCCATTATATGCTCGCGGCAGCAAGGCAAAACCCGGCGATGGAGGCTTTTACCGTCCAGAGAAAAGCGGCTGGGCACCATGACGTCGCGATAACCGGTGAAATTGCAAGTGCAAGCGCCATCAGAAAAACCATCTTGCAAACCGAAGATCTGCACGCTGCCCGCCCGGTGCTGCCGGAACCAGCATTTCATGTACTGAGCCGGCACCGCAACAACAACGGGCACTTCCTGCATTGGGCGCTTTACTGGCCTTTTTTGCACTACCGGCTGCTTTCCTCATCTGAAGAAGAATTACGCGCCATTTATGAAGTGGAAGAAGGCATTGAATACCGTTTAAAAAAAGCCGCGGCATCTGCCAACAGTTTTCCCGACTTCATGGAAAAAGTGAAAACAAAACGATACACGTGGACAAGACTGCAGCGAATTTGCACCCATTTGTTAACCAATGCCAAAAAAGCAGAAATCAAAAAACATGCGGCAAAACCGTCGTATATCCGGCTGCTCGCCATGAACGAAACGGGAAGGCGCTATTTGAACAGCGTGAAAAAAACGGTACCGGTTCCTATTATTTCAAAATTTTCGCTGCAAACTGCCCCGTTGCTTGCACCGGACATAAGAGCCGCGCGGATATATGCCCTCCCGCTTCCGGCAAACGAACGGGAACACTTAATGATCCGGGAATTCAGCAAGCCGCCTTTTTTTGCAGACGAAAAAACGGATGGCGCGTGAATCCGTAGGCTGTCTTTTTACAGGCGGAAAAGCTTCGGGCATGCGGCTGGGAAGAACCGGATGAAACGCATGATTTTATGAGAACGGCTTTTTGCAGACGAGAAAGCCGCATACTTAGGCTGTTCTCCTTTTTGCAAGCGAAAAAACTGCAGGCATGCAGGCTAACACCTTTTTGCAAGCGAAAAACCGATGAAACGCATGATTTTCAGCTTTTTACAGGCGGAAAACCGGAACCCACATTACATTTCAGACTTGCAGGCAAAAGCCCGGGATGCGTGACAGCCTTCCCCCTTCTTTACAGGGAAAAGCCGCTAAAACAAGCGGCTTTCCGGTTATTTTTGTTTCAGGCCGTTTAAATAGGCGAGTGCATCATCCAGTGTTTTGACCGGTACAATTTTCATGTTCGTCCCGATTTCTTTCGCCGCCGCTTTTGCCTCTTCGTAATTCGGCTTGATGCCAGGCTCGGCTTTTTTCATTTCAGGTGTAATCGTATCATCTGGAGCAAAGAAAATGTCCGCCCCTGCTTTGTCCGCTGCAATCACTTTTTTATCAATCCCGCCGATGCGGCCGACCTCCCCGTTTGGCGAAATGGTTCCGGTTCCGGCAATTTTATAGCCTTTTGTGATGTCCTGTTTGGTCAGCTGGTTGTAGATTTCCAATGTGAACATCAGCCCGGCGGAAGGGCCACCGATTTTTTCGGTATCCATTTTCACAGCCGGGTCGGATTTGACGGTCCGGTCATCGACAAGGCTGATCCCGATTCCCGTTTTATGATGGTTTTCCTTGAATTTTGCAAGTGCAACGGTTGCCATCTTCGCCTTTTTATGACGCATATAGTCCAATTTCACTTTGTCCCCGGCTTTTTTCTTTGCGACATAGTTCATAAACTGTTTGGAAGACTTGAATGCATGGCCGTCCACTTTTGTAATTCTGTCCCCGGCTTTGAGCACTTTTGCGGCCGGCATCCCGTCATATACATTCAGGACATAAATCCCTTCGTAATGGGAGCTGAACGGCCTTTTTGCCTTCTTAAAAGCAGCCTGGATGGCATTATGTTTTGCTGATTCCATTAAATAAAGCTGATAGACATTGTATTCCTCGTCCGTCATATTTTTATCCATAATTTCACGAACCGGTACGACATCCTCGTGTTTTCTCATTTTTGCCCAAAGATACGTATACGGATTCGCGCGGCCCATACGGACAGTCGTCAGCATCAATTGGCCTTTTTCAGGATAGCCGCCCTTTACTTTGATCAGCGGGGCAAGCTGCATGGCACTCCCCGGCATTTCAATATAATAAGGCAGCGGCACAAAGGACAGGAGGGCAAGAATCAGCACTGCCACAATCAATATGCGCCGCCGGATGTTTCGGTGTTTCATTTGTCGGGCTCCTTCCATTTTTCCAGCAATTGCTGTATTTCAGTTACGGATTGTTTTGCTGCTTCTTCCCCTATCTTAATGATTTGTCCGGCATTTGTAAAAGCCATTGAACTGTACATTGAGACATCGGGGCGGATCAAAACATGGGCTTCCGTTTTCCGGCTTTCGGCCAGTTCCATCTGCATGATATCGATGCTTTGCATAATCACATCATAAATATGGCGGATTTCCGCTTCTTTTTTCATGACGGAAACATCCACCCCGATCAAAAGCTCCGCCCCCATTTCCTTTACAACGGACACCGGGACGCGGTCCACCACACCGCCGTCCACAAAAAGATGGCCGCCAATTTTTTTCGGGACAAAAATGCCAGGGATGGAAATGCTGGCGCGCACCGCTTCTTGAACCGGCCCTTTTTTGAACACCGTTTTTTCGCCGTTTGAAAGATTTGCGGCGACAACGGCAACAGGTGGGTTCAATTCTTCAAGTTTTTTCCCATGAACGAGCAAACGGATCAGATCTTCAATTCTTTTCCCCGAAATCAGGCCCATCTTGCCAATTTTAAAGTCCAAATAATATTTGCGTTTAAATGCACCGGAAAGCAGCTCCATCTCGCGGACAGTCCGCCCCGCCCCGTACAGCGCCGCAACCAGCGCCCCAATGCTGCTGCCGGAAATCATATCCACCGGGATGCCTTCCTCTTCGAAAACTTTCAATACGCCGATATGCGCAAAGCCTCTGGCGCCTCCCGAGCCGAGCGCCAATCCGATTTTCGGGCGGCCCGCCATTGTCCCCCCTCCTCGTGTCCTTCTTTCGTACAGTTTATGGTCTAATTTACAGACCTATGAGTATATTTGATTTATAAGGACAAGCGAGCAAGTGCTGCGGATTGAAAGACAGGGGAGGAACACAGATTGTACCAGTCTAAACTCAAAAGCGCCATTTTGGCCTTCAGCGTTTCGATAATGGCGATTTCCATGATTGTATTGCCGGATGAATCTTTTAAAGCCTCCATTCAAGGTTTAAATATGTGGTGGGAAGTCGTTTTCCCCTCACTTTTTCCTTTTTTTGTCATTTCTGAACTGCTGATCGGCTTCGGAGTGGTCCGCTTCGTCGGTGTCCTCTTGGAGCCGTTGATGCGGCCATTGTTCCGTGTTCCAGGTGTTGGCGGATTTACTTGGGCCATGGGGCTTGCTTCCGGCAATCCTTCAGGGGCGAAACTGACCGCCCGTCTCCGTCAGGAAAAACAGATTGACCGGGTTGAAGCAGAACGGCTTGTAGCGTTCACCAGTTCTTCCAGCCCTCTTTTTATTTTCGGGGCGGTCGCTGTCGGCTTTTTCCATAATCCTTCTCTCGGCATTCTGTTTGCCGCGGCGCATTATGCGGGCAATATTATTGTCGGCCTGGTGATGCGTTTTTACGGAACCGGCGAGGATATAAGAGGGCCAAAAAAGAAACATACCTTTCTTTTAAAAGAAGCGCTTCTCGTTTTGCATGCGACAAGAATTAAAAACAGCAAGCCGATCGGGAAGCTGCTCGGGGACGCTGTCATGTCCGCCATCCAGACGCTTCTGATGATCGGCGGATTTATCATCCTGTTTTCAGTCTTTAATAAATTGCTTCTGTATATGCATGTCACATCCGTATTCGGCATGCTTGTCTCCCAGCTGCTTCACCTTGCGCATTTTTCGGAAAAGCTGAGCATCCCGCTCATTTCTGGCCTTTTCGAAGTAACACTCGGAATCCAAATGATCAGTGAAGTGCAGGAATCCTCGCTGCTTCAGCAGGTCATCGCCGCGAGCTTCATCCTCGGGTTTGGCGGGTTCAGCATCCAGGCGCAGGTGGCCAGTATTCTTGCCCAGACAGATATCCGTTTCCGGCCGTTTTTTCTTGCCCGCCTGCTGCACGGTTTTCTGTCGGCTGTGATCATCCGGCTCGTTTGGAATCCGGTCTACTTACGCTTTTTTGCTGAAAAAAGCGCGTGGCAGGAAGCTTTTGGTATGCCAGGTGGAGGCCGCAGCTTGTACGCGCGCGTCACGGATTGGCTTGGAATTTACGGGCCGTTATTTACCCTGTCCTGTCTTGTGCTGTACATTTTCCTTTATTACCGATCCTGCCGGGCAGACCGGGCCTGAAAAAAGCGCAAAAAAGCGGGGAGCATTCCCGCTTTTTCTGATGCCTTTGCAAATTTTTCAATAAATAAACTGGGCCTGTTTTTAAAGTTTTTAGTGCGGTGTATAAACGGCATGTCCGGTTTTGGGGAGCCGGTTTAAAATGTACATCCGGCCCAGCCCGGGATTTTCCGGCACTTTATGTACGGCCGGTATGTCCGGTTCCCATTGCTTTTTCTATTGTATCAACACTTCTGTGTTCGTCCAGCTCTTCCGGAATGTCCGGTTCCGCCCGCTTTTCTATTGCCCCTGAAATTTCTTTTTCAATGCCTCATGCACAACCGGTGGTACCAGTTCCGCAATATTGCCGTGGTATTTGGCGATTTCTTTCACAATGCTTGAGCTGAGAAAAGAATACTGGTTGTTTGTCATGATAAAAAAGGTTTCAATTCTGTCATTCAGCACACGGTTCATGGATGTCAGCTGCAATTCATATTCAAAATCCGAAACAGCCCGTAAGCCCCGGATAATCACATCCGCTTTTTTTGATTCTGCATATTCCATTAAAAGCCCCTGGAAAGAATCGACTTCCACATTCGGGATGTCTTTTGTCACTTCCCGGATCAACGCTTTTCTTTCTTCAATATCGAAAAGCGGTTGTTTTGAAATATTGTTCAGCACTGCCACATAGACTTTGTCAAATACTTTTGCCCCTCTTTTAATAATATCCAGATGCCCGTTTGTAATCGGATCAAAGCTGCCCGGGCAGATCGCGGTCTTCCCCACGGGTTTCATCCCCCTTTTTCGTGTAAATCGTGATGCCGGTGATGCCGTACTGTGCTGTTTTATATGTAAAAAGATTGCCCGCTTTTTCCGGTAAGGTCAGTCCGGCGTCGTGCTCGCAAACAGCGTAACCGTTTTCACGGAGAAGGCCGTTTGCCGAGATAAATTTCAGCATCGCGGTTAGTTTTTGCTTTTTGTAAGGCGGGTCGAGAAATACCGTATCAAAGGCAAGCCCCCGTTTCGCCAGCACTTTCAATGCACGGCCGGCATCGTTCCGGTATACTTCACTCCGGCCTAAAAATTCGCATTTTTCCAGGTTGGCCCGGACGGTTTGCAGCGCCTGGATCTCCTTATCAACGAAAATCACTTTCTCCATACCCCTGCTCAAGGCTTCGATCCCGAGCCCGCCGCTCCCTGCATATAAATCGAGGCCCAGGCCTTTTTCAAAATACGGGCCGATCATATTAAAAATCGCTTCTTTTACTTTATCTGTCGTAGGCCTCGTTCCCATTCCCGGAACGGCTTTTAAAACAGTGCCCTTTTGGCTGCCTGAAATGACTCTCATGCTGGTCACCACGTATCATCAGATTTCCATCTTATCCTACCATATTTTCCGGCCGGGTGGAAAAGTTTTTCACCAAAATTTAAAGCAAAAGTATAATTCAGGAAAAGTTGGCCATAATGATACCAGCAGCATCAAAAGATGTTGCTGCCAACCGCGGAGAAGACTTACGTTTCCCCATAAGTTCTTCCTCCGGTTTCTCCTCTCCCTTTGCCTTCTGTCCGGAATAAGGATATAGAAGGGCCCTGCAGTATTGGCTGCAGGGTTTTTTATTTTCCGCATTCTTGGCCGGGCACGTCGTTTCAAAAAGCCGGCCGGCATCTCCCCCGGTTTATTTTGCAGAAATACTTTCCGAATAAAAAGAAGTGCAGTAGAATAGAAGCAGCAAATTTGTTTGTAAGCGAGGAATGAAGATGCAACAAAGATTTATTGAACTAGGAAACGGATATACAGATTTATTTGAACTGATCGAACTGGCAAAAGCAAACCGGCACCGGCTGCACGGCATGCTTGCCCTTCATACCATCGTTGCGGATCAAGCTGTCACTTCGCCCGTGCTCATTTTAAAACCGACCGATCCGGGGGAATTTCAGGCGTTATACGTTTGCCTTGAAGGGATTCCGGATCCGAGGGTGCAGCCAAACAAACGGTACAGCCTGTTTGCCGAAACCGCAGCTGCTTTAGGAGCGGACATTGTGGAACTCGAAGTCCGGCCATCTTCGTCTTTTTCCGACAAAAACCTTTTTTATCAATATTTAATCGGCATATTAAGAATGAACCGGCTGATTCCGCCGCTGCAATAAATATTTCGGCCAGAGTGCAGCCGGATGTGCTTGATTTAAAATGCGCGGGACGGAGCTTCCGGGCAGCAACGCTTTTTTGGGCACGGCGGATTTGCGGTGATGCACACGCAGGAAATGCTAGCATGCAAACCCGGCGCCTTTATAGCCCTATTTTATAATCGTATTCTTTTGCTTTGTCCGGTTTTGCGTTTTCATATTCCGTTTTTAAAAACGGCTTCATGGAATAATCCACTTTCCTTACAAACGGAAGATTTTCAATTTTCGCTTTTACCTGCTCTATCTCTTTGCGGTCACAATAAAGGACGGCATACTTCATCCTTTTTGACGCATAATGGACATTGCCAAATCTTCGTAAATGTTTCGTATGCTTCATCTGATACAGCCAAATGATGAGGCCCTGCCGATCTGATAACATAGCGTTTCCCCTTCGTGCTTTTTTTAATGAGTGTACCATACCTTTTTTCACGGAACAATAAGGAAAGGCCGCGGATTGCGGCCTTATCACGATTTATGCGGAACAGCTGCAGCTGCCGCCGGTTCCGCAGCCGCCGGAACAAGAGGCATCAAAAAACGGATTTCCGGTCGGCACTTTTATATGTTCAGAAACAGATTTGCCAATCATCAGGCTGATTTGGTCGAGCAGATCCTGGAGGGCATTTTCCGCCCGCCTGAATCTTGCGACGTTCTCATCCAGATCCATTTCCCTCTTGGCTTCCCTTGTTTCTTTGTTGATGCGTTTATAATCAGGGTGATACCTGCCAAAGCGCTGGACTTCCTCAAACTGTTCTTTCAGGCGTGCAAATTTCCGGATTTTCTGCTGTGTGGCTGGATCATGATACATCCTGTTATAGCAGTCCCGGTAATTTTCGGCAATATCCGAGGCAATGACCATTTTCGCCAGTGCTTCAGCTTCAGACAAAATTTCCGCGCTTTCCAATGTTGCAAGCAAAAAGCTCACCTCCACATGATGATTTTACCATGTTTCCGCAAGCTTTGCGAATTTGCCCGATCAGCTCTCTCCATATGTTTTAACTTATACAAAAAGGGAAATGGAATTATAAGAGAGAAGTCATTTCTCCATGTTTAGAAAAAATTACTGAAAGGTGGTATAATTATGTCTTCAGAAAACAATGTTAATCTAAAAAACCCACCAATGAGTAGAGCAACTGCAGATGAACTTTTACCGGTACTAGATGCTATTGAACATATTCCTGATGAATTGTTAGAACAAGGAAACCAAGATGAAATCCAAAAATATTTCAAAGATACTTTACCTAAAATCCAAACAAAAAGCGTGTGGAGTTGTAGCTTAGCAATTGGAGAATTACTTGTTACCAATGCAATTCCGATTGCAAAATTAACTAAAATCAAGAAATATGTTAAAGCATTAGGCGGGGCATGGGAAACTGCTAAATTATTAGTAGGTGCTACCACCGCAGGTGAAAAAATAGCAGCTCTTTCAGCCCTGATGGCAGAACTAACAGGCTTTACAAACGTAAGGAATGAGTGTGGGTTCTAAAATGATTGGAGTGTCATTATGAACTGGGGTTTAATCACATCACTAATTCTCAATGTTGCGTTTTTAATTTATATTGTTGTTTTAACGAACAAGGTTAATGCTTTAAGAAAAGAAAATACAAAACCTAGTGAAAGCAACGATGAATTAATTGCTCTAGCACAGGAAAAACTAAAACTTCTCGGTGCCATTAAAACTGTGAAATTTTTAAGAGAAGAAAAAGGTATGTCAATGTTGGATGCCAAGCAACTTGTAGATGCATTAAAAAAACAGGAGTAGCTTTAAAGCTACTCCTGTTCTGTTACTCTTTAATAAAATAATTTCTACTTTGCAATCCCAATAAGCAATATGCTTTTTCATCTTCATCATCAGCATTCTCTTCAGTCAAAAAATACAGCCCAGTTTTTCCACATATACGAACGGAATTTCTTGAGGCTCTTTGCATCCGTCATCTGCTTCCGCGTGTATCCATACGATCAGCTGACAGAAATATAAAACTGTCTGTGAATGCCTAGGCGGGCGCCTGTGTTTTTGTCCACTACTTCCAGCTGCACTGTATGTACCCCTTTATCAAGCCCTTTTACAACAAATGCAGCCGTATTGTACTCGTCTTTCCATACACCATCCACATAGACTTTGATTTTTGCCGGTTTGGCATGCCGGCTGCCTGAAAAGGTGACGCTTGGAATCATACATTCCACGAACAAATCCCGGTCTTTTACAAAATACCGGACTGATGCCTGATTTTCCGCCGCGGAAGCAGCAGCATCCGCTTCCCGCTGCTCTTTACGCGGCATATGCCCGCTGCAGCCGGCAAACAGCAAACATACAGCAAGGAATCCTGCAGCCATCTTCATTTCGATCACTCCTTGCGGTTATTTTCCGCAAGAAAGCGCTGATTTACTCAAAAAAGGCAAATTTTTTCGGAAATCATCCTTGTTCATAGATGGACTGCACCATATGCATCATCATTTGTGCCATTTGCAACCCGTTTGCAAACTTTTCAACCCGCTGCGGGATCGTTTTCTGGTAATAATGGAGCGCGGCAATTTGAAATTGCTCCAGTTCCTCGGGATGCCTTGACAATTTCCGGTACCACGCCGGCTGCTCCCTTAAAAAAGTTTTCCATTCGTTCGACTGCCGGATGACTTCCATTACTTCGTTCCGCATATGTGCAGCCCCTCTCTAGTCTTTTCTGAATGAAAACGGGCCCTTCGGCTGGGGAGCCTGGGATTGTGGCGTCTGCCCCCCTGTAAACTGCGTGATCACATTTTGGACGGCGGCAATCGCTTCCGTCAAATGCTGCAGGTGGCCTTGGACCTGTGCTGGGTCCAGGTTCTCGAGCATCGCGCCGAGCTGGTTCAGCCAGCTGCTTCTCCCGCCCGTTTTTTCCTTCGTTTCACTGCCTTCTGCCGCGTATTTTTCCCAGACCGGGTCGTCTTCGCCCAGTATATACCATTCTTCAAAGAAATCCTGTAAAGACTTTTTTCCGCCCCGGACTTCTTTTAAAATCAAAGGATGGGTTTTTGTAAAAGCTTTAAACTTTTCTACGGAAGGATGCAATTTTTTCGTTCCCATTTCCGCTCACCCCGCGAGAAAACATTTTTTTCGAACGTTGGCTTTCTGTTACGTTCACATACCTTCCTCATATCCAGCATATGCCGGCAGTAAGCAGGTGTGAAGGTTTTCATTTCCCGTGAATTTTGATACGATATGGGTATGCTTTTAAAAAAACGCGTTAAAAGAGGTATCAGGAGATGAAAGAAGAAATACACCATACTTTTGAAAAAGTGGTCCAAGCGGCAACGGAAGAAGACTTAATCGTATTGCAGCAAATGTTAAATGGACTTTCCAATAAACAAGCCGGGAACGAACGTACATATTTCAAGGATCTCTTTTTGATGGAAGCGGACTTCGATGGGGAAGAATGCGAGGTGACCATTCCAGTTACGCCGTTACTCTACAATAACTTTTCCATCGTTCACGGCGGTGTAACGGCAACCCTGCTTGATACAGCAATGGGCGTGATGGCAAATCGCCTGTTGCCGGCGGGTCAGCAGGCTGTTACATCCAATCTCACCATTCATTATATTGCCCCGGGGACGGGAAGCCGCTTAAAAGCGAAGGCAAAGGTAATCCACCGCGGCACGCAAACGATGGTGCTGGAAGGAACTGCCTTTCGGGATGACGGGACAAAGATCGCCCATTGCACGGGTTCTTTTTTCATTTTGAAATGAGAAGCCGGAAATACCCTTTCAAAAGCCCCGGGCAGCCCGCCTGCCTTATATGCATACATCAGCCGGACCCCTCTCCAGCTTAGGCTGGAACGGTATCCGGCTATGGTGCCTTCATGAAATCCTGGGTATAGTATTTCTGGTACACCCCGACGCCAAGATGGGTGAAATCTTTCTCCAGCAATGTTTTCCGGTGGCCTTCTGAATTAAGCCATCCCTCCACAGCAGCCGGACCATCCGTATAGTGGGCGGCAATATTTTCCCCAGCCGCAGCATAAGAAACATGCCCATTCTTTAATCTTTCTTTTAAGTCTCCATATTTGGGGGAGACATGCGAAAAATAATGGTCGTCAGCCATGTCTTTGCTGTGATTGTACGCCACTTCGGAAAGAGCTGTATTCCAGGCCAGTTTTTTTAAACCGAATCGTGCCCTGACAATGTTTGTAAGGTCAAAAATTTGCCTGGCGTTCGCCTTTTCTACGTCAACCCATTTCGGATCATCCTCCGGAACGGATTCGGGCAGTTCTCCGTGGTACACCATTTCATATGGATGCAGCATCGTCAGTGTGTTTTTATCCATAAAACGGATAAACAGCAATTTGCCGCTGAACTTATCAAGCGCCAGCTGGGCATAGATATCCCCAAGACGGACAAGCGGGCGGATATTCAAATCTTCTTCCGACAATTCAAAGCGGTATGTGCCTTCATTTGTTTGCACCGTCATATCCGTATCCATTAAAATGGAACTGTAAATTTTTTCTACATTTTCTCCAATCTCAAACGGGGCTACGTCTAAACGGGTTCCGACAGCGTAAATGGTCGTAACCTTGCCATTTTTCACGCCGGCCTGAAAATAACCGGTCGATTTTTTCTTATAAATCCACCAATCATAACCATATGGAGACACATCCACCCTTTGTGGTTTTCCGAAATGTGTGGTCAACGTTTTCACAGGTTTCCCGATATATACCGACATGCCATGATCCGGACGGCTGTACGTTTGATCCTTGCTGTGGTCATGAATGTCAGAACTGTTATCCATTTTCTTGTTAGAGGAATGGTTTTGCAGTACGCCGTTTTCAGGACGAAGCTGGACATAAAGTCCGATCAGAAATATGATCACAAGGATCGCGGCTGTTTTTAAAAAGGTACGCAGGTGACTTCACCTCTCTTGATGTTCCGTAAATTTTTTCTCCTTTAATTCATTTTATTATATATTTTACAGTTTTAAGCAGAAAAGCACCAATTTTTTCAATCACCTCCTCGAAGGGCAGCCGGTGCGGCCGGTTTTTTTGCGGGTATGAACATTTGCATTGCATAAATGTTTGTATTCAGATAAGATAAAATTGAAAGATTTTAATTGTGCGGACGGGAGGGGTATTTTTGCGGTTTGATGACACGGGTTTGGAAAATATGAAAGTGGATCTGACGCGGTTGGATGATGTAATGGAGCGGCACAAGATGGTACGTGCCGGGCAATGGGATTATGAACGCGTCACATATGATAGAAAATTTACGATTCAAGAAGGCACCTATTATCTTCGCGTGCAGGGAGTTGCAACCGAGGGGGATGTGGATTCGTTTGATGCCGTGATTCAGTTAAAGGCGCCTATTTTAGGAAAATATTATTATCCGCATGGTGTGGAGTACGGCGATGACGAGTATTTTCCGCATGATCTCGTCATGTATTGCAGAAAAATTTTGGAAGCGCTTAAAGAAGACTTGGTTGTATTTGCTGAATAAAATGCGCCGCTCCTGTGGCCCCTTAAAACGGCGGGCCATAGAGAGCGGCCTTTTTTAATGCTGTTCGATCAGCCTCCGCTGTTCTCCGGCAACCGGATTCTTTTCCGTGCTGCCATCTTCCTGTTCTGTCCTTGCCCATTGGAAAAAGATGCGGGCAAGCATGATGCCGTAGACGATTTCCTGCATAATTTTCATCACCACACCGCCAAGCTGCTGGTCCTGCAGTACAGGAAGCGGTGAGAAAAGCGCCGGGGAGCCGTAACGCGCCACTCCGGAGAGCATGTCAGCAGGCACACATAAATGCATGGACGAAAGCCACATCGTTCCGTCGGAAAAGCTCCTGTAAACCGGATGATTGGCGAACATGATTAAGGCGCATGCAGGGGTTAAAAGCATGGCGCTTGCAAATAAATAAGCGATTTTTTTCAGGCCACTCAGCGCATATTGCCCGGGCAATGGCGACAAAATCGGCCACCACATCGCTATGGCTAAAAGAAACAGCACAATGGTGTAGATGCTGTGGAGAAACGGCGTGACCTTGACCTGATCGAAAACGGCCGGAATGTGGTACAGGGAAAAAATGATATTAAAGGTGATAACGGCAAGCACCGGATTTGTAAAGAACCGGACAACGGGCGCGACAACCGGAAGCTGCATCCCCTTTTCCAATATCCACACCGGCATCCCACGCAAAAACAGCGGTGCGACAATGAAAAAAAGGATAGACATTTGCAGCATATGGACGGAAAACAGGATATGCCCGATAAGATCGACAGGAGAGCCTTTGACGATGTAAAGCAATACCATCGCTGTACAAAAAGAAACAGACTGCACCGGACTCGGCGGCATTGCGTTCAAATAAGACCTTTTGCATAAGGACGCAAGCAGAAAATAAAGAAAAACAAACAGTAAGATCGTGATAAAAAAATAAGGGCTCCACAGTGCACGAAATCCGAATATTTCAAGCGGCACCATTACCACTCCTTTCCGCACCATTGCAAATCGATTTAAAGCGGGGGCGCCCAAGAAGCGCCCTCCGCTTTACTTTTAGCTCTGGCTCCTAACAGCCGATAATCAAACGCCCTCCGCTTTTCTTTTCACCACCAGATGATGGTGAGGAATGCCAGTACTGTGACAAATGCGACGAGTGTGCCGCCAAAGATGAAAAGTTTCGGGCCTTCATGGTGCTTATGGTTCATATGCATGAAATAAAACAGCTGAAATACGACCTGGATCGCAGCCAAAAGCAGGATAACCGGAATGGTAAACCATTTGGACAAATGGGCATGGACGGCCCAGAATGCAACAATAGTCAAAAACATCATCAAAATAAAACTGACGACCTGGTACTTCATTTCCTCCGCGCTTTTGCGGCGCCTGTATTCGTATTCAACATGGCGTCTGTCCATTTGTGCATTGTGTTCCATCTTATCCCACCATCCCCATCAAATATACAACCGTAAAGATAAACACCCAGACGACATCAATAAAGTGCCAATACAGGCTTGCCACGTAAAATTTCGGCGCATTGTACAAATTCAATCCCCGTTTCGCGTTCCGCACCATCAGTGTCGTAATCCATAACAGCCCGAACGCCACGTGGCCGCCGTGGAACCCGACAAGCGTATAAAACGCGGAACCGAATGCGCTGCTTGTAAATGTATGATGGTATTCCGTCACATAATGATGGAATTCATAGACTTCAAGCCCAAGAAAACAAGCACCAAGCAAAACGGTAATCAAAAACCAGGCCTGCATTTTTTTAAAAGCAAAATTTTTCATATGATAAATGGCATACACACTTGTAATGGAACTCGTTAACAGAAAAACCGTGGCCAAAAAGGTTAGCGGCAGTTCAAATAAGTCTTTTGCATGCACCATTGATGCCGGGCCCTTGTCTTTCAGCGCCAGGTAGGTTGCAAACAAGGAAGCAAAAAGGACCGTCTCGCCGCCTAAAAACAGCCAAAAACCGAGAAATTTATTCCTGCCTTCAAGCGTCGCCCGCTCCGGGGACTCTGGCCATGTTTTCGCCGTAAAATTTTGTTCTATTTCCATTACGCCCCGGCCCCCCTTTCTTCGCGTTCCATTAAGGCTTCCTTCCTAATATGGTATCCCGTATCATCTTTTACCGACCGGATCAGCATCGATCCAAGGGTAATCGCCAAGCCGATGACAAGGATCGCAATGCCGGCTTTGGTATGGTTTGCATGATACATTGCGCCGAACGCGGCAATAAATAAACCGAATGCCATAAAAAACGGCAAGATGGACGAGTTCGGCATATGGATGTCTTTGATCGGCTCTGCTGGTGTCACCTGTTTTTTCCCTTCCATTTTTTCGAGCCACCAGGTGTCAATTCCTCTGACAAGCGGTGTTTGTGCAAAGTTGTATTCCGGCGGCGGAGAGGAAATCGACCATTCGAGCGTCCTGCCAAACTCCCACGGATCGTTTCCGACTTTCCGGTTCTGGACGGCCGTGACAACAATATTGGCCACGAGGATTAGCACACCTGCCGCCATCAACACCGCGCCGGATGAACTGACGAGGTTATCCGTATCCCAGCCTTGATTCGGCAGATATGTCCACTGCCTTCTCGGCATCCCGAGCAATCCGAGCCAGTGCTGGATCATAAAGGTTAAATGGAAACCAATGAAAAATAGCCAGAATGTGATTTTCCCCATTGTCTCATTCAGCATCGTGCCGAACATTTTCGGCCAGTAATAATGCAGTGCCGCAAGCAACCCGAAAACAACACCGCCGACAATAACATAGTGGAAGTGGGCTACAACAAAATAGCTGTCATGATATTGGTAGTCAGCAGGTGCAGCCGCGAGCATCACCCCGGTAACACCGCCCAATGTAAAGGACGGGATGAAAGCAGCCGCATAAAGCATCGGCGTTGTAAACCGGATGCTCCCGCCCCACATCGTAAGCAGCCAGTTGAAAATTTTAATGCCCGTCGGCACCGCAATGGTCATTGTAGACACGGCAAAAATGGCGTTGGCTACATTGCCCAGGCCGGTTGTAAACATATGGTGGGCCCACACCATAAAGCCTAAAAACCCAATTAAAATAACGGCGAATACCATGGAAGAGTATCCGAATAATCGCTTTTTAGAAAAATGTGCAAAAATTTCAGAGAAAATGCCAAATGCCGGCAAAATTAAAATGTAGACTTCCGGATGCCCGAAAATCCAGAAAAGATGTTCCCAAATGATGGTATTTCCTCCGAAGGCCACGTCAAAAAATTTCGCACCGAACATCCGATCAAATGTTAGCAAGAACAAACCGGCTGTAAGTGGTGGAAACGCAAACAGAATAAGGGCGGACACAACGAAAGTCGTCCATGTGAACATCGGCATGCGCATGTACGTCATTCCCGGCGCCCGCATGTTCATAATCGTCACAAGGAAATTCACCCCAGCAATGAGCGTACCGAAACCTGAAACTTGCAACCCGAGTGAATAAAAATCAATCCCGTGTCCGCCAGATGCGAGGGACAGTGAAGCATAGGAAGTCCACCCCGCATCGGGCGCGCCCCCAAGAAACCAGGATAAATTCAAGAAAATACCGCCAAAGAAAAACAACCAGAACCCCAATGCATTTAAAAACGGAAAAGCCACATCACGGGCACCGATCTGAAGCGGGACAATCGCATTCATAAAACCAAACAAGAGCGGCATGGCCGCAAGAAAGATCATGGTCGTGCCGTGCATTGTCATGACTTGATTGTACGTATCCGCGCCGACAAAATGATTGTTCGGCACCGCCAGCTGTATGCGGATCATCAGCGCTTCAATCCCGCCGATGACAAAAAACAATCCCCCTGTAATCAAATACAAAATGCCGATTTTTTTATGATCCACTGTTGTGAGATATTCATAGACAGTGGCGCCAAAACCTGCCTTTTTTGTTCCTACGCTCACTTTAACCTCCCCTTTGCTTTCGAATATCCCCTTTGTTTTATTCACCAGCTTTCAATTGCATCAAATAAGCCGCAAGCGCATCGATTTGCCGGTCGGAAAGCTTATCCCCGAAGGCTGGCATTTTTGTCCCCGGTTTGTATTTCTCCGGATCTTTTATCCAGTTTTTGAGATTGGCCTCATCATGATCCAAAATGCCGGCGACTTTTTCCCTTTCGCCAAAGGTTGCCAGATTGGGAGCTGTCCGTGCCTGTTCCGGCCGTGTATCATTCGGCGTGACCGCGTGGCAGCTGATGCAGCTTTTTTTGAATACATCCTGCCCTTCCTGTGCGAGAGCGGACGCCGGTTTTGTTTCTTTTGCATTTTTCATATTGCTGATCCACGCCTTAAACTCATCCTGTGGCACCGCTTTCACGCGGAAGTCCATTAAGGCATGGGAAGGGCCGCATAATTCGGCGCATTTTCCATAAAACACATTTCCGGCATCCTCTGCCTTCTGATCATCAATTTCAAGCCAGAACTTGTTGATATTATCTGTGTTGGCATCCATTTTCCCGCCAACGGACGGTATCCAAAATGAGTGTTTCACATCTGAGGCTTTAACTTGGAAGTAGACTTTCTGGTTTGTTGGGACAACGAGTTCCTGGCTTGTCACCACACCGTAACCCGGGTATTCAAATTCCCACCAATAAAGGCTGGCGCGAACTTTAACGATAAGCGCCCCTTGCTTGGCATCCTTTTTCTTATCCATCGCTTTCGTATCTCCGAGGCTGAAGACCTGGCTGATGGTCGGAATGGCAATTAAAATCAATAAAACAATCGGAATAATGGTCCATAAGATTTCAAGCTTATGATTCCCCGGCACCTGTTTTGGAATGGATTCGTCCCCTTTTTTCCGCCTGAACCGTATGAGAACGGTAAGGAAAACAGCGAATACGACAACCATGACGAACACCATAATCCAAACGCTCCACATCATCAAATCATACTGCTTCCGGGCCACTTCGCCGGCAGGATCAAGCGCCGACAAATATGGCTTGCCACAGCCCGAAAGCGCGGCCATAAACAAAGTGACAATAAAAAGCAAACTCCCCTTTTGCAGCCGCTGTTTCATCGCTCTACCAATCCCCTCTTTCCTGTATCTTTCTGTCAGAACAAGGATGCAATCTATTGGATTTCTTTTGCAAGAAAGAACTCCCTTTAGAAAAGCGTAGCGATTACCATTGCCACAAACAAGATCGTTAAATAGTTCAGCGAATAAATGAACATCCATTTCGCCCATTTTAAATCATTCTTCATTTTAAAACCGGACAGGCTTAATGCCAGCCAGCCCAGATTAAACAATGTCGCAAGGATGATAAAACCAATGCCGAGCGGTTTCAAGAAAAACGGCACCGGAATAAGCAATGCCACCCATATGAGCATATGCCATTTCGTGATTTGAAACCCCTTGACAACCGGAAGCATCGGAATGCCCGCTGCCTTGTATTCTTCGCATTTTCTCATCGCAATCGCATAAAAATGCGGCGGTTGCCAGATAAACATCAGCAAAAACAGCATCCACGGCACAATCCCGAGATGCGGGTCAACAGCCGCCCAGCCGATCAGCGGGGGAACAGCGCCGGCAAAACTGCCGATCACGGTATTGCTGACAAGGGTTCGTTTTGACCACATTGTATACAGCACGACATAGCTGAATACGCCAAACAGCCCGATCAACCCCGCCATTGGAGTGGTCATAAACAATAGCAGTGTGCCGAGTGCCACAAATCCCAGGCCAATTGTAAGCACTTTCGCGTTTGAAAATCTGCCTGTAACCGTTGGCCTGAAGTTTTTGCTTTTCATAATGACATCAATATCCCGGTCATACCAGTTGTTCAGGCTGCACGACCCGGCGACAATCAGCGCAGTTCCCGCCATCGCAAGAACCATAATGTCCAGTGACTGCAAAAAATGCCTGTTTGTCAATTCCAAAGCAAGCCACATTCCGGTAAATGCCGTAATTAAATTTGAGTTTACAATTCCAATTTTAATCAAGGATAAGAAATCTTTCAACGCAGAAGCGTCTGCTGCTTTTACCCTTGTTGTTGTATCCATCGTCCGACTATCTGCCACGATAGTCCCTCCTTCCAATTTTTCAAAACCGTTCAAAAAAAATGGCCTGACACGTTGTCGGCGGATTCCTTTTGTAAATGTTTTTACACTGCCAATAAGGAAAACGGTATACTACAACTATAATCCATCTTTTCCTTTTTGGCTATTAATCAAAACTGTATGTAACAATATCGTCATACTAAGATCATTTATAAGTTTCCCAACATGTAAATATGCGGAATTCCGAAATATACCTGCCTATATTATATTTAATCATAAATTACCGCGAAGGTGTGATATTTTCGACACATTTTTATGGCAAATTTGTGTCATGGGAAATAAATATTTTTCCTTCAGACTGTTTTACGATAAGATGATAGTTGGAAGCACCTTTCCGAACGGATTTTCTACTATATGAACGGTTGCAATGATGCGGGACTGTATGTTGCATTCGTGGCTTGTGATACATGTTTACAAATGAGATTAAAGAAGGTGGAACAATTGCGCACAACTTTAAAATGGCTCGGAGTAGTGACAACTTTATCGATGATGGTGGTTTTAATCGGCGGGGCACTTGTCACCAATACCGGTTCAAGCCTTGGCTGCGGCCGCCAATGGCCGCTTTGTAACGGCAAAATTTTCCCCGATCCACTCACTGTCGAGTCGCTGATCGAGTGGCTGCACAGGTTTTGCACGGGCATCGCATCGTTTCTTGTCTTTGCGCTTGCCATTTGGTCATGGTTTGCAATCGGCCATAAAAGAGAAACGAAATTTTTATCCATTATTTCCGTCATTTTTCTGCTTCTGCAGGCATTTCTCGGTATGGCGGCAGTCGTCTGGGGTTCATCCGATCTTGTGATGGCGCTTCATTTCGGCGTTTCGCTCATTTCGTTTGCGTCCGTGCTGATGCTAACGCTGATGGTTTTTGAATGGGACCAGAAATTTGACGCAGGCCGGCTTGTCCTTGAAAAAAGCATGAAATGGCATACGATCGGCGTGACCGTTTACAGCTTTATCGTCGTCTATACGGGCGCGCTTGTCCGCCATATGAATGCAAGCCTTGTTTGCCGGGATTTCCCGCTTTGTGTGAACAGCGACCCTTCCCTGCCCGCAAACCGGTTCGAATGGGTGCAGATGGGGCACCGGACGGCGGCACTCCTTATCTTTGTCTGGATTGCTTATATCACCTTTAGAGCCGTAAGACATTATCAAAACCAGCGCGTTATTTACTGGGGATGGATCATTGCGTTCGTGCTTGTCTGCCTGCAGGCTATTTCAGGCGCCATGGTCGTTTTTTCGAGGATGAATCTTACTTTCACCCTCCTGCACGCATTTTTCATTTCCTGCCTGTTCGGCCTGTTGTGTTATTTGAACCTCGTTGTCGGGCGAGTGAAACAGTTTGCCAAAAGCAAAGACAGCCTCCCGCTAAAAAAAGCCCGGGTTCGCTGAGTTTGGAAAAACCAGTGGTACCACCTGTTGCGGCTGTAGTGCAAAACAAGGCAGCAAAGGGCTTACGAAAGATAGGCGGAAAAAGGCGCAAGGCATAAAACCTTGCGCCTTTTTATTTTATCCTCTGCTTTCACTCTGCCGCGCACCCGTTTTTAAACGTTACGGCCTTGAGTAGACCTGATACGGCCTCCGGTTTGCTCCGCCCGCTTCCTGCGGCTTTTCCTGTTTGTGTTTATACTTTTCCTCATACTTTGTAAACATGCCCACATTGACCAGAATGCCGAGGGAAAGGGACAAAATCAGAAGCGATGAACCGCCGTAGCTGATAAACGGTAGCGTCACCCCCGTAATTGGAATCAGGCCGCAGACGCCGCCCAGATTGATAAATGTCTGGATGGCAATCATGCCGGAAATTCCGATCGCAAGCAGGCTCCCGAACTGGTCTTTTGAATGGATGCCGATATATATGCCGCGCAGCACAATGTAGCAAAGCCCGCCGATCACAAACAAAACGCCAAAAGCCCCGAGTTCTTCAGCAATAATGGCCATAATAAAGTCGGTGTGGGGCTCTGGAAGATAACCGAGCTTTTGAATGCTTTCCCCGAGCCCCTGCCCTTTCAGCCCGCCTGACCCGATCGCAATATAGGAGTTTACGAGCTGAAGACCTTCCCCGCCTTCGTTCTGAAAAGGATTCAAATAGCCTGTAAACCGTGCGATCTTAACCGGCGTAAAGATTTTGTCCTTTTCCAGAAAAAGAAACGGCGACAACAGAACGGCAAATAGAAGCCCGAGCCCTGCCAGCTTCAGCATGGTTTTCAGGCGCATGCCGGATGCAACGATGATCGTGCAGCCAATCCCAAAAATGATGGTCGCCGTCCCGATATCCGGCTGGATCGCAACCAGGAAACAAACAACGATAAGAAAGATAAGCGGCGGGACAACCCCTTTGTTAAAGATGTCAATGTATGCCTGTTTCTTGGCATAAACGGCGGACAGATAAATAATAATCGCAACTTTCACAAATTCCGACGGCTGTACGGAACTGGAACCGAGCCGGAACCAGCTTTGCGCGTTATTCGACGTATGGCCGAAAATAAACAGTGCCAAAAGCCCGAACATCGACCCGCACATCAGCACTGCAAGGAATTTTTTGCTCGCGTATAGTTTATACGGGAGAAAAGCCGTAACGGTAAACGCAAGGAGTGCAAGGGCCAAATTGATTTTCTGCTTGTTGTAAAAATAGGCGCTGTCCAGCCCGTAACGCTGCACTGCAATCACCATGCTGGAACTGTAAATCATTACCAAACCGAATAAGCAAAGAAGCAGGTAGACAACGATGACCGAGTAGTCGAATGATTTTAAGATTTTTTTCAGCATAGGAACCTTCCAATCCGTAAAAACTGCAACATTCATGATAAAAAATATTCTACCGTTTTAAAAAAACTCCTGCCGTTATTTTTAAATTATAACATCTTTTTCGCCGGCCGCCATTGCCTGACCCTTATTCAAAAAATAAAAAACTCAAACAACCGGAACATCGTTTGAGTTTTCAACATTATTTTTTTATATATGCATCATGCAAAAGGGACAGTTCCTGTTCAAGCGAATCAAGAAGCCGCTTTCCGTCACCGGCATCCACTAAGCCGAGCCGGACCGCAAAATCTATTTCACGGGATAAACCAAACATTTGTGTATCCAATACTTCCTCGTATAAAGGGCATTGGGGCATCGTTAAGTTATCCATTTGAACCTGAATTAATTTTAATATCTTTTCTGCGTCCGCCTTGAGCAGGCTGTATGCTTTCTCCCGGTGGTTCACCTTTGTTTCAGACGCCAAATTGATCCCCCCGTTCACATATCAATCTAATTAAAAATTGTACCTTTAAAACCGTGATTTTGCAAGTTATACGAAATCAATAAACGCCCGGAATCCCGTAAACAAGCGGGGGAGACAGAATTTGAAATTCCGCAATTCCCCGACCCCGAACGCTTTCCGGACTGTTTTTATACGCTTTCAAGTGACACGGGCAGCCGTGAAAGGTATAATGCTGTATAGACGGACAGAAAGGGGCCACAATCATGATTATGCAAATAAAGGGAAAAGTGAAGTTTCCGATTACGCTAGATATCGGCACTTGGATATTTGATGACCGGAAAGTCGATCTTGATACATATTTCGACGAAGAAAAGCAGGAAACCAGCCAGGAAGAAGCCTACTTAAAGAAAACCGGCAAATATTTTGACAAAGCCATGGCAGAAGGGGCCGATCCGCAGGCTGCTGTAAGGACAAAGTCAAAGTTTAAACGGCACCATTTGAAAACTGGGACATTTGGCATCCCGGTCGGCCTGTTCATTCAAAATGCGGAGCCGCTGGAAGATGCGGAAAAAATCGTGTTTGAAACAAAGAACGGGCCTGTCGCTTATCCGCTTGAAATGGCTGGCCATTTAATTGCTGCCTTTTCTATTAAAGGAAGGGCGCTGAAAGAAGACGGCCCGCTTCACATTTTATTGGATGACGGTTCAAACCGGGAAAACCCGGTCAAATATGTAACCGGTATGCGCATTGAATAATCCCGGATGCCGGGGGCAGCATAAACGTTTTAAGACAGCTGCTCCCGGTTTTTTCATATAGTGGTCTTACAAAAGGTCTGCCGCGATTTGCGCGAGTTTTGAGCGCTCGCCCTTAAGCAGCTGCACATGCCCGGCGAGCGGCACATCTTTAAATTTCTCAACGACGTACGTCAGCCCGTTATTGTAAGCATCCAAATACGGGTGGTCAATTTGTTCCGGATCCCCCATTAACACGATCTTACTCTGTTCCCCTACCCTTGTTAAAATCGTCTTCACTTCATGCTTGGATAAATTTTGCGCCTCATCAATAATGATATATTGCTCCGGGATGCTGCGCCCGCGGATATACGTCAGCGCCTCCACCTCAATCGAACTCATGCCGGACAATATGCCATCAATTTCTCCCGCTTTTTTCGTATTAAACAAAAACTCAAGATTATCGTAGATGGGCTGCATCCACGGCCGCAGCTTTTCCTCTTTTTCTCCCGGCAAATAGCCGATATCTTTGCCAAACGGAACAATCGGACGAGCGACCAAAAGCTTTTTATAATCATGCAAATCTTCCGTCTGCATCAGGCCTGCAGCAAGGGCAAGCAATGTTTTGCCCGTTCCCGCTTTTCCGGTCAGGGTGACGAGCGGAATATCGGGGCGCAGCAAAAGTTCCATTGCCATCCACTGCTGGGCGTTTCTCGGCTTAATTCCCCAGACAGCATCCTGCACATGAAAGAGCTTTTTCGCCGTTTTTCCAGCCTGATCCACAATGGCAATTGCGGAAGCCGAGCTGCCGAGCGCATCTTTCAAAATCAGAAATTGGTTCGGGTAGAACGGGTGGTTGGCAATTTCGCTCAGCGACAGTTCCTGCTTTTCATAAAACCGTTTCAATAAATCGGGGCTGATATACATTTCCATTTGCCCGGTATAAAGATGATCGAGGCTTACGACACGGTCGTTTAAAAAATCTTCCGCCAACAGGCCGAGCGCGTCCGCTTTTACCCGGACGAGCGCATCTTTGCTGACAAGAATCACCGGGCGGCCATTTTCTTTTCTCTCTTCTTCCAGCGATAAATTTTTCGCAACCGCGAGGATCCGGTTGTCATTTGTTTTTTCCACGAAAATATCCTGCAGCTGGTGAAAGGAGCGGTGATTCAGCTCAATTCTGAGCACACCCCCGTTTTCAAGCGGGATTTTCTCATGCAGTTTTCCGGCTTGCCGGAAACCGTCCATTAATTTGGATACCTGGCGCGCATTTCTGCCGATTTCGTCCATATTTCGTTTTTTAGAATCCACTTCTTCCAGTACAACAGCCGGTATGACAATTTCATTATCTTCAAAAGAAAAGATGGCATATGGATCCTGGAGCAATACATTGGTATCCAAGACGTATATTTTCTTCAAATCGATGCCCCCTGCTTCATATGGATTATGTTAGTTTATGTGAGCGCGGTGTGACCTGTTCATCGCTGGGATTGGACAAAGGACCAGGCACTGCTAAAGTATATGTACGGGCAAGTCCGGTTAGAATCATTGCGCGCGTCCAGTTCTTTTGCGGCACAAAAAAAGCTTCCGGAACCGGAAGCGTGCTACATTGGAAAACGTTCCTTTTTTTCAGTTTTTTTATGCTGATACAGGCGGATTTTGTAAACGCCGAGCACAACAGCCGCTAAACAGAGCGACTCCCCCACGGGCAAAAAGATGGCAAAAAACGTGAGCAGCGTGCATCCCAAAAGGAGCAGTACATAAATAACAGCAGATTTCAGAACTGGCAACTTTCTCGCAAATCCGAGCCGGTAGACAATGACCGAAAGAACGACGATGGTCAGATACAAGGCCCACATCCCCGGTTCCGGGTTTTCATCCACTTTGTACAACGCCGCAAAAAATGACAATTGGTGGTGAACCGCCTCGCTTGTCATCCTATCTCCCCTTTTCCCCTTTGAATATATGAAAGAACAGGGTCATGCCGGCCCTATTCTTTGCTTATGCATTCTCTGCTGCTTTTGCCCGTTTCTGCGCTTTTTCGCGCTCGCTCTTATTCAGGATTTTTTTGCGCAGCCGGATTGATTCTGGCGTCACTTCGCAATATTCGTCGTCGTTCAGGTATTCGAGCGCCTGTTCTAACGACATTATGCGCGGCTTTTTGATGACCGCCGTCTGATCTTTTGTTGCCGAGCGGACGTTTGTCGCGTGTTTTGCTTTCGTAATATTGACAGCAATATCATTTTCACGGGAGTTTTCCCCGACGATCATGCCTTCATAAATGTCCGTGCCTGGCTCGACAAACAGCGTGCCACGGTCTTCCACCTGCATCATGCCGTATGTCGTGGCTTTGCCCGTTTCCATGGAGACGAGAACGCCGTTTCTGCGGCCGCCGACACGACCAGACTGCATTGGCTGGTAGGAATCAAACGTATGGTTTAAAATGCCGTAACCCCTCGTGAGCGTCATAAATTCGGTCGTATAGCCGATCAATCCGCGGGCCGGGACATTGAAAATCAGGCGGACTTGTCCATTTCCGTTATTGATCATATCGAGCATTTCGCCTTTCCGGGAACCGAGCGACTCAATAATCGCACCGGTGTGTTCTTCCGGTGTATCGATTTGGACACGTTCCACCGGTTCGCATTTGACGCCGTCGATTTCTTTAATGATCACTTTCGGTTTTGAAACCTGCAGTTCAAACCCTTCACGGCGCATATTTTCAATTAAAATGGATAAATGCAGTTCCCCCCGTCCAGATACAACCCATGCATCCGGAGAGTCAGTGTTTTCAACACGCAAGCTGACATCCGTCTGCAGCTGCGAACGGAGCCGTTCTTCAATTTTCCGCGCCGTCACAAATTTTCCTTCACGGCCGGCAAACGGGCTGTTGTTGACAAGGAAAGTCATTTGCAAAGTCGGCTCATCAATGCGGAGCGGCGTCAGTGCTTCCTGGTGTTCAACCGGGCAGACCGTTTCCCCGACATTGATGTCTTCCATTCCGGATACCGCAATTAAATCCCCGGCATATGCTTCCTCAATTTCTTCCCGCTTCAGCCCGAAGAAACCGAACATTTTGGTGACACGGAACTGCTTGACGCTGCCGTCCAGCTTCATCAATGCCACCTGCTGGCCGACATGCATTTTTCCGCGGAAAATGCGGCCGATGCCGATCCGCCCGACATAATCGTTGTAATCAAGCAGGGCAACCTGGAACTGGAGCGGTTCTTCGCGGTTGTCGATAGGTGCCGGAATATGTTCGATAATCGTATCAAACAGCACTTTCATATTTTCTTCCTGTTTGGCCGGATCCGGATCGAGGCTTGCCGTCCCGTTAATGGCGGAAGCATACACAACCGGAAATTCCAGCTGTTCATCATTAGCATCCAGCTCAATAAATAATTCAAGCACTTCATCAACCACTTCTTCAGGGCGTGCAAAATCGCGGTCAATTTTGTTTACGACCACAATCGGCGTCAAGTTTTGTTCCAGTGCTTTTTTCAGCACGAAACGCGTCTGCGGCATGCAGCCTTCATAGGCATCCACCACAAGCAAGACCCCGTCCACCATTTTCATAATCCGTTCGACTTCGCCGCCAAAGTCAGCATGTCCCGGAGTATCCAAAATATTGATTTTCTTATCTTTATAATGAACTGCCGTATTTTTGGCAAGGATCGTAATGCCTCTTTCCCGTTCCAGATCATTGGAATCCATTGCACGTTCTTCAACATGCTCATTGGCACGGAAAGTACCGGACTGCTTCAACAGCTGGTCCACAAGTGTCGTCTTCCCATGGTCTACGTGCGCGATAATGGCAATGTTGCGTAAATCTTCTCTTCTTTTCAAAAACATTTCCTCCTGCCTAAACGCAAATCTATGTTAGTCTGTACCTTTAACTAAAATATTATAACACAATGCTGGCTTTATTAAAACATTTTCGCTAAAATAAGGGGAGAGGGAGGTTCATCATATGCGGGAAATCAAATGGATATTTGTGTTCTTTTCACTGGCTGCATTCCTTTCCATGTGCGGTATCGGCGTTGCGATCGGCGCCCAAAGCGTTGCCGGCATTCTCGGTTGCACCGCGCTTCTCATTGTCATTATGGGATTCGGCTTTAAAACAAAGAAAAAAATGCGTGAAGAGGGGAAACTGTGAGCCCCTCTTTTCTTATGCATGCCCGTTTAAATACCGCTTTAAAATTTCCTCATGCAGCCCGGGCTTGCCGGCAAACACGGAACTGTTCCCGAGCATATCGAGCGGGCGCCCGAAAACATCCGTCACAACGCCGCCCACTTCTTCCACGATCACTTTCCCGGCGGCAAAATCCCACGGCGACAGACGCATCGTAATATAAGCATCAAGCCTCCCCATTGCGACATAAGCAAGCTCAAGCGCTGCCGACCCGTAACTCCTTGTGCCGCGCACATCCCTGACAAGCGCTGCCAGACGGGCCGGGTCGATACCCCTGTTTTCCACCATGCAATACGGGTTCAGCGCAAGGATCGTATCCTCGAGCCTGTTTTGCGCAAGCGGCGGAATCCGTTCCCCGTTAAAATAAGCCCCTTTGCCCTTTTCTGCAAAATACAATTCTTTCCGGACGACATCATAAATATAGCCCAGTTTGCCTTCTCCGTTCTCGTAGACCCCAATGGAAATCATGAAATTGACTTTTTGGTGGACAAAATTGACCGTCCCGTCAATCGGATCCACAATCCAGACGATGCCTTCTGTATCCTGGATGTCTTCACCGAAGCCTTCTTCACCCAAAATGTGGTGATCCGGAAAGGTTGTCCGGATTTTGCCGATTAAAAATTGTTCTGTTTCCTTGTCAATATTGGTAACCAGATCATTGCGGTCCGATTTTGTTTCAATTTGCAGCGGTTTTTGCGAAGCAAGAATCCGCTCGCCCGCTTCCCTGATCCACCGGACGGCATATGTATTGATTTCTTCCCATCTGTCCATAGTCGGACCCTCCATCTATGCAAATCATTTCCCTTAAGCGTAAAGGAAATAAAGACAATTATCAAGTTTTGAGAATGCGTCCGAAATCGTTTTCCCATAGCGGTTTTGTCAGTAAAGATGAACCTCTCCTGCACAAAAACGAACCCCATCTGTATCCAATACAGGGAGTCCGCTTTCAACGACATCCTGCCTTTTCGTTCCATTACATGGCTTTCATTTTCAGCAGTTCTTCACGGATTTTTTCCAGACGCTTAATCGACTTTCCTTTTTGCTCTTCATCTTTCATTTCCATCGCTTCATATAACGTAGCCAGTTCGTAATCCAGTTCCATGCGCAATACTGCAATCCGTTTTCTTTCATAAGGTTTTCTTTTCACCGAAGAGATTACTTGTTTCATTTTTCTTCACATCCTCCTGGGGTAATGATATGAATTTTCTGATATTATCTTTATATATATTATGTGTAATCTCGATTGATGTAACAAAATTGTGTGTATACCTATTTTTACCCACCGGCTTTTATTTGTTAAACCTCCCTGATGGATGATAAAATAGGAATATCCCCATGGTTCATACAGAACGGAGGTGAACAAATGGGCATCACCGCTTTTACTGGACAGGATTTTGACGTTTTCCGGATCGAAGGCCTCGATCAGCGGATGGAACAGCTGAAATCAACCGTCCGTCCGAAACTTGAAGTATTGGGGGAGTATTTTTCGCCGGTTTTGTCGGTTTTGACCGGTGAAGAAATATTTTATCATGTTGCCAAACACGCCCGCCGTACCGTCAATCCGCCGAAAGATACGTGGGTGGCCTTTTCCCCTGGCAAGCGCGGCTACAAAATGCTTCCTCATTTTCAAATCGGGCTGTGGGAAGACCGGCTCTTCATTGTCACGGCCGTCATGAATGAGTGCCCGCAAAAAGCGTCCATCGGAAAAAAACTCGAAAAGAAAATTGATCCGATTTTAGAAAATATACCCGGCCATTACATTTGGTCGGATGATCATACAAAACCGGGTGGCATCCGCACTGACCGTATGAATCACCATACGCTAAAGGAGTTTTTCAGACGGATGCAGGTTGTAAAAAAAGCCGAATTGCTTTGCGGGCTCGAGATCCCGCGGGAAGAAGCAGCCGGCATGTCCCCGGATGAACTGGCCAAAACGATCGAGGACGTCTTTGTACATGTATTACCCATCTACAAAATGGCCTAAACAGAATGCAGAGGGGAAAAAAGCGCACCGTGTTCCGGTGCGCTTTTTCTCCTGTACCCATTCTCAATTTGCAGGCAACTTAAAAGCAGCATCAGCAGGTGATGCTGCTTTCTTTCCGTCCCGCTAACCGCGCGATCCGGTTTCATGCATTTTAATGACCGGGCCCTGTTCTTCCTTCATTTTCTTGACGGCCCGGTACGGGGAGTAGCCGCTCGCTTCTTCAAATTCATTGCATATATTCCGCTCATCGGCTTTCCCGGGGACGATTTCTTTAAAACGGCGGTACCTGGCAAGCAGCACGTCCCGGTTGACCCCTTTTTCATATGCTTCTTCCACCGCTTCGAAAAATTGGACGGCGTCGATGACTTCCTGTGTCGACCAGTCAGCTGAAATCGGATATGGATATTCCATCCAATCACCACCTCGCTTTTCTTCTGTATACCCGTTCTATTTTACCTGAATCGCTTCCGCCTGGCCAATCATGCCGCAATCCACCGGAATACAAAGGGCTGCCATCCATTTTAAAGGTACGGTTTGCTCCGGCTCCCTTCCACCTGTACATTCACCGTCTAGCTTCCCCTCATTTCTCCATGCTTTATGCGCTTTATCTTTTTCCATTGCCCGCTTCCGGCTTGTTTTTTCCCTGTGCAAAGAAAAACTATTTAAAAACCGCGGCTGGAATGCTATAATTCATCTTGTTTTTCTTCAAAAGCCAGTAATGAGATAAAGAGGTGGAATGATTGTCACAGTATCACACGCCGTTATACACCGGGCTTCTCCGGCATATTGAACGAAATCCCGTCCAATTCCATATTCCCGGCCATAAAACCGGGCGCGGGATGGATCCTGATTTTCGCAAATTCATCGGCGACAATGTATTAAAACTGGATTTAATTAATATCGAGCCGCTCGATGATCTTCACCAGCCCCACGGCATGATCGAGGAGGCGCAGAAGCTTTCCGCGGAAGCATTCGGGGCGGATGCTACGTTTTTTTCCGTACAAGGGACGAGCGGCGCAATTATGGCCATGGTGATGAGCGTCTGCGGGCCGGGCGATAAAATCATTGTGCCGCGCAATGTCCATAAATCAGTGATGTCTGCGATTGTGTTTTCCGGCGCCGTGCCCGTTTTTATCCACCCGGAAGTGGATCAGGTGCTTGGCATTTCACACGGCATTACACCGGCATCCGTTTCTAAAGCGCTCAAGCAGCATCCCGATGCAAAAGCCGTCCTGGTCATTAATCCGACCTATTACGGCATTTCCGCTGATTTGAAAAGCATTGTGGATATATCCCATGCCTTCCATGTCCCGGTACTGGTGGACGAGGCACACGGTGTCCATATTCATTTTGACGATGAACTGCCGGTTTCCGCCATGCAGGCCGGCGCGGATATGGCCGCAACGAGCGTCCACAAGCTTGGCGGCTCGCTGACACAAAGTTCGATCTTGAATCTGAAAGAAGGGCTTGTATCGAAGAAACGTGTTCAAAGCATTTTCAGCATGCTGACGACCACGTCCACTTCCTACATTTTACTGGCTTCGCTCGATGTCGCCCGAAAAAGGCTTGCAACAGAGGGAAGCACGATCATCAAGGAAACAACCCGCCTTGCGCAAAAAACACGGGAGCGTATAAACGAAATCGATCATTTGTATTGCGCCGGAAGCGAGATTCTCCAAACGAAAGCGACTTATGATTACGATCCGGCGAAGCTGATCATCTCTGTAAAAGATTTGGGGATCACCGGCCACGATGCGGAAAAATGGCTGCGTGAAACCTACCATATAGAAGTGGAACTCTCTGATTTGTATAATATTCTTTGCATTGTGACGCCCGGAGATACAGAAACGGAACTGGATTTGCTCGTTGAGGCTTTACACAGCTTGTCCGACACGTTCTCGCATTTGTCCGGCAAGGTAGGGGTGAAAGTGATGCTTCCCGAAATTCCATCGCTTGCCCTCTCGCCGCGTGATGCCTTTTATGCCGAGACGGAATCCATTCCGTTTTCCGGTTCTGCTGGCAGGATCATTGCCGAGTTTGTCATGGTCTATCCGCCGGGCATTCCGATTTTTATCCCGGGGGAAATTATTACGGAAGAAAACATTGCTTATATCCGGAAAAACATCGAAGCCGGCCTTCCCGTACAGGGGCCTGAAGACGAAACATTGCAAACGATCCGCGTCATTAAAGAACATCATGCCATTCAATAAGTTTGAAAAAGCAGGCTGGGGCCTTCCCGCCTGCTTTTTTGTCCCATCACGCAAAAAAAGCCGGGCAACAAGCCGGCCGAGAGAAAATGGACGCATGCATTGGAAAAATCAAGTGCTACAGTTCAGGACTATTCTTCTTCGTGTTTACATTGGTCACACGTTGAGTAAAGCACGGATACTTTTTCTTCCTCAACGTGGTCAATCGTGGCATCGCATGATTGGCAAACAATGATTCCCATCCGATTTTCCTCCCCTTTGCGCTTTTTGTAATCGCTTGTAATATTATAATATGTCATACTGGAGAAAAAATCAAGGATTTTGTATAACATATTTTAAATTATGTTATACAATTGAAAGCGAAATCATTTTGCGGTTGTTTTAGAAAATCAGTTTTGAAAATGACACTTCCACAAGCCCGTATACAGCGAGACTCAGCACCGTTACCACAGATGCAGCCCGGAGCGAATGCACAATTGATTTTGCCAGGGCAAAGGCAATGAATAAAAAAATAATGAACAGGGCGGCGGTAAAAATAACTGGATCGTGATCGGACAACCACTCTGCCAGTTTAAAACCGCTCCATATCATGATCTGGAATAAAAATGCCACCGTACATTTCATTGTCCCACCTGCACCTTTCATCATAATTCAAAATATGCACGCAGTTTCGTTGTTATAACCTTGCCTGCCAGCACGAAAAAATCTGTCCCATATGCAGTTGTTACTGTTATAGCCTTATAGCGGCGCCTTTAAACGGAAAAAGGCTTCACGCCGGGGCAGCCTTCCCGGTGTGAAGCCTTTGAATCATTATTTTAAAATATGGACTGGGGTGCCGAGTGCCGCTTCGGCCGCTTCCATCGTAATTTCCCCTAATGTCGGGTGGGCATGGATCGTCAGCGCGATATCTTCCGCTGTCATGCCCGCCTCGATTGCGAGGCCGATTTCCGAAATAATATCGGAAGCGCTGATCCCGACGATTTGGCCACCGATCAACAGCCCGTCTTCTTTGCGTGTAATCAGTTTGACGAAACCTTCGCCGGCTTCAAGGGCAAGTGCCCGCCCGTTCGCGCCGTACGGAAATTTGCCGACTGCATAATCAATGCCCTCTTCTTTTGCCTGCTGTTCTGTATAGCCGACCGTTGCAAGTTCCGGATCAGAAAAGACAATGACCGGAATGCCGAGGTAATCCACTTCGGCCGGCTGCCCGGAAATGGCTTCGGCCGCAATCTTCCCTTCATAGGAGGCTTTGTGGGCAAGCTGCGGGCCCGGGACAATATCGCCGATGGCATAAATATTCGGCACGCTTGTCCGGCACTGTTTATCCACTTCGATAATGCCCCTGTCCGTCATCTTGATATTCAACTGTTCAAGGCCGAGTTCATCTGTGTTTGGACGGCGCCCGACCGTAACCAGCACATAATCGCCTTCCACTTTTTGTTCCTGGCCTTTTGCTTCATACGTGACAACTACGCCGTTTTCCTTCTCTTCCACGCCTTTTGCCATCGCTTCCGTGATAATTTCGACACCCCGTTTTTTCAGCTTGCGGACAACGAGGGAAGTCATTTGTTTTTCAAACGCGCCGCCGATAATGTCTTTTGCCCCTTCCAAAATCGTTACTTTCGTCCCGAATTTTGCATAGGCTGTCCCGAGTTCCATTCCGATGACGCCGCCGCCGATAATGACGAGTTTTTCCGGAATTTCCTTCAAACTCAGCGCGCCGGTTGAATCAATGACGCGTTCTGAAAATTTGAAGGAAGGGATTTCAATCGGTCGCGAACCGGTTGCGAGAATCGCATTTTTAAATGTATAGGTTTGCGCTGATTTCTCGTCCATTACACGAAGCGTATGGTCATCGACAAAATAGGCTTCCCCGCGGACGATGTCAATTTTGTTGCCTTTTAACAGGCTTTCTACGCCTCCGGTCAGTTTTTTCACGACGCCGGATTTCCATTCCTGCACTTTCCCAAAATCAATTTTTGCATTTTCAACGGCAATGCCGAGCGCCTCGGATTCCGTTGCGTATTCATAGCGGTGCGCCGCCGAAATGAGCGCTTTTGAAGGAATGCATCCTACATTTAAGCAAACCCCGCCGATAAACTGCTTTTCAACGATCGTCACTTTTTGGCCGAGCTGGGCTGCCCGGATGGCCGCGACATATCCGCCAGGCCCTGCGCCGATTACAATTGTGTCGGTTTCAATTGGAAAATCTCCTACAACCATCAGATTACGCCTCCATTAATAAAAGTTCTGGATCATGCAACAAACGTTTGATATGATTTAACGCATTTTGTGCGGTGGCACCATCGATGATACGGTGGTCAAAACTGAGCGACAACGCCAGTACAGGCGCTGCAACAATTTCACCGTTTTTAACGACCGGCTTTTCTGCAATCCGGCCGATTCCTAAAATGGCCACTTCCGGACGGTTGATAACCGGTGTAAACCATTGCCCGCCGGCGGAACCGATATTGGAAATCGTAATGGAAGCGCCTTTCATTTCGTTCGGGGCAAGCTTTCCATCTCTTGCTTTTTCAGCCAGTTCATTAATTTCTTTGGAAACCGCAAATACCGGTTTGCGGTCGGCGTGTTTGACGACCGGCACAAGCAAGCCGCGCTCCGTATCAGCGGCAATCCCGATATTGTAATAATGCTTATGGATGATTTCATTCGTTTCATCATCAATCGAACTATTTAAAACCGGATATTCCCGCAGTGTGCTGACGAGCGCTTTTACGACATACGGCAAGAAAGTCAGCTTGACGCCTTTTTCCGCCGCGATCTCTTTGAACTTTTTCCGGTGTGCGACAAGTGCCGTCACATCGACATCATCCATCAGCGTGACATGCGGTGCGGTTTGTTTCGAGTTGACCATCGCTTTTGCAATCACTTTGCGGATGCCGCTCATCGGTTCACGTGTTTCAGGGAATTCCCCTTCAGGAATAGCATTCTGGGAAGCAGGTGCCTGTGCTTCGGTTTTGCCGGTTTCCGCTTCCGGCTGCTGCGGCCCGTTCACATACGCATCGATATCTTCGCGGAGCACGCGGCCGTTTTTTCCGGTTCCGGACACAAGCCGGATATCGACGCCTTTTTCACGGGCATATTTCCGTACGGATGGCATCGCGATCACGCGGCGATCCGCGGATTCGGATCCGTGTTCTGCTTCTTTTTCAGCAGGCTTGGCAGTTTCAGCTGTTTCCTGTTTTGCCGGTTCCGGTTTGGCCGGTTCCGGTTTTGCACTTTCTGCCGCCTCTTCTTTCTGATCTTGCCCATGATCCCCTTTAAATTTAAGATTTTCATATCCGGGCGCATCGAATTTTACAAGGACGTCGCCGACAACTGCGACGCTCCCTTCTTCAACAAGAATGTCTTCAACAGTCCCTTCCACAGGGGACGGAATTTCGACAACCGATTTGTCATTTTGCACTTCACAAAGCACATCATCTTCCGAAACTTTATCGCCCGGTTTAATAAACCATTTTACAATCTCGCCTTCGTGGATCCCTTCGCCGATATCCGGCAGCCTGAATTCAAATGACAAGGTGTTCACGCTCCTTTTTTCAAAATGCGCCCCCATCAAGGTGCAGCAAAAAAACTTGATTGGAATGTATCTCGGTTCAACGCGCCGCCATCACCCGTTTACGGCAAAAACCGGTTTAGAATGTCAATGTCTCTTTTGCTTTTTCCAAAATATCTTTATAGGTCGGAATCCAAACGCCTTCCGCCTGCGAGAACGGATAAACGGTATCCGGCGCTGTTACGCGCAATACTGGTGCTTCCAGGCTCAAAATCGCGCGTTCGTTGATTTCCGCAACGACGTTTGCCGCAACACCAGCCTGGCGCTGTGCTTCCTGGACGACAATGGCGCGGTTTGTTTTTTCCACAGACGCCACAATCGTTTCTACATCAAGCGGGCTGACTGTACGGAGATCAACCACTTCTGCGGAGTACCCTTCTTTTTCAAGTTCATCCGCTGCTTTCAATGATTCATGGACCATTGCGCCGTAAGCGATAATCGAAATATCTTTTCCTTCCCGTTTTACATCGGCTTTTCCGAGCGGAATCGTATATTCTTCTTCCGGCACTTCTTCCCGGAAAGAACGGTACAGTTTCATATGTTCGAGAAAAACGACCGGGTCATTGTCCCGGATCGCGGAGATAAGCAACCCTTTCGCATCATAAGGCGTGGACGGAATTACAACTTTAATGCCCGGTGTTTGCGCCATGAGTCCTTCGAGGCTGTCCGCATGCATTTCCGGCGTATGCACGCCTCCGCCGAAAGGAGCGCGGATCGTAATCGGCATTTTCAAATCCCCGCCGGTGCGGAACCGGTATCTCGCCATCTGGCCGTGGATCGAGTCCATCGTTTCAAAAACAAAGCCGAAAAACTGGATTTCAGGAACCGGCCGGAACCCTTGGAGCGCAAGCCCGATGGCAAGCCCGTTGATGCCGGATTCGGCGAGCGGCGTATCGATGACGCGGTCTTTGCCGAACTCTTTTTGCAGCCCTTCCGTTGCCCGGAAGACGCCGCCGTTTACGCCGACGTCTTCACCGAATACCAAAACATTTTCATCATTTTTCAACTCGGTCCTGAGCGCATCCGTAATTGCCTGTATCATCGTTAGTTGGGCCATGGCTTATTTCGACTCCTTTGCTTGGTAAAATTCGTATTGTTCCTTTAAAGTTTGCGGAAGTTCTTCGTACATCACGGAGATCAGATCCGTCACTTTCTGTTTAGTTGCGCTGTCCGCTTTCTTAATGGCAGCTTTAATATCTTCTTTCGCCTGTTCGATCGTTTCATTTTCCTGCTCTTCGCTCCACAGGTTTTTCTGTTCGAGGAACTTGCGGAAACGGACGAGCGGATCTTTTTTCGCCCATTCATTGTCAAGGTCTTCCGTACGATAACGCGTCGGGTCGTCCCCGCTCATCGTATGCGGGCCGAAACGGTAGCAGATCGTTTCAATCAGAGAAGGACCTTCTCCGGCGAGCGCCCGTTCGCGCGCGCGTTTTACCGCCGCATATACACTAAACGGGTCCATGCCGTCCACTACAATGCCCGGGATGCCTGCAGCCACCGCTTTTTGCGCCAGTGTTTTGGCCGCAGTTTGCACGGAACGCGGCGTTGAAATCGCGAACTGGTTGTTTTGAACAATAAAAACAGCTGGGGCTTTAAAAGCACCCGCAAAGTTGATGCCTTCGTAAAAGTCCCCTTGTGAACTGCCGCCGTCCCCTGTATATGTCACGGCAACGGCCTTTTTGCCGCGTTTTTTAATGCCGAGCGCAACGCCGGCAGTCTGCACATACTGAGCGCCGATAATGATTTGCGGCGGGAGAATGTTCAATTTTTCAATGCCCTTCATCCCGTCCACATGTCCACGCGACCATAAAAATGCCTGTTCAAGCGGAAGGCCATGCCAGATCAGCTGCGGCACATCGCGGTATCCCGGGAGAATGAAGTCCTCTTTTTCAAGTGCAAAATGGGAAGCAATTTGGGAAGCTTCCTGGCCGGCAGTCGGCGCGTAAAACCCGAGGCGGCCTTGGCGGTTCAAGGAAATGGACCGCTGATCAAGAATGCGCGTATACACCATTCTCCGCATCATTTCCTGAAGCTGTTCATCCGTTAAATCCGGCATGAGGGAATCGTTTACAATTTTCCCTTCTTCATTTAAGATTTGGACTGTTTCAAACTTTTCTTCAATATCATGAAGCGTCTTTACTTCATCAAGGTTTGTGCGTGAAGCCATCCCGTTCACCAATCCTTTCTTTATCCGCATATATGGATATACAATTTCGCCGATTTTAAAAAATGTGTGTTTACTGCAGAAACCGACAATTCTTTCAAGTAACCGCAATCATTTTTGGCCTGCCAAAAAAGCGCTGTATCAATAAAAAAGCGGATGTGACTAATACAACACTATATTCAACATATATAGAGTACATGAAAAATAAAAAAGCGTCAATTATAAACGCTTTTTCTATCCGATATTTTTTTAATATACCGAATCATTCTCCCCGGGAAAACTGTATCAATATGCAATTTAAACTGTACTATAAAAGCGGAAACGTTGCGAGAGAAGGTTTTCAGGAAAACCGGTTCCGCGGGCCCGGCCTGTTGTTGCAAACGCTGCCATTTTTTGCAGCAATCTTTCCCGGCATGCCGGAAATTGTCATATTTTGGCGTGATGGTTCCGCATTTTCCCTACATATAATAAAGGACAAGATGAGCCGCACGCCTTTACAATATCCAAATAAATATTACAATAGAAGTAGGGAGTTGATCCACAATGTTAAAAAAGCTGAGGAAGAAGCTTTTAAAACAGTGGAAAGATATGCTGCGCAAAAAGTTAATCGCCTGAACTTTTGAATCCCTCTTTTCCAGAGGGATTATTCTTTTCTTTATGAAAAAAAGGCCATGAAAAAGTTGTGATATGTACCATGATTTATATATAATAGAAAAAGTTACATTGAAAACGGAGCAAGGAGAGATTAATCATGATTTACAAAGTGTATTACCAGGAAAATCCTGAAGAGATTCCTGTCCGGGAAAACACGAAGACGTTCTATATTGAAGCCGGATCGGAAAGGGAAGTACGCCAAAAGTTGAAAGACCGCCGAATCAACATTGAATACATTCAGCTGCTTGAGGGAAAATATCTTGAATACGAAAAGCAGCAGGAAAATTTTAAATTAACGGAGTAACTGTATGAAATTTGTTAAAAATGACCAGACAGCGGTTTTCGCCCTCGGCGGATTAGGCGAAATCGGAAAAAATACTTATGGCGTACAATTTCAAGATGAAATCATTTTAATTGATGCAGGCATCAAATTTCCGGAAGATGAACTGCTCGGAATCGACTATGTCATCCCGGATTATACCTACCTCGTGAAAAACGCGGACAAAATTAAGGGCCTGTTTATTACGCACGGGCATGAAGACCATATCGGCGGCATTCCGTATTTGCTGCGCCAGATCAATGTCCCGATTTACGGCGGGAAGCTTGCACTCGGCCTTATCCGGAACAAGCTGGAAGAGCACGGCCTTCTCCGGCAGACAAAGCTGATTGAAATTAAAGAAGACGATGTGATTAAATTCCGGAAAACATCTGTTACGTTTTTCCGGACGACGCACAGCATTCCGGATTCTTACGGCATCGTCGTCAAAACGCCGCCGGGCAATATCGTGCACACCGGCGACTTTAAGTTTGACTTTACACCAGTGGGTGAGCCGGCCAACTTAACGAAAATGGCCGAAATCGGAAAAGAAGGCGTGCTTTGCCTTTTGTCCGACAGCACAAACAGCGAAGTGCCGCATTTTACGATGTCTGAACGACGTGTCGGGGAAAGCATTCAGGATATTTTCCGGAAAGTGGACGGACGGATTATTTTTGCAACCTTTGCCTCCAATATCCACCGCCTGCAGCAGATGACGGAAGCGGCTGTTTTGGCGGGTCGGAAAATTGCCGTGTTCGGGCGTAGTATGGAAGCGGCGATTGAAATCGGCCGTGATCTCGGCTATATCCGTGCCCCGAAAGATACGTTTATTGACACACAACAATTGAACCGTCTGCCGGCCAACCGGGTTACCATTCTTTGTACCGGTACCCAGGGCGAACCGATGGCGGCACTGTCCAGAATTGCAAATGGCACGCACCGGCAGATCCAGATCCAACCGGGCGACACCGTCGTTTTTTCTTCCTCCCCGATTCCGGGTAATACGACGAGCATCAACCGGACGATTAATTTGCTGTACCGCGCCGGCGCCGATGTGATCAGCGGGTCTTTGAACAATGTGCACACATCAGGCCATGGCGGTCAGGAAGAACAGAAATTGATGCTGCGGCTGATCAAACCGAAATATTTTATGCCAATCCACGGTGAATACCGGATGCTCAGGATGCATGCCAAGCTTGCCAACGACTGTGGCGTCCCGGAAGAAAACTGCTTTATCATGGATAACGGGGAAGTGCTGGCGCTCGGTCATGACACCGCAGAAGTTGCTGGCAAAATCCCATCCGGCTCTGTCTATATTGACGGGAGCGGCATTGGCGATATCGGCAATATTGTTTTGCGCGACCGCCGCATCCTTTCTGAAGAAGGGCTCGTCATTGTCGTTGTGGCCATCAATATGAACGAGTTTAAAATTGCATCCGGCCCTGACATTATTTCAAGGGGCTTTGTGTACATGCGTGAATCCGGCGATTTGATCAACGAAGCGCAAACGATCATCACAAAGCACTTGAATAAAGTGATGGAACGGAAAACGACGCAATGGGCCGAAATCAAAAATGAAATTACGGATACGCTGGCGCCGTTTTTATACGAAAAAACGAAACGCCGGCCGATGATTATGCCGATTATTATGGAAGTTTAAAAAAGGGGATCCCGTCAGGAAGCCCACTTGAAAAGTCCAAAAGAAAACGAAAAACGGCGAGACACCACCATTCATCGTGTCTCGCCGTTTTTTTGCATTGTATAAATAAATTTAAAACACATTTTTTCAGTGTCCTCCCCGTTAGCATAGTGCTTTTTTGTATGTCTGTTTGAAAAAGGCGCGCCAAACCGGTGTACCCGATCCGGCCGGCGTTTTGCAGAGGAAACGTTTCCAATTTTATCCATCCGCTTGAAAAGAATTTTTTATTTTTTTTTGCAAAAAGTACTGTACAAAACAAATTTCAGGGTATATACTGTATTATAACAGAAGGATAAATGATTTGTTGTTATAAAACATGCTTTTGCTGACACCAGCCCGGGCCCGGCTGTCGCAGCATCATTGAATGGTTTTATAACAACCTAAAAATCCAAACACGAAAAAGGAGATGGATGAAAAATGATGATGAGCCCAGTTGAATTTTTTAAAACATTGCCTGCGAAACAATGCCCTGAATGCGGTCAGCCGATTGAAGAACAAGCAGAATCATACATGCTGGAATGCGACCATTGCCTTTCCAAAAAAGAAGAATAACGCCGTAATAAAAAAGAAGGGGAAATCCCCTTCTTTTTTATTGCAACGATAAAATATAGGCTATCATCAAATCGGCAGCTGTCTCGAGCGCTCGTTCGTCCGGCGCAAATTTGGCATGGTGCAGCCCGTATGGTGACCCGACACCGAGCCAGAACATAAAGCCAGGGATTTCTTTCAACATATAGCCGAAATCCTCCCCTGTTAAAGCCTCCCTGCATTCATGCAGGTGCGCCCCCTCGTAGCTTCGGACAAAATCCATAAAGCGGGCGGTCTCTTCCGGATGATTGAACACCTGGTAATAATTACAGCCGTAATCAATTTCCGCCCGGCACTCAAAACCGGCCGAAAGCCCGTTTGTGAGTGCTTCAATCCTGTGCTTCACTTTTTCCATCGCTTCGCTCGATAACGTGCGGATCGTCCCTTCAAGGCGTGCATGTTCCGCGATTGCATTTTGAACCGTGCCGCCGGTGATTTTCCCGATGGTCACCACTGCGCTGTCGAGCGGGTCGATATTGCGTGAGATAATAGACTGGAGCTGGGTCACCAGATGGGCCGCCGCCACCACCATATCCTTTGTATGCTGCGGATAGGCCGCATGCCCGCCCTTTCCTTCCAGGTCAATATACAGTTCAGATGTATTGGCAAACAGCAGCCCTTTTTTTACCGCCACCGTACCAGCCGGGTATTCCGGCGCAACATGGAGTGCCATCACAAGGTCCGGCTGCCATTCATCGTGCAGCACTTCTTCCAGCATCGCTTTCGCCCCGCCAGGCCCTTCTTCTGCCGGCTGAAAAATAAAGATCAGATCATCCTTAACGGGCCGGCTTGCAAAATGCGATAAAATCCCGAGTGCAATCGTCATATGAAAATCGTGACCGCACGCATGCATGTTTCCTTCGTGTTCCGATTGAAACGGGAACCCTGTCTCTTCTTTGATCGGCAGGCCGTCTATATCCGTCCGGTAACCAATCTTTTTTTCGGGGCAGGTCCCCTTTACTTTTACAAGCACCCCGGTTTTCCATGTTTTCACTTCAAGATGGCCTTTTGGCAAACGCGAAATAAAATCAAGGATGTACCGCTGTGTTTTATGCTCCTTGTATCCGAGTTCGGGAATCCGGTGCAGATCCCGCCTGATGGCAATCAAATTCGTTTCCATATCCAGTCCTTCCTTTCCGGTATGGCAAAAAAGGCCGGGCACCGTTTTTTTGGCACCCGTCCCCGGCTTACAAATTTCTGAGGTCTTTCATGATTTCGGTTTTGGATTTTGTTTTTTCGTCAATTTCTTTGATCACTTTTGCCGGAATGCCCGCAACAACGGTATGTGGCGGCACATCTTGCGTGACGACCGCACCAGCTGCCACAACCGCCCCTTTTCCGACGCGTACGCCTTCCAGAATCACAGCATTCGCCCCGATTAATACATCATCCTCAATGACAACCGGGTTCGCAGAAGGCGGTTCAATGACCCCGGCAAGCACGGTGCCCGCTCCGATATGGCAGTTTTTCCCGACTGTTGCACGGCCGCCTAAAACGGCGTTCATGTCGATCATCGTGCCTTCTCCAATGACGGCGCCAATATTGATTACGGCCCCCATCATAATGACGGCGTTATTGCCGATTTCCACACGGTCACGGATCGTGACGCCAGGTTCAATGCGGGCGTTGATTCCTTTTAAATCGAGAAGCGGAATGGCCGAGTTGCGGCGGTCATTTTCCACAACATAATCCGCGATTTTGCCACGGTTTGCTTCCAGCACGGCCGAAATCTCTTCCCATTCACCAAAGACGACAGCCATGCCGCCGCCTGCAAAAACACGGGCTGATTCACCGAAATCAAGGCCTTCGACATTTCCTTTCACATATACTTTTACAGGTGTTGATTTTTTGCTGTTTGCTATGAATGAAATGATTTCATTTGCATCCATCATGTCCATATGTATGCCTCCTGACAGCAGATTCGCACGTAAATGTGATCATTTGCGCATATGTTTCATTTTAAAGGATATGGGGCTGCGCCGCAATAAATTCACGCACCACTTTTACAAAAGCACGGACCTGCTTCAATTGAAACGCGGCGTCATAACCGAGCAGCCATGTGTCGCGTTTCAGCGGCTCCCCGCCTTCCCCTTCGAGCGGAATTTTGTGCAGATGGCGGATTTCCGCCCCGTCCAGCGTGATCGCAGGCAAAATCGCATAGCCAATACCGTTAAAAACCATTTGCTTGCACGTTTCGATCTGGTCTACTACGATTGTTTGTTTCGGGGAAGTTTGAAACTCGCGGTGCCACCAGTCCATCATTTCCTGATAATAATTCGAATCGCTTTTAAACTGGATAAACGGCCGGTCGGCAGCCGGCAGCTTTTCAAGGGTGTCAATTTCCTGGTCTACAAGAAAGAGCGGATCTTCAAACAAATGGATTTTCGTACTTTTCCATTCATTCAAGCCGCGGACAATGCCGATATGGACTTCATCTTCGTAAATGGACCGCAAAATTTCACTGCTCCAGCCCGTAACAAGCGAGATTTTTGCCTCCGGATATTTTTCAACGAATGTTTTCAGTACTTTCGGCAGCCAGTTTTGGCCGACGATCGTGGCGCAGGCGATTTTTAATGTTCCGTACACTTTTGAGTCGAGCGTGCGGATGGCTTCCCGCACATTTTCTTCCCTTTCGAGCATTTCGTTGGCGAGCTGGATGACCAGTTCCCCTTCAGGCGTTATGATCAACCCTTTTTGCGTGCGGAGAAACAATTGCGCTCCCCACTGCTTTTCAATCGACTGCAGCCTTTGCGACAAGGCGGGCTGCGACACAAACAGCCGTTCAGCCGCCTTCCGCATATTTAACTCCTGTGCTAAAACAGACAGTAACTGACACTCCGAAAAATTCATGTTAACCCCAATCCGTTTTCTTTGGTTTATGGAAAAAAGGACCGCGCAGCCATTTGCGCGGTGCCACCGCTAAAAATGATTCAATTTATGAATATGATGGTTCAATTCCTTCAGAAGCGAACGCCGTGTAAAAATGCCGGCAAAAAATCCTTCATCGTCTTCAACACATAAAAAATTGTGGTCAACAAGCCAGCGCAACGCTTTTTCAAAATTGTCATGCACATTCAGCCGTGGAATGTCCGCCTTCATGACCTGTTCCACCTTAATCTCGCCTAGTTTTTCAAACTCAATCCGTTCCAACCCCAAAATGGAATCGGTGATCATCGCGGAACTGATCAGGCCGTGCAGTCGGTAGCTGGCGTCCAAAACCGGAACAGCGGCATACCCACTTTTCGTCAGCACGAGCAAAGCATGTTCCAGGCTGTTCCCAACCTGCACATGGGCCACTTTTTCAGACGGGATCATAAAATCCATGATTTTCGGTTCAAGAAATTCCTGGCTCTGCAATGAAATCATCTTGCAAAAATCTCCTTTTCTTCCGTATTTTCAGGTACAAAAACCTTCAAGAGGAGATGCTTATTTCGTTTGCCGTTGATGCATGATGGATCACTACTATTTTATCATAAACAGGACTTGATTGACGAAAGAAAAACGCCCGGCTTTGTGCCGGGCGAAAAAATTTTTTAACTGTCAGAGCCTTCCTGGACGATATCAAAGATTTCGATGGCGGCAATATCCAGATCGTCAAACTGGTACTTGCTGGCGTGTTTTTGCCCATCGAATACTTCCAGTTCAAACGTTCCGGTCTGCGGGAAAAATTTCACCTGGCAGAGCGCCTTGCCGTTCACTTCAAAACGCCGTTGCTGGACTTCCCCTGTATCTTTTGCTTCCTGCATCGCCTGCAGTCTTTGGATAATACCTAATAATTGAGACATAATGGACTCCTTTCAACGAACGTGAGTACCGGTTTTGGATGCCGGCATTCACCCTTTTATTCACACAAATGATAACCTGTCCCATTCGAATTTTACAGTAAAACCTTCGCTTAGAAAAGGGAGCGGCGGCAAATTTTTTCATTTTGTGCCGTTTCTGTCCTTATTTTATCCGAAATCGGGGAAGACCTTGTAACATTTTTGCGATTTGTCCCGGAGAAAAAACTCCTGTTTTAAAAGAAGCCGCTCCAAAAAATTGAAAAGAAAACATAAAAACGGCGAGACACCGCTCATCCAGAGTGTCTCACCGTTTCTTGAATACTTTTTCAGTGTCCTGCTTTTAAAGCAGAGGGCCCGGCGCGAACAAATCGGGCAAAACAGCTTTCGGCACAGCTATTCTGACCGTCACAAGCGGATTTACAATCTGACTGATTTCTAGGGAGCATGTGGCACTCAACAGCCTGTAGGCGTCATTAAACCCAAGCCCGAAAGCAGCCCGGAACCTGTTTGCAGCCGCTCGCATCCCTTTTTTCGTCGCCGCTTCCACGGTTTCTGCCGATGAAATCAAAAACCATGCGCGGTCGGTTTCAACGGCCGGCATGCCGATAGCGGGCGCGCCGGCCAGTTTCGTGCATTGCAGGGTGACTTTTCCGCCAATCTCCACGCCGGAACCGTCCAGTTCCCCGTCCCCCATTGCGGCGTGAAGATCGCCGAGCGCAAGCAGGGCACCATCATGGAAAACGGGAAGGTACAATGTCGACCCCGTTGTGATCCATCTCGTATCCATATTGCCGCCATGGTCCCCGGGTGTTTCACAAAGCACCGCGCCTTTTTCCGGGGCAACGCCGATAACGCCGATCATCGGGGCAGCCGGAAATTGAAGCTGGCTGTTAAACTGGATGTGACCGTCTTTCACACGGATGATGCGCGTATCGGTTTCTTTTACATCCTCGCCGAGCACCCCCATCCCAGGGTAAAGCACCATGACACCGGCTTCATCCAGCTCGATATTTTGAATGTTGATACAAAGGATGTCGCCTTTTTTAACCCCTTCAATCTCAATCGGGCCTGTCGCCGGGTTGATAAAGGGAATGTCCACTTCCGTCCTAAGCTGGGTTTCCAATGTGATTTTTCCGCCGTAGCAATCAAACGTCTCCACGGCAAACGTTTCGTTCAGCCGGACTTTGTAAGCCGGCTTGTTTTCCGCTGAAAAATGGGTGATAAAATGTTCTTTTTTCAGTTGCTGCATGATCCGCTCCTTTCGCGGCCGTTTAAAAAGGATGCTGATTCAGCCACTGGCCGCCGTCCATTGTAATCACTTCTCCATTGATATAGGCAGCATGGGACGAGAACAGGAAAAAAGCAAGTTCGGCAATTTCTTCCGGCGTTCCGAGCCGTCCGAGCGGGACACTGTCTAATGTCCTTTTTGCCGCTTCTTCCGATTCCCACAGCTTGCCCGCACCGCCTGTTCTTTCAATCGGGCCGGGCGCGATCGCATTGACGCGGATGCCGTATTTTTTGCCCCATTCCACCGCAAGTGTACGTGTTAAGGATAACACACCCGCTTTTGCCGCTGCAGAATGGACAACGCCGGCTCCTGCCCCCCAGGCATAGGTGGCGACCATATTGAGGATGCTCCCTTTGATCTTTTTTTCTATCCAGTAGTTTCCAACCGCCCGTGAACAATAGAATGTCCCGTTTAAGACAATATTGATGACCGCATTCCAGCCGTTTACCGATAATTTTTCCGCCGGGCAGATAAAATTTCCGGCGGCATTATTGACAAGGAAATCAATGCGTCCGAATTTTTTGTCTGTCTCTTCCACCATTCGCTGGACGTCTTCCGGATTCCGGACATCCATTTGCACCGTGAGAATATCAGAATGGTAACGGAGCAGTTCCGCTTTTGTTGCCTTTAATTTTTCCTCATCCCTTCCTGTAATGACCACTTTTGCTTCTGACTGCGCAAATTTGGCCGCCATTGCCTTCCCCATTCCGCTTGAACCGCCTGTTACGATGACAACTTTTTCTTTCATCAACCTTCTCCCCTTTCATGAATGAACAGCCATTCATTATATATAAAAAATCAACGGATTCGGCAAGCTGCCGGATACCGTCGCAAACGATCCCAGTGCCCCGGCCCAAGTGCTTCCAGGGCGTATGAAACTAAGAATCTTTTTTTATTTTTAATAAGGACTCATGCAGCTTCGTTAATGCCCGGATGATCGTTTTCTTACGGTTATAGCCTTTTACCACAACCGTCAGGCCGTTATATTCCGCATACGCCTGCCCCCAGGCACTGTCACGCAAAAAACCGAAAACGTAAACTTTAATATATCCAGCCTCAGCCGGGATAAAAATCATGTCCATTCTTTCGCTCATTTTGAACGCTCCTTCCGTGTCCAAAAATGCGGCCCGGATTCCGGCTGGCACCGAAAACGATAGAAAGAGCCGTCTTGGTGAAATTCTTTTTTCTATACCATACCATACAATGTACCATTAGTCAGGGGAAAAGAAAATACGTTTTTGCAATTTAACCGGACGGATTTTACACAAACAGCTGCTTTTCCACTTCTTCGGCGGGGACAGGCCGGCTGAAGAAGTAACCTTGTGCTTTCTGGCAGCGGGCCGATTGCAAAAACTCCACCTGTCCTTGTTCCTCGACCCCTTCCGCGACGACTTCAAGCCCGAGCTGGTGGGCAAGGTGAATGATCGTTTTTGTAATGGCCGCATCTTTTTGGCTGTTTTCCAGTTCCCGGACAAAAGACTGGTCAATTTTTAAAATGTCAACCGGAAATTTTTTAAGATAGTTCAAAGAAGAATACCCGGTTCCGAAATCATCGACCGATATCGTCAGCCCCATTTCTTTCAGGCTACTAAGCACTTTTAAAATATGGCCTTTATCTTCCATTGCGCCTTCCGTAATTTCAATTTCAAGCACGGACGCAGGCAGCTTGTATTTTTCAAGCGTTCTTCCGATAAGTCCGGCCAGGCCGGGATCAAGAAACTGCTTCGGGGATATATTCACAGCGACCCGGAAACCGGCCCACCCTTTTTGCCGCCACTGTGCAATTTGCGCGCATACGTGATCGATCACCCACGCGCCGATTGAAGTGATCAGCCCTGTTTCTTCTGCAAGCGGAATGAACTTCAAAGGCGGGACATTACCGAATTTCGGGTTGCGCCATCTCAACAAGGCTTCAAAACTTTTAATTTTGCCCGTATCGAGCTGCACTTGCGGCTGATAATGGACGGCCAGCTCGTTTTTTTCAATGGCGCGGCGGAGATGGGCTTCCATCAAAATATAATTATGGAAGTCGGCATCCATTTTTTTGCTGTAAAAAAGGAAATGCCCTTTCCCCCGTTCCTTCACTTTAAAAAGAGCCGTGTCCGCATGTTTGATTAACGTTTCCCCGTCTTCGCCGTCTTCCGGAAACAGGCTGATGCCAACGGACGGCGTCAAAAAATAATCTTCCCCTTCAATTTTAAACGGGTCATAAAAGAGCGCCAGGATCTGTTCCGCCATTTGCTTCACTTCTTCCCGTGAGCGCCCGGCCGTAAGCACGATAAACTCATCCCCGCCTTGGCGGTACACTTCGTAATCCGAAAAGGGGAGCTGCTTCAGGCGGATGGCTATCCGTTTTAAAATTTCATCGCCGACATGCTGGCCAAGAATATCGTTAAAAAATTTAAAACGGTCAAGATCGATATATAATACAGCCGGATGGGGCGCGCCTTTTTTTGCTTCCGCCGTTTTCCTGTTCAACCGATCCAGCAAAGCGTGCCTGTTCCAAAGGCCTGTTAAAGGGTCAAGCTGATATGTACGTGCATCCGGAAGCATCCGTTCGCCATCCAGCAGTGCTGTCACATCCCTTGTAATGGCAATCACCCACTCTCCGCCGTTCATGCCGGCCAAAGAAGTATGGAGGATGCGCCTTGCATCCGAATGATGAATGAAGTCGACAGCTTTGTTATCTTCCAGCGCAGTTTGGCAAAAATATGCAAACCGGGCGGCTTCCTCTTCCCCGAGGACATCCTGTAGAAATTTTCCGGTCTTTTCCATCTGCTCTTCTTTGTTCACATAAACAAACTTAAACGCCGGCCCGTTCTCCACTTTCAAAACACTGACCGTCTCGGAAAGCTTGGAAAGAAAATCGCGGCTGAAAAAAACATCGATTGGCAGTTCCTGGAATTTCTTTGTTTGTCCTTCAGCTTTCGATTTGTCCATAATATCATCCTTTTTCTGATCAAGAAAATGCTTGCTGACGCTGAAAAACTCAGGTGAAAGTATATTTCTATTTTACAGAGAAATGTACGAAAAGCATAGTTAAAATACAAAAAACCGGGGCGGAAAGTGCGGCCGGGAAATCCGCGGCCGTTGCTTTCCTTCTAGGCCGGCCATCCATTTGCCGGGTCCCGCCACTCCCGGTTTTTGTCTTTTTCCGTCGGTAGTGATCCGCCCGTCGCTCACTTGTTGCCCCTTTTTTACTTCTGATTTGCGATAAAGGGCCACCAATTTGCCTTCCCAAGCATTTTTACAAGCACCGGCACAAACAAGGGCAGCATGATCAAGGCATAAAACAGAAGCCCGGTAAGTGTCAGGGTGGCGATTTGCAGCAATGATAAAACGCCGGACGGCATCATAGCCGCAAAAGTGCCGGAAAGAATGATGGCTGCAGAAAGAATAACGGTCCCCATCTTTTTCATGGCAAGCAAAATCGCCTCTTTTGCAGGCAAATGCTGGTATTCATTGAACCGTTCCATTAAAAAGATGGAATAGTCGGTACCGAGCGCGATTAAAATGACAAAACCGAAGAACGGCACCGCCCAGCTGATACCCGGATAGCCGAGCAGATGGACAAAAATGATTTCCGTTAAACCGGCAGATGCAAAATAAGTGATAAGAAGGGACGCCAGCAAATAGAGCGGCATGACGATCGACCGCAAGAAAATCAAAAGTGCGGCGGCCACCCCGATCAGCATAAAAGTAACGGTACGCGTGTAATCCGCTTTCGACATCTTATCCAAATCGCGGTTGATGCTTGACACGCCGCCGATCCCGATGTGGGCATTTTCCAATTTTGTCCCCTTTACGGCGTCTTTTAATGCCCGGTTGATATGACTAATATCAGCCATTGCCCTGTTGGAATACGGGTTTTCATTTAATATCAGATGAAAAGTCACCATTTTTCCGTCTTTCGAAATATAATGGCCAAGCGCTTTCTGATAATCCGCATTTGAAAGCAGGGCATCCGGAATATAAATGCCGGACTGTTCCATACTTGTTTCATCCGCCAAATCATTCAGATAAGAACCGGCATCGTACAACCCGGATTCGATTTTCCCGAGTCCTGCTGCGCTTTTATCAAGACCATCGGAAAGCTGATTCATATGGGTTCCAAACGTCGTGAGGCCGGTTTTCAGCTGTGCCTGGCCGTCCGCGATCCCCTGAAGCCCTTTTTGCAGCGCCGGGATTTTCCGGATCACTTCGTTTTGGCCTGCTGCGGTCTGGTTCAAACCGTTTTCAAGCTGATCAAGCCCGTTGATGATCGGCGTAAACCCATCGGCAAAGCGGCCAAGCCCGGCGGAAATCGCTGAAAGTTTTGCGTCCACGCTTTCCAATGTTGCTGTGACGGCATCAATCTGGCGGTACAGGCTGACAATGGTATCATTGTCATTACCGGTGCCGAGCCCAAGCTCATTCATCGCCTGCTGCACTTTTTGGAATTGCGGGTCATTCGCTGCTTCCGGATTATCTTTTAAAAACGCCTGGTAAGCCGCTTGCAGGGAGCTGACCTGCTTCGGAATATCAGCCGGCAACTGGTCCGTTTGGCTGATAAACTGGCGGATGCCAGACTGGACGAGCTGGTATTTTCCATACAGCTGGTTAAAACCGGACTGCAGTTCCTTTGCCTGCTGCTGGGCATTTTTTACCCCGCTTTTCAGTTCGTCCGCGCCCGCCGAACCGCTCTGGATGCCTTCTTCAATCCGGCTGAGCGAGTTTGACAGATTCCCCATGCCGGCTGAGATTTTCTCTGAACCGGCCTCCAGCTCTCCGATCCCGTCGGTTGCTTCTTTAAACTTTGATTTGGCGTTTTCCAGGGAACCGGATGCCCCCGTTAATCCTGATTTGATTTTCTGAATGCCGTTATGGCTTTTTTCCAGCCCCTCACCCAATGTTTTGGCCTGGTTTTTGACATAAATTTCTTTCATTACCGAACCGTCCGGCCTTGTCGCGCTTTGAATTTGTGCAACATGCGGGACTTTATCCAGATCAGCGCTGATTTTCTCGATTAAAGCGAGATAGTCTTTTGATTTAACAGGCTCATCATTCTCGAGGACGACTTCGGCCGGCATTGCTTTCCCGGCGCCGAAACTTTCGGCAATGATGTTGAACGCTTTTACGGAATCGTAGTTGTCCCCGAGTTCATCGAGAGAATTGAAAGACAGCTTTCCGTTATAGCTGATCAATAGCGGAACCATGATCACCGCCACAATCGCAAGGGAAAGAAACGGCCTTGCCAGCGCAAAAAGGCCGGCCCGTTCCCAAATTTTGCTTTCATGGTGGGAAATGTCCCCGCGCACAGGCCAGAACAGCCCTTTCTTTAACACAGCCATAAAAAACGGCACAATCGAAAACAGGGCAAACAGCAAAACGGCTACCCCGACCGCAACGGCAGAAGCGGATTGGTACAGCTTAAAACTGGCAAGCCCGATCGAGGCAAAACCGATCAGGACGGCAATGCCGCTGAACAGCACCGTTTTCCCGGCCGAACGGTAAGTCGCAAGAATGGCCGGCAATGTTTCTTTGCCATCCGCCAGTTCTTCCTTAAAGCGGCTGAGCAGCAAAATACAATAATCCGTACCAATCCCGAACAAAACAGCAACGAGAAAAATTTGCGTAAAATTTGAAACCGGAAAATCAAGCTTGTCGACGAGTATCGCAACGATAAACTGGCTGACAAGATAAGAAAGCCCGACCGTTAATAGCGGGATGAGCGGCGCGACGATTGAACGGTACACGAGCACAAGGACGGCCAGGATGAAAACAATCGTAATCGCTTCTGTTTTTTTCAAGCCCGCCTGTGATCTGTCCGTGACATCTTCATTGATCAGCCTGTTGCCGGTCATCATCACCTCGACGCCCGGCGTTTTTACCGCTTTCTGCAAAGCCGCGCGCACTGTTTTAAAAGACTTCTTGCCCGGATCCACGCTGGCAATGGCCATCACCGTTTTTCCGTCTTTGGAGACAAGCTCACTTTTAAGGGCCGGCTCGCGAAAATGGGTTGTTAAGCCCGTAATCGCATATTGCTTTTTATTTTTTTCCAGCCGTTCAAGTGTGCTCCGGATATGCCCCATCTCATGGCCGGATATTTTTACCCGGTCATGGAACACGATGATGACGCTTGTACCGTGGTTTTCTGTCTGCTGGTGCCGGCTTTTGATTTCAGCCGCCCGTTGCGAGGCATAACCTTCCGGAACCTTAATCTGGCCTTTTTCCCTGACTAATGGTTCCATTGCCGGCGCTTTCCATGCCAATAAAATGCTGATCAATGCCCATACTAAAACAACAATCCATTTCAACTGCACCAATCGCTTCATGAACTGGTTTCCTCCCAAGCTTGTGATCACGTCACTCTTGAACCATTATAAAACAAACGGCCGCAGAAGTATGTAAAAAAATGGACATTTTCATGTTGCTTTCTTTCCAAAATAAACGAAAAGTAGTATAATTGACTAAAAAATAATATGATTAAAAATGAAAGGAGTTCTCTATTTGAATTCGCATAAACCTGCTCCATTACAACCTACAATCGAAAACCTCTCTTATGCTGTATTCACGGTCAATCGCCATGCGAAAACCGCAACCAATCCAAAATTTCTTTACCTTTTAAAGAAAAAAGCGCTTGAAAAAATGATCCGGGAAGGGAAAGCACTGAAAGTCGGGCTACACTTTTCCGAGCATCCAAAGTACAGCCAGCAGCAGTCTGATGTGCTTGTAAAGTGCGGTGATTATACATTCCATATTCCGCCGTCAAAAGACGATTTTAAAAACCTCCCCCATCTCGGATACCTGGACCATAAAACAAGGAACCCGAAATGCCGCATGCCTTTAAGCCAGGCTAAGCAGTTGCTCGAGCAGTATACTGGGCTCACGGAAAAACAACAGCATCCGGGGCAGCCCCGCACCGGCAGAAAAAATTGCAAACCGGTTTTTAAAAAATTGGGTGACTCCTTTTTCTAAGCCGCAATAAGCGCAAACCAAATAACGGGAAAATCCGTTTGCAAAACCGGGTAAAAGACCCCTTCCAGATGAATCACGATACGCAACCATACAGGAAAGCCCTCCGCGATTAGCCGGGGGCTTTTCTGCGTTTACAGCACTTTTTCGTCCATCGCAAGGATAAGCTGGTTGATTTCAGGTTTACTGATTTGGGCATCGGCGCCGACCATTTCCCCTTTATGCCTCAATGCGTCCGTGATCAGCGACGAAAAGATGATAACCGGCAGCACTTTTAATGCAGGATCTTCTTTTATTTTTTTCGTTAAATGGTGTCCATCCATTTGCGGCATTTCAATGTCCGTAATCACAAGCTGGACTTCATCTTTAATCTCTTTTCCGCTTTCTGCAATCCCGGATAAATATTCGAATGCTTCTTTCCCGTTTTCAAAAAACGCAATTTGTTCATACCCGGCTTCAAGCAGCGTATCGCGGAGCAATTCCCTGAGCAGGCCGGAATCTTCCGCGATCACAATCCGTTTATTGTTCCGCTCCCGCTTTCCAAGCTTTTTGACTTCTTCCACCCGGATCGTGGCTTCCGGGTTGATTTCCGCAATCATTTTTTCAAAATCAAGCAGCAAAATCATCATGTCTTCTTTCTTGATCACGCCGATCACCTGTGTATCGGTGCCCGCATACATCCCAGACGGTTTTTCAATTTGATCCCAGGAGAACCGGTGGATTTTTGAAACATTGTCCACATGAAAGACAATTTTTTGCTGGTTGAACTCCGTCACGATAAATTTGTCATCCTCGCCCGTTTCAGGCGGATAACCGAGCACTTTGCGCAAATTAACAACCGGCAGTATTTCCCCGCGCAGCTGGATAATGCCTTCAACATTTGGATGGGCGTGCGGAATGGTGGTGACCGCAGCCGGCATGATAATTTCCTTTACTTTAATGACATTGATGCCATAATGATTTTGTGCAACAGAAAATTCTACAATCTCTACTTCGTTTGTGCCACTTTCCAGTAAAATCTCGTGCTCTAGACTCATCTTTCTCACCCCCTCGTTCTAAAACGTATGAAAATCCGGCGCGGAGCATTTTGTAGACTGCCCGATTCTCAATATTTGCCCACATGAATTATATCGGCAGATGGACCAGAATGTTTCACCTCTAAAAGGGCAAACGGAAAAGATTGCTTTTTCACAAATGTGCAAGCGTGGTAAGATGAAGAAGAACAGGACATACATATTTAATGAAAAGCAATTCGTGAAAGAGGAGGAAACCGGTTTTGGAACATTTACTGAACCCGCATGTGCGGGAGATTGAAATATCCGGCATCCGCAAGTTTTCAAACATGGTTGCCGGAATCGAAGACATGGTCTCATTTACAATCGGCCAGCCCGATTTTAAAACGCCGGAACATGTCAAACAAGCAGGGATCCGCGCCATTGAAGAAAATAAGACAACGTATACCCACAATGCCGGCGACCTTGCTTTACGCAAGGCTGCAGCACAATTTGTAAAAACGAAATACAATCTGTCTTATAAACCGGAAACGGAAGTCATTGTCACGATCGGCGCCAGCGAGGCGATCGATATTACGCTCAGAACCGTATTGACACCCGGTTCCGAAGTCATCCTGCCCGGGCCCGTTTACCCGGGGTATGAACCGGCCATCCGCCTGTTGGGAGCCGTTCCGGTGCACGTGGACACAAGGGCAAACCGGTTTAAGCTAACCGCGGATCTCATCCGCCAGGCTATCACAGCAAAAACGAAATGCATCATTTTGCCGTACCCTTCCAATCCGACAGGGGTTACGCTCGAAAAGGCGGAATTGCAGGAAATTGCAGACCTGCTCCGCGGCCGTGATATTTTCATTCTGGCCGATGAAATTTACAGCGAGCTAACGTACAATCTGCAGCACGTCTCGATTGCTTCGTTTTTGCCGGAGCAGACCATCGTCATTAACGGCGTCTCAAAGTCCCACTCGATGACCGGCTGGCGGATCGGCTTCGTGTTTGCGCCAGAATGGCTCACAAAGCATATTTTAAAAGTCCACCAATATAATGTGTCGTGCGCGCCTTCTATTTCCCAGATGGCGGCGCTTGAAGCGCTGACAGCCGGCATCGATGACGCGCACGCCATGAAAAAGGAATATGAAAAGCGGAGAGACTATGTATGCAGGAGGCTGGATGAGATCGGCATCGGGTATGTGAAACCGGACGGGGCTTTTTACGTATTCGCAAAGGTGCCGGAAGCGTTGAAGCGGTCCTCTTTCGATTTTGCGCTCGATCTGGCAAAACAGCAAAAAGTCGCGGTTGTCCCGGGCAGCGCTTTTTCGAAGTACGGCGAAGGCTGGTTCCGGATGTCTTACGCATGCAGCATGGATCAACTTGAAAAAGGGCTTGCGCGCATGGAAAAGTTTGTTGCAAATCTATCCTGAAATATGCGCCGGCTGATTTTCATTTTTCCGCCGGTACCGCATTCCATGGGCAATGGGTGTTATGCTGAAAATGAAATATATTTTCATTCCTTGCTGGCTTGCTGGCGCCGCGTTCGCCATAAAGAGAGAAGCCTGCGTTAAACCATAACGGCTTCCCGTGTTAACAAAATTTGCTGGAACATGGGCATATGACCCGGCCAGGATGATCCCGCCAGCATAAAAAATAAGCCCGCCGGCATATGCCGGCGGGCAAACTTTACTTGGACCAATATTTAATCAATGCTTGTGTGCCGCTATTTTCTTCACCTTTTGCGGCCAGTTCTTCATATAATTTTTTGCTGAGCGCAAGCCCCGGCAGGTTGAGCCCCATTTTTTCCGCTTCATCAAGGGCGATTTTCATGTCTTTAATAAAATGCTTGATAAAAAAGCCCGGGGAATAATCGCCCGCAAGCATGCGCGGAACAAGATTGGACATTGACCAGCTCCCGGCTGCCCCGGCGCTGATAGATTTGAGCACTTTTTCCGGATCGAGTCCTGCTTTTTTCGCATACACAACCGACTCTGTCACGCCGATCATATTGGAGGCAATGGCGATCTGGTTGCACATTTTGGTATGCTGGCCGGATCCCGGGCCGCCCTGCAGCACGATATTTTCCCCGAGTACGGAAAAAACCGGTTTTACTTCTTCAAATACCGATTCGTCGCCGCCTACCATAATCGTCAAATTGCCTTTTTGCGCCCCGATATCGCCACCGGAAACCGGTGCATCAAGCGCCTTCACCTGTTTCGCTTTAGCCGCTTCATCAATCTTTTTGGCAAGGGTCGGCGTGGAAGTGGTCATATCGATCAGGATCGTTCCTTCTTTCGCCGCGCCAAGCAGCCCGTTTTCCCCGAAATACACTTCTTCCACATCGTGCGGATAGCCGACCATCGTAATGACGATATCTGATTTTGCAGCCGTTTCTGCCGGCGTGCTGCACCATTCGGCTCCTGCTTTGAGAAGCGGCTCCGCTTTTTCTTTTGTCCGGTTATAGACAAAAAGCGGATATCCTGCGTTTCGCAAATTTTGCGCCATGCTCCGGCCCATTACGCCTAACCCGATAAATCCGATCTTTTTCATCATGGGTCCCCCTTTTCGCAAATAAACAAAAAAGCCTGCATCACAGCAGGCCAAAAGCAAACATGGGGGTACAAGGAAGAAAACAATCTTTCCTCTATTTTATACCCCGCACAGCCTGCTTTAAACCTGGCAAATTAAATCGATTTGACTTTTCCGCCGTCGATCAGGAAGCTGCTTCCGGTAACATAGGAATTGGCTTCAGAAGCCAGAAACGCAACAAACTTCCCGAATTCGTCCGGTTCGCCGTATCTGCCGAGCGGAATCGACTCCAGTTCCTTTGCCTGGACTTCTTCCATCGATTTTCCGGTTTTCTCCGCTGTCACTTTGTCAAGATGGACGATCCGGTCCGTTGCAATTCTGCCCGGGCCGACCGTATTCACAAGGATTTGGTACGGGGCAAATTCTTCCGCCAGCGTTTTCGAAAGTCCCACAATGCCCGTCCGGAACGTATTCGACAAAATCAGCCCCGGGATCGGCTCCTTAATGGATGAAGAGGCAATGTTGATAATCCGGCCGCCGTTTTTCTTTAAAAGCGGCAATGCTTCCCTGATGATGCGTATGTACGAAAGCAGATTCAGTTCGAATGATTTTTGCCAGTCTTCATCCGCCATATCTTCAAAACTTCCGGCCGGCGGTCCCCCTGCATTGTTGACCAGTATATCCAGCCTGCCGAATGTATCCCGTGCTTTTTGCACCATGGCGCGGATATCTTCCGGATGGGTAATATCTGCCCGGATATACGCCACTTTCCCGGTGCCGCAAGCGGATAATTCTTCTTTTGCCGCCTGCAGTTTTTCTTCATTCCGGCTTGTAATGAGGACATCTGCGCCTTCCATTACAAGTTGTTTGGCCACCGCTTTCCCGAGCCCCTGGCTGGAAGCGACAACAAGGGCGGCTTTGCCTTTCAACCCTAAATCCATTCAAAATCCCTCCCTGTATCTTTATGTTCACAAAAGCCTGTCTTCATTATAAACGATTTTTCCCCGTCCATGCACGATAAAGCTTCAAACCGGGTTCCCCTTCATTTTCCCGCAAAAAAGAACATCCGGCGTTTTGATGTGCGGTCCGCCAAAGCCCAATTCAAAAAAAGCCGAATGGCAAAAGCCACTCGGCAAAAATAGGGGGAAAAATGAGAAAGAAACGATATACATCCGGTATTGTGACAATACTGGATACCAATACTACCCTTAATGCTTGGGCTGGTTTATATATACCCGCTTCCTTCACACCTAAACCTGTTTTTGAAAAAATTTTTTATGCTTTTGAAAGAACTTTTTTCACGTGTTCCTTTACTTCTTCATTCGTTGTGAAGTTCAAAACGTCTTCTGCCAGTTTTTCCATATCCGCCTTATTCAGGTTCCTGATTTGGGAACGGGCCCTTAAAATTGAAGAAGCGCTCATTGAAAATTCATCAAGGCCGAGGCCGAGCAGAATCGGAATGGCGATTTCGTCTCCGGCCATTTCGCCGCACATGCCGGCCCATTTGCCTTCTTTGTGCGCCGCATCAATGACGCGTTTCACAAGGCGCAATATGGCCGGGTTATACGGCTGGTACAAATACGAAATATGTTCGTTCATACGGTCTGCAGCCATCGTGTACTGGATCAGATCGTTTGTGCCGACACTGAAGAAATCGACTTCTTTTGCAAACAAATCAGCCATTACGGCAGTGGAAGGAATTTCAACCATAATGCCGACTTCGATATGATCTGCAACCTGCACGCCTTCCTGGATAAGCTTTTCTTTTTCTTCCAAAAGAATCGCTTTTGCTTTTCGGAATTCATCCAGATTGGAAATCATCGGGAACATAATTTTCAGGTTGCCGTATGCGCTCGCGCGGAGCAACGCACGCAGCTGGGTGCGGAAAATATCCTGTCTGTCCAGGCACAAGCGGATCGCACGGAAGCCGAGGAACGGGTTCATTTCTTCCGGAAGCGGCAAGTACGGCAGTTTTTTGTCGCCGCCGATATCAAGCGTACGGACCACAACCGGCTTGCCTTTTAAGCCTTCAAGCACCGCTTTATAGGCTTCAAACTGCACTTCTTCTGACGGAAGCTCGTCCCTGCCCATATAGAGGAACTCTGTACGGTACAGGCCGACGCCTTCCCCGCCGTTCCGGATCACGCCGTCGAGATCGTTCGGGGTGCCGATATTGGCAACCAGTTCAACCGTATGGCCGTCTTTCGAAACGGATTTTTCATTGACCAGCTTCGCCCATTCGGCTTTTTGCCGTTCAAACTGTTCCTGCTTTTGTTTGTATTCATCGACAATTTCAGGTGTCGGATTGACATAGACATCGCCGCTGTTGCCGTCCACGATGACAAGGTCGCCATTTTGGATATCCTGGATCGCCGTTTTCGTCCCGACGACTGCCGGAATTTCCAAAGAACGCGCCATAATCGCAGAGTGGGACGTACGCCCACCGACATTTGTTGCAAACCCTTTTACATACTGGCGGTTCAACTGCGCCGTATCAGAAGGGGTCAAGTCTTCAGCAATGACAATGACTTCTTCCGAGATCATGCTCGGATTCGGAATTTCCACCTTCAGCAGATGGGCCAGAATCCGTTTTGTCACGTCGCGGATATCCGCCGCACGTTCGCGCATATATTCGTTATCCATTTGTTCGAACATGGTCACGAACATATCAGCAACTTCTTTCAATGCGTATTCCGCATTGACCTGGTCATCCCTGATTTTATCCTGGACCGGCATCAACAGTTCCGGATCTTCCAAAACGAGCAAATGGGCATCAAAGATCGCTGCTTTGTCCGCCCCCAGCGCCTTCATTGCATGCTCCCTGATCGCCTGCAGTTCAGACTTGGATTCAGACACAGCAGCATTAAAGCGTTTCATTTCATCTGAAACATTCTGGACAGGCCTTTTTTCAAAAGACAAATCCGGTTCTACCAGACGATATGCTTTTGCGATGGCAATCCCGTTGGATGCTGCTATACCTTTTAAAATGGTTGACATTATTCGCCCAGACCCTCTTTTTTCATTAATTCAGCCAAAGCGTTCAATGCATCTTGTGCATCGTTGCCTTCTGCAGAAATGGTAATGTCGGCGCCTTTGCCGATTCCAAGGGACATAACCCCCATGATCGATTTCAGGTTCACTTTCTTATCCTTATACTGCAATTGGATATCTGAATCGAATTTGCTTGCCGTTTGTACGAGCAATGTAGCAGGACGTGCGTGGATTCCTGTATCTGCTGTTACTTTAAATTGTTTTTCAGCCATGGGTAGAACGACTCCTTTTCTATAATATAGTTCTAAAAATAATGCACTGTACATTTTTCGTCAATATTTATCAACCATCTTCATACAAATGACAAATTTTGCAAACGGGGGTTGAAAAAAACCGCAGCGATGCCGGGTACCTGCAAACACCGTTCATCCCCGGTTATTCAGCAGGCTGCTCCCTCAAAGTCCGCGCGGCCCATCCGTGCCAAAAACACGCCTCGCCCGAAACCGGGAACACGCATGTCCCCGGCCGGATCAAAAAAATGACAAATATTGCACAGTGCGGGAAAAACAAAATCCCCGTAATAGAATAACATGCCTTTCCAAATAAAACAATCATCAGAGTTGACTTCATTTTGCTTAAAAATGCACAAAATTATGCATGCCCCGGTCAGATTTCCGGCTCGTCCAAATAAATATAGCGGACATTCCCGCCGCGCAAGGCAATGCCCTTAAAATGTTTAAAGTCTTCCTCGGCAATAAGCACTTTCCGGAAGTCCATAAAATCTTCACGGCTGACGAATAATTCTTCGATTTCCCTGTTGCGAAGCCGGTTGATTTCCTGTCTGATTTCTTCTTCCGACATACGACCACCCCACCCGGTATTGTACCACATTCTTCCTGCCGCCTACTTGTTTGCTTTCGCGATTTTTTAAAACCGGCCCGATTTGTATTTTTCTGTTCCTTTCGCCTTGAATTTTTCAGAAAAATAGTGCAAACTGGTTACAATACTTTCTTACGGGAGGACCGCAATGAAAAAAGCACAAATTGGTGACATTATTGAATTTAAAGACGGGCTTCAAGGAATTGTCGAAAAGGTGAACGAGAACTCGGTCATCGTGGATTTAACCTATATGGAAAACTATCAGGAACTGGAGCTTGATGAAAAAACAGTGGTCAATCATAAAAACTATCAGGTTATCCATTCGGCTTTACATTAATTCAAACGCTTACCGCGCAGTAAAAAACCGGCACATGCCGGTTTTTTACTGCCGTTTCTATGATTGTGAATTTTTTAACATTATTTTCCCGGATACCTTTTTCCCTATTTCTCTGCTAAAATATTCAATGTATTTTTGTTTGACCCAATGCCGCGAAGGCCGGACTGCGGGGCCGGATCTCTTTTTTTGGCCCTTCCCGGTTTTTTTGCCGGCGGTTTGCGAACTTAAGAAAGGAGCGCATTGGCGGTGGCAAAAAACATGGTGGATACAAAGCTTCTCGGAAGTATCTTAATCGCCCACCTTCTGCTATATATTACGTTTCGGGATACCTCCGTTTTTTGGTATTTATATTCCGGCGCAATGCTGTTTTTGATCAGTTACACGGTTTTTCTTGGAAAATCAGAAAAACACGAAAAGCTTCCGTACCTTCAATTGCTGTTGTATGGCATCTTTTCGGGTTTTCTCCTCTATATTATTTTCAGAATTGGCAATACAGTACTCGGTTTTTTGCCGGGCGGGCTTGACAATGAAGTCGCCCGCGCATACAGGCGTTTTTCACCCGAATCTTTCTGGCATTACTTAGCGCTTGTCCTGATTCTCATCCCCGGAGAAGAAATTTTTTGGCGTTCATTTGTCCAGGCCCGACTCATGAAAATGATGGAAGCGAAATATGCGATTTTGATTTCCGCCGTATTGAACGCATCCGTTTATTTTTACTGCGGATTAAAAATCATGGTCATTGCCGCTTTTGCCGGTTCGATTTTCTGGGGGCTGCTGTATGCAAAAAAACGGAGCCTGTCTGCACAAATTTTGTCGCATCTTACCTTTGATTTGCTGCTTGTCGTCTTCCTGCCGATTTTTTAAGCATGGGGACGGCTTTTTTTCGGCATTTGCCCGCCACAAATGCATAACAACCGCGCAAAGCTGTTTTGAATGCCTTACCGGTCACCCCCGGATCGTCTTTATTCCGAGTGCCATCATAAAAACAAGGCTGAAATAGCCGAACAGGGGATATAAAACCGATAATAGCGGGCCGTAATGCAAGCTGCTGATCAGCAGAATGGCGGAAAAAATCAACCCGTACAGCAAACCGCTTTTCATCGGGATATATTTTTGCATTTGCCGCTCAAGCCCGTAGGCATCCCCGATAATAGAAGTGAAAATTTCCCCGAAAATCAGCAGAACATAAATAAAATAAATGCCCGGAAAACTCGCTTTCACAATATGCGCCATCGGAATCTCCACTTGGGCAACGTCCGGCAGCGTGACCAGTGACAAATGGCTGGAAATCAGGATGAGCGTTAAAAACAGCCCGCCCAGTATCCCGCCGGCACGGACGACTTCCTTATCTTTCACTTCCGCCGCAACCGGGACAAGCACCGCCTGCGCGAGCGCCAAATTCAAAGCCGCATAGGAAAGGGCGCGGAGAAGGGCACGGGGCATATCAACACTTTCCGGCCGGGCCATAAGCGCTTGAAAAAATCCGGGTGACTGGACGGACTGCGACAAAAGGAGAAAATTAAAGAAAAGCATCAAAGGCACAACAAACGTGTTGACGCCAAGCAGCCCCTTGATGCCAAAACACATGACAAGAAAAGCAAGAAGCACCGTCAATAAAATCCCTATTTCCCTGCCAATATGAAGCTGCTCCTCGAAAACAGCACCCGCACCGGACAGCATAACGCCGCAAACCCCGAAAAGCATGGCCATCATCATCACATTCACGAAACCGGCCGCTTTTTTGCCAAATAAATACCGGTTTAAAGTTTCATAGGAATCCGCATGCAAATCGATCGCTTTTTCCATCATTTTCGTACCAAAGAAAATAAACAAAAACCCTGAAAGGCAGATGGTAAGCAATCCATACAGCCCAAACTGTGTAAAAAAAACGGTAATTTCTTTCCCTGTTGCAAACCCCGCTCCGATGACCGTTCCAATATAAACGGCTGCGATTTGGACAGCACCGCCCCACTTATTCAACGCCTGCACCCCTTTAAGAAAAAATAAGACAACCTGTCATCCGTTACTATCCTATGTCCCGCTTTCTTAAAATAGCCCGGCCGGTTCATTTCCGCCGGTAAAAAATTGGTCAAAAAAAGTCAAAAACCCCTTTACAAGCAAAAAAAGTTGTCCTATACTATAGGCAAAGATCAAAGTTGGTCAAAGAAAAGATGACACCATTGGCTGATAAGCGTTAATGGCAAATGCAAATCTTTTGATTTTCGGACCGCGCTGTTGTATACTGATATTAGAAAGGTCAAAGATAGTCAAAAGGTGATACGCAGATCCATTTAGTTGTTTTCAGCATAAGACAAATTTGCCATTGTGCTGGAAAGGCCAAAATGCATCAAAGAGGTGCATGCAAAAGATTTGCATCTTGTGAAATTTTGAGCTATACTCATTCCCAATCAAGGTCAAAGCAAATCAAAACGCTTTGATTGTTTTTCAATCTCATTAGTCAAAGATAGTCAAAATCAAACCGATCAAAGGAGGAATGTTTGATGTTATGTGACAAATGCCATCAAAACGAAGCGACGATCGGAATGCATATAAATGTGAACGGAAACCAAAAAACATTGAACCTATGCCAGTCCTGCTACCAAAAAGAACGGGCAAAATTCGAAAACAACTGGGGAGGCATGTTTATGAATAACGGATTTGGAAACTTCGGATTCGGAGGATTCAACGACCTCTTTAACCAAATGAATGCCAACGGGTTCCAGCCGAACGGCGCGAAACAAACCGTACAAACGCAAACACAAGGCGGTGGCAACGGACTACTTGACCAGTTCGGCCGCAACCTGACCGCCGCTGCACGGGCCGGGCAAATCGACCCTGTCATAGGCCGTGATGAAGAAATCGCCCGCGTCATTGAAATTTTAAACCGGCGCAATAAAAACAACCCGGTGTTAATCGGCGAACCTGGCGTCGGGAAAACCGCCATTGCGGAAGGGCTCGCTTTAAAAATTACCGAAAAACAAGTTCCGGCAAAACTGCGGCATAAAGAAGTTTACTTGCTCGATGTGGCTTCACTTGTTGCAAACACGGGCATCCGTGGTCAATTTGAAGAACGGATGAAAAAATTGATTGCCGAACTCGAACAACGGAAAAACGTACTTCTGTTTATTGACGAAATTCACCTGCTTGTCGGCGCAGGTTCTGCAGAAGGTTCGATGGACGCTGGCAACATTTTGAAACCGGCGCTTGCCCGCGGCGAAATCCAGGTGATCGGCGCGACAACTTTGAAAGAATACCGGCAAATTGAAAAAGATGCCGCACTTGAACGGCGTTTTCAACCGGTACAAGTCAATGAACCGACCCTTGAAGAAACCGTCATGATTTTGCGCGGCTTAAAAGACCGGTATGAAAACTACCATCACGTTGCCTATACCGATGAAGCGCTTGAAGCTTGTGCGAAATTGTCGCACCGCTACATCCAGGACCGCTTCCTGCCGGATAAAGCAATCGACCTGATGGATGAAGCCGGTTCGAAATTGAACCTGACGATTGCGGTTCCGAGCAAAGAAGATATCCAAAAACGGCTTGCTGAAATTGCACAGGAAAAACAAACTGCGCTTGCAACAGAAAACTATGAAAAAGCAGCCGAATTGAAAAAAGAAGAACAAAAACTGAACGAGTTGGCTACTTCCGGCCAAGTTGAAGCCAAACCGGTTGTCGATGTCACGCAAATTCAGGAAATTGTCGAAAAGAAAACGGGTATTCCGGTCGGCAAACTCGAAGCGGATGAAGCGAAAAAACTGCAGCATCTGGAAGAAAACCTTGCTAAAAAGGTGATCGGCCAGGAAGAAGCCGTCCGGAAAGTAGCGAAAGCAATCCGCCGTTCGCGTGCCGGCCTGAAAGCGCAAAGTCGCCCGATCGGTTCGTTCCTGTTCGTCGGCCCGACCGGTGTCGGAAAAACGGAACTGACGAAACGGCTCGCAGAAGAACTGTTTGGCACGAAAGATGCAATGATCCGGCTTGACATGAGCGAATATATGGAAAAACACAGCGTCTCGAAACTGATCGGGGCACCTGCCGGCTATGTCGGTTATGAAGATGCCGGACAACTGACGGAAAAAGTGCGCCACAACCCGTACAGCATTATTTTGCTCGACGAAATTGAAAAAGCGCACCCGGATGTTTTGAACATGTTCCTGCAAATTCTCGATGACGGGCGCTTAACCGATGCCCAAGGGCGGACGGTCAGCTTCAAAGATACCGTCATCATTATGACGAGCAACGCCGGCACCCAATTTAAGCATAAAACAGTCGGATTTGCTAAAAGCGAAGCGATCAAAGAATCGAATATTCTCGATTCGCTCGGCGACTTCTTCAAACCGGAGTTTCTGAACCGTTTCGATAATATTGTCGAATTTAAACCACTTGAAAAAGAACATTTGGTTAAAATTGTTGACCTGATGCTCGGTGAACTGGATGAAACGCTGAACGAACAAGCGATTACACTTGACGTGACAGCAGAAGCGAAAGAAAAAATCGCCGAACTCGGTTATGACCCGGCATTTGGGGCACGCCCGATCCGCCGCGTCATCCAGGAAAAAATCGAAGACCGGATCGCCGACTTTATCCTCGACCATCCGGAAAGCAAAAACTTAAAAGCGGAAGTTCGCGAAGGCGACATTGTCATCGCGGAAAAATAAAGCAAAAACCGGCATGCGGACACAGCCCATGCCGGTTTTATGCATTCCGGCAGATGGACAACACGGGCCGTCTGCCGGATTTTTTTATGCCTGTAAATAGATCGAACGCAGTCCAAACCTGATTGTTGTAATCAATCGGAAGAAGGTCGGGTTCTATTCCCCGGCACAAAACCAGTCCAAACAAAAAGGCGGGAAACATATTCATCCGGAATATTGATCAGGGATTCATCCGCACTCAAAGGAGCAAAATCAAGATGCAAAAGGTTGGAAGCAGTTCCCCTGTTCGTTAAACAATCTGCATGGCTTTATACGTTTTTCTCGCTTCAGCCAAATTGAGCCGCTGCACTTTTTCATACAATATGAATGACATTTCCCGAATAATCACCATTTCGGATGACCGGGTATTGTACTGCTTCCGATAGGCTTCATACTCATTCATGAGCGAATCCAGCTGCTGACTGCACTGAACCGTTTTCTCATGCGTCAGGCCCAGTTTTTTCCCAAGTTCCATCATTTCCTGGCGTTTTTTCTGAATCCTGTACAGATACTTGTTCTCCTCTAACATGTGCGTGTCCACTTCAAAATTCTCCTTTAGTTCTCTTTTTCTATTGAATGATTGTTATCCCCCGATTATGCTTCAAAAATGTGAGGTGTTACACATGGAAAATGGCGGATGATACTGCCGGTTTTCCGCTTGATGGCATCGTGACAAAAGTTGCGCTGCAAGCCGGAAAGGCGCAAAAGCCCTGCCCCCATCCTGCTTATTTTACCATTACTAAAGTAGTATCGCAGGTCTTGACGGAAATGTAAATACAATCGCAATATTAGACAAAATTTTCACCAAAAATTTTCACATCTCCCGAAAAAACCACCCGTTTTTTACAGCTCTATGTTTTTTTTGGTCATGCAGTGGAAAAATAAAAGAGAAAAAGACATGAAAGAAGTGAAGCAGATGGCTAAAAATTTTCTGCTGGCAAAAGCAGCCGGGTGGTTATTTCGTTCAAAAGCAAAACAGTATTTAAATGACCGGGGAAAAACCGGCGATCTGGTTAACCGTGCGGAGAAAAAAGCGCTCTCCAACAAAATCACGCTCGCCAATATGTGGAGTAAAATCCGCATCCTTTTCCAGCTGATCAGGGCATGGGCAAAAGGCGAATACCGCACTGTTCCGTACCGGACGATTCTCATGATTGTAATCGGCCTTATTTATTTCGTATCTCCCATTGACATCATCCCTGATTTTCTTGCCGGTGCGGGCCTTGTTGACGATACCGCCGTGCTCGCTTTTCTTCTGACGCAAGTGACCCCGGATTTGGAAAAATTTTTGCAATGGAAAAACAAAAGAGAGAAAAGTTGAACTTTAAGGCCGCGCGGGACTTTGAAAAACGATACCCCTTTTAGACAATCGCCCCTTCAAGACGGAGCAGGAATGCTTTTTGATCGATGCGGCTCCCGGCATAGCCTGTTAACGACTTGTCTTTTCCGATCACGCGGTGGCAGGGGATCAGGATCGGAACAGGATTTTTCCGGTTCGCCTGCCCGACGGCCCGCACGGCTTTCGGGTTCCCGACCGCCTCGGCGATGTCTTGATACGAGCACGTTTCTCCATACGGAATTTGTTTCAGCGCTTTCCAAACCGCCATTTGAAAGGGAGTGCCGGAGACAAAAACCGGCACATCAAAATGGGTTCTTTTCTTTGCAAAATACGCTTCCAGTTCACTGGCTGCGTGCAGAAGCAGCGGGTGGCGGGGTTCCGGCATGCCCTCTTCATCTGTTTTGCCGAAAGAAACGGCCGTAATGCCTCTTTCATTCGCCCTTACTGTTAAAGGTCCGATTGGGCTTTCCAGCCAAATAAAAGCCATTTTCATCACCTGCTTCCTGGTGCACGGGAAGAAAGATATGAAAAGTTGTGCCTTCCCGCACTTTGCTTTGAACTTGAATGAAGCCTTTATGCTCCTTTATAATTTTATAACTGATCATCAAACCAAGTCCGGTTCCTCTTTCTTTTGTCGTATAGAACGGCTCGCCCAGCTTTTCTATTTTATCGTCCGGGATACCTTCCCCTTCATCGCGGATGCTCGTATGGACAAGCCCTTTTTCCTTTTCGTAACAAATCGCGATATCTATTTTTCCCCCATCCGGCATGACTTCTATTGCATTCTTAATAATATTGATAAAGACCTGCTTGATCTGGTTGCCTTCGCAATAAACATCCGGAAGTCCCTCGTCAAAGTGGCAGGAAATCTGGATATTGTGCATCAGCGCCTGGGCGTTCAGCAAACCAATTGTATCGCGCATGATTTTTCGGACATCGTGATTTTGGAACTGGATGGCCTGCGGCTTTGCCAGCACCAGAAAGTCGGTAATAATCGCTTCAATCCGCGCCAGTTCTGATGTAATCACATTAAAATATAATGAATGCTCTTCCTCTTTCATGCTGTTTTGCAGCAATTGGATAAAACCTTTTAAAGCCGTCATCGGATTGCGGATTTCGTGGGCAATGCCGGCCGCGAGCTCCCCGACAATATTCAGGGTATCCGATTTGCGAAGCTGCTCCTGCATCGCCCTTCTTTCAGTAATATCCCGGATGACCGTTAAATTCATATTTGACGTCAGGTTCCCTTTTGACGTAATCTCATAATATTTCGTTTCATTGGCTTTTGAAGCAGTAAACAAATAATCTGCCGTCCCGTTCTCTTTTAACTGAAAAAGATGGCGGAGAAAATCTTTTTGCATTTTTTCGTCATTGGTAAGCAATAAATTCTGGATTCTCTTCCCGATCGCATCTTCCCGGCTGCAGTCGAAATAGTTTGCAGCTGCAGGGTTGATATCGACAATTTTCAAATCCCAGTTCCATAAGACCATCCCGTCGATCGATCCTTCGAACACTTTCCGGAACCGTTCCTCGCTGTCCCGCAGCGTCTGTTCCATCTTGTAACGGCTGCTCACGTTGCGAAAAATGGTCATATGGTAATTTTCCGCGCTAATATACCGGGATGTAAACTCGAGATGCTTCAGCTGCCCGTTCGGCATTTTAAACAGCAGTTCTTCGCGGGCCGCCGGGATTTGGTTTAGCCTGTCGAACTTCCGGCAATTCCCACCGTTTTCGACATAAACAAAATCGCTCAGCTTTTTCCCGACAAACTCTTCCATTGTACACTCGAAAATTTTTAAAGCGGCTTCGTTCGCCAACAGGATCTGGCCGTTTTGATCCCAAAATACAATTGCATCCATTGCTTCCAAAAAAAGGGTTCGGTAAAGCTGCTCATGATCTCTTAATACAAGTCCCCTTTTCTTTTGGCTCATAAACTGATCTGTTCCCAAATTTGTTCTCCCCTTCTTCATAAGAAGCATGCCCCTGAATTTATGATATTTCTGTTCACAACAAATGTCTGGAAAAGTCTGCTGCATAAGGGTTTCCAGCTGCTATTTAAGAACATATTCTTTTTGAGAAGATATGTCAAATGAAATTGGCAAGATGGATGATATGGTGATAATTCGTGGTCCAACGGGGGAATTCCTGCTGCCATTTCCGCAAAAAAGGATGGCGGCTGCCATCCTCATTTTTTATTTTTTTTTGCATTTTTTCTTTTTTTGCCGGTTCCGCTTTCAGCCATGATTTCATATATCTTCACGGCATTGATGTCCCCGAATTCCAGCCCCGCTTCTTCCCGGACATTTTGTTTCCTGCGGTTCATGAACGCCCTTTCCTGCCTTTTTTTGAATTCCGGTTTGCCCCTTTCACCGCTTCTTCCCCGCGGGCAAATTCCGTGGAGAAAGCTGTTTCAGCCAGATTCTCTTTCGGGGTTTTGTTATTTTTCGCGGCTGCATCAAATTCCGCTTTTCGTTTCGCCATGCCGTCCCCTCCATTTCAGGTTGCCTGCATCATTAGCATGCCCGCGCACCACCGCCCTTATGGCTGCAATATCTGTCAAAACCGGCTCAGGGTGCATGCAAATACAACTGTTTCCAAACATAATTCTTTCCTGCAAGCCGATACTATTCATAAAGGCTGAAGCCGCAATACGGGCGGCAGAAAGAGGAGCCAATTTTTTAAAAAAAGGAGAATGATGATGGCGAGAAACAGCAATAAATTGTTGGTACCGGGGATTGAGGCATACATGGACCAAGTAAAGTATGAAATAGCGCAAGAATTTGGCGTGCAGCTCGGATCGGATACCGTATCTCGGGCAAACGGATCGGTAGGCGGAGAAATGACAAAACGGCTCGTGCGCGAGGCCCAGTCCCGCCTTTTGGGGCAAAATCCGGAATAAAAGAAAAACCGGCAAAGCGGGATTCGCCTGCTTTGCCGGTTTTTTTACATCTGTTGCTGCTTTTTACCCGATTTCCCGGCGGATTGCGCCTCTTTATTGCGATTTTTTTTGCGGACGGAGAAAAAATAGCCGCCCGCTGCGATCGCAAGCATCACCGCCCAGAAAATCAGTTTCCACAAAGCAGACTCCGGGAAATGTTCATCAATCAGCCCGACGCCCGGGTGTGAAAGCGTAAAAACGAGCAATTTCACCCCGACCCAGCCGACAATCAGAAAAGCGGCATCTTCAAGGCCCGGATATTTTTCCAGCAGGCGGACAAACCGGTTGGCAGCAAAGCGGATTAGCACCAGTCCGATCACCCCGCCTAAAAACATAACGCTGAACTGTCCGCCGTTAATTCCCCCAATTTGAAACGAGCCGGCCGGGGACAGCGTCACAGCCATGGCCACAGCTGCAAGCATAGAATCAATGGCAAACGCAATGTCGGCGAGTTCCACTTTAAAAACGGTCATCCAGAAAGAAACCGGCTTCGATGCGGCTTCGGCAAGTTTTGGGCCATTTTCCCGGTGCTTTTTTACAAAATGGTGGATCATAATAAAAAACAAGTAAGCGGCCCCGACAGCCTGAATCTGCCATATGTTTGCAAGAAACGAAATGAGAAACAGGGCGGTGAACCGGAATACAAATGCGCCCAGAAGCCCGTAAAAGAGCGCTTTTTTTTGCTGCGCGTGCGGCAGATGTTTGACCATCACCGCCATCACGACCGCATTATCCGCAGCTAAAATTCCTTCCAGTCCGACCAATACGCATAACACCCATGCATATTCGAATAGCATTGATAAATCCATTCCACAAAGTCCTCCTTTGCCGGCACCCGGAACCATTGCCCTTACAGATCAAAAGCGGCATTCCGGTCCAAGACGCGTACCGGCGTGATCAGTGAAGTGCCACTTTTGACAATTTCCTGTAAAGACAAAAAGCAAGACCTTTGCCAGTACAGGCAAAGGTCTTGCTAGACATCCAAATGGTGCCAACAAAGCCGATGACCGCCGAAACGGATCATGTAATGACGACTTTGTTTTAAGTGTGCCATGCACACTTAACGCTACTCCCCTTTGACAATTGTCAAAAGTATTCTGTTATTTTGATTATATGGGATCCATCCATTTCCGTCAACTATTTTTATGCGATTTTCGCGTTAAAATTATGCGGAGCAGCCCGCCGGCCAAAAGTCCAGGGATGGTGCAAAGCATCGGGAAAAAAACAGGCCCGGGCATCTTTTGCCGGACGATAACCGCAGGGGAGAGCATTAATCCGAGCGTTACAAAGTAAGCAGCAAACACAAAAGGCAGATAACTATACGGCTGAAGATTGCCGCGGGCCATTTTATATGCATCCCACATGGCAAAAAAGTATAGACAAGGATAAAACATCAGCCATCCGTAATCGACAATGTTGCCGGCTTCCCTTGTTCTTCCGAGAAAACTGAGCATGATCGCTTCATTAAAACGGCTGTTCACATTAATCAGAAACTCCATAAAAAGAAACATGATGCCCTTCACATAACGGCCCGCCAAAAGCTGGGCAAACCCTGGCAAGGCAATGTTCCAAACAATCGCCTCAAGCGGTGCTAATTTTTTCATGCACATGCCCCTTTAAAGCTGAAGTTGGCTAGTCATAATCCTCCCGTTTTTACGTGTTCTTATCATGCCCCGGAAAAATGCAAAAAACACTGTACGGCAAAGCCGCACAGTGTTTTTTAATTCATCGGATTATACAGTTTAATGTCGGGATGCTTGTCCGTGAACCAGCGCAATGCAAAATCATTTTCAAATAAAAACAACGGTTTTCCGAAACGGTCTTTCACAAGCAGACTGCGCGAACTGGAAAGGGATTCGTCCACCGTATCCCCCTCAACCCAGCGCGGAATTTTGGAACCGATCGATTCCATTACGACATCGGAGTTATACTCATTTTTCATGCGATGTTCGAACACTTCAAACTGCAGCTGCCCGACCGCCCCTAAAATATAATCTTCCGTATGCCATGTGCGGTACAGCTGGATCGCGCCTTCCTGAACGAGCTGGTTGATCCCTTTATGGAAACTTTTTTGTTTCATCACGTTTTTCGCCGATACTTTTACAAACAGTTCCGGTGTAAATTGCGGCAGCTTTTCAAATTGGACCGGCTGTTTCCCGGAGAAGATTGTGTCGCCAATCTGGTATGTGCCGGTATCATACAGGCCGAGAATATCGCCGCTAACCGCTTCTTCAACCGTGCTCCTGTCATCCGCAAGAAACTGGGTTGACTGGGACAGTTTCATTTGTTTTCCGGTTCTTGCAAGCGTGACGGACATGCCGCGTTCAAATTTTCCAGAACAAATACGGATAAACGCAATCCGATCGCGGTGGGCGGGATTCATATTCGCCTGGATTTTGAACACAAAACCCGAAAATTGTTCGCTTAACGGATCCACCACCCCTTCGTCCGTCTTTCTTCCTTGAGGGGGCGGCGCAAATTGAAGATACGTTTCCAGAAATGTCTGCACGCCGAAATTTGTCAGGGCACTGCCGAAAAAGACCGGCGTCAGCGTGCCGTTTGCAATCCGCTTCTCCGAAAATTCATTGCCCGCTTCATCGAGCAGCATGATTTCTTCCAACGCCTGGCCATACAGCGCGTTTTCTTTGATCGGGGCATCCCCTTCCACTTCACCCGCTTCATTTAACGCGAGAAACCGGTCCCCTTCTTCCACGCGGAACTGCTCGATGCGGCGGTGATAACGGTCATAAATGCCGAGAAATTCTTTCCCCATGCCGATCGGCCAGTTCATCGGATACGATTCAATGCCGAGGATTTCCTCCAGTTCAGCCAACAGCTCAAGCGGCGGTCTCCCTTGGCGATCCAATTTATTGATAAACGTAAAAATCGGAATCCCCCGCATCCGGCACACTTTAAACAGTTTAATCGTCTGTGCCTCAATCCCTTTTGCAGCATCAATGATCATAACGGCGCTGTCGACGGCCATCAGTGTCCGGTATGTGTCTTCACTGAAATCCTGGTGGCCAGGCGTATCCAAAATATTGATCCGTTTTCCCGCATATTCAAACTGCATAACGGAAGAAGTAACGGAAATGCCCCGCTGCTTCTCGATTTCCATCCAGTCGGAAGTCGCAAATTTCCCGGTTTTTTTACCTTTGACCGTCCCGGCAGCGCGGATGGCCCCGCCAAACAGAAGCAGCTTCTCTGTCAATGTTGTTTTCCCGGCGTCCGGGTGGGAAATAATCGCAAAAGTCCTTCTTGATAACACTTCATCTTTAAATCCTGCCATATGTCAGTTCCTTTCAATCATTGTAGAGTAGGTTTATTTTTGCATCGTTTTTTTACATCGGCCCTCACCTTTCTAATGAACAGTTAAACAATGCACAAATCATCCGGCCATTGGAGACTGTACATAAGCATACAACAGTTTTTCCTTATTCTCAATGGAAGAAATCTGCCGGAAACGGCCGGGTTCTTCTTGCCTTCATGGATTGCCGGATGCCTTCAGGCGCGCATCAAAAACTGCCGGATGCATTCTGCTCCCCGTCCGGCCCCGCCCAAGGCAGTACCACGGTGAAAACAGTGCCTTCCCCGGGTTTGCTATCAATGGAAATGTCTCCGTTATGCTCTCTTACAATCTGGTAACAAACCATTAAACCAAGCCCGTTGCCGCGCTCTTTTGTCGTATAAAAAGGCTGGCCGATTTTTTCCAATTTTTCCGGTGGGATCCCGATTCCCTCATCCCGGATCGCAACGGCTGCACGTTCCCCGGCCACCGAAAGTTCAACGGTCAGCGTTCCCCCCTCTTCCATCGCCTCCAGGCCGTTTTTGATTAAATTCACAAATACCTGCTTCATTTTTGAATCGTCACAAGAAATAAAAATGGGCTGCGACGGAAAAACCGTCTCAATTTGGATGTTTTTTCCGTACGATTGCGTCTCCATTAAAACAAGCACTTCATCAAGCAATGTTTGCAGGCAGCAAACTTTCATATCCGATGCTTTCGGCCTGCCGAGAAAAAGCAGCTCGCTTGAAATCATTTCAATCCGTTCAATTTCATTTTGCATAATATCAAGGTAATGGCCAGTATCAATCACGCCCGCCTGCATCAGCTGCAAAAAACCTTTAATCGAGGTGAGCGGATTCCGGATTTCATGCGCAATGCCCGCGGCAAGCTGCCCGACCATGGACAGCTGTTCAGATGATACAAGATAATCGTATAATTCCTTGACCACCGTCATATCCTTCGTCAGCAAATGGATATGGGGCTTTTCGCCATATTTTAGATCTTTAAAGACCGCATAAGTGGACTCCACCCATTTGTAATCACCGTTTTTCGATTTCATCCTGTACATGAAAAGGCCCATTTCTTCTTTCTCTCCATTTAGAATGCCTGCCCATTTGTTGTGGTCATCGTGGTGCATCAAAGCAGAAAAAGGCCTTCCTACCCAGTCGCCGGCATCAAAACCCGTTACCGTCTGCATATCAGAGGAAATGCTTTTTAAAATACCGTCCATTCCGACAACAGCAGAAAAAAGATGAAAGCGGAGCGGGAGATCCATAAATTCATAATGTATTTTTCCGACACCCATATTTTTGCACCTGCCTATCTTTCTATCAATCCGTATTTCAAGCTTTTTTGAAATGAACTTTCATGCTCAATATATGTCTGATGAAGACCGGGCATTCCTGTGATTATGTATATATATTTCAACTATATATCTTTTTCAACAAAAATATCCATTTATTTATAAAATTTTATGTCGAATCCTCACTGTTTATCAACCGTTTCGACATGTGATACAATGAACGTATCAAGATAAAATGAGAAAAGGAAGCGATGCTATGCGTTTTGCAACCGTTGGAACAAGCTGGATTACCTCTGCTTTTATTGAAGCAGCAAAATTATCCGGAAAATTAACCCTTGAAGCCGTTTACTCGCGCAAAAAAGAAAGCGCTGAACAAATGGCGGAAAAACATGGCGCACCGAATATGTTTACGGATCTTGAAGAAATGGCAAAAAACGAGAACATTGATGCTGTTTATATCGCGTCGCCAAATGCGCTCCATTTTGAACAAGTGCTCGTTTTTCTGAAAAACAAAAAACACGTCATTTGCGAAAAACCGATTTTTTCGAATACGGAAGAATTTAAGGAAGCTTTTCGTGTTGCCGATCAGAACGGTGTATTTTTATTTGAGGCAATCCGGAATATCCATTATCCGAATACTGCCCTTTTAAAAGAAAAATTAAAGGATGTTGGCCAGATCAGAACCGGAATTTTCCAATATGTGCAATACTCTTCCCGCTACGATAAATTCCTTGCCGGCGAAGAGCCAAACGTATTCTCGCGGAACTTCTCCGGTGGGGCATTAATGGATCTTGGCGTCTATCCGCTTTCGCTTGCGGTCTGGTTATTCGGCGCACCGAAAGACAGCCGGTACTTCCCGGTCCTTTTGCGGAACGGCATTGACGGGGCTGGCACCCTTGTCCTGCAATACGAAGGGTTCAATATTACCGTGATCTGCTCAAAAATTTCCCATTCTTATATTCCGAGCGAAATCCACGGCGAAAAAGGCAGCATTATCATTGAAGGCATCTCAGAATTGGAAAAGATGAAATTTGCCGATGTGCGGACAAAGGAGCCGGTCCTCTTCTCGCGGGAGCAGGAAGCGCAAAATATGATGTATGAAATCAATGATTTCGCCGATATCATCGCGCAAAATGACAGGAAAACGTATGAAACCTTGCGCCAGTCCAGTTATGAAGTCCTTTCGGTTATTGAAAAATCGCGGAAACAAAACGGGATTGTCTTTAAAACCGACAGAAACTAAAAACCGTTCCAGGAGAAAATCTGATTCCGGATCGTACCGTGCAGTTTAAGCGCAAAAACCGGGCAACAGGCCGGGGGAAATTTGAAAACGGATGGCAAGGGCAATAAGGGAATCCCTTGTCCCTGCATTTGAAAACGGGGGCAAGCGGGATTTCCTTGTCCCCTGCCTTTGCGTTTAATACCAGAGAAAACCGGGACGGCCGGGGGATGCCTATTCAGAAGCGTACCGTGTAGAAAGCGAGGGCAAGCGGAGCTTCTTTGCCCTACCTTTGCGTTTTAAAACCAGCGAAAGGTGAAGCGGCCGGGGGAGTGCTAATTGGAGCATATTGTGCAATAAACGCATTCGCTTGTCCCCTGCCTTTGCGTTTAATACCAGAGAAAACCGGGACGGCTGGGGGATGATGATTTGGGGCGTATTGTTATTAAACCAGATAGAGACGGACAAATTATCAACATTCCCACCTTGTTTATAATTATTATAATTTAATATTGACTTTTAAGTGATATATATTATAATAAAAATATAGCAAGACCAAAACCCGGGGAGGAATGAAAATGTATATTGAAACAGCGTTAAACGTACAAGTTGCAAACTGGAGCGTCCTATACACAAAATTGCACCACTACCACTGGTATGTAAAAGGCCCGCTGTTCTTCACGCTGCACGTAAAATTTGAAGAACTGTACAACGAAGCTGCCACGGTGGTCGATGATTTTGCAGAACGCATCCTTGCGATCGGCGGAAAACCGGCTGCTTCTTTCAAAGAATACCTCGAAATTGCAACCATTGAAGAAGCAAAATCCGGCTTAACCGCTGAACAAATGGTGGAATCCCTTGTAAAAGACTACAAACAAATCGCCGGCGAACTGAAAAAATTGATCGCACTTGCTGAAGACAATCATGATTATGGCACGGCTGACATGGCAACAACGCTTGTGGAAAGCGTTGAAAAAACCATCTGGATGCTGAGCGCGCTACTCGCTGTACCGGTTACGCAATAAACTGCCAAAACGGCCCCGTTCTAAAAGAATGGAGCCGTTTTTTTCATGCTGCAAAACAGGCGCCGCTTTTTTACGTCTTGATTCATCAACAGTCCGATTTGACCCCGGCTCAACCTTTAAATAAAACCAAGATTAAGAAAGTGCAAAAACCAACTGAATAATCCTTTCATAATCCTTGCCAAATCTAGGAATTTTGGTTATTTTAGCAAGCCCTATGTGAAGGAAGCCTGGAAAATTGACGGCCTTCCTTCACATAGAGCCCGTCTACGTTAAGAAAGCGCGGAAAATTGACGGCCTTCCTTCACATAGAGTACGTCTACGTTAAGAAAGCGCGGAAAAACGATGGCCTTTCTTCACATAGAGCCCGTCTACGGATTAAGTCCGTATAATTGTGTAAAAAGAAGGAGTCATTTTATCAACTCTTGGCAACACTGTTTTCAACGACGATAAACTAATGAAAAGAGGAGATAAAATGACTCACTTACAGTTTAACTTAAATTTGGATGTTTTAAAAGAAGCCATCATGACTTGTATGTGTCAAGTTTTTCTCGACAAGGTTTAAATATCGGGTATTCCAAGACACTCTTTTTGTACACTTTCGGCTACCGTGCTTTACTTGCTCGGTGTAATTTTCGGAAAAGATGTAATATTTCCGTATAAAGATGGATAACGGGGATGTTGAGGCGCGCGAAATTCACTCGCTTTCCGCGGGCGGCCGGCGAGCCTCCTCGCTCGTACCTCGCTGCGGGGTCTCTCCTGGCTCGCTTTTCCCGCAGGAGTCTCGTAAATTTCGCGCGCCTCAACGATCAGTCCCCACTGAGCCAGGCTTAAAACGAAAGCTCTAATATTTTGCTTAAATGTCCCATTGCCGATGAACTGCTTGAATGCAGGGCAACTGATCCGTGCTTTACGCCCACTGACGGGCGTACAGGCTGCTTGAGTAGTTGAGACATCCTGATGGATTGTTTCAAGTTCCGTTGCTTTCTCTCGCTTCTTGAACGGTGTTTCAGATAGGCTTCTCTCAATGTCCCATTGAGTATGCCTTGTTTGATTTTCACCATGGCTTCTGCGCCAAGTTCACTCCAATGCATGCCCCTTTTTTTCATCCTGAAGGAGATATGCCTTTGATTCGATTCCATCGCTCCTAGGCCTCTCGCACCTTCCGGCACGTTTTTCACCCTGTCCCTCCAGTCAAAAATGCGGTCCCAGTTTTTCAAGATATACGAACGGAATTCCTTGATTTTCTTGAGAGCCTTTTTATCCGTCAAGGTGCTTTCGTGCGTATCCAAATATAACGTGAATTGGTCCAGGTCATGCGTTCTAATCGCTTTTCTAATTTGCTCCTTGATCTCGCTCTTTCCGCCCCCAAATGTCCTTATGATGGCTTGTGCAACGTGGTAGGTATCCAGCTGGTTGAGCACCGGAAATTCCGACTGTGAGAATGCTGTTTGAAACCGTTCAGCTGTGTACCCAGCACCTCCATCACTGTTTGTAATGACTTGCGCTTTTTCGAGGGAATAGGTGTTGGCAGCTGTGGCTTGGACTTCATCCCAAAATGTCTGAATGTCTTCCGTCGTCATGATGACTGTGGGCTGACGCAGGGAGACCCTTTTTCCATTGGTTTCCCAACCTTCATAGAGAATGGCATGGCGGACTTCCATACCCTGTTTCTTTTCCAGTCCCCGGATGAATACGCCATCTGCTTCGGAAAACAGGTAGTCTACCTTCTTCCCATCAGGCAGTGAAGCAGCTATTTCCATCTCTTCTACAAGGGCCTTGTCGGCTTCCACCTGCGTTTTTCCTACGCGTTTCACCATTTCCCCTACAGTTGTATGACTAAGACTCACGGCTGTCCATTCTTTTAAAATATTCGCCACCTCCCGATAGGTGTTCTCACTTGCCAACTCTGCCACCTTTAATTCCACTAACGGGCTATATCTCCGGTGGGGTACCAGCCCCAAGCATTCATCCAAGGGATAATGTGAGTTCCCTCTCTTATCACGCATTAATGAACGTTTAAAAGTCACACTTCCAAATAGAAACTGAACGCTTCTGTTATCACTACGGCAGTACTCCCAGCCTTCCTCCAACTTCTTTTGTTTAATTGTTTTATCTAACTCCTCAAATACATCCCCAACCCATTGTGTAAAAGCCTTCTGCATCAGAAGTTTAAGCTGTTCTTCAAATTCGATAAGACTCTTTGTATCCTTTAATAATCCAGCAATTATTGATATAATATCCATGGGAAGACCTCTCTCTCTAGATGTTCATCTTGAAGTGTACAATTAGATGATAGAGCGTCTTCCCATTTTTTTCCACTCATTTGCCCCTTCGAGTAAAATTTTACACATACTCATGACTTCCGATCTTGACGCGGTAATTAAATCAGCGGTTGTCCTCGTGTTAAACGAGTTTATGGAAAAGGAAAGGGATGACTATTTAAAAACGAGCCCTTATGAACGCGCTGTTGAACGCCGGGATTACCGGAACGGTTACTATGAACGCGAGCTGTTGATGAGCATCGGCAATGTTACATTAAAAGTTCCCCGGACACGTAATGGCGAATTCTCAACTACCTTATTTGAAAAGTATGCCAGATGTGACCAAGCTTTCGTCCTTTCTATGTTGGAGATGGTCATCAATGGCGTCTCTACCCGTAAGGTCACAAATGTCGTAGAACAGCTTTGCGGTAAGAATGTATCCAAGTCGTTTGTCTCTTCCCTTACGCAAAAACTGGATCCCATTGTGAATGCTTGGGCCGAGAGACCGTTGAATACAACCTACTACCCTTATGTGTTTGTGGACGCCATGTATATAAAAGTACGGGAGCACCATAAGGTCATATCAAAGGCTGTTTATATTGCGACTGCCATTACAGAGAAGAATACACGTGAAATACTGGGTTTAAGCGTTGACCATGCAGAAAGTTTGGAGAGTTGGAGTTCATTTTTTAAACAACTTAAATCACGTGGACTCCAATCACCAAAACTCGTTATTTCCGATGCTCACATGGGCCTTCAGAAAGCAATACAACGGGAATTCATTGGCACTGCTTGGCAAAGGTGCAATGTTCATTTTAAACGCAATATCATTGAAAAACTGCCCAAAAAAGATACTGCAGAAATCCGGGTGATGATTAAGCGCGTGTTTGAGGCCGTTACGATTGAGGACATACGCAAGTTTAAAGATGAATTAATAAACAAATTTGGTACAGAAGCAAGATTTGAAAAAGCCCTGGCCATTTTAGATGAAGGTTTTGAAGATACTATCCAATACATGAACTTTCCTGAGAATATCCGTATGCACATACGGAGTACTAATTCCCTCGAGCGGCTTAACCAAGAGGTTCGTAGAAGGGAAAGGGTCATTCGCATTTTTCCTAATACCCAATCTGCTTTTCGTTTGGTTGGTGCCGTTTTAATGCAGTATCAAGATACAGAATACTCGAAGAGGAAGTCACTTATGGGAAAGAATAGTTAGCAGCATTTTCAGCTTAACTTCCATCATGGATGATTTCATCTCCGGGAAGGGATGTCAAATTGAAAGGCATTTGACATCCCTTCCCGGAGATGAAGAAAAAAATCCATGGAAGTTAAGCCGAAAAAATGAAAGGGTGGTTGAAAACATTTGCCCATAAATTTACACAATAACCTGGACTTGACTCGTCTACGTTAAGAAAGCAAGCAAAAACGATGACCTTCCTTCACATAGAGCGCGTTTCAAGTGCAAGCTTTTCCCTGCATTTTTTATAAAACCCTTGCATTACATTTATGCCAAAGCTGTCAGCATCCTTGCCAAATCCAGGAATTTTGCTTATTTAGCAAACCCTAATTAGACATTTTCAAAATGGTTGTCGCCTCTTTTTTCCTTTTGCCCCCCCAAAAGGACATTCCATACCGCGTACCATGCCATTTTACATCGCACATGCCGCTTCTCACGCTGCATATCAGAAGCATTCAGCGGGCGAAACTCAGGCACACCTCTTTAAGATGGAGCCACAAATACCGGCAGCGTGACAAGGCCTGCGGTTCCGGATAAAATGGAAGAAGTACAATGCGAAAGAAGGATTTTCCATCATGCATGTTTCCATCTTGATTACGATGTTTTTAACAGGACTTATTTTAGGCTTTATCGGGGCAGGCGGCGCGGGCTTTATCATTTCCCTGCTGACGATTTTATTCGGGGTTTCGATCCATACCGCGCTTGCGACTGCTTTAACAGCCATGATCTTTTCTTCATTTTCCGGGGCGGTAAGCCATTACCGGGAAGGCAATGTCTCCATTAAAGCAGGCATTACAACCGGCATCATAGGCGCTGCCGGAGCCTGGGCCGGATCCCATGTCTCCGCGCATATTGCGAGTAGCGAACTAAAATGGCTCACAGCCGGCATGCTCATGTTTTCAGCCTTTCTGCTCTGGCTCAGAATGTTTTTGCTGCAAAAGCAATCCATCCAGGCAAAAACCCTTCCGTTCGGGCCCCGTTTTGTGACCCGCTCGCTGTTGCTCGGCATCGTAACCGGCGCGCTCTCAGGGATGTTCGGGATCGGCTCGACACCATTTATCCAGCTTGGCTTAATGATCCTTCTCGGCTTATCCGTCCGCCAGGCTGCCGGCACAACCATGATGGTCATTATCCCAATTGCAATAGGCGGCGGACTCGCCAGCTTCCAGCAAGGGACACTCGATCTTGGGCTCCTTGTGGAAGTCGTCATCGGCACAATGTCCGGCGCATACATCGGTGCCAAATTTACAAACCGCGCCCCCGTCTCGCTGCTAAAGTCTTCGATGATTGCCGTTCCAATTGTCGCAAGCTTGCTGCTGATTTTATGAAAAAGGGGCTGTCCCAAAAGTCGTTAGACGGCTGATGGGAGCCCCTTATTTTTGTAAGGACGATACAGTTGGTTGATCGTGAAGTCACTATTTCCAAAAGCATTTCGCGATCTTCATTGCATGAGCCAAAATGGGACTGCCCCTTCCCGCTTTAAAATCACGGGAAAAAGGGACTGGTTCAGGCCGCAAACGATGTGCCGGCATGAAAAAATGAGCGTTTCATCACGGAGTTTTCTTTCCCCCGCTCGGTTAAACGGCTGCAGCCGGCGCCAGTTCCATTGCCGGCCCAAAAAATTCATAGCGGATATTTTCTTTGGCAACGCCAAGTTCCGTTAAAATTTGCACCGCACTTTTCAAAAACGGAACCGGTCCGCAAATATAACAAACCGTTTGCGTGGTTACAATCTTTTCCAAAAATGCTGTGGAAAGATGGCCTGTGAAATCGCAGCCGCTGTTTTCGTGAAGGGGATGCCCGTACCCAAAATAATAATGCCCGTTTTCAAGCTTTTCAATATGGTGCTTTGCTTCCTCTTTAAAAGCATGGAATTCTTCATTGCGGGCAGCATGAATAAAATGGACTTCACGTTTAGAGCTGGCATCCGCTAAAGCTTCCAGCATACTCATCATTGGTGTCAAGCCAACCCCGCCACTAATTAGGGCAATCGGTGCAGCCTCATCGTCAAGTGTGAAGACGCCGGCCGGTACGCTGATCTCCAGCTCGTCTCCCACTTTTACTTGATCATGTAAATATGTTGACACCTTCCCGTTCGGTTCATGATCTGCTTCCCGTTTCACCGAAATCCGGAAATACTCATGCCCCGGCCCGCATGAAAGGCTGTACTGGCGGTTAAACAGATATGTTTCGCCTGGAATTTTCACTCTTAGTGTAAGGTACTGCCCCGGAAGATAGGATGGCACCGGGCCCCCGTCCGTAGGTTTTAAATAAAAGGAAGTAATAACATTGCTCTCTTTTACCTTTTTTACAACTCTAAACGGTTTAAAACCGTCCCATCCCCCTCTTTGGGTTTCAGCTTCTTGATACATTTTTTTCTCGACTTGAATGAAAACATCAGCAATGGCCCCGTATGCTTCAGCCCAAGCCTGTAAAACCTCTTCCGTGGCCACATCTCCTAATACTTCTTTAATGGCTTTTAGTAAAAATTCCCCGACAATCGGATAATGCTCCGGTTTAACGCCCAGGCCACGGTGTTTTTGTGAAATTTGTTCCACAACCGGCAAGATGGTTTCCAAATGGTCAATATAAGAAGCCGCCGCAAGTACGGCATTGGCGAGTGCTGTTTGCTGCCTTCCTCGTGATTGATTCGTTTGATTAAAAATATTCAGCAGCTCGGGATGTGCTGCAAACATGGTTTTATAAAAGTATGTAGTAATGTCCGTCCCTTGTGTTTTTAATACGGGCACAGTTGATTTTACGATCTCAATGGTTTTCTGCGATAACATGATTTCCACTCTCCAAATAGTAATATTTAAAATATATCTTTAAGATAGTGCTCCTTTGTTTTTAAAGCAATATTTTAAATACATCTTTAATAAAGTTGTCACATTTTCCGAAAAGGAAAAAATGAGCGCCATTTTCGATGGGAACGGGTATAATGGGGTTGGCAGGTGATACAAATGCGTTTAACCCATTACTCTGATTATGCTTTGCGTGAATTAATCTATCTTGCTTCAATGGAAGAAGGAAAATTAGCCAGCATCAAAGAAATTGCGGATGCCTACAACATCTCAAAAAATCATTTAATGAAAATCACATACGAGTTAAGCAAACTCGGGCTGATCAAAACAGTGCGCGGAAGGAGAGGCGGCATATGCCTGAACAAGCATCCCCGCGAAATTAATGTCGGAAAACTGATTCGCATAACAGAAGATGATTTTAAATTAGTCGAATGTATGGAAGATGGGGCTTCCGCCTGTATCATCTCCCCCGTTTGCGGATTAAAGCATGTTTTAAACGAAGCCCTCATCGCTTATCTCCGCGTGCTCGACAAATATACACTGGAAGATTTAGTAAAAGATCCCTTATCCTATAGGCAGCTGCTTGTAAAATAAAACTAAGTGGTGCAGCGTCATTTCCGATAAAAATAGTGATAGAAGTAAAGAAAAAATAAGGTGAACAAAATAAACATAGACATTAAAAAAGTCACATATGGAAATAAATCTGTACTTGAACATTCAGTGCAATTCTATTTTATGATTTAAGTGAGTATACAAAATTTGATATCAATAAGGAAGGCTATTTACTCATCATTTTTTAAATTAAATTTATTTTAAACAAATCATTTATTCGACTAATTAGGGTTTGCTGAATAAGCAAAAGGTTTGGCAAGGATGCTGACAGCTTTGATAAAAATTGAATGCAAGTATGTTATAAAAATGCAGGAAAAAGCTTGCACTTGAAACGCGCCCTATGTTAAGGAAGAGACTCGTTTTTTCGCTCTTCCTTAACGTAGACGACCTCTACGTGAAGAAAGACCGTCGTTTTTCCATGCTTCCTTAACATAGACGACCTCTACGTGAAGAAAGGCCGTCTTTTCCAAAAAATTTTTTTCCAACCTTCCTGAAAAGTGTTAAAATGATAGATAAATTATATAAATATAAAAATTTTGGAGAAGGTGGTTTGGCAATGTTAAAGGAAGCTTTTTTACATACCTTATATGATGCTTACAAAAATAGAAAAGCGCTGAATAAGGACATTTTTCCGGCAGGCATTGATTTAGATGAGGCTTACCGGATGCAGCATGCTTTTACTGCGGCAAAAAAAGAAAACCATGAAACGTTAAATGGGTATAAGATCAGCATGACAAGCCCCGAAACGCAGGCATTATTTGATGCGCGTGAACCATTGTACGGCGAGTTGACCGATCAGCAGGTGACAAACCATATATCCCTCAGCAAAGATACGCTTAATCCATTGATCGAATTGGAATTGGTTTTTCTTGTAAAAGAACGGCTTACGGCAGACGCGTCTGAAGCAGAAATCATCCAAAAGACACAAGTTGCGCCGGGATTGGAAATTCCTGATTCCCGATTTAAGGACTGGTTCCCTAAAATGCCAAAAGAACAAGTTTGCGCAGACGGGGCTGTCGGCGGAAAAGTAGCTTTTGGGGAAGCCAAAGATTATACATATGGCGATATTAATAATATCCATGGCCAATTGCTCCTTAACGGCAAGGTGCTCGATGAAGGCAAATCTTCAGCTGTCATGGGGCATCCAGTTCATGCCGTAAAATGGCTGCTGAAAAAACTAGGCGAACATCAGGCAGCGCTTGAACCGGGCATGTTTGTCTCATCCGGCACATTTATCCTGCCAAAGCCGCTGGAAGCTGGAACATATAGCGGAAAATTTGAAGGAATTGGTACGGTGAAATTGACGGTCACAGAATAGAAATGATGCGTCCGCATAACAAATGCGCAGCAAAAAACATCTCCGAAAATGCCAGCAGGAGATGTTTTTTTGGACATACAGGCACCTGTTTACAATGAACCGCGGCTGCAGATATCCCTCCCTTCCAGACATCCACAATGCCACACCCGCACAAGCATGAAAATGAGTAAAAAGAGATCATATAGTCGGCCAATTGATCCATGCTTTTACAGAAAGAGGCATTACATTCCTTCCGGGTGGTACAATGGTTGCAGTTTTTCAAGATCTTCAATGAACAGATGAATATCTTCAGCGGATAAATGAACCGGCATTTGATCATATAAGGTCAAGATTTGGCCTTCATGGTCATCCCGGTGCTTCTTCAAATAATCATATAAGGATCTGAACTGGTTTGCATTAATGGTCGATACTGTAACAAATTGTTTGACATGCTGCAGTGAAAATTCATTCCGGTTCTTATCAAATTCTCCTTTAATCACATTCCCTTCGATGTGCATCACGAACACTCCCAAGCCGATTGATTGATAAAATTGTTTTGCCCTATTGCTTGGTTTTCATTCACCTAAATACCGCCATTCTTTCAACGCGGTATTTAGGTGTTCTAAGCAGGTCAACAATTACGAGGCGGTAATGGCTTTGTCCGCTTCCGTTGCAGCCCATGCCGTCATTTTTACTGGATTGGAAAATAATTGCAGCAGTTGTTCTTCTCTTTTGCTGCCGGCATGTTTTTTTGCGGGCGCGGCAAGTCGGCATCTTGCAAAGAATACCACGCTACCGGGCCGTGGCACAAAATACGGGCCAAATCAGAAACCGTTGCCGCCCATTGGCCATCAAAAATTGAAACCGTTGCCGTTTTTGTTTTGAGGTTTATTGGATTTTTTACAGGTTATACAAATACTGTATGCAATATGAAGGAGGAGGATGCATCGATGAATATTTACGAACAGCAAAAAAACGGACAACCTGCCCAAACCCAGCCGGAACAACCGGGCATTGAATCGCTGATGAATCCGCGGCCTGTCCAACCGCTGAATTATAAAGGCAGTGAAAAATTAAAAGGACGGGTGGCGCTCATTACTGGTGGAGACAGCGGTATCGGACGTGCTGTTGCGATCGCTTATGCAAAAGAAGGCGCGAACGTAGCCATAAACTATTTAAATGAACAAAACGATGCTGAAGAAACGAAGAGCCTTGTTGAAGCAGAAGGCGTCCAATGTCTGCTGCTACCGGGGGATGTCTCCCAAGAAGCAACATGTAAACAGCTCGTTGAAAAAACGGTAGCAGAGTTTGGAAAACTCGATATTTTGGTCAATAATGCAGGCGTGCAGTTCCCTACTGAAAAGATTGAAGATATTACCCATGAACAATGGGACAAAACCTTCCGTACCAACATTTATTCCGTCTTTTATATGTGCAAATATGCCGTCCCGCACTTAAAACAAGGCAGTGCCATCATTTCAACGGCATCTATTAATCCCTATGTAGGCAATCCGAAACTCCTAGACTATACTGCTACAAAAGGGGCCATTGTCGGATTTACGCGCAGCCTTGCACAAAATCTCGCCTCAAAAGGGATACGCGTCAATATGGTAGCACCAGGACCGATTTGGACACCGCTTATTCCTTCCACTTTTGACGAAAAGACAGTGGAAAGCTTTGGGCTTAAAACCCCGCTCGGACGCCCGGGACAGCCGGCCGACCATGCAGGGGCATATGTGCTTTTAGCTTCTGATGAAGGGGCTTATATTACCGGTCAGTGCATCCATGTTAACGGCGGCATGGCAATGTCATCTGATGGAAAAAAACTGCAGAAAATCTTTTCTGCAGTTTTTTTAACTCTTCCACCCAAATGAACAAATGGATGCGATGATATGGACTTTAAAGACCCTCACGTTTTAAAACAGCAAATCATTCAAATTCTTGAATTTTATTATCCTGCCTGCATAGATACGGAAAACGGCGGGTATATAAACGGTTTTCTCGATAATGGCTCCATCAATGACCGGGAAACAAAGCATCTGGTCGGTACAAGCCGGTTTATTTACAATTTCAGCATTGGCTCCCTGATTGGCGGGCCGGAGTGGTGTGCACAGGCCGCTGCCCACGGTATTGAATTTCTGAAAAATCGCCATCGTGATAAAAAATACGGCGGCTACTTTTTTGAATTAAAAGGGCAGAGTGTAAAAGATCCCGCAAAAATGACATACGGCCATGCATTCGCCCTGTTGGCAGCCGCCATTGCTGATCAAGCCGGCATCCGGGGTGCGAAGGAACTGATCGAGGATCTGTACCATGTTACAGAGCAGCATTTCTGGGATCCGGACGACGGGCTCTACCGGGATGAATGGGATGCATCCTGGTCAACACTTTCTTCCTACCGCGGGCAAAACGCAAATATGCATATGTGTGAAGCCATGCTTACGGCATACGAAGCAACCGGCGAAAAGAAATACTTAAACCGGGCATATAAACTAGCAGAAAGCGTCTGCCGCACATTAAAAGAGAGATCCGGCGGAATGATCTGGGAAAACTACACACCTGACTGGCAGCCGGATTGGACCTATCATCTTCACCAAACAAAAGATGAGTTCCGCCCATACGGCTTTATTCCCGGCCATCAGCTGGAATGAAGCAAACTGCTGATGTGGCTTGACCGCCATCTCTCTGAACCGTGGATAGTTGAGACAGCTGAAGAACTTTACGGAAAAGCCTGGGAGAAAGGCGCTGATGAAACATTCGGCGGCATCTTTTTTGCACTCTCTCCACAAGGCGAAGTCATTGATACGGATAAAAACTACTGGGTGATATCGGAAGCGATCGCAGCCTCTGCGCTTCTTGCCGCAAAAACCGGAAAAAGTATCTACTCCGAGCGGTACAATCAGCTGTTTTCTTATGCTTCCAACTACTTGATCGACCACCAATACGGCGGCTGGTATAAACTGCTCAACCGGAAAAATGAACGCTTGCCCGGCCCGAAAAGCGCTTCGCCGAAAACCGACTACCATCCCGTCGCTGCCTGCTACCAGGCACTGCAGGCATTTTCAAAACCATAAGCAGCGGAAACTTTCACTTTATCAACAGAAAAAGCGCCAAATCTTTTGGCGCTTTTTCTGTTTAAAGGCTGAGCTGGGATCCGGAAAGGCCGGCAAGCCTGCCATCTCCGGCACAAATTTTGCACAGCCGTTTAATTGTACAGACGCTTATTTTCCTCTTGTTTTTCCATCAGCCACCATAATGAATGTCTTGGATTTTCTATAGCTTCCTTATACTCCGTCTTCGTCGCCACTGTTGGGTACGAACCCTTTAGAGACTTTCCGGAAGTACTGGTGAACAAGAACAAGATGACGAAAAAGCCAATAAGGCTGAAGAATGTCAGATAAAAAGCAGGCGCCAGGGCATTCCCGGTTTGGTGAACCAGCCATGTTGAGATGAGCGGGGTAGTGCCGCCAAATAATGAAACAGAAACATTAAAAGTCACAGCCAGTGTTCTGTACCGAATATCCGTGTAAAACATGGTTGGCAAAGTACCAGGCATCGTGCCTTCATAAGTTGAAAGCAAAATACCTAAAATGAGAATACCTAAAAATACGAATGCAATTGTATTCAAATGGATGAAGTAAAATGCAAGGACAGATAATAAGGTTAATCCGCCTAAACCCATGATTAAAACCGTCTTGTTTCCAATTTGGTCGCTGAGCTTCCCAAACAATAAAGCGAGCGGCACCATAATCACCATAATCAGCGTAATTAATACCGTCCCTGCCGTACTGGATAAACCAATCACCTCATCCAAATACGATGGCATGTAGGATAATAACATATAGTTTGTAACATTAAAGAATGCGACAGATACGAAACATACTAGAATGTCTTTTTTATGGTTTTTTAAAATCGAAAGGAAGCTTTCCTCCTGGACACCCTCCACAGAAAGTTCATTTTCGAAAATGGGGGTTTCCTCTAAATGGGCTCTTAAATAAAACCCTACCAGCCCTAAAGGCAAGCCAAGCAAAAATGGAATTCGCCAACCCCATGTGGCCATCTGCTGGTCAGTTAGCGTGATGAAGAGCGTACTGGCAAGGAGTGAAGCTAATATATAGCCGGCAAGCGTACCAATTTCCAGTCCGCTTCCAAGCACATTACGCTTATTGTCCGGGGAAGATTCTGCAATATAGACCATGGCGCCGGCATATTCGCCGCCAGTTGAAAATCCTTGAATAATTCTGGCTACTAATAAGAGCACCGGGGCCCATATTCCAATTTGGTCATACGTAGGTAATAAACCGATTAGGAGTGTGGAAAAAGCCATTAAAATAATCGTGATGGTTAAAACGACTTTTCTCCCATATTTATCTCCGATTCTGCCGAATATAACACCGCCTAAAGGGCGCATTAAAAAGGCAATCGCAAATGTGGCAAATGTAAACATTAATTTCAGCTCGTCATTCTCCACGGCACTAAAAAAGTTCCGGCTGATAATGACAGCTAAATAAGAATACAAGCCAAAATCAAACCATTCCATCGCGTTTCCTACTCCTGTAGCAAACACGCTTTTTTTCGTTTGTCGAATATTAACGATGTTAATTTTTTTCTTATTAAATACCATTTTTCAAATCTACTCCTTATTTGATAGTTTTCGGCACCTGTCTTCCCTTCTATAAAGATTCATTTTTAATACCTACATTGATAAAAGATTTTTTCATCAGCCGTCATTTGTTTTGGCTTTCTTTTTCAAAAACCCGCAGGCGAATGGAAATGGGAATCATTGAAATTAAAAACCACTCGTTGATACTTCAGCATTTCTGCTAATATTTCCAGAAAAACCACCGAATAGATGGCAGGCATATGTAGTGCAAGAATTGATCAACTACTCGAAGATAGCGGGCAAGAGTGCAAGTTAGCAAAGTGAAAAAGGGCTTAAAATGGGCGGAGGCGGACAGGAAACGGAGGCTTAAGGCGCCTCTAAAGATTTTTACGGGCAGCTGGTTCCCCACCTATCTTCTTTATACCTCAAATAGTGAAAGCGGGTTATATGCCGTTAAAGACGGAACGCATTACAGATGAACAATCGGACAACGCTCAACAGCTTTTTTGAACGGTTCATTGATTAGTTTACCATAATCGAAGTGTTAACGCAAAAAATCAGCTTCCACCCCATTATTTCAACGGATCAGGCCAACAGTAATGCTGTAAAATGGTCATTCAATCTGTGCTTAAATATCTCTATGTTTGTCCTGCAATGATAAAAAAGCTGCTTATCCTCTTCATGATTTTATCTCCCACCTGCTCTTCCCCGTCTCCATAAAGGATACAAGCGATGTTAGCGCCATTTCCACCATATCGCTAACCGCCTGATCGGTGTAAAACGCAGTGTGCGGCGTGACGATCACATTGGGAAAAGATCTCAGAATAGCCAGCTGGTGGTGGGCCAAAATATCCGTGCGGCGGTCATAATGAAAAATCCCTTCCTCATCTTCCAGTACATCAATCCCGGCAGCGCCGACTTTCCCCGCCTCGATCCCTGCGATAAGCGCATCCGTATCCACTACGGCACCACGGGAACAATTGATGATGCAAACGCCGTCCTTCATTTTTGCAATCCGATCCTGGTTAATCATATGGTATGTACGATCAAATAAGGGTGTGTGGATGGTTATCACATCGCTTTCCTTCAGCAGTTCATCCAAAGATACATATTTCAAAATGCCGCGCAATTCATCTCTTTCAACGGTATCGTGTGCAATGATGTTGCAGCCAAAACCGGACAAATTTTTCGCAACAATACTGCCGATTCTGCCGGCGCCAATAATCCCGATCGTTAAGTTATGCATTTCCCTGCCCTGAATCCCTTCCACAGAAAAATCTTGTGCCTCCACACGGCTTAAGATCTGTTTTGCTTTCCTTACACACATCAAAATCAGCATCGTTGCAAAATCGGCAACACAATAGGGCGAATACGCCACATTCGAAAAACGAATGCCATATGCTTTGGCGGCTTCCTGATCGATATGATTATACCCTGCAGTCCTCAAGCCAATATATTTTACACCGGCATCTCTTAAAGCCATAAAAGTTTCGGCGCCCACCGGATAATTCCCAAGGATCGTCACCGCTTCAGCCCCTTTTGCTTCCACTGCCGTTTCAGGGGTTAACACATCATCCACATACTTGATATCCAAATCAAATTTTCTCGCAAACTTTTGAAATAAGGGGAATTCATCCGCCCTCGTCTCATAGGCAACAACTTTTCTCATACGACAGCTTCCTTTCCATTCATTTTGATCATGCTAAAAACTACGCATGGCTTCATTAACCACGCCCGCAATAAACCCATCTCCTCCCCATGTCTCCAATTGGATTCCGGTGTCCAGAAGCCTGGTTTTACCAGGCCAGCGACAAGATACCCATGCCCAATCCAACAAGACGGATCAGCGATTCTTTCTATTTCATTTTTGCCAAAGTGAACGATCGTCCGGTCTTTTTATACATCGTAACGGCTTCAAAAGCAAAGATTTTACGTGTTTCCTATAAAACCCCTACACTTTTTATTCGACAAAAGTGGCAGAAATCCTTGTCAAATTTGTAATTTTTGTTTATTCAGGAAGTTCTAGATAGTCGCTGTCTAAAAGCACTGCGTTGCTTGAATCTACTTCTGACTGGACCGATAAAATATGACTGGAGAATTGTACACTCAAGCTTTCAAATAAAGTTTTCCGTTGTTTTCATATGAAAATCTTTGAGATAATCTTTCGCAGCATCTGCTGTAATCCAGTAAAGGAATCCATTTCTGCAATTTGATTTGCGCTTTTCTTAATAGCATCGAGCTGGCTTTTCAACGAACTTGCCGCCGATTTCAATTCATCCGAAAAAGAAACGACTTCAGTCATCTCAACTTTGTTGCCAATGGTTTGCCTCCTTTACTGTTGCAAATTTCGATAATTATCATAGGATTTTTCAATTTGTTCATCGAGTTTCTTGATGGCTTCCCCGGTGTTCTTAAGGGTCTGAATATCTGCTTCCAAAATCGATTTATATTTACTGAGCAGTTCCATCGCCTTTGTCACTTGTTTTAGCTCTTCTTTAAACGGGTTAATGTTCGTCTGGTCAAAAGACGTTGTTTTGATGAGATTGGTCTCCATGTCTGACACGGCTGCCTGCAGTTGTTCAATATTTGAATTGAACAATTCAACATTCAGTTTAATTTCTCCCATGTAAAGTCACCTCTATTTTTTGTTTTGCGCAGTCTCAATGAGGTTTGACACGTTTGAAATCTATGCGGCAATACTAGATAGGCTGTCTTGGTACATGGAACGTTTGCTTTCTTCACGTCTGATTTCGTCGCTCAACTGCTCCTTTTTATTTTCCGCTTTTTTTTAAATAGTTATTTATACTTTTCTGGTAAACATCATAAGCCTCCTCAAATTTCCCCCTTTTTTTCACCTTTCCACTTGCTGCCGTCGATTTCAAAACTTAAAATTGGCTTTGCTTTGTCCTGTAAATTGGAAATTTCCTTTTCCAGTTCTCCTAAAGCACTTTTTAATCTCTTAATCTTTGCGTTTATATCTGCCAGATCCTGCGAATGTGAATTTTTTGGCTTGAGAGCCTGGACTTCTGATTCATCAAAGTATGCACCATTTCATCCATCATACATCCATCCTTTTATTGAGGAATTTTAATTCTTTCATATTGATAGTCACGAACAAAATAACCCTCGTACGGTTTTGGATACTTTTCATTAGAAATATAGGATTGTTTAAATACATCCTGATCACTTAGACGCATACTAATCAGCCCTGTCTCCACATAATCACGTACAAGTCTTGGCACTTCTTCAAAACTTTGGCCCACATAAGCATATTCTGATCCGATGATAAAATGAATGGCTGTTTTGGGTCCATTCTTCAGCAGCTTATTCATTTCTTCTGCTGTGAGATTTGTCCGCCGGCAGAAGTCTTTTAAATCGGAAATAAAGATTATCCAATTGGGATCAAGTAAACCGGTTTTCATTCTTTTTTCTATTTCAACCAGCAGATCATTTTTCACCCTGGAGATGATTTCCTGCTCCGAAATATAGGCATGGAGCTGTGAAGCTATCCGTGACAAAGATTGTTCACCCGAATCAATGACCATAATTTGCTTCTTATTTTTTATAAGTGACAAATTTTTCGTGACCGATTCTCTCAATCGGCTTAATTCATCCAGCCGGTCGCTCATCAAGAGAAAGAGCCCGCTGGCATTCGTGTCAATTGCAATGGGCGTTACATTTTCAAACTCCAGCTTGGAATCCATCCTTTTTCAGCATATTCCTTTGCAGCAGGATTTGCTGCAAACTGCGGAAATTCAAGGACTTCTGGCATCACCGGAATTGGGGCTGGCCGCTTTCCGCTCCAGAAACGGTCCATTTCCTTTGCTTCTTTTTGAATATTTTCTATGATCGCAAGGGTATCCGTTCCGCTCGCTGGCAATGCGGTTTGGAACAATATCGGATTATCCAACTTTACGATCCCTCTTCCCGGTATTTCCTCAATTTCAATATCTGTTTTCCCTACAATGGCACGGACATCTGTACGGTCTATTAAATACAACGGAATTTGTATTTTAATATTTGATAATACTTGCATCCGCATTGCGTTTTGCCGGCTGGCGCTGATAACAAGATGCAGGCCGATACTTGCTCCTTCCCTGGCAATTTGTGTAATCATTTTCTCAAAAGCATCCGAATTATCCGCTTCCCTGACAGCATCGTAATTATCTATGACAAAAAGCAGGTCAGGAACATGTTCTTTGCTTGCTTTCTCGTACATTTTCAAGTTTGCAACCCCGTACTGGCTAAGCCGCCTTTTCCGCTTTTTAATCTCCGATGAAGTAAGCCGGATCAGTTTTGAAATTTTTTCGGTTTCATCAATCATTATCGTATCAGCAACATGCGGCAGTTCCTTTAACGGAAGCAAGCCGTTTGTACCAAAATCAAGCAAATACACATGCAAGTTTTCCGGGTTGTTCACTCTTGCCAGATCCATTACCGTTGTTTGGCGAAATGTAGATTTTCCGTACCCCGGACTTGAATAAATCAAGATGTGTCCATCTTTCGCCATATTGAGCTGCAGCACCTTTTGTTCTTGCATTTCAGGCAAATCCGCAAAACCAATCACCGGCTCAAGATCTGTTTTTTCATTTTGCCAACTTTCCCTAAAATCCACCGCATGCAATTCCGGCAGATAGATCCGCTCTTCAAGCGGCGGCAGCCACGGTTTTGGTAGTTGGGCGATGCCGAGTTTTTTGGCGCGGGCATGGATCCAATCGACGACGGCTTCGAGTTCGGTCGGGACTTTGGTAATTTCTTTCTGGTTAGCAAGCCCGCTTAAGTCTGCAGAAATAGGTTCGTACTGGCCAAGGTCGTTGATCGCATAAATCGTAGTGTCCAACATGTCCTGGTCGTCCTGGTCCGGGACGTAGTTGGCGCCGCTCCATGCGCTTTGGAACAGTTCGTATATTTCATTGTTGCCGACCTGCAAGTAGGCGCGGCCCGGCAAGGTGATCTCTGCAGCATCCGGCGTTTTCAAAATTTCCATGGAATCGCTTGTGTTTTGGACTTTGAGCGACAGTTTGAATTTCGAGTTGGACCAGATTTGGTCGTCGACAACCCCGCTCGGTTTTTGCGTTGCCAAAATCAAATGGATGCCGAGTGACCGGCCGATACGGGCAGTCGATACGAGTTCTTTCATAAAATAGACCTGAATCCCTGATGAAAAACTAGTAAACACTGGTGGTAAGCAGTTTCCCAAGAGTGAAACTCTAATATTATCTGATTATTCGATAATGCACTTTTGTTGCTTTGATAGATAAATATTTCTCTTTTTTCACTTATTTTAGATCATAACAAATAGATCTTCAAATTTTTATTTTTGCATACTTATTGGTTTGTTTCGGTTTTCTTCTTATCGCTTATTACCCAGGATTTCTAGTATTAAGGTATTATATAAGTGAGCAAAAGTCAGCAGTCGTTTGTTGTCCCCTGTGACCTTAAAATTACCATTCCCGGCCCTCGTAACCAGCTTAGAAGCCATCGTTATCATATTCTGAATGACGGTTCGGATTCTTCGTGTTGCCTTCTTTTTCAATGGCTCATCCTGTTTTTTCATGCTTTCTTGTCCGCTCAAAAAAAGCATGTGAATGGGTTTAGCGTGAAGTGAAAAATTTCGTCAAGTTTTCTGATATCATTTAAAATGTAATGAATTTGACGGAGGCAATTGTTTGTCAACGTCATTATTCCTATTTACAATGTGGCTAAAGCTTGGAAAAACAGCGTGCATCATGGTCAGTTGTGTAATTGGACTACATTGGAATTCGTATTTCTTTATTATGTAAGCGTAAAATAATATCCGCCTATGTTAGTAGATGGGTATTATTTTACGCTTACCGTGGTAAGGTGATTCACTTTCATCCCATGCATCCGCACCATTTACGTTTTCACGTCCGAATAGCTTTTGGGCTTTGACTTGTTTAGCAGCCTCACCCTGTGAAAGTACGCCTAATGATGTTCGTTCCTCGGATCAGAATTTTGCCTCCAGCTTCCTTCAGATTCCATCACACGATAGACACCCTTGCTCTAACGGTCGTGACATAGTTTCTCAGGACCGTTTCCACAGGGGAAATTTTGCTTTAAATGAAAAAACCCGTCGAGAAAAATTAATATCTCAACGGGTTTTCTTGTTTAAAAAGGACTTTGGGACTGCCCTTTTTCTGAAAAAATATCCATTTCTTTTTCTTAGATGAACAATGGATATTTTACAAATTTGATCTAGAAAAATATGGATCACCTTGAATGGCAGAAAGGCTGACCTCCGCGGTTGAGGCAAAGTGGATAGCCGCTTCATAAAGTTCATCTTTGTCCCCGATCCCGACCGATACTTCCCCCGCACCATTAATTGACTTGATACCCGCGATAGAGTCTTCCAAGCCGATCACTTCACAAGGTTGCAGATTCATCAACTCTGCAGCGCGGACAAAAATTTCAGGGTCAGGCTTACCGGATTTTAAAGCAGCCGGATCAACAACCGCATCAAACATATCAGCGATGCCCAATCTCTCTAAAATGATGGGTGCGTTCTTGGAAGCCGAAGCGACGGCAAGCTTGTACCCTTTATGCTTGACCTCCATTAAAAATTCAGCCATTCCCGGCAAAATATCCTCCGGCGTTAATGTATCGATCAGCTTTTTATAATACTCATTTTTTTCATCTGCCAATTGTGCTTTCTGTTCGTGTGTATAAGAATGCTCACAGTTTCCGGCCTTCAGGATCATTTCCAGGGAATCCATCCGGCTGATTCCTTTTAAACCCGCAGCCAGTTCATCTGTCCATTTCGTGCCGACTTCCTCTGCCGTTTTCTTCCATGCCTGTGCATGGAAACGGGCGGTATCCGTCAACACACCATCAAGGTCAAAAGCAAATCCTTTAATATCATGAAAACTTCTCATTTGGAATCTCCCAGACTTTTTCTATTTTTACGTTAGTGTACAATGTTGATGGCCGCGATATCCGCCCGTTTGCCAATTCTTGCCCGATACCTCAGCAAGAGGGAGCCAGCCTGGCCCGCTTATCCCGCAGGAGTCTCCCGCGGCCATCAACAATAATATTTAACCGAGCATTAGGATGAAAATATTTTGGAAAAATGCCTCCGATATCTTCGCATAAAGGAGAATCATTTAAACAAAAACCGAAGATTGTGCAACCAGTTCAACGTCTTTTCCATACAAACCGACCGTCAAGGGTTCGCCTTCCAGCAATTCAAGTGACACTCCATTTGTATCCACACCTACTTCAATCAGACGGCCTCGGAACAACAGGCGGAATTGGTATTTGTCCCATTTTTTCGGCAGGAACGGGGCAAAGTGCAGCTTGCCATCCCGGACACGCATGCCGGCAAATCCCTGCACTATAGCCAGCCAGCTCCCCGTCATTGAAGTGATATGCAGCCCGTCTTCGGTATCATTGTTATAGTTGTCCAAGTCAAGGCGTGATGTCCGTTCATACATTTCCACCGCCTTGTTTTCATCGTGCAGATCGGAAGCCAGAATCGCATGGATAGAAGCAGACAGGCTCGATTCATGCACGGTTAAAGGTTCGTAAAAATCAAAGTTGCGTTTTTTCTGTTCCGGTGTAAATTCATCAATAAAATTCCAGATTCCTTGCAATACATCCGCTTGTTTGATATACGCCGAACGCAGTATTTTATCCCATGACCAGTGCTGATTGATTGGCAATTCATCAGCCGGAATTTCGCTCACAGGCTTAATATCTTTATCAAGGAAACCGTCATGCTGGACAAAAATGCCGAGTTCTTCATCTTCCGGAAGATACATGCGGTCTACAATATCCTGCCACAACTGTTTTTCTTCCTCTGTCACATTTAAAACAGCTGCCTGTTCCTGAGAAACTTCCTCCAGGACCTGCAAAGTGTATGCCAAAGTCCATCGGGCCATGTAGTTGGTATACCAGTTATTATCCACATTATTCTCATATTCGTCAGGACCGGTGACGCCGTGCAGCATATATTTTTGTTTGCGTTTGGAAAAATGCACGCGGTCAGCCCAGAACCGGGAGATTTCTGTCAACACTTTGCTGCCTTCGTTTAAAACATAGGACTTGTCTCCGGTATAGCGGGTGTAGTTATAAATGGCAAAGGCAATATCCCCGTTCCGGTGAATTTCTTCAAACGTAATTTCCCATTCATTGTGGGACTCAATGCCATCGAAAGTGACCATAGGGAACAAAGCGCCCTTTAATCCTTGCTTTTTAGCATTATGATAAGCGCCATCGAGCTGCTGGTAACGGTACTTCAACAGATTTTTGGAAATTTTTGGTTCTGCCACCCCCAAGTAAAACGGCAGGGCAAAAGCCTCAGTATCCCAATACGTGGCACCGCCGTATTTTTCACCTGTAAATCCTTTCGGGCCAATGTTAAGGCGGGCGTCTTCACCATAATACGTTGAAAACATCTGGAAGAGGTTAAAACGGATCCCCTGCTGTGCTGCAACATCGCCTTCAATTTTGACGTCCGACTTTTCCCAGCGCTCTGCCCAAATCGCACGATGGGCATCGAATAATTCATCATAGGATAGATTGTCAGTTTTTTCGCTGATCGCGTTCATCGCAGAAACCAAATTATTTTGAGTATGATAATCCCGAGAGGTAACCACGATCACGCGCTTTTCAAAATCGATTTCCGAACCGGCTACCAATTTACCGCTAAATCCATTTACAACTTCTTTATCATGAGCCGGTGCAGCTACTTTCGCTTGCAAAGCTGTCCGATGGTGCATTTCCGCCCCGACCGTAAAGCGCGGGGTTCCGAACGGGTTGGCTTTCGTAATGGCAACCAGTGATCCGGATTGTTCTTTTTGATCAGTTTGCAATACTTCCCAAAAGCGTTCGCCGTAGTTTGCATCTTCATTTTTAACGTCCGCATCGATGGCTGAAATGATCTTAACGTCCACATCATCTGATCCGAGATTTTTTAGGCGAACCCGCTGGACTGACAATTCTTTTTGGGCAACACTCAAGAAACGTTCAAAGGTAACCACAACTTTTACCGTACCCTTTTCCACAGTAAAAGAACGGGTAAGACGTGCGTTTTTCATATCGAGATTCAGTTCGAATCCGGTAATCTCATCTTTAGCCAAATCAATAAATTCTCCGTTTAACGCAATATTGATTTTAATAAAATTGATGGCATTAATCACCTTGCCGAAGTATTCAGGATAACCGATTTTCCACCACCCTACACGGGTCCTGTCCGGAAACCATACACCGCCTAAATAAATGCCCGGCAAAGTATCTCCGCTGTAGTTCTCCTCGAAAAACCCGCGCATGCCCATATAGCCGTTGCCTAAACTGGTCATGGATTCCTGCAGCCTTTTTTCTGCCCGGTTAAAATCATGGCTGACAACATTCCATGGCTGTACTTCAAAAATACGTTTCATATTCATTCCCCTTTTCCATAAAAAATTACTTTGTTTGCGTTTTTTTAATCAGCGAAACAGAAGCCGCCCCAATAACCAGCAGCACGCCTGACAACAAAATCATCGCCGGCATAGAGGACCCGAGCGCCGGGAATATCACAAAACTTAAGCAGGAAGCCACAATTTGTGGCAAACAGATGCTGCCGTTAAACAACCCGAGATAGGTTCCCATATTCTCTCCTGATAATGCATTGGTCAGAATCGTGAACGGGAATGCCATCATCGCAGCCCATGCAATGCCGATCAGGATAAACGAAACAAGTAATGTGCCCGGGTTGTGGATAAAGAAAACTGAACCGAAACCAACCCCGCCAAGCACTAGGCTGAACGCATAAGCCGGTTTCTGTTTATTTTTCGATACCTTTGTTAACACAAGAGACCAAAATACCGCGGCAAGGGAATACACACCTGATAAAACGCCGAACCAGTTGGCTGCTTCCTGATAGGCCGTGCTTGACGGATCCACTGCATTCCAAGCGTTTTTGGCCACTGCCCCCGCTCCATACGTCCACAAATATTGAAAACCCATCCAGCAGAAAAATTGTACGACAGTAATCGTCCAGAACTCTTTCGGCGCATTGAGGAGCAATTGAAACATGCCCATTTTTTCTTTTTGTGCTTGATTTTGGATGCCATGATAAACGGCATACTCATCCGGGGAATATTCTTTGACTTTAAAAACCGTAAACAGGCTGCACACAATTAAAATAACGGCTCCGCTGTAAAACGAGACCACAACCGATTGCGGCACCACGCCTTTTGGTGCACTGTTTGAAACGCCCAATGCCGTTAAAACAAACGGAAAAATACAGGCCAGTACTGCACCGCTGTTAGAGAGAAAACTTTGGACAGCATAAGCAAAACCTTTTTGTTCTTCATTTACCATGTCGCCGACCATCATCTTAAACGGTTGCATGGCTACATTGGAAGATAAATCCATAAACAAGATAGTCACCGCTCCAAATGTCAACGCTGTCACTGATCCGAACCCAAAGCCAAAACTTCCGGCATTCGGAAGCAAACACATAACTATCACAGCCACAACGGCCCCTACCAACAAATAAGGGATCCGGCGGCCCAGTTTCGGTATCCATGTCCGGTCAGAGAAATAACCGACCAACGGCTGGACAACAAGTCCAGCAAGCGGCGGCAGGATGAAGAAGAAACCTAATTTTGTCGGATCGGCGCCAATCGTTTGAAAGATGCGCCCCATATTCGAACTTTGCAGCGAAAAGGCCATTTGCACACCTAAAAAACCAAAACTAATCATCCAAATCGTGCTGATTGGCAGCGCCGGCAATTGGTGGCTGCCAATTTTCTTGCCGCCTTTAACAGTTGCAGATGATTTTACCCGTCCAATACTTTTTTCGTCGGTATTCACCGTTGCTCGCATGATCATTCCTCCATTCTATTTAAGAGCCTGCGCTCAGGCCGGATATTTCTGGTTGCGTTCACAACCGGTTGCATTCCCCCGTAAACGCAGAGACACCTTCCATATTTATTACAGACTTTGAAGATCCATATTGGTTCGTTCCAGCATAAGTTTTATTCCCTTATTTTTGGGTAATCCTCATCGTAATTCCCCCTTTTCAATGCGCAACCGGTTGCATTTTTGCCACCAATGTACTATCGCTTTCCATATTTATTGGAAGCCCCAACAAATTTTCTTCCAGATTTCTTAGTTCCTGCTAGTAGTTATAGATTTAATCTTATTAAAACCTCATGGCAGGGGATTGCGCGATCGATTGCATTACAGGCAATAAAAAATGAACATGTTCATCATTTTGGGTCTTCTGCATCGAACATCTTTATTATATATGATTTTACCGGATCAGCGCAACCGGTTTCACACAATATCCATAAACCGGTTGCAAGATTGGAATCTGCTGCATGTAAAACACTGCCGTTAACTGATTTCAAATGGCAGAATGATTTTACGCGGTGGCTCTTCGCCCCCCTTATTTTCCTTATCTGTAAAAAGCAGCTCGACAGCTGCAGAACCGAGATTTTCCGGAAATAAATTGATCGAATGAAACTGATGATTTGCCAATTGTAAAATAAAAGAATGATTAAAGCTTACAGCCGGTATGCTTTTGCCAGGATGGGCGCACTGCCAATGATGGTAAAATTCAAAACCGATCATGTCATCAGTCGCCATGATACTATCAATTTCCGGATGCTGCCGGATAAACTCCTCCGTTATGCCGTCATTGTTTTCCTTTTGAAGGCGGTAAATCAGTGGGGAAACGCCACGTCTTAAAATGGCTGCCTGAAAGCCTTCCCGCCTGCTGCGCTCATAAGGCCATTCATGGGAAGATTCGATAAAAACCGGGTGTTTCGCCCCTAAATGCCCAAGCAAGTATTCTGTTCCAGCAATACCAGCTTGATAATTATTATTGTCTACATAAAAATCATTTTTATCTTCAACCGGCTCGCCGATAATGACAAAGCGCAATGCCTTTTTTCGCAAGTATTCTGTTACCGGATCGCCTGCATAGGAATACAGTAAGATAAATCGCTTTACTTTCGCCTGTTCAACCATAGATTTCACGTTCTCAAAAACTTGTTCTGTGTGATCACCAATCGCAACTGACAGAACGTAGTGGCGAGGGGCCAGCTGTTTGTTGATACCCCGTAAAATATCAATATAGAAAGGATTCCCCTGTACATTGTTTTCAGCTGCCGGAAATACAACCCCTACGACGTTTGCCTCACCAAGCGTTAAATTTTTGGCATTATAGTTCGGCATATAACCTTCCGCGGCTGCGATGGCTTGGATGCGCTGTCTTGTCTTTACGCTGATGCGCGGATTATTATTCAAAGCCCGTGAAGCAGTCGAAACGGAGACATTTGCTTTTTTCGCAATATCCCGAATGGTTGTCATCTAAATCACCTTTCTTCAGGAAAAATAACTGAATAATCGGATCGATGCAGAGCTCTTAGATAGATTTATTTTAAGCAATTATTCATAGAAATCATAGACTGAATACATGATTTTTAAATTATTTATTCATAGGGTAAGCAATGTCAGCCGACGCACAATTGACATCCAGGATCAGTTTCCCTTTGTTCTGCTTTTCTGCAGTAGAACCGGATTCACTGTGACTTTCCAAACCGGGGTTAGAAGGATGGTTTCCTTCATCATCATGATTGTCATGATCGCCATCTCCCCCCTCTATACGGTTTTCTTCCGCTTTGCGAATATTTTGGTCAAGATAATGACATGCTTATAAACTCAGTAGTCAGTATTTCAACTACTGAGACAAATCAACCTGAAATATTCATAGCTACAAATCCCATTTGATAAATTTTGTTAAATTAGTTGAAAATAACGGTATTTAATTAAGAACCGTAGCCAATTCATAAAATAACTGAATTTTCAATAGAACAATTCTGGTATTTTGGGCATACTTGCCCCTTGACTGAAAAATTTATTTTTTCAGCTATGAGAAGTATTCTATTGGTCATTCCAATTGTAGCTTTTGAATTCGATTCAGTACATCCCAAAAGAAATTTTGATACACAAAACTCGATGATAGTTTGAAGTAAAGGGATCTGCCTGATTTCACGACTTTACTTGCCGCTTTAATTAACCGAGTACGTATCGTATCAATTTGCATAGTTTTTTGACCTTCCGGAAAACAAAGAGTTCGTAACCAATTGGTCAAATTATATGCAAGAAGTGTTAACATCATTTTTACTTCGTTCACTAGAAAAGCGTGGCTATTCATATGATCAAAGTAAAAGCCATTTTTTGCTTCTTTGATATAGTTTTCCATCGTCCCTCTTTTTTGATAAGCTCGGACGATATCTTGAGGAAAAGCTAATTCAAAGTTAGTAACAAAAAAGGAATGGGTAAAGAACAGCTCACCTGCAGGACGTACCGATTGAATAATCACCCTTCTTGGTTTTGACCATGATTTTGCTTGGTAAATCGTTTCTTCATAATAGGTTTCCGTCTTGGAAACATCTAAAGGTGCGGAAGAAGGATGGTATTCCTTCGCTAAACTTTGTAGTTGTGAATTCGATTTCAACCGAATAATATACAAAACAGATTCTTCTTCACACAGATCGTATAATCCCGGAACAGCAAACCCGCTATCTCCACGAAGAAACAGGGTAGTTTCCGGAAACATTTCGTTATAATGTTTAATGAGAGGCCGAATAAATTCCACCACACCATTTGATGTATAAACATTTCCGGGACGGAGTTGTGCTTTCAAAAAGTCACCAGTCGCACCATCAAAGGCGACTAATGGATGAAAACCCATCGTGCCATAATGAGTATTATATGACGAAGATTCTTGGTCCCCATATGTATCCGAATGAGTCGAATCCAAGTCGATAAATAACTCTTTCGATTGTCGAAAACAATGAATCTTATCAAGCACTTCTTGGTTAGCCAGATTTAATTGTTCAATTGAATCTTTATCAAATCGTGTATAAAAGCGAGACAAACTGGGCTGGGAAGCAAGTGTTGGAGTTTCAATGATTTCCTTAAACACAGGATCATGAGTCAACTGATCAGCCGCATCATCTTCCGCATACCCGGCAATGAGTTGATAGACTTTTTGACGTAACAAGTTTTCATTTGAATGAAGATAATATTTCCTTGAATCGTTAAGTCTCAAGTACTTAACTAAAGTCTTTGAAAAACCAATTTTTTCATCGAATTCTCTAAAAAGAAACTCACCTGTATCGGAGGAAAGAGAACCTCCATCATTTGACAATTTAATTTTATGATTGAAATCAAGTGTTTTTTGCGTTAAAGTAACCATATAAAGAGTCCTTTCTGTTTGGTTTTTGTTTTGGTTACTTTAACTTTAACAGAAATGGATTCTTTTTTCATTTTTTTAATGAATTACAATAAAGCCGAAAAGGCTTGGTAATCCATAAGTTATAATAAGTTTCTGAATTTCTGTGAATAATTCAGGGTATATTTTCTCCGATTATTTTTTTGGTCTCGCTCATCATCACACCTCCAAGTTTTTTGGTATTCATTTTATTTTATATACTTCTATATATTATTATACGCGAAACGAGTAAAAAAGTACATTATGTTAGATAAAATAGTGCATGTTTTGAATACTTTTATAAGATAAAGATGAAAACCAAAAAATCCGTCCTTCAGCTAAAGTTTTTCCGTTCTGAAATGTATTATGAACTTCATTCGCTAATAGTATGAATCGTCTACACTTAACCGGACAACAAATTAAGGTCAAGCAACCGCGCTAAGTGTATGCTGCACACTAATCATAAGTGACTGTTCTTGAAACTTTACATGGAGTCGCGGGCATGCTCGCTAGTTGTACAGATTAGCTGAATTCCCGGCTTAGCGGCATAATCAAAGAGGATCCAAGTGAATTGGCGACAGTAATTCTAGAACCTATCTGCTTTCATTTTGATTGGTCGATGAACCGATGAAGAAATTCTGACGTTAGTTCTTTAAAGAACAAGAACACCTCGAGGTTTTGCCCCCGCTTTCAAAAAAGACAGAGAGTCAAGGCGCTTCTCTGGCACCATCCATCTTGAAATTTTGGGACGTGGCAAGGCATATCCTGTATATCTCTGAAAAAATTGGGATTATAGTTGCGTATTTGAAAAAAACAATTGACGCGCAGAGTAAAAAAGTCATATACTTTATTTAACGAATTTGTTAAATATTAAATTTGACATTTGGAGGAGGTGCGACATGCTGCTGGGTGAAATTGCTGACATAAAGACGGGTCTAGTTTTAAGCAGGAAAAAAGCGGAGATCGAATATACGGCAAAGGCCACATATAAACTGCTGTCTCTTAAAAATATAAGCGAAGATGGATTCCTCGAAAATGATTCGTTTGAAGAGTTTGTTAGTAATGATGAGTTAGAAGATCATTACTTTACCAAAGAAGGCGATGTATTGATGCGGTTAAGTCAGCCGTATACAGCAGTCTGTATCGATAAAGAGTACAGCGGCTTATTGATTCCATCTTACTTTGCCATTATCAAAGTCGATCAGTCAAAAGTTATGCCCCGATACATAGCATGGTATCTTAACACGTGGAATGTGAAAAAAGAGTTGGAGCGTTCTCAAGCGGGAAGTCGGATACCGAGTACGAATCAACATGTTTTAAAAACCATTCCTATTATAGCTGCATCACTTTCCAAACAAAAAGCACTAATAGAACTATATCAGCTCCATCAAAAAGAAAAACGATTGTATAAGAAGCTGATTGAAGAAAAAGAGCTGCTATTTCAAGGCATTGCTCAACAAATTTTAAGTGGTAAGAATCAGGAGGAGAAATAATGGTTGAACAGACAACACAAGAGAAAATTAACAGCGTTTTATGGCAAGCTGCCGATACGTTTAGAGGAAAAATCGATTCATCAACTTATAAAGATTACATTTTAACCATGTTGTTTATTAAGTATCTGAGTGATACGTATAAAGAGAAATTAGAAGAATATACAAAGCGCTACAATGGAGATGAACAACGCATTCAACGTGCATTATCGAGAGAACGGTTTGTATTGGATGAAACATCCACCTTTGACTATTTATATAGTAAAAGAAATGATCCGGAAATCGGGGAGATCATAAACAAAGCGTTGGAACGAATTGAAAATGAAAACTCGGGGAAACTTCGTGGCGTTTTCCGCAATATTGATTTTAATTCAGAGGCGATTCTAGGGAAAGCAAAAGAACGGAATGCCATGCTCCGTTCTTTGTTAGAGGATTTTAATCAATTATCTCTAAGACCGTCGCAATTAGGAAATGAAGATATTGTCGGAAATGCTTATCAATATATGATCGGGCTTTTTGCTTCAGATGCAGGGAAAAAGGGTGGAGAATTTTACACGCCAGCCGAAGTTTCAGAACTTTTGGCACGATTAGTAAAACCGCAAGAAAACGATCGTATTTATGACCCGACGTGTGGTTCAGGTTCATTATTAATTAAAGTGGCAAAACAAGTACCAAGTAAAAAAGTGGCGATTTACGGTCAGGAACGGAATGGTGCAACACACTCGTTAGCGTTAATGAATATGTATTTGCATGGCATTGATGATGCAAAAATTGAATGGGGAGATACATTAGCGAATCCACTGCATTTGGAAGATGGCAAGTTAATGAAGTTCCAAGTCATTGTAGCGAATCCCCCATTTTCATTAGACAAGTGGGCCATGGGATTTGCCGGTGAAGGAAACACAGATAAAAAATTTAAAATGGAAGCAAGCCTTGACCCATATAGAAGATTTGAATGGGGCGTTCCGCCAAGTTCAAAAGGGGACTATGCGTTCGTTCAACATATGCTGTATTCATTAGCGGAAAACGGAAGAATGGCGACGATCCTGCCTCATGGTGTTCTTTTCAGAGGAGCGAGTGAAGGAAAAATCCGCAAACAAATTATTGAGCTGAATCTGCTGGATGCTGTCATCGGGCTTCCGGAAGGTTTATTTTACGGTACCGGAATTCCAGCTTGTATTATGGTATTCCGAAAAGACCGAACAAGAAAAGACGTCCTCTTCATTGATGCTTCTGGTGAAGAACATTATGAAAAAGGCAAAAACCAAAACAAATTAAGAGAACAAGATATCGAAAAAATTGTGGAAACTTATGAGAAACGGGAAACGATTGATAAATACTCCTATGTCGCTACCATTGATGAAATTCGCGAAAACGACTATAACTTAAACATCCCTCGCTACGTCGATACATTCGAAGAAGAAGAACTGGTCGATATGGAAGCGGTGAAAGAAAATATCGCCAATATTAAGAAAGAGATTCAAGAAGTCGAAGCGCAGATGGAACAGTATTTGAAAGAGCTTGGATTGTAGGTGTGAAAATGAATAGTCAAAATATTTTACAGCAAATAAATGCCGAAGCTAAGTTTATAGAAAATTCTATAGGATATCAGAAAACAAAAATAGGTACTATTCCAAAGGATTGGAAAGTGAAAAAGTTAAAAGATATATCAAATAGAGTCCAGAGAAAGAATGATGGTAAGTCTCATAATGTATTAACCATATCCTCAAAAGGAGGATTCCTTAATCAAACTGAAAGATTTAGCAAGGTAATTGCAGGGGAAAATCTTGCAAAATACATTTTGCTTAGAAAAAATGAGTTTGCATATAACAAAGGAAATTCAAAGACTTATCCCTATGGATGTATATATAGGCTTGAAGATTATGAAGAGGCGTTAGTTCCAAATGTATATTATTGTTTTGAAATAAGAGAAGGGGTTACTGAGTTTTACAAGCACTATTTTATAGCCGGAAAATTGAATAAATTTTTAGCAAGGGTAATAAATACAGGTGTGAGAAATGATGGTCTACTAAATTTAAACGTTACTGATTTTTTTGATGTTCCAGTAGCAGCACCTCCAATAAAAGAACAACAAAAAATTGCATCAATTCTCTCCACTTGGGACAAGGCAATTGAGTTAAAAGAAAAGCTAATCGAGCAGAAAAAACAGCAAAAAAAAGGGTTAATGCAGAAGTTGTTGACGGGTGAAGTGAGATTGCCTGGGTTTGAAGGAAAATGGCGGAGTTTAAGAATATTAAACTTCTGTAATACATATTCTGGCGGGACACCATCTCGAACGAGAAAAGAGTTTTATGAGAATGGAACAATTCCTTGGATAAAGTCAGGGGAATTAAACTCCAGAAAAGTAACACAAACAGAAGAATACATTACAGAGAAAGCGTTGGCTAATTCAACTGCAAAATTAGTCAATCCAGAAACAATTTTACTTGCGCTTTATGGAGCTACTGCTGGTGTAGTTGCTATGAGTAAAATAAGGGCTTCTATAAACCAAGCTATTCTTGCTATAGTACCAAATGATAACTGCGATAATAATTTTTTGTTTTATTATTTGGAAAATCATATGGATAAGGTAACAAAAAAATATACTCAAGGTGGTCAACCTAATTTAAACGCTGATATAGTTAAAAAAATGGTTGTTAAACTACCATCTATTGAAGAACAAAAAGCGATTGCTAATATTTTATCGAATATTGATAACAACATAGAGTTACTAGAGAAAGAACTCAATGGGTTAAAACAACAAAAAAAAGGCCTTATGCAGTTGCTTTTAACCGGAAAAGTCCGAGTAAAGGTATAACCCCCTTTACTCTTCCCTTATTTTTTCAACAGGAGGCGTGAGGATGGCAAGGGAGAAGAGTTATGATGAACGATATATAAGCCAGGGTCCGGCCATTGAGGTGTTGCAGAAGTTAGGATATCAATACCTATCACCGGAAGAAGCAGAAAGAATGCGGGGAAACCTACATCATGTATTGTTGACAACCGTTTTAGAGGAAAAGCTAAAAGAATTGAATTCTTATGAGTATCAAGGTCAAATTTATAACTTTAGCGAATCCAATATTCGCCAAGCCATTCGTGATTTAGATGAGCCTTTGACCAATGGATTGGTGAAAACGAATGAAGTGATTTATGAGACCATCATGAACGGAAGAAGCTATACAGAGTTTTTGCCGGATGGATCCAAAAAATCTTTTACCATTCAATATATCGACTGGAACAACATCGAAAATAATGTCTTTCATGTAGTGGAAGAATTTGAAGTGGAACGAATGGATGGGCGCGGTACTGTAAGACCGGATATTGTGTTGTTTGTGAACGGGATTCCTTTTGCGGTCATTGAATGTAAAAAAGCGTCAATTTCTATGAATCAAGGAATCAGTCAAATGATTCGCAATCAAGGAAAAGACTATGCGCCACAATTGTTTAAGTTTGCTCAAATTGTGATGTCTACGAATAAAAATGAAACCAAATACGCAACATGCAATACTCCGAAGAAGTTTTGGTCTGTTTGGAAAGAAGAAAAAGCGGAATGGCTGCAGAACTGGCTGGATAAAACAGTGGAAGGCAGACTGCCAACCATGCAAGATAAGAACATTATTTCACTGTTTCACCCCGAGCGTTTGTTAGAGTTAACCCAGTTCTTTACCTTATTTGATAAAGACGTGAAAAAAGTAGCCCGTTATCAACAATACTTTGCCATTAAAGAAATTATAAAAACGATTGAAGAACGAGATGAAAACGGCAATCGTCAAAGCGGCGTGATTTGGCATACACAAGGTTCAGGTAAATCACTAACTATGGTGATGTTAGCCAAGTATATATTATCTGAGCTGCGCGGTTACAATCCGAAAATTATTGTTGTAACAGATCGGGTTGAATTGGATAAACAAATACATAAAACATTCAGTCATACAAGATTAAAAGCAAGTCGTGCAACTTCAGGAAGTCATTTGGTAGATTTAATAAATGATAACCATTCTGATATTGTTACGACCTTAGTTCATAAGTTTGATACGGCGTCTTCCAAACAAAAGCCAATTGAATCAAGGGATATTTTTGTTTTAGTGGACGAATCACATCGGACTCAATATGGCGAGCTTCATCTAAAAATGAAGAAAGTATTCCCAAATGCTTGTTATCTCGGCTTTACAGGGACACCATTAATGAAAAAAGAAAAGAACACATTGATCAAATTTGGCAAACTCATACATAAATACACAATTGCCGATGGTGTTCGGGATAAAGCGATCGTTCCCCTTTTATATGAAGGAAAAATGGTGGAACAATCGGTGAATCAAAAGGCGATCGATCATCGTTTAGAAATGATTACACGCAATCTGAATGACAAGCAAAAAGAGGAAGTAAAGCAAAGATGGAGTAAATATGAAAAACTTGCTTCTTCGGAACAGAGAATTTATTTAATTGCGGAAGATATTAACAAACATTTTGTAGAAAACTATAAAACACAAGGAAGCCAATTCAAAGCGATGTTGGCCACCAATAGTAAAATTGAAGCGATACGCTATCTTGAGGCTTTCGAGGAACTTAGTGATTTGAATTGTGCCGTTGTCATATCCCCACCTGATCAACGGGAAGGACATGAAGTAGTAGATCAGGAATCAAAAGATAAAGTTCAGCGGTTTTGGAAGCGAATGATGGATCGCTACGGAACGCCTGAAAAATATGAGGATGCGATCAAAGATGAATTTGTAAACGGCGACGAACTGGATTTGCTGATTGTCGTGGATAAATTGCTGACAGGTTTCGATGCGCCAAGAGCGACGGTGCTTTATGTCGATAAGCCAATGAAAGAACATACACTGTTACAAGCGATTGCCCGGGTCAATCGTCTTTATGAAGGAAAAGATTATGGTTTAATCATCGATTACCGCGGTTTATTGGATAAACTGGATGAAGCCATGCAGATGTATTCCGGCGCAGGTTTGGAAAACTTTGATCCGGAAGATTTAAAAGGTGCTATTTACGATGTCATAAGCGTAATTGGATCATTACGGCAATATTATTCCGATTTATGGCAAATTTTTGCACCAATTAAGAACAAGAACGATAGAGAAGAGTATGAAGTATGGTTGGAGGACGAGGAGCGCAGAGAAGAGTTTTATAGCGTTTTAAGCAATTTTGGCAGAAACCTTGGGATTGCGTTAGAATCGGAGAAAATCTATAATACTTTACCACCTGAAGAACTTCAAAAGTACAAAAAGGATTTCAAGTTTTTCCAAGATTTGCGGAAAAGTGTGAAGCTGCGTTATTCGGATACCATTGACCATAAAGAGTATGAAGCGAAAATGCAGAAATTAATGGATAACTATATCGCTGCTGAGGAAGTTATCCGCATTACGAATCCTGTAGATATTTTAAACGCAAAAGCTTTTGAAGAGGAATTGGAGCGCTTAGAGTCAAAGAGAGCCAAAGCGGATGCGATTCGTACTCGTTTAACGAAGAGCATTCATGCAAAGTGGGATGAAAATCCATCCTACTATAAAAAGTTTTCTGAGCGCATACAAGAGGCGATTCAAGAATACAAAGATAAACGCATTTCGGAAGCAGAGTATTTAAACCGAATGAAGGACATCATGAATGATTATCGTCGGGGTGAATCATCAGAAAGATATCCTGAAATAATAAAAGAAAACCGGAATGCACAGGCCTTTTACGGAGTAACGAAAGATATTTTGAGTGAAACAAAGGAAACGGCCGCAAATTATGACACGAATACTCTTGGAGATTTAGCCTTAAAAGTAGATGAAATCATTCAAGAACACCAAAAAGTCGATTGGCATGATAATGTAGAGATTCACAATCGAATTGCTCAAGAGTTGGATGATCTACTCTTTGATTTTAAAGAAAAGCATCACTTGGATATCGACTTTGATACGATTGATAAAATCATTGAGCAAATTAAAACGGTTGCTCTAAGACGATACTGAGGACGAAACAGCCATGGAAAAACATCAAATCGAGTACGCCAATAAAATCATTGATTTCGTAGTGAAACGTAAAAAAGTAAAAAATGTAAACCTTAATATCAAACCGGATATGACGATTGAAGTCACTGCGAATGACAGAGTGCCGCTAGACTTTATTTGTGATTTTGTAAAAACGAAGGGTGCATGGATATTAAAGAATGTCAAGACGTTTCAAGATATTCAGCCATATAGGCAAAGTGAAAGAGAATATGTAAGCGGCGAAACCTTTAAGTATTTAGGAAAGCAATATCGCTTACGGGTCATGCAAGAAGAGGAAGAGAAGGTGAAATATTTTCGGGGGTTTATCTATCTTTACGTTAAAGATACAGAAAATGTCAATCGTAAAGCCAAACTAATTGATGAATGGTATCGTGAAAAAGCTCAAAAAACATTCCATGAATCCCTTGCTAAAATGTTTCCATTGGTTCAAAAATATGGAGTCGATAAGCCAAATATGGATTTGCGGTCAATGAAAGCACGATGGGGCTCAGCTTTAACAAAAAAAAACACAATCTTATTAAACACCGATCTGATAAAAGCCCCAAAATATTGTATTGATTATGTTGTACTGCATGAGTTGATTCATTTTAAATACAACGACCATAGCGACAACTTTTATAAAATGCTGTATTCTCTAATGCCCGATTGGGAAAAGAGAAAGGCAATATTAGATGAAGAAGTAGTTAAAGACCTATAGAAGTGAACTACTCGGTTTAAAAACAACTAGATAAAACAACAGAAGGCAGTTCCCGGAATATTAACCTAGGAACTGCCTTTTGAATGTTATATTTCATTTCTAAAAAATTTATCTTTAACCTGAAATATTCATAGCTACAAATCCCATTTGATAAATTTTGTTAAATTAGTTGAAAATAACGGTATTTAATTGAGGGTTTTGCCGGCATAGCATGGAGGGCAAACGCGGCAAACAAAGCCGCGATTGCCACATTAAAGTGCCTGATGGACATCGTCATCTTCCGCCTCCCCTGCTTTTGTAAAGCGGTTCAGAACAAACAGCTGGCCGATTTCTGCCAATAAGCCAACAGAAACGAGTACAATCAGGTAGCGCACGGAATCCACATTGTGACTGTCAAACCCAGCAAGCAAGTTCTGGATATACTGTAAAGGCGAAACCCGCTGCCACATTGCAGCTGCCGAGGCCGGATCAAAGTGGATGCCGAGCGTATCCGTGAGAAACAAATACAGGCAAAGCACCATCAACAGAAGAAACATGCCGGCCATCTTCAGTTGCCGCAATAAGTATACGGCAACAGCCACCATTGAAAAACTGATGGCAACGGACAATCCGATCCATGGCAAATATTTATCCTCTGCGATATGCAAATAGGCAGCTGAAATTGCGCCAATCAGCAGGCCTTCCACAATTCCTGTGCCGGCAGTCAGTACAGCCGCCGGCATATTGGCCGCATACAACGGCTTTTCTTCTTCGAAAGAACTGCCGGAAGCGCGCCGTTTTTCAAAGGTTGATAGGACATAGGCCGTAAACAGCGCGGAAATGAAGAAAATCAGCACGAGATAGTACGGCACAAAACTGTCTTTTGCAACGATCGTCCCGCTGTTTTTCGTCTGCACCGGATTGGACAAAAAGTATAGCAAATCTTCATTCGGACGGTTGCCGATACGGCTGTTTGCCAATACACCTGCGAAATTTTTCGCGAATTTCTCATCGCCCGAAAGCTTGTTGAGCAGATTGTCAGAAAGCGAATTGGCCCGTTTAACCAAAGTCTGCCCGCTCGTTTTGATGTCCCCGGCCTGCTTGTCAATCTCATCAAAGGTTGTAAAAACGGTGTCCGCAGCATGCAGGTTATGCTCGGATACTTCTTTTAATGATTCGCTTGTTGCAAGCAGCGTTGTCAGACGATCCCCGAGGGAAACGACCGTTGTTCCTTCTTTTCCCATGCTTTCAGTCATTTGCCCGTTGTCTTTTTGAAGATCGAGCGAAGTTTGCCGCCAGTCATCCAGCTGCTGGAGCGTTGCCGCAATGGCGGTATTCATATTTTCCGCCTGTGCCATGGCAGCCTGGATTTGCGATGCCATTTGATCGGCATGGCTTTGCGTTTCTTCCACAAGCTCGAGCCAGCCGCCCGTTTTGTTTTTCAATGCTGCCGTCTGTGCGCGGACATCTTCTGAAATCTGCCCGGCAATATAAGCGGCAAGCACATCCGCGATATTCTGCTTGTTAAACAGGTAGTACAGCGAGTCTTCCGTTGCAGCATCTTTTAAGCTGCCGGCACCTGCCAAATCATCTGCATTTTTTCCAAAGTACAGTTCATACAACATTGCGGTCTTCTGATATTCCCGGATTGTTTCATTTAAACTCTTCATCAGTTTGTTTTCCGGATCATCCGTGAGCATCGTCATCGCTTGGTGTGAAATCGTATTGTTGACAGTGGTGACCGGTTCTGGCTGCTGTGTGCCGCCCGCGTTTCCGCTTGTGTCCCCGGTCCCCCGTTTCCGGCGTCACCATTTCCGGGATTTTGAGGATCCGTACCTGTTCCGGTCCCCGTGCCGTTATCCGTATTGCCGGCTCCATTTCCGGTTCCTGTGCCATTATCCGGATTGTCATTTGTTGTGCCATTCCCCGGATTGTCGTTTGCTGTGCCGGTTCCGGAGCCATTCCCCGGCGCGTTGCCAGCCCCATTTCCGGTACCGGAGCCGTTACCCGGATTGTCATTTGTTGTGCTAGTTCCAGAGCCATTCCCCGGTGTATTGCCGGCTTCATTTCCGGTTCCTGTGCCATTATCCGTGTTGCCGGCCTTGTTTCCGGTCTCCGTGCTGCTATTTGCTGGACTGCCGCCATTGCTGGATCCGCTTCCTTTAGAACCGCTGTCTCCTTTATCGCCAGCCCCGCTGTTTGCGTTTCCGCCAGTGCTCTTCGGGGTGCCGCTAACGGTTGTTTCGCCCTTACTTGCATGTGCTGCATTGGTGCGGGTGTTACCAGCCGTGCTGCTTTTTTCCATTTTTCCATTTTTCTTTTGGCTACTCCCGTCATCACCGGTTTTTCCTTTGCTGTCTCCCGCATCTTCCTGTTTAATTTTCCAGGACCAGGCAACCGGCTCAAAAAGTTTTACGTCTTCCCGATCCTTTTTCAAAATGACTTTTGCTTTGACTGAAAAAGGTCCTTGAGCCGTTTTTGGAAGCGTGACCCCGTTATCTTTTACATCGTTCGCCCCATATGTTTTCTCTTCGCCGCCAGGGAGAACGAGGGTCAGTTTTTCCAACGTAAAAGCATCCGGGATTTGAAGCGTAAAAATTTGCCCGTCTTTCTTCATTTCCGGCAGGTCTGCGACTTCATCCGATAAGACAAGCCCATTTTCTTCAAGATTTTTCTTGATATCCTCCACTTGTTCCACAATCGGCAGCGTCTCATTTTTTGCCAGAGGGGTGTATCCGAATTCTTCGTCATATTGGTTCGTAACGGAAATGACGTTTTTTAAGCCAGAAGATACTGATTCATCCAAACCGGCATTTTCAATTTCCTCTAATTTCAGTGCCGGCAGTTTTTCAATTTCGCGCTCAATAGCAGCCCGGATTGCTTTGTCAGGCCCTTCAAAAAACCGGTTTAACGGGACCTTCTGATCCCCCGCGTTGAAATTTTTTTGCAGTTGCCCGCTAATCGACTGCTGCAGGTCGGATTGGAGAGTCGTTTCTAGGTCGTTCTGCTGCGCACGGAGCGCATTCGCCGTATCAGCCAGATATTGCCGGATTGTATCGGATTCGAAGCGGATATTCGCATCTTCACCCGTTTTATTGCTGAACTGGGCGCGCACCGCTTCATTCGCAAGGTTAAGGCCATCAAGCTGTTGTTTGACGGCTTCGCTCGTTAGCGCGTCATTTAAAGAAAGAAGGCGGTCGCTGAAATTTTTGGCAAGGGAGTCGGTCATATTTTTCATTTTGACATAATCCAAATAATCGTTTTGGAGTGAGTCCCCTTCCTTTTTGCCATCTGCCAGTACACTGCTGTTGCTTTTCAGCAGATCCTGAAATCCTTTAAATGCCTCTTTTGAAAGCTGCGACTGGTCCTGGACCGTTGCAAATTGCCCGGTGTATCCGGCAATCGGCGCCTTCACATGTTGAATGTAATCTGATGTATGTTTTTTTTCTTCGTTTACAAGGGCGGATACATTGTCCTGTGCATCATGCAGATTGCCAAGGACACTGGCAAAATAAACATCGATAATCCGCCGGTTAAAATCTTCGAGAAAGGAGCCGGCTGTTTTTTCAGCTTTTGCCTTTAAAGCAGAGCTGTCCGATGCATTGACTTTATAATCGAGCACAATATTTTGCGGATTTTTGGAATCAATGGATAATGCCCTTTTTGTAAAATCGCTTGGGATGACGATCATCATATTGTATGTATTGTTATTCAGTCCATTTTCCGCCACCCCGCGGCTTACAACATACCAGTCCTGGCTGTTGTCTTTTTCAATACTTTTGACAAACTCATTTCCAAATGTGTATTTTTTTCCATTAAATTGGCCGCCTTCGTCTTCATTGACGAGCGCCACTGCCATTTTCCTGTCATCATCGCTCGTCGTTCCCTGCTTTGCCGCGTCTAACCCAAAATAAGAACTGCCAGATGTCAGGACAAGTATAAATAGAAGAAATACGGCTCCCCCTGCTAACCATCTTCTCAAAACTTTTCCACTCCCCTCGTTCCTTTTTGATTGGAATTAAAATGGATGTTTCTATAGCTGTATGCCGCGTGAAAACCGATATGGAAGTTTCAGATATGGCGAGAAAACGTAGTTTCATTCGTTCAATACACGTTTTATGCTGAATTTTTCTTTCAAAACTATAAAATGAATGAACCATCGCTACTTTGTTGCCGGCTGCAAAAAGGAATCATCATACAAATGGATGACCTTGTCTCAATGTAAAAACTAAGGGTTTCAAGGATGATTCCCACTGGTCTCGAACCAGCAACCTCCCCCCCCAAGGTGGCGCTCTCCCAGCTGAGCTTAAGTTCATTTATAATAGGTGCATATTTCAGGTTCATTGCCCATGCCGGCATGAATGCAGCACCATCAAAGGAATAAAAATGAACAAGCGCATCTTTCAGAGATAGATAGCTTCCGTCTTGCATTTTCAATAGAGAAAAAGCCACACAACGGCTGTCGCGTGGCTCTTTGTGGAAAAAGACTGCAGATGTGTTATTGAAGCCCGAAGTTCCGGGACAATTCTTCATCATGCTGCGCAACTGCATCCGCCGTTTTGTTCAGCTGCGTATTAATGTCATGCATGAGCTGGGCAAAATTTTGTACTTTCGGCTTCAGCTGGTTGAACTGGTCATCGAAGCCCTGGAACGCACGGCCCTCCCATTCCCCACGTAATTCATTTTGCAGATTGGTAAGGTCCCTCAACAATTGTTCAATTTGCTGCCCGGCATTGCCGTAGCGCTGTGCCTTTGCCTTGAGTTCTTCAGGCGTCATTCGAATTTGTCCTGCCACCATCATTTCCTTTAATCATTTAAACATCATGCAAACACAAAGTTGCTCTATATACTAATCACCCCATTTTCTGTGCATTAGTCAAATTGTTTTATATTTTTTCCGAATTATTAATTGGGACTTTTGTCGTACTTTTGTATTTAATTTTAAGTAAATCATCCACCTTTTTATCTATATTAGAGGTGGAAATATGGGAATATTAGCCTATAAAAATACATTTTCTGGAATTTATATTACAAATATTACATTTTGTCGTTCTTTTTTCCTATTTTCGTGATGAGGCTATTGGACGGGGCTAACGCTTTTGTCTTTTTGGGCCGGTGTAAAGGACAGTTCGCTGGAAAGCTGGAATGCTTTTGTCTTTTTGGGCCGTTGTAAAAGACAGTTCGCTGGAAAGCTGGGACGCTTTTGTCTTTTTGAGCCGGTGTAAAAGACAGTTCAGTGGAAAGCTGCGACGGTTTTGTCTTTTTGAGCCGGTGTAAAAAGACATTTTGGTCGGCTCCTGGCCCGTTTTTGTTTTTGATCTTTTGCTTGCAGTACATCACTTGGCACATTCATTTGCCAAAAAGCGGTTTACTTTTCTTCCTTTTTTTGCTATCATTCTAAATATTTACAAGAAAAGGAGAAGATGCAATTGGCTAAAAAGACAACACCCCCATTCCGCGCCGATCATGTCGGGAGTCTGCTCAGGCCGGAAAAGTTGAAACAAGCCCGCCGCTGGCAAGAATCAGGCGAAATCACAAAAGAAGCGCTGCGTGAATTAGAAAATGAGGAAATCAAAAGGATTGTGGCAAAGCAGAAAGAAATCGGCCTGCAGTCTGTAACGGACGGGGAATTCCGCCGGGCTTACTGGCATTTTGATTTTCTCGAAAATCTTACTGGTGTGGAAGGATACGAATCCGGGGGCGGCATCCAGTTTAAAGAAAAGCAGACGAAATCGCATTCCATCCGGATCATCGGGGATCTGGATTTTTCCGGTCATCCGATGATTGACGATTATAAATTTTTACATAGCGTTGCCGGGGACCATTTGCCCAAAATGACCATTCCAAGCCCGAGCATGCTGCATTTCCGAGGCAAGATTGCATACGGGCGTTACCAGGCGGATGAAGATTTGTTTTTCCACGATCTTGGAAAAGCTTATAAAAAAGCGATTGCCGCTTTTTACGATGCCGGCTGCCGCTATTTGCAGCTCGATGATACAGCATGGGCATACCTTTGCTCCGATGAACAAAAAGAACAGTTGAAAGCCCGCGGGGTGAATCCGGGCCATCTGGAAAAACTTTATGCCCGCACCATAAATGAAGCAGTCAGCGGACGGCCCGATGATTTGACAGTTACGATACACATTTGCCGGGGCAATTTCCGTTCGACATGGATTGCTTCCGGCGGCTATGAACCGGTCGCCGAAACGCTATTTAACGGCCTCAATATTGACGGCTTTTTCCTGGAATATGACAGCGACCGCGCCGGCGGATTCGAACCCTTGCGCCATGTACAAAGGAAAGACCTGCAAATTGTGCTCGGCCTTGTCACTTCCAAATTCGGCGAGCTCGAAAATGCGGACGATGTGAAGCGCAGAATTGACGAAGCCTCCAAGTATGTCCCGCTTGAACAGCTTTGCCTCAGTCCGCAATGCGGTTTCGCTTCCACAGAAGAAGGCAATCTGCTTACTGAGGAAGAACAATGGGCAAAACTATCACACGTGGTAAAGATTGCCGGGGAAGTTTGGGGATAGCCGGGCAAGTCCCGTTTGTTTTCCAGCAAAAAAAGACGATGCGCCGATCGTTTTACCGCATCGTCCTTTTTTAAATTGCCGCTTTTTCAGACCCTCACTGTTTGTTTTTCGGACAAACGCGCGGCTTGCCCTTCACTTAAGCGCCAGGTATCCCGTGCAATCATCAATTCTTCGTTTGCCGGAATGACCAGTAAAGACACTTTTGAATCAGGGGTATGAATATACGGCCCGTTTTCTTCGTTTGACTGGAAATCCAATTTTGCCCCAAGATAGGCTAAATTGGACACCACTGCTTGCCGGACGGAGGCAGAATGTTCCCCGATCCCTGCCGTGAACACAATGGCATCCACACCGCCCATCAATGCAACATAACCGCCGACACATTCTGTCACACGATTCACAAACATTTTGATTGCCAATTCCGCCTGCTCATTATGGGCTTTTGCTGCCAGCTCCACGTCGCGGAAATCATTTGAAATCTCGGAAATGCCGAGCAAGCCGGACTCTTTATTGAACATATCCATCATTTCATCAATGGTGTGCCCTGTTTTTTTCATGATAAATGGAATGATGGAAGGATCAACCGTGCCGGAACGCGTTCCCATCATCAATCCGGCCAGCGGGGTAAAGCCCATTGAAGTATTGACAGACTTTCCGCCTTGAATTGCGCAAATGCTGGAACCGTTCCCTAAATGGCAGGAAATGATTTTCAAATCTTTCAATGGTTTTTCAAGAAGCAGGGCCGCTTCACTGGCAACATACTGATGATTGGTTCCATGGAAGCCGTATTTCCGGATATGATATTGGTTGTATAATTTCAAAGGCACCGGATACAAATATGTTTCAGGTGCAAGTGTTTGATGGAAAGAGGTATCGAACACGGCTACAGCACATGCTTTAGGAAGCCTTTTCATAAAAGTCCTGATTCCGAGTAACCCAGCCGGATTATGCAAAGGCGCCAATTCGCATAAATTTTCAATTTTTTGAATCACTATACGGTCGAGTACGGCAGAATCCGAAAAGTCTGAACCCCCATGTGTGATCCGATGTCCGACAGCTGAAATTTCATTTAAATCATCGACAATATGGTTTTTTAAAAGAATTTCAATCAAATAATCCGCAGCGTCACGGTGATCGTGAATCGGCGGTTTTTCTTTTTGGCGGAAACCGTTGATTTTATATGAAACTTCAGGGGCGTCGAATCCGATTCGTTCAAACACCCCTCCAATTAAAATACTTTCATCCGGCATATTGAAAACTTTAAATTTTAATGAAGAACTGCCTGCATTAATGGCCATTATTTTTTTCATTTTATATCCCTCCGAAAGATAACAATCTTATCCGCAACATTTTATGTGATCTCTTTCACAAATAACTATATGCATTTCCTTATAATACAAGTATAAAGAAACGCTTTGTAACAAATTTGCCTATTCCGGCGTCAAATTCAGCTAAAAATAGAGAAAATGATATTTTTTTGTTGCGCTTTCATTTATAATGAGGTTAGAAATCAATGTTTGCGCTTTCCCGCCTTTTTGCATGGTAAAAGATTCATTTGTATTTTTTTTGTTCAGCTTTGAACAAGATTTTGTAATCGCTTTAACGATTGCTTTTTGAAAACGGGGGCTTTGTGAAATGGAAAACAAACAACAAATTGAAAAAGTAATGGAAATGTTTTCTTCTGCGACCGGGCTCACAGCGGTTTATGTGGATATTGACGGAAAAGAAATTTCTGATGATGATCAATTCCCGCCTGTCTGTCAAATCATCCGGCAAGTTCCGCATCTCCGGAAACACTGCCAAACATGTGCGAAATTCGGCGGTTTTGAAACAATGAAAAACGGGCAACCCTGCATTTACAGGTGCCATGCTGGCCTCGCGGATTTTGCGGTACCGGTAAAAAGCCGGGAAAACACGCTTTATGGTTTTATCATTGGCGGTCAGGTGCGCCTGGAAGACGATGAAACTCAAGTGAAAGATTTTTTGCAGCAAGAACCGCTTGATCTGTCTTCCCACCGTGATTTTGCGGCCGCCTATAACAAACTTCCGGTTTTTTCTTTAGAAAAATTATCTGCTTCTGCCGAAGTGCTGGGTACTTTGTCAGAATACTATTTGTCTTCCGTTTTAAATGAAGAAGCAAAACCGGCGAAGGAATCAACCGCTCAAGTGAAAAAACATGCCAGCTCCAAAAAAGAAATAAAACAAGCCCTTAAATATATTCAGAAACACATTCACCAGCCTGTCACTTTGGAAGAAGCCGCCGGCCATGTGTATTTAAGTCCGTATTATTTCAGCAAACTTTTCAAAAAGGAAACCGGCGAAACTTTTGTTTCTTTTGTCAACCGTCAAAAAATGAATCTGGCAAAAGACATGCTTGCCAACGATGACTTGCCGGTTTCTTATATTGCGCACAGCCTGGGTTTTCGGGAGATCAGTTATTTCAGTAAAGTGTTCAAAAGGTATTACCAAACCACCCCGACCAGCTACAGGGCGATGTCCCGTAAGAAAGGATGACCGTGCGCGGCATGAAGGAGAATCCCATTTTTTCGAGATAGGATTTCTATTCTTTTTTTAAAAAAAACTGATTGACAAGGCACCCCGTTCCTTATATACTAAGTATTGTCCGACAGAGATGAATACGATTCCGTAGCTCAGCTGGGAGAGCGCCACCTTGACAGGGTGGAGGTCGCTGGTTCGAGACCAGTCGGAATCATCCTGCTAGCGTCAATCCGTACGTATCAACGGTTTGGCGCTTTTTTCATGACCGCTGACATAGTCGGTGACTTGTCCGAACGGTTACGGTTACCGTCACCCGGTATGTTACACGCTTCATTTAGGAGGCGTGTTTTTGATGCGTAAAAATAACCGCAAAACAGATGATCGCAAGATGGCAACAAACCTCGATAACCTGTTCGAAATTTTCTACACGATTAAAACTGCGGAAGGCCGCGCGCCTGGCACATTAAAACAATACCGCGAGAATTACCAATATTTTGCTGTTTTTTTGGACAAACGCGGTATTCCTCGTAACATTACCGATATCACCCGTAATACCATACGCGACTATATCCGTTACATGCAAACGGAAGTCATTAAATACGAAGGCCACCGGTTCAAGACGGAAGCACAACAAACAGCAGGGCTTTCGCCTAGCTCGATAAACACACGGTTGAAAACGCTTCGAGTGTTCTTCCGCTGCCTTGTCAGCGAAGGTTTACTCGACACCAACCCGACCCACGGCGTTACTAACGTACCGGAGCCGCAGGAAAAAATCACAATCTTAACACCGGAAGAAATGAAGCGTTTGACGTTCCGAATAAAAGGAGATTCACAGACTTCCGCGACTATGTACTGATGGTCTTGCTTATTGACGGTATGATGCGGATTAGTGAGGCGATCAACCTGCGGAAATCTGACTTCGATTACAAGGGTCAAACGGTAACCATTCGGGCATCCGTTGCCAAGAACCGGAAAACCCGAACCATTCCGTTAGAACATCGCACATGCCGGCTGATTAAGGAGCTGATAGCCGAAAACGAAACGGACTTCGAAAGCGAATACGTTTTTCTTGCAAATTATGGCGAGCAGATTACACGCGATCACTTCCGAAAACGGCTCGGCAAGTTTGCCGAACAGGCCGGCATCAAGCGGAATAATGCCTTCCATTTTAATCACACCATGAGAGGGGCGAAAACCAAAGATCCGCAATAGGCGGAAGGAATCCGAACAGACCCGCCTGTGTCTGTCCCAATTGCAAAATCTGTGCACCCGGCTGCTGCAGCGGCTGCGGAACCGCTGGATGATCCTCCGGGAATACGATCTTTCAGAACAGGATTGGCCGGAGTGCCGTAGTGAACATTTTCTCCCTTTCAAAACGGCTTTTTTCATTTTGTCATTCATTTTGTAAAATGGATTGTATTTCGTTCGCAGTTTCAGTATATTAATACATATAGATACTTATAGATAAGAATGGCTTACATTTTGAAATAAAGGAGAGGGGTCTATGCCCAGGCAATATGATGGTGCCGCCGTTCAGCTGGATGAAATTGACCGCCAAATTATCCAGCTTTTAAACGGAAATGGCAGAATATCGTTTACAGATTTGGCAAAGGAAATCAAACTTTCCCGTGTGGCTGTTCAATCACGCGTCCATTCCCTCGTTGAAAATGGTGTGATTGAATGTTTTACCGCTGTCGTGAACCCTGAAAAAATCGGCCTTCACCAGTCCGCTTTTTTTAATGTTGAAGTAGAACCGAAACATTTACAGAAAGTGGCCGAAACATTGGCCAAAGATCCGGCGGTTTCAAGCCTTTATCATATGTCAGGCCCCAGCAAACTTCATATGCACGGCTTATTTAAAGACAACGAGGAAATGGAACTGTTTCTTAAAGAACGGTTATATCCGTTGCCTGGCATTATGAGCGTCGATTGCCAGATTTTACTCAAACGTTATAAAAGCCGAATAGGAATGAAACTGTAAGGGGGTTGCACTATGGAAAAACAGCAAAATGCTTATGCCCAGCTTGCCATGGCGATGCTTAGGACCGGCATTCTCGGCTATGGCGGCGGCCCGTCTGTCATGCCGCTTTTCCGGTATGAGGCGGTGACAAGGTACAAATGGCTGGATGACGACGAATTCGGGGAAACATTGGCAATCGCAAACGCGCTCCCCGGCCCGTTTGCAACAAAAATGGCCGCTTACCTCGGTTACAAATTGAAAAAGACAACCGGCGCCGTGTTCGCCATTTTATTCCATATTCTTCCGAGCAGCATCGCCATGATTGCGTTGCTGTCGCTTGTATCGGTATTAAGCCATTCAAAGATTGTGGCCGGAATGATCGCAGGGGTCATGCCGGTTGTTGCCGTTATGCTTGGCCAGATGGCTTACGATTTCGGGGAAAAAACGGTCAAGGGCCTTGGGAAGGTTTTCGGAATCGCGATGTTTGTTATTTCCTTTCTCCTGCTTGAAACGATCCATCTCCATCCGGCTATTGTCATTCTGATTTTTCTTGCGTACGGAAGCATCCACTTTCGACTCGTTGCAAAATGGAGGAGAGATGAAAAAAAGAAGAAAAGGGATGAAGCGGGATGATCTGGTTCCAATTGATGCTCGGTTTTTTCATTGCAAATATCCTTGGCTACGGCGGGGGGCCTTCCTCCATTCCATTGATGTACCATGAAATTGTGACGCATTACGGATGGCTGAACGACAGCGAATTTTCCAATATGCTGGCACTCGGCAATGCACTCCCAGGCCCGATCGCGACAAAAATTGCCGCATTCGTCGGCTATGGAGCGGGCGGGTGGACAGGACTGTTAGCGGCTCTTGCCGGAACGATATTGCCGTCTGCCGTTGCATTGATTGTGTTGCTGAAAGTATTGCACAAATACCGCCAGTCTCCGGTTGTGAAAGGGATGTCTCTGCTTGTGCAGCCGGTCATTACCATCATGATGGTTGTGCTGACATGGCAGATGGCAAAAAGTTCCTTCGGCCAGATCGGCATCTGGCAGTCGCTTGGCATCGCCGTCGTCGCTTTCTGGGCCATGCATATCCGGAAGATCCACCCCGCCCTTGTGATTTGCGCGGCATTTCTCTATGGTGGCATCGTGCTTCAGCATATTGTGTAACGGGATAAGGAGAAGATGCGCCAAAAAAACCAGGATGCCTGATGAAGCAGGCATCCTGGTTTTTACTTTGTTTCAGTTTTCTGATCGTTTAGCGTTTGGGCGAGTTCAATAAAGAAGTCAAGTGCTTCTGGATTGGCCATTGAACCCCTGTTCACCACTTTATCGACCGGGAAGCCGAGCAAAATTTTACGGATCGGGACTTCCAGTTTCTTTCCGCTCAATGTTTTTGGGATTTGTTCAACTTCATAAATTTCATCCGGGACAAAGCGTGGCGAAACTTTCGCCCGGATTTCGGTTTTGATGCGGTTTTTTAACGTATCATCCAAATGCCGGCCTTGCTTCAGGACGACAAATAGCGGCATGAACGATTGCCTGCCGAGATGTTCAAGGTCGATGACAAGGCTCTCGATAATTTCATCAATGCCTTCGACCGCCCGGTAAATTTCGCTCGTGCCCATGCGAACGCCTTGGCGGTTAATTGTGGAATCGGAGCGGCCGTAAATGACACATCTGCCTTTTTCGTCGATTTTGATCCAGTCCCCGTGCCGCCATACCCCAGGATAGACATCAAAATAACTTTCAAAGTAACGTTTGTTGCCTTCATCCCCCCAAAAATACAGCGGCATTGACGGCATCGGATCGCAAATTACCAGTTCCCCGACTTCATTCACAACCGGTTTGCCTTCCTCGTCAAATGCCTGAATATTTGCACCCAGCCCGCGCGTCTGAATTTCGCCGGCATGAACCGGCAAAACAGGCGAGCCGCCGACAAATGCGGTGCAAAGGTCCGTCCCCCCGCTTGTCGAAACGACCCATAAATCCTCTTTGACATTTTCATAACACCAAATGAAACCTTCCGCCGTAAGCGGGGATCCCGTTGACAAAATTGCCTTGAGATGGGATAAATCGTGTTTTTCCTTCGGCTTGATGCCGGATTTCATGCACACACTAATGTACCCGGCACTTGTACCGAAGTGGGTCATGCCGGTTTTTTCCGCCAAGTCCCATAATGCATCCATAGTCGGGTATGCCGGGCTGCCATCGTACAGGACAACCGTAGCCCCGGCCAGCAAGTTGCCGATTACAAGATTCCACATCATCCAACCGGTTGTGGTGAACCAAAAATACACATCATCCGGCTCCACCCCTTGTTCGACTTTTAAAATTTTCAAGTGTTCCAAAAGGATGCCACCCTGTCCCTGGACGATCGGTTTCGGCAGGCCGGTTGTGCCGGATGAAAATAAAATCCACAGCGGGTGATCCAACGGTACAGGTTCAAACGCGAGTTCAGCTTCTTCTTTCAGCACTTCCTTAAAGGAGATCGTGCTGCTGTCCGGTTTTATCTCGCCAAAATCCATATAAGGCACCACGATTGTTTTCTTTAACGTTGGAAGGGCCGCCTGAAGTTCCGTGATGTTTTTTCGTTTGTCAAAAATTTTTCCGTTATAGGAATAGCCATCAACCGCGAATAAAACAGCCGGTTCGATTTGTTTAAACCGCTCAATGACGCTCTCATTGCCAAAGTCCGGGGAACACGATGACCAGACCGCGCCAATGGAGGCACATGCTAGGAAAGCGATCACCGTTTCCGGCATACTTGGCATATATGCCACCACCCGGTCTCCTTTTTGGACGCCAAGTTTTTTCAGGTACTGCGCCGTCTTTGCTGTTTTTTCCTTCAGTTCCTGCCAGCTGACTTCCCTTTGGCGGACGGTTTCCGATTGGAAAATGAGCGCAGGCTTATGCTTTCTGCTGTTTCGGAAAACGTGCTCGGCGTAGTTGAGCGTAGACCCGGTGAACCATTCGGCGCCAGGCATTGTCCTCGATTTCAAGACTTGTTCATACGGCGTATGGGATATGACACCACAGTATTCCCAAATGCTTTTCCAAAACGGTTCCAGCTGATCCACGGACCATTTCCAAAGATCCTGGTGGTGCTGAAATGTTAAACCGTATTCTTTTTCCAACCATTTACGGTAACGGGTAACCCCTGCTTTTTCAATCCGCTCCCTTGACGGCTGCCATAATAATGCCCCTTCTGTGACCGTCTTCACTCGAGTTCCTCCCCATCTGCGTGATGTATTTTGTAAGCGTTATCTTTTACTATTTTACCAAGACATGAAATATTTCGTCAACGAATGAAAAGGCGGTTTGAAGAAGATGGGAGAAAGCCCGGTACGCTTCTTGTCTCGTTTTGGTGCACACGGCAATGTTCTTGACGCTTCGCTTTTCCTTTTACAGAAAAAGGTCGGCCGCCACCATTTGGACAAGCGGCTGTATAAAACCTTCCCGGATACATATGCTATTGGCTGTACAGGAGGTGATTTTATGGCAAATCAGAAGAACAACAACCAGCAAAACAAAAATAACATTGCGGAAGATGTAAAAAATACGGCAGGTGCCGCTTTTCATGCTGTCCATAAAGGGCTGGAAACGACAGAAGATGTGGCGATGAACGCTGTGGATGCAACTTCAAATGCAGTCAACAATGTGACGGGCGGATCGCAAAACAATAAAAAATAAAAAGTGCCGGGAAATGGGCGCTTTTTGCAAATGTAAAAGGCCGGGGGTATCCCGGCCTTTTACATTCTGCTCGCCACTTCTTTTACAATATCTTCAGCAGACATGCCTTTTGCATCAATGACAGGCGCCTTTGTCATCGTGTCATTGATCCCCATTGCGTTCATCTCGCTGCCGGTTACAACACAGCAGTCACAACCTTGTACATCTTGTTCGTTCTTAATGGTTTTCACTTCATATCCTTTATCGCGCAGCGCTTCCTGGACATTTGTCAAAGCCTCTTCTACACCGATTATTACAGCCATGGTTAACACCTCCCTCTTTTTTATCGTACCCATCTGATTTTAGAAAAAACATGTTTTTTCCCCGGCCGCAGACGGATGCTTTTTATTTTATAATGGTGCTGAGAATCCGGTTGATTTCTGTATCATGTCTCCCGGTTTTACTGAAATAGCCGATATCTTTTTGGCACACGTCAATTCCCGTGCGGCGGCAGCAAAAATATTTTTGTGTTCTTCCGCTTTTCATTTGTATATTTAAAAATCCTCTCCGCATTTTTGAATACATTCATCATGCCCCGTATTGAAAAGCCGCACAGTTTTGCCAACTGTGCGGCTTTTTTGGCGTGCGCCTTTACTTGCCGAGCAATTCGTCCGAAAGCCGGATAAATTCGCGGGCATCTTCTGCCATAAGGTTAATGCCGGCTGCCCAGAAGTCCGGTTTTGTCAGATCAACGCCAAGATGTTTTTTAGCAAGATCTTCCACCTTCATCCGGCCGGTATCGCGCAAAAGGGCAATATATTTGTCTTCAAAGCCATCTGGATTCTTCAAAAATTCGGCGTAAATGCCAAGGCTGAATAAATAACCGAATGTGTACGGAAAGTTGTAGAACGGCACATCGTCAATAAAGAAGTGGAGCTTGCTGCACCAGAAATGCGGGTGGTAGCCGGACAAGCTGCCGGCATACGCTTCTTTTTGCGCCTTTTCCATCAGTTCATTGAGCCTTTGTTCGGACACAATGCCTTTTGAACGCTCTTCGTAAAAACTTTTTTCAAACAGGAAGCGGGCATGGATGTTTAAAAACATAGCCGTTGCATTTTCAAGCTTTGCATTTAATAAAGAAACTTTTTCTTCCTTTGACTTTGCATTGGCGACAGTCGCATTGCCGATGATCGTTTCTGCAAAGGTGCTCGCCGTTTCGGCCACGTTCATCGCGTATTCGCGGTTCAAACGCGGCAAATCGCGCATGACATGGCTGTGGAAGGCGTGGCCAAGTTCGTGCGCCAACGTGCTTGCATCATTTGTGGAGCCGGTAAATGTCATAAAAATCCGCGACTCTTCAAACTCCGGCAGACTGGTACAATAGCCGCCCGGGCGTTTATTCGGCCGGTCTTCCGCCTCTACCCAGCGGTTTTCAAGGGCGTGTTTCGCAAATGCAGACAGTTTCGGCCCGAAAGAAGCAAAATGTTGGATGACAAAATCGCACGCTTCATCATATGTAAATCGGGCCGGTTTCATATCGCCGAGTGCAACCGGCGCATCAACATCCTGCCAGCCGAGTTTTTCCATCCCGAAAATTTTTGCTTTTTGGTTGAGAAAGTCGACAAACGGCTGCTTGTTTTCAGAAACGGCTTTCCACATCGCATGAAGCGTGTCTTCAGACATCCGGTTGTATTCAAGCGGCTCTTCGAGAAAAGACTTCCTGCCATGGGCTTTTTGCAGCGTAATCCGGTACCCGTCCAGGTGGTTGAGCGTATCGGCAAAAACCGGCGCATATTTTTCCCATGCCGCTTCCCAGTTTTCGAACATCTGTTTGCGCACTTCCGGATCCGGGTCGGCATACATCCGGTTCATCGCCTGGCCGACGGATAAGGATACCGTCTTGCCTTCTTTGTCCGTAAACGGGATTGTCATAACGGAAACAGCTGTGTCATACAATCTGCTCCAGCCGGCCAGCCCGTCCTGGTTGAGATCGGCAATCAGCTTTTCCTCTTCTTCCGACAAGAGCCGTTTTCCTTCATCGCGCGTTTCATTGAGGGCAAAGGAGACTTCGCTCAATTCCTTGTCCTGTAAAAACTTTTTCCAGTCTTCGTCCGAAATGGCCACCAGTTTTTTCTGAAAAGTGGTCCCGAGCTTTTGCATCTCGCTGTACAAATCCATGATTTGGCCCATCACGACATTTGCATAGTCATCATCCATATAGGCATCATGCCACATTTGCACAAATGTCGCAGACTGGCTGAGCCCTTTTTCGATCTCTTCCTGTTTTTTCAGGATGGCTTTAAACGGCTCCGGAGACGGGTCTTTCGAAAATGCCCATCCGTCGAGTCGGCTTTTGTATTGCCCGATTTCTTCTTTCAGCCCGCGCAGTTTTTCCTGCAATTCCGGCGATTTTGTGCCGCCCGGAATAACGGCATCCAGATCCCAAGTATTCTTATATTTCATATTTGCAACTCCTTTCTTTCTTCCATTTTACAGGGTACCGCACAAAATACCAATATATTTACAATCACGGTAAAAAATTTCAGGGCCGGATCTTTTTTTGGGGGAATGTTTTGCATTTTTAAAACGCCAAGTGGGCATTTGCATACTTAAAAGGCGCGGCTATATCAACCGCGCCTTTTGTTTAATGCATCCAGGCAAGAGACCCCATCGGATCCCAAGGTTTCAGGGCGATCGGATCTTGTTCCCATGCTTTTTGCAAATCCTCTGGCAAATATTTTTTGTCAATGACGATTTGGTACGTATATTCATCCATCCAGGCGTCACTCATGACAAAATAACCGTCTTTGCCCACTTTTTCACCCCAGCTGTTTTCCACTTTCCATCTGTCCGGTTTGCCGTCAACGAGGTTGACACCGGTCAATACCATTGCGTGCGTCATCACGCTGTCTTTATAATCGAGCCGTTCCGCTTTGGTCATGCTGAACGAAAATCCGAAAGCTTTTTCCAAATCGAAAAGGCTGGTATCCATGATGCCTTCATTCCGGTCTGATGACGCGGCAACATCACAGCCGAACCAGACGCTACGGTTATCCTTCAGCTGTTTTACGGCCAGCGATTTAAAGGTTTCGATATCAACATTTAAATATTTGACCGGTTTGCCGCCAACCACATTGCCCAAATACTGCACCGTATACGTTTTGCCGTACGGTTTGTCGCTTGTTGGCGCATTGATAATGCTGATGTATTGGTCGAGATCAAATCCGACGTATTTCTCAAAAAATGCCTGTGGTGTAATGTTTTGCTCGCGATGGAACAGTTTGTCGGTATCGCGGAATTCAAAATCAAACGTCTTCGGCGGCTCACCGAGTGCAAAGGCCAGCAATTTGTAAACTTCTGCAAGCATGCCTTCTTTCGCCTGCCGCAATTCTTCTTCCGGCTGCCCTGCTGCGTGCAATTTTCTCAGTTTCACCGCGTTTTCGCGGAGTTTGGCATTCAAAAGCGAATTAAGTTCGCGTGAGCTGCTGCTGTTATACGTTTCCGGCATGACCTGTTTCGGCACAACGCCGTATTTTTTAATGAGCGCGACGAGCATATCCCACTGTCCGCCGTCCTGCTGCGGGGTTTCAAGCAGCCAGGAAATGAGCCGTCCTTCCACAGGTTCGTCTGCGGTTTCCATCATTGTTTCCAGGAAGTAATTGGCTTTTTCAAATTTGTCCCAGAAAAACGTATAGTTTTGTGAAAGCTCAAAGTCTTTCAATCTGAATTTGGCATTCAACTTATGCGTAAACGTGTTTAAGGCGGCAAACATCCAGCAGCGCCCGCTTTGTTTCTGGTTTGATACTTTCCCCGTTTCAATTTCGTGGGAGAATACGTGATTCATAGAAACAACAGCATCATTGTTGATTGCCGCGGCCTTTATCCCGTTTTTCATCATTGCATTTTGAATCACTTTGTTTTGCGGCAGTTCGCGGATTTGTCGGGAAAACCGCTCCGCCATTTCCCGTGTAATGTCTTTTGCCATTTAAATCTTCCTTTCCATTAAGTTCTTTTTTATTATACGCCTTTTTCAATCAGATAAGACAATTTTGCGTTTTGGAAAAGCATGCCTTTCTGAAACGGGACACGGTTCGGTGATTTTTCCTTTGCATTTCCGCTGTGCGGTGAGGAAGGGTTTTTCGTCCGCTTCTTTCACACGTTTTTCGAAATTATGGTATGCTGTTTTACGAGAAAGACTCAAACGGGGTGATGGCAGATGAGTGAAGAAAAGGATTATAAAACAAAAGGTTATGATACAAGTATTGTTTATGATTATAAAGAAATGCCCGACGTCCATCCGGGCCGCTGTGACAATTGTGGTTACAGCCACTTCAAGTCATCGGTCAAACATGGCGTGTTTTTGCGTGAATGCCGGAGATGCGGGATGAAAAAGAGCATTTAACAGGCAAAAGCGGACTTCCTGCAAATGGGAAATCCGCTTTCTTCAATTTAGCATCCGGGGCAGTCGGAATGATTTACGCAAATTCAGCTGCATCAAAATCGCCATTCGCAGAGATAAACCGCTCCCGTCTTCCTATTTCGCAGCATGGCTGTGAGCGTTCTGTTTTCGGAAAATTCACCCAAATTCACGGACGTTTCCGTACGTCTTTAAAGAGTTGCATACACATCCGGATGGGGCCTTAGCACAAGCAGAAGCGCCTGTTCGTTCCGGTGCGTATCTTGTCTTTCAACACGCAATCCTTGCCGCCGAGTCATAAAAAATTTTGGGCAGCCCGGACCTTTATCGCTCATCTATGTAATACGGCTTTATTTGCTGAACCAAATAAAGTAACCGGCAAGCACCACGACGATAAGAAAAAGCACAATGGTACCAAAGACGACTCTTTTTGATTTCAAAATAAAACGCTCCCCTCTGCACGGACTTTCAGTTACATTCAGTTTACCCATCGAGGGGAGAATTCAAACGGCAGGGTTAGCCTTCTTTTGACATTTGCAGCGCCTTCAGAATGTTTTTCAACGAATTGCTTTTGCCGTAAAGCAGCACGCCGCCGCGGTAGATGCGCGCACCTGCTATCGCCATGAACACAATCGTGACAACCATGACCGCAACGCCCGAAAGCCCGGCCCACACCGGCAAGTCGAGCATGCCCACCCGCAAAAACATCAGCATCGGTGTAAAAAACGGAATGTACGACAGAACGGTAATATAGCTGGCAGAAGGATTTCCAAGCCCGGCCATCGCAAGGAAGAACCCGATCATGACAAGAAACGTCATCGGCATCATCATCTGCTGGGCATCTTCAATCCGGCTGACAAGCGAGCCGAGAAAAGCTGCCAAAGTGGCATACAGCAAATATCCGAGCAGGAAAAACACCACAGCGTACACAATCGTTGACATCTTTATATCCGAAAATCCAAATACAGAAAAAAAGCCGCCCGTCAAGTGATTGATATTTTGTTTGATGGTCGCGTATGCTGCGGCAAGGAGCACCGCCATCTGTGTCAAACCGAGCAGGGCGCCGCTGATGATTTTCGCAAACATCTGCTGCACTGGCGGGACGCTCGAAATTAAGATTTCCATTACCCGTGAAGCTTTTTCAGTCGCCACTTCCATTCCGACTGCACTGGCGTAAAAAATGACCGCGAAATAAATCGCAAACAGCAAAATATAGACAAGCCCCCTCGCCTGCGCCAGTTCTGCTTCGGATTTTGCATCCCGCTCCAGATTGATGCTCTTAAAGGATGCGGGGCTGTTTAAAAGTGAAAGCTCTGCAGAAGAAAGCTTCAGTTTTCCTGCCGCCATATTGCTTTTTACAGCCTGCAGCGCCTGCTCCAAACTGTCCGTAGTCCCGGTATCGGCAAGATTCGGGGCTTTATAGACTGCTTTCGGCATGCCAGCTGCGTCAAGCGATAAAACAACATACCCTTCATATTTTTCCTTTAATACTTCTTTCCGCAACGCACTTTCGCTTTTTTCGGCCTGCACAAGCCGGATATCTTTATCAACGGTTTTTAATTGCTGCTTAAGCGGCCCGTACAGCGTGTTCGTCTCATCCAAAACCGCAACCTTTTTCTGCTTGCTGCCGGCAAACATATCGATCATCCGGTTTATGTTTCCCATCAGCAGGACAGCAACAAGCAAAATAGCCGTCGTGATCACAAAGGATTTTGTTTTTAGTTTTGACATGTAGGCATGACCGATTAAAATGCCGAACCTATTCATAGGAAGCCCCCACCTTTTCTATGAAAATATCGTTTAGAGATGGTTCTTCAAGCGCAAACTTGCGGATGAAACCTTTTCCGTTGATTTCATCTAAAATTTTTTGCGCCGCTTCCATCCGGTCAATTTGCAGCTCTGCCCCGAGCGCCGTTTTCTTAAATCGGACGACCCCCGGGAAGGCACGTAAAAATGCCAGATCAAAATCAGCATGGATCACGACATTTTGTTTCCCAAATGCACGTTTGACCGCTCTCAGTTCACCATGCACAACCGGGCTGCCATGATGCATAATGCACAAATGCTCACAAAGTTCTTCAACATGTTCCATCCGGTGGCTTGAAAACACAATGGTCGCGCCCTGATCCCGCAGTTCTGCGACCGCTGTTTTTAACGTTTCCACATTGACCGGGTCAAGGCCGCTGAAGGGCTCATCTAAAATCAGCAGCTTCGGCTTATGTAGAACAGCAGCGATAAACTGGATCTTCTGCTGGTTTCCTTTTGACAGTTCTTCCACCCGTTTATCCAAATATTCTTCGACATGAAAACGGCCAAGCCAGTATTTTAGTTCTTTCACCGCATCCTGCTTGCCCATCCCGCGCAGCCGTGCAAGATAAACAAGCTGGTCTTTTACTTTTAATTTTGGATACAGCCCGCGTTCTTCCGGCAGATACCCGATTTCTGGGCTCAATGTGTAATCCATTTTGCGCCCGTTCCAGGAGATGTTTCCTTCATTCGGCTTTAATAGACCAAGGATCATCCGGAAAGTCGTCGTTTTTCCTGCTCCGTTTGCCCCTAAAAACCCGAACAGCTCCTTTTCCGGGATCATTAACGACAAATCGTTTACCGCTGTAAACGCGCCAAATTTTTTCGTCACATGTTCCAACACCAAGGACATGATTTCCCCTCCTTTGTTCGTACTTACGCAAACCGGCAGGAAAAGTTTCAAAAGTCTGCAGGAAATTTCCCCTGATGATCCATACATTTTAAAAAAGCAGCTTTTTCAATGACTTGTTACTACCCATTTGATGGATGAGTTTTTATAAATTTTCAGTCATATAAAGAAAAATTACCGCTCATCATCATGCAAATTGGTGCCCGGGCTTGATGCAAACTGAAGTTCATTTTATATATAAGTTGAACTAATATTACTACTTCTTTATGTATAGCCAGAAGCAATGTTCAGCTGATTTTGGTGCGAAAAATTTAAGTTCATTTTTATATAGCTGGCTTTGTACATTTGCCAAACAGTGTTTTCAAAAAAAGCAGCGGGTTTTTCTATATTTTCCCGCCGCTTTTTTGAAATTAATAAGCCGTCCACCCAGCATCTGCCGTAATCACGGCACCATTTACGAAGGAAGCATCGTCTGAAGCAAGGAACAGGGCGATAGTCGCAATTTCTTCGGGTTTTCCGCTCCTCGGGTTGATTGCCGACCCGGACATTGCCCGCTCAAGCCCGAAAGCATTTGGCTCGCTCATGGTTGTGCCGATATTCGTTTCCACCCCGCCTGGCGCAATCGCATTGCAGCGGATGCCTTTCAGTGCATATTGAAAACCGACGTTTTTTGTCAACCCGATCACCGCATGTTTGGACGCCGTATAAGCGGCGCCAGCCCGCGATCCGTTCAGCCCGCCGACAGAAGCAACATTGACAATGACGCCGTTTCCTTTTTCAATAAAGATCGGGAGTGACTTCCGGATCGTGCGCATCGGCCCGGTTGTGTTGACAGCAAACACTTTTTCCCACAGGGCGTCTGTCAGATCCCCAGCCGGCACCATATTATCCATGATCCCCGCATTATTGACAAGAATATCGAGTGTTCCATACTCTTTCACGGCGGTATCAATCAAATGTTGCACATCTTCTTCGCTCGCCACATTGGCCTGGACTGCCAGAGCTTTGCCTCCTGCAGCTTCTATTTCAGCAACCGTCTGCTGCACACCTTCCAAATTGAGGTCGGATGCCACCACTTTTGCTCCTTCTTTTGCGTAAAGCGCTGCAATCGCCTTGCCCATACCAGAGGCAGCGCCTGTTACAACCGCAACTTTTCCATCCAGTTTTGCCATAATCCCCTCTCCTTTCTGAATGCGCTTTCAAGTATTCGTGAATGCGCTCACAAATATTATATCCTATCACTATTCATCTTCCAACTTTAAAGATGAACCTAAGTTGTGAAAGTTAAATAGAAGTTAAAATTGAAAAATTCCCCCAAACTTTGGGTAATATCGGGTAAGAACCAAGGTACTTCTCTTGCCTTGCAGAAAGACTAGAAGGTAGCTTCGATTAGTCTTCTTCTGCGACAGAAAAAGTATTATCAAATGAAATGACAGACACTTTTTTCCCATTTTTTTCATAGATGGTCATAGCACCTTCCCGGTCAATTTGCTTCCATCCGCACCACTGGATTTCCTTCCGATAAACATAGGGGAGCCCGTTCACTTCACTTGCTTCCCACCATTTATACATTTCTACGGACTGTTTATCCTTTACAAGCTTTGCGCTTACAGGAATAGGAAAACCAAAAACTTTGCTGATTGCCGGAAAGCAAAGGCATAGATCCCTGCAGCCAGCAATAGCAGTAAAACAAAAGTTAACACATATTTCCGTTTCTTTATCAAAAAGACTCCCCCTGTATTAGACGAAAATTCAGAATCATATTTATTATAACTTATTCATTCTTTCCGGTCGAGAAACTCTAGGTTTCAGCTACCTCACCGTATTGTTAGGTTTTCAGATTTATTTTTTGGTAGCGCGGCACGAACAGAACAGGGACCTGGCAAAAGTTTTTGATTCAGTCTTTATGCAGGCTCCAAATAAAACTTCATCGTCTTTATGAAGAAAATATACATAAAAAAACGCCAGCCACTCCCTCGATTTATGCCGATTTAAATCGAAAAATCGGAGAAGCAGCCAGCACTCAGCTAAATTTTGTTTTATAATTTACCTGTTTCATATGCCTGTTTTCCGAGCAAAATCGCCCCTGTAATGCCGGCGTCGTTGCCAAGGCCCGGGGACGTAATATATTCGGACAGCGGTTCAGGCAGCTTGATATAACCGTTGATCAGCTCGGTCAGTTTTTTGTGTATCAGCGGGAACAATTGCTGTTGGTGCATCACGCCGCCGCCCATGATGATTTTTTTCGGCGACACAATTAGAATGTATTGCATGAGCGCCTGTGCCAGATAATCTGCCTCCATTTCCCAGACTTCCGGACGGTCCGAGAGTTCTTTTCCTTTCTGCCCCCACCGCGCTTCGATTGCCGGCCCGGCTGCGAGTCCTTCGAGGCAGTCATGATGGAAAGGGCATGCCCCTTCAAAATGATCATCCGGGTGGCGGCGCAAAAGAATATGCCCCATTTCCGGGTGCGACCATCCTTCAAGGAGATTGCCTTTTACAACGGCTCCAGCTCCGATACCGGTACCGACCGTGATGTACAGGCAGCTGTCTAGCCCTTTGGCCGCGCCAAGCACCGACTCCCCGAGCGCCGCCCCGTTCACATCTGTCGTAAAACCGGCCGGAACGCCCAATGCTTTCTCTATCGTTTGCTTAATGGGATAATTTTGCCAGGCCGTTTTCGGTGTTGTTGTAATGTATCCATATGTATCACTTTCCGGATTGACGTCAATCGGCCCAAATGAGGCAATGCCGATTGCTTTTGTCTCGAACTGTGAAAAAAACGCGATTACATCTTTCACCGTTTCTTCCGGATCGCGCGTCGGGAACTCAACCCTTTCCTGAATTTTCCCTGTTTCATCTCCCGTTGCACAAACAAATTTTGTACCGCCTGCTTCCACTCCGCCAAAAAGCATGGTGATTCCCCCTCAATAAAATTGGTTTGAATGGCCTCTCCGTTCATAATGGAGAGGTAAATATCTCTCATTCTAGTATACCGTTTTCTTCAATTGAGTTAAGTGTTTATATATCGGAACCCGCATAAAATGTGACAAATTTGTTTCTCATTTTTTTCTCATTTTTTCTTCATGACTTTTTAGTGTAAGAGGGTTATATTTTAGGTGTAGCAAGGAAAAAGCAACAAACCCTTAAGTTTCTAGATACCCCCCTTAATGTCTAGAAAAAACTCCCCTTACCAACCGGCATTGTGCCGGTTTTTTTTCGCATTAAAGCCGGCGCAATCTTGATGCCCCGGCCCGTAAGTCTGCTTTACATCTCCTCATCGTCCTCTTCATCCCAGTCGTCTTCCAAATTTTCATCGTCCAGGTCCCAATCTTCCCAATCCCCTGTTGTGTCCAGTTTGAACAAATCTAACAGGCGCTTGAACATTTGTGGCGTCTCCCTTCTTTTTCCTTATAGGATTTACAGGTTAAAACCAATTTATACGGTATAAGAAAAAGGCCGGGCGAAAAAATATACATAGAAGCAAACCCGGGGGTGGACGATTTGGAAACCTGGTTTTATCTCCATGTGATGAACACGTTATACTTTGTATTTTTTATGTTTGCTGTGCCGCCCGCCATCGCAGCCCTGATTTGCCGGCCCGAAATCAAAAAATATTTGGAAAAGAGGAAAGAAGGCAAGCCATGAAAAACGATGATAAAAGAATTTCTGAAGGGTTAAACGGATGGTTTGAAATGATGAATGCAAAAGGAGATAAAGGAGAAATCGCGCAGATCGTGGAAAAATACAAGGCGCGGGCTGGCGACAGCAACGATGCGGCCCACAAAGACAAGGAATAAGATTTCAACAAAAATCGACAATTCTCATCAAAAACTTATTTTTCTTTCATGATCTTTTAGGAAAAAACCCGTACTATTATACCTGTAGCAAGGACAAGTTACAAAACCCTATACCAACTAGACAACCCCCCCTTTTTGTTGTCTAGCAATACCCCCTTAAAAACCGGCTTTTGCCGGTTTTTTTATTTTTTGCTACTTTGTTGCCGGCTCATTATCATGCAAATGGATGACCTTGTCTTCATGTCCGCAATATAAAATAAAACGAAGGGAGCTCGTACTGGCTTATTTTATTAATCAATTGATCTCCCACATATTTGCCTACTATCTTCCAGAAGAAGGGGCTGGTGCGATCTTTATCCCGATTCTGATTTTTTCATTTTGTCTGTTAGCCGGATATGCCATTGTAGGCTATATTTTTAAGATTGCTGCAAAAAAATAGTCCGGGGCACCGTTATTCGGCATCCCGGACAAGAACATAGCGGTCTTCAATCGTTTTCGGCGATACCAGATTGCCGGTGCCGAGCATAATGCTTTCGTTTTGGACTGCGACCACCATGGCAAGTGTTTCATGCTGCTTTTCTTTATATACTTGTCCGATTTTGATTTCCATGGAGCCCCACCTCTATTACAAGTGCGTACGGCGTTTTTTCTGTTCTTGTATCACTTTATTCCGCTCACCGCCGTCTGAAAGTTCTTCGTATTGAAATTCTGTCTCATCACTTTGAGCCGCAAGCAAATCAGCGGACGCCTGATGGTTATTGGGTGCCGCTTGTTCATTCCATTTCACACGGATCGCCTCCTTTCTTTTAATATGCGTCCGCTTCCGAAAAAAAAGCGCGCCGGATTGCCGTTTCCATTTTTTGTGGAAAACAGCGTCCCTGGCTTTCGGCTGGATTTTCCTCAGCATGCGGCCGGGTATTACATATTCCTGCAGCTAAAAGGGCTTGCTGAACAAATTAGAATTTGCATTTTATGGATTTGATAGGACCAAGTGGGTGTACAACTCCTGTATTGTGTCCGCAGCCATGCCTAACGTCGCTGTAGCAAGGGGGGTTGATAAATGAGTCCCCCAAAAATTGGATGTGGGGGTTAAAAGATGGATTTTTGAAGTTTTTAAAAACGGCTCAAAAAGATTTTATCTTATTGAGGGTGGAATACCAGAAAATGATGGACGATACCCGTTAGAAAAAGTGACATTGAAAAAATAACTGATGTGTCCCCTAAATAAACCGAATTGACAGCAAGATATTTCCTCTAATCAGGTTGCTTTTTATTTTGGCGGAATGGGGATGCGGACTCTCTTTATCTCGCCCTGAGCAAGGCGTTAAAAGGAGTCTTTATGTTTGAAGGCGTTAAAAAACAATCGTGAAATAAAAGGTGCTGCAACCAAAAAGCAGAGGAATGATTATAACGTAATCGGTCAATCTCACCTTATAAAAATGGTCATGATTTAGAAGGATTTAATGACGAGGAGCAAGAAGTATTTTTTGTTAGGAATTCCAAATTTAAAATTTCGATCCAAACTGTTAAGGATAGAAAAATTATTTTTGAAATGGAGACATTTTAATATGGGAAAAAAAGAAAAATTATTTTCTGCTCCTCGTTGGACTGAACCTATAGGACTAAAATCTGATGGATCTCCAAGTGCAATTAGTAGTGGGACAAAGCACTATGAAACAGAAGAAGAACGACAGAAAGATATCGAAACGACAAGATATATACGTGAAATGCTGAAATAAAGAATGGAGGAAAACAATAAAAATTTTTAAGTACCTTGTGCTGGGTACTTTTTCTTTTGCCTATGATTGAAAGCGTTAAAAAACAATCATGAGATAAAAGGTACCTGCAACCAAAAAGCAGAAGAATGATCACGACGTAAATGGTCAATCTCACCTTATAAAAATGGTCATGATTTAGAAGGATTTAATGACGAGGAGCAAGAAGTATTATTTAAACGTAATACAGCTTATAAAATCTTATCCAGTCAATTTATGAATGGTAGAGTTATATTCGAATTGGAGGAAATCCTATGGATAAAAATAATAAACCATATTCCGACCGTCGTTGGACGGATCCAATTGGAATAACAGAAGATGGGGAAATCAGCGCTATTTCCATAGGAACCAAACATTATGCATCAGAAGAAGAAAGACAAAGAGATATCGAAGAAGGTAAGAAGATTCGAAAAGAATTTTTGAAAATGCTAAAAGAACGCCATAAAAACAATAAATAGAATTTGTCGTTGGAATATTATGATCCATTCCATGGATTCCAACGACATATTAAAAACCAAAATTACTTTTAAAGAATATATATCTTTGAAGGATAGAATGATGCTGCCCAATCGGTAGAGATTTGAAAGGAATTAATGATCAGGAGGCCAAAGTATTATTTAAGAGAGTCAATTTAAAATCTTAAATCAAAAGTTTCAATCCGGTAAAATTTTGTTTGAGTTGGAGGAAATGTAAATGAGCAGCAAAAAACTATTTTCTGACAAACGATGGACAGAACCACCAGGAATGACATCCGATGGTAAATTCACTGCTATTGTAAGCGGAACTAAGCATTATGCTTCTGAAGAAGAACGACAGAAAGATATTGAAACGACAAGACTTATACGCGAAATGTTGAAAAAGAGAATGAAGGAAAACAATAAAAATTTTTAAGTAGGGCTTGCTAAATAAGCAAAATTCCTAGATTTGGCAAGGATGCAGACAGGTTCGGCAAAAAATTAATGAGAATTTTTCTTCATATAAAATGAGCTCCGTTTTTCCCATCCGGATGGATATCACATTCAAATTTAGGATCTCCCTCACGTCTTCGTTTTTCCAAATCTATCCATGCTGTAATCAGCTCTCTTCATCAAAGGTGCTTGGTTTATCCATATCAAGCGTTGCCGGATTCTGGATGTTTTTCGCATGGGCTGGTAAACTGAATTTACAGGCAGCGGGGTGTGTAAATTTTTTCCTGAATGCCATTTTTTCCGGGAAGGCGAGGCAGCCCCCATCTTGAGAAGGAGGTTTTCAACATATGGAAATTGAAAGAGGCACGATTAAAGATGTCCCGTTTGAAAGCAGGGAACTCGGGGAAACGCTCAATCTCTGGGTATACTTGCCGGCGCGTTTTTCCCCGCTTTATAAATATGCCGTATGCATATGCCAGGACGGAAAAGACTTCTTCCAGCTCGGCCGGATTGCACGTGCGGCGGATGAACTGCTTGCAAAAGGCGAAATTGAAGACTTGATTATTGTCGGGATCCCTTATGCGGATATTCCGGACAGGCGCCGGAAATACCATCCTGACGGCGAGCAACATGGCGCTTATATCCGGTTTTTGGCGCATGAACTTGTCCCTTTCCTTGACCGTGAGTTTCCGACTGCGCAAATGGCATCGGACCGAGCACTGGCGGGAGACTCACTGGCGGCAACCGTCTCGCTCATGGCGGCATTCAAGTACCCCCATACATTTGGAAAAGCCGCATTAATGTCGCCGCTCGTGAATGAAAAAGTGATGGAAGCCGCAAAACAATGTACGGATCCAAAGTTGCTGGACATTTACCATATTGCTGGAAAAGGCGAGACGGAAGTGAAAACGACTGACGGCAAGATCCAGAATTTTATCACACCGAACCGCACCCTGCATCAAGTTCTGGAAGAAAAAGGGGTCCCCGGATTTTATGACGAATTTGACGGTGATCACTCTTGGAGGTACTGGCAAAAAGATTTGCCACGTGCCCTCAAGTACCTGTTTAAAAAAGATTAATTTTCGGCAATTTTTCTGATAAAATTGTATTATAACGGCTTAATATCCAGAAAGAGGAGGCCATTTTATGAATTATGCGCTTGTTGTCTTTCCATCAAAAAAACTTCAGGACCTTGTTAACTCCTACCGGAAGCGCTATGATCCGAAATACGCGCTAATCCCGCCGCATATTACGCTAAAAGCAGCGTTCGAGGCATCCGAAGAAGAGGCGGAAGTTTTTCGCGGGCAACTGAAGGAAATTGCCAAAAAATACAACCCGTTTTTGTTGAAAGTAACAAAAGTGAAATCTTTTGAACCCGTCAGCAATACGATTTATTTTAAAGTTGAACCGACGCCTGAACTGGAAGGGCTTTTCGCAGATTTCAGGGACCGTCTGCCGGGCGGGCCGCCTCCGTACCCGTTTGTGCCGCATATTACCATCGGCCAGGAGTTGTCTAAAGAGGAACATGCCGATGTGTTCCGCCAGCTGGAAATGGTTGGCATTGACCACGAAGAAAAGGTAAACCGGTTCCATCTTTTATATCAGCTGGAAAACGGGGTTTGGACCGTTTATGAGACCTATCATCTCGGAAAGGACTAACAAATGTGGACGTAATAATTGTAGAAAATGAAGAACAACTGGAGACGGCTTTTCAAATCCGGAAAAAAGTATTTGTAGAAGAGCAGCACGTCCCGGTTGAAGAAGAAATTGACGCATTGGAACAGGACTGCACGCATTTTCTGCTGTACGATGATGAAGGGAAACCCTCAGGCGCCGGGCGTTTTCGGATGGTGGACGGGTACGGGAAAGTGGAACGCATCTGCATCCTTCCGTCCGTGCGCGGGAAAGGGGCCGGCCGGGAACTGATGCTGGCAATTGAACATTATGCCGCAGAACAAGGCGTGCAAAAATGCAAATTAAACGCACAGACACACGCGATTCCTTTTTACGAAAAACTCGGATACCGTGTTGTTTCCGGTGAATTTCTCGATGCCGGCATTCCGCATAAAGCAATGGAGAAAACGATCAAATAGCATCCGGAAACTGGGGCTGCAGAATCCGTGACAAAGCGGCGAGAAGGAGTTGTGTCTCGCCGCTTTGTCTATAGAATGGCCTTATTTTTTTGCACCAATTTTGTTTATTTTATATAATCGCTTTTTCAACCTTGCTGCTTATCTTGTGAAAAAATCCACAATTCAGCGGGAAAGATTTAAACCGAAAGATCAATATATTGCCCCAGGCCGGTGATTTTTGCGATGATCCGGCTTTTTGCCGGTTTTCTTCCCGGTTGTTCATTTGCTTTAAAATGGTATTCTGTTCCGCCCGTGACGCCGTTTTGCCGCTTAACAGGATAAGCCCTCGAAACGGCATCTGCTTTTTCCACTTCAAGCTGGCGTAAGGACATTCCGTCATAAAGCCGGTACTGGCTTGCCTGATAGTCTGGAATTGGAGCGATCAAACTCATGGCAGTCACCCCTTTAAATGATTTCTATATTCTTTTCCCTCTCTTCTTTCATTTTAAACAGAAAAATGCGGACTTGCATCTGATTTGCAAGCCCGCTTTGGTTACTTTCCGTTGTTCATCATTTTGTTGATCGTGTTAAAATCGAGCTTTTTTCCATCTTTGACAATTGATTCAACAATTTTATCTTCCAGCTCTTTCGGTACCCGTTTGTTTGCAATTTGCGAGACGCGCTGGATGATGCCACGGACGGTATTTTCATCTTTAAAATTCGCGTTCTGCAGGGAATTTGCAAGCTGGAAAATGTCATTCATATTAACGCCTGTCTTCTTTTCGATATTCTTGAAAAACTGATGATCCACCTTCGTCGCTCCTCTCTTCAAGCTGTTTTATCGTATGAAAAAAGAAGCCGGATTGACAGTACAAAAGTGGATTTTCAATTGAAAACGTGTTAGCCGGAATTTTTCATTGCAAAAAAGTGCATTTTCCCGGTGCACAAGCTTGATTTACAGCCAGTGCTTTGATGAAGGACAGTTTGATGTTTCATGGCACTTGTTTTGTCTTTCATCAACCTGGTGAAGGACAGTTTGGCGTTTTTCGGCCTGGGTTTTGTCCTTCATTACCCTGATGAAGGACATTTCTGCATTTCCCGACCTGAGTTTTGTCCTTCATCACCTCGATGAAGGACATTTCGGCGTTATCCGCCCGGTGTTTTGTCTTTCATCACCTCGATGAAAGACAATTTGACTTTGCCAGGCCAGTGTTTTGTCCTTCATCACCTCGATGAAGGACAATTGGGCTTTGCCAGACCTGGGTTTTGTCTTTCATCACCTCGATGAAGGACAATTTGGTATTTTTCAGCCGGTGTTTTGTCCTTCATCATCTCGATGAAGGACATTTCGGCTTTGCCAGGCCTGGGGTTTGTCTTTCATTGAAGTTGCCAAAAGGAAAAACAAGCTGCATCTGGATCCGAAATGTCCTTTTGAAGCCGTCAAAAGGACAAAACACGATGTATCCGGGCCCGAAATGTCCTTTTGTAACCGTCAAAAGGACAAAACACGCTGCATCCGGGCCCGAAATGTCTTTTTGAAGCCGTCAAAAGGACAAAACACGATGTATCCGGGCCCGAAATGTCCTTTTGTAACCGTCAAAAGGACAAAACACGCTGTTTCCGGGTCCGAAATGTCTTTTTGAACCTGCCAAAAGGACAAAACACGTTTCATCCGAGCTCGAAATGTCTTTTTGAAGCCGTCAAAAGGACAAAACACGTTACGTCTGGATCCGAAATGTCCCTTTGAACCTGCCAAAAGGACAAAAAAAGGATCGCGTTTGGGCCCAAATATCCTTTTGAACCTGTCAAAAGGACAAAAGGAGTCGCGACTGGATCAAAATGTCTTTTTGAAGTTGCCACACGGACAAAACAAAACATTACTCCGATGAAGGACAATTTGACGGTTCACTTTTGTCTATCCTGAAAAATATGCGCCAGCTGATTTTCATTCTACTGTTGGTGCGCGTTCACTGCAGCATGGGCGTCTAATTGGATCTTCCAATTAGACAAAACACGCTCGGGTTCCGGGGCTTTTGTCCAATTAGACGCTCTAATTGGACAAAGCTTACGGCGGCTCGGTCATCGTCCCTATAAAGCAGTTCACCGCTTCCTGGCCCAATGTTTGTCTTTCAATGCCCGTTTCCCTCCAAAAATTCCCTGATAGAAGCAGGGGTACGAGCGTTTTCTCTCCCGCTATAAAAAAAGGCGGGGAATCCTCCCCGCAACTTGTCAGCAGAAGCTTGCACCGACAATAATTAACAGAATGAACAAAACAACGATCAATACAAATGTGCTGCCGTAGCCGTAACCACCGCCGTAACCGCCATAGCCGCAGCCGCCGCCATAACCGTATCCAAACATGTTTTTCACCTCACTTCTTGTATTACACTATACAATATGTAAGGTGCAGGCATTCGGTATAGGCGTGTGTCAGGGACGGCATCATTATCCTCTTGGCTTAAAGAGGAGCGAGCCGATAAATCCGAAAATAATCGCAGCCGAAATGCCGGAAGATGTGACTTCAAACATGCCGGTCAATACCCCGACAATGCCATGCCTTTGCACTTCCTGCATGGCGCCAGTTGCAAGCGAATTGCCAAAACTTGTAATTGGAATGGTCGCCCCGGCACCGGCAAAATTTACAAGCGGTTCATAAAGGCCGAGGCCCGATAAAATCGCGCCGGCCGTAACGAGGACACTCATCGTATGCCCCGGCGATAATTTTGCGACATCAAACAGCAACTGGCCAATTACACAAATCAGCCCGCCAATCACAAAGGCCCAGAAAAACATTGCAAGCATTACGCATCCTTCCTTTCTTACAAATACTCGATCGCTCAGGCTCACACAATCCATGCTGCAACCTAAGCGAATACTCGATCGCGCACCTCAAATTATCCGTATCCGTGCCGCAACCTAAGCAAATACTCGATCGCTCAGGCTCAATCCGTGCTGCAACCCAACCATATGACCCTTTCTTCAAATATTTGATGGCATAGCCTCAAACAACTCGTGCCGCAACGCAACCCAGGCAATACCCTTTCTTACAAATATTCGATGGCGCAGGCGTGCGCGATGCACGGAATGGTTTCGCCCTGCTGATAAGACAAAGGCGACAATAGTGCGCCGGTTGCGACGAGCAAGATTTTTTGGTAACGGCCTTTTTTCATTTCGTTTAGCAAATGGCCGTACAAGACAATCGCTGAACATCCGGCCCCGCTTGCCCCGGCCTGCACGGGCTGGGACTTGTCATATACCATCAGGCCGCAATCCTGGAACTGTTCGCTGCGAATGTCAAGATTCCTCTGTTTGAAAAGATCGAGCGCGATGGAACGGCCAATTTTCGCCAAATCGCCGGTCACAATCAAATCATAGTAAGATGGATCACGGCCGGTTTCCCGGAGATGCTGTTCAATCGTATCGACCGCAGCCGGCGCCATTGCACCACCCATATTAAACGGATCGGAAATGCCAAGGTCCAGTACTTTTCCGATCGTGGCCGACGTAATCCGCGGCGCCGGCCCGTTTTCTTCCGTACCGACCACCGCGAATCCCGCTCCCGTCACTGTCCATTGTGCGGTCGGCGGTTTCTGCCCGCCGTATTCGGTCGGATAACGGAATTGCTTCTCTGTTGTTGCATTGTGGCTCGAAGCCCCGGCCAGCACTTTCTCCGCCCCACCGTGATTAACGATGAAAGCGGCAAGCGCCAGGCTTTCCATCGAAGTGGCACAGGCGCTAAAAAGGCCCAGGTAAGGAATCGCATTTGTCCTTGCCGCAAAACTTGTCGGCGTGATTTGGTTAATCAAATCACCAGCGAGAAAAAACTGAATATCGGTTTCCTTAAGGTTTCGCTTTTTCAGGGCAATGCCAACTGCTTCCTCGATCAGTTTGCGCTGGGCTTTTTCATACGAATCCTCGCCGATCCACAAATCTTCAAAAAACCGGTCGAAATCGTCTGCCATCTGCCCCTTTTTCTCAAACGGGCCCCCGACAACACCGGTTGAAAGAATGGCCGGGCGGTTCGTGAAAGTCCATGTTTGCGATTTTGCGGGCATTACGATCCCCCCCACATCATGATGACGGTCCGGATCAGGACGACAACAAACGCGGAAAACACACCAAATACAATGACGGTGCCGGCAAGTTTAAAAATATTTCCGCCGACGCCGAGCACATAGCCTTCCGTCCGATGTTCAATCGCAGCGGATACAACGGAGTTCCCGAAGCCCGTTACCGGCACCGCGCTCCCTGCACCGGCGTACTGCCCGATATGGTCATAAATGCCAAAGCCGGTCAACAGCATGGATAAAAACACCATTGTCGCGGTTGTCGGGTTGCCGGCCGTTTTTTCGGTGAAATTAAACATGTATATATAGAAGTAAGTAAGGGCCTGACCAGCCAGACAAAAACAGCCGCCTACCCAAAATGCACGGATGCAGTTTTTCAATACCGGCCTTTTCAGCTCATGCTTTTTTTCGAACTGATCATACGCTTTTTGTTCGGGTGTTTTGTTTTGATTTTTGTTTGCCATTATCTCAGCCCTTTTCCTATGTTAATTCCTGTTTCAGCTTGATGATGTCTTTGAAACGTTTTTTTGCCTTGCCGGCTGAAATTTTGTGCTCGTCCATATCTTCCTTGAGGCGGACGGTTTCCAGGAAAATTTTATAGTCGCTGGAAGTAATAAATTTGCGTCCGGGGTAGCGTTTCTTTAAAAAGGCGTTGAGCTGTTTTTCGATTTTCTTCATTTTAAAACGGTGCAGATGCCTGACTTTGTAGGCAACCAATGTTTCTTTTGGCCCTTCAATGATGGCCACATCGTAAATGCTGTCAAAGCCAAGGACATCTTTTTTCAATTGTCCTGGAACGGCCTTATTCCCGGTGTTCGTGAGTCTCACCGGCGACGGTTGTGTTTTTTTCACAAGGGCCATTTTGCTGTCCTTGTGTTCCGGCCCGTTAAAACCGCAGCCGGTGAGCAAACATACTGAAGCTAAAACATACATGATTTTTTTCATACTCATCCCTCTGCGCTTTCAACTTTTACCTCTCTATTTTTCGCGCAAGCGCAGATTTTATAATTAGAAATTCTTGCCGCATCCTGGAAAAAAGGGAAAACAAAAGCGGAAGTGCAATCCTGCCTTCCGCTTTTGTTTTATCGCGTTTTTTTGCCGCCGCAGCCGCATCCGCCTTTTTTGACTTTTTTCTGATTGTTTGTATACGCCGGGACGGATGAAGGGGTGACCGGAATTTTGATGCGTGGTTTGCCCATAATCTTACCATCCTTTCCTCAGGATTCGCGCTTCCTTTTTTATCGTATGCAGCATTTTCACGGTTGTTCACTTCATTCGTCCATGATCCGCAAAAGAACGGTTTCGAGGATACTCGCCAGGCCGGCAATTGCAAGGATCATGACAATAGGCGACCCGATTTGCGGAAAAAGCATCCAACTCCCGTACAGGATGGCCGCGGACCAGACACCGGTGCACCAGTGGCAACTTAATAATTCGCCAATCCACTTTCTGATCCCTGTTCCTTTGATTTCAATATATTCCTCGATTGTTCCATCAGGCGCCATTTCGGTTATTTCTTTATGAAAAGGTTTTCGTAAAAAGGCCGTAATTTTATCATAAACCAACAAGCGCGTCAGTCTGAAACTGGCCAGTGCAAGCAGAACGAAATCAAGCCAATAGGAAACCATTTCCTGCCTCCTTCCCCGGGTACAAAATTCCCTATGCAAGTTGTTTGCCTATTTTTGCAAAAACGCGGGGACATTCGTAACAAAAAAAGCACCGAGACAATATTCTATAGTGTACTGAAACTAAACCATTGAAGGAGTTGAAAAATGAATGAGCAGTAAATCCCATGAATATTCCCGTACTTGCGTTTGTGATGTCGTACATTTCATCAACGATTTGCAGGATGCTGCGGTAGAAGACAGCAGCTGCCCGACCAACTGCTTGAATCCCGTGCTCGGTGCCAACAGGGAAAAACATTCACATGTCAACACACGTCCATTCATTCTATATACAAAAGACGGTTGTGCTTTTGAACCATTTTACAAAAATCACCACTTTGACAGCTGCGACGACTTCTGCGAAAAATCGAAATTTTTAAGAGTCGAAAATGTGGAAGGGTGCTGTGCTGTTGTACGGGTTTTAAAATGCGTCTGCGAACATCATGACGGCCATTCTAGGGTCCACTTCGAAGCAACCGATACATGCATCACGCTTGATTTAACCGATTTCATTGCCATTCAATGCCTCGAAGACACTTTTGTCAATTTGTAATGTATGAAAGTCGATAAGTTGCCGCTTATCGACTTTTTTTCCGTGGCTTTACTGAACCAGTAATTTAATGTCCGTGATCTCGTCCAGATTGATCCAGGCCGTCTCCATTGAGGAAAAAGGCATGACGGACAATTGGTCTTCCATCCGTTCAAGGATCACGGCACGATAGGCGATGCTGTTCGTTTGAATCATGACGGGGATTTCCGGTAGAAAACCTGGCTTATGAATTAAATAGTCAATTTTTTCATGGACTGTCATTTCTTTGAACCGTTTTCTCGATGGTGGTTGGACGGTTTCTTGTTCCGGCCAGGTGTCGGCTTTGTCAGCGCCGTCCGTTTCCAAATCCGTCTCCGCTTCCACCGCTCCGGCGGGTTCCGCAACATGTTGCTGCCCCATGGCATTTGCCGATTCCTCATGTTCCGCAGGATCTGCCGTTTTTGTCTTGAATGAAACGTTTACGGCTCCCCCGCGTTCTGCAGCTTCTTCTGTTTTTTCCTGTTCTACCGCTTTATTCGGTTTGGGCTGTTCCGGTTCTGTTTTTTTCTCGCGTGCGGCTGCATTGTTTTTTTCTTCGGCATGCCCTGTATCGCCGCTGGCAGGCATTGGTTCCGCGATCGTTCCATGGCCGGCATGTTCAGTTTTTTCGCTCACCACATTTCTGTACACTTTCTGCATCTTGATCGCGAGCGGAACATTTTTCGGCTGGATAATATAAAGAAGCGGTTTTTGGCTGCTGTACTGGCTCTCCTCCATGTTTCCAAAATCCCTCCTCCTGATTTCTGGCTCGCTTTATACCTATGCACGAAAATAAGAAATGTGCCTAGAGCTTGAATCTCCCAATCATTTGCTATTTCTGCCTTATCGTATGTTTTGGGGACAAGGAACGGAACCGCGGTTTCCACAGCATATTGGCACAAATGGATAAAGCAGGGAAAAATGTGCTTTTATACGCTACCATCCGTCTATTCCAAAAATATGCGAATGAGTAGAATATAGTAACAAAACGAAGGGAGGCATTTAAATGTCTTATTACGACTCAAACGACAGCTGCTATGATGATCATCGCCACCACAAACGGCAAGACGAGGAAGAACGGGGGCTTCTGTCGGAATTCGATGTAGATCAATCGCCGTCCGTACCTGTATCCGTGACAGGCGTCTTTAACATGGCAAACGCTATTGCTGAAGTAGATGTAAAAGTGGATGATTATGATGACCGTGTTTCATTGCTCGCAACTGTCGAATGGTCGCCAGCAGACCTGCCACTCGGTGTAACACTTGCAGCCTTAATTGGGGCAATTACAGGAGCAGGACCAGGGATCGTCATTCCGTTAACCATTCCGGCAGTCTTCCGAATCTGGAGAAGAAATTCTTCCGGTACGACACTCATTTCCCAAAAACGGGATGAAAGCGGAATTTCCGGCATTGGCATTCTTACAGCCGGCGGACTCGTTACAGTGCTCTTTGAAAACGTGACAACGACGGTTCACGCCGTAGATACCGATCCGTCCAAAGGGAAAAACGAATACTTCTTAACCATTGAACTCGGTAATTTCGCTCCAGATACAACGATTCCGGGGGTTGCACCTACCCTGCTTGGAACCATTACACTGACGCCTCAAAATGTTGTCAGCTACACATTCTCTGCTGCAGAAATTGAAGATAACGACCATTATCATTATGACAACAAAAAAGGCCATAAAAAAAATTACAGAGACTGATGCCATGCCAAAAAAGCCAGGAAGGTTTCACTTCCTGGCTTTTTTCATTTGCGCTTTTGGACAAGCCGTTGCATTTTATGATAGCCGGCATTCGGAAGGACCAGTTTTCGAACCGTCCGGAATTGTCCGGTTAGCCCATAATATGATAGCCGGCATCCACATGAATGTTTTCGCCTGTAACAGCGCGCGACAGGTCACTAAAAAGAAACAACGCGGTATCGCCGACTTCGCGTGTATCCACACCACGGTGAAGCGGCGCCCTTTCTTCCATCACTTTCAAAATGCTGTTGAAGTCGCTGACACCTTTTGCCGACAAGGTGCGAATCGGGCCGGCCGAGATCGAGTTGACGCGGATATTGAGCTTTCCTAGGTCATAGGCCAAATAGCGGACGCTTGCATCGAGGGAAGCTTTCGCAACGCCCATTACATTGTAATTTTCCATGACGCGTTCGCCGCCGAGGTAGGTCAGGGTAACAATGCTGCCCCCGTTAGGCATGAGTTCCAGCTCTTTCACCGCTTTGGCAACGGCCGATAGCGAATAGGAACTGATATTATGGGCCAGTAAAAACCCTTCACGCGTCACGTTTGTGTAGTCGCCTTTTAATTCTTCTCTGCGGGCAAACGCAACACAGTGGGCAATACCGTCGATCGTGCCAGCTTCCTTTTTGATCGTTTGAAAGCATGACTGAATCTGCTCGTCGCTTTCCACGTCGCATTGAAGGATCAGATAGTCCTTTCGATTCAGCGTTTCAGCAAGTTCGTGGATGCTTTTTTCATTCCGGTCGAGCGCATAGGTAAAAATAATCCTTGCGCCTGCTGCATCAAGCGATTGGGCAATTCCCCAGGCAATACTGCGCTTATTTGCAACACCCATCACAACAAATGTTTTATTTTCCAAAGATAACTGCATCGTGTTAACTCCTTTATTTACAATTTATATACGATTTTTAGTACCTGATACCAATTCTACATGAACTTTCCGGGTTTGAAAAGCACCTGTGTTTTATTTGTTGCAGGATAATCGTACCGGGACCCCGGGGAATACCAACCTTTTTTCAACTACCCGGCATTTGTTTAGGCGCGCCGGACAACATAAAATAGAGTTGGAAGGAGCGAGTTCAATGAAAATCGATATCATTGGGGATATACATGGCTGCATGGCGGAATTCAGGAAGCTTACGGAAAAACTGGGGTATCAATGGGAAAACGGTATGCCCGTTCATCCAGGTGGCCGGCTGCTTGGTTTTGTCGGTGATCTGACAGACCGCGGGCCGGCATCTTTGGAAGTGGCCGATACTGTCTATCGATTGTGGAAAAAGAAGCTTGGCCTGTATGTCCCCGGAAACCACTGCAACAAGCTGTACCGATATTTTTTAGGGAGAAATGTCCAGCAGAAGCACGGCCTTGAAACAACGGTGGCGGAACTGGAGGCGCTCCCCGTAAAAGAACGGGAACGGCACAGCAAACAATTTATGGAACTGTATGAGAAATCCCCGCTTTATCTTGTTCTAGACGGCGGCAAGCTAGTCATCGCCCATGCCGGCATCCGGCGCAAAGATATTGGGAAGATGAATAAATCGGTGCAGACTTTTATCCTTTACGGTGATATTAACGGGGAAACCAATCCGGACGGGACACCGGTGCGCCGCGACTGGGCGAAAAATGATGAGGGGGAAGGCTGGATTGTATACGGGCATACGCCGGTGAAAGAACCGCGATTGATCGGCCACACGGTCAATATTGATACCGGCTGCGTATTCGGCGGCAAACTGACAGCACTCCGGTATCCGGAAATTGAAACCGTCTCCGTCCCCTCTTCAATGCCATATGTGGAAGAAAAGTTCAGGACGTTCGCCTGAATTGAGAAGCATTTGGCATCCCTTCCCAGAGAGGAAGAAAAAAATCCATAGAAGTATGTTTTAACTTGTCTACTTCATGGAATGAGTTCTATAACAATCTTTCTAAAGAACAATTATAACAGACTCAAGACACCATGAATTATATTAGGGCTTGCTGAACGGATCCGATTCTGAGTTTATACCCAATTTGTCTGCAAGTTCTGTCTTAAAAATATAGAAGAATCCTTTTGCGAAAAGGGGTGATTTGATCTTCTCCATACGTTGAATCGGCTTTCGAGGGCAATCATTCTCTAGATTTGTTGTAAAACTCTTGCATTAAAATGGTTGTCAAAGCTGTCAGCAGCCTTGCCAAATCTAGAAATTTTACTGATTCAGTAAGCCCTATATTAGAACATGTTATGATAAAAAATAAAGCGGGAGAATATACAATTAACCAGTAAGAACTTGAAAACTCTTCATTTAAAGTTACTAAAAATTTTTTAGATTTTACGAATCAAAAGGTGGTCAACCACAGGAAAACGCCTTACAAGATGCGATTCACATTAGCAAATCAATGGCACAGGAAGTTGCGCGAGAAGTCGAAAAGGGGAATTGGCTTGCTGCTGGAAAGCTTGTTGCCACCGGTTTATTTGTTAACCCAGTATCCGCATAGGTGGTGCCGAACCAGTCAGCTAAAAGGAGAATAAACAATCGTGACATTAAATCATTTACTTTTTCTAACTCAACTACTTACCCTAGTATATGCGGCAGGCTATTCTCGACATTTAAAAAGAACTAAAAGAGAAAGGAAACTTTCTCTTTTAGAGGCTTTTTTATATTATTCTTCGTTAATCATTATTCCTTTATCGGCATTTATTTTTCTTTATACAAATTGGAATAGTTAAAAAAGAGTAGAAAAACTAAGCTTTAATAAAATTATTTTGACGTTTCCCGTTCCACATGGCAATAATGGAATAACCATCTTCATGTTTTTTTAGAGCGTTGAGCTTTTTCAGGACATCCTGTAGCAATCATAAAGTCCCGGGGAGAAAAGAACATGCAACAGCAAAATTAAGGATAAGCGCCCATGCCGTAAACTAAACGCTGGCATCAGAAGCAGGGAAATCCGAATCAACATCAAAGAAGATCCAAAAAGGGCGGTTTAGAAAGGAAATGCATTTCTTTCCCTGAAACCGGGTGCTGAAATGAAAGCTCACTGCAATGGAGCGCCTGCCGGGTGAAGCGGCTCGTGTTGCCACCGTACAGGCTGTCGCCGAGAAGCGGGTGGCCGATATAGGAAAGATGGACACGGATCTGGTGCGTCCTGCCGGTGTCAAGCCGGAGACGCACATGTGCATATGCCGGAAATTGCCGGACCACTTCATAATGGGTGCGCGCAAACTGGCCATCGTCCCGGACTTCGCGTTCTATAATGCTCGTCTCTTTTCTCCCGATCGGGGCTTCAATTGTGCCGCTTTTTTCAGTAAAAGTCCCTTCCGCGAGCGCTTCGTACGTCCGGCAAATTACATGCTTTTGCTGCATCAGGCTGCATAAATGGTGGATATAACGATTTTTTGCGATCAGGACAAGCCCGGATGTGTTTCGGTCAAGCCGGGTCACAACATGGACCGCGGATTCTATCCCGTTTTTCCGGTAATGGCCGAGCACCGCATTGGCAAGGCTTGCGGACGGGTGCTCGCGGGAAGGGATTGTATTCATAAACGCCGGCTTATCGGCAACAAGCACGCTTTCATCTTCATAGACAAGGCCGAACGGAATGTTTTCGGGCGTAAGATTGTGGCTCGGGGTTTCTTTTGGAAAAACAATGGCGGCCGCATCGCCCGGCTGCAAGCGATAGCGAACCGTTACTTCGCGGCCGTTCACAAGGATCAGCCCGCCGCGGAATTTAATATCCGCAAGCGCCCGTTTCGAGATATGGCGCGTTTTTAAAAACTCTTTCAATTCCTGATGTGCCTCATCTTCTGTAATTGTCCACGATAATGTCAACATGTTTTCACCTAATCCGAAATAAAAGAATCATGCACCCTCTTCCAGAAAGGAAACGGCCTGAAGCGGGCAAACCGGATTTTTTCTTTTGCCACGCGGTACTGGATGGACCGGACTTCCTTATGGAGCAGTGTTAAATGATCAACGGTTACCAAAAAATCTTTTTGCCGGACCGGGCGCAATACACAAGTATGGTGCCCCGGCAAAATAAGCGGCGAGCCGATTGTCCGGAACACTTTATTGTTAATGGATGCCATCTCGGTGAGCTGGATCGACTGCAGGGAAGGGTGGACAATGGCCCCGCCGAGCGCCTTGTTATAAGCCGTACTGCCGCTTGGTGTGGCAAGGCATAATCCGTCACCGCGGAAACGCTCAAAATGCCGGCCATTGATCTCCACATCGATGACAAATGTGCCGTCCACGCATTTGACTGTTGACTCATTTAACGCAAGGTAACGCGTTTCGTGGCCGCCGTGCTCATACGCAATCATCACTTCAAGAAGCGGGTAGTCCACCGTCGTGTAAGTTTTATGGGCGATGGCATCGACCAGCTCCTCAATCTCATCCGGCACCCAGTCAGCATAAAAGCCGAGATGGCCGGTATGCACCCCGACAAAAGCCGTCCGGTCAAGCCGGGAACTGTAGCGGTGAAAAGCATACAGAAGCGTGCCGTCCCCGCCGACCGAGATCACGATATCCGGTTGTGCCTCGTCGTAAACAAGCCCGAAATCCTGCAAATAAGAACGCATTTTATGCATCCATATATTGGATTCCGTATCCCCTTTAGAAGTGATGGCAAATTTCAAGCTGCTTCTCCTCCCCTTCTTTTTTTGCCGCCGGTTTCATGGCTTTTTTCGTTCCGCGCGCTCTTTGTTTTTCGAAAAATACATTTGGGCTTCCTGAATTTCTTCACGGATCTCAGACATTTCTTCATCAAGGCGGAAAGCGGCTTCGGCAGCCCGCTTCAGCCGCAAATTAATTTCTTCGGGAAACCTGCCTTTATACTTATAGTTTAAAGAATGTTCAATCGTCGCCCAAAAATTCATCGCCAGCGTCCGGATCTGGATCTCCGCAAGAATTTTCTTTTCCCCGCGGATCGTTTGTACCGGATATTCAATAATGACATGATAAGACCGGTAGCCGCTCGGTTTTTTATTCGAAATATAGTCTTTTTCTTCAACAATCCGGAAATCGTTCCGGCGTCTGAGAAGCCCGACGACCAGTTTAATATCATCGACAAACTGGCACATCATCCTGAGCCCGGCGATATCTTGCATTTCCGCCTCCAGCCGGTCAAGCGGGATGCCTTTTATGTTCGCTTTTTCTATAATGCTTGCTACCGGCTTTACCCGCCCTGTCACAAACTCAATCGGGCAATGGGTATGCTCTTTTTCAAATTGGGTGCGCATCCCCTTTAACTTTACTTTTAATTCATCAACAGCCTGTTTATACGGGGTTAAAAATTCCTCCCAATCCACTGCCTGATCACCTCTTCGGATCTCATTCCAATGCAAAAACGGCCTCTACCTTATCCAGCATCTTTTTTCCGTAATTGCTGTTGCCCCGGATATTATCGAGCAAAAATTGAAGTTCCTCATCAAGCCCGGTAAGCTCCAATTTCCCATCTTTTGAAACAGCAACCACTTTTTTATGTTCAAATGCCGCCGTCCGAATCTCTTTCCAAACCGGAACAGGCAAATATAAATATGTATAATCCTCATCGCCATCGTCTTCAGCCAGATAGATAAAGGCACAGGCATCCGAATCGACGATCATTTGCCCTCCCGGCTTCAGGTGCTGCATGGAAACGTCCGGGCGCTCAGCATGCAGTTGAAGGATCCCGTCTTTCCATTCAGGCTTTCCCAGTTCAATGATCTTGCGCAATCTGCTTCCCTCCCTCTCCTTCCCGCCGGAAAACAAAGTTTCAATTCCATTTTATTTTACCATATCTCCACAGAGAATAGACACTTTAAGGAAGGGATTCGCTTTAGTATAATGAAGATGGAAGTGAGGGCTTATCATGAGCAAAGAAATTGAAATTGAATGTAAAAATATGGTCACCCGCCGCGATTTCTGCCGGCTTGCCCGGGCTTTTGGCATCGCGGAACATGATTTTAAACAGCAGGAAAACTTTTATTTTGATACACCTGATTTTGCTTTAAAACATAAAAGATCGGCCTTGCGTGTCCGGAAAAAAGCAGGGTGCTTCGAGCTCACCCTAAAAACGCCGGAGGAAACCGGGCTGCTGGAAACAAGCCAAATGATTGGCGAAAAGGTTTTTCAAAAGCTTAAAAATGGGAGCGGTTTTCCGGAAGGCGAAGTCATGGAAAAACTAATGGAACTAGAAGTGGCGCCAAGTAAATTGGTGTATTTTGGAAAACTTGCAACGAAGCGGGCTGAAATCGCATACGAAGGCGGTCTGCTCGTATTTGATCATAATTTTTATTTAAACGAGGAAGATTTTGAGATAGAATATGAAGTAAGTGAACTGGAAACAGGCACAAAGCAGTTTTTAAAATTGCTGGAAACGTACGGGATCCCGCACCATCCGGCAAAAAACAAGGTTCTCCGCTTTTATGAGGCAAAAAGGAGCAATGAGAAATGAGTACAATCAGCCAACTCGCGTCTTTAATGGAACTGGAGGCGCTGCAGTCGCTTTCTCCCGGCAGCAATGCTGCTCAAACGGCCAACAGTACCTCCCTTTTTCAAGAGATGCTGTCAAGCTTTTTAGAAGAAGCAAAGGAAAATGAAACGGCTGCTGGCGCAAGCGGTAAAGACGAATCCGGGGTGTTATCATCCCTGGCAGCAACTTTAAATCCGGCGTTCAATTCATTGTCTTCTTTAACAGGGGAAAATCCGGTGCTTACCACGTTGCCTGCCTTTACGGGATTAAGCACTTTGTCCGGTAAAGCGACAGCAGCTACTGCGCAGGCAGGAACAAGCGCGGCTTTTTCCGCTTCTGCACAAAATTCAGCTTCAGAAAGCACGCAGACAACAGCCGCTTCCGGCAGTGGTGGAATCCCGGCGAAAATCAGCCAGGCGATTCAGCAAGCATCGGAAAAATACGGCGTGCCAGAAAAGCTCATTCAAGCTGTCATCAAACAGGAATCCGGTTATCGTCCGGATGCAGTGAGTGCGGCAGGCGCAGCAGGGCTGATGCAGCTGATGCCAGAAACGGCGGCCTCGCTCGGGGTAAGCAATGTACTTGACCCGGAACAAAATGTGGACGCCGGCACAAAGTATTTGAAATCTTTGCTGGGAAAATACGACCACAATGTCCAGCTTGCATTGGCCGCCTATAATGCAGGCCCCGGCAATGTCGACCGATACGGCGGTATTCCGCCATTCAAAGAAACACAGAAATACGTCTCATCGATTATGAATCATTTGGCATAACGATTAAAACCCGCCGCTCTGTGCGGCATTTTTTTATGGGGAAATTTCTGACTGGAGCCGATGAAGAACATTACCCGGTCAAGGCTCCGCTTTTTTGTCTTTCATTTGTCGTGTGAAGGACATTTTAATGGTTGGTGGCCCGCGCTTTGTCCTTCATTTGCCCGATGAAGGACATTTTAATGGTTGGTGGCTCACGTTTTGTCCTTCATTACCTCGATGAAGGACATTTCTACGGTTTCGAGCTCGTGTTTTGTCCTTCATCAACCCGGTGAAGGACATTTTCCCGGTCTCGGGCCTGCGTTTTGTCTTTCATCTGCCCTATTAAAGACATTTCAATGGTTGGTGGCATGCGTTTTGTCCTTCATTAACCCAATGAAGGACATTTTCACGGTTCGGGGCTCGTGTTTTGTCTTTCATTTGCCCGATGAAGGACATTTCAATGGTTGGTGGCATGCGTTTTGTCCTTCATTAACCCAATGAAGGACATTTTAATGTGTGGTGGCACGCGTTTTGTCCTTCATTACCTCGATGAAGGACATTTTCATGGTCTCGGGCATGCGTTTTGTCCTTCATCAACCCGGTGAAAGACATTTTCACGGTCTCGGGCTCGCGTTTTGTCCTTCATCAACCCGGTGAAGGACATTTTCACGGTCTCGGGCCTGCATTTTGTCCTTCATTTGCCCGATGAAAGACATTTCAATGTTTGGCGGCTCACTTTTGTCCTTCATCACCCCGATGAAGGACATTTCAACGGTTTCGGGCATGCGTTTTTTCCCTTTTACAGATTCAAAAGGACGTTTCGGGCCTGTATGCAGCGTGTTCTGTCCTTTTGACAAGTTCAAAAAGACATTTCGGGCCTGGGTAGAAGTCAATTTGTCCTTTTGACGGTTTCAAAAGGACATTCCGGGCCCGGTTACGGTGCGTTTTGTCCTTTTTGACAAGTTCAAAAAGGCAGTTCGGGCTCAAACGTCACTCCTTTTGTCCTTTTGGCGACATCAAAAAGACAGTTTGAGATTAAGTCCGTATAATTGTGTAAAAAGAAGGAGTCATTTTATCAACTCTTGGCAACACTGTTTTCAACGACGATAAACAATGAAAAGAGGAGATAAAATGACTCACTTACAGTTTAACCTAAATTTGGATGTTTTAAAAGAAGCCATCATGACTTCCGATCTTGACGCGGTAATTAAATCAGCGGTTGTCCTCGTGTTAAACGAGTTTATGGAAAAGGAAAGGGATGACTATTTAAAAACGAGCCCTTATGAACGCGCTGTTGAACGCCGGGATTACCGGAACGGTTACTATGAACGCGAGCTGTTGATGAGCATCGGCAATGTTACATTAAAAGTTCCCCGGACACGTAATGGCGAATTCTCAACTACCTTATTTGAAAAGTATGCCAGATGTGACCAAGCTTTCGTCCTTTCAATGTTGGAGATGGTCATCAATGGCGTCTCTACCCGTAAGGTCACAAATGTCGTAGAACAGCTTTGCGGTAAGAATGTATCCAAGTCGTTTGTCTCTTCCCTTACGCAAAAACTGGATCCCATTGTGAATGCTTGGGCCGAGAGACCGTTGAATACAACCTACTACCCTTATGTGTTTGTGGACGCCATGTATATAAAAGTACGGGAGCACCATAAGGTCATATCAAAGGCTGTTTATATTGCGACTGCCATTACAGAGAAGAATACACGTGAAATACTGGGTTTAAGCGTTGACCATGCAGAAAGTTTGGAGAGTTGGAGTTCATTTTTTAAACAACTTAAATCACGTGGACTCCAATCACCAAAACTCGTTATTTCCGATGCTCACATGGGCCTTCAGAAAGCAATACAACGGGAATTCATTGGCACTGCTTGGCAAAGGTGCAATGTTCATTTTAAACGCAATATCATTGAAAAACTGCCCAAAAAAGATACTGCAGAAATCCGGGTGATGATTAAGCGCGTGTTTGAGGCCGTTACGATTGAGGACATACGCAAGTTTAAAGATGAATTAATAAACAAATTTGGTACAGAAGCAAGATTTGAAAAAGCCCTGGCCATTTTAGATGAAGGTTTTGAAGATACTATCCAATACATGAACTTTCCTGAGAATATCCGTATGCACATACGGAGTACTAATTCCCTCGAGCGGCTTAACCAAGAGGTTCGTAGAAGGGAAAGGGTCATTCGCATTTTTCCTAATACCCAATCTGCTTTTCGTTTGGTTGGTGCCGTTTTAATGCAGTATCAAGATACAGAATACTCGAAGAGGAAGTCACTTATGGGAAAGAATAGTTAGCAGCATTTTCAGCTTAACTTCCATCATGGATGATTTCATCTCCGGGAAGGGATGTCAAATTGAAAGGCATTTGACATCCCTTCCCGGAGATGAAGAAAAAAATCCATGGAAGTTAAGCCGAAAAAATGAAGGGGTGGTTGAAAACATTTGCCCATAAATTTACACAATAACCTGGACTTGACTCAGTTTGAGCCCGGATGCAGCCTGTTTTGTCTTTTTGACAGGTTCAAAAAGACAGTTTGAACCCAGACGCAGCCTGTTTTGTCCTTTTGACAAGCTCAAAAAGACATTTCGAGCCCGAATGCAGCCTGTTTTGTCCTTTTGACAGCCCCAAAAAGACATTTCGAGCCCAATCGCCACTCCTTTTGTCCTTTTGGCGGCATCAAAAAGACAGTTTGAACCCGGACGCAGCCTGTTTTGTCTTTTTGACAGGTTCAAAAAGACAGTTTGGCCCCGGACGCAACATGTTTTGTCCTTTTGACAGCCCCAAAAAGACAGTTCGAGCCCAATCGCGACTCCTTTTGTCCTTTTGACGGCTTCAAAAAGACAGTTTGACCCCTGATCCAGCCTGTTTTGTCCTTTTGACAAGCTCAAAAAGACATTTCGGGCTCAAACGTCACTCCTTTTGTCCTTTTGGCGACATCAAAAAGACAGTTTGAGCCCGGATGCAGCCTGTTTTGTCTTTTTGACAGGTTCAAAAAGACAGTTTGAACCCAGACGCAGCCTGTTTTGTCCTTTTGACAAGCTCAAAAAGACATTTCGAGCCCGAATGCAGCCTGTTTTGTCCTTTTGACAGCCCCAAAAAGACATTTCGAGCCCAATCGCCACTCCTTTTGTCCTTTTGGCGGCTTTAAAAAGACATTTCGGGCCCGGGTGCATCCTGTTTTGTCCTTTTGACAATTTCAAAAAGACATTTCGAGCCCGGGTGCATCCTGTTTTGTCCTTTTGACAGGTTCAAAAGGACAGTTCGCCGCCTCACACGCATACCTCTTGTTCATCCCGCCGCAATGAAGGACATTTCCCCGGTCACACGCATACATTTTGTCCTTCCCCGCCCCGATAAATATCATTACCACGTTTACATCCCAATGAATTGTCTTTCATCAGGCCGATCGCGCAGGTTTTCCAAAATAAATATTATGACACCTATTGCTGCAGGTCATAGGAAGCTGTGAAAGTTTGCCAAATAAAGCGGATTGTTTGAGTTATTGCGGCCCCCTTGATAAAATAAAGAACAAATGGCAGATATGTCGACAAAAATTTTAATGAGCAAACCTTTCCGTCGATTTTAAATATACGCAAGATAAAAACGAGATAAAGGAGCAGTTATTCTATGGTGGAAAAGAAAACTGTGCCATATGAGATCATTGGGGGAGAAAAACTTGGCCGGCTTGTTGATGCGTTTTACAAGCGGGTCGCCAAACATCCGGATTTAATCCCGATTTTTCCTGATGATTTAACGGAAGTTGCCAGGAAGCAGAAGCAGTTTTTAACGCAGTTTTTGGGCGGTCCCCCGCTGTACACGGAAGAGCACGGGCATCCGATGCTCAGGGCGCGGCACCTGCCACATGAAGTTACGCCTAAACGCGCCAAAGCATGGCTGTCCTGCATGAGTGCCGCAATGGACGAAACAGGGATTGACGGCGAATTCCGCGACTTCTTTTTTCAAAGGCTTGTCCTGACCGCACAGCATATGGTCAATACTCCGGATGATGTGCCAGGTGACGCAAATTGAAAAACATGATTGATTTAATGAAACATTCCAGCTGTTTTTCAAAAAAGCCGCTGGAAATCTACGTTTTTATCGATCCGCTTTGCCCGGAATGCTGGGCGCTGGAACCGGTTTTAAAAAAGCTGCGTCTCGAGTATGGCGTCTATTTCCGCCTCCGCCATGTGCTGATCGGAAAATTATCCAATCTGAACGACATTCCGAAAAAACGGGAAGCGATTGCGGATTACTGGGAAAAAACGGCGAGCCGCACCGGCATGTCCTGCGACGGCAGTTTATGGATTGAAAACCCGATTACGTCGCCTTATATCGTGTCGATTGCGATAAAAGCGGCCGAACTGCAGGGAAAGAAACAGGGATTGCGGTTTTTGCGGAAAGTACAGGAGCTCGTCTTTCTTGAAAAACGAAATATATCGGATATCCAAATTTTAGTGGATTGTGCAAAAGGCGCTTCCATCGATGTCGACGAATTTTTGCATGACATCCATTCCGAAAGCGCAGCGAAGGCTTTTCAGTGCGATTTGAAAATTACGTCGGAAATGGAAGTAACCGAAAGCCCGTCGCTTGTTTTCTTTAATGAACATATTGAAGATGAAGGATTAAAAATTTCCGGACTCTATTCTTATGATATTTATGTACAAGTTCTTCAGGAGATGCTGGGCAAAGAGCCTTCACCATTGCCGCTCCCCCCATTGGAGGAATTTCTGAAGTATTTCGGGTTTGTGGCATCAAAGGAAATTGCGGTGGTATACGATCTGCCGGTCCATGAAGCCGAAAAAGAATTGAAAAAGCTCGTTCTTCAGCAAAAGGTTCGGAAAATCGAAGGAAAGCACGGCTCATTCTGGAAATATATCAACTGACCCTTGTCTATGGCAGGGGATTTTTATATTTTAGGCTTGCTGAGCGAATCCGATTTTGAGTTTGATTTACGAAAATGCGTACGTTTGTCTTCTCCATGTGTTGAATCGACTTTCGCGTCCTGGATTTCCCATAAAATGCTTGCATTTATTTTTTCCAAACATCCTTGCCAAACCCTAAAAAAGAAAGAGGCCTTGCGTTTGCAAGGCCTCTTTCAACACGAACAAAGGGGATGGGAGAAATTTTTCACGGTCAAACAAAGGGGTATGTTTGCTTGTGATCAACTTCACATCTATATAATAACATCCCCCTATCCGGTATGCAAGTACTTGTTAAAGAGTTCACACATCTGTCAAATTTAAATTTTGCATACCGCGTCAGCCTGTTCATAAAATAGCACTGAAGCTGTGTAAATAACGGAAGACCGGGACTGTGTAAACCTGATGAAAGGAGCCTGGTGGATATGAAAAAATGTAAACTTATCGCACTTGCCGCCGGTTTCTGCGCTTTATTCTGCCTGAATCTGCTCGGCCTGATGAAGCTTCTCCCTCTTTTTCTCACGTCCACGCTTTTGTTCGCGGCCATCTTCGCGCTGCTTTTGCATGTAAACCGCCGCAACCGTTTTAAAGGGTTTAACAGGCGCCACTTGTAACAAGCGGCTTAAAAAACAACGCCGCGGGCCTGCTCCCTTATCTACAAAAAGTGTCCCATACAAAATGAGCGGTGGAAAAATTCCGCCGCTGTTTCTTTATCCGAGCAAGTTTTCCATTTCCGTTAATTTTTCTTCAAATACTTTTAATGCAACCGTTTTAAAAGATTTAACAGGCGGCAAGCGGCTTAAAAAACAACGCCGCGGGCCTGCTCCCTTATCTACAAAAAGTGTCCCATACAAAATGAGCGGCGGAAAAATTCCGCCGTTGTTTCTTTATCCGAGCAAGTTTTCCATTTCCGTTAATTTTTCTTCAAAAACTTTTAACGCATCTTCGACCGGTTGGGGTGACGTCATATCGACGCCTGCTTTTTTCAATACTTCAATCGGATATTCCGAGCTGCCGGCGCTCAAATAGCCGATATAGCGTTTGACAGCCGGTTCCCCTTCTTCGAGGATTTGTTTGCTTAACGCGGTCGCGGCGCTGAAGCCGGTCGCATACTGATATACATAATAATCGTAATAAAAATGCGGAATGCGTGCCCACTCTAGCCCGATTTCCTGATCAATGGCGGTATCCGTACCATAGTATTTTTGGTTCAGCTTATAATACTCATCTGTTAAAAGTTCCGCCGTCAACGCTTCGCCATGTTGCGCTTTTTGATGGATCAGATGCTCAAATTCAGCAAACATCGTCTGGCGGAAAACCGTCCCGCGGAAACCTTCCAGATAATGATTCAATAAATAAATCCGCTGTTTCTCGTCTTTGATCGTTTTTAACAGATAGTCATTCAATAGTGCCTCATTGCACGTGGAAGCCACTTCCGCCACAAAAATAGAATAATCCCCGTACGGATACGGCTGGTTCTTCCGCGTGTAATAGCTGTGGACGCTGTGGCCGAGCTCATGCGCGAGGGTGAACACATTGTCAATATTGTCCTGCCAGTTCAGCAAAATGTACGGATTGGTCCCGTAAGCGCCCGAAGAATAGGCCCCGCTCCGTTTTCCCTTATTTTCCACCACATCAATCCAGCGGTTTTCAAACGCCTGTTGCAAAATGCTCCGGTATTCCTCGCCGAGCGGATGGAGGCCGTCAAGCACAATCTCTTTCGCTTTTTCATATGTTACTTCCATATCGGCGTCCTGGACAAGCGGCGTATACAAATCATACATATGCACTTCATCAAGCTGCAGCGCTTTTTTGCGCAGTGCAACATACCGATGCAGCAAACCAAGATGCTTGTTCACCGTTTCCACAAGCTGGTCGTACACTTTTTCAGGAATGTGGTTTGCCGAAAGGGCAGCTTCACGCGCCGAATGGTAATGGCGGATTTGCGCAACAACATTGTTCTTTTTCACCTGGCCGCTGAGCGTGCTCGCAAACGTGTTGGTGAATTTTTTGTAGGTTGCATACAATTTCTGGAATGCCTCTTTGCGCACGCGGCGGTCTTTGCTTTCCAGCAGGCGTGTAAAACGGCCGTGCGTGATCTGCACTTCATTGCCGTTTTCATCGATCACGGTCGGGAACTCAAGGTCGGCATTGTTCAGCATGCCGAAAGTGGTGCTGGAAGTATTCAGCACTTCTGAAACCTGTGCGAGCAATGCTTCTTCTTCCTTCGATAAAATATGCGGGCGCATCTCATTGATTTCTTCCAATGCGTGCCGGTACAATTGCAGCGGCTCATAAGCTTCCAGGAATTGGTTCAGTTTCGCTTCTTCAATCGAAAGAATTTCCGGCACCACAAACGCAAACGCGCTCCCAACCTGGGCAGCAAGGCTTTTTGCTTTGCTGTCTATCCCCTGGTAAAAGGCATTCGTTGTGTCCTGGTCATAACGCATATGCGCGTATGTATACAGCTTGCCGAACCTTTCTGTCACTTCATCCTGGAACTTTAGCGCATGATAAAGCTGTTCCGCGCTTTCGCCAAGTTTCCCCTGATAAGAAGCGGCATCGGCCAGCTTTTCTTTTACTGCTTGGTATTCTTTATTCCAGTCATCGTCGCTTGGAAAAATATCCTCAAGCCTCCAGGTTAATGCTTCACGAACCTCGTCCCGGCTTGGCAACGCGTGTACTTTTTTCCCATTTTCCATCAATTTTCCTCCATTCTTCACAAAAAATTCCTTCTTTTTTCATTTTAGCGTAACTCCCCTGATCCCGCTACTGTTCCGCTTTCCCGGTTGAAACACCGGCCCCGAGCACGGAAGACAGATGGCGCTCCATATGTTCAAGTTCTTCTGTATTTTTTGGCGCAAAAACATTTTTATTCATATAGTAGCCTGCTTTTCCTTTTGACCAGAGCCCTAATTGAACGAGCAGCTGCGCATACTCATAAATCATCGCTTTCGCCGCGTTCCTTTCGCGTACATACGGTGACTTTCTGAATGCAATTTCCTTTTTTTCCATCCTCACGGTAAACAGCCGCAGCAGTTCGTCCAGTGAAACCGCTGCTTTTGTCCGCAATGCGAAAAGGGCATCCAGCCATATATAGAATTGCCACTCGACCGGATGCTGTTTACAGGCAGCCATGTGCAAAAGCGGCAGGCCGATAAACGGCGGCAGGGACCCGGGGTGCATTCCCGCTTCATACACGTGCCGTAAAAACGGGTCTTGAAAGGCTTTTCCAAACTGAATCTTCAGGCCGATCCAGCGCCGCCTTTCCGCAAACCATTCAGGAAGCGGCACAGGGGCAGAAACAAGTGAAAACTGGTCATCTGTAAACGGAAAAGAAAAGGCAGACAGCGGCTTTTCCGCGTAACAGGCGTGGAACGTTTTGGCGGATATGGGCGTCATGTGGGACAAGAGGCAGACCTTCTTTTTGCCGGGAGCATAGCTGAATAAATAAAAGTGGTGCCGGGTATGCCGTAAAAAAGACAACTGAAAATCGCTGCAACGGTACACGCTTTCCGCCTCTTTCCCTGAGGACCGGAAAGGCATACCGCCCAGTATCCAAACAGGCAAAATGCCGAGGTGCCTGTACCCTTCCGTTCTCTCCATCAGCCGCTCAAACGGGATCGGGGAACACTGGTATTCAATGGCAAAAAGCTGCCGGTATTTGCGCACCACAAGATCTGCCCTTTGCCGGATAGAAGGAAAATATTGTTCGAGGGAAACATCGAGCCCCTGCCCCCTCAACCATAAAAACAAGTCTTTTTTGCCTTGCAAATGCATCGGGCTTTCCGGTTCAGAAAATGTGGCACAAGTGGAATGGCGGTAATGGGAAAAATGGGGGGTGACACGGCTGCCGATTTTTAAAATGAGGGGTTCACGGCAGTCCCGACAGTAAAACGTATGGGAGGTTTTTAACTGCTTTAGATCCAATCTTGTAAAGCGTTCCGTCAGCATGATCAGCTCCCCCCGCTCGTTTAGCGCAGAAAGCAACGGCATCCTCTCCTTTTTTAACTGTAGGCGGGCCCTCTAGCCGGCAGTCCCGCTTTTGTTTGGCCGTGGCATTCGGTCGTATGCAGTTGCCGGCCTCTCCGCAAGCCTTAGATTGACCGGCCTTTATCTGTATAAACGCCATGCACAGCCGTATTGAATACATTCACCACCCGGGGCGAAAAATCCTGTTTGCCAGGATGAATTTTTTCCGGATAAACAAAAAAATCGATGCGTTTGCGCACCGATTTTTATCGATTAAAAGTACGAGTTTAATTTTGCAAATACATTGCTGTCAATGATCGGCTTTCCGTATTCCAGCAGACGATGACTGGTGACAGAGGAAAGATCGGAATACTCCAGCAGCTGGCTTAACTTAAAGTCATTAGCTTCTTCCGTTTCATCTTCCGGGAAGCGGACATACAGATAATATTTGCCTTCAAAGACGTACAGCTTCGTGCTGACGTCTTCCATCCGGACGTTTTTGGCCAGCGCCAGCAAATCTTCAAAGTCCTTGAAATACAAGACCTGTTCGAGCGGATCGCCATCCGTGAAAACCTGCTGCATCGGCGTTTGGAAGTTCTCGCTGAAAAATTCCTCAAGCTGGTCGCCGATTGGCAGTTCTTTCAGCTTCTCGTCCGGAATCGGCAACTCAAAACGCTGTCCGTCTTTCGACAACTGCGCTTTCGTGACAAGCACTTCCAGCCCTTTTTCGAGCGCCTGCACCTGTATCCAAAGCGGGCCTTCCGGGTCAAATACATCGTCGTCCGTGTGAATCTCATCCATCATTTCCCAGAACAATTCTTCGCTTCTTTCCCGGTCATACCAGATTTCTTCACGATTAAACCCGCGTTTCTCTATATCAACGTACGAAATATAAAACTTCACCGTGTTCTCATTGATTCTTTCGATTTCCATACATCAACTCTCCCTTCTTGCAGGTGTAGTGAAGGGACATGTTCCCCCATTCAGGTATAGGTAACCTTGTACTTTTATTTTATGATAAAATACTGGCAAATGGAAATAAAAAAACTTTCCTTTTTAAAATTCCACGCCGGCCCATTTCTTAAACATCCGGCAAAAAAGATCATTTACATCTTTTTTGTATTGTATCCGATTTGCTGCAGAAATTCAAGACAAAATTTTCTAAATACATATTCGTTATTTGACAATTTTATGACAAAAAGGTGAAGAAAACCTCCCGGGCCGGAACCTGGGAGGTGATTTGCCGGTTTACGCTTATAAAAGGCATCCGGCAAAAGAAATATTAAAAGTTGTCAATTGACAAGCCGTTGTGCTTCCCTTAGCTGGAAGGTCCGCACTTTCCGCGGCAGGAAGCGGCGGATTTCATCTTCGTTATAGCCGACCTGCAGCCGTTTTTCATCCACGATAATTGGCCTTCTTAATAAACCGGGGTTTTGCTGGATCAATGTGTACAATTCTTGGAGCGGCAGGGCATCCAGATCGACGTTTAATTTTTGGAATGTTTTCGAACGGGTGGAAATAATTTCGTCCGTCCCGTCTTCCGTCATCCGCAAAATCCCTTTAATTTCATCCAGTGAAAGCGGTTCAGAAAAAATGTTGCGTTCTTTATACTCAATATGGTTTTCTTCAAGCCAGTTCCTTGCTTTTCTGCATGATGTGCAACTCGGTGAAGTGTATAATGTGACCATCTAGCATTCACACTCCTAAATTTTTATATTTGGATTCCCATTTGATTCTCACATTAAAATAAGTTTAATCAAACAATCTCTATTATGTATTATACACTATATCCGCGTGATTGAATATATTTTTTTGAAAAATAGTTTGTTGTATTTTTCCCCCGGTTTAATAGTCTTCTTTTTCCCCAATTCTCTCTATTTAAACCCCTATTCTTCATTTTTTTATAAAAAAAGTGAGAAGAAGAACGCATTTCAACCGGCATGCGTTCTTCTTCCCATTGAGAATGATTAGCCATGATAAGTTTTTTTGTACTGCTCGAGTTCCCTTTCTGAACAGTAAACAAAATGATGCGGTGCCACTTCGCGCATTTTTACTTCTTCGCCTTCCTTGTATTGATGGACGGACGGGTCGTAAATTTTCCGTTGCCGTGTCCGTTCATAATCAGGGTCCGGAAGCGGGATGGCGGATAGCAATGACTGTGTGTACGGATGATGCGGATGGTTATACAAATCATCGGCATCAGCCAGTTCCACAAGCTTGCCGAAATACATGACGCCGATCCGGTCGCTAATGTATTTCACCATCGACAAATCGTGGGCAATGAACAAATACGTTAAATCATGTTCTTTCTGCAGTTTTTTCAACAGGTTCACGACCTGTGCCTGAATCGAGACGTCCAGCGCGGAAATCGGTTCGTCAGCAATAATAAATTCAGGATCGACCGCAAGTGCCCTGGCGATTCCGATCCGCTGCCTTTGCCCGCCCGAGAATTCGTGCGGATAGCGGTTGGCGTGTTCTTTGCTTAAGCCGACTGTTTCCAGCAGTTCATAAACGCGGTGCATCCGTTCTTCATTTGATTTTGCAAGCCCGTGGATATCAATTCCTTCCGCAATGACATCGGCCACTTTCAGGCGCGGATTGAGGGAAGCATACGGGTCCTGGAAAATCATTTGCATTTTCCGGCGAAAATGTTTCAGTTCTTTATGGGACATTTTGGCATGGACATTTTTGCCGCCATACAAAACTTCTCCTGCCGTTGCATTGTAAAGGCGGATAATCGTCCGTCCGGTTGTCGATTTGCCACAGCCGGATTCGCCGACAAGTCCGAGGGTTTCGCCTTTGTAAATATCAAATGTAAGATCATCGACAGCACGGACTTCATTTGCTTTTCCAACATTGAAATATTGTTTTAAATGTTTGACTTCGATCAGTTTTTCTTTCACTGCCATCTTACTTCCCCTCCTCAGCCGGTATCGGGCGCACATTTCCTTTAAACTTGTACATCCGCTTTTTCACGGCTTCCGGCGGCTCTACTTTCGGGGCATCCGGATGCAGGAGCCATGTTGCGGCATAATGCGTGTCCGACACTTTAAACATCGGCGGCTCCTGCTCCAAATCGATTTTAAGTGCGTACGGATTGCGCGGCGCAAAGGCATCCCCTTTTGGCGGGTTCAATAAATCCGGCGGGGTGCCCGGTATCGCGTACAGTTCTTCATCCTTGACATCAAGGCTCGGCATCGAACTGATCAGTCCCCATGTGTACGGATGTTTTGGATTATAAAAAATTTCATCCACGGTTCCGATCTCGACAATTTTTCCGCCGTACATAACGGCAACACGGTCTGCCACATTCGCCACCACGCCCAAATCGTGCGTAATAAAAATAATGGAGGTATCAATTTTAGACTGCAGTTTTTTCATCAGTTCAAGGATTTGCGCCTGAATCGTAACGTCAAGTGCCGTTGTCGGTTCATCCGCAATTAAAATTTTCGGGTTGCACGCCAAAGCAATCGCAATGACGACCCTTTGCCGCATCCCGCCGGAAAACTGGTGAGGATACTGTTTGACACGGATTTCCGCATTCGGGATGCCAACAAGCTTCAAAAGCTCAATGGCACGTTTTTTTGCTTCACTTTTATGCATCTTCTGGTGTTTCAAAAGCGGCTCCATAATCTGCTTCCCGATTGTCATGGTCGGATTTAAAGACGTCATCGGATCTTGGAAAATCATTGAAATCTCTTTCCCACGGATCGATTGCATCTTTCTTTCTGACGCTTTGGCAATGTCGACGTCGCCGAACAGGATTTGCCCCGACTTGATTTCCGAATTGTTAGGAGGCAACAGTCGCATAATCGATTTCGTCGTCACCGATTTTCCTGAACCGGATTCCCCTACGATGGCCAATGTTTCCCCTTTATATAAATCAAAACTCACACCGCGGATCGCTTTTACTTCACCGCCAAAAGTGTGAAAGGATATATTCAGGTCTTTCACTTGCAAAATCTTTTCCATTCGGCTTCACCTCATTTCTTAATCGCGCATTTTCGGGTCAAATGCATCACGTAAACCGTCTGCCAGCAGGTTGAAGGCGACAAGCAGCAAACAAATAATCGTGCCCGGCACTGCCATCAAATACGGCAGGAACTGGAATGTCTTATAACCGTCTTCAATCAATGTCCCGAGCGATGCAGCCGGGGACTGGAGCCCGATCCCGATGAAACTTAAAAAGGCTTCGAAGAAAATTGCACTTGGAATGGTGAACATGGTATTGATAATAATCACCCCGGTCAAATTCGGGAGCAGATGTTTAAATAAAATCCGCATGTTCGAAGCGCCAAGTGTTTTTGCCGCCAATACATACTCCATATTTTTCAGCTTTAACACCTGGCCGCGAACAACCCGTGCCATATTCAGCCAGCCGGTGATTACCATCGCAATCGTGATCGAAAAGATTCCCGGTTTAAAGATCAAAAGCATTAAAATCACGACAATCAAGTTCGGAATACCGGACAAAATTTCAATAATCCGCTGCATCACGTTATCGACCTGCCCGCCTTTGTATCCGGATATGAGGCCGTAAGAAACGCCGATGAGCATATCGATCAACGCCGCAAGGAAGGCAATATATAAGGAAATTCTCGTTCCTTGCCATGCCCTTGCAAACAAGTCGCGGCCGAGGGCATCCGTGCCGAACCAGTAATACGTATGAATATGGTTTTGTTCATACATGTTCACTTTTTGCCCGCCAACCGTCTGGGACCCATCAAAAATGCCGAGCTTTTCAATCACAGGAATTCTTGGCGGCAAATTCGCCCTGGAAGTATCTTGTGCGTACGGACCCGATTTGGAAAGATGCGGCCCAATAATCGCCATCAAAATTAAAATCACAATCACAAACAGACTGGCAACCGCGCCTTTGTTTTTGCGGATCCGCATCCATGCATCCTGCATAAAGGACAGTTGCGGTTTGGCGATCAACTCACTTTGTTCGCGATCCGGGGCTGCGGGTTCAAATAATTCTTTCGGCAATGTCTCTACGTTGTTGTTCATGATTTATTCCCCCCGGCCAATCGAATTCTCGGGTCAATGACACCGTATAAAATGTCGACAACTAATGTAATCAAAACTAACAGGAATGAGAAAAAGAGGGTTGTCCCCATAATAATCGGGTAATCATTCATTTGAATGGATTTAACAAATTGTTCGCCAATCCCGGGAACAGCAAAAATTTGTTCCACAACCATCGATCCGGTCATCAAGTTAACGGCAAGCGGCCCAAGCACCGTAATAAGCGGAATCAGCGCGTTCCGGATCGCGTGCTTAAAGGCGATTTGCCCGTAAGAATTCCCTTTTGCTCTCGCCAGCGTAATGTAATCGGAACCGAACACTTCAATCAGCTCCGTTCTCATAAACCGTGCAGCTGTTGCAACCGGAAAAATAGCGAGCGCAATCGTGGGCAATATGGAAGAGGCGAACCCATCCCAAGCTGCAACCGGCAGCCATTGCAGTTTCGCGCCTATCGCATATTGCAGGACTGCGGCAAATACAAACGAGGGAATGGATATACCGAGGACCGAAAGAAATGTGCTTCCGTAGTCAATCCATGTGTTTTGAAACATTGCCGCCAGTACGCCTAGTAATATGCCAATTAACGTGCCGACAATCATGGCCTGAAGCCCCAACTGCAAGGACGGACCCATCCTTTCCACAATCAGCTGCGTAACCGGCTGGTTGTCAAACTGGAAAGAAACGCCGAGATCCCCTTTCAGCAAATTCACCATATAATTTTTATACTGGACAGGCAAAGATTCATTCAGCCCGTATTTCTGGTTCAGGATATGAACCTGTTCCGGTGATAATTTTTGCTGGTTCCGGAACGGGGTCCCCGGCAAAAATTTCATCAGGAAAAACGTAAAAGAAGCAATAATTAATAAGGTAATGCACAAATAAATAATCCTTTGCACAATGTACTTCGTCACACGTGACACCTCCCAAAGAAAAGGAATGTTTAAATTTTTCACATAAAAATCCTCTTAACGGTGAAAAGAGAGTATTTCGGAAAGAAAATACTCTCTTTTACCTTTTTAATTGAGGTCATGCAGTTTTCTTACTTTTGCACATATGCATCTTTAAACGTGTAATCCGGCCCGAATGTATGGTACTCGATCCCTTTTACATACGGTTTAACAAGGCGTAATGTAGCACGTTGATAAATCGGGCCGATCGCCGCATCGTCCATCAGGATTTTTTCAGCTTGCAGCATGATTTGCCAACGTTTTTCCGGATCATTGCCGTATTTGTTCTTCGCTTCATCAATCAGCTTATCGTATTCTTTATTCGAATAGCCGGATTTGTTGTTATCGCCGTTTGTTACAAACAAGTCGAGGAAGGTCATCGGGTCTTTGTAGTCAGGACTCCAACCGGCAACCTGGATGTCATAATCTTGGTTTGTATCCAATTGCAAACGGTTTTTGAATGGTACGTTTTTCAGTTTGATCGTTAACCCAGGAAGATTCTTTTCCAATTGGTTTTGGAAGAATTCGCCTGTTGTTTTTGCGTTATCTGTATCATCACCGAGAATTTCAAGCGTTAAGTTCTTCTTGCCGAGTTCTTTCAACCCTTTTTCCCAATATTTTTTTGCTTCTGTCGGGTTATACTGGAGGTAAGAACCCGATTCCGTACGGAAATCTTTGCCGTTTTTCGGATCTTTTGTAAAGTCTTTCGGCACGAGCCCGTTTGCCGGAATCGAACCGTTAGACAAGACCGTGTCGACATACGATTTTTTATCATAAGCCATCGCCAGTGCCATCCGGATGTTTTTGTTTGCTAAAGCGGTTTTCTTTCCGTTTCTAACTTCATTGTATTTGAAGTAGAAAACGCTTGACTCCGGATTTGTCACAGCTTCTTTGTTATTTTTATATTGTTTCGCATATTCGGCGCTCAAAACAGTCCGGTCGATTTTGCCCGTATTGTACAAGTTGACGCCTGTGCTTGGCGATTTTACAACCTGAACATTGATTTGGCTCAGTTTCACATGTTTCTTGTCATAGTAATTCGGGTTTTTCACGTATTTCCATGTCAAGCCTGTGCCGTTCCAGTCTTTTAATACGAACGGGCCGTTGAACAGCATATTGTCGCTGTTTGTCCCGAATTTGCTGCCTTTTGACTCAACAAATTTTTGGTTGAGCGGCAAATATGTGCCGAAAGCCAGCAATGATTTTAAGTAAGGAACCGGTTTTTCAAGCTGGACTTGCAATGTATGATCGTCAATCGCTTTTACCCCTAAAGTGCTTAGATCTTTTTTGCCAGCATTGATATCCGAAGCGTTTTTAACGACACCAAAGAACATATAAGCATATTGCGACCCTGTCTTCGGATTCACAGCCCTTTGCCAAGAGTAAACAAAGTCTTTTGCTGTAACCGGATCACCGTTTGACCATTTTGCGTCTTTACGGAGCTTAAATGTATACGTTTTGCCGTCTTTGCTGACTGTCGGTTCTTCTTTCGCAATCCCGAGTTTCAGCTCATCATTTTTCCCAACGACATAAAGGCCTTCCATTGTATTACCGAAAACGGTAAAGCTTGCCGCATCCGTTGCAAGTGTCGGATCCCCTGTCGGAAGTTCAGCCGTTTCATCCATATTCAGCACTTGCTTGGTTTTGGATGAACCGCTGCTTGAACCTGAGCTGCTGTTTTTGCTTCCGCCGCCGCATGCGCCGAGGACGAGCGACAGGGCAAAAGCCAGCGTCATAAACACATAAAATTTTGACTTCTTCATCAGCTAACCACCCTTTTTTTATTTTTCTGAAAAGCTAGTGACTTTTCGAATTTAATTATACTAACATTTCACTTTCTTGTACATGTTTTTTTAATCTTTTTTAATTACGTAAAAGGAGTAATAAACCAAAAAGATATTGTCATCTCAATATTGTAACCCCTTACAAATGGTTAAAAAAATTATAAATAAAACTATTAAAATAAATAAACTTTGGTAGGTTTTTTAACAATGTTTTTTGTTTGAAAGCGTTAACAAACGCTTAACTTCCGCGTTCCGTTGTATTTATAATTTTTTCATTAATTTTAATAAATTTAATTTAACTTTAATTTAGGTTTAGATTTTCCGCTATTTCATCTTTTCTTTTGTTCCTGTATAATGAATGAAAATCATTTTGTAGGTGAGCGTATGTTCAAAAAGCTTGTCTGCTGGTTGCTGGCCTCCCAGTTGCTTGTTTTGTTTTTTTCTTTTTTGGTGTATAAGCGGATCGATTTGCTTAGCTATATTAATACTTCATTTACGATCGGGGCACTGTTGATTCTTTTTGCCGCATCGGTTTTCATGGCGCGGACCGGTTTTTTTGACGCGTTTGTTTACGGTTTTCAAAGAATGTCTTCTAAATTTAACGAGGAGGACGTCCGCCCGCTGTCGAAGCTGGTTACCTTGCGTGTTTCCATGCCTTTTCTTACCGGGGTGTCCATGATGGTGCTGATGGCCATCGCCCTTTTTCTGCAAAGTTCGTCATAAAATGCTGGCCGTTTAAAACGATCAGGCAAAGACGGAATCCTACATAAAATGGGCCTTGGCGGACAGCGGTTTTTGACATTTTTCCATCTTTTCATTATAATGATACTGGTATATAGAAGCGATGAAAAAGAAGAGTACATCTGTTTATGGCTTTTCAGAGAGTTTGTGGCTGGTGGAAACAAACATGCCTGCAGGTGGAATGGGCTTTCGAGCTCCGGAGATGAACGGGCGGCCGCCTCATTAGTTTCCGGCGTACGCCTTGCGTTAACCAGGCTCCAATTGGCATTGGAACTAAGCGGCCCGTATTGCCGGGCACTTAGGGTGGCACCGCGGATTTATCCCATTCGTCCCTAATTTTGGTTGAATGGGTTTTTTATTTTTCTGGAAAAATATCCATGCTTTAGGAGGAAGAAAAAATGAGGACGATTTTTTCAGCTATTCAGCCGAGTGGAACGATCCACATCGGGAACTATCTTGGGTCAATGAAGCAGTTTGTGGAATTGCAGAACAGCTTTAATTGCTATTTTTGCATTGCTGACGAGCACGCCATTACCGTCCCGCAAGACCGCCTTGAACTCCGCAAAAACATCAGGAGCCTTGCCGCTTTTTATCTGGCAGTCGGCATTGACCCGAACAAAGCGACGCTCTTTATCCAGTCGGAAGTGCCGGCGCACGCCCAGGCCGCATGGATGCTGCAATGCGTTGCCTATGTCGGCGAGTTGGAAAGGATGACGCAGTTTAAAGACAAATCTGCAGGGAAAGAAAGCGTATCGGCCGGGCTTCTCACATACCCGCCGCTCATGGCCGCTGATATTCTACTGTATAGCACGGATCTTGTGCCGGTCGGTGAGGACCAGAAACAGCATCTCGAGCTGACAAGGGATTTGGCGGAAAGGTTCAATAAACGTTACCTCGAAATTTTTACGCTGCCGGATATTAAGCTTTCCAATTCCGGAGCAAGGATTATGTCGCTGCAGGACCCGATGAAAAAAATGAGCAAATCCGATCCGAATAAAAAAGCATTTATCTCGCTGCTTGATGACCCGAAACTGGTCGACAAAAAGATTAAAAGCGCGGTTACAGACTCAGAAGGCGTGGTCAAATACGACAAAGAGCGGAAACCGGGCATTTCCAATTTGCTCGACATCTATTCCAACTTCAGCAGCTTGACCATTGAAGAGCTGGAACGGAAATATGACGGCGTCGGCTATGGCGCGTTTAAAGCGGATCTCGTTGATGTAGTGAATGAAGGGCTGGCCCCGATCCAAAAACGGTATTATAAACTGATTGAATCGGAGGAACTGGACCGGATTTTAGATGAAGGCGCGGAAAAAGCCAGTATTGTAGCCGGAAATATGCTGAGAAAAATGGAAAATGCGATGGGATTGGGCAGAAAAAAACGCCATTAAGAAAAAAACGAGTTGCGGAGGTTTCGCAACTCGTTTTTACATCAGTTCGCTTTTTTCATTGTGTTCCAGTTCCCATAGTTTTTCAAAAAAAGGCTGCCCTTTGATCATATTTTCGCACAACTGTTCATGCTTTTTGGACCAGCCTGTTTTTGTTTCTGCATAAAGCCGCTCCCACGCATCTTCAAAAGGCATAAACTGGATGTGTTCATACTGCTCCGGGCACCACTCTGTATACCAGTACCGCACTTCCGCCGTATTTTTCGAGGAATAGAGCTGGTCGAGCGCCATAAATAACAGCTGCTTTAATTGTCGTTCCCTTCTTGTCAGCCCCTGCATGCACTCCGGCGACGGGGATAAAATATGATGTTCTTTCGGATTGCTGCGGTTTTCAAACGGATAGGACACCGGTTCATGCCCTTCGATCATTTCATAGACAAGCTGTTCCTGCCTCGGAATCAGCCGGCTTTTGCGGATCGGTAGCGTATAGCCGATCGTATCCACCGCCAAAATCCCTTTTCCATCCGTCACGACAAAACAATATTCCAGCTGGATTCGTTCATGGTTTTTGCGCAAAACCGCCTTCTGGAAAACATCATTCAGCAAAGTTTGCGGCAGTTCAGCCAAATCGTTTTCAATGTACTCGTATAAAAGCGTGTCCACAAATAAAAGCGGCACCTGGTCCAGCAGTTCAATCACATCGTCCCTCCGCCACTCATGGAATGGGCAGACATTATAACTGTTTTCCTCCCCCTCGAACCAGTTGACCCATATATCGTGAAGATACAGCATGGATAACCCCCCGTATACTCTGTTTGTCATTCAGTATAGGCAGGGGGCAGTTAAATTATTCCTTCTTTTCCGGATTCCGCTGTGTAGAAAATAAAGATTGCACTTCGCTTGTAAAAAGAAGAACCCCAATCCCACCGCGTCGAAAAGGAAGAAGGCCTGCTTTAAAAGACGCTTCGTTTTCCCACCCCCGGCGAGTCGGAAAGGATAAAGGCTCTGCTTTAAAAAGACGCTCTGCTCTCCCAATCTCGGTGAGTCGCAAAGGATAAAGGCTCTGCTTTAAAAAGACGCTCTGCTCTCCCTCCCCCGGTGAGTCGGAAAGGATAAAGGCTCTGCTTTAAAAAGATACCCTGCTCTCCCAATCTCAGTGAGTCGCAAAGGATAAAGGCTCTGCTTTAAAAAGACGCTCTGCTCTCCCGATCCCGACAAGCCGGAAAGGGAAAAGGCCCTGCCAAAGACAGGGCCTTTATGGATTATTCCTGGGAATCCGCTTTTTCGGATGTGACACTTACCTTATACCAGTCTGTAGTCGGATATACAGCCAAATTTTTCACGCGGTTGTTTACTGCATACAATTGATAACGGTAAACGGTCGGGATGACTGCCGCTTCTTCTTTCATATACTCCTGCCATTCATTGTAAACCTTTTTGCGGTATGCTGTGTCAAAGGCTTGGGGAGAATGCCCTTTTTCCAACAGTTCATCATTTTTCTTGCTGACAAAGCGGGTGTAGTTAAACATAACGTTCCGTCCGTATAAGCCGTACGGGTCCACATCGGTACCGGTTCCCCAAGCGCCCGAATAGATATCCACTTTCGGGTCATCCTTTTCCACCATATCATAGAAAGAGTTGAACTCGGCAAGTCGACCGTTAACAAGTTTGACATTTAAGCCGACATCTTTCCAGCATTGTATATAGAATTTTGCCAGCGGCTCGGCCGTATCCCCGCCGCTCATGGAAAGGAAATTAATGACGAATTTTTTGCCGTTCGGATCTTCACGGTATCCGTCTTTGTCGACATCTTTATAACCGGCTTCATCAAGCAGTTTCTTTGCTTTTTTCGGATCATACGTGTACCCTTTTGCGGACTTGTCATGCCATTCCGGGAAAGATGGCGGAATTAAAGTCGTCGCCGGGAAACGCAAACCGTGATAGATTTTTTCGCCAACTGACTTGTTATCGAGCGCATATGCCATCGCCTGACGCAATTTTTTATTTTGGAATTTCGGATTATCCATGACGTTTTCCTGTTTCTTTGCATCCCAGTGGCCGAGCTTAAATCCGATATAGCTGTAAGCCAAATCGATCGTGCCAAGCAGCTGGAAGTTTTTCACACCTTTCGCGGCCTCATATTGGTCTACCGGGAATTCGGCATAATCGATCTCGCCTTTTTTCAAGGCTTGTAACACCACTTTCGGATTGACCACTTTGATGACGACACCTTTCAATTTCGGTTTCCCTGCCCAGTAATGGTCGTTTCTGACCAATTCAACAGACTCGCCCGGAACTACTTTTTTCACTTTAAACGGACCGAAGCCTAAAGGATGTAACCGAATTTTGTCCGACTGTGCCATTTTTGCGATCGGCACATCTTTTAAGTAATGTTTCGGAAGCGGTGTTGTCCAGACGCCTGTTTTTTCGGAAGGGTTGGCGCTCTTCCAGGTAATGGAAATTGTTTTATCATCGATTACTTTAACACCGGAAATATTTTTCGCTTTTCCTTTATGGTATTCATCCATGCCGACGATATTTTGGAACAGTGCATCACCGTAGCGCACGCCGGTATAGTCTTTATTTCCGATGACCAGGTATGCAAATTCAAGGTCTTCGGCGGTTACCGGCTTCCCATCAGACCAGTTGACATTGTCTTTGATTTTAATCTTCATTGTCTTGTTGTCATTGGACAATTTGTACGTGGCGGCACCGTCATTCGTAATTTCATAGTTCTTGTCTGTTTTTAACAGCGAGTCATCGATAAACTGAATGACTTCAGCGTCATATGTCCCTTGGTAGAAAGCAAGGTTGAATGTGCCTTCAATCGGCGTATCGGAAACGATGCCGTAATTCAAAATCCCGCCGTCAATCGCTTTTTTGTTGTTTTTGACGGTAGTCGGAAACTTGCTTGTTAAATCTTCCGTTTTCACTGCCTTGTCTTCCTTGCTTCCGCTGCTCGGTGAATTGTTGCAGGCTGACAGCACCAATACGAGTATCACCAGCAAACTGAATACGCTTGACCATTTTCTTTTCCTCATTGCTAAGCCCCCTCTTTTTTATCCTTGTCTTTGTCTTGCATCGGCTGCGCGTTTTAACGCCTGGCCGATAAAATTTATACACAGCATCATCACCAGAATCAGGAGCGATGCAGGTAACCAAATCCACCATTTATGCTGGAGCACATCCGGGTTTGTGGCGTAACTGACCAACGTCCCAAGGCTCGGTGTGCTTTCCGGCAACCCGAAGCCGAGATAGGTCAGGCTCGATTCAATCCCAATATTGCTTGCCAAGTTAATCGTCAAGTTCACGATAATAATCGAGCTCAAATTCGGCAGGACCTGGAAGAGAATAATTTTCCAGTCCGGCGTACCGAGCGTCTTGGAAGCACTGACATAGTCGAGTTCCCTTTCCGAAAGCGTCTTGGAACGAATCAGTCTTGCTTTTCCGACCCAAAGGAATGCACTCATAATGAGAATAAAAGAAAACACATTATATTTCGGTACGATTGTCACGAGGACAATGATGAGCATGAGAAACGGCAGGACAAGAATAAAGTCAATGATTCTCATGATGATATTGTCAATGACTCCGCCGAAGTAACCGGCAATTAATCCGACCGCAAGCCCGATTGCACCGGTAATCAACGTAATCGCAAGCCCGATTGTAAACGAATTTTTTGCTCCGATAATCAGTTGCCCGAATATATCCCGGCCGCCGTAATCGGTGCCGAGCCAGTGTTCAGCTGAGGGCGGCGCGTAAATGGATAAAAGGTCAACCTTTACAATCTCATTTTCGTTTAAAATCAATGACATGCCGTAAACCGTAATCAGAATCAGCCCCAGCACGATCATGGAGATAACGGCCATTTTATCTTTGATCAGTTCCCGCCAGATAATTGAAAATCCGGATGGGCTTTTTTCTGTTTCGGCAATTGCGGGCTGTTGTGTTGAAATGACTGCTTTCATCCTCTCACCCCCCGTTACTCGATCCGGATACGCGGATCGACAGCGCTTAAAATAATGTCTGATAATAATGTGCCGAACAAGGTCGCCACGCCGGAAATCATTACGAGTGCCGTGACCACGCTGTAATCACGCTGCATAATCGATTGCAAAAACAGCTGCCCGATCCCCGGATAACCGAATATCGATTCCAAAATGACGGACCCGCCGATTAATCCGGTAATCTCATAACCGAAAAAGGTGGCGATCGGTAGAAGCGAATTTCTTAAAATATGATGCGTATACACCTTGGATTCAGGCACGCCTTTTGCACGCGCCGTTTTCACGAAATCTTTGATTTTTGTATCGATAATTTCATTCCGCAAATACTGGATCGTGCCCACCGTTGCAAGCAGCGATCCGGATAAGGCTGGCAAAATTAGATGGTAAGCCTTGCTCATGAAATATTCAAACGTGCCGTCACGGGCCTGGATATTGACACTGCCGCTTGTCGGAAACCATGATAGGACAAAACCGAACACAAACAGCATAATCAATGCAAAGATAAACAGCGGAGTTGCATAGCTGAGATAGTTATAACCGGTAATCAGCTTATCCGCCCATGAATCCGTCCATCGCCCGGCCACGATCCCAAGCGGAATGGCGATCAAATATGTCAGGATCAGAATCACCGCCGACAGTAAAATCGTGTTCCACAGTCGCCCGGCAAGCAGTTCTGTTACAGGCTGCTGGTGAATATAAGACATGCCAAGATCGCCTTTGAAGAGATTTTTCACCCAGCGGGCGTACTGTACATAAGCCGGATCATACAGCCCCAATTTTTCTTTCATTTCATGAAGCGTGTGGATATCCATTTTCGGATTGCTCGCCAGCCGGCCGGTCAGTGCATCGCCGGGCATGGCCTTTGCCAGCACGAAAATCAAAATACTCAAAATAATTAATTGAGGGATCATGATGAGAATTCTGCGCAATATAAATTTAATCATAACTGTGCCCCCCTCTTTACGGCAGTGCTACGGAATGGGTATGCGAAACCGGCTTGAGATGGTACGGCTTCCCTTCCTCGTCAAAATAATCCCTGAAAGCTTGCCGGAATTCATTGTTGATTTTTTCCCGGTACTGTTTTTGTGCTGCTCTATTTTCCGGGTCCCCATTTGGAATCGCGGACAGCAGCCGTTTTGTGTAGATATGTTGCGGATTCTCGTAAATTTCGTCACTCGTCCCTTCTTCCACAAAACGCCCGCGGTACATGATGCCGATTCGGTCGCACATATGGCGGATAATGCCAAGGTCATGGCTAATAAATAGGTAGGTGAGCCCGAATTCTTTTTGGATGTCTTTCATAAAATTGAGCACCTGCGCCTGGACGGAAACATCAAGGGCGGAGACCGGCTCATCCGCAATGATCAGTTTCGGATTCAATGTCAGCGCCCGGGCAATGCCGATCCGCTGGCGCTGCCCTCCTGAAAATTCATGCGGGTATTTAAACATGGAGTCCGGACTCAGGCCGACTTTTTCCATGACTTCGCGGACTTTTTCCCGCTCTTGTTCGCGGGGCAGTTTCTCAAAATTGCGAATCGGTTCAGCGATAATATCCGCCACGCGCTTTTTCGGATTCAGGGAAGAATACGGATCCTGGAAGATCATTTGGATATCTTTCCGATAATGTTGAAATTCCTTCCGGCTGAGCCGGGCCAAATCCGTGCCTTCAAACACAATTTTGCCCGCTGTTGCATGATTCAGCCCGACGATCGTTCTGCCCGTTGTCGTTTTGCCGCAGCCCGATTCGCCGACAAGCCCGTACGTTTCTCCAGGCTGCAATTCGAAGCTGATATCATTGACCGCTTTTACATGATCGACCACCCGGCGGAAAAACCCGCCCCGTACCGGATAATAGACTTTTAGATTTTCGATCTTAAGAAGTGGCATGATACATATCCCCTGTCTCCATGTTCTGTTCGTCCGGGAAATAAAAATGTTTGTAACAGGTACAGCGCACCCAGTGGCCGTTTTCCACTTCGCGAAGAACCGGATTTTCTTCGTGCGCCGCGTCGCTGATCCAGCCAATCCTTGATTTAAAGCGGCATCCCGAGCGCGGCAGGTTCTTCAGTGAAGGAACAATGCCCTGGATGACATGCAATCTTTCTTTGGCTTCCGTCGCCGACGGGATTGAATTCAGCAAAGAACGGGTATAAGGATGTAACGGATTTTTGAAGAGTGTTGTAACATCCGCAATTTCGACAATTTCGCCTGCATACATGACGGCCACTCTGTCGGCCATTTCGGCAACGACGCCGAGATCATGGGTAATCAGAATAATGCCCGTCTTCATCTGGCGCTGCAAATCTTTCAGCAAATCCATAATTTGGGCCTGGATCGTGACATCAAGCGCGGTTGTCGGTTCATCCGCAATGACAAGCGACGGCTGGCAGGCGATCGCGATGGCAATGACCACCCGCTGCCTCATGCCGCCGGAAAGCTCATGCGGGTATTGCTTATATGTTCTTTCGGGATAAGGGATCCCGACCCGGCTTAACAATTCAAGCGTCCGTTTTTTCTTTTCGGAACCGGATAGTTTGGTGTGGTAATCCATGCTTTCTTCTATTTGCCGCCCGACCGTCATCAGCGGGTTCAGCGCAGTCAATGGATCCTGGAAAATAATGCCCATTTCCGCCCCGCGGATTTCATTCAGTTTCCCAGTCCCGAGCGGCACGAGATCCTGCCCTTTAAAGAGAATACGCCCTTCAACTTTTGTCTTTTCTTCCGGATGCAGCCCCATCACTGCCAGAGCGAGTGCACTTTTTCCGCAGCCGGATTCCCCGACAATCGCCACCACTTCATTTTCGTTGACGGTTAAAGAGACGTGATCGACCGCCGGATAGTATGTATCCTGGATTTGGAAAGAAACAGTCAAATCCTCAATTTGCAAAAGCGGTGGTTTTTCCAATATACAAAACCTCCCTTCGTAAAAGTAGAAAACAACGAAAATAGATTAAAATCTTATTAATTTATTGTTTAAATAATATTACAAAATTAAAAGAAACGCAATCATTTTTTTAGTTAAAATTATATTTGTATTTTTTTGGTACTTTATGGATTCAGGATTCCGGCGGGTTGGTAAACATTCCTTCTGCAAATATTTCGGAACGGCGGCCGAGATTTGCTATTGTAGAAAAAGAATGGGCCGTTTTATACTTCTCTATCAAATGGTATCCGAGCGCATATCCCATCATCGGCGGGACGTATTTTCTGCCGAAAAGAAGGTCATCATGAATTTTTTCTTCTTTTCCGGCTGCAAGATTTTTTTTGAAAAACTGTTGCCACGCATGTTTTTTCTGTTTTTCGGAATAGCGTTTTGATGTTTCCGATACATATTCTTCTCCGACATACTCGAGCACGGCATGTTCAGCAAGCCCTTCAAACACGAGGGAATCGAGCAAAGTATAGTCTCGCGGCGGTTTTTTCAACCTGCTCATTCTTGCCGCATGATGGTATTCATGGACAAACAGCGCTTCCCATTCTTTCCGGTCCCGAACCGGTGCAAGAAATAAAAAAACGGCACCCGGCAGTGTTACGCCCGATTTTCCGCGGCTGCGGCCAAAGTTGAAACCGTTTCCATTCCTGGCTGGAAAAATGTAAATGTCCGGATCTGGCCCGTTCCAAAGCTTTTTGTATTTTGCATGATACTCCCCGATTTTCTCCCAGGCATCCGCTTTTTTCAACGCAGTAAAAATCTGTTCTGCCTGCCTTGAAGGGCGGTACATGCCGAAACGCTGCAAGTAGCGATAAAAATCTTCCGGATCTTCCCTTCCCTGTTTGATTGTTTCTAAAAACAGCTCCGGTTTTGAGAAAGCTTCTTCCATCCACACATCCGTCCGAATGATCCCCATCGCCGGTTCCCCCTCCCGTTTGCTTTATTTTATTGCGGAAGACCGGATTTTAGAAAATAAATTTTTCAAAAGCCAGAGCAGACTGCCGCACATCCCGGAATGCGTTTTTTCCCCTGTAAATTCATCTTTCCGCCCGCAAAAATCACACTTTTGAAACCGCCAGCACGGGAGTCTGTCCGCACCCTTTGATCCCCATGCCAAAACGTTATCGGAACCGCATGTGATGTTCCATCCCCTTTTCGCGACTCGGCTTTTCTAGCACGTGATCCTTGAAAAACGTTTCGCAATATTTGGTTTCGTTTCCATGCAAAAAGGGTATCCCATTTTAACCGGGATACCCCTTTTGGATCAGGCTTCGTATTTTTTAAAAGCAAGGGTTGCGTTGTGTCCGCCGAAACCGAGCGAATTGCTGATCGCTGCGTTCAGCTCCTGTTTGCGCGCTTTATCCGGAACATAGTCCAAATCGCATTCCGGATCAGGCGTTTGAATATTGATGGTTGGCGGAACAATGCCTTCTTTGATCGCAAGCACAGTAAAAATGGCTTCCACGCTGCCTGCTGCCCCGAGCAGATGGCCTGTCATCGATTTTGTCGAGCTGACGGCCAGTTTGTAAGCATGGTCGCCGAAAACCTCTTTAATCGCCATTGTCTCGTATTTATCATTATACGGCGTGCTTGTCCCATGGGCATTAATATAGCCGATTTCATCCGGGGCAAGGCCAGCATCATCAAGCGCCATTTGCATCGAGCGCGCGCCGCCTTCCCCGCCAGGCGCAGGCGCAGTAATATGGTAGGCATCCCCGGTTGACCCGTAGCCAACCACTTCCGCATAAATTTTGGCTCCGCGTTTTAAAGCATGTTCTAAGTCTTCAAGCACCAAAATGCCGGCGCCTTCGCCGATGACAAACCCGTCCCGGTTTAAATCAAACGGGCGGCTTGCCGTTTCCGGATCCGGATTGGTGGACAGCGCTGTATTGGCACAAAATCCCGCGAACGACATTCTTGTAATCGGCGCTTCCGTCCCGCCTGCAATCATAGCATCGCAATCGCCGCGCTGGATCGCTTTAAAGGCGTCCCCGATTGAGTTTGTTCCCGTTGCACACGCCGTGACGGTGCAGGAGTTAATCCCTTTTGCGCCAAGAATGATCGAAACCTGGCCTGCTGCCATATCCGGAATCATCATCGGTACAAAGAAAGGGCTCACACGCCGGTATCCGCGCTTTTGGAATACTTCAAACTGGTTTTCGAATGTTTCCATGCCGCCGATTCCGGAACCGATCCAGACGCCGACACGGGTTGCGTTTTGTTCGTTGATCGTAAGTCCGGCATCTTTTACCGCCATCAGTGCAGATGCAACCGCATAATGGGTAAAACGGTCCATTTTGCGGGCTTCTCTTCGTTCAATAAATTCTTCGATGTTAAAGTCTCTCACTTCAGCTGCCACTTTTGCCGGAAACTGGTCCGCATCCAGCCTTGTCAGCGGGCCGATGCCGGATTTCCCGTCCAGCACAGTTTCCCAGGCTGTCCGCGCATCATTTCCGACCGGCGTGACAGCCCCGATTCCCGTAACAACCACTCTTCTTTTTTCCATTATGCCATCTCCTTTTCCTGGTATAAGAAGACCGTGTTTCTTACAATCTGTATGCTGCATTTAAGCGTGTTATCTTCCCCATCTGATCAGTACGGCTCCCCAGGTCAGTCCGCCGCCGAAGCCGACCATCAGGATGAGGTCATCCTCTTTGATCTTTCCTTCTTCCAGTTCATCCACCAATGAAATCGGTATGGATGCCGCCGAAGTATTCCCGTATTTGTGGATTGTTTTCGACATTTTTTCCACCGGCAGGCCGAGCCTTTCCCGCGCAGATTCCATGATTCGGATATTGGCCTGGTGCGGAATTAAGAAATCGACGTCTTCTTTCCTGACGCCGGCCTTTTCGATCACGCGCACGCTCGATTCGCCCATTTGGCGGACGGCAAATTTAAACACTTCACGACCGTTCATGACAATATGGCCACTTTTATCTTCATACAAATATTTTCCGCCTGAACCGTCCGAACCGAGTTCAAAAGCAAGGATGCCCCTGCCTTCCGATACCGGGCCGACAACCGCTGCGCCCGCCCCGTCGCCGAACAGCACCGCCGTACTGCGGTCTTCCCAGTTCGTGATCTTGGATAATTTCTCAACACCTACAATTAAAACATATTTATACGTTTTCGTCTCAATAAATTGCTTGGCCGTCGCAAGCCCGTACATAAAACCGGAACAGGCCGCACTGATATCCATCGCGGCAGCTTTTTTTGCGCCGAGGCGGTCCTGCAACATATTCGATACCGTCGGAAACGGCTGATCCGGCGTCACGGTCGCAACAAGGATTAAGTCGAGCTCTTCCGCGGAAATGCCTGCATGTTTCACCGCTTTTACAGCCGCTTCATATGCCATATCGGAAGTCTCCATATCATCCGCTGCAATCCGCCGTTCTTCAATCCCGGTTCTCGTCCGGATCCATTCATCCGACGTGTCCATCATTTTTTCAAAGTCTGCATTTGTTAAAACCTTTTCAGGATTATATTTTCCGACACCGATAATGCCAGCATTCATTTTGCATTCCTTCTTTCACTAAAATAATCAAAGCGGCATAATTCCTTATCGCACAATATTATGACCTGCTCCTAATTATAACAAAGCCCTGTTTGCTTGTCACGAATAGAAGAAAATACGGGCCATCCCACAATGGCGGGATAAAAAAACGTGCTGCCAATAGGGCGGGGCCGCGCGGATCGCATGGTGCTTGTTTTCCTCCCGCTTTAAGATCCGGGCCATTGATGCAAGCCGATTCAGTTTTTCTCTCATATGCTGATCATAGATCCGGACCGCCCTCATCCTGGCAAAAAAGAAGGAAAGGAAGTGAAAAAATGGAAGAACATGAAAAAATCCACCCTTTTGACCGGATGTTTTTCCCGCAAAAGCGGCAAGAGCCGCCCGGGACCGGACAGGAAGAAGCAGATGAAGAAATAAACGGCGGCTTGTTTGACCTTTCTTTTTTCCGCAATGTGGACATGGAAGCGTTGCTGGATCAAGCTGACAAAGTCGTTGGCATTTTCGAGGAGTTTAAGCCGTTGTTCCGGAAAATCACGCCGGTTTTTGAAAAGTGGCTTTCCCATTTTGAAAAGGAAGATTAGCGTTCTTTAGCTGTTCTTCCGTTGACAGGCGATTTGCTGTTGAATCGCGGCATGCCAGGAAACGGACGGCCGGACGATCATCGGTTCCTGTTCACCTTTTGCCTCAAGCCTGCACGAAGGAAGCGTGGGGCTGCCTGTATCCTGCGTTAAAAACCGGGCGACAGGCTCCCATCCGTTTCCGTCAGGGCTTTGTAAATAAAAGGCTTTCCCCGTTTCCCCTTTTTCAAGCTCGGAGACAATGGCCACTGCGGCATCTGCTGCAAAAAGGGCATCGCGGTCGTCATATTTCAAGTCCGGTTCCGGATTCCCTTTAATCATTTGGGAAAAAGCAAGGCTCCCGGGCTGACCGGGACCGAACAGTGCCGGAACAAAAAAGGTAATGCGTGCGCAATCATCAAGCACGCCGGGAACCCATTCTGCCTGTTCCACGCCCACTGCCAGATGGTTTGGCAGAATGAACGCCACACGTTCGATTTGCGCTTTAAACGGTTCTAAAAAGCGGCATGCATCTTGTAAATCTTCACGGGCATCCCGGACATAATAATCGTATACCGGAATGCAGCATGTGCATTTTTCCGGCGACAACCGGCTCAGAGGCTGGTAATCCAAATTGGCATTTCTTCCGATTTCCATCCATCTTTCTTCCAACAAAAACCCGGGATCCGTTTCTTGATCAGCCGCTATAACCGGATACCCCGCATCAAGCAGTGCCTTGCACAGCTCAAATCCGAAAAACGCCCCGGCACCAATGACAAGTGCTTGATTCATGGCCGGCCCTCCAATCGTCTTTCTTCAAGCATATGCTTTTCCCGCCGTAAAGATACTTCCGGACGATCCAAAACGGACAAAAGGCCGCTGTGCCCATTTCCCGGAATCCGTTCCATCCTTCGGGAAAAAATTCACCCACGGTAACCGGGTTTCCCTTTTCCAATCGATACAGCTGTGATAAGATAAAGGGTGATTTAAAAAGTGTTTTTCAATCGGGGTGAAAGTATGAAATACATCGTAACGATTTTTTGGGTGTTTTTACTGAGCCAAATGCTTGGCTACGTTGGCAGCGCCATGTCAAATTCGCATTACAGCATGAAAACGATGGCCATTATGTCGCTTGTCATTTCCGCTGCTGCATTTATTGTTAATGCAGCATTGCCGAAAAACACAAGTCCCGAACATTAAATCAAAACACCCCTCACCGGAAACCGGGAGGCGCTGCTTTCGCAGTGCCTCCCGGTTTTTTTTCATCATTATCCGGTTGTCACTTGAAGCGAGCCGTCTTTCACATCAAGCGTGACGGTTTGATGCGGCTTCACCTTTCCTGCAATGATTTCTTTTGCAAGCCTCGTTTCAATTTGATGCTGGATAAACCGTTTCAGCGGCCGTGCCCCGTACACCGGATCATAGGCCGATTCCGCAATCCATTTTTTCGCCTCATCGGATAGCTGAAGCCCGACCGATTGTTCAGCGAGGCGTGCAGCCAATTCGTGCATCATTTTATCCACGATGCCCATCATATTTTCCAGCGTGAGCGGCTTGAATAAGATGATATCGTCAATCCGGTTTAAAAATTCAGGCCGGAACGACGCGCGCAACTGTGCCATCACCGCATTTTTCGTCTCTTCGCTGATTTCATCGCCTTTGATATCAAGCAAATAGGACGACCCGATATTTGACGTCATGATCACGATCGCGTTTTTAAAATCAACCGTCCGTCCCTGCGAATCGGTGATACGGCCGTCATCGAGCATCTGGAGCAAAATATTGAACACTTCCGGGTGGGCTTTTTCAATTTCATCCAGCAAAATGACGGAATACGGTTTCCGCCGCACCGCTTCAGTGAGCTGGCCACCTTCTTCATAGCCGACATATCCCGGCGGCGCCCCGATCAGCCGCGAGACCGCAAATTTTTCCATATATTCACTCATGTCGATCCGGATCATATGATTTTCATCGTCAAATAAATGCTGTGCCAGCGCTTTGGCAAGTTCTGTCTTCCCAACGCCGGTAGGGCCGAGAAAAATAAAGGATCCGATCGGGCGGTTCGGGTCTTTCATGCCGGCTCTGGCTCTTAGAACCGCATCGCTGACAAGGCGGACAGCTTCATCCTGGCCGATGACGCGTTCATGTAAAATGCTTTCCAGCTTTAACAGTTTTTCGCGTTCGCTTTGCACAAGTTTTGCAACGGGGATCCCCGTCCAGCGCGCGACAATCGCTGCAATTTCTTCTTCTGTGACTTCTTCGCGCAAAATCCGGCCGCTGCCTTCTTTTTCCGCCATTTGCTGTTCGAGCTGTTTTAATTCTTTTTCAACGGCCGGAATCCTGCCATGCCGGAGTTCAGCCGCTTTGTTCAAATCATACCGGTTTTCCGCTTCTTCAAGATCGCGCCGGTATTTTTCAAGCAATTCCCGTTTTTCCTGTACTTTTTGCAATTCCGCTTTTTCAGCCTGCCATTTGGCGCGCATCCGGTTCGCTTCTTCTTTCAAATCAGCAAGCTCTTTTTGCAAAATGCCAAGACGGGCTTTGCTTGCTTCATCCGTTTCTTTTTGCAGAGCGGCTTCTTCAATTTCCAGCTGCATAACGCGCCTTGTCACTTCATCGAGTTCCGTCGGCATGGAATCCATTTCAACACGGATGTTTGCGCAGGCCTCATCGACAAGATCGATCGCCTTATCCGGCAAAAAACGGTCGGTAATATAACGGTTTGATAGTGTGGCTGCAGCGACAAGCGCTTTGTCATGGATGCGGACGCCGTGGTGGATTTCAAAACGTTCCCTTAACCCTCTTAAAATCGAAATCGTATCCTCCACATCCGGCTCCTGGACGAGCACTTGCTGGAAACGGCGTTCGAGGGCCGCATCTTTTTCAATATATTGCCGATATTCATTCAGGGTCGTCGCGCCGATACAGTGCAGTTCACCACGGGCAAGCATCGGCTTCAGCATATTGCCGGCATCCATTGCCCCTTCTGTTTTGCCGGCGCCGACAATCGTGTGCAGTTCATCGATAAACAGCAAAATCTGCCCGTTGCTTTTTTTGATTTCCTGTAATACCGCCTTCAGCCGTTCTTCAAATTCCCCCCTGAACTTGGCGCCTGCAACAAGCGCCCCGAGGTCGAGCGAAAAAATCGTTTTGTCTTTTAAGCCTTCCGGGACATCTTTCCTGACGATCCGCTGGGCAAGCCCCTCGACAATGGCCGTTTTCCCAACGCCGGGTTCGCCGATCAAGACAGGGTTGTTTTTCGTTTTCCGTGATAAAATCCGGATGACGTTCCGGATTTCCGCATCCCGGCCGATTACAGGGTCGATCTTTCCGGCTTTAACGGCTTCAACAAGGTCAGTGCCGTATTTTTTTAAAACATTGTAGGTTGCTTCCGGGTTTTGCGAGGCCACTTTTTGATTCCCCCTTATATTTTTGATCACCTGAAGCAGTTGCTGTTTCGTGATCCTGCTTTTCAAATACCGGGACAGGTCATCGTGTTCGACATCCATGACAGCCAGGGCCAAATGTTCAACCGAAATGTACTCGTCCTTTAGCGCGCGCATTTCTTCTTCCGCGAGTCCGAACAGCTCGATAAGCGCCGCAGACAAGTACGGTGCGCTTTGCCCGGTCACTTCCGGCTTTTTCGCGAGAATCCCATCTGCTATTTTTCCAATTTCTTCCTTGCTTAAGCCAAGGCCGTTATATATCTCAGGAAGCAGGCTGTCCGGCTTTTCCATTAACGTTTTCCATAAGTGGGCAATATCCAGCTCCGGGTGATGTTTTTGAGCGGCCAGCTGCTGGGCTTCCGCCAAACCTTCCTGTACCGTAAAAGTCATGCGGTTGATATCCATCCATTCCACCTCCGCTATGGCGCGTGCCGTTCATCGCGGCGCGGGCACCTGTCCTTATTTTACCGTTTTTCCTTTAACGGCAGCAAAAAAACGGGGATTGCTCCCCGTTTTGATTTTAAGGTTTGCGTTTGCGCCTCCAATGGCGGGCATCGTTCGTTGTTTCCGGAAAGCGGTCGCCCCTGCTGAGATGGGCGCTTTTCGGGTTTACGACCGGGTCGCCATTTTCGCCAACTTCTACATACACCCCATTATTCGGTGCTTTGCTTCCGGGGTGAAACAGGTTGCTTTGCCCCAAAGTAACGCCCCCTTTTTTTTATCGTCAGTATTAGTTTGGGCTGATCTTTTTAAAGCATGAGCGCTTATTTTTGCCAGTCAAAAAATACAACGGCAAAGAGGGGGCTGTTTGATCAGTTTATTCCGAGCGCAATTTTGGCATACCGCGACATACGGTCTTTTGTCCACGGCGGGTTCCAGACGATATTGACATGGGTGTCCTTCACTTCCGGAATGTCCTGTACCGCCATTTGCACCTGGTCAACGAGAATTCCCGCGAGCGGGCAGCCCATTGCGGTCAGGGTCATGGTCACCGTCAGGCAGCCTTCCTCATCTAGGTCGAGATCATACACAAGCCCGAGGTTTACAATATCTATGCCAATTTCCGGGTCAATCACTTGTTCAAGCGCGCCCATAATGTTTTCTTTCAATGCTTCATCCATGGTTTTCAAACCTCCTCCGTAACTATCATAACAAAACGGTATGCAAGATAAAAATGCTTTACAGCAGGTTTTTAAGCTGGGAAAATGTTATATTATTTAGTATAATGGATCATCACGAAAATTGCATGTAAACTGAATCATTTCGAGAAAAAGGAGAAATTCAAATGCCTCAACCTTATTTAATTGCATTGGATCTTGACGGCACATTGTTAAATGATGAAAAGACCATCTCCCCGAAAACAAAATCCGTTCTGCAAAAAACAATCAAAGCCGGCCATAAGGTCATCATCTCTACCGGCCGCCCTTTCCGCTCCAGCCAGCCGTATTATGAAGAACTTGGACTCGATACGCCGATTGTCAATTTTAACGGCGCTTTTGTCCACCATCCGAAAAATACGGGCTTTGGCATCTATCATGAACCGATGCCGCTTCAAGTAGCAAAATCGATCGTTGAAACATGTGGCGATTTCCGGCTGTATAATATTGTAGCAGAAGTGAAAGATGAGGTGTACCTCCATTATCACGACGAAAAACTGCTCAATATTTTTCAAATTGGAAACCCGCATGTCACAACCGGAAATTTAATGCGCTTTTTAAGAGATGAACCAACGTCCATGCTGATCCATGCAGCAAAGGAAGACGTGCCGTCGATCCGCAGCTACTTAAGCGACGTCCATGCCGAAGTGATCGACCACAGGCGTTGGGGGGCTCCGTGGCATATCATCGAGATCATTAAAGCCGGGCTGAATAAAGCGGCCGGCGTGAAAAAAGTCGCCGACGCATACGGGATTCCGAAAGAAAGGATCATTGCCTTCGGGGATGAAGACAACGACCTGGAAATGATTGAATACGCGGGGACGGGGGTTGCGATGGGAAATGCCATTCCGGCCTTAAAAACAATCGCAAATGAAATCACCCTTTCCAATACGGAAGACGGCATTGGCATTTTTCTTGAAGAAGCGCTGAATTTGAAAGCCATCTCATGAAAAACGCATAATCAGCGCCGGGAATTCCAACACTATAAACGGGCGCGGCACCCCCGTGCACCCTTCCCGTAAAGGCGGTGTTTCGTTTGGGCAGAAGCAGCAAATCGAAACGTTTTGTCCATCAGGGAAAAGATGCAGTGAAGAAGTATAGCGAGCGTTTCCCGTATCACTCCACATTGGCCGAAGCAGAAGCGAACAGGAGCGAAGAAGGCATTCCGGGAGGCATTTTATAATGGCGAACCGACTGTTTCAAGAGGCCAGGCAATTTGTCGAACTGGCGAAAGAGACGGCTGCTTTCGGAACGGAACAAGAAAAGAATGAAATGGTTCAAAAAGCGAAAAATGCTTTATCCAGTGCATATGCCAACACGACACTTGCAGAAAAAGCACAGCTGCGCGATATGCAACAGGAACTTGGAAAATTGGAATAGCTGCCGAAACCCGGCAGCTATTTTCTTTTGGAAATTGTGCAAAACGAGGAAAATCGGTAAACTAAAGACAGAACTGATTGTGAGGGTGAAAACGATGGGCATTCAAATTTTTGCTGACAGTGCCAGCGACTTGCCGCTGTCTTTTTTCAAAGAAAACCATGTACACTTGATTCCGTTGACCGTTTATGTAGAGGACAAATCCTATGACGACCTTGTCGGCATTGACCCGAAAGAAGTGTTCCGTTTGATCCGTGCGGGGGTGGGTACAAAAACTTCGCAACCGTCACCGCAATATTTTGAAAAACTTTTTACCGATCTTGCCAAATCGGGGGACACCGGCATTTACCTGGCTTTTTCGTCCGAGCTGTCCGGAACGTACCAAACCGCGGCCATGATCGCCGAACAAGTGAAAGAAGCCTGTCCCGATCTTGATTTAACGGTACTCGATACGAAATGTGCTTCGATCGGTTACGGCCTCGTTGTAAAAGCAGCCGCCGATTTACGAAAAAACGGGGCAGGAAAAGAGGAAATCGTCCGTGATGCCGCATTCCGCAGCAAGCATATGGAGCATATTTTCACAGTCGCCGATCTTGATTTTCTTGCCAGAGGCGGCAGGCTATCGAAAACAAGCGCATTTTTCGGCGGCCTGCTGAATATTAAACCGATCCTCGATGTAGAAGACGGGAAGCTCATTCCGATTGAAAAAATCCGCGGGCGGAAAAAACTGCTGCACCGTATGCTCGATATCATGGAAAAACGCGGCACGGACCTTGAACACCAGCTGGTCGGCATCTGCCACGGCGATGATGAAGCGGCTGCGGAAGAAATGAAACAGCTGATTGAAGCGCGTTTCGGCACAAAACAATTTTTAATCAACACGATCGGCGCCGTGATCGGGTCGCACGCCGGGCCGGGCACATTATCCGTCTTTTTCCTGAATGAGCTGCCGTAACGCCTTCCAACTTTTTTCCGGGCATACCGGTTAATAGAAATTTTGGACGGGTATAGACTAATGGTGATGGCCAGCCAATCCAAATTCCGGATTGCCGTTCCGTGTGAACTACCCTCCACTTATCAACCTTACGGTTTGATTGAAGTGGGGGCTTCTCGACTTATCGTTGCTTTTACTAGCCAACGAAAACTGACCGAGCTAACCCTCTTGTTCCAAGAGTTTTGTTACTTATGATAACGCTAATAAGCGTATACCTTCATTTTTAATATTGATTGCTGAATTGTGATCGCGATCTAATACAAAGCCGCAAGAACATTTATATACACGTTCAGATAATGGCATTTCTTTTTCCTTGCCGCAACATGAACACTTCTTAGTGGAGGGAAACCACTTATCAATTTTCACAAGTTGTTTCCCCTGTTCTTTTAGCTTATACGCTAAGAAAGTAGTGAACATACCCCAGCCGTTATCATGAACGCTTTTCCCAAAGTGAAGGGCTTGAGACATCCCTTTCATGTTCAAGTCCTCAATCACGACAGCATCAAAGTTAGAAGCTAATTCTTTTGACTTATGATGAAGAAAATTCATGCGTTGGTTCGCCACTTTCTCATGTAATTTAGCCACTACTAGTCGTTGCTTGTTCCAACGTGCAGAACCTTTCTTTCTTCGAGAAAGAATTCGTTGTGCTTTTGCTAATTTATCTAAGGCTTGCCGATAGTAACGTGGGTAATTGGCTTTCTTACCCTGTTCACTCTCGACATATAGACCATCCATAGCAAAATCCAAACCAACAACTTTCTGTATTTTAACTGGACGAATATCTTTCTCATATTCTGTCAAAATTGAAATGTAGTATTTGCCTGTCTTTGTTTTAGAAATAGTGCAAGATTTGATTTTATAATCAGCAGGTATCTCTCTATGCTGTTTCATTTTTATTGGCTTTTTGATTTTTGGCAGTTTGATATGACCATTTTCTAGCTTAATATTTCCGTTGACCATATTAGTTGTATAGGATTGTTTTGCTTTACGATTTTTGAACTTTGGAAAATCCGCATTTCCTTCAAAGAAATTCTTATAAGCAGTCTGTAAGTTCATTTGTGCATTTGCCAAAGCTAAAGAATCCACTTCTTTTAGGAATGGAAATTCACTTTTATATTTTGCAGGGGTCGGAAACTTTTGCTTTTTAAGCAATTCTTTATCATCCTTGAACTTTTCATACGTTTCTTTGCGTTCAGCTAACATCTTATTGTAGACAAAGCGAACACAACCAAATGTCTTAGCTAATAATGCGGATTGTTCTTTGTTTGGTAACAAACGAAACTTGAAAGCTTTGTTTTGCTTGGCCATATCAATTCACCTCACTTTGTGCGGAAAAATTTCGTATATATTGATTATATCGTAAAAAATCCGTACAATCAATATGAGGTGATAATCATGAGAGAAGAGAAAGAACGTGTAGAAATTCGTATGCCTAAGACGATATTAGAAAAATTGGAGCAATATCAAAAAGAAAATGGGATTCCAACTAGAACAGCCGCAATCTTAGAATTGTTGAGAAAAGGATTGGAAAAATAACTTTGGCTAAAGCCAACCGAAATTCATCTCCCACCTACTCATTGGTGCGATTCGCACCTTCACATTCCTTGAGGATGGGAGACTTCTTTCGGAAAAACGTTAAAAATTGAACGAGGAGTGGTAAAAGTGGCGAACGAACAAAATGCTTCCAAGAAAACTTTGCCCGCCCAGCACCAGAACAGGCAGCCCGGCACAGAAACGGAAATGAACCCGCAGCCGGAAAATGTGAAAGACAACTACAAAGGAAGCGGCAAACTGGATGGAAAAGTTGCGCTCATTACCGGCGGGGATTCCGGCATCGGCAAATCTGTCGCCATTTATTTTGCAAAAGAGGGCGCGCATGTCACCATTTGCTATCTGAATGAAAATGAGGATGCAAAACAAACAAAAGAACTGGTGGAAAAAGAGGGGCGCCAATGCCTGATCATCCCGGGCGATATCGGGGACGAACAGCATTGCCGGGACGCAGTGGAAAAAGTGGTCAGCACATTCGGCCGGCTCGATATTTTGGTGAATAATGCGGCCGAACAACACCCGCAAAAAAGCATTCTGGATATCTCGGAAGAACAGCTTGTGAGAACATTCCGGACCAATATTTTTTCACAATTTTTCATGGTGAAAGCCGCACTGCCGCACTTAAAAGAAGGCAGCTCCATTATTAACACGACTTCGATTACGGCTTATCAAGGCAGCCCGCAACTGCTTGATTATTCGGCAACAAAGGGCGCCATCGCAGCATTCATACGCTCTTTGTCACAGGTGCTCGTATCAAAAGGCATCCGCGTGAACGGCGTGGCCCCGGGGCCGATCTGGACGCCGCTAATCCCGTCAACCTTTACGGCAGATCAGGTTGAAAAATTCGGTTCCGACGTCCCGATGAAACGCCCCGGTCAACCGTCCGAACTGGCACCTGCCTATGTCTATCTTGCGTCCGACGACTCAAGCTATGTGACCGGGCAAGTCATTCACGTAAACGGCGGCACCGTGATCAACGGCTGACGCGCACACCGGAAAGGCACATTCCTTTCCGGTTTTCTTTTTGCTTAAAAAAGGCGCGCACGATACCGGCGTACATTTCCCCGGACCAAAGTTTCTTGATGCAAAACAGTGAACATTTTTACGGGCTAAAATCTCTAGCTCCGGACCCTTTTCTTTCTGCTTATAAAGGTATGAAAACCCCTCCCCTTGTCAAAAACAAATAAGGAAATGATGCTCGGGAAGGAGGGCCGCAAATGGACGGACAGTTCAGATTAAAAATCATGGAATGCCAGTCCCGCGCTTTTTTAACCGGTTCAATCGAGAAGCTGAATGAAGAATGGGTGTTTTTTGATGATATATCTGATGAGGCATCGATGCTCGAGGAGTTTGTTGGCCAAAAAATTGAAATCTTCCATTCCGGGCGTTGGAAAAAAGGCATATTAACAGAAGATCAAACCGTCATGTCGGACGGAGAAATGCTTCTTCTTGAAGAAAAAGCAAGCTTGCGGATTCCGAAGCCGGTCAATTTTTCGCTTGAGATGCTCTTCGGAGAGTGGGAGGACGGCCTGTTTCACCGCTTCGTCTCTTTCTTAAACGGGGCAGGCTTTTCTATTTATGATTGTATCTACTGTCATAACGTATTGTCATGCCTCGTCAACCTGGAGAAAAAAGAAGGCGTGAATTTCATGCTGTTTGATAACGGGGAGGCTATTTTATCCGTCCACCACCATTTCCGGCTGGGCAAACAAGCGGACGAGTGGTTCGAGTGTACATGGAGTAACGGAAGGCGCATGCTTTTGAAAAAAATGTAAAAAGGGAGGCAAGCCGACCCTTGCCTCCCCTCTCCAAATCCTATCCTGAAAAATTGCACCGGTACCGCATGGGCGTCAATAAAAAGGATGCCATCCCATCGGCAGGCGCAGCCCAAGATACAGGACGGCGGCGAAAAAGATGATCAGCAAAACCCAGAGAATTCCGGTACTTTTTCTTTTAGAAAGCCGCAGCGTAATCATTTCCATCATCCCGATCACGAGAATCCCGCCAAGCAGTTTAAGGCCGTACAGGGCAGGATCGAGGCGCTGGTTATGGAAAAAGAGCAGCGCACCTGTGACGATGACGAGTATGTAAAACAGCCTTAAAACCATCTGGACCGTTTTAAATGCCTTTTCTTTTCCTGCGCGATGGAGGAACAAGGCCAAAATAAACAAAAGGATCGCAATGACCCATGTTGTGACATGCGCATCTGTCCGGGTTAACATCGTTCGATCTTCTCCTTTGCTTCTTTATCTGTCTTATACCCATCTTACTTTATTTGATGGTGTTTCGCAAAGTTCCCACCTTTTCAACCGTAATTTCAACCTCATCACCCGGATTCAAGAAACGCGGCGGATGAAACCCGTTGCCGACGCCGGCTGGGGTGCCCGTTGCAATGATATCCCCGGGTAAAAGCGTCATCCCTTTCGACAATTCGGATATAATCTCCTCAACCGGGAAAATGAAGCGGGATGTATTGGACTGTTGGCGGACTTCCCCGTTTACTTTTGTCACGATATCAAGCGCATTCGGATTTTCGATTTCGGAATGATCGACAATCCACGGACCAACCGGGCAGGATCCGTCCAGACTTTTCCCGATAAAATATTGCTTATGCTTCCGTTGAAGATCCCTCGCTGTGATATCGTTTAAAATGGTATACCCGAACACATGGGAAAGGGCATTTTCTTTTGCAATCTGCTTCCCTTCCTTCCCGATCACGACGGCCAACTCCCCTTCGTAATCCAACTCGCGGGTAACCGTCCGGTGTGAATCAACCGGTGCTTCATGTGCATTGACAGTTGTTGTCGCTTTTGTAAACACGATAATATGTTCAGGAATATCTTCCGCGCTCCCCATTTCAATCGCATGTTCCCGGTAATTTTTGCCGACACACAGCATGTTTCTCACCGGATTCGGAATCGAGGGAAGGCAGGAAACCTCGTGAAGCGGAACGAGCGCGCCTTCAAGGGTTGCTTCCGGTTTTTTCAATGCTTCCCGGACACGGCCGGTAAACACCTCGCCCGCCCGGATGCCTTCAAGCAAAGATGGCGGAAAACCATTATCCAAAGCCCGTAAATTTAAAATCGTTGTTTCATTATAAAGCACACCGTATTGGACCTGGTCTTGCCAAACAAAGCTCATGAATTTCATCGTATACACCTCATTCTTTTTTGTCATTTCGATAACTGAGTCGCCGCCAGCCCCATTCAAGCGGCCCGTAGCGGAAGCGGTGCAGCCAAATGTCGGAAACCAGCACTTGCATAAGAAAAAGCAAAACAACAAGCAATACCCCGCTTGACACAGACAGCTTTCCGTAAAGCCCGAGACCGTAGGCGTAAAAGATCAAAGAGGCTAAACCAGACTGGCTGATGTAATTGGAAAGCGACATCCTCCCGGCCATTGCAACCGGCCTGAGAAAATCCGCCAGCCGGTGCTTCACACAGAGCTCAATGAGTGCAACATAAGCACCGCTTAAGATGACGCCGCCGATCGTCTCCCGGATGTACAGAAAAGGCAGGATGGGGGCGACAATAACCGGCAACAGTTTGCAAAACAGGCCAAAAGCAAAGCAGCAACAAAAAAACAGCAGCCATTTTTTTGCCGGAATCCTCCTCTTTGTAAGCCAGCCTTCCCTGCAAACGCCCGCTCCCGCCATTATCAGCGGAAAAACAGACAGAAAAGCATGCCATGTGCCGGAAGGGCCGTATACCGCATACCAATCCAGCCACCTTCTTTTCGTAATGTCGATAAAGCTCCCGTTTGCATACACCTGCAATGAAGCGGTGGCATTGCGCCAGTCGGTATACAAAAGTGAAGCGTCCGGCGACCGGATGGCCATCACCATCAGGTAAAAGCTTATGAGTAAATGCGGGATAAAAAAGAGCGCAGCCCCGCCAAACATCAAAACTTTTCCTCCCAGTTTCAGAAAAGGCAAAAGCATCATGCCAAAGACTGCATAAGCCGCTAAAATGTCCCCCGGCCAGATGAGCCATGCATGGGCAAGGCCGAGAACGAGCAAAACGGAAAGGCGCCGGAAAAGAAACTGATAAACCTCGACCCCTGCCCTTTCCGCCCGCTGTTTTTGCACCATCAGCCCATATCCGAAAAGAAACGCAAAAATGGGATAAAAACTGGACTGGAAAAATACCTCAATCCATGTCACGATTGCCCGATCCTCCGCTTTGAACCAGTCATACGGATTTATATAAAGATAAGGGGACAGAAAAGAAAGCATATTGACCATCAGAATGCCAAAAAGGGAAAATCCCCTCAGTATGTCAATTGCAGGATTCCGCCGTTTTTCACGGATTGGCGCCCATTCAGCCATTGCAACGCTCCTTTTTTGTTTTTGCCTGTTAGGCGGATAAATCACCCTTTTTTCGGTTGCTTCATACAATAAAATATGAAAAAGCCAATTGCCACTGACCAAGGAAGGATGTGCGCGCCATGCCCGGTTTTGTCGGCGCCGTCCAAATTATCAGCATCGGATCAAGCGGCGTCTTTAATGTCGGTGACGTATTCCTAATTCAGCCGGTTGCCAGTTCCAAAACGTTTGCCGGGGCGGGATCTTTTAATACCGGTGAAAACCTGTCCATTACAAACTACCAGTCCAATACCAACACGTATGATTTTGATGCCATTGACCAGGGAAACTATTTTAATTTGTAACGGGTGAAAACAGATGAATTTTTACGTGCAACAAAGCATCCACATCCGCATGATCAAGATCGGCGGCATTACCAATTCTTCCGTCTTCCAAATTGGCACGTCCGGCATCATCAAGCCGGCAGCTTATTTGTATAATACCGGAAATTTTTCCGAACCGGCTCCTACTGCCGCTGCAGACCAGCCTTACAATCCGAATGTGACCGTTCCGATGCAGTCCGGCGCTTCCGCTTCAAGCTCAAGATAGAAAGCGCAGGCTCGGTTTTCCCGGCGTTATGCCTGAACATGACCGGCATGTTCTTTCCGGCTTATGCGCCATTTCGGGCTTGAAGCACCACTTTGTTTCGGGCGTCATTCTAAAAGCCGCGGCCTTGATACATTCCTGGCTGCAGGATGCGCGGACCCGGTTTTCCCGGCGTCGTGTTTGAAGCCGGCATGTTCTTTCCGGACAGATGTAGGGTAGATCGCGTGTGCTGAAACCGGCATGTTCTTTCTTGACACATTTAGACGGCAGCGACTTCTGGTATGTACACGTGTACGGAACCTGCACGTCTTTCCGGAGCCTGCGCCAGGTTCAGCATTGACACTGCACGCCGATTTTTGCTTTAAGTTCAAGGCTGATTGTTTCGTTCCGATCCAAGCCGGCGGTCACTGCCGGGCTTTAAGCCAGAAGGGGGTTTTTGAATGCCAGACCTTTTTGCCGAACTCCGGCAGCTTTACCAATACTTTCAACACCATGAAACGAAGTTGGCGAAAATGGAAAAGACGCTTGCCTCCCTCATAGAGGAGATTGAGCAGCTGAAAGCAAGGCCGCCTGTCCGGGTAGACCGGATCGAATATGCATTTGATCAGCTAAAAATTGAAACACTGGATGGCACCTTGAATATCGGCATTAATCCGTCTGACCTGTCCAGCATAGAGGATGCAGCCATCCCAAAAACGCAGGGCATCCCCCATGCCAATAATGAACACCGTGCTGCTTTAAAACAGGCGCTTACCGAAAAACTGATGGAATATTTGGAAAAAGAACTCCCAACAACGATCACCGACAATGAGCGGCAATTTAAAGTCCGCCTAAATCAAGAATATCATAATTTTATAAAAAATGACTTGAAAAACCAACTTCCACAGCGCATTGATTATTATATCAACCAGCTCAATTCAACCGGACCCGTTGAAGGCGAATGGTTTGACAAATTGCTCGGGCAAATCAAGGCGGATATGGCGCATGCCGTACAAGTTTTTATTTCCCATCTGCCGCCGCAAATGAACGGAGGTGCCAGCGATGGAACTGAACGTCACAAACCGTGAAATCTGTGTGGATTATGTCCAAATTATCGGGATTTCAAGTGCCTCGGTTTTCCTCATTGGCGATACGGAAACGATTCAGCAGGGAGCGGCCTTCGATACGCCGCCGGAATCCCTAATTATCAGTCCGTACGTGCCGTTTGTGCCGAGGGGATAGCAGGATGCAAAGAAACTCCTTTGTGGATACGCTCCGGGTCAAAACCGTCATATTTGGTTCGAACGTCATTGTTGGAGACTCCGAGCGGATCCAGATGTCTGCCGCCGTCCTTGCGATCCAGCGCCAGCAGGAATTGTACTACGGATTTGAAGCGCCGTTTCAAACTTTTCCCATTTTCCGCCTGGCCGTTCCGATTCCGCCAGTAACAGAACAAATCCGGTTTCAGGTTTACCAAGAAAATCCGGTCATAAAAGTTTCGAATGTAGAGATCATTGGGATGTCGACTTCAACCGTCATGCAAGTCGGAAGCACTAAATCAATCGCCCTTGAATCAAGGGTCCACCATACCCGTCAGCTAGACCCGAATATTCTGAAGCTTGGCGGCCGTGTTCCCCCGCGCACCGTTGCCGTCAGCGAGGAAAGCAGCGTCATGCCAGATTAATCCTGAAAGCAGGTGATCAAAATGCCGGCCATTGTAGGCCCTTTACAAATCTATAATGTTGGAAGCGGCATTGTCCATTTTGGAGACACGGCTGTCATCTCACCGAAAACAAGTTCGAAAACATCTACCGGCTCCGGTTCTCTTTCCACTTCCGCATTTGTCATTACAAACAACGCGCTCAGTGCAAACAATACGGCTAACGGCAGTGTTGTCGACCAGCCATCTGCAGGAAACCATTAGAAAGGCAAAGAGGGCAGGCAAATTTTCCGCTACCTCGCTGCCTTCAAAATGGAAAGATAAATTTTTATGTGTTGCAATAGCTATGGCAAGAATGGGCTCCCTTAAAGGAGGGCCCATTTATGATTGGATTTCGAGAAGATGCCCGCCATCAAAGAAATACAAGTATTGCGCTTTTACCTTTTTCTTTAAAATGGTTTCCAGCGCCCTTGAATAAAGGGCAAGCTGGACTTCATAACGTTTGCGTAGGACAGGCTCTGCTTCTTCAAATCCGCCTTTAAACCTGCCGTGGATATTGTCTGTCTTAAAATCGAGCAATACGAGGCCGTCTTTTTCCTCTGCCACGCAATCAAATATGCCCTGAATAAGAACACGTTCTTCCGCAAGGGATGCATCCCGGTAAATTTCTGCTGCGGGAACGGACAAACTGAACGGCATTTCCCTCATCACTCGGCCTGCTGCCAGGATACGGCGGCCGATATCCGTTTCAAAAAAGCGGACAAGCTGTTCAGCCGCAATGGCATCCGCCTGTTCTTCCGTGAGCAGCTCCTGTTTCACCATCTCTTCAACCAGCGCCTCAACGGAAGCATAAGTCGGCGGCGCATCAAACGGAATATGCTGCATTACCATATGCATCGCTGTCCCGCGTTCAGCCGGCGTAATCGATTTTTCCTGCATAAAACGGGGACGGTCAAAGATATGTTTTTCCGCATTCGGAATAAACCGGGTGCCATTCGTTTCGTCATGCTCTTCATGCATCCGTTTCAATTCAGATACCGATTGTTTGGCACGCCGGAATGTTGCCGGCTCATTGCTGTACCGGAAGCTTAAGCGCCCGAAAACCTGTGCTTTATAAGCGGATTCCGCCGCAACCGGGAGGCCGGCTTTCACTTGATGCTGCCAGTCCGCTTCCCCAACTTGTTCCGGTTCCTGGATATCGGCAAACTGTTCTTTCGGCAAAACGGCGATCTGCCATTTGGACGGGTCATCCAGCACCACCCGGCCGTCACTCCCGAAAAGCACGGTTCCGTCCGCATGCCTGCTGAGCGAAGGAATGATCCAGTCCAAATAAGTGCCGGCCGCTGCGCGCACATGGTCTGGCAACAGCCAGTCTTCCTGTCGCTTCGTTTTCCCCCATTTTTCCAGGCGCTTGCCAAGATTTTTCACCGTTCCGACCAAATACAGTTTTTCTTTTGCCCTTGTGAGCGCGACATACAAGACGCGCATTTCTTCAGCCAGCATTTCCAGCTTTTTCTTTCTTTTAAAAGCAAGCTGCGGCAAAGACGGGTATGTGATCCGTTTTTCCGGATGAATATACTTTGAGGCGAACCCGAAATCTTTATCAAGAAGAAACGCCTGGTTGATATCGCGCATATTAAATTTCCTGTTGAGACCGGCCACGAACACGACAGGGAACTCGAGCCCTTTGCTTGCATGGATGGTCATCAGGCGGACGACATCTTCCTGTTCGCTCAATGCTCTCGCTGTTCCGAGGTCATCCCCGCGCTCCTGCATGCGTTCGATAAAGCGCAAAAACCGGAACAGCCCCCTGAAAGATGTTTCTTCATATTGCCGCGCCCGGTCATACAAAGCCCGCAAATTGGCCTGCCGCTGCTTTCCTCCAGGCAGTCCGCCGGCAAAGTCATAAAACTGCGTATCCCGGTAAAGCTGCCAAATGAGGGAGGACAAATCCCCCTGCCTTGCAACAGACCGCCACACCGACAATTTTTCCATGAATCTGGACACTTTCTCATACGCTTCTTCTTCCTCAGGATCCGGCCGGTCTGCTATAAATTTTTTCACCGCTTCATAATACGGACCCCGCTTTTCATGAATGCGGATAAGGGCAAGCGCTTCTTCATCGAGCCCGACAATCGGGGAACGGAGCACGACTGCAAGCGGAATGTCCTGATACGGGTTGTCAATTACCTTTAATAAAGAAAGCATGGTGGATACTTCCGTCGCGTCAAAATATCCAGTTGAAAGTTCGGTGTACAACGGGATGCCCGCCTGTTTCAATTCTTCCATTATGGTCGGCGCCCATGCCATGGAACGCATCAGGATAACGATATCTTTGTACCGGATCGGGCGGAATGTGCCGGTCTTCGGATTGTAAACCTGTTCTTCGTCGATCAGTTTTTTTATTTCACGGGCAAGGTAACGGGCTTCAAGCTGGGATTGTTCCAGTTCGGCCCGGTCCAGCGTTTCTTCATCCGAAATGTCTTCTTCAATCGCTTCATCGGCCTGGTCAATCAATGCCACTTTGACCGGATGATCCCTTTCCGGATAAGAGGCGCCTGCCACAAGTGCAGCCTGGCTGTCATATGCCATCTCGCCCACCTTTAGGCCCATGATTTGTTTAAAAATAAAATTCGTACCGTCGAGAATTTCTTTGCGGCTGCGGAAGTTTTTCGACAAGTCGATTCTGAGACCTGTATCCCGGCCTTCCGGATCAAAATCCCGGTACTTTTTTAAAAACAGGTTCGGTTCAGCAAGCCGGAACCGGTAGATGCTTTGTTTCACGTCTCCAACCATAAACCGGTTGCCGTCAAATCCCGCCCCTTTTGCCACAAGGTTCATAATCGTTTCCTGTACCATGTTGACATCCTGAAATTCATCAATCAGCACTTCTTTAAATTGCTGCTGGTAAGCTTTGGCCACTTCTGACGGGGTGAGGCTGCCATCTTCATTTTTTTCAGCAAGAATGTCCAGGCAAAAATGCTCCAAGTCCGAAAAATCAACGATCCCTTTTTCCGCTTTTACCGCGCCATAAGCCTCTGCAAATTTTTTGACGAGCGTTCTAAGTTCCGCAATCACCGGCCGCATTTCCTGCATGTCTTTCAGGAACGATGCCGGCTTCCTTGAGAAAAAGTCTTTTTTTAAATCTTCAAGTGTTTTCTTTGCAGATTTCCGCAAATCATCGGCTGCTTTGACGAGTTCCGCTTCATATGCATCCCCTTTGCACGCTTTGGCGCGTGTAAACTGCCATGCATTCATTTCTTCATAAAGCCCCTGCCATGGACCGTGAATTGCCGCAAGCAATCTGTCTGTAATCTTCATGTCATTGAGATAATTTTCCGCCCTCGGCGCAGGCCCGCCCGGCTCTAAGGCGAGTCCATACGCTTCCTCCAGCATGTCTTTTGCAGCCTGCAGCTGGAGGTGAATATCAGCTTTCACCGCTGCCATAAACGGCAGGCTGTCCACCTCTTCCACATCCCCGGCATCATACAGCTCGACCATTTTATCGAGCCATGCAGACGGATCCGGGTGGGAACGGGAAAAATCGTAAAGCTTCCGGATCAGATGCTGGAGCTCGTCATCACTGCGGTCGTTTGAGAATGTATCGACTGTGCGGTAAAACAGGTCATTTCCCGCTTTCGCATACTCCGTTTCAAAGAGGTCATCCAGCACTTCATCGCGCAGAAGTTCGGCTTCTGTATCATCAGCGATCCTGAATCCGGGGTCGATGTCAATCAAATAATAATATTTTCGGATCACTTCAAGGCAGAAAGCGTGCAGCGTGGAAATCGGCGCTTTATTCAGCAGGCTCAGCTGTTTCCGTAAATGATGCGAATCCGGGCGGCTGCTGATCGCCTCCTCGATCGCTTTACCGATGCGATGGCGCATTTCCGCAGCCGCAGCATTGGTAAAGGTGACAATGAGCAGTTCATCAATATCGAGCGGATCGTGTTCATCCAATATTTTTTGGATAATCCTTTCCACGAGCACGGCTGTTTTTCCTGAACCGGCAGCCGCTGCGACAAGGATGTCCTGCCCTTTTGCCATGACGGCTTTCCATTGGTCATCCGTCCAGACGGCATTCGCCGGTTTATCCGGAATGGCTGTTTTCATCTGTTCTGCGCTCCTTTCTCATTTTGGCGAGGACTTCTTCCGGTTTTTCCGGGTGAATAAGGCGGTAATTGTTTTCTTCCATCGACTGGTCAAACTGGCAGACCGAACGGAACGGGCAGAATGTGCACGCCGCCTGTTTTTTTATTTTATATGGCGCGATATCCGTCGTACCGGACAGGATCGCATTACCAGCCTCTGTGTAAATATTGCGCACATAGCTGCGGATCGCTTCAAAGTCTTCTTTGCTTGCCACTTCGGACCGAGCCGTTAATTGGCCGTCCTTTTTCAAACCTGCCGACACAATCGCACTGTTGCCGGATTCAAGCGACCGGTCCATCAATGTGATCACTTCCGGGCTGTCCAGCAATAGCCCCCGCATCCGGAAGTCTTTTAAAATTTCTTCTTCAATTTCTTCAGTCGTCAACATTTTTTCCGCCGAAATCAGCGGGTCATGAAGATGGAAATACAAAACGCCTGCCGGGATCGTTTCTTCCCCTGTCAGCTGTTTCGAATACGTCATAATGAGATCCAGATAGGTGAGCATTTGCAGGTCAAGACCGTAATACACATTTGTCAAATCGAGCTTGTGCGCACTTGATTTGTAATCGATGATCCTGACGTACACACCGTTTTCACTTTCCGCCTTGTCGACGCGGTCAATCCGGCCCTGCAGCTCCATTTTCGCCCCGTTTTTCAATGTAAACGAAAGTGGCGGTAGCTCTTTTTTCGGCCCGAAAGCGAGTTCCATCGCGACCGGTTCAAAGCCGCTCCGTTTCGCGTGGACGCTTAAAATATAAGAAGCCCTTCCGACAACCTGTTCCAGTTTCCTTTTAATATATTGGTAGCGTTTTGAACTGAGCAGGATTTGATGCTGCAATTTCGGGGCAAGGTCGTCCACAGCCGCTTTTGCCAGCTCCATGCTTTGCTGTTTTGTGATCTCTGACCACGGAATGCCTTCGCGCTGCAGTGTGTCGGAAATCCATTTCAATGCACCGTGGAAAAGATCCCCGATATTCGGCGCATCAAGGCGGAACACATCCCGTTCCCGCAGCCTCAGCCCGTATGTCGAAAAATGGGAAAACGGGCAGGTGAAAAACTGCTCCATTCTCGATACGCTGGCAAGGATATGGTCGCCGTACAGTTCCCGGCTCGTTTTTTCGGAGAGCTTCCGGGCTTTGTTTTGGTAAAACAAACTGGAAAAAGCATGGGCTGCCCGATTTTTCCATTCCGGGTTCTCCATATAAAAGTTATACGTATCCCACCAGAAGTCGGCCATCGGATACCCTCTTTTTTTCAACTGCAGCTGCGAAGTGACAAAAGCAATGGCAGCCGCCGGATGGGAAATGTATGCGGCTTGCTGTTTCTCTTCCAGTTCCGCCGGGTCATTCACCCATAATGCGCCGCCGCGGGCCGGGAACATGTCCTCTATCCGGTTGATGAACGGGGACGGTAGCAATGCTTTCCCTTCTTCATCGGCAAGCGGAAAAGATAGAACCAGTTTTTCAGACGGTGTCGTCAATGCCCGGTAAAAGATAAATTCTTCGTCGAGCAGGCGCCTTTTGCTGCCGGGCATGATTTCAAGCCCGGTAAGTCTTAAATATTCACGCTCTTCATCATTTAAAACGCCATCTTCGGAAATTTTCGCCGGCATGACCCCGTCATTGACCCCAATAATAAACGCCAGTTTGACATCGGACAGCCGGGACTGTTCCAGATTCGCCACGAGCACCTGGTCCAAAGCCGGAGGAACGATGGAAAATTTTAATGACTCAAGCCCGGTTTCCATAATGGCAGAGAATTTCCCAACATCAGCAGGTTCATCGCCAAGGATTTCAACATACTGATCCAAAACGCCCATGACTTCATCCCATGCCTGGTCGTGTTCCCTGGCAGCGACAAGATCCCCAGCTTCTTCCTTTTCAAGCCGGAGCGCTTCCAGTTTTTCCGGAATCTCCAATTCTTCGAGATAAAGATACAACGCTTCACAAAGCGCTTTTCCAGTGCGGGCGCGCTTCAAACGCCGCGACAGGCGCAAAATCGGCGCCGTGACGAGAAGCCTGAGTTCATTCAGTTCCTGTTCGATTTTTCTTTCCTCATCCGTTTGCGGAAGGTTTTCCAGTTCAAGGCCGCGGATCCGCCGGTACTCCCATCTTTTTCTGCTCGTCCACCGTTCTCCCTGGATGCCGTAAGCCAGACAATAGTTTTCAAGCCGGTCCATTTTTTCACGCAGCATACGGGTATCTCCAGGCGGAAACAGCAATTCTGTTTTGATGGCACGGAAAACCGGTTCATAACGCCAGTTGCCGCGAATGATTTCCAGAGTCGAACGGATCAGTTCAATGAGCGGATGATTCAGCATCGGCCGTTTTCTGTCGATAAAATACGGCACATCATAATCGTAAAAAACCGTTTCGATTAAATCCTGATAGGCCTCCCCGTTGCGGACAAGGAGGGCAATGTCACGATAGCGGCAGCTGCCTTCCATAACCGCTTCACGAATGGAACGGGCAACGCCTTCGATTTCTGCCCGCCGGTTGTTCGCCTGCCAGATTTCGATGCTGCTTTCCCCCGGAAAAGAAGGAAACGGGAGTTCTTCAAACCGGGACTGCAAAAAGCGCAAACTTTCATGCCGGAAACGGATCGGTTCATACAGCGCCACGTCTTCTTCCGTTTCAATTTGAAAGGCGCGCGCCAGTTCATAAATATGTGCATAGGCTTCTCCCGGCATTCGGAACAAGTATAAATCATCCGGCTGCATCCCGCGGAAAGCCCTGTCCGTTGTGAGCGCAACCGTAACGCGGCGGCATTTTTTCAGGAGCTCCCCGATCACCAGGTATTCCTGCGGGTTAAAAGTATGGAAGCCGTCTATATAAATTTCCGCATCGTCCAGATAGCGGGATTTTTCAATGGCAGAAGCAAGCAGCCTTAAGTAATCTTCCGAATCAATGTATTTGCCTTCCAGCTTTTGTTCATATGCCTGATATACGCGTTCCAAATCGTGCAGCTTGTCGGAAAGCACTCTTTCCCCGTCCGCTTCCCCGATTGACGCACGTTTTTCCTGAAGCTGTGCAGGTGAAACGCAAAATCGTTTGAATTCAGTCAGAATGCGTTCGACATTGTCAATAAAGCCGGTCTTATCCGCCGCCCGCGTGAAAACCGACAGTTCTTCTTTTTGGTCTTCCAAAATTTTCCGAATGAGCATATTTAATCCGCTGCTCGATACATGGGTACGGCTGATCCCGCCGACTTCCTGCAATATTTTCCAGGCAAGGCGCGTAAAACTGTACACCTGGGCGCGGATCATCCCGCCCAGTTCAGGGTCATGCGCAAGCCGTGTTTCTGATAAAAAAGTCATTTGCTCCGGAACAAGGTAAATGAGCGGTGCCCCGCCCGGATCGCCAAGCAGTTTCTGCCTGATTTCACGGTGGATGAAAGCTGTCTTTCCTGTCCCGGGGCGCCCGGTAATAAATCGAAGGGACAATTGGTTCACTTCCTTTTGATGGGCTCAGTTGGCTCCATATCCGGAAACATGCCGGACAAGGAACATTTGTTCTTTTATTGTAACGGATATTTTTCTATGAATCAAGCTTTTTGCCAAAAAAATATGCTTCCTGTTTTTTCTGCCGGGGGATGCCCCGCTTCCAAGTAAAATACTGCCTTTTCCCGCCCCCGGAAAAGTCCTTCCCACCAATCCGGATGCCCTCCCCATCCGGCCGGGCCACGCAACCGCCATTGGAGCGCTCTCCCTGCTTCCGGCCGGTCGTATCATTTTTTCATATGCCAAAAAAAAGCACTGCCTGTTCCGGGAAACGTCCCGCAAAATGCAGTGCTTTTACACCTCTTAATCCCCGTTAAACAAATTAAACAAGCCTTTTGCCATGCTGCCTTCATCCTTCGAACCACCGGCTGCCGGCATTGCAGCAAATACGCGGCTGGCCAGGCGGCTGAACGGCAGCGACTGCACCCAGACCGATCCCGGCCCGCGTAAAGTGGCAAAGAACAGGCCCTCTCCCCCAAACAGGGCTGTTTTGATCCCTTTGACAAATTCAATGTCATAATCGATCGTCCGTGACATGGCGACAAGGCAGCCTGTATCCACCTTTAATGTTTCGCCGGGTGCGAGCTCGCGTTTCTGGATCGTGCCGCCTGCATGAATAAAGGCAAGGCCGTCTCCCTCAAGCTTCTGCATAATAAATCCTTCCCCGCCGAAAAACCCTGTTCCAAGTTTCCGCTGAAATTCAACACCAACTGAAACCCCTTTTGCCGCTGCCAAAAATGCATCTTTCTGGCAAATGATTTTCCCCCCTTGTTCACTTAAATCCATCGGTACAATTTTGCCCGGATAAGGCGCTGCAAACGCTACGTGCTTTTTATCACGGCCTTCGTTCGTAAAGGCGGTCATAAAAAGACTTTCACCGGTGATCAGCCGTTTTCCTGCGGAGAACAGTTTTCCCATAATGCCGCCTTGGCTGCCCGATCCGTCGCCAAAAATCGTTTCCATCCGGATGCCGTCTTCCATCATCATCAAGCTGCCGGCCTCAGCGATGACGGTCTCCTGCGGGTCGAGCTCGACTTCAACAAACTGCATGTCATCCCCGACCAGTTTAAAATCAATATCGTGGTTGTTCATTTCCATTCCTCCTCAAATTTCACTACCCCCTGTATACGGACTTGCCGTTCGCAATGTTTCATTTTTATTTCTCGGGCAGGCGTTCGTTTTATTGGACGAAAAGGCAGGGACCCCCTCCCCTGCCAAGCTTAAATCCAATACAGCCCGCTGTCTTCCATCGCTCTGTACCCCTGCTGTTTCATGAATTGCATGCGGGAGCGCCGGATATTGAGTTCATAAGCAACCTGCAAAGCAGCCGCTTTATGGTACTGGTTAATAAACGAACCGTAGCTGATTGGCAATACGAGTGATTGATTGTTTGAAAAAATCACTTCAGTTTTTTTGCCTTCTGGGGTGTGGTCTTTAATATGCCCGGAGATCAGCCAAATACAGTCCGGCTGGCTGGGCGATTTTGTTGGAAAAATTATGGTAGCTGTATGAGGATCAACGAGGATCGGCGGCTTGTGCCGAACATGAATCAAGCTTTTTGTCGCATTTTTTCTTCCTTCGTAATCGCTTCCAAAGTATTGACAGCTTTTTTTCACGATACTCAGGTGAAGTTCCGGCACAAATCGTTCCCGATCCACTTCCAGTATTTTTGTCCCTTTTTCTCCTCCCTCCTGGCAAGGAATCAGCGCAATCGTATTTGGATGAATGTCCAATTCTCCATGTTGCATAAAGTATTCCCCCATTCTATTTTTCTCATAATTCACTTTCTATTATAGTACAAATTTCCTACATTTCTAGTCGTTTTTCTAAAAATATGCATTTTTTTCCTTATTTACCGTTTCAGAAAAATTCAATTTTTACATTGCTTTTTATTGAAATGCTCTGTATAATAAAAAAAAGCGGAAAAAGGTGATCATACATGGAAAACAAAAAATCTTTCTCTGACGTGCCGAAAGAAAGCCCGAAGTCCCGGATTCAGATGGAGAAATTTGTGGAACACATTTACACGGACATGTTGCTGAATGAGATCCTGCTGAACAAAAAAAGAGAAGAGTTATTAAGAAAAATTGACCATGTACTTGATCTCCGCGATGAGGAGCAGTTCATGCATTTAACGAACGAACTTAAAAAAATCAACCTGCAATTTGGATAAATACAGGCCATGCAAACAGGCCCGGCCCGTTTGCATGGCTTTTCTTTTGCATAAAAATGGCAGGTGCAGGGCGCGGCCAAAAGATTTTTGCCCGGAACAGGCCGCGCCTGCTGCACTTTCAGTATTCCTTATTCTTCCAGCATGCGGATCCGCTCCAGTATTGTCGGATGGTCATAGCGAAATATTTTGACGAGAAGCGGCGGATTGACTTCGCTTAAACCCGCTTTTGTTAAAATTTGGAACGTTTCAATGCCGGACTTTTTATCATGCGTCATCTGTACGGCATAACGGTCCGCCCGCATTTCCTGATAGCGCGATGCCCAATTGGTAAGCGGGCTCGACGCAAAGAGCAGAACTGAGGAAATAAGCAGAAATAAAGGCAGCGAGCTGATGCTGGAAACCCCGGACATCCACCGCCCGCTTCCTTTCCAACGCCCAACCGCATTCATCCACCTGGCAACCAGCCACAGCCCGATGAGCATCATCAACATATAACCCGCGATGCCGAAATATATATGTTTTTCCACATAATGCCCCATCTCGTGTGCCATCACGAATAAAATTTCTTTATCATCCATACGGTTGAGGGTCGTGTCCCAGAGCACGATTCTTGAGTTGGAGCCGATGCCGGTGACGTAAGCATTCAGGGCGTTTGTTTTTTCCGACATATTCACTTCGTACACATGGTCAGCGGGAATTTGCGCTTTTTCCGCAAGCGCCAGAATTTTCGCCTCCAGTGCCTTGTCTTTTAACGGATAAAAATCGTTATACAGCGGGTCAATCACGACCGGCTGGATAAACATCATAAACACCGTAAAAGGAATGGAAAGCAGCCAGGCCGGGAGCCACCATTTCCGCCGGAATTTTTTCATCAGGGCGTACAATACTGCGACGACAGCAAACATGATGGCAAAATTCACCCAGAAATCGGTCAGTTCATCTTTCATCCATCCTGCAAAATTTTGGGCGGAAATGCCGTACGCTTTTGAAAAACGATGGGACAAATAATCGAACGGAAAGGTAAACAAAAAGGCTGCAAGCGAAAACCAAAAGAAATAAACCGCGGTTTGAATCAGGCGGATATGTGAAACTGCCGCTGCCCATTTTTCAAACATTTTGGAAATGCCAAGCACAAGCACCAAAAAGTAGAACAGCCACTCATACGGCACGGACAGGAAAAAAAGCAGATTCCTGATTTTTGAGTATGCTTCGCTTAGAAACAATTGGCGGCCGCTCATAAAAGTAGCGGGATCTGCGGCTGTCCCTTTATATTGGGCGGGAAGAGCAGCATCGGCGTAATAAAACAAATACCAGTACATCAAAAGGCCGAACAAAACGTATGCCGCAATCGCCCGCAGCGCCCACTTCATCTTCACTCCACATGCACTCCTTCCTTGTCCTCTTCTATATATGTAGCCAAGGAAAAAGGCATTTAGAACAGCCAATACGGCTTTGCCTTAAAACAGAAAAGAATAAAAGCTCAACACCGCAATCGCCCCGAGCACGACAATGATGACATTCGCGCCGATGAACGCGAGGAGGATGGCCGTTCCCGCGCCGATCACTCCGAACAGCGGATCTTTTTGAATCAAAAACACTTTTGGAAAAATCAAGGCGCCTAAAATCGCATACGGAACATTTTTTAAAATGCCTTCCAAAAATGGCGGCAGCGTTTTGTTTTGCAAGAGGACGAGGGGCAGTATCCGCGGCAAAAACGTCACGATGCCCATGCCGATAATGACGAGGATAATGGTGCTCATTTTTCTTCCACCCGCTTTTTCCGTTTGTATGTTTCTGCTATTTCAACCAAAACAGCCGACAACAAAGTGGAGACGATGATGGACCAGCCTTCCTCCATGACGCCGTAACCGGTAAAAATGCTGTTGAACACTGCTGAAAGAGAGGCAAGGAAAAGGACTTTCACACTTTTTTTCAAAGACGGGACAAGGAGGCCAATAAACATCGCATATAAGGCAACCGTCATGCTTGCCTGCAAAAATTGCGGCAGGTTGGCTCCGATCATATACCCGATCCCGGAGCTCACTACCCAACTGGCATAAGCGATAAAAGTGACGCCAAATCCGTAACCGATCGGTATTTTTCCGTTCCGTGTGGCGAGCACCGAGAAAGTTTCATCCGTAATGCCGAACGCAAACAATCCGCGTTTCCATTTGCTTTGTTCTTCCACTTTTTGGCTCAAAGCGGCAGTCATGAGAAAATGGCGGATGTTGACGACAAAGGTGGTCAGGATAATGACAAACGGGCTTGTGCCGGCAGCAATCAAACTTAAACCCATATACTGGCTGGCGCCGGCATAAACAATCAGGCTCATCAGCACAGTCTCTATCAGCGTCAGGCCGGTTGTTTTAGACAATAGGCCGAATGTGAGGGCAATGGGAAAGTATCCGATCGCAATGCTTGCGCCTGCCTGCAGCCCGGGTTTAAAACTGCCTGTTTTTTCCTCCGCCATGGATGCTGCTTCCAACTTTTATCCCCCCAGCTTTGAAATGATGATCCAATATTCTTATATTTTCCTATTATACGCCTTGTCTGTTTTTCTAACAAGATGCCAAAAATCTGGCTTTTCGTTCAGAAGGGCACTGAAAAAGTGTTGTTTATCAAGAAAGATGCAATAAAAAAACGGCGGGACACGATGAATGGTGGTGTCCCGCCGTTTCTTTCGGGCTTTTTCGAGCGGTTTTCCGTTCCGCGGCGGATTTATTCTGATTGGCTTTGCATGCGTTTTTTGCCATTTACCGCCGATTTTTTAATCGTTTTCAGCAGTCCCTACTTCCATATTGCAATTTTTCCAGAAAACCGTGCGCCTTTGGCTTTTCCGTAGCCCAATTTTTTATGGCCGGGCCGATTGTTTTTGCAATTGTTCTTTTAAAGACCTGCGCAAAATTTTTCCGGTTGTGTTTTTCGGAAGCTCATCCAGAAATTCAATTTCTTTCGGGACTTTGTATTTGGCAAGCCGTTCTTTGCAATAATCGAGCAATGCCTGTTCCGTCAGATTTTTGTTTTTCGATACGACATATACTTTCACGACTTCCCCTTGATTGGGGTCAGGGATGCCCACTGCAGCTGCCTCCACGACATCCGGATGGTCGTAAAGCACTTCTTCTACTTCGCGCGGATACACATTAAAACCACCGACAATGACCATATCTTTCTTGCGGTCTACAATATAAAAGTAACCGTCTTCATCCATTCTCGCCATGTCCCCGGTATGCAGCCAGCCGTTCCGGATCGCAGCCGCCGTTTCTTCCGGCATTTTATAGTACCCTTTCATCACGTTCGGACCACGTACAACGAGTTCGCCCACTTCGCCGACAGGCACCTCATTTCCTAGCTCATCCACGACTTTATTTTCAACATGGACAATATTGGTGCCGATCGATCCCGGTTTGCGCGGGCGGTCAAGCGGATTGAAGCAGGTAACCGGGGAGGCTTCTGACAATCCGTATCCTTCCGAAATGAGCACATTGAATTTTTTTTCAAAGTTTTTCAGAAGCGCAACCGGCATCGAAGCGCCGCCGGATATGCACAGCCTGAGCGTGGCGAAGTCTTTCGGATCCCCGCCTTCATATTGGAACAAATAATTGTACATCGTCGGCACGCCGGCAAATATCGTTGCTTTGTAGCGGCTTGCCACCCGGAACACTTCTTTCGGGCTGAACTTCGGCAATATGAGCAGCGTTGCCCCGCTGATGAGCGGCGCATTCACAGCAACCGACAGGCAGAAAACGTGAAACATCGGCAAAGCCGTAATGACCCGGTCATCCGCGCTCATTTTCAAATAGGAGCCGATATCGCTCGCATTTGAATATAAATTTTTATGCGTAAGCATCGCCCCCTTTGGCTTTCCGGTCGTTCCGGACGTATACAAAATAACCGCCGTATCCCCTTCAGAAAGCGGCACTTCTTCGACGGACGGCGAACTTTCCGCCAGTATTTGTGAAAACGATTTCAATTTTGGGTGCGCATATTTTCCCGCTTTTGCCGGATCGGTTTCACAAATGATGTAATGCTCCACTTTCGGCAGCAGGGCATCGATCTTATCCACATATGGTACAAATAAATCAAGCGCCACGACTGCTTTCACATCGCCGTTATCCAATATGTAGCGAATTTCCTCCGGCGTGTAAATCGGGTTGACCGGTATCGTGGTCACGCCGGCCCGCATCGCCCCGTACAAGGCAATTATGAATTGCGGTGAATTGCCAAGCAGAAGGGCCATATGATCCCCTTTTTTGAGCCCGAGTTTTTTCAGCCCGTCCGCAAACTTTGAAACGGCCGTGTCAAGTTCCTTGTACGTAACAGGCTGATCCATAAAAATATAAGCTGTTTTGTCCGCGTTCATTTCCGCCGTCTTTTTTAAACTGGACGGTAAATTCAATTTCTCCCTCCCCTTTCTGAGTGAACAATCATTCATTCTACCCATTTATTATATAAAAACAATTAAAATATTTCAATACAAATTCCCGGATTGCCATTGGAACCCGGGAATTTGCGCGTTCTTAATAGATGAGGCTGATAAAATCTTCTTTCGTTATGTTGCCAAAATAATGCCGGATATCTATGCCTTCCAACGCTTTTTCAATACCGGCGCGCTCATAACGGCAGCCGGCCAGCTTTTCTTCTATATCCTTTACTTCCCCGATGCCGAAGAAATCGCCGTAAATTTTGCAGTTTTCGATGATCCCTTTGTTCACTTCAAGCCGTACATCGACCGTTCCCACCGGAAAACGCCGGGAATGCCGGAGATTGAATTTCGGCGATTTGCCATAGTTCCATTCCCATGTCTGGTACCGCTCTTTCGAAATTTGGCGGATTTTTTCCCAATCCTTTTCGGTCAGCTTATACTCCGGTATTTCCTTGCCACCGAAAATGCTTTCCAAAAGCAATTGCCTGAATGCCGACATGGAGATTGGATGGTCGAGAAATTCGGAGATGTTGGCGACGCGGCTCCTCACTGACTTGATCCCTTTTGATTCGATCTTTTCTTTTCTGACCTTTAAAGCCTGTGCAACTTTATCAAGTTCTGAATTGAGCATCAACGTGCCGTGGCTGAACATGCGCCCGTTTGTGGAAAACTGCGCGTTCCCCGAAATTTTCCGGTCGCCAACCTGAATGTCATTGCGCCCGCTCAATTCTGCGTTTACACCGAGTTTGCGCAATGCCTGCACAACCGGATCGGTAAATTTGCGGAAATTGCTGAAGGACTCGCCGTCATCTTTTGTGATGAAACTGAAATTGATGTTGCCGAGATCATGGTACACCGCGCCGCCGCCGGAGAGCCTGCGGACGACGATCACGCCGTTTTTATCCACGTAATCCGTATTGATTTCTTCGATTGTGTTTTGGTTGCGGCCGATAATAATCGACGGCTGGTTTATGTAAAAAAGTAAATAAGTTTCATTGATATCGAGATTTTTCAGGGCATACTCTTCGATGGCAAGGTTGATGCGCGGGTCGGTAATGCCCTGATTATCAATAAACAGCATAATGCCGCCTCCTTTATGCAAAATGTAAAGCAATCCCTTTCATTTTCATTATAGAACAAGGGATGCCCGTGGGCAATCTTTGATCTTTTCTCTATTTTTCTAAAAAATTCACCATTTCGCCATTGACATTTAAAAACTGTTATAATACAATTAAAAATATAATAAACAGTTATATAACAAAGGAGTCGTGAAAATGGTACAAAATATTTTAGACTTTTTCAAAAACCTGCCTGACAAATATTGCACAGAATGCGGTGAAAAAATCGATGAGCAGTCGGAATGCTATGGCAATACATGCCCGAACTGCCTGCATGTGAAAAGCCATGAATAACAAAAAGGGCAGCGCAAAGATAAAAAACGCCTTCACGCTGCCCGGTTGTTTTTCAGTTTACGGATAAAGCGGTTTTAGGCATGACATGCATTTTCCGCGCTGTCACGTGCACCTGGACCGTATATGTGCCGGGTTCTTTGATGACCGTTTTTGCGGTATAAATGCCGTGCTGATCATGCTTCGCTTCCAGCATCGAGCTGTTTTTATCCGAATTTTCCTTCCAAATTTCAAACTTCACTTCGTCTGCATCGTCTACTTTTTCTTTTCCTTGTGTGACAACCGCCTTTAACGGGATGCTTGTGCCGGCGTTAGCGGTTTTGGGCACGATGAGCTGCACTTTTACCATTTTCGCCGGTTTTACAGCCGCCTGCTCCTGTTTTCCGCATCCGGCAAAGAGCGATACGGCCATCAGGAACAAGCCCGCCAGAATCCACTTTTTCACCACTTCACCCTCTTTTTTCTGTTTTTACCGTTTATACTGAAAATACATGTTATAATGATCATACAAAATAACGCTTACATCCGTAAAGGGGGAGGCTGATTTGAAGAGAAAGATTGCACTTCTCGTGTTGTTCGTATTTTTGCTTCCGGCGCTTTCCTCCTGTGCGCCAAAAGGGGACCCGGTTGAACACTTTCAATTTACGGACCAGGATGGGAAATCTTTCAGTCTGGACGATTTAAAAGGGAAAGTATGGGTGGCCGACTTTATTTTTACGAGCTGCAAAACGGTTTGCCCCCCGATGACGATGCATATGAGCGAATTGCAGGAGAAAATTAAAAAAGCGGGTTACAAAGATGTGGAGCTTGTATCTTTCAGCATCGACCCCGAAGTGGATACGCCGCAAAAGCTGAAACAATTTGCCAACCAATTTCACAGCGATTTTTCCATGTGGCATTTCCTTACCGGCTATTCGCAGAAAAAAATTGAAAAGTTTGCGATGAAAAATTTTAAAAACCCGGTCGCCAAATCGGATGGAAATGACCAGGTTGTCCACGGCACGAGTTTTTATGTCGTCAATAAAGACGGTGAGCTTATAAAAGACTTTGACGGAAGTGCGGACTTTGATGCTGAAAAAATCATGAAAGAAATTGAGAAACTGCGATAATCAAAAACGCCGGCTGCCGGCCGGCGCTTTTGATTATTTGTATTGTACATATACAACATGCGTTTGCAAGTATTCTTTGAGGCCGTGTTTGCCGTCTGCACCGCCGACGCCCGATTTTCTCCAGCCGGCGTGGAAGCCCTGGATCGCTTCAAAGCTTTCACGGTTCACATACGTTTCGCCAAACTTCAATTCATTGCTGGCACGCATCATTGTGTCTACATTGGAAGTGAAAATGGCAGAAGTCAGGCCGTATTGGCAGTCATTTGCCAGTTCAATCGCCTCATCAAGTGTTTTAAACGTCGCAATCGGGAGAACCGGCCCGAAAATTTCCTCGCGCATGATTTCCATTGTGTTATCGACATTGACAAGCACGGTCGGCTCATAATAGTAGCCTTTGTCCCTGCCAGCCGGTTTGCCGCCGGTTAACACTTTGGCGCCGCCTTCAACCGCTCTTTTCACCATTTGATCGACGCTTTCCAGTGCGCTTTTGCTGACAAGCGGCCCCATATCCAGCCCTTCTTCGGCAAGCGGGTCACCGAATTTGACGTCCTGCATGGCTTTGACGATTTTGCTGATAAACACATCTGCGACACTTTCTTGAACATATACGCGTTCTGTGCAGTTGCAAACCTGCCCGGTATTGATCACACGCGATTCAACAACCGATTTGACAGCAAGATCGATATCGGCATCGTCCATCACAATCGTCGGGGCTTTCCCGCCTAATTCAAGCGAAACTTTTGTAATATTGTCCGCGGCTGCCCGCATCACGGCCGCTCCTGCACTGTAACTGCCGGTAAGGCTGACCATGCCAACTTTCGGGTTGCGGGACAGTTCATCCCCGAGCGTGCTTCCGCTGCCTGTGACAATATTGATAACCCCTTTCGGCAGGCCGATTTTGTCAATGATTTTTGCAAATTCCAACGCATTGTTCGGCGATTCCCCGCTCGGTTTGATCACAATCGTATTTCCGGTAATCAGCGCCGGCGCTGCTTTACGGGCGATGAGGAAAAACGGGAAGTTCCATGGCAAAATGCCAGCAATGACGCCAATGGGGGCTTTGTAGACGAAAATGTTTTCTTTCGGGCGGTCGCTTGGCACGATTTCCCCTTCGTACCGCCGCGCCCAGCCGGCCATGTAGTCGATATAATCGGCTGTAAAATGGACTTCGGTTGTGGAAAGTTCCAGCGTTTTTCCGACTTCTTCTGAAATGACGCGCGCCAAAGCATCGGCGTTGCGGCGGATTTCCTGTGCTATCGCAGTTAAGTATTTGGCCCGTTCAGAAGAAGGACATTTTTCCCATGATTTCTGGGCACGTTCTGCCGCATCGATTGCCCTTCTGACATCCTCGATTGTTGCTTTCGGGACTTCGGAAATCACTTCTTCTGTTGCCGGGTTTATAACTTGGGAAGTTTCTTTTGAAGCAGCGTCTGTAAATTCCCCGTCAATATACATTTGGTATGTTTTTGTAGCCGTTTTCATCCTCTCCCAGCCTTTCAATCTGAAATTTTTTGTTTCTTCTTTTATTTTAATGTGGCTATGTTGGGGTGTCAAATAAAACAAACATAATTTATATAACTATGATGTTGTTTGTTTTTTGCTGTTCTTTGTCTATTGATTCAACAGATCGTCAAAAAGGTGGCACTTTCAGATACTTAAAGTTCCGCCATTCTTACAAGTTTTCGTGATCGTTCATATTCGCTGGACTTCTCTCCCAAGTCCGAAACCGGGTTGCGGGCTGCATGGGCTTTCTCGTTCCTCTGCAAAACAAATCCATCAGGAAACAAGCGAAAATCGAAGGAAAAATAAGATGAAAGGAGAAGGAAACGAATTCTTCAGGCGGCAGACACCAATTTGTTCTATTGTTCACATAGTTGTCCTTTTCTTTATGAATGGAAGAGCATTATAATAAGAGATGGAATAAAACTGGAATAGGGGAATTTGCGCTGCCGTTTTTTGTTGATCATCAGATGACCGGATAACCATTTAAACATTTTGAAAGAGATCGAGGTAATGAGCATGAAAAAAGGAATTTTATACATTGTTTTGTCTGCTATATTTTTCAGCACGATGGAAATTGCCATAAAAATGGTTGCCGGTACGTTTCATCCGATCCAATTGAACCTGCTTCGCTTTTTTATTGGCGCGGTTATATTGTCGCCATTGGCGTTTCAGCATATGAAAAAATATCATTTTCACATGACAAAGGACAGTTTTTTATTTTTTGTTGTAACCGGCTTTTTATGTGTTGTTATTAGCATGACATTTTACCAATTGGCCATTGTTTATACGAAAGCTTCCACCGTTGCGATTTTGTTCAGTTGCAACCCGCTGTTTGTTATTCCGCTCGCCCATTTTCTTTTAAAAGAGCGTCTTTCGAAGCGGACGCTGGTTGCATTGGGCATCAGCTTGGTCGGCATTTTGTTTATCGTCAACCCGTTTGAAATCCAAAGTCCATTTGGCATCATTGTTGCGCTTCTTTCGGCGGTTACGTTTGCGCTTTACAGTGTTGTCGGCAGAAAAGGCAGCCAGCAGTTTAAATGTGATGGTGTCATTTTAACCTGTTTGAGCTTTTTTACCGGCAGCATTGAAATTCTTGCGCTTGTATTGATTTCGAAAATTGGATTTGTTGCGGGCTGGCTGCGTTCCGTTGGCCTCGGCGTATTTGCAAATGTGCCCGTGTTCCGCGGAATTGCATGGCATACGCTGCCAAGCCTGATTTATATCGGCATTTTTGTCACCGGGCTCGGGTTTGCGTTTTACTTCCTTGCGATGGATGTAACAAGTGCATCAATGGCTTCGATGGTTTTCTTTATTAAGCCTGCACTGGCGCCAATTTTGGCCCTCATTTTTCTGAGAGAAGCGATTACGCCGGCTGTTACGGTCGGGATTATCCTGATCGTCGCGGGTTCGCTGATGACGTTGTTGCCAGCCGGAAGCAAACAGCCCGAACTCAGGGTCAGCCGGGCAAAAAACAGATAATCTTTTAGGCACAAGTGTGATCCGCACTTGTGCCTTTTGGTTTACTGATTCAAATGTTCCGCTGCAGTTGTTGGTGTAACGGCTCGTTTTTCCCCGTCCCGAACGGTCCCGAACCGTTCTTTTTCAATTTCTTCCAGCGTTTTTCCTTGTGTAGACGGTGCGAGCGCGATTCCGATGATACAATGGATGACAAGGAATACGATCATTACAATTCCCGCTACTTTAAAACTGAGCGTGTCCATAATGGTCGGAAGCAGAAAAGACCAGATGGCAATTCCGAACCGGACGAGGAAATAAATGAACCCTTGTGCGCCCGCGCGGTACCGGGTCGGAAACAGTTCGCTCGCCCACAAGCCGTAAAACGCCTGGGCGCCGAATCCGGCAGCGCTTCCCCAGAGAATAACAAAGGCAAAAAGGGAGAACCAATTCATCCCTGTAAAAGTCAAAATAAGCCATGCGGCAATGCCCATCACCGCCCCTAAACCAAAGAGGAAACGCCGGCTGTAACGGTCACCCAGCCTCATAAAGACAACATAGGTTGTCAGCACCGTTAACGCCCAGAGGAAAGCTTGCAGCAAGTTCGCCTGTTCGTTCGTCAGGCCGCCAACATTTTGGTAAATATAGGGCATAAAGTACCCCATTGCCCCTGCCGTTAAGTTCCAGAATAGATAAATGCCGATCAGTAAAAAGAGGGCCTGGCGGTTTACTTTTAAACGAAATAATTCTTTCAAGGAGCTTCTTGATTTTTTCCCCAGCCGGGCGTCGGTTTTTTCTTTTTCTTTATCTTCTTTCCAGATGGCTGATTCTTCAAGCCCCTGGCGGATATACCAAGTGATGAATGCGATGACTAATAGATGGAGGAAAATAATCCGGCTGCCGAGCAGGCCAAGCGGCGCAAGCAAAACGGCGAGCAGAAACGTGATCATTGGCCCCGTTGACCATGCCAATTGCGCCGTACCTACATGGGCCGCACGCTTTGAATGCGGGGCTTCTTCCGCAATATATGTCCACGAAGCAGGCACCCCTGTTCCTACGGCTACCCCGGTAATAATGGTGCCGATTAACAGCATCGGAAAGTTGACGGAAACCGCAATCAAAAACACACCAAGCATATATACAAGCAAATCATACGTGTAGATAAATTTTCTGCCGTATTTATCGGTTAAATACCCGCCGAACAGTGCTCCGATTGCCGCGCCAAATGCGTTGGCACTGAGGGCGCTTAACAAACCCACGGAAATGCTGTTTAAGTGCAGGTAAGCCTGCCAGAGCGTCAAACTGCTGGCTGCTGCGATAATGGAACCGGCTTCAATGTAATTGGCCATGGCAACCGAAATTGTCGCTTTCCAGCCGGTCGTGCTTTTGCTTCCTATTCTCGCCATTTCTTCTCCGCCTTTCTGTTATCATTTTTATGAAGGGTTTGATATCGCTTACAATGTGAACTGCTGGAGTTCTGAATGGGATGGCTGTTAGGTCAGGTGAAAAACTTCCTTTAATGCAACAGACACAGGGCTGTTATCGGGATTGGTTTCCATTAGCGGTTCCATATAGTCCCACCATTTTCTGCAAATCTCTGTATCTGCCATTTTTTCATAGAGCGCTTCATCTTCCACTTCCAAATAAGCAAATAACCGACCCGTTTCTTCATCCAAAAAAATCGAATAATTACGGGCCCCGTGCGCCTTTAATTCTTTTGACATTTCCGGCCAGATATGGTCATGCCGGCGCTTGTATTCCTCATATTGATCCTTATGCACAAACATTACACTCGCTTTTCTGATCACATTTTACCCCTCGATTTCCTTTATTTTAAAATCTTCTATCTTATTACCAGATGAAAAATCCGCCAGCAGTCCGATATACAAACCATCAAAAGCAATCTGTATGGCTTTTTCCGCCGCCCTTATTCCTTCCATGTTATATTGATTGTTGGCAGCGGGACAAACAAGCCGCCATGCGTGCACTTCAAAATTTGGTTCAGAAACCGCTTTCTTTAACTGGTTTGTGAAAACCCTTCTTCACATTTCCTATACTAGCGAAAGAACAAACATAAATCAATATAAAAAAAGATTTTTTTATTTATTTTATTGTACTTTTGTTGTTTTCTTTTTTAAACGGACGATTTTTGCTAAAATGGACTTATCAGAGAAAAGGATACAGGACAGGAACGGGGTTGGGGACATGCTGGCTTTTGAACGGAGAGATAAAATTTTAAATACGCTGTACCGGGAGAAAAAAGTGTATGTTGCCAATTTGGCAAAGGAGTTTCAAGTAACGGAAGAGACGATCAGGCGAGATCTGGAGAAGCTTGAAAAAGAAGGAATTGTGACGCGGACATACGGGGGTGCTGTGCTCAATCTCCATACAAATGAAGATCTCCCCTACCAGACAAGATTCACCGTCAATATGGAAGCAAAGCAAAACATTGCCGGCAAGCTGCAGCCGCTCATTTCAGACGGAAATACGATTGTGGCGGATGCGAGCTCGACCGTGTTGGAAGCGTTAAAAGAGTTGAACAGAACGAAAGAGGGACTTGTCGTCTTAACCAATTCTGCCATCGCATTAAGCGAACTGGCCCAGTCAAACATTCAGCTTCTGTCAACAGGCGGAGCGCTGCGGAAACGTTCCAATTCGCTGGTCGGTTCTGTTGCTGAACATGCTGTGCGCCAATACAATGTCGATGTGGCGCTGTTCAGTTGTAAAGGCATTTCCATGGTGCGGGGGATCACCGACTCGAATGAAGCGGAAAGCCATATTAAAAAGGAAATGCTCAAACAGGCAAATAAAGTCATTCTGCTCGCGGACAAAAGCAAATTCGACAAAATTGCCTTTGTCCATTTTGCGGATTTTTCGGCTGTTGACTTTGTGGTCACAGATGAAAAACCGAGTGATGAATGGCTCCGTTTTTTCAAAGATCATCAGGTGGATATTGTTTACTGACAAACAGGGCGCCGCATGCGGCACCCTGTTTGTTTTTTAACTGACTATCGTCATCAGCTGGTCACTGGCAACAACTTTTTTCCGGTCCGTTTCCAGCACCTCAACATAATTGTCCGCGTTCGTGATCACAACCGGGGAAGTTAAATCGTACCCGGCTGCTTCGATTTCAGGAATATCAAATTCGATTAACATTTCACCTTTTTCAACCGGCTGGCTTTTTTTCACATGGACATGATAATATTTTCCTTCGAGCCGGACCGTATCAATACCGATATGAATCAAAATTTGAATGCCGGTTTTGGACGTGATGCCGATCGCGTGCCCGCTCGGAAACACCGCCGTTACCGTCCCGCTGATCGGCGCAAAAAGCTTGCCAACAGAAGGCTTAATGCCGACCCCTTTGCCGAGTATGCCGGAAGAAAATGCAGGATCATTGACTTGCTCAAGCGGGATCGTTTCCCCTGTAAACGGGCTGGCGATCATTTCCTTTTTCTGATATCGCACCGGTTCTTCCGTTTTCTTATGCGGGATACCTCCGGCAACGGCCGGTTCTTTGTTTTTGCACCCGAATAAAACGACCATAACCGGCTCGCCTCCGCCCCGGGCATTCAAAATGGATGTCGCCGTGTCCATCATCTGATGAAACAATTGATCCTCAAGGCCGGATATTTCTGCCGCATCCGGGCGTCCGGTTAATCTGCCCGGCTGCATGACCGGGTTTTCAAAGCCAGAAGTTTCTTCCCGTTGCCCGCTTTCCATCCGGACTAGATGCAGATATTTTAACATGTCATTGTGCACTTCCCCGGCATTTATCCCTGTCACAATATGAAAATACCCGCCGGAAACAGCGGCCGAAATCACCCCGTCAAGCTCCTCTACCGCCGCTTTTTTTGCCCGCCCCGGGTCTTTTAATTTAAAGCGGAGCCTTGTTGAGCAGTGGAAAACCGCTTGAATATTTTCCCCGCCTCCCGAAAGCTGCACCAGTTTACTGGCCAATCGTTCGTAGCCCACCTCTCTCACCCTTTCCTTTACACCATCTCTAATCTTATTATAAGCCCCTGCAGAAAGCGCTTTTATACCCGTTCATGACAAGTTTGTGAAAGTTTTATCATTGTTTCCGAAAAAGGGGCTGCTTTTGTGATCGCTTCACATGGAAAATGGCGGAAACCTGTCTTTTACAGCAATGTCCGGCAAGCCCTTGAAATATAAAATACCGGCATGCAGCTCCATTTACAAATACAACTATAGTCGGACTAACCATTCCTCCTTTACGTGTTGCCTGAAGCAATTTATCCTGTTCGTCATATTTTGCAATAAAAAAGCAGCAGGATCGGCCAATATGGCTTCGTCCTGCTGCTTTTACAGCAAATCTCTTATGCTTCTACCGGAGAGGCTGCTCCTTCCTTTTCTGCCATCCTGTGAAGATGTCTAAATTTCACAACAAAGTACAGAAGGGAAAGAAAGATAAACGCTGCAAAAAAGACCGAAAGCTTATCAACATTTTGCCACATGTAGCTGAAATCGCCGCTTGAAATCACCGCTTTGAACATTTGCAGCGAATAGGTCATCGGCATCAGATCATGAACACCCTGAAGCGGTTTTGGAATCAATTCAAGCGGGAATGTACCTGCACTTGTCGTCAGTTGCAAAATCAAAATGATGACGGCAATGTATCTGCCCGGGTTGGCGAATGCCGCAACCAAAAAGTGAATGATCGCCATATAGGTCAGGCTTGTCACAATGGTTGCGATCATAAACAGCGGCACACTTTGCACATGCAATTTCAGCAGATCAAGCAGAATGAAATCTGCCAAAAGCGATTGTAAGACGCCAATCAGTGCCATGACGCCGAATTTTCCAAGAAACCAGGTTACCCCGTTTTTCGGCATGATTGCCGGTGCTTTTACATTGTAGATAATCGTCAGCAATAATCCGCCGACAAAAAGCCCGAGCGATAAGAAATACGGTGCAAGGCCGGTACCATAGTTCGGCACTTTTGTCACAGCATCATGATTCAGACGGACCGGGCTGCTCATCATATTATAAGTGGCGCCGGTCGGGTTGATGGCTCCGGCCTGGTCAGCCGCTTTGCCAAGTTTATTGCTCAGTTTGTCTGCGCCGGCATTTAATTGGCCTGTGCCGGAAACAAGGTTGCCCGCACCGTTGTTCAACTGCTTGCTGCCGCTTTGCAACTGGCCTGCGCCGTTTAACAATTGGGACGTGCCTTTTACGAGCACGCTTGAGCCGTTTGCAAGCGATTGTGTACCGTTCGTCAATTCGTTTGAACCGTCTGCCAGTTTTCCGGTCCCTTCTGCAAGCGTGCTTGACCCGTCTGCCAGTTGTTTCGTTCCGGTTACGAGCTGACCTGATCCTCTAGAAAGCTGGCCAAGCCCGGATGCAACCGCCGTCGCCCCGGATTCAAGGCTGTTTGCGCCAGATGCAGCTTGTTGCAGTTTCCCGTTAAAAATGGTTGCGTTTTTGACGAATGCATTTTGGCCGCTTGCAAGTTGCTGTGCGCCAGCATTCAAAGTATTGGCACCTTTGGTAAGTTGGTCAATACCAGTTTGCAATTTTTGCTGCCCGCTGCTTACCTTTGTAAGCCCTTCGTTCAGGTCGGAAAAGTACGGAGCAATCGCCTGTTGAATTTGGCTTTGCAAAGCGGCTTGCGTAGAGGCAGACCCGCTGGTTAACGATGCCAAAAGCTTATTTTTGACCTCGTCTTGGAATGCTTGTTGGAATTCCTGTTTCTTTTTATCTGTATAATTACTTAAGATTTGGTTGGAAACCGTCTGATACGTTTCGGGTGGCAGCACTTGTTTTAACTGGCTGAGCAAGTTTTCTGCCTGTGCCTTTTGCTGGTCAAACATGCTACCGCTCATCGCATCGATTTGTGACTGAACACGAGGGGACATCATCGTTTTCTCCATCTGGCTTGTAATGCCCGCTGCAAGATTTTCAGGCAACTTTTGTTGCAGCTCTTTTACGCCGCTTTGCACTTTGGCGGTGCCGCTCGTTAACGCCGGAAGCTTTTTGTTTGCATCATTTAAGCCATTACTTAATGTGGCGCTCCCGTTTGCCACCTTGTCGGCACCAGATTGAAGCTGTTTCGACGCATCAAGCAACTGGCCACTTGCCGTCTGCAGCTGGTTCATGCCTGAGGCCAACGATTTTGAACCATTTGCGACCTTGTCAGCACCCGATTTTGCCTCCGACAGCCCGTTTGAAAAAGTAACCGAGCTTGCCGCCAATTGGGCTAAATGGTTTTTCAAGGAAACGGCGCCGCTGTTCGCCTGGGCAATTCCTTCGCCGAGCGTGCGTGAACCGTTATACAGTTTCAAAGCGCCCTTGTTTAAATCAGCCGCGCCGTTATGAACCCGACCGATGCCGTCGTTCAAGGCTGTAGCGCCGGTCAATAAATTTTCCGTTCCTTTTCTTAAGACAACTGCGCCGTCGTTTAGTTTTCCGCTCCCTTTGGCAAGGCTACTTGCCCCGTTTCCGGCAGACCGGTAGCCGTTTGCCATCTCTTTCACTTTGCCGAATACTTCTTCCGCATACGTTTTTGTCACCTGTTCTGCAACGCTCGATTTTATTTTTGTCATTGCAGATTCTTCAATTTTGGAAGAAGTGTAGTTCATTGCTTGGTTTTGAATATAGTTCAACTGCAATTTTTTTGGGTTTTTATCCAGTAATGTGGTTGCGTTTTTAGAGAAATCTTCAGGGATCTCTATAATCATATAATATTGGTTATCGTTCAGTTTTTTCTCCGCTGTTTGCTTATCGACAAAGTGAAAATCAAAACTGTCCTTTTCCTTTAAATTTTTGATGAGCTTATCCCCGAGGGCGAGATGTTCCCCCTCCATTTGTGCTCCTTTGTCTTCATTTACAACGGCAACCGGCAATTTTTCAAGATGCCCGTACGGATCCCAAAAAGACCAGATAAACATGCCGGCATATAAAATTGGCACAAGAATAATGGCTGCCGTTTCAATCAGCTTTTTCGGCGAACGTAAAATATTCCGTATTTCCGCGAACCATAAATTGTCCATCTAAAATACCTCCTTTTCCAACCGAAAAATCAGTTCTGCAGCCCTTTTAACAAATACAGTTCAAACGCCTCCGCGATTTCCTCTTTCGACAGGGAATCATGGTGCTTTTCCCAGTCAAAAATAATGGCGACGTACAGTTTAAACATGATAAAAGCGGTCAGTTCCGGATTGCACGGTTTGATTTTCCCCGCCTGTATCGCCCGTTCGAGCATCCCCTTCAAATAGTCAATGATCCGCTCTTCAATTTTCTCGACCATGTCATTGACGGCCGGCGTTCCCATTTCTTTCTGCTCTTCAAATAATTTAAGCGTCAGCTGATGGGTTTTGCGGAATTCAAGGATGCTGAACAGAGCGGAATGCAGATTGGCATAAAAGGAAGCATCTGGATCCATTGACGCTTCTGCCACCTGCTCCATTTCATCAATCAGGCGGGCAATGATTTCATGGAATAATTCTTCTTTATTGCGGAAAAAGTTATAAATGGTCCCTTTTCCAACATTGGCCATTTTCGCGATCAGATCCATTGTTGTCGCTTTATAACCATACTGGGCAAAAGATTTTGTAGCAGCGTTTAATATTTGCAGCCTGCGGTCCGTTTCCAAGCTTTCCACCTCCCTCGAGAACAATTGACTATTTTGGTTTTTTGGTCATTTTTGCACAAAAAGTAATATACCACGTTTCCCCTTGAACATCAAGTAATTGCATTCAGTGAATCTGCTTCTTGCCAAAACGAATCATTCAAGCTTTTCATTTTTCAGCTTGCCCGCTTCTTCAAATAAAGCATTTCTCCATTGGGGAGTGCGCGCTGATGCGGCATACTTACCTGGCAACGCGCCGGAAAAATTTATACATGCCTGACTCCCGTTTCGGGACAATAAAAACGGCAGGTGCCAGTCGAATGCACCCTACCGCTTCTTCACTGTCTATTAAAATTCAGCCTTGAGTTGGAAGTACCGGAGCATCTCGCCAACCGCCGCCCTTCCCTGGGAGATGCAGTCCGGCACGCCGACCCCGTTAAACGAGCTGCCGGCAAAAGAAATGCCCGGCAATTCATGTTTGGCTGCCGCTAAAATCTTATCCATTCTTTCTTTATGGCCTACCGTATATTGCGGCATTGCATATTTCCAGCGGGAAACAACCGTAAACTCCGGTTCTGCTGTAATTTCCATGATTTTATTCAAATCTTCCAGCACGATTTTCTGGATCCTGTCATCTGCGAGATCGACGACCGCGGCTTCCGCCGACCGGCCGATATAACAACGCAGCAACGCTTTTCCTTCCGGTGCGGTGTGCGGCCATTTTTTATGCGTCCACGTGCAGGCTGTAATTGTATAATCACTGTTTCTCGTCACCACAAAGCCTGTCCCGTCAATGTCTTTTTTTACCGCGCTCTCCGGAAACGCCATCGATACGGTTGCGACGGACGTGGATGGCACCTTTTCGAGCGGCGCAAAAAAAGCATACTTTGAAAAAATATGGGGGAGCGAAAAATGGGGGAGGGCTGAAATAATATAATCCGCTTTCATGTGGGTTCCATTTGTCAATGTGATCCTGTAATCCCCGCCGCCCGCGCTTTTTTCAATCGCGTCCACCGTCACACCCTTCATGACTGCCTCAGCGCCGATTTTTTCCTCAAGTGCTTCAACGAGCGTTTCAAGGCCGTTTTGAAAGGTTAAAAAAGCCCCCTTTTTCCGGGTAGGCCTGGAGTCTTGCGCAAATTCCGCTGCTACTTTTTTCATGCCGAGGATCAGGCTGCGGTGCTTTTGGACAGCCTCGAAAAATTGAGGCTGCGTTGCCAGCACGCTCAGCTCGTCGACATCCCCGGCATATACCCCGAACAATAATGGTTCAACAAGGTTTTCCAGCACTTCTTCACCGAGCCGGTAGCGGACAAAATCCCCGACTGACTGGTCTTCACCGGTATTTTTCCGGGGCAGGATCAAATCGCAGAGCGCCCGGATTTTGCCGGTAACGGAAAACAAAGGAGAAGCAAAAAAAGGCGCTAATCTTGTCGGAATGCCCATCACAGACCCTCTTGGCACCGGATAGAGCTGTTGGTTTAATAAAATATAAGATTTGCCTGTCGCATTGGATACGAGGGAAGGCGAAAGCCCGAGATCTTCTGCCAGATGCAAAGCGCTTTGCTTTCTTGCCAGAAAAGAATCCGGCCCGCGTTCAATGACAAATCCGGCACGCCTGACCGTCTGGATTTTGCCGCCAAGCCGGCGCCCTTTTTCCAACAATATCACATCAAGCGGCAGCTGTTGGTCCTCAACAAGGCGCCGCAAATAATAAGCAGCTGTCAAGCCGGTGATTCCGCCGCCAAGTACAGCTACTTTTTTTCTGTTTCCGGCCATGGTCAGCACCTTCTTTGGCAATAATGTCATGTTTTATGGAAATACGTTAAAAATCTCCGGCGGCTGCCTATTCTTGCGGCAGTAAACCGAATTTTGTTTTTTTCAAAACGGCCTCAGCCAGCGCATCAATAAAAGCCGGGTTGTCATTCGGCATTTCCGGGCGATAATACGATGCGCCGACTGCATCGCAAACTGCCTTGCACTCATAATCATTATCATATAAAACTTCCAGATGTTCCGCAACGAACCCGACCGGAGCATAAATGAAAGCCTTATAATGATGTTTTTCATACAGCGTTCTTGTAAGGTCCTGCACATCGGGGCCGAGCCACGGATCCGGCGTATTGCCTGCACTTTGCCAGCCGACTGCATACGCCTGGACGCCCGCTGCCTCCGCAATCAGATCAGCTGTTTCCCGGATTTGTTCCGGATACGGGTCGCCGTACTGCAAAATTTTTTCCGGGAGGCTGTGGGCGGATACAATCAGGCAGGAAGACGCACGTTCTTCTTCACTCATTGTAGCATACGTTTTCTGAAGTTGCTGTGCCCAAAAATCGACAAATTTCGGTTCATCATACCAGCTTTCGACCGATTGGATGGCGGGCCCACCCAGTTTTGCCGCTGCTTCTTTCGCCCTTTCGTTGTACGATTTCACGCTAAAAGCCGAGTAATGTGGCGCAAGCACGATCGATACCGCTTCTTCAATACCGTCATCATGCATTTGTTTGACGGCATCTTCAATAAAAGGTTCAATATGTTTTAAGCCGATATAAGCTTTAAATTCCGCTCCGTCCGTCCGTTCATTCAGCCTCGCTTCAAGCGCATATGTCTGGTTTTCTGTTATTTTGGCAAGCGGGGACAGACCTCCGATTGCTTTATACCGGCGTTTCAAATCTTCCAGCATCTCATCCTGGGGCCTTCTCCCGTGCCGGATATGGGTATAGTAACGCTCAATATCTTCTTCTTTATACGGCGTGCCGTACGCCATGACAAGCAGTCCGATTTTTTTCTTTTCCATTATGCTTCCTCCTGTTGTTTTCTTTCGCTGTATTCATGAATAAACGTTGTCAGCCTTTTTAATGTTTCCGGACGGACATCAGGGGTGACGCCGTGCCCGAGGTTAAAGATGTAACCCGGCTGCGCCATGCCTTCGTCCAGTATGGCGGCCGCCTTTTCTTGAATAACTTCCCACGGGGACAAGAGCACGGCGGGGTCAAGATTGCCCTGGATTGCTTTTGTCACGCCGAGCGCGCGCGCTTTTTGGATCGGCAGCCGCCAGTCGAGGCCAACCACATCAATTGGCAGGCTGTTCCATTCAAGCGCCAGATGCCCGGCCCCGACACCGAACAAGATGAACGGGGCATTTTCTGTTCGCAGCGCGGTAAATATCCGTTCCATCACAGGTTTCATATAATAGCGGTAATCCGCTGCATTTAAAGCACCCACCCATGAATCGAATATTTGAATGGCGCTGGCTCCGGCTTTGATTTGCGCTTTTACATACACGATGATCATATCCGCCAGTTTTTCCATCAGCGCAAACCACGCTTTTGGTTCTGTATACATAAACGCTTTTGTTTTTCTATAATCTTTTGAAGGCCCGCCTTCAATCATATAACTGGCCAGAGTAAAAGGCGCGCCGGAAAATCCGATCAACGGAACCGCCAATTGTTCCTCCGTTAACAGCCGGATCGTCTCCAGAACATAGGGAACATCTTCTTCCGGATGCAACTCCCCCAATTTTTCCACATCTTTTAACGAAGAAACCGGGTTATGTATGACAGGGCCTGCTCCTTTGAGGATTTCAACTTCCACACCGAGGGCGGGGAGCGGCGTCATGATATCTTTATAAAGAATGGCGGCATCCACATCGTAATGCTCTACCGGCAGCCTTGTCACATATGCGCACAGTTCCGGCTGATGCGTGATGTCGAACAGAGAATACTTTTCTTTCAGCTTCCGGTATTCAGGCTGGGATCTGCCGGCCTGCCGCATATACCAGACGGGGACGCGGCCTGTCTGTTCTCCCCTGGCCGCTTTTAAAAGGGAATCGTTTAGGATTTTTTTCTTCAAATGTTATCCTCCTCACGCCACACAGTCACCATTTATTTTATAATAATTCTTTTCAAATAAAAACTATTTTATCCTGAAAGGGTAATATCTTTTTTTACTATAATCGTTTTAAAAAGCATTGTGCAGCCAGCTCTTTCAACTGTCACAAATTTGCCGTATTTTGCTTTTCCTTAGGGTTGTACGCGAAATACAGGCTATGTCCGATTTTTACCCGGTTTTTTCATTATTATTCCATTTTGTGCCGCTTCCTTCCCCCATCGCCTCTCCGGCACAGACAGAAAAGATGAAAAGGCGTGAGCCGCTTCCTATTTCTATTCGCTTTCGGCCGCCGTCTTTATTTTGCAAAACTTTACAAATTGAACAGCGGAAAGATATAGGTTAAACTGGAAGTAGAGAGGGGTGATAGAAATGAATGTCTACGTCACAACGGGTACTTATGATTTTCTCTTAAAAATAAAGGAAAAGTATCCCGATGAAAAGATGGTGCTGTTGCAAAACCCGGAACATGCCCTGTTGTTGCACGAAACGGAGGGGAAAACCGTTTTTGCCTCGCCGCGCCGTTATCAGCTGGCTGCCTCCAGCGGAAATTTGGAAGACGGCATATTCTTCATTTTTACCCATCTTCCGATTCCGGATGAAGGAAAACCGGTTTATGAATTCCACTTCAAAAAAAACACCCCGGCCATAGAAAACAAGCCCGGTTTTGCAGCATATCGGCTCCTCCGCCCGGTAAAAGGGGATACGTATATCGCCATTACCGGCTGGAAAGACGAAGAAAGTTTCGAAAGATGGAAGCGTTCCATTGACTATTTGCTTATCCATAGCCTGGATCTGGATGAAATCGGCACAAACAAAAGCACATACGATGCCCCTGCTTTTACAAAAGAATATGTCATCCCACAAGATGAAGAAGAAGGATAAACAGATTCCGGCCGCCTGCTCAGGTAGCCGGGATCTGTTGCTGTGACCATTTGGATTTACGCAGATAATATTGCTATAAGCACTCTGATCGTGACAGTCACCCATTTCTTGCCCTCGCCATATGCTGCATCAAGAAGGGGGCAATGGAAATGGGCATCGATTTGACTGCCATTCACTTTGTGTATTTGATGTTTATTCTTTTCATTATCCTGATGATGGTACTGAAAAAGGATACGTCCTTTGTATGTATTGCCGGTATTTTTATCATTGCATGGATTGCAACGGGGTCGTTCACTGCGTCTGTCAGCGGTATTTTTACGAGTTTTGTATTTGCGATCAAAGAATTGCTGCCCATCATTCTTGTCATTTCCATTATCGTCTCAATGAGCAGAAGCATGCTTGATACCGGGATCAATGATGTGATGGTGGCCCCGTTCGCAAAGCTGATAAAAGGACCGAATCTCGCTTTTTGGGTCATCGGCTTTTTCATGCTGTTTATCTCCACTTTCTTTTGGCCTTCCCCTGCTGTCGCACTGATGGGGGCTGTGCTTTTGCCGGTTGCACTCCGGGTCGGGCTGCCGGCGATCGGTGTAGCTGTCGCAATGAACTTGTTCGGGCACGGGATCGCCCTCTCCGGCGACTATGTCATCCAAGGGGCGCCGAAACTGACAGCTGACGGTGCCGGCATTCCTGTATCGTCCGTAATAGAAGCGAGCGTGCCACTCGTCATCGTGATGGGCGTGGTAACGACCGTGACCGCTTTTCTGCTGCTTAAACGCGATATGAAAAAAGGCTTGCTTGCTACCGGGGAGAAACCGGCCGGCCGCACCGCACCGCCTGATGCAAAAGTCCCCACGCTCAAGCCGGTATACAAAAAACTTTTTGCTCTTTTCATTCCTGTTTTTTTCATCCTTGACATCGTTGCCATGGTTCTTTTTCATTTGCAGGGGGATGCGGCAACCGCACTCGTTGGCGGCACCTCGATCATGATCCTGCTGCTCATTACAATGGCCGGTTCCCATAAAAACGGCCTTGAAAAAGTAACAAAATATTTGATAGACGGTCTGCAGTTCGGTTTCCAGGTGTTCGGCCCCGTCATTCCAATTGCCGCGTTTTTCTATCTTGGCGGAGATGGTTTTCATACGATGATCCATGCCGATCTGCCGGACGCTTCCCAAGGAATTGTGAATGATCTCGGCAGCGCCCTGGCATCAGTTATGCCGGTCTCAAAAGAAATCGGCGCACTGACAACAGCCGGCGTTGGCATCATTACCGGCCTTGACGGATCAGGATTTTCCGGCATTTCACTTGCCGGGTCAATTGCAGCGCTGTTTGCCCATGCGATCGGGTCGGGAGCCGCCACCCTGACCGCACTCGGGCAAATTGCCGCAATCTTTGTCGGCGGGGGAACAATCATTCCCTGGGCATTAATTCCAGCTGCCGCCATTTGCAATGTCGACCCGTTTGAACTGGCAAGGCGAAATGTAATTCCTGTCATCACCGGTCTCATTGTGACAACGATAGTCGCAATGTTTCTGATTTGACCCATGTCCATGTCCAACGGGGCGGCTTGAGCTGCGTTCTCCCATTCGCACAGGCCAACAGCGGCCCGTTTAGACACGGTGCGGTAAATGATGTAGTAAGGCGTCAACAGCGGCAGCCTGCATCCGAGGCGCCGCTTTCTTTTCGCTGTTACCGCGATAAAGCAGCAGACTTTTTCACAATTATGGTATAATAGTAAAAATAACAGGTTGGGGGAATCGCAGATGACAGTGTTGGAAAAAATACATAAAAAACTGGACGGTTTGTACCCGGAAATGGTGGAGACAAGAAGATATCTCCATATGCACCCGGAATTGTCCTTTAAAGAAGTGGAAACAGCCCGCTATATTGCTGATTTTTACAAAAACCTCGGCATCCAGCCGCGCGAACATGTTGGCGGAAACGGTGTCGTCGCCCGTGTAAAAGGCGCAAAGCCGGGGAAAACCATCGCGCTTCGGGCCGATTTTGATGCGCTGCCAATCCAGGAAGAAAATGATGTGCCCTATCAATCACAGGTGCCGGGTGTGATGCACGCATGCGGACACGACGGGCATACGGCGACACTGCTAATGCTCGCCAAAGCGATACATGAATTGAAAGATGAATTGGAAGGCGAATATGTTTTCATCCATCAACATGCCGAAGAATACGCGCCAGGCGGGGCAAAAGCCATGATCGAAGACGGCTGCCTCGAAGGTGTGGATGCCATTTTCGGCACGCATTTATGGGCAACGGTTCCGGTTGGCCATATCCAATACCGGAGAGGGCCGTTTATGGCGGCTGCCGACCGGTTTGAAGTGACGATCCAGGGCCATGGCGGGCACGGCGCCCAGCCTCATCTTTCGAAAGACGCGGTCGTCGTCGGGGCGCAACTTGTCACGAATCTTCAGCAAGTCATTAGCCGCCGGATTAATCCGATCCGGTCCGCGGTTTTAACGGTCGGGTCCTTTTCATCCGGCGATGCTTTCAATATCATTGCCGATACGGCGAAAATCACGGGCACGGTCCGGACATTTGACGAAGATGTGCGGGACAGGGTGGAAAAAGAAATCGAAAGGATCATCCAAGGCACATGCCTGGCCGCGGACTGCACATATGATTATCACTATTTCCGCGGATATCCGCCGGTTGTGAACCATGAGGCTGAAACAGCATTTTTGGCGGACTGCGCAAAAGAAATCGAAGGTGTCACCAATGTGGAAGAAGTCGACCCGTCAATGATCGGGGAAGATTTTGCCTATTACTTACAGCATGTAAAAGGCGCCTTTTTCTTCACAGGGGCGGACCCGGAAAAAGCCGACCCGGCCTATCCGCATCACCATCCACGCTTTGACATTCATGAAAAAGCGATGCTTATTGCCGCCAAAACTTTAGGTGCAGCAGCCATCCGGTACCAGAACGTCTGAAAACGCTCAAGCATCAACGTTGCCGGCCTAGTTTTATTTTCCCCGGCAATTCGGGCGTTTTGAAAAACCGCTGCAGGCATGGGGTTCCGTTTTTTAGCAAAAACCGGGGTGGCCAGTGGCTTAAAACGCCGCAGATGGGCGTGGTGCTAAAACCGGTACAGCCCGATGACAGTAAAGATTGGACATGGAAAAACGGCACAGGCTCTCCAGCTTGTGCCGTTTTTTCATGTTTACGAGCAGGCTGCCACTTGCCAACTGAACCGCCGCTTACATGGAGAGCCTGCGCCATTTTTAAATTTACGCCGGCGTTACTGGCGCCGAATTTTTCCGGGGACATACCAGGCGACAAGCAGCCAGGAAAATACAGCGCCTGCCACAAGGACTAAAAGACCGTTCATCCACAAGCCGTTCAATGCTGCCGCCGCTGCAAAAATGACCGTCTGCACATACAGGCAGACTGCAAGCAGCCGGATAAAAGACGTTTCTTTCAACTTGCGGGGCACCGGATAGAGGCGTAGCCAGATTTTTAAATCGTGGGAGCCGATCATCGGGATCATTTGGAAAGCTGTCAAATAAATAAACACGACGGCAAGAACGAGCGCGAGCACCCGTTCATGGCTGAAAAACAACAGCACGGCCCCGATTGCAGTCAGCCGGACAAAAAGCCCGAAATACTGGCTTGTCCTGAGGAACGTGCGGGCAAATAAGTATTGATACGTATGTTCCTGGCCGTATCGGATGCCAGCGAGGAGCGGATCGAGCCATTTGCGCCGTTTGACCTGCCCTTTTAGTTCCGGCACATCGGCAAACAGATTTGCAAACCGGTAAAAACCCATCAGCCGCCTTTCTTCGCGTTCAATGAGCGCATCCCATCTGAGTGTCCTTTTTTTGGCGAGCCGGTAAAAATACAGAAACAAGCCGAGCATAACGACAGCCAGAATGACCACAAGAAAGAGGTTTGCCTCATTGACAACGAGAAACACAAACGCGGCGCTTAATGCAAACCGGATGATCCAGTCGAAAACAGGGGCATACGGCTCCGGCAGTTTATACACGTTCCAGCTCAAAAGCAGGTTCCACATTTTTAACACGAGCAGCAGGATCAGCAGACCAAAAAAACGGCCGAATCCGTGCCCCGTAACAGCCGCATACATCGGCATCAAAGCGGCAAGCACAAACAGAAGCAGATAAGCCTGAATGCTGAAGGAAAACAGGATCGCTTTTTTAAAAAACGGGCGCATCCGCATTTCCATCGGGATAAGAAACACCCGGTCCGCTTCTTTTAACAGCGTGTACACCGGGCTCGCCGCCAGAAACAACCCGAGCAAAAGGCCCATTACAAGGGCAACGGGAAAATCTGGACTGAGATGCTTCACCCAGCGGCTGTAATAAAAAGCGGCGGCACCGAGCCCGAAAATCAGCACAAACAGCAAATGGTCATTAAAAATATACCGTGTATAGCGCCTTAGGTTTTGTAAGTAGGAAGCAAATCTTTCTTTCCAAAGGCGGTCAATTTCGTTCATCGTCATCTTCCTTTGTCAATTGGATATACAAATCATCCAATGTTGCGCCGGGCATCGAAAATTGCTGCTGCAGCTCTTCTAATGTTCCTTTCGCACGGATCCGCCCGTTATGCAAAATGATGAATCCGTCGCAATACCGTTCTGCCGTTGCAAGAATGTGGGTGGACATCAGGATGCCCGCCCCCTTTTTCTTCATCGTGCCCATCAAATCCAGCAGTGACTGGATGCCGAGCGGGTCGAGGCCGAGAAAAGGCTCGTCAATAATGTACAGGCTCGGCTGGACTAAAAAGGCGCACATAATCATCACCTTTTGCTTCATGCCTTTTGAAAAATTGGCCGGAAACCAGCCGAGCTTTTTATGCAGGCGGAATTCCTTTAATAAAGGCGCGGTTCTGTCCGCATAGGTTTTTTCATCGATGCCATATGCCATTGCCGCCAGTTTTAAATGTTCTTCCAGCGTCAGTTCCTCATATAAAATCGGGGTTTCCGGTATGTACGAAAACTGCTTCCGATAAGCGTCCGGATCCGCGTTTAAGTTTTTGCCGTTGATCGTGATCCGCCCTTTTTTCGGTTCCATTAACCCGATAATATGCCGGATGGTCGTACTTTTTCCGGCGCCGTTTAAGCCGATCAGCCCGATCAGCTGCCCCGCTTCTACTGTAAATGAAACATCTTGAATCACAGGTTTTTTCGTATATCCACCTGTTAAGGACGCCACTTCCAATAATGTCATCTAAAGAACCCCTTTATGTCAAAAGTTCTGATCTGTACCCTTTATTGTACCATGAAAGCGTTCGTGACTGAATGCCAACTGCGCGCCTGAAAAATTTTTGCAATGCGCATGTATAGATTCCAACCATTTGCCCATCCTATACTTGCAGGGGAAAAACAAGCAATCGGGGTGGTTGTCAAAGACCAGTAACGATGCTTTACATTAGCCATAACCGACTTCCAGGCACCCTTTTCATGAGGTGCTGGCGGTGAATCTGTTTAAAGGTGATGCACTTTAAACGTTACCCAATAAGGGGATGATCGCGTTGGAAAAAGTTGAGGAAGCCCATTATCAACCATATCATTCGTAAATGAAGTGTTGATCAAAGGTGCTTTTCGGCTAGTTGAAAAACCCTGCAGAGCGGGGCGGAAACGCAGATTTCCGCCCCGTTTCCTTTTCTTTCGCCTTTTCATCCGTTATAATGAAATCAAAAAAATGGAAAGGTTGATCAAAATGTGTATTTTTTGCAAGATTATAAACGGTGAAATCCCGAGTGCAAAAGTGTACGAAAATGAGCATGTATACGCTTTTCTTGACATCAGCCAGGTGACAAAGGGCCATACCCTGATTGTCCCGAAAATACATAAAGAGAATGTCTACGAACTGACGCCGGAGATTGCCCGCAATTTCTTTGAATCCGTCCCTGTCGTAGCCAATGCATTGAAAGCGGCATTCCAGCCTGTGGGGCTCAATGTGTTGAACAATAATGGCGAGATTGCCGGCCAGTCTGTATTCCATTATCATATGCACCTGATCCCGCGATATGGAAAAGGAGACGGCTTCGGGGCAGTCTGGAAAACACATGAAAAAGATTACAGCCAGGAGGACCTCCAGCAAATCGCCGCGGAGATTTCCAAAAAAATATAAGTTGCACCGGGTAGTGCCACTGAATAAGCCCACTTTTGCGTTTTTGCAGCCGGGTTCGCGCTTATTTTTTTCAGCGGCCATTTGGGCTGCCATTTTTTGTTGCGCCCAATTTGATCAAAACATGCGTCACTTTTTCCGGCTGCATGCTATAATAAGGTTAATCTTTCGCCGCCGGCCATGAGGGTACGTCGGGAAAGCACCAGATGAGATGAGAATAGGAGAGTGGAGACAGATGAAGACAAAATCACTTGTCAGCTTGGCGTTGCTTGTTGGGATCGGCACGGTATTACACACGGTGATTCCGGGCTTCGTGTTCGGGATGAAACCGGATATGATGCTTACTATGATGTTTATCGGCATTATTTTGTTCAGGGAGAAAAAATACGTACTGTTGCTTGGTGTACTGACCGGCATCATTTCCGGCCTGACCACCAGCTTCCCGGGCGGTTTTTTCCCGAACATCATCGATAAATGTATCACTTCTTTTGCTTTTTACGGTTTGCTTCTCGCTTCCGGAAAACTGGCAAAAAAGCTGCCGGCACTGATTGTATTCACGGCCATCGGCACACTGATTTCAGGCATCATTTTCTTAGGATCCGCGTTCTTTATTGCCGGGTTGCCAGGGCCTTTTGCCATTTTGTTTGGCACCGTCGTTTTGCCGGCAACCGTGCTCAATGCAGTTGCGATGTTTATTCTTTTTCCGATCATCTCAACCGTTGCAAAGCGTACGAATGCCGCCCACAGCATGCAAGCGTGAAAATGGCCGCCGGGTTTCCGGCGGTTTTTTTCGCTTGCACAGCTTAAAATAAATGAAACAGAGCGGCGAGAAGCAGGAAAACCATTCCGGCCGTTCCGAAAAATGCAATCCTTTTTCTTATGACTTTCCGCGGCGGATAAATTCTTCTTTTCTGGTACAGCAGCATGTGCCGGACCATCGCGGCAAACAGGACAACGCCGGCCATTAAAAAGCAGAAAGCAACACGCCCCAACGAACTCCCCCTCTTTTCTGCCTGGACTATTACATCATATGCCCTGATGCGGATTAACATGTACCAGACGCGGGTAAAGAACAAACAGAAGGCACGCGCAAAACCCGCTCTTTTGTCCTTCATACCGCTTATGAAGGACAATTCTGCGGTGCGGGAGCCAGGTTTTGTCTTTCATCGGGCTGATGAAAGACAGTTGGATGCGTGGCGTCCGCTCTTTTGTCCTTCATACCGCCTGTGAAGGACAATTCCACAGCGCGGGAGCCAGGTTTTGTCTTTCATCGGGCTGATGAAAGACAGTTGGATGCATGCCGCCCGCTCTTTTGTCCTTCATACCGCCTGTGAAGGACAATTCCACGGCACGGGGGCCAGGTTTTGTCTTTCATCGGGCTGATGAAAGACAGTTGGATGCGTGGCGTCCGCTCTTTTGTCCTTCATACCGCCCGTGAAGGACAATCCGCGGTCAAGCTTGGAATATCGCTTTGGACGAGCCCGGCAAAAAAGAAAGAGAACTTTGCAAAAGACTGGCAAATTCTATATCATGAGGATAAAAGACCATTCCAGGAGGTGCATTCCATGAACAAATCCAGTTTATTTTACGGATTACTGGTTGGAGCAACAGCAGGCGCTGTTTCCGTCCTTTTCACCACACCCGCTTCCGGAAAAAGAATACGGGAAGCCATCAAAAATAATTCCGGTGATTTCATTGAATCGGTCAAAAGGATCGCCGAAAATGTAAAAGACTTAAAAGCATCCGTCGAAGATTTTTCAACAGAAGGCAAAAAAGTCGCCACGAACGTAATGGAAGAAATCCAACACTGTATCGAAGAATGGCAAAAAAGCATTGAGCCAAACAAAGACGCCCTGCAAAATGAAATCAAGGAAATCCGGAAAACGATTGAAAACATGGAACAACAAATGGAGAAAAAATCTTCCTGACTTTTCGCTGCCCGGAAAGCGGTTGCCGCTTTCCGGGCTTTTTCTTTGCTATTCTTTTCAAAAAAATTTAGTAAATTGTTTTTTATTACTTTTTATTTTACTGGCATAATGATAATATATAGGGTAAGGGGTGATGGGAAAAATATGACGGAACAAATATTGACGACCAATGAGTATCTTCTATTTTGCAAAAGGGTCACGCAATTGTCGAAAGCGCTCTGGAAAACGATTGAAAAAGACTGGCAGCAATGGATTAAGCCTTTCGATCTGAACATCAATGAACATCATATTTTATGGATTGCCTATCATTTAAAGGGCGCATCGATTTCGGACGTGGCAAAATTCGGGGTGATGCACGTATCAACAGCTTTTAATTTTTCGAAAAAGCTTGAGGAGCGCGGCTTGCTCGAATTCTCGAAAAAGGAAAACGACAAGCGGAACACGTATATTCAATTAACCAATAAAGGAAGAGAGATTTTTTTAAAGTCATTGGAAGCGTTTAACCCGAAAAAAAGCACCGTCGTACAAGGCACGATGCCGCTTTACGATCTTTACGGCAAATTTCCGGACATGATGGAACTGGCTGCGATCGTACGCCAGATTTATGGTCAAGATTTTATGGACATTGTAGAAAATTCCATTTTCAATGGGGAGCTGGATGATGTCATTGAAACGGAACTGTTGGGAAAACCTTCGCTGAACCGCTTCTGACCCGTTTCGGGCAGCTACAAATTCCGTTTCAATGCCTTCATTAAGTCAGGATACAGCCCTTGTTGCAAACAGGCGGCAATCACTTCCGCCGGCTGCAGTTTTTCATGCAGGGATTCCTTAAACTTTTGAAAAAGCGGATAAAAATATACAAATTTGTCCGCCTTCTGTTCTTTCAGCTCATCGCTCAAACGATCGCACAGCGCATAAAATTGTTCAATATCCTGTTTTGAAAGCTGTTTTTCCATAATCAGCCTGAAAAACGGATATTGGCTGGTCCCGATCATTTTTAAAAGCAATGTTTGATAAAATTCCAGTCTTTCCAGCTTTTGTTCAATCGATTCCATTCAGTTCCCTCGTTTATATGTTTTTATGATTCTGCTGAGAACAGCGCGACCCCGGTCATGGGATGCTTCAGTTTTAGACAGGGGCGTGTTTTCCGGCAAGGCCCATTGTCCGGCCGGCCTTTAAAAACTTCCCCGCGGCATTCGCCACGAGCGGTTCAAGGCAGTGCCTGTTAAAAATGAATAATCGTTCATCCACCTTGCATGGAAAAGACCAGCGTGCATTACACATTTGCCATCCGAAAGACAGGCGGAACGTTACGAACCCAGATTCTAAACCGGCGCGCTCCGCCTTTATTTTACTGCAAATTTTCGGGAGGGGGGCCGGCCGGCATGTATGTGCTTGTTTTTTTTACAGTTACGCTTTCTTTATATTATACTTTATCAACGTATTGACAAGCCATCTATGTACAAAAAAAGAAATACCGGAAGAACACCGGCCGGGAGTTTTTCGGACGATCAACATCCTCATGACCATTTTACTGTTTTCCTCCTACCTTGGCACTCAATAACAACACAACAAGAAAGGCCGGCAGCTGCCGACCCCAAATTTTACCAAGCCCAGGATGCACCAATAATGATCAATAAAATGAACAACACAACCAGCAAGGCAAAGCCGCCTCCGTAAGCTGCTCCTCCGCTCATTCCATCCACCTCCTCTTGTTTCATCAGTATATTATTCATCCACCCCTGTATTGGTTAAGGCACCCGTCTATTTGCCGGCCTAAATTTCACAAATTCACAATGGAACCCCATGCAATATCATATGCAGCAAACATCCATCCTGCCTTCTACAAACGCCTGCCCCATATGAAAAGAAGATTGGCATGGTGTGAAAATTCCATAAGAAACCCGGCAATCCCTTTCTTTTCTCTTTCAATTTATGTTATAGTAGTGGTTGTAAATCTCTCTTGCAAGACAAAATGAATAGGAGTTGTTCTTGAATGAAGAAATGGGTACTATCCCTTGTTTTGGCAGGCAGCATGTTCGGACTTGCAGCATGCGGCAACAGCGGCAATAGCGCCGTCGTGAAGACGAACGCCGGAAATGTTACCAAAGACGAGTTATATAATGCAATGAAGGATAAATATGGTTCAACTGTGCTCCAGCAGCTTACCATTGAAAAAGTCCTTTCCAAAAAATACACTGTCAAAAAGAGCGAAATTGACAAACAAGTAAACGATACAAAAAAACAATTGGGCAGCTCATTTAATACAGCGCTGCAGCAATACGGTTATGCAAGTGAAAAAGATTTCCGCAACAGTGTGAAAGTCGGACTGCTTGAACAAAAAGCGGCAGAGGCAACCATACATCCAACGGAAAAGCAGTTAAAAAATTATTATAACAATGACATAAAACCGAAAATCAAAGCGCGCCACATTCTTGTTTCCAGCAAGTCGAAAGCGGAAGATATCAAGAAACAACTGGATAAAGGCGCCGACTTTGCAACGCTGGCCAAAAAGTATTCAACCGATACCGCAACTGCTTCTAAAGGCGGAGACCTCGGCTGGTTCGGTGCAGGCGAAATGGACAGCGATTTTGAAAATGCTGCTTATAAACTGAAAGTCAATGAAATCAGCGGCCCTGTTAAGACTTCTTACGGCTACCATATTATTCAGCTGACCGGTGAAAAACAGAAAAAACCGTACAGCGAAATGAAAAAAGACGTCGTCAAACAATATAAAGAATCAAAAGTGACAACAGAAAAAATCCAGTCCGTTTTGAAGAAAGAATTAAAAGCGGCTGACATAAAAGTAAAAGATGAAGATTTGAAAACAACTTTTGACACCCTGCTTGGGACTTCATCAAGCAAATAATGCCGCAAAAAACCGCCCTTCCGGTTAGGGGCGGTTTTTTTACGGCCGTTATGCTTCATGGGCTTTTTCAGCTTCACCGCTGCGCAATTCTTTTTCTTTATGCATCCTTTCAATAAAAACTTCCCCTTCTTTTTCAATCCATTCCTGTTCCTGTTCGTGTTCTTCCCGGGCTGTTTTCACCGCCATAAACGCACATATGACAATGCCTGCCACAACAAAATAAATCCAGATTGGGAAATCCATGTTTTCCCCTCCTTTTCGGTTTGTCCCTGCTATAATGTATGGCAGAATCCATTAAAAAATGCCTTTCATTTTGAAAGGCATTTTAAAAGTTTTTCACCAGACGGGCGCTTTCCAAACGTTTGCGTTTCTATGAATCTCACTGATGAAACGTTGGTTTGTAAAAAGAACGGTTATCAAGTGCATAAATCCGGTCCGAGAACTCGCCCGGTTTGACATTGCGGAGCGCACGGTCAAGCATATTCATTTTCGCATCAATATTATCAATATAGTGGAGAATTTCCGCCTCTTTAATCATCGGGGGCTTGGCACTTCCCCATTCCGCTTTTCCGTGGTGGGAGATCACCATATGTTCCAGCACCATGACTTCTTCCCCGTGGATTCCGAGTTCCTCCGCTGCTTTTGCAATTTCTGTGACCATAATCGAGATATGGCCGAGCAAATTCCCTTCAGCCGTATAAGTTGTTGAGATCGGGCCGGACAGTTCTTGCACCTTTCCCAAATCATGCAAAATGACACCGGCATACAACAAATCCCGGTCGAGTGAAGGATAAAGGCCCGCGATTGCCTTGGCAAGGTCGAGCATGGAGACAACATGGTACGCCAGCCCCGATACGAATTCGTGATGGTTTTTCGTTGCAGCTGGATAGACAAGGAACCGCTTCTGGTATTTTTTCAGCAGATGCCGGGTCAGCCTCTGGATATTTGGATTTTTCATATCAAAAATGTACTGGGTGATTTTCCCCATCATTTCTTCCTGCGATAACGGGGCCGTTTCGATAAAATCGGAAATCCGGACACCGTCCCCCGGTTGTGCCGGATGGATCTGGCGGATTTTCAGCTGCAGCCGCCCGCGGTAATTTAAAATGTCCCCAGTTACTTTTACAATCGTCTCCGGTTTATATGTTTGTTCGTCCTGTTCGGTCGCATCCCAGAGTTTTGCTTCGATATCCCCGGTCCGGTCCTGCAAAATCAATGTTAAAAAAGGTTTGCCGTTGCTCGCAATTCCTTTTGTTGCGTGTTTGATGAGCAAAAACGCGTCAAACTGTTCGCCCACCTCATAGTAGAGTAGCCCTTTTGCCATAATAATCCTCCGATCTAACCCCTGATTGATTTGTCTTAAAGTATACCATAATCCGGCCGGAATCCGCTTTTGATCTAAACCGGCTTTGCTTGTGCGTTTCACCGCCGTGTTGAAATTAGGAAAAAGACGACTACGGCCAGGACAAACTGGTTTACTGCTTGTGCGTTTCACCACCGTGTCGAAATACAGACATTCGGCCCGCCCCTCTTATTTACGGCTGAATACGGCTGATGTTTCCAGAACCTGTCAGCTCTTGACCGTGTATAGCCCCCAAGGTTTTCACCTCATGGCCTTTAAAAAACCGGAGCATCGGCTGCTGGCATGTAAAAAGCAGCACCTGCCTCGATTCGCTCACCTGGTCGAGCAAGCGGGCCATTTTCTCTGTCCGGTAAATATCAAAATTAACAAAACCGTCATCAATGACAACCGGTGACGGGAATTCTCCGCCGAGCGCCTCCGCAAGGGAAAAACGCAAAGCAATATACAGCTGTTCCGCCGTTGCCTGGCTCAGCTCATTTGCAGCAAACAGCACATCATCACGCCGTTTAACGTAAAAACGGCCATCCTCCCCGCCCATATGGAGGGAGACATACGATCCGTTTGTTAAAGATTGCAAATACGCTTCGGCTTTATTCAGGACTTGCGGAAAGCGGGTTTCCCGGAGCCGCTTCATCATGCCGGAAAGCAAACGTTTCGCCGTGGCAAACCGTGCCCATTCGAAAGCTTCTTCCCGGAAATCTGAAAGCGCGCTGTAATATTCATGCAGTTTTTCGGTAAACGTCCCGCCTTTTTCCAGCCTGTCCAGTTCAAACCGGATTTCCGCCGCTTCTTTTCTCATACTGCGAAGCGCGTTCGCCTTTTCCGCAATTTTCTCTTCCAGCTTTTGCTTTTCCTGCTCAAATATGGATACATCTTCTATCCTTTCGAGCCGTTCTAGGTCTTCCCGGCTGATCCGTAAATCTATGATTTCGAGCTGGGCGGTCAACTTTTCGTATTGCTGAAAAAGGCTACCGGCTTTCCGGAAATCTTCCTCATTCGCGGCACCGGCAAGGGCAAAAAGTTTTTTAATCTCCTTATCTGTTGCTTCCGCTTCCGATTCAAGCAGCTGCAATTGTTCTTCCAGCTCGGCACATTTCTTTTCCCATTCCTGCAGGCGGATTTTTCTTTCCTGTTGTTCCGCACACGCCTGCTGCAACAGCAAGATACCCTCCTGGCGTAATGGCCAGTTGACGTGGAGCCGGGACCACAGGTTTTCCATCCTTTCTGCAAATGCCGACTGAGAGGCGGAAAGCTGCGCCAGTTTCTTTTCGATACGCGACCGCTCGCGCAATTTCCCGCTTAAGTCCGTCAAAAGTTGGAACGCATCGGGCAGCTGTCCGGGCCGGAAGCCATCACCCAATTGCAAAGTTTGCCTGAAATGGCTGATTTCTGCCAGCAGCTGTCTTTCTTCCGCTTCCAGACGCTGCTTCCGGTTTTGCATTTGCCGGCCGTTCTGTTCGCCTTCCTCAAGCTTCAGAATGAGCTGTTTCCAGTTTTCGCGCAGCTGTTTCTGCCGTTCATATTCATGCCAATCCGTGTCCCCGTCTTTCCAATTCCGCAGCTCTTTTTCCTCTTCCTCCAGTTCCTGTTCGAGCGCTCGGATTTCTTCTTCAAACGGGTTCCGCTTTCCCTTCAAAGCATGGTAGCCTGACACGATTGCACCAAGCACAAAAACGCCCAGAAACAGGTATTGCCCTGTGAGCAAACTCCACACGCCGGCCATCAGAAACAATAATGCAAGGCCAAAAAACAGGACCGGGGGCTTCCGGGCCTCATCCGCCATTTTTTTCAGGCGGGAAAGCTGCTGTTTCCCGCGCCTGATATCGGCTTCAAGCAATGATTTTTTTTCCTTTTCCTGCCGCTTTGCCGATAAATCGCGAAAAGCCTCTTCGGATACGAGCTCTTTTTCCAAAAGTGCGCATTGCTGCTCAACAGCATTCATCCGAGCCCGCAAGTCCTCAAGCTGTGCCTGTAAAGCATCGTTGCGGGAACGGTGATGGTCATACGCCTTGATAAGGGTGCTGAGCCTTTCTTTTGCCGCAATGCTTAAGTCAAGCTGCGGTACTTTTTCAACTTGCGATGCCGTAAGATGCAGCATGCCCGATAATTCGGAGATTTGGCTGTCTAGGATTTCGCGTTCAGATTGAAGGCGCTCTGCTTCCGCCTGCCACCCGCGGTATTGCGGCCAGTCATCGAGCAGCTTTTTAATCTCCCCTTCATGCCGGACGAAAAGCGGATCCGGCTGCTCTCCTTCCATTTTTTCCACCAGTACCTGTTTTTGTTTTTTAACGGCTGACAGGCGCCCGGTAGAAGCGCGCCATTCCGACATCAGCGCGTCGAGGCGCCGGATTCCGTCAGCGGGAAAGCGGACGGGACCGATTTCCGCCAGCTGCAGTTTGATATGCTTTCTTTCTGCATAAAGCGGCCAAAGGCTTGTGAGATGTTCATACTGCTGAACCGTTCCCCGTAAGGCTTCCAGCTCCGCCTCCGCTTCTTCCTGTGCTGCTTCAATCGTTGCCAGCCGGGCTTTCCATTCGCCATAACGGCCGTTTTCCGCTTTCAAGTGATTCAGTTCTTTTTCCATGGCCTGCAGTTTCCGGAGTTGCACGTTCAAGACCGGCTTCCGCCCGTTCGGTTTAAAACGCGCCTCCATTTCCTTTTCGAGTTCCCGTTCCGCCGAAAGCAGCGCATCCGTCCCGATTGTCCCTGCAGCAAATAAATAGCGGCTGATATCATCGCCTGTTAATTTGCGGATTTCCTGGAGGCTTTGCAGATTAAAAGAATAAATGGACTGGAACATTTGCCGGTTCAGCCCGTTTAAAACTTGTGCAAGTACCTCTTCGCCGCCTGTTCTGCCATCTGCAAAAGTGACGGACACTTCTCCGGCTGCTCTTCCTTTTATCCGTTCCACCGTTATTTTTCCGTCTTTTTCTGTTTCGAGGACAAGCCTCCCGCCGTACACCGGTGAAAATTTTGGCTCATAGTGCTGCCCGTTTTGCTGTCTTGAAGGAAACCCGAATAAAACGGCTTCGATAAAAGCCATGAAGGTTGATTTGCCGGCTTCGTTTTCCCCGTAAATGACCTGCAGATCCGAAAGATTTTCCATATGAAAATCAACAAGCCGGCCAAAACCGTAAATATGGACCTCCCGTATTTTCATCGTTTCCCCCTGCCTTTCAACTTCTCAAAAACAGCCGCTTCCGCTTCCAACAGAAGCCGCTGCTTTTCATCTCCGTCCAAGTCCAGGTAGCGGCCCGCAACCATATGGCTGTACAACGGGGAGACCGCTTCATCTACTGTGGTTTCTTCCAATTGTGCCAGCGTTTTCTTCATTTCCTGCAAAATAAAGCCGTCATCCCGTGCGGAGACAAAGGCATCTTCAGGCAGTGTGATGCGGTGTACCCAGACAAAATTGCGGTCTGCTTCTTCGCCTTCCTGTAGCACTTCCATCAGTTCGCCGTTTTTCACTTTTCCAAGCGCTTCATCATCGAGCAGATCCGGATCTTTTATATCCAATTGCAAAAATACGCCCTGTGCCTCTTTCCTTTCTTCTTCAAGGGCATTGCGGCAAACTGTGTACAGACGATTAAAATCATTTGCGCCTTTTACGGAAACGGTACGTTTTTCCCATAAAATGTCCGCCGTCTCATAGAATGCGGTATGCGTACCAAGCGGATCCATTTCGGTAACCATACAGCCTTTCGGACCCGTTTCTTTCCGGTTTCTCCCCTGAATATTCCCGGGATAAATGATATAGGGATGCGTATGTAAAATCTGCTGCTTGTGGATATGGCCAAGCGCCCAGTAATCCATCCCTTTTTCCAGCAAATCCTGCAAGGCAAAAGGCGCATAAGGCTGGTGCATTTTCGTCCCGCCTTCAAGGTAACCGTGCAACATGCCGATGTGAAAATCAGCATCTCCTGTTTTCCTGTATTCATCCGTTTTGTTCTCCAGCACGTGCCGCTTCGGGTAACTGAACCCGTACACATGGACTTTCGACCCGTTTTTAGCTGTAAAAGATTTGGCTTCAACACGCTCGGAAAATATCCGGACATTTGCGGGCATGTCCAATTTTGTCCATGACCCGCTTAGATGGTCGTGATTGCCATGCAGCACAAATACGGAAATGCCAGCCTCTTGGAGCCGCTCAAACTGCTTCTTCAGCCTCACCTGGGCTTTCAGGCTGCGGTCTTCCCCGTCGTATAAATCCCCGCATATCAGCAGGAAATCCGCTTCTTTTTCAATTGTAAGGTCACATAGATTTTTAAATGCCCGGAAAGTGCTCTCCTTTACCCGTTCAAACAGCGCCGGCGGAAGCTTGCGGAGCCCCGCAAACGGACTGTCAAGGTGCAGGTCGGCCGCATGGACAAAGCGAATCCTTTTCAACGACATCCCTCTTTCGTAAAAAAATAACCGGCATTTTTCCATTTTTTGTGAAATCCAACCTGTTCGTAATCAAACGCATTTCATAGAATATATGTTCTATCTTCATTATAAAAGGTTTGGCACGTTCAGGCAACAAAAAAATGGCTGAACATGCCAAACCTTTTTAATTGTATTGCCGGTATACGTATGGATCTTTCGGCTCGCTGCTTTTATGGTAACTTGTTACTTTTAAATACGGGATATTCTCTTTAAACGGCGTATAGTACGTCGTATCCAGTTTTCCTTCAACCTCAATCCATGTATTTTCTTTCACGTTTGCCATATTGTCCGGAAAATCAACGAGCATCCCGTATACGCCGGCATCGGCAATGCAGTGGATAATGCCGAACCGGAGCACAAACAGCTGATTCGCTTTAATATCATCCGTCCGGTAGACAAACCCTTTAATCGCCACTTTTTTGCCGATAAAATTCCCCGGATAATTATAAATCGTTTCAAGCCCGTGGAAATAATGGTCATCATCGAGGACGATGCTTTGCAATTTACTGTACTTTTTCAAATCCGAACTTTCCATTTCTGTATACTGGTCCTTATCATAGTAAAGGCTGGAATTCGGCCGTAAAATCTGGTGATTGGCATATTGGTCCTTGTCATTGTCAATCATCGAAAAGTGGAAGCCCTTTGCTTTGACAACGGTGGAATTCAAGGTGGCCACCGGAAGAAAAATGCCCGTTACAACCGGGATTAAAATCATACCGTACGTAAACATTTTTTTGTACCATGTATTTTCATCCGTTTCATGCGAATGGCCGTGGTGGGCGGCGTGATGATGGTCATGCGCCTCGTTTCCCGCCCTGACCCATTTCACGAGCTGGTACAAACATAAAAAACCCATCGCAAAAATCATGGAAAACGACAAATACGCATACTTCATATTAATATATTTGCTAATATCTCCTGTCGCGTGCAGCTTCATAAAAAAATACGCGAAGCCGAACAAAACGATAAATCGCAACATTTTAAACACCTTCTATATCAAGAATGCACCCGTAAACACAAAAACGATAATCAGCCCGATCATCGAAAAGACAAATTTTCTTTTAAAGGAATGCATCATCATGAGCAGATTTTTTATATCCACCATCGCGCCAAATACTAAAAACGCAAGGATGGCCGACGTCCCGAACATCCCGTTGAAAGACGAAGCAATGAAGGCATCCGCCTCGGAACAGATCGACATAATAAAAGCAAGCAGCATCATAATTAGAATCGCCGCCATTTTTGTCTGCCCGAGCGACAGCAGCGTGCTCGTCCGGAAGAAGGTCTGCATTGCGGCAGAAATCAGGCCGCCAAACACGAGAAACTTCCCGACGGAAAAAAACTCATCAATCGCATGGTCGATCGTACCGGTGATTTTTTGCAGAAAATTCGGTTTATCATGTGCTTCGTGGTCATGCCCGTGGTGGTGCAATTTGGCCTCCACAAATTCGCGAAGCTGGTTTTCGGAAAAAAAATATGAAATCGCAATCGCGGTTAAAACAGCAGTAAAAATCGCCAGTCCGCAGCGAAGCAGTGCCATTTTCCAGGAATCGCCAAACGCGACAAACGTAGAAAAAATGACAACCGGGTTGATAATCGGCCCCGTCAGCATAAAAGCGATGGCGGCAGAAAGCGGGACATTTTTCCGGACAAGCCTTTCCGTAATCGGGACAATGCCGCATTCACAGGCTGGAAAAAGCGCGCCCATCCCGGTGCCGAACGCAATGGATAAAAAGCGGTTTTTCGGCATAACTTTTGCAATCATTTCCTCAGTGACAAACATCTGGATCACCGCTGAAATGAACACACCCAGCACAATAAAAGGCAACGCCTCGATGATAATGCTGATAAAAATGGTATTCATTTGCAATAAGGACTGGCCCATAACGGCATATCGCACTCCTTTTTCTATCACACTCACAAAAAACTCTCCCAATAAGGATACTATAAGTCTTCATTGGCGTAAATGAAGAAAACCAGGAAATGGCGGGTAAGCAGGGAAACGATGGAAAAAAATGATTTCCAATTTGATGAAATCGATGCGATTCTATTACTTTTCGGGTCGGACTGTGTTATGATAGTGTCAAATGAACTAGTATTGAGAACGTGAAGGGAATGAAGCAATTGCCGGTATCTATATTTGACTTTGGGTTGGTTGTTTCTGCCGGGGCTTTTGTTGCGCTGCTTAAGATCATTATGATCGATATCATTTTATCGGGCGACAATGCGGTTGTGATCGCCATGGCAACCCGGAAACTGCAGCGCGAACAACAAAACAAAGCGATTTTCTGGGGGACAGCCGGTGCGGTGATTTTAAGAATTCTGCTGGCAATGGCAATCGTTGCTTTGCTGAAAATTCCTTATGTAAATGTCATTGGCGGGCTTTTGCTTCTATGGATCGCATATAAAGTGCTCGGCGGCGGAGATGAAAATGTCCACGTCAGAGCAAAAAATGGGCTGCTGGTTTCGATTGGTACGATTATTATGGCTGATGCGATTATGAGCCTTGACAATGTAGTGGCGCTGGCCGGTGCTTCAAACGGGCATATCGGCATGATTGCGCTCGGCGTTGCCATCAGTATTCCGGTCATGATCTTCGGTTCAAAGATGATTGTAAAAGCGATGAACCGTTACAGCTGGATTGCCTATGTCGGGTCCGGCATCCTCGCCTGGACGGCAGCAGAAATGCTCTTTAAAGATGAACAAATCCTGAAATGGTTGAATATCTCACACGGGCCGGTAACGTATACGATCGGCGGCATTCTTACGGTTTTGGTGTTGTTCCTTGGCTGGCTTTCGAACCGTAGGGCGGCGGTAAAGCAGGTTAAGCAAGTAAAACGGGATATAAAAAAGGATGTAAAGCAGGATGTGCAGCAGCGTGTCCATATCCATTAATGGCAAGCGCATGCGCCGTTCCCATTAAATGAACCCGGGCTAGGTTGGCCCGGGTTCTTTTTAGCGGTGGAACAAAATCAGTTTTCCTTCAGGGGATACGCAACGGTGCGTTTTCTCATCGACGCCTTTTTCTTTTAAAAGCGCCTCCCCTTTTTTCTTCGCTTCCGTATCATCCTGTGCTTCAAAACCTTCATCGAGAATCTTTTCTCCTGTCGGTTCAAAGGCAGTCAGTTTATAGTCGCGCATGTTTTCACTCCCCTTTGAATTGCGGCGCCCGCTTCTCTACAAAAGCGCGGATGCCTTCCTTGTGGTCTTTCGTCTGGCGCATTTTCCACTGTGCATGTTTTTCCAGTTCCAATGATTTATTGAAATCAGGGCGGTTCAGTTCCGTATAGATTTTTTTCGTTTTGATCATCGCGAGGACCGGTTTTTTCTGCCATTCTGTAATTTTTTGGTCAACGGCAAGCGCAAGATCGGGCACGGCTTCATCGATAATGCCCGTTTCGGCTGCCTCTTCAGCGGACATGACTTTTCCTTCCCAAATCACTTTTTTCGCCTTTTCCTGGCCGATCCGGCGCTGCAGCAAATAGTGGCCGCCACCGTCCGGCACAAGGCCGATCCCGATGAAGTTCATCGCGATTTTACTGTCCAAATCACTGATAATGGTATCACAGGCTAGGGCAAGGCTTAAGCCCAATCCTGCAGCAGCTCCATTAATCGCCGCAATGGTGAGTTTCGGCATGCCCACAAGAATGGAAACGGCTTCATTTATTTGGTTCATAAAAGAGGTGAACCCTTTCTCTTCTTCCATCGCCAGCATGGCTTTAATGTCCCCGCCTGCGGAGAATGCTTTGCCGTTTCCGGACAAGACGAGAATGTGAATGTCATCCTTCATCGCAATCGCTTTCAACGCGTCCGCCAGTTCCTTAATCATCTCCAAGTTCAGCGCGTTCATTGCGTCCGGGCGGTTGAAATACAAATAGGCCGCCCCGTCTTTTTCCTCCACTTTGATCGTCTCATACGTTGAAATCACCGAGATCCCTCTCCCTTTGTTTTATTCTTCCTATTACTAGGATAGCGAAATATTCGGCAATTTCCAATACAAAATGACAGCTTTTTAAAAAATTCATCAAAAAAAAGAGGCTGCCGCCTAAAGCAAACAGCCCCTTCCATCCTTATTTCAGCAGTTTCATTTTTTTCAAAAAGTCGATTGGCTGCTGTTTCCGGAAATGCTCTTTTACCATATAAGACACCCCGTTTTCATTGTTAGAACGGGTCACCCAGTCTGACACGTTTTTGACAGCGGGATGCGCATTTCCCATCGCAACGCCGAGCCCAGCCCACTCGACAAGCGGGAGATCATCAAGGCCCGAACCGATTACGACCACTTCCTCACGACGGATGTTCATCCGGTCGCATACATATAAAAGCCCGCGAAGCTTGGAAATACCAGCCGGCACAATATCCAGCTTCCCGTTTCCGCAAAAAATACAATCCACTTCATGGAACATATTGGCAATCGCTTTTTTAGCTGCCTGAATGTCCTCTCCGTCAGAAAAAATCACTTCGATTTTGGGCGGGGAAAGCGGCGTTTGTTCCAGTTTTGCCGATAAATCGTCCACATATTGTTCTGCATAAGAAAACGGATTGGACGTTTGATAAATGACTTTTCCCATCAACTTATTCGGATGCTTCACTCTGTTAGACAATGTAAACCGCTCGGAAACAAGGCGGATTTGGGCGTGAAACCCTTCCAAAAAGCGCACAAGGTCACGGGTGGCCTCTTCGCTGATCCTTCTGACAAAAATCGGTTTATCCAGTTCACTGGCAATATAAGCGCCCTGGTGCGTGATTAAGGAAGAATGCAGCTTCAGCCATTTGGCAATCCGGTGGGCCGAAGCGAAATTTTTTGACGTAATGAGCGTCACCGCAATGCCTTTTGCACCTGCATATTCGATTGCTTCTTTCGTTGTTTTGCCGAGCCGGCCGTTATCCTGCAGCAATGTTCCCTCAATATTTAACGCCAGCATTTTATAGATCATGGATGCTCCCCCTCTTCATGATGCTCCCGGCTGCCGGGCTGATTTCTCACACAGCCTGCTTTCTTTTACAGATGTATGAGAAAAAAGGGGGAAATAGAACTTTCCGGCTCCATTCTTCTATTTTCCGGCGTACAAATCTTCGACAGGCCTCATCAGCACCTGGTTGATTTCGCTGAGCAGATCGCTTAGCCGCTGTTCAGCACCGATCAACTGCATAATGGCGGGATTTGACTGGACCGCTTGCATGGCAGCCTGCGCCTGTTTTTCATCTTCTTCTGTAACCAGAAGCCCCTGCATTTGTTTATCTTGCAAATTGAGTTGAAGCTGCCTGAAACGGTCAAACAATGCTCTCGCCTGGCCGTTTGACCGGACATTTTCATACGCCTGCTTCAATGCAGCAAATTCATGGCTTTCCCGAATTCCTTTTTCAAGCATACGCGCGTACTCATTTAAATGGGATGGCATATAACTCCTCCTTATCAAATTTTATTCGTCACGGATGGTTTCACGGTTTTGACGCGTTACACAAGCAGCGGCCGGGCCGCCTGAAACCTGTCACAGAAATGCCGGAATACATAGGTTTCCTGTTTTCTCTTTCCTGCACGAAAAGCAGGATCAGGCCGGCCTTATGCCAACAATGCGCCGGAGCTTGCTTCCTTTATACAAGCAGCACGATCACCCCCTGAACGATCCCAATCAGGCCGCCCAGTAACGCGCCAAGATACGTAATCATTGAAAATTCGCGGGCGGTAATGCCAAGAATCAGACTTTCCAGGCGCTCAATCGGAAAAGATTCCACTTCCTGGCGCACAAGATCCGCTACCTGCAGCTTCCGGATGATCAAATGCACGTTTTCGCTAATAAGGTGCAGCGCTTTTTCCGCCAATACAGGGATCCATTCTTCTTCAATTTTATTCCGATACCGGGCAACAAATGCCTGGACGGGTGTGTCCAAAAAACGTTCGACAGGGAGGAGAGACAATACATTTTTCTCCAGCCATCCGCTTATTTCTTCATCCGGCAAATCCGGCAAAAGTTCCCCGGCCTGTTTTGCTTTCAGGCCGTTCCATTCCCTTTCCAGCATTTCCGCCATGGTTGCTTTCATTCCAGGTTCCTGGAGCGCCCGGATGATCTCAGGCTGAATTTTATCGGCAATCGAAGTATTTCCGATAAAACGTTTCACCATCGCGCCGATCATGCCGCGGTCATCGAGAAAATGGCTAATCATCCCTTCAATTTTCGTGCGGCCTGCAGGGCTCGAAATGTATTCACTAATCCTTGCAATGATCAAATCCGCCAAAACAGGGATTTTTTCTTCGGCTTTTTTGATCACGGCTTCGGGCAGCAGTGCTTCAAGCGTTTGAGGTGCGATATGTTGTTTTGCCTGCCCGTAACGGGTGCGGATGAATGCTTTGATCCCGGTTTGCACACGCTCCGCCGACAAATCCACTTTAAAAAAACGAGCCATTTGCGGGGCTGTCCAACTCATCTCCAGCCATTTCAAAAAAGTATCCGTCATCCATCGGGCCGTCTCTTTCCGAAACCCGGGCGACAACAGCTTTTTTTCGATGCTTTCCGGGGTGACCAGATGACGCACCACCATTTCGCCGAGCTGTTTCGCAATTTCTTCGCGCCTTTTCGGAATCAACCCGGGCGTGAACGGAAGCCGCCAATTTTTAATATAAATCGCCTCATACGGCCGAAACAGCATTTTAATGGCCAGATAATTTGTGAATCCGCCGATCACTGCCCCCACGACAGTCATAAACAAAATTTCCAAAAATGCATGCATACACAATCATCCCTCATTGTTTTCGTTGTGAAATTTTTTCCAAAGAAGCACGGGAAGTTTCCAGCCCGCTATGCGGACACAACCGTTGATTTTGGTTCTATGCTGCGGAAAACCGCAAACTTAATGAAAAAATACCCTTTTTTGCGGCCGGGTATTTCTAAAATCAGCTATTTTTTTTGAACCGATTTTCTGTACTAATCATAAGATATCAGCAAAAGCCCAATAAAGTCAAAAATGGACCGTGTTCGTGCCCGTGTTTTCAGGAGGAAGGGAGGGAACGGATTGGCATCAACCATTGCATTCCGGCATGATGATGAAACGAAAGGCGCGGCGGCGGAAATTCCACGGGCGCTCCTTTCCTTTTTGCACATTTCAAACGGCGAGCTCACCATCCGGTTCGGGGGAAAAACAGCCACGGCAAAAGTAGAAACCGATGCATCCGGCAAAACGGTGATGATGCTCTCTGCGGATGGTTACAAACATCTGAAGCTCCCTGTTCCGCCCGCACGGATGAGAGCCTTCTGCCGGCAGGGAGCGCTTGAACTTGGCCCGGTAATTGCCGTCCTAACAGAACTCACTGGAAGTGCCCCTTCCGAAAACATTCGGCCATTTTGCGAAGAACTGCACAACCTGCTCGAAAAAGAAGGCGGCTACCTTTTTGTAGAAGGCTTGGATTCCCGTGCCGGTACCGGCTGCACGTTTTCCGACGACCGTTGGAAAACAAGGGAAGTGCCGGAACCGGACATCGTCTATAACCGCATTCACTCCAGGCTGGCTGAAAAAAGCCGTCAGTTTGAGAAAAAAACAGCGGCGTACAAAGAAAAGGGAATCGATTTTTTTAACGCCAAGTATTTAACAAAAATGGAAGTTTACGAATGCCTTTATGCAAACCGATTTTTGCGGCCGTATTTACCGGAAACTTGCCGGTACGGGCCAGCGTGCCTTGCGGAAAAACTTGAGGCATCAAGCGTCCTGTATGTCAAGCCCGAAAACGGAAGCCAGGGGCGCGGCATCATCCGGATTGAAAAAAAAGAAGGCCGGTTCCTCCTTGACCATAATACGCACAAGGAAAACAGTTTGCCGGAAGTTGCGGAAAATGTGGAAGACACCGTTAAAAAAATGGACCAACTCACCGGAAACCTTCCGTATATCCTTCAACAAGGCATTCCATTGCTTTCGGCAGATGGAAGGCAAACCGATTTCCGGTTTCTTGTCTGGAGAACCGGCGCAAAAAACGATTGGCAGATCGCGTCATCCCTCGCAAGAACAGCGGCAGATGATGCGATTGTATCAAACCTCTCACAAGGAGGGCTTCCGGCAAAACCGGCGCCGCTGATCTTCCATCATTTCGGAAAGGAAAAAGGCCGGCTTGCGCTGGAACTCATGCACGAGCTGGCGGAAGCCGCCGCCATCACGCTCTGTTCTGCCGGAAACGGGCATTTTGCGGAATTCGGGATCGATATAGGCGTGGACCGGGAAGGAAAACCGTGGGTAATTGAAGCAAACGTTAAGCCGTCTAAGGCCGCGTTTGGCGTATCCCGCGGCGGCATCCGCCCATCCGTAAAAGCACTTTACCGTTACGGTTTATTTCTATGGACTGAAAGGGGAATGGAACATGCCGGATAAATTAGGCATTCTAACGCTGGATCCTGCTTCCCGGCAGGAATATTTTGACCAAATGGCACATGAATCAAAAAAATACGGGACCGATCTTTATTCATTCTCCCCCCTTGATTTACTGCCCGGCACGCAGAAAGCAAAAGGACTCCATTTTGACACTGCAAGCGGCATATGGAAAGAAGAAGTTTTCCAAATTCCGGAATTCCTTTATGACCGCTGCTTTTACGGTGAAGACCAGCCATCAAAAGATGCCAAAAAAATTGTCGCATGGCTGAAAGAACGGAAAGACCTTACCTTTCTCGGATACGGGCTGCCAAATAAAGCCATGCTTTATGACCGCCTAAAGGAAATTCCGGAGATCTCTCCGTATTTGCCGGAGACAGTAAAGGCGGACAGCACGGGAACGGTTTTGCGGGAGCTGAACAAATACCTTTCCATTATTTTAAAACCGGCAAACGGTGCGCATGGTTATGCGGTATATTCCCTCGAAAAGAGAACGGGCGGACTGCTTGTGAGTACGACGAAAAACGGCAGTCTTATATCGCGGAACTTCGACCGTTTGGATCAATTTCAAGCTTGGCTCAATCAGCTGCTTGGAAAGCATGATTTTCTCATTCAGGCAAGGATTGACAATATGGACCGGAAAAACCGGCCTTTTGATCTCCGCATCTTTTTGCAAAAAGACAGCCGCGGCGAGTGGCAGGAAGTGGCGCGGGGCATCCGTACCGGCATGGAAAACGGCATTCTAACCAATTTGAGCGCAGGGGCAAGCCTCTCAACATACGAGAACTGGCAACGCGAAACGCCGCATTTTAATCACGTCTATATCAGCCAGGAAATCTCTGACATCATCAGCACCTTGCCGGCTGTTTTGGAAGAAACTTTTCAACCGCTGTTTGAGCTGGGGATCGATCTGCTCATTGCGGGAGACCAATCGATCTGGATACTCGACATCAATTCGAAACCGGGCAGGAAAATGGTCAGCCTTCTCCATCCGGAAAAAACCGGGCAAATGGCTGAAGCCCCGCTTGCCTACTGCCGGCATTTACAGGAAACCGGAAGCTGCGCGCGGGCAAATATCGAAACTGTATAGCACGAAGCTGAAAATGAAACGAGGTGTTTTGCAAATGGCTAGAAAATATAAAATCGAGTTTTTTGAGGCATCCGACCCGATCCTGTACACGCCGCAAAGCCTTCCGATACTTGAACACACCGACAAAGTGGCTTTCGGCTCTAAGATCGCTGCCGCAAAAATCGAACCGCATCCAAATGGCCGCAATGTTTTTTCCGTCTCAAGCGCACTTGCCGGTGAACTGAGAATGCCCGCCTTTTTAACGGTTCTTCACTGTTTCCAAAACAGCGATATCCTAATGCTCGGCCCGCTTGTCGGCATTTTTACGGCCGGCTTCACCCCTTTTGAAAACCGGCCGGCCGGCGCAAGGTCAGCGTGGTTTGCAAAACTTCTTTCCGCCCAGCCGGACGCCGGTGTTGTGCCGTTTTTATTCGGCGAACAGCATATAGATTGGGAACAGGGTGTGATCACCGGCTACTTTTACGGGAGAGCGGGCTGGGAAAAACAGGAAGTTCCATTTCCCAATGCCATTTACGACCGGCTCCCGAACCGGAAGAGTGAAAAACTTGTAAATGCGCAGAAAATTAAAGAAAAATTGGAAAATGAATATTTCATTCCATGGTACAATCCCGGTTTTTTCAACAAACTAGAAATTAACGAGCGGCTGTTTCAAGATCCGGATGTGCGCCCATATTTGCCGGAAACAAACCCGCTCACCTCTTTTCATCAAATTGAACGGATGCTGTCTGACTACGGGATGGTCTATATCAAACCGGTGAATGGCAGCCTTGGCCTCGGCGTCCATCAAATCCTTTACCACCATGCTTCCGGTGCGTATTATTGCCGGTACCGGGACACTGGCAACCGATTGTTAAAATTCAGCAGCCTTGAAAACTTAATGAACCGTGTTTTTTCCAAAAAGCAATGGAACCGGCTGCTTGTCCAGCAGGGCATTTTTCTCGTAACAGACGGAGGGCGGCCGGTTGATTTCCGGGTCCATACCAATAAAGACGGGGATGGAAACTGGGTCGTTACAGCAATCGCGGCAAAAGTGGCCGGCCCGGGAAGCCCGACAACGCATGTGAGAAGCGGCGGATTAATTAAAACACTTCCCGAGCTTACGGAAAACCCGGAACAACAGGAGATGTACCGGCATGCACTGGAAACAGCCGCCCTCAAACTTTCCCGTGCCATCGATGAACATGTCGAAGGAATCATTGGAGAAATCGGGTTTGACCTCGGCATCAGTACGGACGGAAAAGTATGGCTGTTTGAAGCCAATTCAAAGCCCGGGCGCTCCATTTTCAACCATCCGTTCATGAAGGCGTGCGATTTATTGACGCGCAAAATGAGCTTATCATTTGCCGTTTATTTGACGGAACGGCAGGTGCAGTCACCAGGGGAAATGTTCCCATGACCGTCATCTGGTTTGACCGCAAGGAAAAAATGTTTAAGCGCACTACCCCGTCCCCGCTTTTTTGGGGAAAAGAAGCGGAACTGATTCCTTTCTCCGCGAAACCCGGTGAGGAAACGCCTCACCGCCTGATGTTAAAAGGAGCATCGGCCGGCCCCCTTATCGGGATACTTATCAGTAAATCAAAGAAAGCCATCAGCGGAGATCGTGATTTTTTTATCGCCATTCAACAAGCATTGCAGGAAAAACAGGGCGGTCTGTCTTTTTTATTCAGCCTTGCCGATATTTCAGCACATATTACCGGTGTGTTTTGGGATATAAAACAAGAAAAATGGCACAGGGCAATGTTCCCGCTTCCGGACGTGGTTTATAACCGGATCCGGAAGCGGGAGGAAGAATCGGGCGAAGATTTCCACCGCTTCACCACGCTTCTCCGGCAAAAAAGGATTCCTTTTTTCAACCCGCATTTTTTAAATAAATATGATGTGTACGAAAAATTGAAGCAGGACCCGGCGATTGCTGGTTTTCTTCCGGAAACGGCGCTTATTTCTGATGAAGACAGCTTGCACGCTTTTTTATTGACGCACAAGGATGTCTATATCAAGCCCGCCGCCCGTTCGCAAGGATACGGCATCCGCCGCATTGTAGAGGGACCCTGTGAGACATGGACATTTTACACGCCCCAATCCGCCCGCTTGCCCGCCAGCTTTTCGGATGTGTGGCAGGAGATTGGCCTGCTTGCGGAAAAAGAAACGTACATTGTCCAAGAAACCGTGCCAACATTATTGCTTGATGGTCGGAAATATGACTACCGTGTCCACGTCCATTACGACGGAACAGGTTACCGGGTTACCAGCATCGGCGTGCGGGTTGCCCGCCCCGGCGGCATGACAACCCATACGGCAAAGGGCGGGGAAACGCTGGTGCTATCTTCCCGGGAAAAAACGGAGATTGAAAAAAAGCTTGCGCCGCTCATTTCAGCATGCGGCAATGCTTTAGCGGAATCATACGGCTTTTTCGGGGAATTTACCGCTGACATCGCACCCGGCAATGAAGACAGCTTTTATTTGTTTGAACTGAATGCGAAACCAATGTCCTTTGATGAACCTGAAATTGAAACAGCAAAAACCCAGAAACTTGCCGATTTGTTTTATGCCGTTACCGGATTTTTGGCAAAATGATTCCCTCCCTTTAAAAAAATTGAGTAAAATAGACTATATCCAATGAAAAACTGAGGGGTCCAAACATGCTGGAAAGATTAAAAACGAGGTATCCAAATGCTTGCATTGCAAATGAACCGATTGCGGCGAAACCTTTGTTGTGGTTTTGGATGGAAGAAGAAAAAAAGTATTTCGGGATTGATCCGGTCGAATTGACACCGGAAGAAACGCTGCTGTTAAAGACATTATTCCCAAAATTTCAAGAAAATACTGCCGGCACGACGAGCGAAGCATCCAAATGGTATGACTACCTGTTTTTGCCGGATGCCGATGCCCCTGTCCATGACGGCGTATATCGCGTTACACAATTTGCGCTGGCAAAAGCAGGGTCGGATGTATCCGGCGTTCAGGAAGCTATCAAAAACATGTTTGTGCCTGATGTCTTGGTGATTGTGACCAATCAGCTGGAAGGCATTGTGATTGAAGAAAAAAGTGAAACAATTGCAACCAAAGACGATCTGACGGCATCCCTCCGTGCGTTTGAAGGGGATTTCTACACCCCTGTTTTGCTGTATTTAGGCGAATTTCAGGAAATGGCAGCATTAAAGCACCACTTCTCATTCGAACGCCGGCTTTTCGAATTTGCCAAAAGCCGCCGGAAAACGTCCGCTTTGTTCACGGTTCATTCCCTGCTTCCCCTTTATTTGCTGTCTAATTTGCCTGAAAGTGAAAAGGGCCTGCTCTTTCAATCCCTGCACGGGCTGTTTGAAGAAGACCGGGAAATGGGGCAAACGATCAAACGGTATCTTGAAAATTTTGCGAATGCCAGCCTGACGGCAAAACAATTATTCATCCACCGCAATTCCTTGCAGTACCGGATTGAAAAATTCGAAGAAAAAACGGGTTTGAATTTAAAACATTTTACAGATGCGATCTTTGCGTATTTCGCCTGTCTCGAAACCTTTGGCGGCTAACCCTTCCGATAAGTCTTACGTGATCTGCCTTGAGATGGAATAGGCCTATTTTACAAAAAATGGTTGTATCAAGAGTGGCATGCCGGCATCAGCTCCCATGTTGTAATGAATGCGGCAACCAGAAGAATGGAAAACGAGCTGCTTTTACATTGCCAGGATCCCGGCTCTCTCATTTCACTGCGTCAACCGGGAAAATCGTGTGGGCAGGGTGCCGAAAATCGCCCTGCATTTTTTGTGCATCCTGACGTTCCCATTATGAAAGGGTTTTCTTTATAATAAAGACAACTTATAACGGGGGAGGATTTTACGATGACAGAACTTGCGCTTGAGCATATTTATAAGATTTACGACAATAATGTAACCGCTGTATCCGATTTTAATCTACATATTAATGACAAGGAATTCATTGTATTTGTCGGTCCTTCCGGCTGCGGGAAATCGACGACGCTCAGGATGATTGCCGGGCTTGAAGAAATTTCAAAAGGCGATTTATACATGGATGGCAAACGGGTGAACGATGTCGCGCCGAAAGATCGTGATATCGCGATGGTATTCCAGAACTACGCGCTTTATCCGCATATGACGGTATACGACAATATGGCATTCGGGCTGAAACTCCGCAAAGTGCCGAAAGCGGAAATTGACAAGCGGGTACAGGAAGCCGCAAAAATTCTTGGCCTTGAAGAATATTTAAAACGGAAACCAAAAGCTTTATCAGGCGGACAAAGGCAACGGGTTGCCCTCGGCCGCGCGATTGTACGGGATGCAAAAGTCTTCCTCATGGACGAACCTTTATCAAATCTGGACGCAAAATTGCGGGTGCAAATGCGGGCCGAAATTGCCCGGCTTCACCAGCGTTTGCAAACGACGACCATTTATGTGACGCATGACCAGACGGAAGCAATGACGATGGCTTCGAGGATTGTCGTCATGAAAGATGGTGTCATCCAGCAAGTCGGAACGCCGCGTGAAGTATACGACTCACCTGCTAACCTGTTCGTCGCCGGTTTTATCGGCTCACCAGCGATGAACTTCTTCCGCGGTAAACTGGATAACGGCAAATTCCACTTAAACGAATCGGTTCAGATTGATGTGCCGGAAGGAAAAATGAAACACTTGAAAAGCCATATCGGGAAAGATGTCATCCTCGGCGTCCGCCCCGAAGACATCCACGATGAACCTGTTTTCATTGAGACAATGCCGGGCGCTACCATCAAAGCCACGATTGATGTTTCCGAACTTCATGGCGCTGAAACAATGCTTTATTCCAGAATCAACGGGCAAGAGTTTATCTCCCGCATCGATTCCAGGACGGTTGTCAAACCGGGTGACGAAATTACGCTCGGGCTTGATATGAACAAAGCCCATTTCTTTGATGCTGAAACAGAATTAAGGATTGGGTGAATAGAAATGCCGGCTGCTGGTTGCAGCCGGCATTTTTTCACTGCAAAAATCACCAGCGATTACCATCCAGGAACCAGTATAATTAAAATTTTTTCCTCCATAATACGTAGTACATCGATCAAATTCCGCTGGGTTCAACCAAGAAGGTGGCGGGGAATTCCCCGCTTGCTGGTGCAATTCCAGCCGACCCAACCAAAAACTTACAACGAGGAGATGACACAGATGGCAAACAACAGCAATTCAAACCAATTGTTAGTTTCCGGTGCTGAGCAGGCTCTCGACCAAATGAAATACGAAATTGCACAAGAATTCGGCGTAAACCTCGGCGCAGATACGACATCCCGCGCGAACGGATCTGTCGGGGGAGAAATTACAAAACGCCTTGTGCAAATGGCTGAACAACAACTTGGTGGTACTTTCCATTCGTAATAAAACAAACCAATAAAATGGCTGAAAAAAAGGGGGGCAATCGCCTCCCTTTTTATCAGTGATTTAAATTGACCATTTTTTCCGGCACAATCCACTCCTCATATTGTTCTTCGGTTACATAACCTGTTTTAATGGCGGCTTCTTTCAGCGTCGTACCTTCCTTGAAAGCAAGTTTCGCAATTTGGGCCGCTTTTTCATAACCGATATGCGGATTTAAGGCCGTCACCAGCATGAGGGAACGATTAACATTTTCCTGGATCGTTTCTACATTCGGTTCGATGCCGCGCACGCATCTTTCATCAAATGATTTCATCGCATCGCCGAGCAGATGGACGGACTGCAGGAAATTGTATATAATTACCGGTTTAAATACATTTAATTCAAAGTTGCCCTGGCTCGCGGCAAACCCGATTGCGGCATCATTCCCGAATACTTGGACCGCTACCATCGTCAATGCTTCGCACTGGGTCGGGTTGACTTTGCCAGGCATAATCGAGCTGCCCGGTTCATTGGCCGGGATCGTAATCTCACCGATTCCGCTTCTCGGCCCGCTTGCAAGCCACCTGACATCATTGGCCATTTTCATTAAATCTGCAGCAAGCCCTTTTAATGCCCCGTGGACATGAACGATTTCGTCATGGCTTGTGAGTGCATGGAATTTGTTATCAGAAGAAACAAACGGGTAGCCGGTCTGGCTTTCTAGTTCTTCCGCAACTTTATCACCGAAAGTCGGGTCCGCATTAATGCCGGTGCCGACAGCCGTGCCGCCGATCGCCAGGTTCAAAATATGTTTTGCACTTTCTTTGATCATGCGTTCGCTTTTTTCCAGCATGGCACGCCAGCCGCTGATTTCCTGGCCGAAAGTAAGCGGGGTTGCATCCTGCAAATGCGTGCGCCCGATTTTAATAATTTTCATGTACGCTTTTTCTTTTTCAAGCAGCGTTTCTTTCAGCTGTTCCAGCGGCGGCAACAACCTTGTCTGTAGTTCATGGTAAGCGGCAATATGCATTGCAGTCGGGAACGTATCGTTCGAGCTTTGCGACATATTCACATCATCGTTCGGATGGACGTGTTCAGCACTATTTTCTCCCGAAAGAATTTCGTTTGCCCTTCTTGCCACCACTTCATTCACGTTCATGTTTGACTGGGTGCCGCTGCCTGTTTGCCAGACAACAAGCGGAAAATGTTCATCAAATTTCCCGTCCAGCACTTCTTCACAAGCTTGGACAATCGCCTTCATTTTGGCATCCGATAATTTGCCGAGGCGATTGTTGCTGACGGCAGCCGCTTTTTTCAAATGGGCAAAAGCGCGGATCACTTCCATCGGCATTTTTTCCCCGCCGATCGGGAAGTTTTCCTTGCTGCGCTGCGTTTGTGCCCCCCAATATTTGTCCCGCGGCACTTTCATTTCTCCGAGTGTGTCTTTTTCAATTCGGTACTCCACTTTCTTCCCCTCCTGTATGTGCTTACAATTGAGTTTTGCAAAACGGTGGAAACGGTGGCAAGCCTAAAAAACTTGCCGGTATGTAGCTGCAAGTTTATTTTACTATAAATTCCCGCAAAGCAACACCTCAACGCTCGCGAGTCGCTGATCAATTCCTTTTTGAAAACAATTTTCAGGAATGAAACTTGCACCAAAAAAGCGGCATATCCGTTCACGAGCCGGCCAATGCCGTACATTTACCGTTTGCCGGTATCACAGTCCTGAAAAAATGCCTGCCACTCTCCGGATTTGCCGGATTGTAACAGACATCATTCCCCGCTAACGACCGCTTGAACGGCACCCCTGCTGACTCAGGCCGGCCGTTTTTTCAATGCATTGCGGGTCGCTACCGCCCTGAGCAGCCTGTTCGCAATGGTGTGCATTTATTTTATTTCATATATTCGCGAAATCAAAATAAAAATTCGGCAGCTTCAATACTTGTCCTGCTTTGTCTCCAGTTGCTGTTTTATTTTTTCCACTTCTGTCTGGCTCAGGCCGGTTTTTTCTACAATTAATTGAAGCTCCGTACCTGCCAGCAACATTTTGATGGCAATTGGAATCGTTTGTAACAATTCTTTTCTTTCTTCTTCCCTTCCTTCTTCTCTTCCCTTCTCTACTCCTATTTCAATTCCTTTCTTATACCCGCGATCAAAGTAAGAATTCGGCAGCTTTAATACTTGCTCTGCTTCGTCATAACTCGGGTTCAAGGCTTTTCCCCTTCTATCTGCCTTTTGATTTTCATGATCTCATCTTCACTCAAGCCGGATGCTTGGGCAATGACCTTCACATCCACTTGATTTTTCAACAAGTTAACAATAAATCTTCTTAACCTTTCTTCCCCTTCTTCCCTTCCTTCTTCTCTGCCTTCCTCTTTCCCCTTCTTATACCCGCGGTCAAAATAGGAATTCGGCAGCTTCAATACTTGCTCCGCTTCGTCCGGATCCAGCATTTTAATGTTTTCCATTACTTCCGCCTCCTCTTTTTCGTTCAATTTTAAATAATAATCAAAGAAACCGTGTAACAGCCTCATTTTTGCAGGGTCGAGTTCCATCCGGGCCAGCATCCGCAGAAACTCCAGTTTGACCTGCACCCGTTCTTTTTCTGTATACCCCATTTTGCTTAATAATGCCGCAGCAACAGGGTTGTTGCTCCGGATATAATTTCTCCAATTTTGTTTCATCAGATGAATGGATAAATAGTGAAAACGAAGAATTTCAATGTTGTGGAACGCAAAGGTGTATGTATCAGGGGTTTCTGTTTTCTCCTCATAACTAAATACAGCAATCGGCAATACCGGTTTCCGGTGCCGGAGATTGATCATCATGTAATAACGAAACATGCGTTCAGGAAAAGGCTTTTCGTAATACGACTGCGGCTCAACATGGATGAGAATCACGGTGTCTTTCCCTTTTACCTTCGTTTCGGCGAGGATGTCAACCCGTTTTTGCTCACCGCCCGGAAAGTCCGTAAACTGTTCCTGCGACAAAAACCGCACCCGGCGGTAGTCAAGATCCGCTGACACATCCGGGAAAAAGGCCTCCATAAACTCCTGAAAAAAGTTTTGGATCAGCTCCTTAAAAAAACGATCATGGCACGTGATAACCGGCATGCTTTTCCATTACAAGTTCCAATGGCAGCACTCCTTTTCTTATTTTTCAGTTTTATTATAAAGGACAAACGTTCGTTTTTCAAGTGGATTTTGCAAATTTGGTCCGGCATTCTCCTTTTGCATATTTCTTATCAATTTTTCGTAACCAATAAAGCCCTCCATGATTTATACAAAAACTGTTCAAAACCTGAATATATGGCACTATGAAGGAAATGTCGCAGGTGGCGCAATGAATGAGATTTGTGGTGCAAAATTCATTCAATTTTCGCCTTATTTTTCCGTATCAGAGAAAAAGAAAAACGACTGCAAATGCAGTCGTATCAAGGGTTTAAAAAATTTTAAGCTAATTGTTCAGTTTTTAGAAAACGCCCTCGGCAGGAATCGAACCCACATTTTGAGAACCGGAATCTCACGTGCTATCCTTTGCACCACGAGGGCAATAAGTGATTCAACAATAATAGATTATAAAGGACAATGAACAAAAAAGCAAGCCCCTTTTTGGTTTTATTTTATCGGAATTTGGTTATGATGGGTATTGTAGTTCAGGTGAAGGCAATTCTTTTGACCTTCATTGACCAATATTGTATGATCAGTACATAAGGATGGAGAATAATTCCTTTAACATCCATGATATAGCATATGATGGACCATTCCGAAGAGAAGAAGGAGGATACTCAATATGAATTTAATTCCCACAGTAATTGAACAAACAAACCGCGGGGAACGCGCATACGACATTTATTCCCGCCTGTTAAAAGACCGGATTATTATGCTTGGCAGCGCGATTGACGACAATGTTTCCAACTCGATTGTTTCCCAGCTTTTGTTCCTGGAAGCGGAAAACCCTGAAAAAGATATTTATCTTTATATTAACAGTCCTGGCGGGAGTGTCACTGCGGGCCTTGCCATTTATGACACCATGCAGATCATCAAACCGGACGTGCAAACGATTTGCGTCGGGATGGCTGCATCAATGGGCTCCGTGCTGTTGACCGCCGGCACGAAAGGGAAACGTTATGCCCTGCCGAACAGCGAAGTGATGATTCACCAACCATTAGGCGGCGCCCAAGGCCAGGCAACAGAAATTGAAATCGCGGCAAAACATATTTTGTATACGCGCGCGAAATTAAACAAAATTTTGTCCGACCATACCGGCCAGCCGATTGAAGTGATCGAAAGGGATACAGACCGCGATAACTTCATGAGCGCGGAAAAAGCAAAAGAATATGGTTTGATTGACCATATTATGACAAAAAAAGAATTGAAATAAAATTGAACAAGGCCGTCCGCAAGCGGGCGGCCTTGTACTGTGTTTGAAACCTGCAGGCTGATTCCGGCGCATGCGCTTACATTAGGACGGAAGTTTTTCTTTTCCTTCAATATAGTTTGCCAAATGTTCAAATGCTTCTTCTTCATCACTCCCGTCCACGCTCAGCGTAACAGTTTCTCCATGGCCTGCGGCAAGGGTCATCAGCCCCATAATGCTTTTTGCATTCACCTTTCTTCCTTCTTTTTCAAGAAAAATTTCCGATGAAAAGCGGGTGGCTTCCTGGACAAATTGGGCTGCAGGACGCGCTTGCAAACCGGATTTTAATTTCACTTCCAATTGTTTTTCGATCACGATAACCCTCTCCTTTCAAGTAGCAGGATAGGGGCGCTGCCAATACGCCCCCCATCTTTGTACTTTTTAAACCTATTCATCTTAGATAAGTTGAATTTTAACATAACTACTTCTTTACATGTTATGAGAAGCCATGTCTTATCCTGCTCGTAATTTGCGCGAAAAACTAAAGCTTATAATATATAGATGTTGGTACCCATTATGAATTTTTATTGACAGGCCCGTTTGCCCGCAGTTTCTCGGCAATTTCATCGATTTTGCGGAGCCGGTGATTGATGCCGGATTTGCTAATATGCCCGCCGGACACCATTTCGCCGAGTTCCTTCAAAGTCACATCCTGGTGGTTCACGCGCAATACTGCAATCTCGCGCAGTTTCTCCGGCAGTGCGTCAAGGCCGACCGTTTCTTCAATATAGCGAATGTTTTCCACTTGACGGAGGGCGGCTCCGATCGTTTTATTCAAATTGGCCGTTTCGCAATTGACGAGCCGGTTGACGGAATTGCGCATATCCCGAACAATCCGGACATCTTCAAACCGGAGCAGGGCATGATGGGCACCGATAATATTGAGAAACTCCGTAATCTTTTCCGCTTCTTTTAAATACGTAATATATCCTTTTTTTCTTTCAAGCGTTTTGCTGTTTAAATGAAACCCGTTCATCAGGCGGCATAGTGCATCGTTGTGCTCTTTGTATTGGGAGGAAATTTCCAAATGATAAGAGGAAGTTTCCGGATTGTTAACGGATCCGCCCGCCAGAAAAGCCCCGCGCAAATAGGAGCGTTTGCAGCACTTCTTCTTCAGCAGTTCCGGGGAAATGTTCCGGGTAAAGGTAAAATGTTCACCGAGAATATGCAAATCTTCCAATATTTCTTTTGCCCGGGCCTTCAGCCTGACAATGTAGACATTGTTTTTTTTCAGGCGCATTTTTTTCCTGACTAATAATTCCACCGGGACATCATATAATCTTTTTACAAGGACGTAAATCCGCCGGGCAATGGCGGCATTTTCCGTCTGCACATTGACAACCAGCACCTTGTTGGAAAAAGATAAAGATCCGTTCATCCGGATCAGTGCCGATAATTCGGATCTCACGCAGCAATCTTTTACTGCTAAATTGGTCAGCTCTTTTTTGATCTCTGATGCAAATGACATCCTCCAGGCCCCTCCCTTGGCAAAATTTAGAGCTATGCGAAAAAATGCACACGAAAAGGGGATGTTCCGCCTTTATCCTTTCACCGGGCACTGGAGCGTGAAAGCCATTGCTGCTTTTTCAAAATATCATAAAGGATTTCGGCAACTTTTTCCGTATCGTGGCGGATGACCCCGCCTTTATACGTTAAAATATTTCCCGAAACCACCTCCAGGCCGAGCCCCATTAAACGCTTCACGTCGTATACAACAGGCTGTGCCAGCTCCTCGCGGTACCGGCTCATAACCGGTTCCGGCACATCTTCATCATTGACGAGGATCGTATCAATGCAGGCACTGCCCATATGGTTGAAAATCGCCTGCACGTGATCCGCGGCAGTATAATGATTCGTCTCGCCCGCCTGTGTCATCAAATTGCATACATACACTTTTTTCGCATGTGCCTGGCATACCGCTTCTCCAAGACCCGGCACCATTAAATTCGGCAAAATGCTTGTATAAAGGCTGCCCGGGCCGATCACGATCAAGTCAGCTTCCTGAATGGCCGTTAATGTTTCCGGAAGCGGCTGAATGACTTCTGGGGTCAAAAACACCCTTTTGATTTTTTTGCCAGAATACGGAATTTTGGATTCCCCGGAAACGACCGATCCGTCTTCCATTTCGGCGTGCAACACGACACTTTGGTTGGCGGATGGTAAAACCTGCCCCCGTACATTCAGGACTTTGCTCAGTTCCTTTACGGCGTGCACAAAATCTCCAGTTATCGAAGTGAGCGCCGCAATAATCAGATTGCCAAGCGAATGCCCGGAAAGTTCATCGCCGGTTTCAAAGCGGTGCTGGAACATTTTTTCAAGCAGCGGCTCCACATCGGATAAAGCCGCAAGCACATTGCGGATGTCCCCCGGTGAAGGAATGTCCATTTCATTGCGGATTCTTCCGGAACTCCCGCCGTCATCTGCAACAGTTACAATGGCACTGATCTCAACCGGGTATTTTTTCAGCCCCCGCAAAAGCACGGGAAGCCCCGTCCCGCCTCCGATCAGTACAATTTTCGGATGCCTCATGGCTTACGCTCCTCTTTTCTTTTAATATCACGGTGAGAAATCGTTGTATGATAGTCTTTTTCAAAAAAATGGCCGATATACTCGGCAAGCGCTACGGAACGGTGCTGTCCGCCCGTGCACCCGATGCCGATCACCAGCTGGCTTTTCCCTTCCCGTTTGTAATGCGGGAGCATAAAAGCAAGCAAATCGGTCAGCTTTTCAAGAAATTTTTGCGTTTCATTCCATTTTAAAACGTAAGTGTATACCTCTTCGTCCAGTCCGGTTTTCGGGCGCATATGTTCAATATAGAATGGATTCGGCAAAAACCGGACATCAAAAACAAGATCACAGTCAATCGGAATACCATTTTTGAAGCCGAACGACAGGACATTAACCGTGAAAAACGACTGCTTATTCGCCGAAAACTCCATCACTATTTTTTCGCGAAGTTCGCGCGGTTTTAAATTGGATGTGTTAAGAATAAGCTGTGCGCGCCCTTTCAGCTCCTCAAGGATTTTTCTTTCCTGCTGTATCCCTTCCAGCGGCGTCCCATCCGGCGAAAGCGGGTGTGAACGGCGCGTTTCTTTATACCTGCGTACGAGCACAGAATCATCCGCATCTAAAAATAAAATGGTGGGCGTAACCCACGAAGACTTGTCAAGTTCATCCAGCGCCCGGAACAAGTCATCAAAGAATTCACGGCCGCGCAAATCCATTACAAGCGCGACTTTATTCATTTTATTACTGGCATCTTTCATCAGTTCCAGAAATTTTGGCAAAAGCGTCGGCGGCAAATTATCGACACAGAAAAACCCGAGATCCTCCAGGCTTTGGATCGCAACTGTTTTTCCGGCCCCACTCATGCCGGTAATGATGACAAACTGCATTTGATTTCCTTCTAAACCCATTCTTTTTCCCCCTGACGGAAAATTTAGCATGGCGTTTCAGCTTGGATCGAGCCTGTATGAAAGCAATTCAAAGTCGGGCGTGTACGTAAACTGGCCGTAGATGATGCCGCTTCCGTGAACCATATATTCCAAGATATGGGTATCCCCCGCCGCCATCGGCAAGTTCTTCATTTCATCAATGGCATGCCACTGCAAAATTCCTTCAGCAGATTGCTCGAAGTTTTTGCCGTCGCCGTCTGTGGCAACAAACGTAAACATCATCCATTCAGACACGGGTTTATCCCCGTCTTTGATGACAATGGTGAAAACGCCTTTTAAATCAGGATGTTTTAAATAGATGCCCGTTTCTTCACGGTATTCACGAATGACAGCTTCACGGACCGTTTCTCCTTGCTCCATTTTCCCACCGGGTGCAACCCACCAGTTGCGCCGCGGCTTTTGCAGCAATAAAACCTGTCCGTCTTTGATGAATACACAATTTGTTATTCTTTGCAAAGGAGTCACCTCATATCTGAACCGGAATGATGCGGACAAATCCGCATCTATTCAACCGATGGATAAACCTTTCCCGTGCGTAAAACCATGTACCTTTTTATTATACTATTAATGAAATGGTTGAACAATGAATGCACCTGCCCCGTTTGTGTCAAGTTTTCCCCAATCGTGAAAATCGCATGGGTGAGGACAAGTCCGTGGCTCCTGAACTTTGATTTGTCTTTCACCGGGCAGATGAAGGACAAATGGCTGGCAGCTGCGCTTTGTTTTGTCTTTCATTATGCCGGTGAAGGACAGAATACTGGCAGCCATCTTATAAAATGTCTTTCATCGGGGTGATGAAGGACAAATCGATACCCGTCATACCTTGTTTTGTCTTTCATCGCATCGATGAGGGACAAATGGCAAGCAGTCGCGCTTTGTTTTGTCTTTCATCAAACCGGTGAAGGACAAATAGGCGCCCGCCACCCTTTAAAATGTCTTTCATCTCCCGTATAAACGAGCCAGCGCATTTATCAGCCGGAAAAAGCAGCGCAATATCCGCACCGCAATTTTTGCGCAAAAAAAAAAAAGAGCACAGGATTTTCCTGTGCCTGGGAGATAGGTTCCTTGAACCGCTTATAGCCGGAGCCATAAGTGTTCTTGGTTCAAACATATAAAAAAGGGGGTCAATTTATATTTACATCATACCGCAAGTTTATTTCATGCGGGTTACAAACACGTTAAAACCACTTGACGTTTTCCCTGTTTTTAGCAAAATGCCGGGGATACACGCCTTTTTATCCAGCAATCAACCGGCTTTCATGGCTTCTTTCACTTCTTCTACATAATGCTGGGCGTTTTGTGCGGCAATGCTGCCGTCGCCCGTTGCCGTGACGATTTGGCGGAGCGTTTTTTCACGGACATCGCCGGCTGCAAAAATGCCCGGAATTTTCGTTTCCATTTCCTCATTCGTCAAAATATAACCGGCTTCATTCGTAATGCCCAGGTTTTCAAAAGGCTTGGTCAAAGGCACCATGCCAATATAAATGAAAACGCCGTCCGTTTTAAATGGTTTTTCTGATCCGTCCACAGTCGAAACGAGCGTCACAGTGCCGACTTTTCCGTTTTCTTCATGGATTTCTTTCACCGTATGATTCCAGATAAAGTCAATTTTTTCATTTTTAAAAGCCCGGTCCTGCAGGATTTTTTGCGCCCGCAGCTGATCACGCCGGTGCACAATCGTCACTTTATTGGCAAAGCGCGTCAGGTAATTTCCCTCTTCAACAGCCGAGTCACCGCCGCCAACGACAACGAGATCTTTTCCTTTGAAGAAAGCGCCGTCGCACACTGCACAATAAGAAACGCCGCGGCCGCCCAGTTCGTTTTCGCCTTTGACACCGAGTTTCTTATATTGGGCGCCCGTTGCGATAATCACAGCAAGCGCTTTGTATGCTTTTGCGCCTGCTTTGACAATTTTATAATCCCCGTCTATCTCAATGCCTTTAATATCGCCGTATGCATACTCGGCACCGAACTTTTTGGCATGCTCAAACATTTTATTTGATAGCTCCGGACCGAGAATCGATTCATAACCCGGATAGTTTTCCACTTCTTCCGTGTTGACCATCTGGCCTCCTGGAACGCCACGCTCGATCATCAAGGTTTTCAAGTCTGACCGCGATGCATAAACGGCAGCTGTCATCCCGGCAGGCCCCGCCCCGATAATGATCACATCATAAATTTGTTCTTCACTCATCGTTTGTACCACTCCTTATTGAAAGGCCGCGGCCGGGAAACCGCAGGCCGCCTGTTTTCATCGTTCCACAAAGATGCAATTCCATACGATTTTTTTGAAAAAAACCCACTCTCTTTTATGCAGTGGGGTTTTCTTTCATTCTCTATAGTAAAGGAATATTGGTTTATCGTCTATTTTTGTGCTTAAAGGAGCGATTTGATCCGGTTTGCGTATTTCCTTAATGTGGAGACGGAAATCCGGTACTCCCTTGCGATTGCCTGTTGGGATACTTTATCGCCTTTTTGGTGATGCCACAAGTAATCGATAGCGGCGGCAAAACCGGACTCATTTTGAAACCGTTCCCCGCGTTTCAGACCGGTTAAAAAAATCGAAAACCAGGCGAGCATTAAGTTCGTATAGCCCGGAAACATCGGACCGTAATGGCTGTGGAGGATACATGCAATATTGTGGCCGCGCACAAACACCTCATCCGGGTCAAACGATTCGCGAATATCCGACTCCAGCACATGGGCGAGATAAATTTTTTCGGTCAGCGTAAAATCGTCAAGCGGTTTAAAATCCGGATGCGATACGATATCCGAACGATTGGAAGACAATCCGATCATGAAAATTCCGAAGAACCGCTCGGGCAACTCCGTGCTGTTCAACCTGTCCAAAATAAACTGGACATTTTTCTCGTTCATTTTCTTTTCCATTTCCCGGTTCCATGGTTCGCAGCCTTTTTTCTCCGGATTCAGTTCCACAAGCTGCTCCCAGGCGGCTTCTGCTGCCTGTTGCCGGTTCGTATGGTAGGCCGCCCGCGAAAGCCAGTAGTAAAACGAAGCATCCCCGTCAAATCCAACTTTTTTCAACCGGTTCAGCCAAAGGTACGCCTCTTCATAGCGCCCGACAATTGCAAATGTTGCACCGAGTTTATATTGATGGTCCAGTAACACCGGCCGAACTTTTTCAAGGCCGCGTAAAATCTGTTCCAGCTTTTCGTCATCGCGTTTATGGTAGTAAAAAACCGCTAAATTGCAAAGTGCATGAAGGTTGCCAGGGTTCTTTTCGAGCAAATCCATCAGTACCTCGACCGCTTTTTCCGTCTGACCAAGGTAAAAACACGCAAGCGCCATGTTGTTGTAGGCAGACCAGAAATCGGGGTATTTCTTGATCAGTTTATGCAACTCCGAAAGCGCCGTATCGAAATGTCCCGCTTCGAGATACCGCCTTGCTTCCTCTTGTCTGGCCATGAGTTCGTCCTGTTCATACGAAATAGCGCCCGTTTCGTCCTCTTCTTCCAAATCAAGCACATAAATGAGTTCTTCTGCTTCTTCCCTGTACTCGCCAAACGGGTCCAGTTCAAGATATTTTCGCGCATGGTATAAAGCTTCGTTAAAAAATCCGAGATCCGCATAATTATTGGCAATAAAATAATGGCATTCGACCATGCCGGGATCGAGTTTTGCTAAAATATGGCGAAAAATGTCAATCGCCTTCCGAAACGCTTCACAATGGGTATAAATGATCGCAAGCTGGCAGGCGATGACCGGATCATACGGGTCAAGCTGGGCAGCGCGCTGCATATATTTCAATGCCTTTTTGATGTCATGGCGGTCATAAGCCTGGACACCTTTATTAAAATAGTATTCTCCCGTTGGTACAAAAGACAGCACATTGTCATGTTCCTGCCTTAATTTGGAATCTTTGCTCATGTTGTTCCCTCACAAACAAGTAACATTCATCGTTTCTTGTAGTATAACATACAATTGGAAAGCCTTTAACCTTTTGGGATAAAGTAATTCTTCCCTTTTTTATCGTTTTGTTTGTTCCGGGTCTTTCTTTTCGCTACTTTTCTGCCTGATTTGAAGCGGATTCCCGCAAGCAAAGGCACCAGCCGGCACATCTTTATGGACGACAGAACCGGCGGCCACCACCGCCCTGTCTCCGATCGTTACACCTGGAAGGATCGTCGTGTTCGCCCCGATCATCACATCATCGCCAATCACAACTTCACCGATTCGGTATTCATCAATCAAATATTCATGCGCGAGAATGGTCGTATGATAGCCGATCACGCAATTTTTGCCGACTGTGATCATCTCCGGGAACAGAATATCGACAAGCGCTTTGTAGGCAAAAGCCGTCCTGTCCCCGACTTTCATGTGCAAAAAGATGCGGTACATTTGGTTTTTAAGACGCAAAAACGGAAGAAAGCGCGCAATTTCAATGACAAGCACGTTTTTAAAAACTTTCCAGAATGAAACGGTTTTATAAATTTGCCAAAGGGCATTCGATCCTTTAACCGGATACCGCTTTGTATTTCTCATTTCACATGGACCCCGACAATTTCAGCAAGATCCGTCATCGTTTCGAGCATAAAATCCGGGTTGTATTGCTCGAGAAAAGCGCGCCCTTTTGCCGACCATGCCACACCGGCCGAAAAGGTGCCGGCATTTTTCCCCGCTTCGATATCATGGTAATTGTCGCCGATCATCATCGCTTCTTCCGGCTTTGAACCGAGAAGGCGGAGCGCTTTTTGAACAGGCTCCGGATCCGGTTTGGCCTTTTTGACATCATCAAGCGCCACAATCACATCAAAAAACGGGTCCAGTTTTGCCAGTTTCAGTCCTTTCTTGATCGTGTCCTTCATTTTTGTTGAAACAATTCCGAGCTTAAAGCGGTGTTCCTTGAGCATTTTAATCGTGTCATATACGCCCGGAAATTCCTTTACAAGCGCATCATGCTGCTGAATATTGTACGCCCTATATTTGGCGGTCATTTCTTCCGCCCGTTCCGGATCGATCGATAGAAACGTGTCGATTAAAGGCGGGCCGTTAAAAATGAGCACGTCCTCGCGGCTGTAACGACCCGGATAGTAATCATTGAGCGTATACAAAAAGGACTGGATAATCAATTCGTTCGTGTCAATTAAAGTGCCGTCAAAGTCAAATAGCAATGTCGTAATCCGGTTTTTCAATCTGCTTCCCTCTTTCTTTTCGTGGCTCCGTTTGGCCGGAAAGCCTGTTTGCCTCTCTGAAACGGGCTGAACCATCCGGAAAAATTAAGCCTTTTTCACTCTTCATCGTATCGTTTGGCCGATAAGCCTGTTTTTCTGCGGTAAAACCAGAGAAGAAGCGCGCAAACAATCAGGATGAAGGATACAACTTGCGCCATGCGGATATGCGCAGTCAACATCAGGCTGTCCGTCCGCAAACCTTCGATAAAAAACCGGCCGATCGAGTACCAGATAAGATAGGTTAGAAAAATTTCGCCCCTGTGCATCGCCGCCCGCCTTCTCAACAAAAGCAAAAAGATGAAACCTGCAAGATCCCAAAGTGATTCGTATAAAAATGTTGGCTGGTAATAAGTGCCGTTTATGTACATTTGATTAATGATCCAGTCCGGGAGATGCAAGTTCTCGAGAAAAGCCCTGGACACAGCCCGGCCATGCGCCTCCTGATTCATAAAATTGCCCCAGCGCCCGATCGCCTGCCCTAAAATCAGGCTCGGCGCAACGATATCCGCAATTTTCCAGAAAGAAACGCCCTTTGCACGTGTAAAAAGAATGGCGGTGACCACCGCCCCAATCAGCGCGCCGTGAATGGCAATGCCGCCATTCCAAATTTTAATGATTTCACTTGTATGTTGGGCATAATACTTCCATTCAAACAGGACATAGTAAATCCGGGCGCAAATAATGGAAACCGGAATCGCCCAAATGCATAAATCGGCAATGATATTTTGGTCAACCGAAAGCCGGTCAGCTTCCCGCATCGCAAGGGCAAGACCCAAAAGAATGCCGCAGCCGATAATGATTCCGTACCAGTGCACACTAAACCCGCCTAAATGAAACGCAATCGGATCCAGCGGGGTAATATTCGAATCCATTTTTCACAACCACTCCTTCTTTTCCGCGCCGTAAAGGCCAGCCTAAAATACAGCCGGCCATTTTTACGGTTCGTTCTTTTCTTCTTCCGTTCCCTGCTCGTGTTCTTCGATGACGTTTGCGAGCTTGGCCGTAAATTGCCGCGCCGCATTGACGCCCATATTTTTCAGACGGTAATTCATCGCCGCCACTTCGATGATAATGGCGAGGTTCCGCCCCGGCCGCACCGGTACCGTCATCTTTGTAATTTCGGTATCAAGGATTTTGACTTTTTCCTCATCCAGCCCGAGCCGGTCATATTGCTTATGCTCGTCCCATAACTCGAGATTGGCAATCATAGTAATTTTTTTATGGCTTCGGACCGCACCAGCGCCAAACAGCGTCATAACATTGATAATGCCAAGGCCGCGGATTTCAAGCAAATGCTCGATCAATTCCGGCGCATGCCCGATCAGAGATCCTTCTTCTTCCTGGACAATCTCCACGCAGTCATCCGCGACAAGGCGGTGCCCCCTTTTGACAAGTTCAAGCGCTGTTTCGCTTTTTCCGACCCCGCTCTTGCCGGTGATCAGAACGCCGACCCCGTACACATCTACAAGCACACCATGGATGGCTGTTGCCGGGGCGAGCTTATATTCCAAATAATTGGTTAAGCGGCTTGAAAACCGGGTTGTTTTCATCGGGGTCCGCATCACAGGGATCGATTTTTCTTCGGAAGCTTCTATTAACTCATCCGGTACTTCCAAATTTCGTGATATCACGATGCCCGGTGTAATATCGCTGCATAAGTTGTCCATCCTGCTTTTCCGTTCCTCCGGCGAGAGCCTCTTGCTGAATGTGATTTCCGTCATCCCGAGCAGCTGGATCCGGTCGGCTGGATAATAATCGAAAAATCCCGTCATCTCGAGCCCCGGTCTTGAAATATCGCTTGTGGTAATCGGGCGATGGATGCCCTCTTCCCCACTGATCAATTCCAGATTAAAATGTTTAATCATATCTGCTACGCGCACCTTTGCCACTGTAATTCCTCCTGTTAAGTCCGGATGAAAACCACCGGAACGGCTTGTTGATGATTCAAAGGCTTCTTATTATTTTATCATTTCCCAAAGGGCCCGTTCCACCCTTTTCAACCAAAAATCATCCTGTGCCGTGTAAAACTGCGTTAGAGCGGTTCAGGGCCTAATGGCAAATCAGAGCGGACGCTGCTTTCCTCCTTTTCCAAAAGGGCGACGCTATAAATGAACGAAAAGTCGCCACCCTGTTACTTCTTTTGAGATAAATGCCGGGTGGTGCATTTTTCATTTTAAAAATAGCTTGGCTGCCTGAAAATGATTTACCCTATATCCATCGGGCCATGGCATGAAAAAACGGCGGGTTTTCGCCGCCGTTTTTTCAAAGCTCCGGTTTCAGGCCGCCGCGTATCTTATTTTCGGAATACGGTTTCCTGTAAAATTAAGTTTACGACCGCCATGATGATCGCAACGAAAAAAGCCATGCCGAAGCTGTCAATTTCAAAACTTGCGCCCATCAGTTCATCCGTCAGCACAAGCGTAATGGCGTTAATGACGAGCAAAAAAATGCCCAAGGTGAGAATCGTGATCGGCAACGTAAGCAAAATCAGGATCGGCCGTACCAGAATATTTAAAATGGACAAGACGAGACTTGACATAACGGCAGCCCCAATATTTTCGACATAAAAGCCATGAAAATAGCCGGAAAGTGCAATAAACAACGCCGCATTGATCAAAATTCCAAGTAACCAGCGCATGATCATCAAACCTTTTCTGTGTGGTTCTTTTTACAGTATATAACGGCATAGCAGTTGATTCCAGCAGCAGAGCAGGTACGCATCTTTTTTTCGCGAAATTTCTGCTCCCCCGGCAAAAATACGATTATGCTTCCGGGCTTTCTTCTTCATCCGGCGTTTGTTCGTTGATCGTGATGGACCCCGTTTTCGCGTCGGCAAAAATATATAATGCGGGCTCGGTGGTGCCTTTTCTGCTGAACCGCGCCACTTTCTGAATCATTTCTTTTCGTTCTTCATATTTTTCCATGCCTTGAAGGTCAATCGCAAAGTTGCCGAAGTTGCTTTTTCCTTCCCCGTGTACGGAGATGTTTTCCGGGATGGTCATTTCAATGTTTCCGGAGACGGTCTTGCTGTGCAATGAATCGGCGCCCGGAGCCATTTTTACCGTAATATTGCCGTTAAATGCTTCAAAGTCTGACCGCCTGCACGCTCCGTTCCACCGGATGTCCCCGTTCATCGTCTGTACTTCAACCTGCCCGATTGTATTTCCGTCAAAATCAACGGTGCCGTTTCCCGTTTCGACTTCCGCCGTTTCCAAATCGGCATGTTCCACAAGTACTTTTCCGTGGAGTGTTTTCACTTTTAACTGGTCTGCCTGAATGTCTTTCACCTGGACGTTTCCATTGAAAGTGCTCAACGTGATTTTCCGGTAGCGGGACGCCGGAACATAAACGGCTGTATCCACTTTCATCCATTTGGATTGCGTAGAAAACACAAGCCTGCCGCCCTCCACCGAAAACGTGCTATTGTTCAGCAGAAAACTGCGGGCATCTTCCCTGTCATTGGTGCGGTACACTTTTGCTTGGCATTCTATCCGCACATCTTCCTGATCCCATTGTTTAAACGTTAAATGCCCGTTTGCGATGTCCAATTCAATCGTATCGGTTTCCGGCAGGCTTTGCTGGAAAACATGGGAAACTTCGGCAGACTGGCCCAGCTGGAGATCAAAGTCCTTTATTTTTTTCAGCGCGCCGCCGACAAGATCAAACAACTTTTCTTTCGTTTCATTAAAATTCCGGTCTGCGTCGCGGAACTTTTTCTGTCCGGTGGTACTACCAGCCTCGCCGCTGCCGCCGTTTGTAGCCTGTTCCCCGTTTTCTGCCGGATCCTCTTTCGCAGCAATTTGTCCCGCCTCTTCCCTGTCCAACGCCTCCAACAGCGTCAGTGCCTCATCCGTCGACAATTTCCCGTCCTTCACCATATCCAAAATCCGTTTTCGTTTGTTTTCCATGGGGGATGGCCTCCTTTTTCTGCTCGTTACTTCTCTTACGTTTAACAGCATATTAAGTTTCAATTATTCCATCATTCATTTTAAAAACCTGAAACCGGATTCCTTTGCTGCCATCATATAGACAAATATACTTTTTTTCGATAAGATTTGTTAGGGAAACCTCCCTACAATATGATTCCTTTTTTGACAAAATTCATATCAATTTTTATCGATAAGGAAATAATATGATGGATCATGACAGAAAAAACTTGTAAATCATTACCAATATAGAGATCTCTTTTGAAAGGAGACACCGTCAGTTGAATAAAAAGGTATTAAAAAGAAGATTGAAATTTATCGGTGCGCCGATTATACAGTATCTCATTAAAGATAACCATCAGCGTGCCAATCAATATGCAAAATTTTATGACCAGTTGCGGATAAAACCAAACACCATTCTTTACGAAAGCCGCGACGGAAAAAGTATGACAGACAGCCCTTATGCGATTTTTAAATATATGGTTGACAATCCCGCTTATCAACATTACAACCATATTTGGTCAATCCAGGATTTTCAATCGCTCCAGCCGGTTATAGACAAATACAAAAAATATCCAAACGTTAAATTTGTACAGCGTAATTCCAGGGAATATTTAAAGGAATTGGCCTCATGTGCGTATTTAATTAATAATTCCACATTCCAATCTTTTTACGCTCCGAAAAAAGGCCAGGTTTATATCAATACGTGGCACGGCACGCCATTGAAAAGCATGGGCTTTGACATTCCGGGCAATCCGGCCCAGTCGCAAAACGTGTTAAGAAATTTCCTGAGTGCCGACTATTTGCTGAGCCCGAATGAACATACGACCAAAATGTATCTGGACAGTTATAAGCTTGAAGGGCTGTATGACGGAAAAATTATCGAAGAAGGGTATCCGAGGATTGATTTAACCTTCCATACAAATCCGAATACCGTAAAAAAAGCGTTAAAAGACGCCGGATTAACCGTTGATTTCAATAAAAAGAACCTCCTTTACGCGCCGACTTGGAAAGGAAAAAGTGTTTCAAAGGCCAATAATGATGTAATGCAAATCATCTCTGACATGGACAGAGTCGAAAAAGAGGCCGGAAATGAATACAACGTTTTCGTAAAAGTCCATCCGTTTTTATACCCGCAGGCAGCCAAATATCCTGAATTGCAAAGCCGGCTTGTTCCTGACTATATGGACACGAATGAACTGCTTGCTGCAACGGATCTTTTAATTACGGATTACTCCAGCATCTTTTTCGATTACCTGGTCACAGGAAAACCAATATTATTTTATACATGGGATTATGATGTATACAGCGAGGAAAGAGGACAATATCTCAAAAATGAAGATTTGCCCGGCCCGCTCTTGTTTAGCGTAGAGCAATTGATTGAAGCCATTCACAACATTGAAACGGTATCGCAAAAATATGCTTCAAATTACCAAAACCTCCGCAGCCGTTTTACCAACCATGAAGACGGAAAAGTGACGGAAAGAATTGTACAGTATATTTTCGACCAAGCTTCTTTGCCCCTTCATATTGTCAATGCAGTGCCGGTTAAAAAGGAACGGATACTGATTTATCCGGGGGGGATGCGAAATAACGGGATTACCTCCTCTTTCCTGAATTTAATGAACAACATTGATTTTGAAAAATACGATGTCAGCTGTTTTACCGGCGCACCAAGATCGAAAGAAGTCCTGAATAATATTTACAAAATCAATAAAAATGTGCGCATGATCTTTAAACCTGGCGTACCGCTTTACCGCGTGTTTGAAGTATACCGGGATAAATTTACGCATAACCGGGGCATACAAGGGAATCTTGGGAAAAAGATTTTTCCAGAGCGTGCTTATGTCAGGGAACATACGAGATTGTTTGGCAACAGTCATTTTGATTATATTATCGATTTCAGTGGATACAGTTACTATTGGGCAAAGTATCTGGTCGTTGCAGATGCGAAAAGAAAAATTTGCTTTATGCATAACGACCTGCTTTCAGACAGTGAACGTGAAATCAACGGGAAACACCCGCACAGAATCAACCTGAGAGGCTTGTTCACGCTGTACTACAGATTTGATAAGCTGGTCAGCGTCTCCAAAGGAACAATGGAAGTCAACCGGAAAAATTTAAGCCGGTATGCAAATGATGATCAATTTGATTACGTCCTGAATTCCATTAATCCGGACAGAATTCTTTATGCAGAAGAAGAAAAATCGGATGAGCCTAAAATTACCAAGTTTAAGGCACGGGCGCTCCTCAGTAATGTAAATGATTATCCGGTTTGGCGGGTGCTCCCTTCCATTGAAGGCGCAACACAAGTATCTTTGTCCAATGAGATGGCGAATGCCGAGGTTTTGATTACAGCCAAATCAACAGTAAAACACGCATTATATTACCGTTTCCATTACGAAGGCAAAGAAATCGGCTGGATTCATGAAAAAGCAGTTGCCCTTCTTCCGGATAGTGTTGTCACATCGGAAAAGGTAGATAAGCTGGCAAAGATTGTTAAAACAAGAGGAAATGCTATATGGAGCAAACCTTTTAAACTGCCTGGAACAAGAAAGATCTCTTTGAGTTCCGACTTTAAAAACTGTATTGTAGCTGTTGATCAGGCAGTACAAACACAGCATTCAACTTATTACCGGTTCTCTGTAAAGAAAGAAGCCATTGGCTGGATTGACAAAAGAGCGCTTGGATTTTACAGCAGCTGTACGATTGAACCCAATACGGGAATTTTCAGCAAGCTCAAGATATTTGTTTTACGAAAGCTGATTCAAACGTTAAATTACAGTAAAAGAGAATTTTTAAACCATCTTGACGGCCGAACACGCAGGCTTGTTGACCTCCGCAAGCCTAAATATTATAAAGTGGCAGGTTCAGTAAATGAACCAATATGGAACAAGCCGTATCCAAATCATAAGGCCAAGATGGTAGAAGAAGCTTTGAACTATAAAGATGCCATTGTCACTGTAAAGAAATTAGCAAAAACAAAACAGGGCGTTTACGCTCTCATTTATTTAAAAAACAATAAAATCGGCTGGATTCATACAAGCGCATTAAGCCCATTGAAACGCTCAACTGTCGTCTCTGACATTGAAGTTTTAAAAATCGCGAGGATATTGCCGGATGAGAAAAATGCGGTAATCTGGTCCAAGCCATATGGAATGGAAGGCGCGGAAAAGGCAGGGCTTCCCGATATGCTGAAAGGTGATGCAACCTTTACAATAGACAGGGAAGTTACCACCCCATCCGGGACTTATGGCCGTATCCTGCAGGCGGACGGGCCTGAAATTGGCTGGATCAACATGCGGAACGTCTTTGTAGAGCGTGCTTACGGATACGAAGTAAATGGCCAGTATGTCCCGGAACCGGACAGCAGCCATTACAATTTTGTCAACATGGGCAGGCTTTCTCCGGAAAAAGCGCAGGCCAATTTAATTTCGGCGTTTGCCGATTTTCATAAAAACCATCCGAAAAGTAAACTCTATATTCTCGGGCAGGGCCCTTTAAAAGCCGAGTTGCAGGCGCTGATTCTGGAGCTTGGCGTAAGCGATTCTGTTTTCCTAATGGGCCAGCTTGATAATCCTTTTCCTTTTATGAAAAAATGCGATTGTTTTGTCCTGTCATCGCATTATGAGGGCCAGCCGATGGTACTGCTCGAGGCGTTAACGCTCGGCATGAAAATCGTGGCAACAGATATTGTCGCAAATCGTACCGTCCTCGAAGACGGCAAATACGGGCTGCTTGTGGAAGACAGCATTAACGGGTTAAAATCAGGATTGGAAGCCATGATCACCCACCAGCATCCGGAATTTGAAAAGTTTCATTATCAGGCGTATAACAAAGCCGCCATGGAAACATTCTACAGATGCTTGCATGAATAAGATGAAAAAAAGCACTCCCTATTAATAGGAAGTGCTTTTTTTCATACCTGTTTTTCGTCATCCGGGCCATTTCGAGTCAGCTCTAAAAATCTGATCACGGCCGGAAATGGCCATCTTTCGGGAAAACCCTTATAAGAAATCGACAAAACTATTTCTAAATTTGATATGCAGCGCCGAACCAATCATAAAGACGATGAGGGTTACAGCCCAGAAATAAATCGTGTAATGTAAATGTTCAACAAGATACCATCCCATATTTCCAAGCAATGCAGAGCGGTACCCTTCAACAATGTAGTAGTACGGATTTAACTTTAAAATCAATTCAATCGGGCCATGCAATCTTGCAGATGGATCCCAAAGAACAGGCAAAATATAAATCATCATCCGCATAATCGCCTGCACAATGTTTTGCACGTCCCGTACAATCGTTGCCAGCGTAGATGTAATCAAAGATAAAGAAAATGTAAATACAAACGTGCAAACCAAATAATATGGCAGCTCAAGGTAATAGACGGAAACCGGATAACCTTGAAATTGAAGGATAATGATCACAATCGCAAGCAGCAGCAAGTGCTGATAAAATTTTGACATAATGACATAACTCGGAATGGCGCTTAATGGAAAATTCATTTTTGCAACCATTCGGATCCGGGAATAAATGGAACGGGATCCTTGCAAAACAGCCGGGCTGATAAAAAACCAAATAGACGACCCTGCAAACAGCCATGGAATATAACCCGGCCGCGGATGCCCGCCTCTTAAACCAAAACCGAAAACAAACCAGTAAATCGCAAGCTGGATCATCGGATTTATGACTTCCCAAAGGATGCCCAAATAATTATTCCTGTTTTCACTCCTTACCTCATATAAGGAAAGGCGGATAATTAAATAAAAACTGTTGAATTGCTCTTTTAAGACAGTAATGGCAGATTTCATAACTCTTTCCTTTCTGCAAATACCCTTTCAACAACGCGCCGTGCTGATTCTCCACATTCTAAATAACAGAATTTCTGATAAAAAGCATCAAATGAATCCGGCAGTTTATATCCCGCGGCATCCATCTTCTTCACTTCATCAATCACCTGTGCGGTCGTTGTAACAAGCGGGCCCGGTGCCTCTTTTTCAAAATCAAAATAAAAACCGCGCAAATGGTCTCGGTATTCTTCAATATCGTATACGAAGAAAAGCATCGGCCGTTTTAAAATGGCATAATCAAAAAATACGGATGAATAATCCGTGATCAGCAAATCAGAAATTAAATAAAGCTGCGCGATATCTTCATAATTGGAAAAATCATAGGCAAAACCTTGATAAGGTGCTAAATCCAATTGTTCCGCAACCAAATAATGCATCCGTAAAATTAAGATATAATCATGGCTCAGATGATGCTGCAACTGATCTAAATCAAGTTTTAATTCAAACCGGTACTTCCCGGTTTCATGAATTTGGTTATCCCGCCAGGTAGGGGCATAAAGAATCACTTTCTTATCAGCCGGAAGCCCCAGTTTGCTTTTTAATGACTTAATAGATGCACGGTTGTTTTGGGCGGCTAAAATATCATTACGCGGATACCCGGTTTCAAGTATCGCCTGGCGGAATTGAAAAGCGCTCCGGAAAATGGCTGTTGAATAGGCATTGGGCGAAATTAAGAAATCCCACTTCCCCGCCTCTTTCAAAAAATCTTTTTTATACTGTTCAGCCGTAGTTCCCGGAATATGCACTTCTTCCATATCATTTGCAAGTTTTTTCAAAGGCGTCCCGTGCCATGTTTGAAGATACACGGTATGTTTCGGCTTCGGAATCCATAAAGGCATCCGGCTGTTGGTCACCCAGTAACGAGCCCTGGCCATCATATATACCCAGTAAGGAGACAGCCTTTTAATATAGCGGACGTCTTTATTTTGAAAGTTATGTAAGAAGTTTTTGTGCGCGCTCCAGTAACAAGTATAGCCCGGGTAATGCGCTTTGATATATTCATATATCGCCCGCGGATTATCGCTGTACTGCTTGCCCTGAAAGCTCTCAAACATAATCACGTTCTTTTTGGCGGGCAATTTCCCGATCAAAAGCATAGCCAAAAAATAAATTTGCTGTGCTATGCTTTTCAAGATTTTTTTCATACAAATGCATCCTCACATCAAGACACGATTGAAAGCACTTAAACGGCTAAAACACAGTAAAATTAAACAGATTTCCCATTGATGCGGTTTTTTCTTGCAATACCGGAATCTGTCCCGGAATTCCATTTTCCTGCAAACTCACCCATACATTCTTCCCTTTTTTTCGTCCTGTTCACGCAAATACTGTACCAGATCGCGGCTGGAGTGGCCGGCAGAGTATGTATTCCAGGTTCTTGAAAATGCTTCAATACTTCCCGCATCAAAAGAACCATTTTTAATCAAACCAATAATTTCTGCCGTCGTACACGCAATCGGCCCGGGGACAAGCCGGTCATACGGTTCCCACAACCCCCGTGTGGCCTGATAGCTTTCCAGATCATACGGATAAAAGATCATCGGGCGGCCTAATAGGGAAAACTCAAAAGGAACAGAAGAATAATCCGTGATCAAGTAATCCGTTACCACCAATAATTCGTTGATATTCATATCATGCGGGCAGTCCACTACAAAATCAGGATACTGCAGCAGCCCTGCCCCTTTGTTTACAGCCGGATGAAATTTCACAGCGAAAATATACTCATCCTTCAATGCATCATAAAGCCGGCCCCAATCAAGCGGCGCTTCAAAATGATCCGGATGCTGGTCCCTGAAAGTCGGAGCATACAAGATCACTTTTTTCTTTTGAAAGGCAGGATACCGTTTGTACAGCTCCCTCTTTATGTCCCGAATCCTGTTTTGGTCAAAAAAAAGATCGGTCCGTGGTATGCCTGTGCAAAGAAAATTTTCAGGAGGAAGCCCGAAAGCCCTCATAAAAATATGCTTCATTTTTTCAGACCCCACCACTACCCGGTCAAAATGGGCATACACTTTTTTAAACCGCTTCAATGCACGCTTGCCCCTCGTGCGGATCGTTTTGTCTTCAAGGCCAAACGTTTTAACAGCCCCTGCTGCATGCCAGAGCTGGATGCACTCCACCCCTTTTTTAAACCGGGCGGCAGCCAGGAAACCATAATAATTATCAACAATCACAAATTTCGATGTCGCAATGTTGTATATGCTGCGGATAAAATGCTGCAAATTTTTCATTTCAAACAGAAATACCTTCTCTTGCCGGACGGTTTCCGCAACACGGCGATAGCAGGAAGAAGTACAAACGAACACTACCTGAAAAGGATCGGGATGCTTTTTCAATTCCTCATACACATATAAACTGTTCTGCTCAAATGAAACGACAAATGTGATTTTCCTTTTCAAAGGAAAAATTTTACACAATGTAAAAAGCACGCGAAAAAGCAGGAAGTATAAGGAAATGAACAGTTCCCTAACCATTTTTCACAGAGAAGAGGTCCTTCTTAATTTTTGACGTAGAGATGCCAACCGTCCGTGGCAGGTAAACCACTTCACAATAATCCTTCAGAAAATCAAATTTGCCTTTCCAGTCATCGCCCATCACGAAAACATCGACATTGTATTTTTTAATATCGTCTATTTTTTGTTCCCACGAATGTTCCGGTATGACCTGGTCAACGTAACGGATCGCTTCCAAAATTAATTTCCGGTTTTCATAGCTATGGTACGATTTTTTATTTTTGATTTCGTTAAATTCATCCGATGAAAGGCCGACGATTAAATAGTCGCCTAATGCTCTTGCGCGTTTCAGTAAATTGATATGCCCCCAATGGAGAAGGTCAAATGTTCCGTATGTGATTACTTTTTTCATACAGTTCTCTCCCTGCTAAATGTAATAGGCAACATTCCTGCACAATGCGACACTTTTCATTATTTTTCCCTAATCTTTACTCATTATATGTCTATTTCAAGCAGAATTCAAATACTTCTTCAAGAAGCGGGCGCCGGGTTTTCCCCTATGTACGAGGGTCCCTCCCACAAGCGGGGAGGAACGCCATACAGTGAGCACGCCGGTTTTCCACGTAATAGAAAAAATGGCCAAAAGACACCGTACATCCCGCATTCAGTTATTCATCCGGCAGGGCAGGAGGTAGAGAAACGCGGGCGTCCGGGACTTTAGGCGCGAACACAGCCAGAGTCGCACTTATGAAAAAACAAAAAGCATGCCTCAGCGCGCCAGGTTTTCTATTTCTTTTTCCATTCTTTCCCGGTCGCGTTCCAACACCGGTTTCAAATATTTTCCGGTGTAGGAGGTTGGGTGTTCCGCAACTTTTTCCGGCGTACCGGTAGCAACAACGGTTCCGCCGCCATCTCCGCCTTCCGGTCCGAGGTCAATGATATAGTCGGCGGTTTTGATGACATCGAGGTTATGCTCGATCACAAGCACCGTATCGCCGTTTTCCACCAGCCGCTGCAGCACATCAAGCAGTTTGGCAATATCATGGACGTGAAGGCCGGTTGTCGGTTCATCCAAAATATAGAAAGAACGGCCGGTCGAACGCCGGTGCAGTTCGGATGCGAGTTTCACGCGCTGCGCTTCGCCGCCGGACAAGGTCGTTGCCGGCTGCCCGAGCTTAACATACCCAAGGCCAACATCCGCAATGGTCTGCAGTTTCCGCCTGATTTTCGGAATGTTTTCGAAAAAGGAAATCGCATCTTCCACCGTCATATCGAGTACATCTGCAATATTTTTGCCTTTGTATTGAACTTCGAGCGTTTCGCGGTTGTACCGTTTGCCGTGGCATACTTCACACGGTACGTACACATCCGGCAAAAAGTGCATTTCAATTTTGATAATCCCGTCGCCGTGGCAGGCTTCACAGCGGCCGCCTTTGACGTTAAAACTGAACCGCCCTTTTTTATAACCGCGGATTTTTGCTTCGTTCGTGGAAGCAAACACGTCGCGGATATCATCGAACACGCCGGTATAGGTCGCCGGGTTGGACCGCGGCGTCCTGCCGATCGGGGACTGGTCGATGTCAATGACTTTGTCGAGATGCTCAATGCCCCTGATTTCTTTGTAAGCGCCCGGTTTTGCTTTTGCCCGCTGCAATTTTTGGGCAAGCGCCTTATGCAAAATTTCATTGACAAGCGTGCTCTTTCCGGAACCGGAGACACCGGTTACGGCAATAAACAGGCCGAGCGGGAATTTTACATTGATGTTTTTTAAATTATTTTCTTTTGCGCCTCTGATTTCAATAAAACGGCCGTCCCCTTTCCGCCGTTCAAGAGGAAGCGGGATGAATTTCTTTCCGGATAAATACTGGCCGGTGAGTGAATCCGGATTTTTCATGACTTCGCGCGGCGTGCCGGCCGCAACAACCTTTCCGCCATGGACGCCTGCCCCCGGGCCGATGTCAATTAAATAGTCTGCGGCAAGCATGGTATCTTCGTCGTGTTCGACAACAATAAGCGTATTGCCGATATCAGCCATTTGCCTGAGCGTTGCAATCAGGCGGTCATTGTCGCGCTGATGGAGGCCGATCGACGGTTCATCGAGAATGTATAAAACGCCTGTAAGCCGCGACCCGATCTGCGTCGCAAGCCGGATACGCTGGGCTTCGCCGCCGGAAAGCGTACCGGCAGAACGGCTCAGCGTCAAATAATCAAGGCCGACATTAACGAGAAAACCGAGCCGGGATTCGATTTCGCGCAGGATCAGCCGGGCGATCGCCTGCTCTTTTTCCGTCAATTCAAGATTGGCAAAAAAGGTGCGGGCTTCCGCGATCGAGTAATCCGTCACTTCACTGATATGTTTACCGCCCACTTTCACAGCAAGGCTTTCCGGTTTCAGGCGGTAGCCTTTGCATTTCGGGCATGGCTGCTGGGCCATATATTTTTCCATCTGCTCGCGCGTAAAATCGGAACTGGTTTCGCGGTAACGGCGTTCGATATTGTTCAGTACGCCTTCAAATTGAATCATATTGTCGCGCACCTGGCCGAAATCATTTTCATAATGGAAATAAATCCGTTCGTTGCCGGATCCGTATAAAATGATCTCCATCTGATGCTTTGGCAAATCTTTTACAGGCGTGTCCATGTCAATGCCAAAATGCTCGCACACCGCTTTTAAGAGCTGCGGATAATATTGTGAGCTGATCGGTTCCCACGGGGCGATCGCGCCTTCATTGAGCGTAAGCGAGGCGTCCGGAATGACAAGGCTTGGATCCACTTCAAGCTTTGCCCCGAGCCCGTCACATTCCGGGCAGGCGCCGAACGGGCTGTTGAACGAAAACATGCGCGGTTCCAGTTTGTCGATCGAAAAGCCGCAAATCGGGCAGGCAAGATGCTCGCTGAACAGCAGTTCCTCTTCTCCGATCACATCAATTACCACACGCCCGTCCGCCAATTTCAGCGCTGTTTCAAGCGAATCGGCCAGGCGGGGCTCAATTCCGTCTTTTACGACAATACGGTCAACAACGATATCAATGGAATGTTTTTTGTTTTTGTCCAGCTCGATTTCTTCGCCGAGGTCGAGCATTTCCCCGTCAATGCGGACGCGGACGAAACCCTGTTTCTTAATATCATCCAGCAGTTTCACATGCCGGCCTTTTTTACCCGATACCACCGGGGCAAGCACCTGGAGCCGTGTCCGTTCCGGACATGCCATGATCCGGTCCACCATTTGTTCGACCGTCTGCGAAGCAATTTCAATGCCATGGTTCGGGCAGATCGGGTGGCCAACGCGAGCATACAGAAGCCGCAAATAATCATAAATTTCTGTTACCGTCCCGACGGTGGAACGCGGATTGCGGCTCGTTGTCTTCTGGTCGATGGAGATTGCCGGGGAAAGGCCTTCAATCGCATCCACATCCGGCTTGTCCATCTGCCCTAAAAATTGCCGGGCATAGGCGGACAGCGATTCAACATAGCGCCGCTGCCCTTCCGCATAAATCGTATCAAATGCGAGCGAAGATTTTCCGGACCCGGACAATCCCGTCAGCACAACAAGCTGGTCCCGCGGCAAGGTTACATCAATATTTTTTAAATTATGGACACGGGCCCCTTTTACTTCAATTTTATCTAATACCATTGTGGTCGTCACCTGCTTTCAGTTCTAAAAGGGCATCACGGTACCGGGCGGCTTGCTCGAAGTCAAGCGCTTTTGCCGCTTCTTTCATCTTTTCTTCCAGTTCTGCAATCATCCGTATGCGTTCTTCTTTCGTCAGCGGCTTTTTCGTTTCTTCCGCTTCATACGGCGTTGCATCTTCCGCCGCATAGGTCGCGTGGATTGTATCGCGAATATCTTTCTGGATCGTTTTCGGCGTGATGCCATGTTTTTTGTTATAGGCTTCCTGGACGGCACGGCGCCGTTTCGTTTCGCTGATCGCTTTTTCCATCGAATCCGTGATTCTATCAGCGTACATGATCACTTTGCCGTTTGCATTCCGAGCGGCGCGGCCGATCGTCTGGATCAGTGACCGTTCGGAACGCAGGAAGCCTTCCTTATCGGCATCAAGAATAGCAACAAGCGACACTTCCGGGATGTCCAGCCCTTCCCGGAGCAGGTTGATGCCGACGATACAATCATATTTGCCGAGACGGAGATCGCGGATAATTTCAATCCGTTCGAGCGTTTTTACTTCGGAGTGGAGATACTGGACTTTAATGCCCACTTCTTTCAAGTAGTCCGTTAAATCTTCCGCCATTTTTTTCGTCAGTGTCGTGACAAGCACGCGCTCATTTTTTTCAATCCTGTCCTGAATTTCCCCGAGTAGGTCGTCGATTTGCCCTTCGATCGGCCGCACATCAATTTCCGGATCCAAAAGGCCGGTCGGGCGGATAATTTGTTCCACCATTTTCGGCGTATGCTCAAGTTCATACGGCCCCGGTGTAGCGGATACGCAAATCATTTGCGAAATATGTTTTTCAAATTCTTCAAACCGGAGCGGTCGGTTGTCAAGCGCAGACGGCAGCCGGAACCCGTGGTCGACGAGCACCTGCTTGCGCGCCTGGTCCCCATTAAACATTCCCCTTATTTGCGGGAGCGTAACATGGGACTCGTCAATGACGAGCAGAAAATCTTTCGGGAAATAGTCGAGAAGCGTATACGGCGTCGAACCGGGCGGGCGCAGCGCCAAATGGCGGGAATAGTTTTCAATCCCGGAACAAAAGCCCATTTCCCGCATCATTTCCAGATCATAGCGCGTTCGCTGTTCGAGCCGTTGCGCTTCGAGCAGTTTACCGTTATCGCGGAGCTCTTTCAGCCGTTCTTCAAGTTCCGCTTCAATATTCCGGATCGCAATCTGCAGTTTCTCATTGCGCGTAACGAAGTGGGAAGCCGGGAAAATCGCCACATGGTCGCGGTCACCGATAATCTCGCCGGTCAGCGCGTCGACTTCGCGGATCCGGTCAATTTCGTCACCGAAAAACTCGACACGAATGCAGTGTTCATCGCGCGAAGCCGGGAAAATTTCGACGACATCGCCGCGCACGCGGAACGTCCCGCGCTGGAAGTCAATATCATTGCGGGCATACTGAATATCAACAAGCCGCCGCAGCAGCTGGTTCCGCTCAATTTCCATCCCGGTCCGGAGCGAGACGACAAGCTCGCGGTATTCTTCCGGCGAACCTAAGCCGTAAATACAGGAGACGCTCGCAATAATAATGACATCATTGCGCTCAAACAGGGCAGACGTTGCCGAGTGCCGCAGTTTGTCAATTTCATCATTAATGCTTGCATCTTTTTCAATATACGTATCGGTTTGCGGCACGTACGCTTCAGGCTGGTAATAATCGTAATAACTGACGAAATACTCTACTGCATTGTTCGGGAAAAACTCCTTAAACTCGCTGTACAATTGCCCGGCCAGCGTTTTGTTGTGGGCAATGACAAGCGTCGGCTTATTCACTTCTTTAATCACATTCGAAACCGTAAACGTTTTTCCCGTTCCGGTCGCCCCGAGCAGTGTCTGAATCTTTTTGCCTGCACGGATGCCGTCCACAAGCTGGCGGATCGCTTCCGGCTGGTCCCCCTCCGGCTTGTATTTCGAAACAAGTTCAAAAGCATGCTGTTCCATCCATGAGCCTCCTTAACCGGCATCATCTATTTCAACCTTAAAAGGCGTTCTTCGTCTTTCAGTCTTTTTATTTTAACATAAATCCTGCCCTGTCTCCAACAAAAAGCGAACAAGTTTTCTATCTTTTTCATAAGAAAGAACGGTAAGGATTTTCCCTACCGCTTTTAGGAACGGATGGCCGTTATTTCACCGGGATTTCCAGGGCGTACCATTCTTCTTCAAGACGTGCATTTTGCCCTTCCCATATTTTCTTCGCATCCTCAATTCCCTTATTATAGTAGTGTGCCGCAAGCTTTTCCTGAAAAAAATCAAAATACGCCTGTGCGGCAATCACGCCGATTTCTTCACCTGTCTGTTCCCAGACAAATTGCTGTATTTCCCGCAGAACAGGCTGCTTTTCTGCAGGGTTCATTTTGAATCCGGTCATGGGCGCCTCCGTCTTCATTTTTTCATTCCTTTTTTCATCTTTGCCTTCCGTATCATTGTATTAGCAAAATAAAACCCGATTGTCAATGAAGCTGCATCCACGATATACACCGGCCACGTGCGCGTATAGCCTTTATAAACGGAAGCGACAATGAGCGCAACCGTAAGGATCAGCCCAATCACCTGGTTAAACGTAACCCGCGAAAAAAAGATGACGAGAAAGCATGGAAAAACAGCGGCTACCACCAATTGAACGATCATCCTCACCCCACTCCAAGCCCTTACTTCTGCTATCCCTATTTTTTAACATTCCACCCGAAAATACAAGAAAAATCATTGAAAATGAATTATCTTTTGAATTCATTTTCAATGATTTCATCTGTAATGCCGCGCAACTGGCTCCGTTCGATAAAACGTTCTGCGAGCAGATCAGGCAAAATGGACGTTAAAAAGTATTGGACGGATGCAAGCCCCGAAAACCGCAAAATGGTCCGCAGCGATTCCTCGTAAATTTCCAGAAACAGCGGCTCCGGATTGCCTTTTTGGATTTCCCCGAAAGATTCATACAAAAGATCGACTTTGTCGGAAACGGATAATATTTTTCCTTCTAACGTATCGTCTTTGCCTTCTTTGAACAAGTCAAAATAAATATCCCGGTATTCTTCCGGAAACACGCCGTTGATAAAGTTTTTCGTCATTTCTTCCTCGACTTGTTTGAACAACTCATGCAGCTCTTTTGAAGAATATTTGACCGGCGTTTTGATGTCGCCTGTAAACAGTTCCGGATAATCATGATTCAGCGCCTTTTGGTAGAGCGCGCGCCAGTTCACTTTATTGCCGGCTTTCTCTTCCACATGGCCGAAAAACTGGGCGATTTTTGCCACTTTAAAAGAATGGGCTGCCACCGAATGTTCTTGAAATTTAAATTTGCCCGGGCAACGGTAAATTTTTTCCAGGTCAGACAAACTTTTAAAATATTGGTGAACCCCCATCCTGCTCCCTCCTTGCTGTCCGATTTTCTTTTCTTATAGGATTGGGACTGGTTTTTTGATATTTCCACTATTCTAGAAAAAAATAAACCCAGCGTCAAGCAACTGGGTTTAAAATCTACATGGTAAGGAAAAATGCCCCTGTAATGACCAGCAGAATCCCGAACCATTTTCTCCTGTTCATTTTTTCCGACAAAAAAAGGGAAGAAAGGATCAAGGTCCAAATATAGGTGATGGAGGTTAATGGATACACAATCGTATACGGCATCATTTTCAGCAACTGAATATTCAGCAATGCCCCTAATACATAGAGAACACCGCCAATACCAAGATTGACAATGAAAAATCCGCTCAGCTTTAATCCTCTGGAAGTGCATTTTTTGAAAAAGAACCCCCCCAATGACCCTAACAGCGTCATGCATAGAAGCAGTACAAGCTTAATCAGCATCCCCGCCCCCTATCAGCGCTGCCCCTGCAAAAATGATGCAAGTGCCGATGATTTTGAAAGGCGTCATATGTTCTCCCAAAAAAATGCTCCCAAGGAAAAGGGAAAAAATATACCCCATACTTAAAAGCGGGTGAAGGACAGAAAGATCCCCGAAACGAAATGCAACAATCATCAGCAGGGCGCCGCAAAAATAGAGAAAAAAGCCGATCACAAAGTATCCATCCAAAAAATGGCCGGACATTTTCCACAGCATCTGTCCGACAGAGGTGGAAAATGCCGCAAGCACAATCAGCAAAATGCCCGTTTTATTTTTACGGATCGATTGAAAAATAGAATTACCCATGGCTATCACGCTTTCTGCTTGTTAATGTTGCAAGGAAGAAAAACGGCACCGCCAGCAAAAAGTTTGGAAAAAAGTAGCGGATGTCCTGGGCCGGAATCGCCGCGAACATGGAACCGAGATTTAAAAACATCGGAACAGCCGCGAGCACAAATCGCCAGTTTCCTTTTAAAATGGCAGTAAACAAAAACAAAAGGATGAGATACAAATAGAACGCCGGCATCATAAGCACACGGAGCATCCCTTGTGAAAACGTCTGATTGATTTGCGTAATGCGCGACGAAAGTTTTGTATTCGCCAAATCCGATCCATAATCTTTATAATAGAACCATTTATAATGAACATGATATTTTTGCACATTCTTTTGTGTCATAAAATAAACGGGGCGGTACTTTTCAAAATCCTTGTTCCGGAAAATCGGGCGGCGCAACTCTTCGCCGGAAATGTACAGTTTCCACGAAAGCTTTTCCTGATCGTAAAAAGCATCCAAAGCAAGTTTTGGATTTTGCCGGCATAGCGCGAACCACGTACTGAAAAAGGCTTTTTTATGGGATTTAATATACGCACGGTCAAAGTGCGGCGTAAACTTAATCCGATCAACGTCTGTCGGCTGATAATATTTTTTCCAATCTTGAATCGGCATCACCTGATTGATCACGGCTCTTTGGGCAGGCGTTATATGCCCGTTTTCCTTCACAATTCTTCCAATCTGCTGGTAAAGAATGGAATACGATTCCGTTTCATCAGCCGGAAGCACTTTGTAATGCTTGTAAATCGGGCCTGTCACCACCAGAAACGTAATGACCGCAAGCGCGAAAACGCCATACATATACCAATACCGTTTTCGCAGGAAAAAAAGAAAAATAACAATCGTTGCAAGTAACACCGGCCAGCCGTTATGCCGGTAAAAAATGACACCGCAAACGGATAAGTACAGAAACAGCAAATGGGGGAACGATCGCAGCCATTTGCCGTTCGAATCAATGATCTGGATCAGCATAACTGTAAACGCCAGCAGAAAATAACTAAACAACGTATCTTTCCAAATCACGACAGAATAAAGCGGGATAAGCGGCAAAAAGCAGAAAAACGCATACCCCAGCCATAAAACCGGCTTTTTGATCCTTAATTTTTCAAATACATAAAAGACGTATCCGGTAATCAGTGCTGTTAAGATGAACTGGAAAATCACATATGATGCCGGCGTATCCCATATGTGGGCCGTAAACTTAATGAGCCATGTCATCACAGCAGGATGCCAGTCATTGTAAAAAGTGGAGTGCGCCTGCTGCCACTGATTGACAGAATCAGCCATTAAAATGCCCGGATAAAAAGCCCAGAAGTACAGAAGGGAGATCAATAAAGGCAGGGTTGAAAAATAAAGAATATGCCTCCTGGGAACATCCCCTTCTGCCCGGCTCTCTGTTAAAGAATACAGTATTTTGACCGCCAGCAGCATGGCAAATAGCAAAAACACAATCGTTGCAAGATAAATAAGGCAGTTTATCAAAAAGGGCTGGTGCGCCAGATGCTGCTGCGGCCCTTTTAAGGCAAATGTGACAATGACCGAGAGCACAAGGGAAAAAAGAAAAGAACCCCATTTTAAAGGGCGCTTCATTCGGCCAATATTCCAAAAAATGGCACCGTATGCCAGAAAGCTACCGGCCAGCGCGAAAAAAACCGGATACCAACCGGGCACGCTTTTAAAAGAATAAGAAAAAAGCAGAAAACCGGGCCCTACCAAGATGCCGATCACTAAACTAAGTACCGCCTGCATGGTCTTTTGATGCGCAAACATTACCTGCTCCATTCCTTTTCTCTTTTTAATTCTTCGTAAACGGCGTGAAGCTCCATTTCATATTGCTTGCGGGAGTGGCTGACAACCGTATCCAGAATGAGCGCACAGGCAAAAGAAAGCATGGCCATCAGGACAAGACCGACTGCCAGGATCGCTGACGGTACTTTTGTAATGTAATGGGTGTGGAAAAATTCCACAATAACCGGCACGCCCGCTACGAGCCCGAAAATAAGCAAAATGACGGCCCAAAATGTGAAAAATAGCATCGGTTTGTAATCTTTAAAAAGGGTAAAAATCGTTTTGATTACCTTCAGGCCGTCGGAAAAAGTGTTGAGTTTTGACTCGCTCCCTTCCGGACGATCGCGGTAGTCAATGGGAATTTCTTTGATTTTAAATCCTTTATCGAGCGAATGGATGCTCATCTCTGTTTCAATTTCAAAACCTTTGCTTACCACAGGAAAAGAACGTACAAACAAGCGGTTAAATGCACGGTATCCCGTCATAATATCCTGGATATTGCTTTTGTAAAGCTTGTTGATTAAACTTCTTACCAAATTGTTTCCCAGGTTATGAAAAGCCCGTTTATTTTCTTTTTCGTAAGTGCCGTTTGACAGCCTGTCCCCAATGGTCATATCGGCTTCGCCTGTTTTTAAAGGCTCTAACAATTGATGTACAAATTCAGCAGGATACGTATCATCCCCGTCTACCATTACATAGTAATCTGCATCAATTTCAAAGAACATGGCTCTTACGACATTGCCTTTTCCCTGGCGTGGTTCTTTTTTTACAATGGCCCCGTTTTCCCGGGCAATTTCATATGTACGATCCGTTGAATTATTATCATAAACATATATGTCCGCGTCAGGCAACTCTCTCTTAAAGTCCCGGATCACCTTTGCAATCGTCAGTTCTTCGTTATAACAAGGAACCAAGACGGCTGTTTTCATTGTTGCTCCTCCAAATCATTACTGATTTTATCATTCGCCATACAGTACTGAACTATTATAGCACGAGGAGAAATTTTAGTGAAAGAGTGTTTCAGGATTTTTCCGGATTTGCCGGGACCTTTTTTCCGTTTTGTTGCCATGGTTCCGCTCACCGGGCACACGAAAAGAACACGCTTCGTGAACGTGCTTTTTTTGTGCATTTCAGGCTCAAGAAAACAGAAATGCCAGCTGTACGGTTGCCCTCTCAGCTGAACTTGAATGAAAAATGTGCTTTCCTTCACCTGTCAAGCGTTGGAAAGGATTAGCCGAACCGTCCTGAAATATAGTCTTCTGTCTGCTTCGATGCAGGATTTGTAAACATTTTGGTTGTTTCAGCGAATTCCACCACCCTGCCATTCAAAAAGAAAGCGGTATGTCCGGACACGCGCATCGCCTGCTGCATATTATGGGTGACGATGATGATCGTGTATTGTGCTTTCAATTCGAGGATCAACTCCTCAATTTTTGCGGCCGATACCGGATCAAGTGCCGATGCCGGTTCGTCCATTAAAATAATGCCCGGTTCAACCGCGAGCACCCTCGCAAGCACAAGCCTTTGCTGCTGCCCGCCGGAAAGCCCCGCGGCAGATGTATGAAGGCGGTCTTTCACTTCATCCCACAGCGCAGCCTGAAGCAAACATCTTTCTACCATTTCATCAAGCACATGCCGGTTTTTAACGCCGTGGATGCGCGGTCCGTACGCGACATTATCGTAAATGGACATCGGAAACGGATTCGGGCGCTGGAAGACCATGCCGACCTTTTTTCTTAATTGGACAACATCCGTTTTCGGCGCATAAATATTTTCGTCTCCAATCGTAACATGGCCTTCCATTCGGAAACCGGGGATGTTGTCATTCATTCGGTTCAACGTCCGCAAAAACGTGGATTTTCCGCATCCGGACGGGCCGATCAGTGCTGTCACATGCTTTTTTGGAAATGCCAGATTGATATCGTAAAGGGCTTGAAAGTTTTTATAAAACACATTCACACGCTCAGCCCGGATAGCCGTTTGGTTATCTGCCCGTTTTTCCAATACTGCTGCCATTTTGCATTTCTCCTTTTCCACCGGGATTTAACCGAAAAAGCCGGATAAGTAGTCCCTTGTTTGTTGGTTTTCCGGTTTCGTAAACATTTTCGTCGTGTCCCCCGCTTCGATCAGTGCACCCATGTAAAAGAAGGCGGTTTTGTCGGAAATGCGGGCGGCCTGCTGCAAATTGTGCGTGACAATGGCAACGGTATAATCTTTTTTCAGTTCGAGCATCAGTTCCTCAATTTTACCAGTTGAGACCGGATCGAGCGCCGATGCCGGTTCATCAAGAAGCAGGACATCCGGGTTCATGGCGAGCGCCCTTGCAATACAAAGCCGCTGCTGTTGGCCGCCTGACAGGGCAAGCGCGGACGTATGCAGGCGGTCCTTCACTTCATCCCATAATGCTGCTTTTTTTAAGCTTTCTTCGACAATTTCTTCCAGCCTTGCTTTTTTCTTCACGCCATGGTGCTTCGGACCGAACGCGACATTTTCAAAAACCGATTTTGCGAACGGATTCGGGCGCTGGAACACCATGCCGATATGCTTCCGGATTTCAAAAACGTCCGCGCACGAAAGGGTGATGTCGACTCCTTTATAAAAAATTCCGCCGGACATCCTGCAGCCCGCAATTTCATCATTCATGCGGTTCAGGCTCCGCAAAAAGGTCGATTTTCCGCATCCGGACGGGCCGATTAATGCCGTCACCTGATGTTCGGGAAACGCGAGGCTAACATTTTGGATCGCTGCTTTTTCCCCGTAAAAAACACTTAAATTTTTAGTTTCGATGATAATGTGCTGTGCTTCCGGCATCTGTCCAGGGATTTCAACCGCGGGTAGCACTATTTTTTCATTCCGTGCCAGCATCGATACTGCCATGGGTCATTCCTCCTTTTATTGTGAAATGATTCAGGTGGATCTGTTTTTTGTCTTGGCTAAAAGGAAACGTGTGCAAGCCTAGCGTTTGATACGGATGGCCGTTACCAGTTTTTGGACCGGTACATGCCCAACCTCTTATGGCGAACTCAACCGATTGTCGAGCTGTTTGCTTCTCATTCTCGCAAAGTAAAAATGAGCTATGATGCCAAACAGACGTGGCGTTGTTAGTTTTTGGACACCCCCACTTATCCGGTTGTGAAGCTGTTGCTTTTAATCCTGCCATGCACCGATTTGAAAGCAGGCACGGCACGTTTCCAAATGGATACGGTGCCTTCATTGCGAAGTCATCCGGTTGTGGAGCCATTTGCCGATAAACCTTGCTGAAAAATTAAAGATGAGCACAAACAGGATCAGCACTGCGGACGCGCCGCTTGATACGGACGCGGCATCCGGCATGAGGCCTTCCCCGTTGATTTTCCAAATGTGCACGGCCAATGTTTCAGCCGGGCGGAGCGGGTTCAGCGGAGAGTTCATGCTGAATGGATTCCAGTTTGAAAAATCAAGATTCGGCGAGCTCATGCCTGCTGTATAAATTAGGGCTGCCGCTTCGCCGAAAACGCGCCCGGAGGCCAAAATAATCCCGGTGATGATCCCCGGCAACGCAGCCGGAAGCAGCACCGATTGAATCGTTTCCCATCTTGACACCCCAAGTGCAAGGCCTGCTTCCCGCTGCGCTGGCGAAATGGCACGGAGCGAATCTTCCACGACCCGGACCAGCAGCGGCAAATTGAAAAGCGCCAATGCAAACGCGCCGGACAAAATCGAAAATCCCCAGCCCATCGACAGGACAAAGAACAGAAAACCAAACAGCCCGACCACAATAGACGGAAGCGAAGACAACACTTCAATCGCCGTCCTGAGCAAATCCGTCAGCCGGTTTTTCCGTGCATACTCTGCCATATAAATACCTGCGCCAAGTGCGATTGGCATGCTGATCACCATTGTCAACACGAGTAAATAAAAGGAATTGAACAACTGTGGCCCGATTCCCCCGCCTTCTTTAAAGGTTTGGGGAGGGGACGAAATGAATGACCAGCTAACGTGCGGCAGCCCTTTTACAAGAATGTATCCGACGAGCCCCGCAAGAATGGCGACGATAAACATGGCAATGAAGTAAAGAACGGATGTTGCGATACGGTCCGCCATTTTTGCTTTCATGATGCATCCCTCCTGCGGCCGATAAAACGGACGATGATGATAAAGACGAGCGACATGAGCAGCAGCACGAGCGCCAACGTCCAAAGCGCGTTATTTTCCACGCTTCCCATCACGGTATTGCCCATGCCCATCGTTAAAATGCTCGTTAAAGTGGATGCCGGTTCGAACAATGAACGGGGCATCACCGTTGCGTTGCCAATCACCATCTGCACCGCGAGCGCTTCGCCGAATGCCCGGGCCATCCCGAAAATAACAGCTGTTAACAGGCCCGGCCGCGCCGTCCGCAGCACTACTTTGTAAGTCGTTTGCCAACGCGTCGCCCCAAGCGCAAGCGAGGCTTCCCGGAGCGAATCGGGCACAGCCCGGATTGCATCCACCGACAAACTCATCACAGTCGGCAAAATCATGACTGCAAGCACAATGGTTCCTGCCGCAATGCCAAAGCCGCTTCCTGATATATGTTCACGAAGAAAAGGAACGACGACGCTTAATCCAATAAATCCGTAAACAACCGACGGAATGCCGACAAGCAATTCGATGACCGGCTGCAACATTTTTTGCCCCCGTTTAGCGGAAATTTCCGTCATAAATACAGCCCCGCCGATTGCAAGCGGCGCACAGGCGATAGCGGCAAGAAATGTGACAGCAAAGGAACCGGTTATCATCGGCAAAGCGCCCGCAACCGGGTTTCCAGCAGCATCCTTTTTGCCCGGATTCCAGTCTTTTCCGGTGAAAAATTCTAGGACACTGGCGTGATGTTCAAAGAAAAGGGCAAGCCCTTTTGTTGCGACAAAAATAAAAATTGATGTGGCAACAACCGCCATCAAAGCAATGCAAATCAGTGTCATCATTTTCCCGCGCCGTTCTATTTTGATTTTCGAACGCGGCTTAGCTTTATTTTTGACAACCTGTTCTGTCCATTTGAGTGCATTTTCACTCACGTTGTTCAAATCCCCTTCCGGTTACGGTTTCTAAAAACGGGCATGGTTGCCGCTTTGATTTCCGGATGAATTTCTACTTTGCGAGCAACCTGCTTTGCCCGCTCGGCTGTTTGTGCTTTTACACGGTCTATCCTTTTCAGTTGCGGTTTTGAAAAAAGAGCATGGTTGCCGCTTGTTTGTCGAACTCATTTTGTTTTCGAACAACCTATTTTACCCGCTCGGCTGCTTGTGCTTTTACTTGGTCTATCCCTTTCAGTTGCGGTTTTGAAAAACGGGCATGGTTGCCACTTTGATTGCCGAACTCATTTCTGCCTTGCGAGCAACCTATTTTACCCGCTCGGCTGCTTGTGCTTTTACATGGTCTATCCTTTTCAGTTGCGGTTTTGAAAAACGGGCATGGTTGCCGCTTTGATTGCCGAACTCATTTCTGCTTTGCGAGCAACCCGCTCTGCCCGCTTGGCTGCTTGTGCTTTTACATGGTCTATCCTTTTCAGTTGCGGTTTTCAAAAAAGGACAAGACAAGCAGAAATGTGCCGCCGGACGTGCCCCAGATAACCGGAAACCGTATCGTTCTGGCGATCATTCTGCTGCTTGCATCAGTTCAGAGCTCCGCAAAGTTTTAAATCCACTTTATTTTGTTGTAACGTTTCCGCTTGCATCCCGTTCAACTTGCATTTCAGAAATAGGCATGTACCCGAGTTTCGGAACGAGGTTTTTTTGCACTTCATCCGAAAGCATGTAATCTATAAACTTTTTCGTTAAGCCTTTTGCCTTTCCTTTTGTGTACATATGTTCATAAGCCCAAATTTTCCATTTGTTTGTTTTGACGTTCTCTTCTGTCGGTTCAACGCCGTCCACTTTTAAAGCTTTGACTTTATTGTTCATATAAGAGAATGCGAGATAGCTGATAGCCCCCGGTGTTTCGTTGACAATTTTTTGCACAGTACCCGAAGAGTCCTGTTCCTGCGCCTTCACTGCAGTAGCGCCATCTAAAGCCTGTTTTTCAAAGACGGCCCGTGTGCCAGATCCTTCCGCACGATTGATCACAACGATTTTCAGGTCTTTTCCGCCGACTTCTTTCCAGTTTTTAATTTTTCCAGTGAAAATGCCGATCAGCTGCTGTTTTGTCAGGTTATCGACGCCGATATCCTGATTTGCAACCGGCGCAAATCCGACAACCGCAACTTTATGGTCCGTAATTTTGCTTGCGTCAATGCCGTCTTTTTCCTCGGCAAAAACGTCAGAATTCCCTATTTGGACAGCGCCTTCCGCAACTTTGCTCAGGCCGGTTCCGCTGCCGCCGCCCTGTACGTTAATGGTTGCTTCAGGATGATCATTCATATATTGTGTCGCGGCTTCCTGCACGAGCGGCTGGAGTGCGGTTGAACCGACGGCCGTGATGCTTTCCTGTTTTGCGCCCTTGCCGGATACTGTCGTCTCTTTTGCGTTCCCGCACCCAGCTGCAATCACTGCGAAAATCGTGAATAAGCCAAATACCGCTGCAAACTTTTTCTTCATTTTTTTGCCCCCTGTTTTTTATTGGCTTGCTCCTTGCACTTTTAAAGATAATCGTGCGGTATTAAGCAGATATGAATGGAATGTTAAGAGTTTGTAAAGATGATAGAACCAGGTGTAAGATTTTAAAGGGTGATTGTCACATTTTAGGCAAAAACATAAAAAATAGAAGAAACCGGTTTGTTTATAATAGAAGTAACAGAGGCTGAACGGAGGTATAAAATTGAAATCGGTCGTGATCATTGGCGGGGGCATTACGGGCCTTACCGCATTGTACGAGCTTCATAAACAGATCGAAAAAACAGGGGCACAGGTATCCTTGGCCCTTGTGGAAGAAAATCCGGAAGCTGGCGGAAAGCTCCGTACCGTCCGGAAAGAGGGTTTTATTATGGAAACGGGCGCGGATTCAATCGTTGCCCGCAAAAAAGGGGTAGCCGGGTTTTTGAAAGAACTTGGACTTGAAAATCGGATTCGCCACAATGCTACCGGCATCTCGTATCTTTACCGGGAAGATGGGTTAAAACCGATTCCGCGAGAGGCAGTGTTTGGCATTCCGGCAAGTTTGGATGCCCTTTTTGGCAGCGAACTTGTTTCAACGAAAGGGAAACTGGCAGCGCTGAAAGATTTGTTTACGAAAAACCATTCTTTTACAAAAGACAGTTCAGCCGGAGAATTTTTGGAGGCTTTTTTCGGCAAAGAACTGGTGGAGAAACAAATTGCGCCGGTGCTGTCCGGCGTTTACTCCGGCAATTTGTATGAACTGACATTGGCGACAACAATGCCGTTTCTTGTCGATTATAAAAATCGGTATGGCAGCATTATGAAGGGTTTGTCCGAACATAAGCAAACTTTCTTGTCTCCTGAGAAGAAAAAATTTGTATCGTTTAAAAACGGTTTGTCCGAACTGGCTAGCCGCCTCGAGGAAAAGGCAGCGGGTGCTGACATTATAAAAGGGGTAAAAGCAGTTGCGCTTGAACGGCACGAAAAAGGCTATACTGTTGTATTGTCGGACGAGCGCAGGCTTAAAGCAGATGTGGTGGTGCTTGCCGTACCGCATGCTGCAGCGAAGAAACTGCTTGCGAACCCTGCTTTGGATGAGGAATGGGATCAGTTTAAGGCCGCTTCGGTGATCACCGTTTATCTTGGTTTTGACGTTCCGGATGCAGTCTTGCCGAAAGACGGGACAGGTTTTATTGTTTCCGGCGGAAGCGGGCTCGTTTGCAATGCCTGCACATGGACAAGCCGGAAATGGCCGCACACGTCGAAAAACGGACGCCTGCTGTTGCGCTTGTTTTATAAAGACGCGGATGCCGCACTGTTTAACCGGCTGAATGCGATGGATCAGGAGGGGCTGATTGAAACGGCGCTGAAAGATGTGCGGCAGGCACTCGGGATAAGTGCACAGCCAGTGGCAGCGGAAGTGACAAAATGGCTGGGCAAGATGCCGAAGTACGATTTGCACCACCGGCAGAGGGTAGAGGCGCTAACCAAAAAGCTGTCAGCAAGCGACCCGAACGTGGTGCTCGCCGGTTGCTCTTACTACGGCGTAGGCATCGCCGATTGCATCATGAATGGAAAAGAAACGGCGGGAAAGGTAATGGAAAAACTAAGGGAGCAGGGCAGTTTAAATGTGTAAATCATGTATTGCCGAATGGACAAAACTTGCAAAGCTTTGTTCATTCGGCATTTCTGTTGAAACCCGCAGACAAGATTGGCTGCACTGATCGGGCAAAACACGGATCGGCCATTTTTATCTTGTCTATCCTGAAAAGATGCGCCGGTTGATTTTTTATTTTTCCACTGGTGCCTCAGTGAATGTGGTTTTGACGTCTAATTAGACAAAACTTACGGAGGTCAGGAGGGTTTGTCTAATTAGAACGCCTAACGGAACAAAGCTTGCGGGGAACGGGAGCTTTTTGTCTAGTTAGACCCGCTAATGGGACAAAGCTTGCGCCGGGCGCGGGCCTTTTGTCTAATTGGAACGCCTAACGGGACAGTTCTTACTGGGCGGCAGGAGCTTTTGTCCAATTAGAATTGCTAACGGGACAGTTCTTACTGGGCGGCAGGAGCTTTTGTCTAGTTAGATCCGCCAATTGGTCAAAGCTTGCGCCGGGCGCGGGCCTTTTGTCTAATTGGAACGCCTAACGGGACAGTTCTACCGGAGATGCAGTTCCTGCTCTTTTGTCTTACAATCCAATTATGAAAGACATTTCGAATTGCAGCTCGCCCCTTTTGTCCTTCATTCAACTTATGAAGGACATTTCAGCTTGTGGTTCGTCCCCTTTTGTCCTTCACCCCGCTTATGAAGGACATTTCAACTTGTGGTTCCCAACCTTTTGTCCTTCATAAGCGGGATGAAGGACGTTTCAGTTTTTGTATGTTAAGGAAGCTCAAAAAAAAGACGGCCTTTCTTCACATAGAGCCCATCTACGTGAAGAAAGCACGGAAAAACGTAGACCTTTCTTAACATAGAGCCCGTCTATGTTAAGAAAGCACGGAAAATTGACGGCCTTCCTTCACATAGAGCCCATCTACGTTAAGAAAGTACGAAAAAACGAAGGCCTTCCTTCACATAGAACCCGTCTACGTGAAGAAAGCACGGAAAAACGACGACCTTCCTTTACATAGAGCCCGTCTACGTTAAGAAAGCGAGGAAAATTGACGACCTTCCTTTACATAGAGCCCGCCTATGCTAAGGAAGTAAGCAAAAACGAGGCGCTTCCTTCACATAGAGCTCATCTACGTTAAGAAAGCAAACAAAAACGAAGCGCTTCCTTCACATAAAACGCGTTTATTATCCGCAAAAAGCAACAGATCGGACGCTTTTAAACAGCGTCCGGCCTGGTTTGCGTCCGCGGCAGGGTGACGATAAAGGTGCTCCCTTTTCCTTCCTCGCTTTCAACCCGGATTTTGCCATGGTACGATTCAACAAGATGCTTAACGATTGCAAGACCGAGCCCGGTGCCGCCGGACTGCCTTGACCGGGCTTTATCGACCCGGTAAAACCGTTCAAAGATGCGCGGCAAATCCCTTTCAGAAATGCCAATGCCTGTATCGCTTACAATCAAGTCCAGTTCATTTTCCCTTTCGATCAGGCTGATTTCAATCCTGCCTTTATCCGGCGTATAGGCAATCGCGTTCGTTACCAAATTCAACAGGATTTGGCGGAGACGGTCTTTGTCTGCTTCCATCATGACGTGCCGCTTTTGTGGCAGGACAAGTTCCAGCTGTTTCTTTTCTATTCTCTTCCGCATCGTTTGGGCGGTCTCTGTAATCACATCGACCACATTGAGCTGTTCCATTTTCAACGGAATGCGGTGCTGCTCGATCCTGGACAAATCGAGAATGTCGGAAATGAGCCGGTGCAGCCGGTCGGACTCGTCATAGATGATCTTTAAAAATTCCCTGAGTGTCGCTTCATCATACATGGCACCGTCTAGTAATGTTTCCGCAAACCCTTTGACAGAGGTGACAGGCGTTTTCAATTCATGGGAGACATTTGCGACAAACTCGCTGCGGATCTGCTCAAGTCGTCTCGTTTCTGTTACGTCGTGCAGGACCGCCACAACGCCGCGCAGCTCTCCGCTCTCCCCGACATATGGCGCAATATGGGCATCGAGAATGCGCTCTTTCGGGTAATAAAGATGGACCTCGTCCCGAAACCGTTCACCCGTTTTTAATGAACGATCGATCAGCTGGCTGAGCCCGAAACTTTTTCCCGCTTCGATATGGCGCTTTCCAATCAATTCGCCGGACGACAAACCCGTCATTTCTTCCATTGCCCGGTTCACGAGCATGATCCGCCCCGATGTCTGAATAAGCATGACCCCGCTGTCCATATTTTCCAATACGGCGGTCAGCTGCTGCTCGTTTTCATCAATCTCGTTCATTTGCTGCTTTAAGTTATGGGCAAGATTATTAATGGCTTTTGTCAGCTGCCGCAATTCCCCGCTTGCATTGACACGGACACGGCTGTCATAATCTTTTTCAATCAGGCGGTTGCTAACCTCAATGCTCGCTTCAATCGGGCGCGTAAATTTCCGTGCCAGCACATAGCTGATCCAGCCGGAAATGAGGAAGGCCACCGCCATTGCAAGCCCGAGGCTGAACCACAATCCTTTTAGCACAGCATCAATCCGGTTAAGCGCAATGGAGGTCCGGATGACTGCGATAACTTTCCCATTTTCTTTTACCGGATTTGCGACATACATCATATTGTACCCGAGCGTATGGCTTGAGCGGATGGACTCACCGCTTGCTTTATGCTGCCTTATAACCTGCCTGAATTCCGGTCGGTTTGCGTGATTTTCCATCTTTGCCGGATCATCGTCCGAATCTGCGAGCACTTTCCCGTTTGTATCAATGATGGTAATACGCGGTTCGTGGTTGGAATAATAATGCCGGACTTTTCCTTGCAGTACATCCGGCTTGTCTTTGAATGTTTGCGGACGGATCGTTTTCATCAGTAGATCTGCATCCTGGGAAAGCTGCGTGCGCGCCATGTCCATATATGTATGTTGAATCATATCAGCAACGAAAAAACCGATAGCCAGCAATACGGCGGCCAAAATCGATAAAAATGCAATAAAAATGCGGATCCATAATTTATTCATTGCATAGCCCTTTCCTGCTACATCACTTCCATTTTATAGCCAAAACCCCTGACTGTTTTAATATATTGCGGCTGTTTCGTATCTTCTTCCATTTTTTCGCGAAGGTGGCTGATGTGTACGTCGACGATTCTTGTATCACCCGCAAAATCGAAATTCCAAACAGCATTAAGCAGCTGGTCGCGACTTAACACTTTTCCTGCATGGTTTGCCAAATACAAAAGCAATTCGAATTCTTTCGGGGTCAGCTCCAGTTTTTTCTCTTTAAAATAGGCTTCGAATTGTTCCGGTAAAATGCGCAGGTCGCCCACTTTTATCGCCTCAGCGGTTTCTTCTTCTGTTTTTGTTTCTGCCCGCCGCAGGATCGCTTTCACACGTGCCACCACTTCCCGCGGGCTGAACGGTTTTGTAATATAATCATCTGCCCCGAGTTCAAGGCCGAGAATTTTATCCAGTTCATCACTTTTAGCTGTCAGCATTAAAATGGGCGTATTGATTTTCCCAAGCCGCAACTGCTTGCAAACGTCCATGCCATCCATGCCTGGCAGCATCAGATCGAGGATAATGACATCAAGTTTTTCTTTCCTTGCTGTATCATATCCCTCGTTTCCGTCACTGGCAGTCAGCACTTCAAAACCGGCCTGCTCGAGATTAAATTTTAAAAGGGTCACAATGGATGGTTCATCATCCACAACCAAAACTTTTTTAGCCATCTGTTATAGTCCCGCTCCCCGACTTGTTTTTCTTCATTGTATCGTGCCTGCTTTTCCATTGTAAAGCCGGATTTCAAGCATTCCACGCGCGGCCGGAAAATATGTAATTCTGTTAAGCGTACATTTGGATGAGAAATGCCACCAGAACGGTAATCAGATTCGGCAATCCGAACAGGAAAAATAGCATCGTCAGGCTGAATCTTGATTGGTGGTGTTCTTTTGTTTCAGAAAAATAGTTTGCCCGCGTCTCCATGCCGCCCACAAACGCCCCCGCGGCCGGAAAATATGAAAATCTTTTAAGCGTACATTTGGATGAGAAATGCCACCAGAACGGTAATCAGATTCGGCAATCCGAACAGGAAAAATAGCATCGTCAGGCTGAATCTTGATTGGTGGTGTTCTTTTGTTTCAGAAAAATAGTTTGCCCGCGTCTCCATGCCGCCCACAAACGCCCCCGCGGCCGGAAAATATGAAAATCTTTTAAGCGTACATTTGGATGAGAAATGCCACCAGAACGGTAATCAGATTCGGCAATCCGAACAGGAAAAATAGCATCGTCAGGCTGAATCTTGATTGGTGATGTTCTTTTGTTTCAGAAAAATAGTTTGCCCGCGTCTCCATGCCGCCCACAAACGCCCCCGCGGCCGGAAAATATGAAAATCTTTTAAGCATACATTTGGATGAGAAATGCCACCAGAACGGTAATCCCATTCGGCAATCCGAACAGAAAAAATAGCATCGTCAGGCTGAATCTTGATTGGTGATGTTCTTTTGTTTCAGAAAAATAGTTTGCCCGCGTCTCTATGCCGCCCACAAACGCCCCCATTGTGATGCCGGAGAAAACAATCCCAATCGCTGCCGCTATCCCGCAGAGCCAATAGGTTTTTGAAAAATCCCCGGTAAAAAGCCCTGCAATGATGCCAATCGCAGCAATGATTATTCCGATTATAAAAGCATATGCCTTCAATTTTGCCCCCTCCTTTTCTTTATAAGTTATATTCCGCCTCCATCGTAAAATGTCCTGCTCCTAAGACGCCTCTTGTTGCGTTTTTTCCCGCAATTTGCCGGTATGCAGAGAATTTTGATTGAAAGATTCGTACCATTTTGTTATATTAAAAATGATCGTTAAAAGATAAAGCATGGATTCCAGGCTTCGAATATTGCGTATTGTCACCCTGCCGGCCCGGGGATGTCCGGCTGGCAAAATGGATGGATATAAACGCAACGCTAGACGGATAATGATTAACATAATAGGAAAAAGGTGATCTGGAAAATGGCATTTGTAATTACCCAACCGTGCATCGGCGAAAAAGCGGCCGAATGCGTGGATGTATGCCCCGTGGATTGTATTGCCGAGGGGGAAGACCAGTACTTTATCGACCCGGATATTTGCATCGATTGCGGCGCTTGCCAGGCAGTTTGTCCGGTAGAAGCCATCTATCATGAAGAAGAACTGGAAGAAGAGGATATGGCCTTCCTGGAAAAAGCCCGCAAATTTTATTCAGAGTAAAAATAACCCCCGCACCATATGCGGGGGTTATTTTTAAAACCGGGCGTTGACACGGCTTAATCAATCGCATTCCGGACTTCTTTCACCATTTCGGATACGGAGACGAGCCCGCCGCCGGAAAGGTACCAGTAGCCCGGGTCAAGGTAAACGATATGTTTGTTCTTGTAAGCATTCGTTTTCTTGACGAGGTCGTTTTCGATGATGCTCTTGGCATTTCCGCCCTGCCCGATGGCTGCATCACGGTCAATGACAAACAAATAGTCCGGATTGGTTTTCATGATATATTCAAATGACACATTCTGCCCGTGAATGGATGCTTTGATGTGTTTGTCCGCAGCCGGCACACCGAATACGTCGTGAATGATGCCAAATCGTGAACCCGGCCCGAACGCGTTCACCTTTCCGCCGGTCGTCAGGACAATCAGCGCTTTGCCGTTCACTTTTTCCGCTTTTGCATGCAGGCTGTCGATCGAATCGTCAATACCGGCCAGTTGTTTTTTCACGGCATCTTCTTTATTGAAAATTTTGCCGAGTGTTTCCATGTTCTCTTTAAAGGAATCCATATACTTTGCCGTATCCAGCCCCATATAAACGGTCGGGGCAATTTTCTTAAATTCATTGTAGTTGTCTTGCTGCCTGCCGGAAATGATGATCAGGTCCGGATGGATTTCACTGATCTTGTCAAAATCCGGTTCCATGAGGCCGCCGACATTTTCATACTTGCTGCTTTTGTATTTTTTCAAATATGGCGGAAGATTGTCCTGCGGTACGCCCGTCACTTTAATGCCCAACTTATCCATTGAATCCAGCACGCCGTAGTCAAACACGACGACTTTCTTCGGATTTTCCGGAACTTTTGTGGTTCCGAGTTCATGCTTTACCGTTATTTTCTTTGTTGAGGCATTGCTGCCCCCGGCACTCTCTTTTGTCCCGCACCCGGCAGCAAATACCGCTAACAGCAAAACCATCATGACAGCCAAATAGCTCTTTCTCATCGCGAATCCCCTTTTCATCCGTAATATAAGCAAAATTTATTTTGGCAGTAATCCTGAATTTGGATATCCATATCGTAAATTTCCTTTAAAACAGACGGGCGAATGATGTCATCCGTTTTTCCCTGTTTCACGATTTTCCCGTCTTTCATCGCCACAATGTAATCCGAATAAAACGATGCAAAATTAATGTCGTGAATGACAATTAAAACGGTTTTCCCAAGCTCATCGGCAAGCTTGCGCAACACTTTCATAATCTGGACCGAATGTTTCATATCGAGATTATTTAACGGTTCATCAAGCAAAATATACTCGGTGTTCTGGGCCAGCACCATCGCGATGTAAGCGCGCTGCCGCTGCCCGCCGCTCAGTTCATCCAAGTACCGGTTCTCGTATTCTTCCAATTCCATATAACAAATCGCTTTATCAATTATTTTTTGGTCTGCATCCGTGAGCCGCCCCTCTGAATGCGGGAAACGCCCGAATGCGACAAGTTCCCTTACTGTCAGCCGGATGTTCATATGGTTGGACTGTTTAAGGATGGATATTTTTTTCGCCAGCTTTTTGCTGTTTGTATGGCTGACGGCCTCCCCGTCTATGTACACATCCCCTTCATCCGAAAATTCAAGCCGGCTGATGATCGAAAGCAGGGTGCTTTTCCCGGCACCATTCGGCCCGATAAAAGAAGTGATTTTTCCCTTTGGAATTTTGACAGACACATGGTCAATGACCTTCTTGCTCCCGTAGCTTTTTAAGACATTCATCACATTTACCATGCGCGACTCTCCTTTAAAAGTAAGTAAATAAAATAGATGCCCCCGGCAAAATTGATGATGACGCTGAGCGGAACAGAGAACTGGAAGACTCTTTCCACAAGCAGCTGCCCTCCTGCGAGGAAGACAACGCTGATCAGCATCGCACCCGGTATAAGAATGATATGCCGGTATGTATCAAAAAATTGATAAGCGACGTTGACAACGAGCAGGCCAAGGAATGTGATCGGCCCGACCAGCGCCGTCGAGACGGAGACAAGGACGACGACAATCAAAAGCAGATGCCGCACTACCCGGTTATAATCGACACCAAGGTTGACCGCCTGATCCCGCCCGAGCAGCATTACATCCATAAACTTGGCAAAACGCAAATAATACAACCCGCACAATACAACAAGCACAAAAGAAACCCGCAGCAAATGGACATTCACATTGTTGAAGCTGGCAAACATTTTATCCTGCAGCACCTGAAACTCATTCGGATCAATCAGCATTTGCATAAAAGAGGTGAAACTGCCGAACAAAGTGCCAAAAATCATCCCGATCAAAAGCAGAAAATAAATATTTTGCCTGCCCCTGCGAAGAATCAAATGGAACAAAATGGCGGAAAACAGCACCATCGCCACGAGGGAAACCACAAAATTGACATGGCTCTGCATTATCGTTAGCGTTTTGGCCCCCATTGCGAAAACGACCGCCGTCTGGATCATGAGATAAAGGGAATCCAGCCCGAGCACGTTCGGCGTTAAAATGCGGTTGTTCGTAATCGTCTGAAAAATAAGGCTCGAAAAGGCAATCGCACAGCCAGTCAGGATGATGGCGGAAATTTTCCGGATTCTTGACGGGAGAATATAGTTGAAATCCCAGTAAGATCCGATGCAAATATATGCTGCAATGAGGCCTGATGCGATTACGGCAAGCATAAGCAGTTTGGAACGGCTATGCATAAGCGTGCCTCCTCAGCAGCAAATATACAAAAATGCCGCTCCCGATGATGCCGGCTGTTAAACTGATCGGCACTTCATACGGATAAATGACAATGCGCCCCAAAATATCGCAAAACAGCAGGAACACCGCCCCAAGCAGCGCCGTAACCGTAATGCTTTTTTTCATATGGTCGCCGCGGTAAATGGACACAATGTTTGGAATAATTAAGCCCAGAAACGGGATAGTGCCGACTGTCAGTACCGTTGCCGAAGTAATCAGCGCGACAAGGACAAGGCCGAGGTTGACCACCTGCTTGTAATTCAGGCCAAGATTTTTGGCAAAATCTTCCCCCATGCCGGCGACCGTAAACCGGTTGGCAAACACATACGCGACCAAAACGGCCGGAACTGCTAAATAAAGCATCTCGTACTTCCCTTTCAGCACGCCTGAAAAATCGCCTTGCAGCCATGAGGAAAGGCTCTGGACTAAGTCGTATTTATACGCAAAAAAAGTAGATACAGAACTTACGATATTGCCAAACATCAGCCCGACAAGCGGGATGAAAATTGTATCGTTCCATTTAATCCGGCCCAGTATTTTCATGAACAGCAAGGTGCCGGCCAGGGCAAAGCAAAAGGCAACCGCAATTTTGATCAGCGGGCTTGCCGCAGAAAACAGGATGATCGCAACCAAAATGCCGAGCCGGGCACAGTCCATCGTGCCGGCTGTCGTCGGGGAGACAAATTTATTTCTCGTCAGCTGCTGCATCACAAGGCCGCAGATGCTCATGCCCACGCCCGCAATGATGATGCTGATCAGGCGCGGCAGGCGGCTTGCCAGCAAAATTTCTGTCTGCTCCCTGCTTAAATGGAGCATATCCGCCGGCCTGATATTTTCCGCGCCGATAAAAATCGAAATGATGGACAGCACGGCAAGCAGGGGCACTAAATATCTTTTTTTCATCGCATTCGGACTCCCCCCGTTTCTTTTGTGAGCTCGTTGTAATTGATTTTCATTATCAATGATAATTATATTGATAGTGAGAATCATTGTCAATTATATTTCCAATATTTTTATTGTGCTTTCCGTAGTATCCGGAATGGTTGGCATCATGGCCATTGAAAATGCACCCGGCCTCTTGAAAAAGTTTCCGTACGCCATTTTTTCATAAAAAAAGCGGCGGGGCCTCCTTTTGGAAGTTTCCGTCGCTTTTATTTTCCGGTCAACCGGCCTGGTCCGGATCCCAGCTGATGTTATTTTCTACGGTCAGGATGCCGAGTTCGTGATGTTCGCCTTCATAAAGCGCGCCCTGGGCAAAGTGCATTTCCCCGTTTGTACCCATGACTTCCAGTTTGCAATAAGCCGGGCTTTTTTGCAAGGCGCGGTAGAATTCATCCGTATTGCGAACGGGCTCCCCGTTGCATTTGGAAATCACTTCACCGATTGAAAGCCCCATCTTCTCCGCTTTTGAACCGGGAATGATTCCCAAAATGATCATGCCATTGTTCTGCTGTGTAAAATAATACGGCGCATTGTTTTCACGCATCCGGTGGCGGATGGAAATCCATGCTCTCGCTACAATGGCAAAAACGGCGGCTGCTGCAGAAAAATAGGGAAATCGGAACCCTGCTGCTCCGATTGCGGCCGTCACGATCCCGGCCCAAATGACCCCCGTTCCGATCCGTTTCAATGCAGATTGCGGCAAAGTGCTTTGGATCTGGTGCTGGAACCCGATTAAAAACGGCACAAGCATAAGCGAAAACGTGTGCCCGCCCCAGTCAACGGCAGGCCACCACGAAGCGGAGGCAGAAAGCGGGCCTGAGGGCAGAAAACAAACGGCCGGCACAAGCCAGAGTTTTTTTGCGGTAAATGCGCCGACAATCAAACCGCGCCGGCTTTTCCGTAGTTTCGGGGAAACATGCTTCGTGCCGCTTGTCCTCAGCAGCACGCCCTCCGCCAACAGAAGAAGGCCTGCCAACACGGAAAGCCCGGCAACCATCGCATCGGTTGTGCCGCCCATCCAATCCGGCAGCTGAACCGGCAGCCATGTGAAAGCAAAAAACAGGAGCACCGGAATGCCCACCGTAAATGCCGGGGAGAGAAACCGGAACTGCCCCGCAAGCGAAAATACAATCGTCGCAGCCGCCACCGCAGCAAGAACAGGCCATGACACTTCAACCCCCGCCGCCACTGAGAGAGCGGAAAGGATCAACCCGCATATGAGCCCGGCAGGAAATAAAGACCGCAGTTCAAGCGATCCTTTATAAATCCTGATATGAAAATCGTTTCTTTCCCGCTTCACTCTTGCCGCACCAGAAACGAGCGCGAGCAACAGCGCATAATAGAATATCGGATGGAGAAAAAATCTTCCGATGCCTTTTAACACTTCAATGAGCCAAATCTGTTCCAACCGAAACACCATCCCCCGCACGTACCTATTTGTAGTATTATTTTAGCAGATTTTGGCGAAAAGCGCTTCGAAATTCCGGATTTTGTATGTGTCAAGTTTTTCAGCGATAGGGATATGTACCAAGTTTTTCGCGACAGGGGTTTAAAATCGGGTATTCTAAGACGCTCTTTTTGTACACTTTTGGCTACCGCGCTATGCTTGCTTTCCTGGCTCAGGAGGAAGCTGCCCCGAAGTGACGTAATATTTCTGTATAAAGATGGATAACAGGGGTGTTAATGCGCGCGAAATCCACTCGCTTTTCGTGGGCGGCCGGCGAGCCTCCTCGCTCGTGCCTCGCTGCGGGGATGGACTTCAAAGAGTTCCGGAGGACAGTTCAAAGGGGCATAACTAGACGCGCCCTATGTGAAGGAAGAGTCTCGTTTTTGCTTGCTTTCTTAACGTAGACGGACTCTATGTGAAGAAAGGCCTTCTTTTTCCCGCGCTTCCTTAACATAGGGCTTGCTAAATAAGTAAAATTCCTAGATTTGGCAAGGATGCTGACAGCTTTGGCAAAAATTTAAATACAAGGGGATTATAAAAATCCAAAGAAAAGCTTGCACTTGAAAACTGATTCAATGTATAGAAAAGACAGAATCGCATTTTCGAAGTTCTTCTAGAGCTTACTGACAAAGTGGGGACAAACGCAGAAGCGGATTCGTTCAGCAAGCCCTTATGCCATCCAACTGTCAAATAAGTATCCTACACAAATTAAGAGAATTGCAAAAAGGAAGTGGACCTTTTTTTCGTTTATTCCTGTTCTTTCTAAAATAAGAATTATGACTGCTACCAATCCAATATATACTGCACTTGCTACAAAGTTACTTACATTCGCCAAAAAGAGCGTGGGATACTTTTGACAAAAACCAGCTGTAACACCAAAAACAAGTAACAATAAAGGAATTCTTAATTTCCAATACATCATTAACCCCTTTTTCAAAGGCATAGTTATCTTTTCTTTATTATATTACCGTCATAAGACAATGACCATAAGGATTTTTTCCAGACTCATAGATTTTCTGTCCAAACCGGCATCCACGTTTATTTTTCCGTTTTTTTACAATTGCGCTGGGAGTCGCAAAAAGTGGCAGTAAGACAGAGACATGAGAGTTAAGGGCAAAAAAAGCAAGTTGCTGCACGTTGGCTTGCAACCCGGTCCGCTAAAACGGTGTTACTTGCTGACAACCTTTAATGCGACTTGCAGCTGCAAATCGTTTTTTTCCGCGTGCGCCATTTTGTACAGCGATTTTTCCATTTCATCGGCCGTTTTTTGATTGATGCTGCCGGTTACCGGAAGGCCTTTGTCAAACTGGAACGCCTTGACGGCATTTTCCGTCTGGATATCGAAATAACCGTCTTCCCTTCCCGGTGAAAAACCAAGACTCTTTAGCATTTGCTGGGCGGTTTTGATTTGGGTGTTGTTCATATCCTTTTTCAAAATGTGTGCAATTTGCAAAGCCTGGGCATCAAAATAGTCCGGCTGTTTCACTTCAATCGTCGGGGCAATGCCTTTATGATGGATCCAATGGCCATCGGGCGTAAGCCATTTAAACATGGTGAGTTTGATGATGCTCTCATCTTCCATCGGCACCGCTTCCTGCACCGTCCCTTTGCCGAATGTCCGGACGCCAATTAACGGATAATTTTCCGTTTCATGAAGTGCTGCCGCCATTATTTCAGAAGCGCTCGCGCTGCCTTTATCGACGAGAACCGCAACCGGGTAAGCCTTCTTTTTCTTCAGTTTGGACACATACTGGACACGGTGCCCGCTCCGTTCCTCAATTTGCAAATACGGCTTGTTTCTTGTAACAAACTGCTTGAGAATCGCTTCAACACTGGAAAGAAGGCCGCCCGGATTTCCCCGTACATCAATAACAAGCCCTTCCATGCCGCGGTTTTCAAGTTTTTCGAGCTGCTGTGCAAAATCTGTTGCCGTATCTTTTGAAAACTGGGTAATGCCGATATAACCGATTTTTTTCCCGTTTGCCTTTTTCATTTTCGAGTAGACCGTGTCAAGCGGGATTTCATCACGTTTGACCGTCACTGTCATCTGTTTGCCGGATCCGGCCCTTGAAATACCCAGCTTCACATTGGAGCCTTTTTTTCCTCTGATTCGTGTTGTCACTTCGTATAAGTCCATGCCTGCCGTACTTTTTCCGTTAATTGTTGTAATCACGTCTTCCGGGCGCAGTCCCGCTTTTTCCGCCGGGGAGTTTCTATAAGGAGAAACAATCAGTATTTTTCCGTTTTTTTTGGTAATTTCGGCGCCGATGCCTTGAAAAGAGGAATCCAGCGTGTCATTGAATTGCGCGGCTGTCTCTTTGTCCATGTAGACGGAATACGGATCGTCCAATGTACTGACCATGCCTTTGATTGCGCCTTCCACGAGTGTTTTTTCGTCAACTTTCCGGACATAGGAACTTTTAATTAATTGGTATGCCTGGGCAATTTTTGTGAGATCCGGCATATTGCTTGTCCCACCGGTTGTTTCCTGGCGGGTGGGGGCTGCCTTGTCCTTTTGTGAAAACCATTGGCCTGCCGTATAGCCGCCGCCTGCACCGGCAAGCAGCGATCCCGAAATCGCAAGCGCCAGCCATTTTCGTTTCATGGTGATGCCCTCCTTGTACAAGAAGCGCCGCCAAAAGCGGGGTTCTTCATCTCGATAATTCAATATATGTACAAGCCGGGGGGCATATGCCGGGAAGCGGAAAAAGACGGCGAAAGTCCCGCCGAGGATGCAAACAGGCTGCCGTGAAGCTAAAAAATGCGTAATGCAAAACGGGCTCTGGTTTCTTTAGGGGATACGCGATCCGGCCATGACCATGCTGTTCACAAAACAGCACGAACGGGACGGAGCCACCATCACAACATGTAAAAAAGAAGCCTCTTCCGCTAAGCCGGCAAAGCAAAAACGGAAGAAGCCGAAAAGAGGTTGAGGGGTTCTCCCCTCGCTGAAATGCTATCTTAGAATCACAAAGGAACTTAAATCCGCCCGGATAACCGGTTCACGAAACGGCATCCAATTGCGGAACAGGCCGGTAACCTGCTGCAAAGTCTTCAATCATGGCGCTGGCTGTCGGAAATTTTCCGGCACCCGGTCCGGTAAGGGTAATTTTTCCAACCAGGCTGCCGTAAATTGTGACGGCGTTGTTGACGCCTTCCACCGCATAAAGGGCATGTTCGGAAGGAATAAGGACAGGCTTAACGGATGCTTTCAGCGTGCCGCCGTCACGGTATATGTCCGCAATATGCTTATAACGGAACCCCTTCCGATCCGCTTTTTCAATATCCGCAAGCGAGAGCCCGCCTATACCTTCAACTTCTACTTTCTCCCAGTCCGGCTGGGTTCCGAATACGAGCCGGCTTAAGATCATCAGCTTGCAAAAAGCGTCCTGCCCTTCCACATCATTGCCCGGGTCAGCTTCTGCATAGCCGTGCTGCCTGGCGATTTCCAACGCTTCTTCAAACGGAAGATGTTTTTCGCGCATTTCCGATAAAATAAAATTGGATGTGCCGTTTAAAATCGCCTGCACACGCTGGATGTCATTGACCTGAAGCTGCTGGGAAATCGTCCGAATCACAGGGATGCCGCCTGCGGTTGTCGCTTCATAACCGACAAACACGCCTTTTTCTTTCGCTTTTTCAAGCAGCACATTCCCATATCTTGCAAACATGACTTTATTGGCAGTAATGACGTGGCAGCCTTTTTCAATCGCTTGTAAACAGTAAGAAAAGCCTGGTTCTTCCCCGACAATCGCTTCAAACACGACTTCAAGGCCGGGAATGGCAAGAATTTCCCGGAAGTCCGTCGTAACGAGTACAGAACTGTCAATGTTCCGCTTTTTTCGGGGGTTTTTGATCAGAACCGCTGCAATCTCTACCTCGGCATGCAGCTTTTCTTTCAGCTGCTCCCGGTGGGTCCGGACCGCTTCGTACACGCCCTGGCCGACCGTCCCAAAGCCGAGCAGCGCTGCTTTAATCACTCTCATTATCCAAACTCCTCCCTACATCTAGCGCTCTTTCGCCTCTGAAGCGTTTTGTTCATTTAAAACGGTCAAGCGGTCCGACAGTATTCGGTGCAGCCGGTATCCAGAAGCTCCCGATCTGGATCAGGTATGCAGACCGTCCGGGCCGCAACATTGTTCAATGGGATCAGCCCAGAACATCGTATAAGTTTTCCGGATCGCCTGTTGGCATTCGCATGGCGGCCTTCGCACGAATCTGCCGGACCCGCTCCCCGCTTTTACCGGGCTGTAACGGCTGTTGCTTTTGTAATGGCCTGATCGAGGTCGGCTGTCAAATCTTCGACGGCTTCAAGCCCGACGGACAGGCGGATCAAATCGCCTGTGACCCCTGATTTTTCCAGTTCTTCATCGCTCAGCTGCGAATGCGTAGTCGTTGCCGGGTGGATGATCAGCGATTTCGCGTCGCCGACATTCGCTACATGCGACCACAGCTTAATATTGTCGATCACGCGTCTTCCTGTTTCCCGGCCGCCTTTCACACCAAAGTTGACAATGGAGCCGTAACCGCCGTTCAAATATTTTTGCGCCAGCTCATGGGACGGATGGTCTTCAAGGCCCGGGTAATTGACCCAAGCAACATCTGGATGGTTTTTCAGAAATTCCGCGACTTTCAATGCATTTTCGTTATGCCTTTCCACACGCAGATGCAGCGTTTCAAGCCCTTGCAGGAATAAAAAGGCGTTGTCCGGGCTTAAAGCAGGCCCGAAGTCGCGCAAAAGCTGAACGCGAAGTTTTGTGGCGAACGCAGCCTGTGCCGTGTCGACGCCGTAGCGCAAGCCGTGATAGCTCGGATCCGGTTCGCTAAAGTCCGGGAATTTGTCTGTGTTCCAGTCAAAACACCCGCCGTCAACGGCAACACCGCCGATCGCCGTTCCGTGCCCGCCGATCCATTTTGTCGCCGAATGGACAACCACGTCCGCGCCCCATTTGATCGGATTCGCACCATACGGAGAAGCAAACGTGTTGTCGACAATCAAAGGAATACCGTTTTCATGGGCCACTTCCGCCACTTTTTCCACGTCGAGCACCTGCAGGCTTGGGTTGCCGATAATTTCCGCGTACAATGCTTTTGTTTTCGGGGTGATCGCCTGGCGGAACGCTTCAGGGTCGGACCCGTCCACAAACTTGACGTTAATGCCGTATTTCGGCAATGTCACAGCAAACAAATTATAGGTGCCGCCGTAAAGATTGCTGGCGGATACGATGTCATCACCCGCACGCACGATGTTCAAAATGGAAAAGGCAATGGCCGATGCGCCGGATGATAAACCGACAGCCGCTGTTCCGCCTTCCAGTGCAGCAACACGTTTTTCAAAAACATCCACAGTCGGATTGCCGAGACGGGAATAAATGAAACCTTCTTTTGATAAATTGAAGACGCCCTCCGCATGTTCTGTATCCGGAAAAACGTAAGAAGTCGTCCGGTATACCGGTACGGCGCGCGATCCTGTCGCCGGGTCCGGTTCCTGGCCGCCGTGCAACAATAAAGTTTCCGGTTGGAATGATGGTTGTGTCATTTTAAAGCCTCCTGATTTTTTAAAATTTTTTCGTGAAAGATGGAAGAGGAAATGAAAAAACCCTCTTCGTAAGGGAAGAGGGTTACAATGTATGTAAGTTCCTCCCTTATCTTTCAGACGCATGTCTGTAGGAATTAGCACCTTTTCAGGCAAATGCCTGAAGGTTGCCGGGCTTCGCAGGGCCTAGTCCCTCCGCCGCTCTCGATAAGAGTTTCTTTTCATAATTCAATTTTGAATGACTTATTGTTTAAGATTATAGAAGAACAATGGCAAACCGTCAACCTTTTTTTGAAAAAATTTTCTTTTTCTTCTACAATATTGGCGACAATAGCCGGGAAATGGACTCTTTAAACCGCACATAAAGCGGCCGGTTCTGGTAATCATGGAGCGTTAATTCGGTTGATTCGGCCATATCGTCCCGGAAAACGCCGGCAAGTGTGCCGGAAAGCTCACGGTCGTACAGCACGGCGTTCACTTCAAAATTGAGACGGAAACTGCGCACATCGATATTGGCCGTCCCAACGGAAGCAATTTTCCCGTCTACGACAATCATTTTCGCATGGATGAACCCTTTTTGATAAATGTACACTTTGACGCCCGTTTTTAACAGCTGGCCGATGTTGGAAAGCGTCGCCCAATAGACAAACATATGATCCGGTTTATTTGGAATCATAATCCGAACATCCACTCCGGATAAGGCGGCAAGCGTCAGCGCATTCAGGAGGCTGTCATCCGGAATAAAATACGGTGTTTGCAAATAAATATATTTTTTGGCGGAATTGATCATTTTAATATAGCTGTTTTTAATCTGCTCCCATTCAGAATCGGGGCCGCTTGAGACGATTTGGATATCGGTTTCACCCTGCGATGGGATGACCGGGAAATAACGTTCTTCATCTCTTACATCATGCGGTGACGCCTGATTCCAGTCCAAAATAAAGCGGGTCTGCATGGCATAAACAGCACTCCCTACAATCCGTAGATGCGTATCCCGCCAGTAACCGAATTTCTTATTCAGGCCAAGATACTCATCCCCGACATTAAAACCGCCGATATATCCGATCTGCCCATCAATAATCGCCAATTTCCGGTGATTCCTGAAATTGACGCGCAAATTGACGAGCGGGATCCGGGCAGGAAAAAAGGACGCCACTTCCCCACCAGCAACAACAAGCGGCCGGAAAAATTTGCGGCGGAACAGCATCCGCGACCCCATATCATCATAAAGCAGCCGCACCTTTACGCCTTCTCTTGCTTTTTGCGACAGCAGTTCAATCAATTCATGGCCGAGGCGGTCATTCCGGAAAATATAATATACAAGATGAATACTGTCTTTTGCATTCCGGATGTCTTCAAATAAAGCCTCGAATTTTTTCCTGCCGTCTGTAAATATATCGACGTGATTGTCCTGGGAAAGGATTGCCCCGTCATTCATCAGCAGCATATAAACGAGATCCTTGTACTGGATTGTCCGCTCATCATGAAACGGAAACCGGTTTTCGCGCAGCAGTTCAATTTGCTGCTGGGAAATTTCTTTAATGCCGATCTTCTCCTGTACCTTCCAGTCAAAAATTTTCCGGCGGCTTAAATTTTGCCCGAATACCAAATACAGGATAAAGCCGGCAATCGGCAGGAATAATAGCACCAAAAGCCATGCCCAAGTTGCGCCGACATCTCGCCGTTCCAGGAAAATAACGGTTCCCGCCAGAATAAAATTCAAAAGAAACAAGATAACCAGTAGTACCGTTATAATCATTGCGTTCTCCTTTTCGTACACCCTTTGTTCCTGCTTGAGGTTTGTTCCCGGCCGGTATCCGGGAACACGGTGAAGTGTTTTGGAATTGATATAGGATATGTTTGCGCAGCAAAAATAACAATTGTATCATACCATAATATTTGCGCCTTACCTATCGTACAGCACTTTCCCTGCCATTGCATGCAAAAAGAACCGCACCAATGGATACGGTTCTTTTTTTCGTCCTTATTAAAAGTTAACATAGTTTCTCGGGTTTTGGGCACCGGTATGTGGCGGTGGTGTCCAGCGGCCGTTATAAATTTCAAAGTGAAGATGCGGTCCTGTTGATTCCCCGGTATTTCCCATTGCTCCGATCTGCTGCCCTTTGCTGACGTGCTGCCCGGTGCTGACGCTGTACGAGCTCAAATGGGCATAAACGGTTGTGTACAACTTCCCGTTAATATAGTGGGTGATCATGACGCAATTCCCGTATGAAGAAGAGTGGTACGCCCTGAACACGACACCGTCGGCTGCAGCGACAACCGGTGTCCCGATGCTGTTGGCAATGTCAATGCCCGGATGGAACCCGCCGGAACGCCCGCCGAATTCAGATGAAATATATCCGGATGCCGGTCGCGTAAAGGACCCGGAAGATACTTGCGGAAGGGATCCGCCGGAATGGCTCCCGGAACTTGACTTGACCGATGCAGAGCGGGTTGTCCCTGCGTTTGATCCTGCTGATCCTGTTGATCCTGCATTCGTTTGTGCCTTTGCTGCTGCATCTGCTTTTGCTGCAGCCTTTCTTTCTTCCTCCGCTTGCTTTTTCGCAAACGCAATGGCTTTTTCAATGGAAGCTTTTTGGTCAGCCAGGATGCTCTTTTGTTCACTCAGCGACATTTTCTCTTCTTTAAGGCTGTCTTTTTGTTTTTCCAGCTTTTTGATTAATGCCGATTTCTCGCTCTCATCCTGTTTCAGACTGTCTTTTAATGATTGTAAATCAGACAGCATCGATTCCAAATCGGACAGTTTCTTTTCCACTGAAGCCTGTTTGTCCTTTAAATCCTGTTCATCTTTTTTCTGTTCTTCCAAAATTTGCCGGTCTGCTTCAACCAATGTCTTCACTGCTGAAAAGCGGTCAATAAAATCACCAACGCTTTTCGCTTCAAGAAAAACATCCAAATAATTGACCGAACCGCCGCCGTTTTTCTGCATGGCACGGGCGCGATCTTTTAAAATAGCGTTCCGGTCTTCAATCCGCTTTTTGATTTCAGCGATATTTTTCTTCAAATCAGCAATCTGGTCTTTCGTTGTGCTGATATTCTGTTCCTGCTCGCTGATTTTTTTGTTCGCCGATTGAATTTTCGATTCAATGGCCTCAAGCTGGCCGCCGAGAGAAGCCTGCTTGTCTTGAATGTCGGAAATCTGGTTTTCTTTTTTGTTCATCTCTGATTCGACATTGGAAAGTTTACTCTCAATCTCGCTTTTTTTCTGCTGCAAATCGCCGGCCGCAGCAGCATTGGACTGGTAGCCAAGCATGCCGCCCAAGCTGAGCGTGAACACAACGGCAGCAGGCAGAATGGAACGCTTCTTCATCTTTTTCCCCCTCAAAGCAAAATGTTTTTGTTTTATGTATCCGGGGACGCAACGCCCCGTTTTTCCTGTGTTTTAAAATGAACAGAAAGGGTATAGAATAAAAAATCAGGCGGACGGGAGTGGAATGCATCCCGGCCGTTCCCGTTACACTTTCAAATAACGGCGGATCGACATCGAACTGCCCCAGATTCCAATGCAGACGCCAAGTACAAGCAGCAGGCCGTCTACGCCGTAAATGAACGGGCTGATATCAAGCATATGGATAATATTGTTTTGCAGCTTCGGCTCTACGATTTTATAAACAGAGTAATAGCCGAAGGAAATCAGCACAATCGGCAGAATGGACCCCAGGATTCCGAGCCAGAGCCCTTCGAGAAGAAACGGCCAGCGGATAAACCAGTTTGTCGCCCCTACCAGTTTCATAATCTCGATTTCTTTTCTTCTGGCAAAAATCGTAATTTTAATCGTATTTGAGATAAGGAACATCGCCGTAAGCAGCAGGGCAATGATTAACACAAGCCCGACATTACGGCAGATACTTAAAACATGGAACAGCTTTTCCACTTTTCCTTTACCATAAATGACGGATTCGACATGGTCCATTTTTTGAATTTGCGCCGCAACTTTTGGCGTGTCCGTCGGCTGCTTTGTTTTGACAATAAATACGTCATACAATGGGTTGTCCTGCTGGAACAGTTTAAAGTCATCACCCATTCTTTTAATCAATTCTTTTAGTTCCTGTTGTTTAGAAGAAAACTTGACGGAATTGACGGCATTCAGACTCTCAATCTCGCTTTCCAGTTTTTCCCTGTCGGCAGCCTTCGCCGCTAAGTCGATATGGACGCGAATTTCCACGTCGTTTTCAATATCGGAAGCAAATTTATTCATGTTCAGGATGATCACGAAAAATACGCCGACAAGAAGCAGGGTAATCGTTACGGCACTTGCCGATGCAAACATCATCCAGCCATTCCGGCCAAGGCTTTTAAAACTTTCCCGGAAGTGGCGTTTAAGCGTATTAATCTTCATAACCGTAACCTCCCAGCTGCTCATCGCGCACCACTTTCCCGCCTTCAATGGCAATGACGCGGTGCTTGTTTGTGTTTACAATATCACGGTTATGGGTAGCCATGACAACCGTTGTCCCGGTTACGTTGATGTCTTCGAGGATTTTCATAATGTCCCATGAAGTTTCCGGGTCGAGGTTTCCTGTCGGCTCGTCGGCAATGACCACTTTCGGCATGTTGACGATGGAACGCGCGATGGAAACCCGCTGCTGTTCACCGCCGGACAACTCAGAAGGCAGCATTCTTGCTTTATTTTTCAACCCGACCTGGTCGAGTACTTCCATGACGCGGCTCCGGATATAAGAAGGTTCCTGCTCGATCACTTCGAGAGCAAACGCGATATTTTCATATACAGTCAATGTCGGTAGCAGCTTAAAATCCTGGAATACGACACCGATCTGCCGTCGGAAATAAGGGATTCGTTTGTCCCGGAGTTTTGAAAGATTGATGCCGTTTACAGTGACGGTCCCTGCTGTCGGCTTTTCTTCGCGGTAAATCAGTTTGACGAGCGTGGACTTACCCGCGCCGCTCGGGCCAACGATATAAACAAATTCGCCCTGGTTGATTTTTATATTTAACCCGCTCACAGCCATGACGCCGTTCGGGTACTTTTTATAGACGTCCTTTAATTCTATCATTTCCTCACCTAGCTTTTTTTCAATGTAACGTGCCGGAATGAAAAATGTGTCAACGGCACCGGCAAAAAACGCCAATTTTTGCAATACCCATACAACCGTCCCTGTAAAAGATCCGTACAGGTGGGTTATTTGCTGTAAGAAAAGGCTGCGTTAAAGCCTTTCTGCATAAAATTTGACTTTTTCTTTTTTTCACGCGCGAGAATTCGCATAATTGCTCGAAATTCGCACATTAACTATTATAGCATCCCTACCCTTGAGCGACATTACAGTTTTGTTTCAAATTTTCTAATGGGGGTGAACATTTTTTTGAGGATCGCTTCGCATTTTGGAACTTTTTAAGCCTTGTCTGAAACTATAAATGAATACCGTTGACACTTCCCCATCATTCTCCCTCCCTCGACAAAAAATAGGGATTCCCGTCGTATGGGAATCCCTATTTTCATTCACTGTGTCCTCGCATTCACTTTTTCGAAAAAAACCCGGTAATAAAAGAAATTACGCTTACAACACAGTCCGCCACTAAAAATGTCCCTATTCATCTATTTTCATTATATCCTTGACCTGTAATGTTAGTTGGTACGAAGATCATAATAATGCCTGAACCTAACCACTACTAATCAATTGTAATATAGATAGCATGGTTACAAATGATTCCTTTATATCATAAGCATTCTCATTTTGGCAGTGCCATATATACTGATATTGCCAAAAAAATGAACCCGACTACAAGTTCAATCCCAAATCTGGCTGTCTTGTTTTTCCTGTACTTAAAGCTGTTCACAAGAAGAACAATTCCGACAACAAAGCAAAAAAGCATGACCCAAAACCCCATGATTTTTCTCCCCCATTCTTCCATAAAGATCCATTATCTCTTTGGCTTCCCGTTTTTGTAAACCCATCTCCGTATGGTTAGAAGTAGTACAAAGGTACAAACGAATAACAGAAACATGATGTGAATTTATTTCCTGTATTACAACCTATTGGAAATTTTTTTACATTATAACACATGACTTTTATATTTGTAAACGTTTAATTTTATTTTTTTCGTTTTTTTCAAAAAGGTCGCGTAACGCTCGCCTTTTTATCCCTTACTGAGCCGGTATTTTTGCAGTTGCTGTAGAAAAAACTTTCCACCTTTACCAAAAAACGGGCCGGTTTTCCGGTCCGTTTTTGTCATTTTTTCTTGGAAAGCCATTTCGCGACTTTTTGGGCATCGTCTCCCTTTAAAAGCCCTTTTGGCATGTCTCCTTTTCCGTTTTCAATGACATTTAAAATCTGTTTTTCGCTGAGCTTAGAACCGATATGCTGCAAATTCGGCCCGACATTTCCTTGCAATTGATCGCCATGGCAGGCAGAACATTTTTGGTCTACCAGTTTTTCGGCATCGCCGCCACTTGCCGTGTTTTTCCCGCCGTCTGACGATGGAGATCCGTTCCCGCAGGCGGAAAGTCCAGCTGCAAGCAGAACCGCCGCCAAAGCTGCGCGCCATTTCATACGAAGCCCTCCCTCCTGTGCACATTCTTCTTCCATTATACCGAATGTCCGCCTAGGTAGGGAAAGAAATACGAAAAACGCGTAAACCGGCGGCTACGGCATGTTAAAACCTTCGCCCAGCACTTCGGCGGCATCCATCACAACAACAAATGCCTTCCCGTCAATGGTTTTAACAAGGTTTCTTAACTTAATAAATTCAGACTGATCGACGACACACATGAGAATCGGTTTTTCATGGTCGGTAAATCCGCCATATGCATGGAGCCTTGTAACCCCCCGGTCGATCTGGAACAAAATCTCTTTCCGGATATCCTCGTGTTTGTCAGAAATGATCAGTACATTTTTCGAACGGTTCAGGCCGACCTGGACGAGGTCAATGGTCTTGCTTGTGACAAACAGCCCGATGATTGCATACAAACCCTTTTCAATATCAAAAACGGCAGCTGCTGACAGGACAACAAGCCCGTCAATGCCAAGTACACATTTCCCGAGTGAGATGCCGGTAAATTTATGGATAATTTGCGCGGCCAGATCGGTTCCGCCGGTTGAAGCCCTGCCAAGAAACACAATCCCGAGCCCAGCCCCGACGCCGATTCCGCCAAAAAGTGCGGCCAGCAATGCGTCATGCGTCCACGGCTGCCAATCTTCCGTTAAAAAAACAACAAACGGCAAAAACACGGTGCCAACAAGTGTTTTAATGCCAAATTGGTAACCTAAAAAAATGAGGCCGGCAATAAATAGCGGAATGTTGAGCCCCCATTGCACGTAAGCCGGCTTCCATCCGAACACCCCGTGCAAAATCGTGCTGATCCCGCTGACGCCGCCGGACGCAATATTATTTGGAAGCAGGAAAACATTAAATGTAATGGCAACGATCGCTGATCCAGCAAGGATATAAATGTATTCTTTCAGCATCGTCCAGTATTTGTTCTCCGGCTTTCTCCTTTTCTTTGCCATTTCCCTCCCCCTTTTCATAAAAAAACGGATGCCACACACCAATATACAGGACCGCTTGTTTCGCACCCCTCTATATTTTCTGGCATTGTGGCATCCGGCCTGTCATGCGTTCAATTTTTCAGAAAAACTTTTTCTCATTACGAAATATGCGCACGCAGGTAAGCGTCAATGAACGGATCAATTTCGCCATCCATCACCGCCTGGACATTCCCTGTTTCAACATTTGTGCGGTGATCTTTTACCATCGAATAGGGATGGAACACATAAGAACGAATTTGGCTGCCCCATCCGATCTCTTTCTGTTCACCGCGGATTTCTGCCAATTGTTTCTCTTTTTCTTCTACTTCTTTTTGGTACAATTTCGCTTTCAGCATTTTCATGGCTTGTTCGCGGTTCTGAATTTGCGAACGTTCCGATTGGCAGGAGACGACAATCCCGGTCGGAATATGGGTCATCCGGACAGCTGAAGATGTTTTGTTAATGTGCTGGCCGCCTGCACCACTTGCCCGGTATGTGTCGACACGCAAATCTTCCGGCCGGATTTCCACTTCAATATTGTCGTCTATTTCCGGCATCACTTCGCACGAGACGAACGAAGTGTGGCGCCGGCCGGCTGCATCAAACGGCGAGATCCGGACAAGACGGTGAATGCCTTTTTCCGCTTTAAGATAACCATACGCATTATGCCCTTTGAAAAGAAGGGTGACACTTTTCACACCGGCTTCGTCGCCCGGGAGGTAATCAAGGGTTTCGACTTTAAAGCCTTTTTTCTCGCCCCAGCGTGTATACATTCTGAGCAGCATGGAACACCAGTCCTGGGATTCTGTACCGCCCGCGCCAGGGTGCAGTTCCAAAATCGCATTGTTCGCATCATACGGTCCGTTTAAAAGCAGCTGCAGCTCGTATTCATTTAATTTTTCCGTGAACGCTTCAAGCTCAGCCTCGAGCTCTTCTTTCAGTTCCGAGTCATTTTCTTCTTTGGCCAGTTCGTGCGTGACTTCGAGATCCTCCTGTTGCGACTCGAGTTCACGGTAGCCGTTTACCATTTCTTTTAAAGCATTGGATTCATTAATAATTTTTTGTGCTTCCTGCTGGTCGTCCCAAAAGTTCGGTTCCAGCATTCTTTCTTCCAGTTCAGCAATACGTGTCTCTTTTTCTTCTAATTCAAAGAGACCCCCTGAAACCCGCTAATTTCTTAGCTGTATTTTCCAATTCCGCTCTAATTTCTGATAACTCCATTCCATTCACCTCATTAAATTTTTCTGCTGTTTTCCGCAAAAAAGAAGGGCGGCGTTTTGCCCCTCCTTTTTTGCGTATGCCTGCCTGATTTTAAGCCTCAAGCCGGCCGTGGCAGTTTTTATACTTTTTGCCGCTACCGCACGGGCAAGGGTCATTCCGGCCGATGCGCACTTTTTTGCGGATCGGTTTTTTCTTCACAGTTGTTTCTTCCCCGCCCGGCACGACAGCCTGGCCCTTTGCCACTTCCTGGCGCTCCAGATTGGTTTGGATTTCTGCTTTCATAATATATTTTGCCGTATCTTCCTCGATGGATGCAACCATATTTTCAAACATGGCAAAGCCTTCCGACTGGTATTCGCGCAGCGGGTCGATCTGGCCGTACGCGCGCAAGTGGATCCCTTCGCGGAGATGGTCCATCGCATCAATATGGTCGATCCATTTTGAGTCAACAGAGCGCAGCAAAATGACTTTTTCAAATTCGCGCATCTGTTCCGGCCCGAATGCTTCTTCTTTTTCATCATAGCGCATCTTCACTTTTGCCATGATCAAGTCAACCATTTCGTCCGGTTCTTTTCCGAGCAAGTCTTCCCGCGAGATGTCGCCTTCACGAAGCAGATTGGTCAAGACATAATCGACAATGCCCTGCAAGTTCCATTCTTCCTCATCTTCATGAAGCGGTGCATTAGCGTTGACAACGCGTTCTACGACCGAGCGGATCATTTTTTCAACGATTTCACGCAAATTATCCGCCGTCAGTACTTCATCGCGCTGCTTATAGATGATCTCACGCTGTTGCCGGAGGACATCATCATATTGGAGCAGTTGTTTCCGGGCATCGAAGTTATTGCCTTCCACCCGTTTTTGTGCAGATTCAACGGCGCGCGACACCATTTTGCTCTGGATCGGCTGCGTATCATCCATGCCGAGCCGTTCCATCATGCTCTTCATATTATCCGATCCGAAACGACGCATCAGTTCATCTTCCATTGACAGATAAAACTGTGTGATCCCGGGATCTCCTTGGCGTCCGGAACGCCCACGCAACTGGTTGTCGATCCGCCTTGATTCATGGCGTTCAGTTCCGATAACGGCAAGGCCGCCCAGTTCCACGACACCGTCGCCAAGCTTGATATCGGTACCGCGCCCGGCCATGTTCGTCGCGATCGTGACCGCGCCTTTTTGCCCGGCCTGTTTGATGATCTCCGCTTCACGCGCATGGTTTTTCGCGTTCAACACGTTATGCGGGACGCCTTTCTTTTTCAGCATTCGGGAAATCAATTCAGACGTTTCGATCGCAACCGTCCCGACAAGTATCGGCTGGCCAAGGTCGTGCCGCTGCTTTATATCCTCAACAACGGCTCTGAACTTGCCTTCCATCGTTTTGTAAATCAAATCCGGCCGGTCATCGCGGATGATCGGGCGGTTTGTCGGGATCACGACAACACGCATGTTATAAATGTTGCGGAATTCTTCTTCTTCCGTTTTCGCTGTACCGGTCATCCCGGCCAGCTTCGCATACATCCGGAAATAGTTCTGGAATGTGATCGTGGCCATCGTCATGCTTTCGTTCTGGATCTCCACGCCCTCTTTTGCTTCAATCGCCTGATGGAGCCCTTCACTGAAACGGCGGCCTTTCATCAGGCGGCCGGTGAACTGGTCGACGATGATGATTTCCCCGTCCTGCACAACATAGTCGACATCCCGGTGCATCGCAACATTGGCTTTCAGCGCCTGGTTAATATGGTGGTTGATTGTCACATTGCGGATATCGTACAGGTTGTCGATATGAAAATATTTTTCGGCTTTCGTGATGCCATCTTCCGTCAGCAGCACGCTCTTCGTTTTCACGTCATAAGTGTAATCTTTTTCTTTTTCCAATGTACGCACAAATGCGTTCGCTTGTGTATACAGTGCCGTCGATTTTTCGGCTTGTCCGGAAATAATAAGCGGCGTCCGCGCTTCATCGATTAAAATCGAGTCGACTTCATCGATGACCGCAAAATAAAGCGGCCGCTGCACTTTTTGTTCTTGGTAGAGCACCATATTGTCGCGCAAATAATCGAAGCCGAATTCATTGTTCGTCCCGTATGTGATATCTGCTGCATATGCGGCCTGTTTTTCTTCGTTCGACATATTGGTTAAATTCAGGCCGACAGTAAGCCCAAGAAATTGGTACAGCTTGCCCATTTCCTCGGCATCCCGCTTCGCCAAGTATTCGTTCACTGTGACGACATGGACGCCTTTTCCGGACAGGGCGTTCAAATAAACCGGCATCGTCGCGGTCAGCGTTTTTCCTTCACCGGTTTTCATTTCGGCAATATTTCCTTCATGGAGCGTAATACCGCCCATCAGCTGGACATGATAAGGATAAAGCCCGAGCACACGTCTGGCGCCTTCCCGGACAACCGCAAAAGCTTCCACAAGCAGGTCATCAAGGCTCTCGCCGTTTTGGTAACGCTGCTTAAACTCTTCCGTCTTGTCGCGCAGCTGCTCATCCGACAGCTTTTCCATATCCGACGCCAATTCCTCAATCTGGTTTGCGATCTTCTCAAGATGTTTCAGTTCACGTTTGTTGGCATCAAAAACTTTGTCCAAAAAAGCCACCATTCAAAACGCTCCTTTATTTCAGTATCAAAACAGGACTTTTCGGCCCTATCGTTGTAATTGCCATGACTTTTAAATTTTAATTATAGCACAGTTTCTTTTCTGCGTCTCTTTTTTCGCCGGGTTTTCCCGGCCGTGTCAAACCAGGGTTTCCATGCTTTTTGAGGAAAGTTCCGATGATACAGCCCCGGATGCGGCCGGGTGCGTGTATTTTGTTTCCTGAAATATACCTTATTGTATTTTAACACTGAAACGGAGCGCATACAACAAAAGAACCCGGGGTGGGCAGCAGGCCCGGGCGGAAGAGACCGGATTGAGGATGCTGCCGGTGCTTAAGATTATATAAAATGAACAAAATATGGCTGCTCTGTTGCCTGCTGTAAAAAGACATCGTGCCCGGACTTGATGCAAATGGTTAGATTCCTTTTACATGGTCGGACAACCGATTCCGGCTTTTCCTGTTTGGAATGTTCAGGCCACTGTGCTGAATAAAATTGAAGCGGCGCGCGCACTCATTTAAAATTAGAAAAGCGTTTTACCAGGCCGCAACCATGCCGTCCGCACGCGATTCCGTGCCGCCCATCAGTACGCCCGTGTCCGGATTCCGCCAGATGATCTGGCCGCGGCCGAAACCGCCCGTATCCGCAGCCACTTGAACATCATGCCCTTTTCGAATCAGCCCTTGCACAAGGTGATTCGGAAAATGGGATTCTACCAGCACTTTTTTCCCCTCCGTCCATTGCCATCTCGGGGCATCCAGCGCCTGCTGCGGATGAAGATGAAAATCAATCGTGTTCATGATCACTTGGAAGTGGCCCTGCGGCTGCATATAGCCGCCCATTACGCCAAACGGTCCGATGGCTTCCCCATCTTTTGTTAAAAAGCCGGGAATAATCGTATGATACGTCTTTTTGCCGGCTTTCAATGCATTCACATGCGTTTCATCCAAAGAAAAATCATGCCCCCGATTTTGCAAGGCAATGCCTGTGCCCGGAACGACAATACCGGAGCCGAATCCCATATAATTGCTTTGAATATAAGAAACCATATTTCCTTCCCCGTCCGCCGCCGCCAAATAGACAGTGCCGCTCTTTGGCAGTTCATACGGTTCCGGATCCAGCGCCAGATCCCCGATCAACCTGCGCCGGTTTGCAGCATAGCCTTCCGAAAGCAAATGTGCAATGTCCGCCTTCATTTCCCCGGCATCTGTAATGAACGCTTTACCGTCCGTAAAAGCGAGTTTCATTGCCTCAATTTGTTTATGATAGGTATCCACGCAGTCTTTTTCACGGAATTCAAATCCGCGCGCAATATTGAGCGCCATCAACGCAACAAGCCCCTGGCCGTTCGGCGGCATTTCCCACACCTCATAGCCGCGGTAGCTGGTGGAAATCGGCTCCACCCATTCGGGATGATAGGCTTCCAAATCTTCCCTGCTTAAAAAACCGCCCCATTTCCGGATGAAGGCACTGATTTTTTCTGCAAGCGGCCCCCTGTAAAAACTTTCTGCTTTCGTTTCCGCAATTTCCTTCAATGCCGCGGCATGCCCGGGCGATTTCCACACTTCTCCTATTGCAGGCACCGTGCCGTCCGGCGCAAACGTGTCAAACCATGGCCGGAACATTTCTTCTTTAAAAATCGTTTGAAAACGGCGGAATGCCCTTTCCCAGTATTTTCCCAAAACCGGAGACAGCGGGTACCCTTCTTCCGCATACCGGATTGCCGGTTGCAGAACGTCTGTCAGAGGGAGCCGACCGAATTTTTCCGATAGAGCCGCCCATGCTGCCGGCGCGCCCGGCACCGTAATCGGGACCACACCATAAGCCGGCATTTTTTCATACCCCTGTTTTTTCACGGCCTCAATGGAAATCGACTGCGGGGCAGGTCCGCTTGCATTTAAACCATGCAGCTTCCCGCCCGTCCAAACCATGGCGAATGCATCTGAACCGATGCCGTTCGAAGCCGGTTCCACGACCGTTAAGGCGGCGGCTGCGGCAATAGCGGCATCAATCGCATTGCCGCCTTTTTGTAAAGCTTCAAGGCCGGCCTGGGCAGCTAACGGCTGTGAAGTGGCAACCATTCCTTTTTTGGCAAAAATGGCATTTCTGGTGGATACATAAGGATGATACAAGTAATCCAGGTTCATCATTTTCCCCCCTCGTATAAAATGCACTCTTTTTTCCTGTTCGCAAGTGTAGGCCTTGCCGGCTGCTCGTCCGCTCCGGTTTTCAGTCTGTCATCCGGGCTTTTCTCCTGCCTACCTTGCCATTTTCTTTATCCCTAAACCTATGCGCCGGCTGATTTTCATCCTTCTGCCGATGCCGCGTTCCTTTTCGGCTTGCGTTGTTTGCTTAAAAACTGCCCCCGGCTTTACCGGGCCCGTTTTGCATTCACCGGATGGGCCCACGCTGCAAAAGCACCCGCGGATTCACCGCGGGTGCTTGTTTCGTCCGTTCCTTATTTTGTTTCAATCAGCCCGTATTTGCCGTCTTTGCGGCGATATACGATGTTCGTATGATTTGTTTCCGCATCGGTGTAAATGAAGAAGTTATGGCCCAGAAGGTTCATTTGCAGCACTGCTTCTTCACTGTCCATCGGTTTTAAGTTAAAATGTTTGGTCCGCACAATTTGCAGTTCTGAGTCTTCTTCTTTCCTGGCTTGTTTTTCTTTAAGTCCGGTGTCCTGAGTAGTGAACAGTTCCCTCGTGCTTCCTTTTTCGCGCAGTTTCCGGTTTACTTTTGTTTTATGTTTGCGGATTTGCCGCTCCAATTTGTCAGCAATCAGGTCAATTGCCGCATACATATCCTCATTGGTTTCTTCCGCACGCAATACAACCTGCGGCATCGGAATCGTAATTTCCACTTTGGAAGTTTTATCCGGATTGACTTTAAGTTTTACATTGACGGAAGTGTCTGGCGTTTCTACGAAATACCGATCCAACTTGTTCACTTTTTTCTCAATATAATCCCGAATCGCCGGAGTTACCTCAATGTTTTCGCCACGAATGTTGTAGTTCATCATGTGGACCCCTCCTCATAACTGGCAGCCCCTTGCATACCGCGGTATGCTCGTACTTTCACTTTGAACAGTGAAAGCGCTGCCTTCTCTAATAATCTTACACTTATATATTTACACATTGCCTGTCTAAATTCCTTCTTTTTTGGCGAATTTTTCTTAGAAATATTTGTCATCCCCCTCCGATGGTGCTGTAAAAAGCAGTTTACACGGCTTTCCCTGAAAAAAAAAGAAGTTCTGCATTGATCAGAACTCCTATCTTTTCCGGTCATAAAACCTTCCATCATTTAACTGCAGGGACTGGTACGGATTAATATACTGCTTCATGGACGTTTTCTTTTTCGCAGCTTGTTGGATGTCGCTCCGGATGCCGGACAGCGTTTCCTGCATCAGGGGCTTCAATTGTTTGTCAAGATCCATGATTTTTCTTCCAAGCAATTGCGCTTCAGCGGAAAAAGGCGGTTTCATGGCAGCAAGCAGCGCGCCGCGTCGGTCAAGGAGCCGGTGGACGTTTTGGATCAAGGTATCCCTCGGCTGCTCTTTATGAAATTCCGAAAGCAGCGCTTCCGTTAGCTCCAGGCAGGCGGCTAGATCGCCCATCATACTTTGCCGCCTTGCCCGTATGTTTGCCGGCGGTTCGCCTGGATGACCTGCTTCCAGGTGTCGCGGAAACCCGTTACCAACTCTTCCGCTGTATCGAGTTTTGACATATCATTTTTCACATTGGCCTGGATCAGTTCGCGCAGGATAAAATCGTAAAGGGAAAGCATCTTTTCTGCATCTTCAAATTTGCCCGTATCGAGCGTCATCATCAATTCACGGATGATGTTTTGCGCTTTTTGGATGTTTTTATTTTTTTCTTCAAAATTTTTGTTTTCAATGGCTTTTTTCGCCAAATGGATAAACTTCAGGCAGCCATTGTACAGCATCAATGTCAGCTCGCCTGGCGATGCGGTTGCAATCGAGTTGTTCTGATACGCCTGGTATGGATTACGTGTTGCCATTTGCGGCCCCTCCTTTAACTATTGCTGACTGAAAAAGCTGGATAAATAAGTATATTGGCTGTTGTATTTTTGGATCGCTTGCTCCATCGCTGTAAACTGCGCATAATAACGGTCTTCAAGCTTGTCCAGTTTGTCATTCATGTCACTAATTTTATCCGTCAAATCGTTGATGTTTTTCCCAATCGTGAACTGGGTGTTCACATAAGTGGACTTTCCGGCTTTGTCAACGATCGTGTTATACGTTTGATTGACGCTGTCGTACAGCCTTTGGACAATGCCTTTTTCCGATGTTGTGCTACCGGACGCGCGAAACAGGAGTTCAACCGAATCCGGATCGTTTTGGATCGCAGCCTTCAGCTTGTCTTCATCAATTTCCAGCTTGCCGCCTTCCAGCCAGTCGGAAGTTGTCGTGATGCCGATGCTTGATAATTGGCTGTATTCGGATGAAATATTGGCGTTATTTACTTTTGAATAAATCAATGACCGCATGTTCGACAGGGAACTTTTCAGCGTCATATCATTCCTTAAAAGGCCGCTTCTCGCTTTTTTATCCCATTGGTCCTGCTGCGTGTCCGTCAATTCCTTGCGTTGGTCGTCCGTAAGCGGCGCATAATCCGGGTAGCGGTCTTCATTCAGCTTCGACTGCACGGCATCAATCAGGCTGTTATACTGGTCCACAAAATCTTTGATGTTTTTGAAAATGGTGTCCGTATCGTTAGAGACCGTAACCGTGACGGGTGTATCAAATTTGCTTTTAAGGGTGTACGTTACGCCGTTGATGGCGAACGTGTTGGACGTACGTTCTGTTTCCAGGCCGTTCATCGTAAATTTTGCATTCTCACCGCCGGATTCTTTGCTGCCATTAAACTGCAATGTTTGATTTAAAAAATCATTGCCAGACCCGCCAATGATGATTTCATCACCGTCTTTGTTAAGGTCTCCAGTCGATTTTCTCGTGAGCGAAACCCTGTCCGCATTTGCGTCATAGTACATGCCGATCCCAAGTGTCGAATGGTTGTTTACATCTGCCATGACAGTATTTAAAGAATCCGTGCCATCAATATAAAAAGTCGCTTTATTTATACTTCCGTCTTCATTATAACTTCCGAGCGACATGGTGGCATATTTTGATGAATAAGTGACGGAAACTGTGTTGCTTTCTCCGCTTAATACAGATGAATCCGTAAACGTGATCAGGCCGGTTGAAGCATCCAGCGTACCGATCGGACTGCTTTTTCCTGTATCGGATTCTGCGTACAGTTTGTCGTTTTCGAGCACATAGTTTGTATTGTTGATTTTTAAGCTGAACGCCTGATCTCCGCCCGCATCCGTTGCGATCAAGCCATGCCCCAGCTGCATCGTTGCCGTACCCTGGGCCAATGTTTTTGTTTCTGTCACCGCCCCCGCGACATACTCCACATTGATGCTGGATCCCGAAGATACCGCGCTGTCAAATGTCAACACGCCGCTTTCCGCGTTATAAACGGCATAATTGCCTTTTTCATTGTCAGGAATATTGCTTTTATCATTTACAACCTGATAGGTTTTGCCATTGACCTTCACATTCATAGCATAATAGGTAATACCGTCCGTCGTGGTTGAAACAGGCGGATTGGACAGTTTGACCGATGCCGTCGCATCCCCGTCTCCTGAAAAAGACTGGGAGACCACGACCCCGTTGTTCCAAGTAATGCCGTTTAAAAAGTTCCCGGTCTGGCTGTAAAGGCTTGCGTCCGCTTTGATTTTGGCACCGGATTTGGAAATCGTTGTTGCCGTTTCAGATCCTGATCCGCTGATTTTTGTCGCAGCCGTTGCCAGTTGCGTAACGCTTTGGATGGTTGCAGATCCGAGTGCAGCATTATTTGCCGCAGTGGCCGTCACATTATTTTCGTTTGACGAGGTTGTCGTACGCACCCTGTACTTGGTTGTCAATTTCATGTTGGACAGCGTGGAGCGGAAGTCAAAATATTTTTGGTTCAGCGTCCGGTAGTCTTCTTCCTGCCACTCCAAAATTTGCTTTTGCTGCTGCAGTTTGACCAAAGGCTGTTTTGCCGCGGTCATCATTTTTTCGACAATGGAATCGATGTCCATGCCGCTCGCAAGCCCTGTGATTCTTTGTATGGATGTCATTCAATTCCCTCCTTATACCTTTTCATCGGCCAGAATCCCGACATGGTGCAGCATATCGGCATACGTATCCAAAATCCTTTTCGGCGGAATTTCTTTAATCACCTGGTCCGTCTTGTCGTCGACAATCGTAACATAATATTCTTTCAGCTGGTCATGAAATTGAAATTTTAAATGGGTGGATGATCCGGACAAGAAATGGTTCAGCTGGTCCACCGCTTTTTTCACTTTTTCTTTCGTTTCTTCATTGGCGGGAAGGCTTTGTTCCCTGTTTTCTTTTGTCACAATTGGCCTGGCCTGATCCGCCTCGGTTGCCTTTTGTGCCTGCGGTGTGCTGTTTGCAAGAGGCGGATGCGCAGCCTGCCACTGCGTCGCTCCAATCATAGCAAGTATCTCCTTATTTTCCGGCGTGTCCCGCCCCTTGTTTCATGGCGGAACAAAACCGCTTTTTTGTCTACTATTTGTATCGGATATTTCCAGCCGTTTTTAACATCCGCCGCTTTAAAATTTCACGTTGGCGAATGCCTTACTTGAGCCGCACGGGGGATGCAGCGCAAATTTTTGGGATAAAAGGCAGATACCCATACAGACACCGGTTTTTTCACATATGCTTTATCGTACAAAAAATAATGGGGTTGAGGAGGAAAAAACTTTGAATACAGATTATCAGGGAGTTCCTTATTATGAAACATTTCACCAGGAAGATGTAAGATTGCGGCCGTGGGGTTTCCGGCCATGGGGATTCCGGCCATGGGGATTCAGACCGTGGGGATTCGGTTTCGGCCCGTTCCTTGGAGGGTTTGCAGGCGGCCTAGCAACATCGGCATTGCTCGGACCGGCTTTTTACGGCGGATACGGCTTCCCGTACGGCTACGGGTTTTTCTGGTAGACTGGCGAAAGAGGCCGGCTTATCCCAATTTTGCCGGCCTCCATTAAAAAATAGAAAAACGGATCATTTGCTCGTTTGAATAAGCGATGATCGTAGGACCCAGGGGATGAGAAAAATCCGCTTTCATAAAATCGTTCGGCACCGGCTACATGCCGGTGTTTTTTCTCTTCGGCACTTTCTTCACGCACCACCCTACCGTTTACGCCCTCCTCGATACATAACGGTTTTCTTTTATCCAGAACCGGTACGGGTAATGTTTGGCTTCATCGGTGTTGTCGATCCCGATGCGCGGGCCGGTTTCGATTTGTTCCGGTTCGTATCCTTCCGCAATAAAGAGCGGGCGTTCGTAAAATACGCGCCCGTAGTCTTCCATTGTAATGCCGAGCGCTTTCGCCAATTTCCCCGGACCGTTTGTAAGCTGCTTTGCTTCCTTGACTTTCCGACGGGCAAACATCAGCTCCGTTCCCATAAAAGGTTCCAAGGCGCGGATCAGGATGGCTTCCGGAGTACCTTCCCGGCCGCTGACGACATTCACGAGGCAATGGGTATGCATTTGGTATGTATACACGTGGCCCGGGCCATGGTACATGATTTCCGTTCTTTTCGTCCGCCGGTTTCCATAACTGTGCGCGGCCCTGTCCGATGCACCCATGTATGCTTCCGTTTCGACAATAAAACCGGCCGCCGTTCCTTCTTCCGTCTCTTTGACGAGCAGGCAACCGAGAAGGGCACGTGCCAGCTCCAACGTATCTTTTTTAAAAAAATCCGCCGGTAAAGGCATAAGCAACGGGGTTTTTCTCACCTGAATGCCTCCTTTCTATCTGGGGCGCTACTTTCCGTACAGTCATGATACCCGGCAAAGGGCACTTTAACTCCATATCCTATAGTATCCAGCCAAAAAGCATCTTTCCGTGCAGTAAAGGATCTTTCATGCGCTTAAACATGCATTTTTCGACAGCGGTTTCGCCGAGCATAAGCGAAAACCGGAATGAACACTCTTTCTATGCAATGAACGTTTGACATCCCGAACGCTTCGAAGGCCCCTTTCTTCCCACCCATTCTGAAGCCGGAGACAAAAACATCTTTCCATTCAGCAATGGTTCCTTCGTATTTTTAAACATACCTTGCCACGATAACGGTTACGTGCAATACGAACGGAAACCGGAATGAAAATCTTTCCCATGAAATGGCAACAATGGATATCCCGCACGCTTTTAAAAAAACCCCCACCACCGATAACGGCTACGCTGCTGCGATTGCGGAATCCGGAACCAAACGCATCTTTCCATCCAGCAATGGTTCCTTCGTTTTAAAACCTATACACCGTTCCCTTATTATAAACCGAAATGGAAAAATGTTTTCCATTCAAAGCTTCCTTTGCACATTCAAAAAATGGATCTTCCCTGCCACGATAACGGTTACGTTACAGCAGTTACCAGAGACGGGGAAAAGGCATCCATCTCAATTCAATGATAACGATTGATATCCCTTTTTCCGCTTTGTTCGAGGCGTGCGACTAATGCGGTTAAAATGTATTTCACATAAGCCAGCACGCTCGAACGGCGCTCGCGGATGATGTTAAGCTGTTGGATAAAATCGAGTATACTTTCCCTGCTCATATTGCGGACAAGCAAATCGATTGCTTGCTCGATTGTCAATTCCCGGTGCCTGTCTTTGCTTGTCTGCACTTCAATCGATTCAAACGAATGCATGAAAGAGTGGAGAATTCCTCTGATTTGATTCTCACTCAACGGAATTTTTTTTAAATCTTCACTTGATGTTTTGCTCAATTTCAAACTCAAATCCTTTCTACACGACTATGCAGATGCCGGGCTGCACGCTCTGTATCTTTTTTTGCATTGCCACAGCAGCGCCCCCCCCTTCCCCCTTTATGCAATACGGATTTGAAACGATTAAAAACGGGATGATGAAAATTTTTCACATTTGCCTGTTTTATTATTATAACCGCAAAGGAAGGAAGCATTATAGAGCGTAAAACGGAAATGATACTTTCAGACTAGTTCTTGCCGAAAAATTATAATAAAGGCGGGCTCTCTTTGCCCGCCAGATTACATTATTGTTTCGTTTCTTTTACAGATTCATACATTTTTTGAAAACGGGCTTCCACTTTTGCAAAAATGGTGCCGTCCGGGAAGCGGTCTCCTGAAGTGCGTTCTGCTCCCGCGCTTTCGCCGGTTAAAATTTCAATCCCTTCCGAAATATGGCGAACAGCCCATATGTGGAATTGGCCGGTTTTTACGGCATCCACGACTTCATCATGCAGCATCAAATTGCAAATATTTTGCTGCGGAATAATGACGCCCTGGCGCCCTGTCAGCCCGCGATCTTTGCAAATGGCGAAAAAGCCTTCTATTTTTTCATTTACACCGCCGATCGGTTGAATCTCGCCCCACTGGTTCACTGAACCGGTAACGGCAATGCCCTGTTTGATCGGTACTCCGGCAAGCGATGAAAGAAGCACATACAATTCGGTACTGGAAGCGCTGTCCCCATCAATAAGCGAATACGTCTGTTCAAATGTGATGCTTGCCGAAAGCGGGATCGGCTTGTTTTTTGCAAACATGCCGGATAAAAATCCGGTTAAAATGAGCAGCCCTTTGTTATGAATCTGTCCGCTTAAAGAGGTTTCCCGTTCAATGTTCATAATGCCGCTTTTCCCGACAAACGTTTGCGCCGTAATTTTTGTCGGAATGCCGAATGTTGCATCCCTTGTCCCCATCACAGCCAGGCCGTTAATTTGGCCCACCCGTTCACCGTCCGTATCCACCATAATCGTCCCGTTATGGATCATTTCACGGTATTGCTCGGAAATATGGTTCGTCCGGTTTGCCTGCTCTTCCAACGCTTTGCGGATATGATGGCTGTCTACAAAGGGGCTCCCTTCTTTTTTCGCCCAGTAACCCGATTCGACGAGGATTTTTGTCAGGTCCTGGAAACGCGCTGTCAGCTTTTCCTGTTCCTCGGCAAGGCGCGCACTGTGGTCAATGATTTTCGCAACAGCACGCCGGTGGAACGGGAGAAGATTTTTCCGATCCGCATAGCTTTTGATAAAATAAGCCATTTTCCTGCGGTTTTCCGCATCCCGCTTCATCACCGTGTCAAACTCGACTTTCACTTTAAACAGCTTATGGAAATCTTCATCCACCCTTGATAACAAATCGTATAAATAGTAAGACCCGATGATGATCACTTTGATATTGAGCGGGACGGGCTCAGGCTTAAGGCCGCTCGTCGGGAAAGCGCCCCTTTCGGCAAACGGGTCTTCAATCTGGATTTTCCCCGTTTGTAGCGCGCGTTTTAAAAGGGTCCATGCATACGGCTGTGAAAGCAGTTCAGCAGCCTGCAAAATCAAATAGCCCCCGTTTGCCAGATGGATTGCGCCCGGTTTGACGAGCGTAAAATTGGTTGTCCAGCTGCCGAACGCGCCGCGGTACTCGATTTTTCCGAATAAGTTTTGGTACGTCGGGTTCGTTTCATAGATGACAGGCGCACCCTGTCCGTTTTTATGGCTGACAAGGAGATTGACGGCATAGCGTTGGAGCTGCTGTTCTTTGCTGCCGGTTAACGCCTGAACGACGGCATTTCCTTCTTCCTGGTCGGTTAAAAACAGCGAAAAATGCTCGACAACATCATGGTTGTATTCTTCAAGATAGCGGAGAACTTTTGGAAAATCACGGTAAGCTTCTTTTAGCGGCTGGAACAGGCCTTCAATTGTAAAAGCAGCCGTCTCTTTATGAAAACGATCGAGATTTTTCCGGAGCTGTTCTTCAATTTTCCGGATCTGGTACACCGTTTCATTGATTTTTTCCTCAAGCTGTTTTTCCCGTTCTTTCAATTTTTCTTTGTTAGCATCGGAAAGCCGTTCGTATTCTTCTTTTTCCATCGGCCGGCCGAAAAAAAGCGGAAGGGTTTGAATGCCGGCCGGGGTCCGTTCCAATTTAAAATTCAGCCCGGACGCGAACGTTTCCGTTTCTTTCCAAAGTGCCTCAACCTGGCTTTGCGACGCGTCAATGATATTCCGCTTCTTCTTTTCCGTTTCTTCATTTGAAAAAGTGGCGCGGAGTTCCCGTTCAATATCAATCAAAAGGGTTTCCATCTTGCGTTGAAAACGGAGACCGCTTCCAGCCGGCAAATTGATGACAAGCGGCCGGTCCGGATTTTCAAAATTGTTGACATAACACCAGTCATCCGGCACAGGCTGTTCGGATGCGAGCTTTTCGACACTGTGTTGCGTATACGTCATTCTCCCCGTCCCGGACGGCCCGACGACGAATAAATTGTAACCGGACTGCTCGACAGACAAACCGAAATCCATCGCCTGTTCCGCCCGCTGTTGCCCGATCATTTCATTCGGCAGCGTTTCCAACTCATCTGTCGTTTCAAACGGAAACTCGTCCGGGTTGCATTCCGAACGTAAGGATGAGACAGGCACACGGTGTACGGATAAAACTGTTTCATATTCTTCCTGATTCATTGCAATCCCTCCCAATATAGGCAATGCTCTTCCTGTAGCATTTCGACATTTTTTTCGGAATTCCTGCAAAATGGCGGCATGTCAAAAAGTGAACATTTTTAAAACGGAATCTGTTGTGTTCATTTTTCTCCGGCATTTCACCAGGTGACAGGAAAAATCTGTTTTTTCCCAAAGCAGGAACATCCTGAAAAAGATTTTTTGGCATTCTATGGCAGCACATCCAGAGCGAAAATTTGCAGAGGGAAAACGCGCAAACATTGCGAAGAACCCGGGCATTTCGCGGCAGGAAAAACGCAGAGCAGCCGCAATCTTCCAGGACCAAATATCGAAACACGAAAAACTGCTCCGGTTCGATCCGGAGCAGTTCACTTCAGAGCTTAGTAATCTTTTACAGGCGTTTCCCTGAGTGGCGTGTTCTCCGCGCGCACTTTCGGGGCGACTACGATTTGGTAGTATACAAGCAGAAAGACGAGCCAGAGAACACCGGCGAAAACGGATATGCGGGTTAACGGTGAAATGGCAATCGCGATAAAAGCTAAAAGAAGCATGACCAGCCCGGCAATCGGCAAAACCGGCCAGAACGGCATTTTGTAATGAAAACTTGCGCCTTTGTCTTTGGATGCGGCCCGGTTCACAAGTTCCAGCACGAGGATCAGTGCCCAGATAAAAATAGCCGAAAAGGCGGAAGCGCTTGTGATCCAAACATAGACAGTATCCGGCGCAAGATACGTCATGATGGTTCCAACCGACATGGCCACAGCAGTTGCAAACACGCCGGCGTACGGAATCCGCTGTTTGTTGAGTCTGTTGAGGGAACGCGGGAGCAATCCTTCATTCGCCATACTGTAAAGTTGCCGGCTGCCGCCGTAAACGCCGGTATTGCACGATGAGAGCCCGGAGAAAATAATGATCAGGTTCATCAGCGCCGCCGCAACCGGAATGCCGACTTGCGAGAAAAGAAGAACATACGGGCTGCCGTCATGCCCCGCAAGTTGCGTCCACGGATACGCGCACAACATGATCAAAATGGATCCGATATAGAAAAAGGAAATCCGGTATGTAACACTTCTGAATGCTTTCGGCATCGACTGGCGCGGGTTGTCCGATTCGCCTGCTTCCACGGCGAGCGTTTCAATGCCGGCGTATCCCTGAATCACAATCGCAACCGCCTGGAAAACGCCGAACCACCCGGCCGGGAAAAACCCGCCGTGCGCCCAAAGATTCGAAAAGCCAACGATTTTTCCACCATTAAATAAACCGGTAAAAATCATCAGCGCGCCGAAAACCATAAAGGCGAGAATCGCAAAGACTTTTAAAATCGCAAACACAAACTCAATCTCGCCAAAAATTTTTACAGCCAGTAAATTAGGGCTTGCTGAACGAATCAGATTCTGTCAGATACAAGCCAAATTACGGTTATTAAAATATAAAATAGTGTTGTACAAAAATTTCAAAAAAAGAACCCTGAGCTTCCGCTCCAGATTCATTATAAGGAATTGAAGGGCTACTACTGTTTCACTGGTCTCCTGAAGGCGTGCTCGAATAAGGCCTAGCCCATACTTGCGCTTGCCTTCGCCAAATTTGCTTTCAACGGCATTACGTTCAGAGGCATCCTGCCTTGCCACGCGTTCTAAGGTTTTGTCTTCCGTTTTGGATGGGCGTCCCAACCTTGGCCCACTCAGACGAATGCCAAGAGATTTGCAGTATGCCAGGTTGTGACGGTTTCGGTAGATTTTATCTGCTAAAATCGCTTCTGGATAAAATCCGAACCGGTTGTAGTAGTTCTCAATAGATTCTCTAAGGGTGATCCCTTCATTGTAATTTTCCCAGTCGAGTTGCTCAATCAAGGCATAGCCATCTACAACGCTAATGGCGACTTTTGAGCCGAATTCCACGTTCGCTTTTGCCTTGCCACGCACAATTGGACGGACATGCGGCTGGGAAATGCTCACAATCCGGTGGTCAATCCGATGTGTTTTCTTTTTGTACATTTCTGCCTGTTGGCGGTAAAGTTCATGAATCACGAGGAGTTGTCGGTATTCATCTTTGCTCAAAAGAGACAGGGAGCTTTGGGAAATGAGATTTCCAATGATCTCCAGATTCCGTTTCACATATCCAAGTTGTTTGCCGACAGCTTTCCGGATTTTCCGGGCTCCAGCTTTGCGTTGCTTAGCGACAGAAAGATAGTCCCTGCGGGCTCTTTTTCTGTAGGTCCTTGGCTTTCGTAATTTTCCTTTGTGCGGTTCATGCAGTACATCAATGATATGCTCCAGTTTCTCACGGGCTTCGTTCAAAAGCCCCAGGTCAGTAGGGTAAGCAATATCAGCCGGTGCACAGGTTGCGTCCAGAATGAGCTTTCCTTTGTTCTTCGTTTTAGGAGAAGCCGATCCAGTTGAATTCTCTTCCGAAGCAGGACCGGAAGGTTGATGATCACCACTACTATGATCGTCATCATCATGGTGATCATCATCGTTGTCATTTTCCTTAGATGCTTCTTCCGATTGGCGTTCTTGTTCTTCCAGAACAATCCATTCATTCAGTTCATTGATGATGTTTGCACCCAAACGTTTTCTAAAACGAGTCATCAGAGAATGATCGAATGGGGCTTTTTCCTGGAATTCAGGCAACCCAATAAAATACTGAAGATACGGGTTTTCCGTGATCTGTTCGACTGTTTCCCGGTCAGATAGCCCAAGCCGTTCTTTGATATAGAGAGCCCCAAGAGCAACTCTGACAGAATAAGCCTTTTCACCTTTGAATTTTTTCTTGAAGGACTTGGCATACTTTTCTTCAGCCTTCCACCAAGGGATTAATTCAGCAAGACGGACCCAGCGATTTTCTTTATTTAATTTTCCACCGAATGGTAGAAAAAAATCTTCTACAAAAGTTAATTGATGTTCAGTCTTTTTGTACATCGTAACGGCCTCCAAGTGCAAGGTTTTTTACACGTTTCCTATAAAATCCTTACACTTTATATTCGACAAAAGTGGCCAAAATCCTTGTCAAATCTGGAATTTTTGTTTATTCAGCAAGCCCTAAATTAGAAACTGTGAATAAAATGAGTGCCAAAAATCCTGGAATCCAGGCCGGAAAATGCGGAAACCAGAACTGGACCAGCTTTCCGATCGCGGCAAGCTCCGACATCACAGTCGCCACCCATAAAAACCACCACATGCCGCCTGAAACAAAGCCCATCCGCTCGCCGAACAAATCATGCGCATACTTGCTGAATGATCCGGCCACCGGTTTTTCAACCGTCATTTCCCCGAGCGCCCGCATGACAATGGCGACAACCAGGCCGGCCGCAATATACGCCGCCAAAACGCCCGTCCCGCCATCTTCACTGCCTGCGAAGCGCCGTAAAACAGACCGACGCCGATGACGCCCCCTAATGCCAAAAACTGAATATGCCGGTTTTTCAGCGACCGGCTTAAATGATTGCCCTGTTTTCTGTCATTCTCCATCCTTCCAACTCCATTCGCTTTTTTTGTCTGCATACCCTTTGCCCAACCGTTTAAACAAAACCGGCGGATGTTTCAGCTTCCAATCCTCGGGGTATACTAACGACAAAAAGGGAGTGAAACCATGTCCGATAAACAGTTGAAGAACGAAGAAGAAAATGAAAAGAAGAAAACGAAGAAGCTGGCTGACAAAACACTGACGGACGGGACAATGGATAGAAAGGAAAAGAAGGAGGAGTAAAATCTGAACTGATAAAAAATTTTGTTTTTTGTATTGACAGCCTAGCCTAAATCTTGTATAAATAATTTAACAACAAAAAACGTATAATCTCTATGGCTGGAGACGATGAGAAGCCATAGCCAAAAACATGACAAATGTTTTTTTTTGGCTATGGCTTTTATTTTTCGGCAGGATTATACGGAAAAGAAAGGGAGAGAAAAATGAGTTTTGAGCATTTAGACTCGCCATAGTTAAAGCGCTTCCAAAGGAAAGTCACACTTTTGTCTGCCGGCGGTACTTTTTTGGATGGCTTTGATTTAACGGTAATTGCTGTTGCCATGCCGCTGATCCTTGATCACTGGGAATTCGGGCCGGGCATGCAGGGACTGATTACTTCCTCAGCTGTCATTGGCTCTTTTATCGGAGCAATCTGGCTGGGGAATTTAACAGATAAGTATGGACGGAAAGCCATGTACGTGGTTGATTTGTTGGCATTTGTCGTTTTTGCGACACTTACGGCGTTTGCCCAGGCACCTTGGCAACTGGCCCTCTTCAGATTTTTACTTGGTATAGGGATCGGGGCAGACTATCCGATTTCCGCTACGCTTGTATCCGAATTCAGTGCGACGCAAAGCCGGGGAAGGCACAGTACATCACTCGGCGCCATGTGGTTTGTCGGAGCGGTTGTTGCCTATCTGGTTGGCATACTGCTTGTCCCACTCGGCGAAAATGCGTGGCGTTACATGTTACTTACTGGCGCCATTTTTGCTCTCATTGTCTTCTTTTTCCGTGTAACGCTTCCGGAATCACCACGATGGCTTACTGCAAGGGGGCGTGAAAAAGAAGCAGAAGAAATTATGCTGAAAATTACCGGACAGAAAGTCAAAATTCAGCCAAATATGAAGCCAAAACAAAAGATTAGCAGCCTTTTCACGAAAGGACTTTTCCGTCGCACTTTCTTTGTTTGCGGATTCTGGTTTTGCTATGCCGTTGCCTATTACGGAATTTCCATGTATACACCGACCATTCTAAAACCATTTACTCACGGATCGCAAATGATGGTATATATTGGTTCCGGAACGGTTAGTTTGTTGGGCTTAATCGGAGCAATTATCGGGATGAATTTGGTTGAAAGAATTGGCAGAAGGCCGTTGATCATTACTTCTTTTACCGGCTTATCCATTGCATTAATCATTTTAGCACTGAACCCTTCTCCGACAATGGCTTTTCTTGTCATCTTATTCAGTTTTGCCGTACTATTTGCCAACATGGGTGGCGGCATTCTTAATTTTGTATATCCAACTGAGTTATTTCCAACCGGCATTCGTGCAAGCGCTTCCGGATTGGCAACTGCCGTCAGCCGGATTGGTTCAATCATGGGCATTTTGGTATTCCCAAACCTTGTTGTGGCATGGGGTAACAGCAAAGCCCTCTGGTTTTTTGCCGCCGCCGGATTGCTGGGACTTCTTATCTCGGCTATTTTAGCACCGGAAACAAAAGGGAAAAACCTCGAACTTATTAATCAGGAATTTGATGAAAAAAATGCTGAAGCAGGAGGTAAAAATGGAAACTTGGCTTAGTATATGGTCAATCGGGCAGGAGAGCACGCTGGATGATTTTAAAATACTTCAAAAGGCCGGCTTTGACGGCGTTGAAATTTGGGCAGAGCATTTACGGGCAAAAGAAACCTTTGAATATGCCCGGCAAACTGGCTTAAGAACGAGCATTCATCTTCCATTCCATGATTTGAACATTGCCACGCCGGACACGATTATCTATGAAAGGGCGTTTCATGTATTAAATGAATGGATGGATATTTTAGCGGGATACGGAGGCAGCCATGCCGTTTTGCACGGTGGCTATGCCTGGTCCTCTGAAGAACGTGATGAAACGCTGTGTCGTGTTCAAAGCCGGCTCATGAAATTAAATGAAGCGGCACAAAAGCGGGGGATCGTGTTGTTGCTTGAAAATCTAATCCCTGACCGGTTAAATTACTGCCACCATGTTGCTTCTAGCTTAGAAGAATGGACCGGCCTGCTTCAAGCCTGTAATTTGAAGGCATGCCTGGACACGGGACACCTGGCGATCATGGGAAATGAACTGGAAGAGACTGTAAAACAGCTTGGTGAATTGTTGGGAGAGATACATGTATCAGAAAATGACGGAAAAGCGGATTTGCATTTGCTGCCGGGGGAAGGGAACCATTATACAGAAAAACTGATTGATATTTTGACAAAGTATCAGTTTACAGGGCCGGTTGTATTCGAAATTAATCCTTATCAATATACTCTAAAAAATATAGCAGATAATATGGCAAAGTTTAGAGAAAAGCAAAAATAACACGGGCAGAGACTTTAGAAACCCCCAGCTGGTAGTAAACCTTTTTCAAGGTTTATTAAACTGGGGGATTTTTCTTTTACTGGGAGGGAAAGCAATTGAAAAAGGGATTTATTTTTGATTTGGACGGAACCATTTATCTCGACAATCAATTAATAAAAGGGAGTGCGGAAACGATTGACTTCTTGCAGAATCGGGGACACCATGTTGTTTTTTTTACCAATAAATCTATTGCCACCAGAACTGATTACGTAAAAAAATTGAACCATTTGGGGATCCGTACCTCACTTGAAGACATTATCAATTCAAACTATGTGACTGCAAGATTTTTAAAGCAAAAAATGAATCCATCAGAGCTTGCCTATGTGATCGGAGAAAAAGCTTTGTATGATGAATTAGAAAAAGAAGGAATTTTAATTACAGAAGATGCTAATCTCGCAAACTATATTGTGCTGGGGTGGGATCGCCAGTTTACTTATGAAAAACTGAAGCAGGCATATATGGCATGGCGAAACAATCATGCTTTGATCATTGCCACCAATCCTGACCGTACATGCCCTACTGCAGAAGGACCGGTTCCGGATTGTGGTGCATTAATTGGAGCATTTGAAGGCGTGAGCGGCATCAAGATTGACCATATTATGGGAAAGCCCTCGAGGTTTGCTACAGATCTTATTGTCAACCATATATTAAAGCTGAAGCCGGAACAATGCTATATTGTCGGTGACCGCCTCGAAACTGACATTCATATGGGAAATGTGTATGGCTTACATACCATTTTGGTTTTAACAGGGATCAGCACGCAACAAACGATCAAAACAACAGGGATACAACCGGAGTACATTCTTGAAAGTGTAAAAGAAATTATGCAAATGTCCGAGATTACGGACTGTAAAGCAGAAAGACGAGGTGCTTTGCATGATTGAATTTTTTCAGTTTGACAGCGAAATGCTCCTAAAACTCGTCATGTCTTCCATACTTGGATTGGCAATCGGGCTTGAACGGGAAATAAAAAGAAAACCACTCGGATTAAAAACAAGTCTTGTGATTTCAATTGTCAGCTGTTTATTGACAATTGTTTCCATCCAGTCTGCTTATTCGTTTCCGCAATCCGATTTTGTCCGTATTCAAATGGATCCTTTAAGGCTCGCTGCCCAGATTGTTTCCGGAATCGGATTTCTTGGGGCGGGCGTAATATTACGGAAAGAAGATGATACCATTTCCGGTTTAACAACGGCTGCCATGGTTTGGGGGGCAGCCGGTATTGGAATTGCCACCGGTTCAGGCTTTTATATGGAAGCAATTGCAGGGGGCGTACTGCTCATCATTAGCGTGGAGATCATTCCGGGATTGATGAAAAAAATTGGTTTTGAAAAGCTGTACGCAAAAGAGATTTCTCTCAATCTTATCTTACAGGACAGCCGTGATATCCAAAAAGTCATTCGCTCCTTAGAAAAACAAGATATGAAAATCATCCAAACCCATATTAAAGATCTGGAACATGCAGCATACCAGCTTGAGTTAAAAATAAAAGTCAGAGAAAAAACGAGCATTGCTTATATTTATAGTGAAATCATTCAAATGAATGAAATCAAGCGGTCGGAAATCAGCGGATAAAAAAAGAAACGGCACAAAAGGCCGTTTCTTTTTTATCAAATTAAATATCAAAATTCCAAAGTGAAGGATCCCCTGTTGAAATCGCCAGTGCACCTGCCTCTAATCCTTGCAAAATATCCTCTTTTGATTCAATTAAACCACCGGCAATAATTGGAAATTTTACCTTTCTTGTCAGCTGGTCGATAATGTTTGGCATCAGACCGGGAAGTACTTCAATGGCATCAGGACTACAGGTTTTACTCGTGTCAATTCCCTTCTGGACAGCGGATTTATCAATGAGAAAGATGCGCTGAATGGTCATTAGTTTTTCATCTTTTGCATATTTAATTAAAGAATGTTTGGTGGTGATAATTCCGGTTGGCTTCCATTTTTGAGCGACAAATTTGACAGCACTCCTTGCATTGGATAACCCTTCAATAAAGTCCATATGTATAAAAATATGCTTTCCGGCCTTTCTTAACTGTTCGAGATAATCTGACGTATTCAGCAAATCCCCTGTTAAGAGAAATACAATATTAGCACGGCTCAAAGCTGCTTTTTCAATATCTTCTTCTTTCTTCACTGAAGCAATGACCTGCGATTGAACAAGATCAACAATATTCAAAATAATTACCCCCTTTTTATAACCATGCTATATGTACTTATTCCTTTAACCTTGCTGGAATTCCTTCATAAAAAACTCTCCTTCAGCCGTCAATAGAAAGAATTGGCAAATACTTCTTACCCCGATTGTGTTCATGGTTTAACGATTTGGGGTGATTTCCATTCGTTATTTTAGCAAATGGCAAAGTGTCTTTTTCCCGTAGCCATTAAAAAAAGGAAAGCATATTTGCCCCAATGCTTTCCTCTTATTTCTATTTTTTCTTCTGGACTGTACTTATCTTTTATACGTGAGATCTTTACCGGTGTAAACAGGTTTTTTCACTTCAATCCAGCAGATGCCGGAAAAACGCCATACGCTTATCAAGAAGTATCATGAAGGGAATCAAATATACACAAAAATATAAAGGAGACCCCGGAAAAGGCCTCCTTTGTGAAATATAAAATTAACGCAACAATTGCAATACTTGCTGTGGTTGTTGATTGGCTTGAGCCAGCATAGCTTGAGCAGCCTGGGCAAGGATCGATTGCTTTGTTTGTTCAGACATTTCTTTCGCCATGTCAACGTCACGAATACGCGATTCAGCAGAAGTCAGGTTTTCTGACGAAGTTGTCAGGTTGTTAACTGTATGGTCTAAACGGTTTTCAAAAGCACCAAGTTTGCCTCTTTCAGCCGATACTTTTTGAATAGCATTGTCAATGACTTTAATCGCTGCATTTGCCTGTGTCTGCGTCGACACTTGCAATCCGCTGACACCTAAGGCTTGGGCACGCATATCATTGATGTCTACTTGTAAATTTTGTCCTCCGTTTGCCCCAATTAAGAAAGTTGCAGAACCGTCGGAACGGACATCTGCTGCTGCTTGCGTTTCTTTAAAAGAAGAAAGGGCGTTGGTTGCAGCTGTTCTGACATTCCCATTTTGGTCTTGGACGGTAATCGTGATGCCTTCAATCGCATCAGCCGTTCCTGCTGCAGCAGCTGCTAATTTCAGAGAGCCGTCTGTGTTAGCAGTAAGTGTTCCCCCTAAATTCGTTCCAATATCCGATAATTTAGTATCAGCTGCCACAGTTACACTATTTGTTGTTGTCGTTCCATTTTTGACATAAGTGACAGTGACTTTGTCCCCAGCCGTAATGCCTAGTGAATTGCCGTCCTTATCTGTAAGATCGGTAAGCAAAGTATCTGTTGTTGCAGCCGCATTCCCATTTCCTTTATCCTTAAAAATGCCGCTTGTATTTTCATTTGCCACAGCAGTCGTAACAGCTTTACCCATTGAACCGTCTAACAGATTTTTTGTGTTAAACTGGGTTGTATTGCCAATCCGGTCAATTTCGCTTTCCAACTGTGACATTTCACTTTGAATGTTTTGCCGGTCATCATCCGTATTTGTATCGTTAGATGATTGTACCGCTAATTCCCGCATACGTTGTAAAATATCATGCGTTTCATTCAGTGCGCCTTCAGCCGTTTGGAGCAAGGAAGTGGCATCCTGCGAATTTTTTGTTGCCTGGTCGAGGCCACGAATTTGCGAACGCATTTTTTCGGAAATGGCAAGGCCTGCTGCATCATCAGCAGCACCGTTGATACGAAGCCCCGAAGACAGTTTTTGCATTGCTTTCGATTGTGCGTTTGTCGCAGCATTTAAGTGGTTCAACGTGTTTAACGCTGCAATGTTGTGATTGATAATCATCTGTTTTTCCTCCTTGAATGTTGTGCACCCACATCCTTGTGGGCGAAATTTATCAACGGGGTTCGAGGTCGGCCGCCCTGTTCCCCCGCTCACTTTATATATCGGATAGCAGGACTTTTGATTTAATAGTTTTGCTGAATTTTTTTCTTTTCTTTCCTGTGGAGGTGGTGTGGGGGGACTGGGGGGAGAGCTGATGTATTGTGGTTATCCGGTGTTTGCAGTAACAGGCACCAAAACAGCAAAATTTCTTTTACTGTTTTGGTGCCTGTTACTGGTTATACCCTACCTCCCACAGCACTTCTTATATTTCTTCCCACTGCCACAGGGACATGGATCGTTTCGGCCGATTTTTCTGGTTGTTACAGGTTTGTTGTTTTCTTTTTTCAACGGGAGGGGATGCAGCGCCTCTTTTTCCTCCTTAAATATTTCGCTTGGCATATAGCCCTTTAAAATCCATTGTCTTGTATGATTATTTAATTGAATTAAAATGTTCATCATCGCTTCTGCAGTTTTGAAGTCGGCGATTTCAACCTGGGTTTGCATGAATTCAAGAAGATTGTTTGTTGATTCGCCCACTTTGATGGCAAAGATACATTCCATGATGATTTGGTCGGTTTCTTTACGGGTAATCCGATAATTGTCAAGAAGGAAGCGCCTGAATGATTTGGTGATTTTATTTTCCGGAACATAGTCAGGTGCGCCTGCTTGGAGTAACTGTGCTTTCGTAAAAGGATAGTAATCCAGGTCTTTTCTGCTGTCCTGCTCTTCTTTAATTTTAAAAGGATCAAATACACGTTGATGTATCAGGCCCTGATATTCCAAGCAAACCACTTTATAAAAATCGTCAGCCTGCCTCATCACGTTGAAAAACTCGATTGGACGAACCGGCTTTTTTGTATATTGTTCGATTTTTTCCAGCATGGTTTGGGAATTCAACACACCATAATAATACAGCATGCCTTGTGTGAGGCGAATCCATTCGGTGTTCCTTTTTAGAATGGATCTCACTTTCATGTCACCTTCTAGTGAAGACAGCGGCTCGATTAAATCTGCCGGCAGAGCGAGTACTTTTTCTCCCTTGTACGTCCCCGTGAAGATAAACCCAAGTGATTGTAAAAACTTGATTTGATAGGTTTCCATGGCAGGAGCAAATATAAAGCCCCCATTGTGGATCATGTTTTGAATCAAGCGAAATAAATGCTCATCTAATTGGCAGAGAATGATTTTCATGAGTATCGGAATATGTTCTTCTAGTACAGCCGTTAAATCCGCTTTTTTTAAGCTGCTTGCATTGCGGATGTTCAACCGTTTTCTGATTTCGTGTAACTCATCTTTTGTATATCGCAAAAGCCCGGCATGCAATGAGAAAGGAAGGGAAATCTCAGACCAAATTTTTTTTGCTTCCTTCTCCCTCATTTTTTCCGTCTCATCATGAATGGTTTCTAATGCTTGCAATAATATTTGTTCATCCGTACGATTATGTTTCAAAGTCGTCACCTCTATCATAACTGTATTATAAATCGATCCCGGGATCAAACACCAAGTGAAAAAGGTATGTGTCAAGTTTTTCTCGACAAGGTTTAAATATCGGGTATTCCAAGACACTCTTTTTGTACACTTTCGGCTACCGTGCTTTACTTGCTCGGTGTAATTTTCGGAAAAGATGTAATATTTCCGTATAAAGATGGATAACGGGGATGTTGAGGCGCGCGAAATTCACTCGCTTTCCGCGGGCGGCCGGCGAGCCTCCTCGCTCGTACCTCGCTGCGGGGTCTCTCCTGGCTCGCTTTTCCCGCAGGAGTCTCGTAAATTTCGCGCGCCTCAACGATCAGTCCCCACTGAGCCAGGCTTAAAACGAAAGCTCTAATATTTTGCTTAAATGTCCCATTGCCGATGAACTGCTTGAATGCAGGGCAACTGATCCGTGCTTTACGCCCACTGACGGGCGTACAGGCTGCTTGAGTAGTTGAGACATCCTGATGGATTGTTTCAAGTTCCGTTGCTTTCTCTCGCTTCTTGAACGGTGTTTCAGATAGGCTTCTCTCAATGTCCCATTGAGTATGCCTTGTTTGATTTTCACCATGGCTTCTGCGCCAAGTTCACTCCAATGCATGCCCCTTTTTTTCATCCTGAAGGAGATATGCCTTTGATTCGATTCCATCGCTCCTAGGCCTCTCGCACCTTCCGGCACGTTTTTCACCCTGTCTCTCCAGTCAAAAATGCGGTCCCAGTTTTTCAAGATATACGAACGGAATTCCTTGATTTTCTTGAGGGCCTTTTTATCCGTCAAGGTGCTTTCGTGCGTATCCAAATATAACGTGAATTGGTCCAGGTCATGCGTTCTAATCGCTTTTCTAATTTGCTCCTTGATCTCGCTCTTTCCGCCCCCAAATGTCCTTATGATGGCTTGTGCAACGTGGTAGGTATCCAGCTGGTTGAGCACCGGAAATTCCGACTGTGAGAATGCTGTTTGAAACCGTTCAGCTGTGTACCCAGCACCTCCATCACTGTTTGTAATGACATGCGCTTTTTCGAGGGAATAGGTGTTGGCAGCTGTGGCTTGGACTTCATCCCAAAATGTCTGAATGTCTTCCGTCGTCATGATGACTGTGGGCTGACGCAGGGAGACCCTTTTTCCATTGGTTTCCCATCCCTCATAGAGAATGGCGTGGTGGACTTCCATACTCTGTTTCTTTTTTAGTCCCCGAACGAATACACCATCTGCTTCAGAAAACAGGTAGTCTACCTTCTTCCCCTCAGGCAGGGAAACAGCTATTTCTAGCTCTTCTACAAGTGCCTTATCGGCTTCCGCCTGAGTTTTCCCTACGTGTTTTACCATGTTCCCTACAGTTGTGTGACTAAGACTCACTGCTGTCCACTCTTTTAAAATATCAGCTACTTCCCGATAGGTGTTCTCACTTGCCAACTCTGCCACCTTTAATTCCACTAACGGGCTGTATCGTTGGTGTGGTACCAGCCCTAACCATTCATCCAGAGGATAATGGGAATTTCCTCTCTTGTCATGCATTAATGAGCGTTTAAAGGTCACACTTCCAAATAGAAACTGAATGTTTCTGTTATCACTCCGGCAGTACACCCAGCCCTCCTCTAACTTCTCCTGTTTAATTATTTTATCTAACTCTTCAAATATTTCCCCAACCCATTGTGTAAAAGCCTTCTGCATCAGAAGTTTAAGCTGTTCTTCAAATTCGATAAGACTCTTTGTATCCTTTAATAATCCAGCAATTATTGATATAATATCCATGGGAAGACCTCTCTCTCTAGATGTTCATCTTGAAGTGTACAATTAGATGATAGAGCGTCTTCCCATTTTTTTCCACTCATATGCCCCGTCGAGTAAAATTTTACACATACGTGAAAAAGGACTGGCACCGCGTTAAGAATTTAAAAGTGGTGTCAGTCCTTTTTTGAGATGTCTGTAAAAAATGGAATGATGTGATGAAGTTTATGGACTTTCTATAAAATTGTCTTTTTCCATCTCATTCGGGATATCGTCATCCTGATACAAAAGCTTGCCATTTTTTAAGATTTCACTTTTCAATTGTTGAGAGGCATCTTCAAACTTAATGATGTCTAAGGAAAGTAAAGTATCCAGCTCGTCTTCCAAGTCCAAAGCAAACAATACCCATTCTTCTTTTGACATTTCCGGCGCCACAATGGCTAAATCAATATCAGACCGGTCTGTGTTATCTCCGACCGCTCTCGAGCCGAAAAGGATAATTTTCTTTACCTTTTCTGTTGAAAGGCCGATTTGAACGAGCTGGTTTTGAATTTTTTTATCCATCATTCTTCTTCTCGCTCCCACTGTCTTTCTTGGATTGGGCAAGCAGGTGGAGCAGGCCTTCGATATTTTTTGCGGCGTTCGCGTTTTCTTCCTGTATGTCCAAGTACACTTCTTTCCGGTGAATTTCAACATGTTTTGGGGCGTTGATGCCGATTTTGACCTGGTCGCCATGGATCGCGGCGATAGTGATTTCAATGTCATCGCCGATTTGGATCGACTCGCCTTTTTTCCGCGATAAAATCAGCATCTTCTCACCCCTTTTCCTTGTCCGGCCCGTCCGCAAAGAGCGGGTGCCTTGTGTGGTAATGCCGGTCGTTTAAAATCAGTTGTTTCGCCTTATGATTCTTTTCGTTCATAATGAGCGGGGCCTGCAAATTGGCTGTTGTTTCCGAAAACGGATCACGGACCGTCAAAATGGCATAAACCCGCACATCTTCCTCTTTTTCAATCGACAGCTGTTCAAGCGTGGCATCATCAATGTTAAATTCATAATCTCGGAAAAACAAAAACGGGCTTGTGACGACAAAAGCGACATAGGGTGACGCCGTTGACTGGAGGACCATGTAAATGCCGTCGTCCAAAAGCGGCAGCAAAACAAAGGATTTCTCATCCGGAAATCCCGGAATCCCGCCTTCAAAATGCCATATAGCTGCATCCTCTATTTCCACTTCACCGTGGTATTTTGTTTGAAGCTTCATCATGTTTAGTGAGGGGTCCCCGACTTTTGCTGCCGGGGAAAACCGCCTTCTCTCCTTTCGATGGGCATATTCTTTTGCGTTTTCTAAACCTTTGGGGGGGCATGCATGTTTCTGCTGCTAACCGGCGTTCCGCTCCTGCCCCGCCCGGTTCAAAAACATTCAGATAAAAAAACGGCACCACCTGGCAAAGCAGGGTGGTGTCCCCGTATTATTTCAAAAAGTCGAGCAATGTCGGCTGGATCACTTGTGCGCCGACTTTTAACGCAGCAATATAGGCGCCGGATGCAACGGAAAAGTCCGTGTACGCCTTATCGATATCCACATCTTCGTTTCCGGCCATGATCTTCGTTGCCGTTGTTTCCTGCTGGGTGACGCGGTCTTTCATCAAATCAAGGCGGTTGCTCCGCGCCCCGGCCTGCGACAGTTCGCTCAGCACATTGTCAATATGGCCGTCAATTTTGCCCAAATAGCTGTCAAAGCCGCTTGCCGATGTGCCGGATTTTAAATCGCTGATTAAATGGTTCAGGTCTTTAAACAGATCATCAGAAAAAGCATTTGCTCCGTTCGCATTGACTTGCAGATAAATGCCATTTGACAGTTCGATTTTTACCGGATTGGTGTTCATGCCGAGGCTGGTTGAGCCGTCAAACGTGCTGATATCGCCACTGATCGGCTTCTCCGTCGTCCGGGTGCCGTTAAAAATATATTTGTCATTGACTTTCGTATTGGCAATATTGACAAGCTGATCGCGAAGTTGTTCCACTTCATCGGCGATCGACTGCCTGTCAGTCGGAGTCTTCGTGTCCGTTGCCCCTTCCACTGTCAGTTCCCGGATCCGCTGCAACACCTGATTGGCTTCATCAAGAGCGTCATTTGTCGATTCAATCCAAGTGCTGGCTTCCGCGAAGTTGTCTTCGTATTGCTTCACCTGGGCGACGGTTCTCCGGTAGGAAATGCCTTTCATCGCGGACAGCGGGTCATCCGAAAGTTTGTTGATCTTTTTGCCGGAAGACAGCTGTTCCTGGTATTTCGCGAGTTTACTATAGCTTGTGTTTAAATTGTTTAAGAAATTATTGGCGAGCATCGATTGGGTTACACGCATCGTTTTTCACCTGCCTATCTGCCTACAACACCCATGCCGTTGATGATTTTATCGAGCATTTCGTCTGTCATAGTAATCATCCTTGCTGCAGCATTATAGGCTTGTTGGTATTTGATCATATTGGTTAATTCCTCATCAACCGATACCGAGCTGACGGACTTCCGGTTCATATCCACCGAATCCAAAAGGGAAGCGGTATTTGTCTGCATATTGCCTGCCTGTTCGGCATCAACCCCGAGCTTTCCAATGAGGCCTTCGTAATTGCTGGTGATGGTGCCGGATGCAAGCGGCAGACCGAGTGCCGCAATGTTAAGCCTGCCACTGATCCCTTCAAGCTGCACGGATTGGCTGCTTAAATCAAAGGTAACCACATTTGCAAGATTAATGGCATTCAGCCCGTCGCCGGAATCGCCATTTGAAGAGGCGGCGATTTTGTCGTATGTAAGGCTGCTGTTGACGGCAATTTGACCCGCGGCCCCTTTGTAGTCCGTTAAGGTACCGAACGTAAAAAAGGCAGTCCCGGCATTCCCTTTAAGGTCTGTCCCTTTTTCGTGGACAGCATTTAATACGTTTCCGAATGTGTAGGCGAGTTTGTCCAGGCTGTCGAGCAAACTCGGATAAGCCCCTGCTTCCACTGTGCCGTTTGCGCCGGCATACTGATAACCGTAGCTGTCAATCAGTCCCAACAGTTTGCCTTGCGGGAACGTGACCTTGCCGGTTGTATCCGCGACAGCAAAATTTTTCCCGCCGATTGTGATGCCGGTCATTTCCCCGTTTGCCGGTGGGCCGTCGAGGATACCGTCGCCGTTGCTGTCGGTTCCCCCTTGTACTTCAACTGCATTGTAATTTGAACCTTGGACGAGGTATACGCTTGTGCCGTCCGCAGCGGTCATTTTAATGTTGTAAATGCCGTCCGCGTTTGCTTTTGGATTTCCCCCGCTTTTTTGTACTTCGACGGTGACGTTCAAATAACTGGACAACTTATCGACAAGGCTGTCCCTTTTGTCATACAAGTCGTTTGGCAAATAACCGTTCGGCTCAAGTTCAGCGATCTGTTTATTTAAGTCACTGATTTGCTTTAAAGTGGAATTGATATCGTTGACCGCTACGCTGATTTCGCTGCCGACATCCGTTTTGTATTGGGAAAGCGTGCTGTTTAAATAGTGGAATGTATCCGTCAGCGTCTGCCCGCGTTCCAAAACAACCGAGCGAGCAGATACGTCTTCCGGATTCGTGCTTAAGTCCTGAAGGGATTCCCAGAACGCTTCCATTGTGTTGGACAAACTGCTTTTCGTTCCCGTTTCATCCATGACGGCTTCCATTTTGCTTAATGCACCAGATTTGGCTGACCAGTAACCAGCTGCACTGTTGTTTTCCCGGTATTGGACATCGAGATACTTGTCGCGGATCCGCTGCACTTCGCCCGCTTCCACCCCTGTACCGAGCTGTCCGGCGATGGCCGGGCGGTTCATCGAAGCAGCGGGGTACGGATCTGACGCCTGCAAGTTTACCCGCTGCCTTGTGTAGCCATCGGTATTGGCATTGGCCACGTTCTGTCCGACGGTGTACAGGGCATTCTGTTGGGCCGTTAAAGCCCGTTTTGCTGTTTCTAATCCAAAGAAAGTGGACACCTTGCTTCCCTCCGTATTCTTTCAGGCTTTTGAGTCAAACCTCGGCATGGCGGCCGCCGCTTTTTGCCCGGACGGCGGCCCGTATGTGGTGGGTTCATTTTTCGGATAAATCAGATCCAGCATGAATTGGGTAAATTGAAGGGAATGATAAAGGAGCATCTGGTTCAGCTCATTTTGCTGTTTCAGCTTCTTTGTGATGCCAATCAGGCTGTCCCTCAATGTTTCGAGCTGGGACCGTGCTTCTCCCGATACGGCCGCGATGCAGTCCGACAGCGTCCCATTGCCGCCGGTAAGCGTCTTTGCCAGCGTTTCCCGTTCCTGTTCAAGTGCGCCGATTGCACGGATATGGGCCTGTTCTTCCTGCGTAATTTTTTGCAGCCGTTCTATCTCCTGCTTTTTCACCGCTTCGGTTTTTTCGGTGGCAAGGATAAACAGGCTTTCATGGAGCTTCTGCAATTTTTCAAGACATCGGATCAATTTTTCCGCAGCCATTTACGCCCCTCCTTACTTGCCTGTAAAATATTTCAAAATGCCTTCAGCGGTTTTTTCCGCATCCGGCTGATAGGTTCCGTGCTGTACCTGTTGTTTTAAAGCCTCAATTTTCCGGCTCCGTTCCTGCTCAAACTGGGACGTTTTTTGCAACTGTTTCGCTTCTGAAGAAATTTCCACTTTATCCGTTTTCCGGGTGCTGGAGGCGGTTTGCTGCACATCCCGCCTGGCTTGCTGCTGATACGGATTGATCCCTGAAGTATTGACCGGATTGATTTTCATTCGGCTCACCCCTTTTTCAAACAGTATCCGTTCCATTATGTTTATTATATCGGATAAAGCTGCGCAATGTTTACTTGATGTGATAAGTCTTTTCCCTTATTTCTTCCTGCCGTTTCTTTTCTTTTTCAAAACGTTCAAGATCTTTTGCAATCGTTTTTGCACATTCTTCGCATAACTTTCCGGACTGGATTAATTTTCCGCAACGGTCGCAAGGATATGCCAGATTCGGAAAATGCGCAATCAAAAGCCGGCCGCTCCGCACCCATTTGAAAACCAGTTTTTCCGGGACATTATTTTTTTCAACAATTGTCTCGATTGTTGCCGCCCGGTTTTCACGTTTTCGCAAGAATTGAAAAACCCGTTCAAATGCAGCCTCTTCCTCGCGGTAGCAGTCTTCACACACATCGCGGACGGGATTTTTAACATACAATTTACCGCAATTCGGGCAGTTTGCCAACTCCGCCATTCGGCCCGCCTCCTTTTCCAGCACATTTGTCTTCTATCTTCTATATCGGCAGAAATTTCGTTGTGTTTAACTTCTTGCCACGGTTAACGATACAATTTTTCGGGCGCCCGCTTCACGTAACGCTTTTGCTGCATGGCGGACGGTCGAACCTGTCGTGTAAATATCATCCACCAGTAAAACGGAACGGCCTTCGATTGAAATTTCTTTTTCTATATAAAAAGTTTGGGCTTGATGAATGCGGTCAGCCCGTGTTTTTTTCGATTGCTTTTCGGCGTGGACGCGGTGAAGAATGTTAGCCGTTTCGAACCCGGCAGCACGGGCGAGCGCCTCCGCCTGGTTAAAAAGCCGTTCGGAAAGGCGCTCCGGGCTGAGTGGAACCGGCACGATGCAGTCAAATGCACGGGACTTGAGTACCTCTTTGATGCCATCCGCAAAAATGGCGGCGAGCGCATAATCCCCGCGAAATTTGAAACGGGTAAAAATTTCTTTACAAAAATCGTTGTACGTATAAAGCGAAATGTTTTCATCCAGCACGCCCGCCCATTCCGGGTCTTGTTCCCATCTAGCGCAGTCAAGGCACAGAGCTCCCTCCACATAAGAAGCATCCAGCTTGGCCAGGGGTCGGGAACATTTCGGGCAGACAGGCGGTGCAATTTTTTCAAGCTGCGCGCGGCAATCTTCGCAAAGAAGTGGTCCGGGCTGCGGAAAAATCAGCGTGCGCCAGGACAGTTTATGGGTAAGCGGCTGATGGCAGAACAGGCAATATTCATGCATCGAGCAACCCCCGCTTTCCCGCTTCTTCATTCATGGAGAGAATATGGCGCTGTGCTTTCACCATCGCATTTGATTTTCCGTAATGGAAAAACGTCACGTCCCCACTTGGGAAATCGGCGCTTCTTCCGGCTCGGCCCGCGATCTGGACGAGGGCAGCTTCCGTAAAGATAGCATCTTCCGCCCCGACGACACAGACATCAATATTCGGAAACGTGACGCCGCGTTCAAGAATGGTCGTCGTCAGCAAAAGTGGCGTTTTACAGGCGCGCATCCTTTCCACTTTTTCTTTCCGATCCGGGTCTTCTGCGTGCACCGATTCAATCGCTGGATGCAGCTGTTTAAAAACCGGCTCTGCTTTTTTCATGAGGCGGATGTTTGGGAGAAAAAGAAGCGCCTGTTTTCTGGATTCAAGCCTCTTTTTTACCCATGCTTCAACCGGAACCGGGAGCTTGCCTTTCTCAAACTTTTTTCGCCAGTTGCCTGCCCATTTGAATACAGGAACGGGGAGAGGCTTGCGGTGATAGCGGGCCGGGATCGTGACAAACGGGCGCTTACCTGCCTTGCATTCAAGCTGCCATGTTTCACTTGGTGTTGCGGTAAGATAAATGCGGGCGCAGCGGTCTTTTGCCGCTTTTTGAACGGCGCGCTGCAGCGTTTCATCGAAAGTATACGGAAAAGCGTCCACTTCATCCACAATCACGACATCAAAGGCGGATGCAAAGCGGTACAACTGGTGGGTAGTGGAGATGACGAGCTGCGCCCATTTATGGCGGTCAGGGCTGCCGCCATAAAGCGCGGCAATCGGAATATCCGGGAAAACGCGGCGGATGCGGGGGGCAAGTTCAAGGACGACATCTGTTCTGGGGGTTGCGATGCAGACGCGTTCGCCGTTTGCAAGCGCCGCTTCAATCCCTTTGAAAACGATCTCCGTTTTTCCTGATCCGCAAACTGCCCAAATCAACAGCTCGTTTTTTTGAAGAATGGCTGCTTTAACCGCTTCGGATGCGGCCTGCTGCCCTTCAGAGAGGGTGCCATCCCAATGGAGCGGGTGCCGGGGCGGGTGGAATGCGGGCGCAGGGCCTGCCCATGTGATAAGCGGCTTGCATGCGGTGACCCGCCCCATCATCAGGCAGTTCCGGCAATAAATGCTCGTTTTCCCGCAGTGGGCGCAAGGGAATTCGGCAAAAAGATGCGGCGCGCGGTTGCCGCAGCGCAAGCAGACACAGTGCGGGAATTCGCCCTGGATCGCCGGTTCAGCGCGGATCCAGCCTTGTTTAAAGTGCTGTTCGAGCAGTTCCGGTGAAAAAGGGATTTCCGGTTCGAGCAGGATCCGCCCGGCGAGGTGGCGTTGAAGCTGTTCGGAGAAAACAGAAGGCAAAGTGACCACTCCTTTGTTTTAATTGCGGGGGTGGAAAATGGGGGCGGCCCTGTTCTAACGGATTCGGGAAAATGGCAGGCAAAAGCCCGTACGGATAATGGATCACAACCGCTTTTTCGCTTATTCAATCGCGGATTGGCTGTCCGGCGGGTTTTTGGACTTGTCCCAAGAGGTAAAATCCTCCAAAGTGATTGACTGTCCGGCGGGTTTCAAGACTTGTCCTCGGGTGTGTTATGCCAAGTTTGTCCCGGATGATCCCATCATGCCGGGCTGTTCCAGCGATTTGGAACAGCCTGGCTCTTATTTCAGCATCCAGGCGATGCCGATCGCGCCTTCACCAAGGTGGGTCGCGATGACCGGGCCGAAGTAGCTGATCGAAAAGTCGACGGTTGGAAAGCGTTTTTCCAATTCATCTTTGATCTCAAGCGCCTGTTCTTCCCGATTGGCATGAATGATGGAGCTTTTTAGTGGCAAGCCTTTGGCGGCATCCTCGCCGAGCAGGTCAAAAATCCGGTTGAGCGCTTTTTTCTGGGTGCGGATTTTTTCAAACGGGACAATTTCATCATCAACAAAAGTTAATAGCGGCTTGATTTTTAACAGGCTGCCGATAACGGCCTGCGATCCGGACAGCCTTCCGCCGCGCTGAAGGTGGGTGAGATCATCGACCATGAAGTAGGCTTTCGTGGATGCTTTTAATTCATCGAGGCGGGCGAGGATGTCTTCCGGTTCTTTTCCGGCAAGCGCCATTTTCGCCGCATCAATCGCGTAAAATCCCTGTGCCATGCAGCTCCAGCCGGAATTGTAAGGGTACACTTTTATCCCTTCCACCATCCCGGATGCGGTTACGGCACCCTGGTATGTCCCGCTGATTTTTTTGGACAAGTGGATGCTGATTGCGGCATCGTAGTCTTTGGCAAGCTGTTCAAACAGTTCGACAAACTGGCCGATTGACGGCTGCGAGGATGTTGGAAGCTCGTCCGCCATGCGCATTTTTTCAAAAAACGCATCTGCTGTAATGTCAACTTCTTCGCGGTATTCTTCCTTCCCGAAAATCACATTCAATGGAATCATGTAAATCGAATATTTTTCGCGTACTTCTTTTGGAATATAAGCGGTACTGTCGGTCACAATGGCCGTCCTCATTCTTCCATCTCCCTTCCGCTTTCCTATTTTTATTTTATAGAATCAGGAACCATTTGTCAGCCGTCTTCTTTCTGCAATATGGAAATCTGTTTTGTGGCTGGTGCTTTTTGCCAAATTCCCCCTTCAAATTTCCTGCAAGTGTGCAAAATGTTTTTCATTCCTGCCGCAGATTCCCTTCACTGCAAAAATTTCCTTTCCACTTCAAGATTTCGCAAATTATACAAAATTGTAAATAATACCAGGTCCGGAAGCCAAAAAAGGAAGAATCCATATGGTTCAGCATACAATCATTCACTTGATGACGCTTTCTTTGATGGAAAAATGAATCTTTTCCAGAAAACGTTCGTGTTTTCGCCTTTTTCAAAACTTAATTTTCTGTTTTATCTGTCCTTTACAAATCATGTCATATTTTGTAGAATGTCTAAGGTAACTCAAATGGTGCATGCAACTCAGAGACAAAAGGTGTATCGTTCAGATTTAAAATATTTGAAAATTCTCCGTTGGCAAAATTATTGGATCACATCTTCATCACTGGGTTGGCTGCAAATAGAAGGAGATTTTCGACATGGAATTATTCAGGAAAAAATCAATGGATTACATGCTTAAGCAGGCCCGCGGAAAAAAGAGCCTGCAAAAAGCCCTTGGCCCCTTTGATTTGACCATGCTTGGCGTGGGGGCGGTCATCGGAACAGGCATTTTTGTTTTGACCGGTATTGTTGCTGCGCAGGCGGCAGGCCCGGCAATCATTCTGTCCTTTATTTTTTCAGGGATTGCCTGTGCGTTAACAGCTTTATGCTATGCTGAATTCGCTTCTATGATCCCTGCTTCAGGAAGTGCGTACACTTATAGTTATGCAACGTTTGGCGAGTTGTTTGCCTGGGTGCTCGGATGGGACTTAATTCTCGAATACGGCCTGGCCTGTTCAGTTGTAGCGAGCGGCTGGTCCGCCTATTTCCAGGATCTGGTACGCGGATTTGGCATCCATTTGCCGCACGCTTTAAGCGGCGCTTATAATCCGGCCAAAGGTTCGTATATTGACCTGATGGCTGTAGTGATCGTGTTCTTCCTGTCTGCTGTATTGCTGACCGGCGTGAAGGAATCGAGCAAAATCAATAATGTCATGGTCTGTATTAAAATCGGCGTCATTCTTTTATTCCTCGCTGTCGGCATTTTTTATGTCAAACCAGCGAACTGGACGCCATTTATGCCTTATGGCTTTAGCGGCATCATAAAAGGGGCGGCAACCGCATTCCTCGCTTATATCGGATTTGATGCCGTTTCGTCTGCGGCTGAAGAGGTCCGCAACCCACAGCGGGATATGCCGATCGGAATTATTTCTTCTCTTGCGATTTGCATTGTCCTTTATGTCGCTGTATCTGCAGTGCTGACCGGGATGATTCCGTATGCCAAGCTGAATGTCGGCGATCCGGTTGCGTTTGCGCTCCGGGTTGTCCACCAGAATTGGGTGGCAGGCTTTGTTTCACTCGGTGCAATTCTTGGCATTACAACCGTTCTCTTTGTCATGATGTACGGGCAGACGCGCCTTTTCTTTGCGATCAGCCGCGACGGTCTGCTTCCAAAATCGATCTCAAAACTGACGGAAAAGACAAAAACGCCGACAAGAAGCATCATCTTGACATGGCTGATGGCAACGGTTTTCTCAGCCGTTGTCCCGCTGAACCAGCTTGCAGAATTGACGAATATCGGCACTTTGTTTGCTTTTATTGTTGTCTCGATCAGTGTCATTGTGCTCAGAAAAACACGGCCGGACATCCCACGCAGTTTTAAAACGCCGTTCGTCCCGGTTATTCCGGTGCTGGCAGTAATCGCGTGTGGTTATTTAATGGTCCACCTGTCGAAAGTGACCTGGATTGGCTTTCTCATATGGTTCATCATCGGGCTTGCCATTTATTTCGGATACGGGTATCGGCACAGTGAACTCGGGCATTGGAAAGATGACAGAACACCGGCTGATCCGGTTAAAAATTGAAATAGGGAGACAACAGGAACACCTGCCCAGCGGACAAAAGAACGCCTGCATAGAATGCCGGGCAGGTATCCGGGCAGGCTTAGAAATAGAAGAACAGCGGCTTATGGGCGCCTCAAAAGCATTGCTGCCCCGGCTTGGCCGCATATCGGAAAATTGAAGCAGACATAAAGTCAAAAAAAGATTCCCGGGCGCACGCATACGCCCGGGAATCTTTTTCTATCCTGTAAATTTGCACTTGGTGATTTTCATTTCTGCGCCGGTGTTGCATGATTGTGGCATGGCGCCTGCGCACCATTCAAAGCCTTGGCATACACAAGTGTACGGCCAGGGCCTTGTTTTAGCGGACTTCAACCCACCCGTTTTTAATGGCGGTCACAACCGCCTGGGTACGGTCTTTCACTTTTAATTTTTGCAAAATATTGCTTACATGGTTTTTCACTGTTTTTTCACTTATGTATAAAGCATCTCCAATCGCCCGGTTGCTTTTTCCGTCCGCGAGCAGCTGCAGAACCTCGCATTCGCGCGGCGTGAGCAAATGCAGCGGCGGGACAACTGCCGGCGGCTGCTGGTAGGCGCCGCCCGGTGTATAGCGATTCGACAATTTGCGGAATTCTTCCACCAAATTATGGGTGATTTTCGGATGCAGGTAACTGCCGCCTTCAGCAACCACCTTTACAGCTTCAATCAGCGCATCGGAATCCATTTCTTTCAGCAAATAACCGGTTGCGCCTGATTTTAATGCGTGTGTGACATACGATTCATCATCGTGAATGGAAAGAATAATAATTTTTGTTTCCGGATATGCCTCGATCAGCTTTCTTGTTGCCTCTACCCCGTTTTGGTGGGGCATATTGATATCCATCAGAACAACATCCGGATGGTATTTTTCAATAATGTCCAGCGCCTCTTCGCCGTCTTCACCCTCGGCTACCACTTCAAATGTTTTTTCAAATTCCAAAATCCGCTTGACGCCCTCTCGGAACAACTGATGGTCGTCAATAATCGCAATTTTTACCGTCATGGTCACCTTTTCTCCTTTTCCAAGTCTAATTGCATCGGGATTTGGATAATCACCAATGTTCCCGCTCCTATTTTTGAATGAATGGAAATTTCACCATTTAAAAGGCTGACACGTTCTCTCATGCCGACAATCCCGAAAGCCCCTTCGCGGATGCTGCGGATATCAAAACCGACGCCGTTGTCTTTGACTGTCGCGATAAAACTGTTTTTCCTCAGCTCCGATTTCACCTGGATTTCCGTCGCCTTCGCATGCTTTAACGCATTTTGGACGGATTCCTGGATGAGACGGAAAAGCGCGATTTCGTAATTAGTCGGAAGCCTTCGTTCTTCCCCGAGATGCCTGTATGTAATGACCGGGCTTCCTTTATAGCTTTCAATCGTAGACAAATATTTTTTGAGCGTCGGAATCAGCCCGAGATCGTCTAATGCCATCGGCCGCAAATCGTAAATAATGCGCCGCACTTCTTTCAATGAATCGCGCACCAGTTCTTTTAACGTGCGCATTTCAGCAATGGCTTCTTCCATTCCATTTTCATGATAAACTTTTTCCACTAGGTCGGAACGGAGCAGCATATTGGCCAGCATTTGTGCGGGCCCGTCATGTATCTCCCGGGAAATACGCTTCCGTTCTTCCTCCTGCGCTTCAATGACACGCAAACCGAATTCCTGTTTATGCTTTGCATCTTCAATCGCCTCGCTAATGCTTTGCAAGTCGCTTGTTAAATAATTTAATACGACCGTTGTTTGCGAGACGAGATGATTGGCCCGGTCAATCGTATCCTTTAGTGAATGCAGCCTGCGTTCCAGTTCATTTCTTCTTTCGCGCAGCTGAAGTTCGCGCTGCCGGTTCATGGACAGCTGAATTTGGATCGTATGTGCCTTTTCATATGCTTCGCGCACTTGCTGTTCGGAAAAGTCACGGAAATGCTGGCTTACTTCCGCCAGGCGTCGCCTTGCAAATTTGGACTTCGTTTCCAGCTCATCTGTCTGCTCAATAACTTTAGCCACTGTTGCTTTGACTTCCTCAAGCTCATTGATGAGCGCATCGTAATCCTGGCGGCATCTTTCTCCAATTTCAAAAATTTCGTGTTTGCTTTCTTCAACTGTTGTAATCATCTTCTCCAGAATCGTATCCAATACTTTGGAGTCGAATGTTTTAAAAGTCATCTTACTTCCCCCAAAAGGTATAATAAAGGCTTATCCGAGAGCAGGGCAAGCCGCAGCACACACGCGGCTAATGTTATTTTAACGCGAAAACCGCCGGTAAACGATCAGAAAATAAAGTATAACCGTATATCAGGACTATTTTCCTAGGTACTTTTGTAGGAAAATGTAAACCGATATACGGCAGCTTCGACATATTCTTTTATATTAAAATTATACCATACAAAACCGTGTTATAATGAGGAAAAAACAGGTTTTGCTAAAGGAAGGTTGCAATGTTAAAAGAATATTTTACAGTCAAAGGCGAGGCTGTGCATGAAATAGATATCCAGAAATCACGGTTTATCGCCCATGTGAAGCGAGCGGAATCGGAAGAGGAGGCGCTCAGTTTTATCGCTTCTGTGAAAAAGAAGCACCGGGACGCCAATCACAACTGTTCCGCTTATATGATCGGTGAGCAGAATCTCATTCAGAAAGCATCGGATGACGGCGAACCGGCCGGAACTGCGGGCGTTCCGATGCTGGAAGTGCTGAAAAAGAAGGATTTGAAGGATACGGCAGTCGTGGTGACGCGCTATTTCGGCGGGATTAAACTCGGAGCCGGCGGATTGATCCGTGCGTACAGCAAAGCAGCTTCAGAAGGCATCAACGCATGCGGCATCGTCAAAAGGACGCTTACCGCCACTTTCCATGTCAAACTGGATTATACGTGGCTCGGGAAAGTCGAGAATGCGCTACACCATTCCCCGTATGAAATAAAAGAAATCCGGTATCTCGCGCAGGTGGAATTGGATATTTATGTAAAAGAAGGGGAACAGCATGCTTTTGAAACGTGGATCTCTGATTTAACAAACGGGCAGGCGGATGTGGCCGAGGGGGAAAAACTATATTTGGAAACGGATGTTGCCCGGTAAAGAGAAGCATAAAAATCGGAAAAGCAGAAGCGGAAAGCCCGTCATCCGGCTTTCTGCTTTTTTAAACCGGAAGCGGACGAACAGGTATCAATCCAACACGGCACGCAAAACAGCCGCTGAGCCGGATACAACCGGCCGTGAGCAGGAGATGCTGAAATCTCAGCCAGATTGCCGTTAAAACTGGGACTTGCAAAACAGGTTTACAGCCGGCCGGAACCTCATCATCGTTGCAGTTAACGGAGCTGCCAAAGTCGCAAACCTGAAACTGCCAGTTGCGGTTTTGTGCAGGTGCTGCCCCGGATTATTTATTTCGGGAACGGCCCAGGTGGATCCGGACGGCTATGACCGGTTTTTTATAAAATTCAACAGTGGCTTGTAATCTTTTCCGATCAGGCCAATGCTTTCAACGAAAATCTCAATTGTAATCAGGATCACACCGATAAAGATGAGCGAACCCCAGAGCGTCGCCATCGAGAAGATAAAGGCGGCGAGGCTGAACATGGCAGCGATCGCATAAATAATCAGCACGACTTGGCGGTGTGAAAAGCCAAGGCGCAAGAGGCAATGGTGCAAATGCGATTTATCCGGGGCCGATAAAGGCTGCTTATGGACAAGCCGGCGGATAATCGCAAAGAAAGTATCCGAAATCGGCACACCGAGAATAAGCGCCGGAATAATCAAGGAAATAAAGGTTACATTTTTAAAACCGAGCAATGACAGCACGGAAATCATGTAGCCGAGAAAAAGGGCACCGGTATCGCCCATAAAAATCTTTGCCGGATAAAAATTATAAAATAAGAACGCAATCGTACTGGCCATTAAAATTAGGCCGAGCACCGTCACATAGGCGTCCCCCATAATAATCGCCATGCCGGAAATGGTTAACAGCGCAATCGAGGAAACCCCCGCGGCGAGCCCATCCAATCCGTCAATTAAGTTGATGGCATTCGTGACGCCGACAATCCACAAAATCGTCAGTGGGATACTAAAAATCCCAAATTCCAGCTGTCCGCCGAAAGGAAGGTTGATGAATTCGACATGAATACCGCTTAAAACAACAACCAGTGCGGCTGCCAGTTGGCCGATGAGTTTGACGCGCGGTGACAGCTCTCTTACATCATCAACCATGCCCGTAATGACAATAATCAAGCTGCCGAGCAAAATAGGCAGCGAATGCGAACTGTCCGGTTGAAGCAGCAGAACGCCGGCGATAAAACTGATATAAATAGCAAGACCGCCTAAACGGGGCATGACTTTCATATGAACTTTTCGCTGATTCGGCTTGTCAACTGCCCCGATCCGGATCGCCAGTTTTTTAATCAGCGGCGTCAGGAGTATTGTGAGCATAAAGCATATAAACAAGGTCAGGAATATCAATGTGCTGCCTCCTTTGGTTGATCATAACCAATAAGGATTGAAGTGTTCGTGAACCCGCCATCGATGCCGAAGCATGATAACCGTTTCACTTCTTCTTAAAAACATTATACCTTAACTTTCTTAAAGCAATCTTAAAAAAATATTTACCCGAAATTCACTGTAACCATTATAATTGTTCTCCGACAATTTATCCACTAACATTTGAGCGATTCTACTATTTTTCATGCTTTTTCTCGCAGCAACCGCCAAAAAACATGAAAAAGGCATCCCCGGTCACTTTGACATCAGGGATACCTTTAAGATACAAAAATCGCATTGTTTAAGTGGCCGGCATCTGCAAACAAATCTTTTTGGCGGCTGGACAACCGGCATCCATGCCGCTCCCCGGGATGCCGCCTTTTCACGCTATATAAAATGAGCTTTGGTTTTCCCATCCGAATGGATCGTTATAAAGAACGCAGTCTTCTTATCTCATCCCGCGTCACAAATTTTATTTCAATTTATATAGCATGAAGCTTTAACCTTTTTTGCAGCGGGGATGGCCCTTGCAAAGTTAACTATTGAAACAGATTTACGGCTTTGTTCACGACAAGCCCGCTGCCGCCGCGATGTTTAACATTTTCAATCAGCATCGCAACAAGCATATTCGGGTTCTTTTCGTCATATACGACGAAAAAGCCGTTTTCTTTGCCGCTTTGATCTTTTTGGCTCTTTTTCAGTTCAGCGGTGCCCGTTTTTCCCGCAAGCTGCGCTCCGGAGATATTGGCAGCGTGCGCCGTGCCGGACGGATCCGCAACGACCTGGCGGAGCATACCGGAAATCTCCCCGGTGGTTTTACTGCTTGCGGCATGTTTCCACACTTTTGTTTTTTCACCTGCAAGCAAATTTGGCTTCAGTTCATCGCCGCTGTTTAAAAACGGCGTGTAGCTGATGGCAAGATGGAGAATATTCATTTGCATCTGCCCCTGGCCATAACCCGTGTCTGCAAGCTGGATGTCACTGCTGAACTTGCCGGTAGACGAAATTTGCGATGCCTTTAACGGATACGCAAACGGAATGTCTTCCCCGAATCCGAAACCCTTCAGGCCCTTTGCAAATTTGTCCGCCCCGATATCAAGCGCGGTTTGGGCAAAAAAGATATTATCGGATAACACGAGCGCTTTTTCCATGTTTTCCGGGCTGTTATTGGCGTGGACGCGGGTCACTTTATAGCTGCCCCAGTCGGCGTTCTTTTGCCACGAAGTCCCTGTAATGGTTTTCGTTGCCGCGGTTGTTGTCGTCCCGGTATCAAGCGCGATAGCCGCAGTGACCGGCTTGATTGTTGAACCCGGCGCATACGTTAGGGCAAACCGGTTAATGAGCGGCTTATCCGGATCTTTTTCAAGTTTCGTGTAAGCGGAAGAAGACATGCCTGAAATAAAATCATTTGGGTCGAAAGCAGGCGTGCTTACAAGGGCAAGCACGTCACCCGTTTTGGGATGGATGGCCGCGGCCGTGCCGGCATCCCCCTTCATTTGATTGTAAATTTTCTGTTGCAATTCGGCATCGATGGTGACTTTGATATTCTCGCCGTTTTTCACTTTTTGCTCAGCAACGGTATAGGTGCTGCCGTCCTGCTTCTCGATGTAAATTTTTTCTCCTGCCCGGCCGCGGAGCTTTTGGTCATACAACTGTTCGAGCCCGCGCTTGCCGACTACACTCTCCGCAGTATAGCCTTTCTTTTGCAGTTTTTTCAGTTCTTCGCCAGTGATCGCACCGATATAACCGGTTAAATGCGCAGCGGCTTTCCCATAAGGATAAACGCGGGCACCAACCGTTTGCGAAGAAAAGCCCGGGATGGAGGTGACTTTTTTCACGAGATCCTTCTTCTCCATCGGGACTTTTTTTAACGGGACAAACAAATGAGGCTGCACCCAGTCCTCGTCCAGTTTTTGTTTGATTTCGTCCGCTGACATGCCAAGTAAGCCGGCAGCTTTTTGCATATCCGCTTGTTTATCCCCTTTCAATTGTTCCGGAATGACGCCGATTTGGTACACGCTGCCGTTTTTGGCCAACGCTTTTCCGTTTCGGTCCAAAATTTCCCCGCGGACAGCGTTTTGGTCGGACACTTTAATCGTATCCCCTTTGGCCAAATGCGGGAGAATAAGATCCGGCTTCCAATTGACATACCAGTTTTCTTTTTTGTCCCGTTTTTCCTTTACAAGCGCCACTTTATCCTTGTAGGCGACTTTGCCGGCTGAGGTTTGGAACGAAATTTTGACCGGCACGGTAACTTTCTCTTTGTTTTTATAGGCATCTTTATCCAACGATTGGTATGAAACATTTAAATCTGAAACATTCAAGTCCCCGTACACTTTTTTGTACCGGTCCGCCATATCTTTTTTCGCATACGTATTTTTTGCGGAAGCCGATAAATAACTATGGTACATTTCCGCAAATTTTTCCTGCTTCCATGCTTTTACATAATCTGCAAGGCGTTCATTCGGTGTCGGCGTTTTTTCGCAACCGGCAAGGGCCGCCAAAACCCCGAGCAGCAAACCGATGATAAATACATACTTCCTCAAAAAATCTCCTCCCTGACACCGGCAAGTTTCCACCTTTTGAGAAAAAAATGGAGAAGTTTGCCGGTTTTTGTGTTACATTTGTGTTAGATAAGAAGAACTAGATTTGGAGGTAAGAACGTGGACATCATTACACAGTTAAAAGCAGACAACATGCGCAAAAAAAGTCTTCTCATGTTTATTACCCTGCTTGTTGCCCTGCTGGTCGTTTTTGTAACATATCTTTACAAACAAGAGGCCGGAATGGCTGTCCTGTACGGCGTGGAAATCGTTGTTCTTCTGGCACTGTATTTTACACTCGGGCGCGCCATGAAAAAATTCCGCTTGTTTTCTTATGCGAGCGTCATCATTTCTTATTTGTTCAGAATATATGCCACCCTTTTTGTTCAAAACAGCTTTTCCGTAGACATTTTGTTTTTCTTTCTGCTTGCTTATGCGGCATTGCAGTTTGAAAATGTCCTTTTCTTTATCGGAGCCGGTCTTGGCATTGCCGGATTTCTTGCCAGCTACTTGGTGCCGGCCGCCGATTCGGGCCTCATTCATAACCTGGTCCCGACCGCTTTGCTCTGCTATGTTTTAACCGCAATTTTATTATACGCCATGATCTACCTGCATCAAAATTTGATGGATTCTTTTCTTTTATCCATAAAGAAAACCCTTCAAACCATGGAAGATCAAGGCTCGGCTTACCGGCAGGAAATGGCGGAGATTCTTGACCGCGTTTCCAATGTGAACGACAATATTCAGACCAATTTACATGCCCAAAACGAAATGAAGTCCGCCGTTCATGAAATCTCTAAAGGCAGTGTAACCCAAAGTGAGCAGATTACGCAAATTGCCGGACACGCCGGAGATACGGTGCAATCGATGGAATTTTTAACACAAATGTCCGGTGAACTGACAAACGAATCGCTTGAAGCACAGGAAACGGCAAAAGCCGGTGAAAAGGCGGTAGAAAATTTAACGCTTGAAATCAGTGATGTGGTAGATACGATTATGGAGCTGAACAACACATTTACAGTGTTAACGCAAAAAGTGGAAGAAACGAATACGTTCACCGACAGCATCAAACAAATTACAGAACAGACGAACCTGCTTGCGCTGAATGCTTCGATTGAAGCGGCCCGCGCTGGGGAAGCAGGCCGCGGGTTTTCGATTGTTGCCGATGAAATCCGGCGCCTTGCGGAAACGACACACGAAACCACCGAAAAAATTAACCATAATTTGGCTGATTTGAACCAGAGCAACGCGGCGGCACGGGATAAGCTGGAATTAAGCAGCACACAAATTTTGACGACAGCGGAATCAAGCCAAAATGTAACCACCTATTTCCGTAAACTATTAAAAACGTTAAACGGACAGGTTGAGAAGTTTAAAGAATTCGATACGTTGTCCAAAAAAGTGACCGAAAAGGCGCATGGCGTGGAAGGCGCATCAAGCGAACTCGCGGCCATCATTCAAGAAACTTCCGCCAGCCTAGAAGAAATGTCGGCGACGATCGAAAGCTTAACGAATGACCATCATACAATTGCAGAAACGCTCAATGAAGCGGCTGCCCAGGCGGAGCAGTTCCGGGCAAAAACCGAACAAATGCAGGAAAAATTTGCCGATCAAATGATTTAGCAGACGGATATCTTAACATAGACGCACTCTAGGTTAAGGAAGACCCTCGATTTTGCCGGGTATCTTAACATAGAACGCTTCTATGTTAAGGAAGACGCGGAATTTTTACGGGTATCTGAACGTAGTCGCGCTCTAGGTTAAGAAAGACCTTCGATTTTGCCGGATATCTTAACATAGAAGCACTCTACGTTAAGGAAGACGCGGAATTTTTATGGATATCTTAACGTAGACGGATTAAGTCCGTATAATTGTGTAAAAAGAAGGAGTCATTTTATCAACTCTTGGCAACACTGTTTTCAACGACAATAAACAATGAAAAGAGGAGATAAAATGACTCACTTACAGTTTAACCTAAATTTGGATGTTTTAAAAGAAGCCATCATGACTTCAGATCTTGACGCGGTAATTAAATCAGCGGTTGTCCTCGTGTTAAACGAGTTTATGGAAAAGGAAAGGGATGACTATTTAAAAACGAGCCCTTATGAACGCGCTGTTGAACGCCGGGATTACCGGAACGGTTACTATGAACGCGAGCTGTTGATGAGCATCGGCAATGTTACATTAAAAGTTCCCCGGACACGTAATGGCGAATTCTCAACTACCTTATTTGAAAAGTATGCCAGATGTGACCAAGCTTTCGTCCTTTCTATGTTGGAGATGGTCATCAATGGCGTCTCTACCCGTAAGGTCACAAATGTCGTAGAACAGCTTTGCGGTAAGAATGTATCCAAGTCGTTTGTCTCTTCCCTTACGCAAAAACTGGATCCCATTGTGAATGCTTGGGCCGAGAGACCGTTGAATACAACCTACTACCCTTATGTGTTTGTGGACGCCATGTATATAAAAGTACGGGAGCACCATAAGGTCATATCAAAGGCTGTTTATATTGCGACTGCCATTACAGAGAAGAATACACGTGAAATACTGGGTTTAAGCGTTGACCATGCAGAAAGTTTGGAGAGTTGGAGTTCATTTTTTAAACAACTTAAATCACGTGGACTCCAATCACCAAAACTCGTTATTTCCGATGCTCACATGGGCCTTCAGAAAGCAATACAACGGGAATTCATTGGCACTGCTTGGCAAAGGTGCAATGTTCATTTTAAACGCAATATCATTGAAAAACTGCCCAAAAAAGATACTGCAGAAATCCGGGTGATGATTAAGCGCGTGTTTGAGGCCGTTACGATTGAGGACATACGCAAGTTTAAAGATGAATTAATAAACAAATTTGGTACAGAAGCAAGATTTGAAAAAGCCCTGGCCATTTTAGATGAAGGTTTTGAAGATACTATCCAATACATGAACTTTCCTGAGAATATCCGTATGCACATACGGAGTACTAATTCCCTCGAGCGGCTTAACCAAGAGGTTCGTAGAAGGGAAAGGGTCATTCGCATTTTTCCTAATACCCAATCTGCTTTTCGTTTGGTTGGTGCCGTTTTAATGCAGTATCAAGATACAGAATACTCGAAGAGGAAGTCACTTATGGGAAAGAATAGTTAGCAGCATTTTCAGCTTAACTTCCATCATGGATGATTTCATCTCCGGGAAGGGATGTCAAATTGAAAGGCATTTGACATCCCTTCCCGGAGATGAAGAAAAAAATCCATGGAAGTTAAGCCGAAAAAATGAAGGGGTGGTTGAAAACATTTGCCCATAAATTTACACAATAACCTGGACTTGACTCGTAGACGTGCTCTATGTTAAGAAAGACTCTCAATTTTGCCGGGTATCTTAACGTAGACGCACTCTATGTTAAGGAAGCGAGAAAATTTTTGCGGATATCTTAACGTAGTCGCGCTCTAGGTTAAGGGAGACCCTCAATTTTCCGGGGTATCTTAACAAATTTCGCTATTTCTGCCGCTTTCATTGGAAAAAAGTGCAATCTTTTCCTATAAAATGCCGAAATGGGGTACCATTGTGAAAAAATTTTGATAGAATGTTAAATAGAGAGATAAAAATATAAATGGAGGTTACACGAGTGTGAGAAAGAAAACTGTCTTTTCTGTTGCCGCTACAACCATTCTGGCCACTTCGTTTACATCGCAGGCATTTGCCCAGACATATAAAGTCCAAAAAGGGGATTCCCTCTGGAAAATTGCAAAGAAGTATAATACGTCCGTTGATGCATTGAAATCAACCAACCATTTGGCATCTGACACGATTTACCCGAACCAGGTACTGAACGTTTCAGCGTCCAAGGCAAAAGCTTCGGCCCGTTCTGTTTCGGCCCCATCCTCTTCTGCCAAAACGTACACGGTCAAGCCGGGGGATACATTGAGCACGATTGCCTTAAACCACGGCATATCGGTTTCAAACTTAATGAGCTGGAACAAGCTCTCTTCATCGCTGATCCATCCCGGTGACGTATTGGCTGTTTCCAAAGGGGCAGATTCCGCTTCCTCGTCCAGTTCAAGCAGCAGTTCGCGTTCAACCGGCAGTTCCAGTTCCACGACTACATACACAGTAAAAAGCGGAGACACATTATCCGGCATTAGCAAACAGTTTGGGACAACTGTCAGCAAGCTAAAATCTTTGAACAATTTAAGTTCCGATTTGATTTTTTCCGGTCAGAAGCTGAAAGTAACCGGTAGCAGCTCATCCGGTTCCTCCACATCGGGAACGGCAGGCGCTGCAAGTTCAAACAGTTCCGGTTCCACGGCTACGGCTACATACACGGTAAAAAGCGGAGACACATTGTCCGGCATTAGCAAACAGTACGGAATCACCGTCAGTAAGCTTAAATCTTTGAACAATCTGAGTTCCGACTTGATTTATGCCGGCCAGAAGCTGAAAGTAACCGGCAGTCCGTCCGATTCTTCCAAATCGGTCACAACAGTCGATACAACTTCAGGCAGTACCCATTCTGTATCTTCTTTAATCAGCATTGCGAACAGCTTAATCGGCACGCCGTATGTTTGGGGTGGTACGAGCCCGTCCGGATTTGACTGCAGCGGTTTTATCTATTATGTATACAAAAAAGCCGGGTACAGCATTTCCCGCATGTCCGCAGCAGGCCTTTATAACCGTTCTTACTATGTGAACAGCCCAAAGGCAGGAGATCTTGTCTTCTTTGAAGGCACGTATGGAACCAATCCGAGCGCGATCACGCATGTTGGTATCTATCTCGGCGGCGGCCGGTTTATCGCCGCGAATTCCGATGGCGTATCTGTTTCTTCTGTCGGCTACACGTACTGGAAATCCCATTTTGACAGCTATAAACGTTTCTATTAATGTTCTATAAATTGAACCAAAAAAACCGCGGATCTTCCGCGGTTTTTTTGCATCTGAACCGGCTTGCCCCGATTTGATTCTTCTTACATATAAAATTTAAAGCGGCTGCCGGCGTATTGCGCTTTGACATATTCAAACGGTGTACCGTCTGAAAGCGAAGTCACGCGTTCAATGGACAGCACCGGTGAACCCGGGGCCACTTTTAACAGTTTTGCCAGCCGTGCGCTCGCCGCAACGGCTTCGATTGTCTGGTACCCTTTTCCGAGCCGCAATCCCTTTTCCCGTTCAAGAAACTGGTAGAAAGAACGGTTTAATTTTTCTTCAGTAAGCCCTGCCGCAATCCTTGCCGGGGTGATGATCGATTCGAATACAATCGGGATCTCATCCCCGTAGCGGAGCCGCTCGATATGAAGAACGTTTTCCGGCTCTTTCAGCGTGAGTGCCTCCATTTCCTGCACGGAGGCTTCCCTTTCAAAAAACGCCACGATTTTATTCGAAGCTTTCATCCCGCGCTCTTCCATCAGCCGCGTAAAACTCATCCGCCCTTCCAAAGGCTGCTCCACCTTATGTTCGCTGATAAACGTGCCGCTTCCCCGTTTTCTCATTAAAATGCCTTCATCCACCAAACCTTGTACCGCCTGGCGGACTGTCATTCTGCTCACTTCAAAAAGATCGCTTAACACCCGTTCAGACGGAATGGCTTCGCCTGTTTTCCATTCCCCCTCCCTGATTTTCTTCCGGATTTCTTCCTGAATTTGAAAGTAAATCGGGATCGGGGAGGTTTTGTCAATCATGGCGCTTCCCGGCATCCTCCAGCAAAGAAGCGGCATCTTCATCGGCAACGACAACGACATTCGGATGCATTTGCAGAACGGATGCCGGGCAGGCTTCGTCCACCGGCCCTTTGATCATGCTGCGGACCGCTTCAGCCTTACTTTTGCCGAATGCCAGCAGTACGATTTTTTTCGCGTCCATAATCGAAGCAATCCCCATCGAAAGGGCGCGATCCGGCACATCTTCTTCTCTTTCGAAAAAGCGCCGGTTTGCTTCCCGCGTCGATTCGGTCAGTTCGACAATATGGGTTCTGGAATCGAAGGAAGTGCCCGGTTCATTAAAGCCGATGTGCCCGTTTTTACCGATGCCGAGCACTTGTAGGTCGACCGGATGCGTTTTTAAAATTCTTTCATACCTTGCACATTCTTCTTCGAGGTCTTCCGCCGTTCCATCAGGCAGATACGATTGTTTAAAATTCATATGCGAAAACAGTTCTTTTTCCATGTAATAACGGTAGCTGTGTTCATCGGTATCTTTGAGGCCCACATATTCGTCAAGATTCACAGTGGTAACGTTTGAAACGTCCAGTCCGGCATGCCGCATGTAAGCATACAGCTTCAGCGGCGTGCCGCCCGTTGCAAGCCCGAGCGTGCGGATTTGCCCTTCCCGAATCCCTTTTTCGATCAGTTCATAGGCGTATTTTGCTGCTTCATCGCTTGTTTTAAAAATATGCACATCCATTTTTATCCCCGCTTTCAAAGATGATATGTTTTTTTACCAGATCTTTACTGGTTGTAAGACTCTTTTACTGCGCGACTGGTTATTTCCGCTCTCCAAGGTGATACGTTGCTTTCGCTCGTAATTGTTCATCCAGCAGTACGAAATCGGCATCTTTCCCGACCGTAAGACTTTTTTTATCGCGCGACTGGTTCACACCAGTCTGTGTGTGTTATTCCCGCTCTCCAAGATGATACGTTGCTTTCACTTGCAATTGTTCATCCAGCAGTACAAAATCGGCATCTTTCCTGGCCGTAAGACTTTTTTTATCGCGCGACTGGTTCACACCAGTCTGTGCGCGTTATTCCCGCTCTCCAAGGTGATACGTTGTTTTCACTTGCAATTGTTCATCCAGCAGTACAAAATCGGCATCTTTCCCGGCCGTGAGACTTCCTTTTTGTTCGAGGCCAAACTCGCGCGCCTGGTTCACGGAAGTCATCTGTACCGCTTCTGCAATCGAACAGCCGGTAAATTTCATAATGTTGCGGAATGCATCGTCCATCTTTAAGATGCTGCCGGCAAGCGCACCATTTTCAAGCCGGGCTTCCCCATTTTTCACCAGCACTTTCTGGCCGCCGAGCTCCGACTCCCCGTCCGGCAGCCCTTTCGCCCGCATCGCATCAGTAATGACGGAGATTTTTTCCGGCCCTTTTATTTCATACGTGAACTTCACCATATCCGGATGCACATGGATACCGTCAACAATCAGTTCAACTTGTACATAAGGCGACAGCAACGCATGCCCCGCAACGCCAGGCTCGCGGTGGTGCAGGCCGCGCATGCCATTATAAAGATGGGTCGCGTGTGTTGCCTTGCTTTGTAAAAGTTCAGCACGGACGGCATCTGAATGGCCCATGGAAGGCACGATGCCGCGTTCAATCATCACATTTTCAAATGCCCGTGCACCTTCATTTTCAGGGGCATAGGTGACAAGCTTAATGAGATTGCCAGAAGCTTCAACCCACTTTAAAAACAGTTCCGTGTCCGGCGCCTTAATATATTCAAGCGGCTGGGCCCCCGCTCTTTTTTTCGAAACAAACGGCCCTTCGAGATGAATGCCTTCGATCGTTGTGCCCCCTTTTTCTTTTGCCACTTTAACGGCGCGCAAGGCGGCTTCGATTTTTCCGTAATCCTGGGTCATCGTTGTCGCGAAAAAGGAAGTCACCCCTTCCTGCCGCAACTTTTGGCTTAATGTAACGAGCGCCTCCGGATCGGCATCCATCGCATCAATGCCATAGCCGCCATGGATATGGACATCAATCATGCCCGGGATAGTTGTCATCCCTTTCCCGTCGATCACTTCTTCCCCTGCTTTCGGCCGGTAATCTGCCATTTTGCCGGTTTCAATGATTTTATCTGTAAACCGGATAAATCCGTCTGCAATATGTTCATTCCCTGTATAAAGATTGCTGTGGATCAGCACTTTTTCCGTCAACGGAAAACACCTCTTTTTTAAAATTTATATAGTTGTCTATACCAATTATCATTCATGATGTGTCAGATGTCAATCTTTATTATGGGGAAATGATTTCTTTTTATGCAGATTCTTTCCTGAGTCTAGAAATCTATTTTTCCGCGGCAAGTTGATATATACTAGAAAAAGTGCAGAACGAACAAATCATGGAGGACTTTTTATGAAACAAACCAATGTCAAGGCGGTCACAATCGCCCTGTTTGTGGCCACCTTTTTAACAGCCATTGAGGGGACGATTGTCAGCACCGCGATGCCGCGGATTGTGAGCGACCTGAAAGGGATCGGCGTGATGAACTGGGTATTTGCCATTTATTTGCTCACTTCAGCAGTAACGGTTCCAATTTTCGGGAAGCTTGCGGATTTGTACGGTCGCAAAAAAATTTTCACGGCCGGCACCGTTGTTTTCCTTGCCGGTTCGACATTGTGCGGGCTCGCCGGTTCGATGGGCCAGCTGATTGTGTTCCGTGCCATTCAGGGAATCGGGGCCGGGGCGATCATGCCGGTTACGAATACCATTGTTGCCGATATTTATCCGCATGAAAAACGGGCGAAAATGCTCGGGTTTATGGGCGCGGCATGGGGCATTGCCGGTGTCATCGGGCCTCTTTTCGGCGGTTTCTTTGTCGACCAGCTCACCTGGCACTGGATCTTTTTCATCAATCTGCCGTTTGGTCTGATTTCCGTTTTGATGGTCATCCTGTTTTTACATGAGCAGGTGGAAAAAACGGAAAATGCAATTGATGTATGGGGGGCTGCCACCTTTTCCGCCGGGATGCTTGCATTGCTTTACGCCCTACAAAAAGGCGGGGATACAAGCGATTGGGGAAACCCGGTGATTATAGGATTATTAGCTGGTAGTGTCATTCTCCTTGGTTTATTTATATGGATTGAGTACCGGCATCCGGATCCATTAATGCCGCTTTCGTTGTTCCACGTCCGGGCCATTTCGGTTTCAAATCTGGTTTGTTTTTTGGGCAGTGCTGTTCTGATGGGGATTAACGTGTATATTCCGATGTGGATCCAAGGGCTTGAAGGGCATGGCGCAACGCTTTCCGGCCTTATGCTGGCACCGAGCCCTGTCCTGTGGATGCTCGGCTCTTTTGCCGGCGGAAGGCTTCAGTTGAAATACGGGGACCGTTTGGCGTTTTTAACGGGGATGGCCTTCATCTTGGGAAGCACTGCCTGGCTCAGCTTGTTTTCATTGGGAACGCAGGAATGGAGTTTTTACGTTTTCTCCGCCATTTCCGGGTTCGGGTTCGGGATTGTGATGACGATCTCGCTCGTTTCGGTTCAGTCGGCGGTGGACTGGTCTTTGCGCGGGGCGGCGACGGCTTCGAATACATTTTTCCGGAATCTCGGGCAGTCGGCGGGTTCCGCTGTATTCGGTACGTATTTCAATGCAAAAGTTGCCGGGGAACTTGCGAAGGGCAATCCGGGCGGGTTTACGACGAATTCGCTGAACAGGCTGATCAATCCGGAAAGCGCAGGCCGGTTTTCGGAAGCGGCGCGCGATTGGCTGCGGCATGTGCTTTTTTCAGGCATTCACTCGATCTTCATCCTACTTGCCATAATTTCACTTGTTTGTTTTCTTCTCTCTTTCGCGGTTCCGAAAGCGGAAGGCGAAAAGGGGCTGTCCTGATACGCGGGGCTGCCTCTTTTTTTTGGGGGATGCTTCTGATAGCAATTGGGGGCTTTTTGCCGTTTACGCATTGTCCCTTAGCGAGCTTCAAAGGAACAAAAGCCAGCCGAATCGAACGGTAACTTTCTTTTGAAATCCCCAAGCACCAAAAAAGCCGCCCCTGTTTGCGGGACAGCCCTTTGTTTACCATTGGTACGGTGTTTCCTGGTATACATAATAGTTCAGCCAATTGGAAAAAAGTAAGTAGCTGTGCGAGCGCCATGTATGGAGCGGCCTCTCATTGGCATCGTTATTGGGAAAATAATTTTTCGGGAGGGCGGTGCCAAGTCCTCTTTGCTGATCGCGCACATATTCATCAGCAAGGGTTGTGGCATCATATTCCAAATGGCCGGTGATCATAATATTTTTCCCGTTTTCGTCCATCACAATGAACGGCGAACCCTCTTCCGATATGGAAACGAGCTGCAGTTCCGGATGGTTTTCAATGGCTCCGCGTGCAACATCCGTATAGCGGGAATGGGGCGCGTTAAAAACCTCATCAAATCCGCGGACCAGCTTGACCATCGGCAAAAACAAGCGGTGTTTGAAAATGCCGAAACACTTTTCCGGCAGTTCGTACTTCTCAATGCCGTAATGGTAGTACAAGGCAGCCTGCGCGCCCCAGCAAATATGTAGTGTCGACGTGACATTGGTTTTGGTCCAATCCATGATTTGCTTCAGCTCGTCCCAATAATCCACCGCTTCGAAATCCATTTTTTCAACCGGGGCACCGGTAATAATCATCCCGTCAAAACGGCGGCTTTTCACCTCGTCAAAAACCGTGTAAAAATGTTCTAAATGGTAGCTGCTGACGTTTTTGGATTGGTAAGTCGACGTCCGGAGAAAAGTGATGTTGACCTGCAACGGCGTATTGCCAAGAAGGCGCAGCAGCTGCAACTCCGTCTTTTCTTTTTCCGGCATTAAATTTAAGATTAATATATTCAGCGGACGGATATCCTGCGTTCTCGCCCTGTCCTCATCCATCACAAAAATTTTCTCTTGTCTCAGCAGCTCTCCGGCAGGTAAATCTTTCGGTATATTGATTGGCATTTTCAACGTCTCCCCCATACTCAGTTGTCATGTATTTTTCATTATATCGGTTTTCTGCCGTTTGCTGCAATATTCTTGATAGACAGACAGTTTACGGATGGGATATGATCAGCGTCAGATGACCTTCCAGTTCAAAATGGCCAAATCCGGACGGCAGCAGAAAATGCATCCCTTTTTCAAGCGGATAAGTTTTTCCGTCGGCTTTCATGGCCCCTTCCCCGTCAAGCACGCTGGCCAGTTCGAACGGTTTGTTTTGGGTAAACGATGCGGTTCCTTTTACATCCCATTTATATACAGAGAAAAAGGCTTCCTTTGCAAACGTTGTGATGGTAACACCCGGTTTTTCTTCCGTACGGGGGAGGACTGCGGCATCCCGGTGCGGTATCGTTGTAACATCAATGGCTTTTTGCAAATGCAGTTCACGTTTGTTGCCGGCAGCATCCGTCCGGTCGTAGTCATAAACGCGGTACGTTGTATCACTGCTTTGCTGCGTTTCGAGCACAAGCGTCCCTTCACAAAGAGCATGAATCGTCCCGCTCGGCACATAGAAAAAGTCCCCCGGGTGAATCGGCACTTTGCGCAGCAGGCTGTCCCATTTTCCTTCTTCAACCAGGCGGACGAATTCTTCTTTCGTTTTGGCATGATGCCCGTAAACGAGCTGTGCGTCTTCCTTGCAATCAATGATGTACCAGCATTCCGTTTTGCCAAGTTCTCCGTTTTCGTGTTCATTGGCGTATGCATCATCCGGGTGAACCTGAACCGATAAATCTGCATTTGCATCGAGAATTTTCGTCAGGAGCGGGAATCCTTTTCCAGACATTCCGCCGAACAAGTCACGTCTTTCTTCCCACAGTTCCATCAAGGTTTTGCCGGCAAATTCACCGTTTTTTACAGTCGACGGGCCGTTCGGATGGCCGGAAATAGCCCAGCACTCCCCTGTATGGTCAGACGGGATGCGGTAACCAAACCGGTCCCTCAGCGCGGTTCCTCCCCAAATTCTTTCTTTAAAAACCGGTTCAAGAAATAAAGGCTCGCTCATTCAAATCTTCCTCCTTGAAAGGCAATCCTTTGCTCAAATATGAACAAAGCATTTTCAGTCCTTTTCATTATAGCACACCGCTCCTGCACCCGCGCCGGTTATCCCGTGTTTTTGCACCGGCCATTTGCTTTCCGCACGCAAAATTTTTTTGCCCGTTTGGGGACGTTTTTCATTTCTTGCCTGCCATTTTTTGCTGTCCCGGTATCCCCGTGTTTTTCAATCGGCCGTTTGTCTTCAGCTATCTTCTGCATGCAAAATTTTTTGCCCATTTGGAACCATTTTTCGTTTCTTGCCTGCCATTTTTTGCTGTCCCGGTATCCCCGTGTTTTTCAATCGGCCGTTTGTCTTCAGCTATCTTCTGAGCGAAAAATTTTTTGCCCATTTGGAACCATTTTTCGTTTCTTGCCTGCCATTTTTTTGCTGTCCGGATGCCGCTTTTTTGTTTGCCAAATTTTAGTGTTTATACGGGGGCGTTTTCTATTTCTTTATCTGCCAATCTGTTTTTTTGCACCGGCCGTTTGTCTGCAAATTTTTTCATCCGCAGTAACAGGTCAGCTTTCATACAATTCGATCGGAAGACCGTCGGGATCCTGGAAAAAGGTGAATTTTTTATCTGTAAGCGGGTCAATGCGGATGTCTTCTACTTGAATGCCCATTTCTTCAAGCCACTTTTTATCCGCTTCTACATCGTCCGTTTCAAATGCAAGATGCCGCAAGCCCGCAGCTTCCGGAAATGTCGGGCGCGCGGGCGGATTCGGAAAGGAAAACAGCTCGATCTGATATACGCTGCCGACCGAAAGATCCAGTTTGTAGGAATCCCGCTCTTTCCGATATACTTCCCGCACCGGCTCCAATCCAAGGCAATCGACATAAAAATGCTTTGATTTTGCATAATCGGAACAAATGATGGCAATATGGTGAATGCGTTTCAACCTTGGAGCTGCCATTACTTTTCCTCCTTCCGATAAGTCCAGCCTTCTTCTTGATAGACGGTGCCGTTTTTCATCAGACGGCCGAGCGCACGTTTAAACGCCGCTTTGCTGATGCCAAACCGCTCCTGAATCTCTTCCGGCATGCTTTTATCCCAATACGGCATTTTTCCGCCGCGGGAATCCATATAGGCAAGGATATTTTCCGCATCTTTATCCAATGCTTCATAAGCGCGCCCCAAAAGCGAGATATTCAGTGTCCCGTCTTCTTTTACATCAATGACGCGGCCTTCCACTTTCTGCCCGAGGCGCGGTTCGTTTTTGCGCTGTGATTCATGGATGAAGCCAATAAAGCCCTCATCGGTTATGATTGAAGAACCCGCTTTTGTCAGTCGGAACACATGCCCGGTGACATCTTTGTTCCACATTTCACGACCGGCTTGTTTCGCTAAATCCCTGACCATGTTTTCTTCGGCTAATTTTGCGAATAAGCGCCCATGTTTGTCAAGATCAAGGGTAATGTATAAACGATCGCCTTTTTCCGGCCAGAGCGAGCGGATCGGGGGCAAGTCATCAACAGAAAGAAGCATGTCTTTGTGAATTCCGATCGAAACGAAAACGCCAAGTTTTTCTTTGGTGCCGGCAACTTCCGCCCAGCCGTATGTCCCCAATCGGATGTCCGGAATCACATTTGTCGCGGCCAGCCTCCCCTGATGGTCCTGATATAGAAAGACCGTTTGCACCGCTTCCGGATCAAAGGGTTCCACAATATCCCGGTGATGCAGGAGCACGTCTTCTGTCCCGTTAGATAAAAAATAACCGAACGGCGCTTCCCGCACCACCGTAAGTTCGGCAACGGTTCCTGGTGTTAAATCCATTGCAGCAGTTTCCTCCTCCGTAAATCGTTTGCTTCATAATAGGTAATTATAACATTGATCGGCGGAAAACATGATTTTATTTTGAACAAGGAGTGGAAATACTATGCCTGACAAACGTGAGGTGACGCATCGGGACAATGAGGCGGAAACGGTTGTCAATGATGCGCATGGGAGCAACCAGGTTGGCTTGTTCAGTGAACATAAGCCTTATAAACCGTTTGCTGTGACAGCGCTTGAAACGGATAAGGATATGAAAAGATTCGCGAAATTTACAGATGGCAAACAGGAGTGATCCAAGTGAGTAAATCAAAGCGCGAAGAAGAACGACAGTGGAAAGTCCGGAAAGAATCGCAAAACCCGCACGGCAAAGTGAAATCTCTGGAAGAAATCGCGGATGAGATATTCGCCGAATGGAAAGAAAAAAAGTGAGATAAAGGGGTGCTTTCATGGCACCCCTTTTGTATGCTGGAGACCGCGCGCAATCGGGTTTTACAAAAAATGGCTTAACGATTCCCGCAGATAGTAAAAAACCCGTTGAAAACAGGGGTTTCAACAGGCCCGAAAAATGGCAACAAAAAATAACTGTTTTTTTAACTTCCGATAACTGGCAGCACGCGTACTTCTTTTTTCATATCGGAGTGGCAGAGCGGGCAGTGCGGCTTTTCTTCAAAAGTAAAGTTTTCACGCATAAAACCGTTGCAATCATCGTTTGTGCAGGCCCATACGGTCGTTTCCACCTCAGGCACCGGCTCCTTCTGGTTATTAAAATATGCCATCATAAAAGACTCCCTTCTTATGTTTAGTATAACACACTTTAACACAAAAAAGGGGACCGGCCCTGCTGCGTTAACGTATGCAGGCAAGTGTGCAAACCGTCCCGGCGCATTCGTGCATGCTTCTATTATATGCATGCGGCCCCGGCTTTATGCGGGCCTCCGCTTTGCACGAGGCAAGTGCTGCAGCCTGGAACCGGGCTGGAGCCGGGATCCACACTGCTCGATACATTTGCAAAACCTGCCTTAATCGCTACTCTACTTTTCGCAAAGCCGCGGCCATTCTTTCGCGCCACTGCTATTTTTGAAGCAGGTACTTGCAATGCTTCAAGGCATTGCATCATCTGCCCTAAAATCCTGCCCACTTACGACAGGTTTGCGGCGGTTTTGTTTGCAATATATGCCATTTCGAAACAGCAACCTATACTCGCACTGCCCCGATGCATTTGCAAAGCCTGCCTTAATCGCTACTCTACTTTTCGCAAAGCCCGCCCATTTTCTTTCGTGCCCCCGCTATTATTGAAACCGGGACCTGCACTGCTTCGGCACCTTTGCATCATCTGCCCTAAAATTTACTCCGCTTTCCGTAAAGTTCGCGGCCATACCATTCCAAAACCAAGATCGCAACAGACAGCCTCAAAATCATTTTTACCCGCTTTCCCACTCACTCATCCGCTTTTGCGGCAAACAAGTTTTGTGGCAATAAAAATTTTCTTTGCAACGGTTCTGCCTTCCAAACGTTCCAGCAGCGTATCGACTGCTGTCTCGCCCATCAATTCCGTATACACTTTCACAGTAGAAAGCGGCGGGAAAACATATTTGGACAGCGAGATGTCATTGACGCCGATAAGGCTCACGCGGCCGGGCACCGGGATGTTGTTTTCCGCAAGCGCCTTAAGGCACCCGATCGCAATCGCATCATTGGCGGCAAAAAAAGCGGTCGGAAGCGCGTCCCCGTGTTCGCGGATCGCCTCGTTCATCAACTGGTATCCGTCTTCAGTCGAAAACGCACCGATATATACCCATTTTTCATTCCAGCGGCCTGCTGCCTGCATCCAGCGCCTGAACGCCGTTTCGCGCGGATCCTCAATCGTGGCGGACGCATCTTTATAATTTTCCCTGCCGCCGATAAAGCCGATTTGTGTATGGCCTTTTTCCGTAAAATAGGCGAGCACTTTTTCTGTCGCTTTTTCAAAATCGGCCACAACAGCATCAAAGCGGTTGTCGTCAGGCGAGCAGTCGACAAATACGATATTCGGGGTAACAGAGAGAAGCTTCTCCACTTGCGCCAGGCTGAATTTCCCGACAGCAATAATGCCCTGGATTTGCTCTTTCCCCATCTCTTCCAAATGCGTCAAATCGTATTTCGTCAGCCGGATATTTTTCATGCTGCAGCGTGCTTCAATGCCCATTCTGATCGATAAATAATACAAATCATTCAGCTCTTCTTGTTCCGTATACCAGTACACTAGCGCAATTTTGATTTTTTCCGGTTTCCGGGCTGTTTTTTTCTTGTAGGAAAGCGCTTCAGCCGCTTCAAAGATTCTTTTTTTCGTATCGTCACTAACGGAAAGTGACGGGTCGTTATTCAGCACGCGTGAAACCGTTGAAATGGAAACACCCGCCTTCTCTGCAATATCTTTAATCGTTGCCATGCTTACACCTCAATCTTTTTCAACCAAAAATCCATTTTGTATGGGCACGGTATGTTTCACCCGGCTCTAGAATCACAGACGGGTATTCAGGGTGATGGATCGCATCCGGCACACCCTGCGTCTCAAGGCAGACCGCCAAATAATCTGAAGGCTTGCGGCCGCGGATTTCATATTCGTCATTGCCCATTGTATTGCAAGTATAAACGACGACGCAAGGCTGGTCGGTTTCCACCGTCAGCACGCGCCCGCTCTCTTCGTCTTTTAAGCGGATCGTTTTTTCCGTTTCCGGCAATAAAAACGCGTGGTCATAGCCGTTTCCGACAAGGACGTTTTGCGGATGATCTGATACCGTGCCGTCTTCGATTTTTCGCCCGTTCCGAAAATCGAACGCGGTGCCGGTGACATCGAAAGTCTTCCCTGTCGGCAGCGTTTCCTGGCCAAGTTCAAGCACACGGTTACTCGGGATTTGCAATTTGTGCCCGCGTACATCGCGTTTCATATCGCCGCTTAAATTGAAGTATGCATGATTGGTCATGTTGACGATCGTTTTTTTATCCGTATGTGCCTGATAAGACAGCTTCAGTTCTTGTTCATTTGTTAAAAGATAGGTCACGGTGGCATCGAGATTTCCGGGATAGCCTTCTTCGCCGTCCGGGCTTATATGCGTAAATTTCACACCAACTGCGCCGTCTTGTTCAATGGGTGTGCTGTCCCAGATGACGGCGTTAAACCCTTTGAAGCCGCCATGGAGATGGTTGCGGTTTTCATTGGCAGAAAGCTTGTATGTTTTGCCGTCCAGTTCAAAAGAAGCCCCGGCGATCCTGCCGGCAATACGGCCGATGATAGCGCCGAAATACGGAACACCATGGAGGTAGCCGTCAAGGTTGTCATACCCGAGCACGATATTTTCCGCTTTGCCGTTTTTGTCCGGCACGATGATCTTGTTGATGATGCAACCGTATTCAAGCACCGTTACAGATACGCCACAGTCATTTTTCAATTCATAAGCATAGACCGGACGCCCTTCCAATTCCCCAAACAATGCCTTTTTGATTTCCATTTTGATCAGCCCTTTTCCGTTAAAGATTGCGGGCCATATAAAACGGCCCGGTGTACCCGTCTGAGCTAAAAGTTACGGAATGTGATCTGCAGCCCCCTATATGCGTCAAAAGCGTATGCTAAAAATGTTGGAACGCGTTCCCGGCTCCAGTTCCCCGCGACCGCGCCAATCGCTTCCAGAGTCTGCGGCCGGTCTCACAGTCCTGTAAAAACCGGCCTGCTGCTTGGACTGCGCGATTCATTCCGGAAGATGTTTAGCAGCCCGCACGATTCGCCGTTAACATCTACACAAAAATGTTGGAACGGACCGCTACTACAACTTGCGTAAAAAGTTCCGGAATGCCTGTTTCCCTTTTTCGTCCCGTTTGAAGACGCCGGCGTGCTGCAAAACTTGCAGGAAGACTTTGCCCACTTCGTTGCGGACGATGCCTTCCACGTTTTCCGCCGCCACCGTGCCTTCGTATTTTTTCTTCAATCCGTTTGCCCAGTCAAGATGGTAGTCGGCAATATCATTCGGCTGCCCGAGCAAAAATTTTTCCACTTCGGCCAGCTCATTTTTCAGCCGCGCTGGCAGAACCGCAAGCCCCATCACTTCAATCAGCCCGATGTTTTCTTTTTTAATATGATGGACCTCAGCGTGCGGGTGGAAAATGCCAAGCGGATGGGTTTCGCTTGTCCGGTTGTTGCGGAGCACAAGATCAAGTTCAAACCGGCCCGCGCGTTTTCTTGCGATCGGCGTAATCGTGTTATGCGGCGTCCCGTTTGTTTCCGCGAGAATGTCGGCGGAAGGATCGCTGTACTGTTTCCAGATTTGCAAAATATGATCCGCGGCCTCTGTAAGCCTTGCTGCCTCTGCACTTCGCAGCCGGATGACCGATATCGGCCATTTGATAACGGCGGCTTCCACATCCGGAAATGCCTTCATTTCAAACTGCCAGTCGTCAGCCGCTTTTGCCATCGCAAATTCATAACGCCCGCCCTGATAATGGTCGTGCGACAAAATCGAACCGCCGACAATCGGCAGATCGGCATTTGAACCAAGGAAATAATGCGGGAACCGCCCGACAAATTCAAGCAATCTTTGAAAAGCCGCTTTGTCGATTTTCATATCGCGGTGTGTTTCTGACAGCACAATGCAATGTTCGTTGTAATACATATATGGTGAATATTGCAAATACCACGGCTCGCCGCCGAGGGTAAGGCGGATAAGCCGGTGGTTCGACCGTGCCGGGTGCCCCGTTCTGCCGGCATATCCTTCATTTTCCATGCAAAGAAGGCATTTCGGGTAATGCCCTTTTTTGGCGTTTTTTTCCCTGGCAATGGACTTCGGGTCTTTTTCCGGTTTTGAAAGATTGATGGTAATGTCAAGATCGCCGTATTCCGTTGGCGTCTTGTATACAATGTTTTTCGCAATCTGCTTCGTTTGGATATAATTGCTGTGTTTGCTTAATGCGTAAAAATAATCGGTCGCTTCAGCCGGGCTTTCCGCATATTTTTCCCGGAAAATATAGTTTACCGTTGACGGGCGCGGCGTAAACACATTCATGATGTGGCTTGCAAAAATGTCTTTCTCATCCAATACATCCTGAATGATGCCTTTTTCGCACGCGTAACGGACAAGGATGCGGAGGAGATCAGGAATATCCTGATCCGCCCCGCCTTCTTCCGGTTCATGAAATTCATCCAGATGCAAAAGTGACAGCACCTGGTTTCTCGCATACACCCGGTCTTCTTCCCCGATTAACCCGGCACGGACAGCCTTGTTTACAAGCTGCTCGACCGTTTCAAAAATGGCCAATGATTTCACCTTCTGTCGTCGTAACCGTTTGGATGGCTTTCATGCCAGTTCCATGCATCTTTGATAATCTGGCGGATATCCGTTTTTTTCGGATTCCAGCCGAGCACACGCTTTGCCTTGTCGGATGAAGCGATCAGCGTGCTCGGATCCCCAGCGCGGCGGTCGCCGATTTTGACGTTAAAGCCCTTGCCGGTCACTTCCCGCACGGTATCCACAATTTCTTTGACGGAAAATCCGTTGCTTGATCCGAGGTTGAACACATCGCTTGCGCCGCCGTTCTGTAAATATTGAAGCGCAAGAATATGGGCATCAATCAAGTCCTCCACATGGATGTAATCGCGGACGCATGTCCCATCTTTTGTATCATAGTCTTCGCCGAAAATGGTGATCGCCTCACGTTTTCCAAGCACCGTTTCCAATACAACCGGGATGAGATGCGTTTCCGGATGGTGGTCTTCGCCGATTTCGCCGGTTGATCTTGCGCCGGCTACGTTAAAATAGCGAAGTGCAACGTATTTAATGCCGTACGCTTTTTCACACCATTTCATCATTTTTTCCATCGTCAGTTTTGTCTCGCCGTAAGTGTTGGTCGGAACGGTCGGCATTGTCTCTGTAATCGGCACGTGTTCCGGTTCCCCGTATGTTGCAGCGGTCGAAGAAAACACAATATGCGGCACATGGAATTCTTTCATCATTTCAAGCACAATTTGCGTGCCATATACGTTGTTGTCGAAATATTTCAGCGGCTGTTCCATCGATTCGCCGACAAGCGAGTTGGCTGCAAAATGAATGATCGCGTCAATTTTTTCTTTCCCGAAAACTTCCTGCATAAAGGCACGGTCGCGAATATCACCTTCGTAAAATTTTGCCTTTGGATGGATTGCGGCGCGGTGGCCGGTTTGCAGATTGTCAATCACCACCACGTCATATTTTTGGTCGATCAGTTGATATACGGCATGCGAGCCGATATAACCGGCCCCGCCTAATACTAAAATGCTCATGCAAGTTCCTCCATTGTCATTTCTTTTGCTCCGTCACCGATGCTTGCGGTGTAGAAGTCCGCCCGGTAGCCGATTTCTTTTTCATAGACGTCCCCGACATTTTTAATGAACGCATCAACTTTGTCAGTTTCGACAATCGCGATCGCACATCCGCCGAATCCTGCGCCCGTCATTCTCGCCCCGAGCACGCCCTCCTGCTTCCAGGCGGTTTCGGCCAGCGTATCGAGTTCTTTGCCGGTCACTTCATAATCATCCCGCAGCGAACGGTGGGAGGCATTGATCAGTTCCCCGAAAGCGGGCAGGTCGCCGCGTTTTAATGCGTCAAGTGCTTTTAGCGTGCGCACATTTTCGTAAACCGCATGTTTTGCCCGTTTCCTCACAATCTCATTGTCTATGATTTCCTTGTTTTTTTCAAATGCTTCTTCTGTCAAATCGCCGAGCGTTTCGATATCGAGTTTCTTTTGCAGCTGTTTCAGTGCCGATTCACATTCCGCACGTCGTTCATTATATTTAGAGTCCGCAAGTTCACGGCGTTTATTCGTGTTCATAATCAAAATTTTATGGTGATCCAGCTTGATCGGGGCATATTCGTACGCAAGTGTGGCACAGTCGAGCAAAATGCCCGCGTCTTTTTTGCCCATCCCGACCGCGAACTGATCCATGATCCCGCTGTTTACGCCGATAAATTGGTTTTCCGTTTTTTGCCCGAGCTTGACAAGATCGAGCTGTTCCACTTTCAGGTTGAACAATTTTTCAAGCATCACGCCGGTTAATAGTTCAATGGAGGCGGAAGAAGACAGGCCGGCCCCATTCGGAATATTGCCGTACACGAGGCAGTCAAAACCCTGTTCTATTTCATGCCCCGCTTCCTTCAAATATTTCAGCATGCCTTTCGGGTAATTGGCCCAGTCATGTGCTTTGTTGTATGCCAGATCGTCAAGCATAAATTCGATAACGCCTTTTTCTTTAAAATTCAAAGATACAAAGCGAATGTTGCGGTCATCGCGTTTTTTGGCCAAAGCATACGTCCCCATGGTAATCGCGCACGGAAACACATGGCCGCCGTTATAGTCGGTATGCTCCCCGATCAGATTAATCCGGCCCGGCGCAAAAAACGCGCGCTCCGCCGCCGTCCCGAAATACTCCTTAAAAGCCTGAGGCAAATTTGGGTTGCTCATGTTCGTTCCCCCTAAGTGTAATAGAATAGAATAAAAAGATTGCAAACGTTTTCTTCAATTCCATCTTACACGCAGAAGTAAAAAAAGGCAACATTTTTACTAAAATTTTTACTGGTAATATTCCATTTCTAAATAGGGCTTGCTGAACGAATCCGATTCTGAGTTTGTACCAAATTTGTCTGCAAGCTCTGTCGCAAAATATATGTGAGAATGCGTGATTTTGTCTTCTAAATACGTTGAATCGGCTTTCGAGTGCAAGCTTTTCCCTGGATTTGTTGTAAAATCCTTGCATTTAAATTGTTGCCAAAGCTGTCAGCACTCTTGCCAAATCTAGGAATTTTGCTTATTCAGCAAGCCTTAAATAATACAGCCTCAGTACAATCATTTACCATTCCAATGCGATCCACTGCTGTAATAACTGATTTAAGATTTTTTCTCTTCTTTTTTTAAATCATCTTTTAAATACTCCATATCTTTTATGTACCTTTGGATTGTTTCTTCTATTGCATCTTTTATTACTCGGGGATATCCCTTTTCATCTTCTCGTTTTTGTTCCTTCTTTAGCTCATCTATATCTTTAGTAAGCAAAGATATAGCCTTCTTCTTCTCATCTTTACTCATGAATTCATAGATTTTTCTCATAAAAAATACCTCGGCAATAAATTATTTCTAAATTTTTATTTTTTTATTATAATACGTTTTGATAAGGAGGAGGCTTTTGTTATACGCAGCTTTCAGATGTCGAGCAGGAAACAAACGGCCTGCTGTCTTACACCCGCAAGCCGAAAACCGCCCCGGAAAATATCAGGAAAATCCTTGAAAAATGGCAGGATGAAATTGTACGGGCTTATCCGGCACATCATCGAACGTAAGCAAACCATGGAGCGGCAACAGTGCATTTATCAGCAGTTGCCGCTTTTTTAGCAGTAGCGACAAAGTGGACCGAAAAAAGCGGCGGCGCTTTGCTGCTTTGCGCCCCCCCTTTTTCCCGGCTGCTTAGACCATCGGATGCTTTTTGATTTTACACGCGCGCGCCGAGCTGCATAAGGACGGTATCATCCATCGGCGGATTGTGTAATCCCGCATGCACATCACGGTAATAGCGCTGCAGCGGGCTTTTTTGAAAAAGGCTGCGGGCGCCGACTATCCTCATGGCCAGATCCACAATTCTGTTTTCCCGCTGTTTAGACCATCGGATGCTTTTTGATTTTACACACGCGCGCCGAGCTGCATAAGGACGGCATCATCCATCGGCGGGTTGTGGAGCCCGGCGCGGACATCGCGGTAATAGCGCTGCAGCGGACTTTTTTCGGACAGGCTTCTGGCACCTACGATTCGCATCGCTAAATCAACTGCTTCTATCGCATGATTCGTAACTGCCATTTTCGCTGCCCCAAGTTCCGGGCCCATCTCTTTTCTTTGTTCTGCTCCGGCTTCATCCCACATTTTCGCAACCGAATACAGAAAATGCCGCGCCTGCATCAATTTCAGCTCGATTTCACCGAATTTCTGGCGGATAGCCGGCAGTTCCGCAATCGGATGGTTCAGGCTGTTCGGCGTATACGATTTAGCAAAGCGAGCCGCTTCCCGTTTTGCTGCCTCGGCAATGCCTAAATAACAGGCAGGGATATGGAGCAGATAACCGGCCGGCTCCTTCTTTTTCGTCTGGATCTCCGCCAGGTTCGCAAGCGGGACTTTGACGTTTTCCAGCACAACATCATGGCTGCCGGTTGCCCTTAAAGCAATGCTGTCCCATGTTTCGACGATGGAGAGGCCAGCCGTATCCCGCGGAACGACAAAACTGCCAACCGCTTCTTTTTCCGGAATCGTTGCGGTAATGATAAAAAAGTCGAGCACCGGAGACATGGTGGCAAAAGTTTTTCTCCCGTTTAACACCCATTCGCCGTTCTTTTCCGTTGCCGTTGTTTCCGGCATGCCACCGCGCGTCGGGCTGCCCGTTTGCGCTTCTGTTGCGCAAGTGTTGATGAGGGCGGCCTCCCCTGCTGCCGCACGGCAAATGCGTTCAAACAATTGCCCGTTCCATGTTCTTGTTTCGGACAAATGCATTAAAATCCCCATATGCCATCCAATGGAAAGGGCAGTCGACCCGTCCGCAACCGCGATGGCCTCTTGCAGGCGGACAAGCTCATACAGCGAAATGCCGCCCCCACCGTAGTTTTGTGGCACAGTCAGCTTTGTATAGCCTGTTTCTTTTAAATCTTGAATATTTTCAAAAGCAAACCGTCCTTCCAAGTCATTGGCAGCCGCCCTTTCAGAAAACGGGCCGGCAAGCGTTTGAATTAGGTCCAGTTTTTCCTCCAGCGTTGAGGCTTTTAAAAAATCCATATCCTTTCCTCCCCCGGAAACATCTTTTCTCTTATTTTACCGGAAACATGCCGGAAAAACATTACAACACTTTTTTTAAATTTCCTCTTGCAATCCGGATTTTATTATAATATAATTTACATTGTCCTGATTGATTCCATGCTGGTGTAGCACAGTTGGTAGTGCACTTCACTCGTAATGAAGGGGTCGGAGGTTCGAGTCCTCTCACCAGCATCTTTCTTTTTTTCATATGGAGAAGTACCCAAGCGGCTGAAGGGGACGCACTCGAAATGCGTTAGGGCGGGTGACCGTCGCGTGGGTTCAAATCCCACCTTCTCCGCCATACATAGTGCATATAAAAATTCCGGAGAACTCCGGAATTTTTTTGCGTTTATGAACCACATGGCAATTCATGCTCCCAATCCCCGTAAACCGGATTCGGGAATACGATAAATTTGCGGCCAAATGCATGGCGGAAACGGTCTGCTTCCAGGCTGCGCGCCTTGTTTCCTTTTCCGTCAAATGTCTTAAAAAAGTCACCCAGATTATCACCGAACAAGGCAATGATTTCATAATTCTTTTCAACGGTTTGTCGGCGTGCTTCTTTGCTGCTTGTTCCTGTTTGCAACAGCACATGGGAACGGACGGCCTGCGGGATCCCTTCTTTTTTCAAGTTGCGAAGGGTGGCATCCATATATTTTTCGTCCCGGTTTGAAATGTAATAAATATCGATTCCTTTTTTATCGGCATATTTTAAAAAGGAAAGTGCCCCCGGAAGCGGTTTTGCTTTTGCTTTTTTCACCCATGCTCCCCAGCCGCTGCCAAACGAAATGCCTTTTTCTGCCATATAAGATAAGTACGGCCCGTTATCCAGCACTGTCTCATCCAGATCCAGGACAATGGCGCGCTTCTTTTTTACTTTGGTTTTCAGGCTCTCCTCAATACGCTGTTTTCCGATATTGTATCCTTGATAATAGAGCGCTCTTGCTTCTCCGGATGTCCGGTACCAGGCAACCCCCATTTTGGTCTGTTCCGCTTTTTGCTTTGCCGTGCAGCCCGTAACCGGAACCGTCTTCATGACGGCAGCTTCCCGGTTTTGTTTGCCGCCTTCAGCAGAGCACCCCGCATTTCCAAGCACCAGCGCAAAGACAATTAGCAACCCTGCAAAATAGTTCATGCTTGCCCCTTCTTTCTAAAATGCTTTTACGATTAGTATAAGGGAACCCCGGAAATTGATACATGCTAAAATGGCATCTTTCACGGGGGTTGTTAGGCACTTCGAAGCGGTCTATTCTGATTTACGACGGGATTTTCATTCTTCCGCTGGCATGTATTTTTTGTGATATGGGCGTTTACGTACATTGTTTGTCGGAATTTCGCTCGCTTCCTTCACTTAGACGCATCCTACGTTAAGAAACAACGCGTTTTTTCCGCGCTTCCTTCACTCAGACCGATTAAGTCCGTATAATTGTGTAAAAAGAAGGAGTCATTTTATCAACTCTTGGCAACACTGTTTTCAACGACAATAAACAATGAAAAGAGGAGATAAAATGACTCACTTACAGTTTAACCTAAATTTGGATGTTTTAAAAGAAGCCATCATGACTTCAGATCTTGACGCGGTAATTAAATCAGCGGTTGTCCTCGTGTTAAACGAGTTTATGGAAAAGGAAAGGGATGACTATTTAAAAACGAGCCCTTATGAACGCGCTGTTGAACGCCGGGATTACCGGAACGGTTACTATGAACGCGAGCTGTTGATGAGCATCGGCAATGTTACATTAAAAGTTCCCCGGACACGTAATGGCGAATTCTCAACTACCTTATTTGAAAAGTATGCCAGATGTGACCAAGCTTTCGTCCTTTCTATGTTGGAGATGGTCATCAATGGCGTCTCTACCCGTAAGGTCACAAATGTCGTAGAACAGCTTTGCGGTAAGAATGTATCCAAGTCGTTTGTCTCTTCCCTTACGCAAAAACTGGATCCCATTGTGAATGCTTGGGCCGAGAGACCGTTGAATACAACCTACTACCCTTATGTGTTTGTGGACGCCATGTATATAAAAGTACGGGAGCACCATAAGGTCATATCAAAGGCTGTTTATATTGCGACTGCCATTACAGAGAAGAATACACGTGAAATACTGGGTTTAAGCGTTGACCATGCAGAAAGTTTGGAGAGTTGGAGTTCATTTTTTAAACAACTTAAATCACGTGGACTCCAATCACCAAAACTCGTTATTTCCGATGCTCACATGGGCCTTCAGAAAGCAATACAACGGGAATTCATTGGCACTGCTTGGCAAAGGTGCAATGTTCATTTTAAACGCAATATCATTGAAAAACTGCCCAAAAAAGATACTGCAGAAATCCGGGTGATGATTAAGCGCGTGTTTGAGGCCGTTACGATTGAGGACATACGCAAGTTTAAAGATGAATTAATAAACAAATTTGGTACAGAAGCAAGATTTGAAAAAGCCCTGGCCATTTTAGATGAAGGTTTTGAAGATACTATCCAATACATGAACTTTCCTGAGAATATCCGTATGCACATACGGAGTACTAATTCCCTCGAGCGGCTTAACCAAGAGGTTCGTAGAAGGGAAAGGGTCATTCGCATTTTTCCTAATACCCAATCTGCTTTTCGTTTGGTTGGTGCCGTTTTAATGCAGTATCAAGATACAGAATACTCGAAGAGGAAGTCACTTATGGGAAAGAATAGTTAGCAGCATTTTCAGCTTAACTTCCATCATGGATGATTTCATCTCCGGGAAGGGATGTCAAATTGAAAGGCATTTGACATCCCTTCCCGGAGATGAAGAAAAAAATCCATGGAAGTTAAGCCGAAAAAATGAAGGGGTGGTTGAAAACATTTGCCCATAAATTTACACAATAACCTGGACTTGACTCTCAGACCCGTTCTACGTTAAGAAACAACGCTTTTTTTCCGCGCTTTCTTAACGTAGGCGCACTCTATGTTAAGGAACAACGGAATTTTCGCCCGCTTCCTTAACGTAGACCCGTTCTACGTTAAGAAACACGGCGTTTTTTCCGCGCTTCCTTCACTTAGACCCGTTCTACGTTAAGGAACAACGTCTTTTGCGCCCGCTTCCTTCACTTAGACCCGTTCTACGTTAAGAAACACCAGTTTTTGCGCCCGCTCCTTCACCTATACTCGTTTTATGCTCACTTTTCAAAAAAATAGTTGGCCTGGTATGTGTCAAGTTTTTCTCGACAAGGTTTAAATATCGGGTATTCCAAGACACTCTTTTTGTACACTTTCGGCTACCGTGCTTTACTTGCTCGGTGTAATTTTCGGAAAAGATGTAATATTTCCGTATAAAGATGGATAACGGGGATGTTGAGGCGCGCGAAATTCACTCGCTTTCCGCGGGCGGCCGGCGAGCCTCCTCGCTCGTACCTCGCTGCGGGGTCTCTCCTGGCTCGCTTTTCCCGCAGGAGTCTCGTAAATTTCGCGCGCCTCAACGATCAGTCCCCACTGAGCCAGGCTTAAAACGAAAGCTCTAATATTTTGCTTAAATGTCCCATTGCCGATGAACTGCTTGAATGCAGGGCAACTGATCCGTGCTTTACGCCCACTGACGGGCGTACAGGCTGCTTGAGTAGTTGAGACATCCTGATGGATTGTTTCAAGTTCCGTTGCTTTCTCTCGCTTCTTGAACGGTGTTTCAGATAGGCTTCTCTCAATGTCCCATTGAGTATGCCTTGTTTGATTTTCACCATGGCTTCTGCGCCAAGTTCACTCCAATGCATGCCCCTTTTTTTCATCCTGAAGGAGATATGCCTTTGATTCGATTCCATCGCTCCTAGGCCTCTCGCACCTTCCGGCACGTTTTTCACCCTGTCTCTCCAGTCAAAAATGCGGTCCCAGTTTTTCAAGATATACGAACGGAATTCCTTGATTTTCTTGAGAGCCTTTTTATCCGTCAAGGTGCTTTCGTGCGTATCCAAATATAACGTGAATTGGTCCAGGTCATGCGTTCTAATCGCTTTTCTAATTTGCTCCTTGATCTCGCTCTTTCCGCCCCCAAATGTCCTTATGATGGCTTGTGCAACGTGGTAGGTATCCAGCTGGTTGAGCACCGGAAATTCCGACTGTGAGAATGCTGTTTGAAACCGTTCAGCTGTGTACCCAGCACCTCCATCACTGTTTGTAATGACATGCGCTTTTTCGAGGGAATAGGTGTTGGCAGCTGTGGCTTGGACTTCATCCCAAAATGTCTGGATGGCTTCCGTTGTCATGATGACTGTGGGCTGACGCAGGGAGACCCTTTTTCCATTGGTTTCCCATCCCTCATAGAGAATGGCGTGGTGGACTTCCATACTCTGTTTCTTTTTTAGTCCCCGAACGAATACACCATCTGCTTCAGAAAACAGGTAGTCTACCTTCTTCCCCTCAGGCAGGGAAACAGCTATTTCTAGCTCTTCTACAAGTGCCTTATCGGCTTCCGCCTGAGTTTTCCCTACGTGTTTTACCATGTTCCCTACAGTTGTGTGACTAAGACTCACTGCTGTCCACTCTTTTAAAATATCAGCTACTTCCCGATAGGTGTTCTCACTTGCCAACTCTGCCACCTTTAATTCCACTAACGGGCTGTATCGTTGGTGTGGTACCAGCCCTAACCATTCATCCAGAGGATAATGTGAGTTCCCTCTCTTATCACGCATTAATGAACGTTTAAAAGTCACACTTCCAAATAGAAACTGAACGCTTCTGTTATCACTCCGGCAGTACACCCAGCCCTCCTCTAACTTCTCCTGTTTAATTGTTTTATCTAACTCTTCAAATATTTCCCCAACCCATTGTGTAAAAGCCTTCTGCATCAGAAGTTTAAGCTGTTCTTCAAATTCGATAAGACTCTTTGTATCCTTTAATAATCCAGCAATTATTGATATAATATCCATGGGAAGACCTCTCTCTCTAGATGTTCATCTTGAAGTGTACAATTAGATGATAGAGCGTCTTCCCATTTTTTTCCACTCATTTGCCCCGTCGAGTAAAATTTTACACATACGTTGGCCTGTTTGCTCACTTACCATCTCTTTACCGTACTTTAGCTAAAAGGTTACCTGCTTCCTCCGCCTCGATCTAAAACCGTGCCAGCAAAAAAAGCAGCCCTTTCCCAATTTGGATAAGCGGCTGCTTTTTTCATTATCGCTTGGATGATTCTTTCTCCAGCTCCAAGTTTTCTTTCTTTTTGTCCGAAAATATTTTTTCCAAGGCTTCCGGCAAGGCGATCATGCCTGGCAGAAAGAATGGCAATAGGATGAAGCAAAGCACGACAAGGCCGGTAATGACGGCGATCGCCAATTCAGCCAGCAGCAGCATTCCTGAAGGCATCAGCGTGGCAAATGTGCCGCCTAAAATAACGACCGCGGAAATAATGACACCGCCTGTATGTCTCGAAGCGAGTATAATCGCTTCCCTCGGGTCAAGCTGCGGGTATTCCTTATAGCGCATCATCAGGAAAATGCTGTAATCTACACCAAGCGAGACGATGATGATAAAGGAAAAGAACGGCACAAACGAAGAAATGCCTTCATAGCCCAGCATGCCAAGAAAAATAGAGTTGATGACAAACATGGCTGTATAATAGGCACCGACAAGGGATGCCGTAATGAAAACCGGCGGCCAGAAAGACCGTATAACCAACAGAAGCACAAGCAGCACGCTGATGGTCACGATCACGGTTGATTTGGCAAGGTCCCTTGACAGAATATGGTTCATGTCGTTGGTCGTTGCACTCGTTCCGGCTGTCCCGCTGTCGGCTTTTGAAAGCACAGTTCCTTTCAGCCCGGTGACAACCGTTTTATTGATCTTATCAATGGTATCCAATGATTGATTTGAATAAGGATCGTTGCTCAACACGACAGTCAGTTTCGTCACTTTTCTGTCATCCGACATATACGTGTCCATTGCTTTTTTAAAATCTTTGTCGGCGAGCGCTTCTTTCGGAATATGGAATGTTTTTTCCGTTTTCAGCTGTGCCAGATAGTCATTTGTTTTGCCAAGGCCGTCTGAAATTTGCTTTAATCCGCGGTTAACATCCGACAACTTATCGCCGAACTGTTTAAAACCGCTAAGGCCGGAAGCGAGTTGCTGCTGGCCCGATTTCATCTGGCCCAGCCCCTTTGTCACATCGTTCATATTGGTTACTATTTTGCCGATGCCATCAGACGCCTGGCCAATCCCGCTTTCGGTTTTCTTGAGCCCGTCTGCCATTTGCGAAAGCCCGCCAGCCATCTTGGATAGATTGTCGTTCGCTGTCTTGAACCCGGATGTCGTCTTGTCGTAATTGCTGTTCAGCGTGTTGATCCCTTCCGGCGTGATTTGCTTGAGGGATGATGAGAGCTGGTTTGTCATTTGCTTCAGCGCCAAATAGTTCCGGTCGCTCTGCACACTTGGCGTACTTTGCCCGAGCGCCGTCACGAGCGTCTGCATTTGCGCAATCGCACTTTTTACACCGAGCAGTGCTTGTGCAGCCTGCTGATAATTTTTGCCCATTTCAGCATAGCCGGCCTGCATTTTCCCGTAATTTGCTGACAATGTGCTGACCCCGCTGCTCATTTGGGAAAGATTTTTTTCAATGGTAGCGATGCCGTTTGCCAGTGTTTCCGGCTGGCCGGACCCATTGCCAATGCCGTTTTGAATTTTTTCGAGCCCGGTGGTGAGAGCGGCCATTCCATTTTCAAGTTTGGCGGTTCCATCTACCATGTCGTTCACTTTCGAAAAATCGGCGGATCCGAGTTTCTCCTGGGCTGTCTTTAATCCAGCATTGATTTGGTCAACCCCGTCCTGCGTTTGCGACAAGCCGTCCGTTACCGTAATCATCTGCTTGTCGATGTAAAAGTCCTCCATTTTCTTTCCTTCAGGCCGCGTAACCGAAGAAACTTTCCCGACACCGTCTATTTTTTTCAGCCTTTGTGTAATATTGTCAATGACAGCCATGGATGCGTTGTTATCCATTGCTTTTCCGTTCTCAATCACAACCTCCGCAGGCATGGACTGCCCTTTCCCGAAATGTTCAGCAACAAGGTTGATCGCTTTGGAAGAAGGATATTTATTGCCAAGTTCTCCAACCGTATCAAAATTCAGCTTCTCCTGGTGAAAGATCAATGCTGGGGCAATGATCAAAAGAATGAGTGTGACTGTAATAATCGGATGTTTTACGGCGATGAAAGAAGCTTTTCCCCAGTACCGGTTCGGCTTATGCCCGCTTGCATTTTTCGACGGCCAGAACAGCTTTGTACCAAGGACTTTCATGATGAAAGGAGTTAGGGTTAAAATTTCAAGCAAAAGGATCGTTACCCCGATCACCACAACGACACCTGACCGATATATCGGCGATTCGGAAAATATAAGCGCCAGAAATGCGATAAAAACGGTCACAATACTATAGGCGATCGTTTTTCCCGCCGTCCGGTATGTGCGGACAATCGCTTCATCAATCGGGTTCCCGTGGGACAACTCTTCCCTGAACCGGTTAAAAAGCAGGATATTATAATCGGTTCCAATTCCAAATAAAATCAGCACAAGCAGCATCTGCGTCAAGCTTGTCACCGGAAATCCGGCTTTGTCGATAAGCTGGGCGGCAATCCCCATTGAACACAAATAGGAAAAAGCGACAGCCGCCAACGAGACGAGCGGGGTCACAACGGAGCGGAACACAATCACCAGCACAACGAGAATAAAAATGACCGTTAATGCTGCGCTCCGCTCCACACCGGCTTGGGAGGCCTTCAAATAGTCATTGTTAATAAAATCTTCCCCGCTCAAATAATAATCGACAGGCGAATGTTTCAGCCTGGCATCAAACTGTTTTTGGATGTCATCGATTTCTCTCCCTTTTTTATCCAGCTTGAAGCTGACCATAAGCGTGGTGCCGTCTTTTGATAAAAGGGAACTTTTGGCTTCCGGCGTATGGATCGGGTCAATCACATTGGAAATGCCGAGTTCGGATTTGCTTTCTCTAATTTTGTCTAAACAATCACCGATTTTTTCCATTTCGGCCTTTGAAATTTTATTTTTATCGTAAAAAACAATCAAATTGTTCGTGCCTTTGCCGGCATCGATCTTTTTTAACATTTTGTCTGCTACAACGGAAGGGCTTTTGCTCGAGGTTCCCTGCTGCCCCCGTTCCCGCAGGATGGCATTAACATCCGGCTGGATCGCTGTCAGCACAATCGTGGCAATGAGCCATACGGAAAAAATGATCCAACGGCCTTTCAGAATTTTTCTCACTTGTCGTTCTCCTTTTTCCTAGATTTGAAGCTTTCATTTTCGTCACGAAAAAAGAACACATCAAAAGATTCATATTTATGAAGGCCATCCCGCTCGATTTTTTTCTTCACAGCATTTACGAGCAGTTTGATGCCTTGTTCCACGATGTCCTGTTCATCCGGCTGCAACAGGTTCAATGCATCTACAAATGACTGGTTGATGATTTTTGATATGCTTTCGCTCAGTTCGCCTTCCAGCTCCGATGACGGAGAAATCTCCACCGACCGTTTATCCGATGCGCTCGGGGTTTTCACAAGCAACCCTTTTAACGTCAGCCGCTCCACGATATCCGAAACGGTGCTCTGCGTCATTTTCAAGTTCCGGGACAGCAATTTGATACTAACCCTTTTGCCCGTTAACACCTCCGCCAGCACCCTGACCTGGGGAACAGTTAAACCAAACTCCTCCGCTTCTCTTTGCAAACTTTTGATGATATAACGCTGCAAAAAATCAATTGAATCCCGAATAAATTCGGCTCTTTCACTCATATACTCCCCTCCCCTGCATATTTATCATTGAATCGCCTAATATACATCGTATCCGATATATCGTACACGATGTATATTAGGCGAAAACAGGATCCTTGTCAATAAAATATCTGCTATATAAAATGAAGGAAAAATTCCGATGAGCGCCAAACCATTCATTGTATGATAGCTTACAGCAGGCAATATTTCGTTATACTTCAGGACGATTATTTTTGCAGGCAACAGAATAGCCTGTTTCCGTTCACTTTATATAGTAAAAACCGGGACGAGCACCAGCCTGTGTTTCCATAATTGGACCTGCGACGATTTCCCCGCAGATTCGCGACCGGTAAGACCGGATTTAAAACTTCCCCAGCCTGTTTTATGTTTTTAGGTACGTTTGTCCTTATTTTTCCCGGCAAGCTGCGGCGAAGAGACCGGTGCACTTTATTAAGAAATGTTTCCAGTGACACGGTGTCATATATAATCTTCATATTGTTTCTTTTATGACACGGTGTCATTTTCAGGACAGATGCCCGTGCCGCAATTTTTCAAGATAGGAGAATATGCTGCCATGCCGAAGCCAACTTTTTTCCGGTTGCCGAAAGAAAAACAGGACACTTTGATTCAAGCTGCAAAAAAAGAATTTTCAAGAGCACCGCTGCACGAATCCTCTATCGCAAATATTGTAAAGGAGGCTTGCATTCCAAGAGGCAGCTTTTACCAATACTTTGAAGATAAGGAGGATTTGTTTTATTATTTGCTGCGTTTGCTCTCACGAAAAAGCAAAGAACAGTTTATTTCCACTCTCCAAAAAAAGGGCGGGGATTTATTTGCGGCTTTTACCGAGGTCTTTCAATTTGCCATTCAAGACATCCGAAACCAGGAAAATGCCAATTTTTTCAAAAATGCTTTTTCCAATATGAATTATAAAACCGAAAATACTTTGGCAGAAAATTTTTTTGAAGAGGATCTGAAAAAGCAGGATTTGGCTTTGCTCCGGTCCGTCAACACAAAAAAACTGAACATCAATGACGAACGGGAACTGCAGGATATGATCACGATTTTGGAAGCCGTCACCTTTCATAATCTTGTGCAAGCATTTGCCGGGGAATTAACGGCCGAAGAAGCACTCGATCATTATCTTGCCCAAATGGAACTGCTTAAAAAAGGATTGTACAGGGAACCTTCTCCGGCATTTTCAAGCGGGAAATAAAAACAACTTACAAAAAGGGGAAAAAGATAATATGAATCCAGCAATACAACATAAAAAGCCGCCCTATCTCATGATCGGGGTTCTTTTTATCGGCGCTTTCGTTTCATTTCTCAATAACTCGCTGCTCAATGTAGCACTGCCTTCCATCATGGCAGATTTACACATCAAAGATTATTCCACCATTCAGTGGCTCGCAACAGGTTATATGCTAGTCAGCGGCGTGCTGGTTCCTGCATCTGCTTTTCTGCTGACCCGCTTTACAAACCGGCAGTTGTTTATTACGGCCATGTTGATCTTCACGTTAGGGACTGCGCTGGCAGCATTTGCCCCGAACTTCGGGCTGTTGCTGACAGGAAGGATGATCCAGGCTGCAGGATCTTCTGTCATGGGGCCATTGCTCATGAATATTATGCTGGTTAGTTTTCCGATTGAAAAACGCGGAACAGCCATGGGGGTCTTTGGCCTTGTCATGATTACAGCCCCGGCAATCGGCCCGACGTTATCCGGCTACATTGTCGAATACTTTGACTGGCGCTTTCTGTTTGAAATGATTTTGCCATTAGCCGTTATCAGTCTCGTTTTGGGGATCTGGAAAGCGGAAAACGTCATGGAGCAAAATAAAAAAGCAACGCTTGATTATCTCTCGGTCGTCTTATCTTCCATCGGGTTTGGTGGTTTGCTTTACGGATTCAGTTCTGCAAGTTCGGACGGCTGGACAGATCCGGTGGTTTTAACGGCACTGATTGCCGGCAGTGTGGCTTTAATCGCCTTCGTTATTCGGCAGTTTATGATGGATGAACCTTTATTGGATTTGCGCGTGTATAAATATCCGATGTTTGCCCTTGCCTCTGTCATTGCCATTGTAAATGCGGCAGCCATGTTTTCCGGCATGATTTTAACACCTGCCTATGTGCAAAACGTACGGGGCATCTCTCCGCTTGACTCCGGCTTAATGATGCTGCCGGGCGCAATTGTCATGGGGATTATGTCGCCGATCACCGGAAAGCTGTTTGATCAGTTCGGTCCCCGCGTGCTGGCTGTCACGGGGCTTTCCATCACAGCTGTTTCCACCTATATGCTGGCGAATTTACAAATTGACTCGAGCTACACGTATATTATTCTTGTTTACACGCTCCGGATGTTCGGGATGTCGATGGTGATGATGCCGATTATGACGAACGGCTTGAATCAATTGCCTTCCCGGCTGAACCCGCACGGAACGGCGGTTAATAATACAGCACAGCAAGTTTCCGGGTCAATCGGAACAGCCGTTTTTGTCACGATCATGAATGCTGTCACAAAATCGAAAGCGGAAGACCTGATGTCCGGGATCAATCCGCTTCATTTTACAGCAGCTGATAAAGCCGCTTTAGGACAAAAAGCGTTGCTGGCCGGCATCCAATATTCCTTCTACGTCGCGCTCGCGATTAATATTGTCGTATTGATCATGTCCCTTTTTGTGAAACGGGCAGATACATTTAAACCAGGCGCCAAAAAGGAAAACAGAAAGAAAACCATGCAAACAAAACCGGCTGCAGATTAACAGCTGGAAAATGGGCACCGCCTTTTTAAAAGAGGCGGTGCTTTTTGCTGTGCTTAAGATTTTATACTTGAATCCTCACTATCCAGTGGCAGCACATTTGTTTTTTTAGGATGCAAAAGGAAATACGAGCCGACCACGAGAACGGCAATAAGCAAAGTCAGCAGTACTTGCGGACGCAATGAGTCGATAAAGATCATCGCGACTAAAACCGCAACAATGCCCAAAATGGTGACATAAGTTAAATACGGATACAGCCACATTTTCACCTTCAAGGCATCCGGGTTCGTTTTTTCCACCGTCCGACGCATGCGCAAATGGGAAAAGGCAATGACAAGGTAAACCAATAAAGCGATCCCGCCTGAACTGTTTACTAAAAACAAGAATACTTTATCGGGGGAAATATAATTAAAAATAACCCCGACATAAGCGAAAACCGTGCCGCACAAAACGGCATAAACCGGTACCCCGTTTTTATTTAACTTCAGAAAAATTTTCGGGGCATCGCCGGCTTTTGCCATCCCGTACAGCATCCGTGAATTTGTATATAAACCAGAATTCAAACAGGAAAGTACGGCGGTCAGCACAATGAAATTCATAATCTGAGCCGCTGCCGGAATGCCAACATGTTCAAGAACGGCGACGAACGGGCTCTTTAAAATATTCGCCGAGTTCCACGGAAGCAAGGTGGCTACAATCGCAATCGAACCGACATAAAAGATCAGAATTCGCCAAATGACACTGTTAGTAGCTGTTCTGACTGCCCTTTCCGGTTCGGAGGATTCCCCCGCCGCCACTGCCACAATTTCGGTCCCCATAAAAGAAAAGATGACAACCGTAATGCCCAATAAGACGCTACCAAAGCCATTCGGCATAAAACCGCCATTCCCTGTTAAGTTGGAAAGTCCTGGGGATTGGACGCCCGGAACGATGCCGAAAATAACGGAGAGGCCGAGCAGCAGGAATAAAACAATGGTGGCCACTTTAATGATTGAAAACCAATATTCGAATTCACCGTACGATTTAACGGAATATACATTTGTGAGCGTTAATAAAACGGTTAATATTAAACTTAAAAGCCACGATGGCATTTCCGGGAACCAGTATTGAATATTCGCTGCCCCCGCAGTTGCTTCAATCGCAATGACAATGACCCAAAAGAACCAGTACAGCCAGCCAATCGTGTATCCTGCCCAAGGGCCAATGGCTTCACGCGCATAGGTGGAAAACGAACCGCTTGTCGGGTTCACCGATGCCATTTCCCCCAGCATTCTCATAACAAAAATGACAAGTAAACCTGCCAAAGCATACGAAATGACTGCACCCGGGCCGGCCGAATGGATGACGGCGCCGCTTCCCATGAACAAGCCGGCGCCAATGACTCCTCCGATCGAAATCATCGTAATATGGCGAATTTTCAAGTCCTTCTTCAGTTGCTGATTCTCCAAACCCTCTCTCTCCTTTGAAGCGCATTTTCTAACAAGAAACGTTTTTACAATTGGGAGATGCTTTCTTTTAAAACTTGCACGATCGTGCGAAAGTCATCATCGGTTATGCTTAACGGCGGGGAAAGCTGCAATACATTGTTAAATCCAGCAACAGTATCACCGTTCTTGCCAATTAACAGGCCTTTTTCTTTGCAGGTGCTTATCACTTTATTCAGTTTTTCGACTGCAGCCGGTTCCTTTGTTTGTTTATTTTCCACCAGCTCAATGCCAATCAGCAATCCTTTTCCGCGGACATCCCCTACATTTGGATGATCCTTCAGGCTTATTAGCGCTTCTAGCAGCCGTTCACCCAGTATGCGGGAACGTTCAAACAACGCTTCATTTTCCATTAATTCCAAATTCTTTAAAGCCAGTGCACAGGCTGCAGGATTTCCTCCGAATGTGTTGACGTGGCGGAAACGGTCATAATCTTCACTGCCCGCATACGCCTCGTAAATTTCCCTTTTGACAGCAGTCGCTGATAGCGGGAGATAACCGCTCGTAATCCCTTTTGCCATTGTAATGATATCCGGCTTCACACCGTAATGCATAAAACCAAACGCCTTTCCGGTCCGTCCGAATCCGCAGATGACTTCATCACAAATCAGAAGGGCACCGTGCTTTTCGCAAATCTCTTTCACTTTCGCCATATAACCATCGGGCGGCAGTAAGATCCCTCCGCCAGTAATGATCGGTTCCATAATGACGCCGGCAATCGTTTCACTTAGCTCCCACGTCATTACACGGTCGATTTCCTTGGCACTTTCAAGCGTTTCCACGTCTTCCGGATGCCGGTACGTGTCAGGAGGTGCAACATGAAGAAATCCCTGTCCAAGCGGTTCATACTTATACTTTCTTTGTGCCTGGCCTGTTGCCGCAAGCGCCCCCATCGTATTGCCGTGATACGCGCGATAACGGGAAATAAACTTGTACCGGTCCAGATCCCCTCTTTGCCGGTGGTATTGGCGGGCAATTTTAAAAGCCGTCTCATTGGCTTCCGAACCGCTGTTAGAGAAGAAAATGACGTAATCCCCGCCAAGCCATTCGTTTAATTTTTCGGCCAGCTGAATGGCAGGCACATGGCTTTGGGATAACGGATAGTATGGCATCTCAAGAAGCTGCTTGTATGCCGCTTCCGCCAATTCTTTCCGGCCGTAACCGGTATTCACACACCATAACCCGGCCATCCCGTCCAAATAGCGGTTGCCCTCAATGTCCGTTACCCAAGCACCTTCCGCTTTTGTGATAATCAAATTGGGCTGCCCGGGACTTGCGGCTCCCCTCATGGCATGCCATAAATATTTTTCGTCTGTTTCCTGTAGCGTTTTTGTTTGCAAATGCATTCATCCTCCCATCCCCTTGATTAAGTTACACGCTGTCGTCTTTTTTGCGCGTAAAAACAGTGTGCATCCTTCCCCCCATTTCCCGGCCAAAAGCAGCTCAATGGCAATATTCCGACTGCCTTGCTGCTGGCGGGTATGGGCTTCCGTTCTTTTGACGGTGCCATGTTCGCCCTGGCATGGCATTCATCCTGAAAAATGTACTGGATGACTTTCATTCTTCTCTGCGAAACGGGCGCCTCCCCACTGCCACCCATATCGATTTTTCACCATCTGCCATGCCATACCCCTGTTCGAAGTCATTTTTGTAAGCGGATTCAGTGAAGGTTTTGACAAATGATTCACCTATTCACATTACATTCCGACAGAGAACCATCCTCCAACCATAAAACTGAAGAAACCAGTAGCCAGAATTTTGGATATAAAAGGGGTCCCCATGCCCGGAAAATCACAACGGTTGGCTAAACAACACTATGCGCATATTATAGAATGAATTTTTTATCTTTTCAATACCTTTTTTCTGACCACAGGCAGAAAAGGTTTTATTGCAGCCGTGTCTGATCAAGATTGTAACCTATGATCGGGAAGATAACCACATAGAAAAGAGAAAACAGTTAACAGTTCGGAAAAAAATTAATTTTCCTTGGATTTTATGGAAGCGATTTCGAAAGGATGCTATAATAAAATTGCTCAAAGCTTGGTCTGGGCATACCATGAATGATGAATGGAGGTGTACGGCTTGAAAAGCTTCTTTTTATCTAAAACGTTTATTATTACTTATTTGATTGTCTTAGTTGCATTTGCATCACAAATAATGTCTCCAGCTATAAATGTTAATTATATTGCCTTGATCTTTGGATCTTTTGTGATCGCTGCAGTAATCACATTTATAATAAAAGCATTCATCAAATTAATAGATGTAATCACGAAAAAAACATCTTAAAAAAGCTCCTATATAAATGAACAAAATATCGCAGCTCCGTTGCCTGCTGAATAAAGTAGGCCTCATGCAAATTGCTGCTCATGCTTGATGAAAAACTTAAGTTTATTTTATATAATAGGGGCTTTTTCTTAACACCGTTGTTTTCATTTTAAACATTCGCATGAGTAGGCACCATCAGCAACTCGGCTTTCTACATTAAAAGAAAGCTCTTTTCGCGGCTACAAGAAGAGCTTTCTTTCATTTTTAAGCCAATTGCTTTTTCTTTTTAAGTGATTTGAAGAGTCCACAGCATTTTAGCAGTACATGCGTTCATACGGATCCATTCATCCGCTTTAGTCTTTTAAAATGGCAGCCATGGAGGTCCGGACCATTTACACTTATCTCATCTCTAAAATTCCCCAAACCAATTGGTTATTTATTTCCAGCAGGATTTGCATTTTTCTTTTTGAACGCGGTTAGAATAAGCATAATGGCAAGAACAGCAAAAATTCCTGTCGTTATCAGTACAACGCCTCCTAATCCTCCTAAACCTCCTAAGAAAAGGCCGACAACACCATAGTCTGTATCAGAGAATGTAGAATTTTCAAAGCCAAGATTGCCTAATACCGGCATCAACGCAATCGGCATGAAACTAATAACGATTCCATGGATGAATGAACCGAGTATCGCACCTCTGCGCCCGCCTGTTGCATTGCCAAATACCCCTGCTGTTGCACCACAGAAAAAGTGAGGAACGACACCTGGTAAAACGATTATCGTGTGGAAGGCAATCATCAGAAACATGCTCACGATTCCTCCGATAAAGCTTGAGAAAAAGCCGACCAAAACAGCATTTGGGGCATATGGAAAAACAATTGGACAGTCAAGTGCCGGTTTAGAGTTTGGAACTAATTTTTCAGAAATCCCTTTAAACGCCGGAATGATTTCGCCTAAGATCAAACGGACACCCGAAAGGATGACAAACACACCTGCAGCAAAAGTACCTGCCATTTGGATGGCATAAATAATAAAGTTTGTTCCATCGCTTAGTTTTGCTTCAATATATCCTTTGCCAGTAAAAATAGCTAGAATTATATAAATAACTCCCATCGTAAGCGTTATGGCAACCGTTGAATCACGCAAGAAGGAAAGGCCTTTTGGGACTTTAAGATCTTCTGTTGAATGGTTTTGATTTCCGAAAAATTTACCAATAACAGCTGAAATCATGTATCCAAAATTACCGGTATGTCCAAGTGCAACTTCATCTGTACCAGTAACATTTTTCATGAATGGCTGCACGATAGCCGGTGACAAGGCATTTGCCATTCCGAGAATCAATCCGCCTAAAAGGATTAAGGGTACGGATGTAAAACCGGATACCGTCATAATGACCGCAATCATACAGGACATATATAAAGTCGCATGCCCTGTTAAATAGATATATTTAAATCTCGTAAACCGTGCAATGAAAATATTGACAATCATGCCAACCAGCATAATCAATGCTGTCGGTGTACCATATTTTGTGAGGGCAAGGGCTACAATCGCCTCATTATTTGGGACAACACCCTGAACGGAAAAAGCATGTTTAAACATTTCCCCAAATGGTGTTAAAGAATTCTGTACAATACCCGCACCCCCTGTTAAAACCAGGAATCCTACAAACGTCTTTATACCGCCCAGCAATATGTTACTGATCGATTTCTTTTGAAGGATTAAACCGATAACGGCAATTAAAGCAACAAGAAGTGCCGGCGTACTGGCAATACCAATTAATACATTTAAAAAATCTTTCATGATCTCGTCACCTCAATTTGTCTGAATGAAAAAATAATGCTTTGTTCATTCATCTTTGGTTAGATCTGGATAAAAACGCATCCATGCACGAATTTTTTGCTTATCCATGAATTATTCAGGCAAACGACCGGATTCTTGCAAAAATTGAACCACTTTTTCTTTCAATTCATTTTTATCAATAATACTTTTTAATACTGTTACTTTCTCGGCTCCAAGTTTTTCAGTTGCCTCAGCTAAATCCTGGCCGACAAAGAAATGGTCTGCAGAATCCGGGGTAGCACTTCCCATATCGAAGTGAGTCACTTCAATATCATCCTGATTAATCCCTAATTGATCTAAAATCGACTTGATGTTCATTTCAATCATGAAACTGGAACCTAAACCTGATCCGCATACAGCTGCAATTTTCATTGAATATTCTCCTCCTCTGTAATAATGGATAAAATTTCTTCTTTCGTTTTCGCATGTAAAAGTTGCTCTAATTTTTCTTCCTTCCCCAGCAATGTTGCAAGCTCGGATAATGCTTTTAAGTGGGCCGTATTATCGATGGCTGCTAAAGTAATAAAAATCCTAACCGGATGTTCTTTATCTACTAAATCAACCGGTTTATCAAGCTTCAACAGTGACATTCCTAAGTGCTTGACACCATTTTCGGGACGTGCATGCGCCAAGGCAATTTCTCTGCCAATATTGATAAACGGCCCATGCTGATTGACAACGTTTATCATGGCATCAATATATTCCTGGTTAATTTTGCCCTCCATTAAGAGCGGGCTTGCGCTCTTTTGAATGGCTTTCATCCAATCGAGGCCATCATTTTTTACAACTTGAATTGTATGATCAGTTAATAGCTCACTCAGCATTGGCTGATAGATCCCTCCTGTTCCACTCTTGAAGTTTGGTTTATTAAACAGCTGAATTAATCCTTGTGTTAAGCCATTAAAGTCATGAATCTTCGCATAATCACTAACAACATCCAAAATAGATGAGACAAGTTCATTTCGATAAATATCAAATTGAACAAGATTTTTGGTGAGTATTTTTAAATCCTGATGATCCGGGATGGAATGAACTGTAATGACTTTTTTATTTTTTTCCGGAATGTTTACCGTGGAAATCACCAGGTTTTCCTGTATTTCCGATTGTTTTAAATACTCTCGCTCTGTGATTGGACCTTCAAAACTTACAAATGGAAACAACGATTGAAGTTTTTGTTTCAAGATGGCTGCAGTTCCAACACCGCTGCTGCAGACAAGCAAAACTTTTTGAACTGCTTTTGTAGGCCAGTTTTTTCTTTGTTTATCAATTTCCGCACCAAAATAAATCGAGATTAACGAGATTTCATCTTCACTGATAGAATGTTTACAAAAGGCTTCAAAAGGCTGAATGGAGAATCTTGTAAATGAAAATACATTCCCGTAATTCTTTTTGATCTCCTTTAACAGCCTGTTTTGATACTTCACACCATAGCGCACCCGATAGTAACAAGCAAGAAGATGCACGTACAGATTCTTTTTCAATTCATAAATATTATCGAAATTGATGCCGGATATTTGTTGAAAACGTAAAATCACTTTTTCAACGACCGTATCCAATCCGGTAAATTTTTGCGGTGCATATTTGGACTCCGAACTGATAAAATTGATCTGGCTGCTCAAAAGAAGTGTTTCTATATAAAAGATTTCGTTTTCATATACTTCAGGATTAATATCAAATAACTTTAACAGCTGCGAAACCAGTTCGTATTCAGGGTACGTTTTCAGAACATTTAATTCGTATTCTTTTAATGGTCCGACTGTTCTATTCTTTTTAATTCGCTGAATAACAAACGGGATATAAACCGATAAAATGTTTATAGCGTCGTCCGAAAAATGTTTTCCCGTCAATCTTTCTACATCTTCTAACCATGCACCGGTTCCACGTATAAATTGATTTTCAGCTTTGCAATCGATGAAGTGTTGAAAATGTTCACTGCTTATCATTTTTTTGTACAAATTTGAGTGATTGCTAATAAATTCATGAAACCACCAACGGATATCTTCTTCTTTTCCGCTTAACCAGTAGCCGTGTTTAGGATCATTTTTAAGGGCAAGGTTGGACTTTTTAAGCAGGCTTCTGGCCCGATCAATATCTGTTATAGCAGTATTTCTTGAGATATTTTCAAGTTCAGACAGCCCTTCAAGGGTAACTTTTTTCGTACTGATTAAACTAAGCAGAATATCTATGTTGCATCTTTCATCTTTTGAATATTTAATCGGTGTTGATTCTTCGATGGCATCCCCTGTTTTAAGTATTTTTTCTTTCGTTTCTTTTTTTAGATAGTAGCCCTCATTCCTGACATTTTGAATGGGCTCCATTTTTTTTGCAAGCAATTCTTTATTTAGAGCGTTGAAAATATAATAGACCGTTCTTTTGGAAATTTTAAAGGTGCTTGATAAATCTTCAACAGATGTGTATCCTTCTTGATGTGCTAAGTAGTTTAAAATGAGCTTTTTCTTGGAAGCGCCCATATTTTTCACTCCCATTTGTTCCTCCTTCCTACATTTTCATCATATAACAAATGTTAAAACATGTAAGCGCAATCAGTGCAGAAGACTATGTGCAAAATTGGGCTGCTTAATTGAAGGATCAACTAAAACAGCACGACTAGAATGGGGAGTTTTTCTCAGCTGGGCGGAAATTGGAATATCTTACAGTTAAGTTGAAAAAACAAATGAAATTAATAAAAAGTGATGGAAAATGTGGCATTGGTTATGTAGATGGCAGTTGATAGAATAGTTTACGTCCTTGAAGAACGAAAAGTAACGAAGCTTGCCGGACGAATCAGCTTTTGGCCTGTTCTGACTCGTCCAGCAAGCTCGTCCAGATTATTGCTTTTAATACCCGCCTTTTATGACAAAAAATGATCCCCGTATGGTGCCGGCCAGTTTTGACTTTTGTCTGGCAAATTTAAATTTCCCTTCTAATTCCTTTGGTACTTCCATCCCCTCAGAAAGTTTAAAACCAACCGCCCGCTTCTTCGGATCATCTATGGAATACATTACATTGACAACGAGGCCATCCTCGTAAAAGACGTAAGCAAATTGGATATTTTCCACTTGAAAACGCGAAGTTTCCAATGGCTTGGCTGCAAATTCAATGCCGCGTTCTTCTTTCAAAATCCTATTCACATATTCTAGGGTCTCTCCGCTTTCTGCAGCTGGCAAAACAGTAAATACGTGTTTGTATTTATTCATAAAATAGCGCGCCTCATTCGCACGCAAACCGGCTAGCGCCTTCGCAACAGGTGAAGACTCTAGACCAACATCAGACACATTTTTGAAATCAACGATATAGGACATGCGCAACGCTCCTTTTCCTAAATGGATTTGATGTAAACACAACAATATATAAAAACCATTCTATACTTAACCGCTTACAATATTTGTCCTCGCTCACCAGAAATGATCACTGATATTTTTGGGCTCTCACCTAGCATTTCTATTATAACAAAATTGGTAGCACTGAATGGGGAAATTGCTGAGGCGAGTTTTCGGTGCAAAACATCCATACAAATCCGGCCGTGACCATTTTTGCTAAAAAATCCTGGTTGAATCATGTGCAGAATCCGCTGCTTTTACATTTCCTACAGCAGCGATTATTTGGATAAAGGATGTCTCCTCAAACCCAAGCTTTTGTTTTCACCAAGAAAAAATCTTTCAGCTCTCCCTCCTATTCATGTTAAGTTACCTTACATAAAAAACAAGGAAAACACCAACACTGGTTCTACTTTATCTATTTTGAATAATAAATAGATAAAGAATTGTGCAAAATCGCTAATGAAAAATCGTTTATCCTTTGCTATATTAAAAATACAGATGACATTATATGTGATATTAAATGACATCAAAAGAAACATCCCAAATTCACTACCGTAAATTTATTGAAAAGGAGCTGAAGCAATGGCTACTCAATTGGAAAGTGCTTATCCGCAACCGCAGAAGAAGGCGAGTATGGATCCCTCCCTGATCCCGAAAACAGATGCAGACAGAACAGTTGGCCCTTTGAATTATATTTTTATGTGGATTGGGGACGGGGTCAATATTGGAAATATTACGCTTGGTGCAAGTCTGATTGTGGCCGGGATGGCGACATTAAACATTTACCAAACTTTTGCTGCGGCATTGATCGCCATCAGTATTATTTCAACCATCTTTTCATTGAACGACAGATTAGGCTACAAAACAGGCATTCCGTACGTTGTCCAGCTGAGAATGTCCTTCGGCGTAAAGGGTTCGATATTCACATCGCTTTGCCGCGGTATACCTGCCATTGTTTGGTACGGATACCAAAGCTGGATTGGCGGCACGGCTTTAAATGAAATGGCCAAAATTGCAACGGGCGGAGCTTTTGACAATGCGGCTGTTTGCTTTATCGTGCTCCAATTGTTTCAAATTGCGCTCTCCCTCTATGGCTTTCATGCGATTAAGTGGGTGGAGGCCCTGACTTCAGTCGTGATTTTAGCTGCACTTTTCTATGTGTTCAGCATTCTTCTCACATCCCATAGCGCCACGATTGCAAACAAATGGGTGCATGCAAAAGGAACGTGGGGGCTGCCATTCTTTGCTTTTATCATGACGTTTATGGGCAATTATGCCGCCATCTTTTTAAGTGCAGCGGATTATTCAAGAGAATTGAAAGCCGGGATCAGCCATACAAAAAGAAGGTTATTGTATTTTATTCCGATCTTTATCGCATACGGGTTTGCTTTAACGATGGGGGCCATGCTTGCTTCTGCTACCGGTATTACAAATCCTGTAAAGGCCTTTTCGGTGGTGGTCGATAATCCTTATATTACATTTTTCGTGTCTGCGTTTATCGTGATCGGGACCGTTTCGGTGAATATGGTTGCCAATATTATTCCGCCAACTTACGTCATTACATTGCTTACGAAATTAAAGTATAAGTATGCTGTCACCATTACAGGGCTGCTTGCTTTTGCATCTTTTCCATGGGTGCTTGTCCGGGATTCTTCAGCAAAGGGGCTCGACATTTTCATTCTGGCTTACTCGGCATTTTTAGGTCCGATTGTAGCCATTCTATTGATTGAGTACTACATCTTCCGAAAACAAAAGGTAAATATCGCCGACTTGTACGCGGAAGACGGGCCTTATTCCGGCTATAACCCTGCGGCTGTCATTTCATTAGTAATTGGCGCGGCTGCCGCATTTGCAAAAGTGGAACTGGCATGGATCATCGGCTTTGTTGCGGCTGGTTTAGCCTATATCATTCTGTCAAAATACGCATTTCCATTTTCAAAATTTAAAAAGGATACAATTTTTCAAAACACAGTCGTTCTCGAATCAAATCACAGGGAGGGGATTCACAATGAAATATGATACGCTCATAAAAAATGGAAAAGTTGTTTTTAGAAACAGCGTTAAAATCGCTGATCTTGCCATCCAAAATGGAAAAATTGCTGTAATTGCAGATAAAATTGAGGAAACGGCAAAACAAGTTTATGACGCCTCAGGCCAATATGTGATGCCGGGAATGGTCGACATCCATGTGCATATATGTGAACCGGGACGGACGGAATGGGAAGGGTTTGAAACCGGAACAAAGGCGCTTGCCGCCGGGGGAACGACAACGTATGTAGATATGCCTTTAAATGCGCTGCCTGCCACGACAACAAAAGATGCTTTAGAAAAAAAGCTTGCCGCTGCCGCCGGAAAAAACTATGTGGACTACGCCTTTTACGGCGGATTAGTGCCCGGTAATCTCGATCACTTAAAAGAACTCTCCGATTGCGGCGTGGTCGCTTATAAGTGTTTTATGGCCAGCTGCGGAACCGATTTGCCGGGAGACTTTAAAAATGTAGATGATTACACGCTTTATGAGGGAATGAAAAAATTAGCCAAGCTGGGACATATTTTATTGATTCATGCAGAGAATGCCGCCATTACCGATGGGTTAGCAGAGGAGATGATCAAACAAGGGAAAACAAGTCCGGCTGATTATGTTGCAACACGGCCTGTATTTACAGAAGTGGATGCCATCAAGCGGGCGCTGTATTTTGCGAAACAAACCGGGTGCAAACTGCATTTTGTCCATGTCAGCAGTGCGGAAGGGGTGGAAGAAATTACGAAAGTGCGGAACGAAGGACAGGATGTCACGCTTGAGTCATGCCCCCATTACTTTACCATCACAACAGCCCAATTTGCGGAAATCGGCCCACTTGCCAAATGTTCCCCGCCTTTGCGCAGCGAAGCGGAGCAGGAAAAACTTTGGGAAGGATTGAAACAAGGAAAAATTGATATGCTGACATCCGACCATTCCCCTTGCCCGCCTGTAATGAAGGACAGCGAAACCGGTAATATTTTTGAGGTATGGGGCGGCATAACCGGGTGCCAGAATAATGTCGATTTGATGTTCGATGAGGCTGTCAAAAAGCGCAATATTCCCATTACGCAATTTACGCGCATGATTGCAACCAACCCTGCCGAACGTTTTGGCTTAAAATCGAAAGGGGAAATTGCGCTCGCAAAAGATGCGGATCTCCTCTTTCTCGATCCCGACCGGCCATACACGGTAAGTGCGGAAGACCTCTATTACCGCCATAAGCACAGCCCGTATATCGGCAGAAAAATTGATTGCCGGGTTACGAAAACTTTTTTAAGAGGTCAGCTCATATTCGATCTGGATGGCGGTGGTATCACAGGCGAGCCGGTTGGCAAATGGATCCGGCCAGCGAAGGTCTCAGACTATGCCGGAGTGCCGTCATAATCTAACAGCATCAGGCTCTGCTTTCAAGAGCCTGTTGTTGCTGGCACAGATTTCGGGACAGGAATAAAAATAACGCAAGACAGCTTGCTGTTTTCAAGAGCCTGGTTTTGCTGGCATGGATTTTGACCGGTTATCAATGGCTGGCAACCTGTATGCACCATGGCAAATGCCTTCAATCCTCCGTGGTGCTTCACTCAAAGCTTACGGTTGCTTACGGTATGATTGATCATTCTGTCCCACCCTTTATTTTTTTGTAAAACTTTTATCAAAACATAGCCAAAAATGGCCCCTGCAAAAGAGCTTAAAAAGAAGGCAGGGATAAATCCGAAAAGCGTTGACGCTTGGCCGAGTAAGAAAACAGCAATGGGATAACATGCCAAGGCACCGAGAATGCCTGTCCCCATGACCTCCCCAACAAAGGCAAAAATGAGCTTATTCGTCTTCGCGTACAGATAAGCTGCCAAAAACGCGCCGATCATGCTTCCCGGAAAGGCAAAAATACTCCCCGTCCCAAGCAAGTTACGTAAAAGCGAGGATATAAAAGCTTGCGCAACCGCATAACCGGGGCCGAGCAAAACAGCCGAGAGTATGTTGGCAAAATGCTGTACCGGAAAAATTTTTGCAAAACCAACCGGGATATAAATCAAGCTGCTGGATACAGTTGTGATAGCTGCAATAACTGCAGTTGCTGTTATTTTTTGTGTTTTTCTCATTAGAACCAACCTTCCCTCCTTTTTAGTTGTGAATGAAAATCAGACCGGCCAGTCTTGTTTTTTATCGTTCATATCCCAAAATAAGTATTCATACTTTGAGGCTATTTGAAAATGGCGTTCTAAGACTGCCAATTCCGTTTCTGATTTTCCGCTTGCCAGTTGGTCCATTAAGTCAATTAACCACTGCGTTCCGGAGCCGAACGTTTCTGAAGAATAGGTTTCGATCCATTTCTTGTAAGGATTGGCCTCCAATGTGTCTCGATGATTTACTTTTAGCAGTTTCCCAATTTCCCAATAATCCCAGGCACACGGCAACAAGCAGGCAACAAGTTCAGCCAAGCTTCCATTGGCGGCCACTTGCAGCATATAACTCGTGTAAGCAAGGTTGATCGGTGTTGGTTGAGTTGCTTCTAAATCCGTGCGTGTAATGCCAAACTCGGCAGCGTATTGGCGGTGCAGTTCCATCTCAAAATGCAACGATTCATGGAGCACCGCAGCAAATCTCGTCATCATGTCAAGGTTACCCGCTTTCACAACACCCATGGCAAACAGTTTTGCGTACTCAACTAAATATACGTAATCCTGCTTTAAATAATAGATAAATTTATCTCTTTCTAAAGTTCCGTTCCCCAGTCCCAGAACAAAAGGATGGTTATGGTTTTTCTCCCAAATCGGCTGGACATTTTGATATAGCCTTTCTGTAAAAGATCGTTTCAACAATGATTCCTCCTTGTTTACCGGGAAACCGATTGCGGTTTGCAGGCTGGTTTCTCCCTTTGCCCTAAGCAGCTTCAAAATAAAAAACCCGCCCTCCATCGGAAAGCGGGTGTATAAATTACAAATCATCAGGTGTAATTTTATCACCTACTTCCCTACGCTAGTACGAACTAGATCAGGTTCAAAGGGTACTTCTCAGCCAACCCGGCGCCCCTAGTAGACTATTATGAATATTCATTTCATTACTCTTACCATATCATAGTCCCAAATTTTGTGCAACAGCAAATTTATTGCCCGTCTTTTAAGTTTTTGTTAAATATGGAAAAAAGCACAGGATGTTACCTCAAATGCTGGCCAAACAGGAAAAATATACTTGTATTTTTCTGCTTCTCAATAACTCTACTTGTTCTTTAAATGTTGTAGGGGGCTTAATAATTTGGTTATGATCAGACCACAATTTCATCTTTCCCAAAATAAAATGCCCCCACCTGGTCCGCTTTCATGGAAGAGACGTGGGGGGTTCTGTTATTTTAATTTTAATGGCTCCTGATATGATGATCCATAACTCAGTTTATTTTATCAGCTCCATCTTGATTAAAATATTGTCTTCTATTACCTTTTTAATATCAGGACTGCTCCGGGAACATCACAGAAGGCTTTTTCCCATAAACAAGGACGAATGAGTTGGAAACCTTGATTTTTCATCATTCGTGCCCATTTATTCCTGACTTAAGTTGCAAACCGTGGTGAAATTTGCAGAACGGAGGGCAAAAATGAGGATTGTGATCGCTGGCGGGACCGGATTTATCGGGCGGAAATTAACGGATATGCTTCTTTGCGAAGGGCATGAAGTGGTCATTTTAACAAGGAAAGACAAGCAGCCGGCCAATCGCGTGCAGTATGTAAAGTGGCTGGCGGAAGATGCTTCTCCCGAAAATGAAATAGGAAATGCGGATGTATTCATCAACCTGGCCGGCGTGTCCATAAACGATGGAAGATGGAGTGCCAAACATCAAAAACAAATTTATGAAAGCCGGATGTGCGCAACAGATGAAGTGTTGCGCATCCTGTCTGCCATGCCGCGCAAACCGGCAGTACTGGTCAATGCAAGTGCAATCGGCATCTATCCGCCATCACGCAATGCTGTGTATACTGAAAAATCATTGCAAAGGGCAAATGATTTTCTTGGCAGGACGGCATCGGATTGGGAAACCGAGGCGAAGCAAGCAGAAAGACATGCCATCCGTACTGTCTTATTGAGATTCGGCGTTGTGCTTGGAAAGGAAAACGGAGCACTGCCCCTTATGGTATTGCCATATAAATGGTTTGCGGGCGGCACAGTCGGTTCCGGCAATCAATGGGTCTCATGGGTGCATATAACAGACGTAGTAAGATCGATCTTATTTGCTATTAAAAATGAGAACATCCGCGGCCCGGTCAACGTCACTGCACCCTTCGCCTGTAAGGATGAAGGCATTTGGCAAAACCATTGGCGCTGTTTTACACCGGCCACATTGGCTTCCCGTACCTTCTTTTGCCTTGAAACTGGCACTCGGGCAAAAAAGCAGCCTTGTGCTTGAAGGCCAGCACGTACGCCCGAAAGTCCTCATGCAGGCAGGATTTGAATTCATGTTCCCGACGCTCCGGCAAGCTTTGGAAGATTTGCTTACAAATCCATAATGGCAAAAAAACTAGGCCACGAACGCCACGGCAGAAGGGCCCCTCTTCACACGCGCATAAAAATAAAGGTCTCCCAACAGCCATCTGCCGCTGTTGGGAGACCTGGTTTCATTCTGATGGCAGGTCCCTGATCTTTGTATTTCATTTCAACAGATACTTAGGGCTTGCTGAATCGGTAAAATTTCTAGATTTGACAAGGCTGCTGACAGCTTTGCCAACCATTTAGATGCAAGGGTTTTACAACAGATCCAGGGAAATGCTTGCACTCGAAACTCCCATTTTCGCAAAGGATCTTCTATATTTTGAGACAGAACTTGCAGACAAACTCAGAATCGGATTCGTTCAGCAAGTCCTACTTAAAGGTACATGGCTATCCATTTGAAATCTGATACGCTTCTTTGTACCCCAGCCTGAAAAATATATCATTTCCGATTTTGATTTTCTGCATGCAACTTTTATTATATAAAATGAAAAATATCAAGGCTCTGTTGCTTGCTGTACAAAGTAACCCTTATGCAAATGGCGCCCGGGCTTGATGTAAAAAACTTAAGTTCATTTTATATAGATTTTCCAAACTTCATTACCGTTTGCAATGTCATCAATTGCTGGCATTTCCACTCAGACACCACGTCCGGAAAATGCGCACGAACTTCAACCCATTTCATACATATGCCCCGCGTTTTATTTTTATCCATCATGCACACAAGCAAATACTGTTTGGCTATCTGCCGTTCCATTTTTCACAAAAATCTTAACCGCCAATGGCTTTGTTGTAAGTCAGATCAAAATCGAAATTCCCTTTTACGCCGTTGATCTTACAGTTTGTTTTACGATGCTGCCAAACGTCAGCCTGCATGCCGAGCGTTGCGTTGTAACGTGCAATCCATAATAGATTCCCCTTGGGAAGTTTCGATGCATTTAAACGATTCTTGTAAAAATCGTAGTACGTATAGAGCCCGGTATGCTGGAATCCTTTGATTTTCAACTCGGTGATAAAGGCATCCACATAGCGGGTTAAAGTGTCCTTGTTTTTCGATAGATTCTAGTATTCGACATCCACAAAAACATAGCCAATCTGTTGTTTCACAGGACTTAGCCTCTGCGCAAAATGGTCTGCTTCCTGTTTCGCAGCAGTTATGGAAGTGGCGTCAAACATGTGATAAGCATGAACTTTTAAACCGGCTTTGGCTGCCGCTTTAACATCCTGTACAAAATAATCCTTGGTGTCCGTTTTTGGCAAATCGGTTCCCTCACTTGCTTTTATAATCGCATAGCTGAAACCCGCCGCTTTCACTTTTTTGAAATCAATCCCGTTCGTCCCGGATGGTTGCAAATATGATAAATCTATTCCCCGTTTGGCGTAGCGGACAACATGGGTATCGTAAGTTTGGGCATAACCGTAATAGCCGTCTGCATAACCAATGGTCAGCCAGTGGCCCTGTTTCGCATAAACGGTAACCGGCGTTGCGAGATAAAGCGTATTTTTCAATGTTTTTCCCGTATGGATGTCGTGCAAATATACCGTATCAGCAGCATAGCCGGTATACCACGCCTTTGGTTTGCCGTTTGCCACGTATTTTTTATACGCATAGGCCGTTTTATTTTGAAATTGAACCCGGTAATAGCTGCCCGACGAACCGGTGACAAATACCGGCGCATTACCGGGCAAAGTGCCAACTTTTTTGCCGGCGCTTGATGCTTTCGAAACAAGGTTCACCGATCTGGTTGCATGTTTGACAGTAATGGAAGATGCATGCGCCTTGATGAACGAACCATTTGACAAAGCGAGGAATACGAAAGCGAAAGCCGTTACAAAAGAAATCACGCACTTAAATCCAAATTTGACCATCTTTTCCCCCTATGAATATATGAGATTACCTTATTCTAACATTTAATATAAGGGCTGTCATCGCCCGAATGATGGCGGATTCAAGCCGAGACTATGGAAATAAGGGTAAATTTTCGGGATAGAAAATAATCCCCGCGTTCGGCAACTCAGTGAGAGAAGCCCTGACATTGGAAAAGTAGCATAATTGAATTGAGGTTCGGTCATTTTGTATATGCATGATAACGGCCTTCAAGCGCAAGGCTTTTTTACATGTATCCCATAAAATCCTTACAATTTATATTTGACAAAAGGAGCCGAAATCCTTGGCGAATCTGAAATTTTTGTTTATTCAGCAAGTCCACATAGAAATCCGGTATTTTAAACCGATATATGCTTAGGTCAATACTTATCCAGGCAACTTGTGAAAAATAGCCATTTATCTTAGAAAAAAGCAAAGATAAACGGCTATTTGTTATTCGCACCAAAAAAGATGCGCTGATTTTTTATATTTGGGCTTACAGAGTATCTGCAATTTTTTCGCAGACACCAATTTTTATTGATTTTTCCAATAAACATTTTCCCGCTTGTGTTTTATGCCTTCGATCCAAACGGTTGATTCCTCTTCATCCACTTCAAATACTAACATTACCTGATAAAGCCCGAGCCTTACCCAACAACCTTCCAACACACCGCTTGGTATTTTCTTTGCAGTAATCGTAGGCATGTAGGACAAACGATTAAATGAATCCAAATATATTCTTTCTTTTACATCTGAAGGGTATGCCCGAATATTGCTCAATTCGTCCAGCGCAGTTTGTGACCAAAATACACGATACTCTTTGTCCATGCTTAAGACTCCTTGAAACGTCTCCGAAGATACTTAAGCCCCTGTTCTTTGCTGTAAATGCGTCCGTTTCGCCGATCTTCGCGACTCTTTTGAACCTGACGAACAACTTCTTCATCTTTTGCCAGATATTCAACTTCCTGTTCGTGTAGTGCTTGTTCTCCCCGCTTGAAGGTTAAAAATTCAATAAAATCATACACTTCAAGGACATCTTGTTCAGGAATTTGATCAATCATCCGCTTTAATTCTTCACGGCTCACTCTCAAAACGTTTCACCACCTTGTGGTTTATTTCTTCATTATATCAAATTTACAACGCAAACACATTCCACATGGCTCAAGTGCTGTGAGATATCAGGACATCCTATCCGTTAAGCAGAATCTGGGTCAGCCATCAGACGACCCTTGCATCTTTTAAAACGATGCTCAATCAATAGCGTTTGCTTCGACATTGACGGGCACTGATTCTGGCCCGGCCTAAAATAGTAGTACCGGCCACTTTCCCTAATTTGCCGCGTTTCGGCACTGTCCAGGAAATGGCCGAAAATGGTTAAAAATACTTCAATTTCAGGACTTATATTTCCGGAAATCTATTTTATCAATGTCTTTATAATTGTTATGATCTGCTCTATAACTATTCATAGAGGAAGCCTCATAAACACATAAATATTGTTCAGGATTTAGTAAATAAAATTGAACATCCCCTTTTGATGCATTTCCAGATCTTCTAATTTTATGCCTGGAAAAATTTAGGGAAGTATGTTGTTCTTACCCGTTGCCCTGCAGGCGGTCAATCAGCTAAATAGTTGCCTTCCATATTGTCCACCGGTCTTTTTCAACGATGTTATTTTCCTTTGTCACCTTTTTCTGGACATAATCGGCCAGCAAACTTAGTTCTTGATCATCCAGTTCATACAAAATGCTTCTTCCTGTTCTCTCACTTATGTCTTTTAATAATTGCGCTTTATTTTCGTGTACCTTTCTTATTTCCCATAATTTAACTTCTTCGATTTTTTTGAACCCTGCTTCTTGCAAAGCCTCGATAACCGTTTGGCTGCTATGCCTGCGTTTTATTTCCTTTTCAATTAATTTTGGAAATAACTCAAATGAATGAATTTCATATTTCATAGTCCCTGCGCCCCAAGGGTTTCAGAGCACAAAAAAGGAAGTACCTCCCCAAGTCTTGTATAATGGTAATTGCCAAGAAAACCAAAAAGACAGGAGGGACTTCCCTTTGACCATTATACGACAAATAAGTTTTTTTGGCATCCAAGAATTATATGAAATGGAGCCTACCCACCGTTATGATGCCATTATTTCAGCTATAAATTTGGATAAAATCTGCCATGCCATCTCTAAGAAATCCAATCTTGGCGCACCTGAAGCATTAAACTATGCAGCCATGGTGATCTCTGTTTTCATTCGGATTGTTGAACGAATCCCAACGATCAAAGACCTTGTAAAACGGCTTAATGAAGATATTGCTTTTAAACTAAACTGTGGCTTTCTTGTATCAGACCATATACCTTCTGAGGCTTCTTATTCCCGGCTCATTACCAAACTAGAAGAGACCAATATTTTGGAAGTATCACTGAAAGAAGTGATTACACAGGCCATTTCCGAAGGATTTATCATGGATGATACAGTCGCCATCGATGCCACGCATTTTGAAGCCCGGGACCAGGCACCACCCAAAAAAGAAAAACCGGACAAAGAGCCAAAAAAACGTGGCAGAAAGCCCAAAGAAGAACGGGAAAAATGGCTGGCTGAACAAGCTGAAAAAGAAGCAAATCTGCCCATTTATGAAAAGAAAATTGAAGCCCAACTGGATGCCCCTTTGGATGAACTGCGATCTCAAGTTCCGATAGATCCGAAATGGGGCATTAAAAAGAACAGTGAAGGCAAGAATGTGTTTTGGTTTGGCTATAAGGGCCATTTGGCAGTTGGAGCCTCCAGCCAATATATCTTACAGACTTTGTTCTCCTCGGGGAACTTGAATGACGGAAAGGCGGCAATCCCATTGCTTAAAGGGATTCAGCAACGATTAAACTTGCCGGCTTTGCATTATACAACAATGGATGCCGGTTACGATTATGAACCGATCTATCAACAGGTTTACCGTATGGGATGCCAATCCGTGATTGCGTACAATAAACGGAATGAACCGGAACTAGAGGGCTTTGACAAACATTTCGCTCTCACCTGTTTCAGAGAGTATTCTTATCGTTATGACAGCTACGACGCCAAGTATGAAACATTGAAGTACACCCGGCCAAAAGAATGTGCAGACTGCCCACTGGCCAATGAAGGCATCTGTCAAAAAGTGTATAAAGTAAAGATTACGACAGATCTTCGTAAATATACAGCTCCTGCCCGGGGATCTAAGGCATGGAAGAACATTTTCAAACGCCGGACTGCAGTAGAACGAGTAAACGCCTATTTGAAGGAATTCTTTCAGCTTAACAATGTTCGATACAGGACCGACAAACGGGCAAAAGTACATTTCGATCTTGTAACTCTAATTTATAACGCATCAAAGTTAGCTGCAGACCGCATAAATGCCATGATAAAACAAACACAACAAGCTGCATAAGCATTAAAAATTTTTAAAAAATATAAATTGAGAATTCTGCAGGTCTCTGTCTTTTTAAAAAGAGCAATTATGAAATTGATTCGTATGATCTTTGAAAACAAAAACTGGTTCAGGATGTTAAAAAGTAAGAAAGCTACAGACATTCCAGCCAAAGATACCGTTTATCGGTTTCTCAACCAATCAACGTTCAACTGGCGTCGTTTCCTCCTTTCACTGGTTGCCTCAGTGATTGGAAAAGTTTCGAAATTGACACGTCATGACCGTCCGAAAGTATTGATTTTAGATGATTCATCTTATGACCGGAACCGAAGCAAACACGTTGAGCTTCTGGCTCGCTGCTTTGATCATGCATCTCAAAAAATGCGTTTTTACAAAGGATTCCGCATGTTGACATTAGGATGGTCTGATGGCGCAACATTCCTACCCGTTGACTTCTCATTATTGAGTTCGAAAAAGAGCCAGATCAACGGCATATCCGAAAATATCGATAAACGCAGTTCCGGTTATAAGCGCCGAAAAGAAGCATTACAAACGGCACCAGAACAGATTCCCGGCATGATTGCCCGGGCGATGAATTCTGGTATCGATGCTTCCTATGTTCTAATGGATTCGTGGTTCACCCAACAACCTCTCATCAAGGAGATTACAGAACAAGGTCTTGACGTAATTGGTATGGTCAAAAAATTAAAACAACGCTATTTTGTCGATGGTAAGCGTGTTAGCCTAGATGAATTGTATCGTCTAGCTAAACCGACTAGTGGAAAGAAAGGAATCTTGCGTTCCATCCATACAACGCAGGCCAATGGCGTGCCAATTAAAGTTGTCTTTGTTCGCAACCGCAACAAGAAAAGCGACTGGTTGGCGATTTTGAGTACAGACTGTACACTGAGTGACCAGGAAATCATCCGTATTTACGGGATGCGTTGGGATATTGAGGTTTTCTTCAAAACAACAAAGTCCCTATTAAAACTACAAAAGGAATTCCAGAGTCGTTCATATGACGCGCTTATCAGCCACACGACCATTGTGTTTGCAAGGTATATTGTCTTGTCATGGCAAAACCGTTGCAGTGTAGATGACAGAACATTAGGTGGCATGTTTTATGAATTATGTGATGAAATAGATGACCTTGATTGGGCTGTTGCATTGCAGCAGTTAGTCGAGATTCTTGAAGATACTCTGGATAAAAGTAATAAGAAAATTCAACAACTGATCAAAAGTCAACTACAACAATGGATTGCGGGTCTGCCGAATTATATCAAGGTATACCTACCTGTTTCAGTCTGCGAAAGTTGAGTAATAACATCCGACTGGGTCGAGACATTGTCACCATCTTTAATGAAACCCGTACCTACAGAAATAGTATTGGGGAGGATCCGTCTTAAAAAATTTATCAGAATAACTTCTTTATAGCGCCCTTCTTCCCCCCAATGTGCAGAACCAATCAAGTATCGGACACGATCTTTTACTGCTTCAAATTCCTTAGCAATGGTTTCCTGGTATTTTAATGAATCCGGTCTCATATTTTCATCTCCTTATTCAGAGTAATGAAATCAACTCACCCCCAATGCCTTAAACACTGCATCAATCGGATCCGCATAAAACACAGGCTGAACCTTCACCAATAAATCTGGGGGCACCGTTTGCAAGTCCATCACAGACGATGCTGGGATTAGCACTTTCTTTGCCCCGGCATCGACACATACCTGCAGAACATTGGCAAACTCCTCCACTTTAGAAATGGTTCCACCGACTGTCATGTTCCCAATCACAACCATGCTCTCCTGCAATGGTTTATTCAGCGCACTCGAGCAAAGGCCAATTAATTCAGCAACCGCAAGTTCACTGGTTAAGCCAATTCCTTGCAAGTCGCTAATATGCATCAAGTAGTCCTTCGTTTTCGTGCTAATCGTGTTACTGATGCTCTTACTGTTAGCGGTGAAATAGCGGAAAGCAGTATCGAGGCTTTCTTTTGCCTCTCTGTGGGAGCTCACGCCGGATTTGTCAAACTTTCCTGTCCCACTTACAACTTGGTTTTCAAGCTTGTAGACGCCAATCATTCCAGAGTTCCCATGACCCACAACATAAACATGGCCAGGTTTCGCCATGCCTTCAGGGATCAGTTTTCCACCGCCTTGTTCCGGGACGGCCACATAGTTCTCTTCCATCGTTTCTTTATCGATATAAGAGAACATGACATCGTAAAATTCCATCCCGCCGATCTTTTTAAGCTGCTCTTTTACACGGCGTCGGCCTTCTAAAGCATAGATGAGAATTTCTTCAATATCTTCTTTTGTAAAAATTCCGTTCGGATAAATCAGTTTCACCAACCCGGAAACAGTTTTCCTTACAGCAACCGTATCCCGCTGGTTCAAATTATTACCAAGCTTAAAATAATGGTCTAATGCATCCGAATACGACCGCTTTCTCATCTCTCTGAAAAACTCTGCCATATAATCCACAATAAAGCCGTATTTATCGGTAAAGAAATCCGGACGCATTTTTGGAATTTCCCAACCTGGCACATAATAATGCATCCGGTCAAAGAACGCACTGTCGTTTGCCATTTCTTCCGGGAAAGGAGCAAATAAATGGGAAGTCTTAATTAAAGAATCCACACTTTGGTTGATATTACCCACGAAGACCATTGATGCACTGCCATTCTTTTCTTCTTTGCCCCGTGCAAAAGATCCAGAAGCCATATAATCTTTCATAATTTGAATGCCGTCTTTATCTTTAAAACGAATCCCGGCCACTTCGTCAAAAGTAACACAATCCCACATTCCGACAAGCCCAATCTTTCTTGTAGACATGTTGTAAAAAAGGTTTGCCACCGTTGTTTGGCCACCGGATACTAAGATTGAGTTCGGTGAAAGTTCTTTATATACATGGGACTTTCCAGTGCCACGGGGGCCGAGTTCACACATATTGTAATTATTTTCAACGAGTGGAACAAGCCTTAAGAGCAAGTGCCACTTTACCCGTTTCTCAAGCTGAGTCGGCTCCATTCCAGTTGAACGAATGAGCACATCAATCCATTCATCCTTGGAAAAATGCTTGCGACCTTCAAACACTTCATTGATGTCCATATTCGGAAGTTGGATCGGCTGAAGCGCACTGACGCTAAATGGGTTTGTATTCCTTACTTCTTCATCATAAAAGTAATCCAGCTTGACCATGCACCAAATGCCGCCGATAAGCAGCTTGTCGAATTCTTTTACATACATCGGTGAAACCGGAACCCCCTTTAATCCAAGGTTGGAGAATTCCGCTTCATATGTATCAATTTTTGCATTCAGCGTTACGCTCACTTTATCAATAACAGAGTATTGGCCAAGCTCACGGATCCGAGATTTTACTTTTTCCGCTTCATCCGGGCGTACAAAGTTTTCTGCCAGTATCTTTTTAACTCGGTTGATGCCCTCCTGAATGCTCTCTTCATCATCCGTTGCAGCATACATGCCAAGTAGATATTCCAGCACATAAATCGGAACATTGGCGCCTTCTTTAATCAGCTTCGTCAGATCTTTCCGTACAACCCGACCAGCAAAGGAATCATTGAGCTTTTTATCAAGATCAGCAGTCGGTACTTGGTTTACACTTTCCTCCATTTTTCTCCCCTCCCCGCTTAAAAATCAAAATCGCTCACAATGCCTAAGTTTATCGTAAATGGAATTTTTTCCACTGCAATCCCTGTTTCAGTATCTTTAATGATCAAGTAATACGTTTGGTTTCGGTCATACGCCATATTTTTTAATACAAACCTTATCTTAAAGGTCCGGTCTGCCGGGTTATCGAATGAACGATCTCCAATAATGGTTTCTTCATTGGATAAAACATTTCCTGCCTCATCTGCCATATAAATCACAACAGTTCGAGGCGTCATTTTGTCCCCAACCTTTTCTGTTTGGAAAAACTCAAGGTTAAAAATACTGTTCGTAATCTTACGAGCCGTGTTTGTCAGTTTGATATCCACTTTCTGAATGGCTTTGGCACCCTTTTGCCCGGAGCGTTTGTTTCTCCACGAAAGAAGAGGCACGACCACTTCCTGCAAACTTGCCCCGCCATGAACAAAATTGATACCGGATCCTTGCATTTTGTACCGCAAATTTGCTTTTGGGATATAGGCAGTGAGTTGCTGTTCGTTTTTAATAATTGAGGACAAATTAACAGCAAGTTGTCCCTGAACATCCCGCTTTTCTTTTGCCAAGATATAACGACGTTTGAATTCAATCGCATCCAGTTTATCCTGCCCAATTTTGTCGTTTTCTTCTAAAGCATCTCTTTGATATAAGAAGCCATGATCAGAAGTAATGTAAACATTCGTCCCGCTTAAATCACCGCGAATGATTTTCACAAGATCGAATAATTGGTTTAAAGCCTTTTCTACAGCATCGAAAGTGTAACGTTCTGTTGCTGCTTTGTCACCCACCGCATCAATATGGTCATGATAAATGTAGATTAGTTTTTTTCCCTTAAATGTTTCTCTCCGTCCCATCTTATTCATGGCCAAGATATCTTGAAAATGAACGGCGATGCTGTCGGATACCTTCGACTCGATTATCTTTTTCCGATTTTCAAAGCCGACTGCATTCATGCCATCTACATACACATTCCCGTTAGTATCGATATCAATTTCCCGATGTGGCAAGAGTGCAGGCATGCCAAGCTTTGTAATAGATGGAAGAACGCTAAGCATTGTTTCCATTTCACAACTACCCATCGTTTCAGCGTTCAAACGTTCAGCCAGTTCCACACCAATTTCGTACCTCATCGCATCCGAAACAAGGATGAAAACCCGCTCGCCATTTCGCAGTTTTGGCGCAATCACGGAGGAATAAAAATGTTGTTGGTTTTTTATGCCTGGCAGTGACCATTCCTGTATCATTTCTGCTTCAGCTGCTTTTGACCAAAGTGTATTGAGTTCCTCCATATACCAATTTGTGTACAAATCTTCTACAAGATCTTTCAGCTTCTTCATCAAATCATGATTATTGCCTTTGTCAAAAGCAACATAAAACTTACGGTAATATGTGTCCATTCGATAATATTCTTTTATGTAGCGCTCGTATAAATCGATTGCATGACCTTGCGGGATCCCTTGCCGATGTTCTTTATAAAACTCCTGCATTTTTACTGTATAATACAGGGCTTCATAGATCGCAGAAAATTTACCATAGTAGTGCTTGGCCCGTCGCAGTTTAATGAGCTTCGTGTATTCCTCGTAATCCTCAAGATGGGTAAAAAGGCCGTTTGCGATATGAATTATAATGGCCTTGTCGATATACGGAAAAATATCTGCCTGTTTAAATGTATCAACCGGTATCGTAATGATAATTTTAGGAAGCTGGATTTCCTGTTCCACCATCTCCGTATATTCATCAAAAACTGCATCATCTGTTTTATGATGCATCCAATGATCGATAAATACAAGAGCGTTTGTTTTGTTATGCTGGGCAATAAAGCCACTTAAATCCGCTAAATTTTCACTTCCGACTGATTGACTGAACGCTGTTACGACCAAATGGATAAATAATGTTTTCAGCGTTTTTTCTTCCCGTTCATAGCCGTATATTTGCTCTACATACCGCCAAAACACATCTACATTAAAGAACTTATCCAACTGCATATAGGATTTATTTTCCTTTTCATCAAGAGAATCCATCAAGACGGATTTTAAGACATCTTCAAAATCAGGCGTTTTGACGTTGCATAAAACACTCATAATCGCCAGCTCAATCATTTCTTCCGTGTAGTTTTCAATTCCAAAGTCCGCAAATTTTTTGAATCGCTCTTTATTGTTGAAAAACTTTTCATATTTCTTAATGGTCGCCCGTAATGATGGATCAATATGTAAATCGCTTAATATCAACGAGATCTTATCAGCGTAAAATGTTTTTGAATACAGTACAGTGTCCGCTAACCAATTTTCTTCCATTGCTAAATCCAGGTTGGTGTAAATGAGGAAAGAAGTGCTCGGTTCCTCTTCTTCCAGTAAATATTTTGTATAAAATTGATTGTGGTCTGTTAGTTGATGTATTTTAACCCCATCAACACTGATTTGGTTAATATCCTCAGCAAATTCATTGTCTTTATCCAGCCAGAAAACAAGCTTTCGTGATTCTCCATTTTTTAAAGGTTCGTGGAAAATATCTGAAAGTGCTATTTCAATTTGATGAATGTCCATTTCGTTCACCTGCCCTACAAATCATTATAAACGAAAGATACACCAGCAACCGCTGATGTATCCAATTTTTCTTAATAAATTTTTGCCAAGAGTCCTTTGAACTTTTCGTAATTCACTTTCACTCCATCATCGAGGTCAATTTCAATCTGCATGTCTGCCATATGGTGTAGCAACTCATCGTATTGCTTAAGCTCAGCAATCTTTTTATCGAGAGATTTAAGTTGCTTCTTGGCGTTGCTGACTTCTTTTGCCGTTGAATCACCATCTATGATATTCAGCAAATCCTGTTTTTCCGCATCAAGGCGAATTTGGTATTCATGTAAGTAGTCAGTACGGATTCGGGATAAAGTCGTTTTATCATAGCGATGCATGTAAATCAGACAGTTAAAAGCTTTTTCTTTGCCAGATGTGAACAGCCAATAAATTGGACGCTTTTTATATGTTTGAACATGGTCCTTATAAAAGTCATTCAAGAAATAACGGCGCAAAGATTCTTTAGCTGTTTCGCCTTTTTTTCGACCAAGAGCATCGGCCATAAAGTCAAGGTTTTCGTTAAGAGTATCTTCACCAAATGTGATTCGCACAAAATCAACGAATCTTGAAACAATGTCATCTTCAAAATAGGCTCCTGGTAAAATTGGAAGAATGTTATCTTTATCCGCATGAAAAATTTGATACCTATTTGTATCAAATTTCCCACCTGCGAAGACAAGTCCTTGAACGTCAATGGAATATCTTCCAAACATGCAGCCAACTGCATAAGATATAAAACTTTTAATATCACGTTCCATATTTGCTTCGCTTAACGTTAAATCTTTTCCTTCTAAATCTGGGATCAACTCATTTTCTAAGCCATATTCACTAATAAAATGAGTATTTATTTCTTCTTCATTTATTTTAAATTTTTTAATTCGATCTTTAGTACATTGGTTCCAACTTTTAAAAGATAATTCTAATTTATTTGTATCAAAATTCAGTAGTGGATGTTTCTTGAACCCTCTGGATAATTCAATGGAATCCCAGTCCTCCTTGGCTATAGAGACATTCGCTAGAACTAAATTATTAATTTTTACTTTTTTCTCCTTAGTAGTAGGTTTATTGGGTAGCGATAAAACATCCCCTACAGTAGTATTCATAGTAGGATTTATTATCCTCAATAGATATTGGGTAACTTTCGAATTTAATAAACCTAAGGTATAATAATCAATTTTAAAATCTTCATTAAAAATCGTTGGTGATCCTGAGCTATATAGCGATTCGTTCTCCTTTATTTTAAATCCTGGATTTGAAGAAGTAATTAGATTCCACGTAATGCCTTCTTTATTCCAAAATTTTTTATTTACTAATCCACCATGTGACGCATAAAACTCTTTTGCTTCCTCTGTCCAATCTACAACAAATATGTCGTTACCAAAGTATTTTTTATATTCTCCGCCATTTTGATAACTGACCCATTTATTACCTATATTTGAAACTTCCCAATGATATCTAATATATTTTTCGTTGTTATGAGTCTTATTTCTTCCTCCAGAGCAATAAGTATCGCTCAATTTTTCATTATCAAAAATATTTATATTTGATAACCAATAAGCAATCGGACTACCAGGGATCTTAGTGAAATTTTCTTGTTTAAACGAATAGCGATAAGAAACTTGCGGGTTTTGAACAGCTTCTAAAGTTTTAATTGGCTGATTTCTTGCGCCTCTGAAATCAGTCAATCTGATATATTCTCCAGATGTTTTACTTGGATAGTTTCTTAGCGTAAACGTGCAAATTGGTACAGTTGCCCCATCAAAGCCTGAGTATTCTAACTGAATTAAACTACTTATTGTTCGATTCTTAATGATGTTTTTACGTAACTTCTCATATGAAGAAATAAACATCCATACAAAAGGAGACATAAATCCCATTTGTCCATTCTTTTTTGTAGAGTGAAAGCTAAATTCAATAAATGCAGAAAATAGGTCGTATTTTACATCTGGATAGTGTTTGGTTAAATAGTTTGCTACTTCAACAGTCAAATACTTTTTAGCAGCGTAAGGCGGATTTGATATGAATACATCATATCGCTGGCTCATTATTGCAGTCTGTTTTACAAGTTTTTTAAAAAGAGGTAAAACTCGTCCCTTTATTTCTTCTTCAAAGAGATTACCCTGTTGATGCTCAACAATGTTTATTCTATCCCGAATAAAGTCAACATCATTGAATTCTAATTTGATGAGTGAACCAATTGATTTTGCGTTACAGAATTGATTAACAAATTCCTTGATCTTTTCATATTTCTCTCCAGAAGGTTCTCCTGCTAAGAATTCCACCTCTTGTTCTGTTAGCAAATTTGTTTCTTGAATAGCAGCTAAATTCATTTTCAGTCCATCCCGCTCAATACTTCTCAAGAAACGTTTATTATACTCGAGTGCTTTCATGATAAGAGAAAAACTTGCCAGTTGATACGCCCGATCATCAATGTCCAATCCATACAGATTATTTTCAATAATCAAACGAGGAATTTCACGTTCTATATAACCACATTTATTATAAATCTCGAATAGTACATCAAACATGTAGACAAGAATATGCCCACTTCCCATTGCAGGATCAAAACACTTAATATCTTCAACTTTTAGTTCATTATTGATGTAAGGAGCCAACTTTTCTTCATAATCAGCTTCTGGATTAGGATTTTCAAGATAGAACTCCCAATCATTTATAAGATCCCGATGTTCTGGGTGTGACTCAATCCAATAACGGCCCAATGCATTTTGGACCATATATCGCACAATCCATTCAGGAGTAAACAATTGGGTTGCGAATGGCAATTCTTCAGCTTTGTATCTTTTTTTCGCCTTAATTACACGTTCGTTTTCTTCAGAAATATAGTATTGGTATAACCAACCGATAATTTCAACCTTTTTCCAATTATCTTCTGGTATTTCCTCAGTATTGGCCATCTGCCGAACAAATGAATCAGGAGCAAGCAAACCATCCGGGAAAAGAATCTCCGTATAGTCATTAATTGTTTCAAACATAAACGGCATATAACGATTCAAATCATTGCAATGCTTGATAATCAGATATTTGAACAACTCTTCTGACTGGTTGTTCATTTTTAATTCATAAACATATTCTTTATCGATATCTAAATCAAGTGACAAAGCCTCCTTCATCATATCCGGTTCTGTGCTGTCGGCATATGTGGAGGACAGGACCCTAACCTTTGTCGGAAGATAGTCATTAACTTCCATAAAACGAAGAGCAGTAAAGCGGTTAAACCACGTGTAGGCAACTTCTTCCATTACCCGCTTAAAGCCAATTTCATGAACCCGATCAATTAAACGGTTCCTTTGATTTTTTTCTTCCTTTGAAAGCTGTCTGCCATCAATAAAGATGGCATCCGAGCTTTCAATTTCTGCTTTTTTAATATTGTCTTCGGTAATTCCGATTTTCATGGCCCTTGCTTCGACTTTTTTCAGCAGTTCTCTTCGGGCGTTGGTTGCAAAGGTCTTTAATGCTGATTTATTCATGCTTTTCACCCCAGTTAGTCCACAAATTCTATTTCGCTATTTTCTTTAATGATTTGTTTCAATCGATTAGACAATGCACGAATGTAACGGTCTACATCTTCCTCGGTCTTCAAAGTCTTAATATCAACAAGTTGTGTGACCTTGACCGTTTTCTTTTGCTTTTGAACAGGCGGTGCGGCAGATCCTACCACAACGTCTCCTGGTCGTCTTGCCTCTTCCTTTTTCTTCCTTTGCCATGCCGCCATTTCTCTTTGAATCTCTCTTTCCATTCTTTCTTTAAAGGTTGTACTTTGGGAAATTGTTGCGTCTACCTTAAAAATATCGGAAAAAGATTCTACACTCCCATAAAGGTTATCATAATACTGGTTGACTTTATCTTCTGTAACTTTCGAAACGCCATACTGGGAAGTACGTAATAACAAGTAATCCTGATCCTCTTTCAACTTCGCAATGGCATTTTCTCTCTTCTCTTCCAACACTTTTTTGACTTGCTCATCCATGACATGAATGAGCTCTGGTATGTCCTTTATTTTTTTATATGGAATCGGATCCTCAATAATAGAACGAAGCTGGCTCATCGCTCTTTCAATTTCATCACCATATAAATAAGCTTTATTTTCTTCATATTTCTTCAATGCGGCTAAACCATCTTCGAAAATTTTCCTTTGATCGGTTCCGAAGAAGCTTTTCACGTAGACAATATCTTCTTCCCAATCCAAAAGATCATCTTCCAATTCTTTTAGCTTCATAAAGAACGAAACATTGTCTAAACCATTATGAAATTGCCCAAAGTATTCCAGCCCTTTATTCAACAAACTTAATCCAGGATATTTTTTACCTTCATAATGAATCTTATAATTTTTAATCTCCTGAATCTGCTGCTCAATGAGCATTTTAATTTCTTTTAATAGGCCATCTTCATCATCTGGCAAATCTGTTTTATTAAATAAATCCCTACAGATCCCCTTAGCAATCCGAATAAGCTTTTCATCAACTTTTACCCGTTTGATTACAATAGCCAAATCGGCTTCTGCTGGTTTGGCGAAGATAGTCACCAATGCGTTGACGTTTTCTTCCGGTTCCAAATATTCCGCTTTATATCGAATACGAATCCTTTGTTCTTTCAACAATTGAGCAATTAATCCAGCAATATCCAATTGTTTCCAACCATAAGGCTTATCACTAAAGCGATCATATAAGATCTTTACTCTTACTTGTTTTTTCAGATCATCTTGCAAACTGATAAATTCTGCAATTTCACGTTTGGCCAGCTCATTTGGATCCGGCCCTAATGTATCTGCAAAAGGAAGTTTCTCCTGACCGGCAGCTAAAATGGAAATAAGGCTTCGTTCATTTTCCAAATGTTCTTTTACATAGCCTAGTTTGGTATAGACATTATCCACTAACAATGTAAAGGCAGCATTGATTTTTTCACGAACAGTCGAACCTTTAATATCTACCTTGTCACCGTAAATAAAAAAGGAACCGTCTTTAATTGCCTCTTCTAGCAGTTCACGAACCCTTCTTCTTCTTTCACGGACTTCAGCTTGTTTGTTATTCAAGATGTTTTGAATATTTTCAGGGAGCTGGGTAATATTTGTCTTCTTTCGATATTCTTCAATCCTTAAAGCTTCCCCAATTTCTTCAACATAGGCATCACTTCCGCCAAGCTTGACGATCATTTCGCCAATACCAGACGACATCATCATTAATTCTTGCTCAGACTTGAGATAGTGATCCGAAAGCGGGGAAAGAATGTTGATACCAATATTAGATGTTTGATTCCCATAATTTTTCTCATCCATTTTTTGATTATAGCTGAAAGAGTAATCACTGGAATAACGGAACCGTTTTTCGTCATAAAGGTCCTGGAAAATATAGTTTGCCAGTTCCCTTTTGACGATTTCTTCATCTATATTTAAAGACTTGATTTCCCGGTTGATATCTTGCTCGTCATCAGTAAGGAAAATATAGTTATCGCCATTTTTTTGGATTAATGTTTGTTGAATTAGTTTTCTAAGCGATACTTTTATTTTTTCTTTAAGTTGCAATTTATCTTCATTTATGTTTGTCACCATTAACGTGGCAATATTGTCCAAATTTGCCGGCAGCTCTTTGACATATTTAATCATGAAGAGCACTTTTAACAAATCCATATTAAACTCGTCATCTGCTAAAGCGGGGTTTTCATATGCGCCGTCAATAACCCTTGAAATGGAAGGGTTTAAAAATTCCTTGATTGTGTCATAGAAAGCATAGAACGGAATCAGTGCCCCTTCTTCAGCATCTTTATAACGGAGGCCAGCTTCTTTAAATGCTGATAACATGGAACGTTCCCCTTCTGATAAGTGCTTACCAGAGGAACCATGTTTACGGACTTGTTCAAATACATTTTGCAGCAGCTTAAACTGATAAGGGATGAATGGATAAACATCCGCAAATTCTTGTTCATTGTCAAAACCACGCAGATCTGCCGTGCTGTCCCGGAAGCTGATCAAGTTCTTTAAAATAGCGCTTTTTTCAGGGAAGAGGAGCTTTAATTTGTCATTTACAAAGTCCTTCTTTAAAAGAATTCGTTTTTTTATGACTTCATCAACTGAAATGGACGATAAGGATAAACGAGTATCAAAACGGCCTTGAATCCTGGAAAAGTCGTCACCTTTGACCTGGATGATACTGTCAATGCTTTCTTGGGAAGTGACCATAATCCAGACTTTTCCTTGGCAATACGTTCCCAAATCCTCAGCAATCGTTTGGAGATCCAGCATTAAATTTCCGCTGCGGCCAATGAACTGGCCAATTTCATCCACTAAGAAAACAAGATGGAAGTTGTCGCCTTTTTGATCAATATAATCTTTCACTTCTTGCGCAAACTTATCGATGCTAATTTCATAGTTATTTACGCCATTTTCGAACCAGTTACGCGCAGATTCCTCCGACATGTCTGTTACTTTCGTAAGTGCACCGATCACGTAGTCAGCGTCAAAATAAAAAGTATTCCGCCGATCAACCCATTCTTCCCCACAAAGATTTTTGAACTCTACTTTGAAGGCATTGTAAAGACCCCTTTGATCCAAATATTTTTCCATTTCGGCTACACCAGGAATGTCGCCATAATAGCCACGATGTTCATAGAATACCTTCAGAAAAACACGCAAAATGGCATCATCTTTGGTTTTACTGTCTAGTGAAGCTTTGGAGTCAATATTGAATAAGATAACCTCCGTATCCACATATGCAGTGCGATTCATATTCGCCAAAATTAATGGGTCTTGAATTTTATTTTGGAAAAAATCGACAGCTTTCTTCCCTTGCACTTTTTTGTTTTCGAGTAAATAGGCAAGGATTTTTAAGAAATGCGATTTCCCGCTTCCAAAGAAACCGGAAATCCAAACGCCCATTTTATCTGTATAGCCATCAATTCCTTTTTGGTAGTTCTCATAAAACTTGGACAAGTGCCGATTAATTTCTTTTGTGACCACATATTCGTCAAGTTCTTGATAAATAAACTTTTCATCTGTTTGTGCAACTTTAATGACACCTTTTATGTCTCTTTCAATGTCCTTTTGGAACATGTCCCTGATAATCACTTTTGTATCCCCCTCTTTTTCCCTAATCCACTAAGCGAAACGCCCGATAATAATTGTCATCTTTTAACTTACCGAATAACTGGAGCGACTGTCCATCGTATTTACCTGGAAAAAACATGACAACAGGGATTTTATCAATGACTTCTTGAAGATTATTCAAGATATTATGGGACCGAACAAACGGATAGACCTTACCAACACCTGTAATGAAAACGACATTGTGGTCTCCCAATTGATGCTTCATTTTATCAAGAAAGATACTTGGCTTTGCAAAGTTGGTCATTGCCTTAAACAATGTATCCTTGCCCTGTCGCTTTTCTATATCAAATATTCGATCAAAAATTCGTTTCTCCTTGGCAATTTCAATCATCATTTTATAAAGATCAAACTCGATAATGTTTCGATCTGAACCGTCGTAGCTGAATTCTTTCTTTACATGCTTGATGTAATCCCGAACCGCTAGTTCATCAGCCGGATTATAGTCGAAAATGTAAAAACTGATCTCATTCCCGAGACCCCGGCCCTCAATAAACTTTTTTTCTTTAATTTTTGGAATGATTTTATCTAATCTTGCATTTAAATTTGCCACGCCGTCACCACCTATTCACCCATTGCATGGATATATCGGATGTCGCCAATCCGAGAAATATGCATTTTAACTTTTTCATCTATCAGCAACCGTCTTAGCTCGTGGGAATTTTTATCTTGTAATAATCCAGTTTCAACCAAAATTTTCACGTACACTTGCTTCAATCTTCGAATGGTTGATTCAGACCAATTCGCAATATTTTCGTCTTGCTCAGCCTTTGCCATAAAAAAAGCATTTAAATCCTTTTTCTCAAGTATGTAATTATTGGTTTCAAGCTTATCTTGAACGACTTCATCCATAAATTCAAAGAAGAGCCGATCCGTCTTCATAATGGCATAAAGATTGATGACCTTCCCAACTTCTAATGGTTCTTCAAGAACAAATGTCCTTAACGTGTCATCCAAGACATTCGTCCTTTTTAAAATGGAAGGCAAGCCACGCTTCAAGCTTGAAATTTTATTATGTTGGAAAATGTTTTCCTCTATCACTTTTTTTCTGATATCCTGATCAGATAAGCCACTTTGTTTAAGGGCTACAACTTGCTTAAATTCGTAATACATAAAGGAAGCCCCTGTTAATACGGAAGAATAAGCTAATTCCGCCGACATGCCATCCGACCTTTCATTCCACGTTTGTTAAATCTAAGACTTTACTCACAACAGCCATACGCCTTTTCCCGCACTGCTGCTGAACAATTGTGGTATATGTATGTCCCTTTATAAGTTTCTCTTCGTTGTTTTTATACATACTTTGAATGCCATCGATTAGAAATTCTTCTGTGATTTCTTCATTCCAATATGCATCAACAAGCTGTTTTAGTGCCGTAGCCAGGTCTCGCTGGGTACGGTAAAAGCTTTTTATTTCCATTCAGTTCACCTCAAATAGGTCTTACTTGAATCTTACTTGGTTCTTATTTTACTCTTACTTTTTGTGGCTGACAATACAGATTATGTTCCATGCCAAATTCAACCCGAGATCATCAAAGAAATGAAAACAAGGGTAAATTTTCAGTAAAAAAGTAATCCAGAGTTCGTCCACTTCAGTGAGAGGCACCCTAAAATTGGAAAAGTCAAGTTTTCAATTTTAGGGCGTCATATTTTTTAAGCTTCCTTCGTCAAAACCAAATGCGCCACGCACTCCACATGCACCGTATGCGGGAACAGGTCCACCGGCTGGACGGCAGTCAGTTTGTAGCCAAACGGTTCGAGTTCTTTTATATCCGTTGCAAATGTGTCCGGGTTGCAGGAGACATAGACAATGCGCGCAGGTTGGGCCCGGCCGATTTTGCGCATCACTTTGCCGCCGGCGCCGGAACGCGGTGGGTCGAGAAGCAACAGTTCCGGGTTGCCGAAGCTTTCCAGCACTTCATCTATCCCTTTGCGTGCGTCTTTGGCAAGGAAATATGTGTTTGAAATGCCATTGTCTTTTGCATTCCGTTTTGCCGATTCAATCGAGGTTTCAACGATTTCAATGCCGGCAAGTTCCCCGACACGGTCCGCAAACGGAAGCGAGAATGTGCCGACACCGCAGAACAGGTCAATCATTTTTTCCGTTTTCTCCGGCCGGCCCATTTCAAGCGCAAGATCGACGAGTTTCTGTGCCTGTACCGGGTTGGTTTGGAAAAATGTATCGAACCATATCCGGTAACGGTAACCGCCCATTTCATCGTAAATAAAATCACGTCCAGAGAGGACATGTGTTTTTTCCGCCTGTGTCCGGTCTGCCCAATCGGTATTTTCGAGCCAGAGCAGGCTTTTTACTTGCGGGAATTTGCCGGTGATCCGCTCTGCCAAATCGCGGGCCGCTTCAGCTAGTTCCCCATCCGGCGCTTCGGTTGCAAACAGGGCGAGCATCATTTCCCCTGTTGCAAAAGACTGGCGCACCATTAAGTGGCGTAAGAGGCCTTCGTGCGCATCTTTGTCATAGCCTTTTAAGCCATGCTCTTTTACCCACGCGGCCACTTCCATCGCGCCATCTACCATTTCTTTTCCGGCAATCAGGCACGTTTCAAGCGGAATCACTTTCCGGAAATTCCCTTGCTCATGCAGGCCGAGCGATCCATCCGGAGCAAATGTAAATTCCATTTTATTGCGGTAATGCCAAGGATTATCCATGCCGATCGTATCACGGACAAGCGCCGGGTCAAAGCCTTGTGCGGCAATGGCTTCTTTTACATGGACGGTTTTTTGTTTTAACTGCCCTTCGTATGCCCAGTGCTGCCAGACACAGCCACCGCAACGGTCAAAGTGCGGGCACATGGGCACCACCCTTTCCGGATGGGCTTTCAGAATTTCATCCGGAAGTGCCTTTCTTCTTCTTTTTTCCGGCTGATCCACGGTGACGCGTACTTTTTCCCCGAGAAGCGTACGCGGAATGGTCAGTTTTAATTTTTTCGCGTTACCAAGTTCATTTTCACGCCAGACAACCGCCTGCCCGGAACCTTTTGCATCAAAGCCGCGGATTTCTGTCACCAATGATTCCCCTTGCAAAATGGCCAATCCAATCTCTCCTTCCATTGAAAAACAAATATCTTGAACACGTTTAAAGTGTAAAATTTTCGATTCAAAAAAACGGGCGTTTCACTGCCTTGTAATAGTATAATGGAAAAAAAGCGGTTTGCAAATGTGCATCGCACCGTTGTAAGCCATCCCGTAAATAAAGCTTGCTGGGCGAATCCGATTTTCTACCCAATTGATCAGCAAATGCTGTCTTAATATATAGAAGAAACTATCTGCAAAATGCAGGATTCTGTCTTCTAGTACGATGAAACAGCTCGAGCGCAAACTTTTCTCTAGATTTTTATAAACCAAATCTATAAATTTTGCTTATTCAGCAACCCATAAGCAAAACAAAGCCCGTGAATCTCGAGTTATCCACGGGCCTTGTTTTGCTTTCTGATTTCCAGTATTTTTGGCAGTTTGATCGCCAGATGTTCACGACATTTTCGCTGTTTTTCATATATATAGTCTGTTGCCTTTTCAATGGAAACAAGCTTGTTGATTTCATCTTCCTCTATATCGAAATCAAATTCATCCGATAACTCCACAGCCAGCTCTGAAAGATCGATCCAGTCCGCACCGAGATCATCGACAAAAAGGGTGTCGTCCTTTATTTCCGAAGGGTCATCATCGAAATCATTCAACACAATGTCGCGCACTCTTTCCCGGATATTTTCTTTTGAAATGGTTTCCCGCATCATCATCAGCTCCATTGTGTAAATGTTAACAAATTGTTTCTCATCTACTTTTAATAATAGTCATTTTACAACGCCAGCACAAGAATGCAATACCTGACGCTAACTTTTTTATGCCAAATTTTTCCGTGGAAAGGCCGCTGCCGCATTCCTTGGAGGCGGATGCGCCCGCACAGCTACTCTACAAATCAAGTGACAAGGACGGATGCAAACACTAAAATGATAGTAAAGTGTAAACGGATTCTTTCGGTAAAGCATATGCACCATTCCTTTACCCAAAAGAATTTTCTCTAACCGTATATATCATATTGAACAAAACCGGGGATGCCTCGGCCATTCCAACTGATGCGACAAAACTGAAAATGGCCTCTGCACTTACGAAACGAGGAGGAAGATGGATGATTAGTTTTGAGGAACAAACGAAAACTTTCCATTTGCAAAATGATGAAGTGAGTTACCTTTTACAAGTGGATGCATTCGGCTACGTGGAACATCTGTATTGGGGAAAACCGGTGAGGGCCTATCACGGAGGGCGCGCCTATCCGCGCATTGGCCGCAGTTTTTCCCCGAACCCGCCCGGTGCAAAAGACCGCAAATTTTCGCTTGATACGGTACTGCAGGAATTCCCGGGTTACGGCAACGGCGATTTCCGTGAGCCGGCACATATTATCCGACATGCGGACGGGTCAACGGTCACGGACTTCCGCTACCGGGCGTATGACATTTTAAAGGGCAAGCCGGCGCTTCCCGGGCTTCCCGCTACTTTTGCCAATCAAAATGAAGCCGAAACGTTGAAAATCATGTTGGAAGACAAGCTTACAGGCCTTCAATTAACGCTTTTATATACCATCTTTCGCGATTTTCCGGCGATTTCCCGCGCGGCTGTGCTGACAAACGGCGGAAACAAACCTGTTCGAATTGAACGCTTGATGAGCCTGAATGTCGATTTCCCAGCCGGAAATTTTGAGCTTTTGCATCTCCCCGGCGCCCATAAACGCGAACGGCAAATAGCAAGAGAAACCGTAACAGACGGCATCAAGCGGATAGACAGCAAGCGCGGCGCCAGCAGCCACCAGGAAAATCCGTTTTTGGCGCTTGTCCAGCCTGAAACAACGGAATTCCAAGGTGAAGCATATGTAGTGAACCTCGTTTACAGCGGCAATTTTGCCGGAATGGTGCAGCAGGACCAGTTCGGCCAGGTACGCTTTGGAATCGGGCTGAATGATTTCGGGTTCAGCTGGGCGTTGGAGCCGGGTGACACTTTTTATTCCCCTGAAGCGGTGATGGTATACAGCAGAGACGGGCTGAACGGGATGTCGCAAACGTTTCACACGCTCTACCGCCGCCACCTTTTGCGCGGCAAGCATAAAGATGCGGAACGCCCTGTATTGATCAATAACTGGGAAGCGACCTATTTCCGATTTCATGATGAAAAACTGCTTGAACTCGCCGACGAGGCGCAAAAGCTCGGCATTGAGCTATTTGTACTGGATGACGGCTGGTTCGGCCACCGGGACAATGACCGCAGTTCTTTAGGGGACTGGTATGAATACGCCGAAAAAATAAAGATGGGGCTCAAAAACCTGGCAGAAGAAATCCATAAACGCGGGATGCAATTCGGCCTCTGGTTTGAACCGGAAATGGTTTCGCGGGACAGCGACCTTTTCCGTGAACATCCGGACTGGGCACTGCAAATTCCGGGCCGCGGGCTTTCTGAAGGGCGCTCCCAATATGTGCTCGATTTTAGCCGTAGGGATGTACGCGAAAATATTTTCCGGCAGATGACAGACATTCTGGATCATGTCCATGTTGATTACATCAAATGGGATATGAACCGCCATATGACAGAAGTCCATTCCGCCCTGCTGGAGCCGGAAAACCAGGGAGAAACCGCCCACCGCTATATGCTCGGGCTGTATGACTTTTTAGAAAAGTTGACATCGCGTTATCCTGATATTTTGTTTGAAAGCTGTTCCGGCGGTGGCGGGCGTTTTGATCCGGGCATGCTGTATTATATGCCGCAAACGTGGACGAGCGATAATACCGATGCGGCCGACCGTTTGAAAATCCAGTATGGCACAAGCCTCGCCTACCCACCGGTTACGATGGGCGCGCATGTCTCGGCCGTTCCGAACCACCAAACCGGCCGGGTTACGCCGTTATCGACGCGCGGTGACGTGGCAATGGGCGGCAATTTCGGCTATGAGTTGGATTTGACAAAATGCACGGAAGATGAAAAAGCAGTGATCCGGGAACAGGTTGCATTTTACAAAGCACACCGGCAATTGTTCCAGTTTGGCCGGTTCTACCGCCTGATAAGCCCGTTTGAAGGCAACAGCGCCGCCTGGCAATTTGTCTCACCGGACCGCAACCATACCATTGCCTATTTTTTCAACGTACTGTCTGAAGCAGCCGGCCCGTTGAAAATATTAAAACTGGCAGGCCTTGACCCGGACAAAAACTACCGGCATATTGAAACAGACAAAATCTACGGCGGCGACGAACTGATGAACATCGGGCTGTATTTGCCATTGTTTAACAAACAGGACTTTGCAAGTTACAAGATGGAGTTTAAGGTGGTATACGAGTAAAAACACCGCCCCTCTTCCCCGGCAGAGGACACTGAAAAACGGTGAGACACTATGAATGGGGGTGTCTTGCCGTTTTCTCTTGGACTTTTTCAGCGGCTTTTCCCCTCTCCTCTATTCATTTTTATTATGAATGAATATAACAATTTTTTATTTTCATTTTTTTCTCTATTTTAGTATAGTATACATAAAACAAGTCTTAAAGAAAGAGGGGTTCAGCGATGGATGCATTTGTAGAGGCATTCCGTTCTATTCCTACCACATGTATATCAGATGCTATGGATGGCTTGAATAACTTGCACCCGCGGATTAAGCCATTGAAATCTTCCTATTTTCTCTGCGGCAAAGCTTTTACTGTTAAAATGCCGGTGGGTGACAATTTAGCCGTCCTAAAAGCCATCAGACATGCACAACCTGGCGATGTTCTTGTCGTGGATGCAAAGGGGGATGAGTACAGGGCCATTGCTGGCGACTTTGTGGTCGGGATGGCAAAAACTTTAGGCATAAGCGGGATCGTTGTGGACGGCGTCATTCGCGATATAGATGGCGTTAAAAAACTGAACTATCCTGTTTTTTGCAGAGGCACAACTGTAGCCGCTAGCGGAAAAAGCGGTATTGGCGAAATAAACGTCCCCATTTCCTGCGGGGGAGTAGCCGTACATCCCGGAGACATTATCGTGGGCGATGCGGACGGAGTTGTTGTGGTCCCAGCAGAAAAAGGGGAAAAGATATTGCAAAAAGCACAGGAAAAAATGAAAAAAGACCAGCTTAGGGAAGAATCCGTCTCCGGAAACAAAGAAGAGATCATCAAGTATTTAGACTCAATGATCTCAAAATCATAAGCTGCCTGTCTCTAGCACTATTGGGTTGTTGAACCACAGGAGATGCTCCCTGCCGGAAAAAGCAGCCGCCATGCAAATGGATGTGTGGCTTTGAAATTAAATTCACTTTATTCTATAAAACAGGGAAACATTGTTATTTTGCCACCGGCTGCAAACACCATGAAGATGGATAAGTGGCTTTAAAGTTAAGTTCACTTTATTCTATAAAACGGTCGAAACATTGTTATTTTGCTACCGGCCGCAAATACCATGAAAATGGTTAAATTGGCCCCGATGCAAAAGCCTAAGTCTCTTTTTACACGACATACGGCGGACTGGCCAATGTTTCATAGTTGATATTCATTTGCCAGTTTCCTGAACGCTTCAAGCGACCGTTTCACTTTCTCTGTCGGGATGCAGTAGGCAATTCGGAAGTAGCTCGGAACGCCAAACGTATCAGAAGGAACGAGCAGCAGGTCATATTCAAGTGCTTTTTTGCAAAATGCCACAGCATCCTCTTCCAAGGCTTTCGGAAACATGTAGAATGTACCGCCGGGCTTTGTGATGGAAAAACCCATATCGGTCAAGGCATCATACAAAATATTCATGTTGGTTTCATAGACTGAAAGATCCGCTGTGATGTCCAGCACTTCGGCAACAGCGAGCTGGATGATCGACGGCGGGCAGTTGTGGCCGATGCCGCGTGAGATCTGACCGCACATATTGACAATCAATTCCGCATCCGGGCAGTCCGGGTTCACGGCTACGTACCCGATCCGCTCGCCTGGCAGCGACAGCGACTTGCTGAAAGAGTAGCATGTAATCGTGTACGGATGATATTTTGCAACGTATGGGGCCTCTACCCCCTTGAACACAATTTCCCTGTACGGTTCATCTGTGATGATATAAATCTCATGCCCGAATTCCTGCTCTTTTTCTTGCAAAATCTGCGCCAATTCCCGGATCGTAGCTTCCGAATAGACAGCGCCTGAAGGATTGTTCGGCGTGTTGATTAAAACGGCTGCCGTTTTGGGCGAAATCATCCGGCGGAACGCGTCAAAATGAATTTGAAAATTTTCTGTATCAGCAGGAACAACTTTTAACACCGCGCCCGTTTGATTGACGTATGGCATGTATTCCGGAAAATACGGCGCAAACGTGAGCACTTCATCTCCCGGTACGGTTACCGCCCTTAACGCGTGTGCAATGGCGCCGGCTGCTCCTGTCGCCATAAAAATATGTTCTTTCCGGTACGGCATGCCAAACCGCTGTTTTAAGGAATCTGCAATTTTTTCACGGACTGAATCAATCCCAAGGCTCGGGCTGTAGCCGTGCACCGCCGGGTTTTTCGCAAGTTCCATAAGTTTTTCGGTAAAAGCTTGCGGGACCGGCACGCTCGGATTGCCAAGGCTATAGTCAAAAACATTTTCAGACCCGATTTCCTTTGCCCGTACTGCCCCGTATTCAGCAATTTCCCGGATGACCGATTTCTGGCCAAGCATCCTTTTGAATTCTTCCGCAATCATGTTTTTCTTCCTCCTGAACATCAATCCTATGTATAGATATAACTATAACATATTTTGAGCCCGTTATGATGAAATTTTCTAAATTTGCTTTCTTGTTTACAGTGTAACAGTGTTATGTTATATTAAAAATAGCAAAGGAGTGGCGAAAATGGATGAAGACTTAATTTCCAAAAAAGATCTGCTCGAACAAACCGGCATCTCCTATGGGCAATTATACCGGTGGAAACGGAAAAACCTGATTCCGGAAGACTGGTTTATCCGCAAATCGACGTTTACCGGGCAGGAAACCTTTTTCCCCCGCGAACGCATTTTGGAGCGGATTGAAAAAATCCAGGCGATGAAAGAAAACCTTTCGCTTGATGCGCTTGCCGAAATGTTTGCACCGGGCGGCGGGAAACGGATCAGCAAGGCAGATATACTGAAACGGGGTATTGCCTCCGATTTTGTACTAAATTTTTACATCGAACAAACGCAGGCGCAAGAACAGGCTTTTCCTTTTGAGGAAGTGCTCGCCATTTTTTTATTGGAAAAACTTTTGCACGGCGGGGAGATTTCCCTTGAGGAAGGAAAAATGCTGGTTGGGCTCTTGCAGGATGCAGAAAAATCTTTTGCAACGGAGGGCACAAACGTATGGCTGATCCGGAAGTTCGGCGTTTCCACTTGCTTTTTAACAAAAAAAGCGGAAGATATTTTGTTTGACCGTGAAGCAAAAGTGATTGTCAACCTTGATCTGATGGAGTTATCAGCAGAATTAAAAGGAAAATGGCTATAGGAGGCGGGCAAAAGTGGGAAATCTTGTCATAAACGGAGTCGCATCCTCAAACGGCGGGACTTTTGACGACGTCATCGTGAACGGAAAAGGAACAGTGAATAGTGAAATCCAGTGTAAAAGTTTGGAATCAAACGGAATAGCGGTTTTTAAAGGAAACATTGTTTCACAAAATGCCACGATCAATGGCACCGCAACCTTTCACGGCAGTCTCTCCAGTAAAAGCATGGAGGTTTCAGGATCGGCCAAGTTTTTGGATGATGTCCTGGCAGAAAATCTCCGCGTATCCGGGAATGCAAGATTTGACGGCAAAGTGAAAGGAACGGAAATTCTGCTTGAAGGGAATGTGTCTGTTGCCGGAGATTGTGAAGCCGAGGAAATCAACATCCACGGCACTGTCAAAATGGAAGGCGAACTGAATGCCGAAAAGATTGAAATGAACCCGTTGTGGCGCTGTTTTATCCGTGAAATGGGTGGGCAGCAGATCACGGTGAAAAAAGTCAATTCTATTTCAAACTGGCTGAAGCCGTTTATGCCCACGGGTCTCAAGGTTGACAGTATTGAAGGAGATGATATTGTGCTTGAGATGACGACGGCGAAAGTGGTGCGGGGCGCCCGTATAAAAATTGGTCCAAAATGTGAAATTGATCTTGTGGAGTACCAGGATACGTTTGAAAAAGACAGCTCAGCGGTTGTGAAAGAATACCGAAAAATATAAAGAAAGGCGTGCAGAACATGGAGAGAAATCCTTTGATTGTGAATGGCTCGGGCGCTTATGGCGGCGGATTGTACGGAAATGTTAAAGTGAACGGGGAAGCGGAAATTGTCGATGCGCTCGATTGCTTGAACTTGTCGATCCGCGGTACAAGCAAGGTAAGCGGAAATACAACCGCCAAGATGATTTCAGTTTTTGGCGAGGGGATATTTGCCGGCAGTGTAGAGGCAGAGAAAATGAAAGTTTCAGGCAGCTGCCGGATTGAACGGGATGCGGAAATCAAGACCAGCCTTGTACGCGGGGAGATGGAAATCGGCGGACGGTTCAGCACGGAAAAAGCAGAGATCAAAGGGTCGCTTGACGTCAAAGAAGATGTCGAAGCAGAGGCTTTTATTTTAAAAGGAAAGTTTCTAGTTGGCGGCCTGTTAAATGCGGAAGAAATTGAAATTGCGTTAAAGTATAGCAACAGCCGCGCGGGCGAAATCGGCGGGAAGAAAATTGACGTCCGCATGCAAGGCGGGCTTCCCGGCATGTTTGGAAAAAAGCGGCATCTGTTGCACGCTGATATCATCGAAGGGGACCAAATCTATTTGGAATACACCGAAGCCGGCACGGTTCGCGGGGAAAATATCGAAATCGGCCCCGGCTGCAAGATCGGTTTAGTGGAGTACACGGGAACGCTGAACATTTCAAATGAGGCAGTGGTCGAAAAACAACAAGAGTCAGGAGCCAATTCGTAAACAGGGGGCTAAATTTGCTCCCTTTTTTGTCTCCCTCAGCCTGATGAAGACATTTTGGACGCGGATGTTTCGCGGCGCACAGGCATTTGGATTGGGGGCTGGGCCTAAGAAAGCGGGGGAAAATGACAATCTTGACTTAGAACCCCTCTAATTGAACAAAAGCTCAACGCTCCCTGAATGTTTTGTCTAATTAGAAGGTCCAATTAGACAAAAGCTCCCCGACCGGCGTTCGTTTTGTCCAATTGGCTGACCTGCGTGAAGAAAGCGAGAAAAAAGATATTCCGGCGTTGTCAAACTCGCTTTTGTTCCTCTTGAACCCTGCAGCCCAACCTGTTTCGCCCCCTATTCCGATCGCGGCCACTCCCTTTTTTCCAAATAACGGAAGCCCCACCTTCTTGGCAATCCTGTTTTTTTCTTGAACGGCATGCTTCCCAAATGAAAAGGCAGTGCGATGAACGGGTACTTCATCGCACTGCCTTTAGTTTGGTATTACAGGGGACCCAACCATGCCGCATCCTGTATACATTTTCACATTCGGGGGGTAGCTCCCCAATGTATGAATGGGGTTTTCAGCCTTTTCCCGGCTGCCGGAGTGTGATGTTATCAGGACGCCTGTCGTCGGCTCCGTGACAGATACAAATCTTTGTTAAGATTTGCTGCTTTTAAAGCTTGTGCCTTAAAAGATCCGTAACTGATCCGGCTTTCCTTTGCCTTTCCATATTCTTTTGCCTGAAAGTTCATTGACATTTCATTTGACTGTTCAGCACTTTTTCTCATGAATGAATTGCTTTGCGGCCTTTTCCTTTTGAAAACTTTCCTTAGAAAACTTTCATCGTCGGAAACTGGTTCCCCAATTGCTTTCATTCATTTACTCAAGTGCCTGGAGTTTCCATGATTCTTCAAATCACTTTTTCGGCAATCGTTTATGTCCCGGCAAAAGGTTTGCTTTTCAGCTGCCTGAACGGGCGGAGAGCATTCGCCAATTCCTTTTTAGTGGACCGGTTGCGCTCACCGTTCTGGGCTTTTCGAAATATACGCGTGAAGACGGAACCAATCGGGATGGTTGAGTCTCCTGCAATCCCAAACTGTAAGGGCTTTCCTTCCTTACACTTGTAGTATAGCATGGGCAGCCGGAAAAAGCTGTGTCGAAATTGTTAACGTTTTCACATTTTGAAAACTAAAAGCAGTGCGGACGATCGCACTGCTTTCCGTCGTTAAACCAGTTTATGCGCATACCATTTGGCACCTTTGAAGCGGTTCATAAAAATGAGCCCGCGCACACCCCATTCGGCAATCATCGCGACCCAGACGCCAATGATGCCAAAACCGAATGTAATCCCTAAAATATAGCCGAGTATCACCCGCAAAAGCCACATTGACAACAGCGAAGCGACCGATGTAAATGTTGAGTCACCTGCTGCCCGGAGCACGGCCGGCATAATAAAACTTTGCGGCCATAACAGCGGCTGCCCGAACGCAGAAATCAGGACAATCGTAAAGATCGTCGGAATAATCGAGTCAGGCGGATTAAACAATTGCATCATGACAGGGAAAAACGGCAAAAGAACCGCTGTCGTTACGATATAAAGCAGCGAAGACAAAACAATAAACGACTTTGCAAATTTCCGCGCGTCATCGATATTCCGCCGACCCATGCATTGTCCGACAATCGTAACAATCGCAATGCTGAGCGCGTTTGGTCCAATCTGGAAGAGCAGCGTGATTGAACTTGCGATCGCATTTTCCGTTAGCGCCAATGTCCCAAGTTGCACAATAAATGTCTGTGTCAGCAGTTTCCCGCCGTTAAAAAAGATTTGTTCCGCCGCAAACGGGATCCCGATAAACATCACTTTCTTCAATAAAGAAAAATCAAGGTGCAGCGCATTTTTTATTTTAAAACGAATCGTCTCATTGTACTTCATAACGTAAAAAATGGAAGCGATCATACCGAAAATTCTTGCACATAAAATGGATGTCACAAGGCCGACGACACCCATATGAAAAATAGTGATAAATACAACATTGAGCACGGTATTCGTTAAGTTCATAAACAGCGACAAGCCGAGGCATGGCTTTGTTTCCCCGACGCCGCGCAAACCGCCCAGTACTGCCTGGAAAATCGCAATAAAAGGATACGAGAGACAGCTGCCAATCAAATAAATTCTCGCATTATGAAAAACGGCTGCATCTGCTTTCCCGAACAGTAAATTGAGCGTCGGCGTGTTGAACACAATCACAAACACGGCAAGCACGACCGAAAAAATAGCAACAGCAGAAATGGCTTGTGTCGCCGTCTTTGACACCATTTCTTTATTGCCAATGCCTTTATACTGGGCAACAATCACCGTTCCACCGGTTGCAATTGCAATAAATACGTTGACAAGGAAAATATTCAATGAATCTACCATGTTTACGGCACTGACAGCACTGACGCCGGCAGAACTGATCATCGCCGTATTTAGAAAACTCATTAAGATCAAAAACGCCTGATCCACCAAAATTGGGATAATAATGCCAATAACTTCCCGATAATCTATAGAATCCCCCGTTAAATATCTGTTCAGGTAAAAAGTAGACTTCTGCTTGAGTTTGACAGCTTTGATTTCCATAAGACCTCTCTTCTTCATTTTGCGGGCTTTTTCATCCGTTCTTTTGAATGCAACCCATATTATATCACCTTGATAAAAAGAGTAAAGCTTTTTCGCCTAGCGAAATTTACGATTTTGTGAATAGCAGGCAACCCGGAAAATAAGCGCCAGCACGCCAAATGAGGCCTGTAAAACTGCATTTTTCCATTGATAGCCATTCAAATTTTGACGCTTCATTTCCATGGTGATACGATAGGATTGTAAGGGGTTACATAAAACGCGAGAAAGGGCGTATGATGATGAACTTTCAAAATATCACCATTGCAGGGAGCGGCGTACTCGGGAGCCAAATTGCCTATCAAACGGCTTTTAAAGGCTTTCATGTATATGTTTATGATATTTCTGCCGAGGCAATCGAACAGGCAAAAGAAAGAATTTCCGGGTTGAAGGCCCGGTACCAGAAAGATCTTGGTGCAACAGAGCAAGAAGTGGACGCAGCCTATCATAGAATTTCTTTTTCTGATGATCTAGGACAAGCTGTAGCCAATGCCGATCTGGTCATTGAAGCGATTCCGGAAGTGGTTTCCATTAAAAAGGACTTTTACCAAAAACTTGGAAAATTGGCACCGGAAAAAACGGTCTTTGCCACGAACTCATCGACCCTGCTGCCAAGCCAGTTTGCAGAAGCAACCGGCCGCCCGAAAAAATTTCTGGCGCTCCATTTTGCCAATGAAATTTGGAAAAACAATACAGCAGAAATCATGAAACATCCTGGCACAGATGAAAAAGTGTTTCAGGATGTGATCGCATTCGCAGAGGCAATTGGCATGGTGCCGCTGCCTTTGCACAAAGAGCAGCCGGGCTATATTCTGAACTCTTTGCTCGTACCGCTGTTGGAAGCAGCGCAAATGCTGCTGGTAAAAGGGGTTGCCGATCCGGAAACGATTGACAAAACATGGCGCATTGCAACAGGCGCCCCGGCCGGACCATTCCAAATTCTGGATGTTGTCGGCATCAACACCGCCTACAATATCAGTTTGGCAAAAGCAGAAACTACCGGCGATGAACTGTATAAAAAAATAGCAGACTTGCTGAAAACGGAATACATTGACAAAGGCAAACTCGGAAAAGAAACAGGAGAAGGCTTTTACAAATATTCTTCCACCGAATCCTGATGTAAAAGAAGGACCCGCACAAAGCGGGGCCTTTTTTATTTTGTCTTGCTTTTATAGTGATCCCGAAAAAACTTAATTCAAAAGCCACAGCCATAGATAGAAAAGAATCAACCTGTATCTGGTAAACATTGCAGCACTTACTGAATGGGCCGGATAAAAAGCAAAAACGGATTTGTTCGGCAAGCCCTGTTTAATGCACGGCAATTTTCTGCCCGTGGAAAGCCAAGTACTGGACGGCTTCCGGCGGGGCGATTTCCTGCATCATGTCGACAAGGCGCTGATGATGTGTGAAAAAGATGATTTGCGTGCAGCTGGAAAGTTCGAGCAATACTTTCAATGTTTCTTTTGAACGTTCATCGTCGAAATGGACGAGGATGTCATCGACAATGAACGGTAGCGGCTCGTTTTCAGCTGCGTATTTTTCAATGCTCGCAAGGCGTAAGGACAGATACAGCTGGTCGGTCGTCCCGTCGCTCATCCCGTTCAGCGGCACATTCTCCCCGCCGCGCACGCCCATTAAAACAGGCTCGTCCTGCTCGTTGTAATCCACCGCCAACCCGTCAAAAGAATGAAGTGTCAGCCGCGCAAAAATATCACCCGCACGATTTAAAATCGGATTTTGATTTTGGCTCCGGTAAAATTCAATCCCCTTTTGCAGCAAAGCGGCAGCGAGTTTCAACTGGATATATTGCTCCGTCAAACTGGCGATTTGCGCATGCACGCTTTCCCTTTCCTGGCCGGCTTCAATGGCTGTCATGTTGGCGCCGCGAATCTGTTCTTCGTATTCTTTTTTGACCGCCCCATATTCCTGCTCCACCTCGGAACGCGAGGCTTCCAAACGGTCAAGTTCACGCCCGGTTTCCGCCAAATCGGCGTCAATCGAATCTGCATCAAACCGGGCCGCCTCATCAAGCAATTCCTGCAGTGATTTACCGGCACCCGCATCCAGCATGTCCGCTTCGATTTGCCGAATGTCTTTTTCAAAACTTTTTTTCAGCAGGAAAGCTGTTTCAATTTGCTTTAGTTCTTCGATTGTGCTGCAGCCTGCCTGTTGGAAAAGTTCTGTTAAAACCGCTTCAGCTGCTTCCAGTGCTTCTGTTTCTTCTTTTCTCTCATTCTCCAAGTCTTCTAAACGGCGTTTGAGCTTTTTCAAAGCGGCATCGTCCTGTTGGGCATTTTGCAATAGCTGATACATCTGGCTTACGGCAACAGCGGCATTCTCCCCGTTCGATGGAAGTTGGGCCGTTTCAAGGATATGCTGCACTTTTTCTTCAAAGCGCGCCATTTTTTCAGTAACGGCTTGCTGCTCTTTTTCAGTCTGGTTGTATGCATCATAGAGTTGCATACATGTTTCATAGCGGGCGAGCAGGGATTCAGCAACCGCCGGCGGCACCTCTTCCAATATTGCCGTGCCCGCGACAGCCGAAGACCAATTTGCCAGCCATGCTTCGCGTTTCTTCCCGATTTCCGCTTTCTCCGTTTGCATCTCTTCCCGTTTTTCTTTTAAATCGCGGATAGCCGTTTCGAGGCTGTCCTTCTTTGCGGCAAGATTGCGGACTCGTTTCAATTCGTTTTCTGCAAGACTTACCAGTTCCGCAAGCGGCTGCCCTTCTGAAACGGCGGCAAATGTTTTCAGCACGGCAGATAGCGCATTGCAGCAGTCCGCACGGCTATCATGGAGCGCGCGCATTTTATCTTGCTCCTTCTCATAATCCTGCATCAAGCTTTTAATTTGCGCGTGTTTTTGCAGCCATTCCCGCATCTCTCCAGGCGTAAGCGGACGGATTTGCGCCGGCGCCCAAAGATTTTGCCAGCCGGATTCCCACGCACGCAAAGCTTCTTCAAGTCCGGATTTCTCTTTTTCAAGCTGTTCCTTTTTCCCGCGGAACTTTCTAATATCGGCTAAAAGTTTATTCTTCTCGCCGACTTTTTCCGCTTCCAGCCGCATCGTATCCGCAATCTGGTCAGCTTCAAGGACATGTTTCTCATAAACCGACGCGGCCGGCTCTCCCTTTGTATATGTTTCAGCCGTTTCAAGCCAATGGCCGGTTTCAAGTTTGGTGCGTATCAGCTGCCAGCCGGCATCCCTTAAGGCACGGACGGCCGACAGCTTTTCTTCGGACGGGATCTCGGCAATGGAATCAAGCCGGCGGATGCTTTCTTCTGAAGCTTCGATGTCCTCTTCCAACCGGGAAATCCGGCTTTGCACCGAGTCCAGCTGCCGCGTCAATTGCTCCGCCTCTTTTTCAAATTTCTTCACCGTTTCTTCTAAACCGGGCACCGGGAGTTTGACAAGTTCTTCCGCCTCACCATCCCATAACGGCAAAGTACGGACGGCTTCTTCCACTTGCCGCTGCTTTTGCCGGCATTCCGCGGCCAGCTCGTGTATCGCCGCTTCCACGTCCCCTGCACGGTTCACCTTTGCCAGGACGGCTTCCAGTTTTTCCACGTCCGGCAGATCAGGCAAGGCAGCCAATTCTTCCAGCTTCTTTGCCAGCTCTTTTTCCAGTTTTTCGCCTTCCCGTTTCAATGATTCATAAGCCTGGTCGAGCAACGGCTTTTGCTTGCAAAGCTCGCGGATCATTTCTTTTTGGGCGGAAGGCAGCCGGTAATGTTCTATATTTTCAACTGTTGCACGGCCCGGGTCGATCTCCTTCATAACGGACATCAATTGGGCTTGGAGCTGCTGCTTTTTCCCTTCGAGCTCAGGCAGCATTTTTTCATCGTCTTCGTACTGTTGCACTTGGCGGTAAAGGGCTGTAATCGCGGCAGCCTGTTCTAAAATGTGTTCCGGAATGCTGATTTCTTTCATTTCCGCTTCGGTGCCCGCCAGTTGCCGGGAAATTTTGTCCAAGTTTGCCCGGGAAGCGTTCCATTTGTTTTCCGCTTCGGCACGGACTTCTGCAATATTATCCGGAAGATCCGGGACATCGCCGAGCGCTTCCAATTTTTGCAAAAGATTTTTCCGGTTTGCGATCTTCGGCAAAATCCATTTGACCCGTTGCAGCTGTTCTTTTTGGCTGCGCAGCGTCTTTATTTTTGCGGTGAGGGCGCCGAGTTCTTTTTCCAACTCCCGGTAACGCGCCTCGAAAGCTTTCCATGCCTGTACTTTCAACTGCTGCTCATTGATTTTTTTCGAAAGCTCTTTTTCCCGCTTGAGCAGCTTATTTAATTCAGGGACGGAACCGGTTTTTTTGTACAGTGCGCCTGCCTGTTTGTCAAAGTTCTCGAGAACCCGGCGCAGCACATTGATGCCCGAAGCGGCGGTGAAAAAACTTTCCCCGGCATTGCCCCCGCTTTCCAAAAGGCTTTCGCCGCCTTCACGAAGACGGACATGGTCAAGGGCAAACATATTTAAAAACTGGGATTCCGGCATATGGTTTAAAAAGGCCGCGACCGTATTTTCCGGGACCGGGTTGCCGTCCGGGTCAAGTGCCGTATTCTTTTTCCCTTTTCTGCGGGTAAACTGCAAGGCTTCCCCTTTTGTGTTGCGCAAAAGCCCTTCAATTCTTAATTTCGTATTGCCATGGAGGAAAGCGTCGTTCGTTTTTTGCGGAAATCCGTATAAAAAATGCGTAATCGAGCGGAGTGTTGTGCTTTTTCCGGCTTCGTTCGGCCCGAACAGCAGATGGAAGTTTTTCTCCGGATCAAAGGAAAGCATCTGGTCAGTAAAATGCCCGTAAGCAAGCAGGTTCAAATAATCAAATCTCATGCCTTTTCCGCCCCCGTTTCCGTTAAGGAATAAAGAATGAAGTCTTCCACATCTTTTATCCGCTTTTTGACGAGGCCCGGGTTGGAAAAATCAAACCCGTCTTCCCCTTCTTTCAGTTCATGCGGAATGGCCTGGCGGATATCGCTGAACTCATCCAGCAGCGCTTCAAGCATCTCTTCATTTTCGGCCGTGCTGCGGATAAATTTTAGCACCGTCCCGATTGGCGACTGTTCATCGGAAAAGGCATCGGCATCGTTCAGTCCTGTTGTTTTGATTTTTACTTTCTCCACCCAGATTTCACCGAAACCTGTCTCAAGCGCAATGGAACGCAGCTGGTTCAAGAGGAGGTCTTTTTTTGCAATCAGTTCCCTGTGCATTTTCGTTGCGCCGGCCAATTCAAAACGCACCGCCAAGTAACGCCCGTCTGCTTCCCCGTATGCCTTTTCAAGCGCACTGCGGGCCGCGTCCATGAGCCCGTCCATCGTTTCGATGTCGCCCATATCAACCGGGCATAATGTCCAGCGCAACACATCAAGCGGGATGGGTTCCATCTTTTCAATCGTATCGTCTTTTACTTCCACATAGGTGCAGCCCTTTTCTCCTGTCTCCCGGATATGCCGTCCCTGGATATTTCCCGGGAACAAAATCACCGGATCATGCGGATGGAGCAATTCCCGCATATGGATATGGCCGAGCGCCCAATAATCATACTGCTTCTCCATCATATCTTCTATCGTGCACGGCGCGTAATTTTCATGCCCTTCACGCCCCGTCGCGCTTGTATGTAAAATGCCGATATTGAAATAGCCTTCTTTTTTCGGCGGATAGTTCTTCACAAGATTTTCTTCCACTGCCCGTTGTGCAAAACCTTGCCCGTGAATGGCGACGCCAAGTGCATCAAGGGTAACCGTTTCCGGCGCTTTGACCGGAAATTCGTGCACATTGGCCGGCAGTTTCAGAGATTTCGTCATCAAATTGGCCGCATCATGGTTGCCGCGGATGAGGAAAACAGGAATGCCTTCTTTCTGCAGGCGCACCATCTGGCTTGTGAAAAATAGGCCGGTATTGTAATCTTTCCAGTTGCCGTCATACAAATCGCCGGCAATGATGAGAAAATGGACTTGCCGTTCAATCGCCGCATCCACCAAATTTTTAAATGCTTCACGGGTTGCACCGCGGATTTTTTCCACTGGTGCCCCCTCGTATTGCTCCAGGCCGGCCAAAGGGCTGTCCAAATGAATATCAGCCGCATGGATAAATGAAAAAGACAAGGCACTCCCTCCCAAATTTAAAAACGAGAACATTTATTTGCTATTTTAATTTTACATGGACAGGGAGGGAATGATCAAGAGAAAAACCGTTTTTCTGAAAAATTTTTATATTTAGGTAAGTTTTTTGCAAGCCGTTGTAGTTTAAACAGAGGAGTTACACCTGGCTAATTCCCAGTTTATATTGAATATCGTTCACCAGTTTTTGGTATCTTTTTTCTTCCCGGAGAACTGCAAAAACGGGATTTTCCTTTACTCTCCTACCACCTGCATCAGAAAAGGGCGGACAGTTTTAGCTGTCCGCCCTTTTCTGAATCGTCCGGTACGTGCGCGGCTTTAATCGCGGGAGATGTACGCTGCTTCTTTTATTTTTGCATACGTTTCCGTAAGCATGACGGTGTCCTCCACAAGCCGGCTGATGCGCAAGAGGACGTCTTCATTGACAATTTCTTTCTGGTAAAAATCTTTTTCCTCTATAAAAACATAAGACTGGACAATTTGTGCCCGCATGTAAGACAAAATCGGCTTGATCTGCTGCTCGGCAATCAAATAATGTTTCGGTGAGCCGGCCGTGACAATGATGCTTGCCACCTTATCCCGAAGTGATTTTTCGGGCAGCAGGTCAAACACATTTTTCAATGTCGCCGGAATCGATGCCTGGAAAACCGGCGTGCCGATGATAAGCGCATCCGCGTCCATGACAGTTTGCGCCACAAATTTGGTATCCCCTTCGTAATCCATATAATGGCGCCCGTCGCTGAACTGCACATCGTAATCCGCCAGATCAAGGAGCGTGACTTCCGCGTTTGGATATTTCCCACGGATCACGTTTACCGCGTAGTTCATCGCTGTTCTTGTTTTCGAGCCGACTCGCGAGCCCGAAAGTGCAACAATCTTCATTTATGCTCCCCCTGGTTCTTTGCTGTATATTTTTCAATGCCGGTAAAAAGTCCGCCGATTTCTCTATTTTTTCAAACAGCCTGTGCCGGCCGGGATTGACAGACTGCCGGCGTTATTGCTGTTATACCTTTTCTGTAAACTGCTGCTTTGTTCTTTTGTAACTATTATAATATGAAAAAAGAACGGTTGCACTTAATCGCGCTTCGGAATCGGCTCCGGTACATTTCAAAAGGCTGTCCAAATGAACAGCCTTTTTCTTTCCGTTTATTTTTCTGTCTCTTTCAACTGATCGAGATATTGCATGTCTTCACTGGAAATTTCAAAGTCTACGTCCGCATTTTGCAGGATAAATGCCTCATGCGTCGATTTTGGGAGTGGCAGCACGCCTTTTTGCAAGCAGTAACGGATGCAAACTTGCGGAAGTGTTTTGCCGTATTTGTCTGCAATTTTTTGTATCTCGGTGTTTTCCAGAATTTTTCCAGTAGCAAGCGGCGAATAGGCCTCAACCAGAATGCCATTGTCCTGGCAGAATGCTGTCACATCTTCCTGTGTATGTCCAATGAAGTAACGGATTTGATTGACCATCGGCTTGATTTTTGCATTTTCCATCACGGCTTTCAGGTCGGAAACGCTGAAATTGGAAACGCCAATTGCCCGGCAGCGCCCGCTTTCATAGATCTCCTCCATCGCTTTCCAAACTTCAATATTTTCTTTCGTGTAATCGGCCCCCTTTTCGCTCCACGGCCACGGGGCATGAATCAGATAAAGGTCGAGCTGCTCAAGGCCAAGATTTTCCATTGTTTCGTCAAATGTTTTCAGCGCTTTGTCATACGACTTGATTTCCGCCGGCAGCTTGGACGTGACAAAAATGTCGCGCCGGTCAATGCCGGAATCCCGCACTGCTTTGCCGACACTTTCTTCATTATGGTAAGCATAGGCGGTATCAATGTGGCGATAGCCGTTTTTTAAAGCAAAAGATACGGCATGGTAAGTGGTTTCGCCATTCGGGACTTGCCATGTACCAAGGCCGATTTTCGGGATCGCCACCCCATTTTCCAATACAAAAGTTTCATGTAGACTTGACATATACATTCCTCCCAATTTTACAAAAATGGTTTATACTACAGCACCGGCCGTTTCGGTTGCAGCCTATGTGAAGAAACTACGATTTTTTTGCGTGCTTTCTTTACATAAACGCGCTCTATGTTAAGGAACATCAATTTTTTTGCGCGTTTCCTTCACGTAGGCGCACTCTATGTTAAGAAACGGCGATTTTCTTGCACCCTTTCTTAACATAGGCGGCTTCTACGTTAAGGAACAACGCCTTTTTTCCTCGCTTCCTTCACATAGACGCCTTCTACGTTAAGGAACAACACCTTTTTTCCTCGCTTCCTTCACGTAGACGCACTCTACGTGAAGGAACATCGATTTTTGCGCCAGCTTTCTTTACATAGACGGACTCTGCGCGCGTGGTAAAGTCCCAAAAACATGAAACTTCTGATTTTCTTGAACCCTTTTCTGAGCCATCAAGAACCGTTTTCCCGGACCGTCAAATTCCCCTCAATTAAGCATTAGCCGGAAACTGGCCGAGCACTTTATGAAGCCAGGAAACGCTCAGGCCAAACCATTTTTCAACATCTGCATCCACATTTGCTTTTAATCCGTTTGAAGTGTGGGGTTTGGCGAGCGACAATCCATGCTTGCCTTTTTGAAAAATATGCGACTCAAATGGAATGCCATGCGCATTCAACGCCTGCAAGAAGGCAATTGAGTTTTCAATCGGCACGGTTTGGTCTTCAAACGTTGAAAACAGAAAAGCCGGCGGCGTTTCGGCAGTCACTTCCTTGTCAACAGACGGCACCGGAAAAGCAAGGCTTTCGCTCATCGAATCCAAAATACATGGGTAGCCTAAAATCAAGGCATTGGGCTTATTTTTCCCGATCGTACCAAGTGCAGCAGCAAGATGGCCTCCTGCAGAAAAACCAACAACTGCAATTTTTTCAGGGTCAGTATGCCAGTCTTTCGCATGCTCGCGGATCATCGCAATCGCTTCTTCCGCATCTTGTAAAGCCGCTTCAAACCGGAATGTTTCCCCGACCGAGTAGCGCAGTACAAACGCGTTGAATCCTTCCGCCAAATATGCCATTGCAACCGGTTCCGCTTCCCTGTCCGAGGTAAACCGGTAGGCGCCACCGGGAAAAATAAGCACAGCCGGGCGCGCCTCGATATTGCTGAACTCAGGGGATCCGTCCAGCACATACGCTGTCAGTTCAGCATTCTGATGCGCCTTTAAACGTAAAGTTTCTGTCTTCACAACGCTCTCCTCCTTCTCCCCATTTGTGGGACGGTTTCATTTTTACAGTAGCACTGGCCATTACAAAAAACAACGAAAACGTTCCTGTATATCCTGCCCCGTTTAAAACAAAATAAGATTGGTTTAAAAAATGAAGTGGAGGTTGAATCATGAAATTAGCCGCACATGAACTGTACGATTTAAATGAACTGGCGATGAGCTGTGTCAACTCGATTACGAACATGGCATATATGCTCCAGCATGTCCAGGATCCGGCGTTCAAAAAAATTCTGGAAAAACATTTTCCGCTCCATATCCGGGACTACAACATGAAAGTCGAATTTTTAAACAAAGCTGAAGGGGCAAAAAAAGAATTGCCGTTGTTAAAAGAAAACCAAGAGATTTCCAACATGGCACTGCAAATGGCCCCACCGGCTGTCCCTGTCCAGCCGCGGACGATGGTTGAAGATATGAACGACCGCGAAATGGCAACTGCGTATTTGTTAACGCTGAAACGGGCCGGGCGGGAATATGCATGGGCGGCGATGGAAATGGCAAATCCTGAAATCCGGTCGTTTTGCCAGACTGCCTTTATGATGAGCTGCGCCCACGCCTATGACATGTGGCAGTATATGGCATCGAAAGGCTACTATCCGGTTGACCAGGCAGAATCTGTGGATACGGCAAAAATCGGCGCCATGTACCAAGTTGTTCCGGAAAACCAGCCGCAAATCCAGCAGTACATGGCACAGTCCCAGAATCCGACTGCCGGAGACAGCGGGCAATTGTATCAATAATGGCTTCACTCCGGTGAGCCCGGAGTATCAGTGATTAGCCTATTGCGGAAGCAGCTGCTTCTGCAATAGGTTTATTTGTCTATCATTTAAAACCAACTTACATAACAAAAAGAAGAGAAAGGCATTTGATTTTATCTCTAAGTCAATTTCTTGAACTCCTCCCCTTTTCCCGCCCATAATGTATTTGTGGAGCTTATGTCCAATTGGAACACCTAACGGGACAGTTCTTCCGCGGCGGCAGGGGCTTTTTAAGTTAGTCTAAAAAGTGGACACGGGGAAATGAGATTAGTATATAATACAATCATCATTAAAAAGGACGTGTTCATAATGGGGAAACATTACGATCGGGAGTATAAGGATTATGCTTCAAAATTGGTGGTTGAGGAGGGGAGAAAGGATACTGAGGTAGCTTATGAACTGGAAGTATCCTACAAATCGTTGTGCAGATGGGTTGCTGATTATAGGCAACGGGTAAAAGGTGAACAAACGGCAGAGCGCTACATTACCCCTTCAGAATTAGAAAAGATGAAAAAACAACATGAGAAAGAATTGGCTGAGATACGGGAGGAAAACGAAATCTTAAAAAAGGCCATGCGCATCTTCACAAAAAACCAGGAGTAAAATACCGGTTTATTCAAGCTCATTATGATGAACATTCAGTCGTGAAGATGTGTAAAGTCCTGGAGGTTTCTAAAAGTGGATATTACAAGTGGTTGCGCAACCAGGGGCCATCAAAAAAAGAGGCTTATCTGAAAGAAATTCGACAGAAAATAAGCAAGTCTTTTCATGAGAGCCAGGGGACGTATGGGAGTCCAAGAGTACACAATGACCTGGTTGAATGGGGCTATACCATTTCCCAAAAAACAGTAGCCCGTTTGATGAAGGAAATGGGTTTGTCAGCCTCGTCTAAAGAAAAGTTCGTTGTTACAACAGATTCCAATCACGATATGAAGATTTATCCTAATCTTCTCAAACGCCAGTTTAAAACAGAAGGGCCGAATCAGGTTTGGGTGGTGGATATTACTTATATCTGGACGCTTGAGGGCTGGGTATATTTATCATCCGTGATGGACTTGTTTTCGAGGAAAATAGTGGGATGGCGTATGGGCGGACGTATGAAAAAAGAGTTGCCAATCCAAGCATTGAATATGGCGATTACTTCAAGGCAACCTGGGGAAGGGCTGGTCCATCATTCAGACAGAGGATCCCAGTATTGTTCCAAAGAATATACAGATATTCTAAAAGCAAACGGAATACAAATCAGCATGAGCAGAAAAGGAGATCCATACGACAATGCTTGTATCGAATCTTTTCACGCCACTATCAAGAAGGATTTAATACACAGGAGGCGCTTTGAAACCAGGGCTGCGGCAATGAGAGCTATAAATTACTATATTAGCAGTTTTTACAATGAACGGCGAAAGCACTCCACCTTAGGGTATGTCTCACCCAACCAATTTGAGAGGAAGCACCAGCAATTAACAGAAGAAAATATCTCATAAATTACTCAAATTCCTCTTACGGCGTCAGAGATGATCAATCACGCCTTTCGATTGATCATTTCTGATGCCTAACCAAACGAAGTGCGGTAGGGGTTTTAAATAAAAATATCTCAAATCTATGTGTCTACTTTCTTGACATAAGACCAGCCTCTTTTGCCTCCTTCTGTTTTTTTACCTATTCTATTCCATTTTACCGTTAAAACATACTTTACAACTAGGATTAATTGGTTTAAAATTATGTTAACATTTTAAATTCACTGACCATATAAATGTTAGGAAGGAGCTTTTTTATGCATGAATACTATCCCGTTCTTTCGGGTGCAGAATCCTTTTTTATAAAAGGAAATGAAATTGGCATTCTCATCTCGCATGGATTCAACGGCACCCCGCAGAGCGTCCGCTTTTTGGGAGAGGCACTGGCATCGGACGGGTTTACGGTTTGCGCGCCAAGATTAAAGGGACACGGGACGCATATCCTGGACATGGAACGCTGCACTTACAAAGACTGGATTGCTAGCCTTGAAGAAGGTTATCAGCTGCTGAAACGGCATTGCCATGATATTTTTGTTATTGGCCAGTCAATGGGTGGCACACTGGCTTTGCATCTCGCGGAAAAACACCCGGATATCCGGGGAATAGTGTGTATCAACGCGGCTATCCAAAGCATTCCTGAACTGGAAAAATGCCTGGCGAAAGGACGGTTTATTCAAGAGGGCCCGCCGGATATTAAAGCAGCGGGCGTGCATGAAATTTCATATGAAAAAGTGCCGGTGGCTTCCATCCGTGAGCTTCTGTCCGTGATGTGGGAAACGCGGGAAAACCTCTCCGCCATCCATTGCCCCGCACTTTTGTTCCAATCAACAGAAGACCATGTCGTGCCTCCTGAAAATACAGAGTATATTGCCGCGCATATTCATGCCAGCCGGAAAAAAATCGTACCGCTCCGCAACTCTTATCATGTCGCAACAATGGATCATGAAAAAGAATGGATTGCGGCCCAATGTTCATTATTTGTTCAAGAAATTGCGCATATCGAAACCCGTACGGAAATATGATGAGTTTTAAATCATGCTCCAAAAGAATGGGAGGATGCTCATTTGAAAAATTTTCTACGGCACGCGATAGAGAAAAAACGGCAATATTTGATAGAACAGCTGATTGCTCTTGGCGCCTATCAGGAAGATGACAAGCAGCTTTTCACCCTGACATTGACGGAACTTGAAACAGAATATGCATACTTCAGCAAAATCAGCCAAGAAAAAGAAGCGTCCGGAAGAGAATAGTTTTGCCGGCGCTTCTTTTTTGTGTATTTTTTTAAATGCCCAAAAACGGCATAGACGTTCCTGCCACAGTAAACGTGACACCTTTATTTAGGGCTTGCTGAACGAATCCAATTCTGAGTTTGTCTGCAAGCTCTGTCTCAAAATATAGCAGAATTCTTTTGCAGAAATGGGTGATTTTATCTGATTTGGCTTACGAGTGCAAGCTTTTCACCGGATTTGTTGTAAAACTAGCATTTAAATGGTTGCCAAAGCTGTCAGCATCCTTGCCAAATCTAAGCAGTTTGCTTATTCAGCTAGCTCTGTACAGGTTATAACAGCCCTACAATTTGCAGACCGTGGGGAATGCCCATATCCTCCACCGATTTTGTAATATATTTGGCGGCGGCCTTTACCTTTTCTTCCGCATTTCCCATTGCCACACTGTTTTTAATCATGGACAGCATTTTAATATCATTTAACCCGTCGCCAAACGCATATTGGCGTTCTGGAGGAAAGCCCAATTTTTCAACAATCTTTTTAATTCCTCTCGCTTTTGACCCGCCTTTTGGCAAAACATCGACGGAAAGCGGATGCCACCGGATAAATTCAAAATCCGGAAACGCCTGTTCATACTGTTTCTCTTCCCCTTCTGAACAGAACAGGAGCGCCTGGTACAATTCACGCCCTTTATAATAATGCGGGTCATACGCAGGCAACCGGCCAATTTTCAAAGACGCAATGCTTTTTTCAATATCCTCGTGGTTTGGCACATTGGCCTTCATGTCTTCATGGTCCATGTAGACAAGCGGATGCTGGTGGGAAAGGGCATATGCAGTCAATTCTTCAAGCGATTGCCTGTTTAACGGATTTTTAAACAATACCTCTCCGTTCATAACAACATATTGCCCGTTATAACTTACAAACGTATCCATCCCGAGTTCTTTCCGCAAATCTTCAAACATAAACGGGGCCCTGCCCGTTGCAATGGCTGTGACATGACCATCGCTTTTCAGCTTATCTATCGCTTTTTTGGTTGTGACAGGCAGCTTCTTCTCATGTGTCAGCAAAGTCCCGTCGATATCAAAAAAAATCACGCTTTGTTGCTTCATATTCTTCATAATCCTTTCCCGTTCTATTTCAAGCATACTCATTTTCAGGATGCCGTTTTTTCATTAAAGATGCTGTAATGACAGCATAAATCAAAAAACTCAGCAGTTCAAATAAGGTTCCGATTCTTTCCGGGGTGGGGCCGGCCTGTTTTATGCTTTCAAATTCAGACGATTCGTCCGGCAACAAAACCGTCACATCCGCCATTTTTGCAAGAGTTGATTCAGGAGAAGCCGTGATGGCCACCATTTTTATGCCGTGGAGCCTGGCTTTTCGGGCGGCATTCAATAAAGTAGGATTTTCTCCCGATTTTGAGCTGAACAGGATGGTATCCCCTTTTTCAGGAACAGGTGAAATCAAATCGCCGATCATCCCAACCCGGAACCCCAAATGGACCAGCCTGTTGGCAAAGACACGGAGGATCATTTCCGAACAGCCCGTTCCCGCCAAAAACAAACGGTTCGACCGGCCAATCACCTCTACAACCTTCTCTAATGGTTGATCGCCTACTTTACTGCACAAACTGGCATACAGTTCTAAAACCATGGCCTTTGCATCTTCCAGTATATTCACTTTTCTCCCTCCCCGTTTGATAAAGCACAAGCATCCATATTGATGACGGCGTTTCGGGTACAATTTTTTGTATTGGCAGGCTGAGGTTGGCCGGGCTTTACACGCGGCAGAACTGAATGGAACTTCCTCAGTCTTTATCCCTATACCGTGCCTCTTTCAATGAGTTTTGCTGAGATTTCCTTGTTTTTAATTTCCTTCGTCAAAACCTGGCGAACAAGGTTCCGGCCCATGTCAACAAGCGGGATATCTATGGTTGTGATATTCAGCATTCCAGCAATCGGTTCATTGTCAAATCCGATGATCGCCAGCTCATCCGGAATAGAAATTTGCTGTTTGTTGCAACTGATGACAATCCCCGCTGCAACCTGGTCGCTTGTTACAAGCAATGCCGAAGGAGGCGGGTCCATTTCTTTTACCCGGCTCAAAACCCTTTCTCCATCCTCGTAGTCGTAGCATTGGTCAAAAATATATTCCGGATGGTGCGGCAAATGGTATTTTTCATGGAAATCCCAGTAGGCTTTATCGCGATTCCGGCTGTTGGTGCCGGATTTCCTGCCGATGCAATACCCGATTTTCGTATGGCCTTTCCGGTACAAAAATTCCAGTGCATCCATAAAAATTTTATAGTGGTCAATATAGGTTGACGATATTTCGCCGCCTTTTACACATTCACAAAGCGCAATCGGCCCGAATGGCAAGTATTCTTCAATTTTGCGCATACTGCAGGCACGCGAACAAATGATTAAACCGTCAATTTGCTTTTGTTGCAGCATTTGTAAGGCTTCCGTTTCCCTGCTTTCCATATAGTCTGTTTGAAACAAAAGCAGTTTATGGTTATACTCAAGCGCCTGCTTTGCGATCCCTTTCAATAAAAGGGCAAAATAAGGATGATCTGTAAACGGCAAAACGACCCCGATCAATTTTGTTTTCCCTTTACTTAAATGAACGGCATTGATGTTTTTATGGTACCGGGTCGCTTTCACCGCTTTTAAGACGGCGTTCTTTTTTTCTTCACTTACATACGGATGATTGTTCAGCACACGGGAGACGGTCGTCACAGACACGCCGGCCATTTTCGCCAAGTCTCTAATATTTGTCATAACCTCACCTATTAAAACACTTGCGATTTTTCAGCAGGCATCCATGCTTTAGGATGGAAGTGTTTAAACCAAGCCCCTGCCAGCAGGCTCATTTTTATGTATTTATAGTGTAAATGATGAAACGCATTTCATGTCAATTTTTATTTTTGCAAAATCCGTTTCGATGTTGAAACAGAAAAGCGCCGGTGAAGATGTGGACATGCAAAAAAGGGCTGGTTGCTGCAGCCCTCGCATTTTACCGGAGAAAAGGGCACCGGCATCTCGGCCGGCCCCTTGATCTTCCAAAAATCCCCATACATACGGTTTCATCTTTTCTGCTCCAGTTCTTTCATCATCTTCTTGTATCTGTTTTCTGTAATAGGATAAAAGCTGATCAGCAAAACAGACAGCAGAATAAAAATGCCGGGGATGATTGCATTCATGTCCTTAATCGCTTGAAGGGATGAAACGGACTGGGCTGCATTCGGAACATAGCCGGCCTTGTTTAAAAAGAACGCTGAAAACGAACCGGCGAGCGCAACACCCAGTTTATTGGTAAAACTCATACTCGAAATCACCACACCGTCTGCGCGGATTCCCGTTTTCCACTCTGCATAGTCCACACAATCCGCAAGCATCCCCCATGCGAGCGTGTTCAGCGGGGTGGTAAAAAACCCGGAAACAAACAGTAAAAACAAAATCAGTGGAATGGAGGAATATGCTGTAAATTGCAAGCCGACATAAGAAATCAGGGAAAGGGCTGCCGAAATCATCATGACGTTCTTCCTGTCCCATTTTTTGGACAGGCTGGGGATGAAGATATTGCTGATCAGCGCAGCACCAAAAAATAACAGCGTCCCCATAAACACCAAATCTTTGCGGTGGACATTATAGGTGAAGTAGTAAACCATTGTCGTCAATTTAATGTTAAAACCGACGGCAAAAGCCAGGAAAGAAGAAGCCAGGATGAGCAAAGGTTTATTTCGGATCAAGACGGCCAATGTTTTCTTTACACCGTGTTTTTTTCTGGTTTTATAGCGACCCTCTCCCGCACTGTCAGGAAACTGATCAAATTTAATGCAAAGCTTGCGGCCGCATAAACAAGCGCCGTGAGTTGAAATCCTTTTGCCTGGTCATCGCCGCCGAAATATTGGGCAAGCGGTGTTGCACAAGATATGGAGAGAAGAATTCCGATATAGACCAAAATCATCCTGATCGTTGTCAATAATGTCCGTTCCTGTAAATTGTCCGTCATTCTTGCAGTCAGGCTGTTTACCGGTATCGTCTGCATGCTGAATGACATCCCGAGCAAAATATAGGTCACGTATGCATAAATTCTGTTGCCCGCCACACTAAAATGGGGCGTTGTAAAACATAAAAAAGTAAACAAAGCAAGAGGAACTGCCGCCCATAATAAGTACGGCCGGGCTTTCCCCCATCTGCTCTTTGTCTTATCCATAATGGCGCCCATCACCGGGTCAAAAACGGCATCCAAAACGCGCACAACAAGGAACAAAGTGCCAATGATAGCAGGTGAAATCCCGTCCACATCGGTATAATAGAATAACAGATAGGCGTTTACGAACTGGAAAATAATATTATAAGACATATCCCCGAGCCCGTAACCGATTCGTTCCGTCCAAAGACAACCTGCCGCCGGAAGCGCTCTTTTGATTTTCCACTGCATGGAATCGTACTGTTTTATCAGAAACCAACATAGGTGATACTTCCGAATGCGTTTTCAATGATTCGTTCATTCAACTGCCTGCAGAAAAACAGACATTTTGTACCGGCTTTTCCTTCAAACATGCAAATGGATGATGGATGCGGGTGGCTTGAAATTCATCGGCCAGCCCGCATCATCCTCCCCATTCTATGATTCGTGTGACATCCTACAGGCCATCATGATTTCGATCCTATTTTTCCGGTGAAACCCATCCGGCCCGCGCATGTAGATTGCAAACATTTTCTATAAAATGAACGAATGATACTACCCTTTTCCTAAATAGGGATGCCTCGCTCTTGTTATAAATGAACGGCTCAGTATTTTCAGTTGTTCGGATAAATCATGACTTTCAGGCATTCGTTCTTGAAATTCAGTGCGCGTTCCATCGCCTGATAAGTATCTTCCAAGGCATATTGATCCGTCACCAGTTTTTTCACATCCGCGATGCCGGAAGCCAAAAATTTTATGCCTTTTGGATACGTATTCGCATAACGGAAAACACCGTAAATATCAATTTCATTATCCGCGATAAATGGGACGTTCAACGGAATTTCATTTTGAGCCGGTAAACCGACAATGGCCAGCTTCCCGCCGCGGCATACAGATGCAAGCGCTGATTGGAGCGCTGCTGGATTACCTGCTGTTTCCCAAGCAACATCAACCCCCTTGCCATTGGTGATGTCTTGAATTGCTTCATAAGGATCTTGTTCGCGAATATTGATCGCATAGGTAGCGCCCATTTCTTTTGCCGCTTCAAGCCGCAATGGTTCCAAGTCCGTTACAATAATGTTCGACGCTCCGAAGGCCCTCGCTGCCACAACAGCCATTAAACCGACCGGACCCATTCCCATAATCGCTACGGTCGATCCCGGTTGCAGTTTTGTTCTTGTGGCTGCGTGAATGCCAACGGAAAAAGGTTCAACAAGAGAAGCCTCTTCATAAGAAAGCGCATCCGGAATGGCGAACACAAAGTCTTCTCGCATTTTAATATATTGGCAAAAGGCACCATCTACAGGAGGGGTTGCCAAAAATTGGACATGTGGGCAAAGATTGTAACGCCCTTCTTTACATGCTTCACAATGCCCGCAAGTGACACTTGGCTCAACAGCGACTCTGTCCCCTACTTTAAAATGGCGGACTTTTGAACCAACTGCTGCAATTTCCCCTGCACATTCATGCCCGAGAATAAACGGCTTGTCCACTACATATTTTCCAATTCTGCCCGTTTCGTAATAATGTAAATCCGAACCGCAAATGCCGACCGCCATGACTTTAATTAAAACTTCATTTTCTTCAATTTGCGGAACAGGCAATGTCTCAATCGAAATATTTCGTGTCCCGTGCATCACTGCTGCTTTCATTGTTTCAGGTATATGGTTTGTCATCTTCAAAGTCCCTCTCTTTGAAAAACTGGATTTCCGGAATATACCGTGATGAAAGTGCATTCATTTTGGCATATTCTGTTTTCACTATTTTTATCATACAAAACGGATGAAAGGGGAACCAGCTATTGTTGCTGTATAAAAGGACAGCCGCACTGTATGTTTTATGCTTAAATCTTAGACATCGGTTATTATATTGATAAAATATAGGAAAGGAGGTGCAGGCTTTGGCCGAACTTGAAAACCAAAAAAAGTTTTCCAGTCTGCTATCTTCCGGTGTTAAAGCTTTAAAACAGCACCCGGATTACAAGACAAATAGAGAAGCCGGCAACAAAACCGGGCAATCTTACATGGAAAAAATCGCATACAAACTAGGTGTATCCCCTAACACCGTTAAAAGCTGGATCGGCCAAATGGGATCGAAGTATATTCCGGGCCGGATCGAGGATGCCAAACTGTTCGGCATCATCTGGCTCATTCTTGAAAAAGGATGCATGAATGTAACGTGGTTCATGGAATTGCTGGAAACCACTTCCATCCCTGTCATCGAACCGGCATTGCCGGCATGGGTGGCGTCCTGCCTTAAAAAAGCAAAAACGATGAACGATAACGGGACAATCGGTACACCCCCGCCTGAGGAAATCAATATGGTCATCACCCGTCTGTTTGGAAACGCCGCTGTGCTTGAAAGCGAAGAGAAAAACAAATTTTCCGCGCACAACCTGCCCGCACGCTGGTCAGGGCGCTTTATTGGTAGAAAATCAGATTTACAAGCCATCTATCACTGGCTTCTTTCCCCTTCGCCTGTTTGTTCCATTACAGGGTGGGCCGGCGTGGGAAAAACGACGCTCGCCCTTGAAGCCGCTTATGCTTGTGCAGGGGAACCGGGTGAAGAAGCGGCAAATGTCTCTGATAAGTGGCCCGCGTTTCACTGCATCATTTGGTTCAGCACCCATTTAACAGGGTTAAGTTTCAATGATTTTTTAAATACAATCGCTTACCAGCTTGGACTGACAGAACAAATCGATAAACCCGTCATGGAAAAACGTTTTGCAGTGCGGCATGCTTTACAGCTTTTTTTCCAGGGAACAGCCGATACTGCTTATTGTGGATAGTATGGACGCCGCTGAAAAAGAGGTGCTTGAATTCATTATCAACCTCCCTCAAGGCGTAAAAGCAATGCTGACTTCCCGTGAAAACTACAATCAAGATTATAAAGACGCTTTTCAAAATTTCACAATTGTCAAGTTAAAGGGATTAAACGAAAAAGAGGCACTTTCATATTTGTCATTTGTCATCCGCGAACATTTGCAAACCGGCAGTGCACCTAACCAGGAAGAGTTGCGGCATCTGACACCGGAGATGCAGGCAAAGCTGATCAAAGCGGCCGCCGGGAATCCAAAAGCGCTGTCCCTCTGTATTGCCTATATCAGCGACGGCGGCATTCCGGCAGAACAACTCATTCAGGAAATCGAAAGCGCCGGGTATTCATTACTGGAGTTATTTGAATTTCTTTTCGGGAGAACATGGAAGCGCATCGATGAAGCAGCCCGCCGTTTATGGCAGGTGCTCTGTTTTTTTGAAAAGCCGCCCGTTGAAGCTGCCTGGGCCGCAGCGGCAGGATTAGATGCCAGGGGCTTTTATGCAGCAGTTGAACAAATGCGGAATTATGCGCTGATCCATCCTGACCGGACAGACGGAAAATTGCGCTACCCCGCGCATCAAACCGTGATTGCTTACGGTGAACAGCACTTGTCGGAAAACCGGCAGCTGGAAAAAGAGGCGCGAAAACGATGGGCTCGCTATTATATCCATTTTTTGGATACCCATTTAAAACGGGAACAGCCCAATATATTCTATTGGCGCTATCTGCTTGGCCGGGATCTCGATGATCTGAAGCAGGAATGGACAAACATTCGCAAGGTAATGGAATGGGCCAGCCAATCAGACGAAAAGGAAATATTGATTGAATTCGTAGTCCGTACCAGCCATTTTTTAAGCCGGGTCAATCTGCCTTTACGGGTCGAATACGGGCGAAAAGCAGCTGATTTTGCTGCTGCACTGGGAAAAAGCATGCTCGAAGCTTTCTTTCGGATTGATACGGTTGGATGGGCGCTGATGGAAATGAATGAGCTGAAAGAGGCGCTCACACAAATTGATGCCGGGCTAAAGCGGCTATCCGGCCTGGATGCTGGCAATGAGGATACCCGCGACTTGATGGTCTGGGGGCATGCCTTAAAATCAAGGGTGCTTCTTAAATCGGGCGACCCCGATCAGGCAGAGGCCATTCTCGGCAAAGTCATTCCGGTCCCCTCCACCCCGATGATCAAGCACCGTGTTTTATTAGTCCAGGGCGATTTATATTTGGAACGGAAAAAATACAAAGAGGCCATCCGTGCATATGAAGCTGCTAATCAAATCAGCCATTCTTACGGCGGGGAAAAGACGATTGAAGCCTATTTTAATCTCGGCATCGCATACGTGGAAAATCAGCAGTTTGAAAAAGCGGCGGCGGCATTTGAAAAGATGCTTTATCAAAAAAACAAAGCCAACCCGATTGAGTTAATGTACTATCACTACGGCATGGCCAGATTATTTGCCAAAAAAGGCGATTTGGCATACGCCCTTTATTCCAGTCAGGAAGCTCTTCATCTCGCTGCGTCATGGGAACAAAACATCAGTATCCGCGATGAAGCAGAAAAGTTCAATCAGTTTATAAAGAAAAAAATCCAATATCAAAACGGATGAATGGCGTCGGTCTAGGTGCCCGTGCCATAACGAGCCTTGCATCAGAGAAAAATGACAAACAGCCGGCGCAACTTTTCAAGACAGCCGTCACTGCTGCAACGAAGGCAGCATCAACAAATGAATTTCCTGCCGTGCTTTTTTTACGAAAAACACCCGGAGCCCAGGAAATGGAATCTGCGAAAAAAGAAACAGGCTGCATGTTATAATGAACCATGGCATATATAGGAAAAAAGCAGAAAAAGGAGGGGCCTGCCGTTTGGAGGTGGAATCATGCGCAAAGCAGGCGCCCGGATTGACTTTTTGAAAAAGGAGCACAAACATGTTAAAAGAAGAAACACAACGAAGCATTACGCCTGAATACGATCCGTGGGAAGCATACATGGACATCACGACGCACGGCAAACTGACTTTGTCGAATATTGAATTCACAACGACCACTTTATGCAATATGCGCTGCGAACATTGTGCGGTCGGTTACACTCTGCAGCCAAAAGATCCGGATGCGCTGCCGCTTGATCTGCTGCTCAGGCGGCTGGATGAAATCAGCACACTGCGCTGCATCAGCATTACCGGCGGCGAGCCGATGCTGTCAACCAAATCTGTTGAAAATTACGTTCTGCCGCTGTTACAATATGCGCATGAAAGAGGGATTCGCACCCAAATCAATTCCAACTTAACAATGAAACTCGAAAAATATGTGCAAATTGCGCCTTATCTCGATGTGCTGCACATTTCCCACAACTGGGGAACTGTCCGTGATTATATTGACGGCGGGTTTGCCAACATGCGGATCAAGCCAAGCGATCAGCACGGTGAAAAATTGTTCAGGCGTATCGTGGAAAACAGCCGCGCCTTGTCGGAGATGGGCGTGATGGTTTCTGCGGAAACGATGTTAAACAAGCGCACATTGCCTTATATGGAACAAATCCATCATCAAATTGTCGAAGAAATGAAATGTGCAAGGCACGAAATTCACCCAATGTACCCAAGTGATTTTGCTGCTGATCTTGAAGTGCTCAGCTTGGATGAAATTCGAGAAGCCATCCACCATTTGCTCGATATCCGTGATGAAAGCGTGTGGATGCTGTTTGGCACGCTGCCATTTTATCCGTGCAGCCCTAATCCAGAAGACCAGGCCTTATTGAAAAGATTGTACGAAAGCAAAAATGTGACCCTCCGCAATGATCCGGACGGCCGCTCCCGCCTGAATGTCAATATTTTTACGGGTGATGTGATTGTCACGGATTTTGGCGATACACCACCGCTTGGCAATATCCAGCATGACAGGCTGCCCGACGTCTTTGAAAAATGGCTCGAAACACCCATTGCAAAATCGCTGAATTGCCATTGCCCGCAAGTCAAATGTCTCGGACCGAACATTTTAGTCAAAAATGCTTACTATAAAAATATTGATTTTACCCAACGAAAAGCAGTCATCGACATGCAGGGCGCCTCTTCCAGGATGGGCTAAAAATGGCAGAAGCATGGGGTGCGCCTGCCCCATGCTTTCTCGTAATCTCAACTACTTTTATCCTGATTATTTTCATTCTAATGCGTTACAATACGCAACAAAGATGATTGGATGTAGCATAAAATGACTTTTGATCAGGAGGGAATAAAATTGGGTTGGTTTATCGGGATTATCATTATTATCTTGCTCGTGTATTTTTTAATCATCCGTCCTTTGATCGAGCGGAACCGCCCGCAAATCATTGAACCGCGAAGAAGCATTTACAATGGGGATGCCTATGACCCGCACCCGGAGCAAACCGGATGGAACGATGGGGGTAATGCCGGAATCGGCCGGTTTGGCATGTTTGCCGGCGGGATGGCAACAGGTGCATTGCTGACGTATTTACTGGAACAGGGCAGAATCGGTTTAGACCAGTTCGAGCATTTTCAAAATCTTGATGGCAACGATCTGTTGCAAGAACTGGAAGAGCAAAATATTTTACAACAGGATGAGATTGACCATCTCCAGGATACTTTAAGCAACTTTGAAGACAACGGCCATGACGGTCATGACGACGGAAATCATGGAGACCACGACCAGCAAGATACCGGTTTTGATTTGGCTCATTTCAGTTCCCATGAGGATCATGACGCACATGACAACGACCAGCAAGACGCCGGATTCGATCTGGCTGATTTCAGTTCCAATGATGACAATGACTTTGGCGGATGGGATAGCGGATCGGATGACAATAACTGGCTGTAAGCATATAAACAGAACAGGTGCCGCAACCAAAAGCAGATGCAAGTTATGACTTGGTGGAGGCTGGCTTTAAAAAAATTTACGGAACAGGTGCTGCAACTGCCTGTTCCGTTTCCTTATGACGGGTTTCCAGCAGGCTAACCTGCATTGGCATTTGCCAAAGGTTTTGCAAGGGCTAGAACCTACCGCTCCGGGCAAGACAGATCCATCGCTGTTCCATTGTTTTAAGCGACAGTACCCACTCGAATCTTGGCGAAAAACATACTAGAAGCACCCGGGGATTCGGATTCCGTTTTTATCGGCCATCCCGCGGGTGCTTTGCTTACAAGGTTTACGGTTTGTACTTTTTTTCGCTTGAAGAAGTCGTTTTTTTGTCATGATCCGTTTTTTCTTCAAGCTTTTCTTCTCGCAAGTCTTCCATTGGGATCGGGTCAACTGTTTGTTCACTCATAAATTTATCATGCATGTCTTCGTTTTCTGTTGCAAATTGTTCGGGGTTGTCCATTTTCCGTTGCGATTTCTTTTTGTTTTCGTTCATTTCATATCACCTCGTATGGTTCAATACCCTTTATTTTTCCGAAAAAAAACAGAAAATATCCGACGAACACGCAAAAAATAAACCGTGCCTGTCCACCCCAAGGGGCAGAGATTTTGTGTTTTTCTCGTATTCTCTGTTAATTGTTGCAATTTTTTATGATATGATAAGGTTGATGAGAAGAAAGCCGATGGAGATGATTTTATGTTTAATCGTATTCTTGTGGCAATAGACGGTTCAAAAATGAGTGAAAAAGCACTGAAATCCGCACTGAATTTTGCAAAAGAAAGGTTTACAAAAATCGGTGTCATCCATGTGGAGAAAAATCCGGTTATTCCGGAGGGGATGCCAAATGCGTCAATAGATACCCTTTATTCTGAACAGCAGAGGGACGGGGACGATTTGCTAGACCAAGCCGCCGCTCTTGCTGAAGAGGAAGAAATTGAGATAGAGAAGTTTTATGAAACGGGCGATCCCGCTGCCCAGATTGTCAGAAAGGCGGAAGAAGGAAACTATCAGCTTATCATTATGGGAAGCAGAGGACTCGGAAACCTGAAGGGGCTCATGCTTGGCAGCGTCAGCCAGAAAGTCACCCAGCTCGCCAAATGTCCGGTACTGATTATAAAATAGTCCTGTTTCAAAAGCCTGTCCAGAAATACCGGACAGGCTTTTTTAAATTTTACCGGCCAAGTGCCTCTTTACATACAGGCCCTTTACGTAAACTTATCCCCAAAAATCCTTGTTTTCCTTTATTTAGACGGTGCCTACGTGAACTTTTGGTTGGATTTTCGCATTGTTCCTTAACGTAGAACTGCTCTATGTGAACTTATGGCCGGATTTTTGCATTGTTCCTTAACGTAGAACCACTCTATGTGAACTTTTGACCGGATTTTTCGTCCGTTCCTTAACGTAGAACCGCTCTATGTGAACTTTTGACCGGATTTTTTGTCTGTTCCTTAACGTAGAACCGCTCTATGTGAACTTCTGACCAGATTTTTCGTCCGTTCCTTAACGTAGAACCATTCTATGTGAACTTTTGACCGATTTTTTCGTCTGTTCCTTAACGTAGAACCGTTCTATGTGAACTTTTGACCAATTTTTTCGTCTGTTCCTTAACGTAGAACCACTTTACGTGAACTTTTGACCGGATTTTTTGTCTGTTCCTTAACGTAGAACCATTCTATGTGAACTTTTGACCAATTTTTTCGTCTGTTCCTTAACGTAGAACCACTTTACGTGAACTTTTGACCGGATTTTTTGTCTGTTCCTTAACGTAGAACCATTCTATGTGAACTTTTGACCAATTTTTTCGTCTGTTCCTTAACGTAGAACCGTTCTATGTGAAATTACTATCAAAAATTTCGATTCTTTCTCGTTCCCCCCTTATAAAACGATCAAGCTGGGTTATGTTGCACAAACTTTCAAGAATTACCGCGGACCCTCACAAACCCGGACAAACATCCAAAAAGCCTGCCGGAACCCGTATATCTACCGTTAAAAAGTATGTTTCATTGATTTGCGGAGAATCAGGGAGATTTCAATTTTTTTACAAATCGTTAAATAGTGCATCATCATGATAAGCAATGTTCCCGTATTCATAGCGATGATGACGCCGGCCATTTGGTACTGGGGATTTGAGCCAAGATAATAAATGAGGCAGTACGTAACCATTGTTGACCAAATAAAATGCGCGAGGGCATCCCTGACCAGGCCGAGGCCGATTAAAAACGCCTGCATCGGAATGACAAAATAGTGAAACAGAAAATACGGCCATAACAGACGGACATAAACGGCGGCGGCAGCCGAATGGGAAAACAAAGTTGTGAGCGGCACGGAAAACACCTGAATGACAATGACAGCCGGAAGCCCGTAAAGAAACGTCATCATCATCACCTGCTGAAGCAGTTTCTGCAGCTTTATGCCGTCTCTTTTGGCATAAGCTTCCGAAACAGTCGGAATTAATACGGTGGACAGGGAATGGGCAATAAAGGCCGGAAAAAATCCGATCGTAAAAGCGACGCCGGCCACCAGTCCGAAATGTTCGTTTGCCATCCCCTCCGTCATCCCGGATTTAAGCAATACCCATTTGATAAAAAATGGTTCAATCGCATTTGTGACGGCATGAAATACGCGCATGCCCGTTGTCGACAAGGAAACAGAAAGAAGGCTCCTTCTGATTTCCTTTCCCCCCATTGGAGCCTGTTCTTTTTTCTTGAGCGTCCGCATTTGCAGCACAAACATATGAAAAAGATACAGCAGCACAATCAAGTCACTACCGACAAGTGTGCATATCGCGATAAAAATCGACATTTGCACGTCAAATTCCATCCAATGAAATAGCAAGACAAGCAGGATAAGCTGCATCATTTTTCTCAGGAAGTTGGCAGCAGCAATCTTCCCCATTTGCTGGACACCCATAAAATAACCTCTCGCAATTGAGGAAAAGGCGATCATCGGGATAAGCGCAATGATCAGCCAGCGAAGATACGGGTGGTAATGATGGAAAATTGGAAGCGCCGGCAGCAGCAATGCGACTGCCGCCATGAGCAACAGGACAAACAAAGATGCCAGCCGGATTGTAAACCGCAGCATATCACGATGATATTTTTCTTCCTGTTCCGCAACAAATTTTGAAATGGAGATGGGCAGTTCCATGCTGGCGATGGTGACAATTAAAAAAATGGCCGGCAAAATAGACATGTACAGCCCCATGCCGTGCGCCCCGAGTTCATTTGCAAGTACCATATTTGTTAAAAATTCAATGCACTCTCCGATGAAAGCAACGCCAATCAGCATAAATGCCCCTTTAAAAAACACTGCCATGTTCTTCCTCTTCTCCTTATCAAGAAAAACTTTTTCAATAATAAAGGATATGAGGCAAGCCTGGAGAATCATTACAAATAAATCAGCAGAGATGGGAGGCGCTCCTGTGACAGAAGAAAACGTGATTCGTCAAAAACAAATGCTCGTAACAAAAGAAAGATTAGTGACAGATTTTCGCAAGCTCGGGCTGAAAGAAGGTATGGTGGTTATCGTCCACTCGTCTTTAAGCGCGCTCGGCTGGGTTTGCGGGGGAGAGGTTGCCGTCATTCTGGCTTTAATGGAAGTGGTAACAGAGCGCGGCACCATTGTGATGCCGGCCCAAACAGCGAATAATACCGACCCCGCCTTTTGGGAAAACCCGCCCGTTCCAGAAGCTTGGTGGGAAGAAATCCGCCGCTCTATGCCTGCATTCGATCCCGCCGTCACGCCGACTTACGGCATGGGCCGGGTTGCCGAGCTTTTTCGGACGTTTCCGGGGGTTTTAAGAAGCCATCATCCAACTTGTTCGTTTACTGCTTGGGGACGGGAAGCAAAATCAATTTTGAGCGGACATTCGCTCGACTTCCCGTTCGGGGAAAAATCCCCGCTCGCCCAGATTTATGACCGAGATGGCTGTATTTTGCTGCTCGGTGTCGATTACCACGCCAATACATCCATGCATCTCGGCGAATCCAGGTCCAAGCATACAAAACGGTGTACGCAGAGCTGCGCGATGACAATAAACGGAAAAAGGGTCTGGCAATCATACGAAGATTATGAGGAAAACTCCGATTTATTCAATAAAATCGGCCGCGCCTTTGAACGCAGCCATCAAGTTAAAACCGGTTTTATCGGCGCTGCCCCGTCAAAACTTATCAAACAGCGGGCGCTCGTCGACTTTACCGCGCAATATTTGGATGAGTTATACACGGATACGGAAAAAGCGCACCGCTAGTTTTCTAATTTCCTTTTCGGGCGGATCCCAGCGTGCACAACAGACCGGCTTGCCGCTATTGATACGCCAGCATCAGGTTGCTATATCTTCATTCACCCGTTTCCTCGGCCGCTTGTGATTTCGCATGAGTGCAGTCGATTTGCACAGCACGCTCCCTTGCCATTAAGAATCCGTAATCGTCCCGCCGTTTACATGCAGCACCTGCCCGGTCACATAGCTGGAATCACGGGATGCGAGATAAACATAAGTGGGAGCCAGTTCATACGGCTGGCCGGCCCGCTTCATTGGCACATCAAGGCCGAATTTGGCAACCTGTTCCGGATAGAAGCTTGACGGAATCAGCGGTGTCCAAATCGGCCCCGGTGCCACCGCATTGACCCGGATGCCCTTTCTCACCAGATTTTGCGACAAAGACCGGGTGAAAGCCACAATTGCCCCTTTTGTTGCAGAATAATCGATCAAATTTCGACTTCCTTCATACGCCGTGACAGAACTGGTAAAAATGATCGAGCTGCCGGCTTTCAAATACGGCAATGCGGCTTTGACCAAGTAGAAAAAGCTGTGAATATTGTTTTTAAAGGTAAAATCCCATTGTTCATTCGTAATATCTTGCAAATCCTTCTGCACAAACTGCATGGCATGATTGTTCACAAGCACATCCAGATGTCCGAATGTATCCACCGTTTGCTTCACAACGTTTTGGCAATGCTCCGGATCTTTTAGGTCCCCCGGAATCAGCAGGCAACGCTGCCCGAGCGCTTCGATCCTCCGCTTTGTCCGGCTCGCATCTTCTATTTCATAATTGGAAAAATACGGAATCACTACATCCGCGCCTTCTTTTGCAAACGCAATCGCGGTAGCTGCGCCGATCCCGCTGTCCCCGCCGGTTACAATCGCCACTTTATTTTCAAGCTTTCCAGATCCCTTATAGGACGGGTCTTCAATCTGCGGGCGCGCGGATGCATCAGTTTTTCAATCCCCGGCTGTTTTGGCTGGTGCTGGGGCGGAAAGGCATATTTTTGCGGATGAATGCGGTAACCCGGTTCCGTCCGGGAAAAATACATATCTGGCTTCTGCCAATACAAATGGACCACCTCTTTATCCAGGCTTTTTCCATTTAGTGTATTCGCCTAAAAGCCGATGGGTGACAATTAATTTCCTTCATTTGCCGGCACTTTTTCCATCACAATCTCTTCAAAATGTTTCACAAGCGCCAGTTCCGGATCGATGGCAAGCGGGTCGTGCCAAGCCAGCCTGAGATAGGCTTCCGCGATCCATTTTTGCCGCTGCCCGGCCAGTGCGTCTTCGAGGGCTGTGACACTTTCATATATTTTAACCATTTGCCTGGCCACTTTTTTACAATGGTACGTTTGCACGGCTTCCTCTTTCGCCTCCATGACAAAACGGCAAGTTTCTTCGAGTTGCTCCAGTCCGGCAGATAGCCATGTACCGGCCTGCAGCTGATCTATTTTCTCCCGCATCATGCCGATAAAAATGTCGTGCACTTTAAATTTCCGCATCAGGCGGAGCACTTCAAGGCCGAGAATATTGGCGGTCCCTTCCCAGACAGTAAGCACCTGGGCATCACGCAAAAGCCTTGGCGTTACAAAGTCTTCGATATAGCCGTTTCCGCCGTGCATTTCGATCGCTTCATGGGCAAAATGGATGGCCTGCTCGGCTGTTTCCATTTTCAAAATGGCGATGAGAAGCCTTGCCATGATGTTTTCTTTTTCATCCGCCTTGCCGGAAGCCGTCCGGTCAAAAAGTGTGGCAAGCCGGAAAACAGCGCTTGTTTCCACTTCCTGTTTGGCTGCCATTTTGACAAGGGTTTCTTTTACCATTGGATAATCTGCGAGCCGGCTGCCAAACGCCGTCCGTCTCAGCGCATAGGCCCGCGCTTCCCGGTATGCCCGGCGCATGATGCCGATCGAAGCAACGGCATTGCAGATGCGCGAAAGGTTTAGGGCCTCCATCATATAGTAAAAGCCTTTGCGGGGGTCGCCAACCAAGTAAGCTTTTGCCCCGTCAAATACCACCTCGCCCGAAGGCACCGCGCGCACGCCGAGCTTATCTTTCAAACGCCGGATATAGATGCCGTTTTTCTCGCCGTTTTCTTTTTCCCAGGGCACCAAAAACAAGCTTAGCCCTTTTGTTCCGGACGGGGCCCCTTCACGCCTTGCAAGCACCATGGCTACACCGCACATGCCCACATTAGAGGCAAAATATTTTTCGCCGTAAAGCCGGTAACAGCCGTCTTCCGAAACGGCTTTTGTTTCATTGGCGCCAACGTCTGACCCGCCTTGGCGTTCCGTTAAAAAAGTGGCACCTTCGTAGCGCTCCGCTTCACCTGTTGAAATCAGCTGCGGCAAATAGGTTTGTTTCAGTTCATGGCTGCCATAATGGTCAAGCAAATAGGAGGCTGCTGCCGTCAATGTGACCGGACAATAAAACCCGAGTTCTGATTGCGACAGCAAATAACCTTGCGCAAACGCATACACATAATTGCCTTTTTGTCCCAATGCCGGAATGGGTTTATGGACATATCCGACAATACCTTTGTTATACACTTGCTCAACCGTTTTAAAATAACCCTCATTTACCCACACTCTCGATACATCTTCCCCGTAGCGGTTATATTTGATCAGCTTGGGCTGGCCTTCCCGGTCCGTGTGGGTCGCCCGTTCGTCAATTTCTCCGGCGCACATTTCCCCGAATTCGGCCAGTTCCTTTTCTGCCCAATCAAAAAACAGCGGATCCAAATATTGTTTCAAAAGCCGTGCCAGGTTCGGATCGTCATGGTAAAAGTTCATTGGCCATCCCCCTCAATACTTGTTTTTGGATTTTTCCCGTGGCGTTCCTCGGCAGTTCTTCTATTCTTTCGTACAACTTCGGAATTTTATAGGATGCCAGTTTGCCCTTCAGAAAGCGTTTGCATTATTCTTCAATATTGTCCATCGGTTCTGCCAGCACGAGAAAAGCTTTGACCGTTTCCCCCCATTCCGGATGCGGAACACCGATCACAGAAACTTCCCTTATTTTCGGATGGGTAACCAATACGTCCTCGATCTCTTTCGGGTACACGTTTACACCGCCTGAGAGGATCATATCTTTTTTACGGTCCACTACCCAGTAGTACCCTTCCTCATCTTTTCTCGCCATGTCGCCAGTTAACAGCCAGCCATTTTGAAATACGCGGTTCGTTTCTTCTGGTTTCCGGAAATATCCTTTCATGACGCTTTCCCCGTACAACGCAATTTCCCCGACTTCCCCCGCCGCTACGTCTTCACCTTTTTCATTCACAAGCCGGATTTCCATGCCAAGTGCAGCGCGTTTACCGATGCTTCCAGCTTTTTCCGCGTGTTCTTCAGGCAGCAGCAATGTCCCGTTCGGCCCCGCTTCTGTCAGGCCATATACGCACACGAGCCGGTCCGACCGAAAAGCATTTTGAATCAGGCCCACTTCCGGTCTGGAAAGCGGCGCACCGCCGTATACCCAATACTTCATGGTGGATAAATCGTAATCCTGCAAGTTCGGCAGTTTTGCCGTGAACAAATAGGCCACCGGGGCACCGAAGAAATGGGTGATTCGTTCTTTTTCTACAGTTTCCACCAATGCTTCCGGTGTAAATACAGGCGAAAGCACATGTGTGGCGCCTACAACCGTGCCTGCAACCAAAAAGAGATGAAGAGGCGCTGAATGGCTGAGCGGCATCATGTGCAGGATTCTGCTTTCCGGTTTCATTGCCATTTCCACACACATCATCCAGGCGGCGGACAAAATATTGCGGTTGGTGAACAAAACACCCTTTGGCTTCCCAGTTGTGCCCGATGTGTAAAGAATAGAAGCATCATCGTCTTCTTTGAGCCGGCACCGGATCTCCGTTTCAGGCGAATGGTTAATCATTTCTTCAAAAATTTGACAGCCTGTCACACGTTCGCCTGTTTTTATTTTTACGAGATGGGGAGGAAAAGTTGCTTCTTTGAGTTCCTCAAAAAGCAGCTCATGGACAAATAACACGTTTGCTCCGCTATCGTCCAACATATACTCCAGTTCTGCGCGGCTTGATTTGGCATTAACCGGCACGACAATACCGCCAAGCCGCATCACGGCAAAATAGGCAATGACAAACGCATTTGTATTTGGCATCACGATGACCGCCCTGTCTCCCTGCTTGAAGTTACAATTTTGGAGGGCATGCGCCAAACGGTTTACTCTGACATTTAATTCCTGATAATTCAGCCGTTCACGAGGCGAAACCAATGCTTCCTGCTGTGGGTACTTTCTTGCATTCCGCGCCAACAGTTCAGAAATATTCATCCCTGCTCCTCCTTTAAGCGTTTTAAACGAGTTTCAAATTCTGCCAGATATTTTTCCAGTTCGGATTGAAGTTCCTGGAGGTTTTGAATTTGCTGTGCAACTTCCCGGCGTTTTTGTTTGCCATACTCGATCGTTTTTTCGAGTTGTTTTATGCCGGAGCGGTCGCAATCGAACAGTTCGATCATTTCTTTAATCTCATCCAAAGAAAAATCCAGTTGTTTCCCGCGGAAAATGAGCTTTAACCTGGTGTAGTCCTTTTTCGAATAGCATCTCCTGCCATTTTGGCTTCTTTTTGGCTTGAACAGCCCAAGCTCTTCATAATAGCGGATGGTCCTCGTGGATACCCCGAATTCGGCTGCCAGTTCAGAAATTTTGCAGGTCATACACCCCTCTCCTTCCCATTTGCCTCTATCATACAATTTACGTTAACGTAAACTTCAAGATATAAAGCGTGAATTCCTTTTATCATTATGAAACAATTAGAGGGGAATACGATTATACAGGAATGCGCCATTTTGGGATTGCATGTCATGGATTTGGTTGATTATGCCAGCCTATATTTCCCTAAATGTATTGAAAAGTTGCCGAAGCGAATGCTAAGGAATAATTGGTTGGTTTTTGAAGGAAGTTTTTAAGGAAGTGACCAGAGGAAGTTCAAACACCGTTCAGAAAATGGAATTAAACAAAATAAAAAGCAGCAACATACCCGTATTCTTCATAAGGAGTGGAAGTGGGAATGATAAAAACACCTCTTCCATCCTAATAAATGTGTCTCCCCCTCTACCTGCCCTGTTTTTAACTTAATGTAATATAAAAAACCATAGATAAGCAAAAAGGAGTAAATAAGCAATGATGTAGAAAAGAATATTCCCTAAGCTTGGTTTTTTATAAATATTATACAAGGACATAAAAAACAGGACGATGAATGCACCCCAGTACACTGGTGTACGCTGAATAAAAGTAACCAGTAAACCGACAACTAAATATATAACGGATGAAAAGCTTCTACGTGTTGAGGATTGACCCATTGATATCACCAAACTTTTTTAAGTTTTTAAAAATACTATTTAAAAAACTTCCCGGTACTGAACGAAGAATCGTTTTGAAAAAATTTCAAAAAATATACAGATCATCTTCTTAATAGACAAATTATTCCATATATAAATCCAATAGTCAAGACACAATTAAACCTTTTAGGGTGGATAAAAATCCGATTAGGATGACAAAGACCTTCGCCTTTAGTGAGAGAAGAAGACCTCCCCACTGATTTGATTCACTATATTATTGACAACACTCGGTGTTTTGGAACCATGTCACTCCCCTCTACGTTACAGTAAACTTCAAGACACAAAGCCCGAAATATGTAAACCAATTTTATTTTTAGGTTGACATATATGCCGCAGTTTTTTAATCTATTAATAGATAAAGGAAAAAAGGGGAGTGAAAAAATGGCAGCGAAAAAATTCCGTGCCATTGATCTTTGTTATGCGGGTATGTTTGCGGCGCTGATGGCCATTGGGGCAAATATTACATCCATTGCGCCGTTTCTTGTTATCGGCGGGGTGCCGATCACATTGCAAACTTTTTTTGCCGTGCTGGCAGGTTTAGTGCTCGGCAGCAGGCTTGGAGCGATCTCGATGGTCGCCTATATGCTGATCGGCTTACTGGGAGCACCGGTTTTTGCGCAGTTCAGCGGCGGGTTTCAAACCGTTTTAAGCCCAACATTCGGATTTATTCTTAGCTTTATCCCCGCAGCCTGGGCAACGGGCAAGATTGTGGAAAAACGCCAAAACTTGACAACGTACTTTATTGCGGCAATCATTGGCCTGATTTTAAACTATTTGATTGGGACCAACTGGATGTACGCCGCGTACAAAATATGGGCGCAGGCCCCACAAGCGTTCAGCTACAAAATTGCCTGGGTGTGGATGGCGGTGCCCCTGCCAAAAGACATCATTTTGTCCTTGGTTGCGGGCTGGCTGGCACACCGGATTAAAGCCGTTTCCCCGCTAATTGCGTTAAAACGGTAGAATGGCCCCGCTTATACTGCCCCGCCCGATATGGTGATTTTTCAGGCGGGACAGTATTTCGGAGCAGGGCATTTCCCCGTTTACTGCGTTAAAACGACGGGATCTTTCCAAATGCATACTTCAGACCCCCGCTTGACGATTAAATCCGATCCCGCTGCAGCCGCCTGAAACGGTGCATTCTTCGGGTGGGACAGTATTCCGGAGCAGGGCATTTCCCCGTTTACTGCGTTAAAACGACGGGATCTTTCCAAATGCATACTTCAGACCCCCGCTTGATGATTAAAACGAGGCGGGCTATTTATTCCACTGTAGCCGCCCGAAACGGTGATTCTCTAGGGAGGACAATGCTCCGGCGCACCGCTTATCGCGTTAGAACGATGGGGGTTCCTTTTGTTACAATGACGGTATGTTCCACTTGCGCTACAAAGCTTCCGTCCGGCGTTACATACGTCCAGCCGTCGCCCGATTCTACCACTTCATCAGCGCCGGTCGAGACAAACGGTTCAAACGCAATGACCATGCCGTCCTGTAACAAACCTGTATCGTCTGGGTCATAGTAATTTAAAATATACTCGGGATCCTCATGCAGGGCCTTCCCGACACCGTGGCCCGTCAAATTCAAGAGTACTTCAAAACCATTGTCGTACACTGCTTTTTCAACCGCCCGGCCGATTTGATTCTGCCGATTGCCGGCCCGGATTTTTTTCAGGCCGCTGTCAAACGCCAGCTGCGCACATTCGCACAGCGCAAATAATTCGGGATCTCCTTTTCCGACAACAAAAGAGATGCCTGTATCCGCATAATATCCATCCAGCGATCCGGATACATCCACATTCACAAGATCCCCTTCTTTTAACACGCGGTCTCCCGGAATGCCGTGCGCCACTTCTTCATTTACACTGATACAGGTGTAACCCGGGAAGTCATACTCTCCCTTTGGCCCGGAGACCGCCCCGTTTTCTGCAAACCTCTTGCCTGCCCATTCATCCAGCTCTTTTGTTGTGATGCCGGGCCTGGCTTTTTCCTTCAGCTCATCGCGAATGCTGGCAACAAGCCTCCCGATTTTTTTCAGTCCTTCCAAATCCGCTTCTGACTTGACGATCATGTTGAACGTTCCTTTCTGCTTTAAAGTCATGACTCCATTATATAGAAATAACGTTAGATATCAAAATCCATGGTTCACCCGAACAAAAAAGGATGCCGTGCCCCGCATGCCGGACGCCGTCAAACTTTTCACACTTTTGTCGTATACGTAATGTTTTTGTAATATTATTTAATGTGAGCGTAACCAAAGAATCGACAAATATTGGTATAGTGGGATTACAAGATTCATAGACAGAGGTGGGAAATTTGAAGAAAGTAGCTCCAATACTGCTTGCATTCATGCTGGGAACCGGTTTTTTACTGCCTGCTAAACAAGCGGCTGCTGCATCCTATTCCCCGTCAAAAGTCATCAGTACGGCAAAGAAATATATAGGGACCCCGTACAGGTGGGGCGGCACAAGCCCATCAGGTTTTGATTGTTCCGGCTTTGTAGGTTATACATTTAAAAAGAACGGAAAAAGCTTGCCGAGAACAGCAGCAAGCATTTACAAAAAAGGAAAAAAAGTCAGCAAGTCAAATTTAAAACCGGGCGATCTGGTTTTCTTCCATACTTATTCAAAAGGCGTTTCACATGTCGCCATTTATATCGGCCATAACCAAGTCATCCACTCCGTATCGCAGGGCGTAAAGATCGACAGCCTGAGCAATCCTTACTGGAAACCGCGGTACGTCGGGGCAAAAAGACTTTGAGATCAAAAAACTTCGGAAACTCCCGATGTTTTTTTTGCACTTTTTCCTACCTCTACCCCTTCCCCGGAAATCTAAACCGGGATACAAAAATATGAATTAAAATTTTTCCATAAATCTTATTTTTTCCTCCCCTATTTACCATAAGAAACAAAAAATGCTATGATCGTGCTGCAAGTCTATTAAAAATTTACAGATTTAGGAAGGGGTTACAGCATGAAAAAAATTTGGTTTGCAACTTTTAGCCTTGCCCTTGTGCTTGCACTTGGCGCATGTTCCGGAAATTCAGGGCAGTCCGGGGCAAAGAAACCGGCAAAAAGCAGCACAAAAACAGCTTTGATGAATTTTTATATGAATCTCACCAATCATATCAATGCCCAGGACAGGGATTTAAATACGTATGAACAGGCGATCGCGAAGACGGACGAAAAACCGCCGAAAACTGAGCTTGCCACCATGCAGAAGGAAGCGCAGTCATCCGCAGAAAATGTAGTGAAAGAAATTAAAAATACGAAAATCCCATCCAAAATAAGTAGCTATCAATCGGAGATCAAAACGGCTGTAAAAGATTTGCAACAGTCCTACCAAATGAAAGCGGATGAGTTGAAAAAAACGAACCCTTCGCTGGATGCTGCGAACAAAAAACTGGAACAAGCCAACGATGAACTCGGCAAAGTATTTAAAAAAGCCGGCTTGTCACCGGCCAGCCTCCCGGACGATGTTAATTCATAAGGAAGTTTCAAAATATAATCGGGCGATTGCCGACCCAAACGGCTTCCGCTGATGTCCATTCAGAGGGAAGTTTCGAAATACAATCGGGCGATGGCCAATGCCCATTCAAAGGGAAGTTTCAAAATACGACCGGGCGATTGCTGATACTCATTCAAATAAAAGTCTCAAAACACGACCAGGCGATGGCCGGTACCTATTCAAAAGGAAGTCTCAATACACAGCTGGACGATTGCCTATGCCCAATTAAAAGGAAGTCCAAAACAGAAGGCCTGCCGGAGAATCGATTTCCGGCAGGCCTTCTGCGGCATGAAAGACAACGAAACTTTGTATTTCATCTTTTTAAAGCAGAATAATCTTCCCGCTTTTGGAATCCGCCCAGGGAATGAAGCCATCCTCCGGACAAATTTTTCGCATTCAAAAAAACTGATTTGCCTATTCGGGATCTACCAGCTCACCGCGCTTTATGTCTTTTCGCCTCAATTCCACATGCTGCGCTTTTGCATATTTTTTCAACACCGTTTCTTCTTTCGGCGTGACAAGAGAGACAACTGTGCCGGGGTTTGAACCGAGCCGGCCTGTCCGTCCCGAACGGTGGACATATGCGGAACCATCTTCCGGCAAATCAAATTGAATCACATGCGTAATCGCCGGAATGTCCAGGCCGCGGGCAGCGACATCCGTTGCCAAAAGGAGCGGGACATCGCCGTTTTGGAACAACCGGATACTTTTTTCTCTTTCTTCCTTGCGCATATCGCCATGCAATTCGGCGATGGCCAGCCCTTTGAACCGGAGTTTTTCCACTGCAACCGAAACATCCCATTTATTATTAAAAAACACGAGTCCCCGGACCCCCATTCGGGCTATCTTTCGCAACTGCTCGATTTTGTCGCGCGGATCGCTGCTTACGATATAAATATGTTCAACCGGGCTCCGCGCCTCCTCTTTTGCAATGCGAATCAACAGGGGTTCTTTCATCTGTTCCATAGCCTTATGGGCTGCAGCATCAGGCAAAGTGGCTGAAAACAAAAGGAGCTGGCAGTCACGCATGGCGGATTTTACAATTTGTCCGACCGTGCGGCTGTATTCCTTTCCGAGCAGCTGGTCCCCTTCATCGAGCACCATCATTTTCACTTCATGCATTTTCAGTTTTTTCTGGTGGATCAATTCAAGGATGCGTCCAGGCGTCCCGATAACAAGGTGCGGGTGTTTTTTCAGTTTTTCAATTTGCCGTTTCACATTCGCGCCGCCGATCAGCGGGATGCTCCGGATTCCGCTTCCCTGTGACCATTTTCCGGCTTCCTCTTGGATTTGCATGACCAGTTCTTTAGAAGGCGCCAGAATGACAGCTTGAACCGTTTGTTTTCCGGGGTCCATCCGGTCGAGCACAGGCAGCAGGTAGGCGAGTGTTTTTCCCGATCCTGTCGGTGCTGCAGCAATCACATCCCGGCCGTCCAGCACAGCAGGAATCACTTTTTCCTGTACAGAAGCAGGATGTTCAAACGTTGAATTTTTCCATGCCTGTTGTAAAAAAGGCTGTAAATGATGAATGAATGTAGGTTCCATTGTTTTTTCCCTAACCTTCCTTTTCCAGTTCTTTTATCATACACTATCCCGTATGGAAAAGAAAAGTTATCTAACGTAGACCCGTTCTATGTTAAGGAAGATCGCTTAATATCGCCCCTATCTTAACGTAGAGGCGTTCTATGTTAAGGAAGACCGCCAAAAATCGTCCCTATCTTAACGTAGAGGTGTTCTATGTTAAGGAAGACCGAAAAAAAGTCATGCTTTCTTAACGTAGACCCGCTCTATATTAAGGAAGATCGAAAAAAATCGCCCCTTTCTTAACTTAGAGCCATTCTACGTTAAGGAAGATCGCCTAAAATCGTCCCTATCTTAACGTAGACCCGCTCTATATTAAGGAAGATCGAAAAAAATCGCCCCTTTCTTAACGTAGACCCATTCTACGTTAAGGAAGACCGAAAAAAAGTCATGCTTTCTTAACGTAGACCCGCTCTATATTAAGGAAGATCGAAAAAAATCGCCCCTTTCTTAACGTAGAGCCATTCTACGTTAAGGAAGACCGCCAGAAATCATCCCTATCTTAACGTAGATCCTCGTTCCTTACCTTAAAAACCCGTCTAAGTGAAGTGATCGCCAAAATTCTGGCTATTTCCTTCACTTAGACGGGCTCTATGTTAACGGATCAACAATTTTTAAATTGCTTCTTTTTCATAGACACGGGCTACATGAGCGTTTTCGCCAAAACCTCTTCGGTTCCCTTCACGTAAAGTGCGCCTCTTCCAAAATGAAAGCCATTATTTTGCTTCAACGCCTTCAAAAGCTTTGCGTAAAATGTCTTCCAATTCGCTGACAAGCGGCAATTTAGGGTTTGCAGGTGTGCATTGGTCTTCAAATGCGCGGTCTGCAATAATGGCAACCCGTTTTTCAAAGTCCGCCCGGTTCACGCCGGCTGCTTTTAGGCTAAGCGGAATATTGAACAGTTTGCACATCCGGATGATTTCCTGGCAAAGGCTTTCGACACCTTCTTCTGTCGTGCTTGCCGGAAGACCAAGTACGCGCGCGATTTCCGCGTAGCGTTGATCCGCAATAAAATGTTCGTATTTCGGGAATGCCGCAAATTTTTTCGGCTTTTGCGCGTTATAGCGGATGACATGCGGCAACAGAATCGCGTTAGCCCGGCCGTGCGGAATATGGAATTCAGCGCCGATTTTATGGGCAAGTGAATGGTTGATGCCAAGGAATGCATTCGAGAACGCCATCCCTGCCAAAGTCGATGCATTGTGCATTTTTTCGCGTGCCAGTGCATCATTGCCATTTGCGTATGCTTTCGGCAAGTATTCGTGAACAAGCTGGATGGCCTTAATTGCCAGACCGTCCGTATAGTCGTTGGCCATGTTGGATACATAGGCTTCAATCGCATGGGTCAAAACGTCCATCCCGGTATCGGCTGTTACGGATTTCGGAACGGTCATAACAAACTGCGGGTCAATGATCGCAACATCCGGTGTCAGTTCATAGTCTGCGAGCGGATATTTTGTGTTGTTCTTTTTATCCGAAATGACGGCGAAAGAAGTCACTTCAGAACCGGTGCCCGATGTGGTCGGAATGCAGACCAGCTGCGCTTTTTCACCCAGTTTCGGGAATTTGGCAACCCGTTTCCGGATGTCCATAAATTTTTGCTTCAATTCGTTGAAATCAACTTCCGGATGCTCATAGAACAGCCACATGCCTTTTGCAGCATCCATCGCCGACCCGCCGCCAAGCGCGATAATGACATCCGGCTGGAAGCTTGCCATAGCTGCGGCACCTTTCCGAACCGTTTCAATAGACGGATCCGGTTCGACTTCTGAGAAAATTTCACAGTGCACATAGTCCGGGCGTTTCCGCAAGTAATACAGTACTTTCTCAACGAATCCAAGCCTGACCATATCCGGATCGGTGACAATAAAGGCACTTGAGATATCCGGCATTTTTTCCAGGTATTGGACCGAGTTCTTTTCAAAATACACGCGCGGTGGAATTTTAAACCATTGCATATTGACTCTCCGTTTCGCCATTGTTTTTACATTGTAAAGATTGATGACACCGACGTTTGTGGACACCGAGTTGCCGCCGAACGTGCCGCAGCCGAGTGTCAAAGAAGGCATATAGGCATTGTAAATGTCGCCGATTGCCCCTTGCGAAGACGGGGAGTTGACAATGATCCGGCCGGCTTTCATTTTTAAGCCGTATTGTTCAATGACTTCATCGTTTGTCGAATGGATCACAGCCGAGTGGCCAAGCCCGCCGAATTCGAGCATGGCTTCTGCAAATTCGAAACCTTGTTTTGTGCTGTTGGCTTTGTAACAGGCCAAAACCGGGCTTAATTTTTCTCTGGAAAGCGGGTAGTCCGGGCCGACACCTGTAAGTTCAGCGATTAAAATTTTGGTATCTTCCGGAACGTCCACGCCTGCCATTTTCGCAATTTCATAGGCCGGTTTGCCGACAATGGCGCTGTTGACGGATTGCGTCTTTTCATTGATGACGGTTTTCTCAACCTTTTTCTTCTCCGCTTCATTCAGGAAGTAGCAGTGATTTGCAATCAATTCGTTTTTCACATTGTCATAAATTTCTTTGTCGATGATGACAGCCTGTTCCGACGCACAGATCATGCCGTTGTCAAACGTTTTGGACAAAATCAGGTCATTGACGGCGCGTTTGATATCAGCAGATTTTTCAATATAGCAAGGGACGTTTCCCGGCCCGACGCCAAGCGCAGGTTTCCCGCTCGAATAGGCGGACTTTACCATGCCGGAACCGCCCGTGGCAAGAATCAGTGAAATACCCGCATGGTTCATCAATTGCTGTGTCGCTTCAATGGCCGGTTTTTCGATCCATTGGATGCAGTTTTCCGGCGCGCCGGCTTTCACAGCAGCGTCAAGCATGACTTTTGCGGCATGGCTGCTGCATTTTTGCGCGGACGGATGGAATGCGAAAATAATTGGGTTGCGTGTTTTAATGGCAATTAATGCTTTAAACATCGTGGTTGATGTCGGGTTCGTTACAGGAGTGACCCCGGCAATCACGCCGACCGGTTCCGCAAATTTAACAATCCCTTCATTATTGTTTTCGTCAATGATGCCGACTGTTTTGTTATATTTAATGTTGTGATAGATGTATTCTGTTGCAAACAAGTTTTTTGTCATTTTATCTTCATATACGCCGCGCCCTGTTTCTTCCACGGCCATTTTGGCGAGCACCATATGCTGTTCCAACCCGGCAAGTGCCATTTGTTTTACGATATTGTCCACTTGTGCCTGATCCAGTTCCATAAATTCACGCAGTGCTTTTTGCCCTTTTGCGACGAGGGAATCGACCATTTCCGTGATTTGCGCAGATTTGCCAACAACTTTTTCATCGATTGCCATGTTCGTGGCCCCCATTCTAAATGTTTTTGTGAATAATTTCACATGATAGACTAAAAAATATAATTTGTGAAGTATTTCACATGATTTTCTGCCGTTTTACATTTGTTTCTTTTCTTTATGGCTTTATTATAGGCGATTTCACATGCTATGGCTGTGTCAGATTGGTGACAAATGAATAAATCATTTATAAACTTTTTTCTTTAAAATATTGCTTTCCAGCCATGATTCAATTAAAATAAGTTTTTTCCGCCTTTTTACATTGTAAGTGCTTACATTTTATATTTGAATATTTATGCAAAATTACGTATAGAAATTGCCGTAAAAAAACCGCTTCTCGCTTGTGAAACCTGCACATTCACAAGGCAGAAACGGAAAAGGAGATGAATTTTATGCAAATCCATCTCCCAGGTGTGTTAGAAATATCTTTTTTTCCAAAAAATAAGGGCTGTAACACTGGAAAGAACCAGAGAGGCCAAAAACGCCAGCCAAAACCCATGGGGGCTTGATTGCCATGGCAGGCCGTGAAGATTCATTCCGAAAAAGCTGGATACCATCGTTGGCAGGGAAAGGATAATCGTGACCGTCGTCAAAAATTTCATCACGCCGTTCACGTTATTGGAAATGACAGAAGCATAGGCATCCATCATGCCGCTTAAAATATTGCTGTGCACTTCACACATTTCGATTGCCTGTTTGACTTCAATCATGACGTCATCCAGTAAGTCCATGTCATCTTCATATACTTTTAGAAAATGCTGCCGTGTCATTTTTTCCATGACGATTTTATTGGCTTTTAATGAGGTAGTGAAATACACGAGCGTTTTTTCAAGGCTCAACAGTTCGAACAGTTCCTCGTTTCGCATCGATTCGTGCAATTCGCGTTCGATCAGGCTTGATCTGCGGTCGATATATTTTAAATAGTTTAAATAATAACTTGCAACTTCATATAGAATTTGAAGGGTAAATCTGGTTTTCATGTAGGTGTAAAACCCGCGCACCCGTCTGTGGATAAACTTTCCGATAATCGGATTATCCTGCAGGCAGACCGTGATGAAATAAAAAGGCGTGACGATAATCCCGAGCGGAATCGTATCATACAGCGCGGAGTCCACATCGTCCTTTACCTTAACGGGAAGGCCGACAATGATTAAAATATCATCGTCTTCTTTTTCAATACGGGAGCGTTCATCGACATCCAGCGGGTCTTTAATAAAATCGGCCGGTATATTCGTTTGCTGGACAACCTGGTTGATTTCTTCCTCTGTCGGGTTCACCAGGTTCACCCAGCATCCTTTTGACAAAGTTTCTGTTTCCTTCAGTTTGCCGTTTTCGTCCGTTAAATACATATTTAACATGCAGGCCACCTCCTCTTCTCTTTTGAGGAAGCTCAAGCATACTTTACTCTTCCAGAGACTGATAACCTGTAGGATTGGTCGAGGCCAGTATGAAGACTTCCTCTTGCTTATGTTTCATGCACGACCTCGGATGCGCGTCAGAATCCATCAGTTATCATCTCCTTTTTTCTTCGATTCATAAATAGCTGCGAAACCTGCAACCATTATATTATACCACAATATAGTATGCCTGAATATGTCCGCTTGTTATTTTTTAGCCGGATTATCCGCGAAAAAAACTTCTATAAAAATAAAAAAGCAATATAATGGCACAATTGTGCATCATATTGCTTCGTGATGGGACATGAGGGGCTCGAACCCACGACCCGCTGATTAAGAGTCAGCTGCTCTTCCAACTGAGCTAATGTCCCGCAGATGACAATCATTATATTATCACAAATCCGGGAAAGATGCAACGAAAAATTTTTTAGATCTGGGCCGAGAGGATGATTCGTCCCGGCCCGATTGATTCTTATTTTGCAGCTTTTTCCGGACATCGCACATTTTTAGCTAAAAATTTCAATTTGAGGCGCCTGTTTACTCGGCCCCAATAAGTCGCAATGACGCGTGTCAATTGAACCGGTACTTTTACTTTATGCCCCATCGCGTTCAGCCCGAATGGCAGCTCTCTTGCGCCCGAAGAGAAGGCTCGCCGCGATAAACCCGGCGCAGGAAATAAGGACCGGCAGCACCACTGTATGCAATCCGAACGGGTTTGGATGCAAGCGGTCCAGCAGAATGTACGAGCCCATGCCGAGTATCATAGAACAAACCGCGCCGTACTTGTTTCCTTTATTCCAGTACAAGCCGAAAATCACCGGCCATATAAAAACGGATTCCAGGCCGCCAAAGGAAAACAAGTTGAGCCATATGATCAATTTCGGCGGGCTGAGCGACAACAGCACGACAATGACGGCAATCGCTGCGGTCACGCTGAAACTTGCCGCTTTCATCTGTTTTTCGGATGCGTTCGGTTTCACATAATTCAAATAAAGGTCTTTGACAAGCGCGGAACCGACGAGAATGAGGAGCGCATCAACGGTAGACATAATTGCGGCCATCGGAGCAGCAAGCACGATACCGGCCGGCACAGGCGGCAGCACTTTCATCGTTAATAGCGGCATTACCGTATCGGGCACTTTCACACCCGGTATGACAGCACGTGCCATCACGCCAATAAAATGCATGCCGAACATAATAAACCCAATGACAATGGTACCGATGATGATCGCCCTGTGCATCGCCCGGGAATCTTTGTAGGACATCGCACGGACCGTAATTTGCGGCAGGCCGACGACACCAATCCCGACCAAAATCCAAAACGACGACACATAGGCAGGGCTCAGGCTGTGCCCGTGTCCGAACGGCGTAATCAGATCCGGGTCCTCTGCAGCAAGTTTGTGCATAATCGGTTCCATCCCGCCGCCCGCTTTAATGGTTGCCACCAGTAAAATAAGCGTGCCAAGAAACATGACCGTGCCCTGGACTGCATCTGTCACCGCCACTGCGCGAAATCCCCCGACTACGACAAACAGCGTAACAGAAGCGGCAAAAATTAGGAGCGACGCCGTATACGACAATCCGGTCAGCGATTCAACAAGGCGCGCACCGCCGATCCACTGTGCCGTCATCGATGAAAACAGAAAAATAATAATGCTTGCTGCCGCCAAAATGACGACGGCATCACTTTGATAACGGCTTTTTAAAAAGTCAATCAGCGTCACCGCCTCATATTTGCGTGCCATAATCGCAAATTTTTTCCCGAGCACCATCAGGACAAAATAGCCGGTTGAAAGCTGTGCCATAGAAAGAAGCACCCAGCCAAGCCCCTGTGTGTACGCCACACCCGGCCCGCCGATAAAGCTGCTGGCGCTCCCGTATGTCGCCACCATCGTCATCGCGAGGATAAAACCGCCGAGCTGCCGTTTTCCGAGAAAATATTCCTGTACAAAAGATTGCGTTTTGATCACGTATTGATTGGCCCAAAAACCAACGGCAAAAATAATGAGCAAAAAAATGAGCAGTGGTGCCAATACCGGCCAGTTCATGGCTTATCCCCCTCTTCATCATCGAAAGGGATATCCTTAAAAAAGAACTTCACAATGAAGATGACAAGCGCCGTCACGACAATATACCCGGCAATGCAGCTGTAAAAAAACCATGATGGCATGCCAAATATATAATGATACTGTTTGGCCGGCCGTGAACCGAGGCCGTAAGCAAAACCGTACCACCAGAGAAAATTGAACAGCACAAGCCCGACGCCGATCCATGCTTCTTTGTGCGCCTGTTTAAATCTTTTGTCATCTGTTTTCAAAATGTGCCATCCTTTCCTTACTTTTGCTACTATCTTACATCTTTTTCATCCGGCCGTGTGATTTTCACCATGAATCAGGTTTGTTTTGCATAAAAGCACTGGAACTTGCAAAATAAGCCGAACGAAACTGGATTCCTTTTCATGGTTGCCAGAAACAACCTCTCTTCTGATCGTCATTGATTTTGACGCGAAAAACTTCATTTCATTCTATATAAGTTGAGCTTAAGTTACATCAAGCCCGAGCGCCAATTTGCACGATGACGATTTTTTACAGCAGGCAACAAAAGCTGCGATATTTTAGCTGGAACTTCGGGTTGTATCCCGATCCCCATCGCACAGCCCGATAAAAAACGCCTGCGTTCGCATATTTCGCGAAACAGGCGTTTTTACCGGCAGACCTGCAAGTTTCAGATCTGATGGTTTTGAATTCTCCATTGCAAATCTTCCAAATACCGGAGCAAATCATCGCGCAGATCTTCCCGGGAAAGCGCCATTTCAATCGTCGATTTGATAAACCCGAATTTTTCGCCGACGTCGTAGCGTTTCCCTTCATAAGCATAGGCATACACTTTTTGGATTTCATTCAATTGTTCAATGGCATCGGTCAGCTGGATTTCACCGCCTGATCCCGTCTTCTGCAATGAAAGGAAATCAAAAATCTCCGGTGTTAAAATATACCGCCCGATAATGGCGACATTTGACGGCGCTTCCTCCACTTTCGGCTTTTCTACAAAGCCTTTCACATCATAAATTCTTCCCTTTTGATCGAGCGGGTCAATAATCCCGTAACGGTTTGTTTCCTCACGCGCGACTTCCATGACGGCAATCACGCTGGAATGGACCTGTTCATAAACATCGATCATTTGTTTCAGGCAAGGCGGTTCAGCCTGAATAATATCATCACCGAGGAGCACGGCAAACGGTTCATTCCCAATAAATTTGCGCGCACACCAAATCGCGTGGCCCAGTCCTTTCGGTTCCTTTTGCCGGATATAATGGATATCCACTTCTGCAGGCTGGCGCACTTTTTCAAGCAGATCAAATTTTTTCTTTGCGATCAAATTGTCCTCAAGCTCAAATGCGTGGTCAAAATGGTCTTCAATCGCCCGTTTCCCTTTCCCGGTTACGATGATGATATCTTCAATGCCGGAATCAATGGCCTCTTCCACAATATATTGGATTGTCGGCTTATCGACAATTGGCAGCATTTCTTTCGGCATTGCCTTCGTCGCCGGCAGGAAACGTGTTCCAAGCCCCGCTGCCGGGATAATCGCCTTCTTGATTTTTTGCATCATTTGTCACCTCTTTATAAAACGGTCACCGTTTCCTAAACCCGGCGCTTTCCCTGCATCTTTTGCGGCCGTTTCCAATTGGTGCATCACTTTGGGAAGCAGCCGGGAAAATTCATGGGCAGTGAGTGTAGCGGACCCGTTTTCCCGGATCCACAAGTCTGCGCATGCCCCGTGAATATAAACGGCATTGGCAACCGCTTCCTTGATATTAGCATACGTGCATATATTTGCCAAGAGCATGCCGGTTAATGTATCACCGCTTCCGCCTTTTGCCAGGCTGCTGTTGCCGGTTGTGTTTACATAGCCGCTGCCATCCGGAAAAGCCATCACCGTGTACTGCCCTTTTAAAACAACGATGACCCCGTGTTCCTGTGCATATGCGGAAGCAAGCCTGATCCTATCTGCAGCGATTTGCCCGGTCGGTATGTCCGCCATCCTTGAAAATTCCCCTGGATGCGGCGTTAAAACGACCGGCGCCGTGCGTTTCGGGTATGTCCTTTTATGTAATGCACCCGCATCGAGGACAACAGGAAGCGGTTCTTTTAAAACGCCGTGAATGAAAGACTCCAGCTGCTCATCCGGCTCAATCCCGGGACCGATGGCCACCCCGGCAAATTTCTGCCCCAAATCGTTAAGCCGCTTTGAAAAATCCCTTTTTAAATAAGTCGCTTCCGGAACGAGTGTAGCGATCACATTCCGGACACCGCTTTCCGTAAAAACGGAGAGTTTCCCGATCCCCATCCGCATGGCGCCGATCGCAGCCAGTGCCGCACTCCCCGGCATACCGTCACTCCCGGCAACCAAAAGCCCGGTCCCAAATGTGCCTTTATGGACATTGCCGCTTCTTTCGGGGAGCGAACGGATGACATCTTCTTCTGACCAAATTTTCCATTTTGAAGTATGCGGCAGGCCGATCCCGACAGCCTTTGTTTCGCCGAAATAAGCGGAAGAAGGGAATAACAGGCTGGACGGTTTCAAACCATGGAGAGAAAACGTATAATCTGCGTGTACGGTATGCGGATCGGCATCACCCGTATCCCCCGCCACTCCCGTCGGTACGTCAATGGCGGCCACTTTTGCCTTCCGGGTATTGATCCAATCGGTTACTTCTGCAAGATCATCCCTGAGCGGCAGCCTTGTACCAATGCCAAGCAGCCCGTCTGCGATCCAGTCATAATGTTTCTCACGGTCAAAAGGGGCTGCTTCAAAGCCGCATGATTGAAAATAGGAAAAATGCTGCGCAGCCTCTTTCGTTTGCGGCAGGCCTAAAGGAAAGATCAAATCCGCGTTGTATCCGTTCAGTTTTAAATAGCGGGCAAGTACAATCCCGTCCCCACCGTTATTCCCTTTGCCGGAAAGCACCGCAATCGTGTCGCGTTTGGAAAGGAGCGGTGCAAGGGCGCGGTACAGACCGCTTCCGGCATTTTCCATCAGCGTAAACGTATCCATGCCGAAAGAAGCTGCATTTGCATCGGCTTCCTTAATTTCTTTGCTTGTATAAATTTGCATGGCCAAACACCCCCGTTCTCATAGTTTTATTGTAACACTGCTTGAATGCGACAACATAAAATTTCTAATTTCCGAATCCTTTTTTTGTTTTTTTCGTATTTATGGAAGGGAATGGGTTTTATAGACAAGAAAGAAAGGGGTGGTAAAAATGAAACGAACTGCTGAAATTGTACTGAGCATCATTGGCGCGGTGCTAAACGGACTTGCCACAATCCTCGTTATCTTCTTTACGATAGCCATGAAAAGCCAAAGTATTATCGACCAGCTGAAAAATGATGCCTCCATACGGGAAGCCGACTTTCAAACAGTCCTTCATACGATCCAGGCGCTCGGCTGGGGAATTGCTGTGGTGCTTATCATCGGAACGGTGATCGGCATTGTCGCCGCTGTTCAACTGAGGAATAACAAAAGGCCGAAGCTGTCAGGCATTTTGCTTATTATCGGTGCATTGCTTGTGTTCTTTTTCACCGTCGGATTCGGGGTGCTCCCGGCGCTGCTTTACCTGATTGCGGGCATTTTGAGCCTCGTGCGCAAACCGCCGGTCATCGTTTAATCGTTTAATAGAGCATGAGCCTTCCTGCATGAGGGAGGCTTATTTTGATGCAAAAAAATAAATACGGCCAAGCGCGATTCCGCCTTTCATGCCAGCTAATCCGGCAATTAAAAAAGCCGGATGAAGATTTCCTGTCAAACGGAACACGGGAGCACGGCGTTTGCCGGTGGCCGTTTCAAAAATTTACCTGTATCATCATCTTCCCGCTCCTTCCCGCCTGAGCCGGAAACGATGCGTGTTTCAAAAAAATGTGATAAAATCATAATAAATCGTTTCAATATTCCGCCATTCAAAGGAACCTGCTTCAACCCGTTCTGTGAATTCTTAAAGGAGATGAAAGAGATGGGTTTATTGCATAAAGGTGTCACGATATTGGCTTTTGACGAAACGTATGATGAACAAAAAAGGATCCAGTCTTTTCCCCATGAAACTATTAATCTGAAACATATCCGCCATACCAATCTTTTTTGTGAAAAACAGGCGCTTTTCCAAATTGAAACGGCACTGGACCGCCGCAAACAAAAAGGCATCACCTTTCTTGGAAGTGGCAACTACCATTATGTGACCTCCCTGCTTTTAAAAAAAGCGCCGAAACCGTTCACCCTTGTGCTGTTCGACAACCATCCGGACATGGACGACAGCTTTGAACAGACACTGCTATCATGCGGGTCATGGGTTTCCTACGCCTTAAAAACGAACCCGCTGCTGAAAAGAGTTGTCATCATCGGCCCGACTTCTTTCAAAACACATCGCCGCCCGCCACAAACCGTCCAAATTTTTCCTTTTAACGGCCGGAATCTTGAAAACCGGAAACGGATTTTATCCGCCATTCCAACAGATACCGTCTATATCAGCATTGACAAAGACGTCCTTTCCCCGGCTTTTGCCGAGACAAACTGGGATCAGGGGAGGATGGGCAAGCAGGAATTGCTGTCCTGTATTTCGGCCATTCTCGATCAAAAGCAAGTATTCGGCATCGATATATGCGGGGAAACCGCAGTCTCGCCGGCTGAACGCTTTCTCCCGCATGCATTTGAAATAAGCCAAAAAAACGACGCCATGAATGCTGAAATCCTCGAAGTTTGCCTGGAGCGGCACCCGCAACCAGCACTGCACGTCTGATTCTTTTTCTTACTTTTTAAAAAAGAAAGACTTGATCTTCCTCTGTAATCATGCTTTAATGTCTATTATACAAAGACATTTGTTTTCTGTAAAAATACATAAAGAGGTGTGATCAAATGAAATCGGACGTTTCAATCGGACTGCTTGGACTCGGAACCGTTGGCTGCGGCGTTGTCAAACTGATCCGGCAGCATCAGGAGGAACTCGTCCATCAGCTTGGGCGTGAAGTAAAGGTGAAACGAATTCTCGTGCGCGACACCGAAAAGGACCGCGGTGTAGACATTGATCCCGCCTCTGTCACTACAAATCCCGATGAGATACTAAATGACCCGGAAATCGATGTCGTCGTTGAAGTGATGGGCGGAATTGATGAAGCCCGCCGGTACATTGTCAAGGCGATTGAAAATAAAAAACATGTCGTGACCGCGAACAAAGATTTAATTGCTCTCTATGGCCCGGAGCTTCAGGAACTGGCCTGGAAAAACCAGTGTGACTTGCTGTATGAGGCAAGCGTCGGCGGCGGCATCCCGATTATCAGGGGGCTTACAGACGGCCTTGTTTCCGACCGGATCCAAAAAGTGATGGGGATCGTCAACGGGACAACCAATTTTATTTTGACCAAAATGATGGATGAAGGCGTTTCTTATGACGAGGCGCTGAAAGAGGCACAGGAACTTGGTTTTGCCGAAGCTGACCCGACATCAGATGTGGAAGGCCTGGATGCGGCAAGGAAAATGGCGATTTTGGCAAGGCTCGCATTCTATACAAATGTGAAACTTGAAGATGTGGAAGTGGAAGGCATTACCCATCTTTCATCCGCAGATTTGCATTATGGGAAAACGCTCGGGTATACGATGAAGCTGATCGGCTTGGCGGAATGCCAGGATGAACATATTGAAGTGAGCGTGCAGCCGGCGTTTATCGCCCAAAACCACCCGCTTGCTTCCGTGAAAAACGAATTCAATGCCGTTTATATTAACGGGGAAGCAATCGGCGAAGCGATGTTTTACGGGCCCGGCGCCGGAAGCATGCCGACTGCGACCGCGGTCGTGAGCGATTGTATTGCCGCGATTAAAAACATGCAGCTCGGCGTGAACGGCCGGAACCTCAGGGGCCCGCGCTTTGAACGGAAACTCATGCCGCCTGAGCAGCGCTACGGGCAATTTTATATCCGTATGCATTTAAAAGACCAGGTCGGCGCATTTTCTAAAATTACAGCCGCCTTCAGCGCCCTCAATATCAGCTTTAAACGGATTTTGCAGACGCCTGATAAACGCGATGAGCTTGCGGAAATCATCATTGTTACCCACAAAGTGTCGCTCGACCGTTTCCAAAAGGCGCTCGAACAGTTAAATGAAATGCCTGTTGTCAAAGAAGTGAACAGCTACTACCGTGTTGAAGGAGAGGCATAAAAACATGAATCAATGGCCAGGATTACTCAAACAGTACAAATCATTTTTACCCGTCACAGACAAAACACCGGAACTGACATTATTTGAAGGCAATACGCCGCTTATCCCGTTTGCCCGCCTCTCGGAAAAGCTCGGCGTGGAATTGTACGGAAAATTTGAAGGTTTGAACCCAACCGGCTCTTTTAAAGACCGCGGCATGGTGATGGCGGTTGCGAAAGCGATCGAAAACGGCAGCAGGTCCGTTATCTGCGCCTCCACCGGCAACACTTCCGCTTCTGCGGCCGCCTATGCCGCAAAAGCCGGAATCCGGGCAATCATCGTGATCCCGAGCGGAAAAATCGCGCTTGGCAAACTGGCACAGGCCGTTATGTACGGCGCTGAAATCGTGGAAATTGATGGCAATTTTGACCAGGCGCTTAAAATCGTCAGGAAAGTAAGCGAAACTTCGCCTGTTACACTTGTAAACTCGGTTAACCCTTACCGGCTGGAAGGCCAAAAAACAGCGGCTTTCGAGATTTGTGAGCAGCTGGGTTCAGCACCCGATGTCCTTGCCATCCCGGTCGGCAATGCCGGAAACATCAGCGCGTATTGGAAAGGATTCAAAGAGTTCAATGAGAAATTCGAAACCGGCCTGCCGGAAATGCACGGCTTTGAAGCGGAAGGCGCAGCTGCCATCGTCCGGGATCGGGTGATCGAAAACCCGGAAACGGTCGCAACCGCGATCCGGATCGGCAACCCGGCAAGCTGGAAACTGGCTGTCAACGCCCGCGATGAATCAGGCGGCGTGATTGACTCAGTGTCAGACCCGGAAATCCTTGATGCGTTCCGGCTGCTCGCCCGCAATGAAGGAACGTTCGCCGAACCGGGTTCATGTGCGTCCATCGCCGGTGTCATCAAGCAGGTCAAAACGGGACAGATCAAAAAAGGGAGCAAAGTGGTTGCTGTCCTGACCGGAAACGGGCTAAAAGACCCGCAAACCGCCATGTCCCAAGTCGAAGTCCGGCCTGCCGTGCTGCCGGCAACGGAAGAAGCTGTGACAGATTATCTTTCAAATGTGATCCATGTATGAACAGGCTGGTTATCCGCGTCCCCGCAAGCACGGCAAATCTCGGGCCCGGATTTGACTCAGTCGGCATGGCGCTCAACCGTTTTTTAACGCTTGAAGTACGCGATAGCGAGGAATGGGTTTTTGAACAAGTATCACCCCTTTTGCCGCCGCTTCCGAAAGACAGCGACCCTTTTATCTTAAAAATTGCGCGGCAGGTTGCGGATTTATACGGCGTGCAGCTTGCCCCGTGCAAAGTCATTGTTGACAGCGAAATTCCGCTTGCCCGCGGGCTTGGCAGCAGCGCCTCAGCCGTTGTGGCCGGCATTGAACTGGCTAACTTTGCCGGAAATCTCGGGCTTTCGCTTGCGGAAAAGCTGGACATTGCCTCCCGGATCGAGGGGCATCCGGATAATGTCGCAGCATCTTTGTTCGGCGGGCTCGTTGTTTCAGCCGAGCAAGGGGACGGACGAGTCGAAGTCGTGCCGTTTTTTGACATTATGGCGGATTTGCTCCTGTTTATTCCCGGTTATGAGTTAAAAACGGAAGATGCGCGCAAAGTGCTTCCTGATTTTTATGCACGGAAAGAGGCAGTAAAAGGAAGTGCGGCCAGCAATCTTTTTATTGCGGCGCTCATAAGCGGCCAGTACGAACTGGCCGGAAAAATGATGGAACAGGACCGTTTTCACGAGCCGTACCGGACAAAATTGATCCCCGAATTTTTGGAGATCCGCCGGCTGACCAAATCACTCGGCGCGTACGGGACGGTCATTAGCGGCGCCGGCCCGACGGTTATTTCACTCGTGCCGTCCGGGCAAGCAGAGGCCATGGCAGAAACGCTCCACGCCCATTTTCCGCATGTACTGGTTGAACCGGCCAAAATTGACCGGACCGGCCTTTCCGTCGAAAAATATGCGGCATCCAATATGCTGAACTTATAAAAAAGGTTTGGAGCATCTCCAAACCTTTTTTTATTTCCCCAAAAATGAGGCAAGTTCTCTTAACAGTTCATCTTTGTCTTTTTTCAACGCATCCGAAGAGAGCATCTCCCATTTCCGCGGGCGCGGCAAATGCACCTTCAATTCGTGGATGATGGCGGACGGCTGCTGCGACATGACAAAAACACGGTCCGATAGCAGCACGGCTTCATCAAGATCATGGGTAACCATAAGAATCGTCTGGTTTCCTTTCTCCCATGATTCGAGCAGCCAGCGGTGGACATCCATTTTAGTAAAGGCATCGAGCTTCCCGAACGGTTCGTCTAGCAGCATAACCGGTTTTTCGCATAAATACGTGCGCAAAAAGCTGATCCGCTGCCGCATGCCGCCAGAGAGCGAGGCGGGATAGTGGCCGGCGTAATCCTCAAGGCCAAACTGCCGGAGCACCTCCATCCCCCGCAAAACCCGTTCCCGTTTCCGCACCCCTTTTATTTCAAGCGGCAAAACAATGTTTTGCAGTGCCGTCCGCCAAGGCAGAAGCAAATCCTGCTGCGGCATGAAACCGGCGGCATCCTGAACCCCATCCGGTTTGCCGTCAAGCAGCACTTTGCCGCCATTCGCCTTTTCAATCCCGGCAATGATATTTAACAGCGTGCTTTTTCCGCATCCGCTCGGCCCGATAAAAGTACAGAATTCACCTTTCCGGATCGTTGCGGAAATGCCTTCCAGCACTTTTTTCCCGCCAAATGTTTTCGTAATACCTTCCAATTGCAAATACGTCATGGCCGGTTTGGAAGAAATTCGTTTGTGTAGGCAGCCTTGATGTTGATTTTTTTCTTAATGACTTTATGGTCATAAAGGAAGTCCATATAACGGCGCCACACTTCTTCCTTCTGTACCCCCCATTCCGCGGCATCGTCCTGGTACTTCGTGCTTAGCCACTTCTGGCTGGCGCGGACAAGCCCTTTATTTGTATCCGGCACGTCCTTAATCAGGATATCGGCGGCCTGTTCCGGGTGCTTGATTGCAAATGTATAGCCTTGAGCCGTAGCCTTCATAAAAGATTTGACAAGAGGTTTATCCCCTTTGGCCAGTTTTTCGCTTGTAATGATGACCGGGCTGTAATAATCAAGCGCAGGGTCGAGATCTTTGACCATGATAAGATTCAGTTTTTTCCCGCTCCGCTCTGCCTGGATGCCGTCCCAGCCGTAATAAATCCATTCAAAATCCGCTTCACGCCCGATTGATTTGAAAAAATCCGTCTGGCCGAGCACAATATTTTTTACTTTGCTGTAGTCGGCGCCATATTTTTCCATGACCGTTTTGATGACGGCTTCTTCAGACGGCGAACCCCAGCCGCCGTAACGTTTTCCTTCAAAGTCTTTCGGAGAAGTGATGTTGTCTTTTTTCAAAGAAGCAAAGCCAGAAGTATTGTGCTGGATAATCGCGGCAATGGACACAATCGGAATTCCTTCCGTCCTTGCCGTGGTGACATTTTCCTGATAGCTGACCCCGAAATCCGCTTTCCCGGAAGCCACCATTTGTTCAGCCGTAATATTGTCCCCCGGCTGGATGATTTTCACATCCAGGCCCTGCTTTTGAAAATAGTGTTTTGTTTTAGCTACATACAGGCCGGTATGATTGGTGTTCGGAAACCAGTCCAGCACAACCGTCACCTTTTGCAGCGCTTTTTTGCTGTTTTCTTTCTGCCCGCTGCTGGTGCATCCAGCAGCAAGCAGCAACATGGCCGCCTGCAAGATGATTAACATTTTCCTCATTGATGATCTTCCTTTCGGTATACCCATGGTGCGGATAGCCTTTGCAAACATTCAACAGCGCCGTATAAAAGAAATGTGAGCCCAATGATGACAGCAGAGATAGCAAACAGGCGGGCCGTCATAAAAGATTTCGTCGCCCTTGTCAGCATGACGCCGAGCCCTTCGCTTGCGCCGAGCCACTCACCGATAATGGCACCCATCACACTATATGTAACGGCAATTTTTAAACCGGAAAAAAAGTAAGGGAGCACAGCCGGAAATTTGACTTTCCGGTATAGCTGCCATTTTGAAGCATGCATGGTCTTTAACAGTTTCACCAAGTCATCATCCACCGTTTGAAACCCTTCCAGGATGCTCAATGCCAGCGGGAAAAAGCAGATTAAAATGACCACAATGATTTTTGACTGGAGCCCGAATCCGAACCAGACGATTAAAAGCGGCGCAATTGCCACAATCGGAATCGTTTGCGAAACGACCAAAAGCGGCCGGACCAGCATCCGGAAAACGGGAACCATATCCATAAAAACGGCAATCGCTGCGCCAATCACAATGGAAAAGGCTAGTCCGATCAATACTTCTTTTGCAGTTTGCCAAATATTGGGCCAAACCATCCATTGCAGGCTTTTCAATTCCTGCCATACTTCCGTCGGTTTTGGCAGCATCCATTCACTGATATGAAAGCCGGCCGTTACCCCTTGCCAGACGAAGAGCAAAAAAATGAGCCAGGCAGCCGTGAGCGCCGTGTTAACGAACCGGCTGCGGCGTTTGTTCGCGATATTTTGCAATTTTTTCATCCATTGTCACCCCGGTGCTTGGCCGGTAATGGATTTTGATCGATGTGAGGACATCAATCGCACCGGCTTGGACGCAAGCATCCTGCGCTTTTTTGATGATCTCAAGCAGCTCGTCAAGATCGCCTTCCATCGTCGTTTCCATTGCCCCGACTTCATAACGTACGCCGGCGTTTTGGACGACTTCGATCGCGCGGTCGACGACACCGTATAAGTCATCACTTTTAATATGCGGAACAACTGAAAAAGAAACCGTTACTTGATTCGATTTTTCCATCAAATTCTCCTCCTTTTTTTCAAATAAAAAAGCTTTCATTGCATGCGCAAGAAAGCCTGTCCATCCAAAACATGCCGAAACATGCTTCAATATGAGACTCCCTACGCTGGCATTATCCAGATCAGGTGAAGGGTCGATGCAAAGCGGCATCCTCTCAGCCAAACCGGCTCCCCTGCTTTTTTTCCTTGTAATTTTATTGTAACATGAAAGCCATCCTTTTTGGCAAAAAATTTTCAATAGGATGGTGCGGTGCGCAAGCCGGCCTTTGCCTGCCTTGGTAAAGATTGGGGCGTTAAGATAGCGGGGATTTTTGACGGCCTTCCTTAACATAGAACGCCTCTACGTTAAGATAGCATGTCTTTTTTTCGGACTTCCTTAACGTAGAACGCCTCTACGTTAAGATAGCATGTCTTTTTTTCGGGCTTCCTTAACATAGAGCGCCTCTATGTTAAGATAGCGGAACTTTTGGGCAGCCTTCCTTAACATAGGACGTCTCTACATTAAGAAAGCATGACTTTTGGGCGGGCTTCCTTAACATAGAACGCCTCTACGTTAAGATAGCGGGCATTTTTTTCGAGCTTCCTTAACGTAGAACGCCTCTACGTTAAGGAAGCGGGACTTTTGGACGACCTTCCTTAACATAGAGAGTTCTACGTTAAGATAGCGGAACTTTTTGCCGGCATTCCTCAACATAGAACGCCTCTACATTAAGAAAGCGGGCATTTTTTTCGAGCTTCCTTAACGTAGAACGCCTCTACGTTAAGGAAGCGGGACTTTTGGGCAGCCTTAACATAGGACGTCTCTACATTAAGAAAGCATGTCTTTTTGTCGAGCTTCCTTTCTATGTTAAGATAAATCCTGCTTTTTTCACCCTTCCTTAACATAGAACGCCCTACGTTAAGATAGCGGGGATTTTTGGTCTCCTTCCTTAACGTAGAGTGACTCTACGTTAAGGTAGCGAGGATTTTTCGCGGCCTTCCTTAACGTAGAGTTCCAACCCGTGCGTAAGTAACGCCGCTTATTCATGCTTTAAAGGCAAGGGTTTCCCTGCATGCCAACCCAAAGTTCCGACTGTTCGAGCGCATAAGCGACATCCAGCAGCCAATGTTCATTTCCTTTCGGCGCAACCAGCTGTACCCCTAAAGGAAGCCCGGCCGCTGTTACATGAACCGGCAGGCTGATCGCCGGCTGCCCGGTTAAATTGGCCAGCTGCGTAAACGGGGAAAACGTTAAGCTCGGTTCAAACATATCATAGACAAGTGCCTGCTGCTTTTCTTTCGGAAGTCCGGTAACGCCAAACAAGCGATCCCGCTCTTTCCCGGTTTGGGTAAGTTCCCCGATTTTCGGTGCCGGAAACGCGGTTGAAGGCGTGATATACAGGTCATAAGTCTCATGGAAAGCAGCCATTTGTGCTGCGGCTTTATCCCACTCCGCAAGGCTCTTTGCGTATTCCGCCGCCGTGACATTTTTCCCGGCAGCATACAAGACCCACGAAACCGGCTCCATATCTTTTTCCGTAAGCGGGCGTCTAAGTGCGCTTTCCAAATCCGAAAGTTCCGCCGCCATTTCCCCGCAGTTCATTAAATAATAGTTTTCCATCAGCCGCCTGCCGTCAACACCGTTTTTGGCTTCTTCCACAAGATGGCCCTCCTGCTCCAGCCATTTTGCCGTTTTATAGACAGCCTGTTTTGCATCGCGGCTGACAGGCGTCCCGACCGGCGATTCAACCGAAAACGCGATCCGGTATTTTTTCGTTCCACTCCGCTCTAGTTCCTTTACATATCCCGGAAAAAGCGGCGTTTGAAAAGCAGCGGCGGGCTCTACCGTTTGTAGCACATCGAGGAGCGCTGCACTGTCTCTGACTGTTTTTGCCAGCACAAAGTCAATAGCCGCCCCTTGCCATTGCCGTCCACGGCCCGGCCCGACCGGTGTCCTTCCCCTTGTCGGCTTTAATCCTGTTAAACTTGTAAAAGAAGCTGGGATGCGGATCGATCCGCCGCCGTCACTTGCACCGGCAACCGGTACCATCCCGGAAGCCACCGCAGCCGCGGAACCACCGCTTGATCCGCCGGGTGAAAAATGGGGATTCCACGGATTGCGCGCCGGACCATAAAGTTCAGGTTCCGTAATATTTTTTAATCCAAATTCCGGTACGTTTGTATGTCCGAGAATGATAAACCCCGCTTCCTTCAATTTTGCCGTAAAAAAAGCATCTTCTCTGGCACGGTTTTGCTGGAGCAGTTTTGATCCGGATGTGAGCAGCTCGCCCTTTACTGCCTGAGAAAGGTCTTTCAGCAAAATCGGCACGCCGGCAAATGGCTGCTCATCTGTACGGAGCGTGGCCGCTTCCTTTTTTGCTTTCTCAAACCGTGTCCGGATGACGGCATTTAAACGCCTGTTTGTTTTTTCAATCCGGGCCATTGCCGCCTCAAGCACTTCTTCCACACTTACTTCTTTTCGCTTTACGAGTCCGGCCAGCCCTGTTGCATCATACGATAGATATGCAGATTCTTCCATCTCTCTCCCTCCATTTAATTCTATATTGACTGAATTTTATGGAGATGTCAAAACCTATGAAACTCGTTTAACCCTTTTTCTACCGGGTAAAAATGCACTATCACCATTAGGAGGCAGATAGAGATGGCAAAAGAAGTAGTTGGTATTTACACAACGTTGCAGGAAACGATTGACGTAGTAGACCGGTTGACCGCACAAGGCTACAGCACTTCCAATATTTCTATTATTTCAAACGGGAATGATGGAACTTTATTGAAAAAGCAGACCGGCGCAAATGTGGACCACACCACCACTGTCCAGGATGAACAAAACAGCTCTGTCTGGGAGAAAATCAAAGGGTTCTTCAAGCCGGACTATTATGATGAAACGACAAGAAAACTGACCAATCTGGATCTCCCGCAGGACGAACTGGACCGCTATTCGACTGAAATTGATGCCGGACACTATCTTGTGCTCGTAGACAATGATGCTTCTGCCCTCAATGAAACGGCCGCTCCCAGAACAGCCGATCCTGCCACAGAAGTTTCCGGCCAAACAACGGCATCCGGGTTGAAAAACGAATTTGGCGAAAACTACTCAACGTCGCAAGAAAAAAGGTAGATGTTCGCGAAAAAGTGCTGGATGTCGAAAAAAACCCTTGCATTTAAAATTTTTGCCAAAGCTGTCAGTATCCATTTTGCTTATTGAGTAAGCCCCAAATAGGCCGGCCGCTAAGTTTAAAAGGGCAAACCCGCACGGAAAAGGCGGGTTTGCCCTTTTTCTTTACGTTGATGAGGAAGGATCAGGCGTAACAGGCAGAATCGTTTTAGCGATCGACTGGTCGAGCGCTTCAAATTCCTCTAAAGAAATCGTGCTGTAAAGCTCTTTTCTCGTCTGCATGTCGGAAAGGGCATTTTTTTGCGTGCCTTCGTTTTTGATTTTTTCAAACACCCTTTCATAAGCTTTTGCGGCAACGCGCAGCGAAGTAACCGGATAAATGACCATCGCGTATCCCATTTCCTGAAATTCTTCCGCCGTATAATACGGGGTTTTACCGAATTCGGTCATATTGGCAAGGAGCGGCGCTTTTATTTTTTTCGCAAACAGCCGGAATTCATCACGGGACTCGAGCGCTTCCGGAAAAATCGCATCCGCCCCCGCTTCCACATACGCCTCAGCTCGCGTCAAGGCGGAATCCAGCCCTTCGACGCCTCTTGCGTCCGTACGTGCGACAACTACGAGGTGCGGTGCCACACTTTTGAGCGCCCGGATTTTTTCGCGCATGTCGGATGTCTCCACAAGCTGTTTGCCGTTTAAATGCCCGCATTTTTTCGGAAGCTGCTGGTCTTCAATCTGAACAGCCGCAACCCCTGCTTCAACCATTTCGCGGGCGGTGCGGGCAACGTTCAGCACGCCGCCAAAGCCGGTGTCAATGTCAACAAGAACCGGTAAATCGGTGGCACGCACGAGATCGCGTGCACGTTCCGCCATTTCCGTCAATGTGATCATGCCAAGATCCGGAATCCCTTTGCTCGCGGTATAGGCAGCGCCTGATAAATAAAGCGCCTCAAACCCTGTGTTTTTTGCAATGAGTGCCGCCATTGCATCATGCGCGCCGGGGATTTGCAAAATGCCTGGCGCCTGTATGCGTTCCTTAAACCGTTTGGCAAGCGCCTCCTGTGAAGACGGGTGATTGACAATCCAAACCATGGTGCAACATCCTTTCTACAAGGTGAATAAATTGACGAATTCATGAACGGCCATTTTTTCAAGCGCTTCTCCCGCAAGGCAGGCTTCTTTGATCCTTTCCTGCTGCTTCGCGGAATAGTGGGTGGCGATATTATCCGAAAACTTGGTGATAATTTTCGGGATCGCTTCTTCCCTTCTGAAGCGGTGGCCAAGCGGATACTCGACTTCCACATTTTCAGTTGATGTGCCGTCTTCAAAAAAGACTTGTACGGCATTCGCGATGGAACGTTTATCCGGATCAAGGTAATCGATGCTGTATTGTTTGTTTTCAACAACTGCCATTTTTTCCCTCAATGCATCAATGCGCGGGTCAGCGGCGACTGCGTCTTCATAATCGTCCGCCGTAATATTGCCTTTGATCAGGCCGACAGCCGTCACATACTGGATGCAATGGTCGCGGTCAGCAGGGTTATAAAGCGGCCCTTTTTTGTCAATGATGCGGATGGCGGACTCATGCGTCGTAATTGTAATCCGGCTGATTTGATCCAGTTTCCCAGCTACAACCGGATGGAGTTTGACTGCGGCTTCTGCTGCCGTCTGTGCATGGAATTCTGCCGGATACGATACTTTAAATAAAACATTTTCCATCACATAGGAACCGAGCGGGCGGGCCAGTTTCAGTTCTTTCCCTTTGAACATCACGTCCTGGAATCCCCACCCGGGTGCGGAAAGCGGCGTTTGATAACCCATCTCCCCTTTCATCGCAATCAGCGCAAGCGCCACGCCCCTGCTGGTTGCATCGCCGGCCGCCCATGATTTGCGCGAACCGGTATTCGGCGCATGCCGGTATGTGCGCAACGGGCCGTTATCAATCCAGGCGTGGGAAACGGCGTTCATGATTTCGTTTTTCCCGCCGCCGAGCATTTTTGTCGCAACAGCAGCTGTAGCCACTTTGACAAATAAAACATGGTCAAGCCCGACGCGGTTCAAACTGTTTTCCAAAGCAAGCACACCTTGGATTTCATGGGCTTTGATCATGCCCTCGAGCACATCGCGCACTTTTAGCGGTGCTTTCCCGTTGGCAACGCGCGTCCGGCTCAAAAAATCCGCAACAGCAAGGATGCCGCCGAGGTTGTCGGAAGGGTGCCCCCACTCCGCCGCGAGCCACGTATCGTTATAATCGAGCCAGCGGATCATGCAGCCAATATTAAACGCCCCCGCAACCGGATCGAGCACATAGGAAGTGCCCGGCACATGCGTCCCGTTCGGCACGGTTGTACCCGGAACGATCGGACCGAGCATTTTTGCACACTCCGGAAAACGGAGGGCGAGAATGCCGCAGCCGAGCGTATCCAAAAGCCCGTAACGCGCAGTCTCAAAAGCTTCGGAACTCGTAATCTCTTTGTCTAGCACATAACGGGCAATTTCTTCTATCAGGGCATCCCGCTCCCCTGTTTTTTCATTTACAGCTGTTGTACCGGCCAATTTAAACATTCCCCTTTCCAAACTTCATCTGCAGTGCAACACCGGGTCCTTAAGACAGCGTTTTACCCCAGCTTTTTGTTCACTTTATCTCTTAATGGTCCCGCCTTTTTAAAACCTCATCTTGCGAATGCAAGCCATCCGGTCGCAGGCCTTTTTAAAACTTAATCTTGCGGATGCAAACCGCGCGGGCCTTTGTATTGGACGCGCGGACGGAACAGGCGGTTGTTTTCATGCTGCTCCATCACATGTGCGCACAGCCCGACCGTTCTTGAACTGAAAAAGATCGGCGTATAAAGCGGAATCGGAATGCCGAGCATCCAATAAACCGGGGCTGCATAATAATCGAGGTTCGGATAGAGCCCTTTTTCCTGCGCCATGATTTTTTCCCCGGCTTCGCACATTTCAAGCAGCGAATGATCCCCTTTTTCCGCACAAAGTTCTTTCAGCGCTTCTTTCATCATCAAGGCGCGCGGGTCCATCTTTTTCATGTAGACGCGGTGGCCGAACCCCATTACTTTTTCTTTGTTTTTCAGTTTCGTATAAAGCATTTCTTCAAATTTTTCCACCGTGCCGGCTTCTTTCAGCATCTCCATCACCGCTTCATTGGCGCCCCCGTGCAGATGGCCCTTGAGCGATGCCACTGCGCCTGTTAACGCCCCGTATAAATCGGACAAGGTGGACGCAATGACCCTTGCCGTAAAAGTCGAATTCGGCAGTTCATGTTCGCTGTACAGGACAAGGGAACGGTCGAAAATCTTTTCTTCCTTTTCCGAAGGGACTTTCCCGGTGATCATGTACAGGAAATTGGCGCTGTACGACAAATCCTGCCGCGGTTCAACCGGGTCCTCGCCATTTAAAAGATGGTAGCTGTTTGCAACAATGTTCGGCACATTCCCGAGCAAATGGTATGCACGGTTTAAATTGGCTTTACGGGAGCGGTCCAGCAGGTTTTCATCATACCCCGCCAGCGCTGAAACCCCTGTACGGAGCGCATCCATCGGGTGGGTGGATGCCGGCAATAGCTTCAAAATGTCCAGCACGGCGTCTGGAATCCGGTAGTTTTTCTTTAAACTTTCTTCCAACGCTTTTTTCTCGGCATCATTCGGGAGCGTGCCTTCAAGAAGCAAATGCACGATGTCCAGATAGCTTTTCGTTTTCGACAACTCAATCAAGTCATACCCCTTTAAAACGATCTCGCCTTGGGCCGTGTCAAGAAAAGAAAGCTCCGTTTCAACAGCGACAACCCCTTCAAGCCCCGGCACAAACTGTGTCGTATTTCCCATCTCCATCCATCCTCCGTTTCTGTATTTTGCCAAAACTGTAAGCACTTACAGTTTTATGTAAAACAAAGTTGCCAATACCCCTGATGCTTTCATAAAAAAACATATCATAATATTTACAAAATGACAACGCCCACAGGCTTTGGACGACGATTCAGAACGGTCCTGTGATCCGGCTTTTCAAACAGCCCGGCTTCAGGGAAACTTTCCGTGCTCTTCCTGCCATTTCCCCGGAACAGCCAACAAAAAAAGACAAGTTTAACCTGCCTTGTCTTTTAAAACTATTGCTTTTTCGGTTTTCTCTTAAAACTGCGCTTCACAACATCGAAGAAACTCAGTGACTGAACCATCCGATTCGGATCCACATATTGGCGGACCGCCCGCAACACCCTTTTCGGATCTTTGGAAGAAAAGGTGTATGTCCCGTTTTTCTTCGTTTTGATCGCATAACGCGGGATCCATTTTCCTTTAAACATGACGGAAGCGATCACGTAATCGACTTCTTCCCAAGGAATTTGAATGTATTTGCGCACATCGCGCTCATTGAAAAATTCAAATCCTTTATCGCCGATCATGATTTTGCCGTAATCTGTCAATCCCATATGCGCGGCTGCCTTTATCACCAAATCCACTTTTGTATTGATTGATTGGACCATTTGATCCACCCCGTTCTTTTCTTTTTGTGGTTTCAAAAATTCATATCTATACAGCTTATCTTGATTTCCGGATCTTCGCTTCTAAAAAGGGTCCTGGTTGACCGGTGAAACGGCTGTACATCGCAATTCTTCCCGCAACCGTATTTGTAAATCCGGGGCAAATCTTCCCCGGCTGGCCTCTCCCTTATTATACGAAGTTTTACCGCCTGAAGCAAAACATACTCAGAACCCGTATACAACCCAGGGGCTGGCGGTTTTTTTGAAAAAAGCCCAGGCCAGAAAGCCCGGGCATTTGCCTTTTCTTACATTAAGTGAATTAAATGGAATACGATACCAACAACAAACAATCCAAGAATCATAACGATCGGAGACACTTTCTTTTTCAAAAGCCACATGCAGAACAGCGTCAAAAGCAATGCGGCAAGGCCCGGAATTAAGCTGTCCAGGTTGTTTTGCAATGTCGTGACTTTGACCGGTTCCAATGAGAGGCCGGCAGCTTGCTGTTCAAGCGCCGTTTTAATCCCCTGTGCTCCGGCAGGCAAATGATTCCAGTCAATATAAGCGCCTTTAGAAAGTTTTACTTGTGATACAACTGGTGTAAACTTAATCGATACCCATCTGTTAACCAGCGCGCCAAGGATAAACATCCCAAGGATCGATGCGCCTTTTGTAATATCCTGAAGAATGCCGCCCGATAAGTCCTCCGTAATTCTTGAACCAGCTCTGTAGCCGAATTCTTGTGTATACCACAGGAATCCCATCCGGATGAGGTTCCATGCAACGAAGAAAATAATTGGCCCGAGAATGTTGCCGTTCAATGCCAGAGAAGCACCTAACGCACCAAGGATTGGCCTGACCGTGAACCAGAATACCGGATCCCCGATCCCTGCCAAAGGCCCCATCATCCCGACTTTCACACCTTGAATGGCTGTGTCGTCAACGGGAGCGCCGTTTGCACGTTCTTCTTCAAGCGCTAAAGTTACACCAACAATCGGTGCAGCGACATAAGGGTGAGTGTTAAAAAATTCCAAGTGGCGCTGCAGGGCAGCAGAACGGTCTTCTTTCGTTTTATATAATTTTTTGATGGCCGGAATCATGGTATATGCCCAGCCGCCGTTTTGCATCCGTTCATAGTTCCAGGAACCTTGAAGGAAAGTTGAACGCCACCATACAGAAATACGATCTTTTCTAGATAATTTTAGTTCTTGTGCCATTTTTCTGTCCGCCTCCTTCTTAGTAATTGTCAATAATATCGCCTAACGGATCGCCGGTGTTTGCATTTCCGCCGCCTTTACCGGAGCCGCCTTGTTTGGAGAGCGCCAAATAAATCAGTGCAAGTGACACACCGATACCGCCAAGGCCGATAAGGGTAATTTGCGAAACAGTTGCCAAAACGAACCCAATGGCGAAGAACGGCCATACTTCTCTTGTCGCCATCATATTAATGACCATTGCATAACCAACAGCAACGACCATTCCCCCGCCGATTGCAAGGCCGTCTGTCAACCAGGTCGGCATGGCGGATAACAAGTCACGCACCGGTCCTGCACCAATGGCTAAAACCAGGACTGCCGGAATCGCAATACGCAGCCCTTGCAGGCAAATCGCAACAATATGCCAAAACTCAACTGTTCTGATGTTTCCTTCCCGCGCTGCGGCATCCATTAAGTGGACAATCCCTGTTGCAATGGTACGAACGATGATCGTCAATAAGAGGCCGGCAACCGCAAGCGGAACGGCAATCGCGATTGCAGAAGATACACCGGCTTTGCCTGCGCCGCTTAAAACTAAGATAATGGCAGATGCAACGGATGCAAGCGCAGCATCCGGCGCTACGGCAGCCCCGATGTTTGCCCAGCCTAAAGCGATCATTTGCAGGGTACCGCCTAAGATAATACATGGCACCAAGTTACCTGTAACGAGGCCAATTAACGTACAAGCAACGAGTGGCTGATGGAACTGGAATTGGTCCAAAATCCCTTCCATACCAGCTAAAAATGCTACGATAAAGACTAGTATCATTTGGACAATATTTAAATCCATAACGAGTCGTCCTCCCTTTTCTCCTGATGGGCAGGATTATTTTTGTTTGTTCAGCTCTTCCTGAGCCCTTTTGAGAATTTCGTCCATGTCGCCTTTTGCATCGCCCGGAACTTTGCGCACATCAAACTTTAGCCCCAGTTCTTTCATTTTTTTGAAAGCATCAATATCATTCTGGCTAAATGCCAGCACCTTGTTTGGCTGAACTTTGCCCGGCGAGTGTGCCATGGAACCGACGTTGATTGTTTTCAATGGAACGCCGCCCTCGACTGCACGGAGCACATCCTGCGGGTTTTCAAAAAGAAGCAGGGCGCGCTGGCCACCGAAATGCTGGTCATCTTTCGCAAGTTCAATCATTTTACGGATAGGAACAACGTGTGCCTTTACACCAGGGGGCGCAGCCTGTTGAATCAGTTTCTTCCGAAGTTCGTCCTTCGCTACCGCATCCGATACAACGATGATACGTGTAGGCCGTGTCGTTTTTGTCCAAGATGTTGCGACTTGTCCGTGGAGCAGGCGAGAGTCGATCCGTGCCAGCACGTATTCAAACTTGCCAGGAGCCCCTGCCGTTAACGGTTTTCCGGCAGGCTTGGAAGGTGCGGCCGGCTGTAATGCTTCAGGCCTTACTTTCACGCCTTCTTTCGCTGCGCCTAAAATATGCGCGGCAATGTCCTGGGCTTTGTTCATCGTGGCGCGTGCTGCAAATGCTTCAATGAGCATTGGCAAGTTCATGCCTGAGACGATGGCCCACTTGTCTTTGTGTTCTTCAAACAAGCTGTTGGCCTGGTTGAAAGGTGTTCCGCCCCAAAGATCGACTAAGAAGAGGACTTCATCCTGGTTGTCGAAAGAGGCGACTGCTTCTTTCATTTTTGCCTTTACGTTATCAGGGCCTTCGCTCGGCATCAATGTAACAGCTTTTACATTTTCCTGCTTTCCGAAGATCATCTCTCCGGATTGCAAGACACCATTGGCGAAATCGCCGTGACTGGCAATGATAATTCCTACCATCTTCTTACCTCCCTAATCGTATTGTTACAGTATCAATCTTATAAATAAGTTCTAAAGAACCTGTAACTAAATTCATGGATGTAGCCGTTTTTCCTTTTTGATCAGCTGCATCAAATCGATTTTCCGGTCGGCGGGCACTTGGCGGATTTCCAATTCGATGCCGCGTGCAGCCAGCTTCGCAAAGGCCTGGATATCATCCTCATTGACTGAAATAAAATTGGTGATCATCTTCTTGCCTTCCGTAAAACGCATGCCGCCGATATTGACCGATTTCAAACCAACCCCTGCCTGGACAACTTCCAGTACATCCTGCGGCGAAACAAACAGCAGCATCACTTTCATTTCGTCAAACAGCCGGTTTTGGTAAAGTTCAAACAGTTTTTGCTTCGTAATGACATGTGATTTGATGCTCGGTGGTGTCGCTTGCTTCAATAAAAGCTTTCGCAGCTCGTCATTGGCGGCTTCATCATTGGCCACTAAAATCCGGTCAATCCCCACTGCCCTCGACCAAACCGTGGCAACCTGGCCATGAATCAAACGATCATCAATGCGCGCAAGCCGTATATCCAATGCCATCCGACCACCTCCTGCTAATCAATCGTAAAAAACTTGCCTTTCCGCCTATTATAATGCAAGATGTGTGCCAACTTTTGAGTATCAAAAAACAACCGTTGTCAAATAAGCGTTTTCAGAAATCCTTTTATGCTTATGATACACAAACCGTTTGTTTAATACACATTGAAAAAGGGTTTTATTTTCCATTTCGCTACTGTATTAAAAAGTTCTGCAATACCTGTATCATTTTGATACTTTTGACCTGCATGTGCATTCCGTATCAGGGATATCTCTCCGTCTTTTTCCCCGGCATAAAAAAAGCCTGCAAATAGTGAGAATCTATTTGCAGGTAAAAATTACCGCACGGCTGCAGTTTGCTCGGCAGATAAATGGTCGATCATGTCGGCAATATAATAAAGTTCATCGTCCGACAGCTTCAATTTCAGCTGGTCTTCAAAAATTTGCGCCGCCTTTTTATATTTTTTGATTTTAGCAGTTTTTTCCGGCGTGATGTCATTTTTGTAAATGAGGCCAGAATGGGTGACCATTCTTTCGAGCGCACAACCGATATGAATATTCATATTGATTTTCGATGCGTTGTTAAACGGCCTTTCCGCTATTTTTTCAAGGACAGTGACAAACGCCGTAATCGCTGTGATCACTTTCTTTGGATTTAAAAAGGTTAAAAATTCATTCAGGCTTTCTTCCGTCATTTCCCGCACCATTGCCGGAGACCTTGGCGGTTGTTTCAGCAACTGGTGGTTTTGAATGAGATGGGTGACCTGCGTTTCCCCGTCGCCCATAAACAAAGATTCAAGCGGAACAAACGGTGCCTGGACTTTCGGATCGGCAATCCCGACAGCGAGCAAAATGTCATATTTCTGCATCAGCATTTCTTTCTTTTCTTCTACTTCGTTGATTGGCAGCGGGATAACGGCAATATTGGTTTTGCCGATGTTTTTGAGCAGTCTTGTAATCAGCTGCTTTAATTTTTCCGCCGTCCCTTCCCCTGTTGAACAGACGGAAAGAATGGCCTGCGGTTTCACGGGCTTCCCTGTTTCCCGCGGTTTGCTTTCCATCTGGTAAGATCCGTAGCCGCGGAATTCCTTTAATGACTCATAAATATCGTCGAGATCCATTTCCATAATCGTCGCTTTGCGGATCGCTTCAATGACGAGCGCCGTTGTCACCATATCGATGGTCCGCGTTTTGATGCCCGTTTCCTGTGTAATCACATCGCCAAACCCGGTCAGCGAGCCCATATCGACAAGCAGCAGGACGCCTTTTCCCATATCAATTTCTTTTACCCGCCTCTTCATTTCCTCCAAAACATATTTCGGGTCCATATCAAGCGGCATATCAATGCAGTCCACATTCGATTCACCGAGGAGGCTTTTCACAACACTTACCATGCTGCTTGCGGTGCTGAACCCGTGCGCGGCAACGAGGATCGCCACCTGCTCGGCCTTTTGTTCGTCTATAAGAGATGTGAGCAAAATCGTTAAGTACATGGCTTCTTTTACCGGTACATGCACGCGGTATTTTTCCCCGATCATTTTGCAAATATCAAGTGACAGCTGATACTCCTGCGGTCGGTCATTGATGACATTTTCGATATTCGTATAATTGGCCACCTGCTGGTTTTTTACCCGCTTCAGGAAGGAAGTCAAGTGCAGGCTGAACGCCAGCAAAAAACGTTCATTTACTTTGCACTTCAGCCGTTTTTCCACAATATCCTGCACTTCTTCGCTGAAATTAAGGATATCTTCGCTGACAATTTTTAAGATTTTCTCACGGTTCAGCGCATAGCTTGAAAACTTGTTGTAAAACTTGTTTAAATGGATATCGATGTCCAATTTCAGAAACCGGTTAATGTCTTCATCCGACACGTCCTGTTCCATCATAAAACTGACTTTGTCCTCGATGATGTTGTACAGGTTAAAATCCGGTTCGTACGGGTCTTCTTCAAAGAGCGCCTTGTTTTCCCCTTCCGGATAAACCGTTAAATAGGAATCAATTAAATCGGAAAGCTCCTGGATTTCCTGGCGTTTTCTACTAAAATAGAAGAAACCGTTTTTCAGTTCGGATGGCAGATCTTTAAAGTGGATGGTAATGACATCATCGTGCAGGCAGTGCAGAAAACCGTTGGCGCAGACAAGCTGGATGTTGGATTTCAACTGCCCGACGTTACCGTATGACGTATTGCCAATTAACGCCTTCATCGATTCCGCATCAATTTTAATCGGTTTTTGGACGCGGTTTGCTTCAATGGCAAGCAGGAATTTCAGAATCTCAATCTTGTCAATTGCCGGCCGTTCTTCAAAAGACGGAATCCGGATCAGGATCGGAATACGGCGGACAAACGTTTTCAACAAGGAAGATTCCGGGTCTTCCGTTGTCGCCCCGACGATCAGGACATTGGCGTTGCGATTCCGTTCGGTTTCCCCAAGCTTTGCATACGTCCCCGTATCCATAAAGTAAAAGAGCATTTCCTGTCCTTCAGGCGGGAGCCGGTGGATTTCATCGAGAAACAGCATGCCGCCGTCCGCTTTGGAAACAAGGCCGTCTTTTTCGCTGTCCGCACCCGTAAAGGCGCCTTTAATATGACCGAAAATGTGGGAAATGAGGAGCTGCGGGTTATTCGCATAATCCGCGCAGTTAAAGACAATAAATTGGGCGTCTTCGTCCATAAACGGGGCTGCCAGTTTTGCATAATTGAACATCAAATTGGCAAACAGCGTTTTCCCGACACCAGTCTGGCCGACAATGAGCGTATGAAGGCCGTGCGGGGGATAGAGGACGGCCGCCTTTGCCTGTTCGACCTGCACTTTCAGGCTTGTTTTCGAACCGATCAGGTCATCAAAGGGATTCGTTTCCCAGGCGGTATCATGATTTGCGGACGGACCGTTGCCCGGATCCGGGGATTGCCCGCCCGTCACTTCAAGTATATTTTCATATTCATATTGATCTTCCGGCAATTTCGTTCCGAGAAGGTCTTCCATGATTTGTTTGACCAAGTAATGAACCGGGCGGCCTTTTATTTTGATAATCCGTTTCTGCCGCAACAGCTTGTTCAGCTCGGCACTGACATTGTTTCTTAAAATGCCAAGGTCTTTTGCGATATCCGAAGCTGTAAATCCTTCTATACGGATCCATTCATCAAGCGTTTTGCCTTGCGACTGTTCAACAAGATACGCGTAAATGCGGTCAATCCTTTTCAAAATGCCACCCCATTTCTAAGTATAAACTGTATCTTAATAGTATCACGAATGTATCATCCATCATAGCAGGAATATATTGCGAACAAGTGTCAAGTTTTTGCCAAAAGGAGCAGCTCTGAAGAGTAAATTCATCAATTTTTAGATGTTTTATGATAAAATGACTTATCCACATTTAGAAAATTTTTCCATCTATTTTTTCTGCTTTCAAAGTCAAAAAGAGCCGAATTTGCAAATTTCTTTTTTAAAATTGTGGATAACTTCAAAAAAACCTTTTTTTACATCACATCCTTTGCTATAATATAACCATTAAGTAAACCTTACTTGTATTGGCTTACTTAAATGGGTGAAATCCTCGTCTGTTAAAATGCGTGTCCGAAACGATTCCAACAGATTTGAGGATTTTTCTTTTGCCGTTTTTTTGAGTGCTTTTAAGATTGACGAACCTTTTTCAAACAGCTGTCTAATAATATCTGTTATTTGAACTAATAAATAATGATTTTTCATGGCTGTGTAGTTTTGGCTATTGGCATGTTCTATATTGTAACGATTATTTTTTTGTTCGTTAAATCCTTGATTTTCAATCTTCCAGCGGCTTCTTCCTGCAGCGATGAGTCGTTCCACGTTCTTTTTCGTGATTTTAATATCCGTTATAAATACATACTCTTTCGATTTCCCATCCTCTGTTTTCATTGTGGCCTCCATCAGATTGACCGTTCTGTCTTTGTAGGCAATATCATTCACCCAAACTAATGAATTCTGATCCTTACTTTGTTCCAGCTCTTTTATTGCCTTAAACTCCGTCGAGATACTTTTAATTCTCCCTTCCTTAAATCTGCATATATATTTCCATTTGTGCGCCCTGCACAGATTAAATACCGTTTCACATGCATAGAGACTATCTCCCAAGATACAAATCGGTAGTCTTTTAAATATTTTTTTTATTTTCTTTGCCAGCCTGTCGAAGGCTTTTAATTCACAATCTTGCTTAGAAACATTTTCTGATTCATTTTCGATAAATTCGGAGGCAATACTGAAGACCATATCCCCCACGACAAGCTTGGCTTCAAGTACATGGTGCATATAAAGTACGTTCGTTTCTCCTGTTTCTTTATTTGTATATGCCCGTCTCAGGCAGTGTTTACAATGTTTCTCATGAAAGGTGTGTAATCCAGTTCCATCAATGATGACACCCCAGTACTTTCCTTCAATTCGATAAGACTCGAGAGACCTTTTTTTCAATAATTCTTTAATCATATACGTTCTAATTTTTTCTAATTCATTTACATCTAAGCCAGATAAAAAGTCGTTAATTGTATCATAATGTGGAAGTTCTTCAAGAGAATCTAAGCCTAACACCTTCCCTACATTTTTAATACATTCTTCTTTATTAAAACGCTCACTCATGTTTCTCATGGATTTTAGGCCGGTCATATTTTTCAACATCATCGTAAATAAAAGGACCTCTGGACCATAAGTGATATAGCTTTGATGTCGGTGGTCTGCTACCTTTTTTAGGTTATTCATCAGGTCTTTGAAAAAATGCTTCTGAATTTTAAGGAACTCGAAAAAATAATTTGCTTCTTTTTCACGATTTCTTTTTTCTTTTCTAGTAACCAAAATAAAAACCCCCTCAAAACAGCCAAGTTTAATTAGGGCTTGCTGAACGAATCAAATTTTAGCTTGTATTCGACTTGTCACTAAGCCATGCCAAAATATTCGTCCAGCAAGCTCTAATTATTTAAATTATTACATATTTGGCCGTATTTTTGGGGGGGATACTTAAATTATCACGAAAAATTTTTACTCCTCAGAGCTGCAAAAGGAGCTTATCTTTAATACACTTTTAGAACCCACGCTGCTTCAGGTGAAAACGCCCGGTACACCCGAAAAATAGGATAAAAAAACAACGCCGCATATGGGCGCTGTTCATTCAACAATTTTCGGCCGCTTCCATCCATCTGCTTTCCGCAACATCCGGCCGGTTCATTTTCTGTTCCCAAACCGGTTCATGCATGTGTTTCCGGCGAAATTCAGGCGGTTCATTTATTGATCATATTGGGGCTTACTGAATCCGCACTTTCGCCATGCGTTCAGCAAGCCCTGTTTCCCCTTAAGCCCTGTGCCTGCCCCGTCATCGTCTTGCGAAAAGTTTACACTTTCCCGCTTGTTTTCTGTCCGAGCTGCATCCATTCAAACTGGCGGAGTTTCAGTTCGAATAATTTCAGCGGATCCTGATACACTTCCGGATTTTCTTTCATATTCTCCAGCATCTCTTTTGTCTCGGCAATGGCCGCCCCTGTTTCCGCAATCGTTTCGCGGAGAACCGTTTCCGGATTTTTAAAGAACAGGCGGACATCGCGCTCAAGCCCTTGTTCAAACAGCTCGAATTGCAGCATCACTTTATTCGTGACAAGGTTTGCAATTTCCGTATAATCTTCGCTTTCGATAAATTTTTTATAGCGGTTATACAGCATTGTTTTGTTTTGCGAAAGCACACCAAACAATTTGCCCGCGCTCTTTAACAGGACCTGCTGCGGCGTATGGCGCAACAATATATTGACCGGTTCAAAAGGAATTCCGTTTGCCATCCGATCCGCATCACGCCGCCAGTCCTCCATAATTTTAAAATCGCAGGCAAGCGCAAGAATCTCTTCCCCGTACAACTTGTTAAACCCTTCCGCCATTTCATCAAGATAATCCTGGCTTTGCTGCAATTCCCTTTCCGACGCTTCTATCCACTCCGTCACCAGCTCCTCGTATTTCGGGGAAATGGACGTCTGCAAAAAGTGCCGGATCCGGTTGTTCATTTCTTCATTCAACTCGAGATGAATTTTCCGAAAATCACTGTCCGGCTTAATAAAATCGGCGCTTTTCCGTAAAATTTCCGGAATCTTATTTTGCAGTTCATCGCGGATTTTCCGCGTCATGCTGTGATAGGACGAGCGGACAAGCTCGGTTTGTTCATGGATGACATCCTGAAGCTGGTTTGCCGCTCCGTTTAATTTTGCGTACAGATCTTCATGCCGGTTGATTGACTCTACCAGATGCTGTTCATTTTGCAGCCTTTGTTTCAGCAGATCGGCAATCGATTCCCGGATGCAGTGCGAAAGTTTTTCAATCCGGCTTTCTTCCAGGTTTTCCGGCTTGAAATTTTGCCGGAAAAAGCGGGCAAGATCCAGTCCTGCTTCCCGGGATGCATAATTGGACGTATAAGGGTGCAAGTTTGCCTCCGGAAAAATCGTTTTCACCTTTTGTACTGTTTCTTCTACTAAATCTGCCGCTTCCTGCTTGCTGTAAATCATATCCATTTTGGACAGCAAAAAGTGAATCGTTAACCTGGGCACTTGTTCCTTCATTTTCAACAACATATCCGCTTCTTTGTCTGTAAGGGGATCATTTGCATTTAAAACGAATAAAACGCCGTCAACAAAACGCAAATACTCGTATGCCTTTCCCCGCCCCGGCCCGTTCAGCCCGGGAGTATCGATAAAAATAAGCGCATTTTCTTCCAAAAACCGGCTCGGGCCCCGCCATTCAAGCATATCTCCGGGCTCCGGCGCCGCATTGTCCTCTTCCGTTACAGGCGAAATGCCTTTGTCCGAGATGACAGAAAGCGCATGTTCATCATCATGGCGCACCGCCATCACAAACTGTGTCGGCCGTTCGGGGAGCGGGTCGGCCAGCACCGACTGGATGAAGGCCGTCTTGCCACTGCCGTTCATGCCGGTAACGAGAATGTGCTGGACATCAAAGTCAATCAGCTCCCTCGCCATCCATTTCAAACGAGTGCTGACGGATAGCCCGTTCCTTTTTGCCCATTGCATAATGGAATCAAAGAGCCGGAGCGCATATTCAAGCTGATCCAATGTTTGCTCCGCATGATTCAAAATCGTTTCCGCATCGGCAATTTGCTGCGGCCCGATGCTGCCCGGAAAAAGATCGACCCATGCGAGAACCGCAGTGGATGCTTGAAGGGCGTGCGCCTGGTCCGTGATCCGCAGCCAGTTCGTTAAAATGCCCGGCATCACCGGTGCCAGTTGTTTTAACAGATAGCTGCCGCTGATTAAAGAAAAATAGGTTTCCCCGTAAATGGCAGACAGCTCGTGCCACGTTTCAAGCGAATGGAGTTCAAGCCCGGCGAAAAGGTCGTTGAATTCGCGGAGCCAGCCGAGATACGCGCCCTCCGTTTCGTAAGACCGCCAAAGCGCAACCGCAAGTTGTTCAAACTGAATTTGATCCACCTTGTATAAAACGGACAGCGCATCCCGAAAATAATCCGGCGTAATCGTCTTGGTATGCCCTTTTTCAATATACGACTTTAAAATTTGAAACCAAAACAGCGATTCAGTGCGGATGGATTCATTGACAGCCAGTTCAACCGCATTCATCCAGTCTTCGTTTTTTTCAAAGTAGGCACGGGCGATTTTCGTCACATTCGGATAATCCGGGTTCATGGCGACCGCTTGTTTGATTGTCTGGACAGCCTGATCATGCTTTTGCTCCTCCATATAAAGCGAGATGAGCTGAAGCGCGATCTCCGTCTTTAACACGATGGAGTCTGTTTGAACCGACTTGTAAATTTCTTCGGCCATGCTGCTGAGACCGAGTTCAAAATAAGCATCCCCCATGTTTTTTTGCGCCCAAGGTTCAAAGTCGTTATGTATGCTTTCCCATTTAAAAACGGCTGCTTCATAATCTTTATAATGAAAATAAATTTCCCCTTGTGCAAAGCGGATATAGGAAAGATCGGCATTTTCAAGGGCGTTTTCTTTTTCGAACGCTTCCCCGAGCACTTCAAGCGGATGGCGCTCTTCCCCTTCTTTGATAAACGTTTCATAATAACATTTTTGGACAAACTGGTCTTCCGGCTTCATGATTTTCCTCCTCACACGGCCTTTTATATCTCTATCATATTGCATCCGGGATGCAGCGATGTGTAGAATTTTGTCGATTACTTTATTTTATCAAAACATCTCCGGCAAAAAATTTCAGTTCGCTTTCAATTTTGATACAAAAATGAAACATTTGCCATATTTCCGCTTGCATGCCGGCAATTTTGAGCATGTTTCCCGTTTATCACCCTGTTTTTCGCTCATGACATCGTACCAGGAAATGCGCCTGAATGAACGGGAAACGTTTTCTATGTTATAATATTCACATTACAGATTGGAAGGAGCATCAGCCATGGGAAAAACAAAATGGACAGGGTATGCCGGCACCTATACAAAAGGCGCCAGCGAAGGGATTTACACCTTTACCCTCAATACAGAAAAAAAGCAAATTGAAGATGTAAAAGTTGCCGCCAGACTGGACAACCCGACTTATCTCAATATCACGGCAGACAACCGCAATCTGTATGCCGTTGTCAAAGAAGGCAGCCAGGGCGGGGTTGCGGCTTTTTCAATTGATGCGGAAAGCGGTGCTCTAACGGAATTGAACCGAGAATTATCCGGCGGCGCCTCCCCATGCCATGTCAGCGTGGATTCGGCAAAGAAAACGGTCGTCTCCGCCAACTACCATAACGGGACGGTCAACGCCTATCTGACAAACGAAGACGGCAGCCTGCAGCCGGCAGCAAGTGTTATCGAACATACTGGCTCCGGGCCGAACCCGGAACGCCAGGAAAAACCGCACGTCCATTTTGCAGGCTTTACCCCGGATGAAAAATATGTCGTTGCGGTGGACCTCGGCAATGATACGATTACAACGTACGCACATGATGGCGGCAAATTAACGGAAAAAGCCGTCCTTTCCGTCCGCCCGGGAAGCGGCCCACGCCATCTTGCCTTTCATCCGGACCGGAAATTTGCCTACTGCATGACAGAATTGAGCAATGAAGTGATTGTGCTCGAATTTGACGAAGCTTCCGGCACGTTTAAAGATGTCCAGTATATCAAAACGATTCCGGAAGATTTTACGGAAAACAGCCAGGGAAGCGCAATCCATCTCTCTTCCGACGGCCGTTTTGTTTACGCCGGAAACCGCGGCCATGACAGCATTGCCGTGTTTGCAGCCGGGCCGGACGGCAAACTGTCCCTTGTCGAGTACACCTCAACCGAAGGAAGCTGGCCGCGCGACTTTGTGCTTGACCCGACCGAAAAATTTATCGTGGCTGCAAACCAGGAATCGGGCACGCTCGTTTTATACGCCCGCGATCCAGAAACCGGGATCCTCACTTTGCTGCAAAAGGATGTCCCCGTTCCGGAAGCGGTTTGTGTAAAATTTTTGCACGGATAAAATTTTGGCAATTCAAAAGGCGGGCCCCGGTCCGCTTTTTGTTTTTTCCTGGGAAATTCTCATCATTTTATCATGTTCATTTCACAAGTTTTTCTTTTTCATGTTTTACATTTAGGACAGCGGCAAGGAATTGCAGCAAACCATATTTGGCCGGGCTTCCCCCAGAGCCTGGCCAAACCTCCTTTTATCATACCGGCCTTGTGCCGGTTTTTTATTGGTCAAGTTTTTCGGCGACGGAGGCCAGTTTTCCTTCCATCGTGAGCTGTTTGTCCCTGCGGTCGTCGATGCGGATATTCGTTTCAACGCGCTTTATGCCATGTGAAAAAGGGATTTCATGCAGTTTTTCAATGATTTCAAACAGGTCATGGATGTCCCCTTCTATTAAAGTGCTCATCGGAGTCAGCTTGATTTTCACCCTTCCCTGTTCTTTTCCGAGCGCCTTCTCAATCTCCGCCACATATTTGCTGATGCTTGTTGAATCCGTTCCGACCGGAAATATCGTAATATCGGCAATCGCCAATTGAATCCCCTCCTAAATATTCTTCTTTCTTATTATAAGCCAACATCACTTTTCATGTCTCTTTTCATTTTTCTTGTCTATTCTGCTTTTTTCATATGGTTTATTCGAACAACCCGCTTTCTTTCCCTTTTCTTGCAAAACGTTCGGTCATACGGCTGAGCAGTTTCTTGGCTGCAGTCCCGAAAATAAGCGCAACTGCCAGAAATCCTGCCAGATAAACGATATCTGTGATCACTGCTTCCATCAGCATTCCGCCAACCGCTTCACGCATTAAGCCAATCCCATAAGTAAATGGCAAAAGCGGATGAATATGTTGAAAAAAAGACGGTTCCATCTGGATTGGAAAAGTGCCGCCCGACCCGGAAATTTGCAGGACAAGCAGGACAATACCAAGTGCTTTTCCCGCATTGCCAAAAACAGAAACGAGTGTATAGACCATCACATTAAAAACAGCGCCAATACCGATACCGAACAAAATAAACCAGGCTTTTTCTTGCACATCCACATGCAAAATAAAAAGATCACCCGCCGCCGTAATCGCCGACTGGAAAAGCGCAATCGTTAAAAACAGCAGCAGTTTGCCGAAATAGACTTGCCAGCTGGCATATGCGCCGCCATGATGGTGTTCAACCGACAGCAGGGATACCAATAACATTGCCCCCACCCAAAAAGACAGGACCGTATAAAACGGAGCCATACCCGCACCGTAATTTTTGATAGGGTATAGCACTTTTTCTTTCAGCGATACCGGCTGCTTTAAAAATCCGCTTTCTTCCTGTGCATCGTTCTTCAGCAATTGAATCCACTGATCTATATTGCCCTGTTTTTCAAACGACCGGATTTTATCAGCCAGTTCCCTGATTTTTCTCTCAGCAGCCGGCAGTTCCGTTTCAGCCGTTTTCAATTTTGCCTTCCCGATTGCAAGCCCAGTTTTCGTATCGCGGAGAATCGCCTGGATATCCGGCAGGCTGCCTTCCAATTTCTGAAACAGTTTATTTGCTTTTGCACTGTCCTGCCCGGCTTGCGCCACAAATGTTTTTAAATCCGCGGCGATGTTGGCACCATCGTTTCCAATCAGGCTGCCTGCAATGACCCCGGCACGGCCGGCTTCTTGCTTTAGATCTGCCTGCAATGCTTCCGGCAGCAACCCGTTATGGGCCTGTTGGAGAATTTTCCCGTTTAGGTCCTGCTGTTTTTGAAAGGATTGGCTGAGTGCAGTAAACCGGGCTGCCATACGCTTAAGATGCTCCGAACCGGTTTCTTCAGCAGCGGTTCGGAGCAAATCACTGAACGCGTCAGAGATCTGTTTGCTATTTTGCAAGATCATCGTATTTTTTGGCGCTGTTTCTGCAATTTTCGTTTTGTCCGCCAGCATACTCACCTGGTTCGAGACAGCAGGGGCGGCATTCAGTGCTTCCAGTCCGGTTTTGATCACGGTATCCGTCTGCTCAAGCAAACTTCCAGTGTTTCCAAAAAAGCGGGACATGTCCCCTGAGACGGTTTTGCCGTGTTTTGCAAGCAGCAGGACATCGGGCATCGCGCCTTCTGCCTGTTTTCTTACTGCGTCTGCTTTCGTAATATCCCGATCTGCCGTCCTGATGATCCGGTTAAGCTCCGGAATGTCTCCCTCCAATCTAAAAACCCATGCTTTAAAATTTTCAATATCCGGCAAATCCCTTTCAAGTTCAATGCCGATTTGATTAAACATTGTAAAAATCGCTTTGCTAACGGTTTTTACAAATTGCGCACTAATTTGCTGTGTAATGGCAGACGCACCCGACCCTGTTATTTTAGGCGCAATCGCATTGATTTTTTCATTAACGGTATAAGTAATGACCGGTTTCTCCGGCTTATCACCCAGGATGGAAGCCAGTTTTTCCGAAAAATTTTCCGGGATGGTCAGGCTCGCATAATATTCTCCGGTCTTTACGCCGCGTGCGGCTTCCTTCTCCTGCACAAACCTCCAGCCGAGCGCTTTATTTTGTTTCAACTTTTTTATAACTTCATTCCCGGCGTGTACTTTTTTTCCGTTGATCGCTGTCCCCCGGTCCAAATTCACAACGGCTACCGCAATTCCTTTTGTGTGGCCGTATGGGTCCCAGGATGCCTTGATGTTAAACCAGGCATACAATGATGGAAGAATAATCAAGGCGGCAATGATCAGGCTTGCTGCCCAGTTTGTTGTCATTTTTTTCAAATCAGTTGCATAAATCTTCCATACCTTTTTCATTGGCAGCCTCCAAGTGTTGTTGTATCTTTATGTTTTCCAACCGCTTGAACTGTCATGTACATGCAAAAAAGCCTGTGCGTCTCAGGACACGCACAGGCTAGCGTCAAACAAGCCATTTTTCTTATGTAATTGATTTGCGGCCCGCACAAGCAGGCGTCTGCAGTAACGTAAATATTACGGATGAAAGCCGGTGCCCTCACTTTGCGGTTTTACAAGCAGCAAGTCCGTTATTTCACAGGCAATGTCCGTTTCCCCTGCACCTTATTCATGTCCAAAAACCTGCTTTATTTCCGCCTGCAGCTGCTCCAGTAAAGGAAAAGAATGGTTCAACGCAATACTTTCTGCAATACTTCGATAGTACCATTCCTGCTTTTCTTTCCCACGGCTGAACGCGTTCCACACGCTCTCCCCATTTTTTCGCAATCCTTCGTGTATCGTTTTCAAATTGTGGAGTTTATCTGCACATATGAGCATACAAATTTCCTCTTCTGCCGTTTTTAATCGCTCGATGGTATGCTGTTTTCGTTCCTCCCACCGCACATTTTTAGGCGGTTCGGTGCAGGCTGCAACAATGCGGGCAACATCGCTTCCAAATTCAGCTTCTATCTCCTCGTTTGTCACCGCAGTATCTTCAACCGTATCATGAAGAAGCCCTGCTGTGACCACTTCTTTGCGGCAGCCTTCTGTTAAAAGCATCATGGCAACCGCATACGGATGCGCAATATACGGAAGGTCGGACGCTTTCCGGTATTGGCCTTCATGTGCTTTTGCCGCAAATTCAATTGCTTTTTCCACCATTTCCATAAGAAATTCCTCTCTTCTCATTCAAAACCTATTCCTATCATCATACCAAAACGGCACGGCTACACATGAATGAAAATCGAAAAGTTCAGCACTTTTTTGGCTTCTTAAACATCAAAATGGATCCTTAGCCGGCAGAATATTCCTTCCTGTCCTGTCTGAATTGAAGAAGAAGCAGATCCCTGCTTCTTTTTCACGTTTTTTATTGCCGCAGTCTGCGCTTTTGTTCCATCAATTTCTGCAGTTCCTTATCCATTTCCTGATATTCCGTACTGCCCGGAGCACATAAGCTGATTTTTCCAATGTACTCGGCAATTTTTGTCTCCAGAACGGCCAATTCTTCATTTCTTTCTTGCTGTGCTGCTTTTTCGCGGCCTTCTCTTTTCCCCGCTTCCACCCGCTGAATCCGTCCATCATCAAACAACAGCATTTTATTACACAGTTTTTCAATAAAATAACGGTCATGCGAAACGACCAGCAACGTTCCTTGGAACATCGACAGTGTGTCTTCCATCTGCTCCCGGCTTGGCAAATCAAGGTGGTTTGTTGGTTCATCTAAAATTAAAACATCATATGCTTCTAAAACCATTTTCGCAAGCTTTACTTTTATCCTTTCACCCATGCTAAGGAATGCGAGTGGCTTCGATATTTTTTCCGGCCCCAGCTCCAAATTTGCCAAAGTCATCCTTGCTTTTGATATATCATCACGGTCCGCCGTGCCAATATATTGAAGTGCTGTTTTTTCAAGTGGCAGACCCTGCATATCCTGGCTTAAATATGCAATCCGGAGCGAACCACTTTTCCAAATTTCCCCGGAAGTTACCGGTTCTTCCCCCAGCAACATTCTGATCAGTGTTGTTTTGCCGCATCCATTCGGCCCCGATAAAGCGATGTGCTCGCCGTCATTTACATAAAAACGGCTGTTCCGGAATAAAACGCGATCTCCGTAGGTTTTCGTTAAGTCTTTTACTTCGAGAATTCTTTGCCCGCGTTTTTGGCGCGTTTTAAAGTCGAAGCGAATGTCGGCATCTTCTTTCGGCTTATCCACTTTGTGTTTTGAAAGCTCAGATTCCAGCCTTTTTTGCTTGGATTTTATCTGTTTATCTATTTTCTTTGCCCTTACCCCATCGAATTCTTTTATGTTGTCCCCTTTTCCCGCTTCCCGATGTGCTTTATCCGACCATTGCTTGAGCGCAGTGATTTGCTGCTGCACCCGCTTTATATCTTTTTGCTGCTTTTCATATGCCTGTTTCTGCTGTCGCACATGAAATGCTTTTTTCTTATAAAAAGCGGTATAGTTGCCTTCATAAATGGAAAGCTTTCCATCCTCCAATTCAAAAATTTTATTTGCCGTCCGATCCAGAAAATAGCGGTCATGGGAGATGATCAGGGCGGCCCCTTTGAAGGCAGCCAATGTATCAGCGAGCCAGTCGGTGCCTCTTTCATCAAGATGATTGGTTGGCTCATCCAAAATGGCAAACTCCGGCCGGGCAGCCCAAATTTCAGCCAGCGCCAGTTTGAGGCGTTCTCCCCCGCTCATCCCCTTTTTTCTTTCTTCATTCCAGCTTTGAAGCCGGGAAAGTCCAAGTTCACTTGCAATATGCAATATCTCCCCGTTTTCTGCGAAATTTTTCCCGGTCACATCTCCGGCACCTGCCATTTGTGGGAGATAGCCAATTTTTAATGATGGCGGAAATTTAGAGAGGGTACCGCTATCCGCTTCCAATTGGCCAAGCAGAATTTTGGCGAGCGTTGTTTTCCCAGTACCGTTCCAACCAACGAGCCCGATTTTTTCGCCCGTTTTTATTTTAAAAGAAATATCCTTTAATAGCGTACGATCCCCGAAACTTTTGCTGATATTCCTCGCTTCAAAAATTTCCATACAAAAACCTCCCCAAAAATCCTGGAGAGGTTGGATTCAAAAAAAGCCCGTAAAACCGTATCAAAAAACACACATAAGCATCCCGTCTTAACAACAGAAGCTCATGTAATTTATGCTTGACCGGTAAAAAAGCGCAGACCAATCCAATTCTCCAGGTTTCCTCATTTTTTAGCCTATTCATGAGTAATCTCCCGTAAAATCAGATTAGTTCTTCATCGCTCCATATACCGTCCTTTTTTGAGATTCATGTTCACAAATATTATATGTGAACATTTTTATCTCGTCAATATTCTGTCAATAAGAACGTTATAACAACCATCAACCGGCTCTGCATCATGTTTTCGGTGCTTAAACAGTTACGAAGCGCATTCGCTTATCTTTTCTGGAGTGATCAATGCCTGGGATGAAACGGTTATATCACCAAATTTTCTTTGCCTTCTTTAAATCTTCTAAACGAATAGGGTACCTTTGCATTGAGTTTGGGCAAATCTTATTGTATTCCTTTATCTTTTCATTTATTATTTCCCTGAATCCGTGACGAAATTTCCGCTTAAAGGCAAACAAATCGCATAAAATTTAGTATAATCCCAAATTACGAAAGTGCAGCGATTTGATAGCTAAAATCCACACACGTGGAAGTAAATGTAAAATATGGAATCCAAATCTATAATTTCAGGTGGTTGAAGGTATACTTTCCCCCTCCCCACCTTTGCGGGCTTTTTAATTTCCAGTATTCAGTTCCTGTCTCTCAATCAATCATGCGCACACTTTGAATCATTTTCCGGAATGCCCATTTGTGGGCATATGTCTCACAAATGTACAATGAGACCCTCCGGCTGTGAGACGTCAGCACGCCGGCCGAATAAATAAACTCTCTTCGAAACCGCCTGATGGTATGGGACTTGAACGCAGCCGGGCAATGGTCCTTTTTAAAGATCTCGAATAAATTGACGCCAGTAATTTAATCAGAAGATCCATATGATTTGCCCCGAAAGAATCTGTTGGAATCTTGTCCATCGAAAAACCATATTTAGACTCTTTGATATAGTTTTCCAGACAGGCTCTCTGATTGTAAAATCTCCAAATATCCATAGGTTCCCAGTCCATCGTTGTCACAATGGCTTCATAATCCCAGAGAAAATCAAACAATTGAAGCTGGTCTTTCTCATACTTGTCAGCTTTTCGGATGACCGCAACTCTTCTTGGCTTTTCCCAGGAAGTTGCTTGGTAGTAGACTGTTTTTCCCTCTATAACAATCAGCTCATCATCAACATACCGGATCCACGGAGAATTGTCGTTTTCAACATACTTTTTCAATCTTGATGTCCATTTCAGTTTGTCGGCGTAGTTAATCTTCCGCTGCTCCCAATAACTGTAAAACTTTTCTCCGCCAAATCCCTTGTCAAAACGGGCGTACCGGATAAGGTACTGAGCGGAAAGCAATCGATAGGTTTCCTCGGCAAATTCAATTCCGTTGTCAGCTGAATGGACGTTTCCCGGTCTTAGCACACCGTTTAAGCAAAGATGGGATTTTCCTTCAAAAACGAGAAGGGGGAGGTAGCTTTTTCTGCCCGGCTTATGGGGGTTCACCCCGATTTTCGCTCCCTCCTGGTTTCCATAAACCGTTTCGACACTTGAATCAAAGTCAAGAATGAGATCGGAATCCAGCCATGGTTCGATGATGTCCATCACCCGTTCTTTGAATTCTATGGCAGCATCTTCGATTTTCTCCAACCTTAATAGATCCTTGCTTAAAAGCGTATAATGCGGGCATTTTCCTCCTAAGAAAGCACGAATCAAAGGGTCATTCTGGAGTGATTGAAAATGAAACATACGGGAGCAATCTGTCATCCAGCCCGCAATCAGATATACAAATATTTTACTTAGAGGAAATTTGGCATTGTCTTTCTTTAAGCAATCAAACCCCCGGAAAGTCTGCTGGATTTTCATCCGTTCCAGAAATTGCAGAAATGGGAGGATGCCACTAAATTTTGTACTATTCTTTAAATTGAATTCATATTTAATTCTTGAAACAGGAATGATATAATTCACCTTAAAGGTGCCCCCTTTCTTGGTTATTGTTTTTTTCTCAAAATCAATTATACCAAAGGATGGGGCACTTTTTTATTTTAAATTACTATTTTACTTTCGTAATCTGGGATAAAAACATTAAATTTATTTTCAATTAAGAATCCCCCTATTTATTTGCCCGGCCTGATTCACCGAAATGCCAATCATGCCAATATCCCCATCAAAAAGATGGACGCTAACAGCAAAACGAAAAACGAAAATTTAAAGTTTTCAAATCAGACAGCATCACCAAATACGGAAACGGATTAGACAAAGCGTAAGAATATTTCGTTAGGGATGGTTAGCGGTCAATCCAAATCCCCCCTGCTTTATTTTTCCTTCTAAGGAGCTGTTGTGTCAAGGGAAAGTTTAACGGAAGCTTAACACAACCGCGCTGTAGAACGATCCTGCCTGAAGGATTTCCCCTCAACAGCCATAAACGGAGGCAAAAGCCTTATAACTGCCCATCATTAGCCGAAAAAGCACCCAAATCTATCTTTTCCCTTTTTCACATAGATTGAATTCGTTTTCATTCTCGTAATATGAATTTAATCGTATTGTAATCTTCCTTTCTGCCTATTTGTGTTATAACAAGAGTACGGAGAAGGGAGTTGTCTTATGCACTTAAAAAGGCGAATTGCAGTTATGGCGTTTGCCATATTCGTTGGCACGGCGCAACTAAATGCCTATGCAGAAACAGATCAAGGTTCCTTACAGAAAAAATTGGATGAAAATACGCAAACCATTCAAAAGAAAGAATCGGAGAAAAAAGCCGTCGAAAGCAAAATGGAAAATTTGCAAAAAGACTGGGACGCATTGCAATCATCCATTCAGAAAAATAAAGAAAATATCGCAGCAACTGAAGCGAAAATCCAGTCAGCAAAAGATTTGATTGAAAAGAAAAAAGAGGAAATCGTAAAGCTGGAGGACCAAGTTTCTGCACGGGAAGGCGTGATTAAAAAACGCCTCGTTGCCATGCAAAAAAACAACCAATACGACTATGTGATTGAAACGATTTTAAACGCGGAAAGCATTGGCGACCTGATCAACCGGGTCAGTGCAGTCGCGACACTGCTGAACGCTGATACAAGCCTTTTGGATCAGCAAAAAGCGGACCTTGCGAAAATTGAAGCCGATAAAAAAGCCATTGCAGACCAGGAAAAAGTGCTCGAACAGGAGCAGGCAAACTTGAAAAGCAGCCAGGCAAAACTGCAAACAAATTTAAAAGAAAAGGAAAAAGCATTGTCGGGATTAAAATCGAAGTATGACAGCATTCAAAATGAGCTGTCAAAAGCGGAACAAAAACAAACCGACTTGAATACGAAAATCAGCAACCTGCAAAAAGAAATAAAGGCACAGCAGGCGGCCGCAAAAGCAAGGGAAGAAGCCCTCGCAAAACAAGCGAGCGAAGCTGAAGCCGAAAAGGCAGCGGAAGCGCAAGCTGAAAAAACAGCAGAAACACAAGCGAAAAAACCAGCGGAAGCCGGTGCCGGGAAAACGGCCGGAACCAAATCCACCGCATCTTCCGGCCACAGCACGCCACAAGGCAAATCCTTCTATGTGACGGCGACATCTTATAACCATGAAGATACGAAGCTGGATATTACCGCTTTGGGATATAACATTAAGAAAAACCCGAACATGAAATTGATCGCTGTCGATCCGTCGGTCATTCCGCTCGGCAGCAAAGTCTGGGTTGAAGGATACGGGGTTGCCATCGCAGCCGATACCGGCGGTGCCATTAAGGGCCATATCATCGATGTCCTGATGCCGAACAAAAAAGCTTCCATCGCATGGGGGCGCCGTACGGTCAAAGTGATCATATTGAATTAAGAAAAAGCAGCCTTGAATCGATTCAAGGTTGCTTTTTTATATCCGCCTATGGCAGGCCCGCTCCTAACCCCGGCAAAAAACAGGCCCATGCTTTTCCCGGAAAGCGGGGCAAGCATGGGCACTTTTTTCGGCAGTCCGCCTTAAGCAGGCGCCGGGATTTTTTTCAAAGAAAAAGCCGGGCCTCCCATGAAGCCCGGCCGGCACAAATGCTTACAATACCGGTGCCATTGTTTCTTTTAGCACTTTTACAGAATGATTGAACTGTTCCTGTTCTTTTTCGTTCAGTTTGATTTCAACCACTTCACGGATGCCCTGGCGATTGATGATGGCCGGAACGCCAACGTACACATCGCTGTTTCCGTATTGGCCTTCAAGAAATGCAGAGACCGTCAATACGCTGTTTTCATTGTTCAGGATTGCCCTTGTAATCCGGGTCAAGGACATCCCGATGCCGTAAAATGTGGCCCCTTTTCGTTCAATAATATGATAAGCCGCATCTCTCGTATTGACAAAAATGTCATCTAACGTCTTTTCGTCAATAATTCCTTTTTGTAGATAGCTTTCAATCGTATCGTAACCGATATTTGTATGGCTCCATACCGGAAGTTCCGTATCGCCGTGTTCGCCGATAATCGCAGCATGCACATTGCGCGGGTCAATTCCAAATTGGGCGCTCAAAGAGTTGCGGAGACGCGCGGAGTCAAGCACTGTGCCCGAACCGATAACATGTTCTTTCGGCAGGCCGGACTCTTTCCAAGTTACATATGTCAAAATGTCAACCGGGTTGCTGGCAACAAGAAAAATCCCGTTAAAGCCGCTGTCCATGATGCTCTTAATCATGCCTTTAAAAATTTTTGCGTTTTTGGCAACAAGATCAAGCCTTGTTTCGCCCGGTTTTTGCGGGGAACCTGCCGTAATGACAACAAGGTCGGCAGTGCCGCAATCGGAATAATCACCTTTCCAAACGCGGGTCGGCGTAGGCGCAAATGGCAGGCCGTGGTTCAGGTCCATGGCTTCCCCTTCTGCTTTTGCTTCGTTAATATCGATTAAAACAAGCTCTTCTGCAACACCCTGATTAATCATGGCGTAGCAGTAACTTGTACCAACTGCACCCGTTCCAACCACTGCAATACGATTGACTTTTTTCATGTATAATCTTCCTTCCCATCAAAAGTAAAAAATATATCCACTGTATGAAAGCAGTTTTGCAAGCCCGGCATGGCGGGCCCCTATCCAGTCTATGGATATTGTGCCAACTCCTAATGGATTCCATACTGCTTTTCCTTTAAAGCAGGACAATTAAACTTTTGCAGCAAATGCTGCCATGCGGTTTGTGAAATAGATGGACGGCATGCTCTTTTATGGCTGAAATGGATCGTTCCGTTCATTTTCCTTCATTCCACATGGGTAAGTATACCACTATTTTTGTGATCAGATTCACATATTTTATGGCGAAAATTTGAAAATTTGCTTGCCCAAATGCCCGGTTTTAAAGGAAAATGACGGTTTCTCAAAATTATCCGTTTACATTTTTCACAAATGGCTTTATTTGAAAGAGCCAGATATGTAAGCGTTATTCATTCTTGTGCTGATTTTCACAAAGTTCCCCGGGCGGAGGAATAAATGGCTGATCCCGCCCAAATGATCTCTGCCATTTTTTATCCTGAATGCCTCCCCTCAAAAAGCGGGTGCTGCCTGCTTAAAAAAACCCGCTTCACATGCATGGAGACGTGCACGCCAGGCATCGACAAAAACGCAACTGCCCAGCCATTCATGTCTGCATCATAAATGGACACCGTGCGGACAGCCAGTACGACGGGCATAATAAAGCCGGCCATAAAATCAATTTTATATAAGTAAATTTTTTCTCTCCATACCGGCTGCTTTCATTTATTATCAAAGAAGAAGAGAACGGTTTCACTGCCAATTCTTTTCTTTCCATCTCCGGTACTTGCCACATTAAAAACACGAATGATATTCATCATTGACTTTCAATCGTTCGCATTTTATCCTTAATTTATCCCTTTATGCGGGAAATGTTCCTTTACTAGTTTTTAATTTTATAAAGTATTAGACTTTTTTCATTTTACAAGTATAATAATAAGTATCATTTTCTTTGTGCATTTTTCTGACCAAATGAAAGGAGCGATTATCCTTGCATCAAATTGATGAAAAGAAAGCCCCCCGGATGGCCCTGCAGGCAGACATGGATTTTCTCGCCGGGCTGCTGGATAAAGTGATCCTATTTGAAGGCGGCGAAGCATTGCTCAAAACAATCCAAAATATTCGCTCCCTGGCACAAAAAGCGAGGGAAACCGGCGATGAGGCTTTCTACCTTCAATTAAAAAAAGAAATTACAGACCTGAATCCGCCAGAACGGCAGGAAGTCATCCGCGCTTTCTCTACCTATCTGCAATTATTTAATATTACCGAGCAAAATTTCAGAATTAAGCGCCGGCGGGAGTACCAGTCGGAAGATACAGACCAGGTCCAACCGCGTTCACTTGAAGATGGCATCGAAACGCTGCGGAAAGAAAAAGTGCCGGCTGAAATGGTTGCAGAACTGCTGGACAGTTTATCGCTTGAACTGATTATAACGGCACACCCGACAGAAGCAACGAGGCGGACCATTCTGCAAATCCACAAACGTATTGCAGACCTTTTAAAAGCGCTCGAATATGCCAACACCCGTTATGAGAAAAAAGTCATTGAAGAAACGATTTTGAATGAGATTACCATTTTATGGCAAAGTTCCGAAATCCGCGAGAAGAAACCGTCCGTTCTAGACGAGGTGAAAAACGGGCTTTATTATTTCGACAATGTCCTGTTCGACGTGCTGCCGCGCATACACGAAGACCTAGAAGACTATCTGTACGAATCGTACGGACAGCGTTTTAAAGTCCCTTCTTATCTTCATTTCGGATCGTGGATCGGCGGCGACCGGGACGGGAACCCGAACGTGACCGCGGACATCACCTGGAAAACGCTCGAGATGCAGCGTGAACTCGTATTGGAAAAATATAAAAAGTCGCTTACCACACTCCGGGAGCTGCTCAGCCATTCTGCCAAAAAAATAAGCGCCAGCCATGCCCTGGTTGCATCTGTGGAAAGCGAAGAAAATACAATGCCGGCTGCAAAATTATGGCCGACAAAAGATGAAATTTACCGCAGAAAGCTGGCGATTATGATCCATAAACTGGAATGTGTGGGAAAAAGCAATGGCGGCTACCAATCCGCAGAGGAGCTCCTTGCCGATCTGTATATGATCCGGGACAGCGTGAACCAGCACCATCCGGCCGGGCATCCGATTAAATTGCTCCGCAAAGTTATCCGCCAGGTCGAATTGTTCGGGTTCCACCTAGCATCACTCGATATCCGCAACCATAGCGGCGAACATGAATCAGCACTTGCCGAGGTGCTTTATAACGTCAATATCGCGAAAGACTATAAAAATCTGCCCGAAAATGAAAAAGTCGCGGTGCTCCTGAAGGCTTTAAACGACCCGCGGCCGATGATTTCAATCTATGATACGTTTACGCCGGAAACGCAGGAAGTCATCAACACATTCCGGATGATCAAACGCGCCCACCAAACATTCGGCGAACGGTCCATCCAGGTGTATTTGATCAGCATGGCACATTCGGTCAGCGACGTGCTGGAAGTGCTCGTGCTCGCGAAAGAAGCCGGCCTGTACCGCGTCTACCCGAACGGCGAAATTTTAAGTGAGATCCATATCGCCCCGCTTCTTGAAACGATCGAAGACTTGCGGAACGGCGCGAAAATGCTCGAAACCCTTTTCCAAATGCCCATTTACCGCAACCATTTAAAGGTGCGCGGCAATCTGCAGGAAGTCATGCTCGGCTATTCCGACGGCAGCAAAGACGGCGGCACGATGACGGCGAACTGGCAGCTGTACAAAGCACAGAAAGAGATCCACGAAATGGGTGCCAAATACGGCATTAAGCTGAAGTTTTTCCACGGGCGCGGCGGTTCACTCGGACGCGGCGGCGGCCCGCTTTATTCAAGCCTTTTGTCCCAGCCGCCGGTTACACTTGGCGACGGCGTGAAAATCACCGAGCAAGGCGAAGTGCTGTCATCGCGCTATTTGCTGCGCGACATTGCCTACCGGAGCCTTGAGCAGGCGACATCCACGATGATGTGTGCCATCACAGAACAAAAACAGAACGAGAAAAATGGCAAAACGCCAAACGAAGAAGCTGTCAGGGCAATGGATAAAATTTCCGAATATGCGCTTGAAAAATATCAGGAACTCGTCTTCCGCGACCCTGACTTCCTGTCTTATTTCAAACAGGCAACGCCTTTAAATGAGATCGGTGAACTCAACATCGGCTCCCGCCCGATGAGCCGGAAAGGGAGCGCCCGTTTCGAAGACTTGCGCGCCATTCCGTGGGTATTTTCCTGGACGCAAAGCCGCCAGCTCCTTCCCGCCTGGTACGCAGCCGGGACAGGCCTGAGCAAATATGTGGAAGAAACCGGCAATTTCAAGTTGCTTCGGGAAATGTATGCATCATGGCCGTTCTTCCATGCAACGATCAATAACCTGCAAATGGCATTGATCAAGGCGGAGCTTTCCACGGCTGAAGAATATACAAGGCTGGTGAAAGATCCTGAAGTTGCCGGCCGGATTTTCGGCCTGATCAAAGCGGAATACGAACTGACGAAGGAAATGGTTTTAAAGATTGCGGACCAAAAAGAGTTGCTGGATTACACGCCGAACATTAAAGAATCAGTGCGCCTCCGCAACCCGTATGTCGACCCGCTGAACCTGTTCCAAGTCTACCTTATTTCGCAACTGCGTGAACGCGAAAACAAAGATGAAAAAGCCCGGCACCTGCTGATGGAGGTCCTGCTTACGATCAACGGCATCGCCGCAGGGCTCCGGAATACAGGCTGATAGCAATCCCAAAAGCTCTTTTTAAAACAAAAAAACCGTTGGGAAAATCATTTTTTCCCGGCGGTTTTTCTCATTTTCCGGATGTTTTTCTGAAGGGCTGCCCCGAAAAGGCTGGCGGGAGCCCCCTTTTTTGACGGAAATGGTAAAAAGAATGCAGCACTTATTGTATAATGGGTTTAAGAATATGCCGGGGGTGGGCCAATGGATGACTTTATCGGATTGATTTCAGTCATTTTAATTTTTTCTGTGCCGATTGTCGCAATTGTAACGAATTTTTTTAAGTCGCGTGAAAAAATAAAGGTGCAAATATTGGAGAAAGAACTGGAGCTCGAAAAGCTGAAAAACGAAAACTTCCTGCTGGAAACAGAAAAAATGAGGCTGGAATTGCAAAAAATGGAGCTGGACGGGCCCAAGGATGAGTGGGTAATAAGCCGGGACCGGTAAATGTAAAACAGCTAAAAGAGCGGCTGCTCATTTGCCGCTCTATTTCACCTGCTGCTGGCCGCCGGAAAGCTGTGCCGGAAGATGCTGGGCACGGCCATCCCTTTCTCCACTGTGGCCGTCTGGACTGTCTTTGAGCTTGCGTCTGCACGGTCTGCCTTGCTTTTTACATAGAAAAGCGGCCCTCCCCCGATGGCCGCAACAATCAAAACGGCTGCAATATCCACTTCTTCATCATTATGTTCTCCTTTTTTGTTTTCCAATTTTAACAGGAACCATCTGTTCTGCTTTCCGGCTTCATTATGGGGCGCAAACTTAAATTTTTCTTAATGCTTTCTTTTCAAAATGCGGATGATTGTAAAGCGGCAGCACAGTCATGCCTGATACAACCGGGATATGATGGGAATCGACAAAAAAGGATATTCAAGCGTAGCGAATCATGCTATAATAAACAATTATATGACGAAAAAAGAGAGGGCCATCGATGAAGAAAAAAATCCTGATGTCTTTTTTAAGCCTAATTGGGATCTTGGTCATCGCCTGTGGCGGTTATGCCTACTATGTTTATCACTCGGCAAAAGCTGCGGCTAATAAAATGCATGAATCGTTGGCAGGCACTTCAAATGAAAGCATCTCAAGCCAGAACGGGCAGCCGATTTCCGTTTTGCTGCTTGGTGTGGATGAACGTGCAAATGACAGCGGCCGTTCCGATGCCATCATTGTGATGACCATTAATCCGAAAAAAGGCACGACACAGCTGGTCAGCATCCCGCGGGATACAAGGACGCTGATCGCCGGACGCGGCACATATGACAAAATCAATGCTGCGTATGCATATGGCGGAACCAGTATGGCACTGCAGACCGTTGAGGACTTTACCGGTATCCAAATGGATTATTATGTGAAAATCAACATGCAGGCCCTGAAAAAACTGGTCAATGCGGTTGGCGGCATTACCGTCAACAACACAATTGACTGGCATGACGAAGGGTACTATAAAAAAGGGTACCATTACAAAAAAGGGGAAATTCATCTGAACGGAGCCCAGGCGCTCGGCTATGTCAGAATGCGCCATCTTGATCCGGAAGGCGATTTTGGCCGCAATAAACGACAGCGGAAAGTGATCGAGGCGCTGATCCGGAAAGCAACCAGCATTTCTTCTGTGGCAAAATACAGCAGTATCCTTGATACGCTTGGCGACAATGTCAAAACAAATATGACGTTTAATGACATGCTTACGATTGAGAAAAATTACCGGAATGCCGCCAAAAACATTACCCAGTATGAAGTAAAAGGCACCGATGCCAACTTTGACGGGATCTATTATTTGGCGGTGTCAGATGCTGAAAAAGAAAAAGTCACGCAAATGCTGGAAGAAAATCTGTCTGGTGACTAAGGAATAGTGGAAACAAACAACCCGCTTCCGGCATGCAGAAGCGGGTTGTTCTGTCAACGGCTTTCAATAAACCGGATTACTTCTTCAAGCGGCGTTTCTGCCATTGACCCGAGGCGGTGGTCAATCTCGCCGAACTTGAGGTCTTTTGTTACCCGGTTCGGGACGACTACGCATGCCATACCGGCGCGTTTTGCCGCAAGCGACCCGTTTGGCGAATCTTCGAAGACGAGGCATTGTTCCGGTTCCACGCCGAGACAGCCGGCCGCTTTCAAATACAAAGCTGGGTCCGGTTTGACTTTTTCAACGTCATCGGAAGATTTGATGCAGTCAAAATAAGCGAGCAGGCCAAGCTGGCGCAAATAGCGGTGCAGCCATTTCCTGTCAGAGCTTGAAGCCAGTCCGACTTTAAGCCCGAGGTTCTTGGCCGACTTTAAATAATCTTCCACGCCTTCGCGGGCCGCGCCTTTTTCGAGCCGTTTTAAAAACATTTCCTCCAGCTCATGGTCCAGTTTTTCTGTATCAAGCGGCTTTTTGATCTGCTCTTCAAGATATTTAAACGGCTTAAAACCCGAATGCGTGCCTATCCCCTTTCCCCATAGTTCAAGCGGCATCTCGCAATCGTAGCCGCGGAAAATTTCACAAAGCGCTTCATAATGTTCCGATTCCGTATCCATAATCAGCCCGTCGAAATCAAAAATCACAGCTTTTATCATCCGTAAAACCCCTTTCTGTTTCCCTTAACATTATACGTTAAAAACACTTTTCCTCCCAGAATGGTTTTGAAATCTTTTCCAAAATATTAAATACCGTATTCCTTCACAAAGTTGTAAATTATTTCTGGATAATGGCAGTATTTGACAAATCTATGAAAAATATATGAACTTTTTATGAAATTTTTATGAAACATGGCGGAATAAGGGTAAAAGACAATACATCTAAATTTTTTTATTGTAAAATAGGTTAGCACCATAATAAAGGTGAAAAAATAAAAGTACCACCTTTTTTTCATTTGCTTTTATTTGTACACTATTTTACCAAACCGGAAGGAGAGAAAAAATGTGTTGAGGAAACTACCTTGGAAACTGGTGCTGCTTTTGTCCCTCACATCGCTCTTTTTGCTCGGCGGATGTGACACCAAATTTGCAGTGCTCGACCCACAAGGTCCAATGGCGCGGGAACAATATCATTTGATTGTTTACTCATCCATCTTAATGGCCTTTGTATTCGTCGTTGTCCTTGGGTTGTATCTTTATATGGTGATAAAATACAGGGCGTCGCGTCTGCCGGCTGATTATAAACCGCCGCAAATCCACGGCCATAAAGTGCTGGAAACGGTGTGGACCATTATCCCGGTGCTGATTATTATCGCCATTGCCATTCCAACCGTTAAAGCAAACTATTCGGTTGAAGAAACGCCAAAATCCATGAAAAGCGAAAAACCTTTAACGATTTATGTCACGTCATCGGAATGGAAATGGATTTTCAGTTATCCGGAACAGGGCATTGAAACCGTTAACTATGTAAACATCCCGGCTGGGCGGCCAATCAATTTCGAATTGACATCATCCGGTACGATGGCATCTTTCTGGATCCCTGAACTTGGCGGACAGAAATATACGATGCCGAACATGACGATGAGGCTGATTCTGGCTGCAGACCACCCTGGCGAATATACAGGAAGAAACGCAAACTTCAACGGGGAAGGCTTTGCAAAGATGGACTTCGATGTGTTGGCCCAAACACCGAAAGATTTTAATGCGTGGGTGAAGGAAGTCAAAAGCAGAGCGCCTCAAATGAAAAAATCGGATTATGAAAAACTGATTAAAAAAGAAGGCCTCGTAGGAAGACAGACTTACACGGGAACCCATTTAAAATGGGATAAACCGGATGAACAAAAAAGCTATTATGAAGAATCGGAAAAAGGTGAGAAACAAAATCACCATCACCACCACGATATGTCCGGTATGGATATGGGCGGAAAATAATCATTGGAATAGGAGGAAAACAGTGTGAAACTTAGTGATTTTTTCGTCACCGGTGAACCGGCCATATATGCCGCCGAAGTTGGCATGGCACTTGGCGCGGCCGCTGTGATCTTTTCTCTAACCTATTTCAAGAAATGGAAATGGTTATGGAAAGAATGGCTGACAACCGTTGACCATAAAAAAATCGGGATTATGTACATTATCGTTGCGGTTTTAATGTTATTCCGCGGCGGTGTCGATGCTTTAATGATGAGAACACAGCTTGCACTGCCGAACCAACATCTGCTTGATGCAAACCATTACGACGGGATCTTTACGACCCACGGGGTTGTCATGATCTTATTTATGGCGATGCCGTTTTTGTTCGGCCTGATTAACGTTGCTGTTCCGCTCCAAATCGGGGCGCGCGATGTTGCCTTCCCGCTTTTGAACGCATTCAGCTTCTGGGCAATGGTTGCAGGGATGTGCCTCTTTAATATTTCATTTATTATCGGGGGTTCCCCTACTGCCGGCTGGACGAACTACTTCCCGCTTGCAGGCACGGAATTTACAAAAGGTGTCGGAAACAACTATTATGCAATGGGCCTGCAGCTTTCCGGGATCGGGACACTGGCAACAGCCGTGAACTTCATTGTCACGATTCTGAAAATGAGGGCGCCGGGCATGACATTAATGAAAATGCCGATGTTCGTATGGTCTACTTTGATTACTTTTATCATCGTGCTTTTTGCTTTCCCTGTTTTGACAGTGGCTTTGGCAGAAGTAACGTTTGACCGTACTTTCGGCGCACACTTCTTTACCATGGGTTCAGGCGGCAGCCCGATGTTATGGGCAAACTTGTTCTGGATCTGGGGCCACCCGGAAGTGTACATTGTGTTGCTGCCATCTCTTGGGATTTACGCGGACATTATCGCTACATTCTCGGGTAAACGATTGTTTGGATATGCCTCCATGGTCGTTGCGATGGCTGGTATCGCATTCTTCAGTTATTTCACATGGGTTCACCACTTCTTTACAATGGGGAACACAGCAGTCGTAAACTCGTTCTTCTCGATCTCAACGATGATTATCGCGATACCAACGGGTGTCAAATTATTTAACGAAATCTTTACATTGCATAAAGGGAAAATTAGAACAACAACGCCTATGCTTTGGTCGCTTGCCTTTATCCCGACATTTTTGATCGGCGGGGTTACGGGTGTTATGCTTTCCATGGCAGCAGCAGACTATCAATATCACAATTCATATTTCCTGATTGCCCACTTCCACTATACATTGATTCCGGCAGTCGCCTATGCATGTTTCGCAGGGCTCCACTACTGGTATCCGAAAATGTTCGGCTATATGCTGAATGAAAAACTGGGCAAAATTACGTTCTGGTTGTGGATGGTCGGCTTTAACCTTTGCTTCCTGCCGCAATTCTTTGTCGGCCTCGACGGAATGGCGCGCCGGATGTACACTTATGAAGCAGGACTTGGCTGGACAGGTTGGAACTTCGCCTCTACAGTAGGTGCCTATATCATGGGGATTGGGTTCCTCGTCCTGGCTTGGAACATTGTTTACAGCATTAAACATGGCGTTCGCGACACGACCGGTGATCCTTGGGATGGCCGCACATTAGATTGGGCAACCCCTACACCGGTTCCGGAATATAACTTTGCGAAACAGCCGGTTGTCTCTACACTTGATGCGTTCGCAGAATACAAAGAAAACGGCACACCGATTTACCGGGATGAAGAGTACAAACCGATCCATATGCCAAATAACTCGGCAATGCCATTTTTCTCCGCTGTATCGATGGGCCTTGCAGGTTTCGGCCTTGTCTGGTCCTGGTGGTGGCTCGCCATTCTCGGCGGTTTGATGATGCTCGGCTGCCTTGCGTGGAGATCGTTTGACCCGGATAAAGGGCACTATATCAGTGTAGAAGAAATCATTCGCACAGAAAATACAAGAGCAGGAGGTGTAAAACGATGAGCGACGAACATTTGGATACATCATTGCCCCTCGAATACCAGCGCAATCAGGACCGTTTAACCATTTTCGGTTTCTGGGTTTTCCTGGCGGCTGAAATCACTTTGTTTGCAACGCTGTTTGCAACGTATTTTACACTCCAGCACCAAACAGCAGGCGGGCCTGTTCAGCAGGACATCTTTGAGCTCAAAGGTGTCCTGATTGAAACCTTTGTCCTTTTGACAAGCAGTTTTACATGCGGAATTGCCGTCTTCAATATGCGCAACCGGAATAAAGGCGCGATGCTCGGCTGGTTTATCGTTACCCTTCTTCTCGGTTTAACTTTCGTCGGCTTTGAAATCAATGAATTTGTCACGTACGTTCATGATGGGGCAACACTGCCGACAAGCGCATTCCTTTCCGCATTCTATGTATTGCTCGGAACGCACGGATGCCACGTTTCCCTCGGGATTTTATGGGGAATATCGATTATTATACAACTGATCCGCCGCGGTTTAACGCCGATGACGGCACGCAAATTTTTCGTTGTAAGTATTTACTGGCACTTCCTTGATGTCGTCTGGATCTTTATCTTCACTTTCGTTTATTTAGGAGGGTTGATGAAATAATGGAGCATCATTCAAAATATCCGATCGGCCATGTCATCGGTTTTCTGCTTTCAATCGTATTGACCCTTGTGGCACTGTATGTTGCTTTGTATACCAACCTTTCTAAAACGGCGATCATCTGGACAATCGGATTGTTTGCCTTCCTCCAGGCTGGCGTGCAATTATTTATGTTCATGCACGTCAAAGAAGGCGAAAACGGAAAGATCAATGTCAGCAATATGATCTACAGCATCATCATTGCGATCGTCGTTGTTTACGGAACCATCTGGGTTATGCACTTTTAACCAAAAAAACCTGCATCCTTTTAGCGGATGCAGGTTTTTTTATGGCTTGTCCGGACAGACGCATTTGCAAATACGGCCAAATCGGCGATTCTTCCCGAGGGCCGGTTTATGGCTTGAACGCATCAACCGGTATCAACCCGGACCGGATGGATGCCTTTTGGCGCTGGTTATGCCCACTTATTGCGCTGTATAACCGCCGTCCATGAGCAGGGCAATACCGGTTACAAATTCATTTTCGCACAGGAACACGATGGCATGGGCGATTTCATCCGCACGCCCGAGCCGGCCGATCGGATGCCTTGCGACCAGGCCGTCATAAAAGTCACCGAGTGCTTCCTTATTCACCATGCCGGTTTCAACATACCCCGGGTTCACCGCATTCACGCGAATGCCTTTTGATGCATATTCAAGGGCCAGCGACTTTGTCATCAGGTTGACGGCACCCTTGCTTGCATTGTAGGCAAAAGCGCCCGGTTCGCCGACGTACCCTAAAATAGAGGATGTATTGACAATGCAGCCCCCGCCTGTTTTCAACATTTCACGGATGGCATATTTTGAACCGAAAAATACACCGTTTTGATTGACAGAAATGACCTTTTGATAGTCTTCAAAGGTCAATTCATGGGTTGTGGCCATGACGCCGATGCCGGCATTATTCACCATAATATCCACTCTGCCGTACCGGTTGACGGTTTCTGCGACAAGACCGGCGACGGACTGTTCATCAGATGCATCGGCGCGAATAAAGCATACATCCGCTCCTTTTTCTTTAAGTTCCTTTTCAACCGCTTTGCCGCTTTCTTCGTTGTAATCGGAAATGACCACTTTCGCCCCTTTTTCCGTAAAAGCTTTTGCGGTTGCAAGCCCGATCCCGGAAGCGCCGCCTGTGACAATTGCAATTTTATTTTCTAAGCTGGCCATTATGATTCCCTCCCATTGTGAGTATGTACACATTTTCACTATACCGCTAAAAAGTAAGCGCTGTCAATTCTTGATATCTTTTTTACGAAAAACATTTTGCCTGGCTGGAATCGTTCTTCAGCCGCCACTCCCGGTTTTCCAGCGAAAATCCCGGTAAGCAAAAAGCGGCTGCCCGGCACGCAACAAGCATTCCGGGCAGCCGCCTCCTTATTCTGCCACTTTTTCTTTTCTTTCTTTGCTCCGTTTTTCGAGAATCATCTGTTTGAAGTTTTTCTGTTTGTCTTTTGGCCATGATTTGAATTCTTTCAGGAACTTTTCGTAATTTGGCAGGACATCATCGATCGCGCCGTATTGCTTAATTTCCCCTGCTTCCAGCCACATCGCTTTCTCGCAAAATTTCTTTACCTGGCCCATCGAGTGGCTGATGAAAAAGATCGTTTTGCCCGCATCCTTGAATTCATTCATCTTCTCAAAACATTTATCGGCAAATGTCTGGTCGCCGACCGATAACGCCTCGTCTATGACAAGAATATCAGGGTCAACGTTGACCGAGATGGCAAATCCGAGCCGTGACTTCATCCCGCTTGAATATTTTTTAACAGGCTGGTCAATGAACTGCCCGATATCCGCAAATTCAATAATCTGAGGGGTCAGCTCTTTAATCTGCTTTTTTGTGAACCCAAGCATCAGGCATTTCAGTTCAATATTTTCAAGGCCCGACAATTCATTGTTTAAACCGGAGTTGATGGCAATCAGCGATGTTTCGCCGTTTAATTCAATCGTTCCGGTTGTGGGCGGAATAATACCGGTAATCAGATTGGACAAGGTTGATTTGCCGGCGCCGTTAACGCCGATCACGCCGATGACATCCCCGGCGCTTGCCTCAAAAGAAATATTCTGCAGGGCGTAAAAATCATCCCCGTAACCGCCCGGCAAAATGATGTCGAGAATTTTTTCCGAATTGCTCCGGTACATTTTATACTTTTTCGAAACGTTTTTAAATCTGACAGATATGCTCATAGATTAGAACTCCCTGTTGTATATTCAATACGATTATTATAAAGAAACAAATGCCGTTCGTTAAGCATTATCGGGATTTTTTCCTTCGCGTAAACCATAAAAACAGACAGACGCCAATCATGATTCCGAAGCTGTCAAAAGTGATGACATCTATAAAATGCCCTGTTCTGCCGCTGACAAAACTTTGATGCCATTCGTCAAGATTGGCATAGAGAAAACTTGCCAGAAAGCCGGCCGGAACTGCAAAACGGACAGGAACCAAAACCGTGCGCAAAGTTAGAAGGATCAGCAAAGTACAGACGGCATATTCCGCCACATGGCAGGATTTCCGGATCCAGAATTCAATAAAATCATACGGCAGCGTTGACGTTACAAGCGCACCCCCGTAATAAAATTCGATTTTCGGCAATGTGTTTGCATCGAGGTGTACCAGCTTTTCCAATTCCGGCCGCATGTCCTGTTCCTTATAGGGCTGATTGGAGAAAAGAAACATGGCAGCCATAAACAGGATACATATGCCCGCAAGCACCAACGCGCTTTGTTTTTTCTTCATGAGCAATGGCAAAGCCTCCTATTCGCTCTTTCCATTTTACATGAGTAAGAAAAATGTTGCATCCTTTTTAGGCGTTTTTCTTCCAATGGGCAAAAAAAGAAGTAGCCCTTTTCAGCTGTTTTCGGGAAAATAAAAAACAAGGCATCTGGCCCTGAAACGTTATTTTTCTTTTAAACGGTGGTATGTGTTCCCCTATTTTTGTACCGTAATCGTTTTGGCGTCGCTCCAAATGCCGTTTTTGACAGCATACAACGACAATTTTGTGCCTGCCTTTTGCTTTTTGATTTTCACGATGAACTTGCCATTTTTCCCGGCAACAGCATGGCCGATTGCCGTTTTTCCGGTTTTGACATAGATTTTGGACCCGCTAAGTGCCGTTCCGGTCACTTTCGTTGCGCCTGCTTTAACGCCCTGTGCGGACGGTGCCGGCGGTTTTACGGTTACAACTGTGGTCTTTCCTGGATGGTGCGCCGCATCGGTTGCATAGACATACAGTTTTTTGCCGATCCTTTGCGGTTGTATCTTGACCGCAAATTTCCCGTTTTTATCGGCTTTTCCGGTTCCGATAGTTGTTTTGCCGGCTTTTACCGTGATTGTCGCATATGGCTCCGCTGTGCCGGTGACCTTTTTTGAAAAGTTGGTGACGGTCCGCACTTTTGGCGGAGGTGGCGGTGTTTCATCCGCTACTTTCACTTGCACCGTTCTGCTGGCATAGCCGGTGCTTGTTTGTTTGGCCGAGACGGATAATACTGTGCCCGCTTTTTGTTTCGGAATCGGGACGGTGAATTTACCGTTTTTTGCAGCCGCGCTGCCAAGCTTTTTAGAACCGGCTTTTACTTCGACAACAAGGCCGCTTTTGGCGGAGCCCGTCACTTTCGTATCCCGGTCACCCACTTTGTCCACATGCGATGGCTTCGGCGGAATTTTAATGACTGCCAGTTCAGTGATGTTGCCAGCAAAATCTTCTGCTTTAAAAACATTTTTCCCGTCTGCCAGTTTGAGCGTCATCGTTTTGCTGAATTTCCGCATGGCAAACTGGTCCCCGCTCTTTACGTCCTTGCCGAATGGATGATTGAAAATTTCATTCCCGTTTTCCGTGAAACGGAGCCGGTCAAAATTGTCCGTTACCGTCACCTTGACAGTCCCTGCTTCTGTCCGATTGTCGTTCGGCAAACCATCCGCTTTGATTTCCGGTTCTGTCGAGTCAATGATCACTTTTCTGTTGAATTCCATTTTATTTTGTTTTTCATCGATAGCGGAAATTTTCAGGTCAAATACGCCGTCTTTTTTGAACCGGATCGGTTGGCCGGCCATTGTTGAATCAAACAAATAAGTTCCGTCCACATCCTCATCTACCGGTATTTTCACCGGCGAAACAGCCAAATCTTTTCCTTCCACCGTAACAAATCTGACTTTATACGGACTCGTAATCGTTCCGTATACATCTATATCCCTTGAATCATACGGTGTCAGCGCAAACGGCTCCTCCAAATGGATGCCGGAAACAGCATTTTTCCCGCTTACTGTTTTAGTGGCATGGTTACCGGCATAATCGTAGGCTGTTACGGTAATCGATTGATTGGCTTTCACGCTGAGCGGGACATGGTACGTTTGTCCGGCGTCCGGCTCCACTGCGCCTTCCAAATTCCCGTCAACAAACAGCAGGATGTATTGAACGCCGCTTCCCCCGTTGTCCATGGCGGAAAAGCTGACTTCATCGGCGTCATGGTCATAGCTGATATGGCTGATCTCCGGCACTTTTGTGTCGACCAGTACAGGAATCTGCATCGTCTGCCCCGGTTTTCCGGAATCGCCCGGTGTTGTCCTGATCTGGTAATAATACTTTCCGTCCGCTACTTTTTTATTGTTCGCAGTGCCGTCCCATGTCGTCTCATCCGGAAGATAAGTATACGGCAGGTCATCCCAGATGTTTTTCGGCAAATCATACTCAGTATAGAGCTTCCGGATTTCTTTTTTGTTCCCGTCCAAAATGCTGAATTCGGCCATTTTGCTGTTCCGCAAGAAAGACAGGACCGGTGTTGCAGTATCGCCCGAACCATCCTCGTCCGGCGAAATGGCAATTTTATTTTGGTCGAAATGGTTTTCTTCAAATAGATCCTCGCCGAGGTAGTAACCGTCTCCATCCACCATGCCGGAGATTTGGAAAAATGACTGTTTCCAGTTATACACCATCTGGTCAAGTACAGGTGCCTTCCCCCAATCCCCTTTAAAACCGGAATAAGGGACGGACAAATCCGGAAGCCCAGATCCTTCTTCATGGAACGTGACAAAACCGTCAACAAAGTAGCCGTTTTTCATTTTCTTTGCCAAATTCGCATCCGCCCTAGACAAGTCAATCGTAATCGTGATGTCTTTTGACCCGCCTTTTGGAATGTTCACAGACGGATTGTCTATCGTGACAGTGGCGCCTTCGATTTCCGCGGAAGATAACGCCAGCTTGCCTTGCGCATCGACCCTGTCCGCGACCGGTTTTGTGCTAACGGTATATTCAGCGTCTCGATTGCCAAAGTTGGTTGCTGTTAAGGTAAAAGAAAATTTGTTGGCGCTGATTTCTTTAAGCGCCACTTTTCCGTCGCTTGTCCCTTTCCGGACAATATACACCGGCGTTGTCACCGCCCTGTCGATTTGCATCAGCCCTGCGCCTTGCTTCCGCGGCGAATAAAACGTTTTGGAAGCCGGGTCTGTTAGCGGCATTGCCGTGTTCATGAGCAGTGTCTTTGCCAGTTTTATTTTATCTGCGCCTTTTAGTGACGGAAATGCAGACTGGATGTACTGCAATACAAGCGCAGCGCCGCCAGCAACATGCGGGGTGGCCATCGATGTGCCGCTCATGGTGCCGTACTGGTCATTGTTTAATGTCGAATAAATTTCCCCGCCAGGTGCGGTGATTTCCGGCTTGAAGTCCAAGTTGGACGCCGTTCCCCAAGAGGAGAAAAAGCTCATTTTTCCGGCTTCTGGGTTTTGGATTTCGGCTTTCTTCCCGGTAAAGGTAAGGCTTACCTGTTTTCCTTCCGATAAAGCGGCTTTCATCGCTTCCCCGTCCGCCTGCAATATCGAAATTTGCGGAATTTTGATAAACCGGTCTGAAGCCATTTCGAGAATACCGCTTTGATTATTGTAAATGATGGCCCCATTAGCGCCAGCACTTTGGGCATTGGCTGTTTTTTCAATAAGATTGGTATTGCCGCCACGCGCCATCAAAGCGTATTTGCCCGATAGATCTTTCCCTGCAAAATCTTCTGCTGTGCCATACCCGCAATCCACAACATCGTATGTTTTGTTTACGACATCGTTCGGGTGCCTGCTTCCTGCCGAGAAAAATGGAATGGAGGCCGTCTTTCCACCTGCAACTGTATAATCAAGCAGATCAGCATGGACATTCGTATTTTCCATCGAGGCAACAGACATAGCATTCGGTGCGGTACCCGGTGCATTGACGGTGCCAATGTCCGGGTTGGATGCGAACGGGCTATGTTCTTCCCCGCCAATTTGGCCTTCGTTTCCGGCTGCAACGGACATGAAGATCCCATTGTCGACTGCGCGGCTGACCGCTTTTTGCTCCGGATCATTCCCGTCCGTAGAAACATCCGGCGTGCCAAAACTCATGTTTAATACGTCCGCACCGAGTTTAATGGCATCATCAATGGCTTTCATGTAAATATCGCCGTACGTATATGCTTGATCCTGGTCATTGCTGTACACTTTTAGCGCCAAAAGCTGGGCCTCCGGTGCAATTCCTTTCACGCCGCCTTCCGATTCATTGCCGTTTGCCGCCGCAATGCCCGAGACGTGCATGCCGTGCATGGAAGCACCGTCCCCTTCATCTATAATGTTGGTATTTTTATCTGCATAGTTATAGCCATACGGGACTTTTGCCGTAAAATATTTCCCGGGAAGGGCATCTTTTTTTACGAGATCGGAGACTTTTGCCTGGGTCAGTTTCGGCACCGTGCCTTCCGACAGCACCATATCTTTGTGGCGATAGTCGATCCCTGTATCAATGACGCCGATGACCATGCCTTGCCCTTTATACTTTAAATTCCACGTTTCAGGCGCGCCGGTAAGGCCGTTGCTGGATACGGATTGTAGCTTGTCCTGCGGCCGTTTATACCGGTTGACGATATAAACATGGGATACATTTTCAATTTTCTTTAATTCTTTTATTTTGCCGTATGGGATGGTGCCGCTGATGCCGTTAGCCACTGTTGTAAACTGGTTTTCTACCTTAAGCGGCAGTTTTTTGGACCGGATGGCTGAAAGAACACCAGATTGCTGGTTTTTGATTTGTTGCTGGAGTTCTGTTTTTTTGTCTTTGGAGAGATCTTTATAGCGGATGCCGCGCTTTGTTGCGTAAGTAATGGCCGGCGATCCGGCGAGCTCAATGATGACGCGCACTTGCCGATCCTCTTTATATTTTTCCGCCTGATCGAGCCCGTCCGGTTTCTTGCGGTCAGGCATTTTCACCAATGGATTCGTTTTCTCTTTTCCGGCGGCTTGTGATTTCGATGGCGCCAACAGGATCCCGTTTGAAAAAATGAGTACAACCGTTAAAAGCAAGAATACTAGTTTTTTAGCCGTTCCGGCATTTTTCATTCTCTTTCCCCCTTAATTGCACATCCAAAGGCAACCAAATGGCTGATCCGGCTGAAATAAAACCGGTATCAATATTTTTTGGATTTTTTTGCCGAAAGGTGCATCTGCCCAGAATATATCATGCCTTATTTTTAAAGTAAAGAAAAATCAGGCTCATTTTTTCGGCAAATTTCTGCAAGCTACGCCTGCTTTTGCAGAAAGGGAAAATCGTACTGAACCTGCATGAAACGGGAAAGAAGGACCGGTACAAATACGGGGGCGGCAGCAATACGGGCGGTTCCGGAGAGATGGCCGGATCAGTGAAAATGTTGTTCCGCCTGGGCTGCGGTAGTCCGGCAGTATTCTGCCAGTGCGCGAAAAAAAGCCCCGGACGTCAAATCCGCCCGGGGCACTCCATGAATACTATTCAAGCATACGGTTTACGAGATTCATAACTTCATCGCTTAAGCGTTTGTTCCGTTGTTCGCTCTCCGCGAGGCTGTCCGCTTTCACACCAAAATAGAACTTCACTTTCGGTTCTGTTCCGGACGGGCGCATGCAGAACCATGAACCGTCTTCAAGGAAAAATTTCAGCACATTGGACTTTGGCAGTTCAATTTTTGACGTTTCTCCCGTTTTCGCGTTGGTCCGCACTTGTGATTGATAATCCTCGCGGGCGGATACCGGGATGCCCGCCACTTCTGTTAACGGATGGGCCCGGAAGTTGGCAAGGATGCCGGCGATTTTTTCCGATCCTTCTTTTCCTTTCAAAGTGAGCGATGTTAAGGATTCCTTATAGTAGCCGTACTGTTCGAAAATGTCGAGCAGGCCTTCATACAATGTTTTTCCCATCGACTTATAGTAAGCGGCCACCTCCGCAGCAAGCACTGCCGACTGCACCGCATCTTTATCGCGCACAAAATCGCCGATTAAATAACCGTAGCTTTCTTCATACCCGAATAAGAAAGTATGAGCACCGGTTTTTTCAAACTCTTTGATCTTTTCACCGATGAATTTAAAACCGGTCAAAGTGTCGATCGTCGGGATGCCGAAAGACCGGGCAATATCGCGGCCGATTTCCGACGTCACAATCGTTTTGATGACAATACCGTTTTCAGGCAATGTCCCTTGCTTTTGTTTTTGTGTTAAAAGATAATGGAGCAGTAATGCACCTGTCTGGTTGCCGGTTAAAACCTCGTATTTTCCTTCATGGTTTTTTACGGCAACGCCAAGACGGTCAGTGTCCGGGTCGGTGCCAAGCAAAATGTCCGCGCCGATTTCTTCGCCGTAGCGGATGGCAAGTTCAAAAGCGGCATGTTCTTCCGGATTTGGCGATTTTACTGTTGAGAACTCGGAATCCGGCAGCTCCTGTTCTTTTACAACGGTGACGTTTTGAAAACCGAAATTTTCAAGGCCGCGGCGGACCGGGAGATTGCCTGTCCCATGCAGCGGCGTATAGACGATTTTGAAAGAATCTGCAACCGAACTGATCACTTCCTTGTTTTGGCGGAGTTTGATGAGCTGGTCCTGGTAAGCTTTGTCTACATTTTCGCCGATATAAACGAGCAAGCCTTTTTCGATCAGATCCTTTTCTTCGCCGACTTCGACAAGCAGCTCATTTTCGACACGGTTCACATAGCCTGTCAGTTCGTCCGCTTCTTTTGGTGGCATCTGCCCGCCATCCGGACCGTAAACTTTGTAGCCGTTGTATTCTTTCGGGTTATGGCTCGCTGTGATGACAACGCCGGCATAAGCGGTCAAGTACCGGACCGCAAATGACAAAAGCGGCGTCGGATGGAGGGAATCAAATAAATAGGCTTTGATCCCATGCTTGCCGAGCGTTTTTGCAGTTTCAAGCGCAAACTCCGGCGACTTGCGTCTTGAATCGTAGGCAATCGCGACCCCGCGGTTTACGGCTTCTTCCCCCTGGTCGAGAATGAAGTTTGCCAGCCCTTCTGATGCTTTCCGGACTGTATAAATATTCATGCGGTTCGTGCCGGCGCCCAGTTCCCCGCGCATACCGCCCGTTCCGAACTCGAGGTTTTTATAAAAGCGGTCTTCCAGATTTTTTTCATCCCCGCTTACGCCGGCTAATTCTGCTTTTAATGCGGCATCCAGCTCTGCAAAGCGGTTCCATTTTTCATAAGAAGTTTTCCAATCAGTGCTCATGTTGGCCTCCTGTAAAAATTTTTCTATTTCCATATTAGCATAAATTTGTTGAAATCCCAGACCTTAATGAATGTGAAGGCGAATTTTCCCGCATCTAACTTTTATAGCGGCCGGAAAAAACGTTGCTGTAGACCCACCCTGCCCTTCATTGTTATGATAGAGAAGTAAACCAATTGGAAGTGAATGCAATGAATGAAGAAAAATACCAAAATTTAAAATTAGGCGAGTATGGCATTATGGTCAGCATGGCGGCCTATTTAAGCCTGTCGGTGCTGAAACTGGTAATTGCCTTCTATACGGATTCAAGCGCCCTGAAGGCAGACGGGCTGAACAATATTACGGACATCCTGTCTTCGATCGCCGTCCTGATCGGGCTCCGCCTCTCCCGGAAACCGGCGGACCGCGACCATCCTTACGGGCATTGGAAAGCGGAAAATGTCGCCTCCATGGTTGCTTCTCTCATTATGATGGCGGTCGGCATCCAGGTGCTCTATGATGCCATTCTCTCGATCATACATGGAAAATCCGAATCCCCGGATATGGCTGCGGCATGGACCGGATTCCTTTGTGCCGCCGTCATGTTTTTTGTCTATTTGTACAATAAACGATTATCAAAGCGCATCAATAGCCAGGCGGTGCGGGCAAGCGCGATGGATAATTTGTCCGATGCCTGGGTGAGTATCGGCGCGAGCATCGGCATCATCGGTTCGCAGTTCCATCTTCCGTGGCTTGATCCGGCGGCTGCGATTGTTGTCGGCTTATTGATTTGCAAAACCGCCTGGGAAATTTTCCGTGATACTTCCCATCTTTTAACAGACGGATTTGATGAGTCGGAGCTGGAAAATTATAAAGCGAAAGTATTAAGTGTAGCCGGCGTCCAAAGCGTGAAGGATATTAAAGCGCGGCAGTACGGAAACAATACGGTCATTGATCTTGTCATCGGCGTTGATCCGTCTCTTGATTTGCGTCATGCCCATGACATTTCCACAAAAGTGGAGAATTCACTGATCCGCGATTGTGAAGTATATGAGGTCATTGTGCATGTAGAGCCGGCGGAAAGTTAAAACCCGGACAGCTTACATCAGCCGGATGGGTACACAGATGATAGTTGTAGATTTGCCCGCAATTGAAATAGCCGTTTTGGGGCTTGCTTTTTCAAACGCCAAAACGGCCAATTAAAAAAGGATGCGAATACCACGCATCCTTTTTCGTTACAATTTTACAATTGTCCGACCCTGAAGCTTGCCTTCCAAAATATTTGAAAGGGCGGCCGGGACTTGCTCAAGGCTAATTTCCCGAACAATTTCACTCGTCAAATGTTCCGGCTTAAATTCGCTGGCAAGTTTTTCCCAAATTTTCACCCGGAGATCCATCGGGCAAAAAACAGAATCGATTCCGAGCCAGCTGATAGCGCGCCCGAGAAACGGCGTTACGGTCGTTGTGACTTCCCTTCCACCGGTAAGACCGCTCGTTGCCACCGCCCCGCCGTACTGGAGTGTGCTGATGATGTATTGTGTCGTTTTCCCGCCGACAGGATCGACTGCCGCTGCCCATTCTTTTTTGCGAATCGACTGGTCTTCATGGTCCGTAACGGCTTCCCTGTCGAGGATACGGGCCGCACCGAGCCGTTTTAAATAGGCGTGTGCCTCTTTTTTTCCGGTTGAGGCCGTGACTTCATAACCCCTTTTTGCCAAAATATCGACAGCGACACTGCCGACACCGCCGCTTGCCCCGGCAACAAGCACCGGCCCCTGTCCCGGTTTGAGCCCGTGGTCTTCTAGTTTTTGCACGGACAGCGCTGCCGTAAAGCCGGCTGTCCCTAAAATCATGGACTCTCTTAACGTCAGCCCTTTCGGAAGCGGCACGACCCAGGCGGCCGGCACGCGCGCCATTTCACTGAATCCGCCGAAATGCCCGGTGCCCAGCTTATAGCTTGTGACGATCACTTCATCGCCTTCTTTAAAGCGGCTGTCAGCGGATGCAAGCACCGTTCCCGCCAAATCAATCCCCGGTATGAATGGATACGATTTGACAAAGTCCCCTTTCACGCCAACAAGCGCATCTTTGTAATTGACACTTGAATAGGCGACTTTTACAGTGACTTCCGCGTCCGGCAGCCGGCCCGTATCCCATTCCTGTACGGAGAGTACCGGCCGTGATGCATTTTCCATGACCAATGCACGAAAAGTTTCTTTCAATGCAAAGCACCTCTTTTTACTCGGCTCTTGTCAAGTCAAGATTGTATTGGTAAACTTCCTGATCTGAAGAAAGTTTGTACCCTTTATTCGGATTGTAATCGATGATGACTTTCTCACCGAGCTGTTTTTGGCTTGCCTTCGACACAAGGAGCGGAATGCCATAAACATTAAATAAATCGTCATCTTCCCGTTTATGGTCAATTTTTAAAGAATGTTCCGCAGCAATTGTACAGCTCCCGACAAAGACCGCCTCAATCCGGATGCCTTCGCCTTCTTGAAATTCAATTTGTTTGAATTGGGAGAGTGCAGAGGGTTTGATATCAATTTCCATCATCTTTCTCACCTTTCTTTTACAAATGATTTCATTATCGTACCCGCTTTTCCCTTTTGTAAAACAAAAATAGCACATCTTTTATTGTCGGCAAGTACCGGGTATTTCCTTCTTTTTTTGGCACGTGTCTGAATTCCCGTCCTGCACGCCCTGTTCCTTTCAGCGCCGGAAAAAGGAGACTATGAATGTTTCCATTTATATCGCAAAATCCGGCACAAAAAGATGAGGCTGCCGAAATTTCGCTTCCACAGCCGTTTCGGTTCGCGCAACAATCGGAACAGCCACTCGATCCGCAATTTCCGGAACAAATACGGGGCGCGCGGTACGTTTCCGGATGCAAAATCAATAAATGCGCCGACGCCGAGCCGTGCTGTGCAAGAAAGTTCCTGATCGAAGCCGGCAATGAATTTTTCCTGCAGCGGAACGCCCATTCCGACGAGCAGCACATCGGCATGCGAGCGGTTAATCATCGCCACAATCTCATGTTTTGATTGAAAATACCCGTGGTGGCAGCCGGCAATTTTTAAACCGGGATAATCCCTGCGGAAATGTTGTATCGCGCTTTGCAGATTCGTTTCGGTAGCACCGAGCACAAATACGGAGAAGCCGTTTTTTTCACAGCGCTTTAATATTTTCGGCGTCAAGTCGGTACCGTTTAAATTGCCGGCAAGCGGAATGTCAAACAGTTTTGCGCCGATTTCAATCCCGACCCCATCGTTGAGCAGATAGTCGGCTTCATTGATAATTCGGTAGTAGTCGCGGTCGGTTTGGGCGATATTGTAGCAGTGCGCATTCAAAAAGAACACATTGGTTTTGATCCCTTCGTGTACCCGGCTCTCAAATTCGTCCAAAAATTGTTCTTCTGTAATTACGGTCAAATCGATATTGCCAAATGCCTTTTTCAAAACAGTTTTCTCCTTAGCACGGTGAAATGTTTCCATGTTTAGTATATACGTTCCGTGCACCGCCGGCAATGTAAAATCCCGGTCCGCCAATGCCTGGGCAAAAAGGGAAAACCCGGCTTGTGGTCATAAAAAGGCGCCCTTTGCTGATACCGTGTTTTTTGCAGCAAGGGCGATATACGGTTTTGTTCGAGTGCGGTAGACGGGCTAAGGAAAGGAACTTGATGGAAATCCGGACGTGAAACGGTGCTGCCATGTGTTAAACATTGGAAAATCGCAAGGAAGCGCCGGCCGGCCGTTAAAAAACGGATACATGCCGGCAAAGCTAGTGCTGGTTCTGCTCCCTGAATTCTTTTGGGGTGAGCCCCATATATTTTTTAAAAAGCGAAGTATAGTAGCTTTGGTTGCAAAAATGGAACAGAAGCGCAATTTCGGAAATAGTAATATTTGTATGGAGCAAAAAATAAATCGATTCTTCAATCCGCTTTTTATTAATATAATCCGTCACCGATACGCCGGTCTCTTTTTTAAACAAGTGGGACAAGTAGCTCGGATTCAGGTAAACATGTTTCGCCAGCGATTCAAGCGTGATCACCTGTAAAATATTTTCATGAATATATGCCACAGCCATATGAATCGCATGGCTGTAGCGATTTTCCTGTTTCCTTGCCTGCTGAACGGCTTCCGTAAAATTTCGCAACATGCTGTACTCGAGTTCGAACAGCTTTTCCTGCGTCTTTAACCTTTCAATCTCCAAAATATGCGCATCGCTGATGTTAAAAGCGGTTTCCGGTGGCACGCCCGCTTCGATCGCCGCCCTTGTAAACAGCGTGCAAATACAGATGAGTGAATTACGGAGCGAGCGGATCGGTTCTTCCGCAAGTTTAGCCCGCTCCAGCTTATTGATAGTTTTCAAAACGGATTCGGCTGCTTCCACTCTCCCTTCTTTTACGGCATTCAACAACTGCTTTTCCATCATATAAGGCGGATGAAGAAAATACTCGCGCTGGTGCTCAACGCGGTATGAAAGGTAGCGTTCTATAATGGATTTGCTGATGGCAGACTGTTTCATCGGAGCCGCCCCAATACCTAAAAATTTTATTATAGATCTAAAGATTCTAATATCATTGTATGCGCATACAGGGTAATATTCAAGTGTAATCATCAAAACTAAAGGGGGCTTTCGTATGTGGAAAAAAGCGGGCGTGATTTTGGCAGCGCTTACGCTTGTTATCGGCGTGCTGGCCGGCTGCGGCAGCAATTCAAACTCGAAATCAAGCAAAAGCGGCAGTTCCTCAAAAAAGATTGTGTTAAAATTCGCAGCACAAAATGACAGTACACCTGCGACAAAAGCAGTCATTGCGGCTTTTAACAAACAATCGAAAAAGTACCAGGTGAAATGGGTACAAATGACGAATGACTCGGCACAAATGCACGACCAATTACTGACATCGCTCTCCAGCGGATCAAGCGAATATGACATCATGTCCATGGACGTTGTGTGGGGCGGCGAATTTGCCGGTGCCGGATACCTTGTGCCGATTGACAAAAAAATGATGGATGCCAATTTGACGAAAGACCAGTTCAATGCCGGCTCAATGGCTTCCGGAAACTATGAAGGGAAACAATACACACTTCCATTCTTCCCGGACCTCGGCATTCTGTATTACCGTTCCGATATTGTCAGCAAGGAAGATGCAGCGAAACTCGAAAGCGGGGACTACACCTATAAAGAACTCGGGGACATGGCTGCAAAATATGCCGGCAAAAACGGAACGACAAACGGCTTTGTTTATCAGTCCAAACAATATGAAGGCTTAACAGTTAATGTGACAGAATTCACGAATCATTATAAAGATATCAAAGGCGGCCTTGAGACGATGTATCAATTTACAAAAGCATCATGGTCACCGAAAGATTTGCTGAACTATATGGAACAACAAACGCTGGACAGCTTTGCACAAGGAAAATCTGTCTTTTCGCGGAACTGGCCGTACCAGTATGGCACCATTAAAACAGGCGGGGAAGGCGTAAAAGTGGACATCAAAAATGTTGGCATTGCTCCGCTTCCAAACGGCGGTGCTGTCGGCGGCTGGCTTCTCGGCATCAACAAAAACTCAAAACATGAAGAAGGCGCATGGGAGTTTGTAAAATTCGTAGCCGGCAAAAAAGGGCAGAAGATTATGTCCACAAAAGGCGGTTACCTGCCGGGATATAATGATTTGCTGAATGATCCTGATGTCCAAAAACAAAACAAAATGCTGACCATGCCGGGCTTCCAAAAAGCGTTGAAAACGACGATTGCCCGCCCGGTATCCGCGAAATACAGCAAAGTATCCGACACGATCCAAATTGCGGCCCACAAATATTTAAGCACAGGCCAAAATCTGGATGATGCAGTCAAAACGATCCAGGACGCAACAGGCGAATAAGCAACCGTCCGGGAACGCGTTTTACTCCCTTTCCGTCCCCGGGCGCCTGCTTTTCATAATGGTTTGATATCGGCGAAAGGCTCTATTCAATAGAGCCTTTTTTAAAAAGAAATGAGGGGGCGCTGCATAAACTGTGCATCCTCCTACGGGAAGAAACATTATGGTGAAAAGAGGTGCCAGCATCATGAAGAAGAACCGCTTGCAGGCTTTTTTATTTATCCTTCCAGCCCTGCTGTTTATCGGCGTATTCTCGCTGTGGCCGATTTTTCAGTCACTCCGCTATACCTTTTTTGATTATCAGCTGAATAACCAGCAAAAATCGGGGCTGTACATGAGCCCGCGCTATAATTTCGATTTATTTGACGAAACGCAAACGTATGTCAGGCTGTTTCTAACAGAAGACCGGGAAAAAATCACCGACCCGGCCGACCGGCAAAAAGTCGACAAGCTGGTCCATCGCGTTGCCAATGTTGCCAAGCAGTATAAAGGCAGAAAAGGCGTCCAAAAAATCAGCCAGGCCGACCAGAAAAAGCTGATGGGCCTTTATACCGACTCATCCAAACTGGTAAAGGAAATCAACGCCAAATACAATACGCAAAACGGAAAAAATTTATCAAAAATTGTAAAAGATTTTAAAAGCAGCTTTGTACCCTCCAACTTCATCGGCTTCAAGTCTTATAAAGAAGCATTGCATGACAAACGACTCGGGCATGCCTTATGGAATACCGTGCTCTTTACCGTCGTTTCGGTTTTCCTTGAGTTCGTCCTCGGCCTCGGCCTCGCCATGATTATGAACAAAGCGTTCAGAGGGCAAGGCATTGTAAGGACAACTTCGCTGATCCCGTGGGCAATTCCGACCGCGGTTGCCGCGCTCATGTGGAGTTATTTGTATGACGGCACAAGCGGTGTTGTCGCGCATTTTTTCCAATCCATAGGGCTAATCAGCGATTCGCGCATTCTGCTATTAACGGGATCCGGCGCGATGGTATCCACGATCTTAGCCGACGTTTGGAAAACAACACCTTATATGGCCCTTTTGCTGCTTGCCGGCCTGCAAAACATTTCCAAAGGGTTGTATGAAGCCGCATCCATTGACGGCGCAACAAAAATCCAGCAATTTTTCAAAATTACGCTACCAATGCTGAAGCCTTCTATTTTAGTCGCACTGCTGTTCAGGACACTTGACGCTTTTCGCGTTTTCGACCTGATTTACGTTCTGACAGGCGGCGGTCCGGGCGGGGCAACAGAAACCATGTCTGTCTACGGTTACAAAACGATGTTCGGGCAAACCAACTTCGGCTACGGCTCCGTCATTGTCATCATCATGTTTATTTGCGTCGCCATCATCGCAACCATTTACATTAAAGTGCTCGGCGCCAATTTGATGGATAAAAACTAAGGAGGGATGGCCATGAAAACGAACCGCAAATGGAATGTGCTCATCATCGCCCTGATTGCCGTATTTTTATTTGGGATGATATTTCCGTTTTTCTGGATTTTTATCACCTCCTTTAAACCTTCCGGGGAAATTTTTGGCGACGGGGCTTTTCGGGTCTTTGCCCATCATCCGACATGGGAAAATTACACGCAGATTTTCCAAAAAGGGATCCTGACATCGGTGAAAAACAGTTTTATCGTTGCGACAACGACAACGGTTTACATTATTTTAATTGCCACGTTTACGGCTTACGCGATTTCACGCTTTGATTTCAAAGGGAAAAACCTGTTGCTCGGGCTGATTCTGGCGGTTTCGATGTTCCCGCAAATGATTGTCACCGGGCCGATTTATAATTTGTTCCTGCATTTGCATTTAACGAACTCGTATGCGATTGTCCTGCCGTATTCGACGATCACCCTGCCGACTGCGGTATGGATCCTGGTGACGCATTTCAACCAGATTCCGCTCGCACTTGAAGAATCGGCAAAAATTGACGGTGCGACGCCGGTCCAGACGCTGTTCCGGATTGTCTTCCCGCTTGCCGCGCCAGGTGTTTTTACAACTGCGATTATTACATTCATTGCCGCGTGGAACGAATTTTTGCTGACGATTACCTTAAATTCGGACGCTAATTATCATACTGTGCCGGTCGCGATTTCTTTCCTCCGCACCCAGTTCGAAATACTTTGGGGACAGGTCGCTGCCGCTACCACAGTCGTCACGGTCCCGACTTTGATCATCGTCCTTCTGTTCCAGAAACAAATCGTCTCCGGCCTTACAACAGGTGGGGTGAAAGAATAAAAATTTCCGGCAGTGGAAAAGTTTTCCCTCGGTATAACGCGCGACATTTTCCGGAATCCTGCCTGCCGGTGTGTGACCCCTGGATGAATACATGAGCCGGCGGTCGATCCGATATGAGCGAAAAAAGGGCTTCCCGGCCGGACCATAAGAAAAAAGGGCGCTTGGCACCATGCCATCTTCGAATTTGGAATTTTTGGAGGAACAGCGTATGACATGGGAAATCACGAAACACGAATTGGACAAACAAATGCTGCTGGTCAATGAAAGCTTATTTGCACTCGGGAATGGCTATCTTGGCGTGCGCGGAAACTTTGAAGAAGGCTACCCGGAAGAAATCCCTTCTATCCGCGGCACATATTTGAATGCTTTTTATGACATTACAGAAATCCAGTACGGGGAAAAAGCGTACGGATTCCCGGAAACCGGTCAGAAAATGCTGAATGTGATCGATGCGCAGACCATCGAAATTTTTCTTGGAGAAGAAAAAGAACGCTTTTCTCTTTTTGAAGGGGAAGTTCTCGGTTTTTCCCAAACTTTGCACATGAAACGCGGGTTTTCCGAACGCGCCATCCATTGGAAATCGCCTTCCGGAAAAGAAATCAAGCTCACTTTTTCACGGTTGGTTTCTTTTACACAGCGGGAACTGTTTGCGATTCAAGTGAAAATGGAGCCGGTAAACTTTTCCGGGCCGGTGCGGGTGATTTCCACTGTCAACGGTGATGTGCAAAATTATGTCGATAAAAACGACCCGCGGACCGGATCTGCCCATGCAAAAAAGCTGGCTGTGACAAAAGTGGCAGAGGACAGAGGCACGATTGTACTGCGTGTCCGCACATTTGCTTCCGGGCTTGAAATGGCTTGTGCCGCAACCCACGCCGTTTCCGTCTCTTGCGAATGCCATTATGAACAAGACGAACAAAAAGTGCACGCAATCATCGATTTCAAACACGGCGAGCCGGTGTCCCTTACAAAATTTGCGATCTATACGGACACGCTCCGCCACGGGGACCATATCGCAGAAAAGGCGGCGGCCATCCTAAAAAGCATGCAAGGCAAAGATTTTTCAGCACTATTACGGGAGCAGGAGCAATATTTAGCCACTTACTGGCAAGCAGCGGACATTGAAATTGACGGCGATCCGAAACTGCAGGAAGGGATCCGTTTCAATCTGTACCAGCTCCTGCAATCTGTCGGAAAAGACACCGCCAGCAATATTGCGGCAAAAGGGCTGTCCGGGGAAGGTTATGAAGGGCATTACTTTTGGGACACGGAGATTTACATTTTCCCGGTGTTTCTGTTGATCCATCCGGAACTCGCGCGGCATTTGCTGCTGTACCGCTACCATATCCTTGACCACGCACTGGCAAGGGCAAAAGAGATGGGCCATCAAAAAGGTGCGCTATTTCCGTGGCGGACGATTTCCGGCACGGAATGCTCCCCGTATTTCCCTGCCGGCACAGCGCAGTATCATATCAGCGCGGACATCGCTTACAGTTATATGCAATACTGGTATGCCACCCAAGATCAGGACTTTATGAAGCAATACGGCGTCGAAATTCTCGTGGAAACGGCGCGGCTTTGGCTTGAGGTTGGCCATTACCGGGAAAAAGACGGCAAATTTGCGATTGAAGATGTGACCGGGCCGGATGAGTACACAGCCATCGTCAACAACAATTACTATACAAATGTGATGGCAAAATATAATTTGAAATCAGCTCACAAATTTTATCACTGGCTGAAAGAAACAGATGATGCCTATTTTGCGGCATTTGCTGCACGGCTTGGTTTAACGGACGAAGAAGCGGCAAGCTGGCTGAAAGCGGCGGATGCGATGTATCTCCCTTATGATGAAAAACGCGGCATCCACAAACAGGATGACAGCTTTCTCGATAAAGCGGTCTGGGACTTTGAACATACGCCGAAAGACCATTACCCGCTCCTTTTGCATTACCATCCGCTCACGATTTACCGGTACCAAGTATGCAAACAGGCAGACACGGTGCTCGCGCATTTTTTGCTGGAAGACGAGGCAAATCCGGAAACGATCCGAAACTCGTATCATTATTATGAAAAAGTCACGACACACGATTCATCACTGTCCACATGCATTTTCAGCATAATGGCGTCTAGGCTCGGCGAAGCGGAAAAAGCGTATCATTATTTTATCGAAACAGCCCGCCTTGATCTTGATAACACACATGGCAATACAAAGGACGGCCTGCATATGGCCAATATGGGCGGGACATGGCTATCAATCGTGTACGGATTCGGCGGCGTCCGGATCAAAGAAAACGGGTTTTTTCTAAATCCTACCATTCCGGAACAATGGGACCGCTATTTATTTCGCCTCACCTACCAAAACCGCAAGTTTCAGGTGGAAGTGGCGCGCCATGCGTTTAAAGTGACATTGCTGGAAGGAGATGCGCTGGACATCCATATAGGCGGCCGTACAGAAACGTTGAAACCAGGCAGGACGGTTACCCGGCCGATTTCCGGATTGTGAATGCAGGCGTTCCTTTCCTTTACACAAAAAACAGAAAAAAGCGGCGGGACACTTTTTACAGTGGTTTCCCGCCGTTTTTATGTTTTCTTTCGGGCTTTTTCAGCGGCTTCTGTGGTGCAGTTTTTTGTCATACGTACGGACGGGGCGTGCCTCCATTCGCGTTTCAAAATAAGCCCGGGCGTCTATTTTGAAACGGGGAATCCCGCCGATCAGGGCGGATTCCCTGCAGCCGTTTGTCCATTATTTCACGGTTGTGCCCGCTTTCGTGTACGAAAAAGCCTGCTCGAAATCGGCAATCAGATCATCCGGATTTTCGAGGCCAACCGATAAGCGCAACAAGCTGTCGGAGATGCCGCGTTTTCTTCGGTCCTCAGGCGGCATTGCGGCGTGGGACATTTTTGCCGGATAGGACAGAATCGATTCTACAGCGCCGAGGCTGACGGCAAAGACCGGAATTTTCACATGGCTGACGAATGTCCGGAGCGCTTCCTCATCTTCCAGTTCAAACGACAATACCGCGCCCGGCCCTTGTGCCTCTAGCTTTTGAAGCGCATGCTGCGGATGGTGCCCGAGCCCCGGATAATACACGTTTCGCACAAGCGGATGCGCATCAAGAAAATGTGCGATTTTCACCGCTGACTGCTGCGATTGGAGCAGCCGCACATGCAACGTTTTCAACCCGCGCAAAACGAGCCATGCATCCTGGACGCCGAGCACCGCCCCGAATGAATTTTGCAAAAATCCGAGGCGCGCTGCCAATGCTTCATCTTTTACAACCGCAAGCCCAGCAACGACATCGCTGTGCCCTGCTAAAAATTTCGTCGCGCTGTGCAGCACGATATCCGCCCCGAGTTCAAGCGGGCGCTGCAGGGCAGGCGTTAAAAAGGTGTTGTCGACAAAGGTGAGCGCCCCGGTTTCCTTTGCCAGTTCACTCACCGCACGGATATCCGTCACTTTTAAAAGCGGGTTTGAAGGGGTTTCCACATAAAAAGCCTTCGTGTTCGGGCGGACGGCCTGCCGCACTTCTTCAAGGTTGGTCATATCTACAAATGTATGTTCAATACCAAGCCGGGTCAGGACTTCTGTCACCATCCGGAACGTGCCGCCATACACATCTTCGGTGATGACAACATGGTCGCCCGCCGACAAAAGCAGAAACGCGGTTGAAATCGCCGCCATCCCGGAAGCAAACGCGAAACCTTTGACACCGCCTTCGAGTTCGGCGATGACATCCTCGAGCGCTTCCCTCGTTGGATTGAGCGAGCGGCTGTAATCGTATTTACCGAACTGGTCAATGTCCGCCTGGTGGTATGTCGAAGCATGCTGGATCGGTACACTCACAGCACCGGTCGCCGGGTCTATTTTATGGCTGTTATGTAAAAGCCTCGTTTGAAAAGAATAATCTTCATTTGTCATCGTGTTTGCACCCCTTCGTGAATGTTGGCAAAAGCTTTTTCAATATCTGCAAGCAAATCGCGTTCATTTTCAATTCCGACTGAAAAGCGCAAAAGGCAATTGTCTACGCCTGAAGCAATCCGTTTTTCTTCCGGAATGTCGGCATGCGTCTGTGTAGCCGGGTAAGTGATAAAACTTTCCGTCCCACCGAGGCTTTCGGCAAATGTAATCAAAGACAGGCCGCGTAAAAACGGGTCGACCCATGATTCTTCTTTTACACGGAAAGAAAGCATCCCGCCGCGGCCCGGATACAGCACATCTTTTACATCCGGATGCGCGCTTAAAAATGCCGCCACAGCTTTTGCATTTTTTTCGTGTTTTTCCATCCTAAGCGCCAGCGTTTTCATGCCGCGCATCAGAAGCCACGAATCAAACGGACTGAGGGTGGCGCCGGCACCGTTATGGTACAGAAAAAGCTGCTCGCAAAGTTCAGCACCCTTTGCCACGATCAGACCGGCCAGCACGTCGTTATGCCCGCCAAGATATTTCGTCGCGCTATGGACTACAATATCAGCGCCTTCTTTAATCGGCTGCTGCAAAAGCGGGGTGTAAAAAGTATTGTCTACAATCAGCAGGATTCCGTGCCTTTTCGCAATTTCAGCCACTGCGCCGATATCCGTCTGCTGCATGAGGGGGTTTGTCGGCGTTTCGAGGAAAATGGCTTTCGTTTTCGGGGTGATTTCTTGTTCAATATTTTCCGGGTTGCACGTATTCACGTACTTACAACAAAGCCCCCATTTTTTATATCCCTGCTCCAGCAGGCGGTAGGTGCCGCCATATAAATCATCACTCACAATCCACTCATCGCCGGCCTGGAACAAAGATAAAACAGTGAAAATCGCAGCCATGCCGGAACTGCACGCAAACCCGCGGTCCCCGCCCTCCAGATCCGCAATCGCTTCTTCAAGCAACTGGCGCGTCGGGTTGCCGGTACGGGAATAATCGAAACCGGTTGACTGCCCAATGCCTTCGTGGCGGTAAGCGGTAGAAAAATAAACAGGCGGGTTCACCGCACCTGTCACGCGGTCACTGCGGTTTCCGATTTGTGCAAGTTTTGTTTCTGTATGATACATGATGGACACTCCCTCACTTAAAATCAAAAAGCCTTCTCCAATAAGAAGAAGGCCATTCCTTTCGTGCATGAACCATCTTCTTATCTTTCAAGTTATGATCCCATAACTTGCAGGACTTAGCACCTTTTCAACGCGTAAAAGCATTGAAGGTTGCTGAGGCTTCATCGGGCCATTCCCTCAACCTCTCTTGATAAGAAAACACCAATATGAAATTTGCCATCAACGCCGCAAAAGAAATTACACAACGAACCTAAAAATTGCTTACGTTCAATTTATCCCTTTTTTTCGGATTCGTCAAGCTTTTTTTAAATTTTGTTTTTCTTATGGATAATCCATATGGTGAGAAAATAAAACAGCAAAGATGAAAGGAGAAGCGTAATGACTCCGTCTGTAGTATTGATATACTCATTCCTGAATTTTGCTGCACTTTCTCCATTCACTATATTCGGCACATCCACAAATGTAAAAGGGATGATATGCATAACAGCATACAACTTTGTCTTAAATCCGCTCATCATTTCCTCAAAACAAAAACAAGCCACCAAAACGAGCATCAGAAGCAATTGATTTCGAATAAAGGTATTTAAAAACTGCGTGAAAACAGAAATAAATAATAGAAGACATAGGATTAGTAAAAGCGATCTGCCCAAAAACCGGGCAATTGAAATCCACAATACTTCTGTCCCGTTTAAATTGATCGCCACAGGGTACTTCCAACTCCCCAAATGGCTTATGATGCTACCAATAATGAGCGCAACAACCAGGATAACAATCGTGATGGCAAGGCTGTAAACAAATGAAGTGAAGATTCTCGCATCCAATATTTTCTTGAGCTTCACTGGCAAAACATTTACAAAATGATTAATACCGCCTTGTTTGTCTCTTGTTGAAATATCACCAATTAAAACTGCAATGAGAAGAGGCATTAAGAACGGGAATACGTAAAAAAGAATACGATATGTAAAGTTAATACCCGGGGTTTCGAACGACTCTATTACCGGATGAATATTTTGTTTAAGCAGAATGGTATTGAGCTGTATTGCTTTTTCTGTCTGCGGAACAATTTTTTTATTACCAAAAACAATTGTTCCGGCATTAATCCCAGCAATTAATTTTTTATCTAAAGCGATCTGCAATTTCAGTTCTTGCTTCCAATCCCCTGCTTCATGAGCTTGTATTTGTTCTGTACGAAGGCGTAACTCCTCCTGCAAACCCGCAAGTGCTTTCTTCTTTGCTTCACTCTTATTTGGATTTGATTCCATGTGTGAAATGGCATTTTCCAGTGAGGATTTGTTATCCTGATATTCATTGAGCGGGTCCATTCTCTTTGCTCCCACGAAAGTAATTGCAAACAAAATGAAAACAATCAAAATAGCAGCAATAAAAACAGTCAAATTTTTTTTATTTCTAATGAATCGCAATGTCTCTAATTTGATTAGCCCCATTTATCTTCACCTTCGTATATTTCCTCATAAATTAGTTGGCTGCCTTTTTGCCCTATGAAAAATGATTTAAATTTCATGTCTTGTTCGAATGCCTGATTTACCACAAAGGAGCTTTTACTCGAATCTATCTCCGCCCATACTTCATTGGCTGTGGCATTTTTAATTTCTTCATCTTTAAATAGGGAAAGAACTTTATCCGCATCATTCCCATTCTCTAACTTAATGATGATGTATTTATTAAAGTCCGGATTATTTTTTCTGCTTTCGTAAACCATTCTTCCTTGCTTTAAAAAGATGACACGATCACATAATTCATCAACATTGTTCAGAATATGGGAAGAAAAAAATACAATTTTATTTTCATCTCTAAGTTGCTTAATGGATTTGCTTATCAGTTTAATATTGGATGGGTCCAGCCCATTCATCGGCTCGTCCATCAATAGCAAATCACAAGAACTGATCAAGCACATCCCAAATAGCAGCCTTTGCTGCATGCCAAGCGAATATTTTGAAACCCTTTTGTCGATATAGGAACCCATGCTTAATTTTTCAATAACAGCGCCACATTCTTGTTTGCTCTCCCATAATCTTTGTACAAGTTTTAAATGCTCTCTCCCTGTTAAATTTGGATACAATACTGTATGGTCTTGCAAAAAAAATATTTTTTTAAGGATTTTTTCCCGATGCATTTTATAATTCATGCCGTAAATACTAATTTCGCCTTTTGAAGCAGGAATCAGGTTGGATATCGCATTTAAAAGCGTCGTCTTGCCGGATCCATTTGGAGCAACCAGGCCAATAATCTCCCCTGGTTCAGCAGAAAAACTTATATCTTCCAAAATTTTTGACTTCTCTATCTCTACTGACACATTGTTTACCCTTAACAAAACAATCCCTCCCCCGTTAATTCACAAGATCTTATCACCTATTTTAATAGGCCGCAGCGCCATTGTCACCGAAATTTTTGCGTGGTGTCACCGAAAAAACAAACTGCTGCTGCACATATTGGCGGCAACCACCAAAAAAAGCGGGATTCTTTATGAATCCGCTCTATCCAGTCAAAAAATTTTTTCTTGTTATTTTGCTTATTCTTGTTATTTTGCTTATATAGTCTGGACCAAATCCTGAATATGGAGCATGGCAACCGGTTTCTGGCCGGTAACAACCGGAAGCACCTTGAAAGCGTGGTCTTCCATTATCCGCAATGCTTCCGCTGCCAGCTGATGCTCACTGACGCAAACCGGATATTTTGTATACAAATCTGCTACTTTTTTATCCAGTACTTCATGGCCGTTTAAAAGCTCACGCCGGATATCGCCGTCCGTTAAAATGCCGGCCAGCCGTCCCCGATCGTCAATAACTGAAACAGCCCCCGCCCCCGCTTCCGTCATCATAAATAATGCTTCCTTTATGCCGGTGTCCATTCCGGCAACCGGGTTCATCCTTTTCCGTTTAGCCACATGGCCAACCGTGAGAAGCAAACGCCGGCCAAGCGAGCCGCCGGGATGGAAGAGCGCAAAATTTTCAGGTTTAAAATCCCTTGCCTTCAAAAGGGCAACCGCAATTGCATCCCCGAGCGCAAGCGTGACGGTGGTTGTAGAAGTCGGCGCAAGGCCGAGCGGGCACGCTTCCTCAACTTCACCGATATCCATCACCAGATTCGAACGCCGCGCCAGTGTCGACTTGCGTGAACCGGAAATAGCAATCATTTTTGCGCCGATCCTTTTGATGGAGGGGATCATATTTAATATTTCCGAAGTTTCCCCGCTGTTGGAAATGGCAATGAGGATGTCTTCTTTTGTTATTTTTCCAAGATCGCCGTGCAGTGCTTCTCCCGGGTGAAGGAAAAATGCCGGGGTACCGGTGCTTGCAAATGTGGAAGCAAGTTTCCGGCCAATGATGCCCGATTTCCCCATTCCTGTAAAAATGACTCTGCCTTCGCACGCCAATATCATTTCAATGCCTTCATTTATACGAAAATTGATCCGGTCTTTCAGCTTTAAGATCTCATTGGCTTCTTTTTCCAGTACTTCACGGACGCTTTCGACATAATTGATGCTTCGTTTGAAATCTTTTAACATCCTATTCACCTCCGTTAATGGATGTTTGCTGCCGTTTGTTCTTTTATCATGCGATCAATTTCAATTATTGGCTTTAACATTTCTTCAATATCATCCAGTTTCACCATATTTGGGCCATCCGACCAGGCCTGGTCCGGATCAGGATGGGTTTCCAGAAACAACGCATCGATCCCGCAAGCCGCCGCTGCCCTTGCCAGATACGGGACAAACGCACGCTTTCCGCCTGTTGAAGTGCCGTTTCCGCCCGGAATTTGGACACTATGGGTAGCGTCAAACACGACCGGATACCCTAATCTGCGCATTTCCGGAAGTGCACGCATGTCCACCACCAGGTTATTGTAGCCGAATGTCGAACCACGTTCTGTAAGGAGAATTTTTTCGGTGCCGGATTCTTCCAATTTTTGAATGACGTTTTTCATATCCCAAGGCGCCAAAAACTGCCCTTTTTTGACATTCACGATTTTGCCCGTCGCGGCGGCGGCAAGCAGCAAATCGGTCTGGCGGCAAAGGAAAGCGGGGATTTGCAGTATGTCGAGCACTTCCCCGGCTGCTTTTGCCTGGTGCGGCTCATGAATATCAGACGTGACCGGTGCGCCAAATACATTTTTAATCCGGTCAAGTATTTCGAGCCCTTTTTCCAGTCCCGGGCCCCGTTTGGAAAAAATGGATGATCGGTTGGCTTTATCGAAAGAAGCTTTAAAAACGAAAGGAATGCCGAGTTTTTCGGCAATGGTTTGAAGGGTTGCGGCTGTTTCCATGGCCATCGTTTCACTTTCAATTACGCACGGGCCGGCAATCAATACAAGCGGTAGACGTTGGCCGAAAGCTATCCGGCTGTTCAGTTGGACCGTTTTCATTTGCTCACTCCTCATTTTTAAGTTTTCACGTGTCTTTACTCCTTCTACTGCAGGTTACAAATATTATCCTTTAGGAAACCGCACAGGGCAAGGAAGTTGTAAAAAATGTTCACAAACTTTTTTCGCTTTTATGTAAAGTTATCTCCAGAAATACCAAGCACAAAACCGGACAAGTTTTGTGCTTGATGACATGGATGGCGGGTAAAGTATCCTTTGAGGCAATGGATTGGAAAATATTCCTTTGTAAATGGCGGCGGCACTGAGCTCATTATTTTATACATGCCATTAACTCATCAGCCGTTTTGCTTTTGATGATTTTTTGCACAACGTACCTGTTTTCAATAATGGAAATGAGTTTTTCATACATACCATCTAAATCCGTTTGCGTGCCTTCTTTAATATTTAACAGGCAAACAAATTGGACCATTTGCTGGTCATGCCAGTGAATAGGGCTTTTTAACGTGCATACTGTCCAAAACGTCTCCTTCGTTACGGGCACCATTGGATGGGGAATGGCTACGAGATTCCCAAAACAGGTTGGCGTAATCGACTCCCTTTCTAAAACAAGGTTTACATAATCCCTTGGTACAAGCTTTTGCTTATATAGTTCATCACATAAAAATCGAATCACGCTTTCCTTATCCCGCAATTCCAGCTGGAGAAAAATTCTTGAAGGATGTAAATACTTTTCTGCTACATTTTGTGTCTTGGATAAAAAACATTTTATCGCATGAATGTCCTTATCTTCCAAAAAAGTATTCACAACTTGGACCGGGACGCCCAAATTTTCCTTTATAGGAATCGTACTAATGATCAGATCAATAAAAGATAAATCATAGGATGACAAATTGTAGTAATTAATGGTATCGGCAATTTCAATTTCTTGCCCATACAAATTTTGCAATCGGTAGGAGAGCAATTTTGCGCTCCCTACGCCCGATGCGCAAACGATGAGTACTTTTTTTATTTTTTTCTTGTTTAATTTCATCCGTTCTAGCGCAACACCAATATGCAGCGCAATATAGGCAATTTCATCTTCAACCACTTCCATTTGCAAATACTTTTCTATACATTTGCTGGCAATAATGGCGCCTTCAAACGCGGCCGGGTATTTTTTCTTTATATCGTTTAATAACGGATTCCGGATATTCATTTTATACCGCAATCGGTTCATTGCAGGACGGATATGCAGCGTTAACGCCTGGATAAACTCGCGGTCTTGGCGAAAGTCCCAATTCAATTCAGACTTTAAACGATCTAACATACAATTTATAATCGTTCCGGCTTCATCAAATTTACTAAACTCGGCCAGTTCCTTCTTGTGTAAAAGTTTGGTTCCCAATAAATGAACAATAACATAATCGATTTCTGTCCCAGGAAAAGTTAACGAAGTAAAATCTTCCACTTCTTTTATAATTTCATTCGCTACAATTTTTTCAAATGGATGATCATCGACCAGAACATCAGCCAGCTCTTCAATAACAAAGCCTTCCTGGATTCTTCTGCAGGCGATGGCAATATGCGTTGCTAAATTTTCCAAAGATATATCAGAGATTTCAATTTTATATTTATTAACCTTTTGGATGATTATTTCTTTAATCTTTTTAAATAGTTCCGGATCAATGAGTTGTAAACAATCTTCTTTTAGAAATGCTTCCTGGTTCCGCTCCAACAATAAATTAGACAAACATAGACGTTTCATATATTCATCGCCTTCAACCTTTGAGCCATAGTGCGGACGGTTGATTAGCTTTAAATGATATTTATCAAGAATTTCCTTTACCATCTTTAAGTCATTTTGTAATGTCGACAAAGAGATGAACATCTCATCTATAAAACTTTCGATTTTAATAAAATCTGTTTCTAACAATAGCCGGCGCAAAATATAGAGAACTCTCGTATCTTTATCAGTGAAGTCACCCGCTAAATGATGTTCCTCCGTAGAAATCTCATTGAGAATTTTTGAAAAAAGCCCGTCATCTAATACTTTTACGCTATATCCCAATCCTCTGGTCGATTCAATTTGAAACCCGTGTGATGCCGTATTATTTTGCATGAACTTGATTTCATTTCGAATCGTTCGGTCACTGACGCCTAATTCTTTTGCCATCCAGCTTGCAGTAACAGGTTCTTTTGACTTGGATAACAGGATTAATATATCTTTCTGCCGTTTTGAGAGAATAGCCAATGCCAACAACTCCTTTTTATCATTGATTACTAAGATTTTTGGCAAAGGGAAACCATTTTTTCGGGCTGTGATGTACACGCTAAAAAAACAATGCTTTTACACTTGTGCAGCCTGCCATATCGTAGCTTCTCTTCTACCCCCATTGCTTTTCCGCAGGGGATTCTTTTTTTCCGTATATGAAAAAATGGAGTTTTATTGAAACTCCATTTTTCACCTCAAAATTGAATATAGGTTTTATTTTAATTGTTAGAAAAACGGCCATCCTAAAAAGTTATAGCTCTTCTCCATTTGTTTTTATGACATGCTTATACCATTCAAATGACTTTTTCTTTTTTCTTTCCAAAGTTCCGTTTCCTTCATTATCTTTGTCCACATAAATAAAACCGTAACGTTTTTCCATTTCTCCTGTTCCAGCACTCACTAAATCTATACATCCCCACGGTGTGTACCCCATTAAATCAACGCCGTCCAGTTCAACCGCTTTTTTCATTTCCTGAATATGGTCGCGAAAATATTGGATACGGTAATCATCGTTAATCGTGCCATCCTCTTCAACGGCATCCCGCGCACCAAGCCCGTTTTCTACAATAAATAAAGGAATATTGTACCTTTCATATAAAGCATTTAATGAATAACGAAGGCCTACCGGATCAATTTGCCAACCCCAATCACTGGCTTGTACATATGGATTGCGGACGACGCGGCCAAACTCTCCATCAGGCTGGCTATCTTCTACTTCACGGGCGCTGACTACTTTAGACATATAATAGCTGAATCCAATGTAATCTACTGTTCCTTCTTTAAGAATTTGTTCATCTTCCTTTGTATATTCAATTTCAAATCCGTTTCTTTCCCAGTATTTTTTCGTATAATGAGGAATCGCCCCGCGAACATGTACATCACCAAAGAACCAGCGATTACGCATTGCTTCAGTTGCAAGCATCACATCATCCGGATGGCAGGAATATGGATATACAGGGACGAAAGAAAGCATGCAACCAATCTTAAAATCAGGATTGATTTTGTGGCCTAATGTAACGGCTTTTGCGCTGGCAATTAATTCATAAAGCGCTGCCTGGTACATGGTTTGTTTCCGGTTTTCACCTTCTTCGTATTTAATTCCTGAGTTTGTGAAGCTTGCGAAATCCATGCTCGTATCTGCTTGATTATTGATTTCGTTAAAGGTCATCCAATATTTTACTTTATCTTTATAACGTCTCATGACTGTCTCAGAAAATTTCACAAAGAAATCAATACACTTCCGGTTTCTAAAACCGCCATATTTTTTCACCAGATGGTAAGGCAATTCAAAATGAGATAGGGTAATAACAGGTTCAATATGATATTTTAATAATTCATCAAACAAATCATCGTAAAATTGCAATCCTTCTTCATTTGGCTCATCATCGTCCCCGTTTGGAAAAATTCTTGTCCAGGCAATAGAAGTACGGAAACATTTAAACCCCATTTCTGCGAACAGTTTAATATCTTCTTTATAACGGGAATAGAAGCCGATTGCTTCATGGTTGGGATAATAGTAACCTTCCAATACACCATCCGTAATTTGCCGTGGAACACCGTGCCTTCCTGCAGTCATCACATCAGCAACACTTACACCTTTTCCGCCTTTATTCCAGCCGCCTTCAAGCTGGTGGGCTGCTACTGCTCCGCCCCATAAAAAGTTTTCTGGTAAAACGCCTTTTGACATTGTAAACCCTCCATCATTTATCTTATTTGGTTTCCTGAACTAGAAAAGTTAAATAAGAAGGCGATTTTCCTATGAAGAACCGCCTTCTTTCATTCACCCGCAGTGCAACATCGTTTTCATAGGATATTTCTACATCTTATTCTTCTATTCCAAGATTAGGATCAGAGTACAGATTCTCCACCTTTTTCTTGTTCAACTAACTTCTTATCATATATTCTGATGAACGGAAGATATATGATAAACGCGACCACACCACAAATGAGTGAGACAACTGGCGCCATAATACTCCCGCCTGTTCCAATGAAAGCCCCGATACCGATTGGCGTTGGCCACGGCACTTGGGCGATAAGTGGCGCAACAATGTGCAGTTTGATCGCAAAATAACCAATTGTAGCTGTAGCCATAGGTGCTAAGAAGAACGGGATAGCCAGGTATGGATTATAAACAATCGGTAGTCCAAACAATATTGGTTCATTAATATTAAAGATGCCAGGAGCAAGGGATGCTTTTCCCAGTATTCTCAATTGCTGTGACCGGGCTAAAAATGCAATAAAGATACATAATCCTAAAGTCGATCCGGAACCGCCCATAATGACAAATGAATTTTGGAACTCGCCGGCGAATGGAATATTTGCCCCATGAATATTGGCTTCCATATTTGCCAAAGTAATAGGCGTCAGGAAGGCTCCAATAATATTCGCCCCGTGAATGCCTACAATCCAGAGTGCATGGATTAAGAAGTAAATCACCATCAATCCCAGCCAGCTGCTTGCGATATGCGTAACAAAGCTGAATGGAACAGCGACAACTTTAAATATATCTGTGCCTAAAGCTACAAAAATACCATTGATGATTAAGATCACAAAAGCGACTAAAAAAGCAGGAATTAAAGCTGTGAACGATCTGGATACCCCTTCCGGAACAGCTTCCGGCATTTTAATCACCCAGTTTTGTTTTACACAGAGCCGGTACAGCTGGACAGCAATGACAGCAACAATAATCGCCGTAAAAATCCCCGAAGAACCTAAACGGCTGACACCACTGTCACCCATTTCCCAACCGAAAATAATATGGGTGGTGTCATTCATTTTTTGTACAAGTGACATTTTTCCACCACCTGAAACCAATTCCGGAATCGTCATGAAGAAAGCAAACATGGATAATAAAGCCCCATTTAGCGGGTTTACATTTATCCCTTCTTCTTCAGCGTATATTTTTGTATACTCATAACCAATAACAAGGTTGAAATATAATGCTAAAATTCCCATTGTTGCTTTATTAGCCAGCATATACAAGTCACTAATTCTAAAGAACGTATTATCGAAAAAGCCCTGCAAAAATGTTAAGGTCTGCGGCAATACGTTCAGCACCAAGAACATGGACCCTACGATTGTAAATGGAATCGAAGCCATCCCGGCAGCCATTACCGCCCGGACAAATCGAAAAGATGCTACTTTCCCCATAGGACCCATCAGATACTTTTCAAGAAAAGTAAATGCCTTATTTTGTTCTGACATAAAGACCCCTCTTTTCTATTATTAACGAATCGCTTTTTCATACTCCATGATGCGTTGAAAATGCTTGTCTTCATCATGTGTAATTTGGTATAACCGATAAAGGATAAAAGCGCTTAAAAATATCCCGGCAATCAAAACAGTTAAAATTAATACTTTTGACTTGTTTTGATTGATTAAAAATGGATATAAATGAGCGAAAGATGACGAAAAACAACTCGGCAACAGCAAAATCACATTTGCAATGAGCAAAGTCATGAAACAAAACTTTGTGTATTTAGCATGATTTGTCGGGCTGCTATAAATCTTTACTTGTTCCGCAACGCTCAATATGACAACGATGATCAACGCCAATGGAAGAAGGTATAGTAACGAATGACTCATAACCAATGAAATTAACCAATATACATTCGTAAAGAAAAAGATTGCGGTAACATATCTGACAAGCAAATATCGGTTATAGTACATCGATTTAAGCATCTGGTTTTTTTGATTTTTTTCAAATAATGCTCTTTCTACGTCATTCATAAAAATCCCTCATTTATTAAAAATATGGCTCCCCGCTACTCGTTAAAGCTTAAGCAATCCATTACCTCCAATCCAAAAGACATCTTAACGGGTATCTTGCTTGAAGATCACCTTCCTTCCGACTATCCATAAATTTTGGCATTTCCGGGTGAGTGCATTGTAAATAGCGAAGACCCATTTTCTCATAAGCAAATCAATCTTTTGGCAGTTCTTGTAAGATTAAATTTCCTAATTTTTCAACACCCATTGGAATCGGAATATAGGCTTGTGGCGGAATGTTTACAACTGGCTTTCCTACGCGTTCTCCGGCTTCCTTAAGTTTTTGAAAATACATCTTTGTTTGTGGGCTGACTAAATATAAATCAAAGTCCCCCTTTTCAATCATCTTATTGCCTTCATTTGCTGAAACAGCATAGACTTCAATTTCCTTACCTTTTGTTTTAAAAAATTCCGTTGTCTTCTTCGCCATTAAAGAAGATGACATACCTGCTGCACAAATAATTAATGCTTTTTTCATCATAAATGCCTCCAATTGGTTTTTTATTGTGATTTAAACTTGCTTATCAATGAATTAATGACTTCCGTTGCTTTTAATGGCCCGCTTGTGCCGCCAATCATCCATTTTTCAAACAGCAAACTTGGCAAATTTGTTAGCACTTTCGACATTCAAGTTCATTTGTTTTTTTATAAAGTTCAATGATTTCTTTTGCCAGGTCAATTACTGTCATGGCATTCATTAAATGGTCCTGTGCGTGTATCAGCAATATACTGATTTCAAATTTTTCCCCACTGGCCTCCCCCTTTATTAGGTCTGTTTGAAAACGATGAGCGATTGTCATGGCTTCGTTGGCTTCTTCAATTTTTTGTTCAGCTAATTTAAACTCACCAGCTTTAGCATGATTTATGGACTCCGCAGCTAAGCTTCGGGCGTTTCCACCATTTAAAATAATTTGAAAACTGATTTCTTCTATGTTCAATGTCATCACCCTTAGTTTAAAAATTGTCGTTTCTTCACCCTTTTTGTCGCATAATATCCATCATTGTTACTTACTGTTGATCACAAAGAGTAACTTGCTGTAATCCTTAAACACTGTTTAATGCTCCGCTTTATCAGCCGCTTGCCTTAATTCAATATTAATATGGAAACGGTTTCACTTTAACCTAAACTCTTTCCTTAGCGCAACGGAAATCATTACTGGAAAAAATGAAGTAACGGAAAAAGGAATCCGGGATCAAGTTTCTGCTTTCTCGCCATTAACATGATTGCCGCTTTTTTCAATAAAGCATGGCATCAAGCTTTTAGACATACCTTTTTGTTTATCGTACTTACCAATCCCGGCCTGGCATTTCAAAAAAGGAAAGTGCGGCAAGCAGAAGGCAATTTGCAGCATTTTAAGAACCCGCATTAAAAGTTACAATTGGAAAGATTTTCTGTGCAGAATGCCTTCATTTCCCGATTAACGGCTGCAGAAGCGGGTAATGATATAGTACAAACACTAAAAGGAGGGACCGTTATGGATCATGCAAAGGCGTTAGTGATAAAGTTTATTATGGTCGCAGTTGTGTTGGGCATCATTTTATCCGCCATCTTCAACATGCCGTTTGGCGATATGATCGCCACCAGTGTAGTACTGACCATTCTCGCATATGTCCTGGGAGATTTAATGATTTTCAAACGGGAAAATGAACGGGAAGAGAATACGCAAAGAAATATCATGGCGACCGTCGCCGATTTTGTTCTGGCGTACCTTGTCGTGTGGCTGATGGGCAGATCACTCGCCCCGGACATGGACAATCTGTTATGGGCGGCGCTGGCTTCGAGCATCGTCATTGCAGCCGGCGAATGGTTCTTCCATAAATATTTACACCATCTTTTCCATCACACGCCTGACCGCGAATTTACCGGATACGGCGGTGACTGATTGAAAAAACGGCAGCCGGATGAGCTGCCGTTTTTTCGTATTCCTATAAAAACTTACCATTCATCAATAAATCATCCAATCGGCAAGCATCAAGTTTTTTAATCACTACGCAATTTTTTCGGCCAAGCAAAACTTTTACTTTCTTTCACCTTACCGTAACCGTTCTTGTTTTGCTTTTGTTTCCGGCTCTGTCTTTCGCGAAAATGGAAAGCTTCGTGCCTTTTTTCTGTTTGCTGATTCTTACACTGTATGCGCCTTTGGCATTTACTGTGGCTTTGCCGATCTGTTTGCTGCCGCGGTATACATAGACAACTACTGATTTTTCCGCTTTACCCACAACATGCGTGGACTTCGTTGTGACATTGCCGGCAGTCGGCATGCCTGGTGCCGTTTTGTCTTTTACTATAACTTTTACTTTGCTGCTTTTTAAACCGGCCTCTGTATAAACATAGAGGACGGTTCCGGCTTTTTGCTTTGAAACCGGGACTTTAAAATATCCTTTCCCGTCCGCTGTGCCGCGGGCAAGTATTTTTCCGTTCTTCATAATGGCTACTTCGATCCCCGGGTCGGAGCTGCCGGAAATGGATGTGCTATTATCGCCGACAGTCCATACTTTCGGTGTTTTCGGTTGCTGCGCCTTGCCGCCGATACTTCCCGACAAGAGCGTATATGTCATATCCCGTCCTTTTCCAGACGGAACGGAAAAGCGGCTTGCTGAAGACAGCTTTTTCACAACCGCCCCGCCGCCTTTTAGCTTCAATGAACTGCCGTTGTAAGTTTTAATTCGGAGCGGCTTGAACGCGGCATCCCCTTTAAACCCGTATAATCCGTTTGTCTGCTTTAACACGAGCGCGGCCCGGAAATCGGTCATAAACTGCCCGAAAGTCAGGTTCGGGTCAATGTATTTTCGGATCACATCCTCGATGGCTTTTTCATTCGTGTTCGGATCGTCCATGATTTTTTTGAAAATGGCATCGCCTTGTCCGCATTGAATTTTCAAATACTCCATGAACAAATAGGACAAGGAATAATTGGCAAGCACATCCCCGTTACTATCCCAGTAGAGAAGCGAGTGGCCGTTTGGGATTGAAGCATCGTTGTTATAATCATCAATCCGATCGGAAAGCGGCTTTCCGGTATAAATTTGCTCTGCGGCCATGGACATCCCTTCGTCAATCCATGTATCAAACGTATCCCAATGGTGCTGGACGAACACTTTCTGGTTAAAAGAGATCATATGCTGAAACTCATGGGCGAGTGTCGAATACGCTTCGGTTACATTTTTCGATGTTCCGGTGCCCATCAGCGGGTATGTGTCAATATAAAAGATTTCCGACTTGTTGGAAGTGTCGGCATCAAAAAGGTCAAGCGGGTAAAAATAGCCAGCTACATATCCGCCTGAGCCATCAAACCCGTCCTGGATATCATAACAAAGAATATTCACTTTCCCATTTCCATCAACATCGGACGGCATGCCGAAATATTTTGTATCGAGCGCATAAATACGGTTGTCAAATTCTTTTCCAAGCTGGGCAGCCTGAGCGTCGTTCAGCTGGTTGTTGTATACCCAGACATCCGCATGCGGACCGCTGTATAAAAGCTTAGCACTTATTTGATAATCTTTATTGCTGGCAAGATTGGACACCCAGAATTTTTTCGTATCTCCCACCCGGGGAAGACGAGCCCTTTTCGTATCCATGCGAACGGAATACTTCCGAAGGCTTAAATATTTTAATAGATCAAATGGCTTTTGGTAATCAATCCGGTAAATGTTGCTCTTTAACTTTTGGCGGAGCGCTGCCAGGTTCGCAATCTTGAAGGTGCCAGTCTGCTCTGTCGAAAGGCTTGAGGTAGACTCGTTGCTGACAAGTTTATAATAATCCTGGGCCGACGCGCTTCCGCCTGCACCGAATACCCCGGCAGGCAGTATAAACAATAGCGATAGTATAATAGGCAAGGATAATGCCCGTCTGAACATTCTCAATGAAATTCCTCCTGCACCTCTGTCCGGACAACCCGGCAATGTTAAAAAGTTGCTTCTTTCATTCTAGCACAGCAAGTCGAATTTTGGCTGCCCGGTTCAGGAAAAAGAAGAGCGGGTTTTTTAACACATTTGCTTGGCTACCTTATCCTGCTGAGCGGATTCTTTTGCAACAGCAGGGGCTGTACGAAAAGACGTATTGGTGCAATCTTTGGGACAATCTTTAAGGGCCGGACTGCACAATTTGAGGGCATGTCTGTTAAGCAGGAAATCTTTCATATCCCGCTGCATGGGGGCGTTTTTCGGCCGCGGCTGTATCCCTGGCGCTGCTGTTTCCATTTCATTTACAAAAGTTCTGCCATATGGTTCGGCTTTGTTTAACCAAGAGGATTATTTTCTAAAACGATTGTCCTGCCTCTGTTGCACTGCCCGCCTCCTCTCCCTGTTTCTCTCTTTTCAACAAAAAAGTACCCTTTTTTCTGTTCAGCCGCTATATAAGGAGTGAAAGGGGGTGAGCGGGAATGGCACAAGTCCATTTAACAAGTTCCCGCATTTCATTAATCTTTGATAACGGGGTGAATGAAAATGGAAAACCGGTAACCAAAGCGAAGTCGTTCGCCAATGTGGCTGCCTCTGCAACGCCCGATGCGATCCGGCAATTTGCAGACGCATACGCTTCACTGCAGCAAAAAGCGCTTGTCCGTGTGACGCGCACTGACTTGAATGACATCAGTGAGTAAAAATTAAAAAAGGGGGAATGGATAGATGAAAACTTTGGAACTTCAGTTTTTAACGCAGGATAACAAAACAGTGAGGGTTGCAGTCGATGAGCCGGCAGAACCCATCGATACGGTGAAAGTGAAAAACGCCATGGCTCAGATGCTCGGCTCGGGCGTGCTGGTCAGCTCATCCGGCACGGCGCTCTCCAGCGTGAAAGGTGCACGTCTTATTGAGCAAAACATTACTGAATATACACTGGCGTAATCTTTTGCCCCCGGTTCCCGTTTTCGGAACGGGGGCTCTTGATTTTACAGGGGGAGAGGAGAAATGCATGAAATGGTGTCGCTCATCAGTGAAGTCGGGTTTCCGGTCGCCGTCACCGTCTTTTTGCTGTACCGGATTGAGGCCAAGCTTGATGCGGTGATTGAATCGATCCAAAACCTGCCGGAACGGATGAAGGGGATCTGAAAGGGAGGGGCTTATGTGCAAGCCCCTCCCTTTTTCCGGATGGATCATTTCCCGGTCCGGTCGTTATTCATTTGTTTAGTCACATACCTGCAACTGCTCCATTTCCGCAAAATCCACGCTGCAAAGGATATATTTCGACGAAGGCAGCCCACCAAGCCTGCATTTCACTTCTTCACTCATCTTCCGGTAACGCTCAACCGTGGACTCCCGGCTCAGACCGATTGTTTTCATATAGGGGTTGCTGAACGAATCCGATGCTGAGTTTGTACCCAATTTGTCTGCAAGCCCTGTCTCAAAATATAGTAGAATCTTTTTGCGAAAATGACGATTTTATCTTTTCATACGTTGAATCGGCTTTCAAGTGCAAACTTTGTAAAACCCTTACATTAAAATTGTTGTCAAAGCTGTCAGCAGCCTTGCCAAATCTAGAAATTTTACTGATTCAGCAAACCCTATACAGGCTTCGCTTTCTTTAAGTTTGTAAAATGCGCCGGCAAACTGCTTCTGTTACTTCTTCTGTTGTTGCCGTTCCGCCGATGTCCGAGGTTTTGATGCCTTTTTCAATCGTCCATTCGATTGCATCCATTATCGTTTCACCCATTTCTGTTTCGCCAAAATGATCGAGCATCATTTTAGCTGTCCAAATTTGGCCTATTGGGTTGGCAATGCCTTTTCCTGCAATATCCGGCGCCGAGCCGTGGACAGGTTCAAACATGGAAGGATATTTCCCGTCCAAATTGATGTTCGCGGACGGCGCAATGCCGATACTGCCCATAATCGCGCCGCCAATATCTGTTAAAATATCCCCGAATAAATTGCTCGCAACAATGACATCAAAAGTCTCCGGCTTCATCACCAGAAAAGCAGACAGCGCATCAATATGCATGCTGTTTACAGCCACATCCGGATAGCCAGCCTTTACCTGGCTGAACACCTCGTCCCAAAAAGGCATTGTGTGGAAAATGCCGTTTGATTTCGTTGCACTGGTCAGGCGTCGGCCGCGTTTTTGCGCCAGTTCAAACGCATATCGCATCGCCCGCTCTGTTCCTTTTCTTGTAAAAATTGCATTCTGGATCGCAATTTCGTCTTCACCGCGATGAATTCTGCCGCCAACCTCGCTGTACTCCCCTTCGCTGTTTTCACGCACGACAATGAAATCAAAATCTTTCGGGTCCCTTAACGGGGACTGCAGCCCTTTGAAATACTTTGCAGGCCGGATATTCAGCACCTGTTCGAAGCCGCGCCGGATTTTCAGCAAAAGGCCCCAAAGCGACACATGATCCGGCACAAGCCTTGGATTGCCGACTGCCCCGAGAAAAATAGCCTCATAATCTTTTAAAATCTCAAGCCCGTTATCCGGCATCATTTTTCCCTGATCAAGATAATAATCACAGCTCCACGGGAACGCCGTGAATTCGAACCGGATTCCGCCATGCCGTTCCGCTGCCGCATGCAGCACACGGATGGCAGCCGGCACCACTTCTTTTCCAATCCCGTCGCCCGGGATCGCCGCGATATGGTATGTTTTCATTCTAATCCCCTCCGTTAAAGCGCTCCCAATTATATTCATTTTACCATAAGCATGAAAATGAAATGCTTTATCATCCCTTAAAATCAAGATTCTTATTCCGTTGCTGCCCCCGCTGCGCCAAGCGGGTAATGATAAACAACATACGATCAACATGGTGATTTTCAGAAGATGAATGAACGGCATATCGCTTTAACCTAATGTGCCAAGCCATTGTATGGGGAAAGGAAAAAATAAAGGCAATGAGAAAACAGCTCATTGCCTTTTGATTGGCTAATTTGTACGCGAACAGATCGGGCACGCCCTCCGAATTTTTTCCGCTGGCGTTCGAGATACTTGTCACTGCTGTTTGATCACTGACTTTTTCAGCGAATGGCCGCGGGCACGCCGCTCATTCCTATTTGCATCAAATTTTTCCGGTTAACGGCAGCGGGCAGCAAACGGGCACATGCTGCCGCTATTCTCCCTTCGATTCTGCATTCCCCGACACGCCTGTTTTCAACATTGGAAAAACAAAGCACAGCCCGATAATGAAAAACAACGCAGCAAGTTCGAAAACAGCCGTGATCGAAAACCATTCCTTCAATGCCCCCGCAAGGCTCATGGTCACCACCATGGAGCCAGTGAAAAGCGGGCTCAAAATGCCGTTCACCCTGCCAATAAAATCGGATTCCGTATTTTGCAGGATCAGGGTGTTAATGCCGATCTGGATGCTCGGCATGAAAAAGCCCGAAACGAGTTCGGCGGCGAGTGTCAGCCAAAGCGAAGTCGAAGCACCGATTATCGCAAGCCCAATGGCATTTGCAAGCATACCGGTGAACAGCATTTTTTGAGGTGAAGCAGATTTTGAAAAGGCCATGGAAAAAGCCCCGCCTGTAATCATCCCAATGCCATTCACCATCACAAGCCATTGCAGGTTCTCTTTCGGCAGGCCGAGACGGTCCGTTACGAGGAAAATATTCATCGGTTGGATAAAACCGACGCCAAGCCCTGCCGCCAGAAAACCAAGTCCCAGCAGCCGCAATTCCTTTTTAGATAATACATAGCGAACCCCGCTCGTCATTTCCTGGAAAATATTCGACAATTTTTCCTTCTTTTTCATGGCCTGGTCTTTCGGGATAAATGACAAACTCGCGGCGGAAAACAGGAAAGCGAGACCGGTTATCAAAATAGAATAATCGATTCCAAACCTTTCATAGGCAAACGTGCCGACCACCGGGCCAAGAATCATGAAAACAGCAAAAATGGTCTGGTAAACGGCCATTGCCTGCTAGATCAGGCGTTCCTCAAGATGCATTTTAAACAGTTTCATCCCGGACGGTTGTGAAAACTGCGACAAAATCGAGGAAATCAGTGTTGCAAAAAAGACGGACTGCCACGAGCCAAAAACAAGCGCGCCGATGACGCCAAAAATGGACACAGCACTCAGCAAATCACACCAAACCATTGTTTTCTTCGGCTGCCAGCGGTCCGCAAATGTTCCGCCGATAAAACTAAAAATGAAAATGGGCAGGAACTCCGCCACTGAAATCATCGAAACGGCAAACGGGTCGCCGTTTGTTTTTTCTGTCACAAACAACAGGACGGCAAAATTCCGCACCCATATGCCCACCTGCAAAAACAACGCGGATACAAACACCATCCGGACAAACCGATTTCTCAAAAGCTCTCCCACAAGCGCCCCCCTCTGGTCAAATCTGTCTCATATCGTGCCATAATCATACCGGAATTGAAAGCCTTAAGCAATACAGAAGCACCCGTGTAAAACAGAGTGCGAAAAAATGCATGCAAACTTGGGAAACGGAAGCCCGCAGGCAAAAGGTGAAAAAATCGGCGCATTCGGCCGCGTGCTCCTTTTTTTCCTTCGGCCAGTCCCTTCTCATGCCTGCACTCAAAACAGGCATCTATTCTGCTTCGCCCGGGCCCGACATTTTCATGTTTTCCATTACTTCCACCTCCTCGTCCTGTCACACGCCTCAACCCAAACCATTTTTCTTGCAGCCATTTTCGCCACATTTCACGCACACATCCTCTTCTTTTTCCAATAAATTGCAAGAGAAAAGCCGGACCATTGCATAAACGAAAAATCCCCGTTAACAATTTGGAAAAACCATGATATGATAGCGATTAGATTAAATAAAAAATTCAAAGAAAAGGGTCGAAAAAATGAAGAAGAAGATATTCATCACACTCGGGATTCTCTTAGCGATCATCGTGATCGGGGGCGGAGGGTTCGCCTATTACGTCTACCATTCTGTCCAAAATGCCGCAGATAAAATGTATGACAGCAAATCCGTGAAACCATCCGAGAAAAACACTGAAAAAATCAAAAGTGAAAAACCAATTTCCATTCTTTTACTCGGCGTAGATGAGCGGGCCGGAGATGTAGGAAGATCCGATACGCTCATTATTCTTACACTGAACCCGCAAAAGAAAGCCATGCAGATGATCTCCATTCCGCGTGACACGAGGACAGAAATCGTGGGCAAGGGAACATTGAATAAGATAAATGCGGCTTATGCTTACGGCGGGCCAAAAATGGCACTGGATACGGTAAACAAATTTGCTAATTTAAACCTTGACCAGTACATACGCTTGAATATGGAAGGATTGGCTGACCTTGTAGATGCTGTCGGCGGTGTAACCGTCTACAATAAAATCAGCTGGCATGACGAAGGGTATTATAAAAAAGGCTACTATTATGCCAAAGGGAACATTACATTGGATACCGGCAAAAAAGCGCTCGGTTATGTAAGAATGCGCCACCTTGATCCTCAAGGTGACTTTGGCCGTAACCAGCGCCAGCGTGACGTCATTATGGCCGTCATTAACAAAGCGGCGACCATCCAGTCTTTCTCGCGTTATCAGGAAATCCTGGCTGCGATCCAGAACAATGTCAAAACAAACCTGACGCTTGATGATATGAAAAACATTGCGATGAACTACCGCGACTGCCGCCAAAATACGACAGACTATGAAGTAAAAGGTAACAGTACAACCATTGATGGCATTTACTACCTCAATGTCAGCCAGGCAGAACGCGACAAGGTCCACAACATGGTGACCAATATGGAACAATAAAGACAGGCAGGCCCCGTTGTCCGGAGCCTGCCCTTTTCAATTTTTATTTTTGCTTTTCCTGCGGTTTTACCGGAGATCTTTCCGGCTCTATGTCTTTATGATGATGCTGTTTTTCCTGTTGTTCCGGCGAGTCGCCTTTTTTGTCCTTGTTGTAATCCATTTGGTGCCCTCCTCCCGGTTGGATTAATGTTCCTTAGCATCACTGCTTGTCTATTGTAAAAATACCCGGTAACTGCATATGCTAAACAAAGGGGAGAGGCTGCCCGCTTTGGCGGAACAAAAAATGTCTATTCGGACAAGCGAAGGCAATGGATCCCTATAGCTGCAACGGATAACCAGGGGCTTAGATGGAAGGTGATCCGGCCACCGCTTTTGTTTTTTACCAGCTTTCCATTCAAACGGGAGCAAAGGCAATATAACCTGTTACCTACCGCAGATTCGTGCCGGCACCTGCCCCCGGCCGGAGCGAAGGTAACCTGCACTTACAAAAGCTACCGTGGAAAACGGAACGCTCAAAACAGCCTGAACAAAACCCATATTACAAAAGCCCATACCGGAATGGACAAGCCAATGCCAATCAGACAGCCTTTCGCAAAATCTCCGTCTTTTCCATTCATCTCTTCATTTTCCTTTTTAAGTAATAGGATGCATTCGCCTCGTAAATATTTTGGCGAATAGGATGAACATTATTATAACAACCCATCTCCTTAAAACCAAGTAAGTATTGACAGGAACGTACGTTTGTTTATATAATGAAAACAGGTGATCCGTATGCCGCAAATCTTAACCGAGGAAGAAGAAAAGCTGATCGAGGCATTTATCCTCCTGCCGCTTGCCAAAAGGACGCTGGAACGGGACCAGAGAGCGATCCGGGCAAGCCTGTTAAAATTTAAAGAGCCTTATCTTTTTGCAACGGACCAAATGCTCTTGCAAATTTCATCCTGCCTCGCTCAAGTCAAACGGGAAGCCGGCAGAAAAAAGATGCGCTTTTACAAACGGAACGACCTTTCCTATACCGTGTTTGTGCGCGGCTGGCGGTTTGAAAAGAATTACCACCCGCAAATAGCAGCGGAGTGGGTAAAAAACCGAATCACCGGTTTCTTCCTCCCGTTGCGCCTGCCTTTTGAAGACCGGTAAGGAGCTTGCGAAACTCAGCAGCTTCGAGGAACGCCTTCCGGACCGTAAAGGGCGCCAAAACGCCTATTCATGAAACATTCCAGGGATACATGGGATTGAATACCGCTGATGAAACATTCCGGCATACACGGGATATTGAAGACCGCCGGTGATAAGGAGACGCCGCTCTCTTTTTAAAGAGCGTGAAAAAATCCCAATATACGAATGACAAACAGCCAGGTAAGCCCGGAAAACGCGGGATCCCGGAACTTTTACATGCCCGGAAATCCCTTTAGCAGATCCTCCCCCGTTAAGCGCTTGTTTTCTTCCACTTTTTAAAACTTTCTTCCAGACGGGAAAACCCTTTTTTCATTTCCTCATCACTGCAGTAGGCGAAACAAAGGCGGATTTTTGTGTTTAGCCCGCGCTCAAGCGTAAAGGCATCACCCGGCACAAACACGGCGCCGTCCTGTGCCGCTATTTTCATCCATTCTGTTACACCGCCTTTTTTGACATCGATCCAGTAAAACAGCCCGCCGGCCGGTTCAGCTCCTTCCCATTGCTCCGTCTCGTGCATATGCTGTAAAAACCGTTTTGTCCAGTCTTTCCGTTTTTCATAAAAGTGTTTTTGTTTTGCAAGAATCTGCGGCCAGTTTTCGGAAGAAATGAGTTTTCCCGCCAGCATCTGGTTCATGGGCGATGTGCAGGCGTCTGTTACCTGCTTAAACTGTTCAAGTTTTTTCAGAAAGGCTGGGTGCGCGAGAATAAAGCCGGTCCGCATCGCCGGCGCCATAACTTTTGAAAAACTGTACAGGTATATGGTTCTTTCTTTTAAGGGATCGAGTTCGAACAAGGAAGGAGGGCGGCCGTGAAACAGCAGATCACGGTACGGATCATCTTCTATAATGATAAAATCATACTGGTAAGCAAGTTCAATGAGTTTTTTCCGTTTTTCGAGAGAGGTGGTGACGCCGGTTGGGTTTTGAGCATTTGGAATAATGTAAAGCGCTTTCAATCTTCTTGTTTGCAATGTTTTTTCAAGAAAATCGACATCCAAACCGTCTTGTTCAAGCGGAATGCCGACCGCCTTGAGCCGGTACTGGTGCACCGCCGAAAAGGCAATGGAATACGTGTACATTTCCATTGCAAAACCGTCCCCTTCATCCAGCAGCATTCTGCAGACAAGGTCAACCCCCTGCGTATTGCCGTTTGTCGCCATGATATAGCTTTCCGGAATATTTTCCGTTTTAGAGATAACATCCACATACGGCCCAAACCCTTTTGCACTGCAATACTCATACAGGCGTGCCGGATCTGCCTCAAAGATTTCATTCATGATGCGCTGCAGTTCTTTTTTCGGGATCATGCCGCCATTTGGCATGCCGACGCTGAAAAATACCGGATCCCGGACAGCCGGCTCGATGCTGTCCATATACACATCAATCGCATTTTCTTTAATCTTGCCGCTCAACGCTGAAAACATTTGCTTCATCGCCGCCGCACCCCGCTTTCCATTTGCTGAAAAATTGCCTATACCCTATGTATATGGGAAAGCGCGGAGGAAAGTGACACAAAAAATAAAGCATGAAATCAGACAAGAAGACAAGGTAGCAATAGTATATCCAGGCCGCATGCCCTTGTCATCCACACGGAACATCAGCCGAGAAATTCACACCACCTCATGTTTCCAGCTGTTGTGCTTCGGTATTATCCTGTCATCGAAAGCCCGAAGTCGTACGAATCGGCGCAATACAAAAGCCTGTTCTGCTTGAAAAATCTTTCAAAGCGGAACAGGCTTTAAATTTCCTCTCATTCTCAGGTGCCAATATCAAGGGAGCCGGACTACCCCAAAACAGATCCCCTGCTGAAGAAAAGGGCCGGATTTGCGTTCATGAAAACAGATTGGTTAACGCAGAAAATCCTTTAGACTGTTTTCCACAAACTGCAAATGGTCGATCATGGCCTTGCGCGCTTTTTCGCTGTCCTTTTCTTCGATGGCTACCCTGATTCTTTCATGTTGCTCATACAAGGCGCCCAATGTGGAAGGATCAGAAAAAAGAAGCATTCTGCGCGTTTCTTTCATTGCATCCTCCATCGTCTCAGCAACCTGGTTCATCAGCCCGGCAAGAATCGGATTTTGTACAGCCTGGACAATGGCAAGATGGAAGGCAAGATCTGCTTTTTCACCGAGTTCTTCGTTCCCCGTCGCCCGCTTCATATCTGCGAGCGCCTGCCTTATCCTTTCCAGATCAGCTTCGGTCCGTTTGACAGCGGCCGTGGCGGCTGCTCCGGCTTCAAGAATCTTCCGGACTTCAAGCAGATTTGCCACATCTTCCTGATTCATCAGGACTGCCTGCGAAATGGGATACGAAATCCCGCTCGCATCAAAGTTACGAACAAACGTTCCCTCTCCCTGTTTTAGCTCAATATAGCCGAGCGCCCTTAGTGACGTTAACGCTTCTCTTATAGCCGATCTCCCCACGGAAAACTTTTCTGCCAAAAGTGGCACCGGATCAAGCTTATCCCCGGGCTTAAGCTCCCCGTTTTGGATCATCTCTATCAATTCATTTGCCACTTGTTCATAAATTTTTGCAGGTTTAATTTTTTTATATTTCATGTTTTCTCCTCTTATCCCTTTTCTATATTTTATGAATAACAGCAATCCGGAAAAATAGCAAACAAAAATTTTAAAAAAAGAGTTGTTTTTTCTTTTTATTATACTTATACTTTTTAACGTGTAAACCTTATCATCTGATGACTATTTCATCTAATGACCTTAAAAATTGCAATTGGGATGGATTGGAGAAAATTTTTCAAAAAGGAGTGGAGATTGTTGGAGTACGTACAAAATTTTATTCCGCTTAAGGGGCATTTGTTTTTATCCGCACTGATTGCTGCCTTTCCGATTCTGTTTTTCTTCTGGGCACTCGCCATTAAAAAAATGGCGGCACATCTTGCAAGCCTTGCCACGCTGGTGATTGCGCTGCTGATTTCTGTAATCGTTTACAGAATGCCGGCCGTACTGCCGGTTATGTCAGCTACCCAGGGGATTGTGTATGGGATTCTACCGATTGCCTGGATCATTATCAATTCTGTGTTTTTATATAAATTGACGGTCAAAACCGGCCAGTTTGATGTGATCCGCAACTCGGTCGTATCGATCACGGAAGACAGGAGATTGCAAGCTTTATTGATTGCGTTTTCATTTGGCGCTTTTTTGGAAGGTTGTGCCGGGTTTGGCGCGCCGGTTGCGATTACCGCTGCCCTGCTTGTCGGGCTCGGATTCAATCCGCTTTATGCAGCCGGCATCTGCTTATTGGCCAACACTGCACCGGTAGCATTTGGCGCAATCGGGTCCCCTGTAATTGCGATGGCAGGGCCGACCGGTGTTTCTGCACTGGAAATTTCAAAAATGATCGGGCGACAATTGCCGCTTATTTCCATGTTCATTCCGCTTTATCTCATCATTGTCATGGCGGGCTTTAAAAAAGCAATGGAAGTGCTGCCGGCGCTTATTGTATCAGGCTTGTCCTTTGCCTTGACGCAGTTCTTTGCTTCCAATTTTCTGGGGCCGGAACTGCCGGACGTTTTATCAGCACTCGTATCTTTGGTTGTCCTTGCCGTCTTCCTAAAATTTTGGAAGCCGAAAAACATATTCTATTTTGAGCATGAAGAGGCTGCCGCCGCGCTCGAAACGCCGCCTGTTTCCAATACAGGCGGGCAAATTGCGAAAGCATGGTCGCCATTTATTGTCCTGACGGTTTTGATCACCATCTGGGGCATCCCGCAGATCAAACTTGCGCTCACCGGGCAGTATGCCGGAGCGAACCCGGTTTTAAAGGCTCTAAACCCGATCGGCGGAGCGGCTTCGTTCAGCGGGAATGTGCCATTTTTAAACAATCATATTATCAATGGCTCGCACACCCCGATTGCGGCCATGTATAAGCTGGATCTGCTTGGCACTGCAGGCACAGCGATTTTTATCGCAGCCATTGTCACGAAGTTTCTTTTAAAAATTACATGGAAAGCCTGGTTTGCCGCATTCTTTGAAACGTTAAAAGAATTGAAGTTTCCGATTCTTACCATTTTGTTCATTGTCGGCTTTGCGTATGTCATGAATGCTTCCGGCATGATTACTACATTGGCATTGGCGCTCGCCAAAACAGCCGCTTTGTTCCCGTTTTTCTCGCCGGTACTTGGCTGGCTCGGCGTTTTCATTACCGGATCGGACACCTCGTCCAATGTTTTGTTTGGCACGCTTCAGCAAGTTTCAGCTCAGTCTGTCGGCATGAACCCGCTGCTTGCCATTGCGGCCAATTCATCCGGGGGTGTCACGGGAAAAATGATTTCTCCGCAGTCGATTGCCGTTGCCTGCGCTGCAACCGGGCTGATTGGCAGGGAAGCACAACTGCTGAGATTCACAGTCAAGCACAGTATGTTTTTGCTTTTCATCATTTGTCTGCTCACCTTCCTGCAATCCAACATCCTTTCCTGGATGGTGCCTTAATCAGAAACCCCGCTGCGGACATTTCGCGGCGGGGTGTTTTGTGTTCGATCACAGGATTCCGGGCAGGTAATTGAAGGTGCTTCCCCAATGTTAGATAGCCAGATTTTATGTTCGATTGCAGGATTCCGGCAGCCAGTGGGAGCATGACTCGGTGGAAAACCCGTGGCGGGACATTTTGATGAAGCTCTGTAGCGAACGGGCGGTTTTGCACGCGTATGGCAGCCGATGTTTAAAAACTTTTTCGCACGGGTATTCAAATGACAACACGAAACGAAAGGAGCATGGCCGATGCCACATACAGGTGAAACACCGGGAAAAGGCGAGTATAAATGCAAAAACTGCGGGGAACAGATTACGCTGGATGAAGATAAGGACAGGCTCCCTCCATGCCCGAACTGCCACGAAACGGAGTATACGAAAGCGTGAGAAAAACGTCATCCTATTGGATGGCGTTTTTCTTTATTCATATATAAGTGAAATTGGAAATTCACATCTTTACGCACAGTCGGTTCATGTTCGTTTCCCTTCTTTTCTTAGTTCATCTTCATACGTGATCATCATGCCGCCCTCCCGTTTCAAAGCCATCAGCCCTTATTCCTTTTCCAACTTCTCCTTTATTTCAAGGATCTTTTTTTCGGAGAGACCTGTTGCTTTTTTGATAGAATCGAGTGGTATCCCAAGTTTAATAAGGTTTCGGGTAATTTCAATTTTTTCTTCTTGTCTCCCTTCTTTTCTTGCTTCTTGTTTTAGTTCATCTTCATACGTTATCATCGTGCCACCCTCCCAATTCAAAACCATCAGCCCTTATTCCTTTTCCAACTTCTCCTTTATTTCAAGGATCTTTTTTTCGGAAAGGCCTGTTGCTTTTTTGATAAAATCGAGGGATGACCCTAGTTTAATGAGGTTTCGGGTGATCTCGATTTTTCCTTCTTCCCTTCCTTCTTTTCTTGCTTCTTGTTTTAGTTCATCCTCATACGTTATCATCGTGCCGCCCTCCTATTTCAAAGCCATCAGACCTTATTCCTTTTCCAGCTTCTCTTTTATTTCAAGGACCTTTTTTTCAGAAAAGCCTGTTGCCTTTTTGATAAAATCAAGGGATGCCCCAAGTTTAATAAGGTTTCGGGTGATTTCTATTTTTCCTTCTTGTCTTCCTTCTCGTTTACCTTCTTGTAGTCCTTCTTTTCTTCCTTCTTCCCTTCCTTCTTTTCTTGCTTCTTGTTTTAGTTCATCCTCATACGTTATCATCGTGCCGCCCTCCCAATTTTGGATTTCCTGGTCAAATTCCTGTTGGTAATGACTTTCGAGTTTTATCATGTGGTCCATGAAAATGAAAAGTGTCAGTAAATCCTTTTTATCGAGCTGCAAGCGATCTTTCATAACAGCTAAAACCCGGAGCAACTGCTTTTTCAATTCTAATTTGGTTGGCTGTGCGGCTGTTTTTCCATACAGGGCTTTTTTTGCCGCAAGGATTACAAAAGCAAATGGATTAGTCGATTGCAACAATTCATTTTCATCTTGTTCCGCTATTTTATACACATTGTATTCATAATTCAATTTTGTCCCGAAAAAGTTGTATTCATAACGGGGTGGGGTATACGTTTCGGAGTAATCTTCGGTGTAAATCACAAGCGCAAATATCTTTTTATCATACACATCAAAAATCCGGTAGAAGTATTGAAACATTCTTTCTGCAAAACCAGTATCTTTCCACCCCTGCACTTCGATATGGACAAGTATCCACTGTTCGCTACCATTTTTCAAATACACTTTAAAAAGCCCGTCTGCTTCCCGGTCACGGCTTTTGCCGTCCGGATTCAGCCTTTGGAATTCCTTATCCAGGTCGTCAGGTGGCTTGTCCCAATCAATCATCTCATACAAGCCTGGTGAAAAAAACGCAACAAAATCTTCAAACAGCGAATGAATAACCCGCTTCCAATGACGGTCATATTCATTGCGCCCAGTCCGCTTATCCATCCCATTCCCCCTTTTCAAGTATTAAAACTATTCCGTTTTTATTATACAACATTTTTAAAATGAAGGGAACACCAATTCGACAAAAATTTTGGTTACCTGGTACTTTCGGTTCTACTGCGTGTAGCGCACTCCCATCCACAACCCCTGTTTTTGATGAAGGAATGATAATGCCATCTAACGAATCAGGGTCGGAAGGGCAATGAATCAATTCAAGATCATATCCCTTCTACTGCCATTCTACACTCAGCCTCTTTATGAAAAATGATTTTCCCGTCCGTGGGCCGCCTTTTAAAATAAAGACGCGTTCCAATCCTTGCAAATTCGATTCAAAAAAATGAGTAAACACTTTACCGGTATAGCCGACCACAAAATAATACAGGCATGTCCCGCCACTCCTCTGCTTGGCTTAGATTAACAGTTCTCCACACTAGCCTGTGCGCACAATCATTTATTTGTTAATCTTCTCCAATGAATCTTTATAGATAAAGTTCATAAAAAAAATAAAAAGGTCTGCACCAAAGTCAGTTTGTCACTTCCGGGCAGACCTTTTTTCAATCGATAAGGTTGTTTTTGCAGCAAACCTCTGCATGATTCATATATAACCGGTTATTTTTTTCCGCTCAATTCGACAAGAATTTTCTATTCGGCTCGTGTTGCACTCCTCGCTTAAATTATTTAAATCACTTTACAAAATTCTTGCTATACCAGGAACAGTTGAAAAATGCGATTCAAAGAGGCGAGGAAAAAAAGTGCTACCAAGGATTGGCGCGTTGTTTGGATTGATTTGGAATAACGGAGATCAGGAAAGCAAAGCATGATGCTGGATACGCTTGAGCAAGGACTGAAGCAGGTATAAAGTGAAGGAGCGGGCGTTCACCGCTCCTGTTTTAAATCATCCGCCTCATCATCCTCAAACACCTTTATTTTAATCTCCACCCACTGCATTTCATCATCCCCGCGTAAAATATGGAATATTGGCGAGGAAATTTTATAACCATTCTCCATGACGTGCCGGAACAATTCATCATAAGCTTTTTCTGTATTGGCTTCAAACTGCCCTTTTACCCGCGTCATCAGCATTTGATCGATATAAAAATAACTTTGGAATGTAAGGTCTGTATCTTTCGGAACATTGGACTGCTCAACCGGCATATAGATGTCAATCAACATCCTTTCATCAAACGGAATGTTATACAGCGCATAAAACAGCGGTCCTTTCACGGTAAGGTGCGCATCTGTAAGCTTTTCATTAAAATCTTCCAATGCCATTTCGAACTGGCTGACATGGATATCATATGTAGACATGACTACATTCCGATACTCAATCGTTTCATATTCAACGACCATCGGATGGCACTTCCTTTACCCTGGCATAAATATCCATCATCACATCATCAAACACATCAAGACACACGTGGTAAAACGGCTCCTTGATTTCCAGCCCGTTCCGCTTCGCATAACCCCTTAACAGCATGTACGCATCCTCAATCTCATCCACTTCCGGACAGCGTACATAGATCGCCGGCATAATTTCCATGTAATCAAGCTGCTTGTAAAATGCATCTTCAGGGACTTCCACCTGCCCGTTCAGGCCGATATAATACGTATACTTTCCAAAAGACGGCTCATTTTCCATTTCTTCTATCGTATAAAAATCACCGGGCTTGTGTAATAAATATCTTCATTAACAAGGTTCATGCGCAGACTCAAAGCTGGCACATACCACTATCGTGCGGGATCACTTCTTCCACGCAGATAACATTTTGAATAACGAGTGATGATTCACGGACGATCATATAAAGTCTCCTTTTGTATTCATTTTAAGCTGACAGATTGGTAAAAGACGGGATACGGATAGTTCTGCAAGCGATGAGAACAAATTGGCAAACGCTCATTAATAACCCGGCACAAATAAAAAGAATTAAAGCGAAAAAGAATAACATTCCGGCCTCTCCCTGCAGGTAATGACGGGTGACAATTGAAACCAGCACAACAAAAAAACCAATCACAGAACCTCCAATTTCCTTATTATAGGTTTTTATATCCGGTTTGTTTATTTCCCGTAAATTTCTTCTTTTTCTGAGCCAGAAATATAGAAAAATGATGTGGAAAATAACGCAAGTGATCACCCCGTAAAGGGCAGTCTGAACATATGAATCATAGATGTGCCCATCTTTCGCAAACATCATAAACAAGACAAACGGATCAAAAGCAGCCTTATACATAAAAAAGGCAACTGCAATACTGGATAATCTCCAACTATAAGGCCGGTTTGGCAGGCATATAAAAATCATAAGCGCATGTACGATAAAAAAAATGAATTCCAGTCGAAAAACCCATTGCCAGAAAGAAGAAAGATTTTCCCAACCAATATTTCCGCCATTTACGACCGCAAAAGCGATTCCTATTAAAATTAAACCTGAATTATTCATAGAAATACCAAAATAATCTACAAACGTTAATCTACCATGGAATTAACCTAAGTTGTTCATGCATCAAATAAATGCAAAAAGAATCCATTTCTGATAAGGTTAAAGCAACTACGAAATAACCATCAGAAAGGATTCTTATAATGGCTACTTTACCGCAAATAACGCTAGATTTCAATCGTCAAATTAAATTGTCAAATGATGGAGGTTCTCTTTCCTCTGATACAGGGGAACTCATCTTTAGAGAGTTCGATGAGAAAATAGGTTTTTCAAAAACAATCGCTCGATTTCTTCATTTAAAAGACGAACGACATTACTTTATCCATTCGAATGAAGATTTACTCCGCCAAAAGATTTATCAAATCATAGCCGGGTATTTCGAAGATGACGCAGCCGATCAATTGACAAATGACCCGGTTTTTACAAAAGTCGTGGGGAAAGATGCATTAGCTTCCCAGCCTAGTTTATCTCGCTTTTTTTCACGATTTGATGCTGAATCGATCGCTCAATTAAATCAAGCCAATCAGGAACTTTTAGACAAAGTACATCAATTCAGAGAGTCAAAGGCTCTTATCATAGACTTGGATTCAACACACGCTGACACGTACGGAAAGCAAGAATCCGCAGCTTACAATTCACATTATGGTACAGTCGGTTTCCATCCATTAGTTGCTTTCGACGGTATGATGGGTGATTTCCTTAAAGCCCGGCTGAGACCGGGAAATGTGTATACTTCGAATGGGGTTGTGGACTTTGTGAAACCTCTTATTGAACATTATAACGAGAAATTTCCCGAAACCCTCCCATTCTTACGGGGAGACAGTGGTTTTGCTGTCCCAGCTTTGTATGAACTATGTGAAGAACAATCGGTCTATTACGTGATTCGTTTAAAGTCAAATGCCAATTTGCAACGTCTCGCCGATGAGCTGCATCCTGCCTCTACACCGACTGATACAACGAAATTAGAATGTTATTACGAGGAAAGCGAGTATCAAGCAAAGTCATGGTCCAAGCCGAGAAAAGTGATCATTCAGTCTGTCCGTCCTGCTGGAGAATTATTTTTCACGCATTCATTTTTTGTAACGAACATTGCTGCATTCTCCCCGCAGGATATTGTTAAAGCGTACAAAAAACGTGGAACAATGGAAAACTATATCAAAGAAGCCAAGAATGGCTTCGGCCTCGATAAAATGAGCAGCCATGCTTTCCAAATGAATGAAGCGAAGATGATGTTGAGCCTGTTAGCTTATAATCTAACGAATTGGCTGCGAACCCTTTGCTTTCCAGAGGGGCAACAGACGATGCAAATTGAAACGATTCGGACAAGAATCATAAAAGTGGCCAGTAAATTAGTAAAATCAGGACGATCCTTTTACTTTAAATTGTCCTCTAGTTTTGTGTACCAGGAATTCTTTTGGGCGGTACTTCGGAAAATTCAATACCTACAACTTGAATAAGCCAGCAATACTGTTATTAACTTCAAAAAAATTTAATTGGCAGACCAAGGGATTAGTCTGCCCAAAAACGGTAATTTATTGGAACTGAAAGGCCAGACTTTATCAAATTGAAAAAAACAGCTTTAAATCTTTGGCAACGAAGAAACAAATGAAGGTTTTCTGCTTCAATTTACAACATCGCCCGCAGGTATGAATAATTCAGGTTAAAGAATAAACAAACCATATTCTTAAAAATTTGCGTAAATCCGAGAAAGTTAGTAAACCGCTTTTGCTATCAGCGTTTAATATTTAAAAAAACTTTTCTTCAGATAGTTTTTCCATGTTCTCACCCCAATTTATTAAAAAAACTTTACTATTTTTTTTGCCACTGACTGTACCTCGTCTACTCCTTCGTTTAATAAATCTTTTGTTCGATCAACAACACTTTTAGGCGGCTTTCCAAATTTCCTATTTACAGCATAGCCCACCATTGTTCCTACTGCAATCCCTGCAACAGTACCGATTGGTGGTACCAATGCACTTCCAAGAGCACCCCCAATAAACTGGCTTGTCGTCGTCACACCTGCAGTAAAAACTCCATCAACAGCTGTTCCCACCAAAATTTTTTGTGTGTCTCCTTTATACTTTTTATAATTATCGGCCACAGAAAGTGAAAAATTTAGTGGCCCCAGTCCTTTATCCAAGGCACTTATTGTTTTTCCTATTTTGTTAAGGCCTTTTGTACTTTCATTAAAATTGTCAACGATTTTTTTATAGGCAAGCTTTGGATTTTTCCATTCAGGAATAAATTTAATTGTTTTCTTGACATTAGTTATTTTTTTCCCGACTAACTCATCATTAAAATCTTTTACAAACTTAGTTGCCATTTTCTTGGGGTTTAACTTATTGAATTCTTCATATTTTTCGAGACCGTATAGTTTGGTAAACTCTTTTTGTAATGCGAGTTTTCCACGCTCTCTTCCAAAAGTTTCGAGGCTGGCAGCCAACTCTTCTAAATTTTCTCTTGTAAAAGAGTTCACCTTAAACTTTCTGATATGGTCTATAATTGCTTTGTCTTTGATCCTAAACAAGTTAAAAGAGAGAATATTATTATACTTTCTTAATTGCTCTTTTGTAAGGCCACTAATATCCCCCCTTGTAATCCTTCTTTTCGCTTGCGGTGATAGCATAGATTCAACAATGATTTTTGCGGCATTCATTGTCGCCTTATCTGCTTTTTTTAATTTTTTGCTCACATCTTTGTATGTTTTATAAGCCCCAGTCAACAAAATAAACAATCTCGTTTTACTAATCGATCCATCCTCTGTTTCAGATTTTTGCAAATGCAGATTACTGATTCCGCCCCCAACCAAACTCCTTTCTCCTGCTTCCATCACTTTCTTCATTACCCTGTCCACGTCGCGGCGGCTTTCTTCGACGATTTGCAGGGCTTTGCGGTCAAAGGCGTGGAGTTTTTCATTCACTTCATTCGCAAATTTTTATGATGCTTCAGCGCTTTCTATGAAATGGCCCAAGTCCGGTGCCGGAATGGATACGATATCCGAAATGCTGTGTAAAACTTGCGCGCCTTCATGGTGGATGTCCATCATTTGGTTTTTCAATATGCGCGTTTTTTGATTAAGGTTATGCATATAATCAGCGTGCAGTACCGCGCCCGGTGAATCATCCACTGTACCCTCAAATTCGGAAATGATTTGGTTGTACCGGTGCTGAACTTGCCGGGCAGCTGTCACCAGTGCTTCAATCATTTCGCCGTGGGTGGTGTGAAAATAATGTTTTGCTGAATCTGCCGCTTTCCCTTTAAAAGATTGCAGCCTACTGATCGCGTTTGTTTTTTGCCTTACAGTTTCCAGCTTTGCCGTTAATTCTTTTGTGCTCCGGTCGATTTCTTTTTGCAGATCCAGCAGCTCTTCAAATTCAACTTTCATGGTGCAACATTCAACCCTTTCCCCTCTTTAATTCTCAAGCCTGTGAAAAGACTGGCCGATTTGATCATCCTGCTGTACCATCTCATTCCCTAATTGTTCCAGTTTCTGCAAATCCGCATCAAGAAGCGCGCTGTACAGTTCAAACGCTTTCTTCAGTTTCCCAACTATTTCAAGCTGTTCTCTCATGCTTTTTAAATCCGTCTGCTGCAGTGTTATTTTTACCGGCTTAATGCCTTCAAGCGTAGACCTGGTACTGTCCGCTTGGCTGAGCACTGCACGGAAGACGGTTTGATTGATCGCAATTTCTCCCATCACTTAAACCCCTTCCGCAATTTCCTGGCTCAAGTTAGAAATATGCGATTGCAAATATGATAAATTGCTTTGTGCCTCATTCAGCTGATTCGAAAGACGCCGAATTTCTTCTTCCAGCCTGTCCTCCGTATTTCGGAGATGGTGCACATATTGGCGTACAGACGACTCTATTTTATACAAGTGATTCAAATACTTATTTTTCGTTGTGCCTTTCCAAGAGGGTGGATGAAAATCAATATGCGCCACCTTCCTTTCGTGCTGCCATGCGCCTTCAATGACTCCCTCCATTCGCCCCTTTGCCCGATACAGCCGCTCGATTTTTTCTTCAAGCAGTGCAGCATCCTGCCTCGCCGCTGCTGCCTGAGCCTGCATGTTTTCCCTTTTGCGGATCAGATCGCTTTTATCCATCCTTCGCTCACCGCCTCCCCTTGTTCGAGTGTACAAACGGTTTATTTTACCAATATTTTCTATCAACCAGCTTCTCGTTTCAATATTTTTTCAAAAATTAGGTCTTTTAGGCTAGCTTGGTTACTTATTTCCCTTTCTCCACTAACTAAAACCAGGATATTCAGATGGTGGCGGCAATCATCATCCCCATGAGATACCAATAAGAGGAAAGACGGACAAAAGGAGAAAATACTTGGTGGCAAACTTTTGCATACAGGGCTTTTTGGTGAACTGTCGGGAAACTTTATTCATAAAAAAATCCAGGCATCAAAAAGTGCCCGGATTTTTTATGATTTTAGTCAAAAATAATATGGTTTACTGTTTTGCGATCGAGACGTTTGATCACTTCTGTTATCAGTTTAACAGTATTTTCGTAATCATCACGGTGCAAGATGCCGGCGTGCGAGTGGATATAGCGTGTTGCAATCGTGATGGCAAGAGATGGAATGCCGCTGCCCGTTAAGTGAATGGAGCCGGCGTCTGTTCCGCCGCCCGGAATCGATTCAAACTGGTACGGGATATTCAACTCTTCAGCAACTTTCACAACCGTATCGCGCAAGCCTTTATGCGCCACCATTGAAGCGTCGTAAATCACGATTTGCGGACCTTTGCCCATTTTGCTAAGCGCTTCTTTTTCGGAGATTCCCGGTGTGTCCCCGGCAATCCCGACATCAAGTGCAAAGGCAATATCCGGTTTCACTTTGCTGGCTGCCGTTTTCGCACCGCGCAAGCCCACTTCTTCCTGGACATTTGTTACGCCGTAAACGATGTTCGGATGGTTTTCTTTATGCAGATTCTTTAGCACATCAATGACAACTGCACAGCCGATCCGGTTATCCCAGGCTTTGGCAAGCAGCATTTTTTCATTTTTCATAACCGTAAATTCAAAGTAAGGCACCACCATGTCGCCCGGTTTTACGCCCCACTCAAGCGCTTCTTCCCGGCTTGTGGCACCAATATCAATGAACATATCCTTGATATCGTACGATTTCTTGCGTGCATCCGGTGATAAAATATGCGGTGGCTTCGATCCGATCACACCTGTCACATCACCCTTATCTGTTACAACCGTAACGCGTTGGGCAAGCATCACCTGTGACCACCAGCCGCCGATCGTTTGGAAGCGCAGAAAGCCTGACTCATCAATTTGCGTCACCATGAACCCAACTTCATCCATATGGCCGGCGATCATAATCTTCGGACCGTCCGCCTGCCCCGTTTTCTTCGCAATTAAGCTGCCGAGGCCGTCTGTGTCGAGTTCATCGGCATAGGGCTCTATATATTTTTTGACAACGGCACGCACTTCTGCTTCATTGCCGGCAATCCCTTTTGCATCGGTTAAATCTTTCAACATGGACAATGTCTCATCTAACTTTGCCACTGGCATTCCCTCCTCGTCCCAATATGTACAAAGCCTATTATAATCAAAATCGCAAAAAGTGTAAAAAGTTTCAGCCCATCTACTTTTATATCACGTCGGACTATGCCGGGTATTTCCCGATACTCTTTTTGTGGGCTTTTGGCTACCGCGTTTCTGAGAAAAGTCACGACACAGTCCATTAGTGGAATTGAAAGTGACAGCCGTATGGGCATTTATGGTCATCAAGCAGCCGCATCGCATTGGGCTTTACCATTTTGGCCATGTGACATACACTTTCTTTAAAAAATCACTTTCCAATTGTGATCCACCGTTGCCCGAATCACTTTCCGTTCTAAAATGTAGTTGGCGATCAGTTCGGCCGCGTCGATTTGCACATCTTTTACAACAGGCTTACCCTTGAACATCAAATAATCACCGCCACCGCCGGCCCGGTAGTTATTCATCACGACATCATATTCGGCGGCCGGATCAACGGGCTTTCCTTTGTATTCGAGTTTGACAACCCGTTTGCCGACTGGTTTTGACAGATCGATCACATAGTCGATGCCCTCCCACATATCATAATTATAATGCTGTGGTTTTGGGTTCGAAAAAGCGGGGTTGACTTCGATTGTCCCGCCGTTACTAGTCTTAAAATAGCTAGCCGAACGCTCAAGTGCCGCTTTTATATCTGCTCCGGTAATTCGGATAACCTTAAAGGTATTCGGATAAATGTAGTTGGAAACAACATCCCGCATCGTCACGTTTTCAGGAAAGCCTGGCGACTGGTTATCAAATAGTGCTGTGCATGATATGTCTACCCCAGTCGCTTCCATTTGCACGCGATTCATAAATTCAATCAGGGGATGATCTTTCAAGCGGACTTCCATCGGGTTATGCACGAGCATATCCCCTTCAATTTTACCGATTGGCTGGTCAAGCCAGGCCTGTGTCGCCTCTTCATATGGTTTGGCAAGAGAAATAATCGCAGGGTCGGCTTTTACTGTTTCAACAGACAAAAGTTCTGATGTCTTCTGAACACAGCGCCAGTGTCCCTGTTGTTTTTCCAATTGCAATACAACTTTTCCTACCGCCCTGCCGTTATTGCCTGGCTGTACCACCGTCACCCCGTTGATTGCTTTTCCAGCGATCATCCGGTGCTGATGACCGGTCAAAAGCACATCGATTCCGGATACTTTCTGGCACAGCTGGTAACCCTGATTTTCACCTGTCAAGTCTTCTGTCGGTTCGCCGCTGTCCAAGTCCCGTTCAAATCCGCCGTGGTAAGAGAGGATGACGATATCTGCCTGTTCTTTTTCACGCAAAAATTTCACCCACTGTTTTGCCGTTTCAACAGGGTCGGCAAACAACATCCCGCTGATATGCTGCGGCTGCTCCCAGTTTGGGATATAAGGAGTAGTCAATCCCAGTACGGCCACTTTCAATCCTTCCGCGAATTTTTTTATGATATAGGGGCGCCCAAAATAAGGCATTTTCGTCTGCTCGTTTAAAATATTGGCGGACAGCCACGGGAAATGGGATTCCTTCACCGCCCCCAGGAGCAGCGCTTGCCCATAGTTAAACTCATGATTTCCCGGCACGGCTGCATCGTACTGCAACGAATTGGCAGCAAGCACCATCGGGTTGGGCCCTTCTGAATCAATCCTTGCATAATAGTAGGTTAGCGGCGTCCCTTGAATAAGGTCTCCATTATCAAGAAGCAGCACGTGCTTTTGCCGTGCGCGTTCTGTTTTGACCAAAGTGGAGATTTTTGCCAACCCAACAGCCGCTTCCTCATTTGTTCCATAATTGATCGGCAGAATATTTCCATGAATATCGCTTGTTTCAAGTATCACCAGCTCAAATGTTTTCATCCCTATTTCCTTTCTTTTCGACATCTCATTATCCACATTGTAGCTTTTTTCTTTTACATTTTCCATGTATGTTCAAAAATCCCCATTTTTTCTGCGTTGTTAAAACATTTATAAACAATTAAAATTTTGTTTGTTTTGTTTTCCATGTAGTATATAATGAAACTGAAAGTGAAGGTAAATCCATCATGATAAAGTTGGGGGTAAATGTATGCTGAAAAAGTTTCTTGCACTGTTTGTCGTTTTAGGACTGACTTCCTCCTTGGCTGCCGGTTGCGGGAGTAACGGGGAAAAATCAGGGAATAGCAGCCACTCCAGCAGCAGTTCCTATACACCTAAAGAACTGAAAATCGGCTTTGTGCCTTCCCAGAATGCCGAAACATTGGAAGCGAAAGCTAAACCGCTGGGGAAACTATTGTCAAAAGAACTCGGCATTCCGGTCACCGTAACAGTGACAACGGATTACAACAGTATTGTGGAAGCATTGGGTTCGAAGCAGCTGGATATCGGATTCCTGCCGCCAACGGATTATGTGCTTGCCCATAAAAAACACTATGCAGATGTCTTATTACAGGCGCTCCGCTACGGGGTGGATCCGAAAACCGGAAAACCCACTTCGGAAAAAGTGGATTACTATTATTCCGGCATGCTTGTTAAAAATGATTCTAACATTAAAAGCATCAAAGATTTAAAAGGTAAAAAGATTGGCTGGCAGTCACCAACATCTTCTGCGGGGTATGTATGGCCGGCCGTTGAAATGAAAAAAGCCGGTGTCGATGCGCAAAAAGATGTAACCGGCGTCCAACTGCAGGGCCATGACAAAGGCGTGCAGGCGCTGATGTCGGGTGACGTTGATGCTGCTGCCGTCTTTGTCGATGCCCGTAATATTGTTGAAAAAGAGTACCCGAATATTTATAAAACAACGCATTACTTATTCTTGACGGAGAAAATTCCAAATGACACGATTAGTGTACGGCCGGATATGTCTAAAAAGTGGAAAGACAAGGTCACTGACGCTTTTATCAAAATTGGAAATGATCCAAAAGGTCAAAAAATCATCAAAGATATTTACACACATGTCGGCTATAAAAAATCATCCGATGCGAACTTCGATACTGTTCGAGAATACAGCGAAAAAGTCCAGAAAATCGGAAAATAAGCACGAAAACGCAATCGAGTAGGAGGCTAATCATTATTTGATTAGCCGACCTCTCACACCACCGTGCGTACGGTTCCGTACACGGCGGTTCTAAAGTTTACGACCGTACAGACAGATAGTAATCCAGAAAACTTATATACCTTGCTCTTCGGAAGAGTTCGTTTGTAAGGGTTCTAGCTAAGATATGGCTGCCGGAGATTCTCCAGTAGCCTTTTCTTGTGTTAGCCCATTCCCACGCCTTTCTTTTATTGATCCCTAATTTCTTGAGCCAATAAAATCTTGTGCGTACTCTCTTCCATCTTTTCCAAGTTACCATTCGCATTCTTCTTCGTGTCCATTGGTCCAGTCTGGTTACCAGACTTTTCATATCCGCTAGCTTGTAGTAATTTACCCATCCTCGGACAGTGTCGTTTAGCCTTTTCTTTCTTTCCTCTACGCTTAATCCGTTGCTTCTTCCTGTGATTCTGCGAATTTTCTCCTTTAATTTTTGAACACCCTTCGGGTGTACCCGGAATTTGCATTTTCCTTCATAAAGGTAGAATCCATAACTCAGGAACTTGATGTTTCTAATATGTGTGATCATCGTCTTCTCTCGGTTCACTTTGAGTCGCAATTTCCTCTCAATGAATGGGAGAATGTTATGGTATGTTCTTTCGCAGCTTCTTCGGCTTTTACAGAATATGATCACATCATCAGCGTAACGGACAAATCGGTGATTTCTTGCTTCCATTTCTTTATCCAATTCGTTTAACATTACATTGGCAAGAAGCGGACTTAGTGGTCCTCCTTGTGGAACACCGAAATCATTTGTTGTCCTTATTCCTTTGATCATAACACCTGCATTTAGGAATTTATGGATTAAGGAGATTACACGTCCGTCGTGAATTGTTTCACTCAATATCTGGATAAGCTTACTATGGTTTACCGTGTCAAAGTACTGTTCTAAGTCCAGGTCTACTACATACTGGTATCCTTCATTTACATTCTTTTGGCACTTGAGAAGTGCCTGATGTGTACTTCTATGTGGTCGGAAACCATAGCTATTGTCTGAGAACTTTCTTTCATATATAGGGACTAGGACCTGCGAAATGGCTTGTTGGATGACTCGGTCTACTACCGTTGGTATTCCAAGTTTCCTTGTTTTCCCGTTGTCTTTTGGAATTTCTACCCTTCTAACGGGTTGGGGCTTGTATGTCCCATTTCGAATGGAGAGGACGAGTTCCCTCTGATGTTCAGTTAGGTATGCCAAAAGTTCACCTGTTTTCATTCCATCGACACCGCCCGCACCTTTGTTTTTCTTTACCTTTTTATAGGCACGGTGCAGGTTATTACTTGAAAGGATTCGTTCGAGCATCCATTCGTTCTGTCTGTTGGTGTTAGTGGTGTTGTTTTCAGTTATCCTCTTGAAACTATGCCCTCTGCCATATCCTTCCTGTTCCGCAGTATCTTTTTGACAGCAGGTTTCTTCCTGTTTTCTGCATTTGTTCGTTTCTTCGGTAACTTTCATTGACTTCCACTTCCTTTAGTTCAGCCCTTCCTTCGATGCTCCAGGCATCTCCGTACTATGGCTTCTGCTGACTTCTCACGGCAAATCTTGTTTCAACCAGGTTTCATACTCTGTTTCCACCTGTCCGTGAGACCTCCCGTGGTAAGGTGATTCACTTTCATTCCATGTACCCGCACCATTTACGTTTCCACATCCGGATAGCTTTTGGGCTTTGACTTGTTCAGCCGCCTTACCCTGTGAGAGTACGCCTAATGATGTTCGTGTTCCTCGGGTCAGAATTTTGCCTCCAGCTTCCTTCAGATTCCATCTCACGATGGACACCCTTGCTCTTGGCTAATGGTTGGTCGCTACCTACCCCCATAGCGGACTTACACCGCCTAGCGAATCGCCATGCACGGCGCACTGAAAAGGCTGCCTGCAGGGCGTTAATAAAGCACTGCAGGCAGCCTTTTCTTTTATCTATTATCCTAATTGAACAGTCCATGTTTATCGAAAAAACCGCTTGTTATATCAAACGCTTGCGGATCGATCCGGAAATATAGTCGATTATCGTAACCATTATAATAATACCCCAAAGAATAATTCCAACCCGGTCCCATGAGTGGCCGTTTAAAGCAAAAATCAGCGGTGCACCGATTCCGCCGGCACCGACAATTCCCAAAATTGCCGCCGACCGTACGCTAATTTCAAACCGGTACAGCGTGTATGACATAAAAGCTGGCATGACTTCCGGCAGAATTGCAAACCACAGCACCTGGATCCGGTTTGCACCCGATGCGATCAGCGCCTCTCTGGCAGAAAAATTCATATTTTCAATCGACTCTCCGAACAGTTTTCCAAGCATCCCGATCGAATGGAAACCAAGTGCCAGTATCCCGGCAAAAGCGCCAAGCCCGACCGATTTAATAAACAAAAGTGCCATAATCAGCTCCGGAAATACGCGAATACTGCTTAAAACCACTTTTCCAAGCGTGGAAACGACATAATACTTGCTCATATTCCGCGCTGCCCAAAACGCAAACGGCACGCATAGAACTGCCGAGATAAATGTCCCTAAAACCGCGATTGCTAATGTTTCAAGGAGAGCATGCAACAAATCTTCCCCGTCCGGATCATAAATATAGCCGAAATCGGGGTGGATGAACCCATGAATGATCGCTTTTAATGCCTGTGCCGCCGTATCTTTTAATTCAAGATGGGGTGCACTGCCGAATGCCCATGCATAGATCAGAACGACAATCAGCACAATCGCCCATGTTTTGATCCTCTTCAGCAGCGGTTTTTTTACCAAATCCGATTGACCCCTCATATTAATTTCTCCCTTATCCGATTACTTAAGCCATCAATGATCAGAACGACAACAAACGTGTATAAAATGATCGTGAGCACTTGGTTATATTGGAAAAAACCGAGGGCATTATTTAAATACAGCCCGATTCCGCCAGCGCCGACATACCCCAGAACAGCTGCCGCACGAACATTAATTTCAAAACTATAAAGGAAATACGACATATAGCTTGCCGTCACTTGCGGCACTACTCCGAAAAAGATCCACTGGATTTTATTGGCGCCCACCGCTGTCATGGATTCAAGCGGCCCACTGTCAATCGCTTCAATCGATTCATAGAAAAGCTTGGCGATGACCCCGAATGAAAAAACCGCCAACGCAAATATTCCTGGTATTTCACCGATCCCGAAAACCGGTACGAACAATGCGGCAAGCAGCAGCTCAGGCAGCGTCCGGATCAAGTTCATCATGACGCGGGCAATTTGGTAGATGACCGGTATTTTCACAACATTGCTTGATGCAAGCAGGGCAACAGGAATCGCTGCGATGCCGCCAAAGGTTGTCCCCAAAATCGCCATGCGGATCGTAGCAAGCATCGGCTTGGTGACGGAACTGAAGTAATGCCAGTCAGGGGGGAACATTTCATTCAATAACGACCCCATGTTTCTGCGGCCTGCCCACAATGCTGCCAAAGAGACTTGTGTAGTATGCGCGCTCCCCCAAATGATAAGTATCAGGAAAAGGATGGTCAGGCTTGTCTTTATCCTTGCCACTCTTTTCCGCCTGATTACATCCATTACAACGCACCCCCTAATAGCTCATCATCCTTCAGATTACGGCCGTAAATATCAGCGAAAACATCATCTGTCGCTTCAGATACGGGGCCGTCAAACACGATGTTCCCGGCACGGATGCCAATAATTCTTGTCGCGTAGGCCTTCGCCAAATCAACGAAGTGAAGATTTACGACCGTTGTAATCCCCAGCTCCTGGTTAATCCGTTTGAGGTCATTCATTACCTGCTTTGTGGTGAGCGGATCGAGCGACGCTACCGGTTCATCTGCTAGAATGATTTTTGCCCCCTGTGCGAGCGCCCGCGCAATCGAAACGCGCTGCTGCTGCCCACCAGATAATTCATCTGCACGCGAATACGCTTTTTCTTTTATATTTACACGTTCCAACGCATCCATGGCAAGATCCATATCTTCTTTCGGGAACAGACCCAAGATTGTTCGGAGGGTTGAATGGTAGGCAACACGGCCGGATAACACATTACGCAGTACCGTAGAACGTTTCACTAAGTTAAAGTTTTGGAAAATCATCCCGATATCACGGCGGATATAACGAAGTTCCTTTCCCTTGGCAGCGGTAATCGACTTGCCATCAATCAGAATTTCACCTTCCGTGATTTCATGCAGTCGGTTAATTGAGCGCAGTAATGTAGACTTTCCCGCGCCGGAAAGACCGACAATTACGACAAACTCACCCTTATGTATCGTCAGGTTCACATTGTTTAACCCTCGTGTCCCATTCGGATAAACTTTAGAAACGCTCTTAAACTCGATCATTTCTACTCCCCTTTAATATTGAAAGTTGCCAAAATTTAATGTGCTATTTTTACTATACCAATGAATGCCCGCAAACTCAAGGATGATTTTGTTCCGTATATCTCACGTTTTTCTCGGCACTATACCGGGTATTTCCCGACGCTCTTCTTGTACGTTTTTGGCTAATCATCAGATGGTTCGTGATATGCCTGCAGAAAAAATCACGGAGTACCTCTTCATTGCAGCACGGGGCGTCACGTATGACTGGTGCTTGCATGATGGGGGTTATGATTTGGAAAAGGCAATGAGAGCGTATATGGGAAGATTGTTAAAGGTATTTTTGCAATAGACAAAATGGTTCAAATTCATTATAATAAAGAAAAATGAATGATCATTCATTTTAAAGGGGGTCTTACCCATGGCATATACGAAATTCGGGCCGCTTACCGTCATTACGGGGGAAAACGGCAGCCGCGTCCCGTTCAGTACCTCGCTTCTCGTCGAGGGCGGGCAGGGGGCGGCGCTCATTGACTGCGGCAGCGGCTTTCAAATTTTAAATGAAATAAAAAAGGAATACGCCATTCGGTCTGTTTATTTGACCCATTACCATCTGGACCATATTTGGGGCGCGTACCTGTTTAAAGACGCCGAAATTCAAATCAATCCATATGATGTAAAAAAACTGAATGATGTTGAAGAGCTGGCAAAAGCGAGCGGTATGCTGAGCCCGGCCGACCCGGAGAGCCGCAAAAAGTGGATGAAGCAGCTGTTTGAGAAACCGCCTGAAAACTGGGACCGCCCGCACTGGCAGCCGGTGCTGAACCTTACGGAAAAATGGTATCCGTACGGGGAAGAGCTCAATGTATATGGGACGAAAATGTTGATGATCCATGCGCCCGGCCATACGGAAGGATACTGCTGCCCGTATTTTCCGGAACACGGTGTCCTGTTTGCCGGCGATTTTGACCTGGCCTCTTTCGGACCGTGGTACAACAACGCCGACTCTGACATTGACGCCTTTATCGCATCCGCGAAAACCACGTTGGAAACAGATGCGCAAATTTTCATCACTTCACACCATAAAGGGGTGGTGGACAGAAAAACATATGAAGAATTGCTGAAGCGGTATATCAACAAAATTTACGAGCGCGAAGAAAAAACGCGGTTTGCTGTAAAGCGGGGTGTGGCGCCGGACGAAATGATCTACGAAGAAATTTTTTATTTCCGGAAAAATCTAGAACAGAACCCGCAACTTGTGATTTCCGAAATCGTCGGCATCGCCAAGCACCTCGACAGGCTTGTGCGTAATGGGGAACCGTTTGAAGCTTATTTTGAAGCATTTTTGCAGCACTTTCAGTTAACAAGGGAAAATATTTTCTATCACACATCTTCTGTCCCGACACAACTCCAATAACAGGTAGCGGCGCCCGCTTCGCCGCTATTTTTCCTGTAAAAGCCTCTTTCCGTGCCGAGACCAGTGTATCCCAGACGCTATATAAAATGAACTTAAGTTTTTAAATCAATTCCGAGCAGCAATTTTCATGATGAATATTTTTTACAGCGGGCAACAGAGCTGCGACATTTTGTTCATTTTTATAGAAAGAAAAAAACAACCGCCATTACGGTTGCAAATCGGCAGATTGTTTCCTCAGCTGCGTTTTTAAAATTTTCCCGACCCCGTTGCGCGGCAGGTCATCTAAAAAGACAAATTTTTTTGGCACTTTGTTTTTCGCGAGATGCTTGAGGCAATATGCGGCCAAATCCTGCGCTGACGTTTCGTCTCCCGGCTTCTTCACGATAAAAGCGAGCACTTCTTCCCCCATCCGCTCATCTGGCACACCGATCACCGCTGTCTCCAGCACAGCGGGGTGGCGGGCAAGCAGTTCTTCGATATCACGCGGATAAATATTAAAACCGCCGCGAATGATTAAATCTTTTTTACGGTCGACGATATACAAATAGCCGTCTTCATCCACTTTCGCAAGATCCCCTGTATAAAGCCATCCGTTCTTTAAAACCCGCGCTGTTTCTTCTCTATTTTGGTAATAGCCAGGGGTGATGTTATCGCCGCGGACGACCAGCTCCCCGACCTCGCCAGCCGGCACTTCCAAATCATTCGGGTCCACAATTTTAATCTCAACGCCAGGGATCGGCACACCGACAGACCCTGGTTTATACGGCATGCCCTCCTTATAAGAACTGACAACCGGCGCAGCTTCCGACAGCCCGTAGCCTTCCAGCACCTCCACCCCGAATTTTTCCAGAAATCCTCGCCGCAATGCTTCCGGCAGTGGCGCTGAACCGGAGCAAAGGGATTCGAGGCTCGACAGGTCGTACGCTTCTGCCTTCGGGTGATGGTACATTGCATACACCATTGCCGGGACCACCGAGAAAGACCGGACCCGATATTTTTCAATTGCTGCAAAAACCTGTTCCGGCTCAAATTTTGCAAAAACAACGACAGAATACCCTTTGATATAGCATACATTTGAAACAGTCAGTCCGTACACATGGGCAAGCGGCAGGACACCAATTGTCACTTCGCGCCCTTGCCCCTCTTTCGTGTTTGCTGCAGAATTCACCGCATTCGAATACAAATTCCTGTGCGTTAAGATGACCCCTTTTGGACTGCCGGTTGTGCCAGATGTATATAAAATGACAGCGGGATTGTCTTCCCGGATTCCCATTACCGGCGTGAAGGCATTTTCCAACGGGTCGGATGCTATACCGTCCGCCGAAAAAACAACCGGTTTTTCCGGCAATCCGGAAAGGGCCTGCCTGAGTTTTGGCATTGTAGCGGCGTCTGTGATAACAGCCTTGGCACCGGAATTCCGAAGAATATAGGCGATTTCTTCAGCATGCAGCAAAAACATGACCGGTACGATGATGGCGCCGGTCCTTGCGATGCCCTGATAGGAAAACAGCACTTCCGGGCAGTTGGGCATGCAAACGAGCACCCGGTCTCCTTTCCGGATACCGTTTTTTTGCAGGTTCCCGGCAATCCGGTTGGCGTATTTTTGCGCATCCAGATTGCTGTAAGCCTTCCCGCTGTAATAAAACAGCGGGTATTCGCCAAACTGTGCAATGTTTTGTTCCAGCAAATCCTGTAATAACGGCATTTTTTCACCCCATTTATGTTAAAGTGACGGGAGACGCGCTTTTTCTATCCGCCCGGGCATGAGCCGTTAATCCATTAATTCCCCCACTTTCACATGCCCACGTAGCAGGTTCCGGGAGATGATGTAGCGCTGGATTTCGTCCGTGCCTTCGAAAATCCGCCACAGCCGCATTTCCCGGTACCACCGCTCAATCGGCAGTTCTTTCGTATACCCCATGCCGCCGTGGATTTGGAGCACCCGGTCCACAACCCGGTTGGCCATATTGCTGCCGTACAGTTTTGCAATCGAGGCATAGTGCCGGTTATCCTTTCCCGTTTCAGAAAGCCATGCCGCATGGAGAACGAGCCACCTTGTTGCTTCAATTTCAACATTGGAATCGGCAATCATCCATTGGATCGCCTGCCGTTCTGCAATAGGCTTGCCAAAAGTAACGCGTGTTTTCGCGTAATCCATGGCCATTTGCAATAACCGTTCCGAGGCACCGACCGCTCTTGCCGGAATGAGCCAGCGCCCTTGGCCGATCCACTTCATCCCAAGGCTGAACCCCTTGCCCGGTTCGCCGAGAATATTTGCTTCAGGCACCCGGACATCCTCGAACACGAGCGAAGCAGGCCCCCACTCCCCCATCGTCTGGATGTATTCCGACCGCCACCCCATGTCACGATCAACAAGGAAGCAGGTTACCCCGCCGTTTGCCCCTTTTTCCTTGTCCGTGACGGCAAATACCATTGCAAAATCGGCTTCATTGCCGTTTGTAATGAACACTTTTTCGCCGTTCAACACCCAATGGTCCCCGTCTTTTACGGCCGTCATTTTAATATTCGCGGCATCAGACCCCGCCCCCGGTTCCGTTAAGGCAAAGCATGACCGCCGCTCACCGTTAATAACCGGGATTAAATATTTTTGCTTTTGTTCCTCATTACAGTCATATAAAATATTGTCCGCCGACCCGCCGAAGCTGAACGGGACAAAGGTGCGCCCGAGTTCCATCTGGAGGAGCGCCGTCATCACGGGGCCGAGGTTCGCGCCGCCATATTCTTCCGGCGTATTAATCCCCCAGAAACCGGCTGCCTTCGCTTTTTCTTGCAAATTTTTTATGACGCTATCCGCCAGGCCCGGCCGCCCCTCGCGTTCATTTTTTAAAACCTCCTGCTCGAGTGGCATCAATTCTTTTTTTACAAACTCCCGCACCGTTCGCTGAATCATTTTTTGCTCATCTGACAGCGTGAAATCCATGGGTTGTCCTCCTTTTTAATAATGATTACGCTTTCATTTCATCGTTTATCAATACAATATATGCATCGTCCAGGCGGATATACTTGGAAAATAGGACAGGGCTGTACCGGAAATGCCTGGCACAGCCCTGTTTTTGCGCAGGTTTCGTATGAAACTGCTCGCCTCTTCAGCCATATTTTTTTAAAAAAACTGCACCAATCACCTGCCTTCTTTCAGGGGATAGGTGCAAGGCAATACCACGCTATTTTTTTACATAAAACAGCCGTGACACAAGTAGCCCAACTGTCCCGAGGGCAATAAACAAAATCGTCCGGATAAAGAGGTTGACGGTATGCATATCGACAAAAATCAGTTTACAAAGCGTGATCAAAAGCAGGATCATCCCCGCGAGCCGGATCTTCTTATTGTCTTTCCAAACCCCGAGCGCCACTCCAGCTGCAGCATATACCATCCAGACAAAAGACTGGAGCATCATCCGCAGGCTGACGGACCAGCTTTCTGCAACCGCACCTGCCAGCTGGGTAAGAAAAACAAGATGAAAAAAGGCATTTACGGCGATCCCTTCCTGTTTCAACGAAGCTGCAGCCAGCATCCGGTAGAAAAACAGCATCGTCCCGATCACAACAAGCCACACGAAAGTCTCCGCACTGAACACATCCCGGATCCATGCGGTGGAAAATAATTGAAAAGTTGTAAAAATATAAAGCAATAACCCGATAACCTGCTGAATGACTGCTTTAAAATGAAAGCCAAGATAAATGGCGACCGTGGCTACAATAAAATACACGGCAAGATTTAGCACATGATCAGGCAAAATCTGGTATAGGAAATAAACAACGCTTACTGTACAAATGGAAATGGAGACAGAGATCTGCTCCCGGTTTTGTTTTTCCCGGCCGTAGTAGGCAAACCAGCCGTAAGCGACTGCAGCGGCCAATAAGTATAGATTAAACAGCGCATGTTGAAGCGATGCTTGCAGCAATATGCCCGGCACTTCCTCCAGCGTACTATAAGCCCATCCGGTTGTCAGCACAAAGCTTGAGAATAAGACCAGCACTGTTGCCTCTCCCATCCCCTTCTTGTAAAAAGCGACCCAGCAAAGCAGCACATGCTGAATGATCGCCCCAAGCACAACAGAATACGAGATCCCTGCACCAACTTGATTGATCAAAAGATTGATATAAAGGATAAAAACGGCGGCATGCCACAACCCGCTTGCCGTATAAAACAGCGCTTTGTAAGATTTCCGGACGGCAAACAAGAGCAAAAGCGCATAAAATGCCGTTTCATACCAAATGACAAAATGGGCGGCATGTTCCTTTCCTTCAACCAAAAACGGCACAAGATACCCGGCACATGCAGTTAAAATCGCAATCGCTTCCGAACGGTGCCGGTCAGAAAGAAACAGCCCAAGCCCGATCCAGATCAGGTTCAGGATAAATGCAATGAAAGGCGGCACGAAACCGTACAAAACATGCATCGCAAACGTCGTCAAAATGGCAACGGAAACGGCGCCGGACAGCAGCACGGTTCCAAGTGCCACCATTTGTTTCTTAATCTGTCTCTCCCCAAAAAAGTACAGCACAGCGGCCACGCCAAAACCGAGCAAAACCCTGATTAGTTCCGTCCCCGCAATGGCCACAATGGTAAAGGCAAAAATGATGCCTAGAAGCAGCACGAAAATAAAGATTCTCGGCAGCCACACCCTTCCGAGCCGGTATTCCCAATCAACCGGTTCCGGCTTCGCCTGAACCGGTGTCTCAGCATCCTCTATGCGTGGTACGGTTTTCTCAACCCGTTTATCCGGCGTGCTGGTTGTGGTTGGTATGGTGCTTTGAGCGGCTTCCCTTTTGGCCGGCTGGTTTCCCTGTTTCGCTGCAAGGTCAGTTTTTAATGTTGCCACTTCCTGTTCCAAAACGGCCACTCTTAGTTCAAGCTGTTCAATCCGGTCCATTTGGTCCCCCCTCAATTTCTCTTCTTCTTTAAAGATATTCGAAGCAGGCAGTCTGGTTTCCTTCTCATTTTGTCTTTTTTCGACAGGTTGAGGCGGATTTTGCCGGTTGACCCGCAACCAGCAAGCGTGCCGTTTTCCAAATCAGGATGACACAACTGCAAGTTCCCTTTCCAATGGCAATAATTCCCCTAGCTTAAGTTCCGGATTTTCTGAACTCATCTTTTCTATCCTTATACTTTACATTCAAAATTCATTTGCCAAATCTAATAGTATGCCTTCCGGGAATTACCCGCCAAATCCAATCAGCACACCTATGAAATACATCAGGCAGCACCAAAAAAACTGTCCCCGGCAGGCAGCCGCTTTATTCCCTGTAGATCAGCTCAAACACCGCATCAAACAAATCCGGGTCGAGATTCATGGTGCGCAGCCGGGCCAGTATTTTCAAAGGCGCCTCTTCTTCCCGGGCCAAAGCATAAATCTCCTCTTTCAAACGATAAGCAATCTGTGCCGCGTTTAGCAGCCCGTAAAAATCCTGCAAGCGGCGTGCGCGAACATCGTGCGTGCCGGCCGAAAATGAAACCGCAGCCCCTTTTTTCGGATCGTATGCTGCAATCCTCTGTTGCCTCGTCATAGGATGCCGAATACCCGGATATTTCGATGTTTCCGAATCCGCGAAACAGCATCCGGATCTCTCTTGGAGCAGGCAAAACACGCGAGTCGCCCTCAATCGGATGCACGATAAATTTCTGCTGCTCCCAGTCGAGTTCAAATTTCGTCAAGGCATACGCCCCGTTTTCATATGCCAGCGTTTCCCCGTCATCTTCATACAGTACAAAGGTATTTGTGCTCCCCGGAAAAACCAGCACATCCAGCTGCTTCGGATTTTCGGTTCCGTTTTTATGCGGGCAGTGCCCCGCAAGTGGAATGATCGCGCCGGCTTTTGCAAAAACAGGCAAACGGCCAAGCCCCCTGTACACGTTTAACCTCGTGCCGCCTTCATAACGGTGGCCGGTAAAAAAGTCGTACCACGTGCCAAACGGCAGCCATACCTTTACACACGCGAGACCAAGCGCCGGATTTCTTTTTTCCGTTACTGGTGCAACGACCAGTTCGCTGCCGAAAAAGTACTGGTGCCGGACATCATACGACTCTTCATTAAGCGGATACAAACCATACATCGGCATGACAAGCGGCAGCAAGTCATGATGCGTCCGCCAGTTCATCGTGTAAAGATACGGAACCAGCCGGTGCCTTAACCGCAGAAATGCCTTGATTGCATCCGCCGCTTCTTTTCCGTATTTCCACGGCTCTTTCCCCATGAATTCACTCTGCGTGCTGTGCAGGCGCAAGATCGGGCTAAAAGTGCCAAACTGCACCCAGCGCACAGCCAGTTCGTCATCACGCGCCCCGCCGAAGTGGCCGCCGATATCATGGCTCCACCATGAGTAGCCAATATTTGAAGCTGTTGCCGTAAAATACGGCTGAAACCGGTAAGAGTCCCAGGATACAACGGTATCGCCGGAAAAACCGATGGGATAACGGTGGCTGCCGGCGCCGGCGTAGCGTGATAAAATGAGCGGGCGCTTTCCGGACTTCAACCTGTCCAAGGTGTGGAAATGATTCAAAAGCCACAAAGGATCAAGCCCTTCAATCGAACTGTTTGTCCCCTGCTGCCAGTCAATCCACCAAAAATCAACACCATCTTTTTCCTGCGGATGGTGCAGGTACTCAAAATACGCATCACGGAAAAAACGGTTGTTGATATCGAATAAAATCGGGTCTCCCGTCTCCGGGTCGATGCCCATTTTTACAGCCATTTCCGGATACATTTCCTCATAGGCACGCACCCCGTCGGCTGGATGCAGATTGAGCGTTACTTTTAAATGCCGTGCATGCAGCCAGTCCAAGAACGATTTTGGATCCGGAAACAGCTCCTTATTCCACGTATAGCCTGTCCAGCCGCTCCCGTATTTTGCCGGAATATCCACAAGATGCCAGTCCATGTCCAGCACGGCGACAGAAAAAGGAATATCCTCGTTTTCAAACCGCTCCACAAGCGTTTTATATTCCTGCTCTTTATACGGCCAGTACCGGCTCCACCAGTTTCCGAACACAAACCGGGGCAAAAGCGGTGGCGCCCCTGTCAGTTTGTAAAAATCACGCAATGCCTCCAGATAACTGCGGCCGTACGCAAAAAAATAAAGATCCACGCCTTTGTTCTTGCGCGGTTCAATCGTCTCTTCATCAACAAGAATAAAAGATTCCGAATCATCCAGCACCGCGTAACCTTTTTTAGAAAGAATGCCTTCTTCCAAATCGATTTCCCCATCCACCTGGTCCAGCGTTCTGGCTGTGCCTTTCAATGTTTCCACCGGTGTTCCGAAATACCAGCGGTTCTTGTGGTTTGTAAAATTGCTTTTCACATCAATAAAAAGTGCATTCGGCGAAAACGGGCCTTTCTTAAGGTAGTGCAGATGGAAAGCTTCGGTGATGATTTCAAGCGAAACATCGTTTTCCAGCTTCCGGAATGCCGGTACCGGAAACGCCCGGTTCAGCACGGTTTGTGTCGCCCTGTCTTCAAACATGCCGTTTTCCGCATATTCCAAGCGAATCAGCTTCGGCGTCAGCACGGTAAACCGGTAATGCTCCCCAGTTATAACAGCCTGCGGATTGGGCTTAGGGCTTAATGGAAAACGCATTTTTTCTTCCTTCATCACGGACCACCCTTTTTTCATTTTACTATACGCTCATGCAACCTTTTCCCTTTTTCCTCCAAACAGCAAACTTTTTCCCATGATAAATCATGCTGATCCGGCAAAAAAATTTTACAAATGGCACTTTTCAAAAGGAAATCGGCAAGAAAGGAAGAAGTTATTCGTTGCATGCTTAAAAACGATTTAAACGGAATGGTGCCGGGTATCCCGGCAGCCTTCGTTTCAAAAAGGGGAATGAGAAATGGCAAAACCGCTTTACTATGAAAAAACGGAAAGCATGTTAAAAGCAGGTGTCTGGATGTCCCCTTGCCCTCATATCATCCGGCCGGGGACCGTGTTCCAGGAAGCAGCATGCATCATGCGCAAGCAAAATTTAAGCAGCCTTGTGGTCGCAGATGAAACCGACCAACCAGTCGGGATGCTGACGCTGCATCATGTCCTCGCCGCATTGTTGGATCATATGGAAAACGAACCGGTCTTGCGCGCCCTGCCGAAGAGAAATTTTGTCGCAATCTCTGAACAAGACAGCCTGCTTGACGTGTTGTCCCTGCCTTTTACTGCATTTCCGGTCGTGAATGAAAACCGGAAATGCACCGGCATCCTTACAAGGCAGGATCTATTGGACGGCCTTGCGCACTATATCCGGCAAATGGCGCAAACAAAAAACACAGCAGAGATTTTAAACGCCGTATTGGAGAGCGCTTATGAGGGCATTGCCGTTGTCGATGAAAATGGTATTCTCATCGAATTCAACGAGGCATACAGCCGGTTTACAGGCATCAAACGGGAAGATGCGATCGGGCGGCATGTTACCGAAGTCATTGAAAATACCAATCTGCATGTCACTGTCAAAACGGCCATCCCTGAGCGCGGTGTCATCCAATATATTCAGGGGCAGGCAATGGTCGTCCACCGTATCCCGATTTGGAAAGGGGGCCGGGTAGTCGGCGCGATTGGCATGCTGATTTTCGAAGGCGTCTCGGAATTGTATCAAATTTTTGAGCGGCTGCAGCAGGATTCTTTGTCCGCCCGGAAAGAAAAAACAGGTTCCAAAAAGATGCCGGATCAAGCCGGCTTCACACAAATTTTAGGAACGAGCGAAAGCATCTCCCGCGTAAAACGGCTGGCAAGAAGGGCGGCACGGACTTCGGCAACTGTCTTAATAACAGGGGAAAGCGGAACTGGAAAGGAGCTGTTTGCCAAAAGCATCCACCAATTGAGCACGTATGCACGGGGGCTGTTTATTACCGTCAACTGCGGCGCGATTCCGGAGCCTTTGTTTGAATCCGAGCTGTTTGGTTACGAAGAAGGCGCGTTTACCGGCGCAAAAAAAGGCGGGAAGCCCGGGAAATTTGAATTGGCGGAAAATGGCACGCTGTTTTTGGACGAAATCGGGGAATTATCGCCCGCCATGCAGACGAAACTGCTGCGTGCCATTCAGGAAAAAGAAGCCGAGCGGGTTGGCGGCGTAAAAAAATATAAAACGAATGTGAGGATTGTCGCCGCTACCAATCGCAATCTTGAAGAAATGGTAGAAGCCGGCACGTTCCGGGCGGATTTATATTACCGGCTGAATATTATCCGGATCCATTTGCCCCCGCTCCGCGAACGAAAAGAAGATATACCGGGTTTGGTTTCCCATTTTCTGAAGGCGTTTTGCCGGCGTTACGATTTACCCGAAAAAAGGATTAGTTCGGAGGCAGTTGCAGCGATGATGGCTTACGGATGGAAAGGAAATGTAAGGGAACTGGCCAATACGGTGGAAAGGCTTGTGACACTCGCCGACGGACCGGAAATCAGCCGTGGCGATCTGCCGGAAGCGATTCATGAGGCTCAACCGGCAAAAGACATCTACGCTGAATCTTTGATCAGCCGCGCTAGAGAAGCGGGTGAGGCGCAAGAAAAAGCACTCATTATTCGGGCACTGAAAAATGCAGGCGGCAATAAGACGAAAGCGGCGGAACTGCTCGGTATCCACCGCACAACGCTTTACCAGAAAATCAAAAAATATAACCTGTAGCGCCTGTAGTGTAGCCAGTCCGCTACAATTGTCGTATTTTTCCTACACTTTTCCGGTATGAAACGGGCCCTATTCTGTGAGACGCTCTTGGCATGCTTTTTGCATTTAAAAAGGCAGCATCGCAAAAGGAGTGAAAATAAAATGAGGCAAGCCGTATTCCGGACCCCGCAAACCATTCTCTACGGAAAACAAGCTTTTGAAAAAATCGGTGAAGAGGCGGCCCGAAGAGGAAAAAAAGCTTTAATTGTCACAGATAAAATCATGGCCGGGCTTGGCAATGCGGATGCGTGCCAGCACATTTTGCAGGAAGCCGGCGTGAAAAGCGCCGTGTATGCAGGTGTCAATTCCGAACCGGTTGACCACTATGTCTCTGAAGCGCTCGCCCTTTTTCAACAGGAAAGTTGCGACCTGCTGGTTTCTCTCGGGGGCGGCAGTTGCATTGACACAGCCAAGGCCGTTGCCGTTGTAGCAACGAACGGCGGTTATATCGGCGATTATATGGGGGCAAGGAAAATAGCAGAAAAGCCGCCTGTCGCGCATATTGCGGTTCCGACAACGGCCGGAACGGGATCAGAAGCGACAGACGCCACGATCATTACGAATACGGCCAATGATGTCAAAATGATGATCAAGCAGCCTGCCTTTATGCCGGCTGTCGCGATTGTGGACCCTGTTTTGTCAAAGTCTTCCCCGAAATCGGTGACAGCGGCGACCGGTGTAGATGCCTTAAGCCATGCGATTGAAGCGTATATTTCAAGAAGGGCGCATCCGTTAACCGATACGCTTGCCCTGTCCGCTATGCGGCTGATCATCCCGAACTTAAAAAGTGCCTACGAAGATGGGGAAAATATGGAAGCTCGCGATGCCATGGCGCTCGGTTCTTTGCAAGCGGGGATGGCATTTTCCAACGCTTCTGTCTGCCTTGTGCACGGAATGAGCCGGCCGATCGGCGCACTCTTCCACGTCCCGCACGGCGTATCGAATGCCATGCTGTTGCCTGCCGTGCTTGAATTCAGTAAATCCGTCTGTTTGGAAAGGCTCGCGGATATCGGGAAAATTTTTTCACCGGAAGCGAAAGACCTGTCCGGCAAAGAAGCGGCTGATCTTGCCGTCCGTGCCGTCAAGCAGCTGTGCCTTGATTTAAATATCCCGAATTTAAGAGGCTGGGGCATTCCACAGCAACCGTTTGAAAGCGCCATAAACAAAATGGCTTCTGATGCCCTTGCCAGCGGCAGCCCGCAAAACAATCCACGGGTTCCTTCGCAAAAGGAAATAGAAGATTTATATCTTGTTTGCTATGATTACCAGTTTTCCGGGGAAGTGCAGGCTCGGGGATAGAGCAGCCGGCCTTTTCAGATTCCAATGCTGCATGCCGGGCCATTTTTTAGGCTGGCCGGTTCTGGAAGTTTGCAGCGGCTGATTTTTAATCTTCGGCTGGTACCGCGTTAAATGGCCGCCTATCCTGAAAAATTGCGGCCGCTGATTTGCGGACGGCGTGCTTATCCGGAAAATTTACAACGGGAAAAAGCGGCATGAGCGCTCACTCTGAAAATTTTTTCGGTATAAAATGGCCGGATCATTGCTACGCTGTACCCTGTTTTGTCAAAAATCAACCATCGTGCAAACTGGGGCAAAACTTAAATACAAATTCACAGCTGATTTGCCTTTGCAGCTGTGCCCCATCATTGAAAACATATTGTATTTCATTTCTAAAAAGGAGCTGTTGACGTTGAACACAACGACGAAAAATATTTTAAAAAACTATGTGGGCGGCAAATGGATTGAGCCGCAAACAACCCGTTACCAGGCTGTCCCGAATCCTGCGACAGACGACCTGCTTGCAGAAGTGCCGCTCTCCGTTGCGCTTGATGTCGATGAAGCGGTAGAAGCAGCAAAAGAGGCTTTCAAAACGTGGAGTACAACGCCCGTTCCGAAACGTGCGCGTATCTTGTTCAAATTCCAGCAGCTGCTTGTGGACCATTGGGATGAACTCGCCAAAATGATTACCGAGGAAAATGGAAAAAGCTATACGGAAGCTTACGGGGAAGTGCAGCGCGGCATTGAATGTGTGGAGTTTGCCGCAGGTGCCCCTTCACTCATGATGGGAAAACAGCTGCCGGATATTGCAACCAATATGGAATCCGGCATGTACCGCTACCCGGTCGGTGTTGTAGGCGGCATTACACCGTTCAATTTTCCGATGATGGTGCCGTGCTGGATGTTTCCACTGGCTATCGCGATGGGGAATACCTTTGTCCTGAAACCGTCGGAACGCACACCGCTCCTTGCCAACCGGCTTGCAGAATTGTTCCGGGAAGCAGGTCTGCCGGATGGCGTGCTCAATATCGTCCATGGCGCACATGATGTTGTCAACCGTCTATTGGAACACGAAGACGTGCCCGCAATCTCCTTTGTCGGGTCAAAACCAGTGGCTGAATATGTGTATAAAACCGCGGCAGCCAACGGAAAACGGGTGCAGGCATTAGCAGGCGCCAAAAACCATACGATCGTGATGCCGGATGCCGATCTGGACACCGCGGTAAAAGAAGTAATCGGCGCTGCTTTCGGGTCAGCCGGCGAACGGTGCATGGCCTGCTCGGTTGTGGTCGCTGTCGGAAACACAGCCGAACCGCTTTTGCAAAAACTGAAGCAGAAAGCGGATGAAATCCAAATCGGCAACGGCCTCGATGAAGGTGTGTTCCTCGGACCGGTTATCAGACAGGACCATAAAGAACGTACGGAAAAATATATCGAAACCGGAATAGCAGAAGGCGCCGTTTTGGTGAGGGACGGCAGAAAAGATGCGGCTACGCACGGCGATGGCTATTTCCTCGGGCCGACCATCTTTGACAAAGTCACCCCGGATATGCGCATTTGGAAAGATGAAATTTTTGCGCCGGTCCTCTCCGTTGTGCGCGTGGGAAGCCTGAAAGAAGCCATTGAAGTGGCAAACCAGTCTGAGTTTGGTAACGGCGCCTGTCTGTTTACGAAAGACGGCAGCAATGTCCGCTACTTCAGGGAAAAGATCCAGGCCGGCATGCTTGGCGTTAATATTGGGGTGCCTGCGCCCATGGCCTTTTTCCCGTTTTCCGGCTGGAAAAATTCCTTCTTCGGCGACCTTCACGCAAATGGCACAGACGGCGTCGAATTCTACACCCGCCGGAAAATGCTGACAGCAAGGTGGTAAAAATCAAGGAGCTGCCCGGCGTGGCGGCTTCTGCTTTCTTTTTTGCAGTCCGGTTGTCCGAATGAGTTGAAAAACCCGGGCAGATCCTCGGACGCTTTTGCAACAATACTTTGGGGTAATGCTTGCAATCGAAAGCTGATTCAACTGTGGCAGCTGCATTTTATTATGATTATGGAAACAGGTTTGCTGGCAAATCGGATACGCTCATAAATGTAACCGTTTTCTCAAATTGAAAAATGGGGGATGAAGATGGACTTTTTCGTCATTTTATTATCGCTGGGCCTATTAATATTTGTTGCATACAGGGGGTACTCGGTGATCCTGTTTGCCCCTTTGTGCGCGCTGCTCGCCGTACTATTGACGGCGCCGGAATATGTGCTCCCGTTCTTTTCAAATGTGTTTATGGAAAAGATGGTCAGCTTTATTAAATCTTATTTTGCTGTCTTCCTTTTAGGTGCCATTTTCGGCAAAGTGGTGGAAATGAGCGGGATTGCAGAATCTATTGCCAAAACGATCGTCCAGCTCATCGGCGCAAAACGGGCGATGCTTGCCATCGTGCTGCTTGGAGCGATTCTGACCTACAGCGGTGTAAGCTTGTTTGTAGCCGTGTTTGCGATCTATCCGTTTGCCGCCCAAATGTTTCGGGAAGCGGATATTCCGAAACGGCTCATTCCCGGGACAATCGCTTTAGGAACCTTAACGTTTACGATGGATGCTTTGCCTGGCACGCCGCAAATCCAAAACGTGATCCCCACCACTTTCTTTAAAACGGACATTTATGCAGCACCGATTCTCGGTCTGCTCGGCGGTGCATTCGTGCTGATATGCGGCCTGTTATACTTGGAATACAGGCGGAAAAAAGCGGAAAAATCCGGCGAGGGCTATTACGGTTTTCCTTCAGAAACGGCCGCGGCGCTTGAAGCCGAACAGGAACCAGCACCGGATCTTTCCGCAAGCCAATCGCTGGCCAGGCAGATTTTTGCTTTCGTCCCGCTCGTTCTTGTCGGTGTCATGAACAAAGTTTTTACCACCTATATCCCGAAATGGTACCCGGACGGATTCGATTTTTCCAAAATCGGCCTTGACGCTTTTGGCACGGTGGACATCAACGCGGTGGCTGCCATTTGGGCGGTGGAAATGGCGCTTGTCATGGGCATTTTGGCAACGGTTGCTTTTGACTGGAAAAGGGTACCGAAAAATATAAAAGAAGGATTGAATGCAAGTATCGGCGGATCTCTGCTCGCAACGATGAATACCGGAGCTGAATACGGGTTTGGCGGCGTTATTGCCTCGCTTCCCGGTTTTACAACGATCAGCCACGGCATTTCCCATACGTTTACAAATCCGCTTGTAAACGGCGCAGTAACAACAACAACGCTTGCCGGGGTGACCGGCTCGGCATCGGGCGGCATGGGGATTGCACTGAGCGCGATGGCGGATCAGTACAACAAAGCCATTGCCGCTGCCCATATTCCGCCCGAAGTCATGCACCGTGTTGTTGCCATGGCATCCGGCGGTATGGATACCCTTCCGCATAACGGTGCGGTCATTACGCTGCTTGCCGTTACAGGTTTGACGCACAAGCAGTCTTATCGTGATATTTTTGCCGTCACCATCATTAAAACCGTTTCTGTTTTCTTTGCCATTGCACTCTACACCATATTTGGCATCATTTGATCCGAATTACAGGGAGGAAAAAGGGATGGAAAAATGCCTTGAAGGAAAAACCGCGCTTGTGACAGGGGCAGGAAGCGGCATCGGCCTTGCCATTGCGCGCGCTTTTAAAACAGAAGGCGCCAATGTCGTGATTTCCGATAAAAACGCCGAAGCAAGCCAGAAAGCAGCTGATGAATTGGGCGCTGTCTCTGCACCGTGTGATGTCACGATCGAAAAGGACTTGAAGCAAGTGATCGAAACAACGGCAGGCACATTCGGCCGTCTGGATATTCTCGTTAACAACGCCGGGCTCCAGTACGTCTCGCCGATTGAAGCCTTTCCGACAGAGAAATTTGAACTGCTGATTAAAGTCATGCTGACAGCCCCTTTTATGGCCATCAAATATGCTTTCCCCATCATGAAAAAACAGGGCGGCGGCACGATTTTAAACATGGCATCCGTTAACGGTCTGATCGGGTTTGCCGGCAAAGCCGCCTACAACAGCGCCAAACACGGGGTGATCGGGTTGACGAAAGTAGCCGCTTTGGAAGGGGCGGAGCATGGCATTCGTGTCAACGCCATTTGCCCGGGCTATGTCGACACGCCGCTTGTACGCAACCAGCTGAAAGACCTGGCAGAAACGCGGAAAGTGCCTTTTGAAAAAGTACTTGAGGAAGTGATTTATCCCCTTGTCCCGCAAAAACGGCTGCTTTCTGTCACAGAAATCGCTGATTATGCCGTTTTTTTGGTTAGCAATAAAGCAAAAGGTATCACCGGCCAGGCAGCCGTGCTGGACGGAGGGTATACGGCGCAATAACCGGCGGAGCGTCAGAAATCGTGCCGTTTTCATCTGCAACCAACCCGGAAACGGCACGGCCGCAATTAGACGCCAATACAGCAGTGAGCGCGGCACCAGCAAAAAGACGAAAATCAGCTGATGTATATTTTCAGGATAGAAGACGGGATTTGATGAAAAAGCAAAATTATAAAATTTTATCTTGAAATTTCAAATGATTAATCCTATAATGAATTCAAAGTTCATTCCAAAAACGAGGAAAAGGAAAAGTACGGTTCACGAATTTTCACAGAGAGCTTCGGTTGCTGAAAAGAAGCAAAAGGACGAACCGGAAAAATGGCCTTGGAGTTCCGTGCTGAAAGCTTAACCGTAAGTAGGTTCCGGCGGGAAGAGCGCCCGTTAAAGCGCCGCAGTATAAGGAGATTGCAGGCTCCCGTACTGGCTAAGGCTGTTTATGTGAGTAAACAGTGAACGAAGGTGGTACCGCGTGAATTCAAACCACGCCCTTATCGTATAGGGGCGTGGTTTTTTATTTTTCAAAATTCAAGGAGGAAATGATATGACAAAACCATTGGTACTTCAAACAGACTTCGGATTATGCGACGGCGCCGTAGCCGCGATGAACGGGGTAGCAGTCTCGGTTGACCCAGCGCTCCGAATCTTTAACTTGACCCATGAAATTCCACCCTACCATATTTGGGAAGCTTCTTACCGGCTGTACCAGACGATTTCCTACTGGCCGGCGGATACCGTGTTTGTGAGCGTGGTCGACCCCGGTGTCGGATCCGATCGGCGCAGCATTGCCGCCAAAACGGCAAACGGCCAGTACATCATCACACCGGATAACGGCACCCTGACCCACATTAAAGACACGATTGTGGCCGCCAGAGAAATTGACGAAACCACCAACCGGCTCCCGCATTCAGAAGAATCGTATACGTTTCACGGCCGTGATGTATATGCCTACACCGGCGCAAAGCTGGCTGCCGGGGTGATCCGTTTTGAAGAAATCGGGCCGGAAATTCCGGCTGACTCCATTATTGAACTGCCGAGAAAAGCACCGGAGCTTCAGGATGGCGTGATTACAGGCACGATCGATACGCTGGATGTCCGTTTCGGCAATTTATGGACCAATATTGATTCTTCCTTGTTCAGGCAATTGGACGTCAACTACGGCGATTCGTTCGAAGTCACGATTTTTAACGAATCCCGCCAGCATTATAAAAACATTATGACATTCGGCCATTCTTTTGCCGACAGCCATATTGGCGAACCGCTTTTGTACATCAATTCCCTGTACAAACTCGGCATCGCCATCAACCAGGGCTCTTTCGCAAAAGCCTACCATATCGATACCGGTATCAAATGGAACATTACCATCCGCAAAGCACCGAAAATTGTATATCAAAAATAGGGGGAACACGACATGCAATCAAACAGAAGATCGATCGTCACAATTGTTGCAATCGGGATTGGCGCTGCCGTTTTTATTATTTTGGGCAGGTTTGTTTCCATCCCGACCGGCATCCCGAATACGACCATTGAAACGTCTTATGCTTTTCTTGCCCTTATGTCGATTGTATACGGCCCAGTTGCAGGCGCCCTGATTGGCTTGATCGGGCATGCCTTAAAGGATGCCATTTCTTACGGGTCTATCTGGTGGAGCTGGGTGATCGTTTCTACCCTTGTCGGCTTCTTATTCGGCCTTGTTTCGAAAAAAATAGACATCGAATCCGGCATTCTAAACGGCAAAAAGATTTTTCTGTTTAATATCGTACAAGTCATTGCCCAAGCAATCGGATGGTTTCTTGTTGCCCCTTTGCTCGACATCCTTATCTATGCGGAACCTGCCAATAAAGTATTTTTACAAGGCATTGTCGCGGGTGTGTCCAACATGGTGACAGTCGGGATTATCGGAACATTGCTGATTGCTGCTTACGCGAAAACGAGAAGCAAAAGCGGTAGTCTCCGAAAAGAATGATAGAATACCGGGAGGAAAAGATGAAAAAGCCCGTCATTGAATTCCAGAATTATACGTTTCAATACAGAAGTCAGGCCACCCCTACCCTGCATGATATCAATTTAACGATTTATGAGGGGGAAAGCGTGCTGATCCTCGGGCAGTCCGGGTCGGGGAAGAGCACACTTGGCCACTGCATTAACGGTCTCATTCCTTTTTCATATAAAGGCAAAGTATCCGGAAGTCTAAAGATAAACGGAAAAGAAACAAAAGATATGGACATTTTCTCCATATCCAAATTAGTCGGGACAGTGCTACAGGATCCGGACGGACAGTTCATTGGCTTAACCGTCGGCGAGGACATCGCTTTTGCCCTGGAAAATGAGGGTCTCGCGCTCCGTGACATGCATGATGCCGTTGATAAAGCAGCTCGGACAGTCGGTATTGAAAACAAGCTTTCAGCACATGTACATGAATTATCAGGCGGCCAAAAGCAGAAAGTGTCTCTTGCTGGTGTAATGGTGGACCATACAGGAATTCTTTTGTTTGATGAACCGCTCGCAAATCTCGACCCGGCAACCGGAAAGCAAGCCATTCAGCTTATTTCGGACATCCGAAAAAAAGCAAACGTGACCGTCATAATCATTGAACACCGGCTTGAGGATGTACTGGCTGAAAAAATAGACCGAGTCATTGTGATGGATGAAGGCAACATGATCAGCGATTGTACGCCGGATGAATTGCTTTCTTCTTCCGTGCTGGAAACGTGCCATATCCGGGAGCCGCTTTATGTCAAAGCTGCAAAATATGCCGGCTGCCGCATTACACCTGAAATGCATCCGGCCCACCTGGATACATTTCAACTCAGCCGGTGCAAAGACGCCCTTTTAAACTGGTATAAACATGCCAAAAAGCCGGTTGCCCGCATCGAAACAGAGCCGGTGCTTGAAATCCATCATTTGTCTTTTTCGTATAAACCCGGGCAGCCTGTGCTCAAAAACCTTTCTTTCACCATCCAAAAAGGGGAAATGGTAAGCATTGTCGGGAAAAATGGTGCAGGAAAATCAACATTGTCACGTCTGATCTGCGGCTTTGAACAACCTTCTTCCGGAAAAATTTTTTACAAAGGGAAAGACGTCACAAACGACACCATTAAAGAACGGTCGCTTCGGATTGGCATGGTCATGCAAAACCCGAACCAGATGATCTCAAAACATATGATTTTCGATGAAATTGCGCTTGGTCTGGCCAACCGGGGAATTGCCCCGGAAGAGATCAAAAAACGCACAGAAAATGCCATGCGGCTTTGCGGTCTTTACCCTTTTCGGAATTGGCCTGTTTCCGCGCTCAGCTTCGGACAGAAAAAAAGGGTGACCATTGCTTCTATTCTCGTACTGGAACCGGATATTTTGATTCTCGATGAACCAACTGCCGGCCAGGATTATATGCATTACCATGAAATCATGGAGTTTTTGGTGGAACTGAACAAAAAAGGCATCACAATTCTCTTCATCACCCATGACATGCACCTCATGCTGGAGTATACGCCGCGCGCCATTGTACTTGCAGACGGAGAAAAAATTGCCGACGGTTCGGCTGCCGGAATTTTAACTCATCCTGATATAATCCGACGTGCCAATTTAAAAGAGACATCCCTCTATGCGCTTGCAAACCGGCTACATTTGAACCCGGAAAGTTTCACGGAACGCTTTATCACGTACGAAAGGGGGCTACAGACAAATGGCAACCGAAATGCTGTCTTATATCGAGCGGAAATCCCCCGTCCATGAATTGACTGGTGCGACAAAATTGATTCTCTTTTTGATGTGGTCTTTTGCTGCCATGCTTACCTATGATACACGTGTGCTTCTTTTCCTTTTTCTTTTAAGCCTTGTTATTTTTTACATTTCACGCATCAAGATCCGGGAAGTATTATTTATTTTGCTTTTTATCTTGGCTTTTCTGCTTTTGAATAACATTGCGATTTATATTTTTTCGCCAGGACAGGGTGTAAAAATTTACGGGACAAGCCATGTGCTGTTCTCGATTGCCGGCCGGTACAATATCACGTGGGAACAGCTTTTTTACCAGTTTAACATTACACTCAAATATTTCACGGTCATTCCAGCCGCACTTCTGTTTATTGTAACGACGCATCCAAGCGAGTTTGCTGCATCGCTCAATAAAATCGGGATCAGCTACCGGATTTCATTTGCGGTTGCCCTAGCGCTCCGCTATATTCCCGATATTCAGCGGGACTTTCACAATATCGCCCTTTCCCAGCAGGCAAGAGGCTTAGATATGTCACGCAAAGAAAAGCTGCCGAAACGGATAAAAAATGCGGCAACCATCCTGATTCCGCTCATCTTGTCGAGCCTTGATAAAATCGAAACCATCAGCAACGCGATGGAACTACGCGGCTTCGGAAAAAATAAAAAACGCACCTGGTACAGTGCACGCCCTTTTCAGTTAAAGGACTATGCAACAATGGCTGTCTTTTTGGCCATCTTGGTTGCTTCACTGCTTGTCACCTTTCACAACGGCAGCCGCTTTTATAACCCGTTTCTTAAGTTATCTTAATTAAGGCTTGGTTTAGGGTTCTTTTTAGGAGGAACACCCCTACCGCAATGAATGCATCCGTAAAAAATGAAAATCACTCCCCCTATTTTCAGAATGGGCGTCCACGTCGCGCTTGCGAAATGGGCGTCCCCTTTTTAAAAAATGTCTTTTCCATCCCGAAATCTTTTCACAATGCGGTTAAGATGCTTGGCTTCCGATGCCAGCTGTGTTGCATTCTGAGCGATCGAATTTACGCCTTCCACCTGAATTTCCATGCTGGCGTTCGTTTCAGCCACTGTTTTGGTGAAATCTTCCGTAATCGTTTTTATTTCTTTTATCATTTCCTGAAGCTTTTCCCCCTCCTCCGTGATGTTTTGAACAGACTTGCGATTATGGATGACCATGTCTTGTGTCCGGACGGCGCTCTTTGTTAATTGCATAATGGTCTCACCGGTTTGCGAAACAATCTCCATTCCCTTATCGATCGCCTTTACATTATGTTCAACCTGCGCAACAGCTGCTTCTAAATCTTCCCTTGTTTTTTTCATAGAGGACATGATATGTTCGGCAAATACATTTGTCCCTTCCGCCAGTTTTCTCACCTCATTGGCGACAATCGCAAAACCGTTTCCGACCTCGCCAGCCCGTGCCGCTTCAATCGAGGCATTAAGTGCCAGCATATTCGTTTGCTTGGAAATTTCCGTAATGGCCGACACCTTTTCCATGACCGTTTTCGCTTCTTCGGCTACCAAACGGATATTAGACGCTGTATTTGAAGCCTCATCCTGAATCGCCTTCATTTGGTTTTTCGCCAATTGTACAGCCTGTTCTCCCTTACTTGCATCCCTCAGTGCTTCATCCGCCCCGGCAACAGCATTCTCCGCTTCTTCCTGCATTTCCCATACCTTTTCCATCATCTTTTCCACCATCTCATTCGCATTTCCAACCGAGTTGCCCTGAATCTCAGCGCCGCCCCGAAAAGTTTGGACGGCTGCAGAGATTTGTTCAAAAGCTGCGGAAATGTGCTGCAATTCCATTTCTTGTTCCTTGCTTATCTGTTCCACTGTTTCGCTTCCATTTTTAAAGTCACGGATCATTGCCCGGATCCCTAAAATGATTTTATTTATTTCATAGCCGATTTGATGGAACTCATTGCGCAGCCCTACTGTCTTCACCATTGCGCTCAAGTCCCCCGATGAAATTTTTCTTGTAACCGCATACCAATGTCGCAGCTGATGAGTGATGATCAAATAGGCGACCAAACTAAGCACAAGACTGACGAAAAGGGTAATGCCGAACACACTGCCTGTTTCCACCAGGTCTTGATGAAAAAAATAGGCGGCCAATGATGCTGCTACGCTCGACACCACCGTTATCCCCCCAAAAAGGAGACCGATAAACGGCTGATGAACAAGCCTGCCCATCCGCAAATTAAAGCGCTTTCCATTTGGCTCAGTCAAAAGCGGACACGAGGCATCAATGAGCACTTCCCCCGTATCTCTTGGGTACACCTGTAACAGACCTGTATTTGTACCGGCAGCAGCCAGCCCCACTTTGTCATTAAAAATAGTTCCTTCCCGGAGACGGTTCGTATGGATATAACCCACACCGTTTTCATCCACAATCACAAAGTATTCATCCCGCGCAAGTTCCTGATCAAGCAGGGAACGAATGGAGTCGGCCTGCTCTTCTACGGACTTTTGCGTATCCCAAACCTGCCTTACCTTTTCAGCCACCCTTTCAACTTTAGTCAGTGCTTTTTTCGCTGCAGTCGTATGTAGTAGTTTGCTCATCCTCTTCCCCCTGGTTCCACTGCGATAGATTTGTTTTTTAAAATGGGTATCCCCTTGCAAACCGGAATCCGTAAAGATATCCATAGGACAATGTACCCAGCATCAATCTGCAATTTATGAACAGGTTGTTTTTCCAAAAAACGATGTCCCATAAGTAACAGATCCAATGTCTGAGACTATATATCTATTATATCAATCCTTTGCGGAAATTTGTAGAATCATGCAAAATTTGTGTGAATAGGGAGCGGAAGCAAGTGGAGCTTTGCTCGGGAAGCACTGTGATACCCATTATTACGAAGGGCTTGGTAATGGCTCTTTCTCCGTTAGAACCAGGCGGGGTACAAAGTTTTTGCTGCTTTTTCTATCCGATCTTTGCATTCTTGCTGACTCATTCCCATCCTGCCTCGCCTATTCAAATTTACGTCCTTTTCTGCAATGGCTGGAAAATTGATCCGGTTTTTACCGAAAACCAAAAGGAAGGCTTCCCATTTTGTGAGAAGCCTTCCCTTTCAAAGTGCAGTGTCTGTCTTTTGCACCCCTTCTTTTTTATATGCGATAAAGTAGAGCATGCTGACAAACACAACTGCGCCTGCCGCATTCCCGAGGAAAACGGCAATGATATTTTTCAAAAATAACATCCATGAAAGATGCCCCGCAAAAATAGCGGCCGGAATAATGAACATATTGGCAACGACGTGCTGGAACCCAATCAGCACAAAAGCCATGATCGGAAACCAGATGCCGAGGATTTTGCCTGCAAACGTTTTGGCGCCGTAGCAAAGCCAGACTGCCATGCTGACAAGCCAGTTACAACCGATCCCGGAGACAAATGCCTGCCAAAAAGGTGCGCTTGTCTTCATTTCTGCCGTGTGAACTGTTTTCGCCAAAAAATCCCCCTCTGTCAGGCCGATAAAATGCCCGAAAAAGTAGGCCACAAACAGCGCACCGATCAGGTTAAAAATGGTGATCCACAACCAGTTCCAGATAAGCTGCAAGATGTTAATCTTTTTGTCAAAACAGGCCATGCTGACGGCCATCATATTGCCGGTGACAAGCTCGCCGCCCCCAACCAAAATCAAGATCAGGCCGGTCGGGAACACTGCGGCACCCATAAATGTGTCAAAACTGCCCCAGCTCGCTGGCATCGTGCCGGTCACCCGGATATAAGCCAAATAACCGATTGCAATAAAAGCCCCGCCCAAAAAACCAAGCACCACCATCGACAAAAACGAGCTGTTCGCTTTCGCTATTCCTTTTTCAATTGCTACATCCGCAATTTCTTTCGGACTTAAGTCCATCATACCCACCTCTCATTTCTTATATGATAGAGAATAAAAACATTCCTGCTGCTGCTCACCGTACCAGCATCAACGCAAATTCGCAAAATAGATCATTCGAAATCAGGCTATATTTAAGTGCCAGCGTGTTTCTTCCCGCTACACCCGTATTTTTCCCGGGATGTCCGGCGGGTATTGCTATCTTTTAGGATGTATAAGCAAAATTTTTTTATCCAGTTTTCTTTGCATGATATTTTTTGAAGCTTCCATGATGGAAAAATTTCTAATTTATAATATATCCAAACTTTCAATGAAGTCAAATGCACTTTGGCGCTTCTGTACATTTTGCAAAATACCTTTCCCCACTTCGGCGCATGCTTAAACAGACAAGCAGGAAACTTTTTGTTTCCTTTTAAAAAAATTCAGATATTATGTATATTAAAAGTTGTGCCCTTTAGGAAGGCTATTCCTCTTATGGCGGAAACCACGCGTATTTTAATCCATAAAGCGATTCCCACACGGATGGCATGGCAGACAGGTTTTTTCATTCTTTCAAATGGGAATAAAAATGTCGAAAGAAAATGGGTATGAACCCGTGTTGTCCGTTCATACTCATGATTAGAAGGCTGTACAGATTCGAACTATACAGCCAAGCGCATCATTTGCTGCCTTGAGGCTCGGACTCCGGGCAGCTTTACTTTTTCATTAACGCATGCACTGATTAAAGTCTTCTTTTTTTAAAGTAATATACTCATCACAAAGATCCTTCATATAACCCGCTTTTTGTTGATCTACGACACCGGCAACCACATTTTTCCCCAAACTTCTGGCCATTTTAATGGCTGCTTCGTAATCCGTATCAGCACTGAATAAAATTGCCTCATCATAACCGTTATTAAAAGCAAGTGACACCAAATCTACCGCTATATTTACATCTGTTCCTTTTTCTGTAAAAATTGGCTTGCCTAGCGCATTTATTCCCACAACACTTAAATAACCCAGTTTCGCGATACATTTTGGAACCTTTTTGTTTAAATGATCAATAAATAATTTCGTTGCTGCCGCTTTTTCTTTATCCAAACTTCCGACTGCTGTGTAATAATAAATGCGCTGAAGGATCCCATCTCTCCGGGCAGCCACGTATTCTGCCAACTTTAAATAGTCCAGCCTCTGCTGAGACCCGTACAAGGCAGTAAGAGCCGCTTCGAAATTATTGCCATCAATAAAGACCATCACTCTCTTCACATTTGGTTTCCCCCTTTGACATACTAAAGGCGCCAGCTTCGATGCTGACGCCTTTTCTGATTCTCTTGTACTTAGCTTCGATTGCTAAGCACCTCACAACACTGAAAGACACCGCCTCCGACTGACGGTCTTACCATATCCCTTTTTGGTTAAGTTTCCGAGTTTCTTGACCTATTCGAGGTAAATATATCACCACACCGGGGAAGCTGTCAACAGCAAAATTAAGTAACAGCGTGTCTTCCCATTTTTTCCACTCATCTATCCCTTCAAGTAAAATTCTACCCATACATGTTCTTCCATATACCCTCTTTCCACATTACCAACTGCTTGAACCATAAGTCACTCAATGTTTGTTCAGCGGGCAAATAGATTTCATCTCGCGGTTCCGACACGGTGCACAGCCGCAATCTGTTTCAATCTTTCTCCGAGTGAAAAGATCTCCTCTTTTGTTGTGTGGCGCCCAAAAGAAATTCTAAAAAACTGATCAGCCGCTTCCCTCGGGTATCCCATGGCTTCAACCGCTTTGCTCCCGCCTTCATGATGTTCCTGGCAGGCGCTCCCGGTTGAAATCGCGAATCCCGCTTTGTTACACTCCAATAAAACAAGCTGCCCCTGAACGCCTGTAATCATACAGCCGACGATGGAAGGAAGCTGCATCGCCCGTTCCCCTTCTATAAAAACAACCGCCCCGCCGGTTGCCTCTTTTAATGCAGTCCGGTATTCCCAGTCCCGCTCACTTTCTATCAAAATTTCCTCGACAGCGGCAGCAAATCCGGCAATGCCGGGCACATTCACCGTCCCGCCGCGGAACCCCTTTTCATGGGATAAATGCGGAAAAACAGGCGCCATGACACAAGAGGGGTGAATGTACACTGCTCCGACCCCTTTTGGCCCGTGAATTTTGTGTGAAGAGAGGGTGATGCTGTCGACGTAAGGGATCATGCGCGCTACATCGGCCTTGCCAAATGACTGCACACAATCGGAATGAAGCAGGATCCCCCGCCTTCTTACCATCCGGGAAATTTCCTCAATAGGCTGGATGGTGCCGATTTCCTGGTTAATATGCTGAACCGAAACGAGCACCGTGTCCGGCCGGATCGCCGCTTCAAGCTTCTTAACATCCACCGTCCCTTTTTCTGTAAACGGGAGCCTTGTCACTTCAAATCCCAGCCTTTCCAAAAACCCGAGCGCCGAATGGACGGACGCATGCTCCGCCATCGACGAAATGATATGTTTTCCCCTTCCGGAAGCTCCCATTGCAAGCGAAACAATCGCCAATAAATTCCCCTCCGTCCCGCCTGAAGTAAAATACAGCCCTTCAGCCGGTATGCCGAGATAGCTGCTGATCAAGTCCCGCGATTTTTCAAGAACCGCCCGCGCATCCGTCCCGATGTCATGCAGGCTTTCACTGTTTCCGTAAAAAGATTCGGCCGCTTCCATAAACGTCTCCCGTGCCCGTTCACTCATTTTTGTCGTTGCCGCATAATCAAAATAAAACATAGCTAGCCTCCTAAAAAGTACTTGTATTCAGTTTAATTTTGTGCAAAGATAGGTGTCAAGACAGATGTAAAGTAGGGAGACCGATGACAGAAAAAATATGTATCTTGGGAAGCGGGATTGCCGCCTTACAGTTGGCCGTGCACTTGGGCAGCCGCTACGAAGTGACGATCATCACAAAGGCGCAGGTAAAAACGAGCAATTCCTACAAAGCACAAGGCGGGATCGCAGCCGTCCTCTCGCCGGAAGACCGTTTTAAATTGCATGTGAAAGACACGATCCGGGCGGGCTGCCGGCACCATGATGAAAAAGAAGTGGAAAAATTGGTGAAAGAGGGTGCGGCTGTAGCGGAAGCACTCATAAAAAGCGGGCTTCCCGTAGACAGGCGGCCGGACGGCGGGCTTGATTTAGGGCTTGAAGGCGCCCATACAGTGCACCGTATTCTCCATTGCGGCGGCGATGCAACCGGCAAATTTGTCATTCAACATCTTCTCGGGCAACTTGGAAAAAACGTCCGGATGATCGAACATGAGCTGGCGTTTGAACTAATCGTATCCGCAGAAACAGGACGCGTAACCGGTGTAAAAACAAAAACGGCCGCCGGTAAAATCCGCCGTTATTTTTCCGATCATACCGTAATCGCAACCGGCGGGCTAGGGAGCTTGTATCCTTTTACCTCGAACCACCCGGAAATCATCGGCGACGGGATTCAAATGGCATACCGGGCCGGCGCGGAACTTGCAGATATGGAGTTCGTCCAGTTTCACCCGACATTATTGTATGCGGAAGGCTGCGCGAAAGGCCTTGTGTCCGAAGCCGTCCGCGGAGAAGGTGCAGTACTCGTGGACGAAAATGGATCGCCTGTCATGGCGGGTGTCCACCCGTTAAAAGACCTGGCACCCAGGCATGTGGTCGCCCACCAAATTCATCAAACGATTCATAGCGGAAAGAAAGTTTTTCTGGACATCCGTAAAATCAAACACTTTGAAAAAAGGTTCCCGACCATTTCCCGGATTTGCCGGGAAAGCGGCATTGATATCCATTCCGGCCTGTTGCCTGTTGTCCCGGGCAGCCATTTCTTTATGGGCGGCATCGTAGTGGATACATATGGCAGAACAACGGTAAACGGGCTGTATGCCATCGGGGAAGCCGCGGCAAGCGGCGTACACGGTGCAAACCGGCTCGCCAGCAATTCGCTTTTGGAAGGGCTCGTATTCGGCAAACGGCTCGCAGCGTTTTTAAATGCATCGGAACCTGAAGCATCGGGCGGCGAAACAGTAGAAATCGTCCGCCCTCCTTTAAATCCGGAAATCGCCCGTCGGTTAGACACCGCAGCATTGAAGGAAAAAATGATGGAAAATACCGGTGTGATCCGTACGGAAACCGGGTTGCGGCATCTTTTGCAGTGGCTCGAAGCACGCGGGGCTGATACGTTTTCCGCTTTTTCACTCGACCATCTTACAAAGGAAGAAATAGAAAAAGTCTTTATGTTTACCAACAGCTTTTTCATCACACAATCGGCGCTTTTCCGGAAAGAATCGCGTGGTGCCCATATCCGCGCCGATTACCCGGATGAAAGCAGCGACTGGCAGGGTATCCATCTCATTCATGCAAAAAACAAAGGCTTGATCGCAAGGAGGGGACTTTATGAACAAGCTCAAACTTCAATCCATGCTTAAAGATTTTTTCATGGAAGACATTGGGGAAGGCGATATCAATACGGAATATATTTTTTCGCCGGATCAACCGGGCAAATTAACGTTCATTGCAAAACAAAACGGGATTTTCTGTGGGAAAGATGTGATAGAAGAAGGTTTCCGTATCCTGGACAGTACGGTGAGACCCCGCATTTTCCCCCAGGACGGTGCCTGGCTTGAAAAAGGTACGGTCATTGCAGAAATCCACGGGCCCATTGTAAGCCTCCTTTCCGGAGAGCGGGTAATCCTGAATCTCGTCCAGCGCATGTCGGGCATTGCAACAACAACAAACGCTGCAGTCCGTGAGACGAAAGGCACCCATGCAAAGATTTGCGATACAAGAAAGACAACCCCTGGCCTCCGGATGCTTGAAAAATCCGCCGTTAAAGCAGGCGGCGGATTCAACCACCGGCGCGGGCTGTACGACTGTGTCATGCTGAAAGACAACCATATCGCATTTGCCGGCAGCATCACAAAAGCCGTGGAAACAGTGAAAGCATCCATCGGGCATACTGTGAAAATTGAAGTCGAAATTGAAACAAAAGACCAGCTGCTTGAGGCTGTCCGTGCCGGTGCTGACATCATCATGTTTGACAACCGATCACCGGCAGAAATTCGCGAATGGCTCCCGCTCGTGCCGCCCCATATTGCGACGGAAGCATCGGGCAACATCACAATGGAAAAGATCCGGAGCTATGCTGAAACCGGCATCGAGTGGATTTCGCTCGGATTTTTGACCCATTCCTATCCAGTACTTGATATCAGTGCAATCGTGGAAAATACGAAGGAGGTTGCTTTATGAGCCTGCTGGAAACGTTACAACTTACGACTTTGCCGGAAAAATATCAGTCTCTTTCGCAAGAAGAAATGGAAAACCGGGTTTGGGACATCAAAAAAGAAATGGGCGCGCAACTTTTCCTCCCATGTCACCACTACCAGCGTGAAGAAGTATACCAGTTTGCCGATGCTGCCGGTGATTCGCTGCAGCTTGCGCAAATTTCGGCAAAAAACCGCCATGCCAAATACATTGTGTTTTGCGGTGTACATTTTATGGCAGAAACGGCGGATATTTTAACATCAGCGGAACAAACTGTCATTCTCCCCGACATGCGCGCAGGCTGCTCGATGGCAGACATGGCCGACATCCACCAGACGGAACGGGCATGGGATATGTTGCAATCTTTGTTCGGGGATACGATGCTGCCCCTTACCTATGTCAACTCCACAGCAGCGATAAAAGCATTTGTCGGGCGCAACGGCGGGGCAACCGTTACCTCTTCAAATGCGAAAAAAATGGTCAAGTGGGCCTTCACCCAGAAAGAACGGGTTTTCTTTTTACCAGACCAGCATCTCGGCCGGAACACTGCATTTGATTTGGGCGTGGAACTCGCAGATATGGCAGTCTGGGACCCGATCCGGAACGAACTTATCTACGAAGGCGCGCTGGAAAATGTGAAAGTCATTTTATGGAAAGGGCACTGCTCCGTGCACGCGCACTTTACCATCAAAAATATCGAATTCGTGCGCGCGAAATATCCGGATATGCAAATCATTGTCCATCCGGAATGTGCGCATGAAGTGGTTGCCCTGTCAGATTTCAGCGGCTCCACAAAATACATCATTGATACGATTGAAAACGCGCCGGCCGGGAGCGCCTGGGCAATTGGCACTGAAATGAACCTGGTGCAGCGCCTGATCAAAAATCATCCGGATAAAAAGATTATTTCGTTAAATCCGGTCATGTGCCCGTGCCTGACCATGAACCGGATCAACCTGCCCCATCTTTTATGGTCACTGGAAAATATCATCGAGGGCAAAGAAACAAACGTGATCAAAGTAGAGGAAAATACAGCGCGGGATGCGGTTTTGGCGTTAGAGCGGATGTTAAAACTTTGATGATGCTGGTTTCGGATTGATGCATGCTTAGACTCAGGGGTCCAGAGAGCCCCTTTTTGTCTTTTTGGTGGTTTGCACGTGGGCGCTCCGCATCTTTTTCTTTTATGGCCTAGCTTTAACATGAACACCAGGTTACCTGCAGCATCCTTAATTCCCGTAAAGCTCTTCCGACTCCATCAAAAAATGATGGACAATAAAAGCCGCAGCCCCAACTGCTGTCGCATTCCGATGCAACTGCGACAAATAAATTCGATGGTTCTGCCGGACATATTTTGACACTCTGGATGCAATCGTACTTTGTATAGAATTTAAAATGGTCGGGTTTTCCTGAATTAAATTACTGCGAAGCACAATCGCCTCGGGGTTAAAGGTATTGATAATATTCGTAAGGCCGATTCCTAAAAAGTACCCCAGCTTATCCAATTCCCGTAGTGTTTCACCATCATTTTCCTTTACCCAATTCGTCACTTCTTCCAAAGTAATCCGGCGTTTGTTTTTTACTAAGCACAGTTGATCATAAAAAGCTTTTTCGGATGCATAAAGTTCCCAGCAACCTTTATTGCCGCAGCCGCACTGCCTGCCGTTAAAGTCAATCGACATATGCCCCATTTCACCGGAAAAGCCTTCTTTTCCGCGATACAGTTCATCATTAACAATGATACCAAGCCCAATACCAATGCCAATACTGACATATATGCCATTTTTGCATCCTTTCAAGATGCCAAACAATTTTTCGCCGTATGCCCCGGCATTTGCCTCATTGTCCACCAAAACAGGACAATCAAAATGGGTTTGCAGCAAGCCTTTTAAATCCACATCCCGCCAGCCGGAATTCGGTGTAAACAGCACATTCTGTTGCATATCGACAAATCCGTGAACGCCCGCGCCAATGCCAATAATACCGTACGGGGAAGACGACACTTTACTTGCAACAAGCCGGATTCTTTCAATAATTACCGGCTTTATCATCTCAAAAGAAGGATCTTCAATTTCACAGTAATCACTGTAAATCATGTTTCCGTCCAAATCAGTAAGCACTGTTAAAATATATGTCACACCAATATCCACGCCAATAGCATAACCGGCTTTTTCATTAAATACTAGCATAACCGGCTTTCTTCCACCGCTCGACAAGCCAGTGCCCACTTCTTTCACAAGCTTCTTTTCTATCAAAAACGATACCTGGGAAGAAATCGTTGCTTTATTTAATTTCGTAATTTTTGCTAATTTGGCACGGGAAATTTGCTCATGTTTCATCAACTCGTTCAAAATCACCCGCTGGTTTTGATTTTTAATAAAACTTTGGTCCGCTATGTGCATGTTGTAATATCTCTCCATTCGTAAAGGCACTAAACAAACATTATCGGTTTTTATCATTATATCAAAAATTTTTCTTAAAAATTGGTTGTTTTTTTTAAAAGACCGTGCTACTATGAACATGTACTTAGTTTAACCGTTAAACAAACAAAGTGCTATTTTTCTAGGGCCCTATGTATACGCTTGCAATGAATGATAGGAGGGGACAATGATGGCATATTTTCCAAATGTCAGCAAAATCACTTATTCTGGCAAACAATTGAAAAGCGGTCTTTCATTTAATCATTACAATCCGAAAGAACTCGTTGGTGGAAAAACGATGGAAGAACAGCTTCGATTCTCAGTCGCATTCTGGCACACCTTTACTGAAAGCGGTACCGATCCGTTTGGCGCAGGCTCCAAGATCCGCCCGTGGGATCGCTTCACAGGCATGGATCTTGCCAAAGCAAGAGTAGAAGCAGCATTTGAATTTTTTGAAAAACTAGGTAACCCTTATTTCTGCTTTCATGACCGCGATATTGCTCCTGAAGGCGATACATTAAGGGAAACAAATAAAAATCTGGACGTCATCGTTGCCATGATTAAAGATTATATGAAAACAAGCAAAGTAAAACTCTTATGGAATACAGCCAATATGTTCACAAATCCACGTTTTGTCCACGGTGCAGCTAGCTCGTGCAACGCAGATGTTTTCGCGTACGCAGCCGCCCAAGTGAAAAAAGGGCTTGAAGTCGGGAAAGAGCTGGGCGCTGAAAACTATGTATTTTGGGGCGGCCGGGAAGGCTATGAAACTTTGTTGAATACAGATTTGAAGCTAGAACAGGACAACCTAGCACGGTTCTTCCATATGGCCGTTGATTACGCGAAAGAAATCGGATTTGATGCCCAGTTCTTGCTTGAACCGAAACCGAAAGAACCGACAAAACATCAATATGATTTTGATGCTGCTACGACTATTGCATTCTTAAAAACTTACGATTTGGATCAACACTTCAAGCTGAATCTTGAAGCAAATCATGCCACTTTGGCCGGCCATACGTTTGAACATGAAATTCGGGTTGCACGTACCCACGGCTTGCTTGGCTCTTTGGATGCGAACCAGGGTGATCCGCTGCTCGGTTGGGACACAGATGAATTCCCGACAGATCTCTATTCCACCACACTTGCGATGTATGAAGTATTGAAAAACGGCGGCCTTGGCAGGGGCGGATTGAACTTTGATGCGAAAACACGCCGCGCCTCGTTCACAGATGAAGATCTGTTTTATGCCCATATTGCCGGTATGGACAGCTTTGCCCTTGGATTAAAAGTGGCGAACCGGCTGATTGAAGACCGGGTATTTGATGCCTTTATCGAAGAACGGTACAGCAGTTATAAAGAAGGCATCGGCGCCGATATCGTTTCCGGCAAAGCTGATTTTAAATCACTTGAAAACTATATTCTTGATAAAAAAGAAATTACAAATCAATCTGGCCGCCTGGAACAACTGAAAAACACGCTGAACCATTATATTGTGCAAGAAGCCTATCAAAGTGTAAATGCATAAAATTCCGAACCGGTCTGCCTGGATGAAGGTCGGCCGGTTTATTCAATGGGGAGATTAAGATGAAATATGCAATCGGTGTCGACCTTGGGACAAGTTCTGTTAAAGTATTGCTTGTTGACCAAAATGGACAGGTGGTTTCATCTGTTTCCAAATCCTATCCGTTAATGCAGCCGCACCCGGGTTACAGCGAACAGGATCCGGAACAATGGGTCGAAAAAACAGTTCAGGCTTTGAAAGAACTAACGGAAAAATCCGAAGTATCCCGCGATGAGATTGAAGGACTCAGTTTTTCTGGCCAAATGCACGGGCTTGTGCTGCTGGACGAAAATCTGCAAGTCATCCGCAATGCCATTCTTTGGAATGACACAAGAACAACGGAACAATGCAAAAAAATCGATCAAGTACTGGGTGGCAAGCTGCTGGAAATTACAAAAAACCCGGCTTTGGAAGGATTTACACTTCCGAAGATGCTTTGGATCCAGCAGTACGAACCGGAAAATTTCCGGAAAACGCGTGTCTTTCTCCTGCCAAAAGATTATCTCCGTTACCGGTTAACCGGAACGATTGGCATCGATTACTCGGATGCAGCGGGCACCCTGTTGCTAGATATCGTTAATCAATCGTGGAGCACGGATATTTTGCGCACATTTGACATCCCGGCCGGCATTTGCCCGCCGCTTGTTGAGACGGAAGCAGAAGTCGGCACATTATTGCCGGACATCGCTGCGACGTGCGGTCTTTCTCCTGCGACCAAAGTGTTTGCCGGTGGGGCGGACAATGCCTGCGGTGCAATTGGCGCCGGCATTTTAGAAGAAGGCAAAGCACTTTGCAGCATTGGCACATCCGGTGTATTCCTTTCATATGAATCAGACAGCAATAAAAACTTTGGCGGCAAAGTGCATCTTTTTAATCATGGACAGAAAGATGCTTACTATACAATGGGCGTTACACTCGCCGCCGGATACAGTCTGTCCTGGTTTAAGGATACATTCGCAAAAGGCGAAGATTTTGCAACATTGCTGGAAGAAGCCGCGCATTCTTCGATCGGGGCAAACGGCCTGCTTTTCACGCCGTTTATTGCCGGGGAAAGAACGCCCTATGCCGATGCAAAAATCCGCGGCACTTTTACAGGCATTGACAGTTCACACACCAGGCGGGATTTTACCCGTGCAGTGATGGAAGGTATTGCCTTCTCTATCAATGAAAGTGTTGAAATTTTTCGGAACTATGGCAAGAACATCGATACCGTGGTATCCATCGGCGGCGGTGCGAAAAGTGACCTGTGGCTGCAAATTCAGGCTGATATTTTTCAAGCAAAAGTTATCAAACTTCAGAATGAACAAGGTCCCGGGATGGGCGCCGCCATGATTGCAGCAAGCGGATTGGGATGGTTCTCTTCTCTCAAAGATTGCGCAGCCGCCTTTATCCGGACGGACCGGACATTTGAGCCAGTACCGAAAAACGTGAAGCGTTACCGGGATTTTTACCAGGTTTATAAAGATGTTTATCCGCACACCGTCGCGATCAATCACCAGTTGTTTGATTTAAGAAGAGTAAACGAATCGCGGTTTGGAGGGAAAACAGATGAAATTTAAAATCAATAATGGCTTGATTTACTTTTTTGGCGCTTTGGGCGGATTATTATTTGGATATGATACCGGTGTAATTTCCGGCGCCCTTCTTTTTATCAAAAATGATTTACACCTGACTTCCTGGACAGAAGGAATTGTCGTCAGCTCCATTCTGTTTGGCTGTATGATCGGTGCCGCAATTAGCGGAGCAATGTCTGACAGATGGGGAAGAAAAAAAGTCGTTCTCATCGCAGCATCTGTTTTCTGTATTGGAGCATTAGGTACCGCGTTGGCACCAAATACTGGTGTTTTAATTCTTTTCCGGGTCATATTGGGCCTGGCAGTCGGAAGTGCCTCTACCCTTGTTCCAATGTATTTATCAGAAATGGCACCAACTTCAATCCGCGGTGCATTGTCCAGTTTGAATCAACTGATGATCATGACAGGTATTTTATTGGCTTATATCATTAACTATGTTTTTGCTGCTACAGGAAGCTGGCGCTGGATGCTCGGTTTTGCGCTGATCCCGGGTTTGCTGATGTTAATCGGTATGCTTTTTTTACCAGAAAGCCCACGTTGGCTTTTGAAACAGGGAAAAGAACCTGAAGCAAGAACGATTCTCAATTATATGAGAAAAGGGCACGGCGTTGAAGAAGAAATACGTGAGATCAAGCAAGCAAACGAACTTGAAAAAAATCAGGGCGGTTTTAGTGAAGTAAAACAAGCGTGGGTGCGGCCAGCATTAATTGCCGGCATAGGATTGGCAGTCTTTCAACAGATCATTGGCTGCAATACCGTTCTATATTACGCACCTACCACTTTTACAAACGTCGGGCTAGGAGCATCTGCAGCTATTCTGGGTACAGTAGGCATCGGGATTGTTAACGTGATCATTACAGCTATTGCAGTTCTTATCATCGATAAAGTTGGTAGAAAACCACTTTTATTAATCGGTAATGCCGGTATGTCTCTTGCCTTATTTGTACTGGGGATTGTAAACGCTTTACTTGGCCCGTCAACTGCTGCCAGTTGGACAACGGTGATTTGCCTGGCTGTTTACATTGCATTTTTCTCCCTCAGCTGGGGACCGGTCGTATGGGTGATGCTCTCTGAAATCTTTCCGCTTAAAATTCGCGGCATAGGCATGGGGATTGGCAGTGTTACAAACTGGCTTGCAAACTTAATTGTCTCCTTAACTTTTCCTAAATTGATTGAACAATTTGGCATTTCAACCATGTTTATTATATATGGCATTATGGGTGTTCTGGCGTTCATCTTTGTAACCCGAAAAGTATCCGAGACAAAAGGAAAAAGCCTTGAGCAAATTGAGATTGATCTCAGACAACAAGCTGAGCATAAAAAATTTAACTTTTCTCAATCCATACAAAAATAATTTATTAAACAACGGCTGCATTAGTCAGTCGTTGTTTTGTTGATTAAGCACATCTGTCTTATATGTATAAAGTAATCTCAATCACGTACTCCGTTATCCAAACTTGACTAATCAATGGAGCTGCAATACTTAGTTAAGTTTCTATACCAAAAGATTTCTTGATAACCAGTATCTGTAAAAAATAGAGTTTGTACTTATGACATTTATAAAAAAATTATTGAAATATAATTTATTTAGGCGTAAGCTGGACATACATCAAATTTTTTACATCACGGAGGTTCTGTAAGATGCGTCTCAGCCAAGTCATAAGAAGCGGCCCAAACCAATACATATGTGAAGAAGAAGCAGCCAAATATTTGGAAGAAAAGCTGGAAGAATTCAGGCATCCGGTTGTCATTACTGGGGTAAAATCATTCGAAGCATTTCAGGAATTTGCGTCAGTACCGCAAAACTGGCCGGTGCTCCAGTACGATCATACCGCAAGTGAGAAAAACATGGCAGAACTGGCGGAACAGGCAGGCCGTGCAGATGTCATCGTCGGGATTGGCGGCGGCAAAGTGCTCGATACGGCAAAGGGAACAGCAGAACTGCTCAACTGTGAAGTCGTGCTCGTTCCAACGCTAGCCGGAACGTGTGCCGGTTATACGCCTTTATCCGCTGTTTATCATGAAGACGGCTCATTCAGTCATGTCGCTTATTACAAACGTTCCGCCTTTTTAACCCTGATCGATTTGCGTATTCTCCTGAACGCACCGGCCGAATATTTGCTGGGCGGAATTGGCGATTCTTTAGCCAAATGGTATGAAGCAGAAGGCATCACCCGTTCCATGAAACATTTGCCGGTGATGGTCGAACTCGGCCTCCGCTCCGCAAAAGCGATTTATGAAGGGATCTTGCGCGACAGTGAGCAGGCATTACACGACCGAAACGAAGGGAAGATAACCGACGCTTTCCGCAATATAGTTGAAATTATAATTGGCGCGGCCGGGACAGTCGGCGGCTTTGCCGGCGAATACGGAAGAATGGCTGGGGCCCACGCCATCCATAACGGGCTGTCCTTCCTGCCGGAAACGCATTCCATTCTGCACGGTTCCAAAGTGGCTTACGGCATCCTTGTCCAATTAGCGGCAACAGGCGATATCAATGAAGTGAAAAAACTGCTTCCGTTGTATCAAAAACTCGGTTTTCCTTATAATCTGGATACACTGCATGTGACGGAAAATCATGGCGCGGCCATTGAAAAAGTCGCAGCATATGCCGCAAAACCCGAAGAATCCTTTCGCCTGCTTGGCAGCTTTACGAAGGCGCAAATTGCAAAAGCAATGGAAACAATCGAACAGCTCACGGCTGAAAAGGCTGATATCAAATGATTGGCACGGGCGGCCCCGGAACAAGGCCGCCTTCACCCTGCTTAAATGCAATCCGTTTGTTGCACCATTTTTTCAAAGTTTCCGCCTTTTCTGTTTGCATCACTTGCAATAGAAATGGCCGCCATAGCGGACTTTCATACGGGATCGCCATTTAAAATGCGGTTATGGAGGCAATTAGGCCTGCCAAAAAATTCGATGCCATATTAATCTTCACCCTTACTTGGATCTGCTTCATCCAGAGACAATCTGACCACTTTCGTATATTCACCTTTTGCTATTTCTTCCGGCGTTGCTTTTTGGTCGAGCTCTTCCTGGTCGTCAAGGCCAGTCGCAAGTGTCGGCTCAACACGTCCGTTCTCTTTTTCCACTCTCTCCACATCCTTATTGAAGTGATGCGGCTAGTTTTCCACGGATGCTCACAATTTATGCGATTGCAGCCGATTGCTCGGTTCTATTTTAAAATTTTGAATTTCTTCTTCCGGCAACCCAGTGTATTTATTGATCACACCTAAGTCTGGTTGCTCCGCTCTGTTTCAGCTTTTTCAATTCTTCCTCTGCCAGCCCGGTGTATTTTGCGATTGATGCCAGATCCTGGTTCTCTTCCAGCATTCTTTTGGCAATCCTTAATGCCGCTCTCCTTTCCCCTTCTTTCAACCCCTCTTTCAATCCTTCTTCCTTTCCTTCTTCTTTTCCTTCTTCTTTTCCTTCTTCCTTCCCTTTTTTGTACCCTTTGTCGTAAAAGGAATTTGGCAGGCGCAGGATTTGGTCGGCTTCTTGCGGATCCAGATTTTTAATGCTTGACATCACAAGTTCATCCTCCTTATCCGTTAATTTAAAATAAGAATCAAAAAATCCATAGATTAGTGCCATTCTTGCCGGGTCGAGTTCCATGCGGGCCATCATTCTTAAGAACTCTACTTTTACCTGTACTTTTTCTTTTTTTGTATACCCCATTTTGCTGAGCAGTGCAGCCGCAACGGGATTGTTGCTTCGAATATATTCTTTCCAGTTTTTCCTGATTAAGTGTATGGACATATAACGAAAACGGATGGACTCAAAGTTGCGGATTCTTACGGTGAAAAGAGAAGGAGTTTCCCTGCGTTTATTATAACTGAAAACAGCAATTGGCAAAACCGGCAAGCGATATTTTTCATAAATGCGGGAATAGTAAATAAACATCCGTTCCGGAAATTCCATTTGATAATAAGACTGCGGTTCCACATGGATGAGGACAACCGTGTCTTCCCCTTTTAATTTCAATTTTGCCAAAATATCAATTCTGCGTTGTTCACCAGCTGTGATGTCTGTAAACAGATCCTGCTGGAGGAATTCCACATCAGAAAAGTCCATCCACCGCGCTACTTCCGGGAAAAAGGCTTCCATGAAATCTGCAAAAAAAGTTTGGATAAGTTCTTTAAACAAGCGGTCGTGCGGCAAATACTCCGCTTTTTCTTCCATTATAAGTTGCATATGCATCCACCTTTCTTTTTCCAAAAAGATGATTTCTTTTCATTTGCAATGCCTGCCAGAGCGCGTCTTCTGACAGCTCCCGGCTGCCTTGCAAATCTGAAATCGTCCTTGCCAGCCTGAGAATTTTCATTTGTGCCCGGCTGCTGAAGTTGTCCTTGCTTGCCCACTGCCTGAGCATTAAACTGCTGCTGTTTGCGAGCGGATTTTTTTGTAGAAAGATTTCGTTTGGCACTGTACCGTTACAAACTTCCGCCCCGTACCTTTCGTACTGCCTTTTCCTTGCTTCCGTGACGCGGGTTCGGATCTGTTCTGAAGTTTCGTTTATTTTCCCGGACTCTTCCAGTAACGGTACTGTCCCGACTGGCAAAAATATGTCAAAGCGGTCTAACAGCGGTCCGGAAATCCGGTTTTGATAAGCTTGAATTTGTTTTGGCGTGCATGTGCAATACGCATGGGGCGACCCGAGATAACCGCATGGGCACAAGTTCATGGCCGCAAGCATAATAAACCGGGCAGGGTAAGTCACCGTGGAAGCGGCTCTGCTAATGGTTACTTTCCCATTTTCAAGCGGCTGCCTGAGCATATCAAGCGTTCTTTTTGGAAACTCGGCCATTTCATCGAGAAACAGCACCCCGTGATGGGCTAATGAAATTTCACCCGGATGCGGCCGGGAACCCCCACCGACGAGTGAAACTGCAGATGAAGCGTGATGCGGCGCGCGAAACGGCGGTTTCCGGTGAAATCCCCTTTTCACGTTTGCAAGCTGATAGAGTCCCGCCACTTCAAAAGAAGACGTTTCCGAAAGCGGCGGCAAAATCGAAGGAAAAGCCTCAGCCAGCATACTTTTTCCGCTTCCGGGCGGGCCGTACATTAAAACATTGTGGCTTCCGGCGGCGGCAATCTCCAGTACTTTTTTCGCATGCCGGTGCCCAAGAATCATGCTGAAATCTGCTTCGAATGAATACTCATCTGGTTGCAGCTGCCTCTTTTTCCGGACAGGCGGCAGCTTCTTTCCGGACAATGAATCGAGTACGTCCTTTAAATGCTGGACAAATATAATATCCATCCCGTCCATTTGTGAAAAGGGAAGTTCCGCAGAGGCTGGCAAATACAATCTTTTCATGCCTAATCCCCTTGCTGCCATCACATACGGAAGCATCCCAGCCACTGCCTGAACAGACCCGTCCAGTGAGAGCGCGCCCAAAAAGGCAGTATGATCAGGAATTCTGGCATGAAAAAAGTGGTTTTCTGCCATCAGCCCGATTGCAATGGGCAGATCAAGTGCAGGACTGTTTTTCCGCTCGTCTGCCGGGGAAAGATTGACAATCGTTTTGCTTTGGAACAGCATACATCCAATCGATGAACATGCACCCCGTATTCGTTCCTTAGATTCTTTCACCGAAGCATCCGGCAACCCGACAATGGTGATCCCGGACCCGCACCCCAACATCATCTGCACTTCGGCATGAACACAATATCCTTCTATTCCCTTTAGGCCAATGCTGCTTATGATGGTTGCCATATTTTCGCACCCCTTCACCCGAACTTACATTCTATAAACAGAATAAAAGATCGTACGTTCGTTGTCAATCTATTTTTCAAAAAAACTGAAAGGAAATTTGCACATTCCCGTCGAATACTTTAGAAATCCATTCCGGAAAGGAGAATAAAAATGAAGACAGCAATTGTTGAAACCGTTTTCGGAAAGGCCCGGGGATACGAGGAAAAAGGTGTGCAAATCTGGAAAGGGATTCCCTATGCAAAACCGCCAATCGGACCTTTGCGTTTCCGCCCGCCGGAACTGCCCGAACCCTGGGCAGGCGTAAAAGATTGCACGCAGTTCGGGCCAATTGCATGGCAGCCGCCGGTTGAACTGATGGATTTTCTCGGGAATCCGGCTGAAAATATGGACGAAGACTGCCTGAATCTTAATATTTGGACGCCTGGAGCAGACGGGGAGAGGCGTCCTGTTATGGTATGGATCCACGGCGGCGCGTTTGCTAACGGGGCAGGTTCAGCGCCTTCTTATGACGGCTCTGCTTTTGCCAAAAACGGGGATGTTGTTGTGGTCACGATCAATTACCGGCTCGGGGCGCTCGGTTTTCTGTATCTTGGCGAAATGGGCGGAGAGTATGAGGCCTCCGGAAATTGCGGGATCCTCGATCAGATCGCAGCTTTAAAATGGGTAAAAGAAAATATTGCTGCTTTCGGCGGGGATCCGGACTGCGTGACCATTTTCGGCGAATCTGCAGGTGCCATGAGTGTTGCGGCATTGCTTTCTTCCCCTGCCGCAAGCGGGTTGTTTCATAAGGCCATTCTCGAAAGCGGGGCGGCCAATTTTACCGCTACACCTGAACGGGCAGCCAAAAATGCACGACGCATACTGGAAACGCTTGGTCTGGAGAAAAAAGATGTTGCAAAACTGGCAGAGGTGCCGGCAAAAAATCTAGCAGAGGCTGTGAATTCGCTCCCTTTCATGAGCCTACTTCCGGTTACAGATGGCATTGTGCTGCCGGAACATCCGGAAAGGGCTCTTGAAAATGCGGCAAAGGACATTCCGGTTTTAATCGGAACAAATAAGGACGAATACCGGCTGTTCACTGTTTTCGATCCGGTGTGGAAAAGGCAGGACCCTAAAGAGATGCAGGACGTTTTCCAAAAAACATTTGCAAAGTATTGGGACGCCCTTTCCGCAAAAATTACAGATCCAAGTGCATTTACCCAGGAATTATACGACCGGATCATGACATACTTTGTATTTACCGGTCCTGCCTTAAAATTGGCAGATACCCGCGCACAAACCGGGGAAAAGGTGTGGATGTACCAGTTTGACTGGGAAAGCCCCGTTTATAACGGGACGCTTAAAGCCTGCCATGCCCTGGAAATTCCATTTGTGTGGCATACGCTGGAACAACCCGGCACGGAAAACTTAACGGGAAATGCACCCGGCCGGCATGCGCTTGCAGACCAGATGCATCAGGCGTGGATTGCTTTTGCCCAAAATGGCGATCCGAATTGCAGCCTGCTCCCCGAATGGCCGCCATATAACACAAGGCAGCGGCCCGCGATGATTTTTGGCCAGGATTGCAGAGTAGAAAAGGATCCGCACCAAGCCGAGCGGGCATTGTGGGGCGGCCTGGGGGAATGAGAAGCCGCGGCAAAAGGCAAAATAGCTCGGGCGGCGGGCATTTTTCAAATCAACATGCCGGCGAACCTGCACCAGGCAGGGGGGTCAGGATGACAAGGCCGCCCGGAACATGAGCGGCAACAAAACCCATTTTATATCACACACCGGCGATACGGCCCACACCAGAAAAGGAAGGCTGCGGGGCAAGGTCGGCCGCTATATGACTCAAAAACGACAAAAAACGGCCCACACCAGAAAAGGAAAAAACAGAAAGACAGGGACTTTTCTTCCCCATGTCCGGCATCTTTTCCAGCCATCGGTTTGGCTTAATCGAGTAGGAGGCTAATCATTATTTGATTAACCGACCTCTCACACCACCGTGCGTACGGTTCAGTACACGGCGGTTCTAAAGTTTACGACCGTACAGACAGATAGTAATATATACCTTGCTCTTCGGAAGAGTTCGTTTGTAAGGGTTCTAGCTAAGATATGGCTGCCGGAGATTCTCCAGTAGCCTTTTCTTGTGTTAGCCCATTCCCACGCCTTTCTTTTATTGATCCCTAATTTCTTGAGCCAATAAAATCTTGTGCGTACTCTCTTCCATCTTTTCCAAGTTACCATTCGCATTCTTCTTCGTGTCCATTGGTCCAGTCTGGTTACCAGACTTTTCATATCCGCTAGCTTGTAGTAATTTACCCATCCTCGGACAGTGTCGTTTAGCCTTTTCTTTCTTTCCTCTACGCTTAATCCGTTGCTTCTTCCTGTGATTCTGCGAATTTTCTCCTTTAATTTTTGAACACCCTTCGGGTGTACCCGGAATTTGCATTTTCCTTCATAAAGGTAAAATCCATAACTCAGGAACTTGATGTTTCTAATATGTGTGATCATCGTCTTCTCTCGGTTCACTTTGAGTCGCAATTTCTTCTCAATGAATGGGAGAATGTTATGGTATGTTCTTTCGCAGCTTCTTCGGCTTTTACAGAATATGATCACATCATCAGCGTAACGGACAAATCGGTGATTTCTTGCTTCCATTTCTTTATCCAATTCGTTTAACATTACATTGGCAAGAAGCGGACTTAGTGGTCCTCCTTGTGGAACACCGAAATCATTTGTTGTCCTTATTCCTTTGATCATAACACCTGCATTTAGGAATTTATGGATTAAGGAGATTACACGTCCGTCGTGAATTGTTTCACTCAATATCTGGATAAGCTTACTATGGTTTACCGTGTCAAAGTACTGTTCTAAGTCCAGGTCTACTACATACTGGTATCCTTCATTTACATTCTTTTGGCACTTGAGAAGTGCCTGATGTGTACTTCTATGTGGTCGGAAACCATAGCTATTGTCTGAGAACTTTCTTTCATATATAGGGACTAGGACCTGCGAAATGGCTTGTTGGATGACTCGGTCTACTACCGTTGGTATTCCAAGTTTCCTTGTTTTCCCGTTGTCTTTTGGAATTTCTACCCTTCTAACGGGTTGGGGCTTGTATGTCCCATTTCGAATGGAGAGGACGAGTTCCCTCTGATGTTCAGTTAGGTATGCCAAAAGTTCACCTGTTTTCATTCCATCGACACCGCCCGCACCTTTGTTTTTCTTTACCTTTTTATAGGCACGGTGCAGGTTATTACTTGAAAGGATTCGTTCGAGCATCCATTCGTTCTGTCTGTTGGTGTTAGTGGTGTTGTTTTCAGTTATCCTCTTGAAACTATGCCCTCTGCCATATCCTTCCTGTTCCGCAGTATCTTTTTGACAGCAGGTTTCTTCCTGTTTTCTGCATTTGTTCGTTTCTTCGGTAACTTTCATTGACTTCCACTTCCTTTAGTTCAGCCCTTCCTTCGATGCTCCAGGCATCTCCGTACTATGGCTTCTGCTGACTTCTCACGGCAAATCTTGTTTCAACCAGGTTTCATACTCTGTTTCCACCTGTCCGTGAGACCTCCCGTGGTAAGGTGATTTGCTTTCATTCCATGTACCCGCACCATTTACGTTTCCACATCCGGATAGCTTTTGGGCTTTGACTTGTTCAGCAGCCTTACCCTGTGAGAGTACGCCTAATGATGTTCGTGTTCCTCGGGTCAGAATTTTGCCTCCAGCTTCCTTCAGATTCCATCTCACGATGGACACCCTTGCTCTTGGCTAATGGTTGGTCGCTACCTACCCCCATAGCGGACTTACACCGCCTAGCGAATCGCCATGCACGGCGCACTGAAATAAGAACGTGGCTTTTTTGTCACGCTCTTATTTCATTCTGCAAGCTTGCGAATCTGTTCATTTACATTTTCATGGCACAGGCCGCCGTGGTAGCAGATGACGGATTCAATATCAAAATCAAGCAGCTTTTTCAATGAAGCCATTGCGGTTCCCATATCAGGCGTGACTTGCTGTCTGGGGCCATGCAGTTTGCCGTTGTCTGCAACCATCGCATCCGCAGCGATCAATGTTTTGCTCTTTTTAAGATACAGGCAGCAATGGCCAGGCGTATGCCCCGGTGTAAAAATCACCTCTATTCCGCCGCCAAAAGGCAGAACTTCTCCATCCCCGATCACTTTGTCCACTTTCGCTTTCGGCGGATTCAAATACATCTGTTTCATTTCTTCCGGCATCGATTCCCATCTTGCCGGATCGATCTTTTCCGGATCCGCTTTGATCAGAAGCCTCTCCCCTTCGATATATGGCTTGTCCAGCCCGTGTGCGTACACCGTAATGGAATGGCCGGACTCTGCCAATATTTCCGGCACGCTGCCAATATGATCCATATCCTGGTGCGTCAGAATAACTGCGTCCAATTTTTCAAACGGCACGCCCGCCTTCTCCATTTCTGCATGGATCAAATCAAGCGAACCCGGCATGCCGGCATCTACCAAAACCGCTTTCTGTTCATCCCAGATCAAAGTGGGGTGAATGATAAAATGGTTCAGGTTGATTTCCAGCATCGCAACGCCCTCGGCAATTTTTTTCAATTGAATCCCTCCCATCTGCATTGTCTTTTCCATTTTATCACAAAAAACAGACAGCCCTATTCTGCTGCCTTTCGCTATTCCTTCCGAAGCTGGAGCTTATGGCGCTGGTGCGCGCCATCGCTGCACCAATAAGAAAAAGGAGGACTCCTGGCACGAGAACGTTAAAAACATGGGTGGCCGTATTAGGCAGCACCGTACTAAATCCGTTTCTCGGTGAAGAACTCCCGGCCACGCCGGCAACGCCAACTTTATAAAACCACAATTGGAAACGGCATGTTAACCTTTTGCATCTCGATAGTTCTTGATAACGAATTACAATGGGCATTGCATCAACTGTCTCTCAAAATAAATGCAGCTGAAAGCGACGCCATTTTTTCGTAATAACGAACAAAATACTTTCTTTTTCGCAACATTCCTTTGTTTTCCTTGCTTTTTAAAAATATATTAAGAACAAATTGTTTTATATTACGAACAATTCGTTTTTCACTGAGGTGATTTATCCGAAAACAGCAAAAAGCCCTGTCTTTCAGAGATAGCCTTCTGAAAGACAGGGCGATATATTCACAATCCTTGAGCGCCTGCCAAAAGACCGGGGGTTGCCCTTCCGAAAAGCAGCCAGTATTTTACTTTAACAGCCCATACGCTTTTTTGTACACCGTATTTGCAATTTCTTTATGCCCTTTGTCATTGGCAAGCCAGCCATCGCTTTTGCCCGTGGCCGCTTTCTCTCCTTTCTGGCCGTGTGTATCGGAACGGTTCAGCCAGACAGATTCAATATTGGCAACAGGAACACCCTTTGCCTTCCCCACCTCTTCAATGGCGCGGTCATAAGTAAAAGACAACTGCCCGCTGTTCCAGGTGGTGAGCAAAATGATTTTTGTTTTCTTGCCGGTACTCTTTCTGATTTCATCCACAAAATGTTCGAGATCTTTCTTAAATTGGCCGGCAGAAACGTAAGTGTTTTTGGCATTCCAGTTCAGATCAAACGTACCGAACTCAATCGTCACAAGATCAGGATGATTGAAAATAATATGGGGAAGACTGTCTGCCCCATGTTCCTTCAGGCCGGCCCCGCTCTTGCCGTAGCCATTGATGGTCTTCACTTCATATCCAAGGCCTTGGTGAATGCGCGCAGCCAACAAAGCGGCATACGTTTTGCTTTTTTTCGTTGCAAAATCCCCTGCTGTCAGGCTGGAGCCGACCGGCAAATACACCAGTTCTTTCCCTTTATGTTTTTCGTAAATCTGTTTTGCCGCGCTTTCCTTTGCTGCCTTTGCCTCCAGGCTGCGCTTCTTTTCTTTTGCCAAGTCTTTTTTATATTGCTGCTGTGCTTTTTCAATCGTTTTTCCGGTGTTCGCCTGATAATACCAGTTACCGGTTCCCAGCACACCAGCCGTAATGAAAAACAATAAAACTACGAGCCATCCTTTTTTTCCCAAACTGCCGTCCTCCTGAATGGTTTCTGAGACTATTATACAAGATTTGCCTGTAAGAGGGAAAAAGGATAGGATGTGGTTGGGTATCCAAAAAAACTTGCTTTGCCGTATCCCATTACACCATGGATGCCTTTATTAAAAAAGCCCGCGGATTTTTGGCAAAAAGTGAAAGTTTCCGATAGGTTAGGCGGGGAAAAACAATAACAAGGGCGGAGCATACCAAAAAGAAAATTCTGCCTGTATCGTGCAGATGAACGAGAAGCCGGGAAATCATGAAACCTGATTAAAAGAGGAGGGGAAACAACCATGAAACGATTGCTTCCATTTATGTCAGCTTCAGACGGCAAAGATGCAGGGGGCACGGCAGCAAACGATAACGTTTCTGCATTTTATTTTGAGGAGAACGGCGGGATTCCGAATAATCCGTTTCTCCCTGTGCTCATTTACCACGGTGTTTTTAAAGGACGGACAGACGAAATTGAGAAAGTGTTTCAAAAAAATAATTGGGGAAACAACTGGGTATGGACCATTTTCCCTTACCATCATTTCCACAGCAATTCCCATGAAGTGATTGCGGTACGGAGCGGCCATGCCAAAGTGCAGCTTGGCGGCCCTCAAGGTAAAATTTTTACAATTTCTGAAGGTGATTGTGTGCTGTTGCCGGCCGGAACCGGGCATAAACGGATTGAGTCAGGAGGCGGGTTCGCGGTGACAGGGGGTTATCCGGGCGGGCAGGATTATGATACCCAAATGAGGGCAGATGAAACCTTGCGCGAAAATATCCGCAAAACCGGCATGCCGGAAACCGATCCCGTGTTTGGAAAAAACGGGCCGCTTTTTTCCTATTGGACCCCTGAACCGGGCGGCAAAGCAGGATGAGCGGCAGTTCGCGGGCAGAAACGGCCGCCAGGGCAGGCTGGTTCCAGCGCAAAAGATGAAATTTCTTTCTAGTTTGCATTCCATATTGCATAAAATGAAACCCAACTTGAAAGACTAGCCTTGTATTCTTTACAGAAATGGGTGTGAATCATGAAGGAAATTTTGGAACAAGTGAAGGAAAAGCTCGAAAACGCTTATAATCATCCCGATTCAGCAGATTTAGATGCCTGCATCCGGCAGCTTCAGGATGCCCGCCAGCAGTACGGGGACAAAGGGACGATGATTGAAGATGCCATTACGGCGATCGAACAGGCGAAACATTCGATCCCGGAACACCGCCATGCAGGTACTGATTCGGCGGCAGGCGCATTCGGCCAGGCATACAACGCCCTTGAGCATGCCATTGAGTCTTTCTCTGGAACGGAAAATAATGATCCATTTTAAAAGGCAGATTTTTAAAAACAACATCGTGCTCCATTCAAACCTTGGATTTTCCAAGGTTTTTCTGTTATTCCATCCATGTAGCGCGAACCGGGCAACGATTTTGGACAAGGAAGCCAATACTCTCCAAATGATTTCCGCAATCGCGGTTTCGGCAATTTCTCCCATGCATCCCTTAAAAAAAAGCCCAACCGCGCCTTCCCTGCTTTTTCAATTCCGGAACCTCCCATTTCCAAATCCTGCTGCTGCAAAAATAACCGCAATCAGAGTATAGATATATTACGAAACACAGCAAAAAAACTTCAAGGAGGGCATACATTGGACCAATCTTATGTACAACAAGGCAACGGCAGTATGGATGCCAGTATGGAAAAACCATTATCACTGAAAAAACTGGCAGACCAGGTCATCGTGATCACCGGCGCTTCGAGCGGGATCGGGCTTGCCACCGCAAGAATGGCTGCAGCCCGCGGCGCACGGCTTGTACTCGCGGCAAGGAATGAGCACGCGTTGAAAATTCTTGCCAATGAGGTGAACTACCCTCCACTTATCAACCTTACGGTTTGATTGAAGTGGGGGCTTCTCGACTTATCGTTGCTTTTACTAGCCAACGAAAACTGACCGAGCTAACCCTCTTGTTCCAAGAGTTTTGTTACTTATGATAACGCTAATAAGCGTAATCCCTCATTTTTGATATTGATTGCTGAATTGTGATCGCGATCTAATACAAAGCCGCAAGAACATTTATATACACGTTCAGATAATGGCATTTCTTTTTCCTTGCCGCAACATGAACACTTCTTAGTGGAGGGAAACCACTTATCAATTTTCACAAGTTGTTTCCCCTGTTCTTTTAGCTTATACGCTAAGAAAGTAGTGAACATACCCCAGCCGTTATCATGAACGCTTTTCCCAAAGTGAAGGGCTTGAGACATCCCTTTCATGTTCAAGTCCTCAATCACGACAGCATCAAAGTTAGAAGCTAATTCTTTTGACTTATGATGAAGAAAATTCATGCGTTGGTTCGCCACTTTCTCATGTAATTTAGCCACTACTAGTCGTTGCTTGTTCCAACGTGCAGAACCTTTCTTTCTTCGAGAAAGAATTCGTTGTGCTTTTGCTAATTTATCTAAGGCTTGCCGATAGTAACGTGGGTAATTGGCTTTCTTACCCTGTTCACTCTCGACATATAGACCATCCATAGCAAAATCCAAACCAACAACTTTCTGTATTTTAACTGGACGAATATCTTTCTCATATTCTGTCAAAATTGAAATGTAGTATTTGCCTGTCTTTGTTTTAGAAATAGTGCAAGATTTGATTTTATAATCAGCAGGTATCTCTCTATGCTGTTTCATTTTTATTGGCTTTTTGATTTTTGGCAGTTTGATATGACCATTTTCTAGCTTAATATTTCCGTTGACCATATTAGTTGTATAGGATTGTTTTGCTTTACGATTTTTGAACTTTGGAAAATCCGCATTTCCTTCAAAGAAATTCTTATAAGCAGTCTGTAAGTTCATTTGTGCATTTGCCAAAGCTAAAGAATCCACTTCTTTTAGGAATGGAAATTCACTTTTATATTTTGCAGGAGTCGGAAACTTTTGCTTTTTAAGCGATTCTTTATCATCCTTGAACTTTTCATACGTTTCTTTGCGTTCAGCTAACATCTTATTGTAGACAAAGCGAACACAACCAAATGTCTTAGCTAATAATGCGGATTGTTCTTTGTTTGGTAACAAACGAAACTTGAAAGCTTTGTTTTGCTTGGCCATATCAATTCACCTCACTTTGTGCGGAAAAATTTCGTATATATTGATTATATCGTAAAAAATCCGTACAATCAATATGAGGTGATAATCATGAGAGAAGAGAAAGAACGTGTAGAAATTCGTATGCCTAAGACGATATTAGAAAAATTGGAGCAATATCAAAAAGAAAATGGGATTCCAACTAGAACAGGCGCAATCTTAGAATTGTTGAGAAAAGGATTGGAAAAATAACTTTGGCTAAAGCCAACCGAAATTCATCTCCCACCTACTCATTGGTGCGATTCGCACCTTCACATTCCTTGAGGATGGGAGACTTCTTTCGGAAAGACGTTAAAAAATAATGGCAGTTCCGCCATCTGGGTGCGGGCGGATGTCGGCCGCGAAGAAGATGTGAAGCATATTGCGGCAACCGCCATTAAAACGTTCGGCGGCTTTGACACCTGGGTGAACAATGCCGGCGTTTCGATTTTTGGCGAAGCGATGGACGTCAGCATTGAAGACATGAAACGCATGTATGACACGAATTTCTGGGGCGCCGTATACGGGACAAGGTTAGCCGTCCAGCATTACAAAAGCCGCGGCGTGCCCGGCGCTGTGATCAATATCGGCAGCCTGTTCGGCGACCGCGGAACCGTCATCCAGTCCACCTATGCTTCCTCTAAATTTGCGTTGCACGGTTTTACGGAAAGCATCCGGATGGAACTTGAAAAAGAGCATGCGCCCGTTTCGATTACGCTCGTTCACCCCGGCCGGATCGATACGCCGTATAATGAGCATGCGTGCAGCTACCTTAAGAAACAACCGGCGCATTATATGTCCATGATTTACCCGCCTCAAGCCGTCGCGGAAGCCATCCTGTTTGCAGCCGAGCACCCGAAGCGGGATATGTATGTCGGATCGCAGGCAAAAATGGTCGCAGTCTTAGGCCGCTTCTTGCCACGGTTCATGGATAAATTAATGGAGCTGACCATGTACCGGACGCAGCACAGCGACCGGCCGTCAAAGTCGAAAGCGGACAGCGCCCTCTACCATCCGGGTTACGGCCTGCATGAACGGGGCACGAATAAAGGCTGGATGCGCAGAAACAGTTATTATGTCAAGATGAGCAAATATCCGCTTGCATCAGCCGCCATAGCTGCATTTGTCGGGGCAGCGCTCTGGGCTGCCGTTTCAGCCAGGCAAAAAGATTAAGGGGCAAGCCACCTTGACCGCAGGGTGGCTTGTTATGGTTGACATTCCGCTGTTTTTTTACTGATGGCCGCCAGTTTTCACTGATTCTGGTCACTCGATAGGCTATGTTTACATAACCCCAATTTTGAGAGTGTTTTTTCCACGTCCTCTCTTTTCCCTGGCTTTAACTGCTCTCCCGGCTTTTCCCAACTTCCCGGGTTTCCCATGGCGTTTCGTTGATACCAGGCTTGCATCCCTTCTTGCATCGACAAAAAAGGAAGGCGCCGCCTCCCTTATGATTCCGCCATCTTGATGATCCGCGCCGGGTTTCCGCCGACGACTGCATTGTCGGGCACATCTTTGACCACGACGGCTCCGGAAGCGATCACCGCGTTGTTGCCGATCGTAACGCCCGGGTTAATCACCGCGCGTCCGCCGATCCAGACGTTATCGCCAATTTTCACCGGTTTGGTCAACTCCAGGCCGGACACGCGTGTTTTTGCATCAAGCGGATGTGTTGCCGTATAAATATGGACACCCGGCGCCAGCATGCAGTTTTTCCCGATTTCAACCGGTCCCCCGTCTAGAATTACACAATCGAAATTCGCATAAAAATTCTCCCCGACATGAATGTTAAACCCGTAATCGCAGCGGAAATCAGATTCGATAAAGAGGCATTCCCCCGTCGAACCGAATAATTTTTTCAACAATGCTGTCCGGGTTTCCAAATCGGTTTCGTCCGTTTCATTGAACGTACGGACGAGGCGTCTTGCATTAAGCCTCGCCTGCGCGAGTTCCGGGTCTCCCGCATTGTACAACTTCCCGGCAATCATTTTTTCTTTTTCTGTACTCATGGGCCAGCCTCCGTTTATCCCTGTTTTTTCTTCGGTACATATTCAAAAATTTTTCCGCTCTCAAAAAAATCCACAAGCCGCGAAAGCCAATCATAATATTCTGCAAGATTGCCGAGTTCATTTAAGAAGTTATTCAGCTGTTTTTCCATTTCCGGCGGCAGTTCTTCATTGGCCTTCAGTTCCGCCAATTCACGCGCAAATTTTTTTTCAAAAAATTTGTTGCGGTGAATGCTTTTCTGCAAATTGGACGTGAAAATGGTAACAAACGTGTCGTAAAAATCGAGGCCGACATTGTAAAGATCTTTCCGGACCCCTTTTTCAAACACTTTTTCTGCGATATTCATATCGACCATTTCGCGGACTACCTGGCTCATCCTTGTCTTGCTCATGCCTGTTGCCTGGGACAATTCATCGAGCGTCATCGGCCTGTGGTTCATATAGATAATGCCGAGGACACGCCCGACGGTTGGCGGGATGCCGAAAGCACGAATATGGTCCGCAATTTTTTCGATATATTGTTCCTTCGCCTGGACAACCTTGTCCAACGTCTTTTCTTCCATCTCTTAGAAATGCTCCTTTTGGCCGCTTTTTCAAATGCCGGAAAAAGGTACCGTAAAAAATGAATAACAAATCGCCTTCAATTACAATATATATCATCTATATAATAAGTACAATACGTAAACTTTTCATTTTACAAATTTTACGTTATACTTATATTGTAACCAATCTTTAACCAAAAAAACTGGAGGTGCGAAAATTGTTAAAGTTTGACCACGTCTCGAAAATTTATAAGGGCGGCAAACGCGCCGTGGACGATTTGAATCTCGAATTCGAATCCGGCCGCTTTATCGTTTTTATCGGCCCGAGCGGCTGCGGTAAAACGACCACGATGAAAATGATCAATAGGCTGATTGAACCAACAGAGGGTACCATTTATATCAATGGCAAAAACATCAAAAATACGGACCCCGTCAAACTCAGAAGAGAAATCGGGTACGTGATTCAACAAATCGGTTTATTCCCCCACATGACAATCCAGCAAAACATCTCTCTTGTCCCGCGATTACTGAAATGGCCTGAAGAAAAACAACGGGAGCGGGCCAAAGAACTGCTCCAGCTCGTAGATATGCCTGAAGAATTTTTGGACCGTTACCCGCATGAATTGAGCGGCGGCCAGCAGCAGCGTATTGGCGTTTTGCGGGCACTGGCGGCAGACCAGCCGCTCATTTTAATGGATGAACCGTTTGGCGCGCTCGATCCGATTACACGCGACAGCCTGCAGGACGAACTGAAAAAGCTGCAAAAGGAACTTGGCAAAACCATCGTATTTGTCACCCACGACATGGATGAAGCAATTAAACTTGCCGACCAGATTGTCATCATGCGCGACGGCAAACTGGTCCAAACCGGCACGCCGGATGAAATTCTCCGCGAACCGGCCAACGAATTTGTGGAAACGTTTATCGGCAAAGAACGGCTGCTTCAGGCCCGGCCGAATATCCAGACCGTTGAACAAATCATGAGCCCGAAAGCCGTTACAGTCACAGTCGATAAAACATTAACAGAAGCCATCCAAATCATGAAAGAACGGCGGGTTGACTCCCTGCTTGTCGTGGACAGCCGGGAAGTGCTCCTCGGCTATATCGATGTCGAAATCATCGACCGAAACCGCAGGAAACCGGTTCTTGTCAAAGACATGGTGGAAACGAATTTAATCGCAGTGGAAAAAGATACCCTCGTCCGCGATACCGTCCGGAAAATTTTAAAACGGGGTATTAAATACGTGCCTGTTGTCGACCATGAACACCGGCTTGTTGGCATTGTCACGAGAGCAAGCCTTGTCGATATCGTTTACGACTCCATCTGGGGCGAAGAGGAAGCCGTATCTGAAATCATCAGTTAGGAGGAAAAATCATGGAAGCCTTCATGCAGTTTATGGAAGCCAACTGGAGCGAACTGTTGTTCAAAACATGGCAGCATTTCTATATCTCCATTACGGCTGTCATCCTGGGCATCGTTGTCGCTGTTCCGCTTGGCATCTGGCTGACAAAATACCGGCGGGCGGCACATATCGTGATGGGCATAGCGGGCGTTGTCCAAACTTTCCCAAGCCTTGCCATTTTAGCCTTCTTCATTCCGATCTTCGGCATCGGAAAGCTTTCCGCAATTGCGGCGTTGTTTTTCTATTCGGTCCTGCCTATCTTGCGGAACACGTACACCGGTGTAAAGGGGATTGACCCAAAACTGGTGGAAGCAGGGCGCGGGATGGGGATGACCGGATGGGAAAGAGTGATCCATTTGGAACTGCCCCTTGCCATCCCTGTGATCATGGCCGGCGTCCGCCTGTCCACCGTTTACTTAATCGGTTGGGCAACCCTTGCTTCCTTTATCGGTGCAGGCGGCCTCGGAGACTATATTTTCAGCGGCCTCAATTTATACCAGCCGGAAATGATCGCAGCCGGCGCAGTACCGGTAACCATTTTGGCGCTTATCGTGGACTATCTGTTTGGAAAGCTTGAAACGATTGCCACCCCAAAAGGTATCCGGAAACAAAAACAGGCCGCTTAGAAAGGATGACGGCACATGAAAAAGTTAGCAGCCCTCTTGCTTATTTTCTGCTTAAGCATCTTTGCGGGCGGCTGCACCCTGCCAGGCCTAAGTGCCGCAGACAGCCAGTCCGTAAAGATCGGCATGACAAACTCAACAGAAACACAAATTATCGGTTATATGGAAAAAGATATGATCGAACATTATACCGATATAAAAGTCGATATGGTCAATAATCTTGGTTCGTCGATTGTGCTCCATAAAGCGATGACAAGCGGGCAGATCAATATTTCCGCTGTCCGTTACACCGGGACGGATCTTTCGGGCGCACTCGGCATGGAACCGGTAACCGATCCGGAAAAAGCATTAAAAATTGTCAAACAGCAATTTGAAAAACGGTTCCACCAAACATGGTTCGACTCTTTCGGATTTGCCAACACATATGCTTTTACCGTTACCAAATCCTTAGCAGACAAAGACCACTTGACAAAAATTTCCCAATTAAAACCAGTGGCAAAAGATTTGCGGCTTGGCGTGGATAATTCCTGGCTGAAACGGAAAGGCGACGGTTACGACGGGTTTGTGAAAACGTACGGATTTACCTTTGGAAATACGTACCCGATGGAACTCGGGCTTGTCTACAAAGCCGTCAAAAGCGGGAAGGCGGATGTCGTCCTTGCCTATTCAACCGACGGAAGGATCAATGCATACAACCTCGTTATGCTGGAAGATGACAAACACTTTTTCCCGCCGTATGACGCCTCCCCTGTCGTACGGGACGACACGTTAAAACAACATCCTGAACTCAGGAAAGTTTTACAAAAGCTTGTTGGAAAAATTGATACGAAAACAATGCAGCAGTTGAATTATGAAAGTGACGTCGAAATGAAAGAACCGTCGACGGTGGCAAAAGAATTTCTAGAAAAACATCATTACTTTGAATAGGAGGGGTGATCATGGAAACGATCAGGAGCGTACTTCATTATTACGGGGAAAACGGCAACTATGTATGGGTACAATTTTACCGCCATTTCCTGATGTCGGCATATGGTGTTCTGTTTGCAGCGGTCGTCGCGATTCCGCTCGGGATTTTCATGGCCCGCCGCCGCAAGCTAAGCGCCTGGATTCTCACACTTGCCAATATCATCCAAACGGTCCCGTCGTTGGCGATGCTGTCCATGTTGATGCTCGTTATGGGACTCGGCACCAATACGGTCGTGCTTGCCCTGTTTCTTTACTCGCTTTTGCCGGTTTTAAAAAATACGTATACCGGCATCCTCAGCGTCGATCAATTTTTGCTTGAGTCCGGCAAGGCAATGGGGATGACAAAGTTCCAGATCATGCGGATGGTGGAACTTCCACTTGCATTGTCTGTCATTATGGCCGGCCTCAGGACCGCACTCGTCGTTGCGATCGGAATTGCAGCCATGGGCACATTTGTCGGCGCAGGCGGACTCGGAGATATCATCGTCCGCGGAACCAGCGTCTCAAATGGCACATCGATTATTTTAGCCGGTGCCATTCCGACTGCCTTGATGGCTGTCGTTGCCGACTTTATCATGGGCTGGATTGAACGCCGCCTTTCTCCGGTAAAAAAGAAAACACGCAAACAGACTGTAGAACAGGCAGCATAAAAGGATACCCCGCGTGACGCGGGGTATCCTTTTTGATGTGGTATCGCCGGGACTGTGGAATCAATGGTTCGCCTGAGATTTCAGCGTTTTTGCCGGAAATCGCAAAATACGTCTCGAAAATGATGGCCTTCTCCGGTGACTTTGCAGTTCGTCCAACTGAAAAGGCCGGAGTGGTTTCCCCTGAATACCGTTTTTCCAAGAAAGCAACTGAAAAGTGAGCATTTCCTGATCTCCAGCAAGTCCGAAAGACAGACTTTCCCCTTCGTGCTACCCTATTTTTCAACCACCTGCAAAATTTTTACGTCCCGGGGTGAGAGCCGGACCGTTTCTGATTCAGTATGCCCGTTAATCAGTTCCGGGTACGTGCCACCTGCATTCACAAACTGAACCTGATCTGTGTGGTTAAGCAGGAACAAGTATTTTTCATTTCCATTTTTGCGCACTGCTACTTCCACGCCACGAGGAGCATCCAAAGCTGGTCGGACATCCGCTTCCTGTAAAATGTCTTTTAAAAGCGAAGACAAATATTGTTCATCCGGCTGTGTCCCGATATAATAAGCTTTTCCTTTTCCGCAATGATGCGCGGTGACAGCAGGCGACCCGGCCAAATAGCCGTCTTTGAACCAGGCCAAAGCTTCGGCGCCTTTCAAGTGGATCTTTTCCTCCCACACGCGGATAGCCGCATCGCCATACCCGGTCCGGATTTGATGTACTGCCCCCTTTTTCATCGGCGCAAACTCTTCAACATAAATGCCAAGAATATCCCGGTACGCGCCCGGATAGCCGCCAAGATACACACGGTCGTTTTCATCCGCAATTCCGCTGAAGAAATTGGTGGCAAAATAACCGCCGTTTTCGACATAGGCTTTTACTTTATCCGCAAATGTCTTTGTCACCCGGTAACTTGCCGGCGCGAAAACCACTTTATACCGGTCCATTGCCTCGTCCGGGTGAATAAAATCGACACCAATGTTTTGGGTATGAAGCACCCTATAAAACGGCAGAAGCTGTTTGATATAGGTTACAAGCGAAGAAGGTTTTGAATCGAGTTCCAACGCCCACCAGTTTTTCCAGTCAAAAACAATCGCAACATCGGATGCATATGCTGAACCCGTTACCTTTTCCAAATTTTTCAATTCATTGCCGAGTTGTACCACTTCCCGGAAATTCCGGCTTTCTTCATCCCCGGAATGCGGCACCATCCCGCTATGGAATTTCTCCGCACCGCCCTGGGATGCGCGCCATTGGAAAAACATGATGCCGTCCGCCCCGTGCGCAGCCGCTTCATAACTCCAAAGCCGCATCACACCCGGTGCTTTCACAGCGTTTTGCGCCCGCCAGTTCACCGCGCCGGCTGCCTGTTCCATTAGCAAAAACGGCTGTTTTTTCAAACTGCGCGTCAAATCATGGGCCATGAATTGCGCATACGGGATGTCCTCAAACGGATCCGGGTAGGCATCCCATGTCACAAGATCCATTTCTTTCGCCCAGTGGAATCCGTCCACCGGTTTGTGCAGCCCCATTAAGTTTGTCATCACCGGCACATCCGGCGTATATGCTTTCAGGACATCGCGTTCCATTTTATAAAGCGCAAGCAGCGAATCATCCATAAAGGCTTTGTAATCAAGCTGTTGCATCGGATTGGCAAAAGTCGGCGTTTTCCCCGGGAGACAGATTTCTTCCCATTCATAATAACGCTGGCTCCAGAAGTCCGTTGACCAGCTTTTATTCAAGTTCTCGATCGTGCTGTATTTTTCTTTGAGCCATGTTTGAAAAGCTTTTTTGCAGTTGTCGCAGTAGCATTCGGCAATGTGGCAGCCATACTCATTGTTCACATGCCACATGACAAGCGCGGGATGGTTTTTGTACCGTTCCGCAATTTTGCGCACCAGTTTCGCCGCAAGCCGCGCGTAGTCTTTGCTGTTCGGGCAATAATGCTGGCGCGACCCCGGCAGAAAGCGCGCCCCGTCCTTGTCAACCGGAAGCGAATCGGGATATTTCCGCGACAGCCATGCCGGCGGGGCCGCAGTGGCAGTGGCCAGGTCCGCCCCGATGCCGTTTTCCGCAAGCATATCCATGATTTTATCGAGCGTTGAAAAATCATATGTTTCTTCATCCGGCTGCAGCCTTGCCCAGCTGAAAATGTTGATGCTTACATAATTGGCGCCGGCTTTTTTCATCAGCCGCATGTCTTCTTTCCACACAGATTCATCCCATTGTTCAGGGTTATAATCCCCGCCGTAATAAAATTTTTCTTGTTTTTTTAACATCACGCATTCCTCCAAGTTGTCCGTTATTTAAGTGCACTGCCACCCAATGCTTCCATCCTTCTTCCACTTTTGTGAAAACGGTATCATTCATAACCCCATCCTAGCACCGTTTTACGCAAAAATCAATAAAAATTTAAACATTTCAGCTGATTTTTTACATAATTTTTACGTAAATATTTTGCGAGGGAAGCGTTTCATTTGCTGCTTTCTCTTATAACAAGTTTTGTCCCCAGTCTGACTTTTTTAGGGATTTCCCGACTGTTTATACGTTCTAGCAACAGTGTCACCCCTTCTTCGCCCAAAACTTCGGTATACACTTTTACGGTGCTCAAGGCGGGGACCGTATATTGGGACACACTTACGTCATTAAAGCCGATCAGACTCACTTGTTCCGGAACCCGGATGTTATTTTCATGAAGGGCCTTTAAACTGCCGATCGCCATCGGATCATTTGCAATAAAAAAAGCTGTCGGCAAATGATCCCCCAAGTTCCGAATGGCAGAAATCATTTGCTGGTAGCCGGCACGAACATCATATTTCCCTTTAAAATCGAAAACATCTTCTTTACGATAGAGCCCTAACTTTTGCATATATTTGGTATATTCAAGACTGCGCGGATCAATTCCGGAATTCGTTTCATCCTCAGCAAGCGACCCGATATATCCAATCCGCTGATGTCCCTGTTGAACGAAGTAATCAATGACATCTTTAACTGCCTGTTCAAAATCTATCATGACCTGATCAGCACTTCCCACCTCATAATAAGTATCCACAAAGCAAATCGGTTTATGAAAAGATTGAAGAACTTGAATCTGCTGTTCTGAGAATTTCCCAATGGCTAAAATTCCTTCCACATCATCCGGGATCTTTTCGTACTCGGCATAAATCCGAGAGATGATCAGGCCATGTTCCTGTGCGCATTTTTCGGCTCCTAAGCGAATGGACATATAGTAAATATCATTCAGTTCTTCTTCCTGCGAGCTCCATTGTACAATTGCTATTTTTTCCTTTCTCGCAGTTTTTTTGTTCATATGTTTTGTATAGTTCAGACTTTCGGCTGCTTCAAATATTTTTCGCTTTGTTTCATCAGATGCAACGACCTTATCGTCATAATTCAGGACTCTGGACACGGTTGCAATGGATACCCCCGCCATTTTAGCAATATCAGCCATTGTCGCCATAATAACCACCTTTTCCTTTACGAAAACTCTATGTAAATTTTTATTTATTTTTACGTAAAAATATTCCGCTTACGTTTATTGTAAACGGAACAATTAGATATAATCAAATTTTTTATAAAATATTTTTAAACTTATCTTATGAAAAAACAGGAACCTTCCGCTGCGCAATCAAAAGAGCCTGCCCCTTGCTTCTTTTTTGATTTCCCAAGTCTTTGCCGGCCGATCCTGCACTGGCTTTCCACCGGACTATCCCGCTCTCGTTCACTTCGCTTTTGACCCAGGCAAGTCACTAAAAAACACAAACCCGGGGGCAATCCCCGGGTTTGTGTTCAGACAAATTATTCTGCTTCTTCCACCACGCCTTGCATAGATGCAGCTTTTTTCCCATGGACAAAATAATAAAGAAATACGCAAAGGACAAGGACAACAGCCATGATGGCGTACAAGCCGTGATAACCAGCGAACGGAACCAAAAGCCCGAGCAAAAACGGCCCGACCCCGACACCGGCATCAAGAAAAATAAAGAACGTTGAAGTTGCAAGCCCAATCCGGTTTTTCGGCGATACTTTGACTGCAATCGCCTGCCCGCTTGCCGAGAAAGTGCCGTACCCAAGCCCGACGAAAATTCCGGCCAATAAAATTAATAGTCCGCTGTCAGCCTGGTTCAGCAGCACGAGCCCTGCCGCAAACAAAAGAAACGAAGGATACATGACAAAGTTCTCGCCTTTTGTATCAAACCATCTTCCCGTAAACGACCTGGACACAAGCACCGTTACAGCATAAACAATAAAGAAAAAGCTTGAAATATCAACAAGATTCATTTCTTTCGCATATGAAGTCATAAAAGACAGGATGCTGGAGTAGCCGAGCCCGACAAATGCACTGATGATGGCAATTGGGAACACTTTCGGCTCAAAGAAATTGCTGATTTTGAGCCCCTTCATCTTTTCCAGATCCGCTTTTGAAAGTACCACTTTCGGCATCTTTAAAAAGAGGGCGGAGATAAAGCTCAAAGCCAATAGCACAAGGCATAAAGCAAATACCATATTAAAACTTGCGTGCTGAATGAGGAACATGCCGACAAAAGGCCCGACAGCCGCGGCAAGTGTCACACTCAATGCATAATAACCCGTGCCTTCCCCGCGGCGTTCATTTGGTATGATCCCGGCAACAATGGTTCCCGTTGCAGTTGAAGCTATCCCAAGCGCTGCGCCGTTTAAAAAGCGGACAGCCAGTAAAACACCTAGTTGATTCGTCACAAAATAAAATAATGAAATGATGATAATCGCAATAAAACCAGCATAAAGCATCTTTTTCCTGCCGATGCGGTCAATCGATTTGCCGGCAAAGAGCCGCGCAACCAGGACCCCGACGACGAAAATCCCTGATGCCAGGCCGGCCGCGCTTGGTGATGCATGAAACCGGTCAGTCGCAAAAATCGTAACGGTCGCCATCAATAAGTAAAATGTAAAATACAGAAAAAAGTTCGCGGTCGAAACAATTATAAAATCCTTTGTCCATAACTTCGGCCTGCTCAATTTGTTTCCTCCCCTTTGTGATCTAAATTGTCTCTGATTTGCGGAAGCAGTTCGAATACCATCTCTTGCTCCGCTTCCGGAATCCCCTTCATTGCCTGCTGTTCCAATCCGGTAATTTCCGCGCGGCACTGCCGGTAGAGGTTTTCGCCTCTTTCCGTCATCCGAATCACTTTTTCACGGCGGTCTTTTCCCGGGATCTGTTCTACGATTCCCTGTTCTTCCAGCTTTTGGACAATCCTTGTCACATTCGGTTTTTCAACTTGATAATACTTGCAAATTTCCACAAGTGTGCACGGGCCGAAATTCCGCACATAAAACGTCACCTGCCAGAGCGAATAGGACAACCCGAACTGTGCCAATAAGCCGTTCAATTTCTTGATCAGTACGCGGTACAAGCGTATATAGCGGTAAAACAGCCCTTGCATCAAGCAAGCCTCCTCCAATCCCTTGAGCATCTGCCCGGGCCCGCATTAGAAAGCTCCGGCCACAGCGAAATCACACAAACAGTTTCGTTACCCTAAGCAACATTTCGCAAGACTAAATATACAGGTTCATTCAGTCGTTGTCAATGGGCGGTTATACTAATAATTCAAAAAATGTATCCATGTTCCTGATAATTCGGTACGATTTTTCTCTTGTTTGCGTTTGATGCATTTATTTCAAGGTTTGTTAAACCATAATCATTCCGGCAAGAGAATGGATTCTTTCAGTGTCTCTTTAAAATTATCTTCAACGCTAGATGCTATATAAATACAAAAAGTTTAAATTTTTCGCCGCCGATAGTTGACGATCCGGATGGGAAAAGTTTATGATATAAAAAATTGAGAATGTTTTAACGGCTTTCCGAAAGAAGTCTCCCATCCTCAAGGAATGTGAAGGTGCGAATCGCACCAATGAGTAGGTGGGAGATGAATTTCGGTTGGCTTTAGCCATAGTTATTTTTCCAATCCTTTTCTCAACAATTCTAAGATTGCGGCTGTTCTAGTTGGAATCCCATTTTCTTTTTGATATTGCTTCAATTTTTCTAATATCGTCTTAGGCATACGAATTTCTACACGTTCTTTCTCTTCTCTCATGATTATCACCTCATATTGATTGTACGGATTTTTTACGATATAATCAATATATACGAAATTTTTCCGCACAAAGTGAGGTGAATTGATATGGCCAAGCAAAACAAAGCTTTCAAGTTTCGTTTGTTACCAAACAAAGAACAATCCGCATTATTAGCTAAGACATTTGGTTGTGTTCGCTTTGTCTACAATAAGATGTTAGCTGAACGCAAAGAAACGTATGAAAAGTTCAAGGATGATAAAGAATCGCTTAAAAAGCAAAAGTTTCCGACTCCTGCAAAATATAAAAGTGAATTTCCATTCCTAAAAGAAGTGGATTCTTTAGCTTTGGCAAATGCACAAATGAACTTACAGACTGCTTATAAGAATTTCTTTGAAGGAAATGCGGATTTTCCAAAGTTCAAAAATCGTAAAGCAAAACAATCCTATACAACTAATATGGTCAACGGAAATATTAAGCTAGAAAATGGTCATATCAAACTGCCAAAAATCAAAAAGCCAATAAAAATGAAACAGCATAGAGAGATACCTGCTGATTATAAAATCAAATCTTGCACTATTTCTAAAACAAAGACAGGCAAATACTACATTTCAATTTTGACAGAATATGAGAAAGATATTCGTCCAGTTAAAATACAGAAAGTTGTTGGTTTGGATTTTGCTATGGATGGTCTATATGTCGAGAGTGAACAGGGTAAGAAAGCCAATTACCCACGTTACTATCGGCAAGCCTTAGATAAATTAGCAAAAGCACAACGAATTCTTTCTCGAAGAAAGAAAGGTTCTGCACGTTGGAACAAGCAACGACTAGTAGTGGCTAAGTTACATGAGAAAGTGGCGAACCAACGCATGAATTTTCTTCATCATAAGTCAAAAGAATTAGCTTCTAACTTTGATGCTGTCGTGATTGAGGACTTGAACATGAAAGGGATGTCTCAAGCCCTTCACTTTGGGAAAAGCGTTCATGATAACGGCTGGGGAATGTTCACTACTTTCTTAGCGTATAAGCTAAAAGAACAGGGGAAACAACTTGTGAAAATTGATAAGTGGTTTCCCTCCACTAAGAAGTGTTCTTGTTGTGGTGCAGAAAAACCTGTGAAACTATCTGAACGCACCTACCGTTGTTCGTGCGGTTATGTGGCAGATCGCGACTATAATTCAGCAATCAATATCAAAAATGAAGGTATACGCTTATTAGCGTTATCATAAGTAACAAAACTCTTGGAACAAGAGGGTTAGCTCGGTCAGTTTTCGTTGGCTAGTAAAAGCAACGATAAGTCGAGAAGCCCCCACTTCAATCAAACCGTAAGGTTGATAAGTGGAGGGTAGTTCACTTTACTATTTTAGATATGTGTTAGGAAGACAGAGTGATTACTATTTAGTCGGTGTGATTACGGCCATCTTAGGCATGATTTCTGTCGCCCTGTTCCCGGTAATGGTGAAATGGGTGAAACGCAAAACCATTTACACCGGCGGCATTATATTCATGTTTTGTGGTTATGTGCTGTTCTTATTGGCCGGGCATCATTTAATCCCTGTTTTGGTTGCGGTTTCGCTGTACTTTTTCCCTTATCCGATGATTTTCCTGGCGGCGCTGATGACGATTACCGACAGTGTAGAATACGGGCAATTAAAAAATGGGAACCGGAATGAGTCTGTCACATTAGTCGTACGCCCTTTGCTTGATAAACTCGCCGGCGCCTTTTCCAACGGGATTGTTGGGATAGCAGCCGTACTTGCCGGTATGACAGGGAATGCCCTTCCAAGTGATATCTCAAGCCATGGGTTGTTTACCTTTAAACTTTTCATTTTCTTCGGCCCGATGATTTTAATTGCCATTGCAGCATTGCTCTACTTTTTCAAAATCAGGCTGACAGAAGAAAAACACGCGCAAATTGTAAAACAGCTTGAGCATAAATTAAGCGCAAAATAATACTGCTCCTTTATTTCCATTAAAAGGCGCTTGCCAAATAGGACAAGCGCCTTTTAAATGGATTAAGCAATGCTATCCTTCGTCGTTGGTTCCTGTTGTTCGTCCGGTTCATTTCTCAGCTCAGCCTTATCCATGCTACGAACGAATGGGTAATAAATGCCGACAGATAAAGCCAGGGTAATGAGCTGGATGACTGCCCCGCTGATTTTCCCTCCGGTTGCGAGGTAGCCGCTGATCACAGGCGGCATTGTCCACGGAACGACGATGCCTGCAGGTTTTGCCACCAGGCCGGTTGCCATTGAAAAATAAGTGATGACAGCAGTAATCATAGGCGTTAGCACAAAAGGAATGAGCAGTTTAAAGTTGAGTACGACCGGGAGCCCAAACAGTACCGGCTCATTGATGTTAAAAACACCCGGCGCGACAGAAAGCGAGCCCATCGCTTTGTTGTTTTTGCTTCTCGCAAACAGCCACAGGCAAATGACAAGGCCGATCGTGGTGCCGCCGCCGCCCATCCAGACAAAATTCATCATAAACTCATTCGTTACAATATGCGGCAGCGCATGCCCCGCCTGAAATGCAATCCGGTTGGCATCCGTGTTCTGCAGCCAAATCGGCTGAATGACCGGATTGATCGTATTCGCCCCATGGATGCCGACAAACCAGAACAGGGAGTTTAAGGCAATGATGATTAACGTTCCCCATAAACTGCTACCCAACGCACCAAGCGGCTTTCCTAAAATACCGGTTAATAAAGTATGAATATTGTCCACACCGGCTAAACCAAGCAGCAAGTAGACCAAGCTCCAAACGAGAATGACCATGAACCCAGGAATTAAGGCCGCAAATGATTTTTCAACCGCTACCGGTACCCCTTCAGGCATTTTAATGGTAAAATTCTTTTGGACAAAAAACCTGAATACTTCGGCCGAAATCAGTCCGATTAAAATGGCAACAAACAACCCGCCGCTGCCTACAAAAGCATATGGAATGCCCGAACCGGTTTTTGCCACCACATCTGGCGTTACAATGACAAAACTGGCTAAGGCCACAACCCCTGCGCTTACTCCGTCGACTTCATAATGGTCGGCAAGGCTCCTGGCAATGCCGAACACGGCGATAATCGCCATCAGGCCGAAAGAACCGTTTACAATTTTATTAAAGACAGGTGCTAGCTCAATCTTTGCTAACCAATCGGTATAGCCGTTTATCGGCAGATTGCCCAATATGAGAAAAAAAGAACCGATAATAATCAGTGGCATGCTGAGCAAAATCCCGTCTCTCAACGCCCGTAAATGTCTCTGGCTTCCAATCGCGCCGGCAATGGCTTCAATTTTCTCAAGCATCTCTTTTACCCCCTATGAAAAAATCAATTTGAAAGTGGACCAAGGCTGCAGGTAATCCAATAAGAAAACGGCTTCTTCTTTCACATGGCCGACAACATTGCGGTTTCCTTCGTTCTCCATCTCTTTCAATGCAATCTGAAGCTCCCCTTTGTACTGTCCAAAACGATCATTGCAAATTAACAGATCCCCGCGTTGAATCGGGCGCGTATCACCGGGCTCGATGTCGTGGTCCCGGTATTTTCTTCTTGTCACAGAAGAACGGATCATATATTCGGAACAATCCCCCCGGTACTGGTGAACTTCCTGCAAAATCTGATGTTCAATGTTTGACAGATTCGGCTGCAATTCCACTTCCAAAGAAGGATGGACATTCAAATAAACTGCTGACATGGCGCGCAACTCATCTTCCGTTGCATACGCATTGCCAATCAAAATATCATCAATGGTTCCCATGATGCGGTAATGCGCCACCTGGGTCAGCAGGCTGAGATTGCGGTGCTGTTCCAATGTGCAAAGGCCGGACTGGACCGGCCACGGCCCGAGGTCCCCATAGCGAGAAGTGACAAACGCTGCAGTATGAATAGGGTATTCCCGGAAAACGGCTGTCGTTTGTTCAAAATGTTTCTGTGAAAGGCCCGAGTATCTCTGCGGATAAAAATTATGGGAGGCATACAGTTTTTCTGTATTCGGCCTGTAACTCATAATATGATCGATATACCTTGTCCCTGAACTCATATTGACTTCAATCTTGAGGCCGTACGGATTTTGCGTCATTTTTGCTTCTTCAGCCCCGGTGAATCCAAGATCGAGACGGATGCCGGATGCCCCAAGATCTTTAAAAAAGCCGAGATCATCGTAACGGATTCCCAATTGTTCAAACAAACCCGGATTGATATCGAGTATCGTCTCCATGCCGATTGTGTTTCCATAATGGATAGTGTTTTTAAATTTCCGAACTATTTCTTCCTGATCCCCCTGTATTTCCAGCAAACTTGCAAAAATTCTTGTAAAACCGTATTTTTTTGCCAGATCCAAATAAGCTTTGTCCTCTTCAAAACGGCTGCGCGACGGATAAATAGAAATACCGATTTGTCCCAAATGGCACACGCTCCTCTCTGTAAATGGCTACAGTTACCCTTTTGTCGTGACCTTCATATTTTGATAGACTTCTACCAATTCCTTTGCCAGATCTAAAAAAGTAATGGCATTCATCAAATGATCCTGCCCGTGTACCATAAGAAGTGATACGAACATCGTTTGGCCGGATGCTTCCTGTTTTAAAAGATTGGTCTGAGCCTGGTGGGCCACCAGCAATTCCTCATCCGCCTCTTCCAGCTTTTGACGGGCCAGCGGAAAGTCCCCTTGCTTCGAAGCGTCCAGCGCCTCCATCCCAATGCTTTTGGCATTGCCGCTGTGAACAATTAAATCCATGACGACATCCATTGTTTGCGGTTCTTCCAAATTGCACACCACCTTCCTTATTTGCCGGCGTTTACAAGTTGCAACGCAGCATCCAGTACTTTTTCACCATTCATTTTTCCGTAGTCTTTCATGTCAATGACAGCCAAAGGAATATCCGTTTTTGCCAGCGCTTTTTCATATTTCTTTTTCATATAACGGACTTGCGGACCCAAAAGCAGCACATCTACATGCTCCTTTTTCAAAAATTTATCCGCTTCCGTTGAAGACATGGCCATCACTTCTGCGTTAATTCCCCGGTCCTGGGCCGAATGTTGCATTTTTTCCATCAGCAGGCTGGTGCTCATGCCTGCCGAGCAAACCAATAAGATCCGGATTTTTTCGTCTCCCATGATGCTCTCCTCCTGTCTTTTCTTGACACTTTCATTATAGAATGAAAGCGTTTCACTTTTATTCCGAATTTTTTCCGCTTGCAAGTGGAAAAAATCAAACAAAAAAGCCAATTGCAAAAAGCAATCAGCCCGCCTCCATGCATTGTATTAACTCTTCCACCGTGTTGCTTTTGATGATCTTCTGAACGGCTGCTTTGTTTTGGACGATCCCGGTTAAATACTTATACATCGCATTCAGATTGCCGCCTTCTTTTCCGACATTAAGCAAACAAACCAACTGCACTTTTTTGTCTTCATCCCACTGAATCGGCCGGGCAAGTGTACAAATTGTCCAAAAGGTGCGGTGGGTAACCGGTTCAAGCGGATGCGGGACTGCGACCAGGTTGCCAAAAGCAGTGGATGCAATCGCTTCCCTTTTCAAAACAAGTGTTGCATAATTTTCCGGAACGGCATGCTGTTCAACCAGTTTTTTGCATAAAAATTGAATGACTTTCTCCTTGCTGTCCAGCTCCTGATGGATAAATATTTTGGAAGGCGCCATATATTTCTGCACATTCCCTTTCAGACGGCCGATTTCCCGTTGGATATGGATGGCATCATTCTCTTCCAAAAAGTGACTGACCACCACAACAGGCACTTCTAAATAATCGGGAATCATGATCGTGCTGACAATCAGGTCTACCCGTGACAAATCATAATCAGAGAGAGTGTAATAGCTGATCGTGTCCACAATCTCCATCTCATTTGCAAATCTGTTTTCCAGCTGATAGGACAAAATTTTGGCGCTGCCCAACCCTGTCGCGCACACAACAAGAACATGCTTCTTCTTTCTCATTCGCTCAAGCGCGATGGCAATATGAATGGCAAGATAACTGATTTCGTCCTCATTCACCTTTTTATGGATAACCGCTTCAATGCACTCGCCCGCAGCGACTGCCCCTTCAAAGGCGATGGGGAACTTGGTTTTCATTTCATTCAGCAACGGATTCCGGATATTCATCTTATATTTCATCCGGTTCAAGGATGTTTGCAGATGCAATGTCAGTCCGTTTCTGAATTCCTGGTCATTGCTGAAGTCCCAATGAAACTGAGTCTTTAGTTTATGGAGGATGGCGTTGACAATATCATCAATCTCATCGGATACTTGCCGCGCTACATGCTTGGAGATCAGTTTTGTCCCCAGTAAATGGACGAGAATATAGTCTATTTCTGCAGGGGGAAACGGGATGCCGGAGATTTTTTCCACTTCCCCGGTAATTTCCTTTGCCACTTTCCTTTCAAAAGTGTAGGATTCTTTAAAGTGAAATGGCAACGGCTCAATCGTGAACCCGTCCTCAATTCTCTTGCATGCAAGGGTAATATGGGTTGCCAAATTTTGCAATTCTATATCGGAAAAGCGTATCCGGTATTTGGAAATAATGCGAATCAAGATTTGCTTTACTTTTTGGAATAAATCCTGATTGAACGGGGTATTTTGTTGACCCGGCTTATTTTGCCAGCCAAAAAAGGAATCCGCCAGGCACAGCCTTTTTTTGAATTCACCGCCCTCCACTTTTGTTCCGTAATGCGGACGGTTAGCCAGAGTTAAGTCGTACTTTTTTAATATTTTTCTTACCTTTTTCAAATCAGTATGAAGTGTCGACTTTGAAACATATAGGTCTGCTTCCAAATCTTCCAGCCTCACATAATCTTTTTCCAGTAGCAAACGCTTTAAAATGTACTTGACCCTTTCCTCCTGTTCTGCAAAAAGCCCGTTTTCCTCTAACTGAAGCAAACGACGATCGTCCACTTTTTCAAGGAGATATCCTTTTCCCCTGAGCACTTTCAATTTTACGCCAAGCGCATCGCTCTTCTGTTGAATTTGCCGAATTTCCTCCCTTACCGTCCGGTCGCTAATGCCCAGCCGTTCACCAATGGCCTTCGCATTCAGAGGGCCTGCTGACTTTTGTAACAACCATAATATTTGTTTTTGCCGATTCGAAACCAAAGCTTCTATTCCCCTTTCACTGCCCTGTTTAAAAGAAGCTGTCCATCCATATTTTACAGAATGATATACGAAAAAGGGTGCTTCCGCCGTTTCGAAGCATCCTCTTTTGGAAAACTTTTTTGAAAAACTATTCGCCTCTTGCCCATCCCGCAAAGACTTCACCTCGCATGTGATCGTTCTTTCATTAACGGGAAGGCAAAGCAGAGGCCGATGATAAAAAATAACGCCGCAATTTCAAAAACAGCCGTCACTGACAGCCATGTTTTCACCAGGCCGGCAAGGCTCATCGTGATCACCATTGCCCCCGTGAAAAGCGGGTAAAGCGTGCCGTTCACCCTGCCAATATAGTCCGCTTCCGTATTTTGTAAAACCATCGTGCTGATCCCGATTTGAATGCTTGGCAAGAACAGGCCGGAAACCAGCTCCGCAGCAAGGGTCAGCCAAAGAGAAGTTGACGCGCCGATCACCGCAAGCCCGAGGGCATTCGCGAGCAATCCGGTAAAGAGCAATTTAAGCGGGGAGACGGATCTCGAAAAAAACATTGAAAACGCGCCGCCTGCAATCATGCCGATCCCGTTTACCATTACGAGCCACTGGAGGTATTCTTTCGGCAGGCCGAGGCGATCGGTTACAAGAAAAATGTTCATCGGCTGAATGAGACCAACGCCGAGCCCGGCAGTAAGAAATCCGCAGCCAAGCAGCTTGAGTTCCTTTTTTGCAAGCACATAACGAACCCCGCTTTTCATTTCCTGGAAAATATTTGTCGCATTTTCAGCTTTTTTTACCTTTTCATCGCGCGGAATAAAAGACAAGGCCGCTGCGGAGAGCAGGAAAGCTACGCCGGTAATGGTTATCGATAGATCAATGCCTAACCTTTGATAAGCAAACGTGCCGATCACAGGGCCAAAAATCATGAACACGGCATAAATCGTCTGGTAGACCGCCATCCCCTGCTGAATCAGGCGTTCTTCCAGATGTATTTTAAACAGCTTTAAACCTGACGGCTGTGAAAACTGCGATAAAGTGGAAGAAACGAGCATGGCAAAAAAGATCACCTGCCACGACCCAAATATAAGCGCCCCGATCACGACAAAAACCGAGGCGGCACTCAGCAAATCGCACCAGATCATCGTTTTCTTTGGCTGCCAGCGATCCGCATATGCCCCGCCGATAAAACTAAAGATGAAAATGGGCAAATAATCTGCCACTGAAATCATTGATACCGCAAGCGGATTTCCGTTCGTTTTATCTGTAACAAACAACAGGACGGCAAAATTCCGTACCCAGATCCCGGCTTGCAAAAATAGTTCCGATAAAAAGATCATCCGGACAAACCGGTTAGTTAGCAGTTCTCTCAAATTTATATCCCCCTGCGCCGACACCATTGTGCCCCTATCATACCGGAATCACCAGGCGTGTGCAAGGTAAAGATATTTGACGATTTTCCCTCCGCACAGCCGGATTCTTGTGGTGAAATCATGAAAACTCCGCCAATAAAAAGGAAGATTTGCATGAGACCTGTTCGGTTTTTCATTGTGCTTTTAGCTTTTTTGAACATCTGTTAAATTCCAGAAACACGCGGGAAACAGAAACCGTTGGGGAAAAGACATCTTGCTCTGCCTTTCTCTCATTACACTCCGGTTTATAAACGCGGATTCAGCCACGGTCCAAATTTTTGGCCGACTTTACAGCATAATCAGGAATTCTTCTATATAAAAGAAGCAAGAACAATGCCCGGCCTTATTGTGAAATTCCATATAACTGGTTGAATGCACAAAAGAGGACATAACTTATTGTCAAGTACGGCAGCCTCTATCCTCGCCCCATACCTGATCAATGCATCGTTATGTCCCGACTGGTGCAGCCATACACCCATGATGATTGTTTCTTTCTACATTATTCAAATTCGCTGATTTTCACCAGCTGCTTTCCGATATTTTTTCCTTTAAACAAATCGAGAAAAGCGTCAATGATCGAATCAAAACCTTCTGTTATCGTTTCTTCATATTTTAATTTGCCTTCGTTCAACCAGGCAGCAAGCTGGGCGCCGGCTTCTTTAAAGCGGGAACTGTAATGGCCGACTGTAAAACCTTGCATCAGCGAACTCGTTTTGATTAAATATTGCTGTACACGCGGCCCGACGTCCGGCTCTGTTTTATTGTAAGCGGATATGGCACCGCATACCGGAATGCGCGCAAAATCGTTCAATAGCGGAAAGACCGCGTCGGAAATTTCACCGCCGACATTGTCAAAATAGACATCAACACCGTCAGGGCATGCTTCCTTAAGTGCCTTTCTGACATTTTCCGTTTTATAATTAATGGCTGCATCAAACCCTAACGTTTCTGTCAGATAGCGGCATTTTTCCTCAGATCCGGCAATTCCGACAGCACGCGCCCCTTTGATTTTTGCGATCTGGCCGACAGTGGAGCCAACCGCCCCTGCAGCACCCGATACAACCACTGTCTCACCTGCTTTCGGCTTCCCAATATCGAGCAGACCGAAATACGCAGTGAGCCCGGTCATTCCAATAATGCCAAGATGGGTCGTTATGGGTGCAAGATCGGGATCCAGCTTCCGGATCGTTTTTTCATGCGCAATAGAATACGTTTCCCAACCAAGCGTGCCGATCACGATGTCGCCCTTTTTAAATTGGGCGGACTGCGATGCGACAACCTGTCCGATCACGCCGCTTACAATGACATCATTCAGCTGAAAAGGCGGGATATACGATTTCACATCTTCCATTCTTCCCCTTAAGTACGGATCAACGGAAATATATACATTTCGAATTAGCACTTCGCCTTCACCTGGTGTGCCAATTGGCGCTTCGGTAAAAGCGAAATCCTCCATTGTTGGCGTTCCAACAGGCCTTCTTGCCAGCCGGATCTGTTTTTTGTTCCCATCCATGAAAATCCCTCCTGAACAACCATTTTCCTATAATTTAACATTCCCCAATTCCGCGGTCAAAAATAAAACAATCAAGTTTTTCCGGATATTGGCATTCAACCTACATTGGATAAGAATGAAATCCGAAACGATCACGCGCTATGCGAATGCACTTTAGGACTGTATGGATAGGCCGCCGCTATCAGCATGGCCAATCTGACTGTTTGTTTTGATTTTCTTATAAAAATATTCAAAAACGATTTACAATTTTTCCGGAATGGATTATCCTATATACATAACACCCGCCAAGCTTTGTGCGATGTTCCCTTCCCGGAATGCGTGAACAAAGCCAGCCGGGGGTAATCCAATTAGGGCTTGCTGAACAAATCCGATTCTAAGTTTGTACCCAATTTGTCTGCAAGCTCTGTCTCAAAAATTTAGAAGAATCCTTTTGCGAAAAGGGGAGATTTCATCTTCTCCATACGTTGAATCGGGTTTCGAGTGCAAGCATTTCCCTGGATCTGTGGTAAAACCTTTGCATTTAAATGGTTGCCAAAGCTGTTAGCAGCCTTGCCAAATCGAGGAACTTTGCTTATTCAGCAAGCCCCAATTAAAGAAAGACATAACTGTTTATTCTGCCTGCTTATCCCGCAAGATAAGCTGTCCGGCAGAAAAAGCCAGTCATTTTATCCGTGCCTCATGGATGCAATGCTGGCTTTTTCTACTTTTTGAAAGGAGTGGATAGGTTGAAATCCGCATTGTCCGGGATAAAAGTGCTTGATTTAACAAGAGTGCTGGCCGGGCCTTTCTGCACGATGATCCTTGGCGATCTCGGTGCAGAGGTGATCAAAGTCGAAGCACCCGGCGGCAGTGACGAAACACGGGGATGGGGACCACCGTTTCAGCAAAACGTAAGCGCTTACTATTTGTGCACCAACCGAAATAAAAAAAGCATTACGCTAGATTTAAAGCGTGAAAGCGGAAAAGAAATCATTCGCAGGCTGGCGAAAAATAGCGATGTTGTCATCCATAATTTTAAAACCGGTACGATGGAGCGACTTGGGCTTGGATACGAAACACTCCGGACACTCAACCCGCGGCTCGTCTACTGCTCGATTACGGGATTCGGGGAAACCGGCCCGTACAAAGATTTGCCCGGCTACGATTTTATTATCCAGGCGATGAGCGGGCTGATGAGCATCACGGGCGAAGAAAACGGGCCGCCGCTGAAGACAGGCGTCGCCATTACCGATGTATTAACCGGGCTTTACGCCTGCATCGGCATAGAGGCTGCCCTTTTGGCAAGGGAGCATACGGGGGAAGGGCAGAAAATCGACCTTTCGCTTTACGATTCAGCTACAACAGCCCTTGTTAATATTGCCAGCAACTTTCTTATGTCGGGTAACATTCCCGGACGGCTAGGCAACCGGCATCCCAATATTGTTCCCTATCAATCTTTTCAAACGAGCGACGGGGAGATTGCGATCGCCGTTGGAAACGACCGCCAGTTTCAGACGCTTTGTGAATTGCTCGACCTGGGGCAACTTGCATCGGATGAAAGATTCGCGACAAATCCGAAACGGGTAGAAAACCGTGAGACATTGATCCCGATTTTGGAAAAAGTTTTTCGAACTCGACCGGTTTCCTTTTGGCGGGAAGCATTGGAGAAGCGGAAAATTCCGTGTGGTCCAATCCAAAGCCTCGAGCAGGTAGCGGCCGATCCGCAGCTTGAGGCAAGGGAAATGTTGATTAAAATGGAGCACCCGATTGCCGGGGAAATCAAACTTGTTGCAAGCCCGTTGAAGCTATCTGAAACCCCTGTCCGGTACGTGCAACACCCGCCCATGCCGGGAGAGCACACAGAAGAGATTTTACGCAGAATCGGGTTTTCACAAGAAGAAATTGAAGCGTACAAGGAGGAATGAAATCATGCATTTTGAACTGACGGAAGAACAGGAACTTTTAAAGAAAACCGTACGGAATTTTGTAGATAAAGAGATTATGCCTTTTATTCGCGAATGGGATGAAAACCACCATTTTGAAACAGGCCTGTTGAAAAAGCTGGCGGATCTCGGCCTGATGGGGGTCTGCATCCCGGAGAAATATGGCGGCAGCGGCATGGATTATAACGCGCTCGCGATTGTGTGCGAAGAACTCGAGCGGGGAGATACCGCCTTCCGAACGGCCGTGAGCGTCCACACCGGCTTAAACAGCCTGACCCTTTTACAGTGGGGAACAGAGGCACAAAAGCAGAAATACCTTGTCCCGCAGGCAAAAGGCGAGAAAATCGGGGCATTCGGCCTCACGGAACCTGGCGCGGGCTCGGATGTTGCCGGCATTGGCACAACGGCCGAAAAAGACGGGGACTTTTATATCTTAAACGGGCAGAAAACATGGATCTCGCTTTGCGATGTCGCGGACCATTTTCTCGTATTTGCTTACACCGATAAAGCGAAAAAGCATCACGGCATTTCCGCATTTATCGTGGAACGTACAATGCCAGGCTTTTCTTCAAAAGCCATTAAAGGCAAACTCGGAATCCGAGCCGGAAACACCGGGGAACTGTTTTTTGACAATGTGCGGGTGCCAAAAGAAAACCTGCTTGGAGAAGAAGGCGAAGGGTTCAAAATTGCCATGTCGGCGCTCGACAATGGCCGTTTTACTGTGGCAGCCGGCGCGTGCGGGTTAATCCAGGCCTGCCTTGAAGCAAGCGTCAAATACTGCCATGAGCGGAAAACATTCGGGCATGAAATTGGCAAACACCAGCTTGTCCAGCAAATGATTGCGAAAATGGAAGCAGGCTATCAAATGAGCCGTCTCCTCGTTTTCCGCGCCGGCGAACTGAAAAACCAAGGGAAGCGCAACACCCGCGAAACCTCGCTCGCCAAATGGCAAGCGTGCGACTTCGCCAATGAAGCCGCCAACGATGCCGTCCAAATTCATGGCGCTTACGGCTACTCAAGCGAATACCCGGTTGAACGCTACTTACGCAACTCGAAGGCACCGGTCATTTACGAAGGCACTCGCGAAATTCACACGATCATGCAGGCAGAATACGTCCTCGGTTATCGTACGGACAAACCGCTCAGCAAAATGCTGCCGGCCTGGCCGTTTACAGAAAGCGGTGCGGAGGAATCGTAACGGCACAGCTTCTATAATGAAATACCGGTGGCCTCGGCATAGAAATTTTTAACGACGTCATAAGCGGCAACAGGCTTGCTGGTCGAATCCGTTGTGGCTTTTTTTCCGGCTCATTCAGCAAGTGCTGCAATGTTTGCCATTCATAGAATGGATATCTGCAAAAATGGCTTTCGAGTGCAAAGTTTTTTCTCATTTTCTATAAAAAACTTGCCTATAAAGTTTACTAAAGGGCTCAGAATATGGTGAAAGCACGATTTGGATGGGAGGGGGCTATTCCCCCTGTTTTGTTTTCAATACGAGATGATACTGTTTATACAAATCTTTAAAAGCAGAAATTAAGGCATTTGAAGCTTTGCCTAAGTAAAATTCCTGCAGTTGCTTCAATGGTTCCTCAATGCCATCATTTAAACTGTAACCCTTAAGCAGATGGGAAATAAATTTCCTTCCGTGCTCCGTAGCCAGTGTACAGGAGACATCAAGAATGACACCGTACCTCATCTCAATTTCCGCCGTTATCGTCAAAGTATCATAAATATTTTGGGCCGCCATCCCGGACGGAAGCTTCGCATGGCCCGCGATAAAAGCAGTTTGCATCAACATCCCCCATTCGTGTAAAGCTTTATTCTTTATTCAGCAGCATGGCGGAGAATTCCTTGTACAGGCAAACGAGCGTACTTCAAAACCGCCTACTGCAGGCTGGCAGTTTTGAAGTACAATGGTGTTCTTACCAATTGTTCTCCCTGTTGATTTTCATGATCTCGTCCTCACTCAAGCCGGATGCTTGGACGATGGCCTTCACATCCACTTGATTTTTTAGCAAGTTGATAATCAATCGTGTTCTTTCTTCTTCTCTTCTCTCCTTTACTCCTTCTTTAAATCCTTCTTTAAATCCCTCTTTAAATCCTTTTTTATATCCGAGGTCATAATAATAGTTCGGCAAGTCTAAAACAACTTCTTTTCCATCCACACCAGGCAGTCTGACTTCCATCTTATGAATGCTCCAGTTGCTGTTTTATTTTTTCCACTTCTGTCTGGGTCAGGCCGGTCATGTCAACAATCAATTGTGGTTCCAGGCCATTCTTGAGCATTCTGGAAACAATGGTTTGTAATAACTCCTCTCTTCCTTCTTCTCTGCCTTCCTCTTTCCCCTTCTTATACCCGCGGTCAAAGTAAGAATTCGGCAGCTTCAATACTTGCTCTGCTTCGTCCGGATCCAGCATTTTAATGTTTTCCATTACTTCCGCCTCCTCTTTTTCGTTCAATTTTAAATAATAATCAAAGAAACCGTGTAACAGCCTCATTTTTGCAGGGTCGAGTTCCATCCGGGCCAGCATCCGCAGAAACTCCAGTTTGACCTGCACCCGTTCTGTTTCTGTATACCCCATTTTGCTTAATAATGCCGCGGCAACAGGGTTGTTGCTCCGGATATAATTTCTCCAATTTTGTTTCATCAGATGAATGGATAAATAGTGAAAACGAAGAATTTCAATGTTGTGGAACGCAAAGGTGTACGTATCAGGGGTTTCTGTTTTCTCCTCATAACTGAAAACGGCAATCGGCAATACCGGTTTCCGGTGCCGGAGACTGATCATCATGTAATAACGAAACATGCGTTCAGGAAAAGGCTTTTCGTAATACGACTGCGGCTCAACATGGATGAGAATCACGGTGTCTTTCCCTTTTACCTTCGTTTCGGCGAGGATGTCAACCCGTTTTTGCTCACCGCCCGGAAAGTCCGTAAACTGTTCCTGCGACAAAAACCGCACCCGGCGGTAGTCGAGATCCGCTGAAAGATCCGGGAAAAAGGCATCCATAAACTCCTGAAAAAAGTTTTGGATCAGCTCCTTAAACAAACGGTCATGCACGTGATAACCGGCATGTTTTTCCATTACAAGTTCCAATGGCAGCACTCCTTTTCTTATTTTTCAGTTTTATTATAAAGGACAAACGTTCGTTTTTCAAGTAGATTTTTCAATTTGCAAATTTGATCCGGCGTCCCCTGGTTATGCGAGTGCTTTTCTTTGACTTTGCAGATGATCCAAATCCATAATAAAATGTGAAGCATTTTACAGGAGGGATGAAGATGAATCGGATCAATCTTGGCAAGAGCGGTATATTAGGATCAGAAGTTGCGTTAGGCTGCATGCGGATGAACGGGTTGTCGGAAAAAGAAGCGCAAACGATGATTGAAACAGCAGTCGAGCACGGCATTAATTTCTTTGACCATGCCGATATATACGGAAAAGGAGAATCAGAGAAAATTTTTGCAAATGCGCTGAAAAACAGTTCCATCAAGCGGGAAGATATCGTTCTCCAATCAAAATGTGGCATTGGCGACAAGATGTATGACTTTTCCAAATCGCATATTTTAAAAGCGGTTGACGGCATCCTAGAACGGCTCCAAACCGATTACCTGGATATACTCCTGCTTCACCGTCCTGATCCGTTAATGGAACCAGAAGAAATTGCCGAAGCTTTTTCAGAACTACAAAATGCCGGAAAAGTCCGCCAGTTCGGGGTCAGCAACTTCCATCCGTACCAGGTAGAACTTGTCCAAAAATACATTTCTCAAAAACTGATTGTCAACCAGTTGCAGTTCAGCATCGCGCATACCGGTATGATTGACTTCGGGATGCACGTCAATATGAAAGACGAACGCAGCATCAACCATGACGGTGGAATTCTGGAATATTCCCGCCTGCATGATATCACCATTCAAGCTTGGTCACCGTTCCAGTACGGGTTCTTTGAGGGCGTCTTTATCGATGATCCAAAATTCCCGGAATTGAACGAAAAACTTGGCCAATTGGCACAAGCACAAGGCGTGTCCAAAGAGGCCGTCGCGACCGCGTGGATTTTAAGGCATCCTGCAAAAATCCAAGTCATTGCCGGAACAATGAACCCGGAAAGGCTGAAAAAAATTACAGAAGCATCAAAAGTAAGTCTTACCCGCCGAAACTGGTATGATATTTATTTTGCTGCCGGCAATGATTTGCCTTAACAGGTATATTGTTGGATCCAAAAACAGCAGTGGGCCTCGTGATCGTTTCCCTTTTAAAACAACAGAGCAGCTTTCCCACTTTAGCTTCATGATAATAAAAAGATGCCGTACCAAACGCCGGCATCTTTTTATCATCCTTACACTGCTTCCCTTTCCACGTACTTCGTCTCGTCGGAAAATGCCCAAACGATCCATAAAATTTGATAAACTATGGGAATAAAAATATACAACAGTACATAGGCGCCATGCTTGCCGAATGCTTGAAGCAATTTCACTTGCCAAATGATAATAAAAATAAAGTTCACAACCGGGACGAGCAGAATGAGCACCCACCAGCCGCTTTTCTTAATCAAAAGAAGCTGCTGGATCACATTACAGACCGGGACCCAAGCCATCCAGGCAATGTCTCCGCGCCCGGCTTTTTGGGCCAACTTCATAAATGCCATGCCATTTAAAACATAAAGCGCAATTGCAATAAAGACGGCGTATAAAATTGTTGCCATTATGATACCCCCACTGAATTAGATTTCCGGCGTTGTACACCAGACTTATAAAATATTTATGACCCGGCCCCTACCATCATGCCTCCGTAAAAACAAAGCAACCTTATCTGGAACCTTGCTCTTGTCTGCCTTCAAAATACCGGGCCTTTACATACAGAAAAAGTAATTAACCCTATTAGCTTACGTAGCAATCTGTTTATTTTCCACGCAAAGTAGATGGCCGCTTTTTCTGGCCGTTCACTTTCCAAAAAATTCAAGTGGATAAAATTCGTTTGAAACCTAAATTGTCCCCGCTTATCCCAGCTCCATCATGCAAATCACAATCCCAATTCCGAATCCTTTTATTCAAAATGCTCCATTGTCTTTTTCAATGCCGTCTGGTCGAGGACGATTTCCGAGTTGTTGTTTTTTAAAATATCGTCGTACATACTTTTCGATGTGCCGTTCAGCTGGTAATAGGTCACTTGCTTATCTGTGTTAAGATTTTTTACAAGCAGACCAAGACTCGCGATATCTGTTTTTGACATATTGGTAGCAATGACAAATTCAGATGATTTGTCCACCAGTTTTGGCAGTTTCGTTAAATTTTTCGGTTGAAGTGCGGTTTTGGCAATACCGATCAACACTTTTTCCTGCAGCAGCTGGCGGTCATAGTCCACGTTTTTCAACGAATAGCGTTCGTGTACAAGCTCTGTCACCATTTCTCCGTCAAGCGTCTGCGTACCTTGTGCAATTACTCTTCCTTTGTTTTCCGGGTACCAGGGGTGTGTCAGTTTTACATCAAACGGCACATCCACATCAATCGTCCCCAGTGCATCCACCATCGACTGCAAGCCTTCATAATTCGTTTCCACATAATAGTTGACCGGTACGCCTGTCAATTGGCTGATTGAATTGATAGCGGCTTTAATCCCGGCTGTTGTGCCACCTGTTGCTTGTTTAATATATTGCACGCTTGTCAGTTTCGTATAGCCGTAGCCATCAAGATACACGCGTGTGTCACGGGGAATGCTGGCCATGTTATACTTGTGCTTATTCAGATCGACATGAAGCAAGATAATCGAATCCGAATGTCCCACCTTCTGCCCTTTCCGTTCGTCTGAACCGAGTAAGAGGACATTGAATACGTTTTCCTTCATTTTGGGCGTTGTTGTGCTTTGGCTGCCCGGGTTGTTCCCAGTTTTAGAGACGGTCGGCACGTTTTTAAAATGGTTCTCCGGCTGCAGCTTTTGGTAAGCAAAATAAGCCACCCCGCCGCCCAATACAACAACCACCAGTAAAATGGATAAAAAGATCCTCAGTTTTTTCATCATTTCCCCCAAAATCGTTTATGTGTAAACTATTTAAATTATATAACATTTTTCCATCCAAGACTATACATTTCGACAAAATTTTGTTGTAGCTGGCAACTTATTCATACGATGTCTCACCTTCCCCATGATGCCATAAGTTGAAAATTTGTCTGTTACCAAACAATGGGGCCATAGTTTCCTGTCCTATGAAGAACCTTCTCATATTTTTTTCAGATTGAAAATCCCCACTTTTAAACGGAACCCAGCTGCAGCCCCGCTGGTACTAACTGACTTCCCCGGAATTCCCGAACTACTCTGGAAAACAGGATTTGTAGCTTTAAAAATACGATAAATCCCTCATACAAAAGTCCTATAAAAATTGTGGTTTATTTTTCCAATTCCTTTTATAATAGAATTGGTTTTTTTAATTTTGCATAGAAAGGAGACGTGTTTTCCCACTTATTTTTAATTTGTCGATACTGGAGGGGTTGAATAGTGAAGGTTATAAAGAAAACCATTTACTTGGTCTTGGCAATTGCATTAATTTTACCAGCACTTGTTTTACAAACAGGTCATGCTTCTGCGAGCACCACGCAAACTTTAAACTTTAATACGACAGTTACTAACACAATAAGTAACAAAAATGCTGAGCAAGTCTATAAAATTACACTGCCTTCGGCTGGTACAGTGAAAGTCAATTTAAACTCGTATATCGAAGCTGTTATCTTGGATCTGACAGATGAAAATGGAAAGAGTGTATGGGGCTATAGCAGAGACATTTACGATGGATCTGCTTCCACGCCAAAACAATGGTCGGATCAAGCTGATTTGGAGGCCGGGACCTATTACATCAAGATTTCCCAATCCAGTGACTATACTGGAAAATATGATTTAAAGGTTGGATTTAATACTGCTGGGAACAATGAAACAGAGCCGAACAATGGCACATCACAAGCACAGCCTATTACACTCAATACCCAGAAAATCAACGGTTTTCTTAGCTTAAATGATGATACGGATTGCTATAAATTCATTTTGAAACAAGCAGGCACCATTGATGTTCACGTAGATTCAAACATTTATGATGCTTCTCTGGATCTTCTGGATGAAAGTGGAAATGACGTTTGGGGAATAGATGAAGACATATATGGTGGATCCTCTCAAACGCCGAAGCAATGGTCAAAGAGTGTTGATCTGGAGGCAGGAACCTATTATATCAAGATTTCTAATTCCAGCGGTTATACGGGTAAATACAATTTATATGTCAATTACACACCAGCAGGGAATAATGAAGTGGAGCCAAATAACGGTACATCTCAGGCACAGGAGCTGTCAAACGGCCAAAAAGTCACCGGTTTTTTGAGCTGGAGTGACGATACGGACGTTTATAAAGTAAGACTGCCAAAAGCAGGAAACCTTAAAATCAGTCTTGACTCCAGTATAGATTGGGCCTATGTGGATCTTATAGATGCGAACGGAAACAACATCTGGGACGAAGAATCTGTTTATGACGGAACCAAAGAGACTCCCAAGCAATGGATGAAAGATGCTGATTTAGAGGCCGGAACCTATTATATCAAAATTCACAGCCCTGAAACCGGCACTTATCATTTGTCAACCTGGTTTACTGCCGCCGGAAACAATGAATCGGAACCCAATAATGGAACGACCCAGGCCCAGCAGATTTCCCTTAATACGCAAAAAATAACCGGTTTTCTGAGCGAGAGTGATCATACAGATTGCTATAAATTCACATTGCCAAAAGCTGTAAAAGTTACGATGAATATAGATTCCTATATGGAGGGGGTCGATCTTCATCTAACAAATTCAAAGGGAACCGCCCTTTGGGACGACTATATTTACGACGGCTCCATTGAAACACCTAAACAATGGAACAAAAGTGAGAGCCTGCCAGCGGGAACATACTATTTAAAAATTAGCAGTGATTATAATACCGGCAAGTACGTTTTATCCGTCAATGCACCTTTGTACCCTTCTGCACCATCTATTAATACGGTAAGTACCAATAGTACAAGTGTATCTGGCAAAACAGACGCAAACTGCACGGTTTATGTTAAAGCCGGTTCTAAAACCTATAAAGGCAAAAGCAACAGCAAAGGCGACTATAAAGTTTCTATTCCTAAACAAAAAGCCGGAACAAGAATTTATGTGTATGCTACAAACACTTATGGGAAAAGTGGAACAAAAGTAACGACCGTCGGATCACCGGCTACAACGCCGTCTGTGAACACAGTCAGCAATAAAAGCACATCCGTTAGCGGGAAGACGAGCAAATCAAGCACAGTTTATGTCAAAATCGGTTCCAAAACCTATAAAGGCAAAAGCAACAGCAAAGGCGACTATAAAGTTTCTATTCCTAAACAAAAATCCGGAACAAAAATTTATGTGTATGCTACAAACACTTATGGCAAAAGTGGAACAAAAAGCGTGACGGTGGTTGACAGAATTGCACCAAGTACACCGTCTGTTAACACTGTCAGCCATACTTCCCGTTATATCACCGGAAAAACGGAAGCATATGCAACGGTCACCGCTTATACCGGCAGTAAAAAAATCGGCTCTGCCAAAGCTGATAAACATGGTAGTTACAAAATAAAAATCAGCCCGAAGAAAAAAGGGACTGCGATCAAAGTAAAAGCTACGGATAAGTCCGGCAACAGCAGTGGATACCGGACGGTGAAAGTGAAATAAAAAGGCATCAAAAAAGCGCAGTGGTTCAGCTGCGCTTTTTTGGTATTCAGTTTTTCAATAATAAATGGGTTGCTGCTTTTTGTACGTGTTTGAAGGGATTCCCCTGTTAGACAAATTCTACGATAATCAGTGCGGCCAATCCGTTGAATAAGCTGGGTTTCGTTTCCCGTTACCGTTTTCATCATCATTCACACCCGTGTCATGCTCTTTCAATGCTTTGTTTAATTTTGCAGCTTCAAGCAGGTCGGGTGTTTCGTATCCGCTTTTCACTGCCCAAATGTAAAAACCGAGCGAAACGAAAGCAATGAGGACCATGTCCCAGCCGTACGGGATCATGTTGAGGCCGCCAAATTTCTCACTTCCAAAATAAGAGATGCCCATCATCACAATCAGATAGGCGACCATCCAAATACCGGACTTGAAATTTTTCGAAAAAGACTGCCATTTCCTTTTCGCCTGATAGTAAAAATAAATGGGAAGCCCGATCATAATAATGAGGAAAACTTCCCCGGTAAGCGGCCACCGTGCCCAATATAGCGTCAACGAAGCAAAAATAAAGCCGCATGGCGCAATGATCTGCATGCCTTTCACCCGGAGCGGACGGTACAAGTACCCCGCGGTTTTTCTTAATGCCATGACAGTTACAGGCCCGGTGATATAAGAAATCAACGTAGCAACAGAAATAACCTCTGCCAGTGAACCCCATCCTTTAAATACAAACAGGAAAATAAAACAGATGACCAAATTGACAAACATCGCCGGGCGCGGAATGCCATAAACCGGATGCAGTTTGCCGATAAACCGCGGCAAATATCCATTTTTCTCCATACCATACAGCATACGCGCAGTTGTTGCAGTATAAGTAGTCCCGGTGCCGGATGGAGATACAAACGCATCCAAATACAAGACAATCACGAGCCAGTTAATATTTAACGCAATGGCAAGATCTGCAAACGGGGAGTTAAACTTCAAATGATTCCAGCCATGTGCCAGGACAGAAGGGCTGACACCCCCGATAAACGCAATTTGCAGCAGAACGTAAATCACCGTTGCAATTAAAACAGATCCAACGACTGCAATCGGGATCGACCGGCCCGGCTTTCTCGCTTCGCCCGCCATATTAATCGGACTTTGAAAGCCGTTAAACGCGAACACAATCCCGGATGTCGCCACCGCCGTAAACACACTTGACCACCCGTATGGCGCAAAAGCATGGCCGTATGTAAAGTTGCCGCCATGGAACCCGACAATCAAAAGTGCAAAAATCGTCAACCCCGGAATCACGATTTTAAATATAGTGATCAGCGAGTTTACCCTTGCAAATAAACTAACCGCCCAGTAATTCAGAAAAAAATAAATCAACAGTAGCAAAGAAGCAAGGCCGAGTCCTTTTGGCGTCAGCATTCCGCTATGTGCCAAACTCTGTGCCCAGCTCCAATGCCATGAGCTCATATACTGCACAGAAGCCATGGCCTCACTCGGAATAACGGAAACAATGGCAATCCAGTTCGCCCATGCAGCAAGGAAGCCAACAAAAGAACCATGGGAATATTGGGTGTATTTTACCATTCCCCCCGCTACTGGAAACATGGCCCCCAGTTCACTGTAAGAAAGGGCAATAAATAAGATAACGACCATTCCGATCACCCAGGCAAAAATGGCTGCCGGGCCGGCAATCGTAGCTGCTTTCCAGGCACCAAACAACCAGCCGGACCCGATGATGGATCCAAGACCGGTCATGGTAAGCGCAAAAGTTCCCAACTTACGATGCATCATGTTCATACAGTATCCTTCTTTCTTTTCTGTGTTGGCCAAGTTGAAAATACAAAAAGAGCTGACATGAAAAATTTGATTAAAATTTTACTTTATTTTACCCCGGCACAAGCAAGAGAAACTCATCCGCCTCCTCTAATGACAAAATTTATAAATGCATAATTCCATTTTATCTTTAAAAAATGCGAATACCCAATAATTTGAATACGATCTATACAATATCTTTTCCCTCGTGAAGCAAGTGGATTCCCGGCCAGATTCCAGACTGTAAATGGACGGGCCGGCTCTCCTTTTCATTCGGATTCAACAGTTGGCACAAAAAAATCGATCCATAATAGGGATTCTGAACGAATCGGATTTTGGCATTTTAACCGATTCACCCAGCAAGCCGTCTTAAATGTTCACCCCAATAGAAGAAATATTTCAAAAAAGGAAGGATTTTGTCCTCTTATAACCGTTAAAATGTTTTCGAGTGCAAAGTTTTTTTCTGTATTGCATTTAAAGTTCGACAAAATCTACGGAATCATTTTTAACTTTGAGAATGCCGCTTGTTCAGCAACCTCAAAATAAAAAGAGATGACGGCCGCAAGAACTACAAATCCACCATTGCACTCTTAAAAGCAGGAATTGTATAATAATACCAAATTGAAAAAGTCGGAGGGGAGTGGGGCGTTAAATGCAAATCACGGTCGCGGAAGCACGGTTGCTTAAAAATGCGGTGTCCAAAAAACTGCATGACTTGATTCAGGATCGAAGCCAGATTGCCTACGTTGAATTTGAAAAAGGTGAAGAATATAAGCCGCATGCACGAACATTTCAGGTGGTGAGCGCGGAAATTCAGCAAGTGCGAAACCACTATCGGGCGGTCACAAAGGCACTGGCAGCATCCAACTTACGCACAACGATTGAATGGAAGGGTGAAAAAATATCCATCGTAGAGGCGTTAGAGCTTGTGAAACAACTTCGCGCCGAAGCCGAAATGCTCCAAGAGTTTGGAAGCAGCCAACAAGTGGAACGGATAGAAAGAGGCGCTTTTGACGCAAATGTTGTCTACAAGAAAGCGCTGTTTGACCCCCCTGCGGTTAAAAAGCAGGCTGAAAAAACCGAAAAAGAAGCCAACCGTCTATCGATACTGATTGATAAAGCCAATTTTAACGCAGCGGTTGACCTCGACTTTGTAGAGGAGTACCAGTAAACACCCGGCATGAGACCCGGCGGCAAGGGACGGAGCCTGGATTCCGCCTTTTGCCGCCGGATCTCATGCCGGCAAGGAAAAGGAGATCTGGGGGCTTGCTGCTTAGATTTGAGCATATCAAATCGTTTGGCACTCACTATTTACAACTGGTTGCGAACGAATCATGGTTCACGCTTGACGCCTTAACGCCGGGACACGCGTAACGAACGAATTATCCTTTTGATGGAATATCACGCATTACGCCCCCGGATCTCTCCTTTTTCACCACTTTAAGCTGTTAGGATACAAGACTAACGTGTATACAGTCATGCGTTCCTCCCCTTCGCCGATGAATCCAATACAGACAACGCATTGGATAAGATTCTCCATGAAGCTGGAAAAATATGCAACCCCGGCACTCTTAAAGAAAGCTTTACCCATACTGAAGTTCAAAAAAATCGGCAGTTTATTAACAAGCGTACGCTGGCTGACTAGAAACGTTTTATCATGAAAATCCGACTTACCTAAGATAGGGCTTGCTGAATAAGCAAAATGCCTAGATTTAGCAAGGTTGCTGACAGCTTTGGCAACCATTAAATGCTAGGGTTTTATAACAAATCCAGTGAAAAGCTTGCACTCGAAAGCCAATTCAACGTATGGAGAAGATAAAATCACCCATTTTCGCAAAAGAATTCTTCTATATTTTGAGACAGAGCTTGCAGACAAACTCAGAATCGGATTCGTTCAGCAAGCTCTAAGATATGGGAAAGAAAAACCACACTGGAAAAGATGAAAATGTATTCTACATCAGCTCCCTGGGTGCTCAATTATAGATGCGATATCTATACTCCCGCCCGGCCCGGCAGGAAGCCGATAAATTTGAAGCAGCTGAATATTTTCCATAGAAAAAAGGAAGAAATCTTGAATAAGAGTTTTCTTCCTTTCGCTATTTAGGGCTTGCTGAATAAGCGAAATTCCTAGATTTGGCAAGGACGCTGACAGCTTTGGCCACCATTTAAATGCATGGGTTTTACAACAAATCCAGGGAAATGCCTGCACGCGAAAGCCGATTCAACGTATGGAGAAGATCAAATCACCCCTTTTTGCAAAAGAATTCTTCTATATTTTGAGACAGAGGTTGCAGATAAATTGGGCACAAACTCAGCGTCGGATTCGTTCAGCAAGCCCTATTTACATCAAAAAAAGCTGTTTACAGAGATCCCGTGCCTTTACTCTATATTTAACAGTTTTTTAATGGATAGGACTTTATCATACTGTTTTTTCTTTTTCTTATTGACTCTCCACTGGCCTGTTTTTTCCCAATATTGTCGGAGGGCTAAAGCAGCTTCCTGATTTTGCTGTGCGATTACCTCCTCATATAACTCCGATTTGCTTTTTTCCAGGTCTGCTTGTGATTCTGTTAATGATTGTATAGCAAAGAGCAATCTTTCTTCCTTCGACATCGCCGCCAAGCGGGCTTCTGCTTCCTGTTGTTCACGCAACGCCTGCTCTTGCTCAATTTTTAGCAGTTCCTCTTTTTTCCGCTGTTCTTTTCGCTGCTGCTGTTCTTCCAACACTTTCCCCAATTCCTCTTCTGTAACGTCCCTTACTTCAATTTCAATCCACACACTCACGAGGAGTGTGACCTGCGGTTCCGATCTATTTATCATTCAGGTTACTATTTCAATCCACACACTCACGAGGAGTGTGACCTGTTTGGTCTAGTCTTGGCGAAGATAACGCCATATTTCAATCCACACACTCACGAGGAGTGTGACGCTTCTTATCTTCCGTAATAAACACACCTTCTCGATTTCAATCCACACACTCACGAGGAGTGTGACGAAATGCCGGCGGATAAATCACGGACTTGGTCTTATTTCAATCCACACACTCACGAGGAGTGTGACCACATGTCCATAAATATCATTCGTCACTTTTTCGATTTCAATCCACACACTCACGAGGAGTGTGACATGGATGGCGATTTGCTCTTAATTCGCAGGCAAATTTCAATCCACACACTCACGAGGAGTGTGACATGGATGGCGATTTGCTCTTAATTCGCAGGCAAATTTCAATCCACACACTCACGAGGAGTGTGACACAAATGTTGGATTGCAAAAATGATGAAGGTGGTATTTCAATCCACACACTCACGAGGAGTGTGACTTTTTGCAATATCCATTTACCGGCAGTTGATTCAATTTCAATCCACACACTCACGAGGAGTGTGACCCGGATCGTCGCCGTAGTCCTTGCCGACATACGCATTTCAATCCACACACTCACGAGGAGTGTGACTGACCGACGAAACAATCGTACTAGACGTGGAAAAATTTCAATCCACACACTCACGAGGAGTGTGACATACAGGAGTTAAATAAGCGGTTGAGTTTGGCGATTTCAATCCACACACTCACGAGGAGTGTGACTTTGGTAGTTAGATCGCTATGCACAATTCCAAATATTTCAATCCACACACTCACGAGGAGTGTGACATTCTTGGCGCAATTGTTCGTATTCAGTACGAAGCATTTCAATCCACACACTCACGAGGAGTGTGACAGCTATTATCGTGTAGAAATTTAATAGATTTTGACGAATATCTACAAATTACCCCATATTATCCCAAGTTTTGCTATACGAAAATTCCTTTATATGGAAAAACCTATTGGATTTTTGGTGCGAATCCCATGGGAAATCCATGTCCACTATTCATTCGCACAGTTTCACCAAAAAGCATTCTTATTACAGACTGCTATGTCGTAAAAAGCAGCACGTTAAAAAACCACTTTTTAACTAATCGTTCTTACGAGATAAATTGGACTGGTTAATTTTTGTTTTTCTGCTATATAAAATGAACTAAAACGTGTTACTCTGTTTCCTGCTGCAAAAAGTCATCAGTACTACTACGATTAATTTCAGCATCGGCGTCTAATTCGACAGATGTTGAATATCCTATTAAAACTAAAAATCATTCTAAGGACCTTCCCCGCTGTTAGGTTTTAAGCATCTGGTAAGCGTCTGACCCAAACCAAAGAGTGGCACTGAAGTAAAGCCCTGTATCCAAAGACAACAACTCAGTTGACAGCTTTGACATCTTTAAAAGAATTCACAATTTTATACAGCGTTACTCCCTCGGGCATTTTTTCATCAAAAACGACGGTATAATCTTTATACGATCTTGCAACCTTACTGTGATCGATTCGATGGATTTCAATTTTCTCGAACAATTGATTAGATGGTGCATTACCTAAATAACTTTCATGTGAAAATACATATAATCCCCGACATGCCATCCGACCGCGCGAGGCTGAATGATCCAGATCCCACATGTTAATAAGCGACTCCCACAGCCCTTTTAAATCTTCTTCTCTTACTCCTGTCTGAACTGCAAATGATGGTGTATAAAAACCATAGGAGATATATAAACCGTATGGCACATGGGCTTTCCTCCCCATTTGTCCGGTACGTGCCTCTTCATCAGCAGCTTCCCCGCCTTTAATATCATCAGCATTTGTTAATGCAACACGAGTAATACTCGATTCAGCAGGAAAAATCGGATCAACCGAGCGTGCGAATGTCAGTTGTACGGCTCCCCGTACTTGACCTGCATTAAATTTTTTTGTGGACATGACAGCACCAAACATACGTGTATCAAAATAATGTTCGCACATCCACTGCCGCGCATCTTTTACTGTTTTCAAGTTGGTGTCGTTTTCCGGTTTTCCTAATTGCTCATAAGCCTTCTTCTGCTCATTTGTAAGAATTCCGCGATGCTTGACGTAAATATCAAAACCTTCCAAATTCCCTCTGGTCAAGTAAATGTAATCTCTTATTTTTCTTTTTATTGCAACGTCCGTTACGATACCTTGCATTGTTTCCGGATCAATTCTCGGCAGATTGCCTGCGTCCGGATCACCGTTCGGGTTTCCATCCGTCACATCAAAGACGAGCACAAAATCGTAGCGTTTGTTTGGATCAATAATTGAATTGATGTTCATTCTATTTATCCCCCTCAACAACAGTTTTATTTAAATGATTTACATTAGCAGAATCAGCAGACATATCTTCTTTTTTCTTGTATATATCTTGTCTTTCATGGTAGTAACCGAGTGCAAACTCAGCCTGTCCTTGCAAATCAAGGACAGCAGGGAATTCTTTCAATTGGCCGGTTATCAATTGAATCCTTTGTTGATAACGAACTTCATATCCTTTGTTTTCTTTACCGATTTTACTTAAATGCCATTTGCTATTTCGCATTAAAAGTCCGAAAATCGTTCGTGGAGTCGATGAAGCTGCCGCATAGAACCTTGATGCAATCGTTTCGTTTCCTCTAACTGCTTCGTATTGCACTGCTTCCAATACCGCAAACAACCTGCCGCATAAGTAAGGCGGCGTGATTCTGGCGTGATCTAAATCCACTGTCCATTCCTCCTTGTTTTGGCTAATTAGCCAGCTTCTTATTGCTGCTGCATGTATCCATGTCATACCGCCCCTTGCCTGAATTCTTCTCACGATTTTTGCTACGATCCGCTCTGAGAGTCTTTTGCCATAAAGTGCCCAGTTCATCCAGTCCAGAACATCTTCCTTCCGCATCTCTTTTCTTCCATCACGGTACATGCAAGCGGCCAATAAATAAATGCTCGCCGGTTTTGGTGCTCCCACTACTTGTTGCGCATCAAAATAGCGTCGGATTTGAGCCTTTACCTCCCATACAGGCGGCTCCGCATAGTCCCGGACAACCATTCTGGCCTTGTTTGCTGACAGCGCTAAAATACATACACGGTCTAAAGAAGCGTAATTTTCAGTCCTTCTGAATGGTGATGATAAAATTCTCTGGACTGCATCGGGATCCGGGTCGGATAGTGACGAAAACATGCTGGTCGTTTCCGGATCGTTTTGCACAGTCCAGTACACGTACGTCACATTGCCGATTTCCATCATATGAGGGCCACCGTGCTGCTTTTTGTTAGGATATTTTCTCAATAAGTACGAGAGAGCTTGTCCATATTTTTGTTCACATGCAAAACATGTAGGTGCAATTTCTGAGTTTTCTAGTCCGTATGAAAAATAGGCACTTTTGTTGGCCGAAATAAGCTTTGTCCTTTCTTTTCCCAAAGAAAATTCAATGGTATGGCGTTTTACTGCCGGTGCAGTACGTCCGCAAATGAAGCAAACACTATCGTTCTCTTCCTTTGAGCTATTCTTTAATAGAAAATCCTCCCAAAACTTTTTTACTTTATTGTCTTCGTGGGGAAAGTCACCCGCTTCCGTCCGAAACAAGATAAAATCATCCGGTTTCATGCCATCTGGGAGCCGCCAGCTTTTACTTTCCAATATCCGCACGATCTTTTGAACAATTTCATTGCGTGTGGCCTCACAACATTCTTTCAATAATTTCAGGTATGCAAGGTGGCGTTCCGCTGCTCTATTTGCATTGGCGGGATTTTTAGGCAGTTGAAATACATACTCCGCCTTGTCAGTAAGCAAAATAGGCGATACACCCGATTGACGACTGCGATTCGGAATAACACGCTGTTCACCCCGCTCAGCCTGAATAAACTCAAAACAGTCATCATGTGTAATTACAACAAACCATTGATAACTTTTCCGGGCATATCCGACCGGCGGCAAATCATTGGCATGCTGTTCGGCAAACTCCACCAGTCTGCGCATATACATTCAGCCGTCCACCTCCTTATATAGGTACTCGGGCACATACAATACACCCCGGTCCAATTTGGCATCAAAGAAATAGGGAATGACACGGGCATTTTTTTGTCCGGGATCTTTGGGATATTTTAAGTCGAATAACATTGGGCCAATGTCCATTGTATCGGGTATTGCCTTATCATCATCTTCAGGCAGGGAAAAGTGAAGTGAACATTCCCTTGTCCCGAGATAGGGGCGATGAAAGCACTGCCCTTTGTTCACTCTTCGCAAAAACATAGATGCATACTTCCTCTTATTTTCCATCGTCGGGTTTACTAGCTGCATTTCTGCCGTTATAATATAGGCAACATCACGCAGCATGATTGAATGGCGCAATTGCCGTTCCCGGTTATCATCTGTGAAATAATCCCGTCTACTCGTGACGATGTTACCAGGCACAATTGAAGCAACTTCATTCCGCAAAATAGAATAATACTGAATGGGCTTCAACACATGGATGCTTTTTATTCGCCACTTGAATTCTGGTTTCCAAAAAATTCCTTCTAAAATGCCCCTTGCCGCAGACGGAGTCATTACGGGATAAGATACCCGTTCCACTTTCGCTTCCACCCTGGTAAACAGTGCATACTCGCCCCATACTTTCAGCCGGAAAATTTTCCCCATCTATCAATCTCCTCCCTCGTCCATATCCATAATCCCGGTTTTCATGTCATAATCACCGTGCCAAATATACCAACCTTCCGATATCTTTTCCAACTGATTTTGATTCTCTCTAAAAAAACTGCTGTCCACATATTCATTTACAGCAAATAACTGTGCCTCACGATACCATTCCTTTGTTAAATATGGAGCTTCTTTGTACATCCGAATCAATCTTTCAATCTGTCCGTCTTCATCTTGGTAATTTTTGCAAAGGATGGATACCGTATTCTGATCAATCATTTGAAACAAGCGGCTCGCTTTCTCAAATGAAAAAGGTTTAAGGCTTGTTATTCCATATGAATCCAGCAAGTCGTCTCCACCGAGGGTATATAAACTCCGAAAATATTTTTCGAAAATCCAAGGCTCATGCAATGCAACGGTGCCGTGATGATTCAATAAAATTCTCGTTTGCTCCGTTCCTTTACGGTACATTCCGCCAGGCATCCCCCCTCCAATCAATTCGAAAATAAACACTTTTCCTTTGTCCAGCTTTCCTTCTCTGTTGCTTCTTCCTGCAGCCTGAACAATTGAGTCAATCGGGGCCATTGCGCGAAACACTGTTGGAAAGTCCAAATCCACTCCTGCTTCTACTACTGTTGTTGTTATGACAAGAATGGGCTTTTCTTTTTTTAAATCCTCTTTAATTTGTTCGATCACCTTTTTCCGGTGGTCAGGACACATCCGATTCGATAAATGATATAATTTCTGTCCGTTCACCTTTTGGCTGATTGCTTCGCGATATACCTGAAAGGCATCTTTCCTCGTATTTAGGATACAAAGTGCAGCAGGGTGTTCCCTCATTCTGGCCACAAGCTCTGAGACAGTTAGCGGCTTTTCAATCCGGGTATATTCAACCCGTTTCATGCTTGCAAACAGTTGATCATGGTTTTTACAAATTTCTACCGGCGTACCCATATTTCCAACCAATTCAGCATTTTTGAAAGACAACGGTGTTGCGCTGCATAAAACGACAGTGACATTAAAATGTTCCATTAATATGTGCAGAGCTTGAAAAATAGGTGCAAGAACATGGATGGGCAATTTTTGAAATTCGTCTAAAATAATCACGCTGTTTGCTAAACGGTGAAGCTTTCTTACTTTACTTGTGCGGTTTGAAAATAAACTTTCAAACAATTCTACTGTCGTTGTTACAATAATCGGAAATGAATCCCAGTTTTCAGCTGCCAACCTTGCCCGCTCCATTGACTCACCTTTATCATCTGTATAACTTAGCTGGGAATGCTGTTCCAAAACGGATGCCTTCCCGAAAACCTTTTGATACTGTCTGGCTGTTTGATCAATGATGTTCACGAGCGGCAACGCCACAATCACCCGTTTTTTGTTAAATCTTTTTGCGTGCTCAAGTGCAAAAGCTATCGAAGCCAACGTTTTCCCCAACCCGGTCGGTACAACCAGCGCCCGAAAAAACAAAGGTTGTTTTGCCGCTTCTCTGCAAGCCATATATACTTCATTTCTATATCTATTTATCTCTTTATCCTGGCTTTCCATGCGCAACTTAAGCATATAGTTCTGTAATTGTTCATCCAGTTGTTGTATACTGAATGCTTTTCCCCGCCGTTTTATACTCTTTCCATAATCAAAATAACGTTCTGTATCCAGAAAGTCAGAATCTACAAGTGCAGAAAAACACATTCTCATCAGCATTTCTTTGTACGCAAATGAAGATTTACGATCAGATTTTCCTCCGAGCGGCAATCCCGGAAATCGTTTCAATATGTCTTTAATCATTTGCATTTCTGTTTGTGACAACTCCGGAATTGCTTTCAAATATTGCGGGGCTTCACGAACCTTTTCCTCAGACAACCTTGGTAGATCCGGCATCCCTGTATGATGACCCGCTACTATCAGAGCAGCCATGATAAGTCGTTCATCCCGCACCTCTTGTAGAATGTCACAAAGCGCAATCACACCACCAATAGCATGTTGGACTGACCCGCGAATTTTTTTGTCTGCTTTTAAGTATTGTACAAACGCACTAGACTTTTTCCCCAAGTCATGTGCAATCGCAGCAATGGCCGTGATCCCGTAACGATCAAACGTATGGCTAAAACGTCTTGCTTGAAAATACGTCCCCTTAATATGCTCATCCAAATAATGAGGCTCTTTATTTTCAGCAAAATGGGCAATGTATCTGATTTTTACCACCTTCTGTGAATTGGAAATTTAACCATACATTAATTATAGTAAAAATTTTCTTGCTCTGCAACACAAAAATTTGAACATTTAATATTTTTTAAACCCCGCATCAAAAGTGACGAGTTCATAAAAAAAGAGATGTTTTTTATATCTGTTTTCATTGGACTCATATCATATAAATGTCTGTTAATATTGAAATTCCGCTGCCGAACAAAAAAAGGCCAAACTATCGGGGCAATACCCATACCCTGGTAGTTTGGCCTACACACGTAAAAATCAAGAAAAACGTAAATTTCCAATTCACAATTTCAATCCACGCACTTACTGCGTACACCAAGATATAAACAACGCATCAATCGTGTTGATGTTTAAACCTTAATGTACTCCCATAAAATGCGAATAAAATATATAGGGTAGTTTATCAGAGATGATTAAAAGTTTCAAACCGTCTCTATTTACCTTCATTTTGTCCTTACAAATATAGCATAAGACAATCCCCCTCCCCAAAATCTAATTGAACACTGCATACTTTAAGGATTCCCGCGTTCTTTCAAAGTTGGGCAGTGCGCACCCTTATTGGATAAGACCATATCCCAACTGGTACCCCGTTTGACCCTTTTCCCCCTGCTACCTATTCAAAAAGCTCATCCGCCAATTTTTCGATTTGGGCTTTTCGTTCCTTTGTTTGTTGCCTGTCAATGCGCAGTGTTCCATCTTCGACGACGAGAACGTCTCCGGCTTTGACACCGGATGGGAGCTTACTTAGACGGATATCCACAGTCGTCCGGTCCTCTTTTTCACAAACAGCAAATTCCCCTTCGATCCGATCTACAATATATTTCATCAAAAATGGCCTCCTTTATTGCGGGGTAAAAGAAGTATGGGTGGTATATGTTTTCCCTTTTACAACAGCTTTTATATCAATCCGCACCTCATAACCAGGAGCCGCTCTGCTGATTCGAACCGAAAGCGGCGTCCCTACCGTTCCCCGATAGACGGTGTCTTTGCTTTTATAATGAAAAGTGGCCTGATACGTTGCGCCTGTCAAACCTGTAACCATTAAATTGATTTTACTATACTGCTGCGGCGTTGGATCATCAAGCTTCGCCTGTAATGTCCCGTTAGAAGTGGCTTGCTGGGATGGCTGCTTTACTGGCGGAGCAGCCTTGCCGGAAGCCGTTGCATTTCCCGCTTCCGAAGACGAATGATTCGGCGTTAAAGACGGAACCGGCTGGAATTCAATAGACTTCCCATCGGTCACCGCTAAAATGGTTTTCATTTCGTCTGTCCGGAAAATTTGAATATGATTCGACTTTAAACGATTGATCACCTCGTCATTTGGAAGCCCGTACGAATTCACCTTCGCTACCGAAATAATCGCGTACTTCGGTTTTACGGCGTCCAAAAACGCCTGACTTGTAGCAGTCTTTGAACCGTGATGCCCCACTTTTAATACTTGGGATGAAAGATCTTGGTGCGTTGCAATCATTTCTTCTTCAGAACGGATAGGGGCATCTCCCGTGAATAGAAAAGTGCCTTTCTCCCCATAGGAAAGTTTTACAACAGCCGACCAGTCATTCATCTCTTCGTGATAATCTTTTACAGGACCGACAAACTTCATCGATGCCCCCCGCAACCCAAGATCAACATTCGCTTTTGCCTGCTTGATTTTAAGTCTGCTATTTTTCACAGCCAGCAAAAAATCTTCATAGGTTCTGGTTGTATTCACGACCCGCGGCGCATATACATTTTTTACTTTTAAGTTTTCCAGAACCGTATCCAGGCCCCCGATATGATCGGCATCCGGATGGGTGGCAATCACATCATCCAATTGGCTGACATGCAGCTGGCGAAGATACCGGACAACATCATCACCTTTGTCATTATTCCCACCATCAATTAACACATTTTCTCCTTTTGGTGTTTGGATGAGCATGCTATCCCCTTGCCCGACATCAAAAAAATAAACCTTTAGTTTTCCTTTTGGAAGTGATGCGGTACTTTTATGATTGCTGTCTGTTTTGTTAACGGTTTTACTGTCGGCCTTACTCTCTGATTTTGCCGCACTTATATGCTGCACTTGCTTTTCTTTTACTGGCTGGCTGTTAGTGGATTGGGTTTGGCCGCAACCACTGCAAAAAAGCATTAAGAATAGTAGTAGAAACCATGCGCCTGTTCGGTTCATTTTCAATTTTTATTCCCCTTCTTTTCATATGGACTCAAATGGTGAAAACTGGAATCCCGTTCAAAGTGGCAAAGACATCATTAGTTTACCATACACGATCCGCTTCGGAGAGAAGCCCGGATAAAAAACCAAATTCAAATTTGATAAGGAATTTGGTTACTTTTATCGTATCTATAATGTAAGGGTTTCATGAAATGTAAAAAACCTTGCACTTGGGGGCTTTTTCATGTACAAAAAACTTTATGGCTGGACGGAAATGAATCAGAAACTGGATTGGAGGGAAATGGCATGCCAAACTCCCGGAAGCAGCCCAAATTGAAAATTTCCAAGACAAAAGGCGAATGGTTTTGGGACATAATTGGCTATTTATTTTTCTTTGGTTCGATTATTTTTCTGGTTAGCGTTTGGGGAAACTTCCAGAAAAAGTTCCCGGACATTATGATGCCTCCGGTAAAGTCGATCGTTGGGGATCAAAATGGGAACTTTTGATTTTACCCGGCGTGGGGGCAATCCTTGCGCTATTGATGCAGGTTTTGGAAAAATTCCCTCATATTTATAATTATCCTGATCGATTAAATGAATCAAATGCAAAACAATTTTATGTGCATAGCCGGAAACTGCTAAATCAATTGAAAAATATTTGTCTGATTTTCTTTGCTTTAATCTTATTGGAATCCATTGTGATTGCAATGGGATGGGGAAACGGGTTTGGTAAATGGTTTTTACCTATCGTAATCATTGGCATGGGAATTCCAATTGCATCAGGAATCGTGACGCAAAAAAATAAAATAACAACAATACGATAAAGGAAGGATGAACGCTGAAAAAGTTTCACCACTCAAACCAATATAAAGCAAAAAATACGAATAAACGGCGCTGTTCCTTAACATAGAACCCGTCTACGTTAAGAAAGCGAGAAAATTCGGCGTCCTTCCTTTACATAGAGCATGTCTACGTTAAGAAAGTGAGAAAATTCGGCGTCCCTCCCTTACTTAGACCGCATCTACGTTAAGAAAACAAGAAAATTCGATGACCTTTCTTAACATAGAGCACGCCTATGTTAAGAAAGTAGGAAAAATCGGCGTCCTTCCTTTACTTAGAGCATGTCTACGTTAAAAAAGAAAGAAAAATCAGCGTCCTTCCTTTACATAGACCATGTCTATGTTAAGAAAGCAGGAAAAATTGGTGACCTTTCTTAACATAGAGCACGCCTACGTTAAGAAAGTGAGAAAATTCGACGCCCTTCCTTTACATAGACCGCATCTACGTTAAGAAAGCAAGAAAATTCGATGACCTTTCTTAACATAGAGCACGCCTATGTTAAGAAAGCAGAAAAAATCGGCGTCCTTCCTTTACATAGGGCCGTCTACGTTAAGAAAGCGGGAAAAATCGACGTCCTTCCTTTACTTAGAGCACGCCTATGTTAAGAAGGCAGAAAAATTCGGTGACCTTCCTTTACATAGAGCACGCCTACGTTAAGAAAGCAGGAAAAAATGACGGTAATCCCTAACATTTTTATATAATATAAATAACAGCATGTTGAAGGAGCATCATAAATGAAAACAAGAGAGGACGCTATCCATTACTGTTTAAAACTGGAAAACACGTATGAAGATTACCCCTTTAAAGATAAGAATTGGACATTAATGCGCCACAAAAAAAATAAAAAAGTCTTTGCCTGGATTTTTGAAAGAAACGGCCATATTTGGATCAATGTGAAAGGTGAAAACGGCTGGCTGGACTTTTATCGCCGGAAATACCACGCTGTTGTTCCGGCATACCATCTGAACAAAGAACATTGGAATTCCGTTATTCTTGACGGCACCGTCCCGGAGGAAGAAATCTGTGATATGATAAGGCAAAGCTATCACTTAACGAAGAAAAAAGGAATTCAGTCAAATAGGGGCCGGTAAAAATGAGAACTCGCATTACGGAGATATTAAAAATAAAATACCCCATTATCCAAGGAGGCCTTGCTTATCTCGGATATGCGGAATTAGCTGCTGCTGTTTCCAATGCGGGCGGCCTGGGGCAAATTACTGCCGCGACGCTGCGAACACCTGAAAAACTTCGCAATGCAATTCACAAAGTACGAAAATTAACCGGGAAGCCCTTCGGTGTAAACTTTGCAATCGCAAGGTATAACGGCCGGTACGAGGAGTTGCTTGAAGTGGCCATTGAAGAAAAGGTTCCAGCCATTTCCATCAGTGGCGGTAACCCGCAACCGGTCTTCGAAAGGATAAAAGGAGAAAACATTCGTACACTTGTCCTTGTGGCTGGAACAAGACAAGCACAAAAAGCTGAACAATTGGGTGCAGACGCAGTGATCGCCGTCGGGCAGGAAGGCGGGGGCCATTTAGGCCGGGACGACATTGGCGGCATGTTGCTCATTCCCCGGGTTGCAGACGAAGTATCCATTCCTGTAATCGCCGGCGGGGGCATTGGCGACGGACGTGGATTATTGGCTGCCCTTTCTCTTGGCGCAGAAGGAATTCAAATGGGGACCCGTTTTATTGCCACCAAAGAATGTATTCATGCACACGAGAAATATAAGCAGGCCATCGTGCATGCAAAAGAAACGGATACAGTAGTGATTAAGAGAACATTAGGGGCACCGGGCCGGGTCTTGAAAAACCGCTTTGCCTTGAATATTATGGAACGTGAACAGGAAGGGGCATCCTACGAAGACCTGAAAGAGATGATTAGCGGTAGCGCAAATTGCAACTATATTTATGACGGGAATGAAGAAAAAGGTTATGCTTGGGCCGGACAGGTCGTCGGCCTTATTCATACGATTCCGACAGTGCAGGAATTGTTTGACGAGATGATGCATACTGCAGAAAAAGGGTTATCCCGATTAGATCATATTATGAAAGAACAAACCCATAGATCATCGTGAAGCAACGATTGACAAACCTGACGGGGCTCCCTGCCCAACACTCGTTTGGTTGGAGAAAAATTGACCCCCCTGCTAAAAATCTGCCAAAGATCCATCTTTGGCAGATTTCTCATTCCTATCCGGCACCAGTTAGAATTCACGTGCTTTCCCGGCTTCAACATCCAAGAATTTAAATCGAGGCAACTGGCATCCGCCCCAGCTCCCCGGCTGCCTTCACTCGGATTCTTGTCGCATTTCCCGGAAGATAGGCGAGCGGCACATCTTCTATATCCACGATGACAAGGCTGCCGGGATCTGCCCCTGCTTTGATCGCTTCTTGCTTCGCCTGGGATTTGGCAGATTCCAATGCCTGTTCCCTGCCTATTTCGTCAAGAACGTAAATTTTTTCAATTTGGCCGCTGACTTGTGCAATCGCAGAACCAATCGCATTGGCAACACCGGAATGTTCCGGGCGGATGACCCGTGATGCGCCCTTTAAAGAGTCCGGCAGCAATACACTCCCGCCGCCAACAAGGATGACCGGAACCGGTGCCGCACTTGTTTTCATCTTATCGATAGCTTCTTCGACCATTTCCACCATTCTGCCATACACCTGCTGCATCACTTTTTTGTCAAGATGCGCTACTTTTTCCGGGTCGCCCAGTTCCACTTTTCCAAGTGCTACTGCCACATCGGTGGTGGTGAGGGTGTCTCCCCCGAAAATCAAACCTTTTTCCGGAAGCCTGTAACCGACGCTGTCCGGCCCGATTGTGAACTCCCCGTTATCCCGGATTCGTACAATTGTCCCGCCGCCAAGACCGATTGAAATGAGATCCGGCATGCGGAAATTTGTCCGCGCTCCGCCGATTTCAACGGCAAGCGATGACTCCCGGGGGAAAGAGTTGACAAGTACGCCGGCATCCGAAGTCGTCCCCCCGACATCGACCACGATCGCATCAGACAATTGGCTTAAATAAGAAGCGCCGCGCAGTGAATTGGTCGGTCCGCAAGCAACCGTAAAAATCGGATATTTTACGGCATAATCAACCGACATCAGCGTGCCGTCGTTTTGCCCGAAAAAGACGCGTGCTTTGATACCTTCATTTTCGAGTGCCTGAATAAATCCTTCTGCGGCTGTTTTGGCAACATTGACAACCGCTGCATTCAAAATGGTTGCATTTTCCCGTTCAAGCAGGCCGACGGAACCAATTTCGGACGATAACGAAATCGCAACCTCATCTCCTAATACTTCCCTGAAAATTTCGCTTGCCCTGTGCTCATGGTCCTGGGAAACAGGTGAAAAGACGGAAGTGATCGCAATAGAATCTACTTTTCCTTTCATTTCCCTGGCAATTTGAAAAAGATAATGGGTATCAAGCGTTGTAATTTCCCGGCCGTCAAACTCATGGCCGCCGCGAACGAGATAAACGTGTTTCCCTAACGCTTCCCTTAAATCTTCCGGAACGCCGATCAACGGTTTCACAGCCAATGTGGCCGGCGCGCCGATCCTCACAACCGCAATATGATTTAATCTCTTTCTTTCTACAATGGCATTTGTACAATGTGTCGTGCCAAGCATGGCATAGTGTATTTGATCGCGCGGAACATTGGCATCGCTGATGATCTTATGCATCGCATGATATATGCCTGTTGCCACGTCTTCTGTTGTCGGCGATTTGGTTTCCGCAATCACAGTATTCTTTTCATCCAATAAAACGGCATCTGTATGTGTGCCACCAACGTCGATTCCAATACGGTAAACTCCCATTATGAACGCACTCCTTCTTTTGCAAGTTCTTCCACCGGAACATAGTCCACATCATATCCGAAATATTTCGGGCCGACCGTTGCCAACCCTTTTTCTGTTCTCCATTTTGGATGGCACGGAATTCCAATGACAACACACCGGGCGCCGTAACGAATCCCCTCTGTTGTGATCGGGAGCCCTGTTTCCGCATCCAAAACAGCGATTAAATCCGGGGTCATGCACAATAAGCGTTCTTCCGTCCGGGCCAAAAGATGCTCGTTTTGAAACCGAAGCGTAAGCGTCTCTCCTTTATTTTCATGCATGCCTTCAAACGTTGCTGTCCCTCTTGCAAATCCGGATTCCGTTTTACGGTTAATATCTTTCACTTTGCCGGAAAACAGCGGAAATCCTTTGACGCTTTTAACAACTTCCTGAATCGGATTTACATTGTTTTCCTTTGCTTTCCGGATCGTCTTACCAATGGTTTCTTCGAGTTTTAAAATATTGCGGACGCCGCTTTCTTTTAAATTTCTCCCTTTCATCGCGTACATGGCAGTCATCGCAGATCCGCCCATTTGGACCGTTGCTGAACGGGCAATCCTTTCTGTCCAAACATTATCAATGGTTGAAAGGACAACGGTATTTCCTTTTTCATCCGCTAAAACGGCCGGCGTTGCAGCTATGCCGTCCAGATAAAATGTCACCATTTGCAGCTCCGGAAAAGCCCGCCCCATTCCATCCGCATCGACAACAGGCAACCCCAGTTTCGCCGCTAACGCAAAGGGCAGCATGGAGTTGACCCCGCCGGCCTCAATGGGAAAAGTAGCATAAATTTTATCGCCAAGATACGTTTCCAATTTTTGAAAAGCAACGAACGCTTCCTCACCGCTAGGCGCTTTTTCCAGCATGACAGTCGGTGCGCCCATCATGGAGGAAGGAACCACCAGGGCATCATCCGGCACTTCTTCCGCATCCAATAAAGTGACCTCGCCGTATTCTTCAATTGCCTGGATTGCCATCAGCTTCCCGATGTACGGGTCACCGCCGCCCCCTGTGCCCAGCAAGGCGGCTCCAACTGCGATATCTTCTATTTCCTGTATTCCGATTTTTCTCATTACTTTTTAGGCCTCCAATATTCAGGTTCTTTAAGATGCAATTTTTTCTTCAGCGGGGTTTTTCCTGACGGCCTGGACAATCAGCATGCCTGCCAGATATACCGCTGCACTCGCCGCCAATGAATTGATGGACGGGATCCCCATTTTCACAAAGTATCCGACTGCAAAACCCGCAGCCCAGGAAATCATCGTAACCCAGTTTACATTTTCTTCTGTCTCCGGCAAGGTTCCTTTCATCCGGCTGGCATCCAATTCCTTCTTGTGCGTTCTCAGTACAAAGTAATCCACGACAATGATGCCAGCAATCGGCGGCACCAGAACCCCGAGAAAAACAAGAAAATCCGTAAAGCGGCCGAGGATGCCCATCACAGACAATAACGTCCCGATGATGCCGATGACGAGCGTCACGAGGCCGCGATTCAATTTGACGTTCAATATGCTGTCAAAGATATTCGTAAAGCCGAGTGATGAGGAATACAAGTTCAAGTTATTGATTTTAACGGTGGAAAAAACAACAACCAATGCGCCCAGCCACCCGGAAGTTTGCATCATGATGCTCGCCACGTCACTTGTTTTGGCAGCAAGCGCCATGAGTACGGCAATCATATTGATCCCAAGCTCACCGACAATGGTGCCGATCATCGTCATCCAGAAAACATCTTTCCCGTTTTTGGCAAATCTGCTGAAATCCGGCGTAATCACGGCTCCGATAATAAACCCGCCCGCCACCATTGTTGCGGCAACACCCATTGTCAGCGGTTTTCCGGCAGGTGCGCTTGCCACTAACTCCGTAATAGAGGATTTGTTGAGCACATCATAAATGCCAACTGCCACTGCCAATAGAAAAGCAGGAACAGCGATGGATGCTGTTACACTTAAAATTTTAAAACCAAAGATGACAAGAACCGTTACACCCAAGCCTGTAATCGCGGCCGCAACCGGCAGGCTGATTGCCCCGTTCGTGGATTGTACGATCCCCTGGGCAAAGACAGCGTTTTGTACGCCAAACCAGCCGATGCAAGAAATGGCAATTACAGCGCCAATGATGCTTGACCCGTACCTGCCAAAGCCCGTCCACCGAGATAGCAGGCTGGTTGACATCCCTTCTTTTGCACCCGCATAGCCAAGCAGAAAACTAATGACTTCAAGGATGACACTGCCGAACATCGTTGCCCAAAAAGCCTGCCAAAAGTTCATCCCGTATCCTAATGAAGCCCCCAGAATAAATTGTGAAATCGTCGCTAATGAGCCGACCCGGACAATGGTGATATTCCACAACGATTGGCGGCCGGACGACGGTACCCGGGACAGAGCATAATCATCACCAAGACTTGATTTTTTTTGCATTTTGCAGCCTCCGTTTTATAAAATTTGCTCGCCAACAGCTTTTATTTTGATCCGGAGAATTTCCCCTTTCATGTACTCAAAAGGATACTCTTCTATATAAGCAAGTTTGACGGTATCAGGATCTGCGCCCTTTTTGATGGCTTCTAATTTGCAGGCAGAAGCTGCTTCGGCCACCACTTCTTCTTTTGAGCGGTCATTTAACCAGTACACTTTATCTGACACTTCGCTGATGGTCGCATCACAAGCCCCGATTGCCCCGCTATACGGATAGCCGGCCGGATTCAGCACTTTTTGGTACTTTCCGAATAGATTCGGGTTAAAAAGCGGGCTGCCTCCGCCGACCAGTACAATGGGGAGGTTTTTTTCTTCATTTTGCAGCCGGTCCAGGATTTCTTTTATTTTTTGCACCACATACTGGACAACCATCGCACAATCATTCGTTGGTACATATTTTAATTTTTCTGTTTGGAGTTCGGGGTCATAAAAAGCATCAGGAAAGAGCTTAAGAAAGCAATCACTGACTGTCAGTGCATCTCCTCCCCAGGCAACGCCGTATTGCTTAATATCATTCGAAAGCAGTGGCAACAGCTCCACTTCCCCCTTCCGGATAACAGGCCTGTTCCCTGTGCCAAAAGGCAGGGAAATGATTTCCGGCATCTCAAGCCCTGCTTCCAAGCCGGGGAAATCGGAGGAGCCCATGACTTCAGGCAAATCCCCGCCGGCAACACGCGCAGCATACACTTTGCTTCCGCCGATATCCACCGCAATCACATCTTGAAGCCCGGAAAGTTTCGCTGCCCCTTTCAAACTGTTGGCCGCTCCGGAAGCAAGCGTTAGAACTGGGAATTTCATCGCTTGTTCAACAGACATTAACGATCCGTTATTTTCCGTCAGCCAAAAAGGGCATTCCAGCAAGAGAGAGGAGAAGCCTTCCGCTAAATTGGCAAGCATTTTTTTGATCACTCTCGACAATAAGCTGTTGAGCAAAGCGGCATTTTCCCGTTCCATAAACCCAAGGGTGCCAAATGAGTGGGAAACCGTAACAGGCATTTCCGGGAATCTTTTCCGAATTTCATTTTTTACCGCAACTTCCTCATTTTCATACAAAGGGGAGTAGCTGCCCACGATGCAGACGGCATCAATTTTTCCATCAGCAATGGATTGGTAAAGCGGTTCGAGCGGTTTGAAATCCGCGATCCGGCCGCCGCTCTTGTTGTAGCCATGATCACTTTCCATAAAATACGGCTCTGTGATCAAACGCCGAAGTGTTGCCGGCCATTTAAGCGCCGGGGTGATATTGACAGGCCTTCTCGCAATGCGGATTAGAGCTGTTTTTGCTAAAACCTTCTCATCGTATACGGCATTCATTAGTTCTGTTGTTCCGATATAAATCCCTTTTACTTCCTCTGCCCTGATCTCTGATTTTTGCAGCAGGGCCTTCATTGATCGATATACGCCTGTATAGACATCAGGGGTGGTCAAAGAACTGGAAACCATTTTGAGCTTCCCATCACCGGAAACCAAAACGGCATGCGTGTTGGTCCCGCCAATATCAATGCCAATTTTCACCTTGCTGCCTCCTCCCGGCCGTTTCCTTCTGAAGAAACTGATTTGGAATCCGGAACATTTCAGGACCCGTTTGTGCAAGCATTTTTTTCGTCTGATACAGTCCCGGAGCCTTTACCGTTAAAACCATGGCCATCATCCCTTCACGGAGTTCCGATACAGCTACAGGCAGCCCGGTTTCATAATGAACGAAAATGATTAAATCAGGGGTTGTACAATGGCACGCATCCGGAATTTGAAAAGAAAGAAATTCATTTTGAAAATACAGTTTTGCGCGTTGCTTATGGTATTCCATCTGCCCGGCCAGTTCCAACGCGCCCACCAGCATTTTCTCTTCAAACCAGCGATTGATGGCCCGGATTTTCCCGGCAAACGCAATCTCCATCTCCCCGTATACAGATTGAAAAAAGGCATGGCGCAACTGCTGCACTTTCACCCAGATAGAGGCGTTTTGGGCAAGTATTTTTCCAATTTCCAGTGCCAGCTTCAATGTTCCCGGTACCATGGCCGCCCTCATACGGGACCCGGCAGCCCCGAAGCAGGCAAAATGGCAATACCCATCCTGCTGAAACATAAATTCTTTCAAAGTGCGCGAGACATGCTTTGCTTCATTTATTACGAGCGTTTCGTCTTTTGAACAGGCGGCGAGCGGAACGGCCGGGATTCCAGCATGATAGAAATGCACCATCTCCAGTTCGGGGAAGGATCTGCCCATCCCATCGCCATCAATGACCGGAAGATGGCATTTGAACGCAGCCAGTAAAGGGGTTAATGCATTGATCCCCCCAATCTCCATTGAAATCACAGCGTCTGCTTTTCTGCCTGACACAGATTCATATTCTTTCAAAGCTTTTACAATTTCTTCCCCTGCAGGCAGATCTTCTTTCATTAACACCGTGGACCCTGCGGCTGCGACCGGCACGACCCACTCGTCTGCCATTTCAACTGCGGTTTTTACTTCTATCACGTCATCTTCTTCCATAGCAGACAAAAGCAAATACGCTGCTATTTTCGTATCCCCGCCGCCTCCGCTGGATAAAAATTTTGCGCCGGCGCTTATGTAAGCAATGTCTTCCTTGTGAATGAACCAGCTCACGACCTCACCCCTCACCAAATACAATGCAAATATCGTGCCAAAAATATAAACGGACAGAATCGTTCATTTCGCAATGTATTCGGACATTTTCAAAGTTTAAAAATCATTTTTCTCATTTTACAGTTTGAGAAAAGCACGTCCAGTTTTGCCGTTTTTCCTCGTAAAATGTTGAGTTTTCTCGTTTTTTCTCATCTTTTCGCATGGTTTCTCATAATTCTCATTTTTATCCCTGTATCTTCTTTAAATACCGGTACAAGGTAGCCAAACTGATGCCCAAATCCGCTGCTGTTTTTTTCTTTCCCTCTGTACTCCAGCCGTTTCGCTCCAACAATTCCAGCACTTTCCTTTTCTCCAGTCTGGTTTGATAATGATTTGTCCGTTTCGGTTTTACAGATGGAGGAAATGATTTTGCCCCTCTTTGTAAAGAGGATGGGAGGCTTTCCAATGTTACCGTGTCCCCAATCTGCAATTCCACAAAATGGCGGACCACATTTTGCAACTCCCGGATATTTCCCGGCCAATCATATTGCATAAGCCTGTCGAGTGTTTCTGCCGCTAAATTTTTCGAATCTCTGTTCAAATCTTTTGAAAACTTTTGAATAAAATGCTCAATCAGGATAGGCAGGTCTTCTTTTCTTGCCCTGAGTGGCGGAATATAAATGGGAATCACGCTGATCCGGTAATACAAATCTTCCCGAAATTCTCCCTTTCTGATCAATTCCTCCAAATTCCGGTGTGTTGCTGTGATAATACGGACATCGATCTTCCTGCTTTTGTTTGAGCCAATCCTTTCCAAAGTTTTTTCCTGCAGCACCCGGAGTATTTTTGCCTGCAGGTACAAGGACATATCCCCGATTTCGTCTAAAAACAGCGTGCCGTGATTGGCCAGTTCAAAACGCCCCGGTTTTTCTTTTTCTGCTCCCGTAAAGGCCCCTTTTTCATAGCCAAACAGTTCGCTTTCCAGCAAGTTTTCAGGTATCGCCGCGCAATTTAAGGCAACAAAAGGCTGATCTTTCCGCTCACTTTCATGATGGATGGCTTGGGCAAACATTTCTTTTCCCGTTCCGCTCTCGCCGCGCAGCATGATGGTTACATCGCTTTTAGACACCCTTTTTGCTGACTGGATCGTCTGTTTTAGTATCTCACTGACGCCGAGAATATCTTCAAAATGGTAAAGGCGCCGGCCGGCCTGCTCCGGTTTTTCTGTCTTCTTTGATTTTAAAAGGATCATATACGAGACAATCCCTTGTTTGCTTTTTACCGGTTGAATGGTGGCAAAATAGGCTTCCCCCTGGTTTCCCGGCACCTGCACCACCATCTCATCCTTTTCGTTCCTGCTTTTGATGCTTTCCCATTTTTCCTTTGTGATATATTGCATAATCTTTTCACCCATTAAGGTGGTTCTTCTTTTGCGAAAGAGCGAAGCCATATGTTCATTCATTTCCTGGATTAGTCCGTCCTGGTCCACTAGACAAAAAGGCTCGGTAATGGATTGAATCAGTTTCCGGGTTTCGAGATGGATCTCCCCGAACATTTTTTGCCATGTTTCCCTTTCTAATTTCTCAGCCACCCATTGGCAGGCCAGTTCTGACAATAACTTCAAGTATTGGATGTCACGGGCAAACCTTTCTTTCTCGCCCTGCTTCGGCCGCAACAATAAGACAGAGACCACTTTCATCTCCTGAACAATCGGAAAATAGCAAACGGCTTCCGCCTCTTCCCGTCCCGCATCCATTCTTACGCCCGATTTGAACATTTCTTTTATATACGCTTGATCCAAACCCTCACACTGTAACAACGCATCCTTTTCCTTTATCTCCACAAAACCAGGAGTAGCGAAAAAAAAGGCTTCATTTAATGACTGTTCAAATTCCGTGTATGGCATCTGCAACTCCCTCCAAAAACTACTTTCCTGTAATCATAGCACGATAATTAAATGTTTCACAAATCCGTGTTACCAAATAACCAATTAGATTGATGTTCCGCTCCTCCCCTTTATGTGTTACGATACTCATATAAAAAGCTCTCCCTATGGATCGCCTGCCAGCTGCCATAGGAAGAGCTGATTTTCGATTTTTGTTTTGTTTGGGCATGGTCCAGTCTTAATGAGCAGAGACCTCATCAGGGATTGCGGCGATGCCCAATTTTTCAAAGACAAGGGCTTTGCTTGCAACATATGCGTTATACTCAATTCTCTCAAGCATATCATAGGCTTTGTGTAGGGTTTCATCTGTAATCAGGATACCATGCCTATTGAGCAGCATGGCTGCCGGTGTTACTTTTTCCCCTAACGAGATAATGTGCTTTCGGACAGTTTCTGCCAGTTCTACTGTTGTTGCCGGGCGGTATTCCAATGTTGGGATTTTTCCGAGCTTTTGTGTAGCCTCGGTTAAATTCGGCATATCCATTCCCAAAGTCGCAAAAACGAAAGATTCCTTTGGATGGGCATGGAGCACACAGCCGATCGATTCATTCTCATGATAACAGGCCATATGCATATTGATTTCCCTTGTAATTCGGCCGTCTCCCTCTACAATATTCTCATTCATATCAACAACTAAAATTTGATAAGGTTCCAAATTGCACAGCTTCTCCTGCGACATTAATGTCGGCGTCATAATAATATGTTTACCGTTCATCCGGACGCTGACGTTCCCACCTGCAGCATTTGTGTTAAACCTATCAAACATTGTTTTCACAACTGTACAAAGATCTCTTCTTTCCGCTTCATATAACATAGCAATTCCTCCCTGATTTTTCGATGTTTTCAAACTTCACATTCTGCTCGATGTTCCCGGCTTCTTTAATATCAAATCCGGAACTTGTTGCCTGCATTGCCTTTGAGGCACTGACAGCTGTAGCAAACTTCAACATTTTCTGAACATCATACCTGCAGGACATGCCATAGACCAATCCACCGACAAATGCATCCCCGCATCCCGTATCATTTACAGTATGAACATCCGGCGGAGTGACTTTATATACAAGATTGTTGTAAAATAACAAAGATCCATTTTTTCCAAATGAAACAATAAAGTAAGGAATCTTCGATAGCTCCGTCTTTTGATAAGCGGCAATACAATCTTCAATGCTATTGATTTCCAATTGCATCAGCTCAGCAAATTCAAATTGATTGGGTTTGACCAGGTCCGGTTCTGCCTGGATGGCAGCTTTCAAATAGGGCCCCGAAGCGTCGACCACCAATTGAACACCTGTCTCCTTTATTTTCCTTAAGACCCATTCATACTCTTCCGGTCTCGTTGTTTTTGGCGGATTACCTGCCACTGCCACGATGTCGCCGGGGTTGCATCTTTTGATAAAATTTTTTGCAAACCCTTCAAGATCTTCCTTCTTTAAAACGGGGCCGGCATGGGTAATCATATAGCTACCCTTCTGTGAGTCATCGGTTATCACAAAATTTTCGCGGACGGTTTGCCCGGGGACCACGTAAAAAGCTGACTCAACCTGTTTCTCCCGTAATAAAGCTATCAATTCATCTTTCCGATTTTCACCGACCATCCCGGCTGCAATATTTGGCTGGCCCAGGGCGGATAAAACAACCGATATATGTGTCCCTTTCCCTCCTATATCAAAGGCTGTGTTAGAGACCGTGTTATTTCTTCCCCTTGTTAGTTCGCCATTAATATGGATGACTCTATCAATGGCTGGGTTCAGCGTAATGGTATATATCATTATTTCGCCTCCTTCTTCTTAAGATAGCGTTGTCTGATTTCTTCTGCTTTTGCGTCAAAATCGGCGAAGAGCAAATCGTACGCACAATAGCGGACCAAAATACCAATCGTAAGTGCCATGATCCACATCATCAAATTGCCGCTTAAAAAGCCTAAAACGAGAAGGATACCGGCAAGAATCAGCATGCCTCTCCAAAACCATTTTTCTGCCCGGTGATGGCTCATAAAGACTGCTCCTCTTTAAAAGCATCTGTCACATATTCATTATGATTTTGTCCGAAATAAACGGCATTATCTTTCTTCCTGCCGGAGTAAAACAGTGCAAAGAGTGCGAGCCATAAAACCGAAAGTAGCATGCCCCACCATTTTCCTGCCATTGCCTCTGCAAAAGCAAATTTAAACTCCCCGTTTTCAATTGTGCTCCATGTCAGCATTGTCCCCTCTGCAACCTTCACTGCCCCCGTTTCTTGAGCAAGCCTTGTAATATAAGGAGAGAAGAATGTTGCAATATAAAGAAATACAGGGGTTGTAACAATCCCGTATATAATCATTCGGAGCAGATTTCCCCTTGTAAGCAGCACAACTGCCACTGCGATCGATAAGTTGATGATGCCGCCGAATGGCAGAACTTTATTTCCAGGCAAAATAACAGCGAAAAGCAATTCAAACGGAATTAAGATAATGGCAGATACCCAAATTTCATTTCGTCCAGCCAGTATCGGCCAATCAAGCCCGATAAAGATTTCCCGGTCGCCAAAATGCTTCCTCATAAACTCGGAAATGGCTTCAGATATCGGGGATAACGCTTGCATAAATAGTTTTGAAACCATTGGAAAAAGTGTTAGCGCAGTTGCAGCCTGAATAGCAAGAATCAAGGATTTAGAGATGCCGTAGCCCGCAACTAAACCAAGTAAGAAGCCGATAATGGCACCCATGACATGATTTTCTGCAAAAACGCCGAGTTTTTCTTTCAATGCTTCTGCGTCCATTTTCTTATTCATAAATGGGACCTTATCCAACAGCTTATCGATTGGATAAAGCAGACTGGCAATTAAGGTCATATGATGCGGAACGGTTACGCCGGGTATTCCGGTTAAATCTTCAATTTCCCTCCCCCAAATATCGCCGATTTTCAATTCTACGATGACTTGAATCGCAACGACCACAAAGGCCAAATAAATATTCCCGGAGATATAGGAAATCATGACAGCTACAAAACATTTCCCCCACACATTCCACATATCTACATTTAGCGTTTTGGTCCATTTAAACAGCAACATTACAATATTGATCGCAATCTGGAGAGGGAAAACCAAAAAGGCGAGCGGCCAAGCCCAGGTTATCGATGCGGCGGTTGTCCAGCCGCCATCAATTGCAGTCAGGGAAATGCCCGTATTTTTTGCAAAAGACTGTGCCGCCGGGCTAATGGCATCTAACATATAACCTACAACCAGGTTCATACCGGCAAATGCCACACCGAAAATAATTGCTGCGCCAATTGCCTCTCTGAGTTTCATCCGTGCACAAATTCCAATGATCAACATTATGATTGGAACGAATACTGAAGCGCCCATATTTAATACATACTGAACAACATGCTGCAACACTTCCACGGCGACCCACTCCTTTTATTTGTGGTTTATTTCAAGGCTTCTACCAGCTTTTCCACTTCTTTGTCCATGCCCATTCCGGTAAGAAACGCAATGCCATTTAACGTGGGAACGCCATAATCCTTTTTCGGCTTAGTAATCGCAACATAGACATCACAATTTTTCACATGGCGGTCCAACGATTTGATATCAACTGCTTCCACCTCGGCGCTGATCTTCTTTTCCTGCAGGATTCTTTTCACCTTTGAAGCCACCGTCTGGCTGGTTGCCACACCTGAACCACAAGCGACAATAACCCTTTTCATTTTTCATCAACCTCCAAATTGTTTTTTTAAGTAATCCACCATTACATGTGTGTCTCGAATGGTCAAGATCGTCCGGACAAAATCCCCGTCATTGAAACATTTCATAATATCCGACAGTAAGCCGACTTGTTTTTCCGGATTTTTAATCCCCAGCATAAAAATGACTTTGGCCTGAACCGGAATATCAGTCGTTCCCATATGCATAAAAGGGATATTATTTTTTAGCCTTGTGACAAAAACAAACGGTTTTTCCACATGAAAAGCGTCCGTATGCGGAATTGCAAATTGAATATACTCGTTCGCCAGACCTGTCGGATATAAGGCTTCCCTTTCCATGACAGCCTTGCAAAAGGAAGACTTTACATATTGCCTTTGTTCAAGAATCACGCTGGATGCACAGAAAAATTCCGCTTGTGTTTTGTAATCCGCATCCAAAACGATAAACGCCTCCTGAAACATTTCAGCAAAATGATGGTGGATATCCTCCACGAAAAATTGGGGTTGGGGAACACTGTTGCCGTTATTCAACCGCCTCACCTCCTTTCAATGATTTTGAGCAATTCTTTAGGAGACGCTGCCGACTTGATTTGCCTAAGCGCCTTTGAATCAAGAAAAATATCATTTAATTTGGATAGTGTTAAAACATGAGAGTTATCCGCTGAAGGTGCCAATGCAACCATTAAAGAAATCGGCCTATTATTTGGAAACATCACAGTTTTCTTAAAAAGGACGATCTGAATATCCGTATAGTTGACACCTTCATCAGGTCTTGCATGTGGCAGGTAAACATCGGGACCAATTAGCATCGTTTGATAATGTTTATAAAACGCGCTTTTAACAGCTTGAAGATAGCGCGGTTCTATTGCGTTTCTTTCCAGTAATGGTGCAAATATGGTATCTACCACTTCTTCCCAAGAAATTTCATATGATAAAACGGAGATATTTTGTTCCGTTAATTTCAGACCCAAGGCATCACTTTCTTCACCAGTTTCATTTTTTCTGTCACTTTCAAAAAAGGTCTTGACCGTTTCTTCTACAAGATTCATTTTATCTGTAGGAATAAAGTCTTTAATCGCATAAACGATCCCTTTTGCCTTTTTCTTGGTGTCGAGATCAAGCAGCTTCTGAACAAGTTTTTTTAATTGCTGCCGGCTTTCCTGTTCCAGGAATGGCGGCACAACGATCGTCGTTGCCTTGCTTTTATATGGAATCGTTGTAAAAATAAAATCTACTTCAATCGGACGGCTTTCAAACTGCCGGAAAGAATAAGCCCCAATAAATTCGAAATCCGGGAACATCTCTTTTAAATTTTCAAGGAGCAATTTGGAAATCGAAGTACCGTTATGGCAAAGAACCACTGCTTTGAAAATGGATTTTGCATTTTCCTTTGTTTGATACATCCACCCTAAAACAATCATGGACAGATACACCCGCTCTTCGGGAGACAAGGCATGGCCAATCAAGTTTTCAAAAGGGGCAGCTGACTCGGAAACAACTTGATAAATAAAGCCATGATCTTTGATAAATTTTGTTTTAAGCGGGTTGTTAATTTGGAACCCAAGCAAATTGCGAAAGATGGCAGGCTGAATATGCAGCAAAATCTTTTCCTTTAGATCTGATTCTTTAATAAACTCAATCGCAAGTTTTGATTTTAAGTGATCAACAAATCTATCAACGGCCAAAGAGATTTCATCACTGTCAGATAATCGAAACGCTGATTCAATCATATTAGAAGATAAAATTTGCAATGTAAGATAGATCAAATCCGGTTCCTTGAGAAATGGATAGTCCTGAAAGGCATCTCTGATGACCGGGTACTCTTTTGTATTCCGAATATCATACCGGTGCATTTGAAAAGACCATTCAATTGGATGATTCTTTGCCCTCGCCAGTATCGCACACAAAATATACGGTAATTCATTTACTTGCTCATCGGTTAATTGAATTCCGATATGATGCTCAATTTCCTCCAGCTTTTCTCTCATCAAGTGAATATCTGTTTCAGAAAGCAGATGAAACGTTATCATTTTCGTTTTCCCGTATACAGTTTTGATCAGGTCTCTTGTGATTTGAATCAGTTTATTTCGGATAATCATTTCCGGCCCCTTAAACTGGTATCCGCCTTTCCGCGAATAACTCAATTGAATAGGATCATGCCGAAATAATTCCTTTATCTTTTTAATATCTGTAAAAGCTGTGTTCCTGCTTACGAAAAATTGTTCTGATAATTGCTGCAACGAGGAAGGATCATGATGGGTGAGCAGCCTATACATGATCAAGTTTCTTCTCAGTTCGACTTCATATTCCTGCAAAAAACTTTTTTCCTGCAATGTCAGCATATCAAAACTTTCCTCTATGCCGCCACCGGATACAAGAATCTTGTTATCCCGTATTTTGATTGAGCCTTCCGGAAGCACTGAATTAATCCGCTCGATCATTTTTCGAATTTCCTCTTCTTTCTTTGAAAGAAGTTGCCCGACTGTTTCAAGTGAAATTTCCTGGTGCGCCAGTATAAAATTCAGCACTTCTTTATCCATCAATTTCATTCCCATGCCTCCTTCCACTTTCATTATACGTTCAGCTCCCGACCAACTTCATCACAACATTATAAAGCGCTTACATTTTGGCTGTGATGAAGATTCGAAACCATTAACCCTTGCGGAGAAAGCATGATGATCCTGCAGAACTTGAAAACAAAAAATAGCGGCGTTATGCCGCTATTTTTTCCTAAAAGAACACCTTTCACAAATCACCGGTCCAGTTTCTTGCTCCCCAGTTTTCTATGGAAATCCTTGTCTTTTGGCGTACTTGGGTCGATCCCTTTTAACTGCGGGACATACGCACAGATCAGTTGAACCGGGATGATGTATTCATAAGTTTTATAGAATGGATGATTCAAAAAGTCTGCTTTTAAATCTTTTGGCGTTTCCCGCCCATTTTTGCCAATCACATAAATATGGTTTGTCCAATCAGATAATACATTGATCAAGGTCTCAACACGGCCTTCTTCTCCTGTATCGAGAATGATGATGGTGGAGTCTTCGTTAACAGCATTGTAAATACCATGAACGAATTCTTCAAATTCATAGCCGGTTACAGGAATACGCATGGTTTCCAGCAGTTTTAATGCACTTTCCAACGTATCGCCGTAAATTTCTTTTGTCCCGATCACGCGAATATCTTTTGCTGCAGCCAAGTTCTCACGGTTTTGAGACACCCATTGCAATGATTGTTCATAAATGGCAAGGAAATGGTCGGCATATGCCTCTAATTGGGTGATTTCAGCTGCATAGTCCTCCGCTGATATTCTTCCGTATGATTTCGCCAACTGTAATGCAAATAACGTAAGATTCAGTTTTGTACAGTAGAATCCCTTTGTTTTTGCGCCGGCCGTTTCTTCCCCGCAACGGACGGTTAAAATATAGTCCGAAATTTCGTCAATGAGGGCTCCCTCTGTGCCTGCCATTGAAGCAATGCTGCATCCTGCTTCCTTACCGGTTTTCATGGCATGGTATGTTGAATAACTGCTTCCTCCCTGTGAAATACCGATCAACAATGTTTTGGAAGCATCATCAAGAAATGTTTCCTTGTCAATTTGGAATGGGTAAAACACATCAACATAAATGCCCAGAAAATGCTGCATCAATTTTTTCGTCTGAGCAGCAGAATGGTAACTTGTCCCTGATCCTGTCACTACAATCCGGCTAAATTTTTCTTTTCGGACTTCCGCAAATAATTCGTCTGCCCCTTGAATAATTTCCTTCATTTTTACAGGTGTTTCTTTCATGTAATCTTCAATGTTCATGTTTTATCTTCCTTTCATATTTATAATATTTTAACCCAGTGAAGCAGGATGCCCGCTATCAGGATGCCGACTGTCAGCCATGTAATGCTCACTTTCTTTTTCATCAAATAATAAATTATAAATGTTACAAGAAGCGGCAACATATTGGGCAGGATTTTGTCCAATATATCCTGGATGACAACCTTCGCCCCATTTATATCGAATTTCAGGGGAGTCGTAACATTTAACATCGTTGCAACCATTCCGCCGACGACAACAAGACCGATCGTGGTGGTAATGGACATGATGCGGTCCATCAGCCCCTGCTTCTGGATTCTTTCCAGAGAATTTACGCCAACCTGGTATCCGAATTGCAGGCCGAAAATTTTTACTAAAAAGTTTGGAATGTTGTACAAAAGGAAAAACAAAATCGGCCCGAGAATATTTCCCTGTTGCGCAAAAGAGATGCCAATTCCGGCCGCGATGACCCTGAATGTGCCCCAAAACAGGGAATCACCTATACCAGCTAAAGGGCCCATTAACGATGCCTTGACCGCATTAATGGAAGTTTCGTCAAAATTCGGGTCATTGGCATTCTGCTCTTCCATCGCTGCGGAGATGCCCATGATTGCCGGAGCCACAACAGGGGTTGTATTAAACATTTCCAAGTGCCGCTTTAATGCTGATACCTGTTCATCATGATTCCGGTATAATTTCCGGATGACCGGGATCATGGCGTACGTATAACCTAAGTTCTGCATTCTTTCATAGTTAAAGGCCCCTTGCAAGGCAAACGATCTCCAAAAAACTTGACGGAGTTCTTTTTTGGTTATTTTGGCTTCACTCAAAGTCAATCTCTCCTTCCGTTAAGTTATCGAAGTCATTTGGGCCGGCCTGGGTGTTGCTGCTTTTTTCATCACGGTTCATCACAACATAGATAATAATGGCGAGACAAGTGCCAAATAGAGCAATCGCCGTAATATCCAATTTTAAATAAGAAGCCGCGAGAAAACCGAGGAAGAAAAAGACCACCATTTTTTTTGAGAACAACATATCCAATAACAATGCAAACCCGATTGCAGGCAGCAAATTCCCTGCAATGGTTAAACCATCCAAAATGGTTTTCGGCACCGCATTGATTAAGGCTGTTACCTCCTTTGCCCCCATCAGAATCGCCAGGAAGGTTGGAAGAAAAACACTTAAGAAAAACAGAATTGGCGGGACCCACATCATCAAAGTGACGCCGCGAAAGTTGGCATCTTCGGCATACTTATCGGCCTTGTGAAGGAAGTAACCGTTCATAATCCGTACCAGCACGCCAAGCGATTGTGCCAGTACTGCAATTGGAACCGCAAGTGCCAGTGCAACAGCTACGCCATGTCCCGACAAAATGGCAAATGCTGTGCCAAGCACACCGCCTGTGACGACATCCGGTGGCGTTGAGGCGCCGATGCCAGCAATTCCCATCCAAATCAACTCTAATTGCGCACCAATCATAATGCCGCTCTTTACATCGCCCAATACTAGGCCAACCAATAATCCTGTCACAAGCGGGCGTTCCAGCATCATGACTCCGAAAATACGCCCATCCAAGATTCCGATGCCGGCAACAATCCCCAACATTAATGCATCGATCAGCATCCAACCCAACCCCCAATCACATTAGTTTTTGAGCAAGTCACTCAATGTTTTCTTCTTGTCGCGTGGCAATAACCGGAATTCCAGTTCCACTCCGAGTTCCTGCATTTTCTTAAAGTTTTCCAAGTCCTGTTGATCTACTGCCACTAAATCTGTTAACTTAAGTTTTCCTTCTGAATAGCGCATTCCGCCGACATTGACCGAATGAATCGCCCCGCCGGAACCTTGGGCCAATGAAAGTGCATCTGCGGAGTTTTTGACCAAAACAAGTACTTTGCTTTTTTTTGCCTCGGCAAATTTCCGGACAATTTCGCCGGATTCCTCCACTCCGCGAATATACAGTTTGACTTGGTTCGGCTTTGCCAGATTCAGCGCCATCGCTTTCATTTGATCATTTTTGGCTTCATCATTTACAACCAGGATGACATTCACGCCTAATGATGATGTCCACCCATAAGCAACCTGGCCGTGAAGCAAACGGTCGTCAATTCTCACTAAAGAGATCATCGTTGGCACTTCCTTTCTGTGATGCTAACAACTGATTCAAATGCACGATTCCATCTTTTCCTGCCTGTAAGCCTTGAGAAATCAGATCTTCTGTACTGGTATCTTCACCAGCCAGCAGTACCGTCAAAGTCATGGGCAGGTTCACACCCGTCAGCAACTCAAAATTTTGCAGTTCCATCAGCAATTCCGTGCAGATGTTACAGACACTTCCACCAAACATATCCGTCAATACAATAAATTGATCCTCCTCCTTTTTGTTTTTTAATATCTTTCTTAATTCATCTTTCGCCGAATCGCCGGATTTATTTTTGGTCATTTGAAAATATGAAACATTTGAAGTATCTCCGACTATCAACGAAACAGCATCTATAAAAGATTTAGATAGATCTCCGTGTGTAGCAAATAAAAATTGTCTCATACAGCCAATCCCCATTTCAAAAGTTTTTCAATGATTTTTCTAATCTTTAAAAATGCAAAAAGCATGCCAACTTAGTGACATGCTTTTTGCATTGGTTTTCCAAATGCCCATAAACCTTTATAACAAAGGGTCTATCCATTCATAATATTGAATATATAACCGATTTCAGGAATGTTTAATTGCACACAATAATCATCCTCGAGCACACTAAGCGCACTTTTAATCGCATGAATCTCGCGAGTGTGCGCCTGTTCAAATAAGTCCTGGTCAGGATATTCCGTAATCGGGCTCAAGCGGATCAATCTTTCAACCATGCAGCTGATATGAACATAGAGTGCAATTTTTTTATCATTGGAAAAATTTCTGTTCATCTGTTTTTCAAGCTGGATGATACTCTTTTCAACATTCTTAATTAATTTTTCAGTATCCAGTATGGTTAAGGATTCAATCACTTTGTTCAGAGAAAAATTCAGGATAATATTGTCATTTACCCGTCGGATAATATCAGGCTCTGCGATTTTGCCAAATATACGAAAAACATCATTTTCGCCTTTGCCTGAAATAATATCTTCCAATGAAATAAAATTCACCCCATTAATCCCGGGATTGGCTGTCCCCACAATTGCCAGCACATCGTATAGTTGAAAAGGGGCTTCATTCATCCCATTCTTTTTAAGTCTGTCAAAGTCGTGGGCAACAATGTGCACTTCCAAAAAGTCCTTAATACTCTTCTCTAATAGTTTCTGAATTTGCATGGCAGTTCCAATTCCTGTAAAACATGAAGTAACAATGGCATATGCTTTTTTCTTTTTCGGATGGAGCAGGTTCACTTTCGGCCTTTCTAAAATTTGCATATGCTCCGCAATTTCATGAATGGTATTCCCTTTCATCAGGCAATGTCCCACTTCCAGCACAGGCATTGTCGTCACCTGGTCAATAAACAACAGTGGCCCATCTATATATTCCTGGATTTGATTTTGAATTTGATTCAACGATCCCATGTCAACAAAAATAATCAGGCCGTTGTTCGTCTCATTGATTTCGAGATAATGGCGCAACTTTTCAATAATATCATCTGTCGTTGCTTCGATCTCCATATCAAGTGAATCAAAAACATTCACACCCAATATTCTGTTGCACACATTTGCGATACTGCTGGCTGTTGCATAACCGTGTGCAATGACCATCGCTTTTATCCTGCTTTCATCATGGGAGATTTTCGTTGTTGAAAGAAACAACGTCATTATAATGATGTCCTCGTTGCCTAATTGAAACTCTATTCTGTTTTCAATAAACGTTTTAACCATCAAAACAATCTGATATTCCTTCTTGTAACGCTGCTTCACATCGTCCAGCAATTGTTCGGAAAGCACTTCATCCTGATGGTTTAAGGCGAGGAGCCCGGTTTTAAAAAACAAATAGGATGACAAAGCATACACATTGTTGCCTTCATACTTAATATGGTGATTCGTTTCCAAGTACCTGAAAAATTCCTGCATGGTCTGCAATGTGAATCCCATCATGATATTGATATTGTCATCTGGCCTGGTAAATATCAATTGATCCAGCAATACAGTGATATCCTCACACATTTTTTGATTGGCAACTTGTTCCTCAATATTTCCTTCTTTCACCTTTTGGTAATATTTTAAGCAATTCTTGAACGTATGTCTGATTTTATCAATTGCCAGCTCGTTCATTTCCCCGACGGATTGTTTACGCCCCGAAAAGAATATCACATTCCCTTCATTGGCTGTAAAATGGTGAAACAATTGCGGTACATTTTTTAGCATTTCTTTTGGAAGATCCTGCAGCGTGACCTTTATCTTGTCCGATCCTTTTGCTGCTTTGGCATAAGCACAACCACATGTGTACTTAATCATATTTTTGCATTCACCAATATTTCCCTCATAATGATATTTATTAAGTGCATCCAATGTCTGGTGGCTGACTTCAATCGGCAACTGAAAAAGCTGGCTCTCCTCCATAAAAAAATGTTCAATCAGCTGACTTTTTTCAAAAGGTCCCCTTTCATCCAAACTGGGGACATAGACTTTTATCGGGATTCTCCGCAAAAACGTTTCCAAAAAACTGCTTGTTTTTTCGGTTGTCGCGAAGACGAGCCTCACTTTAGCTTTCCGTGCAATTTCCGTGTCCCCCAGCCGGTAAAAAATCCCCTGATCCATAAAGGTAAAAAGTTTTTCCTGTCCCTCCCTATTCAACCGATGCGCCTCATCCAAAAATAGTATGCCTTCATCCGCCCTCTCCAATAAACCGGCCTTGTCTTTATCCGCCCCTGTGTAGGCACCTTTTACATGGCCAAATAAATAACTGGTCAACAGTTCCGGGTTATTGGCATATTGTGCACAATTGAACACGTAAAAAGGGGCATCCTGTTTGATCCGTTTTTTTGCTTTCGTATATTCATACATTAACCGGGCCAAATAAGTTTTCCCTATGCCGGTCGGGCCAAGCAACATGATCGGCAATCCGTTATCAGGATAAAAAATAGCTGTTTTCATTTGTTCCAATACTTCTTTTAGGCTTTTATCGTAACCAATTAACCTCCGGAAAATCATCTCAGCAGAGTCTTCCAGTATATATTCGCTTAATGCTTGAAAACTTTTGAACACGCTTCCTTTTAACTTTCCAAAATTTTTCTCAAAGGTACGTTTGTGGAGAAAATAAACCGGCCGGGTATTTATTTTAATCAATTCGCCTTCTTTAACTCCCTGATTTAAAATGCGGCTGATGGTCGTGCGCTTGGAAGAGAAAAATGCCGCGATTTCATTCGTTTCAAACGGGCTTAAATCCAAATCATCATGAAATGAAAAGTTTTCGGTTGCCTTTCTTAAATAATCGGTTACCTTTTCTTTCTTCATCAAGCACCCTCCTTACTTCGCTCAAAAAGACAGATCATTTTTAAAATCATTTTTCTTTAAAAATATCGTAACATAATTTTTTTGCTTTTTATACTGTTGTACATTGCAGTTTTATTGAGGCTGTTTTTCAAAGAAAAAAGGCACAATCTCTTCTCAACAGAGCGAGATTTGTACCTCTTTAAAATTTATAAAGTCGGAATATCACTTTGCGGTTCAGGCGTCTCAGGATTTTGACTGAATAATGACGACGTAAAATGGTCCGGTTTTACCGCCGCCTTTATTTTCATCGCAATCACATAAATGACCCCGGATGCGATTAAGGATTGCACAGCCGGTAACCCGAATGGATAAACATATTGCGTTAAATATCCAATCAATCCACCAATCACTAAAGCAATGGTTGCCATCCAGTTCCATCCTTTATTATCTTCCCATTGCTGCTTTCTTACGATGAAAAAGTCAGACATCATGACTCCGCCAATCGCAGGATAGACCAGGGCAGTCATATACAGGAAATCTGTAAAATAATCCAGTATCCCTGCCAGTGCAATGATGATCGCAATGATCGTTCCAATAAAAGTCAAAATAGCCCTGCCTTTTCCGGAATTAATATTTAACATATTTGCCAGCGCTAATCCCATACTGTAGTTATTTACAAGTTGGCTGGTCCATGTTGCCAGCCAAAGAATCAAAAAGCCCCAAAAAGGAAATCCCAACTTCATCATGACATTTACAATGTCGGCATTTCCAACGCCTACCGACATAATGGAACCTACAAAAAACAGAGGAAACCCGACTGCAATGATGCCCAATGGAATAAGAAAATTATCCTTCCAACTCGGTTTTGCATATCTTGTGTAATCTGAAGCAATGACCCATTGAGAAACATTGACGCCAATTACAAGGCTGACAGCTGCAAGAAAACCAATACTTGAATTTGCCGGGCTCCAGTTGATCATTTCATGCCAGCCGGTATTTCTCAATGCATAGAAGATACAGCCGACAACCAGCAATAGGCCGGCCGGTACCGCAATATAATCTGTCCACTTCATGGATGAGTAACCAATAATTGAGGGGATAGCAAAAATGAATCCCGCAATGACTGTAATCACTGCCCACATTCCCCAATCTTTTTCGTAATTTACATGAACCATCGCAGAAATGGCGTTTCCTGCGACCGCAGTCTGTAGTGCCCACCATCCTAACGAGACAATAAAAATGGTTAAACCAACGATAAAACGGGCCTGGACTGCTCCAAAACTGGATCGCGCAATGACAGAGGATGCCCTGCCTGTTTTTGCCCCTATATACCCTTGTATCGTGTTGCCAATCCACTGAAACAGGACAAGAGCAACAACCAAAATCCAAAATATTTTTCCTAAACTGTAGGAAGAGGTCAATTGGGCGCCAATCATCAAAACCGGGATGGTAAACTCCAACCCTCCAAAAATCATGGCTGGCGTAAGCCAATTTTGCCTTTGAGACAAGGGAACCGAGATCAATGCCTCATCAGTCGCAACAGATCCTTTGTTTTTTGTATCCTCCAATATAAATCCCCCTTTAAGTACCCGGTATATTAACGAGCAATCATTTCACTTTCATGATTGCTCGTTTTTCCCCTTCTGAATTTTCATGTTGGAAGCTTCAAAATCATTTACCAAATGCTTTTCGTGTTTCTGTTTCTTCATATTCAAAAGTAACCGGGTTTACACGGACCAGCTCTGAGGAGTAAAAATTTTTCGTGATAATTTAACTATTCCCCCCCAAAAATGCGGCTAAATATGTAATAATTTAAATAATTAGAGCTTGCTGGACGAATATTTTGGTATGGCTTAGTGACAAGTCGAATACAAGCTAAAATTTGATTCGTTCAGCAAGCCCTAATTAAACTTGGCTGTTTTGAGGGGGTTTTTATTTTGGTTACTAGAAAAGAAAAAAGAAATCGTGAAAAAGAAGCAAATTATTTTTTCGAGTTCCTTAAAATTCAGAAGCATTTTTTCAAAGACCTGATGAATAACCTAAAAAAGGTAGCAGACCACCGACATCAAAGCTATATCACTTATGGTCCAGAGGTCCTTTTATTTACGATGATGTTGAAAAATATGACCGGCCTAAAATCCATGAGAAACATGAGTGAGAGTTTTAATAAAGAAGAATGTATTAAAAATGTAGGGAAGGTGTTAGGCTTAGATTCTCTTGAAGAACTTCCACATTATGATACAATTAACGACTTTTTATCTGGCTTAGATGTAAATGAATTAGAAAAAATTAGAACGTATATGATTAAAGAATTATTGAAAAAAAGGTCTCTCGAGTCTTATCGAATTGAAGGAAAGTACTGGGGTGTCATCATTGATGGAACTGGATTACACACCTTTCATGAGAAACATTGTAAACACTGCCTGAGACGGGCATATACAAATAAAGAAACAGGAGAAACGAACGTACTTTATATGCACCATGTACTTGAAGCCAAGCTTGTCGTGGGGGATATGGTCTTCAGTATTGCCTCCGAATTTATCGAAAATGAATCAGAAAATGTTTCTAAGCAAGATTGTGAATTAAAAGCCTTCGACAGGCTGGCAAAGAAAATAAAAAAAATATTTAAAAGACTACCGATTTGTATCTTGGGAGATAGTCTCTATGCATGTGAAACGGTATTTAATCTGTGCAGGGCGCACAAATGGAAATATATATGCAGATTTAAGGAAGGGAGAATTAAAAGTATCTCGACGGAGTTTAGGGCAATAAAAGAGCTGGAACAAAGTAAGGATCAGAATTCATTAGTTTGGGTGAATGATATTGCCTACAAAGACAGAACGGTCAATCTGATGGAGGCCACAATGAAAACAGAGGATGGGAAATCGAAAGAGTATGTATTTATAACGGATATTAAAATCACGAAAAAGAACGTGGAACGACTCATCGCTGCAGGAAGAAGCCGCTGGAAGATTGAAAATCAAGGATTTAACGAACAAAAAAATAATCGTTACAATATAGAACATGCCAATAGCCAAAACTACACAGCCATGAAAAATCATTATTTATTAGTTCAAATAACAGATATTATTAGACAGCTGTTTGAAAAAGGTTCGTCAATCTTAAAAGCACTCAAAAAAACGGCAAAAGAAAAATCCTCAAATCTGTTGGAATCGTTTCGGACACGCATTTTAACAGACGAGGATTTCACCCATTTAAGTAAGCCAATACAAGTAAGGTTTACTTAATGGTTATATTATAGCAAAGGATGTGATGTAAAAAAAGGTTTTTTTGAAGTTATCCACAATTTTAAAAAAGAAATTTGCAAATTCGGCTCTTTTTGACTTTGAAAGCAGAAAAAATAGATGGAAAAATTTTCTAAATGTGGATAAGTCATTTTATCATAAAACATCTAAAAATTGATGAATTTACTCTTCAGAACTGTACACGGACACCAAAAACTTGCTCTGCTTCTTCGATTGAGATATATTCATTTTTTACATCCTGGATAACCTTTTGCGCCGGCCGTTTTAACGGATTTCCATACCCGCCGCCGGTTGCAGTCATTAATTTTACAACATCATTTTTTTGCAATGGATATCTCGGGTAGCAACCATACGGGCCATCAATATCCCCATTTGCTTTTTCAACATAAAATTGGTTAACCGACCCGTTTTCTCCGCCATTCATCCCCCAAGGAGGCGTTATGTGCCTGCCGTAAGTAATCGTTGCTGTCTGGCCGTCCGAGAGCGCCCGGTAAGAACGAATGACGCCTCTCCCCCCGATATATTCTCCGGCTCCACCACCATCATTACGCAAACGGTATTCGTCAACAAGAACGCCATATCTTGTCTCAGCTACCTCCACCGGTACATTATAAGTTTCACCATCCCCAAGACAAAACTGGCCGCTGGCACCATCTGCCCCTTTGGCGGCACCCCATCCTCCAACTGAAGGCTCAACAATTAAAAATGGTTCTTTTGAATCGGGATGAATGCCAGAAAGCGTAACTGCGCAAACAGAAGTTAAATGGCCGGCCGATAACCTGTCAGGCAAATGCGGTGCGAGTGCCTTCCATATTAAGTCAGCCCCCATAATCATAGACTCAAAATAATTAGAAACCGGAACCGGCCTCTCTGCAGATAAGATAGATTTTTTGTCCGTAAGAATTTTTAAAGGACGAAACACACCGTCGTTAATATCCTGGGATGGATTGGTAACCGCCAGAAAAATGACCCTGACCGCAGAAGTTAATGCCGTTAACGAGCAGTTAACCGGCCCTGGAACTTGCGGATGGCTTCCTCTGAAGTCACAAATAAACTCATCGTCAGTAATCGTCACCTTTACTTTTACTTTAAAGGGGCCGTTCCCAATGCCGTCTGTATCAATGAGATCTTCAGCTTCAAAAGTCCCTTTCGGCAACTGGCTTAATTCGAGCCGGGATAGCTGCTCGCCATGGTCCAAGTAGTGCTCAATTGAAGCCAACACAGTCTCCTCGCCATGTTTTTGGCAAAGCTCCCTAACACGCCTTTCTCCGGTTTTCAAAGCCGCCACTTGTGCCCACATATCCCCCAGTGACAAGTCGGGAAAGCGCACATTTGATTCAATCATATCAACAACAGCCTGATTGACTCGTCCCTTTTCAAAAAGCTTTACACAAGGAAATTGCAAGCCCTCTTGAAAAATTTCAGTTGAATCATTTGTGAAGGAACCGGGATCCTTCCCGCCCACCTCGGTCCAGTGCGCTTTATTCGCAGAAAATGCAATGAGCTTATCGTTGTAAAAAATCGGCATGACGAGGCCGACATCGGATAAATGCGAACCCCCGCCCTTATAAGGATCGTTAATAATGATAATATCACCGGGGTTTAAATCCTGTTCTCCAAATTTATTTAACGTCTCCTTAACCATAAAGGTTAGCATGCCAATAAATCCGGTTGCTCCGTTTCCTTGTGTTAGAAGGTTGCCTTTCGCATCGGTTAAACCGCTGGCATAGTCAAGAACTTCGTATACAATAGGACTCATGGAAGTTCTCGCCAGCGCTATAAACATTTCATCTCCAATGGCAAGCAAAGAATCTTTTACAATTTCCAACGTAAATGGGTCAATTTTTTTGGATGTAGTGATCATGTTACTCCACTCCTATTTCAAGAATAAGGTTTCCATATTCATCGACAACCAGCGTTTGGCCTTCGTAAAGCACTGTGACAGAAGCCTTTTCTTCTACAATGGCCGGTCCCGTTACCGTCTTTAAAGTCGGCAGCTTATCCCGATCATAAATATCAGTTTGCACCCAACCCGTATCCTCAAAATAAACCGGGCGTACTTCTTTGATGGCATCTTTTACTTCACCATCACGATGTTCTTTTTCTAATTCAGGCTTCTCTACAATCCCCACTGCAGTCAGATGCAGATTCACAATTTCCGTTTCTGCATTTTCCAACTTGAAAGTATAAGTTTTTTCATGCAATTCATGAAAACTTTGAATGATGGTTTCCAAGGTTTCTTTATTCCAACGTCCATTCGGTACTGGCACTTTTACTGTATGCTCCTGCCCCAAATATCTCATGTCTAAAAATCTCGTAAACATGACAGAAGATTTCTTAACATCTTCATAAAGAAACTCATGATAAGCATTGTTTTCCAGGTTCTCCCATTCACGATTAATGACAGCCGGATCTAAATCAGTTAAGCGTGTAATGTAAGTTTGAATATAGTCATGCCTTAAATCCGTCATTAACATCCCCCATGCAGAAAAAACGGATGAAGCGACCGGAATAATGACTTTCTTTACCCCAAGCTCTTTTGCCAGGGCAGCAGCGTGCATAGATCCTCCTCCGCCAAAAGCAATTAATGAAAATTCCCGCGGATTATATCCTTTGCGTATAGAAATCAACTTTAAAGCATTGAGCATGTTAGAATTGGCAATTCGAATAATCCCGAGTGCTGCTTCTTCTGCACTGATATTAAAATAGTTTGCAATTTTAGTTTCAATCGCATCTTTGACCTTGTCCATATTTACAGTATAATCAAAATTCTTTGGTGAAAGTCTTCCGGTTAATAAATTTGCATCGGTCGTTGTTGGCTCTGTACCGCCCTGCCCGTAAGCAACAGGACCCGGCAAAGCACCAGCAGACTTAGGCCCTACTTTAAGAGATCCAGCATCATCTATCCAGGCGATCGATCCCCCGCCATTCCCGATTTCTACAATATCCACAACAGGCGTTTTAATTGGATAGCCGGCATGCCGGTCATCACGCTCAATATAATAGTCTGTTGAAACTTTTACTTCACCATTTTCGATCAGTGAACACTTTGCTGTAGTCCCACCAACATCAAATGCGATGATATTTTTTTCGCCCAGTATATTACCAAGGACAGCCGCCCCGAATATGCCTGCAACAGGGCCGGATTCTACAATATGGATGGGAATATTTTTGGCGTTTTCAAAAGTAGTCGTCCCGCCATTTGATTGCATAATATAGTTATTGCTTCTTTTTTGTTTTTCATCCAGTTTGTTCACATAAGAGGTCGCAATTGGTTTTACATATGCATTGAAAACAGCGGTATTTGTTCTTTCGTACTCCCGCCATTCCTTTGTGATTTCATGGGAAGCTGTTACAAATACTTCAGGCCATAATGCTTTAATATACGCCACCGTTTCTTGTTCGTGGACTGGATTCGCGTAAGAATGCAGAAAAGATACTGCAATGGCCTCAACTTTTTCTTTCTTAAAAAAATCTACAATTTCTTTGATTTCATTTTTATTAAGCGGTGTTAATTCTTCTCCCTTATAATTTAACCTCTCCTCTACTTCTTTTCTTAGATATCTCTCAACAAACGGCGTTGGTTTTTGATACCTTACATTATAAAGATCAGGCCTGTTCCCGCGCGCAATCTCTAATACATCTCTGAATCCCTTTGTCGTGATAAGGCCTGTCTTAGCTCCTTTCCTTTCTGTCAGTGCATTAATAATGACGGTTGTTCCATGAATGAATGTCTTGATGGCGTCCGGTTCTATTCCGGCTTGCTGTATAACGTCCATTACACCTTGTTCAAAATTTGGCGGCGTCGTATGGCTTTTTGCAATACCTAAATCCCCTCTGTCATTGACGTATACAAGATCTGTGAACGTACCCCCAATATCCGTTGCAACTTTCATAAAATATGAACGCTCCTTTCAAAGGTATATTGAAATCTCCAATTCTTAAAAAAGAACCGGAGTTAATACACTTATAAGAACTGTTTCCTCGCCTGTCGGATTTTCCCACTGATGGGTTTTTTCAGAAGGAAAGTGAATGGATTCACCTGCCATAAGGTGGTATTCATTGTTGTCAATTTTAAATATCACTTCACCTTTTAAAACATAATAAAACTCCTCGCCCATATGGCTGAATGTCTGATCATCTTTTTGAAATGGCTGCAGCGTGACAAGCATACACTCCAAATTTCGATTGTGAAAGTTTCCGCTTAACCGGATATATTTTGTTGCATTCCCTTCCACTGTAAAAGTTTTCTGGTTCTCCTTCTTTACGGCATAATGCGCTGTGATGGTCGGGTTGAAAAAGTACGAAATTTCCACGCCCAAGCTATCTGCAATTTTTTTTAGAGAAGTAATGGCAAGTGAAGATGTCCCTCTTTCAACTTGTGAAAGAAAACCAATGGTTAAATTAGTCTTTTCGCTTAATTGTTTTAGAGTCAGTCCTTTTTGTAACCTTAGCTCACGAATTTTTTTGTGAATTTCAATCATGATTATCCTCTCTGATCTGTCGATGTTTAGTCAGGTTAAAAAAAATGAAGTATAACTAAAATTATTTGTAGTCCATATTATCACAACAGATAAAAATGTCAATATATTTTATCTTTTTTGAACCAATATTTTTGTTCCCCATGTAAATGGTGCTGGCAAAAAGAACCGTACAGGTTTGCCGCAGTCATTTGGAAATCAGCATAATGAAGCGGGGCGAATTATTGAAATTGGATGGGCCGAAAGTAAGCTGCTTTTTGCCACTGCCAGCATTCTAATAAAAATCAGCTCTGAGGAGTAAAAATTTTTCGTGATAATTTAACTATTCCCCCCCAAAAATGCGGCTAAATATGTAATAATTTAAATAATTAGAGCTTGCTGGACGAATATTTTGGTATGGCTTAGTGACAAGTCGAATACAAGCTAAAATTTGATTCGTTCAGCAAGCCCTAATTAAACTTGGCTGTTTTGAGGGGGTTTTTATTTTGGTTACTAGAAAAGAAAAAAGAAATCGTGAAAAAGAAGCAAATTATTTTTTCGAGTTCCTTAAAATTCAGAAGCATTTTTTCAAAGACCTGATGAATAACCTAAAAAAGGTAGCAGACCACCGACATCAAAGCTATATCACTTATGGTCCAGAGGTCCTTTTATTTACGATGATGTTGAAAAATATGACCGGCCTAAAATCCATGAGAAACATGAGTGAGAGTTTTAATAAAGAAGAATGTATTAAAAATGTAGGGAAGGTGTTAGGCTTAGATTCTCTTGAAGAACTTCCACATTATGATACAATTAACGACTTTTTATCTGGCTTAGATGTAAATGAATTAGAAAAAATTAGAACGTATATGATTAAAGAATTATTGAAAAAAAGGTCTCTCGAGTCTTATCGAATTGAAGGAAAGTACTGGGGTGTCATCATTGATGGAACTGGATTACACACCTTTCATGAGAAACATTGTAAACACTGCCTGAGACGGGCATATACAAATAAAGAAACAGGAGAAACGAACGTACTTTATATGCACCATGTACTTGAAGCCAAGCTTGTCGTGGGGGATATGGTCTTCAGTATTGCCTCCGAATTTATCGAAAATGAATCAGAAAATGTTTCTAAGCAAGATTGTGAATTAAAAGCCTTCGACAGGCTGGCAAAGAAAATAAAAAAAATATTTAAAAGACTACCGATTTGTATCTTGGGAGATAGTCTCTATGCATGTGAAACGGTATTTAATCTGTGCAGGGCGCACAAATGGAAATATATATGCAGATTTAAGGAAGGGAGAATTAAAAGTATCTCGACGGAGTTTAGGGCAATAAAAGAGCTGGAACAAAGTAAGGATCAGAATTCATTAGTTTGGGTGAATGATATTGCCTACAAAGACAGAACGGTCAATCTGATGGAGGCCACAATGAAAACAGAGGATGGGAAATCGAAAGAGTATGTATTTATAACGGATATTAAAATCACGAAAAAGAACGTGGAACGACTCATCGCTGCAGGAAGAAGCCGCTGGAAGATTGAAAATCAAGGATTTAACGAACAAAAAAATAATCGTTACAATATAGAACATGCCAATAGCCAAAACTACACAGCCATGAAAAATCATTATTTATTAGTTCAAATAACAGATATTATTAGACAGCTGTTTGAAAAAGGTTCGTCAATCTTAAAAGCACTCAAAAAAACGGCAAAAGAAAAATCCTCAAATCTGTTGGAATCGTTTCGGACACGCATTTTAACAGACGAGGATTTCACCCATTTAAGTAAGCCAATACAAGTAAGGTTTACTTAATGGTTATATTATAGCAAAGGATGTGATGTAAAAAAAGGTTTTTTTGAAGTTATCCACAATTTTAAAAAAGAAATTTGCAAATTCGGCTCTTTTTGACTTTGAAAGCAGAAAAAATAGATGGAAAAATTTTCTAAATGTGGATAAGTCATTTTATCATAAAACATCTAAAAATTGATGAATTTACTCTTCAGAACTGAATAAAAATCCATTGACTTTTCTGCAAGAAAGCGTTTTAATAAAGTTAGCCAGTTGTTATGACAACATAACAATAAAAGGAGAGAGGCGAATGCCAATTAATAAAAAAAGTTATGTGCCGCTGTATGCACAACTGTTGGATATTTTAATAGAACAAATGGACAGCGGAAAGTTGAAGGCGCATGATAAGCTCCCGACTGAAAAAGAATTGTGTGAACGTTATCAGGTAAGCCGGACGACTGTACGCCAGGCACTCGATGAATTGGAAAAGATGAAAAGAATCTACAAACAACAAGGAAAAGGAAGTTTTGTCGCTCCATTTGAAAATGAGGCGTCTAAAAATAAAGTCAACTTTATCAATGTCGTTGAAGCGATCAAAAAGATGGGAAGAAAACCTTCCACAATTGTTGCAGATTTCCAGATTAGAGATTTAATAGAAATAGACATTGCACGCGCCCTGGAATATAAAGTCGGGAAAAAAATATATGCGATCAAAAGGATCCGGTTGGCCGACCGGGACCCTGTTATGTTGGAAGAAACGTACTTGCCGGCAGACCGTTTTTCGGGACTTGAAAATGAGGATCTTGAGTCGGAAAGTCTGCACCATATTCTACAAAGAAACTACCATCTATTAAACATGTCCTTTAAACGGGAATTCCGTGCAGTGCTCCTGAATAAAGAACAGGCAAAAATGTTAAAAGCTGAAAAAGGAGATCCGGCGATGCAAATGATGACTCAAGGTCTCTCTGGCGGCTACCCTTTTGAGTTTACAAAAGCCATCGTGAAAGGTGAGCTTCCGCTGTACTTACTGGATACATAACTAAAGGAGGTGAGTTTTCTTAAACATTCTAACCTTGATGAGAGAGAGGATTGAGATGAAAATTAACATTGTAAAAAGCAAAAAAGGCGTTGGGAAAGCGGCGGCTGAAGCCATTTTGGATTTATTAAAATCAGAACATGCAAATATCGGGCTTGCAACCGGCAACTCTCCAATAGAATGTTATGATACATTGGTCCAATACTTTTCCAAACATGAGCTGCCGAAGTATTGGCATTTCTTTAACATCGATGAATATGATCAAGTTCCAATTGACTTAGAAGGCACTTGCAATGCATACTTGCAGGAGCGTTTTTACGGACCATTAAATATTCCGGAAAATCAAATTCATCGTCTGTATGCAGAAACTTTTCCTTTCTTTGAACAAAACCTTCATAAGGCAGGTGGATTGGATCTTTGCATGCTCGGCATTGGAAAAAACGGCCACATTGCTTTTAACGAACCGGGCACGCCGTTTGGTTCAGTTACACACCGCATGGAATTAACAGAAGCATCCAAACAACAGCATGGAGATGAATTTGGTGGCGTGGGAAACGTCCCTTCCCACGGACTCACAATTGGGATGAAAACAATTATGAACAGCAGACGCATTTTACTCATCGCAAACGGCCCGGAAAAAGCTGAAATGATTCACAAAGCACTCACAGGGCCCGTAACGGAAAGTGTCCCTGCATCAATTTTGCAACTTCATCCGGCTCTTACCGTTGTCTTGGATGAAGCAGCTGCTTCCCGGTTCCAATAACGGGATAACTTGTCATGACAACATGACAAAAGATCGTTTAAAAAGCTTTGCCAATACCTGTAACAGCAAATGCTCTTTATCAATTTTACAGTTCTTCAAGTAAATAGCTTTATCGGCTATTTGGATAAAACAAAAGATAAAGCAATTTACTACCAGCTTCACCTTATAAAACTACTTGTCATGACAACATGATAAAACGACAAAGGAGAGAATAGAAATGGCCACACCAAATATTTTATTGACAAGAATTGATAATCGCCTCGTACACGGACAGGTTGGCGTAATTTGGACATCGAGTTTGGGTGCAAATCTTTTGATCGTTGCGGATGACGAAACTGCAAATGACCCGCTTCAGCAGGAATTAATGTCAGCCACTGCTGAATCTGCAGGCGTTTCGATTCGCTTTTTCACCTTGCAAAAAACGATCGATATTATTGGAAAAGCTTCACCACGCCAAAAAATTTTTATAGTTGTAAGAACACCGCAATCCGCAAGAAAGCTTGTCGAAGGCGGTGTGCCAATAAAAGAACTGAATATCGGCAATATGCACTTCTCACAAGGAAAGGATGAAATTACGAAAAAAGTATATATGGACGAACAGGACAAAGCAGATTTAAAAGCGATCCAGGCATTAGGTGTAAATGTTTATATTCAAGACGTCCCCGGTGAGAAAAAATACACCTTTTAAGGAGCTGCTCTAAATGGACATCACATTAACGCAAGGCATACTCATTACCATTTTTGCCATTATCGCAGGTTTCGATTTCTGGCTGGAAGGTTTGTATATTTTCCGACCGATGATTGTCTGTACCGTAACGGGGATCATTTTGGGCGATGTTAAAATGGGACTTATCGCAGCGGGTCTGACCGAACTTGCTTTTGCCGGATTAACACCGGCCGGCGGGACCCAGCCGCCAAACCCCATTTTGGCAGGGGTTATGACAGTGGTCATTGCCCACACGACAGGAAAAAGCCCTGCCACGGCAATCGGCCTGGCGCTGCCTTTCAGTTTCTTAATGCAATATATTATTTTATTCTATTATTCAATTTTCTCCGTCTTCATGGCAAAAGCAGACAAATACGCAGCTGAAGCCAATATTAAAGCTTATACCAGGCTAACGCTGCTACCAATTTTACTTGTCGGATTGACTTACGGTGTTGTCGTGTTTTTAAGTGCTTACCTGGCACAAACTCCAATGAAAATGCTCGTCGAAGCGATGCCGGGTTGGCTCAGCCACGGATTTGGCATTGCCGGAAGCATCTTGCCAGCTGTTGGGTTTGGGTTGCTGCTAAAAGTCATGTTAAAAGCAAACTACATGCCTTACTTATTGATTGGATTTTTAGCTGCCTGCTTTATCAATTTCAGCAACCTCCTGCCAGTTGCGGTAATCGGGGTTGCAGCCGCGGTTTACGAGTACTTTCATTCACGGGAAAAACGCGAACTGCAGGAACAAATTGCAAATGCAGCCCGCTTTGGGGGTGACGATGAAGATGGAATCTAATCAACAAACCAAACAAACAAAAGCCTTAACGAAAAGAGACTTAACCAAACTCGGCCTGCGTTCCATTTTGCTTCAATCGGCGTTCAACTATGAAAGAATGCAGGCAGCGGGCTGGCTTCTTGCCATGTTGCCGGCTTTGCGCAAAATTTATAAAAACGATAAAGAAGGATTGTCCAATACGATGAAGGATAATCTGGAGTTCATCAATACGAACTGCCATACATCTCCTTTTCTGATGGGATTGCTTTTATCCCTCGAAGAAGGAAAAGAAAGCCGTTCGACCATTAAAGGATTGAAAGTTGCACTTTTCGGACCGCTTGCAGGAATTGGCGATGCAATTTTCTGGTTTACCATCCTGCCAATTCTCGCCGGGATTACCGCCTCATTTGCAAAACAAGGTAGTTTGATCGGCCCAATTGTCTTTTTCCTTGCTTATGTCGCCATCTTCCTGTGCCGCATTTTCTGGGCACGTATCGGTTATTCACTTGGAACAAGGGCAATCAGCAAAATCCGGGAAAATTCAAGCGTCATTTCTCAAGCAGCAACGATTCTCGGCGTAACAGTCATTGGCGGCTTAATCGCAACATATGTCAATATCGAACTTGCGCCGAAAATTCCAGTCAGCGCCGGCCATACGATTTCGCTGCAAAAAGACTTTCTTGACCGGATTTTCCCGAAACTGCTGCCATTCGCCTATACGTTTCTGATGTATTGGCTGTTAAAAGCTAAAAAAATCAGCCCAGTTATTTTGATCATTGCCACTTTTATCATGGCGATTGTACTGAGCTTCTTAGGAGTGTTGTAAAATGATAAAATTCATCGTCACCGGTCACGGCCATTTTGCGTCCGGCATCCAATCCACCATCAAACTGTTGGTAGGCATCCAGGAAAACATCGCTTACATTGATTTCCCGGAAGGTGAGTCAAACGAAAACCTGCGGGAAAAATTGGAGGCGGAACTAAAAGACAACCGGTATGACACATATCTCTTTTTCTGCGACTTGGCAGGCGGCACCCCTTATAAAGAGGCGGCCACTCTGTCTGCTAACCGGAAAGATGCCGCTGTTACAGCCGGCTGCAATGTGGGGGCACTGTTGGAAAGCATCTTTGTAAATGAGGAAAATCCAGCTATAGAAATAGCCCGTCAAATTGTCGAATTAAGCAGGAAAGCGGCCACCTATTTTGGCGAGAAAAAAGCAACAGCTGCAGAATCATCAGAAGGTGAAGGGATTTAAAAAAGACCGGGGATAGGCTATATCAATGCCAAGGCAGCAAAAACCGGAAGCGGCAAGCAAGGTGCTGCCATTCAATACGGCAAATCCGTCAAAGTAACCAGCAAGAACTACGGCGTATATCAAAACTTTAACTGGAAGAAGAAAAATATCCGGGCCGTAAACAAAACATACTTGGCGAAGTACATTTATTATCATATAAACGGGCTAAGCTACCTGTCCCTTTATGACAACAAAGGCAAATGGATAGGCTACATCAATGCCAAAGCAGTTAAAAGCAAATAAATTCCTATAAACAAAAAGCGTTCCCAACAACCGGCAATGGGGTGGGTACGCTTTTTTTGTTCACCGCAAACATCTTATAGTTGAGTTTGAAGAGATACTTTAAACCAAAAAGAAGGGCACCTTTAAGGTCGGGTTCATTTAAAATTTGGGGATTTCTTTGATCGCATCAAGTACTTCCTGCTCATTCACGCCCATTCCTCCAGTTTAGGGAAACATTAATGTCTCCGCTCTTTTTCCCGCTGGATTTTTTTCCTGCAGGGAGAAAACCGCATCCTTTCATGCCCGTTTTTCGTGCTTTTGAACTGGCCCTTTTCAATATTGAAGTGATGGTTGAGAGCGTCTATTTACAAGTGAAATCAAACCCGCTATTTGCCGCCATGTGTGGATTTACGGAGAAAATTCCGAGTTACCGTTCCTTTGCTCGCTTTGATCAAATCATGGCAACAAATGATCTTTGGGAAAAAGCCCGGCTATTGGTGGTTGAATATAATAAAGGGGAAGGCGTGGTTGAAACGGTTGAGGAAGCAGCCGCCGTGGATACATCACATATAGAGGCAGAAGCAACGTTGAATAAAACAAGAAAGACGGTTTCTTTCGAAGGTGATTACGACTGCCTCTGAATCTTTACGGATGATAATCATTGCATCTATGCATATCATGGCAAATATGGTGTACCAGCGAATTAAGTTATTCACAGGGGGATATGTGAATAATTTGTAGCTTCTCCTTTCAACAAAGAGTAGTGAAAAAAACACCCATTTGTGAGGAAAAGATACATATACCTTTTTTGGAAAAGAATGGCCGTTTTATTTCTAGTGAATTTGAAAATCCGGAAAAAGGCCAATAAAACCGAGATAATAAATTTCCAGAGCCTCGCTCAAGGGTTTATTTTTTGGCAGAGGAGGCTCTAATGAAACTTCCTGTTTTTTCTTCGTTAAAATACAATGGAATGGTCTTTTAAATATAATTTCTTTCTCAATGCATCATATATTAATATAATAATAGCGTTATTAATATCCCTTGTCGTTTTCTCTAATCTTTCAAATGTACTTTCATCTATCCCACCTTTTTTCTGACCGTGTGAGATTGCGTTTCTGATATTCACCAATTCGGTGATATGTTCTTCGTATCTAGAAAAGGAATTTTCAGGTAATCCAAGACTATATAGTAGCTTTTTAAGTACCAAGGGCCGAAGATTACTTTCCGTATTTATTACTTTATCGGGTATTATTATTTTTTGTTCAAGAAAATTTTCCAATGCATCAAGCAAATATTTTCTTTTTGACAGTTTAAAGAGTTTTCTATCTTCAATTGGTTTTTGACCAAAAATTTTCTTAAATGTTTGTTCTTTAAATTGTTCGTTTTCAAACAATGTAAATTCTTGATGCATGGATGCTGCTACTAAATAATTATTCACTTGCTTTCGTAATAAACTTTCTTCATTAATTGCCATAATATAGGTTTGAAAGGCAAAATTGCAAAACCCCTCATAATGAGCATACAGCATAACTACAAGTGACTTTCTATAAATGTTTTGTTCTTTTTTTGTTTGAATTTTTACTAACTGATTCTTTAGCAATTTTAGTTCATTTTCTCTCCAAGTTAATTCATTCTCAAGTTCTTCACGTATATTTATTATTTTAGCTTCGTCCATCTAAGAATTCACCAACTCTTTTTTGCACTACTTCAATTCTCTTAGATAAATAATTTTTTGTATTTTTACCCCCACCGGAGGCATTATCCAGAAATTCCTGATCTAACTTAATAGCCTTAAATACTTCACCCAACTGTTCCATTAATTGTTTATCTTCTGTATCAATAATATTTAAGTAGGATTGAATTCCCATTGTAAAAGCATCAAAATGAGTGGAAGTAATTCCAGAAATATACTTTCCCTTTCGAAGTTTATCAAAAGCGTATTCTCCTAGAGACAAATCTAATATTCCAAAAGTTTTCTCGAACTCTTTTCTCTCCTTTTCATAATCAAATTTGATATGCTCTTCATGGCTTTCGTCAGATACCTTTTCCATAAAAGTTGTAAGGAAAGAACTTATATTCTTTTTATAATTTTCCCTATCCAATTTATATGCGAAATACTTAAGAACATATTCTTGATCCTCCTTTTTTTCGATTTTTTCCTCATTCAAATGACTGATAGTATTTTGAAAGTGCTTATTACTACTTAACCTGATAATAAAATCATTAAAAGTATCGTCTAGTAAACGAATTGTACAATTACGGATTTCTTGTTCACTTAAAAGTTCCCCGCCAGTATTTAAACGTTTAAACATATAATATCTTAGCCTCGGGTCGCTCCCTTTCCGAATAACCTCTACTCGCACAAAACTTCTTTTTAGTCTTATTTGTAAGGTTTTTGGCAATTTTTCATATGTTAACCCATTTAATTCCTTTACAATGTCGCAGCCGGTTAATGTTAAAAAACCGACGTTTTCTTCTTCCGTTTTATCATTTGAATGGTTGTTGGGATTAGGTAATTCCCCTCTAAAGTGTAGGTATGTTGATATTCTTTGCAAACCATCAATTAATTCATACTGACCCTCATCTTTTTCTATAACATAAATAGGTGGGATAGGCATTTCTAATATTAAAGATTCTATAAATTGAGACTGTTTTTCTTCTGACCACCTGAAAAGTCTTTGATATGCCGGAGAAATTTCAAATTCTCCGTCGCGATACATATCCACTATTTCATTAAATGATAAATCCAAGCTTTTTGTACGTACTTGTTCAATTTTATCGTCAATTATCGTTAGCAGTTCTATTTGTGACATTTTTTCACTTCCTTTTTACCATTTTCTAAAAATAACGGCGTATTCCTTTGTTATCGAGCTTTCTCTATACTCTTTCCCTCTTGGGTTAATCTCAGCCAAATTATTTGGATTAATAAATTCATAAGTACCCACTAATCGCCAACCTAAGTATTTTATCATTTCTATAAAAATTTGTTTCAAATCTATAAAGATATCCTTATAATAGGAATTTTGAATAACAATGATACATTTCCCTTCATTTTTCATTACTCGATCAATTTCTTTTAAAGATAGAAAAATGGAATGAAAATATTGTAAATATGTTTTCAAATAGTAAGTTCGGGAAGCTTTGGAATGATGATTTTCTATTTTTGATAATGTTTCCAAACATGTTGGTCCCCACTCTCGAATTGCTTTCGGTGTTTGCTTATGAATGACAGGCGCGCCAATCAAAGAATGTCTTAATTTAACAAAATCAATTTCACTAATATTAAATATAGCTAACTCCAAACTGGTCATAATTGCATAATCAATTCTAGTACAATATGGAGGTGAAGTAATTATTGTTTCAACACTCGAATTATCTAATGGGATCGATTCTGAACGGCCAATGATTATTTTTGGTTTCACTTTTTGATGGACGTTATTATGCTCATATACTTGAACTAAACGGTTATATTCATTCAGATATATTTCGTCTATTTCTGCTTTTGAAAAACTCTTCCTTTCTGTTAATATTGGCTTCTTTATCCAAGTTGGATTGGAAGATTTCAAATCATGGGCTAAATGTTTTAAAACATTAAAAAGGATTAAGCAATAAAATGCTTGTAAATTTGAATAATCATTATTCACGATGACTTCCCTCAGGTATTTGCCATTAAATATAGTTCGCTCTATATTTCTAATTATTTTTACAGTATCTTTATGAAACCAATTACATAATGCATCATTTTCCTCTACATTTGTTCTAAATTTATCCGATGATTTTAAAAGATAATTTGCATTATAGGGGTTGGTTTCAATGTTAAATAAACGAGCAGAAGCAATAATACTCATAACCGGATTAATATCCAAACCAATAGATGGAATCCCTAATTTTGATGCTACATAAGTAGTTGTTCCGCTCCCATTCCAAGGATCAAGAATAATTCCATTAGTATTTACTTTTAAAATCTTTATGATATCCTCAACAAAATCCTCAGAAAAACCCGGGTAATATTTATATATAGTATTATCTCTGTTCTTTAATTTCGTTGTTCGAGGAAAGTTTTTCATGGAATCAACCTCAAATCTACAACTTATTTCTTCACTATAGTGTACCATATCCCTTTAATTTTTAAGAACAATATGCTGAACACGGATCCATCTTCCTTCACCAAAAATGAGCAGATTCTTCCCTGTCTTTAAGCTGTATTTTAAATAATTCCTCTTGTTTACTCAATAAAAATCTAAGGGACGTCCATAAAACTATACTAACATCACTTTGTTTTCCCGATTCGCACTTAAGCTTTCCCACTCTTTGATCGCATCAAGTACTTCCTGCTCATTCATCGCTAACTCCTCCAATTCCTGCAAAATGTCGGTGTCTATCGTCTTTTTCCGGTAATCTGCAGCAGAAAGCATCATCAGCCATGGATAGGCTGCCGGTGGTTTCGCTTTCATCCCTCGTCTATATTTTTTCCACTTTGACTTGAACTTTGTCAAATCAAATGTGTGAAATTCCAGATGCGGGCTCCACATAAAAAACTCCAAATCCTCATAAACATGAAAGCGGTTATGGAATCGTTTGGTTTGGTGCGGGAAAAGCAGGTAATTTAAGATAGAAATCATGATTGTAGGAACAAGTTCTGTATAATTTTGTCCGGCCTCTAACGTGGAAGAGAAAAGTTTTGTCCAATAATAAAGCACTCGTTCCCGCATATTGTGCTGATTTTCCACCTGGATTTCAACATTTATTCTCTCATGGTTGGATGTGTAAACGAGGATATCAAGCAGACCTGTTTTGCCGTCCGAGTCAGATTTAATGAGTGCGGTGTTCTCATACTGGACATCGACAATTCTGTCCTGCCCTTTTCGGTTCAGCAAGTCATTCAAAAAGGCAAGGGTGATGTTTTTCCGGCTCGGGTGGCCGAAAAGCTGTTTGAACATAAAGTCCATTTTGAGGTCAAGGTATTCTTTTGTCATGAGGATCCTTCCTTTCGGGGTTGTTTTGCGAGGGTTTCATAGAGTAAATCTATTAATTTGATATTATTTGAAATCTTTTCTGATGTCAACTATTTTTTCCAATGGTATGTGTCAAGTTTTTCTCGACAAGGTTTAAATATCGGGTATTCCAAGACACTCTTTTTGTACACTTTCGGCTACCGTGCTTTACTTGCTCGGTGTAATTTTCGGAAAAGATGTAATATTTCCGTATAAAGATGGATAACGGGGATGTTGAGGCGCGCGAAATTCACTCGCTTTCCGCGGGCGGCCGGCGAGCCTCCTCGCTCGTACCTCGCTGCGGGGTCTCTCCTGGCTCGCTTTTCCCGCAGGAGTCTCGTAAATTTCGCGCGCCTCAACGATCAGTCCCCACTGAGCCAGGCTTAAAACGAAAGCTCTAATATTTTGCTTAAATGTCCCATTGCCGATGAACTGCTTGAATGCAGGGCAACTGATCCGTGCTTTACGCCCACTGACGGGCGTACAGGCTGCTTGAGTAGTTGAGACATCCTGATGGATTGTTTCAAGTTCCGTTGCTTTCTCTCGCTTCTTGAACGGTGTTTCAGATAGGCTTCTCTCAATGTCCCATTGAGTATGCCTTGTTTGATTTTCACCATGGCTTCTGCGCCAAGTTCACTCCAATGCATGCCCCTTTTTTTCATCCTGAAGGAGATATGCCTTTGATTCGATTCCATCGCTCCTAGGCCTCTCGCACCTTCCGGCACGTTTTTCACCCTGTCTCTCCAGTCAAAAATGCGGTCCCAGTTTTTCAAGATATACGAACGGAATTCCTTGATTTTCTTGAGAGCCTTTTTATCCGTCAAGGTGCTTTCGTGCGTATCCAAATATAACGTGAATTGGTCCAGGTCATGCGTTCTAATCGCTTTTCTAATTTGCTCCTTGATCTCGCTCTTTCCGCCCCCAAATGTCCTTATGATGGCTTGTGCAACGTGGTAGGTATCCAGCTGGTTGAGCACCGGAAATTCCGACTGTGAGAATGCTGTTTGAAACCGTTCAGCTGTGTATCCCGCACCTCCATCACTGTTTGTAATGACATGCGTTTTTTCGAGGGAGTAGGTGTTGGCAGCTGTGGCTTGGACTTCATCCCAAAATGTCTGGATGGCTTCCGTTGTCATGATGACTGTGGGCTGACGCAGGGAGACCCTTTTACCATTGGTTTGCCATCCCTCATAGAGAATGGCGTGGTGGACTTCCATACTCTGTTTCTTTTTTAGTCCCCGAACGAATACACCATCTGCTTCAGAAAACAGGTAGTCTACCTTCTTCCCCTCAGGCAGGGAAACAGCTATTTCTAGCTCTTCTACAAGTGCCTTATCGGCTTCCGCCTGAGTTTTCCCTACGTGTTTTACCATGTTCCCTACAGTTGTGTGACTAAGACTCACTGCTGTCCACTCTTTTAAAATATCAGCTACTTCCCGATAGGTGTTCTCACTTGCCAACTCTGCCACCTTTAATTCCACTAACGGGCTGTATCGTTGGTGTGGTACCAGCCCTAACCATTCATCCAGAGGATAATGTGAGTTCCCTCTCTTATCACGCATTAATGAACGTTTAAAAGTCACACTTCCAAATAGAAACTGAACGCTTCTGTTATCACTCCGGCAGTACACCCAGCCCTCCTCTAACTTCTCCTGTTTAATTGTTTTATCTAACTCTTCAAATATTTCCCCAACCCATTGTGTAAAAGCCTTCTGCATCAGAAGTTTAAGCTGTTCTTCAAATTCGATAAGACTCTTTGTATCCTTTAATAATCCAGCAATTATTGATATAATATCCATGGGAAGACCTCTCTCTAGATGTTCATCTTGAAGTGTACAATTAGATGATAGAGCGTCTTCCCATTTTTTTCCACTCATTTGCCCCTTCGAGTAAAATTTTACACATACTTCCAATGCCATCCGGTCCGCCCCCATCCCCCATAAAATATTTCTCCTCAAACGGGCCATCTATGAATTTGAAATTGCCCATAAAAAGTGTACGGACCGAAAAATGAAGGAGCCGGTATGCACGCGTACTCCTCCGGCTCCTAAAAAGACAAACCTGCAAATATTCCAGCTTCCTTATTTTGTGTCGAAAAACTTGCCATAGATCGGCACCCTAAACCGTTTTGCATCTGAAAATCCGGAAGCCGAGGATCTCTTTGGTTGACTCAAACATAATCATATGATGCTCAAGCATCTCAAAATACTGCACATCCACGCCCTCCGACAATGAAAAATCAGGGACATTTTGAACTCCAAATTGCAAATCATATTTTTCAGAATGGATGGATTGAAACCCTGCTTCTTGAAAAAGCTGCACCCACTGTTCCTCGGTTAAAATTCGGGATACTCCATAAAAGTCTTTGATGTGTGCTAATCTTTGGGGCGAAACAGGCTGCTCCAAAACCATTTCAATCGCAATTAAACATCCGCCGGGCTTCAGCACCCGCTGAAATTCCTGAACCGTTTTGGGCATATCGGTAAAAACGATCACCGACTCTGACAATACCAAATCAAATTGACTGTCTGCAAACGGGAGAGCCTCTGTGTTCCCGTGCACAATTTGTATCGGCAAACCTAATGACCGGACTCTTTTCCTGGCTTTTTCCACCATCAATTGATGATGATCCAGCCCTGTCACTTGGCATCCGTACTGCTGCGCGACGTATGCAGCAGTTTGGCCGGTGCCGCAGCCCGCATCAAGCACTGTTGTTTTTTTTCCTATATGTTCAGTCGATAATATATCCTGTGTCAGCTTGAAACCGCCTGGATGCGCTCCGCCGACTCCCAGTTCTGCTAAACAATTCAGGTAAGTATATTCCCGATCCACTCTAACCCCTCCCTTGCCATTCAAACAGCTGGCTCGTTTATATACCGTATGTACCATTGCAGAAATCGGTAACCGTTATCGTTTAAAAACATACTTTGGTTAAGAAAAAGCAATGGAGGAAGGCATATGGGGGTTGTTGAAACGGACAAGTGGCTGCGCCAATTATATCACCAGCCTGTAGCGATTTGCGAAAAGTTTAAAGCGCATTTTAAAGGCGCAAGTGCTGCGGAAATTTATGACTACCTGGCTTATCATGGCATGTACCAGCCGGAAGATAACGGAGCCGGGATTGTCCGGCAATTGCAAAACCGGCATGTTTGGGAAATCGTAAAAAATGAATTTCTTTGCTGCAAAAAAGAATGGAATGGGCCGGATGTTCCGATCTATATTTTTCCGTCTGACTCCGCCAATTTACTGATTCAAAAAGAATTTAACGGAAAATCAGGATTAGCCTTTAAAGATCAATTATTTTTATTTGTTTCGGCCCGGAACAGCGAAACAGAAATCAGGTCATTATTTGTCCATGAGTATAACCATGTTTGCCGGCTTACAAAATACCCGAAAGAGGAGGCCGATTATGTTTTATTGGATACGATTATTTTAGAAGGGCTGGCAGAAAATGCAGTTAGGGAAAAATTCGGGCGTAAATACGTTTCATCCTGGGCCTTTTCTTATTCCAATGACGAAATGGAAAAGATATGGAGACAATACGTGTACCCGCATAGAAACCTTAAAAAAACAAAACAGCAACATCAAGAGATTTTGTACGGTTCACGTGTCTATCCGAAAATGTCCGGTTATTGCGTCGGATACTACCTCGTCAAGCAATATCTTGAAAAAACCGGCCTCTCCGTAAAAGATGTGCTCAAAACCGATGCAAAGGTTTTGGCACAAATCGATTCCATGTAATTTTCATCCCTGCACCCGGGTTTCAAAATCCCGCACGATAATTCCACAAAAAGTCTGATCGTTTTGTCCACCGTATCCGCCGGCAAAAATCATATACTGTACCATTCCTAAAGGATTGGAGGATATTTTTATGTCATATCGTCACTTCCATGCACTATGCCATCGATACAGGGGCAGAGCGGTCCAAATCCGGACGGTTGATGGACGGATCCATAGAGGCATTATTCATCATGTGAGCGGAAACAGAGTGTTCCTTCGGCCGCTTGGAGGCCCCCGCAATCTTGGCGGATTTGGCTACGGAGGCTGGGGTTGGGGATGGGGATTTGGCTGGGGCATTGCCATCGGTTCAATCGCTGCTTTGGCTTTAATTCCTTTCTTCTTCTGGTAAGAAGTTTTTGCAGCATTTTTAGAAGCAGATAGGACTGGCGCAGCCCGGCCGGTGATAATCGGGTTCAGCCATGTACGGATTTACAGAAAGCGCCCTTCCCTTATGGAGAATTTCACATAGTATGTTATGGCTATTTCGAAAGGAGGTTAAAAAGATGTCTGATGGCGGCGTTTACAGTGGCGGTTTCGCTTTAGTCGTCGTATTGTTTATCCTGTTGATCATCATCGGTGCCTCATATGTCGGCGGTTACGGCGGCGGTTATGGCGGATATGGGGGCTACGGCGGGTGTTTTTGGTAAGCCATGCAATGAAGTAAGGGTCTCCGGCATTTAAAGTCCGTTTTCCATGCCCCCCTCACATGCTCGAAAGTTGCACGGAAAAAGGGAATGCTGCCTTATACAGCTTTATCATGAGAGCCGGAACAAAACCGGGGGTACGCATTGTGCTCCCGGTTTTGTTTTTAGGGTTTTCTTATCATTAAAATGCCCATTAAATGATTGGGTGGACAAGCCGGCCGTTTTTGCAATCCCCGCTGTCCCTGTTTCCATTAATACCGATTCATCAACGATTCAGCTATCTAATCACGAAGCCGGCATCCGCTGGACATCCAAATCAAATTGCGATAACGCCATGCTTAGCATGATCAGGAGTTAAGGATCGCTTTTTCGCCTCCGCACCAATCTATAAATCTTGCGGCAAAATTCGGTCTGTCCCCCCCTACCGAAACTTTCAAGCGAAATTAAGAAAAATTTAAAAGAAGCCCTCTAGACTAAGTTTCTGTAATAAACCCCAAAGGCACAGGATGGATTTCCTGGAAGGTCTGAATCCACAAGTAAAAAGATTGTGAAGTTGTTACAAAAAGGTGCTTCAACATACACTTGGGTCGCTGCAACGGTAAGTGCGCATCTCCGGCGACTTATCAGCTTGCAACAGATCAACCCGTGATGGACATCGGCGGTTTTACAGTAAGTGACCCGGCCCCGACCCTTTCCGCGTTTAAAAAATATGTCCGGCAAGGGAAGATCCACTACTTTATAATGGAAGAGGCTCCTTTGGCAATATGAAACAAATGGGCAAAACCTTGCAAGATGGCAAAAATATAGAAAACAATCCCCAAATGGCGCCATGGGCAGAGGTTCCAATTGATGGCGTTACCCTTTATGATTTAACGCAACCAAAATCGAAGTAAGCTCTATCGTGAAGACTGTCAAAAAAGGGTTGCTGCAAGGTGCAAAACGGTGAACGCTACCATTCATAGTGTTCACCGTCTTTTAGTGAATTGGCTGGCCAGTGATCGCTGACCTGTTCTGGTTTTTTGGGTTTCTTCCAATTGAACGCTCTTCGGCATTTGTCAAAAGAGATTTTTTACACGATTCGGGACTTTCGGTTTATATTTTCAATAAAAACGGCGTATTCCCCTTAAAAAGTACTAAAAAAAGACGATAAATTTACTAGACGGATTTGACAGGATTTAGGGTATTTTGATAGAACAAAGGCTAAAAGAATGAAATTTTAAATTTCAGGAACCCTCGAGCTGAAAGATCCAATTGGAAAGGAGATTGAAATGAAAAAAGGCTTAGTCATACCACTTTGTTTTGCAGTATTATCCACTCCTGCTTTTGATAAAACGGTACAGGGCGCTTCACTGACAAAATTCCTACATAGTTCAAGTGTACAAGCCGCAGCAAAAACAGAGACAAAATATGTCAATGTTGATGCGAATTCAAGCTTGACATTAAGAGCAAAGCCTTCAAAAAGTGCCGCCAAATTGGACAGCTTAAAAAAAGGAACAGCTGTATTGGTATACAATGTGTCTGATGGTTGGGCAGAAGTAAAATCCGGGACAAAAACGGGGTATGTTAGCGCGGAATATTTAACCAGCACAAAACCCGGCAGTACGGCAACGACAACGAGCACAACCAAAACAACGACGAAGTATGTCAATGTGGACAAAGGCTCCCATTTAATATTGCGTTCGAAGACCTCCACTTCGTCCAGCATTTTAGCAAGCTTGGCTAGAGGAGAAAAAGTGACGGTTTACTCTATTTCCGGGGATTGGGCGAAAGTAAAAGCCGGAAGTAAAACGGGCTATGTTCATGCATCTTTTTTGGTAAACTCAAATCCAGACAGCAATACAAGTACTTCAAAACCAGCCAAAACAACGACGAAGTATGTCAATGTGGACAAAGGTTCCCATTTAATATTGCGCTCTAAGGCCTCCACTTCGTCCAGCATTTTAGCAAGCTTGGCAAGAGGAGAAAAAGTGACGGTTTACTCCATTTCCGGGGATTGGGCAAAAGTAAAAGCCGGGAGCAAAACGGGCTATGTTCATGCATCTTTTTTGGCGAACTCAAATCCCGATAGCAGTGCAGACACTTCTACTCCGGCCAAAACAACGACGAAGTATGTCAACGTGGACAAAGGCTCTCATTTAATATTACGTTCGAAAGCCTCCGGAACGGCCAGCATTTTAGATAGCTTGGCTAGAGGCGAAAAGGTGACGGTTTACTCCATTTCTGGGGATTGGGCAAAAGTAAAAGCCGGGAGCAAAACGGGTTATGTTCATGCATCTTTTTTGGCGAATTCTAATCCCGATAGCAGTGCAGACACTTCTACTCCGGCCAAAACAACGACGAAGTATGTCAATGTGGACAAAGGCTCCCATTTAATATTGCGCTCCAAAGCCTCCACTTCGTCCAGCATTTTAGCAAGCCTGGCAAGAGGAGAAAAAGTGACGGTGTACTCTATTTCCGGGGAGTGGGCAAAAGTGAAAGCCGGCAGCAAAACGGGATATGTTCATGCCTCTTTTTTGGCGAACTCAAATCCCGATAGCAATGCAGACACTTCTACTCCGGCCAAAACAACGACGAAGTATGTCAATGTGGATAAAGGATCCCATTTAATATTGCGTTCTAAGTCCTCCACTTCGTCTAGCATTTTAGCGAGCTTGGCAAGAGGAGAAAAAGTGACGGTATACTCCATTTCTGGCGACTGGGCAAAAGTAAAAGCCGGCAGCAAAACAGGGTATGTCCACGCATCTTTTTTGGCGAACTCAAATCCCGATAGCAGTGCAGACACTTCTACTCCGGCCAAAACAACGACGAAGTATGTCAATGTGGACAAAGGCTCCCATTTAATATTGCGCTCCAAAGCCTCCACTTCGTCCAGCATTTTAGCGAGCTTGGCAAGAGGAGAAAAAGTGACGGTTTACTCCATTTCCGGGGATTGGGCGAAAGTAAAGGCCGGGAGCAAAACGGGGTATGTCCACGCATCTTTTTTGGCGAATTCAAATCCGGACAACCATGCAGGCACTTCAACTCCTGCCAAAACAACGACGAAATATGTCAATGTGGACAAAGGTTCGCATCTGTTATTGCGTTCCAAAGCCTCCACAAGTGGCAAAAAATTAGCAAGTCTGCAAAGAGGCGAAAAAGTGACGGTTTACACCGCTTCCGGCCCATGGGTAAAAGTGAAAGCGAGAGGCATAACCGGTTATGTGCTCGCATCCTATCTGTCAAGTTCAGACCCTGATGCAAGCACAGCAGATGACGGCAATAACAGTTCCGAACCAACACCAGATTCTACGGTAACCAAATACACGACAGCAGATTTGAATTTACGTAAAGGGCCTTCTACCTTAACAAGTGTGATTGAAGTCCTTGATAAAGGAACAGCTGTAAAGGTCTACTCCGAAGAGGATGGCTGGGCAAAGGTAGAAATCGGTGGAAAAATTGGTTATGTCAGCACAAATTATTTAACATCCGCTGCAAAACAATCCAATGGCAAGGTGACATCGATTGTAAAAAAATATGATCTTTCACTGGATGAACTTGCAAATATTCAAATGAAAGTTTCGCCTCAAACAGATACAAATGAACGATATATCAGAAGTGATGCCATTAAGCTGACAAGCCATACAACAGGTGTTGTCCAAAACGGAAACTGGCATATCAGAGATGGTGCCGGTACAAAGAATCATGAAGTCGGCGAAACGCTTAAAGAAGGCACAAAGGTCACCATCTTATCCACTGTAAAAGGGGATGACGGCTATACATGGTATCAAATCAGTTATAACAAGGCATGGAAAAATGCCACGAAAAATGAAGTGAAATACTATTTAAATCCGAATAACTTTGTTTCGGATCCAGTCCGCTCACTTCAATTTTTGAAATTAACTTCGACCGCCAATCTGAATGCAACAGAAGTGAACCAAAAAATTCTTGCGGGTAAAGGCATTTTAGCCGGGAAAGCATCTGCATTTTTAACTGCAGCAAAACAAAATGGTATCAATGAAATTTATCTGATTGCTCATGCCTTACTTGAAACAGGAAATGGCACTTCCCAGCTGGCAAATGGGGTCAAGTATAATGGCAAGACAGTTTATAATATGTATGGGACTGGGGCGAATGATGGCAATGCCGTCCAAAATGGAGCCAGGTATGCCTATCAACATGGTTGGACGACCCCGGAAGCGGCCATCATTGGCGGAGCTAAATTTATCAGCAGCAATTACCTTGGCGCCGGTCAAGATACCTTGTATAAAATGAGATGGAATCCAGATGTCGCTGCAACATATGGCTATGCCTCCCATCAATATGCAACAGACATTGGCTGGGCTTACAAACAAGTGGATGAAATCTATAACTTATACAACCTATTAGACAATTACAATATCACATTGGAAGTTCCAAGTTATAAATAATTGCCTGCAGCCATTAGGCTGGTCATGAAGGCTATTCAGGATCTTGTAAAGAGCATGGCAAATGACAAAAGCTTCTCCCTTTTTTGGGCAGAAGCTTTTTGTTATAGCTGCAGCCAGGTTCAGATGCATTTTTCGCTTACAAGTGCAGGACAAGCAAAAAATATGTCCGGTTTGCACCAGCCAGTTCGATACAGCATATACCCTTCCCCATATTGGCCGACCGGATCCTGGTCACCGGCAATGTTATAAACAGGGATCGATACCGGCACTTTTTCTGCCCACTCCGTTCCGACAATCTTCTCCATCATCTGGACAAAATAGTAGAGTGAGTGTATATTTGGCGGAGTTGAAAAATTATTAAACGGATCGTTTGCGTGGTCTGCCACAATATCCGGGTCGCCGCTTATCCAGTCGTTTGGCGTTTTCGGTTGTTCAATCCGTTCTGTCATCCAGCCCATCAGTTCTTCCAAATAAGAAGAATCGGTTTCTTCCCCTTTGCCTTCATCGACCAGGTCTTTCAAAACAGGGAGCAGTTTGCCTGCATTCGGGAATTGGCCCGAAGTCCCGCACAGAATTAAGCCGGACAAACCATCCCCGTAGGCAGCAGCATAACCTCTGGCAATCATTGACCCCATACTATGCCCGAACATGAAATAAGGCAAATCAGGATATTGTTCCTGCACAATCTTACGAAGCGTATGCTCATCCTCCGCCATCGTCATATATCCTTTGTCTCCCCAGTCTCCCCAGTTACCTGAATCATACGCTGTCTTTCCATGCCTGACATGATCATCTGCGGAAACGACAAAACCAGCCTCAGTGAACTACCCTCCACTTATCAACCTTACGGTTTGATTGAAGTGGGGGCTTCTCGACTTATCGTTGCTTTTACTAGCCAACGAAAACTGACCGAGCTAACCCTCTTGTTCCAAGAGTTTTGTTACTTATGATAACGCTAATAAGCGTAATCCCTCATTTTTGATATTGATTGCTGAATTGTGATCGCGATCTAATACAAAGCCGCAAGAACATTTATATACACGTTCAGATAATGGCATTTCTTTTTCCTTGCCGCAACATGAACACTTCTTAGTGGAGGGAAACCACTTATCAATTTTCACAAGTTGTTTCCCCTGTTCTTTTAGCTTATACGCTAAGAAAGTAGTGAACATCCCCCAGCCGTTATCATGAACGCTTTTCCCAAAGTGAAGGGCTTGAGACATCCCTTTCATGTTCAAGTCCTCAATCACGACAGCATCAAAGTTAGAAGCTAATTCTTTTGACTTATGATGAAGAAAATTCATGCGTTGGTTCGCCACTTTCTCATGTAATTTAGCCACTACTAGTCGTTGCTTGTTCCAACGTGCAGAACCTTTCTTTCTTCGAGAAAGAATTCGTTGTGCTTTTGCTAATTTATCTAAGGCTTGCCGATAGTAACGTGGGTAATTGGCTTTCTTACCCTGTTCACTCTCGACATATAGACCATCCATAGCAAAATCCAAACCAACAACTTTCTGTATTTTAACTGGACGAATATCTTTCTCATATTCTGTCAAAATTGAAATGTAGTATTTGCCTGTCTTTGTTTTAGAAATAGTGCAAGATTTGATTTTATAATCAGCAGGTATCTCTCTATGCTGTTTCATTTTTATTGGCTTTTTGATTTTTGGCAGTTTGATATGACCATTTTCTAGCTTAATATTTCCGTTGACCATATTAGTTGTATAGGATTGTTTTGCTTTACGATTTTTGAACTTTGGAAAATCCGCGTTTCCTTCAAAGAAATTCTTATAAGCAGTCTGTAAGTTCATTTGTGCATTTGCCAAAGCTAAAGAATCCACTTCTTTTAGGAATGGAAATTCACTTTTATATTTTGCAGGGGTCGGAAACTTTTGCTTTTTAAGCAATTCTTTATCATCCTTGAACTTTTCATACGTTTCTTTGCGTTCAGCTAACATCTTATTGTAGACAAAGCGAACACAACCAAATGTCTTAGCTAATAATGCGGATTGTTCTTTGTTTGGTAACAAACGAAACTTGAAAGCTTTGTTTTGCTTGGCCATATCAATTCACCTCACTTTGTGCGGAAAAATTTCGTATATATTGATTATATCGTAAAAAATCCGTACAATCAATATGAGGTGATAATCATGAGAGAAGAGAAAGAACGTGTAGAAATTCGTATGCCTAAGACGATATTAGAAAAATTGGAGCAATATCAAAAAGAAAATGGGATTCCAACTAGAACAGCCGCAATCTTAGAATTGTTGAGAAAAGGATTGGAAAAATAACTTTGGCTAAAGCCAACCGAAATTCATCTCCCACCTACTCATTGGTGCGATTCGCACCTTCACATTCCTTGAGGATGGGAGACTTCTTTCGGAAAAACGTTAAAAAAGCATTCGTCACTTTCATAGTACGCGAGTATTCTTCGGAAAATGGATGGGCTTTTACAACCAATACTTTCGACATTTTTGAGGCTCCTTTACATGTTTTACTATTATTTTATGAGTAAGCGCCTTCAAATTCAATCAATTTATTTATTTCATCCACGCACTCACACGGAGGACGACATAAATGCCTTTTCCAATTGAATCCTTGTTCTGTTGGCAACTGCCGGCAAAATCGGGCGCTGACAGACATCCCAAAAAATGCCGGCCCCGCTTTTAAAAAATATACGGAGCCGGCATTTTTTATGGTTTTAATACGACTTTTATGCAGCCATCTTTATGATCATTGAACAATTGATAGGCCTCGCTTGCTTTATCTAGCGAAATTTTATGGGTTATGATTTCAGTTGGGTCAAACTTTTTCTCTGTAATGTCTTGAAAGAGTTTCGGCATCAGATGTACAGCCGGCGCCTGTCCCATTTTCAGGGTGATATTGCGTTCGAACAGCCTGCCAAGCGGGAATGCATTGTAAACCGAACCGTATACCCCTGTCAGCTGGATAGTACCAAACTTCCTGACTGCTTCCATCGCAATTTGAATTGCGCTGATTGTGCCACCCTGCAACTTGAGTTTTTGTTCGATTGCTTCAATCGCCGATTTTTTTCCGTCCATGCCGACGCAATCGATCACAACATCAGCCCCGCCATTGGTAATCTCACGTAAATACTTTCCCATCTCATCGTATTCTTTAAAATTATAAACTTCGACTCTATTCATTTTTTTGGCATGCTTTAACCGGTATGGCACATGGTCAACTGCAATCACCCTGCTGGCCCCGTTCAGCCATGCAAATTTCTGGGTCATCAAGCCGATCGGACCGCAGCCGAGCACAACGACCGTGTCTCCCTGTTTCACACCGGCATTTTCAACACTCCAGTATGCCGTTGGAAGCACATCCGACAAGAACAGCAACGCCTCGTCTTCCAACTCACAAGATTCGGGAATCACAAACGGCATTTGATTGCCGAACGGTACACGCAGGTACTCAGCCTGCCCGCCCGGAATATCTCCGTACCGCTCTGTATAACCAAATAAACCGCCTGTGTCGACCTCTTCATTCGGATTCGAGTTGTCACACTGGGACTCCATCCCGTGCTGGCAGTAATAGCAATGCCCGCACGAAACCGTAAACGGCAGAACAACCCGGTCGCCCTTTTTTACTTTTGTGACTTCCGAGCCAACCTCTTCAACGATTCCCATCGGCTCATGCCCGATCACAAATCCCGGGCGCGCCGGCAAAGCTCCGTTATAAATATGCAAATCAGATCCGCAAATGGCCGTTGAGGTAATCCTGATTAAAATATCATCCCGCTTTTTTAATGACGGATCATCAACTTCTTTTACCTGTATGTCTTTCGCACCTTGAAACGTAACTGCCTTCACTGCCATAACCTCCTTTTATACAGACCTATACCCATGTTTTTTCATTCTTATGTATATCAAGAGATTTTTATCAAGTTGGAAACGGATTCCCGATTATCTAACCGGTCTTGGAAATACGGCATTTTCGGGACAACATTTGACATCCAAGGTTGAATCTGTACAGGGCCTAAGTTTTCTGTATAGGAGACCCAAGCATATTTCTTCCATACTGAAACGGCCTCCAATATCCGGAGGCCGTTTCATCTTGAATTTTCAACATGGTTTTTGATTTGCTACCTGTTTCAAATACTGTCCAGAAACGATTGGATAAACGGAATGGCAGCACCGACCGGCACACCGTCTTCATTGGAACGGCTAATAAAAATAAACGGTTCTTCACTTGGAAAAGCTGTCTTCTCATTTACCTTTTCATGGAGAATTTGTAAATCTTTATCTTTTAAATACGGGGAAATATGCCCGCCTAAAATAAAATCCCGGTTGATTACAAGGCGAATATTATTAATGGAAAAAGCCAGATGTTCTATAAAAGTATGCCATCTTTCCACATAGGAAGGCACCCCTGAACGAACTTTCTGGAAGAAAAATGCCAGGGATTCTTCTTTTTTTAATAGTGCATGGATGGAACAGAGCGTTTCCATGCAGCCTCTTTTCCCGCAGTAACACAAAGAACCATTCGGATCAATTGTCATATGTTCGACAGTCCCGCTGTGCCCATCTTTTCCCATATAAATTTGGTCATTGATAATAATCGCTCCGCCAAGATGCGTCCCGATCGATAAATATACTGCATCCCCAATGTCTTTTCTCATCCAAAGCTCTGTTGTAGCCGCACATTTTGCATCGTGTAAGAACTTGCAAGGATAGTCAAGATGCCGAGCAAAAACATGGATATCCAATCCTGTACAATCCAATATTTTGCCGTACACAATTTTTTCTCCGTCGTTAGAAGTCAGGGCCTGTACTGCAAATCCAATTCCCAGCACTTGTTCTTTCTTAAAATCAAAATGATCGATAAATGCCTGTACTTCCTGGGTAACTTGTTTGAAATAATGGTCGTCATTTGCATAAGTCAGATACAGCTCTTTTTGCTGAAAGACTGTGCCTCGTAAATCAATCGCCAAAATGCGGACTTTCTCTTTTTGAATTTCGACTCCGATCCCAATACGTGCCTGTTGACATACGGTATATGCCGCAGCCCGTCTGCCAACAGAAGATTCGAAGTATCCGCTTTTTTGAATTAGATTTTTCTTCTCCAACTGCGTCAAATGCTGGCTAACGGTTGGCAGACTTAAATGAAGCATATTCGAAATTTCTTGTTTGGAAAGTTTTTTGTGCTGATAAATCAAGTGATAGATTAAGGAATAATTATTCTTTTTTATATCTTTCAATGTCATACTATTCGCCATGTGATGACCCCATTATATAAATACGATTTATAAAAACAGTTGTTTAAATTCACTATAACATACAGACTAATCCCTCACAACTTAGGAATGGCATCATGCAGACATGTTTTTCAAATCTTCTAAAATATTATGGTTCAAATTTTTTAAGCGCTTTCTGTTGACACTCCCATAAAAGCGTTTTATTATATAAACAAGTTTTATAAAATGATTTTATAAAATAACTTATCAAAGGGGAGTAAGCGAAATGGGAATAATCGAGAAAATGAGATTGGATGGAAAAAAGATTTTCGTAACAGGCGGCGCAAGAGGGATTGGTAAAAGCGTTGCCACTGCTTTTGCTGAAGCGGGTGCAGACATTGCAATTGTTGACGTGGATTTAAAAGAAGCAGAAAAAACCGCCAGAGAACTGCAAGAAAATCATCCGGTCCAGGCCATTGCAGTACAAGCCGATGTGACAAAACCCGGAGATGTAAAGGCAATGACCACAAAAATATTGGATGCATTCGGGCGGATTGATGTTGCGTTTTGCAATGCAGGAATTTGCCTGAATGTCCCGGCTGAAGAAATGACCTTCGAACAATGGAAAAAAGTCATAGATGTAAACCTTACAGGGATCTTTTTAACCGCGCAGGCAGCCGGCAAAGTGATGATTCAACAAGGTGGCGGTTCGATTATCAATACAGCCTCCATGTCCGGACATATTGTCAACGTACCGCAGCCGCAATGCTCCTACAATGCTTCTAAAGCAGGCGTTATTCAATTGACGAAATCACTGGCTGTCGAATGGGCGGACAAAAATGTGCGGGTCAACTGTATCAGCCCGGGATATATGGGCACAGAACTGACATTAAATTCCCCAAGCCTGAAGCCTTTAATTGAACAATGGAACAAGATGGCCCCGCTTCACCGGATGGGAAAACCGGAAGAATTGCAATCCATTTGTGTATACCTTGCAGGTGACACGAGCACATTTACAACCGGTGCTGATTTTGTTGTAGATGGTGCCTTCACTTGTATCTAATGATTCTATCATTACGAGTTCGCCTGGAATAAAAACCTTATATTCACTTGTAAATGAGCAAAACGAATTGGAAATTGACATCAACTTTGGATTTGAAACTTATTATACGAGGAGCTTATTTAATGAACTATTTACTTGGGACAGACATTGGAACTTCAGGAACAAAGACAGTACTGATGGATACAGAAGGCCATCTGATTGCCCAGGACTTGCAAGAATATGACATTATCACCCCCAGGCCTTTATGGGCGGAGCAGTGGCCGGACGTATGGCTAGACGCAGCCAAAACCTCTATTCGCAACACGGTACAAAAATCCGGCATTTCAAAAGAAAAGATTGCCGGGATTGCAATCAGCGGGCTTTACGGAGGTTCCGGCATACCGCTGGATGAAAACATGAAACCTGTAAGGCCTTGCATGATCTGGATGGACAGAAGAGCTGAAGAAGAAACGAAATGGGTGCTTCAGCATATCGGGGAAGAAAACTTGCAGGAAATCACTTATAACGGGGCAGATCCATATTACGGCTACACAAAAATTTTATGGATGAAACGCCATGAACCGGAAAACTGGAAAAAAACGAAACTCTTTCTCCCGCCTAACGATTACGTCATCTACCATTTGACTGGTGAAATTGCGATTGACTATTCCTCGGCAGGCAATATTGGCGGGATCTTTGACATGAATACAAGGACATGGTCAAAAACATTAATGGATCAAATGGGAATTCCTATGTCGATGATGCCGCAAAGGATTGTAGAGTCAACGGATATCGTTGGCGGATTGACGAAAAAAGCAGCAGAAGAACTGGGGCTTTCTGAAGGTATGCCCGTCATCGCCGGCGGAATCGACTGCGGCGCCGCAAACATCGGGCTGGGGGTATTGGAATCCGGCATTTACGCCGCTTCTATCGGCACTTCGATGTGTGCTGCACTTATCTCCGACCAGCCTGCGAAAGGAAAAGGTTTGATTGTCTGGCCTTATTTATATGACGCCAAACGATTATCGTATTGTTTTGCAGGAGCCAATACGGCAGGCGCGATCGTCAAATGGTTCAAGCAAACCCTGTGCCAGTTTGAATTGGAAGCAGAGAAACACGGCGGTAGAAATGCTTATGATATTTTAAATGAACAGGCATCGAAAATTCCTGCCGGCAGTAATGGCCTTATCGTCCTTCCGTATTTTATGGGGGAAAGAGCCCCAATATGGGATTCAGATGCCAAGGGCACAATTATCGGGCTCTCGCTCGCCCATACTAAAGCACATCTTTATCGTGCATTCTTAGAGGCAGTTGCCTATTCTTTAAGAAATGCCATGGAAGCAACCGGTGAAAATGTGGGGAATTCCATCTACATTGCCGGCGGGGTAATAAAATCTAAAGTCTGGCGGCAAATTTTTGCGGACGTAACCGGCTACCCTGTCATTTGCCCGCTCCATGATGTTGAAGCCAATATGGGGGATGTAATTCTTGCCGGAATCGGAACAGGACTTTTAAGTTACGGCGACGTAAAAAAATGGCAGGTGTTAGATGAAAAGATCCTGCCAAATCCGGAAAACCATGAAAAATATAATGCCTGCTATCAAGTTTATCAATCTGCCTATCAACATTTAAAACAAGATATGAAAGCGATATCCCGCCTTGTTGAATCACCAACAAGATAGACAGAGTGGACATGATTTGCTTATTGGCTGGTTTTCCAGCCTCGCCATCATGTCCAGTTGTGGCGCCATTACGATACAACGGCCCAACGGAAATTCAAAAAAGGGGATGTGAGTTAAATGGAGAAATGGAAAAAAAGAATGGGGTATGGCGTAGGAGATTTAGGTTGTAACCTTGTGTTTGGGACAATGGCGTCTTATCTGATGTTTTTCTATACGGACGTCTTTGGCATTACAGCAGCCGCTGCCGGCACATTAATGCTCGTCACAAAAATCATCGATGCATTTGCGGATACCGGAATGGGATTGATCGTTGACCGGACCCATACGAGATGGGGCCAGGGGAGGCCTTATTTTATCATCGGAGCTGTTCCATTTACTGTTTTTACCATCCTTACGTTTATCGTGCCGGATACCGGAATGACTGGAAAATTGGTCTGGGCGTATGTGACGTTTACTTTGCTGAATATCGCATATACCGTTGTCAATATTCCGTTAAACACGATCGTTCCAAGACTGACTTCAGACGTACATGAACGAAACTGGCTTGTAACGACCAGAATGATTTGCGCTTTATTGGGAACAGCATTGGTGATGTCCATTACAACACCACTTGTAAACCTGTTCGGGCAGGGAAGCACACAAAAAGGCTTTCTCATTACAATGTCGTTATATGCTGTTCTCGCCTTATTGATATTTGTGATTACCTTTATGAACACAGAAGAAGTTGTACCCCCGGCTGTCAAACAGGAAAAACATTCGTTTTTGGAGGATCTAAAAGGATTAACCGGCCAGAGCATCCTGTTCTTTATCTTAAACTTTCTTTACTTTGCATTATTTGTGATCCGGAATACCACGGTCATCTATTATTTTACCTATAATCTGGGACGTTCCAGCTGGTTAACTTTTGTAGGGCTTTTCGGTATTTTGTCCGGCTTGCCCATGCTGCTTGTTCTTCCATTTTTACAGAAAAAAATATCAAAAAAGGCTTGCTTGCTGTTAAGCACAGCGATTTACATTATCGGCGATTTGATGATCTACTTTGGAAGCGCATTCCCAGTTATACTGATTGCCGGATTAGCCGTAACGGGTCTCGGCATATACGGCATTTTTGGGACAACATTTGCCATCCAACCAGATGTCATCGACTACTCGGAGTATCAGAAAAAAAGAAGCATATCCGGTATGATTGCTGCTTTCCAGGGCTTTTGTGTGAAATTAAGCATGGGACTGGCAAGCGCGCTGATCGGGATATTCTTAAAAATGGGCGGCTATGTCCCGAACGCAACACAAACCCCGACTGCTTTAAAATATATTGAAGCTTCATTTATATGGATTCCCATGTTGATCTGCCTGCTTATCGGCATCACGACCTGTTTCTATAAACTGGACCAACAACGGGAAAAAATGAGTATCGAACTGGAGCGCCGCCGTCAAATCTTTAACTCTCAATCGGCAGAAACAGTATAACCCGGTTTTTCTTCTATATCCCCCCTCATTTTCAAAGGGGGGATATTTTCAAGCGGTGACAGGGCACACGCATATTGATTTATCTGTACTGGGGCGGCCCCCATTATCGGAGGCCGCTTCGCCCTAGTTCACCTTCACTTATTCATTTACACAAAATATTTTACATTCTCTTAGACTTAGCAAAAACTTGAAGGGCTTTAGTAAATATTCAATGCAAGGGTTATATAGAAAATACTAAAAGAACTTTGCATTTGAAAGCTGATTGAATGCATAAAGAATAACCAAGTATTTTCGCCGATGTATTCTTTTATATATTAAGGCAGAGCTTGCTGACAAATGGGATGTAAGCCAAAATCAGATCCGTTCAGCAAACCCTAGTTCATGAATCGGACAGTTCATTCAATCTTGCATTTAAAGCATTTAGCTTTCTTTGGCGCTTAGGTTCGTTATCTTCAGCATTAGCTACTTTAAAGAGTTGCCTCACTTCCTTTTTGGTTGCAACTTTGTGTTGTACGCAAAAAAAACAAAAATCTTCAAGTGTATCTTGTATAATGAGCTCGGGGGTATCGTATTCACTGGCTGCTGTGCATATTTCTTCATCATGGATAATTTCTCGTATCTCATAATCATTGCTGCAAATGATTCTAGCTTGCAATAACATTGCAGCAGCCAATGTGTGAATTTCACCAAGATTGCTTGTGCTTTTAAGTATCATTCCAAGATTTCTCTTTTTTTCATAAAGCCTCTTAAAGCTCTCTCCAATATATCGTTCATAGTAACGATATATTTCAAATTCATCGTGAGAAAGACATTGTACATCATCCGGATCAAAAAGTTGCCACCTTTGTTCATGAATTTGTTTTTCCGCCACTGATCTGTTCAATAGGAGTTCATTCAAAACTGAGATATGGATGTATACATCCTCGTAAAGCTGATTAATCCACCCGATGACATCGCTTTTTTTATAAACAGCCGCGAGTTGAATAATATTGGTATCAATAAAGACTTTCCCTCTTCTCACAAATCTTCTTCCTCTTCCTGTGAGATCGTGCGTTCACGATTTGTTTCCGTTTGATACCTTATCGCCGTTTCCGGAGAGATTTGAGCCAATTTTCCAGATGCTTCTGCTTTATTTAATAATCTTTTTTCAACAGCTTCAGCGATAACGCTTTCATATTTGCTAAAGCTTTTAATGGGAAAAGGCTCATCAAGCGGGCTGTTTGCGAGATGGTGTGCTTTACGAAGTGAAATCCACTCTTTTTCTTTTATTGCTATCAAGCGGCGGGATTTTGATAACTTTAATTCGAGTATCCGTCTTGCCACAGCTTCGTATGGTGCTGCGGCCATGTCAGCAATCATGATGATCGCTTTTTCTTCTCCAAAGTCCTGTTTCAGTCTTCCCCATAGCAGACGGACAAGCGAGGCAGGCATCATTACCGCTGCAGCAAACCGGTCAGCTGCTCTTTCATGGTCAATTTCTTCACTAATGACTTCTTTGTATCCTAATAAATGCCAAAATTCATGTGCAACTGTAAAATATCTTATGCGTAAAGGCTGCCGGGTATTGATGGCCACAAAAACTTGTTCCGAATCAACATTTACAGTAGCGCCGAAATATTCGTTGTCCGGCACATCTTGAAAAATAACATGTGATATTTCTTGAAGTTTTAACTCAATCCCCGGGCCGATAAATATTTCGGCGCCAAAATGATCAGTTAAAAATTGCCCGGCGAAAGCTTCACCAACTTGTTCCGACTGTAACTTCAGCTTACTCATATGGTTTCTCCCCAGTAGCACGATTGATCTCCTCAATCCGTAAACAATCTTCAATTGCAAATAACATATTTTCCAACTGGCGTTTGGCAGCCCTCGAATTGGCTTTCCCGCGTAAAGAAAGTACATAAGGTTTTTCTGAACGATCTTCAGCTAACAATTCTTCAACGGTAATCCCCATAACTTTTGCGACTTGAGCCATTCTGTTTGGAAGAAATTGCCGTTTTCCTGTTAAAATATGTCCCATTAAGGATTTACTGATTCCTACTTCCTCAGCAAGATCTTGAATGGATTTTCCTTCCGTGTCAAGCCAATCTCTCACTTTTTTGATTGCCGCTTCATTGGCTTTATTCATGAATTACACTCCCTCAATTATTCCTATATCTTTATTATATACAAAACCATGCAAAAAGTGTAGACGTCTACAAAAGTTGCAGCATAGTGTCGCCCTTGTTTGAGATACCTTGTACGAATACACTATTCATTGCACTTCGTAATAAGCGACCAAGATCCCCAGCTTCAAACACCAGCTGAAAGGATGGAATTTTCACCTAAAGCGATCTATCATTCCAGGATATGGAGAAACGGCCCCCTACCTGGAGGCCGTTTCGTCTTACTTCACCTTTACATATCGGTATTTGCTTTTATTCCCCGCCTTGTCTTTTGCATAAATCCTCAGCGTGGATCCTCTTTTTTGTTTCTTCATATGCACCGAGTAGGTTCCTCTTGAATTTGCCGTTGCTTTTCCGACGTAATGGCTACCGTTGTAAACATAAACCGTCGCGTATTTTTCCGCCTTACCGGAAACCGTTGATGATTTGTAAGTGACCTTTCCGGCTGTTGGAATGCCAGGGGCGGTTTTATCTACAACCTTAAACGATTTGCCTGCACTTGTATTTCTCGATTTATCCGTCGCGTAGGCTGTCAGAGTCGTTCCTGCCTTTTGCTTCGATTTGATCCTGATTGAGAAGGTGCCTTTACTGTTTGCTGTCCCTGTCCCCAGCACCGTTTTACCACGTTTAATCGTCACTCTGGCGCCGGCTTCTGCTTTACCTGTAATCGTTGTTTGATTATCGCCAAACCGATTGACGGACGGGGCCGATGGTGCTGTTTTGTCTTCCACTTTGAACGATTTGCCTGCACCCGTATTTCCCGCTTTATCTGTCGCATAGGCTGTTAGAACCGTTCCTGCCTTTTGCTTCGATTTAATTCTGACTGAAAAGCTACCCTTACTACTTGCTGTCCTTGTCCCCAGCACTGTTTTGCCACGTTTAATTGTCACTTTGGCGCCGGCTTCTGCTTTACCTGTAATCACTGTTTGATTATCACCAAACCGATTGACAGACGGGGCTGATGGTGCTGTTTTGTCTTCCACTTTGAACGATTTGCCTGCACCCGTATTTCCAGCTTTATCTGTCGCATAGGCTGTTAGAACCGTTCCTGCCTTTTGCTTCGATTTGATTTTAACTGAAAAGGTGCCTTTACTACTTGCTGTCCCTGTCCCCAGCACCGTTTTACCACGTTTAATCGTCACTTTGGCGCCGGCTTCTGCTTTACCTGTAATCGTTGTTTGATTATCACCAAACCGATTGACGGACGGGGCCGATGGTGCTGTTTTGTCTACCACTTTGAACGATTTGCCTGCACTTGTATTTCCCGCTTTATCTGTTGCGTAGACTGTCAAAGTCGTTCCTGCTCTTTGTTTTGCGATGGTTACCTTGAATGCACCAGTTTTATCGGCCGTTGCCGTGCCTAAGATTTTCGATCCAGATTTTACCGTTACTTTCGCGCCCGCTTCTGTTGTTCCTGTTACCGTAGTACTTGCATCGCTTACTTCATTCACTTTCGGCGCTGCCGGAGCCGTTTTATCAATGACCGTTACCGTCGTTTCAGCGCTCTTGTTCCCTGCTGCATCTTCTGCATAAACGACAAGCTTCGTCCCTGCTTTTTGTTTTGCGATGGTTACCTTGAATGCACCGTTATTATCGGCCTTTGCCGTGCCTAAGACGTTCGAGCCAGATTTTACTGTTACTTTCGCGCCCGCTTCTGTGGTTCCAGTAACCGTAGTACTTGCATCGCTTACTTCATTCACTTTCGGCGCTGCCGGAGTCGTTTTGTCAATGACCGTTACCGTTGTTTCAGCGCTTTTATTCCCTGCTGTATCTTCTGCATAAACGACAAGCTTCGTTCCCGCATTTTGTTTTTCGATAAATATCCAGAATGCACCGGTATTATCGGCCGTTGCCGTGCCTAAGATGTTTGAGCCAGATTTTACTGTAACTTTTGCCCCCGCTTCCGTGGTTCCTTTAACCGCAGTGCTTGCATCGCTTACTTCATTCACTTTCGGCGCTGCTGGAGCCGTTTTGTCCTGAACAGTGACGACGGTTTCTTCACTCTGATTGCCCTTGCTGTCTTCAGTATACACATGCAGTTCTGTTCCGGCTTTTTGTTTAGGAATGCTGACCGAAAAACTTCCATTTGAATCGGTAGAATCGGAACCAATTTCCTTTCCGCTCACCGCTACTTTCACAGTCACATTCGGGTCGGCCGTACCGGTAACCACTGTGTCATTATCCCCAACCGTTTGAACGGACGGTTTTGACAGGGACGTTACAGCGCCTGCATCTCCTTTTTCAAGAAGCGTATAGGTGATATCGGTTCCTTTGTCAGAAGGAACTTGAAAATCATCTTTGGAGCTTAAAGCTTTGACGATGGCTCCGCCGCCTTTTATATTGATGGAGGAACCGCTGTAGGTTTTTACTTTCAGCCCGTCAAAAGCAGTATCTCCTTTAAACCCGTAAAGACCGGTATCTTCTTTCAAGACAAGTGCGGCACGGAAATCTGTCATAAACTGGCCGAAGCTAAGGTTTGGATCAATGTATTTGTGGATGATATTCTGCACTGCTTGATAATCAGTATGCGGATCATTAATCAATTCCTTAAAAATCGTGTTTCCTTGTCCGCACTGGGCCTTTAAATACTCCATAACCAGGTATGACAATGAATAGTTTGCTAATGTGTCACTCTCATAATCCCAATACAAAAGCGAATGGCCTTTTGTAATGTCCGCATCTTCATTGTAGTAATCGATCCGGTCATTCAACGGCGCACCGGTGTAAATTTGTTCAGCCGCCATCGAGAGGCCCTCATCCATCCAAGTATCCGTATCGGTCAATCCTTGTACAAATACTTTCTGGTTAAAATTAATCATATGTTGAAACTCATGCGCCAGGGTAGAATAAGCTTGCGAAACATCTTTCGTCGCAGACATCCCCATCAACGGATAGGTATCAATATAGAAAATTTCCGACTGATTGGAATAGCTATAATAATACAGATCGCGCGGAGAAAAATAACCAGCCACATAACCGCCGCTTCCACTAAATCCATCTTGAATGTCATAGCATAATATATTGACCTTCCCATTCTGGTCGACATCTGATGGCATTCCAAAGTTGTCGACATCTGATCGATAGATTTTATTATCGAATTCTTTTCCAAGTAATGCTGCTTCATCCTCTGTAATATCGTTGTTGTTTACCCAAACGTTGGCGTGGTCGCCGCTATAAAGAAGGGTTGCAGAAATGGATGAAAAATTGCTGGTTTCTATATTTTGAACATAGAACGATTTGCTGTCCCCTTTAACATAATCTTTTTTAATAGACTTTGTCTCTTTTTTCAGAGCTTTATTTTGGTTTTTCTCTGTGTCAAACGGTGCCACATAATCCATACGATATGCGGACGGGCTGAGTTTTTTTCTGTCGGCATAAGCATCGTTATTAATGCGGAAAGAACCGGTATATTCAGAGTTTGAACCATCAGGAAATTCATTGCTGATGAGTTCATAGTAATTCGTATCTCCGGCATTTGAACCGTTGCCTTTATAAAACGGGTTTGCTACCTTAAAGTAAGTCACACCGCTGAAATATTGATCCGAAAGGCTTCTTAATGTGCCTATTCTTATATAAATATAGGGATCATTTTCATAGAGTGATTTATCAATGGTGTAGCCCACATTGATATCCCCTGTAAACCATCCTATATTATTATAGGAACTCCCCAAAAGATCCATTACTCCATTACGGTTGGTATAGAACTCAGCATACAAATAAGGATCCTTGCTACTGCTATAGCAACCATGCCGAATGAGCAATTGCATTTGGGTATCTGAGTATTCCTTTACAGAGAGATAAGTAAGGAAATGATAGCTACCATAGGTGTCATTCAAAAGACCAACATTTTCTCCCTCTCTAACTAATGGATAATCATTCGGATCTCGGTAGTCTTCCAGTCCTTTTTTATCCAGATGGGGTTTGGCGTTCTGGTTCAAGCCAGCTGTTACCTCAGCTGATCCCACTTTATTTTGCTGGTCAGCCTTACTACTTGCCTGCGCACCTATCGGCAACCCAACGATCAAAGAGAACGCTAACAATACATAGAGTACGAATCTCACTTTTTTCATATAACTCCCCCCCTAATCTGGTGGATCTCACTCCCAAGTTTGCAGAACCCCTTCATATTAAAAAGGAAATGAAAACCACTTTGTTTAAAGTTTACAATATTTTCTAAATATTGTCCAGAGTTTATCAGAAATTCTTCCCTCTAAATTTTTGGAGATAGGATAAGCAAAACCCCGGAATTGGAAAAAATTCCAGGGATTAGCAAAATACTGAATGTAAATTTTTTATAGAAATACTTTTTACTTGAAAACTGTTTCAACGGATAAAAGAGGGTAAAGCGACTATTTTTCGAAAAAAAGCCAACATACGGTACATTTAGCAAATTGAATGTGCTGCAGCCCCCTCATTCCTCCCTTAAATCAAACAACTGGTGATTGATCGCGACGGTGTGCGGATAAACATCTTTATAAACCTGATAAAAATCCCGGTAACGGCTGACGTTTTTCGGTATTGGCTCAAATGTCCGGCCTGTCCGGATAAAGGCGGCTGCACAATCTTTGAGGGAAGAAAACCACCCCAATCCGCTTGCTGCAATCATGGCGGCGCCCATCCCGAGACCTTGTTCATTCTGAAGTTTGATGACTTTTGCATGAAAAATATCAGCCTGAATTTGCAGCCACAGGTCACTTTTCGCACCGCCGCCGATGGATACCACGGTATCGATGTTCTTGCCATAGTTCCGAAAAATTTCAACACTTTCATTGATAGAGAAGGCAATACCTTCCATCACTGCACGGGTAAAATCCCGCCTGGTGTGTGAGCTGTCAATGCCTGTAAAAGTGCCGCGGATTTTTGCATCGGCATAGGGCGTTCTTTCCCCGGCAATAAACGGCGTGAAAAGCAGCCCGTTTGCCCCGATCGAAGAATGCGCGGCTTCTTCCAGCAATGTTGCAAAATCTTCGCCTTTTGCGAATGTATCCTTAAACCAGGACAGACTGTATCCGGCGGCAAGTGTAACGCCCATTTTTTTGTATGTCGTAAAGACTTCCAAGCACAAGGTTTTTTACGTTATAAAGTCCTTACACTTTATATTCGACAAAGGTAACCGAAACCCTTGTCAAATCTGGAATTTTCACTTATTCAGCAAGTATTAATTACTGAAATAACAAGTCAGAATTAATCCATAAGTCTCTTTTAGATATGCATCAGTTGCTATATAAGATGAACTAATCATCTTTGCTCAATTTCTTGGTCCTTTTTCGGGTATAAAGTCTGTAACTATACCAAAAAGGATGGAGAAAAAATGGTAAATCATGAAATTGAATCCTTACGAAATGCAATGAAAAATACAAAAGATAAACGTCTTTATGAGCGTTACCTTTCTGTGCTATTACACCTAGAAGGCCATATATATGGATATCGCTAAGATTATAGGACGTAATCGGCAGACGGTTATGGCATACTTTCATTCTTATCAGCTCTGAGGAGTAAAAATTTTTCGTGATAATTTAACTATTCCCCCCCAAAAATGCGGCTAAATATGTAATAATTTAAATAATTAGAGCTTGCTGGACGAATATTTTGGTATGGCTTAGTGACAAGTCGAATACAAGCTAAAATTTGATTCGTTCAGCAAGCCCTAATTAAACTTGGCTGTTTTGAGGGGGTTTTTATTTTGGTTACTAGAAAAGAAAAAAGAAATCGTGAAAAAGAAGCAAATTATTTTTTCGAGTTCCTTAAAATTCAGAAGCATTTTTTCAAAGACCTGATGAATAACCTAAAAAAGGTAGCAGACCACCGACATCAAAGCTATATCACTTATGGTCCAGAGGTCCTTTTATTTACGATGATGTTGAAAAATATGACCGGCCTAAAATCCATGAGAAACATGAGTGAGAGTTTTAATAAAGAAGAATGTATTAAAAATGTAGGGAAGGTGTTAGGCTTAGATTCTCTTGAAGAACTTCCACATTATGATACAATTAACGACTTTTTATCTGGCTTAGATGTAAATGAATTAGAAAAAATTAGAACGTATATGATTAAAGAATTATTGAAAAAAAGGTCTCTCGAGTCTTATCGAATTGAAGGAAAGTACTGGGGTGTCATCATTGATGGAACTGGATTACACACCTTTCATGAGAAACATTGTAAACACTGCCTGAGACGGGCATATACAAATAAAGAAACAGGAGAAACGAACGTACTTTATATGCACCATGTACTTGAAGCCAAGCTTGTCGTGGGGGATATGGTCTTCAGTATTGCCTCCGAATTTATCGAAAATGAATCAGAAAATGTTTCTAAGCAAGATTGTGAATTAAAAGCCTTCGACAGGCTGGCAAAGAAAATAAAAAAAATATTTAAAAGACTACCGATTTGTATCTTGGGAGATAGTCTCTATGCATGTGAAACGGTATTTAATCTGTGCAGGGCGCACAAATGGAAATATATATGCAGATTTAAGGAAGGGAGAATTAAAAGTATCTCGACGGAGTTTAGGGCAATAAAAGAGCTGGAACAAAGTAAGGATCAGAATTCATTAGTTTGGGTGAATGATATTGCCTACAAAGACAGAACGGTCAATCTGATGGAGGCCACAATGAAAACAGAGGATGGGAAATCGAAAGAGTATGTATTTATAACGGATATTAAAATCACGAAAAAGAACGTGGAACGACTCATCGCTGCAGGAAGAAGCCGCTGGAAGATTGAAAATCAAGGATTTAACGAACAAAAAAATAATCGTTACAATATAGAACATGCCAATAGCCAAAACTACACAGCCATGAAAAATCATTATTTATTAGTTCAAATAACAGATATTATTAGACAGCTGTTTGAAAAAGGTTCGTCAATCTTAAAAGCACTCAAAAAAACGGCAAAAGAAAAATCCTCAAATCTGTTGGAATCGTTTCGGACACGCATTTTAACAGACGAGGATTTCACCCATTTAAGTAAGCCAATACAAGTAAGGTTTACTTAATGGTTATATTATAGCAAAGGATGTGATGTAAAAAAAGGTTTTTTTGAAGTTATCCACAATTTTAAAAAAGAAATTTGCAAATTCGGCTCTTTTTGACTTTGAAAGCAGAAAAAATAGATGGAAAAATTTTCTAAATGTGGATAAGTCATTTTATCATAAAACATCTAAAAATTGATGAATTTACTCTTCAGAACTGCATTCTTATGAAGAAGGTGGAATTTCCGGGCTACAAATGAAAAAAACAACAGGTAAACCCGAAAAGTTAAGTAAAGAACAACAGGAACAGTTGGCCGATACCATCGTAAATAAAACACCTGCAGAAGTCGGTTTCGAAGCAAAATACACTTGGACGCTCCAATTAATTGCCGACTGGATTCAACAAGAGTTTCAGCAGTCTTTTACTCCCAAGGGTGTTTCTGAGATGTTACACAGGCTTGGATTCAGCTACACTAAGGCAACGTATACTTTGGCAAAAGCTGATCCGGACGAACAAAAGGAGTTCAAAGAAGTCACTTTTCCAGCTTTGAAAAAGGAACTGGAGAATGGTCTCATTGATCACTTGTTATTCGAAGATGAAGCATTCATCCGTGCTTATCAGGCCCTGCAGTATAACTGGTTTCCGAAAGGTCAGCAGCGAAAGATTATGACATATGGCCAACATAAAGGTGCTAAATTGTTCGCCGCAATAAACTATGAAACCGGCGAAGTCACGCATTATGAAGAAGAAAAAAGCAACTCTTCGGCCTTTAAACGATTTTTGGAACTCCTTTTAAGCGAATACCCACAAGGTAAAATTGTAATGGTCCTGGATAATAGTAAAGTGAACAAGTCACAAGTCATCAAGGATTTTCTGAAAGAAAATCCACGGCTGAGGTTTGTCTATCTTCCTAAATACAGCCCTGAGCTGAATCCAGTGGAAGGATTATGGAAATGGCTGAAGCAAGACGTCGTTAATAATGTTTTTTCCAGCAAGTTTTATCAAATCCGGTCCCACGTGGCTGAATTTATGAAACAAGCTAGCCAAAAAAGTCAGAAAGTTATTGATCGGCTGCTTGTTAGATTAGAGCTGTCGAAAACTTAAGTTCATCTTATATAACTAATCATTGGGTAAGTCAGCTAATTCTAATACTTCCTTTTTTTCTTGGAAATTTAACCACATAATGAAACTTTTGTCTACAACATTAAGTCTTAAACAGTTCTGAAGAGTAAATTCATCAATTTTTAGATGTTTTATGATAAAATGACTTATCCACATTTAGAAAATTTTTCCATCTATTTTTTCTGCTTTCAAAGTCAAAAAGAGCCGAATTTGCAAATTTCTTTTTTAAAATTGTGGATAACTTCAAAAAAACCTTTTTTTACATCACATCCTTTGCTATAATATAACCATTAAGTAAACCTTACTTGTATTGGCTTACTTAAATGGGTGAAATCCTCGTCTGTTAAAATGCGTGTCCGAAACGATTCCAACAGATTTGAGGATTTTTCTTTTGCCGTTTTTTTGAGTGCTTTTAAGATTGACGAACCTTTTTCAAACAGCTGTCTAATAATATCTGTTATTTGAACTAATAAATAATGATTTTTCATGGCTGTGTAGTTTTGGCTATTGGCATGTTCTATATTGTAACGATTATTTTTTTGTTCGTTAAATCCTTGATTTTCAATCTTCCAGCGGCTTCTTCCTGCAGCGATGAGTCGTTCCACGTTCTTTTTCGTGATTTTAATATCCGTTATAAATACATACTCTTTCGATTTCCCATCCTCTGTTTTCATTGTGGCCTCCATCAGATTGACCGTTCTGTCTTTGTAGGCAATATCATTCACCCAAACTAATGAATTCTGATCCTTACTTTGTTCCAGCTCTTTTATTGCCTTAAACTCCGTCGAGATACTTTTAATTCTCCCTTCCTTAAATCTGCATATATATTTCCATTTGTGCGCCCTGCACAGATTAAATACCGTTTCACATGCATAGAGACTATCTCCCAAGATACAAATCGGTAGTCTTTTAAATATTTTTTTTATTTTCTTTGCCAGCCTGTCGAAGGCTTTTAATTCACAATCTTGCTTAGAAACATTTTCTGATTCATTTTCGATAAATTCGGAGGCAATACTGAAGACCATATCCCCCACGACAAGCTTGGCTTCAAGTACATGGTGCATATAAAGTACGTTCGTTTCTCCTGTTTCTTTATTTGTATATGCCCGTCTCAGGCAGTGTTTACAATGTTTCTCATGAAAGGTGTGTAATCCAGTTCCATCAATGATGACACCCCAGTACTTTCCTTCAATTCGATAAGACTCGAGAGACCTTTTTTTCAATAATTCTTTAATCATATACGTTCTAATTTTTTCTAATTCATTTACATCTAAGCCAGATAAAAAGTCGTTAATTGTATCATAATGTGGAAGTTCTTCAAGAGAATCTAAGCCTAACACCTTCCCTACATTTTTAATACATTCTTCTTTATTAAAACTCTCACTCATGTTTCTCATGGATTTTAGGCCGGTCATATTTTTCAACATCATCGTAAATAAAAGGACCTCTGGACCATAAGTGATATAGCTTTGATGTCGGTGGTCTGCTACCTTTTTTAGGTTATTCATCAGGTCTTTGAAAAAATGCTTCTGAATTTTAAGGAACTCGAAAAAATAATTTGCTTCTTTTTCACGATTTCTTTTTTCTTTTCTAGTAACCAAAATAAAAACCCCCTCAAAACAGCCAAGTTTAATTAGGGCTTGCTGAACGAATCAAATTTTAGCTTGTATTCGACTTGTCACTAAGCCATGCCAAAATATTCGTCCAGCAAGCTCTAATTATTTAAATTATTACATATTTGGCCGCTTTTTTGGGAGGTATATTTAAATTATCACGAAAAATTTTTACTCCTCAGAGCTGAGTCTTAAATTTGTCTCATCATAATCAATAATGATAGGTTGAATTTTTTTAGAAACTTGTAAGGAAGCTACGGATTTTAAAGACTGAGTCAAATTACCTGGATTTAATTCAGTGCCACGTGGGTGATGGGCTTGGATAATATGTCTTATATCGGAATACCTAAGACCTCTTTCTAAAACATTAGAGTCTGAAGTAATCAAAGGATATAATATCCACTTGTACATTTCTAATACTGTAGTTTGAAAACCATCACCAAATTTCGTTAAAAAATCATTGTATCTTCCGGATTGTTGATTAACTATTTTTCTGATTAATTGTTGTATGTTAGTATCTTTTCCAATAACTTTATTATTTTCCTGTGTTTCTAAAACACCATTTTCTCTACAGACATTATAACAAGCTTCCTGAACAATGTAGACACTATCAAATGAATTTTCTATAAGTTTTGTTTTAAAATCTTCCGCAAATGTAATGTTTAAAAGACTTTCACCCTTTTCTATTACTTCCTTCAGTTCGTCTGGTGTCCACTTATCAGCATTTACTGAGATCACTCTCCCAGTTAAGTCGCCATTATAAATAGTTAGACGATTTTCATCTAACCATACTCCAATAATTATAAAACTGATATCTGAGTTTTCATGAAATGCCTTTAAAGCTATAGAAAAGTCTCTTTGAGCCTCTATATTAAGGTAATGGAAGTCTTCTAATAAAACGCGTTTTTTAAAATTCATCGTTTTTAGTGCGCTGATAATATCGTTGACATCCTCTGGATCTAATTCAAGTGGCTGAGTAGTTACTTCCACTTGATTTGTTTTATCCACTTCAGATGCTAAACTAGATGAAACCAAAGGTGAAAACATTGCCTTTAGTTGTGCAACAATTTTATATTTTCCTGTAGATGTTTTTTTATTTGATTGTGTTATTTCAAAGCCAGCCCGTTTTAATATATTTACGTGAATATCCTCTAAAGTCCATTTATTTGAACAGTGTATAATTATGGCATCTGTTTCTAAAAGATATTTCTTTCTAAGTGATGTTTTACCTTGCTTGGAGCTTCCAAAAACTACAACATGCTTTTTTCGCTTTAAGCTATCGGTAAATAAACTGTCTATATCTTTTCTTATAATATAATTTAAAGGCAAATCCCTGGATATCCCGAAAACATCTTCCGATTTATATACTTCAGTATTGATAACTACCACTCCCTGCAGATATATTTATATTTTGAAGTTTAAAATCCAATTAGACAATTCATTTACTTTTATGAGAACAATAATAATTTTAAATCTACATATTGTACGTTAATTAGGGTTTTGCTGAACGATTTAAATACAATACAGTCAGATACAAGTCCAAATCCGATTGTCAAAATGTAAAATAGTGTTGTGTACCGTTTGGATGGACGTCCCAACCAAGGCCCACTCAGACGAATGCCAAGAGATTGATCCCGGTTTTGTTAGATTTTATCTGTCAAAACCGCTTCCAAATAATATCCGAACCGGCTGTTGACGTTCTCAACGGATTCCCTCAGGGTGATCCCTTCATTGTCTCAAGTTGCTCAATCAAGGCATAGCCACCAACGGCACTGTGGCGACTTTTGAACCGAACCCCACGTTCGCTTTTGCCTTGCCCAGCACAATTGGACGGAAATGCGACTGGGAAATGTCACAATCCAGTGGTCAATCCGGTGTGTTTTCTTCTTGTACATTTCAGCCTTCCACCAAGGGATTATTTAAGAAAAACGGACCCAGCGATTTTTTTATTTCATTTTCCATCAATGGTAGAAAAAGAATCTTCTAAAAAAGTGAATTGATGTTTGATCATTTTGTACATAGTAACGGCCTCCAAGTGTAAGATTTTTTACGTGTTTCCCATAAAATCCTTGCACTTTATAATTGACAAAAGTGGCAGAGATCCTTGTAAAGTCTGGAATTTTTTACTTATCCACAAGTCCTATTTAACCAATCTTTTAATGAAACTTAATCCTTTAATAAATAAATTTCGATTTAACTCATTCTTAAAAATAAATAAAAGAAGAGGATATATTAACAGACCAATAATTATTTGAATAAATGTTGTAATAAAACCAAAGTTCAAGTTCAATCCAATTACTTTTATAACACTGTACATGATTAAACCACTAAAAAAATATTTCCAGGTTGAAGCAAATAATGTTTTATATTTTACTTGTCCCGATAAAAACAGCAATTGTACAAAAGTTACAGTAAACTCAGCAATTAATGTTGCTAGAGATGTACCAAGAGATTGAAAATGAGGTATTAGTAATAAATTTAAAATAAAATTGATAATTGCTCCTACTATAACTGAAATAGTATAACCACGCATTTTTCCTGTTGGCATCAAATATTGCTGACCAATTACATTACTCCATGCTATAAACACAATTATTGGACTAATAATAAATATTATTTCATTAGTCTTGCTAAATTCAGGTCCGAAAAACCAAGGGGTAAACTGTTCAGCAATCCCCATCAAACCAAACATTAATGGAAATGACAAATATGAGGCAAAACCAAAAGATAAATAAAGATAATCGTTTACCTTTGATAAATCTCCCTTTGCAAATGTATTAGCTACTCGTGGCAGCATAACAACACCTGTTGCAGTTACTATAGACAATGCCATTCTCACTATTTTATCAGAGTTATCAAAAAAACCGACTTCATTAGTATCTGATAAATATCCCAACATCGTTTTATTTAATACTAAATAAATTTGGATGGCTACTTGGGGCAAAAAAAGGACTAGTGAAGGTCCCAAATGTGTTTTTACATCATTTAACTTTATTTTTACTTTTTTTATTGTCTTTGGAATATAAAACCATAAAGTTAATTGTCCCAAAAATTGAGATAAAGATAAAATTAATACGTATTTCCACAAATCCTGAGCCGATTTTACAAATATAAATATGCAAACAACCCCAACGAGTTTGACAAACAAATTTCTAGTGACTGTTTTTTTAAAATCTTCCAATCCCATAAACAACCATGATACATCAACCATAGCAGCCAGCAAAAAAAGCGACTGTAAAAGGAAGATATTTTGATATTCCCCTGTTATTTTGAGAAAAAACAAAAATACTATATAAGAAATTAAGGTCGTACTTATTTGTAGAGTGAAAATCCCCCAAAAAGTACGACTTAAATTTTCTTTATCATCTCTTACATACGCGATTGCTCGATTTCCATAAAGAGAAATACCGATTGTTCCAAATAATATAAAGTATTGAATAATAGAATTAGTATATGCATTAATTCCTATACCATGACTCCCAAGTACACGGGAAATATATGGTACTGTAACTAAAGGTACAATCAATGTGATAACTTGATAAATAACATTATAAATATAATTTTTCGTGATACTCATATTTAATTACCCGTTTCATATCATTTAAATTCATTATTTACAACAGTTAGTGCTGCTGCTATAACTTGGTGCATATCATAGTATTTATACATACCTAGTCTACCACCAAAAATAACTTTTGGAGTTTGATCCGCCAATTCATGGTATTTTTTAAATATTTCATTGTTTTTTTCGTCATTCATAGGATAATATGGTTCATCACCTTTTTGCCATGTTTTTGGATATTCTTTAGTGATAACCGTTTTAGACTGAGTTCCAAACTCAAAATGTTTATGCTCGATAATTCTTGTATATGGAGTTTCTGCATCAGTATAGTTTACAACAGCATTCCCTTGATAATTTTCTTGATCCAAAATATCCGTTTCAAATCTTAAACTTCTATATTCAAGTGTGCCAAATTGATAATCAAAAAATTGATCAATCATACCTGTATAAACAATTTTAGGAAACTGCTCTATATACTTATCCTTATTGTTAAAAAAGTCGGTTTCTAGTTCGACATCTATTAAATCACTTGCTAACATTTTTTCCACAATTTGGGTGTAACCACCAATCGGAATGCCTTGATATCTATCATTAAAATAATTGTTATCATAAGTAAAGCGAACAGGTAATCTTTTGATAATAAATGATGGAAGTTCAGTTGCTTTTCGTCCCCATTGTTTTTCAGTATAACCTTTTATCAATTTTTCATAAATATCAGTACCAACTAACGAAATTGCTTGCTCTTCTAGGTTTTTCGGTTTACCAATATGGGCAGCAGCTCTTTGCTCTTCAATTTTAGCTTTGGCTTCATCAGGAGTTATAACTCCCCATAGTTTATTAAATGTATTCATATTAAAAGGCATATTATAGATTTCACCTTTATAGTTTGCTATCGGACTATTTGTATAACGGTTAAACTCTGCAAATTGATTTACATAATCCCAAATCTTTTTGTTATTTGTGTGAAAGATATGAGCGCCATATTTATGTACCTGAATACCCTCTATTTCTTCTGTATAAATATTACCGGCAATGTGATCCCTTTTATCAATTACTTTAACTCTTTTCCCTCTTTTTGCAGCTTCATAAGCAAAGACACTACCGAAAAGTCCTGATCCAACAACAAGATAATCGTAGTTCATTTTAGTCTCCTTTTAATTAATTTTATTTAATTACTTAAGCTAAAAACAGTAAAACGTTACGCGTATGTTCAAAGGCGATTGTATACCTTTTCAATGCTCTTTTTTCAAAAAAGCATTGAAACATAAATTATTTGTCTTTATATTTTGTATTTATATCTTGATAATCTACAACCACTTCTAATTGTCATTTGTCCCATATTCTTTTTTCAAATATTGGCGAACTACAATAAAGAAAAAAAACATAATTAGATAAACACTTTCTGACCAATAGAAAACAAAAAGTGAAGAAATTAAATAAAAGATAACAAAAAAGTGTACAGAATCACTAATAGTCTTTATAAATTTATACTCAAATTCATTATTTGTAATCAAATTTACCTGTTTACTAAATTTCCGAAAATCACTTAACAACTTATAAATATATACTACTAGAAAGATTACTATAATAGTTCCAAATTCTGCAAGCCAGCCAAAAAAAACACTCAAAATCGGATAAAAATTTTGTGCAGAAAAAACATACATATATTCTCCATTATTCGTTGTCCATTGAGGTACATTTTTTAATAAATAATAATTATGAAAATTCCATCCCACTCCAAATATAAAATGTTTAAACCAAGTAACTATAAGTCCAATTGTACCTCCAATTCTATTCATTGAAGAATCACTTTCAGCTTTATTGAATAAATTTTCATTAAGAATTTCCATCATATATGCATTATTAGTTACCACAATGCATAGAATAATAAATAGTATTAAAAAAGATACAGCGGTTAATAACTTTCTTTTGATAGGTAAACTCAACCAAAGAAAACCTACAATCAAGAGGATTGCCAAAATACCAGTTGTTGTCTGGGCAAAAAACAAAATAATTATAACACCTAATAAAGTTAAATAATATAAAGTTGGGTTATACGTGCTTTTTGGAAAAAAAATATTAAATTTATTTTTTATTGCACTTAATAAAAATGGAACAAATACAACTAAAAATTGTATAGCTAAATAATCAGATTCGGGATTAAATCCATTTATCCTATGCAAAGTTTGAACATAACTTCCTTGACTATACCAGCTTCTATCATATCTATTTTCAAAATACTTTCCGATAAAACTTACTGTATTTGTAAAAATATGGGGAAAAATTAAATAGAAAAACTGAAGGTAAGTTACTATCAGCAATATTATCAAAGCTACTCCATTACCTTGTATAAATCTGATCATACTTACTTGATTTTTTACACTAATTCTTACAACTACATAATGGATAATAATGCATCCAAAAAAGAGAAGTAATCTTACATACTCTTTTAAAGGATTTCTATTAGTTATAGCATTCCCTATTTCATAATTACTTAGGAACATCGCAATGAATTGCATAAAAAGAATAATTAATAAGCAAACTATGATTCTTTTATTAAATAAGTATTTAGGTTTTGGAAATTTACCAATAAGTAGAAACATCATTATTATACTAATATATATATATATCGGTAATTCTGTTAAGAATAAGAAAGATGAATTATTCATCTGTTTAATAAACATACTAATAGGTAAAAGTACATATGACATTTTGTTACCCCTATATTAATTCATATTTAAAGTTAGTTTACCTTTAGGAAACATCCTTCACTGTTGTTAAAAATTCAAGTGTAATGCCTTTTTTATAAGTTAATTTATTCCTAATTCAATTAGTGCTTTTTTAATAGCCATTTTAATAAAAAAGCCATTCCTTATTTTTTTTGACACTTCTAATACGTTTTGTTTAATTTCAATATAAGTTTCACTGTCTAGCAAATTAAGTTTATGATCTAATTCATGTAATGATTTAATACAAATTCCTAAGTTATTTTTACTGATAAAATCAGCTAAAGCAGCCTCTTTCCAGATAATCACAGGTATCCCACAACTCAAATAGAGAGAAGTTTTATGTGGATTATTATATTTTAGATATTCACCATATTTGCCATCACAAACATCTAATGAAGTTCCATCCCAGACTAAGCCGAAGTTACCTTTCAGATGCAAAGGCAACTCTTCTGGAGAAAATACACCTTTATATTTAATAATATTATTATTAATTTTTGGTGGATTGGGTCCGTATAATAAGAAATTGACTCCTATACGATCTATTTTTTTTATAAAATTAGATTTTACCAAGTTACCAGCAAATACAACGCTCTTTTCATTGGGTGGTATTGTAACAACTTTATGATTATTACGATAATCAAATATGCCTAATTCAATAATTTTCTTTGTTATGCCATTTAATTGTAGCCATTTTGTCATTTCTTTATTATGAGAAACCACAACATCGAAGCTATTTATAGCTCTCATTTCCTTATTTATTTTATGTAAACTAGCTTGATCTCTAATGGATTCTATGTCGTGAATAACTAGTACCGTTGATATCTGTTTTTCCTTCGTTTGTTTTAATAAACATTTAAAAAAGTATTCACCAGTATATAATGGATATTGTACTACTAGTAAATCTCCTTTATCCATATGTTTCAGTTTTTTCTTTATATTATTATTTACAAACATATACTTTTCCAGTCTACTTATTTCTCTATCAAAAAAAATACTCAGGAAACCCATATCATGTAAAAAAAAGCTTATATCACTTTTTGCTTTGGAACCAGCGTGTTCTTTTTCAGTTTCTATAATATCTAAAATGTACTTTTTCAAAAGCTAGTCACCTACTTAATTTTAATAGCAATGTACTATCTATACCATTTCATATTAATATCTTTAATTACTCGTATAAAACTTTTAATAAATTGATGTGTATAAAAGTTGGTAATTGATTCTTTTAACTTTTTTTGTGAAGGTAAAGCTTCACCATCAACTATATTCTGTAAAATACTTTGTAATTCATTAAGATTATCTTTATTAAACAATCTGCCATTTTCATTATCTTTAATGATATCAGCTGGGCCAACTTCACAATTTGAACTAATACAGTATACTCCTCTAGACAAAGCTTCAACTAATACCATTCCAAATCCTTCGTATTCAGAAGTTAACACTAACGCTGTAGCTTCTTTAACAGTGGACCAAGGATCATCAACCCATCCATGCCAAATAACTCTATCATCTATACCTAACTCTCTTGAAAAAGTCTTACACTTATTTACATCCTTTCCATCTCCGTAAACATCGAGTTGCCAATCTCCACTAATTTTAGACAAAGAAATTAATAAATCTTTCATTCTTTTTTGCCCTTCAAAAGTAATACGACCTATATATATGAAAACCGTTTTATTAATAGGCCTTTTTATAGTACAATCTATCTCTTTAATGGGATTGTAAATTGTATAGATGTTCGAGGTACTTATTTTTAGTTTTTTAAGTTGCTCACTTATTCCCGAACTAACAGCTAAATGAAAATCAGCAAATTTTAAAAGTCTTTTCTTAATATTTGTGTTAGGGGCATTTAATGAAAAATGTATCCACGAAACAATTGGATATTTTCCTTTAGTTAACATTCTTGCAATATATATATATTGGCATAATTGAGTATTAGTGCTGATAACTAAATTTGGTTTTTCACATAACAAATAACGACATAACACTTTAAAATTAACTAAATATCGAATAGCTTTATTAGTATTTTTTTTCAAAACTAATGAAGAGGGCATATCATAATGTACATTTCGCAACCATTCTTCATTCTCTGTCCCACTCAATAAAAACAACTTCATACTATATTCATTAGTATTATTGACTAAGTTATCTACCTCTGTTAGTACTGTTTCTGTCCCTCCCCTCCCGGATAAGCGGGGAACCACTACTATAATTTTTTTCATTTAGGATACACCCTTTAATTATATGAAAATATTACTTAACTTCAAGCTTTTTAAACTCATCTAACACACGTTGGCAATTGTTAGTATCATTAAACTTATAATATTTCTCTTTTAAAAAGTAAAATCTATTAGAATATGTTTCTCTATCTCTTATAACCTCACTAATTCCAGATAATAAATTATTTAAAGACGTATATTTTTCCCCTATTAACTGTCCATCTAAATCAATATATGATCCTCTTTTTTCTTCATATTTCTTCTGATCAAACATATAGAACAGAACAGGTTTATCCAAATAGAAAAAATCCCAACATGAGCTGGAATAGTCAGTAATAAATATCTCGCTATTCAAAATATATTTTTGCAATTCATCATTCGGTTCTAATAATTTTATATAATCGGATTTAATATTGAATGTATCTGCAAATTGGTGAAATAAATAGTGTACATAAAAGTATAATTGGTATCCATTTTTTCTTAACATGTTTTGTAAGTCATCACTTTGTAGAAAGTTCATTACCTCTCTATAATAATCTGTTTTTCTAAACTGCTCTTTAGTTAAACCTTTATTCCATTCCCTCCAGGTGGGGGCATACAAGATTACCTTTTCATATTTATCTCTTTTTATTAATTTATCATACCTGGGATAGCCGGTTATTTTAACTTTAGATTCATCTATGTTCCAATCATTTACCTTTATATTTTTTTCAAAGGCAGATATACTCAAATATAAATCAGCCTTTTTATTCTGTGGTATATTTAATCTCGGCAATTTTAATTTTTTCAATCCTTCTATACCATGACTAAGAAAAACTCTTTTTCCCTTTGGTTTTATAAACGCTGAAATAATTGGGGCAACATCTTGAATGGAGTGAGTAAAAAATACTCCTCTAGAAAAAAAATAATATATATAGTTTTTTATGCTTCCTCTAATTAAATAATTGTATTTCTTTACTTTTCTTAAATCTTTGCTATTTGAATTAATGACCCAATAAGTAATATACTCTTCAGGATATTGTTCACACAAAAAAATAAAAAATTCTTTTCCGTTATCTGTGAATAAGTCACCCTTATGACCACCAACAAGTAATAATCTTTTTTTTAAGAGCTTTTTTTTGTATATTGGCATTAACATTAAAGCTAATACAGCATTAAATAAATAATGCATTTTCTTCATAAATTGTTCGAACTCCTTAATAAAAAGTGTCAAAACACGTTAAAGCAAAAACTGTAATAATACGCTAGAGATCTTCAATTTTAAAAGGTCTTTTTTTAAAAGTTCTTTTTAATTTATTGTCTTTAAATAGTTTAAAGATAATATAATGTAAAGGGTAATATTTGAGTATTTATTAAACACTTCCAACTTTGTCATGATATTACCAATTATATTAGAAATCAGGAAAACTTTTTTAATTTAAAATTTAACATAGGTAGGATATCAATATTTTTTTAACCAAAAATAAATTAGTCCTTTTAAATGCAAGAACCACATTTTATTGAATCTTTTTTTACTTGTCATTCTTTGATAATGATGGGTTATCTTTACTTCCGGAAAATACCATACTTCTAAACCTTTTGTCCAGAGCCTTTTACAAAATTCGGCGTCCTCTGGAGCATAAAAGATATTTTCGTCTAACAAACCAACAGTGTTGAATATTTCTTTTTTTAACAACCAAGCAGCAGAAATGCAATAATCTACCGTTTGTATCTCTTTCAAGTCATACGGTGTATTGACTTTTCCCAAAAACCTAGCTAACTTATTACCCAGAGTAGGAAACTTTAGAGCTGAGGCTTGAATAGTACCATCTGTATGTACTAATTGCGGCTGTATTAAACCAATCTTTTTACTTGAAATTTTAGAAAAGCTATTTAATAAACTTAGAACATCAGTATCGGAAAAATCCGTATCGCTATCTACTATTAAAATATTTTCATATTTTGCCTTTTTAATTGCTAAATTTCTAGGTTTTGTTGTCCCAAAATTTTTAGAAAGAATATAGGTTTTAATATTATTATATTTTTTTGAATACTTATTTAAAATCTTAACAGTACCATCTTTTGAATTATTATCAACTATTATTATTTCAAAATCACAATTAATTTCCTCTAAACCTTTTATAAGGGAACTTAACATTGAGCTAATATAAGTTTCACTATTCCAAGTCAATGTTATTACGCTTAATTCCATATTTTTAATTTAATATGCCCCTTTCTTTAGAATTACCATAAAAATTGTTTTTAAAAAAATATATAAATCAAATAATAAAGACTGATTATTAACATAATATAGTTCTAAATTGACTCTTTCAGGATAACCAACATTACTTCTTCCACTAACTTGCCAATAGCCAGTTATCCCCGGCTTGACAGATAAAAATTCGTTCTTCCTTTCTCCATATTCTAATAGTTCTTCTTCTACAACTGGTCTTGGACCCACTAAACTCATGTCACCTTTTATAACATTTATTAATTGCGGTATTTCATCCAAGCTGGTTTTTCTTAAAAACCTCCCTAATTTTGTGATTCTTGGATCCTCTTCAGGCTCTAACTTATAATTATTTTTTAAATATTTTTGGTAAAGTACTTTATTTGCTTTTAACTTCTCATCTGCATCTACAATCATTGATCGGAACTTATAAATATAAAAAAGTTCACCGCCCTTTCCTACTCTATTTTGTTTAAAAATAAGTGGACCTTTATTTTCTCCAAACAGATAAAAGAAACCAATGAATAAAAATAGAGGTGATACGATAATCAAACCAATGATCGAGATAACTAAGTCAATAGACCTTTTGCACACAGTATATATTTTTGAATTATTTGATCGATCAATGGATATTTCTTTCGTATTAGGCTGAACTGACAATTTTTTGCTATACCCTAAATCAGACAAGCTCGCTACTCCCCTTCTTTATGGCATCTAATCTATCTTCCAAGAATTGAATTAGTTCATTTTTAATCTCATCATGCTGTAAAGCCATTTCAATATTTGAAGTAACAAACCCCAATTTCTCCCCAACATCATACCGCTTGCCCTCAAACTGGTAAGCAAATACTCTTTGAATCTGGTTCAGTTGCTGGATGGCATCTGTTAATTGGATCTCGCCGCCGGCACCTTTTTCCTGTTTGTCCAGGAACATAAAGATTTCTGGTGTCAGTAAATAGCGTCCGATGATGGCCAGATTGGATGGTGCAGTGCCTTGTTTTGGCTTTTCGACAAATTTGTCAACTTGATATCGGCGGCCTTCTTTGGAAGCGGGTGCGATAATGCCATACCGATGTGTTTCTTCTTCCGGGACTTGCTGGACGCCGATAACGGAAGAACGGGTTTCTTCGTACTGATCAATGAGTTGTTTTAAGCATGGCGGATCGTTTTGGACGATGTCGTCACCCAAAAGGACCGCAAATGGTTCGTCGCCGATAAAGTTGCGAGCGCACCAAACGGCATGCCCCAAGCCGAGCGGTTCTTTCTGTCGGATATAGTGGATATTGGCTAAGTTGGATGAGTAGCGGACTTTATCTAAGAGGTCGAATTTTCCTTTTTCAGCAAGGTTTTGTTCAAGTTCCCAGGCGTTGTCGAAATGGTCTTCGATCGCACGCTTCCCTTTTCCGGTTACAATGATGATGTCTTCGATGCCGGATTCAACGGCTTCTTCGACTATGTATTGGATCGTAGGCTTGTCCACAATTGGCAACATTTCTTTCGGCATCGCTTTTGTTGCAGGCAAAAACCGTGTTCCGAGGCCTGCAGCCGGGATAATTGCCTTTCTCACTTTTTTCACGTAAATTCCTCCTTATTCTAATTGATTTTTAAGATTTGCGCAGTACGATAAAAACAATCGATGTTTGTTCTTCCAGCATTCGGGTATAAAAATAAATGATCGGGCATCTAACCCGCCCTCACACCACACTCTTGACGACAGGCGTCTAAGGTGCACACACACCCACAGCATGGCCGAGTGCCTCGCACGATAACGGATGAGAGACATACCCGAAATAGCTGTTCCAAAATCAAGCAACATTGGATAAAACTGTTTGCCAAAAACAGCGGAGCAGCCCCATAGTTCCATTCATATACCTTGATGCTTCTCCTAAAATGCTAAAAAAGAAGGACAATTAAAACAAACCAAACAATTTCTTTTGTCTTACTGGCTGCGGAATTTCTCTGTAAATGGATTGGCCGCCTGCAAGCAGTTCGGCGTTTTCTGTAAAGAAGTAGAGCATATCCGTGCCGTATTTCTTTTCAATTTCGTCCGCTGCTTCATCCATTTTAAAAGCACGCGTTTTTACATTATGGGCGTCTGATGCAAGAAAATGGGTGAGATTCGCTTCTATCAGTTGTTCGGTAAATTTTTTAATCTTTTTCCCGAAAGCACCAGTTAAGCTTGCGGCTGTAATTTGTGTTGCCACACCATTATTCACCATTTCATACAACCGATCCGGATGCTGAATCAGCTCCGCGTTCCTTTCCGGATGCACGATAATGGGCACCAGGCCCTTCACTTGTATCTCGTATAAAAGGGTTTCCGCGTAGCGCGGCACATGCCCTGATGGAAACTCGATAAACAGGTAAGAAGTGCCGGCCAACGTTTGAATTTCCCCTTTTTCATAGTCTTCCAAAATTTCTCCATAAATCCGGTTTTCCTGCCCTGGCAGAATCTCCAGATCAATTTGTTCTTCTTTCAATCTTTCATTCAATTCATTGACTTTTTGAACGATTTCTGTTTTGCGGTTTTCGTATTTCCCGTTCATATGATGAGGGGTGGCAATAATCTGCTTGATCCCCTGGGAGACGGCTTGTTTTGCCATATCAAGGCTGTCGTATATCGTTTGCGCACCGTCGTCAATTCCCGGCAAAATATGGCAATGAATATCCATCATCCCGTACCCCTCCAAACATGTGAAAAAATGAAATTCCGTTTCAATGAAAACCAAACTCTATACAAAATTATAGTGTATTCTTATCTTTTTTCAATAGTGTTTGGAAAATTTCCACTTAAATGGTGTCAGTCTTTACCATAATAGTAATAATAATGCGTATTTTGCGTTTTCTTGTTGTTTAAGACGACCCCAAGCAGATTGGCATTTGCAGATTCCAGCAATTCTTTCGATTTTTTGACGGCATCTACTTCCGCTTTCCCGCTTGAGACGACAAGAATCGTGCCATCACACTGATTGGTTAACACTTGCGCATCGGTGACAGCCAAAACCGGTGGTGTATCGAGTAAAATAATATCGTATTGTTCTTTTGCTTCCTTAAAAAATTCCTTCATTGCCTTTGAGCTTAACAGTTCTGCCGGGTTTGGCGGAATCGGGCCGCTTGTTAAAACATGCAAATGGTCCACATCGGTTTTGACCGCCGTTTCCTCGAGTGTACCCTGTTTTGTCAGCACGGTTGTTAAACCAAATGTATTCGTCATCCCGAACGTATAATGGACAGTCGGGCGGCGTAAATCGGCATCGACAAGGAGGACCCTTTTCCCTTGTTGGGCAAAGACAACAGCGAGGTTGCCGACAATCGTCGATTTTCCTTCTCCCGGCCCGCTTGAAGTGACCATCAAAAGCTGCAGGTCTTGGTCGACAGAAGAAAAACTGATGTTTGTACGGATCGTCCGAAATTGTTCGGAAATCGGCGACGTTGGATTTAGCTTTGAGATTAATTTTCTTCTTGTATTCAACAGCTTTGTTTTTTTAGGCGCCAACCGTCTCAACCTTTCTTTTTGTTTTTTTTCCTGCGCGGTTCAAACCATTCAATTCCTGATCGTCAATTTGCCCAATCACGCCAAGGACAGGCAATTCCAAAATTTGTTCAATATCCTGTTCATCTTTAATCGTGTTGTCGAGGTATTCAAGCAGAAAGGCAATCCCAACACCCACCATCAGGCCGACAACAAGTGCAATCGCAATATTCAGCAACGGTTTCGGGCTAACAGGTCCCGTAGGCACTTGTGCTTTCGAAATAACGGTCACATTGTCGACTTTCATAATGGATTTGATTTCTTTTTTGAACACTTCCCCGATTTTATTGGCAATTTTGGTTGCTATATACGGGTTTGTATCTTTTACCGTCAAAGTAAAGACTTGTGAATTTTGCTCTGTGCTGACTTCGATTTTGTTGTTCAGTTCGTCCGTTGTCATGTCGAGTTTCAGTTCGTCAATCACTTTATCCAAGATCGACGGGCTCTTAATAATCACATTATATGTATTGACCAGCTGAACGTTTGTTTGTACGGCATTGGTGGTATACATCGATTGGTCATCGCTTGCTTTATTGACAAGGATTTGTGTCGATGATTCATAGACAGGCGTCACCACAAAATAGGTCACAATGGCCGTCACAATCATCGCCCCCAGTGTAATCAGCGCGATCATCGAAAGTCGTTTGCGCAGCACCTGCATCAATTCTTTTAAACTAATTGTGTCTTCCATAAGTTCCTCCCTTTAGATCTGCAGCACAAATGCGAAATAGATAGAAAACTATCATACATTATATCATAGATCATTCCGAAATTTGTGGGAAACTGAAATAAATTTAAACAATTTGATACAATTTGTATTAAACCACAATATTTTGCAGAAAGAAACCGGTTAGATAGTCTTCCTGTATTTACCTTTTGCGGATTTTCTTTCAATTTTGGTTGTGCAATTTGTCTTTTTTTGTCATAATTTTTTATAGGTTTGCACGGACGTTTCATAAGCGATGATGAGCGGAGGTATGATGTATGAAAATATTCACGGCGATTTTGTCGGCTGTTGTCGTCATTGCCGTATTGGTAGTTGGGCATCTGTACTGGGGGTATAAAACGGATCCAAGCCGGTTCAAGCCGGATTCTGTAGCAGTAAAAGCGGAAAAGACAAAGGCAGAACCGACCACGGGGAAAAAGCGCGACGTAAACAAAACGGGCCAGCCGGAGACTTCTCTAGTGGCTTACACGAAAAACTGGCCGAAAAAAGCCCGCGCGGATTTTGAAAACGCACTTTCCAAGAAGCGAGCCTACAAAATTGCGATTGTCGGTTCGGACGCGATGGGTGCGAATACGCATGGCTGGGGGCCACAGTTGAAGCAGGCGTTGAATGATACGTACGGCAGCCATGTGTCGGTTTCCCTTTTTTCCTATCATTTAAATTCCGATGAGTTTATCCGTGAAGGCAAGTATAAAGACGTCGCCCATTTCAAACCGGATCTCATTTTGTTTGAGCCGTTTATTTTAATCAACAACGGGGCTGTGGCAATGGACAATCAGCTTGATGATATCAAAACGGCCGCTGCTGCCTGGGATGATGCCGTGCTGATGATTCAGCCTTCATACCCGCTCTATAAGGCAGCGAATTATCCGGCGCAGGTGAAAGAGCTAGCGTCGTACGCAAAAAAAGAAGGTTACACATACCTGGATCATTGGAAATACTGGCCAGACCCGGACAGTGACGCATTCAAATCGTATGTCACCTTTCAAAATGGCGAACAAACCGCCCCAAGCAACAAGGGCACAAAAGCATGGTATGACTACTTGCGCAAGTTTTTCATCGCAGAGTGAGGAAGCAGTCAGTGCTTCCTCTCTTTTTGCTCCATACTCTTTCTGATTTTCTCGAGGGCTTGTCTCCGCCATTTTTTTACCGCCTCGACGGACTTGCCTTCGCGAAATGCGATTTCACCTTGTTTCAATTGTTCATAAAAAGTAGCCACTACCCATTTTTTCTCTTTTTCCGTAAGACCGTCGCAATAGGACAGCAGGGTTTCAAGCTCAAGCGGGGGACGAAGCGACTCGTCCACTTTCACATTCCAAAATTCCTCTTTCGGAAATGCAAACATTTTTTCCTCCCGCCGCCTTTTCGTGAGTTCGGTCAGCATTTTCCCACGGATCGTGTTGTACGCATAGCTCGTGAATGACCCTTTGTCGTCCTGCCTGTTCTGATACGCTTCCCACAGCGCAATCATACCGATCTGCTCGAACTCATCGATGTTTTTGTAAATGCGGAGTTTGCGGATCATATGAAAAATCATCGGCCGGTATTGCCTGAGCATTTCTTCAAAATTTTCCACTTTGCTTCCCCTTTTGGAAAGCGCGCTTTCCTTGAATTCCCGGGTTGATTGTAAAATAACAGGTTCAAAGGAAGAGGGCGAACCGGCGATCGTCATTTTTTCGTTTCCAAAACATCCTGTTTTCCGCGGGAAAATTTGATATTTTTTAAGGGAAAACGTGAAATTTTGGCCAAGATTTACATGGATTAAAAATAATAACAAAATTGTAAATTCATGCTTTATTTTTTAGAAATTTATAGTATAATAGGACTATAAAAATCAATGATATCCCTCTTCTTTTGGGGAAGGATACTTTGATGGCAGCAAGACATGGCACCCCTGGCAATTCTGCCCCTGAAAGTGAAGCGGGAGGGAAAGCACAAATTAACATGAGGGGGTATTTTTTGTGACAGAAAAAATTGACTACCTAATCAGGAAAGAAACGATGGCGCTGGATACCGCATTTGATCCGGAATATCAAACAGTCATTTATGATCAGGACGGCGTTTTTCGCTCACGGAAGAGCAAGCTTGAATTATTACGGGACGCTTGCATCCATTACCGGATGTGCGATTTTGAAGGCGTTCTCAAGGGAACAAAACAAATTTTTAACTTTAATAAGGCACCGATTGTGGTGGGGGATGGTTTGATTGCAACACCGACAAAATCCCCGAGATCGTATGACTGCCAGTTCATTTTCCTGGCAAACATAATAGACTTTGATGCCACGGCGGACGGCCTTTATGTTACTTTTTCCAATCAGCAGCAGCTGAAACTGAACTGCTCCGTGCATACATTTCAGAAACAATTCAGCCGCACGATTATTTGTGCCAGCTATTACCATGGCCTCGGCAAATACATACCATGGAAGAAAATGATCTAGGGGCTGTTTTCAGGTGCTTTGAGAACGGGCGTGCAATCGTTGAAATTGGGCGTTACGCCGAACACACATCCACTCTGCAACACCATCCAACCTATATACGCATGCGTTTCCTCATTCCAATTTTGGAGCGAGACGGAGATGATGCGCATGCGTTCCCTTTACCTTATTCACGTCCCATAAAATATCACAGCTCTGTTGCCTGCTTTTTGCAAATGGATATCGCCTTGTTGCAATCTTTTTATATTGAACTCTATCTCTTTCTCCTGTTGTAATAGGTGTATTTTTGGTTGTGGCGGTGCCCCTATTTGATTTGGTTTTGGCCCTTTATTTTTTTGCTTTTGGACGTGATAGGTCAAATTTTGCGCAAATGATCTGCGCCGGTCGGATAACTAGCCTGTCCATTTATTTCTTTTGCATTTTTCGTTTATCGGCCTGTGATCAGGGAATAGGAAAGATGAACAATATGAATGGGAGGAATGAAAATGGATCAAGACTCCACGAAGGACAAGCTCAAAGGAAAAGGGAACAAATTGAAAGGCGAAGCAAAAGATACGTGGGGTGAAATCACCGGCGATGCGGAAAAACAAGCTGAAGGCAAAATGGACAAATTGAAAGGCGAGGCCCAGGACTCGGTCGGTAGTGCAAAAGACCGCCTCTCCCGTAAGTAAGCCATTTGCATTTGGTAAGTTGCTAGAAAGCAATGGAGCTTTTGGACTTTCATTGGCTAAGAACAGAAAAGAACGAAACGGCTCAATGCGGATTTTCCACTCATGCCGTAAAGGATACGGCATGAGTGGAAGAATGAAAATTAGCCGCAGTCGCCGCACATTTTTAGATAGATGGATGTAAAGCCCGGATTTCGGTATTCGGGCTTTTTTATATGGGTATTTCCGTGGAAATATTGCTGGTTTTGTCGAGATGAATCGTATCTTGTCATCTTGTCATGCCACCAAAAACGTCAATATTCGCAGCCATTGGGAATGTTAAGTTATGCAAGGATGATGACAGCACTGGCCGAATTTGAGATGTACAGGTTTTATTCAGCCGGCGTTGATTTAGCGTAGACGTTCAATGCCACAGGGAACGTGGTAGGTGAAAGCATGGCGTTATTTTATATAGAAAGAAAGCGGGTCAAGCATGTTCGTACGTCTATTCTTCTATCATATCGAAGAAGGGCTTGCTGGCAAGTGGAATTTGTTCAGAAAATCCTGTTCAACATGCACAGTTTTCAGTGGAATGTTTCCCGTGGAACATTGAGGGCGGAACAGAAAAATCGGGTTAGCGCAGATTTTGTCGAATCATTTGGTTTTTTGTAAAAAGCAACATGGCACTGGACTCTGAAAAAGTCGTAAATGGTTTAAAAAACCGAAGCGGGCCAGGGCCCGCTTCGGGAGTTATACCGCAAAATATCTTGCCTCAGGATGGGAGAATACAAGCGCGGTGACGGCGGCTTCGGGTTCCATCATGTAGCCTTCGGTCAAGTGGAGGCCGATTTTTTGCGGTTGCAACAATTTAAACAGTTTGGCCTGGTCTTCGAGGTTCGGGCAGGCCGGGTAGCCGAAAGAGTAGCGCTGGCCCTGGTATTTGGCGGCAAAGCGTTGCTGCATTGTGAAATCAGCCGGGTCCGGGAAGCCCCATTGGCCGCGTATCAGTTCATGCAGTCGCTCGGCGAAACCTTCTGCCGTTTCGAGGGCAAGCGCCTGGAGAGCATGACTTTTGAAATATTCGCCCGCTTCTTTCAAATAGCGTGCATGATGGCGGATGTTTTTGCCGGCGACGACCGCGAACATGCAGACATAATCTACGACCCCGCTGTCCACGCTCCGGACATAATCGGCAAGGCACAAATACGGCGGCTTTGCCTGGCGTGGGAACGTGAATCGCTCTAGGACGGATAAAGATTTCGGATCTAATGTACCAGGCTCTCCAGCTGGTTCATAAACAATCAAAGTATTCCCATCCGACTGGGCAGGGAAAAACTGGTATACAGCGGAGGGCTGAAGCAATTTTTCTTTCATCACCCATTCGCGCAGTTCATCCACCTGCTGTTTCAACTTGAGGGCGCGTTCGTCTCCCTCCGCAAGCAGCTTTTCGACGCGGCCTTTCAATCCTAAATGGTGGCCGAGGAGCATTTGCATGTTCACGTAGGGCTCGATATGGGCAAGCGGATAATTGCGCAGCACATGCCGCTTCAAATCGGCCGGCTGGTAAACGAGCGCATCCGGGGATACCGAAGAACGGCGCGATAAAGTCGCAACAGGTGCCCCGCCGGCATTCACGGCCGCCACCACCCTTGTCCCGCCGCTGCGCTGGTTGGCAAGTTCCGTTTCGAGCGAGCTGCGTTCCGATTCATCCTGCAATTTGTTCGCAAGCGTGAGGCCCTCCATTGCGTCTTTTGCATACAGCACAAGCCCTTTATATTGCGGAGCAATTTTATTTACCGTGAATTTCCGTGACAGGGCTGCGCCGCCGACCAGTATCGGCTGGTGGATGCCCGCTTCCCGCAAATCCTGGGCAGTGACGACCATTTGCTGGGCGGATTTGACAAGAAGGCCGGATAGCCCGATTACATCCGGTTTCTCTTTGCGGACGGCGTGGATAAGATCAGCCGGGGCCACTTTGATGCCAAGGTCGACCACTTTATAGCCATTATTCGACAAAATGATGTCGACCAGATTTTTGCCGATATCATGGACGTCGCCTTTCACGGTTGCGAGCAGCACTTTCCCTTTTGTGCTTGTTTCATTTTTTTCCATAAAAGGCTCGAGGAATGCGACGGATGCTTTCATCACTTCCGCACTCTGCAAGACTTCTGCGACAATGAGCTGGTTGTCGTTAAACAGGCGGCCGACTTCCGCCATCCCCTCCATAAGCGGGCCGTTGATAATGGCGAGCGGATCCGGGTATTCTTTTAAAGCCTGTTCCAGGTCCGGGATGAGGCCTTCTTTCGTCCCTTCGACAACATAATTCGCAAGCCGTTCAGCAAGCGTCATCGTGCGCTTTGGCGCTTTTTTCTCCTGCACTTTACCGCGGTAATATTCGGTGAACGCGGCGAGGGCTTCGTCACTCGTTTCAAACAACAGTTTTTCGGCCATTTTCACGTTTTCTTCCGGGATGGACGCAAAGCGTTCGAGTTTTTCTGTGTTCACGATGGCGTAATCCAGCCCGGCTTTCGTACAATGGTAGAGAAACACTGAGTTTAGCACTTCACGCCCGGCTGGCGGCAGCCCGAATGAAACATTGCTGACGCCGAGGATTGTCTGGCATTCCGGCATCGCTTCTTTGATGAAGCGGATGCCTTCGACCGTTTCTTTTGCTGCGCCAAAATACTGCTTGTCGCCGGTGCCGGCCGGGAACACGAGCGTGTCAAAAATAAGATCACGCGGGTTGAGCCCGTACGTATCGACGAGCAGATCATAAGAGCGGCGCGCAATCTCAAGTTTCCGTTCGGCAGTGACAGCCATCCCCTCTTCATCGATCGTGCCGACGACAACGGCACCCCCGTATTTTTTGAGGAGCGGCACGACTTTTTCAAACCGTTCCGTACCGTTTTCAAGGTTAATGGAATTGACAATGCTTTTTCCCTGGCAGTATGTAAAAGCTTTTTCGATTACGTTTTCGTCTGTGGAATCGATCATAAACGGCACTTTCACTTTTTTCACGGCGATCGAAATAAAATTTTCCATATCGCTGATTTCATCGCGGTCCGGATCGGCGAGGCAGATGTCGATGATCTGTGCGCCATTTTTAACCTGTGTGCGGGCAATTTCACTTGCTTCTTCCCATTTGCCTTCCGCGATCAGGCGCCGGAACTTGCGCGAGCCGATGACGTTTGTGCGTTCGCCGACAAAAATCGGACGGGTGGACGGGTCATCGTAAATAAATGGTTCGATCCCGGAGACGGCGTGGTGTTCTTGTTTTGCAGGCTGGCGCGGCGGGAGCCCGGCAAGTGCTTCATTCAGTGCTTTGATATGGGCAGGTGTTGTGCCGCAGCAGCCGCCTGCGATGTTGAGCCAGCCTTTTTCGGCGAAGCCTTTCATTTTGACAGCGAGCGATTCCGGTGTTTCGTGGTAATGCCCTTCTTCGTCGGGAAGCCCGGCGTTCGGGTAGCAGCTCACTGCCGTTTTGGCGAGCCCCGCGAGTGTGCGGATCGAGTCGGCCATGAACTCCGGGCCGGTCGCGCAGTTAAGCCCGACTGCGGCCGGCTGCATATGCTCGACGGAAATGTAAAATGCTTCAATGTTCTGACCAGCAAGCGTTGTGCCCATCGGTTCGATGGTGCCGGAGATGAGAAGCGGCAGTTTTTTTCCGGTTTCGTTGAATGCATCCGTAATGCCAAGAAAAGCGGCTTTGACGTTCAGCAAGTCCTGCGATGTTTCGAGGAGAAGCACGTCGGCGCCGCCTTTTATGAGCCCGCAAGCCTGTTCCTGGTAAGCGGTTTTGAGCGCGTCAAAAGTGGTGCCGCCTGTGACGGAGAGCGTCTTTGTTGTCGGACCCATCGAACCAGCGACAAACCGCAGCCGGCCGGGTGTGGAATATTTTTCGGCAGCCTGCTTGGCGATGCGCGCGGCTTCGATGTTGATTTTTTCAGCAAGGTGCCCGAGGCCGTACTCGTTAAGAACGATGGACGTTGCGCCAAAGGTATTAGTTTCGATGATATCGGCCCCCGCCTCGAGATATGCTTCATGGATCGAGCGGATGATATCGGGCGCTGTGAGATTCAAGTATTCATTGCAGCCTTCATATGCTTCGCCGCCAAAATCCGCCGCGGTAAGGTGTTGCTGCTGGATCATCGTCCCCATCGCCCCGTCAAGGATGAGAATGCGGTTTGCAAGCTGCTGTTCAAATAACGTTTGCCCCATGAAAAATTCCCCCTTTGGTTGTACGTTTGATATTGAGATTGCGACGTACGGTAACATTTGGTACCTGGCTGGGCCGCGTTCCGATGCTGGCGATGCCGGTGCCACTTTTGATTGAGTTTAAAGTGCATGCATCTCGCCGGGGCTGACGCCGGTCAAGGTTTCGTTTTGTCTTCTTGAGCTCTTTTCTTAATCTTGCAATTGGACAGTGCTATCAAAGTTTCACTTCAATGAATCCGCCTGTACTCTTTTCGTTGCAGTCTCAGACAATGCCTGCGCCTCGCACTGCTGTTTTTTCGTGGATGTAGCGCGTGCATTCCACTGTGAGTTCATAGCGTTCGAGCGGCGTAATCAGGTAAATGCCGTTGAAATAGGCGAGGGCCGCATCGATCAAGTTACGGCTGATCGCAAGGCTTTCTTCACGCGCTTTTGCAGGGTCGCCATTTGTTTTTTCCATCGCCGCCAAAATTTCATCCGTCAGTTTGATGCCCGGCACTTCATTGTGCAGAAAGACCGCGTTCCGGTAGCTGGTAAGCGGCATAATGCCAAGATAGATCGGCGCGTCCAAATGCTTCGTTGCTTCATGGATTTGCTCGATTTTTTCCGTGCTGAACACAGGCTGGGTGATAAAATAATCGGCACCGTGGCGGATTTTGCGCTCCAACCTCCCGACCGTTTTATCAAGATTGCGGACGTTCGGGTTAAATGCAGCCGCGACGGAAAAATTCGTTTTCCTGTGAAGCGATTTGCCGGAATGGGAGATGCCATCATTGAATTGCTTGATCATTGCGATCAGTTCCATGGATGACAAATCGTATACGCTCGTCGCTCCCGGGAAGTCGCCGATTTTTGTCGGATCCCCCGTGATGGCAAGCACCTGGTCAATCCCGAGCGCAGCAAGGCCCATTAAGTGCGACTGCAGCCCGATCAAATTACGATCACGGCATGTAATATGAACAAGCGGCCGGATGCCATGTTTCTCTTTTAAAATTGAAGCAATCGCTGTGTTGCTGATGCGCGGGCTTGCAAGCGAGTTGTCGGCCATTGTCAAGGCATCGATGCCGGCGTCGTGCAGCGCTTTTGCCCCTTCAAAAAAGCGAGTCGTGTTCAGCGTTTTCGGCGTATCCAATTCGACAATGACAGAGCGGCGCTTTTTTACGATTTCATGCAACGGTGGTTCGTGCTGCGCCGGGGCGGCTGCGATTTCAATTTTCGGTGGGCGGACCGTTTTTTCTGTGACAGGCAAAAGCCCCTGCACCCCGTCTGCGATTGCTTTGATGTGAGCTGGGGTCGTGCCGCAGCAGCCGCCGATCAGACGCACACCCTGTTCGACCAGTTTTTCGGCGCATGTTTTAAAATAATCGGCGTTATTTGTGAACGTGAACCGGCCTTCCTCGTAATCTAAAAGACTCGCATTCGGGTATGCGGACAAAAAGGCACGCTTCGGTATCGGGATTTCTTCGAACGCCTGGATCATGTGGTGCGGGCCGAGCCGGCAGTTCAGGCCGGTCACATCGGCGCCGCGGTTTTCAAGTTCCTTGAACGCGTCGCGGACCGGGGTTCCGTTTTGGAGCACGCCCGGTTCGATAAGCGAGAACTGGGCGATGACCGGGACATCCGCTTCTTTTTTCGCAATGTCAACGACCGTATACAGTTCTTCCGCGTCAAAATACGTTTCCAAAAGCAGGGCATCAACTCCTTCGTCCAGGAGGTGAAAAATCTGCTCGCGGAACGTACGCTTGATTTCGGCAAGTGTTGCTTCGGTTTTGCGCTGGCCGCGGATACCGCCGACTGTGCCGAGTATAAATGTGTCACGGTTTGCCGCCTCTTTTGCAATCCGGACGGCCGCTTTGTTGATGTCTTTTACTTTTTCATCCAGTCCATACTGTGCAAGCTTGATATAGTTGGCACTGTACGTGTTGGTCTGGATGACCGATGCGCCAGCTTCGATATAGGCGCGGTGGATCGCGTGGATGTCTTCCGGGTGGCTCAGATTGAATGACTCATAACATGTGTCGGCGCCGTATGCATACAGCAGCGTCCCCATTGCCCCGTCCGCAACAAGGATGCGGTTTTTTAACGTTTCGAGAAAGTCCAACTTTTTACACTCCCTTTGCATGATATGAAAAAAGCCTCCCGGAAAAGGAGGCAAGATGATAACATGGCTCCTTATCTTTTCAGGTATACCTGTTGGATTTAGCACCGTGCCGTATGGCTGGTTGCTGAGGTTTCATCGGGCCAAGTCCCTCCGCCTCTCTTGATAAGGCTATTTAATTGAACGTACTTAAAATTTTGACTTATTTATACTTTACACTTGTTCGGGTGACATGACAAGGGGGAAATTGAAATTCATATTGGATGCGGTTTCGCCCCTATTGTCTAATTGGCTTTCTTTTGTCTTTTTGAGCTCTCCAAAAGGACAATTTGCTCTTGGTCCGACTCTCTTTTGTCTTTTTGAGCTCTCCAAAAAGACAATTTGCTCCCGGTACGGCTTTCTTTTGTCTTTTTGAACTCTCCAAAAAGACAATTTGCTCCTGGTCCGGCTTTCTTTTGTCTTTTTGGGCCCTTCAAAAAGACAATTTGCTCTTGGTCCGGCTTTCTTTTGTCTTTTTGAGCCCTTCAAAAGGACAATTTGCTCTTGGTCCGGCTTTCTTTTGTCTTTTTGAGCTCTCCAAAAAGACAATTTGCTCCCGGTACGGCTCTCTTTTTTCTTTTTGAACCCTTCAAAAAGACAATTTGCTCTTGGTCCGGCTTTCTTTTGTCTTTTTGAGCCCTCCAAAAGGACAATTCGCCCCTGATCCGACTCTCTTTTGTCTTTTTGAGCTCTCCAAAAGGACAATTTGCTCCTGGTCCAGCTCTCTTTTGTCTTTTTGAGCTCTCCAAAAGGACAATTTGCTCCTGGTCCGGCTTTCTTTTGTCTTTTAGAGCTCTCCAAAAGGACAATTTGCTCCCGGTACGGCTCTCTTTTGTCTTTTTGAACCCTTCAAAAAGACAATTTGCTCCTAGTCCGGCTTTCTTTTGTCTTTTTGAACCCTCCAAAAGGACAATTTGCTCCCGGTACGGCTTTCTGTCTGCAACAAAAAAAAGAGCCGGAACCGGCCCCTGTTATTCATCCAAAAACTGTTTGATGGCTTCTATATTTTTTTCTTTGTCCACTTCGAGTGCGGCGCCGACGCCCGGATAGCTGACATTGGTATAGGTGCCGGCAACCGGTACGGTCATTGTTTTTACCTTGAGGTTGCCTCCGACGGCGTCTTTGGCGAGCGCAAGAATGTTCATTTTGCTCATATTGGTGGCAATATACGGCTGAATGGTTCCAAGCAGTTTCGGCGCTTTGGCGATACCGTTCACGCTGAAAACTTCAGATTGGAGCGCTTTAAGCACTTTTTGCTGGCGGGCAACCCGGCCAAAGTCGCCTTGCGCGTCATGTCTGAATCGTGCGTAGGCGAGCAATTGTTTCCCATGCATCAGCTGTTTTCCAGGATAAAGCGTCAAGCCGATGTTTTCCGACATTTTATGTTCCACGTTCATTTCAATGCCTTGAGGCGCCAGGGTATCGACAATTTTAACAAAACCTTGGAAATCGACAAGTGCATAATATTGCACATCAATGTCAAAATTGGTTTTGAGTGTTTGACGCAGCAATTCAACACCCTTTTTTTGATTCTTCAGATTGCCAAGATAGTAGGCTGTGTTAATTTTATAGTTTCTATACCCCGGAATTTCGGCATAAATGTCACGCATAATCGAAATGAGCTTCACCTGGTTATTCTTCGGGTCATATTGGGCAATCATGATGGTATCGGTTCTTGAATCTTCTTGCCCGCGCCGATCAATTCCGAGAAGGAGAATATTGGTGCGGCCATTTGCATCCTTTTTACCGTTAAATTCCAGATTGTCCATATTTAAGGCATCATTCGGGTCTGTCTGATGAACGCCAGCGTAGTATTGATAGGCTGTGTAACCCGCGCCGGCGACGATGAGCAGTAAAAAGAGCATAAGGAACACTCTGCGCCAGCGGACTCTTGACCGTTTTTTCTTTTTTTTCGCTACTCTTGACTCCATAGAATCCCTCGTTTTAGTAGTCTGTCTTCATTATTATTATCTAAAAGCGGCAATTTGTCACGAAGATTTTGATGAAATTTTGTTATTTTTGTCGAGATCATAATTTGTGGGGGATTTCACATAACTTTCATCCAAAGTTAAGGCGTTTTTTATTTTCCAGCGGTATATTGATGTTTGTCATCAGGTAAGAGCTTTTGTTGGTTCGTCTGCTTTGTGCAGGCGTTTTTTTATGGCCGGAGACGTGGAGGTCTTAAGCATTTATTAAGTTTCGGCAGGTATCTTTTTCTTTGCAAGAGAGCTTACAACCTACTTTTTTCATATGCCCCTTTTTTAGGCCGCCGCCCTTGTGCAGGCGGTTTTTTTCTGGGCATAGTGGGCAAGCCTGCCTCTTTTCGGAATTTCGGCCTGTTAAGGTTGTTTTAAGCTTTCGGCGTTATCCTTTTTCTTGTAATCAGGCAAGATGAAAATCCGGCTTGCTTTTTCATCCATGTTAACCCCCTTTTTTGGCCGTCTGCTTTGTGCAGGCGGTTTTTTTCTGGGCATAGTGGGCAAGCCTGCCTCTTTTCGGAATTTCGGCCTGTTAAGATTGTTTTAAGCTTCCTGCGTTATCCTTTTTCTTGTAATCAGGCAAGATGCAAACTAGGCTTGCTTTTTCATCCCACATTTCGCACGTCTTAAATATAGTTCATTCTAATTTTTGAATGAACTATATTTAAATGGCTTGGTGGGATGATATCTTCTTATTTTTGAGGAATTTTCGATAAAATTCTTTTCAATTCGACATTCTTTTCATGAATTCCTCCTATTGTGTGTTATTCTCCTTTGTTTTCGACATTTTTTGACACGTATATTGATACATCATACCCGCATAATTCAATGATTTTTTTGGCTTGTGAATCAATATTATCGGGTAAGAGCCTTATTTTTTGTTGATTTTGATTTATAAGGATCACGGTAATATCTTCTAATTGCTCTAACAATGCTTGGCCTGTGGGTTGATAGAGTTTCCTTTTTCCTTTCAAGATTAGAGATAGGTTCTTTTCTTTCAGTTCTTTTCTAACTCGATATTCTAAAATTCCATAGATTAATAAAGCCATCACATACACAATACCTAAGGCCTCAACCCTTTCCGGGGTTTTTAAGTAAATGGCATCAATCATTTGTGAATCTTTGATTAATCGGAAACGGGTCTCAGCGGCCGACTGTCCTTTATAAACCCTCAAAACTTCTTGATTGGATAGTGTCTCCTCATCTAATTTATTTGTGATTAAAACAAAAGTGCTGAGCATTTTTTTCTTATTTTCGATAAAATCATGATCTTTTTCAAACGATTCCAGTTGTATTTGATAGATTTGTTCTTGTTTTGTCTGTTCGTCCTTTTTAGGTCTTCCTCTCTTTTTTCGTTTGATAGGTTGATCACTCATCTGGACGTTTAGTTTATAACAGAAATATGAAGCCTTTTGTTTTTTCTTAAAAGATTGAATTGCTTCTAGTGCGTCCTCTTTACAATGAAAGATAACTTTACTCAGTTTTTCTATCTCTTTTTTTAATTGTATTTCTTCCTTTTCGATCGCCCGATTTAGGGTTTTCTCTTTTCGTTGATCTAAATTGTTTGAGTGGACAACAAGAAACCGGTAAGGAAGGTTTTGAATTTGTCTTTCAAAAGCTTGAATTTGGTAAATAGCTGCGTCTTTTTTATTGCTAAGTGAGCCTACCCTTTCCCAGTTATTGAGCAACCATGCCTCTTTCTTTAGTTCTGTGCTTAAACCGAATGTATCAGGTAAACGGGAAATAAACGATAAATTTTGTTGTTGAATTTCCGCTAGATTTTCCGTTGTGATTAATGCAGAATCGGCTTGATAAATGAGATTTTTCCAATCTTCATGGGAAAGGATTTTTCTCATCTTTTGAATGAATTCCACATTCCAAGATTTATCCGAAGTATTCCCATTTTCTACTTTTGCAAGGATAGGAATTCGTTCAGGTGTGACCCCCATCCCCAGAACGATTTGTTTTAAGTCAGGCCTATGGGCCTTACTATACCCGTACGTAATTTGCAGTCCATCTTCCTTCGGTTGCTTATATTCTCCGTAAACAGAAATTGAGGTTGTATCGTTATGCAGTACACCAATAGGAAGATTCAATTTTTTTAGTGCTTTTAATGCAATGGTGGAATAGACTTTCCATGCTTCGGCTTCATACAAGTAATCTAATGCTCTTCCTAATGCATCATCATTTAATTGATCGGGTGAAACCGATGTATCGAAAAGCATCTCAGAATCTAGGTTTTGATAGAATTCATGAACCTTATAAAGGGGCTTGCCACTGCATAAAATGTTTAAGACAAGGGCTTTAATCCTTGTTCCGGGTGAGACATGACAACGGACAGAATCCCATTTGACTAAATCATTAATGGTCTTTTCGAGTTCTATTTCATCACACAGTTTAGATAAAAGTTGAGACGGCCCCACATGTAAGGTTAAAATTTGATCTGACATAAAAATTTCCTCATCTTCCCGTAATTAGATAATCATTCAATTCTACAAAGAAGGAGAAAATTCCTTTAAAAAAATCATAAAATGGAAAAATTTACGTGCGGAATATGCGTTTCATCCATGTTAACCCCCTTTTTCGCCGTCTGCTTTGTGCAGGCGGTTTTTTTGGTTAAGGATTTTGAACAATTATAGCAGCTAATCCCCTCTGTATCTTTGATTTAGTGGGAGTTAGCCGCTCTTGGGATCCGAACCGCACTGTTTCCATTCTTCCCTCATCTATGGAAAAAGCCCGGCCCCCTAAATAGAGGGTCAGGCTTTTTTTTTCTTGCGGTACATCGAGTAAGCGATATAAAGCACAATGATGATGATCGCGATAATGGTAACCGGCTTGACATAAGGAGCCGCGACGTCATCAATTTGTGCCCAGTTTGATGCGAGACGTTCACCGAGAAAGATAAACAGCACCGCCCACGGAATGGTCGCAAGCAGGGTGAAAAAAATGAACTTGAAATACGACATTTTGGCAATGCCGGCCGGGATCGAAATGGCCTGGCGGATGACCGGGATGAATCGGCCCGTAAAAATAACACCGGCGCCGTACTTGTTGAACCATTCTTCCGCGACATCGAGATGCCTTTCGTGAATCAGCAAATATTTGCCGTACTTTAGCAAGAACGGGCGCCCACCGTATGCACCGATCCAGTATAAAATCAGTTGGGCAATCAAAATGCCAAGTGTGCCCGCTGCAATGGCGCCGAAATAATTGATCTCTCCCCGGGAAATTAAATAGCCGGCATAGGCAAGGACAATCTCGCTCGGGATAATCTCAATCGCAAGCCCGATCGCAACACCGAAGTAACCCAGATCAGCGAGTGCTGTTAAAATTTGTGTGACAAAGTCTGAGAACATGTTTCCCCTCCAACATTTGCTTTCTTATCCATCATATCATACGGAAAATTTCCAGCAATAAAATATTTAAGCCAAGCCAGACGCCGCCGAATACGTAACCGCCCGCAATGTTGCTCGGGATTTCAAGGCCGAAATAAATATGGCTGACAGCTGCGAACAACAGAACAGCTAAAAGAAGTACATCCATAAACGTATGGACCCAAAACATCTCAGCGTGCCGGACAACGAGATATGTAAAATAGCCGTAAATGATCAGAATCATCATCGCCTGGTCGCTCGGAAATGAGAAGACAAAGTGGGAAAACGTCGGAATTTCCGTTTCCGACATCCGGTGGAACACTTCATGCAGCACATTTTGATACAGTTCCCCGCCGATTGTGACAAGCAGCATAATCAAAAATTCGTGCGTGCGATCTTTGCCTTTCCAAATGATCCAAAGAACCGTCAACACCATGACGAGAATGAGCGCCTGCCGCGAGCTGAGCGCCAGCATCCCTTTCATGACGCCTGCCCAATGGTGTTTGAACAAAAGCGATACGATTAAAGAGGTCACCTCGTTAAAGTCACTGAAATCTTCGCTGAAAAGGTTTTGAATCATTGTGATCATTAACACAATCAAAAACAATGTCACCAGCGTGGTGCCGATAATCACAAACTCGGCGCGGACCCGGCTGCGGAAAATCATGAAAACGCGCCGGAGCACCGCCATCATCGCCCAGAAAATCTGCTTATGGAAATAGCGGAACACATAATACGCGATGATTAAACCGGCGCTTACAATACCGCCTATGACGAGATATTTTTTGACCGCTTCGTGAAACTGCTCCCACTGCGGGCCAAGCAGCTTCCCGAGGGAAATAAACGTGCTTGTCCAAATCAAAGCGCCGGAATAGGCAAAAGTGGCAAATGACCGGAATGGCAGTTTCGTAATTCCGGAAAAATAGCCGGTGATGTGGCGGACACCTGGTATAAAATACGCGACGATAAGCAATTTATTCCCATATTTATTAAACCAGCGCGATGTTTTTTCAAGCTGGGACGGGCCGAGATGGATAAAATGGCCGTATTTATGTAAAAACGGGCCGCCGAGCCGCTGCCCGATAAAATAGGCCGTTGTCATGCCGACAGATGTACCGGTGGCGGCAATGAGAATGCTCAAGATCCAGTTGAGCTGCCCCTGGTGCACCATATAACCGGCATAGCTCATCAGCACTTCGCCTGGAAGCGGAACTGCAATCATTTCGAGCAAAAGTGCCAAAAGCAGCACAATATATCCATATTGATCGACGTATGATGTCACTGACATTTGTATCCCTCTCTTAAACGGCGTCAATAAAAACGACCGCTTTTGTTTGCATAAAGTTCACTCTTCTTACAGCCATTTTCGGGCATGAGGATGGGTTTGTCAAAAAGGTTAAAACTTGATATTTGTCAATTTTATGATAGGCACTTTGCAGGGAACCATCCAGGTTTAAAACCAGCTTCTTTCCCGGACCCAGCGTGTTCCCGCACCCGTTTTTCGTTAAGTTAAGAATCACGTTTTCTGCTTTCGGCTGCTGTATAAGTTGAACTAAACATTCCTACTTCTGTATGTGTAGCCATCGTAATTGATTTTAACGCGAAAAATTTAGGTTCATTTTATATATTCACCAGGCTTTGGGGAGTTTTTACATGAGGCTTATTGTTTCGGTTTCCGTATTTTGCCAGGGAACAATCAAGATTCAGTATTTATTTTATCCGCTTTCGGCCATGATACTTCACCCGTCTCCGTATGGTTTTTACACCTGTAAATTTTATTTGAGATTTGGAAGGTTCACGACTTCCCTGTTGTGATGGCCCAGGGAAAATTTTACAGTTGTGGGTGAACGGGGATTAGAAGAGGGCGTGAATGATCAAGTCCATTTTAACGGATTTATGAAAGAAGTCTTCCATCCTCATGGCCAAAGAGCAGGTGGGAGATCATTTCAAGCGTTCGACTGACTGGATCGCAATGGTGACTACGCCCAATCACTGTCTGCCTTTAGGCTTGTGTGCCGGATTGTCTGTCTCCGCTGCGATTTGATTGCTGAAAATTTGAGAGCCATTTTTCCACGTTTCCATAAAACTTGTTCAGGGCATCTGCCGCTTTTTCACGGTTTTCTTTTGATTTGAAGTATTGGTAGCCGGCAAAGCCTACTGCTGTATAGAAAAGTAATTTTTTCACCTTAAAAACCTCCCTTTCTTTACTCCCTTTATTTTATATGAAAATTCAATGGATTGGAAGAACTTTACCCGGCCAGGACGCATCGGAGCATTTTCCTTTTCGCTTTTTTATTTGGGGGCAGCACCGTTTCACTGTGCATTTCCTCTCATTTTCATTTTTTCGTCTTTATTTGGGGATTTTTTAGGGCCATTTCTGTCACGGGTTTGCCAGCTTTTTCAGCGAAGCACAGCAGTTCCACTGGACAGAGATTGTTAGCTAGTTACTTTTAGTAAGTTTACAATTCATGTATAATGGTTAAAAAGGCTTTTGTTGATATAGCCCCGGAATGCAGGGTTGATGAGAAAGGTGCGTTACAAAAATGGGAAACCAAAGTTTATGTCCGCGTTTCGAAAAGGCGTTTCAGCTATTGGGAAAACGCTGGGTTGGCGTGATTATCCGTGTCCTTTCTAATGGGCCGATGCGGTTTAACGAAATGGCGGAGCTTATCCCGCATATCAGCCAAAAGGTGCTTTCGGAGCGGCTGAAGGAGCTGGAAGACCAGGGCATCCTTGTACGGGAAGTGTACCCGGAAAGCCCTGTCCGGATCGAATACCGGTTGACAGAAAAAGGCGAGGCGATCAAGCCGGTCCTTGATGAAGTGCAAAATTGGGCAGACAAATGGGTTGATCTTGAAAGTGAATAATAAAAGGGGTTGCTTCCATTCTTTGGAGCAGCCCCCTTGTTTTTTAAGAAAAGAAAACACCAAGCAAAAGCGGAATCAGAATAATGAGCCCGAGGATAATCCAGCCTGCCGGGTGCGCAAAGTTAAGGGTCCAGCCGCTCCCGAACCTTTTTTCCACCCATAAGGAAGGATCGTTGCGATTGAAGTAAAAAACGCCGAGTTTCCAATACGCATCGTCATCATACTGGAAGCGGCCCTGAACGGCACCATTGCCTACGCGGATGCGGCTGCCGCCCTGCCCGGTGATAACCGAGAGCAAAACCGCCCCGGCCACAATCAACAGGACCGCGCCCATGCCTCCGTACGACAACCAGGCAATCGGGACCGGCACAATAAAGGAAAGCTGAATGGCAAAAAATAGTAAAATCATAAGCAAGCCTGTAATGATCATAAATGCTGACCATCTGCGCCGGAAACGGACATTTTGCTCGAGGGAGGCTTCCGGTCTTTCGGCATTGAGCTGCTGTTTGCTTTTTGCAATCATCGTATTCAGCCAAATGAACAGGATAAGCAAGAACAGCTGGACAGTTGGCAGTTCAAACACGGTCCGGTACGATTTTTCCACCCAGTCTGTCGGTGTACCGTTAAAATCATAATGCATGGCGATCCGGTCCGGAATCCGTCCGTAGCACAACCATGTCATCAGGAAAGTGGCTGCTGTCACGCTTGCATGGATCAGAAACCATGCGTTGGAAAAAATGAGTTTCTGGCTCCGGAATTTCGGGTCGACGATGATCGCCTGCTTTTTCCCGGCTGCCCAGTTCCGCGTCTTCTTGATTGCCTTCATTTTTCGGTGAAAATAAAGATAGATGAGAAAATTACCGGCAATGTCAACAAGGACTGCGAGAGCGAAACCAGTTTGAAGCAACTGGCTTGTGCTTACAGCTATGAACAGGGCGGCTGCCAGAAGGATGCTGAAGACAATAATGACTGCGGCGTATTGTTTCCTCAGTTTTTTCAGTTCAGGATCCAGGTAGGCTGCCTCTGGGATGGTGACCCCAAAACTTTCCGTTTTTCTTGTAATGTACGGTGTTACTGCCATCATGACGGCAACCATTCCGAAAAAGATCAATACCATTATGGTTTCCATTGTTCTCCCACCTTTTGAATGTCGTTGTATAGCTTTTCGCATATTTTTAAAAATTGCTTTTCGTCCAGGCCGCGGCAGATCGCTTCACTGATGAGCGGGCGCAGTTTTCCCGTAAGGCTTTCAAGATATGGTTCATCGGCCGGGGGCATCTGGTCAGGCTGGATGACAACCCCTTTTTGCCGGTGGATCTGGATAAAGCCTTCCTGCTTCAAGATTTGGTAGGCTTTATTGACCGTGTGCATGTTGACGCCGAGATCGGATGCCATCGCCCTTACCGATGGAAGCGAATCGCCCGGTGCCAGCTCTTTTGACGCAATCCCTTCCATGATGCTGTTATGCAGCTGTTGGTAAATAGGGACATCCGATTCAAGGTCGATTTTCATGAGCATGAACATCATCTCTTTTATTTGGGTTATTTGTTATATATATTGTATAACAGTTAGCACAAAAAAGCAATGGGGATTTGATTTATTTTGCAACTTTGCGAATGAAAATCAGCAATCGCAAACATCTCTATCATGAGAAAAGCTGCGCAAAAAAAAGGAACCTCAGGACAGGTTCCCCTAGAGCAAATTTTCTGTTGTGTTCACAAGCTGTTTGGCAGCGGAACGGTCCGGGTCGAGGCGCTTTTCGAGCCGGCGCGCGAGAATCGAAAGCAAGTAGTTGACAACAAAATACATGAAAGCTGCCATGAGCAGAATCGGGATGATGTATTTTGATCCGCCTTCCCCGTTGTAAATCCCTTTTGCATTGTGTAACAGTTCCGGCAGTGCAATGATGATCGCAAGCGACGTATCTTTTAAAAGCGAAATGAACTGGCTCACAAGCGGCGGGATCATTTTTTTCAAAGCTTGCGGCAGGATGATGTACCACAAGGTTTGGATATATTTCAAGCCGGATGAACGGGCAGCTTCGATCTGGCCTTTCGGGATGGCGTTCAGGCCGCCGCGCACAATTTCAGCAATCATCGCGGATTCGAACACCGTCAGCGCCGAAATGGCTGCTGCCGTGACGCTCATTTTCATGCCGACTTCAGGCAAGGCAAAATATGTAAAGAAAATAATCAAAATCAGTGGCAAGTTCCGGGTGATTTCCACAACAAGTGCCACGATTGGCGATAAAATTGGAATTTTGGCGTAACGCAAGATGCCGAGAATACAGCCGATGAGAAAACTCAACACGATTGCAACAAAAGCCACTTCCAATGTCACCGCAAAACCCTTCAGCAAATACGCCAGGTTTCCACTTGAATAAGCTCCGGCAAAATCCATCGCATTTCCCTCCTTTAAATATGATTCAACTGCTTCTGGCCAGCCGGCGTTCAAGATAGTTGACAAGCAGGCTGAGCGGGATCGTCAGAATGAGATAAAACATGCCGACGAAAATATACGTATCAAAAGTGATCCATGTTTTTTCATGAATGAGATCGGCGTAGTACATGAGGTCGAGTCCCGCAAAAACACCGAGGATCGAAGAGTTTTTGACCAGGTTCAGGAATTGGTTGCCGATCGGCGGAATGACGATTTTGATCGCCTGCGGAAGGACGACGTAACGCATCGCCTGGGTATATGTCAGACCAGTTGACCGTGCGGCTTCAAGCTGACCTTTGTCCACCGATTGAATGCCGGCACGTACGGCTTCCGCAATAAAAGCGGCGGTGTAAATGGAGAGCGCAATGGTGCCCGCGATAAAGCCGCTTAAATTAATATGAAAATAGCTGAGCCCGTTATAGAAAAAGAAACCGGTCAGGATTAACGGAATATTGCGGATGACTTCAACGTAGACTGCGCCGATAAAATTCAGCAGTTTCACAGGGGCCAGCCTGAACACGGCAATGAGGTTGCCGAGAATGAAACTGGCGACAAGGCCGATGATGCTGATTTTAATCGTATTGACAAAACCTTTCATGTATAAGTCGATATTGTCGGTGAGGATGGAAAAATCAAGCACGCTGTTTCACTCCTTTGCGGTTTAATCAGGAGAAAGGGATGGGCGATTTTGCCCACCCCTTATCCTTATTCTTTGATCCATTTGTTTTTGATTTTGTCGTATTCCCCGCTGTCTTTCAGTTCTTTCAAAGCTTTGTTGACGGCTTTTACAAGTTTCGTATTGCCTTTTTTCATGGCAATGCCGTACGGTTCTTTCGTGAAAGTGCCACCTACAACCTGGTAGTTCGAGTCTTGGGCGGCCATGCCGTACAGAATCGAGTTGTCGGTTGTCAGTGCATCGCCTTTGCCGGATTTTAAAGCCGTGAATGCTTCTTGATAGTTTTCATACTCTAACACGGTTGTATCCGGAGCGGCTTTTCTGACGTTGTCACCAGATGTCGCACCTTTTACCGTCAAGACTTTTGTGCCTTTCGTCAAGTCTTTGACGCTCTTAATCTTGCTTCCTTTTTTCACAAGGAGCGACTGGCCGGCGTCAAAATAAACATCCGAGAAGTCGACCACTTTTTTACGATCCGGCGAAATCGTCATGGTAGCGACAACCATGTCAACATCGCCGTTTTGCAGCATTGGAATCCGGGTTTTCGATGTGACTTCTTTCAGTTCGACTTTAACTTTGTCACCGAAAATTTTCTTGGAAATCGCTTTGGCAATGTCTACATCAAAGCCTTCCACATTTCCGGTTTTAGGGTCTTTGTAGCCAAATAGATATGTATCATATTTGACTCCAACGACCAATTTCCCTCTGTCTTCGATTTTTTTGATCGGATCATCGCTTGCAGAACCGGATCCGCCTGTCGATTTTGATTTGCCGCAGCCTGCAACCAGTGCTGCTGCCAAAATGAAAACCAATCCTGCTGCTAACCATTTTTTGACCTTTCCCATTTGAATCCCCCTTTTTTATTTATGGTCACCGCGAAAGCAAGCGCTTTGCGGAAGTCCCCAATGATAAATGTTTTATGCTGGTACTGCTTTGAGTAGCACGGTATTCCCGCGGGCCGGCACCTACCATTCCTTGGCTTATGGCCATGATTGCGCACCATCCCCGGATATGAATGTATATGCAGATGCAAATGGTTTATGACTGCGACTGGAACCGGCTTTCCCGGCGATTGACGGCCACCGTACGTGTACCCGATAGCCGCGGATCGTTTGCTTTCATTTTTTGGCATCCTGACCCGCGTGGTACAGGTTATTTGGCCGCCACGAGAAAACGGCTTTCCGGCAGTGATGCCGCCATGCGTGCACCCGATAGCCGCGGATCGTTTGCTTCCGATTTCTGGCATCCTGCCCGGGCGTGATGCAGGGTGTTTGGCCGCCATCGTAACCGGCTTTCCGGCGATTGATGCCGCCATGTATGGACCTGATAACCGCGTATGGTTTGCACCCGATTTTTAGCATCCTGCCCGGGCGTGATGCAGGATGTTTGGCCACCATTCGTAGCCGGCTTTCCGGCGATCGACGGCCGACATGCGTGTACCCAATAGCCGCGGTCGTTTGCTTCCATTTTTAGCATCCTGCCCGGATACACATGTTTTGCAAGTGTATGTACCATGGCCTGTGGTTAATGGTTCAGCACACGGTTTAAAAAGGTGCGGGCGCGTTCTTCACGCGGGTTTTTGAAAAAGTCTTCCGGCGTATTGTCCTCAATGATTCTCCCCTGGTCCATGAAAAGGACGCGGTCCGCCACTTCGCGGGCAAAGCCCATTTCGTGCGTGACAACTACCATCGTCATACCGTCTTTTGCGAGTGCTTTCATAACGTCGAGCACTTCTCCGATCATCTCGGGATCCAAGGCAGATGTCGGTTCGTCAAACAGCATAATGTCCGGCTCCATTGCCAGCCCCCTGGCAATTGCGACACGTTGCTGCTGGCCGCCTGATAACTGTGACGGGTAGGCGTTTGCTTTATCCGGAATGCCCACCCTTTCCAAGTAGTGCATCGCCTTTTTTTCCGCTTCTTCCTTACTTTGGCCCAGCACTTTGATCGGCGCCAGCGTGATATTTTGCAAGACAGTTCTATGCGGATACAAATTGAAGTGCTGGAAGACCATGCCGATGTTTTTGCGAAGATCGTTGATATCGGTTTTTTTGTCATTGACTTTCATATTGCGGACGAAGAGCTCGCCGTCCGTGATGTCTTCCAGACGGTTGATGCAGCGGAGCATTGTACTCTTCCCTGATCCGGAAGGCCCGATCACAACGACGACTTCCCCTTCTTTTACTTCAAGGTTAATATCTTTTAAAACGTGAAAATCACCATAGTATTTGTTGACATGACGGAATGAAATCACATCATCACCTCCCGGCTGCTCATCTTTTTGGTGTGCGCTTCCAGTATTTAGAAACCTTCCATTACTCCCTATTTTAGAGTATATCAATCTATTCAGATAACATCAATATTTTTATTGAAGGTATTTTTCTGTTTTTTAATGTAAATTTCCTGGGAGGATATTTTTATAAAATATTAAAAATCTCGGCGTTCTCTTTGGCGAATGGAATTCAATTTCCGGGAAGAACGCTTTTTTAAATAAATAGGAAACAGCTTATAAAGGTTTCTTGCCCTGCTGCCATTTTTTTCAATAAAAAAAGCCATTCCAAAATGCTTACCCACTTCGGAACGGCTGGTGCACATTATGTTTTTTTCTTTGGCTCCGTACTTTGGCCGGTAACTTCAAGAACATCAAGGAAGAACATCACAATGGGAATACCAAGAATGAGCCCCCACAGACCGAAAAAATGCTCACAAAAAATTAAAATGAGAAAAGTGTAAAAAACAGGCATATTCGTTTTTGAGGACATCAGCTGCGGATTCAGCACATAGGCTTCCACGGCATGCACGATGACAATCAAAATGAGGACATACAGTACTTTCATTCCGCCGCCGATGCTGTAAGCGATGATACAGAGCGGAATGAGCGAGATGAAAACGCCGGCGACCGGGATAAGGCCGAGAGCAAAAATGAGAATGGCGAGCCCGAATAACTGCGGAAAGCCGAGAATCCAGAGGCCGATCGTGGTAAGCACGGAATTCACAACGGCGATAATGAACTGGGCCTCGATCACTTTCCCGAATGTCCCTACAAATTTGACACCGAAATACTCGATTTCATCGTAAAACGCTGCAAGTTTGCTCTTTTTAAACTGTTTTGTAAAACGGATGATCCGCTCTTTTTCAAGCAGGAAAAACAAACTCAGGATAATGGCCATGAAGACCTGGATGCTGACTTTGCTGATGCTTGTAAAATAATCGAACAGGATAGAAACGCCTTTTTGTGCGTAGTCGACAATTTTCTTTTCCTGGATGTTTTTCACAATATAATTCAGTACTTCATTGTGCTGAGGTTTTGTGTAAAAATCGGAAATCTGCATAACAAGCTGGGTAATTTCATTGACCAGGATCGGAAAATATTTGATCACGCCGAGTGTGAGGCCGCCGAGAATCAAAATGTACACGATTAAAACAGCCAGTCTGCGTTTGATCGGAAACCATCTTGTCACAATTTTTTGCAGTCTGTTGACAAGATAGGAAAAAATAAAGGTGAGCAGCATCAGGTCCATCATGCTGCGCAGAAAATACAGGATAAGTGTGATCAGCACAAAGATAAGGACCCTTCTGACCCCCCGTTTTTGAAATAATGAAAACAGCCGGTCTTCCATCGTATTGTTATTGCCCCCTCCGGATTCAAAGGAACCATTTTTCTATTTACCCTTATCTTAACACATTTATAGCCGGTTCAAGTAATTTAGCCGGCGAGGGATGTGTAAAATTTTTTCCTGCCATAAAAGGAAATAAACCATACAGATGAATCAGCCCATGGGGAGCCCTCCGTTCCTGCTGCTATATAAAAAGAACTTAAGTTTTTCGCGTCAAAATCAATTACGATCAGGATAGACATTGCTTCTGGCAACTAATGTTTGGTTCAACTTATATAGCACGATCAGGAAAATTGAATCCGTCCCCGGGGACAGGGCGTTACGGCTGCATTTTCGGCCCGTGAAGGTGTCAGGGCGGTCGTCTTTCGGTGTTTTACCGTGAAAAATGTTCGGATGACGGCAGCGCGAATAAAAAACTGGCTGCTGCGTTTTTCGCAAAAAGGATCAGACATTTTTTGCAGCACTGGCAATGAGATGAAAAGTGGCAGTATGCTGGTCGTATTTTTACACGACGGCTCGTGAAGGTGTCAGGGCGGTCGTCTTTCGGTGTTTTACCATGAAAAGCGTTCGGAAAATGGCGGGGTGCATGCAAAAAATGGGCCGCTGCGTTTTACAGCGGCCTATGGTTATGATTTACTTTTTTTCACTTGCGGCTTTTCTTCTTCGTCAATGGCGTCACGCACGCCTTTTTTGAATTCGCGCAATGTTTGGCCGGCTGCCCTTCCAAGCTGCGGGAGTTTCGACGGGCCGAAAATTAATAGGGCAACAACAAGAATAATGAGAACTTCGCCAAAGCTGAGATTTCCAGGCATTTTTTCCCCTCCCCGGGCTTCTTTATCTTTATCTTATAGTGTATTGTAAACATTTTCAACTTATAATCACTTGAATTCAATTTATTTTCTGATTAAGCATGGCGGGGTTCGTAAAAAATTTATTCGTTTTGGCCGGTGTCCATGGTAGAATAATGTAGTCTGGAGGTGACGTTTTTGCATTTGTGGAATTTGTTTGTGGCCGCAATTCTCGGCCTTGTGGAGGGGCTGACAGAGTTTGCCCCGGTTTCTTCGACGGGCCATATGATTATTGTGGATGACTTGATTTTGAAATCGAATCATCTTTATGGCACTGAAGCGGCAAATGTATTTAAAGTGGTGATCCAGCTTGGGTCCATTATGGCGATGGTTGTGGTTTTTTGGGACAGATTTTTAAATTTGCTTGGCCTGAAAAAAAATATTACGAGAGAGCAGATGTACGGTGAACGGCTGAGATTGACGCATGTGATTACCGGGCTCGTTCCGGCGGCTGTGCTCGGCTTTTTGTTTGAAGACTATATTGATGCCCATCTGTTTTCGGTGAATACGGTACTTGTTGCCCTGGTGGTTGGAGCCATTTTGATGATTGTAGCGGATCTCACGCGCCCACGTCGGCCGAAGACGGAGACGGTCGACCAGATTACATATAGACAGGCGTTTGTGGTTGGGCTTTTTCAATGTCTTGCCCTGTGGCCGGGTTTTTCACGTTCCGGCTCCACGATTTCAGGCGGCGTCTTGCTTGGCATGAGTCACCGTGCGGCAGCGGACTTTACGTTTATTATGGCCGTGCCGATCATGTTTGGCGCGAGCTTTCTTTCGCTTGTAAAGCATTGGGGTGCCGTAACACCTGAGACGATTCCGTTCTTTATTACCGGATTCATCAGCGCGTTTATTTTCGCCTTAATCGCGATCAAGTTTTTCCTCGCACTGATCAACAAGGTAAAGCTGGTCCCGTTTGCGATATACCGCATCCTTTTGGCGATTGTTTTGCTTCTTTTGATTTGGAACCGATAAGATTTTGGCTGCGCGGCGTTGCGCGGCTTTTTTATTTTGGCTTTTGCCGCGTTTGATGTTGAACGAAGCGTCTACGGTAATTTGTTCTGCTCATCAAAAAAGGCTGCCGAACGCGTGGCGGGCAGCCTTTTTTGATACAGCCGTATTGCAGTGAAAATGGTGCATCCAGATTTGTTATTTTTTAAAATGGTAGGGCATTGTTGCAACGACAACGTCTTTTTCCCAGAGAAGGCGCATCCGGATGAGGAGCGCGGACTGGTTGTGCAAAATGTTTTGCCAGCGTTTTTTCGGAATGAACTGTGGAATGAGTACCATGACCTGGTACTTGTTTTCTTTTGCTTTCCGCTGGATAATTTCCAAAAATTTGGCAAGCGGCTGGACAATGCTCCGGTAAGACGAGTGCAGGGTGACAAGGCGGACACCACAGTCCCACTCTTTCCATTTTTCTTCCATTCTCTTCTCGTCTTCATGGTCAAAAGCGACATAAACGGCTATGACCTGATCCGAGAGCGATTTTGCATAATTAATCGTCCGTTCCACGACCGTTGTAATGCCGGCCACCGGGACAATGATCACATTGGAGTGGATTTCTTCCTGAAACACCCCTTTAATCCGCAACTGCTCGCCGACCGCCTCGTAATGCCGGTTCACTTTCCGGAAAATAAACATGACGATCGGCAGGAAAATCAAAACCGGCCATACTTGCGTGAATTTCGTAATGAATAAAATCGCAAGGACGCTAAATGTAATAATGGCACCGACAAAGTTGACCGACATTTTGCCGGCCCAGCCTCTCGGTCTTTGAGTGACCCATTTCACAATCATGCCGCATTGCGCAAGGGTAAACGGAATGAACACGCCGACTGCGTACAACGGAATGAGGCGCTCGGTATTGCCCTGGAATGCGACAATTAAAATCATGGAAGCAACGCCGAGAAAAATAATTCCGTTTGAGTAACCAAGCCGGTCACCGCGGATCGTGAACATGCGCGGCATAAATTTGTCCCTCGCCAAGTTAAAAGCGAGCTGCGGGAACGCAGAGAATCCGGTGTTCGCAGCAAGCACGAGAATTAAAGCCGTAGTTGCCTGGACGAAATAGTACAAAACACCGTTGCCAAGTGTCCGGTGTGCCATTTGCGATACAACGGTTTCTGTTTCTTTCGGCGCAATGCCGAGCCAGTATGCGAGAAAACTGATGCCCGCTAAAAGCGATGCCAGAATGATACCCATCATGGCAAGCGTGCGGGCTGCGTTTCTCGGTGCCGGGTCGCGAAAGTTCGGGATCGCGTTGGAAATGGCTTCGACCCCTGTCAATGCCGAACAGCCGGATGAGAAAGCTTTTAGCAAAAGAAACAGTGAAATGCCGGCGACCGGCGTACCGATATGCGGATGCAGGTTTTGCGGAACTTGCCCCGTTACGGTTTTAAATAAACCGACAACAATGATGACAATCAATGCAAATACGAACAGGTAAACCGGGTATGCGAGCACATTGGCTGATTCCGTCAGCCCGCGCAAATTCAAAATCGTAATGATCAGAACGAGAAAAACCGCAATCTGCACACTGTACGGATGCAAGCTCTGAAACGCGGAAGTAATGGCATCTGTTCCGGCTGAGACGGAAACGGCCACCGTTAAAATGTAGTCCACCAGCAAGGATCCGCCTGCAAGAAGGCCGGGGGTGACGCCGAGATTTTCTTTCGAGACAAGGTATGCCCCGCCGCCTTGCGGATAAGAGTAAATGACCTGGCGATAAGATAAAATGAGTGCAGCCAATAAAATTAAAATGCCGACTGTAATTGGAATAGAATACCAAAACGCCAGCGCCCCCACTGTGGCAAGTACAATCAGCACCTGTTCAGGCCCGTACGCAACAGATGAAAGTGCGTCGGATGACAGAATGGCCAGTGCTTTTAACTTGGTTAGCTTCTGGCCTTCGAGTTCATTTGAACGCAGCGGTCTCCCAATTAACAATCGTTTTATCGTGGTGAACATTTGAATTGTCTCCTTTTATCTGCAGTGTTTCAAAAATGCTTCCCCAAAAATAAGAAAAACCACAAAGAGAATTTATCTTCCCTGTGGTCTATTGCCCGATCACAGTTTCACATCCTCTCTTATAACGCTGACGGGGTTAGCTGTCGGGTTCGGGCATAAGAGTGGCCCTGCCTTTTTAAAAAAAGGCTTCACCCCAAAGCGGCGCGCGGCCGCCAACCTGGTTCCCCCGTTCCGTTTCCGGATTAAGCGGTTCAGTTATGAAACACAAATTTTTCATACGACATCCTATCTTACTCCCGTTACCATGGTTTGTAAAGACTATTTCGCAATTGCGTTTCGGTATGTCCATCTTTACCCGCCATATCCCCGGGCAAACTGTCTTTGCTCACGGTACCTAATTTTCAATCATGCTTCTTTTGTAGAATATCCGAATGTGCCTAAAGCATGCAAAAAGCAAGGTTTTTCGGCAAATCCGGAGTAAAGAGATAAACAGAGTTAGGAAGGTAAAACCTGGGGATGAAAAGATGACCTCTTGGGGCAGGCGGATCAATTGGAAACATAAGACCAAAAGAGGTGCGAACCCGGTGGAATTGTCTAATTAGGAGCTCCATTCGGGCCCGAAATGTCCTTTTGAAGCCGTCAAAAAGACAAAACGAGCGGCATCAGGTAACGAAATGTCCTTTTGATCCTGTCAAAAGGACAAAAGGAGTTGCATTCGGGCCCGAATTGTCCTTTTGAAGCCGTCAAAAAGACAAAACGAGCGGCATCAGGTAACGAAATGTCCCTTTGAACCTGTCAAAAGGACAAAAAGAAGTTGCATCCGGGCCCGAATTGTCCTTTTGAAGCCGTCAAAAAGACAAAACGAGCGGCATCAGGTAACGAAATGTCCTTTTGATCCTGTCAAAAGGACAAAACATGCCGCATCCGGGAATGAAATGTCCCTTTGAACCTGTCAAAAGGACAAAAGGAGTTGCATTCGGGCCCGAATTGTCCTTTTGAAGCCGTCAAAAAGACAAAACGAGCGGCATCAGGTAACGAAATGTCCTTTTGATCCTGTCAAAAGGACAAAACATGCCGCATCCGGGAATGAAATGTCCCTTTGAACCTGTCAAAAGGACAAAACACGCCGCATCCAATTGGACAAATTAGGCGAAAACCCGTTGAAAATGTCTAGTTAGGCGTTCCAATTGGACAAAAGAGCCGCGGCCTCAGCAGATTTTGTCTAGTTGGGCGTTCTAATCAGCGTAAAACCCGGTGGAATTTGTCTAATTAGGGGCTCCAACTAGACAAATGTGGCGTAGATCCCGGTGGAATTGTCTAATTAGGCATTCCGTGACCACTGAAAAAAGCCATTTTTTTATGTAAAATTTGCTGTGTAGTGTAAGAAATTTTCTGTAAATGGTACTCTTTACCATAGAAATTAGTAAAAATGACAAATGTTTGGCTATAATTCGCCTTTTTAGAGGATAGTATGGCGGCTATCCTCTTTAAATTTACTGCCAAGGCTGTTAGCTTGGCTTGTAAGCCCATGCTTTTTAGACCGTACCATTTGGCACGATCTAACCCGTGGAAATTCTTCATTTCGCCATTTTTCCCTTCTTGGCATGCTCTTTTTTTATACTTCTCTTTAAATCCCTCCGATTTCTGTTGTTGACTATACTCATAAAATTCTGGGGTGTTGATTCCGATCCCTAATACTTTTCCGACTGTTTTTCCGGTTATGCAAACTTCTCGCATTGGGCAATTTCTACATTGTTCTCTGTCAAAATAGTAATTATACGTTTCTTTTCCACATTTTCTTATATAGTGTTTCTTTTTGATTGTTTTGTTTCCTTGACTACAGAACCACTCGTCAGAATCTTTGTTATAACTGAATCTTTCTTCGTCTATGCGATATGCAGCTTCACTTACAGGGATGTATGCCTTTGCTTTAAGTTCAGAGATTTTGTCTAAGATTGGCTTTTTAAAATAGGCTTTATCACCATATACTTCTGGTATTTTTATTCTCGTTTTCTTGGTTAACTCTAATAATTCATCAAACTTCGTTCCATCCACATAAGCTCCATTACCAGTATGAACAGCTGTAATCATTCGATCTTCTGTTGTCATCATAAATTCCGTTTTATAACCAAAGAAAGGATCATTTTTGCTTTTATACCCTATTCTCGCTTCTTGGTCGACAATCGATCGTACCCCTTTTTGCTCCATAAACTTCGGGTCTGCTAAAATTTCTTTCGCATTATTAACGAGTGCTTTTGTTTCAGGTGCTTTCTCCAGTTCAACTAGTTCTTCTACCTTTGATACCGTTTCTTCAAGATAGGACTTCATTGTTTTTCTAGCTTCATCATGGTTTTCTATTTCTTTATAATCAGGGATTTCTTGGTTGATTTCACTTGGTATTTCTCCGTTTTCTTCTTTAACGGTTTTAAAGATTTTTTTCGATAATTGTTTCATGACTCGTTCCGGTCTATATTTTTTGGTGTTGGCTTCTGTATGAGTGGAATCAATCGTTATACCAGAAACCTTTTGTAAAATTCCTTTTTCAATGCATTGGTTTATGATTTCAATAATAATTTCATCTATAGTGAGATTGCCTTCTAATCTACTTTTACGAAATTTTGCCAAAAGACTTGGGTGAGGGAGGTCGTCTTCCGGATTGATTCCTAAAAAATACATATATGCAAGGTTTAATGAGCAATTTTCTATAACTTTCTCATCAGATAAGTCATAGAGTTTTTGTAACACCAAGATTTTAACCATAAGTTCGGGCTCTTTTGCAGGCCTTCCATATTCTTTACAGTAAGTTTTTTCAAGCATTTTATTGATAAAACTAAAATCCACTTCATCTCTTAATAATTTAAGTGTATGATTTTCAGGAATTTTATCGTATAATATGGAATAGATGCTTAATTGATTATCTTTTTCTTTAAGCATGATAGATACCCCCAGTTTGGTTTTGGTTTGTAGTATAACTTTATTATACCAAATACTGGGGGTATTTTTTTCAATTTATTGTACATATAATTATTTTGAATTTTCAGATTGACTTTTTCAGTGGTCCCAGGCATTCCAATTGGACAAATGAGCTGCGGCCTCAGCGGGTTTTGTCCAATTAGTGATTCTAACTAGACAAATGAAACGTAACTCCCCATTAGTAATGTCCAATTAGGCGTTTAAAAAATGAACATCAGTTTTTCGCGCCAAAATCCATTACGATCAGGATAGATTTGCTTATGGCTGTCCGGCGCACCAACAAAGAAAAAACCCGCAAGTTGCGGGCTTTTTTTAAAACTTAATTTTTTCTTCCAAAAAGGCTTTAAGTTCCGTGATTGGCACACGGGTTTGCTCCATTGTGTCACGGTCGCGGACGGTCACCATATGGTCGTCGCGCGAATCGAAGTCGTATGTGATGCAAAACGGTGTGCCAATTTCGTCCTGGCGGCGGTAGCGCTTGCCGATCGACCCGGTTTCGTCAAAATCAACCATAAACGTTTTCGACAAATCCGAAAAAATGTCGCGTGCTTCAGCTGATAATTTTTTCGACAGCGGCAAAACCGCGGCTTTGTATGGCGCAAGGGCCGGGTGCAGGTGCATGACCGTACGGCTTGTGCCGTCTTCAAGTTCCTCTTCTGCATAAGAGTCAATCAGAAATGCCAGTGCTACACGGTCCGCCCCAAGCGACGGCTCAATACAGTACGGAACAAAGCGTTCATTCGTTTCCTGGTCAAGATAAGTGAAATCCTCGCCGGAATATTCCATATGGCGTTTCAGGTCGTAATCGGTACGGGAGGCTATGCCCCACAGTTCGCCCCAGCCGAACGGGAAGTTGTATTCAAAGTCGGTGGTCGCGTTCGAGTAGTGGGATAGTTCTTCTTTTTCATGGTCGCGCAGCCGCAAGTTTTCTTCCCTCATACCGAGATTCAGTAAAAACTCGCGCGCATACTGTTTCCAGTAGTCAAACCATTTCAGCTCTTCGCCCGGCCTGCAGAAAAATTCAAGTTCCATCTGTTCAAATTCGCGCGTGCGGAAAATGAAGTTCCCCGGGGTGATTTCGTTCCGGAAACTTTTGCCGATTTGGGCAATCCCGAACGGCAATTTTTTACGCATTGTCCGTTGTACATTTTTAAAATTGACAAAAATGCCTTGTGCGGTTTCCGGGCGCAAATACAATTCATTCGTGCTGTCTTCGGTTACACCCTGGTACGTTTTGAACATCAGATTAAACTGGCGAATGCCGGTCCAGTCTTTGCTGCCGCAATCCGGGCAGGCGATGTCATGCTCTTTAATCAGCGCTTCCATTTTTTCAAACGGCAGGCCGTCAACAATCATGTCGATCCCTTTTTCATGCAGGGCATTTTCGATCAGTTTGTCGGCACGGTGCCGAGCTTTACAGTGTTTGCAGTCGATCATCGGGTCATTAAAATTGCCGAGGTGGCCGCTTGCTTCCCATGTGCGCGGGTTCATCAGAATGGCAGCATCAAGGCCGACATTGTACGGCGACTCCTGGATGAATTTTTTCCACCAGGCTTTTTTAACGTTGTTTTTGAATTCGACGCCGAGCGGGCCATAATCCCAAGTGTTGGCAAGCCCTCCGTAAATTTCCGAACCCGGGAAAATAAACCCGCGGTGTTTCGCGTGCGAGACGATTTGATCCATCGTGACGCTCATTGTCATCTCTCCTTTTTTCATTGAAATGGTTTCCCCTGGGGACGGGAATGTTTCCATATAAAAAGCTCCCGGCTCCAGGCAACAGCCTGGGGACGAGAGCTTGAATTCCCGCGGTTCCACCCCAGTTGATGCGAAATTTTCGCACCCACTTTCCATGAAAAAAACTCCGGACTGCCGTTTCACCGGGTTCCTTGCCGGGCTTCCACCGCCCCCGGCTCGCTTTAAAAGGAAAAGTTCCGGCTACTATTGATCCTTCATCGTCGCTATTTGAATAGAAATACTATACCAAAACCGGGCAGGACAAGTCAATGCCCGGCTTGGGTATGAATGTTGTAATCCGTTATTGTGGCGTTTTGTCTCACCCTTCGCTCTTTCCGGGAAGATTTTTGTTGAACCACCCGGGCGGACCGTACTTTCCGGCTCCAAAAAGATACGCTTTATCTTTTTTACATGGGGTACGTACATAAGAATCCCCGGTTAATAGGGATTGGCAATTTGAAACAAGGTCAGTTTTTGTTCCATCAGGTTTAAAACCGGGTAACCTTCGACTTTAAGAACAGGCTGGTTTGGATGAAGCGGATGGATACGGATAATGCTCCCTTTCACCCCGTTACGCAGTGTAATCGGCTGTTTCCGGTAATTTTCCATCAGAAAGTTGGCAAACGGGAGGACAATTTCCCGATCGAGCCGGCCAGCATCGGCGTCCGCCATTAATTCGTCAATTGCAAAAAACACCGGCTGCCTCCTGCGGTATGCGCGGTTGGAACAAATGGCGTCAAACGTATCCGCCACCGATAAAATTCTGACAAGAAAAGGAATGGTTTTCCTGCCATCCGGATAGCCTGAGCCGTCCAGCCGTTCATGGTGCATTAGGGTCCCTTTTAAAATCATCGGGTCGAGCGATGTTTTCTCAAGCAGCCGGTAACCCGCTTCCGGATGCTTCTTGATCAAGGCAAACTCTTCATCTGTTAGTCTTCCCGGTTTATTGAGAATTTGCGGGTCAATGGTGAACTTGCCAATATCGTGGAAAAGCCCCATTTGCGCCAGCAGGCTTTGCTTTTCAGGATCCAGCTTCAAAATTTTCCCAATATTGGCAGCGATCAGCCCGACATGGATACAGTGTTTGAACAAATATTCGTCAGCGGAGAAATGCTCCATTAGTTCCAAAATAGACGTCCGGGTCGTAAACACTTCTTTGTAAAGCTTGCGAAAATTTTTTTCCATACTCTCCACTTCTGCATCACAAAGGGTTGTTTTCACTTGAATGATGCGCTGGAGTTCTTCCATTTCATGGTAAATACTCTCATATAATAAGTCATGGAAGATCCCGGGCACTTCGGTGGCAATGCGCCTGCCGTCCAATTCCGGATCGCGCAGGACTTCATATTTATTTAAAATGGCAGCGAGCCTTTCTGTAAGAAACGTCCCTTTCCGCAGCAACAGGACGCCGCTATTGGAGTACAAATCTTCTTCTAACTTTTCCCCTTTTTGAAACACCATTGAAAAAGCTCCCCTTGAACGTACTTTTTTTACATTTTAACACAGGAAATGTTAGTGAAAAGGAGCCTTTCCGATTTTTCTTAAAAAGTTCATTTATGTTCCGCTGCCTGCCATGATTTTCGACTTCAAACAACGGACCATCTCCGCACAATTCTCAAACGGGGAACAGCTTTGTTTTTTTGAATCTCCGCCTCATTTCAAATTTCTCGCACTTTCCTGCGTTTCAGAAGATCTCGCCTACGCAATTTCCCGTTCTACTTCAACTTTTGGCGCGGGTTTCCTACTTCAAAAAACAAAATCCTCTCCAGACAGACATCGGGCTTTGCATGGTTGCTTGATATTCAGTTTTTTCAGCTTCCCGCCGCGCTTTCTGTTTCAGAAAACAGACCGCTCCCACGCAATTTTCGAGACAAACGGGCATCGGCTTTGCTTGGATTTCCGTATCTATTTCAGCTTTCCAGTCGCACTTCCTGTTTCGGAAAAAGACTTCTCCCAAGCAATTTCACGCAACAAATGGGCATCGGCTTTGTTTGGATTCCGTTTCTTTTTCAGCTTTCCGCCGCGCTTTCCTGTTTCAGAAAATGGATGACTTCCGCATAGTTTCCCGTAACGAGCGCCGGGTTTTGCAACGATTCCTCTATTCTTTTTGTATCATCCGTTTCGACGAGAACAAATCCGGGAAACGCCTGCAGCTGGATCAACGGATTAATGCGACGGATATCTTCATATTGATAATGCAGCTCTAAGGAGACATGATCCATTTCAAGAAACGGCACATGCTCTTCTTCGTACCAATCTTCATCTGTTACAACAATCAAAGTATAATAGCGCCGGTTTTCCGCTGCCCGTGAATTGCCTTTTTCACTAATGATCCGGTCAACGCAAATCAGGCCGCCCATTATGATGAACGCGAATACAGCGTACAGCCATAAATGGGACAACAACAGCAATACCGCTGTAATCAACGAAAGGATACTCAACCTTTTTGCCACCATTTGAAGCAGTAAAAGGACATCACTCATCATTCACGTCTCCCAATTCATGATGTAAAAAATACTTTCCTATATGATATGCCTGCATGGTTTGATCGGTGCTTTTCATTTTCGTTTTTTTACAGATTGGAACATAATAAAAAAGCGAAAGCAACCAGGAAAGGAGCATGACCATGAGCAAATACGATAAACTGTTTGAACCCATTACGTTTAAAAGCGGCGTCAGGGCGGAAAACCGCATCGTGATGGCGCCGATGACCCATTATTCCTCGAATGATGACGGCACGATTTCGGATGCTGAGCTGCGTTATTATGCAGAACGTGCAAAAGGGCCGGGGATGGTCGTGACGGCATGTGCCAATGTTACGGAAAACGGCAAAGCGTTTACCGGGCAACCTGGCGCACATACAGACGAAATGGTTGAGAGCATGAAAAAACTGGCACAAACGATTCAGCAAAACGGTGCAAAAGCGGTTGTGCAAATCCACCATGGTGGCCGCGAATGCCCGGCTGAACTCGTGCCGGGCGGAGATGTTGTGAGCGCGAGTGAAACAGATTCGTCAGATGGCAGTGTCCATGCACGCGCGTTGACGGGAGAAGAAACCGCTGAAATTGTGAAGGCATTTGGCGAAGCAACACGCCGCGTGATCGAAGCCGGTTTTGATGGCGTTGAAATTCACGGTGCAAACGGCTATCTGATTCAACAATTTTTCTCCCCGTATACGAACCGGCGTGAAGACGAGTGGGGCGGCAGTCTGGAAAAACGGCTTGCATTCCCGCTTGCTGTCGTCGATGCTGTGAAAAAAACGGTGGCGGAATATGCGGACCGGCCGTTTTTAGTCGGATACCGCTTATCCCCGGAAGAACCGTACGAACCGGGGATTACGATGGATGACACGTTCGCGCTTTTGGATGCGCTGATGGAAAAAGAGCTCGACTATGTGCATATTTCCCTGCAGCACTTCTGGTCTAAAGCCCGCCGCGGCGGTGAACCCGGCCGTCCGCGCATGGAACAGATCGTGGAACATGTCGCAGGCCGCGTGCCTTTGATCGGCGTCGGCTCCCTGCACACAGGAGACGAGGTTTTGAAGGCAATGGAAACCGATGTACCGCTTATTGCCCTCGGCCGTGAGCTTGTCATGGAGCCGCATTGGGTGGAAAAAATTAAAGCCGGCCAGGAGGATGCAATTCAAACCGCGTTAAGAAAAGACGACCGCGAACGGCTCGTTATTCCGGAACCGCTGTGGAAGATGATCATCTCAACGCCGGGCTGGTTCCCGTTTGCAGAATGACATCTGCATGTTGCACGGCATTGTCAAAGAATGAATGGCTGCGCTTGCGAGGCTCGGTTGATACACGAATTGAAGTTTACGTAATGGCCAAGGAATGAATGGCTTTGCCGCGAAGCTCGGTTGGCGATCGAATTGAGCATACGCAATTGTCAAGAAATGAATGGCTTTGCCGCGGAGCTCGGTTGGCGATCGAATTGAAGCATATGTAATTGCCAAAGATTGAATGGCTCACTGCGGGGCCCAGTTGGCGATCGAATTGAGCATACGTAATGGTCAAGAAATGGTTGGCTTTGTCGCGGGGCTCGGTTGACGAAGCATATATAATGGCCAAAGATTGAATGGCTCACTGCGGGGCCCAGTTGGCGATCGAATTGAGCATACGCAATTGTCCAGAAATGATTGGCTGCGCCGCGAAGCTCGGTTGACAACTGAAGTGAAGCATATGTAATGGTCAAGGAATGAATGGCTGCACCTGCCTAATCTGGCCTAGAGCTAGAGCCGGAGTATATGGATGCGATGGAATGGGCATCATTATATATAAGTTGGCATGCAATTTTTGGGCTGGAATTACCTACCTTCTCCAGTTATTGATTGACACGCATTGCTGCGGGTTTTCAGCACGCGGCTTTTGCGCGACTTACGGCGTGCCCGAATTGGTTCCCGCAAACACCGTTAACAATGCAGGATTCTGCCTGGTGTAAGAACCACTATACTGCAAAAGAAAGTGCAAAAAGCACCATTAACATGCAGGATGTTGCCTACCTGCTGATTCAGAAACCGAACCCTTTTAAAAAAAGGGTTCGGTTTTCTTGACTTTTTTAACTTACGATATTAAACTAAGTTACGAAAAGTAAGTTTTAAAAACAGGAGGAATTTAGGATGACAAAAACAAAATGGGCAGTTGACTATGCACATAGCACCATTGATTTCACAGTAAAACATATGATGATTTCAAAAGTAAAAGGGTCTTTTCAAAATTTCGAAGCCGAAATCGAAGCTGATCCCCAAGATTTAACGGATGCAAAAGTTTCTTTTATTGTTGATGCCAGGAGCATTCATACGAAAAATGATGACCGCGATAATCATCTTCGTTCTGCTGATTTCTTAGATGTTGAACAATATCCGAATATTACATTTGTTTCCAAGTCGGTTACAAAGGCAGGGGACAATGATTATAACGTTACCGGTGATTTAACGATTCATGGCGTGACAAAAGAAGAAACATTTAAAGTCACATTTGAAGGGATTTCGAAAAACCCGATGAGCGGCGCGGAAACAGCCGGCTTTAGTGCAGAAGGGACCGTAAAACGGAGCAATTACGGCCTTACTTGGAACGCAGCCCTTGAAACAGGCGGTGTCCTCGTTGGCGATGAAATCAAATTTACGGTGGAATTAGAAGCAAGCAAAGCAGAATAATTGCGGAGGCGCCAATTTAGATTGGCGCTTTTTTCTTTGGGCAGATCATGCTTCTTATGGCCAAGGTTTTGGGATGCTTTTTTTCTATTAAATAACATAGCCGGGCTCTAGGTGAAGAAAGACCGTCTTTTTTCCGCGCTTCCTTAACTTAGACGCACTCTATGTGAAGAAAGGACATCTTTTTTTCGTGCTTCCTTAACGTAGACGGGTTCTATGTGAAGAAAGGCCTTCGTTTTTCCACGCTTCCTTAACTTAGACGCACTCTATGTGAAGGAAGGCCTTCGTTTTTTCGCGCTTCCTTAACATAAATAAGAACTTTCCTCAATTGCTGTGATGTGCATCACAAATAAGCAGGTGCTGATGGTTTATGATGAAGGCAGCAATGAAATGGAGGAGTGAATTCGATGGAACGTTTTACAACGAGCCAGACTGTCGGGGAAATCGTAACCTTATTCCCAAAAGCGGCGGATCTGTTTAAAGCAAATCGTATCGATTTTTGTTGCGGCGGCAATGTGTCTGTGAAAGAAGCTGCGGAAAAGCGCAACCTATCAGCAGATGAACTACTTGATGCTATTTGCAACCTTTATGGCCAATATGCCGGAAAAGGCACTGAGCAAAATTGGAATGAAGCGGGCTATACGGAAATTGTCAACTATATTCAGGCCACCCATCACGCGTTTTTGCGCGAGGAACTGCCAAACTTGAGCCCGTATGTAACAAAAGTGATGCGTGTCCACGGCGGCAACCACCCGCATCTCATCGAAGTGCATGAACTGTTTAACCAATTAAAAGCAGAACTGCTGGAGCACACTGAAAAAGAAGATACCGAACAATTTCCTGCCATTCGTGCATACGAAAATCTTCCAACTGCCGCTAACCTGAAAGCCGCGACAGCCGGTTTGACCGACCTTGAAACAGAACATGCTGCTGTCGGGGAAATTTTGCACCGGCTCCGCGAAATTACGAATGACTATACGTTGCCAGAAGGGGCATGCCGTACATTCCAGCTCGTATACCACCGCCTTGAAAATTTTGAAAATGATACATTCCAGCACATTCACCTGGAGAATAATATTCTATTTAAGCGGTTGCTCGAAGAAGCCGTTTGACTTTTAAAAGGCTGTCCTCCCAGGCAGCCTTTTAAAAAGGGGCGGTTTGCTTTTTATTTTTCTTTCCTGGCCCCGGGGAAAGACAACTCGTTGCGCGTGCGTTCCTCTTTTGTCGTTTTGAGACCTTCAAAAGGACAATTTGTACGGATCCCAGCTCTCTTTTGTCTTTTTGAGACCTTCAAAAGGACAATTTGCCCCGGGTCCGGCTTTCTTTTGTCTTTTTGAGACCTCCAAAAAGACAGTTTGCCTCTGGTCCGACTTTCTTTTGTCTTTTTGAGACCTCCAAATGGACAATTTGCTCGGATTCCAGCTCTCTTTTGTCTTTTTGAAGCCCCCAAAAAGACAATTTACCCCGGGTCCGGCTTTCTTTTGTCTTTTTGAAACCTCCAAAAGGACAATTCACCCCGGGTCCGGCTTTCTTTTGTCTTTTTGAATCCCCCAAAAGGACAATTTGCTCGGATTCCAGCTCTCTTTTGTCTTTCATAACTCCGATGAAAGACATTTTGCTGCGTGGGCAACCCCCTTTTGTCTTTCATCACCTTGATGAAAGACAATTCGCTGCGCGGGCACTTCACTTTTGTCTTTCATAGCTCTGATGAAGAACATTTCACTGCCCGGACGCCCCTCTTTTGTCCTTCATCACCCCAATGAAAGACATTTCGCTGCCTGGACGCCTCTCTTTTGTCCTTCATCACCCCGATGAAAGACATTTCGCTCCCACGACGCCCCCTTGTCTTTCTTTGCTTTAATTCTTACCGGCGGGAAAATCTTTATACCCCGAGCAGTTCCTCCGTCAGTTTTTCCTGGTGAATGAGGTATGTGCCTTTTTCCTGCGGGAGGATGAGGTTTTTTTCTTTAAGCTGGCGGATCGTGCGGCTGACCGTTTCACGGGTGACGCCGATCATGTTGGCGAGGTCGGAGTTGTTGAGCGGGGTTTTCACGAGGACAAACCCGTCTTTTTCCTGAACGCCATGTGTGCGGGTGAGGCGCAGAAAAAGTTTGACTACTTGCTCGTAAGCGTTGTTTAAAATCTGGGCTTCGAGCCGGTCCTGCAAGTCAAGGATTTCATCACTCATCACACCGTATAAAGTCATGGTCAGCTGCGGATTGTTGAGCAACACGTTTTCAAAATCAGTAATCCGGATCGCAACGAGATTCGTGTCTACAACCGCCATCGCATTCGCCGGGTAGCTTATTTTACGGAAAAAACCAACATGCGGGAACATGTCGCCATCGCGAAGCAGTGTGACAACTTGCTCTTTGCCGTTCGCATCGGTGCGGTAAATTTTCACTTCCCCGCTTTCAATAAAATAAACGGCTTCCTGCGGGTCCCCCTGGAAAAAAATATGCGCATCCTTTTCTGCATGCTTTTTAACAGATATATCGGCGATCACAGCCAGATCCGCGTCCCCGAGTCCTTTAAAAAGCGGCATTTTACGCAGGTTTTCCAAAGCGCTCACTTCCCTTCTTCAATAAAGTGCAATTATCCCTCAATTACTCGGTATTCTCCAAATTTCATAGATATCATTACGTAGCTGCAGGCGGCCTGCTGGACAAATCCCTCAACACACCCTATTGTACACAAAAATAAGCACACCGCCCAAAGTCAAAGTCAATGTTAAAAAAATAAGAGTGTCCCCCCTCGGAACGCCTCTTATCCTTCCTTCAATAAAGTGCAACTATCTCTCAATTACCCCGCGTATTCTCCAAAGCCAATGTTAAAAAAGAAGAGGGCCCCAATCGGAGCGCCTCTTATTAAGAAGGAATCGATTCTGTAGGATGGGCAGCCGTTTCCAGTGCTTCCTTTTTGTCAAATTCTTTTTCCGTTTTGGAGATGACGACCGTCGCGACGGCATTCCCGATAATATTTGTGAGCGCGCGTGATTCAGACATGAACCGGTCCACGCCGATCAACAGCGCAATCCCTGCAACCGGGATAACCGGGAACGCAGACAAAGTCGCAGCAAGGGTAATGAAACCGGAACCGGTCACGCCGGCCGCCCCTTTCGATGTCAGCATTAAAATCAGCAGCAGCATGATTTGGTGCCCGATCGTCAGGTGCACATTATACGCCTGCGCAATGAAAATGGATGCCATCGACAAATAGATGGCGGTGCCGTCCAGGTTAAACGAGTATCCGGTTGGAACGACAAGGCCGACAACCGATTTTGAACAACCGAATTTTTCGAGTTTTCTCATCAGGGAAGGCATCGCCGATTCCGATGAAGAGGTCCCGAGCACGAGTAAAAGTTCTTCCTTTATATAAGCGATGAACTTGAAAATGTTGAAACCAAACGCTTTTGCAATCCCGCCGAGGACAAGCAAGATAAAAATGATCATCGTCAGGTAGACAGACCCCATTAATTCGCCGAGATTGATCAGCGAGCTTGCGCCAAACTGGCCAACTGTATATGCCATTGCCCCGAATGCAGCGATCGGTGACACTTTCATGACAATACCGACAATTTTAAAGAAAACTTCCGTCATGTCTTCAAAAAAGCGGATAACCGGTTTTGCCCTCTCCCCGAGGGATGCGGCAGCAACCCCGAACAGTACCGCAAAAAATAAAATTGGTAAAAGATCTCCCTTGACAAAAGCCCCGGCGATGCTTTCCGGAATAATACCGGAAATAAAACCGATAAAACCGTGCTCGCTGTCTTTTGCCTGCGTGACGAATTGTGAAACCTGGCTTGTTTTCGCATGGCTTGTATCAATGCCGTGGCCAGGCTGGATCAAATTAACGATAACCAGACCGATGGCGAGCGCAACCGTGCTGACGACTTCAAAATAGATAAGCGCCTTGCCGCCGATCCGGCCGACTTTTTTCAAATCCCCCATGCCGCCGATCCCGATAATAACCGTAAAGAAGATAATCGGCGGGACGAGCATTTTGATCAGTTTAATAAACCATTGCGCGAGAATATTCAGTTCCGCGCCGAATTTAGGTGAAACAAGTCCTACAATAATACCCAGAATGATGCCGATAATGACTTGTACTGTAAGATTCCGAAAGTTGATCCTCATTTGCCATCCCCTCTGTTTGCGCTTACATTTTAGTGTCATCCATTATATTTCTATTATAGTACAGGTTTTCCCTGTTTTCACTATTTTTATATTAAAAAAATTTTGCTTTTAAAAAATATCGGTGCAAGCAAAGCGTATGTGTCAAGTTTTTCTCGACAAGGTTTAAATATCGGGTATTCCAAGACACTCTTTTTGTACACTTTCGGCTACCGTGCTTTACTTGCTCGGTGTAATTTTCGGAAAAGATGTAATATTTCCGTATAAAGATGGATAACGGGGATGTTGAGGCGCGCGAAATTCACTCGCTTTCCGCGGGCGGCCGGCGAGCCTCCTCGCTCGTACCTCGCTGCGGGGTCTCTCCTGGCTCGCTTTTCCCGCAGGAGTCTCGTAAATTTCGCGCGCCTCAACGATCAGTCCCCACTGAGCCAGGCTTAAAACGAAAGCTCTAATATTTTGCTTAAATGTCCCATTGCCGATGAACTGCTTGAATGCAGGGCAACTGATCCGTGCTTTACGCCCACTGACGGGCGTACAGGCTGCTTGAGTAGTTGAGACATCCTGATGGATTGTTTCAAGTTCCGTTGCTTTCTCTCGCTTCTTGAACGGTGTTTCAGATAGGCTTCTCTCAATGTCCCATTGAGTATGCCTTGTTTGATTTTCACCATGGCTTCTGCGCCAAGTTCACTCCAATGCATGCCCCTTTTTTTCATCCTGAAGGAGATATGCCTTTGATTCGATTCCATCGCTCCTAGGCCTCTCGCACCTTCCGGCACGTTTTTCACCCTGTCTCTCCAGTCAAAAATGCGGTCCCAGTTTTTCAAGATATACGAACGGAATTCCTTGATTTTCTTGAGAGCCTTTTTATCCGTCAAGGTGCTTTCGTGCGTATCCAAATATAACGTGAATTGGTCCAGGTCATGCGTTCTAATCGCTTTTCTAATTTGCTCCTTGATCTCGCTCTTTCCGCCCCCAAATGTCCTTATGATGGCTTGTGCAACGTGGTAGGTATCCAGCTGGTTGAGCACCGGAAATTCCGACTGTGAGAATGCTGTTTGAAACCGTTCAGCTGTGTACCCAGCACCTCCATCACTGTTTGTAATGACATGCGCTTTTTCGAGGGAATAGGTGTTGGCAGCTGTGGCTTGGACTTCATCCCAAAATGTCTGGATGGCTTCCGTTGTCATGATGACTGTGGGCTGACGCAGGGAGACCCTTTTACCATTGGTTTGCCATCCCTCATAGAGAATGGCGTGGTGGACTTCCATACTCTGTTTCTTTTTTAGTCCCCGAACGAATACACCATCTGCTTCAGAAAACAGGTAGTCTACCTTCTTCCCCTCAGGCAGGGAAACAGCTATTTCTAGCTCTTCTACAAGTGCCTTATCGGCTTCCGCCTGAGTTTTCCCTACGTGTTTTACCATGTTCCCTACAGTTGTGTGACTAAGACTCACTGCTGTCCACTCTTTTAAAATATCAGCTACTTCCCGATAGGTGTTCTCACTTGCCAACTCTGCCACCTTTAATTCCACTAACGGGCTGTATCGTTGGTGTGGTACCAGCCCTAACCATTCATCCAGAGGATAATGGGAATTTCCTCTCTTGTCATGCATTAATGAGCGTTTAAAGGTCACACTTCCAAATAGAAACTGAATGTTTCTGTTATCACTCCGGCAGTACACCCAGCCCTCCTCTAACTTCTCCTGTTTAATTGTTTTATCTAACTCTTCAAATATTTCCCCAACCCATTGTGTAAAAGCCTTCTGCATCAGAAGTTTAAGCTGTTCTTCAAATTCGATAAGACTCTTTGTATCCTTTAATAATCCAGCAATTATTGATATAATATCCATGGGAAGACCTCTCTCTCTAGATGTTCATCTTGAAGTGTACAATTAGATGATAGAGCGTCTTCCCATTTTTTTCCACTCATATGCCCCTTCGAGTAAAATTTTACACATACAAGCAAAGCGCAAAAAAGCAGCGGGGCAGATATCCGCTGCTTTTTTCTAGCTGTCTTTGCTTGTTACTTCCAAAATGAAACCAATCCTTTTTCGCCACCAGGGTCTGTGCCCTTTCCCGGAACAAGTTTACACTTCCGGGACCGCTTCCCGCAATGCTTCTTCCAATTCTTTCCTGTACGCCTGTTCTGTCTCTTCATCCCAGGAAAATTCAGCGGCCATCCATGCTATAACCGGCTCTTTCCATTTGCGGACCCAGTTGATATCGAAGAAAAGGGCACCGGTACGGCGAATGAAGAAATCGACCGGTTTTACCACCATTTCTTGTTCCACTGCATATTTCAATACGGCGTACACTTCCCGCGGTAGCGGATAGTCGTCTTTCCAGCTTTTCGCATATGCATATACGTGATCCGCGTTCGTGCCGTATTTTTCCGCAATCGCCCGGCTTGCTTCCGCAGACAGGCCGCTTGCTTCGCCTTCTTTTGTTTTTGCTTTGACAAACGCCGGCAAATTTTCAGAGCCGCCCACATCACCGCCGGAAATCGGCAAGTGCTTCGTTTGGCACGGCTGAAAATTGCCGCCAAGCCTGCGTGCTACAAGATCTACAACCGTTTCCGCCATTTTCCGGTAACCGGTCAGTTTGCCGCCTGCGATTGTCACGAGGCCGCTGTCGGATTCCCAAATTTCATCTTTACGCGAAATTTCGGAGGCGTCTTTTCCTTCTTCGTAAATCAGCGGACGGACGCCGGCCCAGCTTGATTCGACATCACGGGCGGTCACTTTGACTTTCGGAAACATGAAGTGGATCGCTTTTAATAAGTAATCAATATCTTTCGGGAGCGGTTTCGGGTGAATCGGGTCTTTGTCGTAAAATGTATCCGTTGTGCCGACGTACGTTTTGTCGCCGCGCGGAATGGCAAACACCATGCGGCCGTCCGGCGTATCAAAATACACGGCCTGCCGGAGCGGAAAGATACTTTGGTCAAACACAATATGCACGCCCTTTGTGAGGCGGAGGCTTTTGCTCCCTTTCCCGTCTTTATTGCGCATTTTGTCACTCCACGGCCCGGTCGCATTGACGACCATTTTCGCCCGCACGTTTACGGTTTCCCCGCTGATCTGGTCACGAACAGTGGCCCCCGAGATGCGGCCGTTTTCATATAAATACTCTTCCGCTTTTGTATAGTTGACAGCCAGCGCCCCGTGTGCGACTGCTGCTTTCATCACTTCAATGGTCAGCCGCGCGTCGTCCGTCCGGTATTCGACATAATAACCGCCGCCTTTCAGCCCATCTTTTTTGATCAGCGGTTCCTTATTTAAGGTTTCCGAAGCCGACAGCATTTTCCGGCGTTCCGTTTTTTTCACGCCGGCTAAAAAGTCGTACAGCCGCAAGCCGATATTCGTTGTAAACGCGCCGAACGTGCCGCCCTTATGGAACGGCAGCAGCATCCATTCCGGCGTTGTCACATGCGGGCCGTTTTCATAAACGATGGCGCGCTCTTTTCCGACTTCAGCCACCATCTTTACTTCAAACTGCTTCAAGTACCGCAGGCCCCCATGGACAAGTTTGGTTGATCGGCTTGACGTGCCCGCTGCGAAATCCTGCATCTCGACAAGCGCTACGGACATGCCGCGCGTTACTGCGTCAAGCGCAATTCCGGCCCCTGTAATGCCGCCGCCGATCACAAGCAGATCGAACGTTTTATTCTTCATGTTTTGTAAAACTGTCCCGCGCTGTTTTCCTGAAAATTCCATTTTCGTCCCCTCCTTCAAAATAAAAAGAGACCTGAACCATGCATTATGGAAAACTCCCATAAAACAAGCCAGGTCTCTCTGCATCTCTTGACATTTTATGAACTTGTTTTTATTATAACAGACCTTCCGCTGATTTTCAGCTGTTATGCACCGGGAAAATGTAGTAATCCCCGTTTCTTGCCGTTGCTCCGTTAGATAAGGCAGCGCATCAAAACATAGAAGGCAATGGCGCCCGAATCATGCGAGGCAATAAAGCAATAGCTGGCCACATCAACTCACAGGTTAAGCTGGCGCAAAACTATTGATTGCCTGCTAGTATTGCGGCTAAAACATAGAGGCAATGTCGCCAGAACGATGAGCGATAACAACGCAATAGCTGGCTACGTAAAAGCTTACGCAAAACCATTAGTTGCCTGCTACAATAGCGGCTACCAAGAATCCAAGGTGTTATTGCCATGGTATCCCTGTAAGCTTTTTAAAAGCGTGACCGCCTGTAACAGCTATGCTGCGCAGGCTAAGCGAGATAAACCAAGTTGCCCACTGCATGCCCGCTTCCGTACGGCTATCCAATTTGGTCGCAGGCTAAGCCAGATTACCGCGCTGCCTGCAGCAATCTGCAAATCTATTTAAAGGCAATGGTTGCACGGATTGCTTTTTTCCATCCGTCATATAAGGCTTCACGTTCTTTTTCCGCGAGTGACGGTTCAAATTTGCGTTCCACTTTCCACTGGCGGGCAATTTCTTCACGCGATTCCCAGTAACCGACCGCAAGCCCCGCCAAATATGCGGCGCCGAGTGCAGTGGTCTCGCTCACAACCGGACGTTCAACCGGCACGCCTAACATATCGCTTTGGAACTGCATGAGAAAATTGTTTTTCACTGCGCCGCCGTCCGCACGCAATGTTTTAAGCGGTAATCCGGAATCTGCCTCCATCGCAGCAAGTACATCTTTCGTCTGATAGGCGAGCGATTCAAGCGTGGCCCGGATAAAATGTTCTTTCGTGGTGCCCCGTGTCAGCCCGAACACCGCGCCGCGCACATCGCTTTCCCAGTACGGTGTCCCAAGCCCGACAAATGCCGGCACAACATACACACCATCTGTTGAATCGACCCGCTCTGCATACGATTCACTTTGAGCGCTGTCTTTGATCATGCGCATCCCGTCACGCAGCCATTGAATCGCTGACCCTGCCACAAAGATGCTGCCTTCAAGGGCATACTCGACTTTACCATCAATACCCCATGCGAGCGTCGTCAGCAAGCCATGCTTGGAAGAAACGGCTTTTTCGCCGGTATTCAAAAGCATAAAACAACCGGTGCCGTACGTATTTTTCGCCATCCCTTCTTCATAGCAAGCCTGCCCGAACAGCGCTGCCTGCTGGTCGCCCGCCACGCCTGCGATCGGAATTTCCTCACCAAAGAAATGGTACGGCGCAGTCCGTGCATAAACATGGGAGGAAGGCTTGACTTCCGGGAGCATCGCAGCAGGAACGTCCAGCATTTCAAGCAGCTCGGGATCCCATTTCAAATCGTAAATATTGTACAAAAGCGTCCGGGACGCGTTCGAATAATCGGTAACATGGGCTTTGCCGCCTGAAAATTTCCAGATCAGCCAAGTGTCGATTGTGCCAAACAGGAGCTCGCCTTTTTCAGCGCGTTCTCTTGCTCCGTCAACATGGTCGAGGATCCATTTGATTTTTGTCCCGCTGAAATACGGATCGATCAGGAGCCCGGTTTTTTCACGGACCATATCAGCATAGCCTTTTTCTTTTAGATCGGCGCAAATATCCGCTGTCTGCCGCGACTGCCAGACAATCGCATTGTAAATCGGATGCCCGGTTTGTTTATCCCAGACGACCGTTGTCTCACGCTGGTTGGTAATCCCAATCGCGGCAATCTGCTTCGGCTCTACATCCGCTTCTGTTAAAACAGTCGTCGTAACTGCGAGCACCGATGCCCACACTTCATTCGCATTATGTTCCACCCAGCCAGGTTTTGGAAAATATTGGTGAAATTCCTGCTGGGCTGTATGCACAATTTCCCCTTTTTGGTTAAAAAGAATAGCTCTTGAACTCGTTGTCCCCTGGTCAATGGATAAAATAAATTTCTCCATCCCGTTTCCTCCTTACGCTCTCTTTTTCTTGTTTTCTATCATCCATACTATCAATAATACAAGTAAACACGTTAGCAAAACACACCAAAACGCGGGCGTCCAATCATTTTTAAACACAGCCCGGTAAAAAACGCCCCCGAGAGAACCCCCGAGCAACGGACCGGCAACCGGCACCCACGCATAACCCCAATTCGAAGGCCCTTTCCCTGCAATCGGGAGCAGAAAATGGGCAATTCTCGGGCCAAGGTCGCGGGCAGGGTTGATCGCATAACCCGTCGTCCCGCCAAGTGAAACCCCGATCGCTACAATCAGCATGCCGACGATGAACGGGTTCAGCCCGTCTGTAAACTTATTTGCCCCGATCGTAAGAACGCCGAGCACAAGAACAAAGGTCCCAATCATTTCACTGATAAGATTCGCAAAATAGTTTGGAATGGCCGGCCCGGTCGAAAATACGCCAAGTTTGGCTCCCGGATCGTCCGTCTCCTTCCAGTGCGGTAAAAAGTGAAAAAATACGACGGCAGCGCCGATCATGGCCCCGACCATTTGCGCCACAATATATCCGGCCACTTTCGACCATGGAAAATCCCCGTTAAATGCAAGCCCGACGGTAAGTGCGGGATTTAAATGGGCACCGCTGTATTTTCCGACTGCATAAGCCGCCATGGCGACGCCAAGTCCCCACCCGAACGAAATGACAATCCAGCCGCTCTGGTAGGCAAATGACTTTTTCAAATTGACATTGGCACAAACACCACCACCAAAAATAATCAGGATGGCTGTGCCAACCAATTCTGCTAAATATGGATTCATACCCCTTCCTCCATTTCGAATGAATTAAAAGCTGATCCGGCAATAATCCGGTCCCTTTCATCAAAAAAGAACAAAAAGACCCACGACGCCCGCAAATTTGTTGCGAATGGAGTGGATCTCTTTGTTCTCCTGCCAAGTTTATTAACTTATGTATGATGATAACGCTTACTTTAAATTTTGTCAATCCATGTTCACAAAAAAATATATACCGGATTTTTCCAGATTTTGTTGAAAGAAGCGGACATCCTTGCCAGCAGACTTAGGATTCCGCTGGGCTGCATTCGGCTCCAATGGGAGAATGTTTCACATCGCTTCCACTTCTGGTTAGGAGTCGGCTTGTCAATATGCCCGCTGTACACCCGGGTGCCGTCCCATGCAAAAAACCACTGCGGCCGCCCGGAACAGCCGCTTATCTTTATTTCTTTTCCAAAAAGGCTTCCCACAATTCCGTGTCCGAGGTAGTGATGCCTTCCGCTCCGGCTTTCAATGCTTTTTCCACATCTTCCCGCGTACGGATCAACCCGCCTGCAAAAATTGGAATGCCAAGCCGTTCTTTTACTTCGGTGATCATCCATGGCGCGATTCCCGGCAAAACTTCAATATAATCAGGTTTCGTCCGTTCAATTAATTTGTAACTTTTCTCAAGCGCATGCGAATCAATCAGGAACATTCTTTGGATCGACACGACTCCCTTTTGCTTTGCTTTTTGTATGACATTGGCTTTCGTGGAAATTAGCCCGAAAGGTTGATACTCCTGGCATAAATATTCCGTTGCGTAATCATCACTCTTCAAGCCCTGGATCAAGTCCACATGGTAAATCATTTTTTTGCCTTCCGCCTTTGCCATTGCCGCGACATATTTGAGCTGTGAAATGTGAAGCTCCAGAAAAATCCCGATTTCATAATCACTTTTTAAAAACCTTTCAAACTCCTTCATGTTGACAGAAGCCGGAAGAATTCTTTGAGAAAAGGCCATTTTTTCTCCTCCTTATATTAGTGCAAATTTAGTTTACCACGTACGATGGGCCGGTACGCATTGTGTATATGACAAGATTTTCCCGATATGTCAGATGGCCAAAGTCATCTTGGAACACTTCCAGTTTCTAATCATAATCCAGCTCCCCAAAAATCCAAAATCCGATACCCACGAAAGTCCTGAAATACGTTCGGCTATCAAGAGCGGGCTACTCATACGCCTAAGAAGAGATACTGCAAATACGGACTGATTTTTCCTTCTTCTACCATTGAAAAGCTTACGAGTGCAATGCTTTTTCATGTATTTTTATAAAATCCTTGTATTTAATGTTTAACCAATCTTCCAGAATTCTTGTCAAGTCCAGGAACTTTGCTTAATGAGCAAGTTCTAAGTATGGAACAAATATTTTTTGAAAAAACGCATTTTTCTCTTTGAAAAAATTTTTAAAAGTAGTATAATAATTGTGCAAACAAAAAATTGAAAGGAGTTTTTTTATGAAAAAAATTTTTTATTGTTTCTGAGTGTTTTGTTGATTGTTCCTTTAATTCCTTTAGTTTCATCAAAAGTAAAGGCAGATGATGATATAAGTAGTAGCAATAGTAGTGATTCTGCTTCTACTCCTCAGCTTATTAGTGTTACTTATTATGATAAAAATGGAAACTCTACAACAACACCTATTGCTTCTTCACCTACAAACCCATCGGGTTTGGGAACAGTATCTTATGTCCAACTTGTAAACGGCTCTGGTGGCAATTGGAGTTGGAAATATAAAGCGACTTATAAAGGCGATAATGTTTCTGGTAACAAAATAGCTAGCACTTTATACAAGGCTTTTGAAGCAGTTGTATCTAGTTATATTGCTAAAAGAGTAGGAGGATGGAAAGGCGCCGCTTCTGCTAGTTTAGTAACCAGTGTCATGCCTGTATCAAAGAGCAAAAATTATTATTGGACTACTAAAAAATATGTTGACGAAGATAATGCCGCAATATACGTAAAATGGAGTACAAAGTTGTATTCAAATTCTTCGAGAACGAAGCTGGTAAGTTCATATGACGCTGTGACTTCGTACATGAAATAACCAAGGCAACTGCCTTGGTTATTTCATTTAACAAAGCTAAAATAAAGAAAAATCAATATCAAGCAAACAGTAACAACTTTTTCCCTGGCTGCAACTTTTTTATAGAATTCTATGATAAGGTGAACAAAGAAATAAAAGGCTAAGATGAAAAAAGAAATATGGACATGATCGAAAGTTGCGAATAAAAGAACCGGTAGAAAGATCAAAAGCCAAATATAAGTACTCCTCCATATTTTAATAAACTTTTCCATACGTTCCCCCTATATAAAAAGTATTTATGTTAATGTTTCTGCACCTCACCCAAAAACTCCTGCTAAATTCCCTAAACAGTAATGTCTGTTTCGTGACGCCATCACACCCGTAACCGATTTAAAGATTCTCAAGGACCATCCATTTGATTCTCACATCATGAACATTACGAACCATTCTGCATTCTGGTTTACTTACTGGAAAAGATCACGGCCGGCTGATGCGTTTGGCAGCCGGCCGTTGTTATCCTGTTTCTTATTCCTTAACGTATAGCGCCTCAGGCACTTTATCTAAAAGCGGGGTCACCGGACCGTTGCTGACAAGGGCGAGGTGGTGCATTGCCCGCGTTCCGACTGTATATAGCAAGGTGCGTTCTGCTTCATCCTTATATACAGACGCCGAGGCATCGAGCACGATGACGCTGTCAAATTCCAGCCCTTTCGCAAGATAAGACGGGATCAGGATGATGCCTTCCGGAAGATCGCTGTATTCTTTTTTAATAAAGGTCAGATCCAGTTCTTCCCGCAATGTTTCATACGCTTCGGCACACTGCTTCCGTGACTTGCCGATGATCGCAACGGTATTGCTCTCTTTTGCGTATTTTTTCGCAAACTGTACAACTTTTGCCAAAGCTTCTTCCTTGCCGCGGGCCACCGTAACAACCGGCAAATCGCCTTCGCGTTCAAACCATTCAATCTTCTCCCCGCCCGCTAAAATTTCTTTCGTAAAGCGGGTGATCTGGGCAGTCGAGCGGTAGCTTTTCGTCAAGTATACGACCTGCGCTTTTTCTTCACCAAAAATCTCCTTGATCAGCTCCATCTGCGAACGGCCGCTTGTGCCGAATATGGACTGGTTCAAGTCGCCGAGCATCGTAAACTTGCTGTACGGGAACAAATAGCGCAAATAGGCAAGCTGGACCGGCGAATAATCCTGGATTTCATCAATAAACACATATTTGATCGAACTGCTCGTTGCTTTGCCTGTCAAAAGGTCAAAGAGATACAAAAATGGCACGGTATCTTCATAGGGCAGCCACCCTTCACGGAAAGCGGCGCGCGTTTTTGCATCAAGCCGTTCTCCCGCACCGGGAACAAATTCCGGTGCACGCCGCAAAAAGTCCAGATACTGGGCACGGATATGGAGATAATGGAACGTTTTGATTTGTTTTCGGATCGAGCTGAAGCGGCGGTTGACAATTTTACGCGCCAAAAATTCTTTTTCATCATCGGCCCCGCTGAACGCATCATTGCTCTTGCGCGATTTGCGCTCGGCATATTGATGGGCGGCAAGAAAAGCTTCCGTCCCGAGCAGTTCCATTTCTTCTTCCACCCATGGCTTTTTCCGCTCTTCTTTTGCAATCTGTTCCAGTTCTTTCAGCAGCTTTTTGCTGACAAGCTGAAACCGGTTCGGCAGCGAGTAACTTTTATCATAGGCATAAAACATCTCAGCAATTTTTTCCTTCGGCACGATCGTCTCGCCTTTAAAACGGATGTCGCGGAAAAGGATGCCGCCGTTTAAAAGTTTTTCCGCATAATCCCGAACGGCATGGAAAAAGGCAAGGCTGCCTTTGATTTGTGCTTCTTTCCTATTTTCGGCTTTACCTTCGAGCGCTTCTTCCATTTGCTCAAGCAGGCTTTCGACTTTCAGCTTTTTGCCGGCACGTGCCTGGGCAAACTCCAGGAAAGTCGTCTGCTGCATATTGTTTTCCCCGAGCTCCGGGAGCACTTTTGACACATAATGATTAAACAGCTGGTTTGGCGAAAATAAAACCATTTGCTCGGAATGGAGCGAATCGCGGTAACGGTACAGCAAATACGCAATCCGCTGTAGGGCAACCGATGTTTTTCCACTTCCGGCGGCCCCTTGCACGAACAGAAGATTGCTTGAAACATCACGGATAATCCGGTTCTGTTCTTTCTGAATCGTCGCCACAATATTTTTCATATGGGTATTTGCATTTGCCCCAAGCATTTCCTGCAGCATTTCATCGCCAATCGAAACACCGGTATCAAACATCGCTTCAATATGGCCGCGCCGGATTAAAAACTGCCGTTTCAAATCCATGATGCCTTCGCGCTTGCCGTCCGGCGCCTGGTACGAAACCGGGCCGGGCACTCCGTCATAGTAAATACTGGAAATTGGCGCACGCCAATCGTAAACGAGATACTCATCCTCATCCCGGTAGGAAGCAATGCCGATGTAAATGGGCTCGGAAGGTTCCCCTTCTTCATGAAAATCGACGCGGGCAAAATATGGAGAATAAATGAGGCGGTCAAGTTTTTTCACATCTTTTTCCATATGCCCATAGCTTCGTTCGCGTTCGGCAAGGAGTTCTGCCTGCTGGCGGACGCTCGCCGATGTTTCTACGACATCATCCGGCTCATCGAGGTTCACCGTTACGTCTTCCCAGAACGTATTGCGGATTTCCTGTGCCTCGCCGCGGACAGCCCTTACTTTGGAGAGCAGTGTATCCTTTTCGTGCTTCATTTTTTCAATTGTATCATCAACGCGTTTTTGTTCCTTTAACCATTCTTCATCGTGTGGCATAGAACCGGCCCCTTCCTGACAGTAAGAGTATAGAAAATTTTTCCTAAAAAAATGAACAAACTATCTTAGCTCTGTTGCCTGCTGTAAAAGTGGTGATCATGCAAATTGTCTTGATGTTATGGCATAAAGCGGTACATCCCGGCATTCCAACCAGCCGGGAAAAGCGCGGCACCACAAGCCAATAAATTTGACAATGGCATGAGGAGATGCTATAATTAAAATGGTAAAATATATATCCCCTATTCATTGCACTCCGCATCTTAGTATACCACGTTTCCACCTGATTTTCCAATGTCTGGTCTGTTCTCTTTTGCCATTCCATGTTTTTTTCCGTTCTGTTGCCTACCACAAAAAGTAGTACTCATGCCAAATGGGTGCTCGGGGTTGATGTAAAAACTTAAGTTATTTTATAGAGAAGACCGCATAATCTCTCATCTTGCCATTCTTTTTCTTCATTTCCCTTTTTCAAGCATAAAGTGATGCACGCTGGCAAAACCTATCCGTAATACTGTTTGTTGGAGGTTGCTAACGTGGAAAATCCAGTACTGACCATTGTCGTTCCCTGTTACAACGAAGAAGCTGTTTTATACGAAACGGAACGCCAGCTGACGGAAATGGTGTATTCCTTGATGAACGAAGGCCTGATCAGCCCGAAAAGCAGTATTTTGTTTGTCGATGACGGCAGCCGTGACCAGACATGGACGATGATCGAGGAAATTGTAAGGAAAAACCGGCTTGTCAAAGGATTGAAGCTTTCGCGCAATTTCGGGCACCAAAAAGCGCTGCTTGCCGGGCTCGAAACAGCAAAAGAAGAGGCTGACTGTGTCATTTCCATCGATGCTGATTTGCAGGATGACATCTCGGTTATGCGCGAATTTCTATTGAAGTTTCACGACGGCTGTGACATTGTGTACGGCGTGCGGAAAAAGCGGGAGAAAGATACCTTTTTTAAAAGAGCGACTGCCCAGGGGTATTACCGGGCAATGAAAAAACTCGGCGTTGATCTCGTATACAATCATGCGGATTACCGGCTGATGAGTAAGCGTGCGCTGGAGGAGCTTTCCCGCTTCCCTGAGCAAAATTTATTTTTGCGCGGTGTGGTGCCGTTAATCGGCTTGCAAACGGCCGAAGTGCTTTACGACCGGAAAGAACGGGCAGCCGGCGAGAGCAAGTATCCGCTCAAAAAAATGCTGGCGTTTGCCTTTGACGGCCTTACTTCTTTTAGTGTGGTGCCGATTCACTTTATTACCCTTGTCGGTTTGTTTACTTTTTTATCAAGCACCATCGCCGGCTTGTATGCACTTTTTGTAAAAATTTCCGGCCATGCGGATGACGGCTGGGCTTCGATTATCATCTCCATTTGGTTTTTAGGCGGCTTTATGTTAATGAGTATGGGGTTAATCGGCGAGTATATTGGTAAAATTTACCAGGAAACAAAAAGGCGTCCGCGCTACACGATTGCGCAGGATGCACAGCAGGAGACAATCAGCCAGCAATTGTTGCGGACACAGCAGGATTCGGCAAAAAGGATTAATTGACAAGCCTGTTGTCGCTTTTTACGTCGTATCAGAAGCGGTGGTTGGCTTGTTCCACCCCGCCGCTTCCTTCTATCTCGCTTTTTTGGGAAGCCGTGTTTTCGTATGCGGCAAAGCACCTCGGTGAACGCGTAAACACGGGCTTCTTTTCTTTCAGGTCATTTTACGAAAAGAGCCGCGAAAACCACAGACCAGCCTGTAAGGACCGGAACGAAACCTAGGCTCCCTCAAGTGCAAAAAAGCGAAAGGCACACATCATCCTTTCGCTTTTCCTGCTTCAAAATGGAATCACGCCAATCACCAATGCCACAATGATCATAACGAGTGCCGATACGCACGCCCATTTTAAGAAAGCACGCTGCAAATCACCAAACTCGGCACCGACCATGCCGACCAGCAGATAGGTGGATGGGACGAGCGGGCTCAGCAAATGGACCGGAAGCCCGAGCAATGATGCCCTGCCAATTGCCTCCGCGCTAATGCCGTACGCTGCCGCTGCCTTTGCAACGAGCGGGAGAACGCCGTAATAAAATGCATCATTGGACATGAAAAAGGTAAACGGTGCACTGATGACTGCCGTGATGACAGCAAAATGCGGGCCCCAGGCTGCTGGAACGTGGGTAATCAATGTGTTTGCCATTGCATCAACCATTTTTGTCCCGGACAAAATGCCTGTAAAAATCCCGGCTGCAAAAATCATTCCCACAACCGACATCGCATTTCCGGCATAGGCTGCAACCCTTTCTTTCTGGACATCCATATTCGGATAGTTGACCATCGCCGCAATGGCAAAACCGAGCATAAACAAAACCGCTGTCGGCAGGACTTCCATAATGAGCCCAACAAGCAGCGCAATCGTCAAAAGGCCGTTGAACCAAATGAGTTTCGGGCGCTTTAATTCATTCCCCTCACCGACTGCAACTGCTGCAGCCTGTTCCAAAATTGCTTCATTTTCTGAGCTGATGATCCCCAGCCGTTTTCTTTCTTTACGCCCGAGATAAAAAGCAAGGAGAAAGACAAATAGCAAGCCGCCGATCATAGACGGAATCACCGGCGTGAATAGATCTGACGTCTCGAGGCCGAGCGCACTCATTGCCCTAGCTGTCGGGCCTCCCCATGGCAGCAGGTTCATCACGCCCGATCCGGAAACGGCAATGCCCGCAAGCACGAGCGGTTTCATGCCGATCCGCTGGTAAAGCGGCAGCATCGCGGATATGGTAATCATATAGGTGGTCGTGCCGTCCCCGTCAAGCGATACCAAAACGGCTAAAACCGCTGTCCCGATCGCAATTTTGAGCGGATCCCCTTTTACGAGTTTTAATATTTGCGAGATCACCGGGTCAAATAACCCCGCGTCGATCATGAGTCCAAAATAAAGAATGGCAAATAAAATCATAATGCCGGTCGGCGCAACGCTTGTAACCCCGTCGATCGCCATCTTCCCGATTCCTTTCCAAAACCCGCCGATAACCGCAAAAATGATCGGCACCAACATCAACGCAATCATGGCGGACAAACGTTTCGTCATGATCAAAAACATGAAAACAATAATCATCAAAAAACCCATGAATGCCAACAAAACAGCCACCCCTTCGTTCGTTTCTTTCAGTTTACCCAACGAAGCAACTATTGTAAGCGTTTTCAACATTATTGATATAAAATCCATTTTGATTATTTTGTTTATTTTGTTCACGAACAGAAAAGGGGGAAGGGTGTAAAAGCAACATGTGCCCAGTACTCGCTAACGAAGCCCGGCCGATCTAATGGTCGGTGAGCCTCGTGCAAGAGCAACACGTACCCAGTACTCCCCAGTATCCCGTCACGGTCCCAACACTTATGGAAAACCCGATTTCCATTTTTTGTAACCCTCGTTTTCACAACCTGCCGTACAGGCGTTTAAACAAGGTAATATTTCCGCTCCGGCCTGCCGACGATGCCGTATTCGACTTCTGCCCTGCACGTCCGGATTGAAACCAGGTATTCCAAATAGCGGCGGGCGGTTGTCCGGGAGGCGCCGATTTTTTCGGCGACCTGTTCGGCGGACTGCCCCTGGTCCGGAATCAGCACTGCTTTTACTTTGCTCAGCGTAATCGCATCAATTCCTTTCGGCAGCTCCGTTTCCTGCGTCCCCGCTTCCCGGCGTGGCGACCCGAACAGCGAATCAACCCAGGCCTGATCCACCGTACCCGCTGTTTCCAGGAGGCGCTTTTTATCCAGATACTTTTCGACCGTCTCCTTAAACTGCTTAAGCGAAACCGGCTTGATTAAATAATGTTCCACCCCATAATGAAGCGCCTTTTCGATAAAATCCTTTTCCACAGCGGCTGTAATCATCATAATGTCGAGATGCGGCGACAACGCCCGCAGGTCAGGAAGCAGATCAACACCGATCCGGTCGGGAAAATATACATCCAGAAGCAAAAAATCCGGAGACTTTTCCTCTACAAGCGCCAGTGTTTCTTTTGCATTCAAGGCTTTGCCAACCACTTCGAAACAAGGGAACTCCGCCAGAAACTTTTCATGGACAAGCGCCACACGGAAATCATCCTCGGCGATCACCGCTTTTATTGTTTTCAACTGTTGACACCCTCCCTTTTCGGCAAATAAACCGTAAAAACCGTTCCTTCCCCGGGGTGGCTGTGGACTTCAATAAAACCTCCAAGTTCAGACACAGCATGAGCGGCATTGGATAAGCCAAACCCTCTGTTCGCTTCTTTTGCTTTTGTTGTAAAACCCCTTTCAAATATATGCCCGAGGACCGCTTCTTCCATGCCAGGTCCGTTATCGCTGATTTCAAATACAATGTCATCCCCCATATCTGTCGCAAAAAACAAGACGGCCGGGTGATCGGTTTTTCCCGCTGCTTCAAAAGCATTGTCGAGCAGATTGCCAAGCATGACAATCAGCCGCATCACATCGATTTGCTTTGGCAACCTTTCTAAAGAACTGTTCGGATCAATATCAAAATGAATCTTTTTTTCGGATGCTTTGCCGAGTTTGCCGAGCAAAACCGCCTGGACTTTCATGTCTTTTATCTTCTCAAAAACACGGGCGTGCTGGTTTTTCAAAGATGCCGTCTCTTCCCTGATAAATTCAATTGCGTCTTCATAAGCCCCAAGCTGCAACAGCCCGGAAAGGACATGCAGCTTATTTGCGTATTCATGGGACTGGGCCCGCAAATCTTCCGAGTATTGGCGGACTTCGCTCAATGTATTGGCCATTCGTTCAATTTCCGAACGGTCGCGAAAAGAAGCAACCGCCCCCTGCACTTTCCCTCGTTCATTCAGAATCGGAGTACTGTTTACAATGAGCGTCCGGTCTTTCCATACCATTTCCCGGTCCTTTTGCGGCTTGCCGGATTTTAACACGGCGTAAAAAATGGAAGCCGGTATCAGCCTGTCAATCTTTGTACGCCTGACTGATCCGCCAATATGCAGCATTTTTTTCGCCGGCTGGTTCATGGTGGTGACAAACCCTTCCCGGTCCACAGCAATAATCCCTTCTTTGACCGCATGTAAAATGGCCCGCTTTTCTTTGTAAAGCGAGGCAATTTCGAACGGTTCAAGCCCCATTGTGTCTTTGCGGATATCCCGGGCAAGCAGCACGCTTCCGATGATGGCCCCGAAAAAAGCGAGCAGTGCGACTCCGGCAACTTTCATCATGTGGATGTTGGTCTGCCGGTTCACATCGCTCAGCATAAATCCGACCGATACGATGCCAATAATGTTTCCGCTCCGGTCGCGTACCGGTGTTTTCCCTCTTAATGACGGGCCAAGCGATCCTTTTGCGCTTGAAATATAGGATTCCCCTTTCAAAATGGCCCGTTCATTATCACCGCCAACCATCTTTTTGCCAATCCGGCCCGGGAGCGGATGGGAGTAGCGGATTCCTTCCCTGTTGCCGACAACGATAAACTCGGCGCCGGTTTCTTTGCAGATTTTTTCCGCAAGCGGCTGGATCGTGTCGGACGGATCCTTGCTTTGGAAAGCGTCCACGACATCCGGCATTGCCGCCACCGTTTTGGCAATATTTAACGCCAGGCGCCCTTCCTGTTGTTCGATTCGGCGCTGCTCCAGCATCATAAAATAACCGGAAAGCGCGCCGATGATCAAAAAAGACAGGAGCAGCACAAGCCCAAGTATTTTTGTCTGCAATGAAACTTTCCTTTTGCGCATCCCCATCCCCCGCCAAACAGGATTTATCTCCATTTTACATGATTTTTGGAAATGTTGCGGCAAAAAAGGAATGATGCACTGAAACGGGTGCCCTGCCCAAGCAAATTAAAAGCCGCCGGGAATGTCCCGGCAGCTGGAAAAAAGCGGATATGCCCGCCCTCTATTATTTTGCTGCAGCCTGTTCGTAAACCCCCTCTTCGTACGGCTGTCCATAAGCATGTTCGCCGTGCAACGTGATATCAAGGCCTCTTTTTTCCGCTTCTTCATCAACGCGGATCGGCATAAACAATTGGATCGCTTTGATGATAATAAAGGAGGCAATGCCGACGAAAATATAGGTGGACACAATGGCGACGAGCTGCTTCCAGACGAGCGACGGATCGCCGTAGAACAAGCCGTTCGCGCCGGCGGAGTTGACCGCTTTGGAGGCGAACAGGCCGGTTGCAATGCCGCCCCATGTGCCGCCGATACCGTGAATGCCGAATGCATCCAGCGTATCATCATAGCCGAGTTTCGATTTCAAATACGTGACGCCCCAGAAGCAGACGATGCCGCCAACCAGGCCGATCAAAATCGATGCCATTGGTGTTACAAACCCGGCTGCCGGTGTGATCGCTACGAGCCCTGCAATGCCGCCCGAGATCGCACCTGACAATGTCGGCTTTTTATTGACAATCCATTCCACCGCGGCCCAGCCGATTAACCCGCAAGCCGCCGCTGTATTGGTATTGATGAAAGCATACATGGCAACTTCGTTTAACGATAAGGCACTTCCGACGTTAAATCCGAACCACCCGAGCCAAAGGAGGCTGCCGCCGATCAGGACAAGCATTAAGTTATGCCGCCCGGTTTCGGATTCTTTCCGTTTGCCGAGTACAAGCGCGAGGATGAGGGCCGCCACGCCGGAAGAAATATGAACCACATTGCCGCCTGCAAAATCGAGTGCGCCAAGGTTGCGGATCCAGCCGCCGACGCCCCATACCCAGTGGGCAACAGGCGCATATACGAGCACGCACCATAAGGAAATGAAAATCAAGTATGCCGAAAACCGCATCCGCCCGACAAAACCGCCTGAAATAATGGCAATGGTTAAAACCGCAAACGTCATTTGGAACATCATGAATAAGTTATGCGGAATCGTCGCGCTGTAATCTGCATTCGGTTTAAAGGTGACATCGTGCAGCCCCGCCCAGCTTAAATCGCCGAGAATCGCGTTGCCGCCGGTTGAAAATGCCAGCGAGTAACCAACAAGAATCCATAATACCGATACAATGCCAAGCGAACCGAAGCTGTACATCGCGGTGCTTAGAACGTTTTTGCTTTTCACCATCCCCCCGTAAAACAACGCAATCGCAGGTGTCATAACCCAAACAAGCGCCGTCGATACAAACATAAAGACCGAATCTGCAGGAACCATTTGCCTCTTCCTTTCTGATGTTAGATTTTATAACGTATCTTTGTTATATAAATTATCATATGTGATGTCAGCCATTTTTTCAATACTTTTTCGTTAATTTTTTTAAAATTTTTATGTTTCTTGTCAGGTTTTCTTACAAACCTGTCAGAATGCGCTTTCAGTGTACAAATCATTACAGATGGGGGCTGTTTTCCTCATGCAAGCTTTTAAAATGATTGGTACATCCTAAAATGTGGTACAATCTGTCTGTAAAACTCCAAAGAAAGAAGGGAATTGAATGAACCCGTTTACGTTTTATAACCCGACTGAACTGATTTTCGGAAAAGGGCAGCTCGAAAAGCTTAATGAAAAAATTGACCAGCTTGGCAAACGGATTTTGCTTGTATATGGCGGCGGCAGCATCAAACGTTCCGGCTTGTACGATAAATTGCAGGCGATTTTTGAGAAAAAAGCCTGCCATGTGCGCGAACTTGCGGGTGTTGAACCGAATCCGCGCCTGTCCACTGTTAAAAAAGGCATCTCCCTGATCCGCGAAAATGAACTCGACTGGATTCTTGCTGTCGGCGGCGGCAGCGTCATCGACTGCTCGAAAGCAATCGCAGGCGGCGCCCTGTATGACGGCGATGTATGGGATTTTTACGAAAGAAAGGCAAAAGTGGAAAAAGCGCTTCCGCTTGGCACTGTGCTGACGCTGGCTGCGACGGGTTCAGAGATGAACAAAGGCTCCGTTATTACGAACTGGGAAACACAGCAAAAACACGGAGCGAGCATGACTTTCCCGGTGTTCTCGATTTTAGACCCGGAAAATACGTTTACCGTGCCGCGCAACCAGACTGTTTACGGCATTTCAGATACGCTCTCGCACGTATTTGAGCAATATTTTTCGCATACAACAGAAATTCCGTTGCAAACCGGCTTTGCGGAAACGATTATGAAAACCGTGATCGAAAATGCGCGCAAAGTGCTGCAAAACCTTGAGGACTATGATGCACGCGCAAACTTAATGCTGAGTTCCACTTTTGCGCTTAACGGCCTGCTTGCGGCCGGCGTGGAAACCGACTGGGCAACGCACTCGATTGAACATGCCGTCAGCGCTGTTTACGATATCCCGCACGGCGGCGGGCTTGCGATCATCTTCCCGAACTGGATGAAGTATGTATATAAAGAAAATATCCCACGTTTCAAACGGTTTGCCGTTGAAGTATGGGGTGTGGATCCTGAAGGAAAAACGGACGAAGAAACGGCTCTCGCCGGCATTGATGCAGTCCGTGCTTTCTTTAACGAAATCGGCGCGCCAAGCCGGCTTGCAGATTACAATATCGGCGATGACAAGCTCGGCGTCGTGGCGGAAAAAGCTCTGCCATTCGGCCCAATCGGCAACTTTCAAAAACTGGGCAAAGAAGATGTGCGGGAGATTTTGAGAATGAGCTTGTAATAAGAAAAGGATGTCCTATATAGGGACATCCTTTTCTTATTGACGGGGCCTGCGAAATGAGGGGTTATCATCTTTAAAATACTCGCACCCCACTTCCGAATCAGCAGAAATTCCGGACAAAGCGGCGGCCCGTTAGAAACCGACCAAGCAAAGGAGCCCAGTCAGGAAGCAGCCTTCCCAACGGGTTGCAGTTACTCCAGCACTTCTTTATATACTTTATTTTCCCGCATCAAAACCGGGTACAAAACCAGGCCGATAACAAACAGCCCGATGCCGAGGAAGAATGTTTTTAAATCGGCAGTGCCGGTGATGATGACCCATATCGAATAAACCAGCGCAATGCCGGTAATGATGCCGTCCGTTGTGCGCGCGCCAAGAGACGTATAAGTTTCCCCGGCTGCCACCAGCTTCAACTGGTAAATAACCGATACAAGATACGGGATCAAATACGCCAGTGTTGCCACAACAATGGCAAAATCATATGCTTCCGAAATGGTGTCCGATACAGTGGAAAATAAAAAGATTTGCGTCATCATATTCGTTACCAATAACGAACGGGACGGCGATCCTTTTCTGTTCGTTTTCCCGAAAAAGGCCGGAAAAAGACCGGCCTTTGCCGCCTGGTACGGCACTTCGGAGCTGACAATAATCCAGCCTACCGTGGAACCGAACAAGGAAATGAGCGCCAGTGCGGCTAAAATATACTGGGCGTTTGCACCGAGCACCTGGCCGAGCGCATCGACAAGCGGCTTATGCGAGACGCGCAGTTCAGCCTGGGACAAAGCGCCCATTGTCAGCAGGGTAATGCCGACATAAATCAAGATCGAGATCAAAAGGCCCAGAAGTGTTGCCTTTTTCACATCTTTTTGTGATTTGGCGCGGTTTGACAGCATCACCGCCGATTCTATCCCGATAAACGCCCACAATGTGGAGATGGCGCCGCCGTTAATTTGCCCGAAGAGAGAAACGGCGTGGCCGTCCGCATCGGTAAAAGCTTTCGCATTGCCGAAGTTCGCGGCATCGAATGCAAAAACGGTAATGACGATAAACATCATAAAGCCGAGCACTTTTGTGACCGTCGCCACAAGATTCATTTTTCCGCCGCTGTTAAAGCTATGCGACAGGATCCATTGAATCCCCCATAGCATCACTGTACACACGGCAAATGTCAAAAATTTCCCGTCCTCCATTTGGAAAGATCCGAGCGAAAACAAGATTTTCGTGCTTTGCATAATCGGGAAAAATGTCGTTAAATAACCCGCAAACGAAATAATGACGGAAGCCGTTGCCGCCCAGTTGGCTGCCCAGTAGCCCCATGCCATGCTGTAGCCGGCGACCCGGCCGGCCTGCTTCGATTTAAAAAGCGACTGTGCGTAGCTTTGCGGCCCTGCTTTCAGTTCCGGTTTCCGGATGGCCAGGTTTCCGAACACGAGCGCAATCATCAAAACGCCAAAGCCGGTCAGAACCCATGCAAGTGTTGAACCGAGCGCCCCGGCCTTATTTGCGAGATTGGCCGGCAGCATGAAGACCCCGCCGCCTACCATATTGCCAACAACGAACGTGGTTAAAGTCCAAAGTCCCCATTTTTTATTCATATATGTTCACCCTTTGTGTTGGTTTGGTTTCGCTTCATTTTATGTCATTATTTTAACGCGTTTCTTTAGTTTGGTAAAGTGGTAAATTAGTAATTCGTTAAAATAAATTTTGGAATAGATTTCCTAGAAATGGGAAACCCGATTGCATAAAGCAATCGGGTTTCTGATGGATCAAATTTTTAATGGAAAATACTTTCTTCCTTCCGTGGTCACGATCTGCCGCACTGAGCATCGGTTTTCTTTCGTAAAGGTGACCAGAGAACCGTTCAAGTCCTCTTCTACCGCTGTAATCCGAAATCCGCAATCCAGCAGACGGTCAATCTCCGCTTTTTCTTTCAGGAATAAAATGGATTCGCGCATCATTTTTTCCTTTTACACTGTGGCTGCTGTCGGGGACTGCAGAGCACCCTGGTTAAATTTTTTGCGTTTCAAATATTTCCCACTTCCCGGCTGGCCAATAAATTTTTTGTCTTTGATGACAAAATTGCCACGGCATAAAACAGAGATTGGCTCTCCTGTGATTTCCATGCCTTCAAACGCGCTGTAATCCACGTTCATATGATGGGTTTTTGCAGAAATTACGCGCTTTACTTCCGGATCAAAAATAACGAGATCTGCGTCCGCCCCGACAGCTATTGTTCCTTTTTCCGGGAACAGGCCGAACAGTTTCGCCGGTTGGGTGGAAACAATGTCCACAAACTGGTTCAAGGATAAGATCCCCTTTTTCACGCCTTCTGAAAAAAAAATACTGAACCGGTCTTCGATAAACGGGCCGCCGTTCGGGATTTTAGAAAAGTCATTGCGTCCGAGCTGTTTTTTTCCGTTAAAGTTAAAAGAGCATTGATCCGAGCCAAGGGTTTGCAAAATGCCGGCCTTTAAAGCGTCAAACAACACTTTCTGGTGATGCTTTTCGCGGAGCGGCGGCGACCAGACGTATTTGGCACCTTCAAAATCCGGTTTTTCCAAATAAGACTGGTCAAGGACAAGGTATTGCGGGCATGTTTCTCCCCATACTTTGTATCCTTTGGCGCGTGCTTCGGCGATTTGCTTGACGGCTTCGGCACAGGTGACATGGACGACATACAGCTGGGAATCCGCCATGTGGGCCAGCTCGATTGCCCGGTGTGTCGCTTCCCCTTCCGCTTCGGAAGGCCTGGTTAAAGCATGGTAAATCGGTTCCGTGTGTCCCTCTGCAAGCGCCTTTGTAACCAGTTCGTCAATGACGCTTCCATTTTCGCAGTGGACCATTACGAGCGCGCCTGCTTCTTTTGCGGCTTTAAATGCGCGGAACAGGGTGCGGTCGTCAGCTTGGAATTCTTTTGCGTATGCCATAAAAACTTTCAGCGAGGTGATTCCTTCTTTTTCCAGCAAGAGTGGCAATTCTTCCAGCACCTTTTCATCCAGATTGGCAAGCATCAAGTGGAAACCATAATCAATGGCAGCTTTGCCCTCCGCTTTGCCATGCCAGCGCGCAACGGCTTTTTCCAACGTATCATCCCCTGTTGTAAGGCAGAAATCAATGATCGTGGTGGTGCCGCCGAATGCTGCGGCAATTGTGCCGGTTTCCCAGTCATCATCGGTTACCGTATTGTTGAACGGCATGTCTAGGTGTGTATGCGGATCGACCCCGCCCGGAAAAATATAAGCCCCCTTTGCATCTATGATTTCTGCATCATCTACTGTGAGATTGCGTCCTATTTCTGTAATTTTCTCCCCATCAACCAGCAAATCAGCTTCATAAGTGTCCGCTGCGGTTACAACAATTCCATTTTTAATAAGTTTTTTCATGTATTTCCCTCCATTTAACTGATTGTGATTTCGTCGGCTTCAAGACCGGATATTTTTCGCTGACGTTCATTCCAGGTAAGCGGCATTTCCCCTCGTAACGGTATCATTGTGATGGCGCCGTCCGACGGGCAGACAAGCGAGCAAAGATTGCAGCCGACGCAGTCTTCTTCGCGCACCCTTAAAATGCTTTTTCCGGAAGTATCCACCAGCCTGTCAATACACTGGTGAGCCGTATCTTCACAGGCGATATAGCATTTATTGCAATGAATGCAATGCTCCTCGTTAATGCGGGCGACTGTCCTGTAATTAAGGTCGAGTTCTCCCCAGTTTTTGTATTTCGGTACGGATTTTCCAATAAGGTCCGAAGCTGATTGCAACCCTTTTTCATCCAAATAATGGTTCAATCCGTCAATCATATCCTCTACGATTGAGAATCCGTGGTGCATGACGGCCGTGCAAACTTGGACATTGGAGGCGCCCATCAGCATAAATTCAGCTGCGTCTTTCCAGGTGGCGATCCCTCCGATTCCGGAAATCGGGACGGGGATGTCAGGGTCGCGGGCACATTCTGCCACCATACTTAATGCGATCGGCTTCACGGCCGGGCCGCAGTAGCCGCCGTGTGTGCCAAGGCCTGCTACGTGGGGGACGGTCTGCCAGGTATCGAGATCCACCCCCATCAGGCTGTTAATTGTATTGATCATACTGACGGCATCGGCTCCACCCTGTACAGCAGCGAAGGCAGTGGCTGTAATATCCGTTATATTCGGAGTCAGTTTTACAATCACCGGGGTTTTTGCGGCTTCCTTGACCCAGTAAGTCTGCTGTTCAACCAGCTGCGGGACCTGGCCGGATGCCGCACCCATCCCGCGCTCCGCCATGCCGTGCGGGCAGCCAAAATTTAATTCGAGTCCATCAACACCGGCATCCTCCACCCTTTTGACAATTTCATGCCATTTTTCCCGTTTTGGCTCCACCATCACCGAGGCAATAATTGCTCGATCAGAAAATTTCTTTTTCGTTTCAGTAATTTCTTTCAGGTTTACATCCAGCGGCCGGTCTGTAATCAGTTCAATATTATTGAAACCGGCCATTCTTCTTCCGCTATAGGAAAGTGCGGCGAACCGGGACGTGACATTTAAAATCGGATCGCCGAGCGTTTTCCAAACCACCCCGCCCCATCCGGCTTCAAATGCACGCTGTACCTGGTAGCCGGAATTGGTCGGCGGCGCCGATGCCAGCCAGAAAGGATTGGGCGAACGGATGCCGGTAATCTCAACGTTTAAATTTGCCAAAAACTAAACCTCCTCTCTCATGTAACGCGTCTGCATGGCGCGTTGAATGGCATATGCTGCCTTCTTTCCCTGTTCAACCGCACTGACTACCATCGCTTCCGTGAGGCCGATGCCAAAAATAACGTCTCCGGCCGCATAAATTTTTTCATTGGAAGTTTGATAAGTTTCCGGATCCACTGCAAGAATACCATGGTGATGCACAAGGCCGAATGCATTGATTAGATCAGTACGGCGGTTTTGGCCAATCGCCCGGACCACCACGTCTGTTTCTAGCCTAAATTTCGGATCTTCTGTTGCCTGGATCTTGCGTTTTCCAGAGGCATCAGGTGCGCCAAGCACGACCCGGCTCAAAGAAAGCGCCGTAACATTGCCGGATACATCGCTGATGATTTCTGCGGGCTGCCACTGCCATCTGAATTCAATTCCCTCCCGCTTCGCAAATTCGTATTCACTTTTGTAAGCCGTCATTTCCGCTTCGGTTCTGCGGTAGACAATTTTTACATCCGCCGCCCCCGCGCGCTTCAGGCAGGTGGCAGCATCGATCGCTGTATTCCCGGCACCGATGACAACCGCCCTTTTGCCCTTAAATTCATTCGTTATCCTGCCTTCTTTGATATTCTCGATCAATTCAATTGCATCCAAAACGCCGTTGTACTCCTCTCCGGGGATGCCGAGGCGCGGAACATTTCCCATTCCGCATGCAACTAGCACGGCATCATAGCGGGAGAGGATTTCCTCCGCTGAAATGTCTTCGCCGACCCTTATTTCTGTCAAAATCTCCACGCCCAAAGCTGTCACTTGGTCCGCTTCCCAGAGCGGAATTTCCTGGGGAAGGCGGAACGGGACAATCCCGTATGTATCGAGTCCGCCCGCTTTTTCCTTTGCTTCATAAACAGTGACGCCAAAGCCGTGCCTCGCCAGTTCCCTAGCCGCGGATAAACCGGCTGGGCCGCTGCCGATAATGGCAACCTTCATGCCGTTTGACGTGCGTTTTTCAAAAAGAGTCTCCCCGGACTGCATCGCCCAGTTAACGGCATGCCGCTGCAAATCGCCAATCATAATCGGCAGGGAAAGCTCGTTCAGCACGCATGCCCCTTCGCACAATTCTTCGGTAGGGCAGACGCGGGCACAGGTCGCCCCCATCGGATTGGCTTCCAGAATCGCACGCGCGGAACCTTTCAAATTGCCCGTGGCGATTTTCCGGATAAAAGAAGGAACGGGAATGCCGGTCGGGCAGGCTTTCGTACATGGCGCATCATAACAGTATAAACAACGGTTTGCTTCTTCCACTGCTTCCTGTGCGGATAAATCTCGCCGAACTTCTTTAAACACGGCTGAGACCGTCAAAGATTCCATTCAAACACCCCCTGCAAGTTATATTTGATTGCTTTGTTCCGCAACGGTTGCGGTCACCGCACCGCCTTTTTCATGACGGCTGACAAAAACGGTGATGTCTTCATATGCTTTCTGGGACAACAAACTCCTGTCATTGCGCATCAGCCAGCTGTAGGCAACAGCGGCAACTAAGATTCCGACTGTCCACGCATTGTCCCACAAAAATCTAAGGCCCGGGACAAGAAGCCCCACAACCGGAACCGCAATGCCGATCACAAGCGCAAATACCCCGCTCGTATTAATTCCGGAAGAATAGTTGTAGCGCCCGTTCGTCTCATACAGTTCTTTTAGGTCAAACCTCCGGCGCCTTACAATCCAGTAATCGGCGATCGCAATACCGTCAATCGGGCCGAGGAGCGCACCGTATGTGCCAAGAAAACCGTAAATCAGATTTTGAAAGTTTGACATGAGGTACCATGGCTGCATGGCAATGGCAAAAAGGCCTGTCACAATTGCGCCCGACGCAAATGTCAGGCGCCGCGGCCATAAATTTTCAACTGCCCGGGCCGGGGCCACCAGGTTCGCGCCGACATTGACCGTAATGGATGAAATGGCGACAACAATGGCCCCGATAAAAACGACAAGAGTCGGGAATTTTGAAAGCAGATCAACCGGCTGCCAAAGTGCCTGACCAAAAATCACAACGGTGGCGGAAGTGACGAAAATGCCGATAAAAGAGAATATTGTCATCGTCAGCGGCAGCGCAAACGACTGGGAAATCATCATCGATTTTTGGTTCACCGCATGGCGGGCAAAATCGGGAATATTAAGCGCAAGCGTTGCCCAAAAGGCTATGACGCCGGTCAGTGCCGGGAAGAACACCGCGAGAAATTCGCCTGTCGTCTGGAACTTGCTCGGCGCTGTGAGTATTGGCCCCCAGCCATTGACATGGGTGGCCGCCCAGATAAATAAAATTATGGACGAGACCCCAACCACCGGTGTAGAAATGGTGGCAAGCCATTTAATCGCTTCAGGCCCTTTGATCCCAATGCCAACATTTAACGCCCAGAAAAGCAGAAATACAATTCCGGTATGAAAAGGCAGGCCGGACCAGCCCGAGACCATGCGCGACATCAAGGCGTCAATACTTGTCGTGCCGATCCAGGTATTAATCCCGAACCAACCGGCTGCCACGATCGCACGAGCCAAAGTCGGAATATGTGCGCCTTTTGATCCGAACCAGAGCCTTGCAAATACCGGATAAGGAATCCCAAATTTTGCACCGGCATGCGCATTTAACAAAATCGGGACCAGCACAACGCAGTTTCCAAGAAAAATGGTCAGAAGTGCCTGCCACCAGTTCATCCCAAGCGAGATCATGCCGCTTGCCATTGTATAGGAAGGAATGATCAGGCACATGCCGATCCATAAAGCTGCAAAACTCCTTCCTGTCCAGGTATGCTCTTCTTTTGTTGCAGGGCGCAGGTCATCATTCCAGAGGTTTGAGTGCTGCAATTGTTCTGCCGTTTCCTTCGTCAGGATGACAATACCGTTTTCTTCAATTTGTGATTTCATCCGTTCCCCTCCGTTTTCATTTGCTGTTATTGCCCTGTAAGCAAAGACAACACGGTATCCAGTGCCACGTTTGCGCCGCGCGCGCAGTCTTCATATGACGTCAGTTCTTCCTCACAGTGGCTTTTGCCACCTGCACTCGGTACAAAAATCATCGCGGTTGGCAGGTAGCTTGCAATAAATTGCGCATCATGGCCAGCGCCGCTGTACATTCTTTTGGCGGAAATCCCAAGCGACTGAGCCGATTTTTCAAGCCGGCTGACAATGCCCTGATCAAATGCAACGGTATCACGGGACCATAATTTTTTTGAAGCAATCGTGCATCCGCCCATTTCCTGCGGTAACGTCCTGATTGTACTCACCACCTGCGACACTACTTGAGGATCTTTGTGCCTTGCTTCAAGTGTGAACACCACTTTATTCGGAATGACGGTATGGATATTCGGATACACATTCATCCGCCCCATCGTATAAACAAGTTCCGGGTCAAGCATACTCAATTGTTCACGAACATCCCTGATGATGTCACAAGCAACGAACAATGCATCCCTCCTCATGCCCATCGGCGTCGTGCCAGCATGGTTGGATTCGCCAGTGACTTCAATTTCATAATTGACCATGCCGACGACCCCTTCGACAATTCCGATTTGTTTGTCTTCACTTTCCAGGACCGGACCTTGCTCGATATGCATTTCAAGAAAGGCGGCTGCTTTCTTCAGGCGGTTTTCAACGCTGCCGGCATAACCGCTCGCCGAAAGCGCCTCTCCGAATGTCATCCCCGTCTCATCCCGGCTTTGAAGAACGGTTTGCTTATCAAATTTGCCCGAAATGACCCCCGAGCACATCATCGCCGGCTCAAATCTTGCCCCTTCTTCATTTGTAAAATTGACGATGGTAAAAGGGATTTCCAATTTGATCCGGTTGTCATGAATCGTGCGAGCCACTTCCAATGCCGCCGCGACACCAAGAACGCCATCAAAGCGTCCGCCCTTCTTGACGGAATCGAGATGGGAGCCCATCACCACAGGCGGCTTGCCTTCTTTGCCGGGCATTGTAGCATACATGTTTGCCATGTCATCGTATTTCACTTCCATCCCGATTTCCTTACAGCAAGTTTCCAAGTACTCCCTTGCTGTAAGATCTTCCTGCGACAATGATAACCGTGTAACCCCGTTATTCGGCGTCCGCCCGAATGACGCAAACTTTTCCAGCGTTTCCTGTAACCTTTGTGCATTAACCAGCATTTTTTGTTGCTGCATGCCTTTCTCCTCCTTTTGTTGAATATCACTGAAAAAACAAAATCACTATTTTTATTGTTTTAATGTTTATTTTTAAGCTAATTTTCAGTTTATTTTTTTGTGAAAAAATCTACTGTTCACCGCTAATGAACGCCGAAGCTTTTATCAAGCCAGTTTAACTTTTCCGCCTGCGAGCCGGCTGTACATAACTTTCAATTTGTCTTTTGTTATATTCACTGGGCTATTCTGCATATTTGGTGCAAAGCTCGCTGCGACAAGCCGGTCCAGATCTGCTTCCGTTTCAATACCTGCTTCCTCAAGCGTCGTGATAAGCCCCATTTCTTTTTTCATTTCATCAATACGACCGGCAAGCGCGTCCGCATCTTTGAACCCGAGGCAGCGGCTGAACGCTTCAAGGCGCCCGCTTTCCGGTCCTTCCACACTGTTCAAACGCCAGAACGACGGCAGGGTAAAAGCGCATGCTTCCCCGTGCGCAATGCCGAATTCCTGAGTCAGCGGGTAAGAGCAGGCATGGGCGGCGGCCGTCTGCGTCATGTTAAAAGCAAGCCCGGCTGTGACGGATGCCTCACTCATTTTTGCCCGCGCCTGCAGATTTCCAGGTTCATGGTAAGCCGGGAGCAGGTATTCAAACACGAGCGCTGCAGCCCGTTCAGCCGCCATATCTGTATAAGGCTGGTGCTTTTTCCCATAATAGGCTTCAAGGGAATGTGCAAGCACATCAAGCCCGCTTGACGCTGTAACATGTTTCGGGCACGAGAGCGTCAATTCAGGATCCACGAGAGCATACGCGGGGTAAAGGAAATCACTTGAAATCAGCGCCTTAATGCCTTTTTTGGTATCGGTCAGGACCGACACATTGGTCACTTCGCTCGCAGTCCCTGAAGTTGTGGGAATGGCGATCAGCGGAATGCCCGGTTGCACAAGCGTTTGTGCTTTTGCCAGAAACGCAGACGCGCTGTATGGCGTCTGCGCGATGCAGGCAGCAGCTTTCGCGCAATCGAGGACACTGCCTCCCCCGATGGCAACCGCGAAATCTGCTCCTTCTTCACGCAGCATCCGCGCGCAATCATCCGTGTTTTTTACGGTCGGATTTTGCTGAATACTTGAAAACACCGCCGTAAGCGCACCACCAGCTTCTTTCATGATATCCTGCGCAATTCCCTGTCTGAGCATCGACGGGGCGCTGATTAAAATGCCCTTTTTTCCGCCTGTCTGTTTGATGATTTCAGGTAGCTTCCTGATCTTGCCGGCCCCGAAATCAATCGGGACGGGCTGTTTATAAAAAAAGTCCTCCATTTCAACAATCCCTTACCTTTCCGCAGTTCACCGGCCGGCGCCAATGAAGTTTTTGAAAAACTTTCTATCCCAACAATGCTTTTCCTCATTTTACCGTTAAAGTATTTGCAGGAAACAATACGTTCTCTTCAAACTCGCGAAGGGCCGTTTCAAACAAGTTCATCGCTTCATTCACCTGTTCGGCTGTAATGATCAGCGGCGGGGCAATAATCACACTTGACTCATGCGAATAGGTATAAAAACCTTTTTCTGCAAGCAGCGCTACAAATTTCTTCATAAGGCCGGACGGATCTTTTCCGTAATCCATGCCATATGCCTGAAGCGGTTCCTTCGTTTCCTTATCTTTTACGAGCTCGACTGCGGCAAAGAGGCCGATCGAGCGGACATCTCCGACTGCGCGAAATTTTTTCAACTGTTTGAGCCGTTCTGCCAGCACACCCCCGGTTTCGCGGGCATTTTCAAGCAGATTCTCTTCCTGGTAAATGTCCATCGAGGCACAGCCAATTTGAGCTGAAACCGTGTGACCGCTGTAGGTCAGGCCAGTCAGAAAAATATGCTCATCGAAGTATTCCGCTACGTCCCGGCTGAGAATGACACCGCCAAGCGGGCTGTATCCGCTTGTCACTCCTTTTGCGAAAGTAATCATATCTGGTTCAAAAGGATAGTGCTGGACAGCAAACATTTTGCCCGTCCGACCAAAGCCGGTCATCACTTCGTCGCAGATCATCAGGATTCCGTAGCGGCTGCACAATTCGCGCACGCCTTCAAGATATCCTTTCGGCGGGATGAGGACGCCATTTGAGCCCGGAACCGGCTCAAGGAAAACAGCGGCAATCTGATCAGGCCCTTCATAGAGGATCTGGCTGTGCAGACGGTTAAGGTAAAAAGCGGACGCCGCTTCCTCACTTTCAAAATCCAGCGTTTCGCGGTACAGATAGGGTGTTTCAAATTTTACAAAACCGGGGATCCCTGGTTCCACGAGAAAGCGCCGCGATTCCCCTGTCAGGTTGCCGGCTCCAAATGTCGCGCCATGGTAGGAACGATAGCGCGAAAAAATTTTATAACGCCCGGTGGCCATCCGCGCAATTTTCACAGCATGGTCATTGGCGTCCGCACCCCCATTTGTAAAAAATACTTTGGCCATGTTTTCCGGTGCCGCCTTAACAATTTTGCGGGCAAGTTGAGATTTTGGCGCGGTGGCAAACGCCGGCGCGGCGAGCGGAATTTCCCCGACCGATTTAAACGCCTCCAACAATTTTGGGTGCCGGTGCCCGACATTCAAATAAACAAGCTGGGAGCACATGTCATAGCACTTATGATCCCTTTCATCCCAGAAAAAAATGCCTTTTGCTTTCGTGATTACCGTTGGCCGCACATACGCCTGTTTCGCCCACGAGTGCATGACATACTGCCGATCGTCTTGCTGGATTTGCGTAATCTCCGCTTCATTCATGATTGACAGCTCCATTTCTATTTTGTAAATGATAACCTCATTATAAAAAGGTTTTTTTCAGAATGTAATGATGATTGGAACAAATTATTTTGTGCGGTTGCACATACTCATTGGAGAATGTCTTCAATCATGAACGCAAGCGAAAGATTGGTCTTTGTAAAACTGCGGGTCAGGTCTGCATCCAGTATCGTTTCTATTTTTTTCGCCTTATACAGCACGGTGTTGCGGTGAATAAATTCGCGGCGGCTGATCGCAGCAGTCTGGCCGTCTTCTTCCAAATAAATTTTCAGGAAATGGACATAATCTGTGCCGTGCAACTCATCGTAGCGGTACAAGTTGCCAAGCATATCCCCGTGGAACCCTGCAATCCTTTCGCGATCCTTGACTTCCATTAGAATTTTATAGGCGCCGATTTCCTTGTATTTGCAAATAGGCGGTACAGCTTGGCGCTTGGCAAGCTGGATGACCATTTTTGCTTCGTGGTAGCTTTTATGGATCCCGGCAATATCCCGGTAAAAATTTCCCATCCCCACAAGCAGGCTTTCCATATTCCGTTTATAAATGGATTCCTGAATTTTTGCCGCTGCCCTTGCAAACGGGATATCTGGCGTCCGCACTTTTGAACGGTCGACAAGGTAAATAATCTGGTCTTCATAAACGCCGGCCAGATACTGCGCATAACGGGCATGGAAAACATCTTCCACCGTTTGTGCAAACGGCAACATATCAGGCTTTTCCGTGTCCTGGGTACAAACGATGATGCCGTAATCTGCATCTTCCCCAAAACCGAGTTTGAACAGCCCGTTCCGCATATACGCCCGGTCCATCCCCGGGTTAAAAAGGAGTTCCGCAAGTATTTGCTGGGAAAGCGCTTCTTTACCTTGCTCAATCATCAAAAATTGGACGGTAATTTTTATAAAATCTGCTACCCGGTAATCCCATGGCATTTGAAAAACCGGAAAATGTTGTGAATCGGCAAACCGGATGACCGCCTCTGGAATTTCAGGAATATACGGGCCCGTGTTAATGACAATCCCGGCTGCGCGCCGACCGCAGGCAAACGCCACCATCTCCTCCAATTTTTCAGGATCATTGCCCATGGTGACCCCAGTGGTGACAAGTAGTTCGTTCGGCTTAAAAAAATCCGCCCAATCAACGCTCTCCGTCACATTGACCCCCGTAACCGCCCGGCTGATTCCTGACTTTCCGGCGGCAAGCACAATCCGGCCAAACGCAGGCAATTCGACAAGTTTTTCCAAAGTGACCAAATCATCATCCCCTTTCCAAACATGTTCATATATTTATATCGTAAAGAGACAAGGATAAAATGTAAATAAGTATCTAAAATTTTTGAATTATTTACAGGAAGGCAGCATCTTTTCCGTTAAGAGAACTGTTCGGCTTGACTAAAAAGGCTGGGCTCTCCAGAAAGGTCACTAAAGATAGAAAAAGCGGTAAATCAGGTGTTTTATTTGTATCTTTCCATTAAAATAAACATATAGAATGGAATTAACTTTTTGATTCCGGAATGGAAACCAATCAGAACTGCCGTTTCGTAGGGCAAAAGTTTTAAAACCTATATTTCTTTCATTGCCAAGTTTTCACTATAAGGAGTATAATAACTGTAATCCGGTCATCTGATGATTGGCCTAATACTTTAAGAAGGTGAATATTGTGAGAGTGAGTTTGTTCATCACTTGCCTTGTCGATATGTTCAAAGCGGACGTCGGGAAAGCAATGGTGGAAGTGCTGGAGCGGCAGGGCTGTGAAGTTGATCTTCCAAAAGGCCAGATCTGCTGCGGGCAGCCGTCCTATAACAGCGGTTATCTGGAAGATACAAAGCCTGCGATGAAACAAATGATGAAAGCATTTGAAAACGCAGATTACGTCGTATCCCCTTCCGGCTCATGCGCATACATGTTTAAAGAATACCCGGAAATTTTTGCGGGCGACCCGGTGTGGGAACCAAAAGCAAAAGCGCTCGCTGCAAAAACATACGAATTTACACAATTTCTCGTGGATGTATTAAAAGTGGAAGATGTCGGGGCAAGCCTGCACGCAAAGGCCACCTACCATCCATCATGCCATATGACGCGCCTGCTCGGGGTAAAAGACGCGCCTATGAAACTGTTAAAACATGTGGACGGCCTTGAATTTGTGCCGCTGCCTAATGCATTGTCATGCTGCGGATTCGGCGGCACATTTTCCGTGAAAATGAGCGAAATCTCCGAGCAAATGGTGGACGAAAAAGTGGAGCACGTCGAAGAAACCGGCGCCGACGTTTTAATCGGCGGCGACTGCGGCTGTTTAATGAATATTGGCGGCCGGATGACGCGTAAAGGAAAACCGATAAAAATTATGCATATTGCTGAAGTTTTGAACAGCAGGGATTAAAAAACGGCAAAGGGGTGAAAAAAATGGGTTTATCGATTAGTGATGAAAAATTTAAAGGCAGGGTCGAAGAAGGCATCAACGATGATTTTATGCGCGGTGCCGTCCGAAGTGCCCAGGAACGGCTGCAAACCAACCGGCTGGCAGCGGCCAATGAACTCGGAAACTGGGAAGAATGGCGTTCGCTCGGCGAAGAAATCCGCCAGCATGTTTTAAACAATCTGGACTATTATCTATATCAATTAAGCGAAAATGTATCGAAACGCGGCGGCCATGTCTTCTTTGCCCAGACCGCTGAAGAAGCGAGCCGGTATATTAAAGAAGTCGTGCAGAAAAAAAACGCGAAAAAAGTGATTAAATCGAAATCGATGGTGACGGAAGAAATCGGCATGAACGAAGCCCTGATGGAAGCGGGCAGCACTGTTGTCGAATCCGACCTCGGCGAGTACATTTTACAGGTGGCCGGCGACCATCCTTCCCATATCGTCGCGCCGGCTTTGCACAAAAACAAAGATCAAATCCGCGACGTGTTCCGTGACCGCCTCGGCTATACCGGCACAGAAAAACCGGAGGAGCTGGCCGCGTTTGCACGTAAAGTTTTGCGCGAAGAATTTTTATCAGCGGAAATCGGGATTACCGGCTGCAACTTTGCCATTGCCGAAAGCGGATCGGTCGGCCTTGTCACAAATGAAGGGAATGCCGACATGGTCACAACCCTTCCGAAAACACAGATCGCTGTGATGGGGATGGAACGGCTGGTCCCGACTTACGAAGAGTTTGAAGTTTTGGTGAGCCTTTTAACGAGGAGCGCGGTCGGTCAGCGGCTGACGAGCTATATTACAACCGTGACCGGCCCGAAAGAAGCAGGCGAAGTCGACGGGCCGGAAGAATTCCACCTCGTGATTGTCGACAACGGGCGTTCCGATATTCTCGGGACGGAATTCCAACAAGTGCTGCAGTGCATCCGCTGTGCAGCCTGCATCAATGTTTGCCCGGTTTACCGGAATATCGGCGGCCATTCGTACGGCTCCATTTACCCGGGACCGATCGGCGCGGTATTAAGCCCGCTTTTAGGCGGATACGACAAATACAAAGAACTCCCGTACGCCTCTTCGCTTTGCGGCGCCTGCACGGAAGCCTGCCCGGTGAAAATTCCGCTGCATGAGCTTTTGATCAAGCACCGCCAAGTGATCGCGGAAAAAGAAAAACGCTCGCCGGTAGCGGAACGGCTGCTGATGAAAGCATTCGGCGTCGGCGCTTCAAAACCCGGGATTTACGGGGCAGGCGCAAAAATGGCTTCCAAAGTCGTCCGCCCGTTTTTAAAAGACGATTTGATCCACAAAGGGCCTGGCCCGATGAAACCGTGGACGGATGTGCGCGATTTCCCTGCGCCGAACAAAGAACCTTTCCGCGACTGGTTTGAAAAGCGGGAAAAAGACAGGGGGCAGAAAAAATGAACGGAGCCATCCAAAACCGGGATGCATTTTTAAAAAATATTGCCGGCAGGCTCGGCCGCAAACCGGTTGTATCCGGTGTTGCCCGCCCGGATTACAAGCATAAGCCGCAATATGATGTACTGCCAAATGCAAACCAGGAGGAACTGCTGGAAGTATTGCGCCAGCAGTCGCTCAGTGTCCATGTTGATTTTTTTGAAACGGATGCAAAAACTTTGCCCGGAAAATTAAACGAAGTTGTCGAACTGTACGGCGGCGGGCCTGTCTCGCTTTGGAATGACAAGCGGTTCGGGGAATTCGGTTTAACCCCGCTGATTGAGGAAGGCTGGCCGAAAATGGGAATCGAAACCCATGTCTGGGATCCCGAAATCGGCGAAAAAAATATTGCGCTGTGCGAGAAAGCGAATGTCGGGATTACGTTCAGTGATATCACATTGGCGGAATCCGGCACGGTGGTTTTATTCAGCAGTAAAGAACGCGGCCGGTCGGTCAGCCTGCTGCCGAAAACCTATATCGCGATTGTGCCGAAAAGCACGATTGTCCCGCGTATGACGCAGGCCGCCTTAAAGATCCGCGAAAAAATCAAAAACGGGGAAACCGTCCCGTCGTGCATCAATTTTATTACAGGCCCAAGCAACTCCGCTGACATTGAAATGAACTTGATCGTCGGCGTCCATGGGCCAGTTAAAGCAGCTTATATTGTCGTAAACGATCAATAACAAAACGTAAAAAAATTCAAAAAATAGATGACCTGCTGAAACAGGCCATCTATTTTTTTTTGGATTTTATGCTGTTTTTTTCGCTCCCTGCTGCAGCTCACTGTGGCGGATACTGTATCCGAAGTAAATGACCATGCCGATTGCGAACCAGACAGCGAAACGGATCAAAGTTGCCGGCTGCAGGCTTGCGATCAGGATGGTGCAACAAATCGCGCCAAGGGCTGGCAGGACTGGCACAAGTGGCGCTTTAAACGGGCGTTCCAGATCCGGGCGTTTATATCGGAGCACGATGACTGCCACGCATACAATCACAAATGCAGCAAGCGTCCCAATATTGGTCATCTCAGCCACGATATTGATCGGCAGGAACCCGGCTGTGACCGCGGTTACGATCGCGACCAGAACGGTTGAAGTCGCCGGGGTTTTTCTCCTTTCACTGACTTTTGAAAAAATTTTAGGCAAAAGTCCATCACGCGACATGGCAAACAATACACGCGTCTGCCCGTATGCCATGACAACCAATACGGAAGTAATCCCGCAAATGGCCCCGACGGAAACCAGTGCCGCACCCCAGTGAATGCCGATTTGCTGCAATGCATAAGCAACTGGAGCAGAAGCAGCTTCCGGCCTGCCGAAAATGCTGAATTTGACAACGCCTGTCAAAATGGCGGAAACGATGATATACAACACGGTACAAATTAACAAGGAGAACAAAATTCCGCGTGGCACGTCTTTTTGCGGGCGGCGCGTTTCTTCCGCAGCTGTCGACACAGCATCAAAACCGATGTAAGCAAAGAAAATAACCGCTGCGCCCGAAAGCACGCCTTTAAACCCGAACGGCATGAACGGATGCCAGTTGACCGGTTTTACATGCCCGACAGCAAGCACGACAAACAACAGGACAACGGCCACTTTAATGGCTACGATGATGCCGTTCAGGCGGGATGTCTGCTGGACCCCTGAATACAACAGCCAGGCAACCAAAGCGATGATGAGAATGGCCGGCAGGTTGACAATGCCGCCGTCCATCGGTGCAAGCGTCAGCGCTTTTGGCAGATGGACTCCGAGATTTCCGAGCAGGTTCACGGCGTATCCGGACCAGCCGATCGCAACGGTCGCAACCGCCAGGCCGTATTCCAAAATTAAATCCCAACCGATAATCCATGCCCAAAATTCACCCAGCGCCGCATACCCGTAAGTATAAGCACTTCCGGCAACCGGCACCATTGATGCAAATTCTGCATAACACAAGGCAGCAAATCCGCATGCGAGGCCCGACAGGATAAAGGAAATGACGAGTGCAGGGCCGGAATAGTTTGCTGCTGCCACACCTGTCAGCACGAAAATGCCTGTGCCGATAATGGCGCCGATCCCAAGCAAAGTGAGATCGAGTGCACCAAGCGCTTTTTTCAGCCCTTGCTTGCCCTGGGTCTCTTCTACAAGGTTTGCGATTGCTTTTGTCTGAAAGATGCTCATCTCTCATCCTCCCCAAAATTTTTGTATAATTGCATATCTCTATTATACTTTTCATTGAAAATTTATCAATATAGAAATATAACAAATTAATAAAAAATTTTTATTGTAAGAAATTGTAACCCTTATCACGCTTTTCCGGCCTGCCCGGATATATCCGTATCGGTTTGCCGGCAGCAAAAACTGTTGTATTTGCATCGTAATAGAACATGGCAGCGTAAAAACTTTGCATATGAAATAAAAGAACGTCCGCGAAGCTTTTTCGTGAAGGCCCCTGATACGTTTACCCGGGGCCGGGTAAGCATATCAATTCGCAATTTAACCCTGCGGCGGGCTTTTGCCACGGATCTTTTGCCTGCCAACGGTGGTTCAGCGCCAAAAACGGGCCTAAAATCTTTCTTGGAACAACCCGCAATCCTTCAAAATCGTGAGCCTGCTACGGAATATCCGATGGTCGCAATCCCGCTCTCGTATGGTATAATCAAACTATCAAGGAGGGGATTTTATGGCAGCCCAATTGACCATTACAGACCGCAAACACGTGATTCACGCGGATATAGAAAGGATGGCCGTTTTTTTGCAGGGCAAATTTGTCGAGGCAACCGGTGATGATGGCCGCCTGTGGTATGTGATTTTTTACAAGGACCATTATTTGAACGCGGTACCCGCCGCCAAAATCAAACGGCAGTCCGCAGTGGCGCAGGCTTTCCGTGACTGCATTGTGCTGGAGCCTCCCCATCCGCTGATTGATTTGCTTTTCCAGCCGGGTTGCTCTTTTAAAACCGTTCATTTTGCCCAGCTTACCGGCAAAATGGAGAAACTGTTCCCGCCACTTGAAGCCGCCTGGATTGCCACGTTTTTCGAATCGTTTGTCCCGAAACGGAAGCTCTTTGAATATATCCAGTCCATCTTTTACGAATACCGCCGCAACGGCCAGCTATTGCAGTGCGCGCGCATCCTCCGCATCTTAAAAGATTTTGCGCCGAAGCAAAGCTGGGTCAAGCAAATGTCCCGCGATTTAAATCTGATTAAGTACGACAAACTCTTTCAATCCTATTCACCCGAACTGATCCGGAAAGACCCCCTTTATGCCGAAAAACTTTTATATGAGAAAATGCCGGATACCGATGCTTTTGCAAAACTTTGCAGCCTGCTGCGGGCGCAAAACCGGTGGGCGGACGAAATCGCGTTAAGCCTTGAACAGATGGAGGCGGCGCCATCCGATGCCGGTTACAAAGCCCTTCTTGAGCGGCTGGAGGCGCATTTTGAACAGGCGGAAAAAATGGCCATTTTGGAAAATCTTTATGCCCGCATCCGGCAGTTTGAACCGCTGCAGCAGGATTTACTGAAGTTTTATATTGAGACAAAACAACTGGAAAAAATGATCCCGATGATGCTTGAGGAACAGATTCAGCTTAGTGCGAAACAGGCGGAAAAAGTGGAAAATATGCTTGAATCATGGAGCCCGGATGGCCATACAGATGTGGAAACGCTGAACCGGCTTGCCCCACTTTTTTCCGGGCACCCGGCACAGGCAGAGAAATTTGCGGCAAAGTGCATTTCATATTTGTTACAGCACCGGGACACTTCCTATATAATGGAATGGCTGCTTCCGTTCAAGAAAGCGGCGGGGCATTTGCCGGCCATCCGCAAAGTGGAGCAAATGCACCAAATGGCGGACGATCCCGACAAGCAATCGCTGCTCGGAGAATTGTATTTTGAATTTGGGCAATACGACAAGGCGCTTGACTGTTTCAGCTGGGAAATGGAGTTGCGGGAAAACGACCCAACCCCGGTCAAATGGTTGTCAAAAATTTATCACGAACTCGGCATGCAGGCGGAATCGAATGCATACCGGAATTTGTATATTGATATGGAAAAGCGAAGAGCGTAAGGCGAAAGTGGGGCCAGACCCTGCTTTTTTTATGGCCGAGTACGCAGGTCGCCCAAATGGCTGCGATGAAGGACATTTCTGCGGGCGGACGGATCCCCTTTTGTCTTTCATGCCTGTGATGAAGGACATTTCTGGGGGCGGGCGGGGTCCCTTTTGTCTTTCATGCCCGCGATCAAGGACATTTCCGAGGGCGGGCGGATCCCCTTTTGTCCTTCATGCGCGGGATGAAGGACATTTCCGAGGGCTGCCGTCTCTCTTTTGTCTTTCATAATCTCGATGAAGGATTTCTATTGGTGGGCGGGTCCCTTTTGTCCTTTTGAACTCTCCAAAAAGACATTTCGAACACTACCCAAGCCGCTTTTGGCCTTTTGAAACCTCCAAAAAGACATTTTGAACACCAACCAGGCCACTTTTGTCTTTTTGAAACCTCCAAAAGGACATTTCGATCGCTACCCGGGGTCCTTTTGTCTTTTTGAAGCCTCCAAAAGGACATTCCGAACACCAACCAGGCCACTTTTGTCCTTTTCAAACCTCCAAAAAGACATTTCGAACACTACCCAAGCCACTTTTGGCCTTTTGAACCCTCCAAAAGGACATTTCGATCGCTACCCGGATTCCTTTTGTCCTTTTGAGCCCTCCAAAAGGACATTTCGATCACTGCCCGGGTTCCTTTTGTCTTTTTGAGCTCTCCAAAAAGGCATTTCGAACACTACCCAAGCCACTTTTGTCCTTTTGTAACCTCCAAAAAGACATTTCGAACACCAACCAAGCCGCTTTTGGCCTTTTCAAACCCCCAAAAGGACATTTCGAACACCAACCAAGCCGCTTTTGGCCTTTTCAAACCTCCAAAAAATATTTCAATCGCCACCCGAGTGATGTCCGTGCCCACTTCAAAAGACATTCCGCCGGTTATTTTCGTCCGTAATCATTTTGAAAGCCGCCCCGCGCATCCGGGACGGCTTTCGTTATTTGGTATGCATTTTAAATTCCAAAAATAGCTCATTATAGCGGGCGAGTTTTTTCTTGCCAAGGTTTTTATATACTTCCAGTTTCTTTGTGAGTGCAGCATCCGGATAAAAACGGCGGTCGCCGGAAATCGATTTTGGCAAAATCTTCAGAGCCGCTTTGTTCGGCGTTGAATAACCGACATACTCGGCGTTTTGCGCGGCGTTTTTCGGATCGAGCATAAAATTGATAAACTTCAGGGCGCCATCTACGTTTTTCGCTGTTTTCGGGATAACCATGTTGTCGAACCAGAGATTGGAGCCTTCGCTCGGCACAACATAGTTCAGCTTTTTATTCTCCGACATGATTTCAGCCGCATCTCCCGACCAGACAACCCCGAGCGAAGCTTCTTCATTGGCCAGCAGCATCTTGATTTCATCACCGACGATCGCTTTCACATTCGGCATCAGCCGGTCAAGTTTTGCTTTTGCCTGCTGCAAATGTTTTTCATTCGTGTCATTCAGCGAGTAATGCAGGCTGTTGAGCCCCATCCCCATCACTTCGCGGGCGCCGTCCACAAGCAGAATCTGATTTTTCAAATCGGGATCCCACAGGTCATCCCAGCTTGTAATTTTTTTGCCGCCGAGCATGCTTGAATTGTATACAATCCCGACCGTCCCCCAGAAATAAGGCACCGAGTATTTATTTCCCGGGTCAAACGGCAAATCCATAAAGCGCGGGTCGATATATTTCAAGTTCGGCAACTTCGAATGATCAAGCGGAATCAGCAAGTTCTCCTTTTTCATCTTTTCGATCATATATTCGGACGGAACCGCAACATCAAACGTTGTGCCGCCCTGGGAGATTTTCGTCATCATGGCTTCGTTCGAATCGAAAGTCTGGTAAATGACTTTGATGCCGGTCTGCTTTTCAAATTTCTTAATCAAGGCGGGGTCGATATAATCCCCCCAGTTGTAAATCGTAAGCGTATTGCCGCCTGCGTAGCCTTCCGTTTGGTTCATGCGCCCGGCGAGAAACTGCAGGGCAAGGGCAACCACGAGTATCGCAATGAAAACACGCAACAACTGTTTCATCTTTTAACCCCCATTCCGTTCGTGCGGGCCTGGCGCTGGTTAATAAGGTAGTACCCGATCACAAGGATAATGGAGAAGAAAAAGAGCAGCGTTGACAGCGCGTTAATCGTGAGTGAAATCCCCTGGCGCGCCCGTGAATAAATTTCAACGGAAAGCGTGGAATAGCCGTTGCCGGTGACAAAAAAGGTGACGGCGAAATCATCGAGCGAATACGTGAGCGCCATGAAAAAACCGGCAAAAATACCGGGCGTAATATACGGGAGAATCACTTTTGACAACACATCCCACTGGCTCGCCCCGAGGTCGCGCGCCGCATCCATCAAAGTCGGGCTCATTTCCTGCAGTTTCGGCAGCACCATCAACACAACAATCGGAATGCAAAAAGCGATGTGCGAAACGAGAACAGACGTAAAGCCGAGCTTGATTCCTGCAATCGTAAATAAAATCAGAAACGAAGCACCGATAATGACGTCCGGGCTTACGATCAGCACATTATTGAGCGAAAGCAGCGCATTTTTCGTTCTTCTTCTTTTCACAAACCGGATCGCGAGCGCCCCCATCACACCGATCACCGTTGAAATCGCGGATGCGAGAAGCGCAATCACAAGCGTGTTGATGACAATGATCACAAGGCGCGTGTCCTGGAACACTTCCTTGTACCATTCCCATGTAAAACCGGTAAATTCATGCATGTTCCCTGCTTTGTTGAACGAATAATACATTAAATAAAAGATCGGCGCGTAAAGGACGATAAATACAAATATCAGATACAAGTTTGACCATTTCCATCTTTTTCTCAACTTCATCCCTCACTTCCGGTTGCCGGTCACAATCATAATGACGACCATGGCAATGATTAAAAAGACGGCGATCGTGGACCCCATCCCCCAATCCTGTGTGACAAGGAAATGCTCTTCAATTGCCGTACCGAGCGTAATGACACGGTTTCCCGCAATCAGGCGCGTAATCATAAAGAGTGACAGAGACGGAATAAAGACCGCCTGGCACCCCGATTTGACGCCGTCCAGCGTGAGCGGAAACACAACGCGGCGGAACGTGGTCCATTTCGAGGCGCCAAGATCGCGTGCCGCATCCATAAAGACCGGGTTCAGTTCTTCAAGCGCGTTATAAATCGGCAAAATCATAAACGGGATAAAAATATAAGTGGACACAAACAAAAAGCTGAAGTCTGTAAATAAAATCTGCTTTTGCCCAATGCCAATCCATTCAAGAAACGAGTTGGCCGGGCCGAATGTGCCGAAAATCCCGAGAAACGCATACGCTTTTAACAACAAATTGATCCATGTCGGCAAAATGATTAATAAGAGCCAGAGCTGCTTATGCCGCGATTTTGTCAAAAGATAGGCGGTCGGATACGAAATTAAAAGCGTAAACGCCGTAATCAAAAATGCATACCAAAAAGAGCTCAGCGCCATTTTCAAATAAACGGGCGTAAAAAATTTTTCATAGTTGACAAGCGACAAATGCCCTTCAATATCAAAAAAAGAATAATAGAGAATGAGCAAAATCGGTGCGACTACAAAAAGAAGGATCCACAGCAAATACGGAACGAGATAAAAAGCGCGTGCATTCACTTTCATGGCCGGACCTCATCGTACGCTTCCAAGCGCCGGTCGAATTCCTCTTCCGTTTCGCCGAATCTCATCACGTGGATCGCTTCCGGTTCAAAATAAAGGCCGATCGTATCCCCGACTTTTGCTTTTTTTGTCGAGTGGACAAGCCATTCATTTCCCTCTTCATCGTAGCAGCAAATTTCATAATGGACGCCGCGGAACAGCTGGGTATCCACCCGCACTTTCAAATTTCCTTTTTCCGGCGTCGTGATCTCCAGGTCTTCCGGGCGGATGACAATTTCAACCGGCTCGTTCGGGTTAAGGCCGCGGTCTACGCATTCAAACGCACGGCCGTTAAATTCCACAACAAAATCCTTGATCATTTTTCCCGGAAGGATATTGGACTCGCCGATAAAGTCCGCCACAAAGCGGTTGATCGGTTCATCATAAATATCGGTCGGCGTCCCGCTCTGCTGAATTTTCCCGTTATTGATGACAAAAATTTCATCGCTCATCGCAAGCGCTTCTTCCTGGTCGTGCGTGACAAAAATAAACGTAATGCCAAGGCGGCGCTGCAGTTCGCGCAGTTCATACTGCATCTCTGTCCTCAGCTTCAAATCCAAAGCGGAAAGCGGTTCGTCCAGCAAAATCACTTCCGGTTCATTGACAATCGCGCGCGCAATCGCGACCCGTTGCCGCTGCCCGCCTGACATTTCGCTGATTTCCCGGTTTTCATAGCCTTCCAGGTTCACAAACTTCAAGGCTTCTTTTACTTTTTGGTCAATCACAGCCGCCTTCATTTTTTTAATGCGCAGCCCGAACGCGACGTTTTCATACACATTTAAATGCGGAAACAACGCATAATCCTGGAAAACGGTATTGACCTGGCGCCGGTTGGCCGGAACGTCATTCACGATTTTTCCGTTGATGTAAATATTTCCTTTTGTCGGCGCAATAAATCCTGCAATCAGGCGCAAAATGGTTGTTTTCCCGCAACCCGACGGCCCGAGCAGGGTGTAGAATTTTCCACGTTCAATTTCAAAACTGACGTCATCCAAAATAGCAGGATCATCGTCGTATTGTTTCGTGACATGGTCAAAACGAATGATGATATCGCTGTTCATTGCTGTCCTCCTCTTCTTTCCGCATGCAGCCTACAGATACGATTCCGTGGCAACGAGCACAAGCCTGGACCGGCCTTCCGCGTCATTCAGTATCTGATGCTCATCGGATGCATGATAATAAATGGCTTCTCCGGCTTTCGCACGGTACAGGCGTTTGCCAAGCCGCACCGAAATCCGGCCTTCTAATACATAGGCAAAGGTTTCCGATAAAGAAGGTTCAAAGGTTTTAAACTCCCCTTTTTCCTCAAGCGTGAGCAGGATCGGTTCCATTTCCTTTTCATTCGACTCCGGGACGAGCCACTGGATTTTATACCCGCGCTCTTCATCGAGATAATCGGTCTGGTCTTCTTCCCCGTATACCACTTTTTGTTCACGCTCTTCTTCATCAAAAAATTCTTTTGGCGTGCAGCCGAGCACTTCCAATATATTAAAAAACGTGTCAATCGAGGGGGAGCTTAAATCCCGCTCAAGCTGGGAAATGTAGCCTTTGCTTAAATCCGTGCGCTCTCCAAGTTCCTCCTGGGTGAGTCCTTTTTTCAACCTTAAGTTTTTAATCTTTTTCCCAATTTCCATCATAAGCCCTTCCCATTTGTTTAGCATTTGTAAACTCAAAGGCAAGGAAGTTCTGTTTTATTAAACTTTAAGTTTACTTTCATTTGTATTATATAAAAAAGCAGGCAGATGTAAAGGCCTTTTTGAAAAAAACACGAATCAGGCTGTCATCCTGCCTGTTTGTGACCCGCGGAAAAGCGGTAGCCCCTCCTTTTCAGCCAACGAACCATCCCAATCAGGCGTTTGCAGTTTTCGCACGGAGAGGCAGATGTTTGCCAATAAGCCTGTATATAAAATGGACAAAATATTGCCGTGCTGTTGCCCGCTGCAAAAAGTCAATCATGCAAATTAGTGCCGGGCTTGATGTAAAAACTTAAGCCCATTTTATATCCCATATATTTTTGCCACTCCGTTCTGCTTCCTTTTCTATTGATTTTCCCTAAAAAAATAACTATAATAATATGTAAATCAAATGGAATAAAAAATCCTCATCAAATCCGGTGAGGTAGAGGTCGCAGCTTTTATGAGTAAATCGGACGAGACACGGGTAAAGTTTAAGACTCCGGTTGAAAGGAAAAGCTGCCGAAACGTGGTGCCGGATCCCGCGGTGCCATGTTGGGGCTGTTTCCGAACAGGAACAGAACTGTCACATATGCGATTCCCCCTCGCATATGTGTTGAGCTATCTTCGGAAGGTTGATGGAGGGTATACGCTTTGATGCCGCGTCTCCACGACTGCGGCATTTTTGTTTATTCCCTGCTCCTTCCTATATAAAAAGGAGTGAATCAAGGATGGATGACTTCTATCATGGGCAAAGCACTGCAGCCGGAGCGGTTCCCGTTGCAAAAAAGGGTGAATTGACGAAGCTGAAGCGGAAATTAAAATCCCGCCACCTGACCATGATTTCCCTCGGTGGATCAATCGGAACCGGGCTTTTTCTGGCAAGCGGCGGGGCAATCCACAGCGCGGGGCCTGGCGGTGCGCTTCTCGCTTATGCATTAATCGGCGTCATGGTGTACTTTTTAATGACAAGCCTTGCAGAAATGGCCGCCTACATGCCGGTTGCAGGCACCTTCAGCACGTACGCAACAAAATTTGTTGATCCGGCACTTGGATTTGCGCTTGGCTGGAACTATTGGTACAACTGGGCGATCACGATCGCAGCCGAATTATCAGCAGCAACCATTATCATGAAATTCTGGTTCCCGCACATGCCTTCGATCGTGTGGAGTGCGGCTTGCCTTCTCATCATGTTCTTATTAAATTATTTATCTGTAAAAGGGTTCGGGGAAGCTGAATACTGGTTTGCAATCATTAAAGTCGTAACCGTCATTGCCTTTATCATTGTCGGCGCACTGATGATTTTCGGGATTATGGGCGGAAAAACAATCGGCTTTTCTAACTTTACGATTGCAGACGGCCCAGTCCACGGCGGATTCCTGGCCGTGCTCGGGGTTTTTATGGCAGCCGGGTTTTCATTCCAGGGAACAGAACTGCTCGGGGTTGCGGCCGGTGAAAGCGAAGATCCGGAAAAGACCATTCCGCGTGCTGTGAAATCTGTATTTTGGAGAATCTTGCTTTTCTATATTCTGGCGATTTTTGTCATCGGCCTGTTGATTCCGTTCACGGATTCGAGATTAACCGCCGATGACATTACGATGAGCCCGTTCACAATTGTATTTCAGCGTGCCGGCATTGCTTTTGCGGCTTCTGTCATGAATGCGATTATTTTAACGGCTGTTCTTTCTGCCGGCAACTCGGGCATGTACGCGTCAACGCGGATGCTCTGGGAACTTGCGCGCGACGGCAAAGCGCCGAAATTCCTCGGGAAACTGGATAAACGCGGGGTGCCGGTGAATGCACTGATTGTCACTGCGCTTGTCGGAACGGTTGCTTTCCTTGCATCTTTCTTCGGCGACGGGGCAGTGTACAACTGGCTCCTGAACGCATCCGGCTTATCCGGCTTTATCGCCTGGCTCGGCATTGCCATCAGCCATTACCGATTCCGCCGTGCATATGTAGCACAAGGCAAAGCTTTGAGCGACCTGCCTTACCGTTCAAAATGGTTCCCATTCGGCCCGCTATTTGCGTTTGCCGTTTGTACGGTCGTCATTCTCGGGCAAAACTACCAGGCATTTTTGGGAGACCATATTAAGTGGGGAAGCGTGTTTGTCTCGTATATTGGCCTGCCCATCTTTATTGCCGTATGGCTCATTTATAAATTTGTGAAAAAGACAAAAGTCGTTTCTTTACAGGAATGCGATTTTAACCGAGAATCCTAACGGAAAAACCTGCGGTGGCTGCCGCAGGTTTTTTCCTTTCATCAGAAACTTACTTTTAACATAAATTATATGAAATTTACCTTTATTTTAATTTATGAAAACGTTTCCTTTATCTAGGAAAAAAATTCATTTTAAATATTTTCCTAGCTCAGAATCCTTTATTTCATGCGGGTTCCAGCCTTTTTTAACAATGGCGCACACAAATTTGCCAAAAAATTAATCTTTATTTTTTTCTCATTTTACGTTAATATTTTATCTATCGCATTCATTCCCCGAAAAAACCAGCACTTATTTTTCAGTTAATTTCACAAATTATGCCAATATGTGATTTTTACAAGGAGGCAATGGCATGTCAACAATCGACAAGAAAAAAGTTCTGGCAACTGTTCCACAGACCGGATTTTTTGGTCATCCAAAAGGGTTGTCGACTTTATTTTTCCTAGAGTTTTGGGAGAGATTCTCTTACTACGGGATGAAAGGGATTCTGATTTACTACATGTATGACCGCCTGTCAAACGGCGGGTTGGGATTGGACCCGACAACAGCCGCATCGATTGCTTCGATTTACGGCGCGCTTGTTTATATGTCGGGGATTATCGGCGGCTGGATTTCAGACCGTCTGCTCGGTTCCGCCAAAACCGTTTTTTACGGCGGAGTGCTGATTATGCTCGGGCATATTGCGTTGTCCTTTCCGGGAGGGTTCCCGGCGCTGATCGTTTCCATGGTGCTGATTGTGCTTGGGACAGGCTTGTTAAAACCAAATGCCGCTTCAACCGTCGGGGAATTGTATGATGAAAAAGACTTGCGGCGCGATTCCGGTTTCAGCATTTACTACATGGCGGTTAACCTCGGGGCCTTCATTGCGCCGCTCATTGTCGGAACAATCGGTCAGGGGTACAATTACCATCTCGGCTTCAGTATTGCAGCGATCGGAATGTTTTTCGGTTTGATCGCATTCACCATGTCCAGGAAGAAAAATCTTGGGCTTGCCGGCTCTGTTGTGCACAACCCGTTGAAGCCGGAAGAAAGAAGATCGACTTTCACCAAAATCGGCGTAGGAGCTGTCGTCCTGATTATTTTGCTGGCGATTACCATTCCGACACGGATTTTAAATCTGAACAGCTTTATTACCATCGTCAGCATTTTAGGATTTTTGATTCCTGCCTGGTACTTCTTTATGATGTACTTTAGCAAAAAAACATCGAAAGACGAACGCTCACGCATTTTGGCTTATATTCCTTTATTTATTGCTTCCATCGTCTTCTGGGCGATTGAAGAACAAGGCGCGAGTTTGCTCGCCGTCTATGCGGACAAGCGGACACAGCTGAATTTTGCCGGCATTCATATTTTACCGTCCTGGTTTCAGACATTGAATCCGCTGTTTATCGTCGTCTTTGCGCCGGTTTTGGCTTCGCTTTGGGTGAAGCTGGGAGACAGGCAGCCGTCTACACCGGTTAAATTTTCGTTTGGGCTTATCCTTGCTGGTTTGTCCTATATGGTCATGATGGCCCCGGCTTACTTTAACGGCTCTTCGTCGCTCGTGAGCCCGCTCTGGCTTGTATTGAGCTACTTCCTTGTCGTGATCGGGGAACTTTGCTTGTCACCGGTTGGTTTGAGTGTATCGACAAAGCTGGCGCCAGCCGCATTCTCGGCGCAAATGCTCAGCCTCTGGAACTTGTCTGATGCTGCGGCCCAAACGTTGAACGCCCAGCTTGTCAAACTGTACAGCGCCAACCATGAAGTGATCTACTTCGGCGGCGTCGGCCTTGTTTCGGTCATTTTGGGCATATTCCTGCTCCTCTACGCACCGGTCATCAAACGGCTGATGAGAGGGATAAAATAATAGATGAAGTGATGAAAAACCGGGGCATTGGTCCCCGGTTTTTTTAATGGATTTGCTGGTATGTGCCGTGTAACAATTGGAGTGGATGCTAATCGATTGGGGTAAGCTTAACCGTTGCTTCTGTCTGGATCGTGTAGCCGTCATAGACCATAAATGTATAGGAAGCTTCGCCATCTACGCCAAGAATCGTATTCACATCTGGTACACCTTCTCCGTCAAAAGTGACGAAGTTCGATCCTTCACCAACCGGCGTGGCTTTATACCTTCCTTCCGGGATGTCTTTGCCAACTTCATATCTGCCGGCTGCCAGCGTCTTTGGTGCACTTTTCGCTTTCTGCACCTGTCCTGTCAATGAAGCAAGGTCCTTTTTCTTGGCATCCACTTTGCTTTGAGTGGATTTTAATTCTGATTTTGCATTTTTCAAGTCAGCTTGTGCAACATCGACCTGTTTGTTCAAAGTATCGAGTTGCGTTTTAAGATCATCTTGCTGGGATACAAGTTCCTCGGCTGCATCATAGTCATCTTCCCTTAACGTAGATGGGCCCTATGTAAAGAAAAGCCTTCATTTTTGCACGCTTTCTTAACATAAACGCCCTCTAGGTTAAGGAAGAGCCTCGTTTTTTCACGCTTCCTTAACGTAGACGCCCTCTATGTAAAGAAAGGCCTTCATTTTTCCACGACTCCTTAACGTAGGGCTTGCTGAACACGCAAAATTCCTAGATTTGGCAAGGATGCTGACAGTTTTGGCAAAAATTTAAATGGTTTTTTTAGAAAGTCCAGAGAAAAGCTTGCACTTGAAAGCTGATTCAAGGTATAGAGAAGACAAAATCGTATTTTCAAAGATGAAGTCTTTTATATTTTAAGACACAGGTTGTTGACCCTATATAAAAGAGAAAAACCCGTTTGGAAATCCTCTTTCCAAACGGGTTTTTGTTAAATGCTTTTCTTCTTTCGTGTCAGGCCGTAAGCGATGACAAGCAGGATGAACCATACCGGTGTCACAAATAAGGCAACACGCGTATCTTTTGCTATCCCCAGAACCACGAGGACAAAAACAAAGAACAAGAGTACAATCCAGTTGATGACCGGGGCAAACGGCAATTTAAAAGAGATTTTGGCCGCTTCTTCCGGCATATTTTTCCGGAAACGCAAGTGGGCAACCATAATGACGCCCCACACCCAGACAAAACAGATGGATGAAATGCTTGTGACAAGCGTAAAGACTTGCGTGCTCTTCATAAAATAATTCAGCATAACGCCGATTAACAGCATGATCGTTGAACCAAGCAAAGCAGGTGCCGGGACATTCCGCTTGTTTAACTTTTTAAATATTTTCGGTGCTTTTCCATCTTCTGCAAGAGAATACAGCATACGGCTTGTACTGAAAATGCCGCTGTTGCACGAGGAAGCCGCCGAAGTGAGCACCACAAAATTGATGATACCTGCTGCAGCCGGCAGACCGATATCAGCAAATACCCGGACAAACGGGCTCGCATCCGGATTCAGCCGGTTCCAAGGATAAATCGACATGATGACAAACAAAGCGCCGACATAAAACAGTAAAATCCGCAGCGGAATCTGGTTGATCGCTTTTGGCAGCGTCTTTGATGGATCCTCTGCTTCCCCGGCTGTTACGCCGACCAGTTCAATCCCGACAAATGAAAAGACGGCCATTTCAAACGCTAGCAAAAACCCTTTTGAGCCATTCGGGAAAAAGCCGCCGTGCTGCCACAGGTTTGTAAAAGAGGCGTGCCCCCCATTGCTTTGAAAACCAGCGAACACGAGGAGAATGCCGATAACAATCAGGGCAATAATGGTGACAACTTTAATAATAGCAAACCAAAATTCCATTTCCCCGAATGCTTTGACTGTCGCAATATTGATGAGAAACAAAACAGCGACGCAAATCAAAGCAGGAATCCACTGTGGCAGATCGGGTACCCAAAATTGAACATACATACCGACTGCGGTAATTTCGGCAATACCGGTTACAATCCAGCAAAACCAATAGGTCCAGCCGGTAATAAAGCCTGCCCACGGTCCGATAAATGTTTCAGCAAAATGGGTAAACGATCCGGTAATCGGCTTGTACATCAGCAGTTCGCCGAGTGCCCGCATCATAAAGAAAAGGGCCAAGCCGATTACGAAGTATACGAGCATAATAGACGGGCCGGCAAAGTGTATCGATTTTCCGGAACCAAGGAAAAGCCCCGTTCCAATTGCGCCCCCGATCGCAATCAATTGAATATGGCGGTTTTTCAGCCCGCGACTCAGTTCTTGTCCATTCGGGCTTTGATCCATACCGATCAACTCCTTATCTATGTATAAATTTGATTATATCACAATCTTCTTATTTGTTGCGGGTAAAAAGCAAACCGTATGTGCACGGCTCTCCCCGGTCGTGTCCGGGTATTGTGAGGCGGCATTTTTGTTTACGCTTACAAAAATGCCGGGCTAAAACTTCCCATTTTTGAGAAAATTTAACATGCAGAAGCGAACCGGCCCATGAAAAGAGCCGGTAAGCCTGGGTTTAAGCAAACCATTGCGTTTTTTCTTCTGCTGGTGTCCGTTGCGCTTTGATGTCCAATTCTCTTTTCGGATAGCCGACATAGATGAGCCCGGCAATTTTATCTGCTGGTTCGAGGTTCAGATAGTTTTTCAATTCTGGTTCATGCGCAATGTCACCGGTCCTCACGATTGTAGCCAAACCGAGCTCGGTTGCCGTAAGCAGCAGGTTTTGGATCGCACAACCAGTCGCAACGATTTCCTCAATTTCCGGAACAATGCCGGAAGGGCTGACGGCAACCGCAATAACCACCGGCGCTCGCAGCGGCCCTTTGCGCGCTTTTTCAATCTTTTTCGCCGCTTCTTCTTCACTCAGGCCTTCCGCTTTCTGGGCTGCAATCCGGGCCATTTCCTCTCCGAGTTTGGCGCGTCCTTCCCCTTTAAACACGCGGAATTTCCACGGTTCTGTTTTCTTATGGTTTGGCGCCCATGTGGCAGCTTCGAGCAATGTTCCAATCACATCATCCGGTACCTCTTTATCGTCTGTCACGCCGATGGAACGGCGCGATTTGATCAGATCCATGACACCCATTTTCCCAACTCCTTTAACCATACTAGTTTAAGTATAAGACAGGAAAATGCGTCAATCAACACAAAACATTTTTCCACCGTGGAAATACATTATTGAAAAATGGCGCTGATCTTTTGCACATCCGCTTCCGTCAAGCTGACTTCCAATGTTTTCAGATTGTCAATCACCTGCTCCGGCCGTTTGGCACCCGGAATAACAGCATCAATGGAAGGCTGGGCGAGATACCAAGCAAGGACAACATGCGCGACATCCACGCCTTTTTCTTTCGCAATCGGGCGGAGTTTTTCAACCTTTTCCAAATTGCGGAGATAGGTTTCCCCTTGGTAAAGCGGATTTTTCGCACGGCCGCCTTCAAATTTGGTATCTTTTGTATATTTGCCGGCGAGCAGCCCGGATGCGAGCGGAAAATACGGGATAAACGAAATACCGTTTTCCGCTGTGTACGGAAGCAAGTCTTTTTCAGCCTCGCGTTTGAATAAATTGTACTCCGACTGCAGCACATCGACATACCCGTCTTTGTTTGCCTCTTTCAATTGTTCAATGGAAAAATTGGAAACACCAATTGCACGGATTTTCCCTTCATCTTTCAGTTCTTTCAAGGCGCCGACCGCTTCGTCTTTCGGGGTATGGTCATCCGGGAAATGGATATAAAACAAATCAATATAATCGGTTTGCAGGCGTTTCAGGCTGCTTTCGACCGCTTCTTTTAAAAATGCAGGAGAGTTGTCAAACACCACTTTTCCATCGACAAATTTATGTGCACCTTTTGTGGCGAGCACGACCTTGTCACGGCCGCCACGTTCCTTCAGCACCTCGCCGATCAGCTCTTCCGAACGTTCCGGCCCGTAAATAAACGCAGTATCAAGAAAATTGATGCCGTGATCAATTGCCGTGCGCACAACTTCTTTTCCGGTTTCATCGTTGAGATTCGGGTGAATATTATGTCCGCCGACCGCGTTTGTGCCGAGGCCGACCGGGTTGACATACAAATCCGATTTGCCGAGTCTTCTTTGTTTTTCCATCTTACCTCCGCCTTTCTCTTCAGATTTCAATTTTTATCATAGCAAATCGAAAAGAAATGTAAAAATATTTCGGTTTCCGGCCAAACAGGCACATGTGCGGGCTGTTTGCATACAAATGGGAACGTGTGAAAGAAAAAGGAGGGGTTATTGTGGCAAGAACATTAGGTTGGCATGAAACATTGGAAATTCATGAGCTGGTTGCATCCCAGACAATTTGTTTGATCCGGTTTAAATCCGTCGTGAGAAATGTGTCCGATGCGGGGCTTCGGGAACTGTATACGTTTTCGATCCGGGCACTTGAAAAAAATATTCGCGACCTTCTGCAGTTTTATCCGCAGGCGCCGCGGGAAGAGGAAATAGAAGAAAACGAGGAGCGGCAAACCAATCCCGGTTTTCAGGCCGGTGAACTGCTGACCGCTTCCAAAACGGCTGTACGAAATTATGCGACTGCCATTACAGAAACAGCCACGCCGGCATTGCGCACCGTGCTTGTCCGCCATTTGAACAGCGCGATCGACTGGCATGCGCGCGTATTCAACTATATGCATGAACATGGTATGTACCAGGCCTACAACTTAAGCCAATTGCTGAACAACGATGTCCGGAACGCCAACCGGGCGCTGCAAATGCGGGAAGAAGAGTGAAGAATCCGGCGCCCGTGCTGCATTAAATGCGGCACTAGCGAGTGAACCGGCACACATGCTGCAATAAATGCAGCACCAGTGCAGGAACAGAAATCAGCCGGTACCTATTTTCAGGGTAGATGCCAACGCCGCAAAGAATCTGGTACCAGCGAAAGAATGAAAATCCCGTCGCAAATTTTCAGGATAGACAGCCATGCTTGAATATGACTCCAGCCGCAGAATGAAAGTCATCAGCGAGATAGGCTCCATGCCGCAATGAATGCAGCACCAGCGGAAGACGGAAATCAGCCGGTGCCTATTTTCAGGGCAGACGCCAGTGCCGCAAAAAATTTAGCACCAGCGGAAGAATGAAAATCCCGTCGCAAATTTTCAGGATAGACAGCCATGCTTGAATATGACTCCAGCCGCAAAATGAAAGTCATCCAGCGAGATAGGCTCCATGCCGCAATGAATGCAGCACCAGCGCAGGAACAGAAATCAGCCGGTGCCTATTTTCAGGGCAGACGCCAGTGCCGCAAAAAATTTAGCACCAGCGGAAGAATGAAAATCCCGTCGCAAATTTTCAGGATAGACAGCCATGCTTGAATATGACTCCAGCCGTAGAATGAAAGTCATCCAGCGAGATAGGCTCCATGCCGCAATGAATGCAGCACCAGCGCAGGAACAGAAATCAGCCAGTGCCTATTTTCAGGGAGAAAGCCATACCCATTGAATGCAGTGCCAGCAAGTCACCCACCGAGATAGGCGCCCATGCTGCAATGAATGCGTACTGGCGCAGGAACGACCCTATTTCCAGGGTAATCGCCCGGCGACAAGATAAATAGCGCCGGCAGGAGGATGAAAATCAGCCGGTGTAATGTTCCGGATAAAAGAATGGAAAACCGCGGATCGATTGTTCATCCGCGGTATATCCTTTAAAAGGTACAGCGAGCAGTCCGCAACCGGAATGAACCAGATCCGGCCCCATATCCAATGGGATGAGACAAGCCATACCCGCTGTTTTTTTCTGTGTTCCACTTATTCAGAAGCCGAATGGCCAAATCTACCGGCTTGCTCCGGCCTATTGTTTTTAACGCCCTATTCGAGATTGCTGTGCCGGTTCAACGCTGCTTCATTCCCCGATTTCTGCTGTTCGGCAATTTTCAGGCAAACCGCGTCAAAAAACAGATGAACAGACTGGTCGAACAATGAGCTGAGCGGCTGTCTGCTTTCAATTTCTCCCGGCCTCCGGTATTTCGTAGCAGACGGAATATGAACCACGCTATCCGAAGTTTGCGCAAGTCTCGAAGACGGATCAGAAGTCACACCCACAACAGATACACCATTCTTTTTCGATTTTTCCGCCGCTTGCACCACATTGGAAGTCGTGCCGGAACCAGAAACTGCAATCAATAAATCTCCCGGCTGAATCGAAGGAGTGATCGTCTCGCCGACGACAAACACATGGAAACCAAGATGCATGAGCCGCATCGCAAAAGACTTGGCCATCAGCCCCGAACGCCCCTCGCCCAATACAAAAATGCTTTTCGGAGAAGCAAGCATATCCGCCAGCTTTTCCACTTGTTCCCCGTCTATTTTTGAAAACACCGTTTGAATTTCATTTAAAATGACTTCTATTTCCCGATTCATTTCAATGCCTCCCAAGCTTCTTTTATCTTTTGTGCCGCAAGCAAAGGATCACTTGCCTTGCTGATTGCTGAACCAATAATGAGCACATCCGGCTGAAGGGCGCGGACGGCAGCCAAATTTTCCAGTGAAATGCCCCCGGCTACTGCAAGCTGCTGGTTGCGTGATGCTGCGCGGCGCCCCCACGTTCCGCCTCCGCCTTCTTCCTGCTGGTCCTTGCTGATATGCTGGCAGACGATGATGTTTTCCAAACGGGCAATCTCCTTCTGTTGATGCGCCGCTGTATTCAAAAGGTCAACCATCACTTGTCTATCAAACTGCCCAGCCGTATCCAAACACGTACGGAGCGTGACAGGAGGGGCCGCCCCCATCACAGTCGCAATGTCGGCTCCCGCCCGAAAACAAAGTTCAAATTCGTACTTCGCATTGTCGAACGTCTTGATATCGGCTACCACCGTTTTGTCCGGAAACCGGTTTTTTATGTCATAAATGCTTTTGACGCCGAATTCTTTAATTAACGATGTGCCGACTTCAATCCATTCTATCGCTTTTTCCGCTTTCGCTGCAATTTCGATTGCTTCCTGAATCGTGAATCGATCTAATGCCAGTTGAATCTTCATTTTAAAACCGCCTTTGCTTCAAGATTTTCCGGCGCCAGGGGAGACGCCTGTTTTTTTGCCCGGACCATCAAGGTTAACAGAACCGAGACAAGGAGCGAGATCGCCATAAAGATAAAAGATGCCTGCGTGCTGCCTGTTGCCCCGTTTAAAAATCCGACAATGTATGCGCCAACAAAAGAGCCTAAAGCACCCATGCTGTTGATAAACGCATTGGCACTTCCTGATACATTTTTCGGCAAAATTTCCGGCATGATTGCGAAAAACGGCCCGTATGGTGCATACATGGCGCCTCCCGCAATGACAAGCAGCGCGTAAGAGAAACAGAAATTTGATGAACCGATCAAATAAGAACCGTAGAAGGCAATGGTGCCGATCAATAGCGATACCCAGACAAATGTTTTGCGATTTAGCGTTTTATCGGAAAAATAGGAAACAGCGATCATCCCGATTGTCGCCAGTAAGTATGGAGCGGCAGACAGCCAGCCCGTTGCCACAATATCCATATGGGAGGCCGCTTTTATCATGGACGGCAGCCACATGACAAATCCGTAGACGCCGATGCTCCATGCAAAATACTGAACCGCGAGAATGAGCACCGTTTTATTGCGGAACATTTCTTTATACCCCGCTACTTTGATCATTCCTTTTTGTTCTTCTTTCATTTCAGATGCGATGTTTTCCTTTTCCTCATCCGTCAGCCACTTTGCTTCTTCCGGCTTATTTTCAACCAGCTTCCACCAGAAAAATGCCCAAACGATGGCCGGAATTCCTTCCACAATAAACATTCCCCTCCAGTCAAGCACCTTTAACAAATAACCGGAAACAATGGACATCCATAAAACGGTGACAGGATTGCCCAAAATTAAGAAGGTGTTGGCACGGGAACGCTCTTCTTTTAAAAACCAGTTGCTCAAAAAGACGAGCATTGCCGGCATAACGGCAGATTCTACGACACCGAGGAAAAAACGGATCGGATACAGCCATGCGACATTATGGACCAGACCGGTTGCAGAAGCAAGCAGGCCCCAGAGAATCAGGCTGACAAATACGAGCTTCTTGGCACTTCTTTTTTCTGCATACGCCGCGCCCGGAATTTGAAAGAAGAAATAACCAAGAAAAAATAATGCCGATAAAAAGGAGGCAACACCTGTTGTTATATTTAAATCGTGCGCCATTCCGCCCGCTGCACCAAAGCTGTAATTCGCCCGGTCGAAATAGGCAAGGCTGTAGGTAATGAAAGCGATTGGAACCAGATGCAAAAATCTCTTCTTGCTTGCGACATTTCTCAACGACTTTTCCATTCCAAAACACTCCTTTGTTGTGGGTTTAACCGTTTTTCACTGAATGCCCGTTCATAAATGCCAACAGTTCTTCCCGGGTCGGAAGCCCGTTTTTATCCCCGGAAGACATGGTTTGTAAAGCGCCGATTGCATTCCCTCTTTCCGCTGCTTCAAATGGAGTTAAACCGTCGAACAGGCCGCTTAATACACCGGCTGCAAATCCGTCTCCAGCACCAACCGTATCCACCACTTTGGTAACCGGGAAGCCTGGAACGGTATGCGCTTTCTTTTTCGTTGCCACATAGGCGCCTTTTGCCCCGAGTTTGACAAACACCATTTTGGCACCGCGTTCGAGATAATCGTTCGCGATATCTTCAGGTGCTTGATAGCCGGTCAAAATTTTTCCTTCTTTGATGCCGGGAAAAACAATATCGGCCTGGCAGGCGTATCTTTGAATCGTATCCGCCATCGTTTTTTCGTCTTTCCACATGGAAGGGCGCAAATTCGGATCAAATGAAACGGTACTGCCTTCTTTTTTGGCTTTTTGTATGAAAGCTTCGCTCAGTTCCCGTACAGACGGGGAAAGGGCGAGCGGGATGCCCGTTAAGTGATAATGTTTGGCAAGCATTTCCCCGAGTTCAGGGAAATCTTTGATCCCCATCAGGCTTGCAGCGGAGTTTTTACGGTAGTAATAAACACCCGGATCGCCTTCCGATACTTTTTCTTTCAATTGAAATCCCGTCAAGTTTTCTTCGTCTCTTTTAATCAAGGAAGTATCCACTTTTTCACGTTGCAGTTCCTGGATGATATAATCGCCAAGCGGGTCTGTTCCGACTTTGCTTAGCCACAACACCCGGTACCCGAGGCGCGAAAGCCCGATTGCCACATTTGTTTCCGCCCCTGCCAGTTCTTTTGTAAAATGCCGGACCGATGCGAGCTGTCCGGGTTCTTCCGCAATAAACATACCCATCGCTTCTCCGAATGTCAGCACATCATACACTTTCATTTGCGAACACCTCTTCTTTCAGCAGTTCGATATAATCTTTCAAATCACTTATAATCGGAAATTCCAACGCAATCGCGGCATCTTTAGGCAACAGACGCAGCAACCGTTTCCATTTTTGCCTGCCGTTTTGGCCAATTGGGATCGTTGCATAACCGGATGCCGTTTCCACCACTTCTTTCACGTGAATGTATACCACCTCGTTTTTTAAAGCGGTAGCGGCCTCTTCAGCATCTTCCCCTGTATAAGCCCAGTTGCCGATATCACAGGTAAAACGGATCGGAATAGCCTTGCTGCGGCATGCTGCAAAAAATGGCGCGAGCCGCTCTGTTTTTCCCCCGAGGGCGGTTTGATCATTCTCGATGGTCACCAGGATGCCGGCATCCGAAAAGCAGGCGGCAGCTTTGGCAAGCGTATCCATATCAGATAGACCCTCCCGGTAGTTGCCCAATGAAAATTTGATGAGTTTTGCCCCGAGCTCCACAGCCTCCTGCCTATAAGGCGCCACATCGATAACTTGGTGATCCTCTCCAAATAAAGAAACCGGGCAGGAATAGTAAGGGATCAGCCCCGCCTTATCGAGCATGCCTTTCACCGCGGGTAAAAGAGAAGCCGGGTCTTCAAGCAGCTCCCGCCGGATTTCCACCCCGTCACATCCGGCCTTGCGGATGGCGGCGAATAACACCGGGTAAGATAAAATGGCAGTATCCTGAAATGCATTCATGGTGACAAATAAATGGGCCATTGGTGTTTCCTCTTTTCTTGTGTGTTGGAACCGGATTTCTTGGGACCGGTACCATTTTTCGATGCCGGACCTGTATTTTATAAAATAAACAAAATATCGCAGCTCTGTTGCCTGCTGTAAAAAATAGTCATCGTGCAAATTGGTGCTTGGGAACTTAAGTACAACTTATATAGTTTGCAAAATTTCCATGAGCAGTGCGATGTTGGGATATTTTTTGGACTTTCCCGTTTACTCTATCTATCGTTTTTCCTGTTTTTGATGTTTCCGGAAGCTCTTTTTCTTTTTAGATGGGACCGGTACCATTAAAGGGGAAAGCTGCCACTTTTGTCTTGGCCAATCCCATGTTGACAGCTTTTCAATCCTGCGAGCTGATCCTTTGATGCAGGATTTCAGCCTGTATCGTCGCCTCTTTCGGTGAAACCGATCTCATTTTTCCTTAGGGGGGAAGTTATCTCCCCGGGGCAGATTCCCTTTCAATCAAACGCGTCTGGTAAGAGATCGTCTGGACCGGCGATTCGTTGTCCGCCAGCCGTTTTAAAATGAGTTCCATTACTGTTTTACCAATTTGATAAGTCGGCTGTTCAATGGTGGTAATGCCTGAAAATACGGCAGCTGCCCACTCCGGATTGTCAAAGCTCAGAAAACCGGTATCGTCAGGAATTTTATAGCCCTGTTCTTTCAGTTTGATAATGATTTTTAACGCGATGACACTGTTTCCGGCAATGATGGCCCTTGGTTCTTTGCTGGTGCGGGACAAAAACGTATTGAGCTTTTTCTCCAATTGGCTTTCGTCATTGAGATCCACTTCAAACAAATCTTCCAGGCTCGGGTGACTGGGATTAACAAGCCGTAAAGCCTCCTGAAATCCTGTATACCGTTCGTGCCGCGGGCTGAAATGTGCAACCGGCTCTGTAAAATAGCCGATTCTTTTATAATTTTTCTTTATCAGATAGGACACGGCCTGCATCACGGCCCCGCGGTTATCAATTTCAACGGTATCAAACGGCAGCTCAGGAATTTTACGGTCAACCAGGACAATCGGAGTTTTGCCGTTTTCCGACAAGGTTTCCAAAAAGTCGCTGTTTCCTCCTGTTGTTTGAATCAGCAGCCCGTCAATCTTGTGGGACTGCAGCATAGAAATATACTCGCGTTCTTTTGCCGGCTGGTTATCAGAGTTGCAAATCAGCAAACTGTAGCCATGCTGCTTGCAGACATCCTCAGCTCCCCTTAAAATCGCCGTTGTATACGGGTTGGTAATATCCGCAACCAGCGCGCCAATCAAGTAGCTGCGGCTGCTTTTCAGCCCTCTCGCCAAATTATTCGGGCGGTATTGGAGTTCATCGATCACCTGTTTGATTTTTTGCTGGGTTTTCGGTGACAATTCATGAAACCGGCCGCCTAAATATCTCGAAACGGTCGATTTCGACACGCCAGCTTTTTTTGCCACATCGTAAATCGTGACTTTCGCTTCTTTTCCCCTCATGTTGTTTACCATCCATCTTTAAAATGAAACCGGTACCATTTGATTTCATTATAACAGAGTATGGAGAGCTGTCAAATAAAAAATAGCCTCCTGTTATTTCTATCCTGTTTGTAAAAATTCCATTGGCATTCCGGTCTGTTTTTTTTGGAAGGCTTGAGTCATGTTTGGGCGTTTCCTCTCCCGCTTCTCGGACTTTCTTTCCCGTCGGCCTAATGAAACTCGGTAATTAGCCGGCGTTCTTGTTTGAATGTTCATCCTGGGGTCTGCGTTGCTGTTTGATGTAAGAAAGGTACTATATAAAATGAACTTAAGCTTTATATCAAGCTTAAGCACCAAATTGCATGATGACTTTATGTTGCAACAGGCAGCAGAACGACAATGTTGTGTTCAATTTATATAACTTAAAAACCAAGAAAAATTCGTCGAGAATCTCTCTCAACATTTATGACATGAAAAAGAGCCTAAAAATAGGCTCTTGAATTAATTCTTTTTGTTTAACTTTATTAGCACTCTCACAATGAGAACGATAATAATTAACAAAGCCAAAACATTTACGATTTGCCATATATGATCCATTTTCTAACATCCTTTTGATTATATTATAATTTATACGTGAATTTAATATCGATTGGCCGTGAATACATTTTACCTATTCCTGAGACAAAGATGACATAATTTAAAACACCACCACCGGCAACAGTCACACTTGAATGATCTTTGGAAATTTTATGCCAATGATACTTTTCGTCCCAATCAAGAGAAAAGGTAAAACCCGTATGGTCTGTCCATTCGTGACAACTCTTTATCTCCCGGAAAGATCCACTGCTGTAAACTCTAATATCCGCTTTTAAATTAACATTTGCAAATCCTGTATTCACTGTTTTTGTTTTTCTGACTGTAGTATAGTTTGAAGATCTTGAAGCTAGAGGTTGAGACAGGCCTAATTTGGAAACAGGTAAAGGTTCTGTATTGTTGATCGTGGTTTCAATTGTCTTTGGTGCGGCGTCTTCAGTGGCCAAGAATTTATTTAAGTCTTCTACACTGTCAAATTTGAGTACAGGTGTTCCTTCTGGTCATTCACTTATGTTGACATCTTTTAGGTTATATTCCGTACTTAAATCGTCTAGAGTTGCATTATCTGTTACAACATCATCACTAATATTTGCATCATTAACTAAAGCACTACCATCCTGCACGACAATGCCTGGATTGTCTTGAATTAAATTACTATCTGTTTCGTCAGCTTTTGCTGGTATAGCTGAAAACAGACCACCTCCTCCTATGGCTATGGCCAATACTAAACTAGCAATTTTTTTCATATTATCCCTCCAATATCAATTTTTCTTACACTTTATAAATACTGCGTCGAATTGAAAAAATCCTCTTAAAAAATAAAATCTATTATTAAAATTTTCAGTTAAAATTTGACAAATGAATCTATATGGCGGTTATTAACAACATAACATTCCATATAACCTGTTGTGTACTTAGTTTTTCTTGTCCATTGCACAATTTTGTTTCCACTCGATCTAGTGATCGCCATTTCATCCCGGTTTTAGGCCGCCGTATATGAAAAAGAAAGGGGCTACTGAAAAAGTAATTTTGTATTTTCCGTGCATACAACATATAGCTTGCAAAAAAAGCGTTGAAACACAAATAGCGGAGTGTCTCAACGCCTTTTCTATTTTGGTGGTGCTTTTTCAAGCGCTCAGTTTTTAAATGAGTGAATCGGGGCCGGGATTCTGCCGCCGCGGGCAATGAAGTCCGCTGATGAAAAGGAATGGACGCCCATCACCGGCGCATGTCCGAGCAGGCCGCCAAATTCGATCGTATCGCCAACCTTTGTGCCCGGTGCCGGAATGATGCGGACCGCTGTCGTTTTATTGTTAATGACGCCAATTGCAGCTTCGTCCGCGATCATTGCTGAAATCGTTTCTGCCGGAACATCGCCCGGAATTGCAATCATGTCAAGGCCGACGGAGCAGATCGCGGTCATCGCCTCCAGTTTTTCGAGATTCAAGGACCCGCGGTTGACCGCATCAATCATGCCGGCGTCTTCAGAAACCGGGATGAATGCGCCGCTTAAGCCGCCAACATGGCCGCATGCCATAACACCGCCTTTTTTCACGGCATCATTCAGCAAAGCGAGCGCCGCCGTTGTTCCGTGCGTACCGACAGACGCAAGGCCCATTTCTTCCAAAATATGGGCTACAGAGTCGCCAACAGCCGGTGTCGGGGCAAGCGACAAGTCGACAATCCCGAACGGAACACCGAGCCGTTTGGATGCTTCCATGCCGACAAGCTGGCCCATCCGCGTAATTTTAAATGCGGTTTTCTTGACCGTTTCCGCAACGACATCAAACGGTTCGCCTTTCACTTTTTCAAGGGCGCGTTTCACCACACCCGGGCCGCTGACGCCGACATTGATGACGACATCCGCTTCACCAACCCCGTGGAACGCGCCGGCCATAAACGGATTGTCTTCCACCGCATTCGCGAACACAACGAGTTTTGCACAGCCGAGACCTTGCGTATCGGCAGTCAGCTCGGCCGTCTTTTTGATGATGACACCCATATCACGGACCGCATTCATGTTAATGCCGGAACGTGTTGAGCCGACATTGACCGAGGCACAGACCCGTTCGGTTTCAGCCAGTGCCCTTGGAATCGAATCTATCAATATTTTATCGCCTTTGTGGCAGCCTTTTTGCACCAGCGCCGAAAAGCCGCCAATAAAGTGAACGCCGACTTTTTTCGCAGCCGCATCAAGTGTTTTGGCAAAAGCAATGTAATCTTTTTCATCCGTTGCCCCGGCGATGAGGGAAATCGGCGTGACCGAGATGCGTTTGTTAATGATCGGGATACCGTATTCCGATTCAATCTCTTCCCCGGTTTGGACAAGATTTTCTGCCAATCGCGTAATTTTATCATAAATCTTCCGGCGCGCCTTTTCCCCGTCCGCGTCAATGCAGTCGAGGAGCGAAATGCCCATTGTGATGGTGCGGATATCGAGTTTTTCTTCTTCAATCATCCGGATGGTTTCAAGTATTTGTTTCGTCTCCATGGTTGTCCCCCGTTTTTACAAGCTGTGCATCGATTGGAAAATTTCTTCGCGCTGAATTTTGATTTGGACTTGCAGTGCTTCGCCTTTTTTCGCAAGGGCTTGTTTGATTTCATCAAAATTCGCTTCAGCATTCGACAAATCGAGCATCATCATCATCGTGAAATAACCGCTCATGATGGTCTGGCTGACATCGAGAATATTAATCTTTAATTCTGCCAGCTGTGTGCTGACACCGGCAATGATGCCAACCTGATCTTTGCCGATTACTGTCAAAATTGCTCTCATTTTGTCCACTCCTGTTTTGTAAAAAAATTCATATCCTTACTATCACAAATTTTTCCGGTCTTGTCTATGTATATTTTTGGAATTTTTCATTAAAAAATAGGGCAGCAAGATTGAAACTCCCCTGCTGCCCTTTTCGCCGTAAACAGATTGTCGCAAACTTTCAGTATCATATAGAGAACAAGCGCACCGGCAACGAGGCCAGCCCCCGCAAGCCGGTTTTTCGTGCACAATTCTAATCTGTTTTTATCGGCAATGGAGACGCCGCCTGCTAAAAATCATGTGTTAAAAGCTGTTCTTCCACCACCCGGGTCAGCTTTCGTAGCTGTCAATCATATTCGCGATATGCGTGTAGGCGCCGCTTGCCGTAAGCATGTCAACAACGATCCTGCGCTCAAACTGTTTTTTCTTTGCACTGCCCAGGCTTAGCTTTCGTAGCTGTCAATCATATTCGCGATATGCGTGTAGGCGCCGCCTGCTGCAAGCGCGCCCGCAACAAGGATGGCTTCCGCAAGTTGTTCTTCCGTTGCGCCCGCTTTTTGCGCCTGTTTGGAATGAAAATCAATGCAATACGGGCACTCGGTAATATGGGCGACCGCAACAGCAGCCAGTTCTTTGACAAGTGCAGGCAGTTTGCCGGCTTTCATAGCAGCAGCACCGAACGCATTGTAGGCCGCGAAACCGTCTTTGGCAAGATGGTTCATGTTGGCAAGTTTTTTCATATTGGATTTTTTGTAAATCGTATCACTGGCATCTTCAATCAGGGCAAGCTGCATATGGACACTGTGGGCCACCGCGCCGCCTGCTTCCAGTGCCGCTGCCACAAACGCCGCTTCTGTAAGTTCTTCGAGACTGACACCCGCTGCTTTTGCTTTTTTCGTATGAATGTCGAGGCAATACGGGCATTTTGTCGCATGGGCCACGGCGACGGCGATGATTTCTTTGTCCCGGGCAGAAACGGCACCGTCTTTAAACACTTCGGCATTGAGGCGGTCAAAAGCAGCCGCCTGTTCCGGCGCAAGGTCTTTTAATTTCGATAGATGTTGCAGCATATCTTTTTCATAATACGACATAAAGGACACTCCTCCCAATTGGAATACTTGTTTTTCATTATAGCCCTTCCATCTGAAAATGAATATTCATCTGCTTTTGTGTGGTAAAATGGGAAGAAGATCAATATCAGGATGGTGATGGTTTTGTTTGATTTTGATACAGTCATTGAGAGAAAAAATACCGCTTCTGTTAAATGGGAGCAGGTCAAACAGGTCTTCGGGGAAGAAGATGTGCTCCCGATGTGGGTGGCCGATATGGATTTCAACCCGCCGTATGAAGTGGCGGAAGCGATTAAAAAGCGGGTTGAACACGAAATCCTCGGATATGCGTTTGTGCCGGATTCCACTGCAGAAGCGATTCAGGCATGGCTGAAAAAGCGCCATAACTGGGACATCCACCCGGCGTGGATCGCGTACTGCACCGGCATTGTGCCGGCAATCAGCACAGCCATTCAGGCATTTACTGAACCGGGCGATAAAGTACTGCTGATGTCTCCGGTGTACCATCCGTTTTTCCATATGGTTGAAAAAAACGGCCGCGTTGTCGTAAACGCGCAGCTGAAGCTTGTGGAAAACCGGTTTGAAATCGACTGGGAGCAGGTTGAAGCGCGGCTAAAAGAAGGGGCAAAGCTGTTTTTAGGCTGCAATCCGCATAATCCGGGCGGGCGCGTCTGGACGAAAGACGAGCTTATGAAAATGGCGGATCTTTGCGCGCAGTATAACTGTTTGTTTTTGTCCGATGAAATCCACTCCGACCTTGTATACCCGCCGCATACCCATGTGCCGGTTGCTTCGCTCGGGGACAAGTACCGCGATATGACCATCACCTGCATTGCGCCGACAAAAACGTTTAATCTAGCCGGGATCAAAGCTTCTGCCGTCATCATTCCGAACCCGGAACTGCGCAAAAAGTTCAAAGATGTGCAGGCGGTAAACGGGACATCTGCCTTGAATACATTTGGCATTGTCGGCATGGAAGCAGCATACCGACACGGCAGCGAATGGCTGGATGCGCTCCTTGTTTACTTGAAGGAAAATATTGATACAGCGGCACGGTTCATCGCGGAACGCCTGCCGGAAATCCGGGTGATGGAAACAGAAGGTACGTATTTAATGTGGCTCGACTGCCGCACATATGGCCTGGAAGAAGAAGCATTGAAAGACCGTTTATGGAAAAAGGCAAAGCTCGGCGTCGAAATTGGCAGCAAATTCGGCCCTGGCGGAGAAGGCTTTATCCGCATGAACATCGCCTGCCCACGCAAAATTTTGATGGAAGGCTTAAACAGGCTCGAAAAGGCCTTTGCGTAAGGAAAAGGCCGGCCCAAAAGGTTTGGGCCGGCCTAGGTGTTTTTGGGTGCTTGCAATGCGGGATGATGGAGTCTTTATGTTTTTCGCGTCCTTGAGCATGTTCGCAGTCCCCTTGGAAGTTTAACCAATATCCACAAACCTTTCTTTTTCAAGGATTCTAATCACTTGGCTTAGGTCTGGCACAATATCGGAGGTATGTTTTTCATTTTCAAGTTGAGTATTTAAGTCTTTTCTAACTGATACAGGTAATGCGGTGCTGCAACACAACAACACAAAGTCGTAATATATAAATGATTCAATCAAAATATATCTTTGAACAACCTCTGTTTTTCAACAGGATGGACTCAGTAAAATCCAATGGAAACAGGAAGCCCTTCATTTTCTAAGAATATGTTGATTCGCTGTTTTTGATTTGAAAAGGTTTTAATAGATCTTCAAAAATGGATTTGATTGAGTCATCTTCTATAATATTGGCCATATATCTAAACATCATCCAGAATATAATCACGATGGCTTCTAAGCTAGTTTACCAGGGCCGGCAATGGAAATTGAAAGTTACTGGGACCAACAAATGGCTGCTGGCTTTTGCTCGCTTATACAATGCCTTTTCTAGACAATCATGGTAATAGAAAAGCCAAAACAAAGCAGAAAACTTTAAAAATTAAATCATAACGTTTACTTAGTATACCCACAAATACATGAATTAGGGAATATTTACCCATCAAAGCAGCAAAAGTAAATTTATCGAATACTCAGACACCTCTAGATACCTTCTCTTGGGAAAACTACCTATTACCACGATTGTTAGATTTTCGTCACGGATTTGGTATTACCTATATTAATGAACCAAGAAAAACTGGACCCGAATTGGATCCAGCCTAAGTTTAAGTTGACAATTGAATTGAAACTGAAAATGAACTGGATGCATCCCTACTTTCCAGCAGATAGCCTTGATGCCTTATTGTCCAGATACCAACACGAAACAGCAGGTGCCGGCTCATTTTTTATAAAAGCGGGTAACTTCTTCTGCAATTGGATTTTCATGATCCAATTTACAAATATCCTGAAGGACTGCCTGCAATCCTTTTTCTTTCAGCTGCTTTTGCAGTTCGACCGCTTCTGGATCAGTATCGACGTCAAATTTTAAGCAGTAGGCGATGGCCTGGGCAAGATGCGTAAACGGCAGTCCTAATTTTTGTGCTTCTCTTGCCGGCCTTACCAAACGGTCTTCAGGACCCAGTTTGCGGATTGGGGAGCGCCCGACCCTTCTCACATCATCTTTAAAATACTTATTTTGGAAACGTCCCAGAATCTTTTCAATATATTGCTGGTGTTCCGATGGATTTAAACCATACCGTTTAATCAAATAATTGCCGGTTTCTTCAACTGTTGCTTTCACTTTCTGATAGATTTCCGTATCTTCCAATGCTTGATCGATTGTTTCTTTTCCTTCTGCATAGCCGATATAAGCAGTGACAGCATGCCCAGTATTGACCGTAAATAATTTCCGTTCAATATAAGGCTGAATATCAGACACAATCTTCATACCTGTTACTTCAGGAATGCTGTCTTTCGTTTCAACCACCCATTCAAAGTAAGGTTCAACCAAAACATCCAGTAATTTTTCATTATGCTGGGCAGGAACAATACGATCGACCGCACAATTCATAAAAATGACCTGATTTTCCATTTTAGTACGTGTATCTGGATCTAACAGTTTTACAACATGCTCTTTCAATATATCAGTTGCCGAGATTTGGTTTTCACAGGCAATGACATACAGTTTTTCATCTGTTTTCTCTAATCTGCTGGTAATCCCTTTTGCAATTAAAGGAGCAATTCCTGGTAGAATGCTGACGCCGACTGCAGTGGTCACATAAGTTGCTTTTTCAATTGCTTCTACAACAGCCTCAGGATCAGTTTTACTATTAATACCGGATACGTTTGTAATATGTTGAACTTCTTGATGCTCTGCAGCCATATAAACATCATATGACTTCTTACTGTTCAATTCCTGGATAATCTGGTCAGCCACATCTACAAACGTAACATGATATCCTGATTGTGAAAATAGTGCACCGATAAAACCTCTCCCAATGTTTCCTGCTCCAAAATGGACTGCTTGTTTCATGATCATCATTCCTCTAGAATTTTATTTTTTATAAACTGGTAAAAAGATTTTTCCAGTTTTTCGCGAATTAAATGTTCATTGGCAGATGAAAAAATCAAGATGCTTTTATTGTCCTCAATGATCGTTGAGCTCACAAGGCTCATGATCTCTCTTTGGATCGGTGTTAATTCTTCTGGCGCTAAAAGGAGAAGGATATTGCGTACACTCATTGGTTTTTCATCCATTCCCCTTAAAATGAAGGGCGTATCTAAATGCCCCAACTGAAAAGCCAGTTTCTTCACACCTTGATCCTGGCAATGAAAGAGAGCCATATTTGTTCCCGGAATTCCGAGGCCAGCAATTTTTTCGCGTTCCAGCAGCCGCCTATATATCGAATCAACATTTTTTATGATATCTTGCTGAAAGCAGGATTCAACCATCAAACGAATAATACCCCGATAATCTTCTCCGTTTAAACCGGTATAGACTTTAAGATTCCTCAATAAGGTTGATATGCTCGAATACATATATTTCATGTCATCCATTAGATTATCCAATGTTTTGGGTCCAGACAAAAAGTCAGTTTCAATGGGTTTTACGTTTTTTTCTCTAAAATCTTTCTGGTCTGAGTGAATATAGCTATTAATGTACCCCTCAATATTTTTCACATCTTCTTTACTCAATAAGGGATTGACATAAATGTACGTATGTTTTGCCCACGGAAGCCTTACAGTTGAAAATACCAAATCATATTGATCAAGATCCTTTGTCTTCATTTCTTTTATGGATGAAATTTCAATGTTCGTGATGCATGGTATCTCTTTGCGCAGCCGAGTTTCAAGCATTTTAGATGCACCGATTCCAGTCGGACAGACGACTAACGCATGCAGATTAATATTTGACTGTCTTTGTTCCAAGGATGCACCGAAATGCAGAACAATATAGGCGATTTCATCGTCTGGAAAAGACAAATCCTTAAATACCCTCTGTGTAACGTCTGTAATGACTTTGAATAATTTCGGATATTGCTGTTTAATTTGTTCTGTCAAAGGATTATACGACCCAAGATTTTTTCTGATTCTGAAAATTGAAGGCTTTAAATGGGCTAGCAGGCCTTGAAAAAGCGAAAAATCAGAAGTCAAATCAACGTTAATTTTTTGTGAAACCAATTCGATCAAATGTTTAATATTCCTACTTGTGATCACATTGTCGTCATACACTGACTCGGCGCTTTGCACTTTTGAACCCTTAAAATACTCCGCTAAATACTGCTTTTCAAGTTCTGAAATCTCGTTTTTTATTTCATTTTCAATTCTGTGGCAAACTGACTGAACAAACGCAATATCACTTTCCTCAAGATCGCTATGATGGTCTACGTCCTGCAATCTGTAACCCTTACTGTATCTTTGATAAGTGATATAAACTTGTAAAATAAAAGCCATATAATCACTATCTGCCAGATCAATTTTCTTTTCTTCCAGCTCTGTATTGACAGCATTTTGAACTACATTTAAATACGCTGGTTCAAAATAATGAAGAAATAAGCTGTCCGTATACCTAAATCTGTGGTGATCTAGCTGAAATAGGGCTTCTATCAGCTCTTCGTGAAAATGCTGGATAAAAAACTTTCCCAAAGCCTTTCTTTTCGAAGCTTCATTGCCTGAAAGCTGTATACCAAAATTACGTTTCCGAATCAGCATAAGGCCGAATCCTTTCACAAATGCCTGCAAATCATCCAGATAAGAGGCAATTGTCGCTGCGGAAATATCAAGGTCTGAAATCAATGCATGCTGTTTTATCGGTTCTTTCGCTTGCAACAGTTTTATTAGGACTATTAATTTTCGTTGATCAACCGAAAAATCTAATGGACGCATTCTTGACAGACTTTGGGAAAGTTTGAAGATATCCTCATTTTTTCCTTTAATGTATAAGAAGTTATCTTTATTCCTTGAAATTTTCAAGTTATATTCTGATAAAATCTTTTCTATGTTTCTCATGTCCCTGTTCACAGTTCGTTCGCTTACATGAAGTGTACTTGCAAGCGAAGAAACTGTGTGGGTCCCACTCATTTTTAGGAGCAGTTCCAGTATGTTTTTTTCCCTGTTTCGAATAAACATCTGATCAGCCCATTTCTTTTTTCGTGGAACAGCCCTTTTTATATGATTATGAATTAACAGGTTGTTCAGTAATGCTGCCAAAATAGCTTAACAATTCATCGACCGTTTTTGCTTCAGTCATTTTTTTAACTGTTTCTAAATCGGAGCATGTCTCTGCTATTTTCGACAGAATACCTAAATGCTCACCATTCTTTCCGGCAATGCCTATGACCATGCGGACCGTATTCCCATCAAAATCAATTCCCTCCGGAACTTGGATAACTGTAATCCCAGATTTCAAAATTGCCTCTTTTGCTTCATCTGTCCCATGCGGAATAGCAATCTCATTACCGATATAAGTAGATGTAAGTTGTTCACGTTGAATCATCGCATCAATATATGATTCCGTTACATATCCATTATCTACCAAGACACGTCCGGCAAAACGTATTGCTTCTTCTTTGTTTTTAAACGATTGATTTAAAAATACATTTTTTGGAGGCAAAATTTCATTATTTGAATTTTCCTCAACTTCCGGCACTTGGGTTTGATCCTGCTGCGTGACATTGCCACCATTACCTTTCAGTTGTTCAATCAGACGCTCATATTGTGAATTGTCGAGGAAATTGTCCACAGAAACATGGTAAGCATTTGGCGCTTGTTGTTTCGCACGGCTTGTTAATTCTCTTTGAGTGATTACAATTTGCATATCTTTCGGTAGATTGCGGATTGCAGTATTGGTAACTGTAATCGGAAGCCCTTCTTTTTTAACCATTTTTCTTAAGAGAGAAGCCCCCATTGCGCTTGAACCCATACCTGCATCACAAGCAAATACAATCTTCTTTACTTCACTTGGATTCAATTCACCTTGATTATTTGATAATAAGGAAGCAGCTCGGCTTTTTTTACCTTTCATGCTTTCCATTTTTTCAGTTGCTTTTTCCAAATCTTCATCTGTGCTCTTATCCGTTTTCAAAATGAAGAAAGATACTACAAAGGAAACAACCATCGCAACAAGTACATCTGCAATATTAGCGATATAATTCCCTAATGCATGCGGTGTAACCGCCAGAATCGAAATAATGGATCCAGGAGATGCAGGCGCAACCAAACCGCCGTGTAAAGTTACCAAAGTCAGGACACCACTTGCACCACCCAAAATAACAGAGAAAAATAGCAACGGTTTCATTAAGATATAAGGAAAGTATATTTCATGAATCCCGCCAAAGAAGTGGATAATAGCTGCACCAGGCGCAGAACGTTTTGCCGTGCCTTTACCAAATAAGCAATAAGCCAGTAGTACGCCCATCCCTGGACCAGGATTTGCTTCCAGTAAGAACAGGATCGATTTTCCAGTCTCTTTTACTTGTTCAATTCCAAGTGGAGTCAATACCCCATGGTTTATTGCATTGTTTAGGAAAAGAATTTTAGCAGGTTCGATAAAAATGCTGACAAGTGGCAGAATACCGGTATGGATCAACCACTCAACGCCTGCTGCCAACGCTTTCGAAATTTCATCAACGAGAGGACCGACTCCTAAGAAAGCAAGAACAGCTAGAGCTCCTCCAAGTATACCAGCTGAAAAGTTATCAATTAACATTTCAAAACCGGCTTTAACTTTGCCTTCGATCATCTTATCAAATTTTTTGATGATCCAGCCTCCAAGCGGCCCCATAATCATCGCGCCCAAGAACATTGGAATGTCTGTCCCAATAATAACACCCATTGTTGCAATCGCACCTACAACACCGCCACGGTGTTCATAAATCAATTTACCACCTGAATAGCCGATTAAAATCGGAAGAAGATAAGTAACGGTCGGGCTGATCAACTCATTTAGGGTTTTATTAGGAATCCACCCACTAGGATAAAGAAATATAGCTGTAATAAGACCCCAGGCAATGAATGCCCCGATATTTGGCAATACCATCGTGCTAAGAGAGTTTCCCAGCTTTTGGACGGCTACTTTAATACTTTTGCCTTCGCTCATTATAATACCTCCCACAATTGCATATTTATCAAAAACTTTCGTTATAAATCCTATTTAAAGGTTAGAAATTCAACATTCAGCGCGCCGTTTGTTTACGTTTACACAAATTCATTTTAAAAGGAGTTCCTTTATCTTTATTATAGGTTGGGGTGACAACGCATTCAATGATCCATAAATATGATTTTGTCGAAACTACCTTTGACAAATGTTTATTTATACGAAGACCTTGATCCGGTAGTATAGATAGACTGCTTGAACCAATCCGAATTGGGCGTTTGAATATAAGAGGCGGGAGCCTTTATCAACTGGAGGGATTGAACTGTTTATAACATGGCATCAAAGTAAGTATAAGTACTTTCCACTTCGTTCATCCCGTACTTGAGCTGGGCTTTTAGGAAATCAACCGTTATACCGTCGAAATCCACTAATGAAAATGAAGCTGGTTGTGGGCTGGCACTCCGTGTCATGTTAGCCCTGTCCTTAGGCATGATCAAAGAAAACCAGGCTGAAAAGTGAGGAGCTTTGTTTCTTAGCCTTTCAACATTCAGGAAAGTATTTTAAAAAGCGCTTGTGGGTAATTGGATTCGTGCGCCTTTTTAGGGTGTGCTTTCTATTTTACCTGAATCCGTGACGAAATTTTCACTTAACGTTAACCCATTCGCATGAAATCTAGTATAATAAGCATATCCATTAAATTTAACTCATTCCACATTCAGGTGATCTAATGAAAAAGTTAGTGATAGAAGCCACGAAAGAACGAATTGTTGCCCAAAGCGGTTTAGCGATAGTAGGAAATTTACTAAATCTAACGAATTTAGCTTCCAGGTTAAATGCCTATCGACTCCCTGATATTTCCAGAAATCCCGTCTGTTCCAATGCTGATGTAGCCAAATCCTATATTGGCCTGCTTTGCCAAGGAAAAAGTGATTATGACAATATTGAAACCTTCCGCGAAGATGCCTTTTTTGCACTGGCTTTGGATATCCAAAGGGTTCCTTCCAGCCCGACTTTAAGGCAGCGACTGGACCAAGCTGCCTTGACGGAAAAATGGAAAGCGATCTTGCATGAAGAATCGCTGAATCTGATCCGCAATACAAATGCGGAAATTAGCCCAGTTTACGCCAAAGACAAGCCGTATATCCCGGTTGATCTGGATGTCTCCCCTTTTGATAACTCCAAAACAAAAAAAGAAGGAGTGGAAAGAACCTATAAAGGCTGCGACGGTTATGCACCTATGTTCGGTTACATTGGGCAGGAAGGCTACTGCCTGCATGTTGAGATGCGAAAGGGAAATGACCACTGCCAAAAAGGTACGCCGAATTTTATCAAGGAAACCATCCAATCTGCCAGGAGATTAACGGATCAGCCATTGCTTTTCAGGCTTGATTCCGGAAATGACAGCCGGGATAATCTCATCATTTTCTTGGAAGAACATGCAAGCTTTGTTATCAAACGCAATCCTCGTAAGGAAAAAGCAGAAGACTGGCTTCATATTGCCCAAAAATATGGGATCTGCTGTGAAGAACGGGAAGGAAAGAAGGTTTACCTTGGATCCATCCCCGAAACCATTCAATTAAAAGACCAGATACGAACCATCCGAAAAGTCTTTAAAGTGATCGAAAGAACCATCTCAAGAGACGGCCAGATTTTTTTGATTCCCGAATATGAATTTGAAACCTACTGGACAGATCTTGAAGTGCCGCCTCATGTGGTGATCTCTCTCTATCATGACCATGGCACATGCGAACAGTTTCACAGTGAAATTAAATCAGAACTGGATCTGGAACGGTTGCCATCGGGCAAATATGAAACGAATGGCCTTGTGCTCCATTTTGGTGTATTTGCGTATAATTTACTTCGTTTGATCGGACAAGAAAGCTTGAAAAAACAAGATGCACCATTGAAAAAGAAAGCAACACGAAGAAGAATCCGAACTGTCATCCAGAATATGATTACACTGGCTTCAAAGCTTGTTTACCAAGGTCGGCAATGGAAATTAAAAGTGACGGCGACCAACAAATGGTTGCCGACTTTTGCTCGCTTATACGATGCCTTTTACTAGACAACCAGGGTAATAAGCGATAAGAAGAAAAGCCGAAACAAACCAGAAAACTTGCAAAAAAATGGAAATTTGCAGGTTTATGTTTCGTGCCTAAAATAAATGAAATAGGAAAAAATTTACCTACCAAAGTTACAAAGATATATTTTATGAATAATCAGTTACATCTAGAAATCCACACTTGGGAAAACTACCTATTACCGATGTTTGTTAGATTTTCGTCACGGATTCAGGTTATAGTTAATGTCATTTAAATCGTTCCCAGACAGGAAGAGCCCATTTTGGCAAATTACTCTTTTCAAAAGTAATCTGACCATCATTTACTTCCAAAACAATTTCCCCGTTATATAGACTATTGTCGATTAACACAAGATTATCAGCCATAGTGGCATAGTTATGTAGATGTTCAAAAGACGTTTTATTTCGTCTGAGGATATCCTCAGTTGGGATGTCATGCCCACCATTTTTAACTCTCATTGCAACCCGTTCAATATTCTGATTCACATTATTTAGAGCTACGTAAAACATGGTAATTTTATAACCCATCGCTTTTGCTTTCTCCATTTGTCTAATGACATTTCCACCAGCAAGCGTTGTCTCGATAGAAAAATCCTTACCTTCTTGAATGTATTCATTTATTGATTTTATAACTTCTTTTCCCGCTGTTACCCTTTTTGATTCAGGGTTATCCGGATCAATTTTTCTTGCTGTAGCATCCGGATCAATGTTAATATCAATACCAATTTTGTCAATAATTAAGTTTCTTATTGTACTTTTTCCGCTTCCATTATTCCCCGCAAATACATAAAACATGGGGCTATGCTTATGCATTATGACTCACCATTATGCTTTAATGGGACTATATCTCCATTAGGATATTCCTTTACCAACTTGCCGTTTTTCTCGTACACAATATAAGTGTTATTTACTTTTGCATCAATTCTTGCTCGCTCGCCAGTCATCTTGATCCATTTGTCTGCCCAAGCAAATTTTCTTTTTGGAATATGATTTTGCTCTCCCAACTAGAAACACCACCTTCATATAAATCATTGATAACAAATGGATGCTACTGCGCTTCATCCTGCATGGCAAATATTGAAGCAGGACTTGCTGAATGCATGCATCCAGCAAGCCGAACCTTTATGAAACCCCCTTCTTCTATGAAGCAGGAGGGAGGGGGTTTTAGCAAATTGCATTTTTTTGATTTGCCCATTTCTATAAGCGTTTCAACTCTTCCTCAATCGGTGTATCTCCCGAAATGAGGTCGAATGCTTTCCGGTATGTTTTCGGTTCGTCGAGGCTTGCGAGAATGGTGCGTGCGACGTCTTCACGCGGAATGGTGCCGCGTTTTAAGTTTTCCGACGCTTCGACTTTTCCGGTGCCGGGTTCGTTCAGCAAGCCGCCCGGCCGAATGATCGTGTAGTTCAGCTTGGTCGACTGGAGCACGCGGTCTGCATAATGCTTGGCAACATAATACGGCTTGATGGCCTCGCTCCAGTTTTCGCGGTGGTGGGCCTGGAGCGCACTCACGATAACAAAACGGCTGATACCTGCTTTTTCTGCCGCCTCCATCGTTTTCACTGCGCCGTCCAAATCGACAAGCAGCGTTTTGTCTGCGCCCGTGTGCCCGCCGGAACCAGCGGTAAACACAATGCAATCGCATCCATTCGCCGCTTCCGCCAGCTCATCGACAGTGCCTTCCAAATCGGATATGACCGCATCTACCCCTTTTTGCCTGAAAAATTGAGCCTGTTCTTCTTTCCGCACCATGGCACGTGGGATATGGCGGTCACTTTTTTGTAAAAGATCCACAAGCATTTTTCCGATCTTTCCGTTTGCGCCTGCAACAAGAACTTTCATCCAATCCATCTCCTTTCGTTTTTTTCTATTATTTCAAAAGGAGTATGGAGAAGCAAATGATTGAGAAAAGTGGGATGCAGCGTACTTGGGGTAGAACTTCCGTTGTTTCCACAGAAAAGCAAAAAATCCGCATTTTTTTGCGGATTTTTACTCCATAATGGACACACCTTGTTCTGAAATATGAAGCGCAAGCGGGATAATGCCTGAAGCTTCCCATGCTGCTTTCAAGGCGGCAGCTTTTTCCTTCCCTGCTACAAAGGCAATGCCGCAGTCTCCGCCACCCGAGCCCGATGATTTGCCGGCGCCGAAACGGCCGGCAATGTCTGCCAGTTGCTTCAATGGCGCCGTTTCAATGGTGGTATGGGCTGCTGCTTCAAGTTTCTGCAAAGCACGCCGGTTTTGCCGGATGTGCTCAAATACGCCAGCCGTATCTTGCTGCATGAAACTTTCCGCCAATTTATCCACTGCGGCGGTACTTTCTCGTAAAAATGCCGTGTATGTTTCCGTTGCCGCCTCTCGCAATTTGCCAATGCGCTCCACCATTGGCCCGGTTGCCACCGCTTTTCCGGTCCAACCCACGCAAAAAATGAGGTCCGGCGGCAGTACCAATTTAGAAATGGACAAATACGGCCATTTTTCTGCCAGTAATTCCGAAACTGTGCAGCCCGCTTCCAACCGGGAAAAAATCCAATCTGGCCTGAATGCGGCATATTTCAACATGCCGCCGTACACGGAAGCGGCAAGATCCGCGCCGGACCCGTTGCCCTGTGTTTTCAAATGGGCCACAGCGGCCAGTTTAAAAATGGCTTCCTTCGTTTCCGGCAACCCTTCATGGGCGTGCAAAAGGGCGGTAAGAACGGCAGAAAGAATCGCAGCACTGGAACCGAGCCCGTATTTTTGCCTTGTTGTGGGATCATCCAGTTCACTCGTTACCGTAATGTGAAGCGGGCGGAGCGGAATCGATTTTTCCATAAGCAGCTGGTTAAAAACGGCGAGCGCATTTTGGATAAACCGGAGTTTCGGGTCATCGCGGTCAAAGCGGACTTCCCCGTTCTCCACACGCCACGCGGCATGCGGAATGCCAATCTGCGGCAAAGAAAAAAGGTTTTCTGTGCTTTCTTTTACCTCTATTGTGATGTATCGGTCTACCGCGGCAACCATAGCAGGGCAACCGGGTTCAATGACCGCATATTCGCCGGCAATCATCAGTTTACCCGGCGCCTTTACTTGAAATTGCATCCCGTTCATCTCTTTCAATCCTTTTTAGGTCGGTGTACCCGTCAAATCTGCAAGCATCACATCCAATGCCTGCTGCACGCCGCTTTTTTCGACCATGTCCCCCTGACCAACTAGCGGACGGGGGTTGCATTTCCCGCGTCAAAACAAGTTCCATGGCACTTCCATGCTCATATTAAAAGGAATCAGCCCAGAACCCGTTACGGGCATGGTGCCGTTAAATAGCGCGAAACAGCCAGTGACGCCTAAATGGTTTTTTCAGCAACGGCTGCAGAAGGAAAAACGGCATTTTTTAAAAAGTGCATCATCTGGATGTTTTGGCGCCTTCCTGCCGGGGTTCCAGCGTTTCGAAAAGCATTAAAACGGGCCGTATTGAATGCCCGGACCTGGATGGCAAACCAGCACTTCGCGGACGGACGGGATGGCAGAAAGCGCATGATATACCGTCTCTTCATCTTTTCGTTCGCACAGCACTTTCACATTCGGGCCGGCGTCAATTGTAAAATAAGCTTCAATCCCGCGTTCGCGCAAAAGCGCCACTTCCTGCATGACATCGAGCGTTGCACTTTGCCAGTATAAAAAAGGCGGGTTGGCGCTGATCGTTGTCGCATGCATTTTTAACGCATTTGCTTCAAGCACGCGCCCAAGCATCGTAAAATCGCGCGCTGCAATCGCGGATTTTGCGGCGGCCAAATCTGTTTCCACAGTTTCGAGCCAGGCTTTATAAAACGGCGACGTGCTGACAGTCCGTTTCATCCCTTCCCTGCTCGAAACTTTTTTCTGCTTTGATTCCACCAGGCAGGATAAAATACTGAGATCCCAATCGTCTTCGCTGAGAAGCGGAACCGCGTGTGAATCGGAGCCATCCGCTTTTTCACCTTTTTGCCACTCGACGAAACCGCCGTAGATACTGCGGCAGGCGGACCCGGAACCTTGGCGCGCCAAGATTGACAGCGTACGCCCATCCACCTCAATGCCGAGCGCTTTAACAGCCGCAGCTGCAAGCGCCGCCATACCGGATGCGGAAGAGGCTAGCCCGGCAGCGATCGGCACTTCGTTTTGTGATTCTATATAGGCATATCTTTTTTCTCCCGCAAAGGCCCTGATCTTATCCATAAAGCGGGAAATTTTCGTCGTTTCCGCATCAATGGCCGGTTTTCCGTTCAGAAAAAACACGTCCGCCTTTAAAGCGGAATCAAAAGCCACCTTTGTTGTCGTATAAAACCTGTCCAGCGTAATGGACAGGCTGCTGTTCATCGGGAGAAAAAGCTTTTCGTCCCGTTTCCCCCAGTATTTGATCAGGGCAATATTCGTATGGGCCCTCGCTGTTGCCTCCATCTTTCATCGTCCTTCCAGTAAAAATGCCTTCTTGCTTTGAAAAGGTACTTCCCTGTCAATGCTATTCTCGCTGCCGGACAAAAAGGCTGCCCTGACCAACTATCTCCAAAGGAAAATGCCGCAAACCATTTTCTTGCAAGGGGCAACTGCCTGCGATTCCCCATCCTTAGCAGCTTCGGGTCTCCTTATCCAGCCGCTTCAACGGAAAATCTCTTCTCATGATCCGCTCGGCTTTGAAGCCAGGACCAAAAGAGCTGCCCGCTACAAGCAAAAACAGGGAGCCTCTTTTACATGAAGCATCTCCTGTTTTCGGGGCTGTGCTGCATGATTGCGGAATAACGGTCATCCTTCCAGCGAAAATTGCCATACTTGGGCGGCGCCTGCATTTTGCAGGGCTTGCGCAACTGCTAAAGCCTTTTTCCTGCTTTCGGCGAGCGAAATAATGCAACCACCCCGGCCCGCACCGGTCAGTTTGGCACCGAGTGCGCCGGCTGAGCGTGCTGCAGCGCATAATGCGTTAAGCCCTTCGTCGCTGACACCCAAAACGGAAAGTTGTGCATGTGCTTCATTAAATAATCGGCCGAGATGCAGTCCGTCTTTTTCAATCAATGCCCTTCCCGCTTCGTGCACGATTTCGCCTAAACGGTTGATGGCGGACTCCACCGTTTTCGGGTCAGAACCGCTTTTTTCACGGATGCTCCCGACCGCCATTGCCGTATTATGCACGCGCCCGGAATCGGCGACCACCAGATAAAACGGAAGCGAAAACGGAAGCGGCCGGGCCGCCTTCCCTTTTTCAAACCAGATCGGATCATTGCTGATGACCGCCATCATATCGATGCCACTCGGATTCCCGTGGGCAAAATTCTCAGCAATTTGGACAAACCGTTCGAGTTCCATTTTCGTTAATTGTTTTTCAAAAAAAGCATACAGCCCGCGGACAATGGCAACGGCAACAGCGGCACTCGAGCCAAGCCCGCGCCCGATCGGAATGGTCGACTCCAGTTTAATCGCCAAATTTTCGGCCGGCTTTTTTAACGTACGGAGGATTTCTTTGACACATGCTCTGATTCCGTGAAGCCTTTCCGGCGCTTTATCCAGTGCCCCTTTGTAAAACCGGCAGTCAATGGAGAGCGGGCCTTGTTTTTGGATAACTGCCGTTTCAATTTTCACATGATCGAATGGAAGCGCGATCGCCGGTTGTCCGTAAACAACAGCATGTTCCCCCGCTAAAATTAATTTTCCGTGTGCCGTCCCGGTTGCTGTATTGCCGGGAATTTTCATCATGTTTACCCCTCGCTTTCCCTTGCCAGACCGATGCGCGGTTTTCGGGAAAATTTTTTCAAAAAAGTCCTTCATTGTGCCGGCTCCTTAAACGGTGCCATACAGAAAAAAATCTATGTTATCCAGCGGTGAATGGATCGCTGGCAAATCGTATTCCATCGAGCATCGCCACTTTTCGACAATGCCTATTTTATCGCAACAGGCCGCGGGATGACAATGGTTTGGGCCTTGAGCATATACATAAAAATATGGGCCGGATTCACGAAAGTTCCAAAGAAAACCGGCCGTTGGAAATTTAGCTTATACCGGTACTGATAAAATTGGGTTCGTGCCTTCACCTCTTATGGGCAGCATCCGTCTTTTGCGAGCCGGATGTGGAAAGGTAGTTGTGCCCATTCCCGTTTCTACAGGTGATGAAACGAGAGAATCCCATTTTTAAATCCGTGCCAAAAAATAACCGCTCCTGGTTGTGAGGCTATCCACAAACAGAGCGATCACAGGATTACTTTCACCGTATCGTGATTCCCCGTCCATTCTATCGAAAATTGATCTTATTTGCAATAAAAGCGCAACGATTTGCATATACTGGAAATGATAAGGAGGATGTTTTGTGAAAGTCAGCGTCATACTTCCCGTTTACTATGTGCCGGAACCGGAGCTGGTGCGGGCGCGCTATTTCTTCCTGCGCAACGGAATGCCATTTGAATTTGCGGCAACAGCAAGCGTTTCGCGCGGGTATTTGCCGGTAATGCCGGACGGCTGCTTTGATTTCCGCGCCTTTAAAGGAAAGCATGATTTCGACCATCTGCTTCCTGACGCTGTCCGCGTGCCGCCTGGGTTACAACCGGAAAAAGCGGAACTGCTTGCCGGCGACTTATGCAACCGCGCCCTTTCTTTAAAAGGGTTCGGCCAGATCGGCTATTTGCCGCCGCGCTCAAAGCAGGAAGCGGGCATCACGGTGATTTTGCAAAACCGCACCACAAAGGAGGAGCGGCGGATTCCGGCTGTGATCCGGCTGTTGCCGCAAAGAAGGATGCGCTTTGTTGCTGCCGTTGATATTGCGCTTTTAGCGGACTGGCTTGCATTACAGCAGACGGTGGATCTTTTTCTTGAGGTCAAAGCCGGCACTTTGCTGAAAAAACTCCGCCTTCATGCCGATCCGCATGCGAAACTCGGAAACTATGGCAGATGCGGGGAGCTGTCGGTTACGAAATATGGGAATATTTCGATCATCCCGGCTGCGGCGGAGCAGCGGAAAAGAGCATGATTTCCATATTTTGGTTTGTTTTATTTCGTGCCTGCCGGGAATAGGAGCAGTGCAAGGCCAATACATCTTAAAAGAAGGGACTGGTAAAGTTTTTGATGAAAGACTTGACAGCAACTTCATCTTCCGTATTTGGCACTGCATTTGTCCAGCGGGCAAGTGGGACAACCGTCCGGAACCGATATACTTTCGGTGAAGGTTCGTGTCCGCCTACTATTTGAAGCCCCGGACTTATCTGAGGCCAGGTTTGGATAAGTCCGTACTGGACGTCATCTGAATATCAGATTTGGATGAGGCAAAAGGCGCAATCCGATCGGGTTGCGCTTTTTGTCCGTGTGCTCGAATATCCCTCCTGGTATACTTTGGAAATTCTGGCATTGCTGCCTGCAGCACAATCGCTTTATTCCCCGCTCGGTTCATGTTAGCATGAAGATAGGAATACACGTGATAGAAGGAAAGCGATACGTTGAGGTGAAGAAGATGAGTGGAATCGTTGGGTACATTGGCAGACATTCGGCACAGCCGGTTCTGCTCGATTGCCTGAAAAAACTGGATTACCGGGGCTATGATTCAGCAGGCATTGCCGTCTCCGATATGAAAACCATCGGCGTCCGCAAAGAAAAAGGGCGCGTCGAAGATCTGGAAGCTTCCCTCCAGCTCGAACCGATTCCCGCCGGATGCCTTGGGATCGGCCACACAAGGTGGGCATCACACGGAATGCCGACCGTTGAAAATTCCCATCCGTTATGTGATGAAGAAGCACGTTTCTACGTTGTTCATAACGGAATTATTGAAAACTACCAGCAATTAAAAAAATTCCTTATCGCACAGGGGCATCGTTTACAAACGGACACCGACACAGAAGTCATTCCATATCTTCTCGCGCATTATGATACCGGCAATTTTGAAGAAACCGTGCGGATCGTCATTCCGCAATTAAAAGGTGCGTTTGCGCTTGCGATCATGGCAAAAGATCACCCGAACCAGATTATCGCCATTTCTTATGATAATCCGCTCATTATCGGCTTTGGCAGCGGGGAAGCGTATCTCTCCTCGGATATCCCGGCGCTGCTTTCGTATACAAAAGAAATTTATCCAATTAAAAACGGCGAAATGGCCATTTTGACTCAGACCAATGTGGAAATTAAGACACTTTCCGGGGAAAAAATTTTGCCGGAAAAAACATCCGTGCGCTGGAACCAAGACGAACTCAACCTGCAGGATTACGGTCACTACATGTTAAAAGAAATCATGGAGCAGCCGGAAGCAATCAAGCGCACGTTAAAAGACCGGCTGACAGAAAGCGGTGTCGTCATTCCGGAAGTGGACGATTTTTTCGCAAAGCGCAAGCTTACAGATCCGGAGAGGATCATCATTGTCGCAAGCGGCACCTCCCATCACGCCGGCATGATCGGCAAAAAGATTCTCGAAACCATGCTTGATATACCGGTTGAAGCCGCGATTGCATCTGAATTCAGATGTGAGCACGGGCGGTTGGACGAAAAAACGCTCGTCATTGCCATCAGCCAATCAGGAGAAACGGCTGATACCATTTCCGCCTTGAAAGAAGCGAAAAAGTCAGGAGCGGCGGTGATCGCGATCAGCAATTACCGGAAGAGCACGCTGGCGCGGAAATCGGATTGCGTGATTTATACGCATGCAGGCCCGGAACTGGCGGTTGCTGCAACAAAAGCCTATACAACCCAGATTACGGCGCTCGTCCTGCTTTCGATTGTTCTGGCAAAAAAACTGCACGGTTCCGGCGAAGGCCAAATCCCTGCCTTGCTCGATGCCCTTCATTCACTCGCTGATGACGTGGAAAAATGCCTGGTGATGACGCAGGATGCCATCGACCAGTTTGCACAGGTCACAAACGACCAGGAGCATCTATTCCTGATTGGCCGCGGGCTCGATTATGTCCTGGCGCTTGAAGGGGCGCTCAAACTCCAGGAAGTCGCCTATCTCCATGCGGATGCCTACGCGGCAGGAGAAATGAAACACGGCACAATGGCTTTGATCACGCCGGGTGTTCCGGTCATTGCCCTTGCCACCCAGGAACATTTGCGCGACAAGGCCATAAACAATATTAAAGAAGTAAAGGCACGTGATGCATATGTCGTCGGGATTACGACCACGGGAGATGACGAAGTGAGCGCCGTCGTGGACGAAGTGCTCTACATTCCGGAAGCACACCCCTTTCTCATGCCGGTCCTGGCCGCCATCCCGCTGCAGCTGCTTGCTTATTATGCCGGCATCGTGCGCGGCTATGACGTTGACCGCCCACGCAACCTGGCGAAGAGCTTAACCGTCGAGTAAAGGGAAATCGTGTTAAACTTTTTCAGGCCGTGCCTTTCACACAAAAACCGCCGGGGAAAAGGATTCTGGCGGTTTTTCTCTTTTAGGGCAGGCTCCTATTTGATTTTTTATCATATAATAAGCATTATAAATGATTCTATTTCTTTTTGTTTACAGCAATAACCCCTAATCCATATTGATTCCCATTCTCAATTATTCAAAAAAATTTATATTAATTGAGAATAAACGCTATTCTTTTTCGTTTCTTCGTGCTACAATACAGGTGAAAATAAGTTTATTTAGGAAGAGGTGTGCGATGATGCCGGAATATGATTATCACCACCTTCCCCATGTCAAAGTCCAGTCCGCATCAAAAAAAGCATTATGGGCAACGCTCGTCCTAACCTTGTTTTTCATGTTTGTTGAAATTGCTGGTGGTCTGATTTCGCATTCGCTTGCTTTGCTTTCCGACTCGGCACATATGGCTTCAGATGTCATTGCGCTCCTCTTCAGCATGCTTGCTTTGTTCATGGCGACACGCCCGCCAAACCGCAAATATACATTTGGCTATTTGCGCTTTGAAATCATCGCATCGTTCCTGAACGGGCTTGCGCTTGCGGGCATTTCAATCGGCATTTTCATTGAAGGGATCAAGCGCCTCGTCCATCCGCAACCCATTGATTTTAAGTGGATGTTTCTCATTGCCGTGACCGGGCTTGTTGTGAATATTATCCTCACCATTGTGTTGCACCGGAGCACAAAAGAAGAAGAAAACTTAAATGTCAAAAGCGCGTTATGGCATTTTATCGGGGACTTATTGAATTCGGCCGGCGTGATTGTTTCCGCCCTGCTCATTTATTTTACGGGAATGAATTTCTTTGATCCGCTCATCAGCATCGCAATCGGCGGCGTCATTTTTTACGGCGGCGCCAAAATCGTCCGGGCTTCCTATTTGATCCTGATGGACACCGTGCCGGAAGGGTTTGATTTAGAGCAGATCCGCACAGATATGTATCAAATTGAGGGCATTGAAGACGTCCATGACATGCATCTTTGGAACATTACTTCCGACCATTGTTCGCTGACCGCCCATGTCTTTGTCAAGCATTCATCTGAACCGATGCGCGTCATTTTAGCTGTAAATCAGATGCTCGAACAAAAATACGGCATCCGCCATACGACCATCCAGACAGAAGACCCCGCCATCCATGACCATACCGATTATCTCCGGCAGAAAAACCGGACTGTTTCACTGTAGCTGCTGCTCAGCAGGTACAGTTTTTTTGTTTTCCAGCCAGACAACCCATTTGTAAAACCCGGCCACAATGAGCAGGAGGAACGGATTTACAAGCGCCGAAATGGTGAAATCCCACCATCCGTAATGAAAATAGCCCCATGGTGCCGGCAGCAGGGTGATCCACTCATACCCCAGCATCAGCACTTCCCAAACAGCAATATAAAGTATCTTTTTTGGCCATCTTTTTCCAAACGGAAACCAGTTAAGATACAAAATATTCACAGGCGGAAGCAAACAAATCATACCCGGGAGATTCTCCCAGTCCACCCCTTTTGTAAAATACCAGTAGCCATGCTACTTGTAATCGATATATACATCAAAAACCAGGTGGGAAGCTATGGTAAACGTCCAAATCTGTACGATCTGCCCGGGGGAAAGCCGCTTATTGGCACAAAAAACAGCCAGATTAAAAACAATGAGGGAAACAACATACCCAATCATGTTTGATCCTCGAAATCAGCGTTACCGTTTTTTCAATAGCTTATGCACCCGCCGGTTTTCTATACAGCCGCCAAATGGGCAGTGGGGAAACGTATAGATTTGGGCTACTTGTACGCCAGGCCAATGCTTCTTAGTTTATGATTCAGAAACCAAAATTCCTAGATAGTATTTTATCGGGGCAGCCAATAATTATTCTGTTCCCCCGTAACCGGATGAAGATCTTTTTCCGGCGGGCTTCAAGCAAAGTGCCGGTCCTCCGGCTGGCATCACAGTTTACGGACTAATGCGCTGCCTCGCGCACGATTTGTGCCGCTGTTAGTGCATCCACGCGCAAAAAGGAACAAAGCGCTTCATCTGGCGCATCCCGGCCAAAAAGCAAATAGAACTCTTCTATCGCTTTACGGTGCGCATCTTTACTGGCATGCCCGCAAACCTGGCAGTGCCATGCGCCATTGTTAAAATCCATTTCAAAACGGCGGCACAGCGGGCACCCGACCCCCGTATACATTTCGCTTTGGTCAACCGGCCACGGACAGATCCCCGGATTTTCGCGGCATTCCAGCAAATGCTTGTGCCATTTTTTAAAATGCTTGCCGTCCAGGACCAGCTGGCTGTATGTTTCCAGCATCTTTGTCACTTTATAAACAGCCTGGCTTGCTGGGCAGATCCTCAATTCGTCTGCTGAATTGGCAACAGGCATTTTCAACTCGGCCCCCTCATGGCAAAGGACAAGCAAATACTCCAGCGGCAATTCGGGTAAATGCCGCATACGGGCCCATGTACACAAGATTTCTCTTTGTTTTTGCAGGCACGCAAACGGTTCCGGCCAGCCTTTTTCCTTCCCGCCTTTTTGCTGGATAAGCTGGGCAAAAGCCGGATCCGGAAAAATCGCGCCGGATAAATGGGTGTAGCCTATAATCAAAACAAGATTCCGTGTGAGAATTAACCCGTCCAGGCATGTATTTGCAATGGGCAGTGCATGGTAAACATGGAATTGGTCGGACGGAAGAATCTCCAAAAAACGGTCTGCCCGCTTCTCCCTTTTATATTTCGCCCTCCACTTTTTTACATCCTCCGCAATCTGCCCATACAGCGGATGCCTTTTGGGCAGCCTCCCCAGCAACGCCTCTCCCGCCCGGATTTGTGCGGGATATTCCCGCTGTTTTACAATCACGTCCAACTTCCCCTTTTTCATGATTTTATTTATTTTATTCGCTGCGTGGGAGGAAATATGTTAAAATTAAGAATATTATAGTGGGAGGTGCTGTTTGTGCGTCTGTATCTTGATCTGTTTGAAAATGACCAGCCTGTTCGTTCCTGATGCGGGGGACGAACAGCCGCTTCAAAACCCCCGTCTGGCTGTTAGATAAAAAATAAAGACGGAGGTTGATGACTGTGAAAAACAAATGGGCAGGTGCACTTTGCCTCGCACTTGCATCCGGCATCTGGGGCGGGATGTATGTGGTCAGTAAATATGTCTTAAACTTCGTACCGCCGCTTACGCTTTTATGGCTGCGGTATATGATCGGTTTTGCCGCACTGTACGCGATATTGCATGCCGGCAGAAAGAAAAAGGAAAAGGTAAGCCTTACAAAAAAAGACTGGCTGCTGCTCGCCTGGATCGGGTTTATCGGCTATTTTGCATCCGTTGCCATGCAGTTTATCGGGACGCAAAAAGCGGACGCCCATACCGGCGCGATCATTACATCCGCTTCTCCGGTTTTTATCGTGATATTCGCGCGCTTCATTTTAAAAGAAAAATTGACCGCGCGCAAAATACTGGCGCTGATTACCGCATCCGCGGGCGTTGTCATCGTGATCGGCTGGGACATTCACGTGCAAACCTATTTTTGGGGCAGCCTGATTCTGGCTGGAGCGATGATTACATGGGCACTTCTGTCCGTTTATGTAAAAGTGGCTTCCTGGAAAATGGATTCGTTAACCATTACAACATATGCCATTTTGTTCGGGCTGCTGTTTACAACGCCTTTTGCCGCCCGCGAAGCCATGATGGCCTGGCCTGTATCATCGGGCGGTTTTTGGGGGATGGCAGGTATTTTGTATCTCGGCGTCATCTCTACAGCCGGCGCTTTCTTCTTGTGGAACAAAGGGCTTGAAATGGTAGAGGCCGGCAGCGGGTCACTGTTTATGTTTTTGCAGCCTGTCACCGGCTCTTTTCTCGGCTGGCTTTTGCTCCATGAAAACCTGAACGGCCGCTTCTTTCTCGGCGGCGCCCTGATTCTGGCTGCAATTGCCATTTCGTTGCTCCCAGAAAGGATGCGCCTCGCACCCCGGATGGAAACGCCAAAAAATATATCGGATTAAAATAGCATCATAAGGCAAGGCCTGTCGCACCGGTCTTGCTTTTTTGTTTCTTTTTTTGCAAATTTGCAGGAATTTTTGCCGCTTTTATCGAAAAGGGAATAAAAAGGTTCCGGGAGGCAGAACAATGGATCGGTACAGTTGCTTGGCATATCTTTTGTTTCAAACGGATGATAACACGGTAAAAGAAGCGGCAATCCGCCTCGTACAGGGCAGCCTTACGCTCGAGGAGGCAAAAAGCGACAGCACGCTCAAGCCGTATTTGGAAGCCTGTGAAAAACGGCTGAACATACAGCCACCGGATGCCGAGCAGGTTTATGCATTTATGGAAAATTATATATACGCCGTATAAAAAGCATCTGGCAGGGCAAACCGGCGAACTTCTAAATGGCAGTCCCCGCTTAGGCTCCGCAAGCGGAAGTGTGCCGCCGCAAACGTATGCCCTGCCTCGCGTAGTGATTTTGCAAATTTTGAGGTTCGTCCGCGGTTATAGGCACTCTCCATGCCAAATCGCATACCCCAGTTTATGAGCAGCAAGTCTGTTAATTAAATGGACTACCGCTGTCATACGGTTTTTTGATTGCAAACCCGCCAGCTAAATGTTCGCCACATGCAATGAAGAAAATCCGCCTTTTCCCTGCCTTACAGCACCGTAATCCGGTTTCTGCCCTGACCCTTCGACTTGTACAGCCCTTCGTCCACCCGCCTTACAATGGTTTCTGCTGTATCCCCCGGTGTATATGCAGTCACACCGAAACTTGCGGACAGCTTTCCCGCATGCCCAAATGAATGGCGGCTAATGCTTGCTTTCAAATATTCCGCCAGTTCCTCTGCCTGGGGCAATTCATCCTTTGTAATGATGATGAATTCTTCACCGCCCCAGCGTCCGATGTAATCATTCGCTGAAATCACCCGGGAGGAAAGACGGACAAATTCCTTCAGCACCTCATCTCCTGTCTGGTGCCCGAACTGGTCATTCACCTGTTTAAAATAGTCGATATCGAAAAAAATCACGGAAAATGATGTGCCGGTTTTGTCCGCGTGTTTAACCGCAGCATCCAGCCATGCCTGCACCTGGCGTCGGTTGGCAATCCCGGTCAACATGTCCGAATAAGCCTTTTTCTTTTCCTCTTCCAATTCTCTAAATACTTTTAAGAGATAATGAGAAATGCAAAAGATGGCGATATAGACGAGATTGGCAAGGTAAAAGATCAGCATGGATATTTTATAGTCAAAGGAAAAATGGCGGAACCGCGGCATTCCGATCAGAAGCGTAGTCACGAACAAAGCGAGCGAATAAATGATCCCGTTCCGCTTTTTCAACGTGATAAAAATATAGAGAAATAGAAGCGGGCTCCAAATGATCGAAATTCCGATGGCTCCCTCTTTTCCCGGAACCATGTATTGAAAAACACAGTCCATCACGATGGCAAGATAATAAACCGTGAGGATCACGAGATTCACATAGTCAAACAAGCGGAAATAACGCTTGAAAACCATGCAGATGAGAAACAGAGCGTTCCAGGCAATCAGGATCCGCGTCGTGGCGAGATAAAATAAAGCTGTACGGGTGCCTGTGTGAGGGACCAAATTGTAAATCGCAAGGGCAGCGATCAAAAGCGGGCTGATCCAAAGATAAAGGATTCTTTTAAAATCTTCCAATGTCTCGATTTTCCTGCCCATTTCCGCCCCGCCTTTCTGATCAATCTCCGGGGAACTTGCAAACGAAAACAAAGGCCAAACTTCGGCTTTTCACTGCGCATTAGCAACTGGCTGGCATGGTTAGAAAACCGGTAGCCCCTGTAGTTTTGCGTCTCCATTTTTCAATGGATTTGCCCCTTTGATATAGGTCTTTTATCCTATTATACTGTATTTCTGTCCAAAAGAAACCATCAGTCAAAGGATAAGAAAGGGCAATTCGGTTAAAATTTGCCGTCTGCAGCTGCTGAAATCGTTTATGGCGATTCCTCCAACGCCCCCCGCCTCATCGCTGAAGCAAGGGGCATGGATGTGAAATGTTTTCCTCTGTTTTACGCCGAAATGTAACGCGTTGTCCTGTGCTTTTCGGCGGCCTTGCGTTTTGCCGGATCTGTTTCAGACATGTTCATTAGGGCTTGCTGAGTAAGCAAAATTTCTAAATTGGAAAGGAGGCTGACAACTTTATTCAAAATTTAAATGCAAGCGTTTTATAAAAAATCGAGGGAAAAGCTTGCACTCGAAAGCTGATTCAACGTATTAGAGAAGACAGAATCACGCATTGTCGTAGATAGATTCTTCTGAGCTTGCTGATCAATTGGGACAAACGCAGAATCGGATTCGTTCAGCAAGCCCTAATTTACAAACCGCTCTGTTTTCCCGAGCTTTTCCCAGTATTCATTGCGCAGGCGGACTTTCTGGATTTTGCCAGATGCCGTTTTCGGCAACTCATCCACAAATGTCACACCCGTCACGGCTTTGAAATGGGCAAGCCTTTCCCTTGAAAAACGGATGATGTCTTCTTCTGTTGCGGCCGCATCTGCTTTCCGGACGACAAACGCATGCGGGGTCTCCCCCCATTTTTCATGTGGAACAGCAATCACCGCTGCTTCAAGGACAGCCGGATGCTCATACAGCACTCCTTCCACTTCTATAGAGGATATATTCTCTCCGCCACTGATAATAATGTCTTTTTTACGGTCGACGATATCGATATAGCCGTATTCATCAACGGTCGCCATATCCCCTGTATAGAGCCGCCCGTTCCGGATCGTTTTCATCGTTTCTTCCGGGTTTTTCCAGTATCCGAGCATAACACCATGGCCTCTTACCGTGACCTCGCCGATTTCTTTCCCGTCATGGGCCACTTCTTCGTCATTTTCCCGTAAAACCCGGACATCGCTTCCGATCATCGGAAACCCGGCTTTCGCCCGCAACCGCAATTGTGTATCACGGTCCAGCCCGCCAAGCTGCGAACGAATGACAGATACAAGGGTGAGCGGTGTTGACTCCGTCATGCCGTACACCTGGATGAATTCCCAGCCGAGTTCTTTTTCCACGCGTTCCACAAATGCGGGCGGCGGTGCAGCTCCGGCGATGACAACACGCACGTCCTGTTCAATAGCGGGATGGTGTTCCGCGTTGTACTGCAACAGGCTGTTCAGCACAGTTGGCGCCATATGCACCACCGTCACATTATGCCTGATGATTTCCGTGAAAATGGCTTCCGCCGACGGTTTGCGGAGGCAGACATGGGTCGCCCCGTTTGCTGTATAGTAAAACGGCGAGCCCCATCCGTTTACATGGAACATCGGGAGCACATGCAGATAGACATCGCGGTCCGTAACGCGCAAATGGTACATGGCGCTTAATGCATGCAAATAATTATTGCGGTGGGTAAGCATCACGCCTTTAGGATTTCCGGTTGTCCCGCTCGTATAAAGCAGGCTGCACACATCGTTTTCATCGAGGCCGGCACGCGGAAACGGCTCAGGCGGAAATCTGTCCAGCCAACGGTCATAATCAATTTCAGCACAGTCATCCTCTTTATAGTGGATAATAATTTGCTCCACCGTTTCAAGCTCATCCTTTACCGGCTCGATCAAATGGTACATCTCCTGGTCCACAAACAATACTTTCGATCCGCTGTGATTTAAAATAAACCGGTAGTCTTCCGGGGTCAGCCGGATATTCAGCGGCACCATCACCGCCCCCAGCTGGAAAACCCCGTAAAAGCCTTCCAGCATTTCCACTGTATTCGGCGCGAGATAGGCCACCCGATCCCCTTTTTCAATGCCAAGATTTTTTAACCCGTACGACAGCCGGTTCACCCTGCCGTTCAGCTCCCGGTATGTAAACGCCCGGTCCCCGCAATACACCGCTGTTTTCCCGCCGTACAAAAGCACCGCGCGATCCAGAAATTCCGTCAACACCAACGGCACGTTCATGGACTCCCCTCCCATTTTCATTTTCTCCCTGTTTCCCCTTGCTGTTTAAAAACCAGCACTGTTGTATAACAATATTATAAAAGTTTTTGAACGCGTTTTCAATCATCATATTTATTTGTTTTTTTATAACATGGGATGATCTTATTTTTCACATCTTTTACCTTGGTTTCCGCTTACATTTTTAATATAATGAGAGTGTAGAAAGAAAAAAATGTTTAGGAGGCAGTACATGTTATGAAAATTCCTGTAAAATCCGTTACATCGCCGAAAAAGTTTATCGTAGGGAACGGCCTGCTTGCCAATTTATATGCGTACATAAAAGATTTGGGCGACAATGCCTATGTGATTTGCGACGAATTCATCCTCGGCCGCGCAAAAGAAGAAGCCGGAAAATCTGTCCGGGAAGGCGGCGGGAAAGCAACTTTCGAACAGTTCAATTATCAAACCACCCAGGAAGAAGTAGACCGTAACCGCCGGCTTGCACGTGAAGCAGGCGCCAATGTCATTGTCGGCATCGGCGGCGGAAAAACGCTTGATACCGCAAAAGCAACCGCTTATTATGAAAAACTTCCGGTTGTCATTTTTCCGACGATTGCCTCCACTGACGCACCGTGCACGGCCCTTGCCGTTCTTTACAAAGAAGACGGCGCTTTTGACCGTTACTTGTTCCTGCCGAGCAATCCGGATGTCGTGCTCGCAGACACGGAAATTTTAGCTGCAGCACCGGTCCGCTTTTTCGCCGCCGGGATCGGGGACGCGCTTGCCACTTATTTTGAAGCGCGCGCCTGCTACGCGGCAAACGGCGACAACCTTGTTTTAATGAAGCCATCCCTCACCGGCCTGGCCATTGCCCGCACTTGCTACGAAACGATTCTCGAAAACGGCGTAAAAGCAGTGGAAGCCGTGAAAAACAAAGTGCCAACCCGTGCAGTGCAGGATACCATTGAAGCGACCATCTATTTGAGCGGTGTCGGGGCGGAATCCGGCGGCCTTGCCGCAGCACACGCCATCCATAACGGCATGACCGCTGTCCCTGCCCTCCATCGTGCACAGCACGGCGAAAAAGTGACATTCGGCCTGCTCGCACAGCTCGTTCTTGAAAACGCGCCAAAAGAAGAGCTTGAAACGGTAATCCGCTTTATCAAAGCAGTTGGCCTGCCGCTGACACTGAAGGACCTCGGCGTTGAAGAATTTGTGGAAGCCGAATGGCGGAAAGTGGCGGAAGATGCCTGTGCCGAGGATGACACAATGGGCAACGAACCATTCCCGGTTACGCCTGATGATGTGTACAATGCCATTGTTGCCGCTAACGCCATTGCTGAAAAATACCATGACTAAATCAAAGCAGCTTATATGAACCCATAAAAACGGCGGGAAAACACGATCGTGTGTCCCGCCGTTTTTGTCTATATCATATGAACTTAAGTTAGGACTTGCCGAACAAATCCAATTCTGCGTTTGTGCCCAATTTGTTAGTAATCTCTAGAAAAATTCATCTTTGAAAATGCGATTCTGTCTTCTCTATATATTGAATCCGCTATCAAGCTTTATTCACATAGAGTACGTCTACGTTAAGGAAGCACGGAAAATTGAAGGTCTTTCTTCACATAGAACGCGTCTACGTTAAGATAGCACGAAAAAAGACGGCCTTCCTTCACATAGGGCGCGTCTACGTTAAGATAGCATGAAAAATTGACGGCCTTTCTTAACATAGAGCCCGTCTACGTTAAGGAAGCACGAAAAAAAGATGACCTTTCTTCACATAGAGCCCGTCTATGTTAAGGAAGCACGGAAAATTGAAGGTCTTTCTTCACATAGAGGGCGTCTACGTTAAGGAAGTACGAAAAATTGACGGCCTTTCTTAACATAGAGCCCGTCTACGTTAAGAAAGCACGAAAAAAAGATGGCCTTCCTTCACATAAGGCGCGTCTACATTAAGAAAGCAAGCAAAAACGAAGGCCTCGCATTAAATTTATGCCAAAGCTGTCAGCATCCTTGCCAAATCTAGGAATTTTGCTTATTCAGGAAGCCCTAATTATATATCAAGCATTTTCCGGCGCGTACCCGGGGCCTCTTTCCATCTCAAAGGCAAGTCTGAAGCGACACGTAGATTATTGCGGATCCGATAAGACACCAGTCCCAGCTACTTGCTGGTAATCTTCCACCGTTTTCCAGCCCTTGCAGACGTCCACCCATTTTTCGGCCTTCCCGTATGTATACAATTCTTCGCAGGTCAATTCAATTGCCGAGTTGCCGCTCCCGCATGCCGGAAATACGGTCGTGAACCGTTTGAGTGAGACGTCCATATAGACCGGCAAATCTTTTTTCAAACCGAACGGGCAGACGCCGCCGACAGCATGGCCGGTATGCTCAAGCGTTTCTTCCGGTGACAGCATCCGCGCTTTCCCGCCGAATGTTTGCCGGAATTTTTTATTGTCGATTTTCGCATCTCCCGCGGTGACAACAAGAAGGGCTTCTTCCTCACCGGTACCCCTGAACGCAAGCGTTTTTGCAATCCGTTCCGGTTCCGTGTTCAGCGCCTCAGCTGCAAGTTCAACCGTCGCGCTTGATGACGACAGGACGAGAACATCTTCTTCCCGATCCCACTGCTTAAAATAGGCTTTGACATCTTCCAATGACATATGGCGACACTCCTTTTTGTGAAAATTTTTAACCCCATTGTAACGGAAGCCATTCCGGGTTGCAAACAGGCTTGCCAAGTTTTTCGCCGGGCACACCGGCTGACTTCCCAAAGCTGCAGCTTCATTCGTTTTTCAACGGGCAGTCCCTTGTATGCGGCTGTGAAAGAAAGATAAGGTTTCCTGCTGCTTTTCAGGCTTGCGGTATGCTTCTCCAAGCAGCTTCTCCAGCCATTCGCTTCTTTCCGATGGAGAAAACTGCGGCCGCTTCAGAAGCTGGCGGCACTCATATAAAAAATCCACATATTGGGCGTAGTTCGTATCATAATGTTCGGATAATTCATTTGCAATTTTGGAAGCCAGTTTCGGGCTTGCCCCGGCTGTAGAAACACTGATGGAAAGCCTGCCCTTTTGGAAAAACGCCGGAAAAGCAAGGTTGCCATTTCCCGCATGGCCGGCATCGTTCACGAGGGCTTTGGCCGGGGCATGGGCAACAATCCGGCTGTTTGTCTCCGGATCATTTGTCGCTGCAATAACCACATCGGCCTGCCGGATGTCTTCTGGTTCGAATGTTTTCTGTTTCCAAATGAATGCGCGTTGTTGAGCCATAGCCTGCAATTCATCGTTCAGGTGCGGGCTCACGACGGTAACGTATGCCCCCGCTTCCTGCAAAAGCCGGAATCTGCGTGCCGCAACTTTTCCACCGCCGATAACAACAGCCTGCTTCCCGTCTAAATCGACCATAACCGGTACCCAAACCATTCCTGATCTCCTTTCCAGTTTATCCATTGCAAAAAGCCCGCCGTTCTCCCTGCTTGGCATGCTCCCATTCCAGCGTTTCCTGGAAAGCCGGAATCGGGTAAGTGCCGGCACGCGCAATGGAAAACGCCGGGCCGCGGGCATTTTTCAAACTGCATCGGACCCAAAAAAGTGCCGGTACGCGCAATGAACGCTGCACCCCGGCACCTTTTAAACTGCATCGCCCCAAAAAGTCCGGGGTGCACAATAGAAAACACCGCAGGCTTGACTGGGTAAAAATCCCGTGATCTCAAATAAAATCCTCTGCGCCCAACGCTTCTTTTGCCCGAACGGCCAATGCGTCCGCCATATCCGGATGGCAGCCGAGATACCGTGCCAGCCGGATATCATATCCTTCCCGCTGCAGCATGCCCACTTTCTTTTCCAGCGACCGGACGAGCACGCCGGTAAACCAAAGATAAGGGGCCACAACTACCGGGTGCCCGGTTGCGGTCAGCTCCTTCAGCGCATCATCAAAACGAGGCTCAAGCACTGCCAAATAAGCCGTTTTGATCTGTTCTGTCCCCAATTGCGCACGCAACCCGGCAGCAATTTTTGCAAAATCGCACAGTGTTTCCGGGTTGCGGCTGCCGCGTCCAACAAGCAGAATCCAGGCACCCGGAGGCATGCCGGTTTCCAAAATATTTTCTGCCAAAATTTCGATGATCCGGTCCCCGACACCGAGCGGGCGGCCGTACGTAAACACAATATGCGGATAACGCTGTTTCGCTTCCCGGATCGCGCGCGGGATATCCTCATAATAATGCCCGGCACTCAGCAGCAATACCGGCACAACAGCAATGCGCCCTGCGCCGCCCCGGACAAGCGCATCAATCCCTGCCGCAATATCCGGTTCCGCAATTTCCAGATAGCAAATTTCCTGGAGATCCGCATCCACCTGCGCCATTGCTTGCCGGATCGTCGCTGTTGCTTCCCGGGCGGTTTCAGGCACACGGCTGCCATGGCTGACATATAAAACGCCTTGTTTCATACCCGTTCACCCGGTACAGGCCGGAGCAGCAGAAAGCTGTTCAAACCATTTTAACTCTTCGCGCAGTTTTACCACTTCTCCGATGATCAAAAGCGATGGGTTGCGCAGCCCAGCCGCCTTTTCACTTAAATTTCCAAGCGTGCTGACCGCGGTTTCCTGTTTTTCAGTCGTGCCCCAGCGGATTAGTGCAGCCGGCATGTCCGGTGATTTGCCGTGCTTTATCAGTTGCGCACAGATGAGTGGCAGATTTTTCACGCCCATATAAATGCAAAGTGTATCAATTCCCGCATATTTGGACCAATACGCATCAAGATCTTCGCCTTTTTTCGTGACGCCCGCGATAAAAGCAACGGATGTACTGAGCCCGCGGTGGGTGAGCGGAATGCCGGCATAGGCGGGCACAGCGGAACCGGCTGTAATTCCCGGCACGATTTCAAACGGAATATGTTTTTGCACCAGGACTTCCGCTTCCTCCCCGCCTCTACCGAATATAAACGGATCACCGCCCTTTAAACGGACAACCGTTTTTCCTTGGTTAGCAAATTTCACAAGCAGGTGGTTGATCATATCCTGCGTCATCGTATGGGCATCCGGTTTTTTCCCGCAGTAGACAAGTTCTGCATCCGGCCTTGCCTCTTTTAACAGGTCCGGATTCACCAGCCGGTCATATAAAATGACATCCGCTTCCCGGATCAGGCGCAATCCTTTCACTGTAATCAGCTCCGGATCGCCGGGTCCTGCCCCGACTAAATATACTTTTCTCATTTCTTCACCTGCTTTAAACTTAATCGGACTCGTTGTTTTGGTTGATGCGAGCACTTGAACAATCCTAGTCTGGATTGGCTACAAGCGGGCACCTGAAAAAGCTGGCTGCTTTTGCCGCTAGAGCTTGCTGAACGGGTCCAATTCTGCGTTTGTACCCAATTTATCAGCAAGCTCCATCTCAAAATATAAAAGAATCCATCTTCGAAAATGCGATTTTATCTTCTCTATACGCTGAATCAGCTTCCAAGTGCAATTTTTTCCCTGGTTTTTTCATAAAACCGATTTGTATATAAATTTTTGCCGCATTCTTACCAAATCTAGGAATTTTGTAAAATGAACGAAATCTTGTCATGCAGACTGATGCTTACTCTTATTACCTATGTCATTTTATATAGCAGCCTTATTTTTTCTGAACCGTATGCAGCCCGCATTCGGTTTTATTAAAGCCCGCCCATCTTCCTGCTCTTGAGTCGCTGTTTCCGACAGCACGTGTGCACGGGAAGCAGCCGATGCTCGGATATCCCTGGTCGTGCAATTCGTTATATGGAAGATTGTTAGACCGGATATAGTTCCAAACATCATCCCATGTCCAATGAATCAGCGGGCAAATTTTAATCGAATGGAACCTTTCATCTTTATTGACAAAATTCGTTTTTGCCCTTGTCGGCGATTGCTCCCGCCGTAAGCCGGATATCCAGGCCACAGCTCCCTGCAGCGTTTCTTCAAGCGGCTTGATTTTCCGGATATAGCAGCATTGGTCCGGATCCCTTTTCCAAAGGGCAGATCCGTATTGCGCCGCCTGTTCATCAAGCGTAAGCGACGGTTTTTTCATTTGGATATTTAAAGCCGGATATTTCTTTTTTACTTTTTCAATCAATTCGTAAGTCTGCGGAAAGTGCAGGTCCGTATCCAAAAATACGATATCCGCATCTTCTCTGACTTTCGAAATGAGATCAATCAGCACCATTCCTTCTGCGCCGAAGCTGCACGCATATACCACTGATTTACCGTACGTGCCATATGCCCACTGCAAAATTTCCAATGCACCCTTTGTTTTATCTTCCGGCACGAACGCTGCAAACGGATCCGACGTAAACTGTTCATATGTGAGCCGCGTTTGCTCCACTCTATTCCCTTCTTTCTTATTCGATTACTAAGGATTAAACGACAAAAATCTTCTTACCCTGAAGTAAGAAGATATCCATTCCCGGGAAATCTTCTTATCTTTCAGGCCACCACCTGCAGGAATTGGCACAGTACCCGTTTTCGGACCTGCTGCCGAGGCTTCACAGGGCCCTTCCCTCCACCTCTCTTGATAAGAAAATAACAACATATAAGCTTGAAGTTTATTGTATACCTTCTTATGCTATTCGTCAACGAAAAATTCTGATAAAGAAAATAAGGCCCATTTTCACGAAAAGTGTTACATGTAGTTTTGGGCCACCTTTTTCTTTCTCATTTGATGAAATGGTTTCCAATCTTTACTTGCATGTGTTTTTTTCAAATCTTGCTCTGTACCAAATCGGTTCATCAATTCACCTTTAAACTTGCGGCGTACCGGCTCAGCTCCGCGTTTCATCATCACCTGGATTTTTGAAGCCATTTAAAAGGGCGACAACTATTCGTTCCCTTTTACCATAGAGGCCTTTCTTTATGATCAAACGAATAAACATAAGGCATCATAAGAATCAAACAAGCCCAAATAATGATGATTAGTGTTATGAATGCAATTTTTGGAATGCCCAATATCATTAGTCCAAATGAGATGAAAAAGCAAAGCAGGGAAAAATATCCAACTTTATTTCGAAACTTCAAACTTGGATATAACTTGGCTTTACAATTTGGACATTCTATGGTTTGGTCAAACTTCCATAACCTCTTAAAGATATAAATCCACTTAAATGGATGGTTACAATCAGAACATTTTGGCAGGCTCATTGACTTCCACCTTCCTTTTCTTCGATTTTAACATAAAATCCAATCTTTTTTTATGCCAACAACAATGATTTAGAAAAGAGTCTTCCTTTTTCAGTGCGTTTTCCAACCTGCGGGGGTAAACTACATATATCCAATGACAGAGACTGAATGAAGGCAAAGCGGGGTGAAAAAATGATTCATTTGGATAAGCATCATGACCCCCGGACAAACGGCATGCTGCTGCGCCAGCTTTCACGCAGGGCAGTCCAGCCGGGTACCCTAATCCAGGAAAATGAAGCGCTTTTTCAAAAATACTGCCAGCCGGAATTTCACAAACCGTTTTCCCTTTCACGGCTGCTGCTGAACCGGAGATATCCGGTTGAACCGTATAAAACCCTTGCAGATCAGAACGGCCTTGTCTACCCGGAATGGAAAACGATATTGGATCAAGAATACAGCCGGCTGCTGTCTGTGGCATCCCGTACAGTCAATGTGGCAGATTTCGGGGCTGCCGGCGATGGAAAAACCGACTGCACAGCGGCATTCCAAAAAGCACTGGGAAACGGCCGCGTGAAAGTGATCGTACCGGAAGGCGTTTATCTTGTAAAGGGGCTTAAGCTGCCTTCATGGACATGCCTTTGCGGCAGCGGAAAAGGCGTAACCATCATCAAACTCCATCCGCATGCACCGAAAAAAACGCGTCTCATCCAAAATGCCCATTTTCATCGTGGCAATCACCATATATCGGTGGAGGGGCTCACGCTCGATTGGAATGTCGAAAGGCTCGGGCAAGAGGAAAGAACGGCAGCAGGAAATAACCGTTCAAGCTGTCTGACTTTTGCGCACGTCACGTTCGGCTGGGTGAAAAATGTGGAGGCGGCGGGGGCCGGACTGCACGGTTTTGATGTATCCTCTGCCCGTTATCATTATTTGGGAGACGGCTTTCTCGCCCCAGGAAGGAGCCGCTATATCTGGCTGGACGGGCTCACGGCAAGCGGATTCGGTGATGACGGGATTACCACCCACCATAGCGACTATTGTTTTATTTCAAATTCTTTCTGTTACAACCCAAGTGGAAGGGCCCACAAAAAAGGGTTTTCCAACTCCAATGGCATTGAGATTGATGACGGCTCGCGCCATGTATGGCTTTGCAATAATGCATCAAGCGGCTGTTTCGGAGGTGTTGAAATCAAAGCCCACCACAATGCATCGGCTGCTTCTCATGTGCATTTGTATGGCCATCTTTCTGTCCGCGACAACCGCTCTTTTAACTTCCGGCATATCGGCCACCATAAAGGCAAAGATGCCGATTCGAAAAGCGCGAACCATATTGTGGCGGCCAATCTAGTTTCTGTCGCACCGGTGTTTACGGATTTATATGAAGGTTCAACGCCGCGCAGCCTCGTTGTTTCCGCTTACCGAAACGTTGTAATTAACGGGCTGACTGCGCTTGGCGACCCGGATTATGATTTCAAGGGAAATCCTGTTGTCGCCATCCAGTACCGCGCAAAAAATGTTATTTTGAAAAATGTAGAAATCAGCGGGTTTCAAAATGCAAAACGGATCAGGGGCAAAGACAAATGCGTACTGCTGTAATGCTTGGATTGTTCATAAATAAAGAGAGAATCTAAGCAAGACTTGCCGAATGAATCGGATAATAGCTTCTTATCCGATTCACCCTGCAAGTCCAGCCTTCATGTTTGCCACCAATAGAAGCGATATCTGCAAAAAAGGGGATGAAATGGCTTTCGAGTGCAAAGTTTTTTCTACATCTTTTTGAAACCCTTGCATTTAAAGTTCGGCAAAACCCTTGGGATCCTTGCCCGTCCGAGATTTTGCTGATTCAGCAAGCCCTGGATCCTTCCTTTTCATCATCGTTTGAAGATCATTTCCCGGGGAAACTTGGTGTCTTTTGTCATGAATGCGGGCGTGGAAAGACATTTCTATACAAAGTTTTTGCCGACTTTGCGCCCCTTCTCGAGTAAAAGACATTTTGTCTTCCTTGATGCCAATGCCCGGAAATTTGTTGTGACATGTCTTTCATAGCACTCGTGCCAGTAATGTTATCGCAATTTTTCTCTCATTAAGTTGCGAATACTTTTCCCGACCAATTGTGTTATTTTCCTTTCACCATAAAGGACGCTTTCCCGGGAAATTTGTTGCCTTTTGTCTTTTTAAAGACCTCTAAAAAACATTGGGACCATCGTACGGATCCTTTTTTGTCTTTTTGAACGTTTTAAAAAGACATTTTGACTCAGTCCCACCCCCGTTTTGTCTTTTTGAAGGCTTCTAAAGGACACTTGGACCACTACCCAGATCCTTTTTGTCTTTTTGAGCATCTTAAAAAGACATTTGGGCTCGATCCCCACTCCTTTTTGTCTTTTTGAAGGCGTCTAGGGGACATCTTGGGGCGAGAATCATTGCCTTTTGTCTTTTTGAAGGTCTCTAAAGGACATTTGGACCTCCGCCCGGATCCTTTTTTGTCTTTTTGAACGTTTTAAAAAGACATTTGGACTCGGTCCCACCTCCTTTTTGTCTTTTTGAAGTGTTCTAGGGGACATTTCAGGGTGGGAATCATTTCCTTTTGTCTTTTAGAAGGCCTCTAAAGGACACTTGGACCACTGCCCAGATCCTTTTTGTCTTTTTAAACGTCTTAAAAAGACATTTGGGGGCGGATCCCATTCCTTTTTGTCTTTTTGACGGCTTCTAGGGGACATTTTGAGCTCTGGCCTGATCCCTTTTTGTCTTTTTGAAAGCCTGTAAAAGACCTTTGGACCACTTCCCCGGATCTGCCTCAAAAACATTCGAGCCAAGTACCGCAACTGGTTTAGGATCAAAAAAGTGGGATCCCCATTTTTAGAGATCCCACTTTTTTCCTGCAGGCCGATCCAGGTACTTATAAACCGAGCGAAATATATTTGACTTCCAAAAATTCTTCGATGCCGTAACGGCCGCCTTCCCTGCCGAGACCACTCTGCTTGAAACCGCCGAATGGGGCCTGCGGCGTGGACGGAAGCCCGTCGTTCAGCCCGACAATGCCATATTCCAGCCCCTCTGCAATTTGAATGCCTTCTGAAATATTTTCCGTGAACACATACGCAGCAAGACCGTAAATGGAATCATTGGCACGCCGAATTGCTTCATCAATATCCGTAAATTTCGTTACCGGTGCAAGCGGCCCGAATGTTTCTTCATTCATGCATATCATATCATCGGTAACATTGGAAATGACTGTCGGCTCAAAGAACAACCCATCTTTCGCGCTGCCGCCTGTTTCCACGGTAGCCCCTTTTTCCACTGCATCTTTGACGTGATGTTCTACTTTTTCAACCGCATTCCGGTCAATCAGCGGACCGATATCCGTTCCTTCTGCAAGGCCGTCCCCAACACGGAGTGCTTTCACTTTTTCTGTAAATTTCTTGGTAAAAGCTTCATACACTTCTTCCTGTACATAAATGCGGTTCGAGCACACACAAGTCTGACCGGCGTTGCGGAATTTTGCTGCAACCGTGCCCTCTACAGCTTTATCGAGGTCCGCATGTTTTGTGATGATCACCGGTGCATGCCCACCAAGTTCAAGCGACACTTTTTTCACTGTGTCAGCTGAGCCGCGCATCAGCTCTTTCCCGATTTCGGTCGATCCGGTAAAAGTAAGTTTGCGGACGCGTTCATCGGCAAGCCAAGTGTCCCCGATTTCCTTCGCACTCCCGGTTATTACATTGATGACGCCTTTCGGAATGCCGGCTTTTGCAGCAAGCTCAGCAAGCTTCAAAGCAGTAAGTGGTGTCTGTTTTGCCGGCTTGATGACAACGGTGCAGCCGGCAGCAAGCGCAGGCGCAACTTTGCGGGTAATCATGGCAGCCGGGAAATTCCACGGGGTAATGGCCGCGACAACGCCGACCGGCTGTTTATGGACAAACAGGCGTTTATTGGTGGTGGATGCCGGAATCGTTTCGCCATACACACGCTTTCCTTCTTCGGCAAACCACTCGATAAAGCCATTTGCGTAACGCATTTCACCGAGTGCTTCCTTTAGCGGCTTGCCCTGTTCAATGGTCATCGTCCTGGCAAGCTCATTTTCATTTTCGCGGATCAGTTCAAACCACGTGCGGAGGTAAGCACTTCGTTCATAGGCAGAAAGCGCCGCCCACGCCGGAAAAGCCGTATGCGCCGCATCCACAGCAAGCCTGGCTTCCTTTTCTCCGCCTTTTGGAATCGTCGCAATCACTTCGCCGGACGCAGGGTTGTCCACTTTAATTTTTGGCAGTCCTTCCCCTGTCCACTCACCATTCAAGTACATCAAGTAGTCTTCCATAGCTCCATCTCCCTTCGAGTAATAGTTTACGATTTTTCAGATGATTTTTCTCGTTTTATGATTGCAAAATTTGTTTCGCCGACATGAGTATTCTTGATTTTGTAATTAAAAAAGAATACCTCTGACTTACTCATTTTTACATAATTTTGATGTCAGGAAGCATGCTGAAATGTTTCATACGATAAGCTGACCCTGTCAGTTGACAAAAATTTAATGGAGCGACAATCAGGTCATAAAAAAACGTAACAGAAGCTCATACAAAGCCCTTGTTACGCACAATCCAAATGCCAATCAAACAAAAGTTAACTGCGGGAAAGAATCAGATCCGGAAGTCTTAACTACAACGTGAATCCACCTTCACCCATTATAAGAAAAATCCCCAATCACACCCTTTCCGCCACTTCCACCGCGTGACGGATCAGGCTGCGGACGACGTTGCCGAAATGGGCGAAACGCTGGTCTTGTGTCTGGCCGCGTTTGTAGCGGTAGTAGATTTGCTGGCAAATGCCGGCGAGCTTAAAGTAACCGAAAATCAAGTAATAATCGATGTTCGAGACGTCGCGCCCGCTTTTTTTCGCATAGGCTTCGACAAACTCGCGGCGTGTCATAAAGCCGTCCAGCGTCGTGACGGACGGTTCACCGAGCCCATTTTTGATCAAATCCGGGTCATCTTTTTCCGTCCAGTAGCTGAGCGCAGCGCCAAGATCTGCGAGCGGGTCGCCGATGGTCGCCATTTCCCAGTCAAACAGGCCAGTCATTTCCGAAAAATCTTCGTTAAACATGGCGTTATTCAGCTTATAATCATAATGAATCACGGCTGCACCTTGTTGCGGCGGAATATGATCACGCAAATAATGGATGAGCGGCTCTGCTTCCGGAATTTCATCCGTCTTCGCACGCAGGTAGCGCTCAATCCAGCCGTTCACCTGGCGTTCGAGAAAACCATCCGGCTTTGACATGGAAAGGAGCTCTGTCTTTTCATATGGGATCGCATGCAGTTCCACAAGCCGGTCAACCATGATACCGGAAATCCGCCGGCACGTCTCCTTTGTCGGCTCCACTCCCGGCGGAAAAGCGGTGTCAAGCACAATACCATGCTTTCTTTCCATGAGAAAAAACGGAGCGCCGATCACAGACGGGTCCTCCTCGAAAAGCAACACTTCCGGCGCCGGTGTGAAAAATGGCCGGAGCGCCTTCAGCACGCGAAATTCGCGCCCCATGTCATGCGCTTTCGGGGCAACCGGGCCAAGCGGCGGGCGCCTGAGCACTGCTTCCCACGAACCTGCTTTTAATTGATAGGTCAAATTCGAACGGCCTGCTGAAAATTGTGCGATTCCAAGCGGTACATTCGGCATTTGCGGAAACTTCTTCTGCAGGTATTCCTGCAGCCTGGTTAAGTCCAGTTCTTCCCCTTTGCGGACCGGAATTGTGTCTGAATGCATTTTTCCTCTCCCCCTTGTATCCCGTAATAGGCAGATCGTTTTTCACATCGCCGTCTGCAAATGCTTTTCCAGGATGCCCCTTATGTCATCTGGAATCGGGCGGGATTGCTGCTTATCAAAGTCAAAAAAAACGACAACCGCTTTCCCCCTTGCGATCAAGCGGCCGGTTTCTGCATCCAGAATTTCATGAGCCAGTTCACAGCTCGTATTGCCGAGCTTTGCCACACCGGTCCTGATCGTGAGTTCTTCATTATAAAACGCCTGGCTGACAAAATCGCATTTTACTGAAGCTAAAATAATATTGAAATCTTTTATTTCTACGCTTGCACCAATGCTTTCAAAAAATTTCAAACGGGCATCTTCCAAGTAGATGAAGTAACTGGTGTTGTTAATATGTCCGATAGCATCTGTTTCGCAAAAGCGTGTCCGTAATTTCAATTCATGCAAAAAAATCCCTCCCTTTTGCTTGAACACCATTACGGTAGCTGTAGATTTACAACCTTGCAAGGTCCTGACCATGATTGATCCGTTGCTACAATCCCTTTTTTTCCCAAGACCATTTCTTGTCACAGCTGCCGCAATGTGATGCGCTTTTTCATCCCGTGCAGTCTGCTCATCACAAGGCCGTCCCCAATTCCAGCTGCCGCATTGTAATGCACTTTTTCGATTTCGTGCAGTCCCGCAATACAATCTCATTACAGCAGTTGTACGGTTTTACAACCTTGCAAGGTCCTGGCCATGATTGATCCGCTGCTGTAACCCCTTCTTTTCACAAGGCCATTTTCTGTCAGCTGCGGTAACGTGATGCGCTTTTTCATCCCATGCAGCTCGCTCAATACAAACTCATTGCGAAAGCTGTAGGGTGTTGCACCTTCCAAGTCCTGGCCATGATTGATCCGCTGCTGCAATCCCTTCTTTTCACAAGGCCATTTTCTGTCAGCTGCGATAACGTGATGCGCTTTTTCATCCCATGCAGCTCGCTCAATACAAACTCATTGCGGAAGCTGTAGGTGATGCACATCCCAGGATCCTGGCTATGAATAATTCCGATACTAAACCTCTATTTCTCAAAGCCATTCTCAAATACAGCCGCCGTAACGTAATGTGCTTTTTCAATCCGTTCAGCCCGCTTGCTCGATCTCAAAACAACACCATTACGACAGCTGCATGGTTCTATGCTTTTTCAATCCCGTGCAGGACGATATCCATGAACAGTTCTGCCACTTCTGCCGCCGATTTCCGACCTTCCGGGTTAAACCACTGGTAGCTCCAGTTCACCATGCCGAGAATGGCAAAGGAAGTAAGATTCGCGTCCAGATGCTCCGCAAACTCGCCGATCTCAATGCCTTCCCGGATCAGCTTTTCAACCCCGAGGCGGAAAGCTTCGCGTTTTTGTAAAATCAGTTCGAGCTTTTCACCGCTTAAATTTTTGATCTCCCGGAAAAAGATCAGGGCTTTTGCTTTTTCCGTTTTGATGCTTTCAAGCAGCATCAGGACAAGCGCATGCAGTTTTGCCTTGCACGATGCGTTTTCCGAGAGAATGGCCTTCTGTTTTTCCAAAAGTTTCGTAATATAGTCCATATGAATGTCCATCAAAAGTTGTTCTTTGCTGGAAAAATAATAGTAAAACGTGCCTTTTGTCGCGCCGATGCTGTCGACGATGTCCTGAATGGATGTCTCCGTGAAGCCTTTTTGTTCAAACAAGCGTATGCTGTGTTCCGTAATCTTCGCTTTCATGCCGGTCCTCTCCATCTATTACTATATTAAGAAAATTATATCACATGCCCGGCTTCACGTTTCTGCTCTTACTCGCGCACTTTCTTTTCTTCTTCGCGCAGCTTGCGGCGCAAAATTTTCCCGACATTTGTTTTCGGTAACGCATCACGGAACTCTATGATCTTCGGGCGTTTATACGGGGCGAGATGGGCGCTGCAATATTCGCTCAGTGCTTCTTCCGTCATCTTCTGCCCTTCTTTTAACACGACAAATGCCTTAACGGTCTCCCCCCGGTATGGATCCGGCACACCGATCACCACTGCTTCCTGGACGGCGGGATGCGCATACAGCACCTCCTCGACATCGCGCGGGTACACGTTATAGCCGCTTGCAATGATCATATCTTTTTTGCGGTCAACAATATAAGCGTACCCTTCCTCATCCATTTTCGCGATATCGCCGGTGTACAGCCAGCCATCCCGAAGTGCTTCCGCCGTTTCTTCCGGCATGTTCCAATACCCTTTCATCACTTGCGGGCCTTTTACAATCAGTTCGCCCACTTCGCCCGGTTTCAGTTCCTCCGTGCCGGTTGCAACATCGACGATTTTATAATCTGTTGATGGTATCGCGATCCCAATGCTGCCCGGCTTGCGTTTTCCGAAAACCGGATTGCAGTGTGTAACCGGGGAAGCTTCCGAAAGGCCATACCCCTCGACAATGACGCCCCCCCGTTTTTTCTTCAAACTGGCGCAAAAGTCCGAGCGGCATCGGTGCACTCCCGCTGTTGCAGGTCTTAATGGAATCCAGCCCGTACTCCATCGCTTTCGGGTGGTTCGTGATGGCAACATACATCGTCGGGACACCCGGAAAATAGGTTGGCTGCGTTTCCTTGATGGTCTGGAGAACTTCTTCAAGATCAAAACGCGGCAGCATGATCGATTCCGAACCGGTGTAGATTACATAGTTCATGGCACATGTCATGCCAAACACGTGGAAAAGCGGAATAACGGTCAAAATCCGTTCTTCTCCCGGCCCCATGACCGGTTTGAAAAATGCATAGGTTTGCACCAGATTGGCAAGAAGGTTTCGGTGGGTCAGCCTCGCACCCTTTGACCGGCCAGTGGTGCCGCCCGTATACTGGAGTACGGCAATATCCTCCCGGGGGTCGAGCGCAGGAGGGTTGTAATCCGTGCCTGCCTGTAAAAAGGCATCAAAGGGTTCAGCATCATCCAAAGGGCCGGCTGCCGGCTTAAAACTGGCTGTGACAACATTTTTCAAGGATGTTTCCGGGCGGACGGCCTGCACTTTCGGGTACAAATCATCCAGGACAATGATGGTTTCTGCGCCTGAGTCATTTAATATATGCCTGATCTCCGGTTCGACGAGCATCGGATTGATCTGGACAATCACAGCACCTGCCATTAGCACACCGTAATAGGACACGACATACTGCGGGCAGTTCGGCAGCGTGATCGCCACTCTGCTGCCTTTTTGCACGCCTCTTTTCTGAAGGACGGAAGCAAAGGCAAGCGATGCTTTGTAAAGTTCCGCATAGGTCGTCTTTCTGCCGTAAAAAGAGAGGGCAGTGCGGTCCGGGTGCTTTTCGGCTGCAGTAACAAGTATTTGGTACAGCGGCGTATCCGGCACTTCAATTTCTTTCGGAATATCATCGGTATAGACAGCATGCCATACTTTGTTTTCCATTCCAAATCCCCCTTGTTTTTCATTGCCAAATGGACTGTTTCCCTAGGCTTAATAAGGCACCGATTACCGCCCGGCATGTCGGTTTTTAAAGCACATGCATGCCGCCATCGACGAGCAGCACATCCCCTGTCACATAGTCCGAAGCTTGGGATGCTAGAAAAACAGCTGCACCTTTTAAATCCTGATCATTTCCGAATCGGCCGAGCGGCGTTGCTTCCAATATCGGATTTTTGCCGCGTTCAATGATGACTTTGGCCATTTTTGTCGGGAAAAAGCCCGGCGCAATCGCATTCACATTGATGCCGTATCTGCCCCATTTGGCAGCGAGATCTTTTGTAAACGTGATGACCGCACCTTTACTTGTGTTGTAACCGATCGTGTCCATGATGCGCGGATCGACGCCGCCAAGCCCGGCAATGGAGGCAATATTGATAATCTTGCCGCGCCCCTGTTTGATCATGACTTTTCCGGCTGCCTGGCTCATATGGAAAGTGCCGGTCACATTCGTGCTGATCACTTTTTCCCACGCCTCAATCGGCATATCTTCGGCAGGCGCCCCCCAAGTCGCGCCGGAATTATTGACGAGGATGTCAATTTTGCCAAACTGCTTCACGGTTTCCGCGACTACTTCATCAACCTGGGCACGATTTGTAATGTCACACTCCATTACAAGCGTTTTCACTCCGAGAGATTCGATGCGTGCAGCCGCTTCTTCGCATGCCGCTTTTTTTCTGGAGCAAAGCACGACATCCGCCCCCACTTCCGCAAATGCCCGCGCGATTTGTTCACCGAGCCCCCTGCCGCCGCCTGTCACGATGGCGGTTTTTCCTTTTAAACTAAACAGTTCTAACACGTTCATCGGCTGATCCCCTTTCCTGGTATGGTTTTATCTCAAGCCTTGCAATCTGGTCGAGGTGGACTTCATCCGGGCCGTCTGCAAGCCGCAATGTGCGCGCGTTGGCCCACAGCCGGGCGAGCGGAAAATCGTCCGAAACGCCGGCGCCGCCGAACGCTTGGATGGTGCGGTCGATAACAGCAAGCGCCATCCGCGGTGCCACTGCTTTAATCATTGCAATTTCCTTTCTCGCCACTTTATTGCCGACCGTGTCCATCCTATACGCTGCTTTCAATGTGAGAAGTCGTGCCTGCTCGATTTCAATACGCGACTCGGCCACCCACTGGCGGATGACGCCCTGTTCCGCGAGCGGCTTACCAAACGGCGCACGGTTTTGTATGCGCTTGCATAAAAGTTCAAGTGCACGCTCCGCAGCTCCAATCAGCCGCATACAGTGATGGATTCTGCCCGGCCCAAGCCGCCCTTGCGCAATCGCAAACCCTTTTCCTTCCCCCCAAATGATATTTTCAGCCGGCACCCGCACGTTTTCGTATGTAATTTCCGCATGGCCGTGCGGTGCATCATCATAACCGAAAACCGGGAGCATCCGCTCAATCTTCACGCCTGGTGTATCGAGCGGTACGAGAATCATAGACTGCTGTTCGTGCCGCGGTGCATCCGGATTGGTTTTTCCCATGACAATCGCAATTTTGCACCTCGGGTCGCCGGCGCCTGATGACCACCATTTCCGCCCGTTCACAATATATTCATCACCGTCACGTACAATGCTGCATGAAATATTGGTCGCATCACTTGAAGCAGTATCCGGCTCTGTCATAGAAAAACACGAACGGATCTCGCCGTTTAAAAGCGGTTTTAGCCATTTTTCTTTCTGCTCATCACTTCCGTACCGGGCAAGCACTTCCATATTTCCGGTATCGGGTGCATTGCAGTTGAATACTTCGGGGGCGATGATGGATCTTCCCATGATTTCACAAAGCGGGGCATACTCGAGGTTCGAAAGCCCGGCCCCGTATTCATTGTCCGGCAAAAACAAATTCCAAAGCCCTTCCTGCTTTGCTTTTGCCTTCAATTCTTCCATAATCGGCGGAACAGCAGCCCACCGTGTTTCCTGTGCATTCAGTTGTTCCTCAAAGATCTTTTCACCCGGATAGACGTTTTCTTCCATAAAACGCTCAAGCTTTGAAATCAGTGCCTTCACTTTTGGTGAGTAATCAAAATCCATATGATTCATCCCCTCCCCGTTGACTAACCGGTTAGTATGTTAATTTCATTATAAACAATCATTCGAAAATTTCAATAAAAAAATAAGCCGAATTTCCTCGATTTGTGTTGAATCTTCCCGGTAAAAAATAAAAAAAGCGGGAAACAAATCTCCCGCTTTTTGAAACAGATTTTTCAGGCCTTGCCAATCAGAGTATTTTCCTCCCCAATTGTCCGAGCGCATAGTGGATGCTGTGCTGCAACGTCTGGAAGCAGTCAAACTGGCTGAAATCAAGCCCGGAAGAAGAAATGGTCATGCTCATGGACGGCGATATACCGACAAGGATCGTTTGCGTGCCGATTAAGGAAGATGCTTTTCCGATATTTTCAATAAACTGGATGCTGTGCGGATCGTCTTCCACATCGAGTGCCGTTAAATCAAGCACCAAATACTTTGCTTTGTACTGCGGCAAATTTTTCAATGTTTTTTCTACCAGCTCTTCGGCACGTTCATCGTCATATTTCCCGATTAAAGGCACGACGACAATGCCGTCTAAAATCGGAATAATCGGTGAGGACAGCTGCTTGATGAGTTCTTTCAGCTCCCGCGTCTTATCTTCGACGAGCGCCTCCAGCTGAATAATCTGCTCAGCTTCTTTTTTCCGCGCCAGCTGGTGAATATTATGTGACACCGTGATATCCGACGGGAAATACTCAATGATCGTGGAGTCGTGGCCTTCGATCTGATACCGGACGACTTTATACCATATATTTGTATGGAACAGTCCGGTAAAAATACCAGCGTAGTGGGCAGGCAGAAAATTGCTGCCCGTTTTCTTTCCCTGGGCCACATTGATTTTATGCTCCCAGCTGTCTTTCAGCTCAATCGTCAATGTCTTCTGATCAAAGTTCATGTCTTTCATCACGGCTCTTCCCCAGCCCGCTGATGCGTAAGTAGTGGTAATGAGTTCAGACGCCTTTTTCACATCGAAATCTTTGATTCTATTAAAATAGTTGGCAACGAGCAATCCTTGACGGAAACCCGCTGTTTCAAAGACAACATTGGATGCTTCTTCCCCGGATATTTCTTCAATTGTAGTAAACAGATCGCGCATCGCGGTTGGAATCCAGAAAAGGACTGCATCCTCCCCTTCGAAAATGAATCTTCCTTTTTCCAATTCCCATTCAAATTGAAGACCGCCCACATGTATATTCGGATGTTCGCTCACAGAATATCCCCTCTATTATGTACAATAAATTGTATTCTTATTATACCGGTTCAGTTTTCTTGCGTCTATTGATACGAGTTTTGTAATGTGACAAAATTCGCGTGCTTGCAGGAAAATGTGCTCACACACCAGGGCCTTACTTTCAAAGAAATTTGCTTATACGAAAAAAAGGCGGGATCACCCCGCCGTCCATCTTAATTAATCATCTAAATTGACATTATGGTAAATTTGCTGGACATCTTCCAGGTCTTCCAGCACATCAATCAGTTTTTCGAATTTCTCCCGGTCCTCATCCGGTAATGTGACTTCGTTTTGCGGCAACATTGTCAGTTCGGCAACGGTAAATTCCGTAATGCCGGCATTTTCAAAAGCTTCCTGAACCGCATGAAACTGGTCCGGTTCCGCGTAAACAATAACGGCACCGTCTTCTTCAAAGACATCGCGGACATCAATATCAGCTTCAAGCAAAAGTTCCAGCACTTCATCCGCTGTTTTCCCTTCAATGCCAAAGACTGCCGTTTTATCAAACATATACGCGACTGAACCGCTCACCCCCATATTGCCGCCGTTTTTCCCGAAAGCGGCGCGCACTTCGGAGGCGGTCCGGTTGACATTGTTCGTTAACGTATCGACAATGATCATCGAGCCGCCCGGGCCGAAGCCTTCATAACGCAGCTCGTCATAGTTTTCATCAGCGCCGCCTTTTGCTTTTTCAATCGCGCGGTCAATGATCGCTTTCGGCACGCTGTATGTTTTGGCACGCTCGAGCACCATTTTTAATGCGCTGTTTGCCACCGGATCCGGCACACCCTGTTTCGCAGCAACATAGATTTCGCGGCCGAATTTCGCATAAATGCGGCTCGTATTGGCATCCCTTGCTGCTTTTTTATCTTTTATATTATTCCATTTGCGTCCCACGGGGATCACTCACTTTCAACAAAAATTCGAATGCTTCCGTACTTGCCCATTGTTGAATTATACACCAAAAGCTTTCCGGTGGGGGAAAATAATTGAAAAAACATCCCGGTTGGATAGCCGGGATTCATGATGTGCCAATTTTTTCTTCCTTTTCGCCGGTGTCCCGGATGATCTTTCCGCAGTTTTGCCATTTTTCATTGGTTTTTGGAAAATGGCTGGTTTTTCAGATCCGCTTTCCATTGATTTTTGGTTCCGCTTTATTTCCTCAAGCCATTTCTATTTCGCCGGTTTCTTGAAAACCGCAGATTTTTTTAAAATTCCACCATTCTTAAAGGTCCAGAAACACAGGGCTCCACACGCATGCGGCATGCTGGTTTTTGTTTCTCACTTTCGTTTCGTTCGTATCCCGGACCCTGTTGCCACAACCAGGCCGCCGAGCACATCTGCAATCAAATCGGTCATCGTATCCTTGTTTCCGCCGCCCTGCAAAGTAGTGCCAAAAAATTGGTCACCCGAAAACTCATAGATCTCCCACATTACACCGCCAAGCGCGGCAAACCCAAGCACAAATAAAAATACAAACCATGCGGAGATCGCCTTGCCCGCATCCCGGTGCACAAGCCGTTCATAAAGTGCGATCGCGGCAAATCCAAGAAGAAGGCCACTCACGAAATGCAGGAAGGTGTCCCACCAGCCTAAGCCGTACCAGCCACGGATCGATCCGAAATATTGGGAGCCGGTTAAAAAAAGAAAATAAGAAATGACAAGGGGCAGGTGGAACCGAAGGCGCGGAACCCACGAAAGGATAAGCGGAATTGCGCCCGAGATCACCCCGCCCGCAGCGACCGCAGCCTTCCAGGACGCGCCGGCCGTATATTGCATGGCGCATAAAACGGCCATCCACAGTACATAAACCAAGCTGATTCCAAACACAATTTTCCGGTCCATATTTCCACTTTCTTTCTTATACATTTTGTTTCCTGAATCCAGTATATATCGCAATCAGCACCCCGCCAAAAAATCCGGCCAGCAAGTCCACCATCGTATCGGTATTGCCGCCACGCTGCATCGTATGGGAGGCAATTACATCCCCCAAAAATTCATACATCTCCCAAAGAACGCTCCCTGTTATCGCAAGCCCGAGGGCAAACAATGCGGGAATCAAGCGCGACATGCCCCGCCTTGCCGCCTCCGGAACCAGTATTTTATACAGCGTAACGCCGATACAAGCTGTAAAAATGCCCTTATAAAAGTGAACGGACGTGTCCCACCACGAAAAACGCCCGTAAAATCCGGCGATCGAACCGAGGCAGATGGAGCAAATCACGAAAATATACCAGCCAATAATCGAGGGCGTATTGATTCGGTTATGTTTTAAAAATAATAAGCCGAGCGGCAGCGTACTTAACACAATCCCGCCGGCCGCAATTCCCCACCGCAATGTATCATGCTTTATAATAAAATAGACCATAAGCCCGGCCAAAAGCAACATCATGCCGGTACTGAGCAGTATAATGATGATGCGTTTCACCTTTCCACCCCGTTCTGTTCTTTTCCAAAAATAGGATACCCTTTCTTTTTCCATTTCATCCTCTATAAAATGAACATAGGGTTTGCTGAACGAATCCGATTCTGCGTTTGTACCCAATTTGTCAGCAAGATCTAGAAGAATCCATCTGCGAAAATGCGATTCTGTCTTCTCTATACGTTGGATCAACTTTTTCATGGGTCTTTCATAAAACCCTTGCATTTAAATTTTTTCCTAAGCTGTCAGCATCCTTGCCCACATCTATGAATTTTGCTTATTCAGCAAACCGTACATAGATTTTTCTCGTCAAAATTCAAGGTTAGATATGGCTTTTGGCAACGCATAAGGAGTAGTAATGTTAAGTTCAACTTATATAGCCGGCAAACCGCCTGATCGTAAAAACATCCGTATGAGCGGCGTTTTCCTTTCCAAAAAGTATTTAAAACATTTCAATTTTAATGATAAAATAAGCTAGGGAGGTGTTTTATGAAAAAAGTTTTGTTTGCATGCTTGGCCCTGCTGTTGCTCTGTGTTCTCACCGGATGGAATCTGCTTGGGAAAAGCGGGAAGCCTGCCAATGCCAACACATTTAAACCGGCAAAACTAACGGCAAATGAAGAAGCCATTTTACACGCTTCAACGGACAACTCTTTTCTTTATCAATACCGTGTTGATCCTCACAAATATAAATCCGTTAGAATCTGGCTGGAAGAATACAAGTACGGAAAATTGGTGAATGGCGATCTTTTTGAACTAGAAGGGGAAGCGGGAAAGAAAGGGACAATTATGTTCACAGCCTCTCCGGTAAGCGAAAACAGCAAACGTTATAAGATCATCGAAGGCATTTATACAGGGAAAGGCAATACCACTTTCAGCACATTTAAAACTTTCCCGCAAGCAGGGGATAAAGACATCAACGCGTTTTCCCTGAGCGGCGTTGACAGCGCGGAATCGGCAAGCGGCAAAAAGATTTTAGGAGCCATTGGTTTTTCAAAAGATGATTCTGCCCCGGCCCCTCCGCTTCATGACTTTGAAGACCTGAGAAAACACAAAAAGGAAATACAATCTTACGCAACCCTTTTAGTGGTGCGGTGCGAATTTAAAAATAACAAGCGCAGCGCATGAACAGACGGCGGGTCATGATATCCGCCGTTTCCCTATTCAATTACCGCCATGTGCGGACAGAAAGGAGCGGATGCACATTTTGCTTTTCAGTGCATACAAAAAAGACGTTGAGGCACAACCCAACGTCCTTATGATTTGTTTGGCCTTTTTCAGCGTGCCTGTGTTTCTTTTTCGCGGCCGTTTTCATCTGCAAAATCTTCGTGGTGCGTGGAATACATGGCCATCGGTTCTGCATCCGGGCACATATAGCGGACGGCGCTGTTTAAAGCAACCGGGCCTTCCGCAAACCCCCCGGCAATCAATTTTAATTTGTGCGGGTAGGTTGCCGCATCCCCTGCCGCGAAGATCCCGGGTATATTCGTTTCCATCGCGCCATTGACCTCGATCCGCTCGTCTTTCATTTTAAGGCCCCAGTTTAAAATGCCGCCATAATCGCCCTGAATGCCGTGGTTCACGACAACTTCATCGGCTTCAAGCCATATTTCTTCGCCCGTCCCGGCGTGTTTCACCGCAACGCGTTCGATCCTGTTGCCAGTCCCGTGCAGGGCTGAAATGCAGTAAGGGATAAAAAGGCGTGCATTTTTCACCATTTCGGACACATCGTATTCATGCCCGCTGAATGCTTCCCGCCTGTGGACGATCGTAATGCTTTCGGCGATCCCGGCCAGTTCGTTTGCCCAGTCAACTGCCGCATTTCCGCCGCCGGAAATCAGCACCCGCTTGTTGCGGAAGCGATTTAAGTCGTCGACGGCATAATGGAGATTGCCGGATTCATAGCGTTCTGCCCCCGGAATATCAAGCTTAATCGGTTTAAAAATGCCCGCCCCGACGGTGAGGATAACCGTTTTTGTCAGGTGAAGGCCGCCGTTTTCCGTGCTTAACATCAAGATGCCGTCCGGGCGCCGCTTTAAACCGGATACATGCTGATGAAAAAGGATCGTTGGCGAAAAAGTTTCCGCCTGCCGGATCAGTTCCTTCACAAGATCCCCGCCTGTTATTTTCCGGATCCCGCCAATATCCCGCAATGTTTTTTCCGGATAAAACATCGAGATTTTTCCGCCCAGCTGGCCGCTAGACTCCAGCACTTTCGTCTTTAATTTCCGCATGCCGCTGTAAAACGCCGTAAACAAGCCAATCGGCCCGCCGCCAATAATGGTTACATCGTAGATTTCATGGTCCAATGCCAAGATCCTCCAATCCCGCTCATAAAAAAAGTGGCTACGCCATTTGTGCGCGTACTTCTTTATACGGTTTAATCAAATCATAGGAAAGGCAAACCGGTTTTTTGCACCTCGGATCAAGCGCAATTTGGGCATCCAATCCGAAACATTCCCGCATCATTTCCGCTGTCACCACAGCTTCGGGGCTGCCCTCGTAAAGGATTTCGCCATCTTTCATGGCAACGATATGGTCCGCAAAACGGGCGGCCTGGTTTAAATCGTGCAGCACCATCACGATCGTGCGGTGCTCCATTCTGTTCAGCTCCTGCAAGAGTTCCAACACTTCCAGCTGATGGGACAGGTCCAGATAGGTTGTCGGCTCATCCAGTAAAATCATTTCGGTATCCTGCGCAAGTGCGAGCGCAATCCAGACCCGCTGCCGTTGCCCGCCCGAAAGCGCATCCACAGGGCGGTCTTTCAATTCTTCCGTCCCGGTCATTTCAAGGGCCCGGTGAATGGCTTTCCAATCTTCACGATTCAGCTTTCCAAACCTTTTTTGGTGCGGGTACCTGCCATAAGATACAAGTTCCGAAACCGTCAGTCCTTCCGGCACACTCGGAGACTGGGGCAAAATCGCAAGCTTTTGCGCAATTTTCTTTGTTGATTGTCTTGCCAGTTCTTTTCCATCCAAATAAACGGACCCGTTTTTCGGAAAGAGAATGCGCGCCAATGCCTTCAGCAAAGTGGATTTGCCGCATCCGTTCGGGCCGATGATCGCCGTCATTTTTCCGGCTGGTATATTTAAATTTAAGTTTTTAATAATTTCATGATCTCCATAGGCAACTTTTAAATTTTCTGCACAAAGCTTTGGCATCTCAGTTCCTCCTATGAATCTGGCATTAAATGAAAATGATTCTTAATATCAATTTCATTCTATAAGGTTTTCAAATAGGTGTCAAATCGATTTTTCACCGGCAATCTCCAGGTTTTTCCGCAATTTAAGCATTTCCTGCTGACCTTCCTGTACTTTTGAAATTTTGCAAATTTTTTCGGAGGAAAGGCTCTCCTTTTTTGGGCCTTTCCAGTTGGAATAAGGGTGTTCTTCCCCCGTATCCGCATGATGCCGGGTTTGGAAACATCAATATGTTCTTCCCGCAGCCAAAGCCGTCCATGCAACATGGACGGCAGGCCGTGAAAATAATTATTTGATCGTTTTTAACACATCCTGGATCATCTCTCTGTTTGCAATCGCGCCGGAGTAAAGCCAGCCGGTATCAGCGGAAAACTCAGCCACATGGTGTTTCTTGACGGCAGGAATGCTTTTCCATAATGCATTGTCCAGCTCTGTTGCGCGGGTTTTATCGCTGTTAATCAGGAAAATATAGTCTGCATCCAGCTCGGTTAATTTTTCAAGCGAGATGGCATTCCAGTTACTGGTTGCTTTTGCAGAGATTTCATTTACAACAGCCGGCACCTTCAAGCCCAAATCATTGTACAGGACGTCCCCGCTTGATACATTTTTCGATACGATAAAAAATTTATTGTTCACAAGCCAGATTGCAGCGGCAGAAGGAGATTTTCCGTTTTTCGCCAGTTGTTCTTTTGCTTTCTTGGCTGTCTTTTCATAATCTGCGAGCACTTGTTTTGCCTTTGCTTCTTTGTTCAACACTTTCCCGACAGTAAGCAGTTCTTTTCTCCAGTCACTGTTTTGCTTTTTGCTCACGACAAAGGTTGGAGCGATTTTGCTGTATTGTTCATACTTCCCGCCTTCCACCATGCCGGCATCATCAATCAGGATTAAATCCGGCTTGAATTTTTGCACTTGTTCATAGGGCAGGTCGTAAGAAATCGTCGGTACCCCTTTCAGTAAATCGTCCTGCAAATATTCCTGAATGCCGTTGCTGACACTCCATTGTGCGACAGGCTTCACCCCGAGCGCAACAAGATGGTCTTCCAAATAAGTCGCAATGACGCGTTTCGGATGGGCCGGCACTTTTACTTGATGCCCCACTGCGTCTGTTACCGTCCGGGTTTTCGCCCCGCCGGCAGGCTTGTTTCCGTTCCCATTTCCGGCCTGGCCGTTCCCGCAGGCAGCGAGGGCAACGGACAGAAAGACAATCCCGCATATTTGGAAAATCTTTTTTAATTTTAGATTGTAAGACATTTTCATCCCCCTGGCATTATGATAAAATATTGTAGACAGATAAATGATAATGATTATCAACATCAATTAAAACGAAAATTTTTCATTCTGTCAATCTTTTTTCTTTTTGAACAAAAAATTTTTTAACCGTATCGAAAGAGAAGGAAGGAAGTCTGGGATGGCAAAACCGCACACAAGTAAAGCGGCACACCGCGGGCAGGATCAACCGTATAAAAAACGACTGGCTTATTTTATCCTCGGCTTCGGGTGGATTTTTATCATTCTTGCCGTCGCAGGTTCCATTCAATTGGGTGCATCGAATATCAACTATACAACGGTATGGAAAAGTTTGTTTTTTTATGATGCAAACAACCCGGCCCATGTCATTATCCATGAATTGCGGCTGCCGCGTGCCATTGCCGCTCTGTGCGTCGGTGCCGGGCTGGCTGTTTCCGGTTCGGTCATGCAGGGAATGACGCGAAATCCGCTCGCATCCCCGTCTATTTTGGGGGTAACCTCGGGATCCCTTTTTCTCATGGCGGTTGCCTATGCTTTTTTTCCGGGCATTTCTTACCGGAGCCTGGTTTTCGTATCTTTTGCCGGAGCCGGTTTGGGGGCGGCACTCGTTTTTTCAATCACAGCTTTATCCAGGGGCGGGAACACCACTGTGAAGCTGGCGCTTGCCGGATCGGCTGTTGCTTCTCTGCTTAGCGCCTTATCTACGGCGATCGGGCTTCGTTTCAACATATCAAAAGATTTGAGCTACTGGTATGCAGGCGGCGTGAGCGGTGTGCAATCCAGCCAGCTCAAATATGTCATTCCGGCCATCATTGCTGGCATCATCATCGCCGTTGCCATCTCGCGCGCCGTCACCATTTTAAGCCTCGGGGAAGAAATCGCAAAAGGGCTCGGCCAGAACACGGTATTTGTTTATATAGCAGGCATTGTGGCAGTTCTTTTGCTGACAGGGGCGGCCGTATCCATTGCCGGGATGATCGGGTTTGTCGGATTGGTCATCCCGCACATTACCCGCTTCCTTGTCGGGTCGGATTACAGCCTGATCATCCCTTGTTCGGCGATTCTCGGCGCCCTTTTGTTGATCATTGCCGATGATGCCGCAAAAATGATCAACGCCCCTTTTGAAACACCGGTAGGCGCAGTGACTGCAATCATCGGCGTCCCGTTCTTTCTCTATTTGGCACGAAAAGAAGGGGGCGGATTATAGTGGGAAACCTTTCAACCGGCAAACGGAAATTCAGCATGCTTTGCGCTGTCCTGCTTGTTTTGCTGGCCGTCCTCTTTTTTGCCAGCATCCGGACAGGCACAATGAATATTCCGTTCCCGCAAATATGGTCTGCCTTTTTCGGCAGTGATGTTGGCAACCAGCGGATGACCCTGTTTGAATTCCGTCTGCCCCGGATCGTGCTCGCGATGCTAATTGGCGCCGGAATTGCCGTTTCAGGCGGCATTCTCCAGAGCATTTCCAGAAACCCGCTTGCAGATCCCGGCATAATCGGCGTGAATGCAGGGGCAAGCTTTTCCGTAGTATTATATACATTCTTTTTTAAAGGCACGGCCTTTCTTTCCGGGGTAGTTTCTGTTTTTGTCATGCCGTTTTTTGCATTAACCGGCGCCTTTTTTTCGGCGGTCCTTGTCTATTTGCTTGCCAAAAAAGGCGGAAGCGTGGCGCCCGCTCGTCTTGTCCTGACAGGGATTGGTTTAAATGCGGCTTTTAATGCGGCAACAACAGTCCTGCAAATGAAAATGGACCCCCAGGATTTCACAAAAACGCTGACCTGGATATCTGGAAGCATTTGGGCGACAAACTGGGATTATGTCCTTGTCACTTTGGCCTGGATGGTTGTTCTGCTTCCATTTGCGGTATACAAAGCCCGTTACTTGAATATTATGCGCCTGGATGAGCCGGTAATCACAGGGCTCGGGGTGCCGCTTGAAAAAGAAAGGCTGAAACTTCTCGGGACCGCGGTCGGGCTGGCCGGGTGCTGTGTAGCGGTCGGGGGCGGCATTACGTTTCTCGGCCTGATCGCGCCCCACATTGCCCGCGGGATCATGGGGACAAAGCATGAATTTTCCCTGCCTTTAACGGCGCTGATTGGCGCAAACATTTTGCTGCTGGCCGATACAGTCGGGAGAGTCGTGATGCCTTCAATGGAACTGCCGGTCGGGATTGTCATTTCAATCCTCGGCGCACCGTATTTTATTTTTCTGTTGATGCGGACAGCATAATCGTAAGGCAACATGGAAGCCCCCTTATTCCATCCATTGGCAAAATTTGCACATGCCCGGGGTGGAAAGATATTTACAATTTTTAAATTTTTCGCTACGATAACAACAGTGATAAAAAAGGAAGGCTGATTTAATGATATTCGGGCTTGATCCATCCATGTTGGCACTGTTGGTCGGTTTTGGGTTTTGTGCAGCTTTTATTGATTCTGTTGTCGGCGGGGGCGGCCTGATTGCCCTGCCTGCCCTGCTGTTTACCGGGCTTTCGCCGTCTGCAGCGGTTGCCACCAACAAACTTGCGGGAACAATGGGATCATTTACAAGCACATTTGTATTTTATCGTTCCGGAAAACTGGATCTATCTTCCATTTATAAAATGTTTCCGCTCACGTTTTTCGGTTCGATGCTCGGCGCGTACACCGTCCATCTGATTGATCCGGATGTATTAAAACCATTGATGCTGATCATGCTTGCCGCAGTCGGCATCTATACGGTGACGAAGAAAGACTGGGGAAAAATCATGGCGTATAAAAAGTTATCCGCCAGCCGGCTGATTTTGTTTACAGCGCTCATTTTTCTGATCGGTTTTTACGACGGATTTCTCGGCCCGGGCACCGGTTCCTTTTTAATGTTTGCCTACCTCATGATCGGGTTTGACTTTTTAAAAGCAGCCGGGAACGCGAAGTTTTTAAATTTTGGCAGCAATATTTCGGCCCTCCTTATGTTTATCTTTTTAGGGCAGGTCCATTATGCCTATGGGATTCCGATGGGCCTCGGGCAAATCGCCGGTTCCATCATCGGCTCGCGGTTTGCGATTAAAAAGGGGAGCAGCTATGTGCGCGCCCTGTTCATTGCCGTCACATTTTTGCTGCTGGCGAAAAATACATATGATTATGTACATGCGTTTCTTTTCGGCTGACAAAGATGAAGGATCACGTTTTTGCCATGGTACAGAGGGATCAAAACCCGGGGGATGCTTTTTGCGCAGCTCGCCGGGATTTTTTATGGAGGTGTTTGAAATGAACAAGTCCTGGCTCATTGTTCTTGTTGGTGCTTTTTTCGAAGTCTTTTGGGTCATCGGGCTAAAGCATGCGGATAATTTGTTAGAATGGGCGGGCACGCTGGTTGCCATTACTGCAAGCTTTTACGCACTCATTGCGGCAAGCAAGGATTTGCCGGTCGGAACGGTGTATGCCGTTTTTGTCGGGCTCGGCACAGCCGGAACGGTTTTTTCCGGAATCGTATTTTTCGGCGAGCCGTTCAGTTTCATAAAAATTGTTTTGATTTTCATTCTGCTGGCGGGCATTATCGGCTTAAGGATTGCGGAAAATGAAAAAAGCAGCGGGGAGGCGGATTCTTGATGGCTTGGGCTTCTCTACTCATTGCAGGGTTATGTGAAATGCTCGGCGTGGCCGCCATGAATATGGTAAACCGCCGCCGCAATCTGCAGTCTGTGCTGCTCATGGTGCTTGCTTTCGGCGGAAGTTTTTTGTTTATGTCGTTTGCGATGCGGACATTGCCGATGGGCACGGCCTACGCCGTCTGGACAGGAATCGGTGCAGCAGGGGGCGCAATTGTCGGCATGTTATTTTTTGGAGAATCAAGAGACTGGCGGAGAATTGTTTTTATCACGATGATTTTAGGCGCAGCGGTCGGGCTGAAGCTGGTATCATGACCGCCACGCGGTGTTATGCATGTTTTCCTTTTAACGCCAAAATGAAAATGGTGCTGATAATCATCAGCGCACCGGCCCAGTCAAAAAAACCGAGCGGAACATGGAGCCACACCACAGTTAAAAATGCGGCGGAAAGCGGCTCTGCTGTGGCAAGTACGGTTGTTTCTGATGCACTTAAATATTTCAGCCCTTCCAAATAGCAAAGAAAGGCAACCAGCGTTCCAAATAAAATGACAAAAGTAATCCCCGGCACCGCGGCCGGAGAAAAGTTCCCAGCTGCATGCCACGGCGGATGAATGAAACTTAAGACCGCGCCCCCAATTAGCATCCCCCAGCCGACGGTTACGTCCGCACCCCATTGGTGAAGGAGCTTTATCGGCTGGAGTGTGTAAAAAGCAGCGGTAAAAGCCGTTAAAATACCCCAGAAAAGCGCTTTTCCCGAAATGGATAGCGTCGTAAAACTGCCGTGTGTGACAAGCAAAAATGTTCCGGCAACTGCAAGAAAGACGGCAAATAACGTACGCCGGCCAGGCATTCTCCTGAATCGGGCGGCCAGAAAACACGGCACAATGACACACTCGAGGCTTTGCAAAATGGTTGCTGTTGCTGCATTGCCGTACCGGATAGCGGCAAAATAGGTGTACTGGACGCCGAGCATGCCGAAAACCGCAAAAAAAATCAGATCTCTCCGTGAAGCCGGGTCTTTCCATACCCCTGTGACACGATTTCTTTCTCTTCCGTAACAAAATCCGAGCAAAAGCAGGCCGGATACAAGCAGCCGCATGACCGTGAGCCATTGCATATCCATTTGCAAATGCTGGAACAAATATTGCGCAATCGTACCGGATACACCCCATAGTACCGCGCCTGATAAAACAAGCGCGATTCCTTTCGCTCGTAGTGTATGCGCTTCTGTTGCAAGCTGCTGGACAACTTTTTCCAATCTATTCCCCATCTTTCTATTCTGTTTGGCTGTCTTGTGGAAATGGCGGTCCGCATCCGTGCCGGTTGCCCGGAAGATGCTTTCCATGCTGCTTGATTGTTTTTACCCGGCGCATCTTTCAAGGACCGATGCCGCGCTAGGCTTTACTGCTGTTTTACTTTCTCCCTGAATTTTTCCGGCATCATCACCATGATAACTTCCCCTGTTACGACCACTTTATCTTCCGCAAATACTTCTGTGTTGATCCGGTACTTTTTGGGATGGATCTCGGTAACGGTTCCTATTGCCTTAAGCGGCACACCAAGCGGGGTAGGGTGTTTATATTCCACTTTTAATGTGCCGGTTACAAACCGCGGCGGCTCTGTCCCGTCGCCAAGTTCGTTGCCGTTTTTCCGGAGCACATACAGCGATGCGGAACCGGCGCTATGGCAGTCAATCAGCGATGCTACGATCCCTCCGTAGGCAAACCCCGGGATCCCCCCCATATATTCAGGAAGCGGCGTATAAATCGTGATGGTTTTGTCCCCCAGCCAGCCCGTGCGAAAATGATGGCCTTTTTCATTCAGCCGCCCGCAGCCGTAACAAGTTGCAAATGAATCGGGATAGTAATCCTGAACTGCCTTTGTAACACTTTCCTCCATTTCCTCACCCCTTTTTTATTCTATTTAAAATTATAATACATTTTGCACGAAATTTTAACAGCTGTATTTTTAGAAAGTTTGGCCATATAAAAAGCACCGGCAAACAGATGTCCGGTGAAAATCTTTTTTTACTTATAAATTTTCCAGTTGCTGTTTTATTTTTTCCACTTCTCTCTGGCTCAGGCCAGTTTTTTCCACAATTAATTGAAGCTCCATACCCTCTTGCAACATTTTGATGGCAATTGGAATCGTTTGTAACATTTCTTTTCTCTCTTCTTCTCTTCCCTTCTCTACTCCTATTTCAATTCCTTCCTCTTTCCCCTTCTTATACCCGCGGTCAAAATAGGAATTCGGCAGCTTCAATACTTGCTCTGCCTCGTCATAACTCGGGTTCAAGGCTTTTCCCCTTCTATCTGCCTTTTGATCTTCATGATCTCGTCTTCACTCAAGCCGGATCCCTGGGCAATGACCTTCACATCCACTTGATTTTTTAGAAAATTGATAATCAATCGTTCTCTTTCTTTTTCTCTGCCTTCCTCTTTCCCCTTCTTATACCCGCGGTCAAAGTAAGAATTTGGCAAGTCCAGGACAACTTCTTTTCCATCCACACCAGGCAGCCTGACTTCCATCTTATGAATGCTCCAATTGTTGTTTTATTTTTTCCACTTCTCTCTGGCTCAGGCCAGTTTTTTCCACAATTAATTGAAGCTTCATACCCTCCTGCAACATTTTGATGGCAATTGGAATCGTTTGTAGCAATTCTTTTCTTTCTTCTTCCCTTCCTTCTTCTCTGCCTTCCTCTTTCCCCTTCTTATACCCGCGGTCAAAATAGGAATTCGGCAGCTTCAATACTTGCTCTGCTTCGTCTGGATCCAGCATTTTAATGTTTTCCATTACTTCCGCCTCCTCTTTTTCGTTCAATTTTAAATAATAATCAAAGAAACCGTGTAACAGCCTCATTTTTGCAGGGTCAAGTTCCATCCGGGCCAGCATCCGCAGAAACTCCAGTTTGACCTGCACCCGTTCTTTTTCTGTATACCCCATTTTGCTTAATAATGCCGCGGCAACAGGGTTGTTGCTCCGGATATAATTTCTCCAATTTTGTTTCATCAGATGAATGGATAAATAGTGAAAACGAAGAATTTCAATGTTGTGGAACGCAAAGGTGTACGTATCAGGGGTTTCTGTTTTCTCCTCGTAACTAAAAACGGCAATCGGCAATACCGGTTTCCGGTGCCGGAGACTGATCATCATGTAGTAACGAAACATGCGTTCAGGAAAAGGTTTCTCGTAATACGACTGCGGCTCTACATGGATGAGAATCACGGTATCTTTGCCTTTTACCTTCGTTTCGGCAAGGATGTCAACCCGTTTTTGCTCACCGCCCGGAAAGTCCGTAAACTGTTCCTGCGACAAAAACCGCACCCGGCGGTAGTCGAGATCCGCTGAAAGATCCGGGAAAAACGCCTCCATAAACTCCTGAAAAAAGTTTTGGATCAGCTCCTTAAAAAAACGATCATGCACGTGATAACCGGCATGTTTTTCCATTACAAGTTCCAAAGGCAGCACTCCTTTTCTTATTTTTCAGTTTTATTATAAAGGACAAACGTTCGTTTTTCAAGTGGTGGGCACACTATTTTTTCAAATTTCATCTGCCATGCCCTCAGAACAGGAGGGGCAGACGCAAAACCATCATTCTATCTGCATGCTAACTTTTTCCTTCCGGGAAGCCCTGATGTAAAATAGAGATACAAAATTCATCTTAACTGCTTTGCCATACAAATTTACCCTACGTTCACTCTATACAGCAGAACAGGAAGTGGTGAACATGTCTGCCATTTTATTCTGGTTTATTTTATGCGGCCTGCTGACGGGATTCGTCCTTTTCCGTAAGCGCCCTTTACCGCAAGCACACGGCACAGCCGGGCGGGAAAAGATATCCGTTATTATTCCGGCAAGAAATGAAGAAAACACCCTGCCTGCCCTGTTGGATTCTTTAAACAAGCAAACAACCAAACCCGGTGAAATCATTGTGGTGGACGACCATTCCGAAGACAAAACAAAAGAAACAGCAGAAAAATTCGGTGTCACCGTCGTTTCTGCGCCTGATCTTCCGGATGGATGGACCGGAAAAACGTGGGCCGTCTGGAACGGTTACGTGAAATCCACCGGGGATCTGCTTATCTTTCTCGATGCCGACATCCGCCTTGCTGAACACGCCATCAGCTCTCTTGTTACAGCACAAAAACAGCAGGGAGGCGCCATCTCTGTCGTTCCATACCATCTTACTGAAAAATTTTATGAGAAACTGGCAATGGTTCTGAACCTGCTCGGGATTTTCTCATTCACCTCGCCGTTTGAGCGCCTAAACCGACAAAAAGGGCTTTATGGTGCCTGTATTTGTGTATCAAGAGAAGATTATGACAAAATTGGCGGGCACGGGAATATCCGCGCTGAAATGCTGGACGACCTGAACTTAGGCGCCCGTTTTCAACAGGCTGGCATTCCGGTCACCAATTTTACCGGAAGCGGGCTCGTCTTCTTCCACATGTATCCCGGCGGTTTCAGCCATGAGCTGCAAGGATTTGCAAAAGGGGCGGTGTTAAGCACATCAGCCATTCATCCTTTTACAATTGCGGCTGTAGTTTTCTGGATTCTCGGTCTGCTCATATCCGAGCTCGGCTGCTTCTCCGGCATCCCTTACTTTGTTGCGGGGTATTTGCTGTATGCCGCCCAAATCTATTATTTTAACCGGCATACGGGAAACTTTGGCATCCTGCATCCTTTATTTCACTTTTTATCGATGATTTTTTTCCTGGTTGTCATCCTGTATTCCCTTTATCAGTCCCATTTTCGTAAAAAAGTGCTTTGGAAAGGCAGATACATTGATGTGGGAAGGGGGCAAAACAAATGACTTTTTTATTATCAGCACTTTGTTTTCTTTCCGGTTCGCTGATGTTTTCTTACTGGATCGGCTTGTTATTAAACGTCAATATTCGCAAAACCGGGGACGGAAACCCTGGTGCAGCAAACCTTTGGAAAAAAGCCGGTTACAAATTTGGGCTGCTTGGCATTGCGGGTGACTTCGGCAAAGGTTTTCTTCCAGTTTGGCTGATCATAAAATCGGGGGCGGTCCCATCGCACAAGGCGTTGATTCCCATTGCCCTGGCACCGATTGCCGGGCATGCCTTTTCCCCTTTTTTAAAGGGAAACGGTGGAAAAGGCCTTGCCGTAAGCTTCGGCGTATGGAGCGCATTGACCAAATTTCGCATATCCCTCACTTATGCCGTTATTCTTGCATGCTTTTATGTCCTAGCAAAGGTGGTGAAAAAAGGCAAAAAAACAACCAGCAGTGAAGACAGCCTGCAAACGACAACCGGATTCCTGCTGCTATCCCTCTTTCTCATTTTTCAAAAATATCCTCGTTTTCTCTTATGGATCTGGCTGGGCAACTTCATCATCCTGCTGTGGAAAAATAAAAAAGCGCTCATGCGTTTGAAAAAGGAAAAGCATTTCACCACGTAATTGGGGCTTGCTGAACGAATCCAATTCTGAGTTTGCACCCTATTTGTCCGTAAACGCTGTCTAAAAATATCTCGTTTGTATTGGCTTTTGAATGCAAGTTTTTCCCTAAATTGGTTGTAAACCCCTTGCATTTAAATTTTTGCCAAATCCGTCAGCATCCTTGCCAAATCTAGAAATTTTGCTTATTCAGCAAGCCCTAGTTGGCATGCAAAAAGCGGGAATCACTCCCGCTTTTTTGCTAGTGCCATCCATCAGATCTTTTTTTGCCGTTTTCTTTCCGAAAATATTTTTTCACCGTGCTGCAAACTGTGTTCTAGACAGATTACAGCTCATCAAATCCGTTCAAATCGCTCACTTTTGTATAAGAACGGGACTTTTGTTCAAAGAAATCCGTTTTGGTTGCATCGAAATTATCAGCATAGGCGCGAATCCATTTCATCGGATTTTCAACATGTTCCGGGTACAGCTCGCTTAATCCGATCATGCGCAGCATTTTATTGGCACGGTATTTAATAAAACCTGCCATTTCCTCAAGATCGATCCCTTCCACGTCCTGGAGCACGTATTCCGACCACTCGGTTTCCAAGTCAACGGACTCGCGGAACCGGGCATATACCCAATCGGAAAAGGCCGGCGTGTTCAATTCCGGATGTTCGGAAAGCACCGCGCGGATCAGTTCCGAAATAAAGCGCCCGTGTTCCAGCTCATCGCGGTTAATATAACTGATCATCGTCGATGTGCCGACCATTTTGTTCTGCCGCGCCAGATTATAAAAGAAAGCAAAACCGGAATAAAAGAACAACCCTTCCAGCAGTGTCGAATACACGAGCGTTTTCACAATATCTTCCACATCCGGCTGCTGGGCAAACGCATTGTATTGCTCCATCAGTTTTTTGTTTCGCTTTAGCAGCACCGGATCTTTCCGCCCGATTTCAAACGCTTCATTTTGTTTATCAAGGGACACGACGGACGATAAAATATAAGAATAACTCTCATTGTGGACAGCTTCCTGCTGGGCAATCACCGCCAAAATCGATTGGATGGACGGATCGGTCGCATACAGTGAAGCAAGCAAAATCGTCCTCGTTTGTGAAGAATCGAGCGTTGCCAGCAGGCTGATGATTTTCAAAAACGTTTCCTGCTCTTTTTCCGATAACAGCGGGAATTGTTTCACATCTGTTGACATATTCACTTCATCCGACTGCCAGTAATTCCCCAACAATCGTTTATACGTCTTATACCAGTGCGGATAAGCAAGATCATTCCAGTTTAAAATTCCGCTTGACTTTCCTCCGAATAAGGCAGTCGCTTTATTCGGGTGAACCGGATCCAACGTTTTCGCTTTTTCCAGCAAAGCGTTTGACATCTTCCAGCACTCCTTCTATCCATTTTTCCACTTCTTTTTCCTGGCTTCCCCTCGGAGACTGTTCAATTTTTAACGGTTCCCATGGGCTATTATAAAATTTTGCAAGTTTGCGGGCGGCCAGGCAGAATAAATCATCACCGCCAAATTGCGTTTCCCCCGTTCCAAACACAGCGACATTGGGAGGTTTCCAGCCAATTTCCAGAACAAAATCCTTCACTTCTTCAGGCGTGGCGCCCCGTTCCCATGTGAAAGTTCCGACCAGGATCAAATCATAGTCGCGCGGCGAAAACGGCGGGGAAATGCCGATTTCGTGCATGTCCACCGCCATCCCGCGCGCCCTGCACCAGGATGCCAGCAGTTCCGCCGTTTCTTTTGTATTGCCACTATAGGATAAGTACGCAATCAGCACTTTCAACTTTGGCACCACTCGCATTCTTCCACTTCATTGGAGGTCGAGCGCACATAATAGGTCGTTTTCAAGCCGGACTTCCAAGCTTGCAGATGGAGATCAAGCAACACTTGCGCGCGGATATTGTACGGCACATAAAAATTGAAAGAGATGCTCTGGTCAATATGTTTTTGCCTTGCCGCATTCTGCCGGACGGACCATCTTTGGTCAAGTTTATAAGCCGAACGGCGGTAAATGTTGTACGTCCGGTGGTCTAAATCAGGCGCTGTAACCGGAAATCTGTAATCCTTTTTTTCTTCCATATAATAAGGCTGGAAAACCGGGTCAATGCTTGCTGTCGAGCCGGCAATAATCGAAGTGGTCGCATTCGGTGCAACCGCCATTAAATATCCGTTCCGCAAGCCGTATTTTTTCACTTCTTCAGCAAGCGCCAACCAGCGTTCACTTGTGTAGCCTTTACCGGTAAAATAAGCGCCGGTGCTCCACTTGCTGCCTGGAAATGCCGGATAGCTGCCTTTTTCCCTGGCTAATTCCATGCTGCTTTTAATCGCATAGTAGGCAATGTTTTCGTACAGTTTATCCGCATATTCGACGGCTGCTTCCGTTTCCCATTCAATTCCCTCAAGTGCCAGCAAATGATGCCAGCCAAATGTGCCAAGCCCGACCGCACGGTACTTTTTGTTCGTGATTTGCACTTGTTTAATGGGCAACGTATTGACATCAATCACATGATCGAGCATGCGGACCTGGATGCGGATAAGCCGTTCGAGCACCCCGTCCGGGACAGCTTTCCCAAGATTGATGGAACTCAAGTTACAGACGACATAATCCCCGGAACGGTATTTCTTTACGATCACATTTTCTTCTTTGATCCATTCTTCAATCAGCTCAGTCGGGGACTGGTTCTGGGCAATTTCCGTGCATAAATTGGAGCAGTAAATGATCCCTTTGTGGCTGTTCGGGTTTTGCCGGTTCACTTCATCGCGGTAAAACATAAACGGCGCTCCTGTTTCAAGTTGCGATCTCATGATGCGCTTCATAATCTCGATCGCCGGAACTTTCCTTTTCGAACGGAGATCGGCATGGATGCACGCCTCATATTTTTCACGCCAGCTCCCTTTTCCCTTCTCTTCATCGTAAAAATCTTCAAGAGCAAACCCCATGACTTCTTTTACTTCATGCGGATCAAAAACATACCAGTCCCCGCGCTTTTCCACCTGTTCCATAAAATAATCTGGGATGCACACGCCTGTATAAATATCGCGGGCACGGAGCCGGTCATCGCCGTTATTTAACTTCAAATCGAGAAAATCTTCAATGTCGCGGTGCCACACATCGAGGTAGACGGTAATGGCGCCTTTTCTTGTCCCGAGCTGGTCAACGCTCACTGCCGTGTTGTTCAGTTGTTTGATCCACGGCACCACACCACTCGACATGCCCGGGAAACCTTTAATCGCGCTTCCCCGTCCACGGATTTTTCCCATATACACACCGATCCCGCCGCCGTTTTTCGAAAGCTGGGCGATGTCGGTGTTACTGTCATAGATTGATTGCAGGCTGTCCGCCACTGTATCAATGAAACAACTCGAGAGCTGGCCATGCGTTTTGCCCGCATTCGCGAGCGTCGGGGTTGCGACCGTCATGTACAGATTGCTGAGTGCCCAGTACGCTTCCTTCACATGTTCCATCCGGGTTTCCTGCTGTTCATCCTGCATCAGGTACATCGCAATCACCATCCAGCGCTCTTGCGGCAGTTCATAGACATGCTTTTCAAAATCACTTGCCAGATAACGGGTTACGAGCGTATAGAGGCCGGGATACGTAAAAAGCAAATCCTTCTCCGGGTCGATTAGGCGGCCGAGCGTTTCTATTTCCTGCTTTGTATATTTGTCAAGCAGTTTTGGAGAATAAATGCCTTTTTCTACCAGCTGCCTGATCAAATCATAGAAAGACCCGTACTTGAGGGTTGGATCATAATGCCGGTTTTTGGCGGCTTCGGCATAAAGCTTATGTAAGTAAATTCTCGCTGCAAAGAATGTCCAGGCCGCACCTGCTTCATCGATATTTTCAAGGGCATGTTTAATAAGTAGATCTGTTTTTTCCACCAAAGAGGCATCCTGGTCCCATAACTTTAAAATCTTTTCCTTATAAGCGCCGGTTTCAATCTCCAGGCCTGCAGACATTTGATCAATGAGCTGCAAAATCATTTCTTTTGATTCCAGTTGAATAGATATCACGTTTTCTCCTCCCTTTTTTGAACGCAAAAAAACCGTTCATTTCAGGGGGATGAACGGCAAAAACGGCAGAAAAACAGCATCCGTGATCATCTGTTTTACCGTTTCCCGTTCCCGCACCCCGAAGAATAGAAACTTCAAGTATTGGCAGGTCTCCTGGCTTGTGTTTCATTCTAATGAAGCCCTTCCCATACCGCCGCCAAAAAAAGCAGCCGGTACAGTGGTTTGCTCTTTCGTCCACACTGACAGTTGCGGGGGCAGCTCCGGTTTCCCACCGGATTCCCTTTTCAGGCATCTCAAAGCCACCAATACTCGCATACTATATTTAGTATTTTTTTGTTTTAGAATTTCTATATGTTGTTATCCTACCATATTCGACAAAAGATATCAATCCTCAGTTACGTTGAATATGTTTCAAGTTTGTCCGTAAAAAGATGCCGAATACGGAGCAGCCTTCTTCGCCTTTTTCCTTAAGGAATGGATTTTCACAGTCCGTTATCCATTTTAGACGATTGAGGGAGCAGGTACAATACATCGGTTTGACTTTACCCATTAAATTTCTCCCCCACACATGACATTGCAAAAAACCAGAAGCACAATGGCAAAAATTTTAAGCGTTTCCTTCTCATAGGGGCGCTCTTCGTAAAGCACTGGTGAAAATGTGGGCTGCTGCCTTCACATAGAACCCGGCTACGTTAAGGGAGCATGGAAAAACGAAGGTCTTTCTTCACATAGAGCCCGGCTATGTTAAGAAAGCGTGGAAAAATGAAGGGCTTTCTTAACATAGAGCCCATCTACGTTAAGGAAGAACGGAAAAATGAAGATCTTCCTTCACATAGGGCGCGGCTATGTTAAGGAAGCTTGAAAAAACGGAGGTCTTCCTTTACATAGAGGGCGGCTACGTTAAGGAAACACGGAAAATTGACGGCCTTCCTTTACATAGAGTGCGGCTACGTTAAGAAAGCTTGAAAAAATGACGGCCTTCCTTCACATAGAGCCCGGCTACGTTAAGAAAGCTTGCAAAATTGACGGCCTTCCTTCACATAGAACCCGGCTATGTTAAGGAAGCTTGCAAAATTGACGGCCTTCCTTCACGTAGAACCGGCTACGTTAAGAAAGCATGCAAAAACGACGGCCTTCCTTCACATAGAACCCGGCTACGTTAAGAAAGCATGCAAAAACGACGGCCTTCCTTCACATAGAGCCCAGCTACGTTAAGGAAGCACGAAATAACGAAGATCTTCCTGTTAAGGAAGCTTGAAAAAAACGGAGGCCTTCCTTCACATAGAACCTGTCTACGTTATAGAGGCAATCCCGATTAGCCCGTTATTCCCGCCCCTTTCAAGCAGCAGTTGCAAAAATGAAAAAGTTGATCCAACAACCGCGACCTTTCTGGGCTGATTCGTATACGTCTTTCAGGTTGCAAAAAAAGAAAAGGTTGGGACCAACAACTGGCCTCAACCTTATCCTTTTTTAATTCGTCTTCACTGCTTGAACTTGATAGCCTGTTTTTTCAACGATTTCTTTCAATTCATCTGCCGAAACCTTTGCCTCGTCAAAATCCACTTTTGCTTTGCTGGCGTTGAAAAGTACTTTCACATTTTCCACACCTTCCACTTTGTCCAGCGCGCCTTCTATTTTTTTCATACAAGACGGACAGGTTAACGTTTCTAATTGCATCACGGCTTTTTTCATTCCGTTTCCCTCCTTTTGTTTTTATTTTACATGCCGCACTGGTTTCCGTAATTGATCTCCATCAAGTTGGCCGATTTTGCTGATCTTGAACTTCTGCCGTCCGCCCTTTGGTGCAAATCCGATCAACCGCATTGCATTTAGAATAACAGCTAAAACGCTTCCTTCATGGACAAACATCCCGGCTGCAAGGTCTACTTGTCCCCGAAGAACACCAACAAGCAAAAATACGACGACCGAAAGTGCAATTGCTATATTCTGTTTCATATTCCGCATCGTTTTTTTCGACAGGGCAAAGGCATGGGCATATTGGGAAAGCTTGTCTGCCATCAAAACGATATCAGCCGTTTCGATAGAGATATCCGTTCCGCCTTTCCCCATGGCAAGCCCGATATCTGCCGTTGCAATCGCAGGGGCATCATTCATGCCGTCTCCTGCCATCGCCACAACAGCTCCTTCCTCTTTCAGTTTCTTCACATAGTCCACTTTTTCATCCGGAAGCAGCTCTGCATGAAAGGCATCAATACCCAATTGGTTGGCGACGGCTCGGGCGGTATGGCGGTTATCGCCTGTTAACATGACGATCCTTTTGATCCCGGCAGCGCGCATGTCCTCCAAGGCAGCCCGGGCATCTTCACGGATTTGGTCGGCGATGGACAGAATGGCTTCCAACTTTCCATTGACCGCAATAAAAATAGCAGTATTCCCCATTTTTTCACGATCGGTTGCGTAACTGCCCGCTGATGGAGAAATGGTGATGCCTTGTGCTTCCATCAATTTGCGGTTCCCCACAGTAATGGCTATGCCATCAATGGTTGCCGTCATGCCTTTCCCTTTTATCGCTTCACCTTCCTGCAAGTGATACCGGTTAAACGGGATGCCCCTTGCTTCTGCTTCTTTCACAATCGTTTGGCCGAGCGGGTGTTCAGAAACGGTTTCCGCCTTGGCCACAAGCCCGAGCACTTCCTCTTCGCGCCTTGTGCCAAGCAGGTGCAAATCCGTGACTTCCGACTTCCCTTTTGTCAGCGTGCCGGTTTTATCAAATACGAGCGTATCCACTTTTGACAGTTTTTCCATCACATCCCCGCCTTTGATCAGCGCACCGTGTTTCGCGCCGTTTCCAATTCCCGCTACGTTTGACACGGGAGCGCCAATCACGAGCGCACCTGGGCAGGCAATGACCAGGAAGGTAATCGCTTTGTGAAAATCACGGGTAAAAACAAACACGGCGAGTGCAAGGATGACAATCGCCGGTGTGTAATAGTTTGCAAACCGGTCGAGGAAACGTTCGGTTTTCGATTTTGCATCCTGTGCTTCTTCCACCAGTTCAATCATCTTTGCAAAGGTTGTGTCATTCCCGATCTTTTCAGCGATCATTTCGATATAGCCGGTATCTAAAATCGAGCCGCTAAAAACAGGATCGTTTTCTTTTTTCATGACGGGTGCCGGTTCCCCGGTAACCGCTGATTCATCCACGAATGCCCGGCCGTTTGTAATGATCCCGTCAACCGGAATTTTGCCGCCCGGGAGGACAACCAGCTTGTTCCCTGCCCGGACGCGATCTGCGGCCGTTTTTTTTCGGGTTCCGTCTTCTTGAAGCAAGATCGCTTCCTGCGGGGCCATATCTGCCAATTGCTTTAAAGACGAACGGGTTTTCTTTAATGTCCTGGCTTCTAAATAATCGCCAAACAAAAACAGAAAAGTGACAGCTGCGGATTCCATATATTCGTGGATTAGCAAGGCACCTGCAACCGCCACCGTAACGAGCAACTCAATACTGAACGTTTTCATCCTCGCCGCTTGCCAGGCTTTGATGGCGATGGGAAGGACAGCAGCAACGGTTGCCGCCATCAAAAAACCGTCCCTCCAGGCGTAAAAGCCCATCCATTTCATCCATAAACCAAGAACGATTAAAATGCCGGCGATCCATGCCAGATGATGCTTATGTTGATGGATTTGTTCTAACATTGGAACTCCCCCTCACCTGTTATACGATTATTTTAAAAGAGCCCCTTGCTTTCATCATTGACCCTTGTCAAGATTTTTTAATTTAAAAATACACCGCAGGACGGGTCCATTGAAAAAATGCGCAGGCAAAATTTTGCACACACAAAAAGCGGCGGGTCACCATTATTAGTGGTTTCCCGCCGCTTGTTTATTTTTTTCAGCACTTTTTCAGTGGTGGCCGCCGGCTGACGTTGCCTCATCTGCATACAATAACAGCTCGTCCAAGTCAGGAATTTTGATTTTCTTATTTGGCAACTGCTCTATTAATCCCTGTTTTTCCAGATTTGTAAACTTTCGGCTGATGGTTTCGGGGGTTGTTCCAAGATAAGAAGCCAAATCTTTTTTAGACATTGGCAAGGCAATCACTGTATCATTCGTGCCGCTTTGTTCCACACAACTGGCTAAAAAGGAGATGATTCTGGATTCCACATTTTCGACCGCTACCCGGGCCGTTTGTTTTTCCGATTCTTCCAAACGCTTTGTGATTTCCGTTAAGATTTTTAAAGCGATTTGGGGATATGCCAGCAAATAGGCTTGAAGGTCCTTCTGTTTCATCCTGCAGATAGTCGAATCCTGCAGGGCCTCTGCGTAATTCTCATGAATTTCCCCCGGTTGAAAAACAGCCAGCTCGCCGGTAAAATCACCCGGATTTAATATGCGGACAAGCTGCTCCTTTCCCGAATCTGCCAACCGGTAAATTCTCACTTTTCCGGTATGGATAATATACAGCGTATCATCTCTTTCCCCTGCCCGGAAAAGTATTTCCCCCTTTTGTAATGCCAGCGTTTCAACAGACGCCCCGATTTTCGCCATCTGTTCTTCTTCCAGATGGTTGAAAATAGGCACGAGCCGTATGCATCCCGCATGGCTTTTACAACCATGCCCGGGATGGGAACCATGGATATGATGATGGCACTCCATGTGATGAGCCCCCTAAAAAAAATTTAGTTTTGCCCAAGCTCTTATGTCATATGATGATGGCTTAGCTTCTCATGCCATTTTACCCGGAAAACGCTTTACAGACAAGTGATCCCGGCCTCGGTATGGCGATTACGAAACAGCTCGTGGAACTTCACGGGGGCTCTATCAATGTAAAAAGCGAACCTGGCAAAGGCACTGCAGTACGCATTCTTTTGCCGATATTGCCGTGAAATATGCGGCAGTCTACACCGTTTCAAGCTCCATTAACGAAACCTTTTCTTCCAGCGCAATACGCGCATTTTTAGTTGCCAGCTGCACCATTTCTTTTTTCTGCCCGCGTTTCGGCTGTACGATACGGGCGGAAACGCATATTTCGGCCGCTTCCTTCCCAACTGCTGCCGGAATGAGCATTTCCTTTGGCAACGTATTGCCACTCTCGCCATAAAAATGCTGTAAAAAGTCAAGAAATGCCCTTTTCGGTTCCTTACTTCCAATTGGTCTGAAAATAACCTCCCGCTCTATAATCCTGCCGTCCCGCATATAAAAAACGTGGACACACATGAACCCGTCTTGAACAGCAAAGCCGAATATATCCCGGCTTACAGGGTCGTTCAGCACGATATTTTGATCTTCCATGGTCACTTCAATTTGCATGATTTGTTCCTTCAGTTGTTCCGCTTTTTCAAAATCAAGCTTTTTTGCTGCCTGCAGCATTTCTTTTTTCATGTCTTTTAAAACTGCTCGGTAACCGCCGTGGAAAAAATGGACAATTTTGCGGATTTGTTCCTTGTATTCTTCTTCACCCACTTCCCTTGCACAGGTGCCAATGCACAGTCCAAGCTGGTAATACAGGCAGGGGCGGGTGCTTGATTCCGGACAACGCCTGAGCGGATAAAGCCTGTCCAGTACTTTTTTTGTCTCCGCTGCCGCCCGGGCATTCGGAAACGGGCCGAAATATTTCCCTTTATCACGGCCTGCTTCGCGCGTTAAAATGAGCTGAGGGTGCCGTTCATCCGTAATTTTGATAAAGGGGTAGCTTTTATCATCTTTTAGCATAATATTGTATTTCGGCCGGTACTGCTTAATCAGATTCATTTCCAGCACCAAAGCCTCCGTGTTGGTCGCTGTGACGATCCATTCCAGATCAAAAATCTCTCCGACAAGCTGGGTTGTTTTTTCATCATGGGAACCGGTAAAGTAAGAGCGTACCCGGTTTTTCAGCTTTTTTGCCTTTCCAACATAAATGATTTCCCCTTCCCGGCTTTTCATCAAATAGCATCCCGGCTCTTCTGGCAAAAGGGAAAGCTTGTGCAGGATGACGGTGTTCATTGCTGCACAAGCCCCAGCTCGCGGCAGCGCAAATCAAGTTTCCGGGCAAAATCTTTGCAGGCGGTTTCGATTTCCTCATCCGGGACGACATCCACTTTTAACCCGTCCAAAAGCAGCTCGCACCCCTGCTTTTTCAATGCTTCCTCCATCGTATCCACCGCGGTGGCGAAATGCTCGTAAAAAGAGTCGCCGGCGCCAAACACCGCACCTTTTTTGCCGGTTAAATCGACTTCCGGAAGTTCCTCATAAAAATCGATCATCTCATCCCAAAGATCGCCCTCGTCCCATGTATTTGCGCCGATCAGAATCAGATCATAACCGGTAAGTTCATGCGCGCTTGTATTGGTTGATTCTGCTATATCAACGGCATAACCCGCTTCTGTCAGGGCTGCCGCAATTTGTTCTGCCATAAATTCGGTTGTACCTGTCATGGTTGAATACACAATGATCGTTTTCATCTTTTTTCACTCCGATCTGTTGAATTCCCCCTCCCTTTATTCTATATCAATTGTGAAAATCTGCATTTGATCTGCATCAAGTTTAGATACCAACTGAAAATTTCCATGCGGACCGGCGGGCATATCTCTCAGACTATGAAAAAGTTGAAATCGAAAATATTTTACTTTCCCGCAACAAAATGGCCATTTTTTAAAGGAATTTCCTTATTGTTTGATTAATAATGATAGATGAAGAATTGGTAAAAATGTGATGGAAAAAGATGGACAGGCATTACGCGGATTGGTAAAAAGTGTTAATAAAAAGGGGGCCGGGTCATGAAAAAAAGTACAAAAATTATGTTGTTTACAATTATTGGAATACTATTGTTCCTTTGGGTTGTTGGCATAATAAGCTTCTACTCAATATGAGTACAATTAAGAAAGAATCAAAGAGTAAAAAGCCTCGAAACAGCTTAAGAGCCTTTCTTTAGACCTCTAGCCGTTTTGAGGCTCCACACTTAACGGAGGTAAAGCTCTTGGAGCGTCTGGGGAGATCCGATCCAGTTTTATACCACCTGAAACTTCCCATTCCGGATCGATGGAACGCTTGTATGCAGATAAGTGGAAAAAATAGGAATACATTCTCTTCCTTGACAACCCCTGTTCGATCAACTATGATGGATTTGAAAACGAAAACATTTTACTTTTTCATAAAAAAGAAAGCGCTCACGATTCAACTTGTCGACAAGTATACTAATCTTACAATCTTATGAAGAGGAGGATCTCTTATGGAAATCGGGATCGTTGGACTTGGAAAAATGGGGTTGAATTTATCACTCAATATGCTGGATCATCAAGTGGATGTAAAGGCGTATGACACTTCCAGAGATGCAACCGCACAGTTGTCATCCCTTGATTCACGGGCAAAATGCTTTCCTTCATTGGAAGCGCTGGTCCAAAATCTTGAAGTCCCGAGAAAAGTTTGGGTGATGGTGCCGTCCGGGGAACCGACAAACGAAACCATTCACAAGCTCAGCAACTTGCTCAGCGCCGGCGATATTGTAATTGACGGCGGCAACTCTCATTATACCGATTCATGCAGGCATTATACTTTGCTTCAAAACAAAGGCATCCATTTTCTTGATGTCGGCACGTCCGGCGGGATCAGCGGAGCCCGGAATGGCGCCTGCCTGATGATCGGGGGAGACAAGCCGGTATTTGATCAGTTGGAGCCCCTTTTTGAAAAAATTTCAGAAAAAGACGGGTATTTATACACCGGAAAACCGGGAAGCGGCCATTTCCTCAAAATGGTGCATAACGGTATTGAATACGGCATGATGGAAGCATTGGCTGAAGGATTTGAAATTCTCGAGAAAAGCCCGTATGACTACGACAACCAGGCTGTTGCAAAAGTGTGGAACAACGGATCCGTCATTCGCAGCTGGCTTGTTGAACTATTGGAAGATGCATTTTCAAAAGACGCCCATCTCGATGAAATCAGTGGTGTCATGGCATCATCCGGCGAAGGCAAATGGACGGTTGAAACCGCACTTGATTTGCAAGCATCCATACCGGTCATTGCCTTATCCTTAATGAACCGGTACCGTTCCCTTGAAAAAGATACTTTTACCGGCAAAGTCGTTGCCGCACTCCGGAATGAATTTGGCGGACATGCAGTGACCCGGTCCGGCCAGTAAGCCGCCTGAAACGGAGACAGGCTTTTCGGGATCAAATTTACACGAACGGGAGTTTTGAATATGCTGCAGTTCCCTGAACAATGGATGAAAAATGCTTCTCTTGGCGAGCAGATCGCAAATGAATTGCGCCTGCTGATCCTTACAAATGAAATCAAGCCTGGTGACATCATTTCCGAAAACCAGATTGCCCGGAAATACGGGACGAGCCGTTCGCCGGTCCGTGATGCATTGAAAGCCCTTGCCAACGACGGTCTTATTCAATTGGAAAGAATGGGCGCCCGCGTACTGGGAATGGGACTGACAGATATTCATGAACTGTACGACGTACGTGAAATGATTGAGATTTTTGCGCAGCAAAGAGTGTCTGCTGCTCCTCAGGAACAGTTGATCCAATTCCTGAACGAGACGATCGATAAAATGAAGATTGCAGCAAAATACGAGAATCACAGCGATTTCGCCTATTACGATTTTTCTTTCCATGATCGGATCATCCGCCATGCCGGCCATAAACGGATCTTGAATCTTTGGAATGGCATGAAGTCCTTGATCATGGCCGTACTCCTCGTGACAACGGAAGATGTTTTTGCCCACGGCCCTGACCATCTGGCATGGGTCATTGAAAAACACCGGAAAATCGTAAACAGCCTTTTAACCGGAAATGAAGAAAACGTGGAACAATCTGTTTCTGCTTATTTTAAAGACTCAAAAAGAACACTCGATAAATCTTTTCCGGCAGAGGGAAAAACGGAGTAGGCGCAGCCTGCCTGGCACAGGGTTTTATGTTTCCATTTCTTTTCGGCAATCTGGCCCGGCGGCATCACTTTTTATTACATTCAAGTTGTCGACAAGTATTCAATGAATTTGCTACGTTCGCTTTAACATACTAAAAAGGAGGCTTTTACGATGCATGACGCCTGTATGATAGGGGTTGATATCGGCACAACCAGCACCAAAGCTGTGCTTTACAAAACCGATGGAACCATCATCGCAAATGCCAATCAAGGTTATCCGTTGTATACGCCGGATGCATTTACTGCAGAACAGGATCCGGAGCAGATTTTCCAAGCTGTCCTTCATGCCATTCAGGCTGTTACAGAGAAGAGCGGTCAAAGCCCCGAAACAATCCGGTTTGTCAGCTTCAGCTGCGCCATGCACAGTGTCATCCCTGTAGACCGGGAAGGCAAACCGCTTATGCGCTGCATCACCTGGGCGGATAACCGGAGCATCGGCTGGTGCCGCAAACTGAAAGAAGAATTGGGTGGCCATGAAATCTATATGCGGACGGGGACGCCGATCCATCCGATGTCCCCATTGCCAAAACTGATGTGGCTGCGGCATGAAAGGCCTGAAATCTTTCAAAAAGCAGCAAAATTTATTTCGATTAAAGAATATGTTTTTTACCGTTTGTTCCATCAATACGTTGTCGATTATTCCATTGCCTCCTGCACCGGTCTGATGAGAATGGACACCTTGTCCTGGGATGAAGAAGCATTAAAACTGGCCGGATTAACAGCGGACCGGTTATCCAAACCTGTTCCGACCACACAGATCATGAGCGGGCTTGATCCCCAATATGCAGACCAAATGGGGTTGGGCAAAGATACGCCATTTGTGCTCGGCGCAAGCGACGGTGTGCTTTCAAATCTCGGCGTGGACGCGATTGATCCGGGCGTTGTTGCGGTCACCATCGGCACAAGCGGCGCGATCCGGACCGTACTGGACCATCCTGCTGCTGATCCAAAAGGCAGGCTTTTCTGCTATGAATTGACGGAAGATAAATGGGTGGTAGGCGGGCCTGTCAATAACGGAGGCGGCATATTGAGATGGGCAAGGGATGAATTTGCAGCTTCCGAGGTTGAAACGGCAAAGCGGCTTGGCATCAGCCCTTATGATGTGCTGACAAGAATGGCATCGCGTGTGAAGCCGGGTGCGGACGGGTTAATTTTTCAGCCGTATTTCAGCGGTGAACGCGCACCGTTGTGGAACCCGAATGCCCGGGGCGCCTTCTTCGGCCTCACTCTGCATCATGAAAAACAACATATGATCCGGGCCGTGTTGGAGGGCATTATTTACAACCTTTACAGTGTCATGCTGGCCATGAAGGAAAGAACCGGAGAACCGGCACGGATCCAGGCAACCGGGGGATTTGCCCGTTCACCGCTTTGGCGCCAGATGATGGCAGATATTTTCAATCAGCCGGTCAATGTCCCGGAAAGTTTTGAAAGTTCCTGCCTGGGGGCGGCTGTACTTGGCTTGTATGCGGTAGGAGAAGCGGACAGCCTGGATGTCGTTTCCACAATGGTTGGTTCTGTACACAGCCATCAGCCGATCCCGGAAAACGTGGCGGTTTATGAGCAGCTATTCCCGATCTTCATCCGCCTTTCGCGCAAACTGAACGATGAATGGAACGATATTGCTGCTTTTCAACAATCGCAATTTGGAACAGACGCGGAAAAATGAACGATATAAGCTGAATTTGAGTTTTTATATCAAACCCGAGCACCCATGCATGATGCCTATTTTTACAGCAGGCAACAGTACTGCGATATTTATACAGGTATTGGCCGCGGCTTGAATATCCGTTAAAACGAATGCGAGGCAAGCATGAGCCGCGATTTGAAGCATACATTGCCTGACGCCAGCCGCGTTTTAAAGCCGCAGATGAATGCCGGCTCTAGCCGGGTATTTTCGCCGTTTGAACCGGGAATGCTTTTTAGCCGGTTCCAAAAAACAAGCCCTATTTATACATCAGCGGTGTTGCGGCCGGGGGAAAGGCCTCCTGTTTTGCATCAACGGATAAGAGGCCATTCGCTTCATCAGCAATCGTACTCTTAAAATTATTAAAGAAAGCAGTGATTTTCATGAGCAGTGCTTATCTCATCACGATTACCATCCTTGCCATTGCACTCGTCATTGTCGGGGTCACATGGTTAAAATGGCATGCATTCATCAGTCTGTCGGTTGCAAGTTTGGCTCTTGGCCTTGCAGCCGGACTGCCAATCACAAAAATTGTGACAGATTATGAACAAGGTGTCGGGGGTATTCTCAGTTCATTGCTGGGGATTCTTGCACTGGGCACCATTCTAGGGAAAATGATGTCCGAATCAGGCGCCGGTATACAGATTTCAAATTATTTCACCCGGGCATTCGGTGACCGGAATCTTCCATGGGCCACTTTCTTTGCCGGCTTGATTATCAGTATTCCGGTATTTTTTGAAGTCGGCCTTGTCATTTTACTGCCGCTTGTGATTGCGATCCAAAAAACAACGAAGAAAAATCTTTTGCTGATTGCGATCCCGATGATTTCTGCTTTATCCATTTCACACGGCATCGTCCCGCCCCATCCGGGAGCAATGGCAGCGATCGGTATTTTTCATGCCGATGTGGGGCAGGTTTTGCTTTATTCATTGATTGTCGCTTTGCCGGCCGGTATCATTGGCGGCCCGTTATTTGCTCATTACATTAGTAAACGGGTAAAACCGGAAACAGAACCGAAAGTAGTGGCGGCAAATGTTTCGGCAACATCTTATCCGTCTGTCGGGGTTTCCTTTTTTACGATTTTACTGCCAATTATCTTAATGATCGGAACGGTTATTGTACCGTTCGTCCGGATGCCTGCCCAATTGGCCCATTTTTTAAATTTTATCGGAAACCCGTTGATTGCATTATTGATTTCAGTGTTTGTCGCTTATTATTTGCTTGGGACCAGACAGGGCATCGGGCGGAATTTGATCAATAAACTGACCGGGGAGTCCCTCGCTCCTCTTGCCTCGATCATGATGATCATCGGTGCAGGCGGGGCATTTAAACAAGTGCTGATTTCCTCCGGTGTCGGTGATGCGATTGCCCATGTTGCCACGCAATGGCAACTTTCCCCGCTTGTCATGGCCTTTGTTGTAGCCGGCCTGATCCGGATCGCAACCGGTTCTGCGACTGTCGCACTGACCACGGCAGCAGGCATCGTCGATCCGATTGTCGTCCATATGACGGGGATCAATCTTCCGCTGTTGGTTATTGCAACCGGTGCAGGATCACTCATGTTCTCCCATGTCAACGATGCCGGTTTTTGGCTTGTTAAAGAATATCTCGGGCTGTCTGTCAAACAGACGTTTAAAACCTGGACCGTATTGGAAACCTTGTTGTCGTTTGCAGCATTCTTTATTGTCCTGATCATCAATCTGTTTGTATAATCAGGAAAAACACGGGAGGATTCCTCCATGCACAAAAATACCCTGGCGAACATTGCCAGGGTATTTTGCACTTGGCTTTAAACAAATCCGCTTACCGGTGCTCCCGCCTCGCGAAATCGACAAACCGGAATTTGTCCAGCCTGTGGCGCGATTCGGTATATTGCAAAAGGCTTGCATCATCCAAATAAACATGGTTCCGGACAACGACGACATGATTGTACTCGCCCATGTCCAGATACTTGTAGTCTTCCTCTGTTGCTTTTTCGACCGTGATTTCTTTTTTCGCAAAGCTGATCACAAGGCCAAGCGTTTTTTCAAAATACTGGTAAAGCGAGATTTCACAAATATCTCTTGTAATCGACGGGACAAACTTTTTCCGGATGTAATCCTTATCCAAAATGATGTTCTCATGGTCAATTTCCCGCGACCGGACTACCTGCCATACTTCTTCTTTTCCGGATATTTTCAACTGCCGGGCCAGAGCATCGTCAGGTCTAATAAGGACAAGTTCATGGACATTCGTGCGCCATGCCTTCCCTGAGCTTTCCGCAATTTCACGGAAGCTGACAAGGCCCGAAACCGGAAAATCAAATTTTTTCACGTCCAGTACAACAGAACCTTTTCCCCGGATTTTTTGAATATAGCCATTCTGGGATAACAGATTGAGGGCTTTCCGGATCGTCTCCCTTGAAGCCCCGAATTGTTCCGCCAAAATATGCTCGGATGGCAGGAGGCTGCCTGCTTCCATCTCCCCGTTTTCGATTTTTTCAGCAAGCTGATGGTAAATCGTGTAATACTTGTTTTCTTTCATTTGGGATCACCACTTGTATTGTACCATGGCAAAAACGGCATTACGATTTTGTCAAAAAGTACACAACAGATTCATACGGACGCAGGGTGAAAGAATGAAAATCCAGAGAAGAATCGAGATAGTTGGAAATCAATATTTCAGCTGCCCCGTCCAGCGTCCCCGGCAGCTCAAACTGCACCGGTTCTCCGTAAAAATTATTCACGACCAGCAGCTTGCTGTCTTCACTTGTCCGCAAATAAGCAAAGATTCGCGGATGATCCGGAAGCAATAGCTGAAAGTCCCCATCTGTGATGACATCATACGTTTTTCTTAACTGAATGAGTTTTTGATAATGGTAAAAAACGGAGTTTGGATCTTTCAGCGCTTTTTCTACGTTAATATCAGGGTAGTTGGAAGCGACCGCAATCCATGGCGTGCCTTCAGTAAACCCGCTGTTTTTCGTACTGTCCCATTGCATCGGCGTACGCGAATTGTCCCTTGATTTCCGCATTAATATTTCCATGATTTCCGCATGGCTTTTTCCACGGCTCTGTAAAATGTTGTACATATTAAGGGACTCGACATCCCGGTACTGTTCAATCCGGTCAAAATGCGCATTGGTCATGCCGATTTCTTCTCCCTGGTAAATATAAGGCGTTCCCTGCATCATATGGATCACCGTTGCCAGCATTTTCGCCGATTCCACCCGGTACTTGCCGTCATCTCCGTATCTTGATACGATTCTCGGCTGGTCGTGGTTGCACCAGAATAAGGCGTTCCAGCCGCCGCCTTTATGCATGCGCGTCTGCCATGTGGACAGAATCTTTTTCAGTGCTAGAAAATCAAAATCGGCAGCCGTCCACTTGTCGCCGTTTTCGTAATCGACCTTCAAATGATGAAACTGAAACACCATGTCCAGCTCACGGGAAGCCGGGTTCGTATAGCGGATGCTGTTTTCAATCGTGGTTGAAGACATTTCCCCGACAGTCATCGCATTATATTTTGAAAACACTTTCTCGTTCATTTCATGCAAAAATTCATGGATGCGCGGGCCGTCCGTATAAAATTTGCGCCCGTCGCCCGGCGGGACTGATCCGTCATCATCGGGGAAATCCTGGTTTTTGGAAATCAAATTGATGACATCAAGGCGGAAGCCGTCAACCCCTTTTTCAAGCCAAAACTTCATCATGGTGTAGACTGCTTCCCGGACTTTTTCGTTTTCCCAGTTCAAGTCCGCCTGTGTCACATCAAACAGGTGCAAGTAGTACTGCCCGGTTTTTTCATCGTATTGCCATGCCGGCCCGCCGAACTTGGAGACCCAGTTGTTCGGTTCTTTCCCGTCTTTCGGGTCCCGCCAAATGTAGTAATCCCTGTACGGGTTGTCTTTCGATGATGCGCTTTCGATAAACCATCTGTGCGCGGTTGAAGTATGGTTGACAACGATGTCCATCATGATTTTTATATTTCGTGCATGCGCTTCTATAAGCAGTTGCTCAAATATTTCCATCGTACCGTACGTCTCATCAATGGCATAGTAGTCGCTGATGTCATACCCGTTATCGCGCTGCGGGGACGGATAAACCGGCGTCAACCAAATGACATCGATGCCAAGCTTTTTCAAATAATCTAGTTTCTCAATAATCCCTTCAAGGTCGCCAATGCCATCCCCGTTTGTATCTTTAAAGCTTTTAGGGTAAATTTGATAGACAACTGCTTTTTTCCACCAAGGTTGTTCCATTTTTTCCACTCCCAAATTGCTATCGTCGTAATGCCATGAAGGCTCGAAATATGATTTGGATGTTAAAGCGATCCAATTTTATATAGCCGGAAAGCGGCCTGCCATTGTACAGTCCGCTTTCCTGTCCTTTACGCTTTTTGTCTTTTTAATTTACCGAACAAGAAGGTCAGCACGAACGGCACGACAATGACGATCGCCATACCGGTAAAAAACGTTCCCCACGAATGCGGGAAGATGGACAAGAATCCAGGGATCCCGCCGACGCCGATTGCCGGGGCTTTCACATGTCCGGTTGCCAGTACAATCCCTGCAATGGCTGAGCCGATCAGTGCGCAAACAAACGGATATTTGAAGCGGAGATTGACACCGAACATCGCCGGTTCCGTAATACCGAGATAAGCAGAAACGGAAGATGTGCCGGCCATCCCTTTATCCACTTTGTTCTTTGCCAAAAACATCATGGCAAGCGCAGCCGAACCTTGTGCAATATTGGACATGCAGAGAATCGGCCACAAATACGTGCCGCCAGCGCTCGAGATCAACTGGAAGTCGACCGCAAGAAAAGCCTGGTGCATCCCTGTAATGACAAGGAGCGCATAGCAGCCGCCGTAAAGCAGGCCGCCGATTGCCGGTACATGGTTAAATACATATACGACAAGGCCTGTAATCCAGTTCCCGATGCCAAAAGTCAGCGGCCCGACTGCCACGAATGTCACAAATCCGGTTACAAGTAAAGCAATGGGGGCGACAAGCAGCAACTGAATGGCATCCGGGATCCGTTTTTTCAGCCATAGTTCAAGTTTCGCCAGAATAAAGGACGATACGAGGACCGGCAGCACCTGCCCCTGATAGCCAATTTTATTGACATGCCAGCCAAACAGATTCCATACCGGGATAGAGTGGCTTTTCAGTGCTTCACCGTATGAATAAGCATTCAATAAGTCCGGATGGATCATCATCGCGCCGAGCACAATCCCGAGAAGCGGATTGCCGCCAAACCGTTTCACAGCCGACCACCCGATTAAGATCGGCAGGAACGTGAAGGCGGTATTGGCAATGATGTTAATCATGTCCGCAAGCCCGGCCCAGCTTTCGTGAACTTGAATAAAAGACTTATGGGCGTAAAAAATGCCCTGGCCTGTCAAAAGATTGTTCAATCCCATTAACAAACCAGCTGTCACGATTGCCGGCAAAATCGGGATGAAAATATCGGAAAGCATTTTGACAAATCGTTGAAGCGGATTCATTTTCTTTGCGGCTTCGTTTTTCACATCTTCTTTTGAAGCGTGCCCGATACCCGTCAGTTCAACCATTTTGTCATATACTTTGTCCACTGTCCCTTGGCCGATCACAACCTGGTACTGTCCGTTTGCTGAAAAAGAACCTTTGACAAGATCGATTTTCCCCAGTTTTTCTTTGTCTACTTTTCCTTCATCTTTTAATGCAAACCGCAGCCGTGTCACACAGTGCGTTGCCACGGCAATATTGTCTTTTCCGCCTACTGCTTCAACAATTTGTTTTACAGATTCATTGCTGATTTTCGCCATGTTGTCATTCCTCCTGTCTTGTTGGCGATCTTACAACTGGGCAACCATGACCACCGTTTCTTTCGGCATAGCATCCAAATTTATTTTTTTGTCAAGATGAACTGCCTCGCCGTTTGTCACCACGATGGATGTGATGGTATCCGCCGCTTTTTCTTGAATCAATGCCAGATCAAAGGTGATGAGCGTATCGCCTTTTTTCACCTTATCGCCTGCTTTTACAGCGGTTTCAAATCCTTCCCCGTTTAATGTCACCGTTTCCAACCCAATATGAATTAAAAGTTCCAGCCCGGATGCGCCGCGCAGCCCGATGGCATGCTTCGTCGGAAAGACTTGCACCACTTCCCCGTCAAATGGCGCCACGAGGAGGCCTTCGGTTGGTTTTATCGCAATGCCGTCCCCCATCATTTTTTCGGAAAAAGTTGGGTCCGGCACTTCTTCAATGGCAACAACCTGCCCTCTTACCGGAGCAAAAATACGTTCTTCCTTTGGCTTCTTTTGAAATAATTTAAACATGATTGCCACCTCACTTTATTTCACAAAACCGTTTTCATTTACTCGTAATCTTGTATATACATCTTACATTCTCATCATATCCTGTATATACAAGTTTGTCAATAGCGCTTTCTTTTTCCCAGAAATAAAATGCTGCCGGTGTTCCATGGGGTGGGAAAATACGATTCAGGCATTGATTGAAGAGGCAAGGGGCAGACTACTAGATATGCTGATGCTAGGGCAGGGAATTGAAAAATTGTGGCAGGATCGTGGAATAACCTAACATGTCGATGGACGAGGGCAAAAATAAACTTAAGTTTTTACCATAAGCTCAAGCACCCATTTGCATGATAACTCCATTTTACAGCAGGCAACAGGCTGCAATATTTTGTGCATTTTATATCGCAGACAAATTTCGTGCCGGGCAATTTCCACCCGATACGGGGCGAAATTCCCGGCACAGATTAAAACTTTGGACTACCTTTGCAACAAGAGGTTCACGCATTCAACGATGCACCGTAACGTTTCCGCGGCACGCCCCGGCATAATCCGGTCACTTTTTCAGGAGCCCTTCTTTTACTAAAAAGGCTCTTGCAACATCTTCCGCTTTCTTACCTTTGACACCGACTTCATAATTCATTTTCTGCATTTGGGTGTTTGTAATCTTCCCGGCCAGCTTGTTCAATGCCGGCACAATTTCCGGATATTTGTCAACCGTTTCCTGCCGCAATAAAGGCGAACCCTGGTATGGCGGGAAGAAATGCTTGTCATCTTCAAGAACGACCAGGTGATACCTTTGCAGTTCGCCATCTGTGGAGTAGGCGTTCATTAGATTCACTTTGCCTTGTTGGATGGCATGGTACCGTACAGACGGATCCATTGTCACCACATGAAAATGCAACCCGTATTTTTTTGACAAACCGGGATATCCGTCTTTGATATCGGCAAATTCGGGGGTAAATCCGGCTTTTACGTCCTGTTCGACTTTTACAAGGTCCGATATCTTTTTCAAATGGTATTTCTTTGCAAAACTTTGCGGAACTGCAATCGCATAAGTGTCATTAAATTTCATTGGGCGTAACAATGCCATCTTGTATTTTTTGGCCATGCCTGCTTTTGCTTGCGCGTACACTTCCTTGCCGTCTGTGCTGACAGGGTTCTCTTTCAGCATGTTGACGATGGCTGTCCCGGAAAATTCCGGATAAAGATCGATATCCTTTGACTGCAACGCATTGAAAACAAAGGTTGTATCGCCCAACCCTGTTTTTAACTTCACTTTTAAATCTGTGTTCTCTTCAATCAGCAACTTGTACATATTGTCCAGAATTTCCGGTTCCGACCCCAGCTTGCCGGCAATCACAATCGTTTTTTGCCCGTCTTTATGAAGCAAGTTTGGCGCAACCAGTGAACCAACGATCAACACGATCATCAAGATAAAAATGCCGGATGCCACCATCATCTTCTTAAAAGAAACTTTTTCAAGCTGCCTGAGCAAAACATCGAAAAGAATGGCCAACAAGGCGGCAGGAATGGCACCGAGGATGACAAGGGCATAATCATTCCGGTCGATGCCAAGCAGGATAATGTCACCTAGTCCGCCGGCCCCGATCAGCGCCGCAATCGTCGCTGTTCCGATAATCAAAATGGCAGCCGTCCGGATCCCCGCCATGATTACGGGCATGGCCAGAGGGAGCTCCACTTTTATCAGCCGTATTCTTCTGTTCATTCCCATCGCCCTTGCTGCTTCCAATAATGAAGGGTCGATTTCTTTAATGCCAGTGTAGGTGTTGCGCAAAAGCGGAAGCAGCGCATATGCGACGAGCGCAATCACGGCCGGGACGGTCCCTATGCCAAAAAGCGGGATTAACAGGCCGAGCAAAGCCAAAGAAGGAATGGTTTGCAGCACGCCGGTTATGCCAATAATGGTTTCCGCGATTTTTTGTTTCCGCGTTAAATAAATACCAAGCGGGATCGCGATCAATAATGAGAAAAAAAGCGCGATTAATGAAATCTCTATATGTTGTAAAAGGGCGTCCAAAAGCTGGGCTCTCCGGTTTGAAAAGGTGGTGATGAAACTACTCATGCATCCGGCCTCCATCCCTTAAGTATTGTGACATGACTTTCATGGCGTGCGGGCGGTTGATCACCCCGACCATTTTTCCGCCATCCTCAACGGCAATCTGTTCAAACGAGGCCAGCTGTTCGAATACCTCTGCCAATGGAGCCTGTAAAGAAACGGTTTTCGTTTGGGGCAATATTGCCTGTTCATCTGTAACCGGGACCATGAGTTCCTCCAGGCGGACCGGTACCTGTTTATTCCCGACAAATTCGCGTACAAAATCGTTCGCGGGGTTGGTTAAAAATGCATGTGGCGTCCCGACCTGAACGATTTCCCCGTCTTTCATGAGACAAATCCGGTCCCCGAGTTTCAATGCTTCCCGCATATCATGGGTAACAAAAACGATTGTCTTTTTCAGCCTCTGTTGAATTTCAAGCACATCATCCTGCAATTTTTCCCGGCTAAACGGATCGAGCGCGCTGAATGGCTCATCCATCAAAATGATTTCCGGGTCGGCAGCCAAAGCCCGTAGAACGCCCACTCTTTGCTGTTGCCCTCCGGAAAGTTCATGGGGTTTTCGGTTCCGGTATTCTTTCGGGTCCAGGCCCACCATTTCCAGCAGTTCATCGACACGGGTACGGATTCTTTTTTTGTCCCAGTTTTTCAGTTCCGGCACAACCGCAATGTTTTCCGCGATGGTCATATGCGGGAAAAGCGCAATTTGTTGGAGCACGTATCCGATATCCCAGCGAAGTTCATGAATGTCATAATCGCTGATTTTCTTTCCGTTGATTCGGACCCAGCCTTTTGACAGTTCGATGAGGCGGTTGATCATTTTTAATGTTGTCGTCTTCCCCGAGCCGCTCGGGCCGATCAGAACGAAAAATTCCCCTTTTTCTATTTCCAAATCCAGAGACTTTACAGCAAGGGTCCCGTTCGGAAACTGTTTCGATACATGTTCAAACCGGATCATTTTATCTCTCCTCGTATAATAAGTTTAAATCCAAAGTGGATGTCAATTTCCAGTTCATTCTGCTGCTCATTGACAAGTGAATATAAGATTTTGTATTCCGGGCTCGCCCGGAATACAAGTTCGGACTTGGACGCTTCGCGATGTTCCCGGATAATGGTCTTAGGATCGTTTGGGTCAATGCTTCCCCTCCTTGTAGCCTGACTACTCGAAAAGTCTGCATCCCCAGGTTCTTGCTTGAACGTCTAACCCGTAGGCCGTTCCTCCGGATCTCCGTGCTGGAAATGAGCAGTTCCAGGCAGCCCACGGCCCGGATGAGTTCTCATACGCGAGGCTGACAGATCGGCAAGCCATCTGGGGATATCCCGAAGCGTCCGATTCCATCGATCCCAATACAGAGAGGAGGAAATCATATGCCCTTATTTGTCGGTATTGACGTGAGCTCCAAAAACCTCGATGCCTGCCTGATGGATGGAATGGGGGAAACGTTGGCCACCCAAACGGTGACAAACAATCTTCCCGGTGCCTCTGAGTTAAGAGACGCCATCCTCCAACATGCGGAGGCGGATGACACCATCCAGATCGCCATGGAGGCCACATCTGTGTATAGTTGGCACCCGGCAATGTTTTTCCATGAAGATCCCGAGCTGAAACAGCGTCGTACAAAGGTGTTTACCCTGAATCCGAAGCTGGTGAGAAATTTCAAAAAGGCTTATGCCGAGATGGACAAGACCGATCCCAAAGATGCCTGGGTAATTGCGGACCGCTTGCGTTTCGGGAGATTGCCGAAATCCGTGATTCAGTCAGAACAATACCTTGCCCTTCAACGGTTAACACGGATGCGCTATCACCTGATTCAAAGTTTAACCCGGGAACAACAGGTATTTTTGAATCATCTGTTTTTCAAATTCAGTGCCTTTAACCTTGAAGTGGATACACCGGTCTTCGGCCATGCCATAACGGAATTTTTGCTTGAGGCCTATAGCCTCGATGAAATTGCCCAAATGCCTCTGGAGGACTTAGCGATGTATCTCCAGACCAAAGGCCATGGCCGCTTTAGCGATCCCGAGGATTTGGCCGCATCCATCCAAAAAGCTGCCCGGTCCTCTTACCGGCTTTCTAAATGTGTGGAGGATTCGATTGACTTGGTCCTGGGCAGTTCTATTGAGATCATCCGGCATCTTAAACGCCAAATCAAGGATTTGGATAAGGCGATTGCCCGCGTTCTTGATGGAATCCCGAATACCCTCCAGACCATTCCGGGAATAGGCCCGGTGAGCTGTGCTGGGATTCTCGCTGAAATCGGCGACATTGAGCGCTTTGACGACCAAGCCGCGATCGCAAAATTTGCTGGATTGTTCTGGCCCCGCCACCAATCGGGTGATTTTGAGGCTGATGACAAAATGCTTGCGCGTACAGGCAATCGTTATCTCCGGTATTACCTGGTTGAGGCTGCCAATCTGGTCCGGCGACACGAACCTGAGTACCGCGCCTTTTACCAAAAGAAATATCGTGAGGTGCATAAGCACTCACACAAACGCGCCCTCGTCTTAACGGCAAGAAAACTGGTGCGCCTGATCGATGCGCTGCTCCGCAACGATCAAATTTATGCGCCGAAAAAGAAGGTGACGCGATGAGGTAACCAGGTAACCATCATCGATAGCCTGAACTTGAAAACTTCCAGATTATTCCAATTATCTGGAGGCTTAGTTCAGTATTGCCATTTTTACGACATAGAGCCAACAAAATTTCCAATTCACTTGTTTTTAACCCTTGACATCACACCGTAGGACTTTATCAATGAATTCTCGATTATCCGGCACTTGAACTGCACCGGGTTTTCGGAATAAAATGCTTCTGCGTTCATTTTCCGGCAAATTTTTGGTGAATTCGTAGACTAAGCACGGTCCGCGTTTATTTTTGGCAAAATATCGGCCTGTTCCTTCATATATATATAACCTGTCTGTGCTTACTTTTAACCAAAATTTCGCTTGTTTCCTTAACTTAGAGCGCTTCTATGTTAAGATACGCGGCGGATTTCAGCTGCTTCCTTAACGTAGAGCCACTCTATGTTAAGATACAAGACAGATTTCGCCTGCTTCCTTAACGTAGAGCCTCTCTATGTTAAGATACGGCGAAGGTTTGGCTCGCTTCCTTAACGTAGAGCCCTTCTATGTTAAGATACAAGACAGATTTCAGCTGCTTCCTTAACGTAGAGCCTCTCTATGTTAAGATACACGGCAGATTTGACTTGCTTCCTTAACGTAGAGCCTCTCTATGTTAAGATACACGGAAAATTTCAGCTGCTTCCTTAACGTAGAGCGCTTCTATGTTAAGATACAAGACAAATTTGGCTCCCTTTCTTAACATAGAGCCACTCCAGATTCACCTTTCAACCAAAATTTTGCGGGATTTTCACACTGACAACCGTTTTACACACGGTTCCATTCCTTATAAGGATCTCTCTTGGTCGAATCAGGCCAACATTGGATATTTTTATAAAATAAATCTGCCAAAAAAGAACAATTGTTCCTCATTATATTACATTAACGAATGGTTTGTCTACATCCCCGCTTACTCATTGATATACCCCTTGGAAAATAAAAAAAGCGGATGCTCCCGCCGTAAAAACAGTGGCGTTCCCCGGCAAGCAACCCGGCCGGGGAACGCCCATTGTAAAAATACAGCAATCATGTTTATTAGAAACGTTCCATTGCCATCAGGTTTTTTGCCCGTGCCCGTGTCTTCAAACTTTCCTGCACATGCCGACCGAATCGGAATCGTTCAGCAAGTGTACGTGATTACGCCCGGCTGCGAAAAACTTCCCGGTTAATCAAATTGGGCGGACATTCTCCAAGCAGCCCTTTCGTGAGATTTTCAACCGCCAGTTTTGCCATTGCATAGCGTGTTTCGTGTGTAGCAGAGCCAACGTGCGGAAGGGTGACGACATTATCCATTTTTAAAAGCGGGTTATCCGGCGAAACAGGTTCCTGTTCATATACATCAAGGCCGGCCGCATAAATGATTTTTTCCTGAAGGGCTTTGACAAGCGCCGCTTCATCTACTGTCTTACCCCTTGAACCATTGACAAAAACGGCCGTTTTCTTCATCATTTTGAATTCCCGTTCCCCGATTAACCGGTGCGTTTCCGGGGTAAGCGGCACCATCAGGCAAATGAAATCCGATTTTTCCAGCAGTTCATCAAGCTCACAGTATACCGCATCATACAGCTGCTCGGCTTCCGGGTCGCGGGAACGGTTATGGTATAAAATGTCCATATCAAAACCGAAATGGGCCCGTTTCGCAATTTTGCTTCCGATTCTGCCCATTCCGATAATGCCAAGCGTTTTATGGTGAATATCAATGCCGTAATGCTCAGTGGAAACAGGCGCTTTCCAATTTCCGTTTTTGACAAGCCGGTCCAGTTCCGTAAATCGCCGCGCCGCTGCAAGCATCAAGCCAAAGATGGTATCCGCTGTTGTTTCATCGAGCACACCCGGCGTATTGGTTGCCATAATCCCCCGCTCTGTTAGCAACGGGATATCGAGATTGTCATATCCGACCGTTATATTGCTGATGATTTTCAAGGCCGGTGCGTGGTCCAGCAATTCTTTTCCTGCCCGGAGCCAGGAACCAAGCAGCCCGTCCGCTTCCGCTAAGTCAGGCAGAAGATCGGAAATATCCTTGCCCCCCGGTATGTAGCGTACTTCAAATGTTTCCTTCAGCTTTTCAATCAAATCCCCAGACAGTTCGCTGTATACCAATACTTTTTTCGCCAACCGAGCCATCCCCCTTTGTTTACGTTATTCTTGTAAAATTATAACAAAGAATAAGGCGAGCGTCCTTTAACCGGGTTTCCGGAATGTGCGATTTTTTGTAATCTCCCGGCCAAAATAGGATAGGATAAGAAAAAGCCAATCCTGGAATCGGGGTGTTGAAGCATGGTATTCCTTATCATTTTGATGATTGTCCTGAATCTGTTTGCTTTTCTCATGCCCAAAAAATTTAGTGGCATTGAAATGCTGTGCACCACCCTGTTTGCCATGTACCTTGAATTAATCGTCAATTTATTTCTGGATCTCAAGTATGATCTTTTTGGATACTTTACAAAAGGAGTCGACTGGAAAGCCCTTTGTTATTTGTTTGGGATTTATCCGGCCATCAATATTACCTTTATCAACTTTTTTCCAAACCGGTTCCGCACCCGGTTCCTCTATATTGCAGGATGGACGATCGTGGCGATGGTTTTTGAGTTTTTGTTCATCATGACGGGTACGTTTTACTACAATGGCTGGAAACCTGTGTATTCTGCTATTGCGTACCCTATCCTCTTTTGCATCCTGGCGTTATTCTATCAGCTTGTTCACCTGCTTTTGCTCAAATATACCCTCAACCGCTAGGCATCCAAAAAAATGGTTAAAGAAACCGCGGCACTGAACGCCCCGGGCTTGTGGCAGCCGCCGTATCTGGCACGGGAAAAGTCTGGCAGGATTTGCTAAAATAGAAAGAAAGTCATTGAGGTGGAGACATTGAAAAACAAAGTTATTTTGCTTGCATCGGATCAGCTTGGAAAAGGAGAACAAGAATTGGGGGAAGGATTGTTGGAAACCTTCTTTACCATCCTGAAACAAAAGGAAGAACTGCCGGCCGCTGTTTTTTGCGTAAACCGCGGTGTGTTTACGTTAACAGAAGGCTCGCTTGTTTCCCTTCAATTGAAAGAATTGGAGGAAAAAGGCGTGGACGTTCTTGCTTGTAAAACCTGTGTGGACTTTTATGGGCTAAACGAAAAACTTACAGCTGGAAAAATCAGCAGCATGGCACAATTTGCAGAATTAGCATCCAAATATGAAGTCCTTACATTATCCTGACCAGGTGGGAAAATCTCATTCGGACTAAAAAATAGAGAAAAAGCCCTGCATCAGGCAGGGCTTTTTCTGTTCTTGCTAAATCCCGGCGATGTCACGTGCGCCTAACCAGCTTCGAAATACCGAGGCCGGTGCACACATTTCTTTTTTTCATTTCATGCAAGAGCAACAGCGGAAAAGTTTTGCGTCTGACAGATTTTTTCCTCACTTTTCCAAAAAGCCGGAAAATCCCGGTGGTGTCAGGTGCGCCCGACCAGCATCGAAATGCCGATGCCGCCGCCGACACAAAGCGAGGCAAGGCCGGTGCGCACATTTCTTTTTTCCATTTCATGTAAAAGTGAAACGAGAATTCTTGCGCCGGATGCCCCGATCGGATGCCCCAGTGCAATCGCCCCGCCGTTAACATTGACTTTTTCCGGATCAAGCCCCAAATCCCTGATAACGGCAAGGCTTTGGGAAGCAAAAGCTTCGTTCAGCTCGATTAAATCCACTTCTTCAAGGGATGCACCAGTCTTTTCAAGCAGCTTTTGAATTGCATAATAAGGGGCATAACCCATGATGGAAGGGTCCACTCCTGCTTCTGCATACCCTTTAATGACCCCGAAATAAGGAATCTTTTTTTCATCCGCAAGTGATTTTTCCATTAAAACAACAGCAGCTGCGCCGTCATTGATCCCCGAAGCATTCCCTGCTGTGACAGTACCGTTTTCGAGAAAAGCGGGTTTCAGCTTCGCGAGCCCATCAAGCGTCGTATCGGGGCGGACATGCTCATCCTCGGAAAACAGCATCTCGCTTCTTCTCTGTTTTACTTTTACCGGCACAATTTCGTCTTTGAAGCGGCCGGTCTTTTGTGCCTGTGCGGCTTTTTGCTGGGATCGAAGCGCAAAACGGTCCTGTTCCTCGCGGGAAATGCCGAATTTTGTCGCCACATTTTCCGCCGTCAAACCCATATGGATGCCTTCAAATGCATCCGTCAGGCCGTCGCGCAGCATGCTGTCTGCCATCGCCATATTGCCAAGCTTATGGCCCCAGCGTGCCTGTTCTGCAAGAAAGGGCGCACGCGACATGTTTTCCGCCCCGCCGGCAACTATTATTTTCGCCTCACCAAGCTGGATCATCTGGGCAGCAAGCAGCACAGCTTTCAATCCAGAGCCGCATACTTCATTCACGGTTACGGCAGGCACTTCATACGGAATGCCGGCTCTGACTGCCATTTGCCGGGCCGGATTTTGACCGAGACCCGCCGACAGAACATTGCCAAAAACGGCATAATCGACCTCCTGTGCAGAAACGCCGGTGCGCCGGATCGCTTCTTCTGCGGCAATCGCACCCAGTTCCACAGCAGATATATCTTTTAAACTGCCGCCGAATTTCCCGATCGGGGTCCGGACGGCGCTGATAATCGCAACTTCATGCATATACGTTTACTCCCTCTCTGTCATTTCCCATCCACAATCCTAGCAACTTGTACTATAATGGGAAGGTGTCCGTGCATCGTGATAAGTTGTATTTCGACACCGTTTATATTAAATTATTTAGGGTTTGCTGAACGAATGAGATTCTGTCAGATACAAGCCAAATTACGGTTAAAAAAATATAAAATAGTGTTGTGTAAAAATTTCAAAAAAAGAACCCTGAGCTTCCGCTCCAGATTCATTATAAGGAATTGAAGGGCTACTACTGTTTCACTGGTCTCCTGAAGGCGTGCTCGAATAAGGCCTAGCCCATACTTGCGCTTGCCTTCGCCAAATTTGCTTTCAACGGCATTACGTTCAGAGGCATCCTGCCTTGCCACGCGTTCTAAGGTTTTGTCTTCCGTTTTGGATGGGCGTCCCAACCTTGGCCCACTCAGACGAATGCCAAGAGATTTGCAGTATGCCAGGTTGTGACGGTTTCGGTAGATTTTATCTGCTAAAATCGCTTCTGGATAAAATCCGAACCGGTTGTAGTAGTTCTCAATAGATTCTCTAAGGGTGATCCCTTCATTGTAATTTTCCCAGTCGAGTTGCTCAATCAAGGCATAGCCATCTACAACGCTAATGGCGACTTTTGAGCCGAATTCCACGTTCGCTTTTGCCTTGCCACGCACAATTGGACGGACATGCGGCTGGGAAATGCTCACAATCCGGTGGTCAATCCGATGTGTTTTCTTTTTGTACATTTCTGCCTGTTGGCGGTAAAGTTCATGAATCACGAGGAGTTGTCGGTATTCATCTTTGCTCAAAAGAGACAGGGAGCTTTGGGAAATGAGATTTCCAATGATCTCCAGATTCCGTTTCACATATCCAAGTTGTTTGCCGACAGCTTTCCGGATTTTCCGGGCTCCAGCTTTGCGTTGCTTAGCGACAGAAAGATAGTCCCTGCGGGCTCTTTTTCTGTAGGTCCTTGGCTTTCGTAATTTTCCTTTGTGCGGTTCATGCAGTACATCAATGATATGCTCCAGTTTCTCACGGGCTTCGTTCAAAAGCCCCAGGTCAGTAGGGTAAGCAATATCAGCCGGTGCACAGGTTGCGTCCAGAATGAGCTTTCCTTTGTTCTTCGTTTTAGGAGAAGCCGATCCAGTTGAATTCTCTTCCGAAGCAGGACCGGAAGGTTGATGATCACCACTACTATGATCGTCATCATCATGGTGATCATCATCGTTGCCATTTTCCTTAGATGCTTCTTCCGATTGGCGTTCTTGTTCTTCCAGAACAATCCATTCATTCAGTTCATTGATGATGTTTGCACCCAAACGTTTTCTAAAACGAGTCATCAGAGAATGATCGAATGGGGCTTTTTCCTGGAATTCAGGCAACCCAATAAAATACTGAAGATACGGGTTTTCCGTGATCTGTTCGACTGTTTCCCGGTCAGATAGCCCAAGCCGTTCTTTGATATAGAGAGCCCCAAGAGCAACTCTGACAGAATAAGCCTTTTCACCTTTGAATTTTTTCTTGAAGGACTTGGCATACTTTTCTTCAGCCTTCCACCAAGGGATTAATTCAGCAAGACGGACCCAGCGATTTTCTTTATTTAATTTTCCACCGAATGGTAGAAAAAAATCTTCTACAAAAGTTAATTGATGTTCGGTCTTTTTGTACATCGTAACGGCCTCCAAGTGCAAGGTTTTTTATACGTTTCCTATAAAATCCTTACACTTTATATTCGACAAAAGTGGCCAAAATCCTTGTCAAATCTGGAATTTTTGTTTATTCAGCAAACCCTATTTAGTACAGTTTCTCAAATTTCAATAACAATTCGTATGTGTCAAGTTTTTCTCGACAAGGTTTAAATATCGGGTATTCCAAGACACTCTTTTTGTACACTTTCGGCTACCGTGCTTTACTTGCTCGGTGTAATTTTCGGAAAAGATGTAATATTTCCGTATAAAGATGGATAACGGGGATGTTGAGGCGCGCGAAATTCACTCGCTTTCCGCGGGCGGCCGGCGAGCCTCCTCGCTCGTACCTCGCTGCGGGGTCTCTCCTGGCTCGCTTTTCCCGCAGGAGTCTCGTAAATTTCGCGCGCCTCAACGATCAGTCCCCACTGAGCCAGGCTTAAAACGAAAGCTCTAATATTTTGCTTAAATGTCCCATTGCCGATGAACTGCTTGAATGCAGGGCAACTGATCCGTGCTTTACGCCCACTGACGGGCGTACAGGCTGCTTGAGTAGTTGAGACATCCTGATGGATTGTTTCAAGTTCCGTTGCTTTCTCTCGCTTCTTGAACGGTGTTTCAGATAGGCTTCTCTCAATGTCCCATTGAGTATGCCTTGTTTGATTTTCACCATGGCTTCTGCGCCAAGTTCACTCCAATGCATGCCCCTTTTTTTCATCCTGAAGGAGATATGCCTTTGATTCGATTCCATCGCTCCTAGGCCTCTCGCACCTTCCGGCACGTTTTTCACCCTGTCCCTCCAGTCAAAAATGCGGTCCCAGTTTTTCAAGATATACGAACGGAATTCCTTGATTTTCTTGAGGGCCTTTTTATCCGTCAAGGTGCTTTCGTGCGTATCCAAATATAACGTGAATTGGTCCAGGTCATGCGTTCTAATCGCTTTTCTAATTTGCTCCTTGATCTCGCTCTTTCCGCCCCCAAATGTCCTTATGATGGCTTGTGCAACGTGGTAGGTATCCAGCTGGTTGAGCACCGGAAATTCCGACTGTGAGAATGCTGTTTGAAACCGTTCAGCTGTGTACCCAGCACCTCCATCACTGTTTGTAATGACTTGCGCTTTTTCGAGGGAATAGGTGTTGGCAGCTGTGGCTTGGACTTCATCCCAAAATGTCTGAATGTCTTCCGTCGTCATGATGACTGTGGGCTGACGCAGGGAGACCCTTTTTCCATTGGTTTCCCATCCCTCATAGAGAATGGCGTGGTGGACTTCCATACTCTGTTTCTTTTTTAGTCCCCGAACGAATACACCATCTGCTTCAGAAAACAGGTAGTCTACCTTCTTCCCCTCAGGCAGGGAAACAGCTATTTCTAGCTCTTCTACAAGTGCCTTATCGGCTTCCGCCTGAGTTTTCCCTACGTGTTTTACCATGTTCCCTACAGTTGTGTGACTAAGACTCACTGCTGTCCACTCTTTTAAAATATCAGCTACTTCCCGATAGGTGTTCTCACTTGCCAACTCTGCCACCTTTAATTCCACTAACGGGCTGTATCGTTGGTGTGGTACCAGCCCTAACCATTCATCCAGAGGATAATGGGAATTTCCTCTCTTGTCATGCATTAATGAGCGTTTAAAGGTCACACTTCCAAATAGAAACTGAATGTTTCTGTTATCACTCCGGCAGTACACCCAGCCCTCCTCTAACTTCTCCTGTTTAATTATTTTATCTAACTCTTCAAATATTTCCCCAACCCATTGTGTAAAAGCCTTCTGCATCAGAAGTTTAAGCTGTTCTTCAAATTCGATAAGACTCTTTGTATCCTTTAATAATCCAGCAATTATTGATATAATATCCATGGGAAGACCTCTCTCTCTAGATGTTCATCTTGAAGTGTACAATTAGATGATAGAGCGTCTTCCCATTTTTTTCCACTCATTTGCCCCTTCGAGTAAAATTTTACACATACTAACAATTCCTGTAAAAAAGGTGTGAATAGCAGTTGCAAATCGGAATAGACAAGATCGGGTTTTATACCCCGCATTTATATGTTGACATGGAAAAACTGGCACTTGCCCGGAATGAGGACCCTGGAAAATTTTTAATCGGAATCGGCCAGGAAAAAATGGCCGTCGCCCCGGTGACCCAGGATGCGGTGACGCTCGCAGCCAATGCGGCGCTCGAAATTTTAACAGACGAAGATAAAGAAAAGATCGATTTTGTTATTTTCGGCACGGAATCCGGCGTCGACCACTCGAAGGCAGCTGCAATTTATGTGCACCGCCTGCTCGGTTTAAAACCGGAAGTGCGGGCCGTTGAAGTGAAAGAAGCATGCTTCGGTGCTACGGCAGGGCTGCAAATGGCAAGAGGGCATATCGCCCTGCATCCGGAAAGCAAAGTGCTCGTGCTCGGGTCCGATATTTCAAGATACGGATTGAATACTTCAGGAGAGGTTACCCAAGGGGCGGGCGCCGTCGCTATGGTCGTAAGCGCCCATCCGAAAATTCTTGCGATTGAAGAACCGAGTGTGTATCATACGGAAGACATCATGGACTTTTGGCGGCCGGTCTATTCGGATTCCGCTTATGTGGATGGCAAGTTTTCCAATGAAAAATACATCAGTTTCTTCCAAAATGTCTGGAAGCAGTACAGAGAAAAAACCGGCTTTACGCTAAGTGATTTCAAAGCCATTTGCTTCCATATGCCGTATACAAAAATGGGCTTAAAAGCGCTGAGAACGGTGTTGGATGAAACGGATGAAGACGGGCGCGAAAGACTCCTGGCCCATTATGAAACAAGCAAAAGTTATAACAAAATAGTCGGGAACATTTATACCGGCGCTTTGTATTTGAGCCTGCTTTCCCTGCTCGAACAAAATACAAATATAGAAGCAGGTGCGAGGATCGGCCTGTACAGCTACGGTTCCGGCGCAGTCGGGGAATTTTTCTCAGGGATCCTGCAGCCGGGCTACCGTAAAGCCTTGCAGCCGGCCCGCCATCAGCAAATGCTCGAGGCACGAAAAGAAATTAGCGTTGCCGAATACGAAGCCATTTTTACCACATCGCTTCCAAACGACGGGTCGGCCGTTACCTTGCCGGTGAACGAGGATCCGGCCACCGTTTGCCTTGCCGGAATCGAAGGGCACAAGCGGCAATACGTTAATAAAAACAATCGAGTAGGAGGCTAATCATTATTTGATTAGCCGACCTCTCACACCACCGTGCGTACGGTTCCGTACACGGCGGTTCTAAAGTTTACGACCGTACAGACAGATAATAATCCAGAAAACTTATATATCTTGCTCTTCGGAAGAGTTCGTTTGTAAGGGTTCTGGCTAATATATGGCTGCCGGAGATTCTCCAGTAGCCTTTTCTTGTGTTAGCCCATTCCCACGCCTTTCTTTTATTGATCCCTAATTTCACGAGCCAATAAAATCTTGTGCGTACTCTCTTCCATCTTTTCCAAGTTACCATTCGCATTCTTCTTCGTGTCCATTGATCCAGTCTGGTTACCAGACTTTTCATATCCGCTAGCTTGTAGTAATTTACCCATCCTCGGACAGTGTCGTTTAGCCTTTTCTTTCTTTCCTCTACGCTTAATCCGTTGCTTCTTCCTGTGATTCTGCGAATTTTCTCCTTTAATTTTTGAACACCCTTCGGGTGTACCCGGAATTTGCATTTTCCTTCATAAAGGTAGAATCCATAACTCAGGAACTTGATGTTTCTAATATGTGTGATCATCGTCTTCTCTCGATTCACTTTGAGTCGCAATTTCCTCTCAATGAATGGGAGAATGTTATGGTATGTTCTTTCGCAGCTTCTTCGGCTCTTACAGAATATGATCACATCATCAGCGTAACGGACAAATCGGTGATTTCTTGCTTCCATTTCTTTATCCAATTCGTTTAACATTACATTGGCAAGAAGCGGACTTAGTGGTCCTCCTTGTGGAACACCGAAATCATTTGTTGTCCTTATTCCTTTGATCATAACACCTGCATTTAGGAATTTATGGATTAAGGAGATTACACGTCCGTCGTGAATTGTTTCACTCAATATCTGGATAAGCTTACTATGGTTTACCGTGTCAAAGTACTGTTCTAAGTCCAGGTCTACTACATACTGGTATCCTTCATTTACATTCTTTTGGCACTTGAGAAGTGCCTGATGTGTACTTCTATGTGGTCGGAAACCGTAGCTATTGTCTGAGAACTTTCTTTCATATATAGGGACTAGGACCTGCGAAATGGCTTGTTGGATGACTCGGTCTACTACCGTTGGTATTCCAAGTTTCCTTGTTTTCCCGTTGTCTTTTGGAATTTCTACCCTTCTAACGGGTTGGGGCTTGTATGTCCCATTTCGAATGGAGAGGACGAGTTCCCTCTGATGTTCAGTTAGGTATGCCAAAAGTTCACCTGTTTTCATTCCATCGACACCGCCCGCACCTTTGTTTTTCTTTACCTTTTTATAGGCACGGTGCAGGTTATTACTTGAAAGGATTCGTTCGAGCATCCATTCGTTCTGTCTGTTGGTGTTAGTGGTGTTGTTTTCAGTTATCCTCTTGAAACTATGCCCTCTGCCATATCCTTCCTGTTCCGCAGTATCTTTTTGACAGCAGGTTTCTTCCTGTTTTCTGCATTTGTTCGTTTCTTCGGTAACTTTCATTGACTTCCACTTCCTTTAGTTCAGCCCTTCCTTCGATGCTCCAGGCATCTCCGTACTATGGCTTCTGCTGACTTCTCACGGCAAATCTTGTTTCAACCAGGTTTCATACTCTGTTTCCACCTGTCCATGAGACCTCCCGTGGTAAGGTGATTCACTTTCATTCCATGTACCCGCACCATTTACGTTTCCACATCCGGATAGCTTTTGGGCTTTGACTTGTTCAGCAGCCTTACCCTGTGAGAGTACGCCTAATGATGTTCGTGTTCCTCGGGTCAGAATTTTGCCTCCAGCTTCCTTCAGATTCCATCTCACGATGGACACCCTTGCTCTTGGCTAATGGTTGGTCGCTATCTACCCCCATAGCGGACTTACACCGCCTAGCGAATCGCCATGCACGGCGCACTGTAAAAACGAAAGGCATGCTTAAAGCGTGCCTTTCGTTTTTACAAAAGGAAGCGCAGGCCACTTTTCAAAAACGGAGAGTTGCACTGTAAGCCCGGATCCCAGTGGTTCATCCTGCTTTAGGAAAACCTGCCTGCCAGAAGCCGCTTAAAAGCTAAAGCTCCAAAAAACAAAAAAACGGTGGGACATCACCATAATCGTGTCTCACCGTTTTTTTCCTATATTTTGTTCAGTGCCTCGGTATTCTGTAAGCCCGAAATAAAAAAATAAACGTACCTTCACGGTACGTACTACAAATAACCGTAAAACCATGATTTTTTAATCAGATTTACGGTTATTTTACACATTCTGCTTGGATCGTTTTTGACCAAGGCAAATAGTTGTTTATAATTTCTGGGTTTCTATGAATATCTAAATTTGGTAGGTCTCTCAGTAACTTCACTAGATACTGGTAGAAATCTACTCCATTCGCTTTAGCTGTTTCTGCGATACTTAGACAGATTGCGTTTGCTTTCGCACCAGCTTCACTTACGGAAAATAACCAATTTTTTCGACCAATTACATTCGGACGGATGGCATTCTCAGCGGGATTGTTATCAATTTCTATTCGTCCATCATCCAAGAATGCTTTTAGTCCATTCGCTCGATTTAGCGTGTATTCAGCAGCTTTAGCGAGCGCATTTTTTCCGTAGAATGGTGAGTTTTCAACCCAGGCAAGAAATTCATCAACTAACGGTTTCGAGTGCTTTTGGCGTTTTTTTCTTCGTTTACTTGGGGATAAGTGTTTAAATTCCCTTTCAAGACGAAATAATTCATCGCAATATTTTACACCAATTCGTCCGTTTTTACTGTCTGCTTTTAACCAATAACGTCTTACATGGGCCCAGCAATTAGCGAAGGTAATCCCGTCAATTTTGTCATAGGCTGAATACCCATCACAGACAATCGTTCCCGAATAATCTTCAATGAATCCTTCAAGAACGGATCGTGATCGTGATAATGAGCTGTGAAACAGAACGATAGCCGGACCTTGACAGGGCACACTTCGAAAAACCCAGTTATAAGCATTAGATTGGCCAGATTTTCCATCCGACCGATTGATAATTTGTCCATAAGTCTCATCGACGTGTAAAATGGACTTCTCCAACATTATATTCTTCATTCGCTCATATACGGGCAAAAGCCAGTCATGTGATGCTCGAATAACCCAATTAGAAAGGTTTTTATCATTCGTATTCAAGCCATAACGTTCCCACTCCTTTACCTGCCGGTAAAGGGGCAAGTATTGCACAAATTTATCATAAATTACTTTGGCAAGTACACTCGGACCAGCAATGCTTCGTTGAATCGGAGGTTGAGGTGATTTGCCACGTTTAATTTGGGCCTTTTGAGATAAATCCGCTTTGCAGTTTTTACATTCATATGCATGTTCAATATGTTGAACTTTTTCCATTCTTGCAGGTATAAATTCAGCCTCTTCACGTACGATTGTCGTACCTATTTCAGTCATTTGGCATTGACAACAATCACAAATCGTATTTTCCGGATGATAATGAATGGCCTTTACTTCAACATTTTCATGTAATGAATCATTTCGTTTTTTATTTTGAACTTTGCGTACAACAGTATAAGAAATCGTCTGTTGGCTTTGTTCTTCTGTGTGCTCAGAATCATTAAAAGACGGGTCATCGTCAAATAATGATATTTGTCCATCAAGTGTATTGTATTTAGATTTCTCTGTTTTCGATCCATATAAAAGTTTTGTTAAATAGCGAACTTGCTCAGTTAGTGATTTAATCTGTTTGGACAATGCTTCATTCTGTTGATTAGAATGAGCCAATTGTTCTTTAAGAAGTCGAATTAATTTCTCGTTTTGATTCTGATTATTAGATGAAGCATTAACCAAAAGATTCACCACCATTCATTCAAATAAGATAGTTCTAATATAGCATTTTAAGCATAGTAAATACAGCTTTAAATCAACTTTTTGATAGATTTAAAATTGCCCTTTTTGAGAAGGTTGAATAGCTTTTGGCTGCTGAATGGATAATCCTTCTAATAACCAGCGGAGTTCTTGTTGTGACAGATTTCGTACTTCCTTTTCGTTTCTTAGCCATTGAAGTTTTCCATTATCTAATCGCTTATAAAGCATGGCGAAGCCGTCACCGTCAAAATATAAACATTTATAACGATCTTTACTCCATCCAGAAAATAAGAAAATGGAATCACCATAAGGATCCAGTTCAAAGGAATCTTGAATGAGTGTTGCTAATCCATCTATTCCTTTTCTCATATCCGTTTTTCCACAAATGATATAGATATTTTTTACACTCGAATAATCGTGTCTCATAAATCTTTCAACTCCCTCATGATCGTTTGAATGATGTGCTCATCTATACCGTTGAAAAAGGAGATTTCAACTTTTCCAAACTTAATCGTACAAGTTGAATTTGAAGAGGAAACAGTTGGTTTTATGTTCGAAATATTTTCTGTATCGGAATGTAATGTTACGGGGACAATTGTTAATTTTTGTTCTGGCATATGAAAAGCACCTCCTTTGATTGATATGTCAATTTTAACAAGAGGTGCTGTTGATTTATATGCGTTGTTTGAATGGGGGCTTACGGTATTCTTGGCGCCGTTTTTCATACCCGCGTGTTTTTTCCCTATATCTTGTTCAGTGCCCCGCCTGTCATCCTCTGATTTCTTTTAAAATTTCCTTTGCCGTAGCAAGATCAATGGTCCCGCTTTGTTTTAGTTTTTCTGCAACCCGGTCAATTTCGCTTCCGGAGGCACCTGCTGTGATAGCGAGCGATTTGGCGTGCAGTGCCATATGCCCTTTTTGAATGCCGTCTGTTACAAGGGCTTTGATGGCGGAAAAGTTCTGGCCAAGCCCAGCGGAGACAATGATCGATTCCAGTTCTTTTGCATTTTGGTAACCCAGCAACCGCTTGCTGAAACCGGCAGCAGGGTGGATGCTGATCTGGCCGCCGACTGTCCCGACCGGAAGCGGAAGGGTGAGGCTGCCAAGCAGGTCTCCGTTTTCTGCTTTGCTCCAAGTAGAAAGGGAACGATACTTGCCGGACCTTGCTGCATAGGCATGGGCGCCCGCTTCAATCGCGCGCCAGTCGTTCCCAGTTGCGATCACAACGGCATCAACGCCGTTCATAATGCCTTTGTTATGCGTTGCAGCCCGGTAAGGATCCGCGTATGCAAATTGGGCGGCTTCAATGATCCGGTCGCGGACTTCTTCACCGGACATGCCGTTTTTTTCAAGCAATGACACGGGAATCCGGCATTCGGCCGTTGCCAGGCACTCAGTGGCATAATTGGAGAGAATGCCCATTAATGCTCGTCCTCCTGTCCACTCTTCCAAATGCGGTTTGATCGCCTCCGCCATGGTATCGATGATATTCGCACCCATTGCTTCCAGCGTATTAATATGGAGATGGACAACAAAAAAAGCAGGCGTGCCGGCTTTTTCATCAGCCGGGATCAGGCGGACTTCCAATTTCCGGGCCCCGCCGCCCCGCTTCACAATCGAAGGCTTGGCCTCATTTGCCGTTTGCAAAAGATCTTCCTCATGGGCCATCACCACCGTTTTCGCACGGATCGGATCCGGAACGTCCATTAACGCCACCTGCCCGATCATCATACGGCTTCTCACTGTCGTTCGGAAACCGCCTGCCTTGTTGATGATTTTTGCCGCCGAACTTGCCGCCGCCACAACAGAAGGCTCCTCAATCGCCATCGGGACGACATACTCTTTTCCGTCAATCAGAAAGTTCAATGCCGTACCATATGGCAATTCATATTTGGCAATCTGGTTTTCAATCATATGGTCCGCCGTTTCATCCGGCAGCATAAGCCCTTTTTCAAGCAGCGCGGCATCTTCGGCTGAAATGGCCTTCGCCTGTTCCAGTGCCTGAATTCTTTCAAGCCGATTCTTTTCGTAAAATTTATGCAAAGGTTGCTTGTCCATGTTTTCCGTTGCCAAAAACTTATAAAAACCTATAAGCATTTGTTTAATTCCTTCTTCATCGTGTCCGATTTTGCCGAAGCTACTTTCGTTTGTCATAACACTCCAAAGGCGTAAATTCGGATACAACGACTCCTACACATCAACTGCACCTTGTAAGTGGTTAAGCAGTTAATTTATCATAATTAGCTAAATTGATAGCCGCATTTAGGTCTCTATCTATTTCATTTCCACATTCACATCGATAAACTCTATCAGAAAGTTTAAGGTCACGCTTAATCTTTCCACATGATGAACAAGTTTTCGATGACGGGAAGAAACGGTCGACTTTGACAAATTCAATCCCATACTTCTCACATTTGTATTCCATTTGTCTAGTAAATTCGTAGAATCCTTGTTTGGCTATTGCTTTTGATAAATGACGATTTTTCATCATTCCAGTTACATTCAAATCCTCCATTACAACTTTGCAAGGTTTGGTTTTCACGATTGCATTTGTTGTTTGATGAAGGTGATTTCTTCGAATGTTTGATAATCGTCTGTGTATAAGTCGTATTTGCTTTTCGGTTTTTATAATGTTGCTTGTTTTGACAAAACGGCTTCCCTCCTTATTTATTTCATATTTTCGAGAAACTCTTCTCTGCAACCTCCGAAGTCGTTTCTCGATCTTCTTTACTTCTACTGTCCTATTGATATTTTTGAATACTTTTCCATCAGAACATACAGCTAGTTCTTTAACTCCTAAATCAATTCCTGTAATATTACTGCTTAATTCAATCTTATCAAGTTCTTGTTCAATTCCAACAGATATATACCAGTACTTCCCATCAAAAGTTATTCTTGGATTATTATATTTTACATTCATTGGTAATTGTTCTGAAGTTTTAACCCATCCAACTTTCTCAATTAAAACCAAGTAATTCTTAATTTTTAATTTCACATTATCGTTATAGAATGACGGTTTACTTTTCTTTCTTGATTTAAATTTAGGGTATTTACTTAAACCTGAATCCGTGACGAAATTTTCACTTAACGTTAACCCATTCGCATGAAATCTAGTATAATAAGCATATCCATTAAATTTAACTCATTCCACATTCAGGTGATCTAATGAAAAAGTTAGTGATAGAAGCCACGAAAGAACGAATTGTTGCCCAAAGCGGTTTAGCGATAGTAGGAAATTTACTAAATCTAACGAATTTAGCTTCCAGGTTAAATGCCTATCGACTCCCTGATATTTCCCGAAATCCCGTCTGTTCCAATGCTGATGTAGCCAAATCCTATATTGGCCTGCTTTGCCAAGGAAAAAGTGATTATGACAATATTGAAACCTTCCGCGAAGATGCCTTTTTTGCACTGGCTTTGGATATCCAAAGGGTTCCTTCCAGCCCGACTTTAAGGCAGCGACTGGACCAAGCTGCCTTGACGGAAAAATGGAAAGCGATCTTGCATGAAGAATCGCTGAATCTGATCCGCAATACAAATGCGGAAATTAGCCCAGTTTACGCCAAAGACAAGCCGTATATCCCGGTTGATCTGGATGTCTCCCCTTTTGATAACTCCAAAACAAAAAAAGAAGGAGTGGAAAGAACCTATAAAGGCTGCGACGGTTATGCACCTATGTTCGCTTACATTAGGCAGGAAGGCTACTGCCTGCATGTTGAGATGCGAAAGGGAAATGACCACTGCCAAAAAGGTACGCCGAATTTTATCAAGGAAACCATCCAATCTGCCAGGAGATTAACGGATCAGCCATTGCTTTTCAGGCTTGATTCCGGAAATGACAGCCGGGATAATCTCATCATTTTCTTGGAAGAACATGCAAGCTTTGTTATCAAACGCAATCCTCGTAAGGAAAAAGCAGAAGACTGGCTTCATATTGCCCAAAAATATGGGATCTGCTGTGAAGAACGGGAAGGAAAGAAGGTTTACCTTGGATCCATCCCCGAAACCATTCAATTAAAAGACCAGATACGAACCATCCGAAAAGTCTTTAAAGTGATCGAAAGAACCATCTCAAGAGACGGCCAGATTTTTTTGATTCCCGAATATGAATTTGAAACCTACTGGACAGATCTTGAAGTGCCGCCTCATGTGGTGATCTCTCTCTATCATGACCATGGCACATGCGAACAGTTTCACAGTGAAATTAAATCAGAACTGGATCTGGAACGGTTGCCATCGGGCAAATATGAAACGAATGGCCTTGTGCTCCATTTTGGTGTATTTGCGTATAATTTACTTCGTTTGATCGGACAAGAAAGTTTGAAAAAACAAGATGCACCATTGAAAAAGAAAGCAACACGAAGAAGAATCCGAACTGTCATCCAGAATATGATTACACTGGCTTCAAAGCTTGTTTACCAAGGTCGGCAATGGAAATTAAAAGTGACGGCGACCAACAAATGGTTGCCGACTTTTGCTCGCTTATACGATGCCTTTTACTAGACAACCAGGGTAATAAGCGATAAGAAGAAAAGCCGAAATAAACCAGAAAACTTGCAAAAAAATGGAAATTTGCAGGTTTATTTTTCGTGCCTAAAATAAATGAAATAGGAAAAAATTTACCTACCAAAGTTACAAAGATATATTTTATGAATAATCAGTTACATCTAGAAATCCACACTTGGGAAAACTACCTATTACCGATGTTTGTTAGATTTTCGTCACGGATTCAGGTTAAACCTTTGAAAAAATTCTTGTACGCGTTACAAGCATCTTTTACAGCTTGTTTAGCAACGTTATTAGATACATCATTTAACCATTTAAAATCCTCTTGTTTCCTTAACTGTGTAATTTCTTTTCTTAGTACATTATCAGATAAAAATTTATTTCCTTGTTTATAATTTTCATTTTGTCTAGCAAGTGTCCAATTGAATACCCATCGAGCAGTTCCTGCTGATTTCCATAATTGTTTTTCTTGATATTCATCTGGTTTAAGTCTTATTTTTTTTGTTAAAAACATCATCCTTTCACTCCTTGACAATTGAAAATGTGTAATAAGTCAATAGTTATTTATAAATGTTTATAATTTTATTTTAACAGGTTCTCGCCTCCTCTGTGCGCGATAAAGTGCATACATTTATTTTAACGCATTTCAGGGGGAAAACCAGCCATCCAGTTTTTCAGCTTGCCATCTTCCTGCGTACATTTTTTTATCTTAACAGCCATGCAGTTAATTTCTTTTCAATCATTCGGCTATTGGGAGTCCCTTCTGGCTGCTGATTCACTATATGGGATCAGCAGACAGATAAAGCGAGGAGTATGCCTTCATTATTTGCAGGTTATGCCTCTGCAGCTATACGCCTTCTGCCTCCAATTAACAGTAGAAATGCAATAACAATATAAACCACTGCCCCCGTAAGGCATCCTCTTAATGTGAGATGGGCATCCACTTCCGGCCCGCTACTGATAAAACTAATAAAATCGATTGTAGCATGAAGCATGATCGGGAGTATTAAACTTCCCGAGCGAAGATATAAGGCACATAAAACTAGGCCTAAACAAGTAACCTGGATGACCTGCAACGTTGTAATATAAAATGATTGATGAAAAAGGTTAATAAAATGAAATCCGCCAAAAATCAACCCGGAATACAGGCAGGCTTTTATTCTCCCTGCATAAGCCGCTTTTCCCTCGTTTAAATAGAAATTGATTTTAGAAAAAATAATTCCCCTGAAATAATATTCTTCGAAGAGCGCGACAATCACTGAAATCCCGCCGGCCTTTAATATATTTAGCAATGCATGACCGGAAGATACCAATATATCAATCATAAAGAAAAAGAAAACGGGTATCATGATCAGCAGTGTTTCTTTAAAAGAAGACTTTATCCGCCATGTTACTTTTTGTTTTAAAAACAACACATTTAAAAAGAAAACACTTACAAGCAGTACCAATTCTTCAACAAATACTTTCGTGATGTCTCCAAAATTTGCGACAAAGGTGAATCTTAAACAAATTAGAACAAAGGCAACCCATGCCATCGAACAAATCATCACCCAACAATCACGCGTTTTTCTCATGAACGCCCACCAGCCATTCGTATCATTTTTCAAACCAAATATGATTTTAACATAATCTCAGGCTGTATTCCGGCGTTCGCTTTTTATAAGCTGTGTCATATGGCTGATCAAGGAAAAAAGAAACATTCTTAAATGCTAGCAACCCTCTAGCATCCCGCTGTAATGAACATTTAGGAAGCCCCTTTTTGGCCATTTTCAAATCATTTTAGCTACAAAAACGATGGCATAGGCAGAAGGAATAAGCAGGAATAGCGATGCGAATGTGCCCACTGTTTTGCTACCTACCATTGCAACAACCACTTTTCTAAAATCCTCTTCACTGCATTTGCCATCGATCACATCATCGGTCATGATGGATAGCTGCGGATCAATGAAGATCGACATCAAAATGGTTGCAACTCCATTAATAATGGAAGATAAAGTGATGCATGTTGCCCTTAAATCCGGTTCAAGACTGCCCGCATAAATCGGCGCCAAAGAACCAACTGTTAATAAAGCAACTGTTACCAGATTGTAAATAATAATTTTCACCGGCAGCTTTCTAAAGTTGAGCTGTAAAATATTTTCTTTTACAGGTACAGCAACGCAGTCCTTCATATAATGAAGACCTGCCTTGGAAAAACTGTGCAGAACCAGCTTAGGAATAGACCGGTCAGCCGAGAAGTACAAAACGCCCCGGTAAAATAGTCTTTGGAAAGTTGGAATGAGCAAAGCGCCAACCGCAGTGGCTACTCCGGAAATAACGATGATAAGGTTAAAAATATGTAATAAGCCGTTTGTCTCCGTATGACCTTCAACATATTTCGTCAGCAGCGGTACTTGAAATGTCACTGCAATCCTGGAAATCAAGGTTAAAATATTGAAGACGGCAAAAGATACTGCAATCTTCCCTGTTCTTACCCCTACCATTCTGACCGAATAAGCTAGGGTTCCAATCAAGGATATGATGAAATTCAAGATGAACACAATGATCATCTGTAAGGCCATATTTCCACCTCCTGGGGTAAATGATCGTCGGACAATCCTTCCCATTCAAGCCCTTCTATCTTCTGTTCCATAGTCTTTGGTGCCACAAAGCTCAACTTTCATTTTACTAAACCAATTTAGCTACCAACAACTTAAAACCATGATTTCTCCCTCTATCATTGCTCAAAATCTTACCCGGTTAAGCGCCAATGGACGTTTTAGAATAGTGCTGGCTATTCCAATTTCAAAGCCATTGAAACACTTCTAACTTGAAACCCCAATTTTTCATATAATCTTATAGCCGGATTACCCTCATATACATTTAAGCGTATCTCCGTAAGTCCTTCTTCTTTTAAGGAATGTTTTGCGTATAGCATTAATTCTTTCGCTATCCCTTTTCCTCTAAACTCTTCCTTTACAAACAATTCATAAATAAACCCGACTGATTTCTCCGTAAAAGAATCTTTGCTTATACCGGTTAGTATCCATCCCAAAACTTGCTGATCCTCAACCGCAACAAAGTAGCTGCATCCCTTTTTTAAAAGGGATGCAACGATTTCCTTTGCTTTTTCAAGATTTGGCTTTGTTTCGCCCATTGTCCCCTCATAAATCGCCTGCGAAGTAAGACGTTGAATTTGTTTCATTTCCAATTGATTCGGCAATCTTATTTCCATTTATCCCTCTCCCTCGGATCAATAGAACTGAAATCCCCCAATCTTGAGGGCCATTTTTAATCCTCTCGATATTTTTCTTGGTACATCGTTTTCTCCACGAGAAATTCGCTAAAACTGCTTTTCATCTTTACCATAATGAAAGAAAATACCACAGACGTATCTTGCTTGCACTTATACTGTTTTACAATGATTAATCTCTAAATCCTCATTTCTTCTTTGATAGCTTTATCTTTTAAAATATCTAACTTAGGCGTGATGAAATAGAAAATAAAGGTCCCTAAAAGTCCGATTACAGTTAATATCCAAGCCATAACGAAGGGTGACAGGAATCCACTTAACGAGACAGTTATTCCGACTATGATCATACATAAGTCGTATTGTAAATTATAAAATGCTAAATATGCACCTCTGGCGTTTTCAGGAGGAATGGTTGCCATGTAAGATTCTTGAACAGGAGCCAATAGTACTTCTCCTAAAGTATGAAGCGCCATCATGATAAATAAAACCCAAATATTATTTGAAAACGCAATCCCGGAAAATCCAATTGTATATATAAAACAATTGACTACTAATATATTCTTATCTTTATATTTTTGTGTTAATTTGGCCGAAAACAAAGCGATTAATGCTACTAATATCGTGTTTTCACTTCTTAATAGCCCCATCATGGTGGATCCATCAATCTTCCACAATAAAAAATCTTGTATAGGCATATGTTTATCCAGCTTTATTCCAATGTAATTGGTCAATTGGTTTTCTAATGATAACAAAAGGACAGCTGCAGTTAAAAAACTTATAAAAAGTCTGTCCTGGACTACTTTCTTGTAGGTGTAGTAGACTTCTAAAATATGTTTTCTAGGCGTCATTTTTGGTGTTGCTATCGATTTGCTAGGTTTGTGGGTCTCTTTTATAAACAAGAAAATGACGATAAGGATGATCGCTGTCATAAGTGTAAGAATTAAAAATAGCTGAAACAGATACCGTTTGAAGAAAAAGGCTCCGATAATCCCGCCTATAGACATAGAGATATTATTTGCCCAGTACATAATAGAATAAATCGTCTTGCGCTGATCAGGCGTACTGACATCAATAAGCATGGCCTGATTTGCAGGTCCGGCAAGTCCCCAGCAAACACTATTCATACACATTGCGATAAATGTTAATCCATAAGATTCAAACCAAGGGGAATTACTCACTGTCATTATAAAAAATGAACAAAGTCTTAAAGACTCAGCTGTGATCATTACATTTCTTCGGCCATACTGATCCGCAATATACCCACTTAAAAGTGACATTGTAATACCGGTAAATACATTGATGAGGATCAGTAAGCCGGTAATTTTCGTTCCAAAATGATCAGCCAAGTATATAGACATAAAGGGAAGTACCATGTTACCCACTAACCTGCTGGCAAATAATTCGAAAATTCTTACTTTTATATTAACGTGAAAATCTCTAAATTTCATAATTTGATCCTCTCAAGGCCATAAAATCTGATTCGGTAAGTTTATAAATGATTCCTAAGCGAATGATTCATATGTCTTCAACCAGCATCACATCGTGCACATCCGGGATGGTACAGCGTATAATCAGTTTGGCCTCCGCTTTTTCTTCCCCACTTATTCTTTAATAGCTTTGTTTTAAATGCTTTGTGCTGCATTTCAGGGTACTGCTATTGTTAATTCGTTTCTCCAACCTTCCCAATCACATTTACACCATTGGGATCTTTTTGATTTGAAATAAGGATACCACTCATCACTGCTTTACTTATTGTAGGGGTTTCTCCTATTTTTGAGCGAATAAAATGAACTGGACTGTTTAATAATTTAGATAAATCTCTTTCGAATCCCTCTTTTTTTAAAATTAACTCCAATCCCTCCATTTTTTCACTGGATCGTGTTCCATCTATTGAGTCGGCATTACTTTGAAGCTCAATTCTAAAACCATAGGGCGTTCCTATAAAAGTTCTTCTATCATTCGTGTTAACTGGCCAGTTCATGCTCCGGGCATTGTGACAAATTTTATCGAGTTCTTTTTTTGTTACTAAAAATCCAATGTGATCAAACATAACCTTTTTCCCAAATCCAAAAGTGATGTTCATTGCACCTCTCCTGACTTCAATTATCCTGAAAGTAATAGGTTTGTTCCGGAAATCATCCCATTCCAAAGGAGGATTGAAAGTTTGATATTCTCCTTGGTATTTCCCCGTCCGAAGTGAAGTTCGAAAACCATTCTCTACATAGAATTTTTCTGTTTCCTCTAAATGAGGTGTCCAAAAATGATAATGGAATAGCAGCATATGAACCCTCCTCAAGTTTTCCCAAATTACTCTAAAATCAAGTACAGATTCTAACACTGAGCTGGCAGGGCAGGCTGGATTTGTATGTATTTCCCGGTACGCTTAAATGAACCAAGAACTCCTTTGGTAAAAGATTCTGCAAAACAGTCCCCTTTTTCGTTAAACACTATGGCCGGATTATTCATTAAATCCTGTTTTTTGTATTCATTTTATCATATATTCTAACGCATATTCCGCACGTAAATTTTTCCATTTTGTGATTTTTTTAAAGGAATTTTCTCCTTCTTTGTAGAATTGAATGATTATCTAACTAGAGGAAGATGAGGAAATTTTTATGTCAGATCAAATTTTAACCTTACATGTGGGGCCGTCTCAACTTTTATCTAAACTGTGTGATGAAATAGAACTCGAAAAGACCATTAATGATTTAGTCAAATGGGATTCTGTCCGTTGTCATATCTCACCCGGAACAAGGATTAAAGCCCTTGTCTTAAACATTTTATGCAGTGGCAAGCCCCTTTATAAGGTTCATGAATTCTATCAAAACCTAGATTCTGAGATGCTTTTCGATACATCGGTTTCACCCGATCAATTAAATGATGATGCATTAGGAAGAGCATTAGATTACTTGTATGAAGCCGAAGCATGGAAAGTCTATTCCACCCTTGCATTAAAAGCACTAAAAAAATTGAATCTTCCTATTGGTGTACTGCATAACGATACAACCTCAATTTCTGTTTACGGCGAATATAAGCAACCGAAGGAAGATGGACTGCAAATTACGTACGGGTATAGTAAGGCCCATAGGCCTGACTTAAAACAAATCGTTCTGGGGATGGGGGTCACACCTGAACGAATTCCTATCCTTGCAAAAGTAGAAAATGGGAATACTTCGGATAAATCTTGGAATGTGGAATTTATTCAAAAGATGAGAAAAATCCTTTCCCATGAAGATTGGAAAAATCTCATTTATCAAGCCGATTCTGCATTAATCACAACGGAAAATCTAGCGGAAATTCAACAACAAAATTTATCGTTTATTTCCCGTTTACCTGATACATTCGGTTTAAGCACAGAACTAAAGAAAGAGGCATGGTTGCTCAATAACTGGGAAAGGGTAGGCTCACTTAGCAATAAAAAAGACGCAGCTATTTACCAAATTCAAGCTTTTGAAAGACAAATTCAAAACCTTCCTTACCGGTTTCTTGTTGTCCACTCAAACAATTTAGATCAACGAAAAGAGAAAACCCTAAATCGGGCGATCGAAAAGGAAGAAATACAATTAAAAAAAGAGATAGAAAAACTGAGTAAAGTTATCTTTCATTGTAAAGAGGACGCACTAGAAGCAATTCAATCTTTTAAGAAAAAACAAAAGGCTTCATATTTCTGTTATAAACTAAACGTCCAGATGAGTGATCAACCTATCAAACGAAAAAAGAGAGGAAGACCTAAAAAGGACGAACAGACAAAACAAGAACAAATCTATCAAATACAACTGGAATCGTTTGAAAAAGATCATGATTTTATCGAAAATAAGAAAAAAATGCTCAGCACTTTTGTTTTAATCACAAATAAATTAGACGAGGAGACACTATCCAATCAAGAAGTTTTGAGGGTTTATAAAGGACAGTCGGCCGCTGAGACCCGTTTCCGATTAATCAAAGATTCACAAATGATTGATGCCATTTACTTGAAAACCCCAGAAAGGGTTGAGGCCTTAGGTATTGTGTATGTGATGGCTTTATTAATCTATGGAATTTTAGAATATCGAGTTAGAAAAGAACTGAAAGAAAAGAACCTATCTCTAATCTTGAAAGGAAAAAGGAAACTCTATCAACCCACAGGCCAAGCATTGTTAGAGCAATTAGAAGATATTACCGTGATCCTTATAAATCAAAATCAACAAAAAATAAGGCTCTTACCCGATAATATTGATTCACAAGCCAAAAAAATCATTGAATTATGCGGGTATGATGTATCAATATACGTGTCAAAAAATGTCGAAAACAAAGGCGAATAACACACAATAGGAGGAATTCATGAAAAGAATGTCGAATTGAAAAGAATTTTATCGAAAATTCCTCAAAAATAAGAAGATATCATCCCACCAAGCCATTTAAATATAGTTCATTCAAAAATTAGAATGAACTATATTTAAGACGTGCGAAATGTGGGTTCTAAATATTATTAAGAAATTTTTCAACTTAAATCTTGTTCCCTCGACAAGGAATAGAAGAATGAAAAGTATTGTATATTGGCTGTGGAACGAAGGATTGCGATATGGAAAACGAAGGCGAAAGAAAAAAACTTAATGGTGGTAAGCTGAAACACCAGTCAAAAAGATCTTTAGCAAATAAAACTCGTTTGATCATGTCTGGTGCATACCGGCTTACACAATGGACTTGCCTGCTTGATTTTTGTAGATGACGCTTTTGACCGCCATATGACGGCCGAACTGGCTTAAAGGCAATGAAAACCGCTTATCAGGCTCGTAACTACTTTTTCCTTATTGGTTTTTCCAAATCTTGATTTACATCCACAACAGTGTTATTTTTGCAGCAGGAAAGACAATAAGAACGTGAAAATCCTGGCAGTAAAATGAGCATAAAAAACAGATGACTGCCACTGGAGGTATAACATGAGTTTTGTTTTGCCTGTTTCCGTTAAAGGCATTATCATACATAACGGTCACGTATTACTGCTAAAAAACGAACGCAATGAATGGGAGTTGCCGGGAGGAAGACTCGAGAAAAACGAAAGTCCAGAAACATGCGTGAAACGTGAAATCAAAGAAGAACTGAATTTAAAGTGCAGCGTTGAAAATATTATTGATTCGTGGGTATATGAGGTCCTTCCAAATAAATTTGTGTTTATTGTAACATATTTCTGTGTATGCGACAATTTGTCACATATTCAGACAGCTCTGAAGAGTAAATTCATCAATTTTTAGATGTTTTATGATAAAATGACTTATCCACATTTAGAAAATTTTTCCATCTATTTTTTCTGCTTTCAAAGTCAAAAAGAGCCGAATTTGCAAATTTCTTTTTTAAAATTGTGGATAACTTCAAAAAAACCTTTTTTTACATCACATCCTTTGCTATAATATAACCATTAAGTAAACCTTACTTGTATTGGCTTACTTAAATGGGTGAAATCCTCGTCTGTTAAAATGCGTGTCCGAAACGATTCCAACAGATTTGAGGATTTTTCTTTTGCCGTTTTTTTGAGTGCTTTTAAGATTGACGAACCTTTTTCAAACAGCTGTCTAATAATATCTGTTATTTGAACTAATAAATAATGATTTTTCATGGCTGTGTAGTTTTGGCTATTGGCATGTTCTATATTGTAACGATTATTTTTTTGTTCGTTAAATCCTTGATTTTCAATCTTCCAGCGGCTTCTTCCTGCAGCGATGAGTCGTTCCACGTTCTTTTTCGTGATTTTAATATCCGTTATAAATACATACTCTTTCGATTTCCCATCCTCTGTTTTCATTGTGGCCTCCATCAGATTGACCGTTCTGTCTTTGTAGGCAATATCATTCACCCAAACTAATGAATTCTGATCCTTACTTTGTTCCAGCTCTTTTATTGCCTTAAACTCCGTCGAGATACTTTTAATTCTCCCTTCCTTAAATCTGCATATATATTTCCATTTGTGCGCCCTGCACAGATTAAATACCGTTTCACATGCATAGAGACTATCTCCCAAGATACAAATCGGTAGTCTTTTAAATATTTTTTTTATTTTCTTTGCCAGCCTGTCGAAGGCTTTTAATTCACAATCTTGCTTAGAAACATTTTCTGATTCATTTTCGATAAATTCGGAGGCAATACTGAAGACCATATCCCCCACGACAAGCTTGGCTTCAAGTACATGGTGCATATAAAGTACGTTCGTTTCTCCTGTTTCTTTATTTGTATATGCCCGTCTCAGGCAGTGTTTACAATGTTTCTCATGAAAGGTGTGTAATCCAGTTCCATCAATGATGACACCCCAGTACTTTCCTTCAATTCGATAAGACTCGAGAGACCTTTTTTTCAATAATTCTTTAATCATATACGTTCTAATTTTTTCTAATTCATTTACATCTAAGCCAGATAAAAAGTCGTTAATTGTATCATAATGTGGAAGTTCTTCAAGAGAATCTAAGCCTAACACCTTCCCTACATTTTTAATACATTCTTCTTTATTAAAACTCTCACTCATGTTTCTCATGGATTTTAGGCCGGTCATATTTTTCAACATCATCGTAAATAAAAGGACCTCTGGACCATAAGTGATATAGCTTTGATGTCGGTGGTCTGCTACCTTTTTTAGGTTATTCATCAGGTCTTTGAAAAAATGCTTCTGAATTTTAAGGAACTCGAAAAAATAATTTGCTTCTTTTTCACGATTTCTTTTTTCTTTTCTAGTAACCAAAATAAAAACCCCCTCAAAACAGCCAAGTTTAATTAGGGCTTGCTGAACGAATCAAATTTTAGCTTGTATTCGACTTGTCACTAAGCCATGCCAAAATATTCGTTCAGCAAGCTCTAATTATTTAAATTATTACATATTTGGCCGCTTTTTTGGGAGGTATATTTAAATTATCACGAAAAATTTTTACTCCTCAGAGCTGATATTCAGATAAGCGAGGAACATATAGAATACAAATGGATTAAAATAAACCATTTAGAAAACGAACTTATACCAGAAGGATACAGGCATTCAATAACAGCGGCGGCAAAATTGGTTTACGAAAAAAAAGGATAGTCAGCAAACCCTTATAATTTGGGCTTGCTAAACGAATCTAATTTTGGATTGTATCCGGTTTGTCAGCATGCTGTTTTCGATTTTATATGAGAGTATTTACGATGTTACAGGCTCCTTGTAGCCCAAGGATTTGAAATAGAAGTGACCAGACGAAAACAATCGAGATCTACAAAAATGAGGTTGGACAAAGCCCCCACCCCAATACAATAAAAGCTGGAGAGCCTGCACCATCAGTGAGTTAAAATAGTTTTAGGCCCATTCTTAATAACACAAATGGGCCTGTTTACGTGCAAGGTCTTGGAGATTCAGACCGGCTTCGTCTTATACCGGGTGACCCTGTTGAAGCATTAAAAAAAGAAAAGGGAGAAAGGCCGTTAATACTACCTGTTATTGACTAAGCTGCTTTTCTAATATCTCTCCCGGAAGCCCATCCATCTCACAAATCTTTACAGTACAGAAACCATTTTTTAACAGAATCTTTTTTGAAGCAGTGTTATTTGGATCTATGATTGCAGTAAGCTTATGCAGACCGGCATGATTGGCTGCGTTGATTAATTTACTGGCAATTTGACCGCCGTAACCTTTTCCCCAATATTCAGGGAGTAACATATATCCAATTTCAGCCTCACTCGGCACTTCTTCATTTAAAACCAGGCTTCCGAGCCCGATGAATTTTTTTAAGCCGACATAAACTTTAAATGTCCCAAACTGTTTAAACTTTTGGTTTCGATCTAATACTTTTTGATATTTTTGCATTGCTTCCTCTATTGACAACGCCCGTTCCGTTATCATTGCCATTACATCCGGGTTAGAGTAAAGTTTTAAATAATCATCAAAATCATCAGATCCGAACTTTTCTAAATGAATTTCTTCCATTGTAAAAACCTCACAATATACAGTTATTAAACCGGCCGGGCTTTCTAAAAAACTGAACCGCCCGGTTGCAGCACGACGTATGCCTCATATTCCCATCGAACCTTGAATAAATCATCACTTGTCAAACGAAATTGCTTTTTCTCTCCTAAAAAAATCATAAGCATTTTCTAGTGCGAATTTGCGCTGACAAATTGCGGAAATTCTTTCGTTTTGGAGTAAAAAACAAATGAATACTTCAGGGCTTTCGCGTTTCCCAGTTCCATGCATGACAGAAGTCCCCAATTTAGTTCCATGTTACCGCCCAACTCTTTTTTACTATTTTTGTGTCCGGTCAGAAGAAAGTAAACTATAAGAGTAAGAATCGTAAAATGTACCATTTACACAAGTCCAATGGCGCAATATTCCTTCTCTTGTGAAGTTGAACTTTTCCAGTAGCTTACATGATGCAGGATTCTCCAAAAAAACATATGCCGAGATTCGTTCCAGATTCCACTTGTTAAATATTTCATTCAGAAACAGCCCTAGCATTTCAGTAGCCAACCCTTTTCTCTGATGCTCAGGCGCTACAATATAATCAATTTCAGCTCGCATATTTCTTGCATTGTATCTTTTGAGCGTGATGATTCCGACAAAATCGTCTGTAGCTTTTAAATAAGCTGCATATCTTATGCCGGTTCCTTCTTTTTTCATTTGAATATTTTGTTCTATAATTTTTAAAACCTCCTGCTTGTTTTTAGCAGCCATTCTTCCAAAAAATCTCATGACTTCTTCATTAGCATATAAACTGAATAAACCGTCTAAGTCTTTTTCAGATATGCTCCTCAATATAATTTTATTATTTGCTAATAATGGCATAATATGATCCCTCATTTTTTAAATATTTGAGTCTATTATAATGAAAAGGTGACACAAGAACGAATGATAAGACATTGTTGTTGTGTAAAATATTACCCATTGAGAAAATTACCCCCCTTTTCCTACAGGGAAAAAATCATTCAGATACACCAACTTTATTACTATGATTTATCCTTAACATCCCGTACAATGCATGACTTAAAACATTTAAAAGGCGGCAACTTTGGCATTGATGCCAAACGCCAAACACTTTATAATATTTATTATCAAAAAATTCTTTCCAAAGGAGCCGTTGTCCAATGTGATGTAAGCCTCTTAAACAGCTATAAAAACTGAATAAAGGGGCTTGATCACAGTGAAGCAACGCTCATTCGGATGTCTGGTGTTTGGCCAGTGCCTGGCGAATGCAGGGGATGTGTTTTATATTGTCGCATTGATTTCCCTTGTCTATTCTGTCACGGGATCGACGCTGTTTGTGTCGCTTGTTCCATTCACCAACACGTTGACGATGTTTGTCAGCGGCTTGATTGCACCGATATTGTTGGACCGTTTTTCGCTCAAAAAGGTGCTGGTGTATTCGCAGTTGATCAAAACATTGCTCTTAATGGCATTAGCTGTTTACGCAATGGTTTTCATTCAGCCTGCTACAATTACCTTGCTGTTTCTGCTCGTTGGGCTGATTTCATTTTTTGACGGGTGGGCTTCACCTGCCAGGAGTTCCATGATCCCCCGGCTTGTTCCACGGGATCAGCTCGTAAAAGCAAACAGCCTTGTCTCTATTACAGACCAATCCATCCAATTAGGGGGTTGGGCGCTTGGCGGGATCATCCTGTCCTCATTCGGTTCAACCGGGATGTTTTGGATCACCTTTAGTGTGTATATGCTTTCCACCTTGATGATGGGTTTCATTGTGGACAGGAAGCACGCAAACTGGCAGGAAAAACAGGGTAATGCTTTGAGGAAAGCAATGGTGGAAGGATGGCAGATCATTTTTAAAAACAGGGCGTTAAGAACGATTCACTTGCTGATGGTTTTTGAAACAGTTGCGAGTACGGCCTGGCTGTCTGCCGTCCTGTATGTTTTTATTCGGGAACGCTTGAAAACAGGGGTTGCGTGGTGGGGGTACTTAAACACGGCCTTTTTTATCGGCATGTTGCTGGCCGGCTTTGTCGGCTACAGGTCCGCCCTCATCAAAAACCGGCCGATCCTGACTGTGGTCACCGGTAGTGGGATGGTGTGCCTGACCACACTGTTTTTCGGTTTCAATACCGTTCCATGGGTAGCATTGCTGCTCATTGCGGCCAACGGGATATTCGACCAGCTTAAAGGTATCTCTTTACAAGTGATCTTGCAAACTACTGCAGACGACCGGATGCTGCCGAAAATCTATTCCACCCAAAATGCTTTGGTCACACTCGTTTTCGGGCTTTCTACCGTGGCGGCCGGGGCAGTCTCAGACCGGTTCAACATTATTTTTACATTCATCGGTGCATCCGTGCTTTTGATGATTTCTTTTGTTATTCTTTTAAAAAAGAAAAATACTTTAATCACGGAACAGCATGAAACCACCTCAGATGTACAGTAAAATAGAAACCTGCTCTCACTTCGAGCAGGTTTTTGCCAATTCGGGTGATAAAGCGGGAAGGCGGGAAGATTGGATCAGGAGGAGATCTGGTTGAAAAAATTTGCGGTTATTGAAGTGGTATTTGGATTGCTAGGTGTTCAAGTATTAAAACCATTTGCATCAATCCCACTTGATCACACTCCTAACCAGTTGTCTTAGGATTTCCAAACTCATTGGAAAACATTGACTTGGTGACGGGAATAACCTGGCCGATTCCTTTCTTTGCATGCGTTGTTCTGTTCATACTTGGGTTAACAACGCTGGGGATATTAGACCCTTTTCACCTCTCCCAATTCCGATTTTGTCATGAAATGGATGGATCTACGAGAAAAGGCACTGCCTCTGTTTCTAAAGACGGGTTATAGTTGTAGTGTATTTTTTATTAAACAATGCTTCTTTGGATCCATTTATTTTTTCGGCTATAATACTACTAAAAATAATGATGAAACAAGATATTTCGTTATTTTCATGAGAATATCCCCAATAATAGTAAACATCTGTGCCTTTCACGTAATGTACTTTGACTTTCTCTTGACTTGGTTTATCCCATACTTCCTTTACATGCTTAGAACTTTTCCCGAATATTAAATTACCTTGAAGCACGAGAGCGTTTAATTGACAATCCGCTGGTTAGATAGAACTGTCTCGATAAAACCTCTAATTAGGGCTTGCTGAATTGAATAAGCAAAATTTCTAGATTTGGCAAGGATGCTGGCAGCTTTGGCAAGAATTAATGCAAGGGTTTTATAAAAAATGAAGGGAAAAGCTTACACTTTGAAACGCGCCCTATGTGAAGAAAGGACGTCGTTTTTTCGTGCTTCCTTAACATAGACGCGCTCTATGTAAAGAAAGGACGTCTTTTTTTCACGCTTTCTTAACGTAGACGCACTCTATGTAAAGAAAGGACGTCTTTTTTCCACACTTCCTTAACATAGACAGCCTCTATGTAAAGGAACAATGTCATTTTTCCGCGCTTCCTTAACATAGGGCTTACTGAATAACCAAAATCCCCAGATTTTTACAGTATGCTGACAGCTTTGGCAAAAAGTTCTAGAGCTTGCTGATAAATTGGGTGAAAACTAGAATCGGATTCGTTCAGCAAGCCTTCATTAGACATTTGGCGAGTTAGGGGAGCATATAGATAAAAGCCCACATCTTCCATCAATTAGGAAAAGTGGGCTTTTATTGCCGCTAAAGGCCATTCAGTACTTTGCTTCACCCCAGCACTTCTTCCGCAATAAGCCTGTAAGAATGTATCCGGTCCTGGGGAGAATGGGCAATCGTCAAAATCATGATTTCATCCGTTCCGTATTTTTCCTGCAACTTAGTGAATGCCGCGTGTACTTGCCGCGGATTCCCGATCACCATGTTTTGCTTCATTTTTGCCAATTTCTCTTTGTCTTTTCCGGTTAATGGATAAGATTTTGCTTCTTCAATAGACGGCACGGATGCTTGTCCCCCTTTTTCCGCCTGCAGCTGCCATATCAGGGAACTCCATGCCACTTCTTCCGCTTTCTCAGCTGTTTCGGCACATACTGCGGAAACGGTTAACAAAGTTTGTGGCACATCCCCCGGCTTACGGGGCGTAAAAGCCTGCTCATATTGCTTTAAAATTGCCGTGCCATCCTGTTCGCTCATGAACTGGCCAAACGCATACGACATGCCGTACCGGGCAGCCAACACGGCACTTTTGCCACTTGTGCCAAGCAGCCAGGCACGCGGCGGATCGGCCGGGACAGGGGCAGCCTTGACGCGGGAAAAAATATTGTCTTCCGGAAAATCGTGATGGAGAAAATGAAGCAATTCTTCCACCAGTTCCGGCATCTTGTACACTTTTTGCAAAAATTGATCGGATAATGCGCTGGTTGCTTCGGCAGAACCACCCGGCGCCCGGCCAATGCCGAGGTCAATGCGGCCTGGAAACAATACGGAGAGCAAATTGAACACTTCCGCGACTTTGTACGGTTTATAATGCGGCAAAAGCACGGCCCCGGAGCCGATCCGGATTGTGCTCGTATGCGCGCCGATAAATCCAAGCATCACTTCGGGCGCACTGCTGGCAAGACCCGGCAAATCATGATGTTCCGCAATCCAGTACCGCGTGTATCCGAATGACTCTCCTGCACGGGCCAGTTCCATCGCGTTGTTCAGGGCGTCTTTCGCTGTTTGACCGGAAGAAATAGGCGCCTGGTCTAAAATACTGAGTTTCACGCTTTGTTCTCTCCTTCTTTCACTTCCAGCAATGCTAAATGGTAGTCGCCGACCTGGCCTTTTTCATATAGATTCGTAATGGAAGTAGAATATTCCCGGATCGCACCCCTGAAAGCAAGCCCCTTTTCAGGCACTTCCACATCAAATTTTCCCTGATACAGCAAGGTGGCAATATCATGATAATCATCGCTTGTGACCTTGAAGTCAACCACGATCTGCTTCAGCCCCTGTACGTCCTCTTCCCGATAACGTTCCACATCAATCTTCCGTTTGTTTAATACGATATAGGATACCAAAACAACACCTGCTTTCACCTTTTGTCTCCTTTTAGTCTACATGCACGGCTGCACCAAGTACAGGAGAGAGGCTTGCCCGTGCGGCCGGTGTTTCTCGAGGGACGTGCCCAGACTAAAGCAACCCGTTGCGCTTGAAATGCACCTTAGCTGCTTTCTAAAACAAACCGGCCGAATCAAGCATCAATCGAAAGCCTTTAAAAATTGCTCCCCTTCTAGTTGTTTTGCCCAGCGCCTGAACTCGCTATGATTGATAAAGTAAATATTATGGCTTTTTTGCTTGGTTTCCGTGATGAGCTTGCAACTTTTCAAAATGTTCAGGTGCCTGGAGATCGTGGCAGGGTTCAGGTCTAATTTTTCGGCCATCTCCTGGGCTTTGATTCCTTCCTTTCTTGCAATCAAAGACAAAATCCGTATACGCATCGGCTCTGATAACGCTTTGCCAAAAAAGGAGATTTCATCCAATGTGGCCGGCGTGTCATTGATCTCAAAAGGGGAAGGAGCGGGCAATGGCTGGTCCACATATGCTGTAAGATCATAAACGAGATTTAATTCGCCCCATCCCCAAATCAGGATGAACTTTGGTGAAACAAAGTAAGAAGGAAAAAAGCGAACCACTTCTGTTTGCTTATTCTCAGGAAATTGTTCAGGAATCGTTTTTCCCTTCAGCAGCCTTCTCAAAACCTCATTTAGCCCTTTCGTATTCAGGTCCCTTGCCAGTTTGTCATTCGCTTGCTCCCAAAAAGACGCCACATGCCTTGCTATTTTAAAAAAATATTCCTCATAGTATGCAGACCATAAATCGACCAACTCTTGATGCCAAACAGGCCAATTTTCCGCAAAAGCCAACTGTTCCTGGTGCACGAATCCGCCCTTTTTTTCAATTCTTTGCTTTATTTCATTTGACGGTTCGGGCGAGTTTTCAAAAATGGTTTCAATTTCCTCCACCTCCAGATACCGGCCCAATAAGTAATAAAGAAAACGGGGACGATCCATCTGTTGAACCCAATGGATAAAATCCTGAATAGAATGGGGCTGGCTTAGCCCAATCACAAGCTCAGCAAGCTGGGCCCCCATCTCAAAACCGCCGTAGTACCTTTTGAGTAATCCTTGATTTTCCGTATAAAAATTTTGCAAGTTTATATCTTCCCATTCCAACCGCCCTTGCATGAGATAGCATTTTCTTAAAGATGCCATCATTTCAAAGACAGGAGAGGTTAAAAACTCCAATTTAATTTGAAATTCATTTGAATCAGGGGTTAATACTGCCATATGACCACAACTTTCTTATATTTTATCTATTTTCCATACAATACGAGAATAAAAATCATCGATGGCTTTAGCGACAAGTGCTTTGGAATCGGATGAAGCAATGATGTACCCGCCTCTTGTAAACGAGTCACGGCTTCCGGGGATGTGCTCCCCTACTTGATAAGCAATTTTCCATTCCACAACAGGCTCCGGGACAGAGGACCTCAGCTCCAAAGCACTCAATCGCCCTTCTTCAAGCATAAAAAACTTCACTTGTGAAAATTTTGTATGCTGTGGCTGCATATCAAGATTGTGTTTCCCTTCAAAGCTTAATATGCCAAGTTCGTATTGGTTGAGACCGCTGGACAGAAAGTGCAGAAACGGAATAAAGTCCCCGCCCCGGTCTCGTATGTGCTTCAATTACAACCGGGCGTTTGTTGACAACATCCCATTTTACTTCAACATGCCCGGGACCGTATTGAACGCCCAGAACAGTCAGTGCTTTTTTGACGATCTTTTCTATTTGCTGTTTTTGCTCAGTTTCCAGGAGCGCAGGCACAATATGCCCGGTTTCGATAAAATTTGGCATACCACTCGTTTCCTTTTCCGTAATGCCAAGTACCGTATGCGTCCCTTCAGATGAAACTGTTTCTACGCTAAACTCCGGGCCTTCAATAAAAGGTTCCAAAATCCACTCAAGTTTACTTTGGGCATGAGTCCGCAGCCATTTTTCCCAATCCGATTGGTTTTTTATATAAGCAACATTTTGACTGCCAAATCCGTCATTGGGCTTGATGATCATCGGCAACAGACCGGAAATTTTTTCGGGGAGTCTGTCTGCCTTTCCGCAAAAAGTTTGCAGTTTCAAATCATCATGAGATGCAAAAGCATTTCTCATCAGATTTTTGTTTCTTGTCCGCCTTACTGTTTCAAACGGATTGGTTTTTAAATTGTATCGCTCACTCAAGTAAGCTGCTGTTTCAAGTCCCAGTTCCGTAAAACTAAGGATGAGTTTAATATCTTCATACTGGGAAAAAATTTTTTCGACCACTTTATGCGCGGCATCGGTATCCCAAATATCCGCAAAATAGATGGCCTCCGCTAATGCAGTTACTTTTTCAGAAATGCTTTTCTTTGGACGCTCAATTACGATAACATGATACCCGCATGCGTGAGCAGCTGAAATTCCCTCCTCACTCGCGCCCAATAAGATGAGCCGCTTCAATGTTTCCAACCCCCCATCGCAATTTCTTAATTTTCACCTTTTCTCATGGACAGTGATCGCAAAATCAAACTTAAACCGATTATCACAGTCATGACAGTCAACAGCAAGTATAATCTCCCCGGAAAGAATTTCAACAAACTTAACCCTGCATAACTTCCAAAGGACTCCCATAGCCCCCATACAACGCCGGCAATGCCAAAGGCCCATGAAGAGCTCAAATTCCCATGTTTTTGTAAAACCTCTGTATCTATCAATGGTGTCCAAATGATTTCACTCAGGCTGAACAAGAACATAGATAAAAAGATAGAAAACACTGTTCGGTCAATCCAAAGAAGAAAGAAGGAGCTACCAAACAACAAAAAAGACAACGCATACCATTGTTCCTTTTTCAGCTTTGGCTGAACGGAAGGAAAGATTCCTTGGAAGGCAATAACCGTTACAGCATTCAGTGTGAAGACAAGCCCCGTTGTCTTGCCGCTGATTTCACCCGATACATATACAGGCAGAGTGGAAAACATTTGAATATAAAAGAACCAGAGTAAGCCTGATCCGAATAAAAAACGGAAAAACGGACTTTTCAGCAAATGATATCTCTCTAAATACAGGTATTTAAATAGATTTAAACGATTCTCTTCTTTTTCCATGGGTGGTTCAGGAAGTAGACAGGCCACTCCTCCCGCTATAAAGTAACTGCCAGCGGCTAAAAACATTAGCCACAATGATTTTAAATCCAAGATCCAGCCGCCTGCCAAAGGCCCAATCGAAGCTCCGAGGTTTACGGCTATATTTAATAACGCAAATGCGCGCAGGCGCTTATGCTCATTCATAAACGATATTTGCGTTTTCAAGGCGACATTGTATAAAGAGATGGTAGTACCGAGCAATGCGGACAGGGCAATGAATAACGGAAAATATGGAACGATGGGAATAAGCATCAGTATACCACCGCTGGACCATAATCCAAGGATGAGGCTTAAACGCACCCCCAGCCGGTCGATCAACCCGCCAACGAATGCACCCCCGGCTTTTGAAAACAAAGTCAGACTGGCAACAATGATACTGGCTTTGGACAAATCCAAGGACTTGGTTTCGGTTAGCCATAGTGCCAAAAGCGGGGTAAAGATATAGAACCCCAGGGAATTGAAAAATCTTACTAAAAAGGACATCCATCCTTCGTTCACTTTTCTAAACATATAAGGCGCTCCTCTTAAAACTTGCATAAACATCTTTTATGATGCGGGCTGCTTGTTCAACTTGCTCCTCCGATATGTTTCGGTGAACAACAATCCGTACAATGTCGGGTAACCGGGGAAATAATAGGAGCCCTTTTTTCTTACCCAATTCGATTAAATTGTATAAGGAAATCCCACTATCATTTGCACTGGAGGACATACGCTTTTTTTCCGGCAATAAGAGGGCTTCTGTTTCAATGCGCCTCATCCATTTCCGCCGGTTTTCTAAGGGCATAGTCATAACATGTCATCTCCTTTATTTTCATGATTGCGCAATTGTACAATTACACAATCAATTATATAAAGCGTGAAACAACACGTCAACCATAAAACGTACAAAAACCGTTAAATTACTGTCAATGAAGCGCGGCCGCTTTTGGGGTTTCCCTTTTTACCAGTAAAGAACAGCAACCATTTCATTATGGGGATGCCGTTATGTTAAGAATCAAATCCGTTTCATCCCATTACCCCGGTCAGAATACCGCGCGTATAAATGTCCTCCGTATTCGGCAAGCTAACTTAAATGGGCTTTTTAAAGGTGGATAAGATGGACAATTATCGTAACGATAATACAGCCAGGCGATATAAAGCACATGTTAGTATTTTAGGGACTACGCAATTGCATTTAAGAAATCCTTATATCATTGCATGGTGGTCCGCCGCGTTTCCCGGATTCGGGCATTTGCTGTTATCCAAATATATCAGGGGATATGCTTTATTTATCTGGGAAGTTGTCGTTAATTTGAAAGCAAATGTGAACCTTTCCATGATTTACTCGTTTCAAGGAAATATTGACATGGCAAAAGCCGTACTGGACACAAGATGGCTTCTCATGTATATTCCTGTTTACCTTTTTGGCATTTGGGACAGTTATCGCACAACCGTGGATATGAATAAAATTTATCTGTTAGCAGAGCGGGAGGAACACCGTTTTAATTCTTTTTCATTGGGCGCATTGGAGATTAACTACCTGGATAAGCGCAACCCCCTACTTTCCGTTATGTGGTCATTATTTGTCCCAGGATTGGGGCAGCTCTATATACACAGAGTTTTAACAGCAATTTTTGTCATTGTATGGCTGGTGGTGTTTTATTACCAGTCCCATTTCCAGGAAGCGGTTATACTTTTATTTTGGGGCAAAATAAAAGAAGCAACTTCGGTTATAAACCCGGAATGGCTTCTTTTCATCCCTTCACACTTTGGGTTTGCCGCTTATGATTCGTATATGAATACAGTCGAAAACAACAAACTTTTCGATAAAGAATTACGACAATATTTAACCCGGCATTACCAGCCGGACGGTTTCCGGATACGAAAAGGACAAAAAGTGAAGTGATTGGTTTGCAGCTTTTTTCTACATTCGAAAGTAACGGATTTTTGGAAATGGCCATTTCAACACTGGAAAAGAAAGGGATTCCGAAAGAAAATATATTTGCGGTCCCGCTGGATAACCGAAAAGAAGAACGGAAAATTTTTGATACGCTCCACCGCTCGGACGGTACAAGCCTAATTGATATCGGCATGGGGATCGCCACTGCATTTTCTGTAATCGGCGCAAGCATCGGCTTTAAACTCGCCTGGGGGCCCATTTACTGGGGGCTGATTAGTGCATTTGCCGGGTTTATTGTGGGTTTTGCCATCCGGCTTGTAATGGAGCTGTTCATAAAGAAAAAGAAGCGTGTTTTAAAAGGGAAACACGCTGAAATCATTTTAATTGTTGAATGTGATTTGTCACAAGCAGAATCGGTTGAAAATATACTTTGGAGCCATTTTGCATTAGGGGTAGCAAAATTAAAATAATGGGTTTTGTAAGTACAAACAGGCCATACTCATTGCCAAGGGGATGGCCTCTCTTTACATCGTGAAAAACATTCCGCAGTGTTTTCCCTTCCCCTTGCCATTCTCTCAACAAGTGTACATGCATGGCGAGTGACCATAAATTTATCCGTCATGAAACAAATGTGATATAGAGCAGGTCCAATATTTCCTCGGGGGAATATCCGCGCACTTCCCGTTGATACAAGTAGGCATCACTTTTTAATGCCTCGAGCAGCATGTCCGCTTTGAAGACATTGTTTCGAACGGCTTCTTTTTCATTATTCATCTCATGATACAGTTCTACCAGCAACCGGTGCAATTCATCATATAAAGGGCTGCGTGTTCCTGCCTTTTTTCGATTTGTTGTACCGGCGTCCTCCACACCTTTAAGCAATTGCATTTTGCTTTCCCTGAAACGGAGAAATATACGGAGAGCGCCTTTTAATCGCTGTTCCGGCGGCTCTTTCCGATTGTGTTCCAAATACGTTTGAATGTCTTTGAAACACGAAACCACATTGCCTTTTATCAAATCCAGACATAATTCTCCTTTATTTCGATAACGGCGGTACAGCGTTCCCGGCCCAATCCCGGCTTCTGTGGCAATTTGATTCATGCTGACTTGTTCAACCCCGAACTGCTCAAACAGCCGGATTGCGGTAGCCAATATACGTTGGCGATTCTCAGCTGCATCACGCCGTTCCGCCCGTGCGGAGCCTGGTTTTTCATCCTTCAACTTTATCACTCCCGGAAAAAATCGTTGACAAGCGGAGACATCTCCGTTTAATATGAACTGGAGAGCTCTCCACTTCTTAATATTAACCAAATGAACAGGAGTTGACAATTCATGCAAAATCAATCCAGTAAAGCTGCATTGTTGGTCTTGGATATGCAAAACGGCATGGTATCCCGTTTTGCCGGAAATGAAACAATGCTGCGCCCGAATCAAAAAGCAATCGAAAGCGCCCGTGCACATCATATCCCGGTTATTTTCGTCCGTCTTGGATTTAGTAAAGGTTACCCTGAAATTAACCAAGGCCATCCAACTTATGCCCGAGTTGCTGAATACGGCGACATGACCATTTTCGATGAAGCGACACAGATCCACCCATCCGTTCAACCTTTAGAAAATGAACCGGTTGTTACAAAATACCGGATAAGCGCCTTTTCCGGCAGCAATCTCGAAATGATCTTGAAAGCCCAGGAAATTGACACACTCATTCTTAGCGGCATTACCACAAGCGGTGTCGTTTTATCGACATTGCGGGAGGCCGCTGATAAAGATTATTCCTTAATCGTACTCCGGGATGCCTGCCATGATGGCAATCCCGACATTCACCACATGCTGATGGAAAAATTATTCCCTGTCCAGGCAAAAGTAATGACGGTCAGTACCTGGGCCGGCACTTTGGATTAAAAAAAGGGCCTGTTTTGAAATCAGCAGAACAGGCCCTGCCAACCAAGTCGAAGGAAGGAATGAAACTTGTTCCACACTGGTAAAAAGAAAAACGAAGCTGCAATTGAAAATCACTTTAATCAAAAACTGATATTGCCAATGATTTTGGGTTCCATTCTCAACCCCATCAACTCTTCTATTATGTCAGTGGCGCTAATTCCAATCGGACAGGCATTTCATGTTCCGCCTTCAGAAACCGCATGGCTTGTTGCCGCTTTATATCTTGCTACTGCCATTGGGCAGCCGGTAGTTGGGAAGCTGATCGATCTGTTCGGACCCCGTTCCCTTTTTTTAACAGCGACTTCATTGGTCGGAATTTCAAGTTTCATTGCCATTTTTGCCCTGGATTTTTGGTGGCTTGTTGCAGCAAGAATTTTGCTCGGATTGGGTACGTGCGCCGGGTATCCCGCATCTATGTACCTGATTCGCAGTGAAGCTGAACGAACAGGCGAAGCAAGCCCGGGAAGCATCCTGGCGACACTCGGAATTGCAAGCCAAACGATTGCCGTGATCGGGCCTGCCCTAGGCGGTGTACTCATCGGTGCCGGGGGTTGGAAAAGCATTTTTATCGTCAATACTCCATTATCGCTTGCTTGCATTTTATTGGGATACTTCCGATTTCCTAAAGTCCCGCCAGAAGCGGTGGAAGGGAAAAAGCTTCTTGCCATTGATTTTACGGGCATTGCCTTATTTGGCATCACATTAACTTCCCTTTTGCTGTTTCTCATGCATCCAAGCTTGTCGAAGATTGCTTTTTTGATAGTAGCAGGGATTGCAGGGGCCATTTTTGCTGCGGCCGAGTTAAAAATAAAAAATCCTTTTATCGATATTCGGGTATTCAGCGGGAATATCCCTCTGGTTCTCACTTATGCAAGAGGGTTGCTTTCAGGTCTGGTTGCTTATTCCTTCATTTATGGGTTTCCACAATGGCTGGAAGACGGAAGGGGTTTATCCGCATCTAGCGGCGGGCTGCTGATGTTGCCGATGTCTTTAACCGCCATTGCCGTAACCCGGGTGACAGGGAAAAGCCCCGCCATCCGTTTAAAATTAATAGCTGGCAGTATTGTTCAGTTTATCGCCGTCTCATTGCTGCTTTTTACTCATCATACAACGAGTGTTGTTTTGATCGCCTTTATTGTCCTTCTGCTGGGGATTCCACAGGGTCTTTTGAATCTGGGCAACCAGAATGCCGTCTATTATCAGGCGAATCCACAACAAATCGGGGCTTCAGCCGGTTTGCTCCGAACATTTATGTACTTGGGTGCCATTCTTGCTTCGGCGGCAAACGGGCTGTTTTTAAAATCCGGGGCAAATACGCCGGGAATTCATCATATCGGCTTATTTTGCGGCGGCGTCACCTTGCTCCTCATCCTGATTACCGTGCTGGATCATTCGTTAAGCATCGTAAACGATAAAGCCGGAGTGAAAAGGTAAAGTTAAAAATGCCCGGTTTAATCAAACGTTTGATTAAACCGGGCAAATGCCGTTTCTTTCTGGCCATGTGCAGCGGGATATGTAGAATCCTTCCGCGTGAACTTTTGGCCGGATGTTGTCTGCTTTCCTTCGCTTAAATGCCTATGCCGCTTGCTATTTAAAAACCAGTTCACTTATAACTTAAATTTTGAAACAAGGGAATGGAGATGCTCCGCAATTTCCACCAGTTTATGCGCGCTTTCAGCCACTTCCTCCATAGAACTTCCAATTTGCTCGGTTGCTGCTGACGTTTCCTCAACACCTGCTGCTGATTGTTCAGTAATCGCTGCGATTTCTTGTATAGAACCATTCATTTTTTCGGTTGTGCCGGAAATTCCTGACAAATTGGCAGCCACTTTTCGAATATGGGCAACCATGTCTGAAATCCGCTCATTGATCTGCGTAAAGGTTTCCTTTGTTACGCGAACGGTTTCTGTGCCTTGCTGTACTTCCTCATAGCTTTCATGCAAAGAATCCGTTACTTCTTTCACATCTTTTTGGGTTCCTGCAACAATCCCGCTAATTTCACTAATGGAACTTGCAACTTGTTCAGCCAGCTTCCGGACTTCTTCTGCGACAACGGCAAATCCTCTTCCGCTTTCTCCTGCCCGCGCTGCTTCAATTGCTGCGTTTAAAGCAAGTAAATTTGTTTGATCGGAAATCTCCTTAATGACCGTCACCAGTTTGGGAATCTTTTCCGAATGCTCATTCAAAGACTGCAGCTTCCCGGTAACTGATTGGATGACCTGATCAATTTTTTCCATTTGGCCCGAAGAGCGGTCCATTAGTTCATTCCCTTTATGCGCCAATGTCATAATTTCATTTGTAGATTGATGAACCTCATCCGCCTGTGCATTCGCCTCCTGCACATTGGATGTGAACTGCTTCATATTTTCAGACAGCTTTCCGGATTGATCTGCCTGTTCTTCAGCTCCGGATGCCAGTTCTTCCATCGTTGCGGTGATTTGCTGCGACCCTGTTTTTACTTCATTTGCCGCTTGCGCAAGCTCCTCGCTGGAATTTGACAACAGCCCTGAAGAATCTGCAATCTCATGGATCAGGCCCTTCAGTTCATCCTGCATATGGTTAATGCCGTCCGACAGCTTGCGGATCTCATCTTTCGTCTTGACCTTGATGTGCCCGGCCGTTAAATCATGGCCCGAAATTTTTCTGATATGATCCATTACCATTCCAAGCGGGGCTGCAATACTTCTCGTGAACAGCCATATGATGAACAGCCCGACGAGAAGTGTGATGCCCATAACGATTAAAAGTGAGTGAAGGATTTGTTCGGCCGGCTGGTTAAAATCTGACATATAGGCGCCTGCACAAACCGTCCATCCCCAGTAAGGATCCTTTTTTGCATACACCACTTTTTTGCCGACTTTGTGTTGATCATTCGGGTAACTGTATGAGAAATAGGTAAATCCGCCTGTTTTCCCGGCTCCAAGGACTTTATTGGCATAATGATTCCCGTCAGCATCTTTTTCATTTGAAATATTTTTTCCTTCTATAAAAGGATGCGCCACTTCAGTTCCTGTATCATCCAAAATAAACATGTATCCGTTTTTTCCCAAATCAATGCTTTTATTAACCGGACGTGTGCCATCCTTTTTCTTTTCACCGAGAATGGCAATTTTTACTTTTTCTTGTGCGTCACTTAAAGAAATTTTCCCGCTTTTCACTTCCTCATCCAGTACAGCTATCAACCGGATTGTTTCATTGACATTATTTTTTAGATTGGTTTTTCCCAGTTCATTTAAACTGGCGGCACTGCGGTTATAGCTTAAGAAACCTAAAATAAGCATTGGCACCACCAAAAGAACAATGGAAATGGCCATAAGCTTTTGCCGGATGGAGTGAAAGTCTTTCAATTTGGCAATCTTCATTTTGCTATCCCTCTTTTTTCAGAATCATTCTTAGACCTCGCGTTTGGTCAAGAATATTCGGTTTTCTACCCTGTTTTATCGGATAAAGTTTGAAATCCTTTACTTTTATAATTTTCTGACCATCGTTCCAACCTCGTCCTAGTGGATGTTTTCCAAAAATGGGTTTTTACACTGCCGCTTTCTTCCCCGGCACCAACTGCCAAAATTTTTTCCGGATTTTTGAAAAAAATGATTCCGGTACCTTGCAATAATTAATACTGTGTGTTATTCTCTCGTTAAAGGCAGTACTGAATATTAAACAGTACTGGCCGGTGTGCAACGGGAAGGATGTGAAGAAAGTTTGAATGTCCAGTTTAAAAAGGGGGTTTTGGACCTCTGTGTGCTCGTTTTATTAGATAAACAGGACCGCTACGGATATGAACTTGTCCAAAAAATTTCGGAGCAGATTGACATTTCCGAAGGCTCTATCTACCCCCTGCTGAGGCGGTTAACAAAAGAAGGTTACTCTACAACGTATTTAAAGGAATCTACGGAGGGGCCACCGCGCAAATATTACAAACTAACAGACAGTGGGAGGACTTTTCTCCACGAACTGCTCCTGGAATGGAAGGCATTCTCTGATGGGGTGAATCAACTGATAAAAGAAGGTGTGACTCATGAATAAAAAACAATTTTTATCCAAATTGGAATCTTCGTTGAAAAGCCTTCCTGCCAATGAACGCCAGGATATTTTGCAGGATTTTGAAGAACATTTCACCATTGGCTTGCAGGAGGGAAAAACAGAAGAACAAATTTCAACTTCCCTTGGTTCCCCGCACCAGATTGCAAAAGACATGGTTGCGGCCTACCATCTGGAAAGAGTGGAGACAAAGGCAACGTTCGGAAATATTTTGCGCGCAGTATGGGCCACGATTGGATTGGGATTTTTCAACTTGGCCATTGTACTGGGGGACGTTCGTAATGTCCCGCTTTTTCTATAGGCATTTATTAAACCCCGACGCAAGCTATCCGAGCTGTGATTCAATATTGGACAGTAATTCTAAGACATGGTTGGAGGATTTTTCCAACTGTTTTAGCGCACCTTCTCCAGTTTTCACCTCTCCCCTTTTAAAACTTTCCACTGCCTGTCTTGCATAATGATGGACTTCTTTATGCGGCTTTTCCAATTGTTTAAAAGCATCTATTTTCCTGATATTTTCAGGCAAATTTCCGTAATACCATTGGCCTAACCGGCAAGTTTCGTGAGAAGTCAACTCGTTTTCATCAATATTTCCCAGTCCCATCAGCATGTTATATACTTTCCACTTCCAAAGCAGGTGATCCGTTTTCGTGATTCTTACAATATCTTTTGAGCTAAACTTAATGTTAATCGTAAAAAAGTTTTTCCTAAAGTGATCCATTTTTTTGCTTAAATCAAATACTAATTTTGCTGTTTTTCGTGCAATCTCCTGGGACTGCTGACTGTGATTTCTTATCGTACTATTTAAATTTGCAATTTCGTTAATGGTTGCGGACTGTTCTTCACTCATTGAGGCAATTTGTGTAATCGATTCATTGATGTTTTCCATCATTTTTACAATTTCCATAATTTCTGTACCGGCAAGTTCGGCATGGCCGACACTTTCCTTTACAATTTTGCCTGTTTGCTGTATTTCTTGGATGACCTCATTGGCCACTTTTTGCAGCGCTTCCATGTTCGATGTAATACTGGAAATTTGAACTTTCGTATGTTCTGACAGCTCCCGGATTTCTGAGGCAACAACGGCAAAGCCAAGCCCGTTTTCTCCAGCCCTTGCAGCTTCAATGCTGGCATTTAAAGCAAGAAGATTGATTTGGTCAGCTATCCCCCTGATCACATTTATAACATCTTTCGTATTATGAATTTCTTTATCCAGCAGCTCTACTTTTTCAAACACGTTTTCATATACTTGCCCGACCATTTGAATATCTCCAAGCGCATGATCTACTACTCTTTTGCTTGTGAACACAGACTGGACTGCCTGGTCGGTCCCTTCCGCAACTTTGGTTGCATATTGGGCCACTTCCTGAATGGATGCGCTCATTTCTTCCGTTGCCGCCGAAACATTATCCGTCTCTTCTATTTGCCTGTTCATCGATTCAATTAATTGTTTGGTTTCATTAATTTTCGTTGTCTCATTCAGCATATCTGACATACCAAACAAAAAAGTTCTGAACGTTTCTTCCATATAAACTTCCACAATTAATTGTTGGTCAAACGCAGCTAACTTCTGAACAGCAAGGACAACCTTTGTCATTTTGTCGGGCGTATGATGTAAATGCTTCATGAGTATAGATCCCATCGATTGAATCAAAAAATGGTGGGCTGCAATAAAATTATCAGCCGTTAAATTAATCCTGCTATGGACTTTGCCAATTTTAATTCTTGTAAGCACATAGGTTTGATCCACTTCTGCTTGAAAAAACTGCTCCACATATGTTTTTAAAGTTTCATACAGCCTGTCGAGGGTGGAATATCGCATAATGAGTTTATGAAATTGTTCAACTGAAGTAAGCCTTTCATAAAAAATTTGAACCATCTTTTCCTTATAAGGCTCTATAATCGCTGCCGCTTCCCGAACATTTTGTAATGTTTCCTGATCCACACCGAGGTAATTTAATTTTTCCCGTGCCCTTCCTCCAATTTCCGTTATATCCGTATCATCGCAATAATGCATGTACTGGTCCCATGATTTTAACTTTTTTAAAAAGATCCCCATAACACTCTCCCTCTTTCCATTGATTTCCACATTATTACTATTTTCACAGGAAAAAAGTCACAAGTCAAGCGTTTCCATTCAATATTCCGGCTATATTTGGCGAATAGAAATGAATTTAAAGTCCTATTGTATGCTAAAAATATGACGCAAGGTTCGCTAAAAAAGTAGAAACTCTGTATATTACTCGAAGGGGTAGATGAGCAAAAAAATGGGAGGGCACTCTGACATCTAAATGTACACTTTGAAATGAAAATGTAGAGAGAGCATTCGCTTTTTGAAGTTTTCTGGCAGGTAGCGTACAATGATTTGTAGGGAAACTTATCTAACATAAATAAGGAGAGCGGATTTCATGTTAGAAGATTGGTTAAAGTCATCCCGTCATACGGTCGTCTTTACCGGAGCAGGGATGTCAACCGAAAGCGGACTACCGGATTTTCGTTCAAGACATAACGGACTGTGGAAAAAGAAAGATCCAAGTCAAATTGCCAGTACGAAAGCCCTGAATGAAAATGTCGAAGCATTTATCGCGTTTTATCGGGAACGCGTATTAGGTGTAAAAGAATTTGGACCGCATCAAGGTCATTATATTTTAGCCAAATGGGAACAGCAAGGGTTCATTCGCTCAATTATTACTCAAAACGTGGACGGCTTTCATCAGGAAGCGGGCAGTAAGCGGGTCGCTGAATTGCATGGGACCCTTCAAAAAGTCCATTGCCAAACGTGTGGAAGAGAATATAGTAGTGAAAACTATGTCAATAACGATTTCTACTGTGAATGCGGCGGGGTGCTACGACCAAATATCGTATTATTTGGTGAAGCGCTGCCACAAGAAGCTTTTCAATTTGCTCTGGAGGAAGCAGAGAAAGCAGACCTTTTTATCGTCTTAGGTTCCTCTTTATCCGTTACACCTGCCAACCAATTTCCTTTAATCGCCAAAGAGAACGGTGCAAAATTAGTGATTGTGAACATGGAACCGACCCAATTTGATCGGTATGCCGATCAAGTGATTCATGATAAAAAGATCGGTCAATTACTTATAGAACTGGATAAAAAGATATCATCCCCAATTAAAAAAGTGTGAAAATTCGATAGGTAAATATTTAGTAATTAGAATTATATGTTTGAAGGTATTGCTAAAAGTGGAATTATAATTGCCTGTTTTCGGGTTGTTATGGCCATACTCCCCCCTCCCCACATTTGCAGGCGTTTCAATTTCCAGTATTCCGTTTCAGCTTCGACACCCAGTCAATCAGCCGTATACTTTGAAATATTTGCCGGAATGCCTTTTTATGAGCGTATATTTCACAAATGTTCAAGATGACATTCGTACGCCAGCCGCATAGATAAATTCCCTTTGGAAACGATTGATCGTATAAGAGCGATACGCTGGCGTACAGTATTCTTTTTTAAAGATCTCAAATAAATTTTTTAAAAAAAGTTTGATCATTTTTTACTTCTGGTATTCCACAATCGTGTAGTTAATAGAACAAGTATTCATCAATTTAAGACGACTATACCTAGATCTTCTCATTAGCATGCTTCGCCAAAAATTGATAAAGTTTTAACGCATATTCCGCACGTAAATTTTTCCATTTTATGATTTTTTTAAAGGAATTTTCCCCTTCTTTGTAGAATTGAATGATTATCTAAACTAGGGGAAGACGAGGGAATTTTTATGTCAGATCAAATTTTAACCTTACATGTGGGGCCGTCTCAACTTTTATCTAAACTGTGTGATGAAATAGAACTCGAAAAGACCATTAATGATTTAGTTAAATGGGATTCTGTCCGTTGTCATATCTCACCTGGAACAAGGATTAAAGCCCTTGTCTTAAACATTTTATGCAGCGGCAAGCCCCTTTATAAGGTTCATGAATTCTATCAAAACCTAGATTCTGAGATGCTTTTCGATACATCGATTTCACCCGATCAATTAAATGATGATGCATTAGGAAGAGCATTAGATTACTTGTATAAAGCCGAAGCATGGAAAGTATATTCCACCCTTGCATTAAAAGCATTAAAAAAATTGAATCTTCCTATTGGTGTACTCCATAACGATACAACATCAATTTCTGTTTACGGTGAATATAAACAACCGAAGAAAGATGGACTGCAAATTACGTACGGGTATAGTAAGGCCCATAGGCCTGACTTAAAACAAATCGTTCTGGGGATGGGGGTCACACCTGAACGAATTCCTATTCTTGCAAAAGTAGAAAATGGGAATACTTCGGATAAATCTTGGAATGTGGAATTTATTCAAAAGATGAGAAAAATCCTTTCCCATGAAGATTGGAAAAATCTCATTTATCAAGCCGATTCTGCATTAATCACAACGGAAAATCTAGCGGAAATTCAACAACAAAATTTATCGTTTATTTCCCGTTTACCTGATACATTCGGTTTAAGCACAGAACTAAAGAAAGAGGCATGGTTGCTCAATAACTGGGAAAGGGTAGGCTCACTTAGCAATAAAAAAGACGCAGCTATTTACCAAATTCAAGCTTTTGAAAGACAAATTCAAAACCTTCCTTACCGGTTTCTTGTTGTCCACTCAAACAATTTAGATCAACGAAAAGAGAAAACCCTAAATCGGGCGATCGAAAAGGAAGAAATACAATTAAAAAAAGAGATAGAAAAACTGAGTAAAGTTATCTTTCATTGTAAAGAGGACGCACTAGAAGCAATTCAATCTTTTAAGAAAAAACAAAAGGCTTCATATTTCTGTTATAAACTAAACGTCCAGATGAGTGATCAACCTATCAAACGAAAAAAGAGAGGAAGACCTAAAAAGGACGAACAGACAAAACAAGAACAAATCTATCAAATACAACTGGAATCGTTTGAAAAAGATCATGATTTTATCGAAAATAAGAAAAAAATGCTCAGCACTTTTGTTTTAATCACAAATAAATTAGACGAGGAGACACTATCCAATCAAGAAGTTTTGAGGGTTTATAAAGGACAGTCGGCCGCTGAGACCCGTTTCCGATTAATCAAAGATTCACAAATGATTGATGCCATTTACTTGAAAACCCCAGAAAGGGTTGAGGCCTTAGGTATTGTGTATGTGATGGCTTTATTAATCTATGGAATTTTAGAATATCGAGTTAGAAAAGAACTGAAAGAAAAGAACCTATCTCTAATCTTGAAAGGAAAAAGGAAACTCTATCAACCCACAGGCCAAGCATTGTTAGAGCAATTAGAAGATATTACCGTGATCCTTATAAATCAAAATCAACAAAAAATAAGGCTCTTACCCGATAATATTGATTCACAAGCCAAAAAAATCATTGAATTATGCGGGTATGATGTATCAATATACGTGTCAAAAAATGTCGAAAACAAAGGCGAATAACACACAACAGGAGGAATTCATGAAAAGAATGTCGAATTCAATAGAACTTTATCGAAAATTCCTCAAAAATAAGAAGATATCATCCCACCAAACCATTTAAATATAGTTCATTCAAAAATTAGAATGAATTTTATTTAAGACATGCGAAATGTGGGTTTTAATCCAAGTTTAGCATTTTTAGTAGCCAGTGAAATTGACCTCTTTTTCCCAAAATCTATAATCGGCAAAGCGAAAAGTTGTTGATGATCGATATGTTTAGCACTTATTTCAGGAACAATTGTGATGCCCATTCCAGCCATTACGGCTCCAAAAATAAAATCACCAAAAGCTACTTCACTAATGATATTAGGCTTGTAACCCAGCGAATCCATTTGTTCTTTAATCCGCCTTCTTGTATCACAAGGAGCTTGATGAACAATGAGGGGTTCTTTGCATAGATCAACAAGCTGAACCGTTTTTCGTGATCGAAGACGGTGGTCTATGGGAAACACCGCATAATAAGGCTCCGTAAACAATTCCCAACTCCACAACGATTCCTTTGTACTCAGGGTATCGATTAAGACAACGTCAAGTCTTCCTTCCTCTAATGATTGTACAAGTTCATCTGAAGTGTTTTGAATCATTAATGTTGTTGGCTGATCCAAAGAACGTAACTCCTTAATTCTCGAGGGTAAATAATAAGTGGCCAAACTAGGTAGACTTCCTATCGCTATTGGTGCCGTCCGGGAAAACTGTCGTAATTCTTGACGAATCGAAGCTAGCTCATCTATGACTGGTAAAATCCGGGTGCGGAAATGTTGACCAGCCTCCGTTAGTTCAATGCCGGTTGACGTTCTATGAAACAACACGACGCCAAGTTCATTTTCCAAATTTCGTATATGCTTGCTCAATGCTGGTTGAGAGATGTTGTTGGATTTTGCGGCTTTAGATAAACTTTTTTGTTTCGCAGCCTCCACAAAACTTTGCAGCCACTCCGTATTCATTCACTTCACCTTATTCCGTTATAACTATTTGTTATATCCATCTAACACAATGATTATTCCTTTTATCCTGTCCTTGTAGTAATCTTGCACATATAGGGACCCATTCATTGTAACATATTGGTTTATCCTATACGAAGAAATATCCAAATAGTTAAATATTTAACAAGTATATAATAGAAGATTTGAGGAGGGGTAACATGAGGAGGGTATTTCTTCTTACCATAGGGATGTTTACGCTTGGGTTTGATGCCTATGTAATGGCTGGTTTGTTACCCGATATCGGGGCAACATTTAAAATCATCGATTCGCAGACGGGACAGGCTGTGACCATCTTCACACTTTGCTTTGCGCTCGCCGCTCCGATTTTCGCAACATTATTGGCCGGAAAACCAACACGTAGCATATTGGTACTGGCACTTGCGGTGTTCTCATTAGGCAATGCGGGCAGTGCACTGGCACCGAATTTTCTCTTTCTGCTTATTGCTCGTGCCATTGCAGGGATCGGAGCTGGTCTTTATTCTCCGCTTGCCACGGCAACCGCTTCATCTCTTGTTTCCGATAAGAAGCGCGGACGTGCCTTAGGTATGACATTAGGCGGTATGAGCATGGGGACGGTCGTGGGGGTTCCACTCGGATTGATAGTTGCTGCGCATGCAGGTTGGGATGGGACGTTATGGCTCATTACGATACTTGGTCTCATTGCTATGATTGGGATTGTCATCTGGTTTCCAAACATTCCAGCTTCGCCCCCACCGTCATTACGGCAACGTCTTGCAATGCTGGCCAATGGAAGAGTAACAGCAACGGTTGGCATTACTTTTGTGACAGGCATTGCAAGTTTGGGGCTTTATACGTATATCGCTCCAATCTTGCAGAACTTGGATGGAATCCATTCTGTTACACCATATCTTTGGGCGTGGGGCATTGGTGGTGTTGTCGGCAGCTTATTCATTGGTACTCTTATTGATCGAATAGGACGTCCAGGCTGGATTACGGGCGGTATATTAATTCTATTAGCATTAGCCATGTTCAGTCTGCCGTTAGGTCTTAGAGTTCCTATTCTAATGTTTCTACCCTTCTTTATTTGGGGTGCAATGGGATGGGCTTCACTAGCCCCTCAACAGCATGTATTACTCGAGCTACAGCCTAAACACGGACCCGCTGTTGTCGCTTTAAACAGTTCCGCCAATTATTTAGGGAGCTCAGTAGGGTCTGCGCTTGGAGGGGTTGTTATGGTAGCTGGATTGACACCTTCCCAACTTCCATTTGCAGCCGGCTGTCTTGTGCTAGTGGCTTTACTAGGACAATTGGTGATTTTATCAACAAAAAGAAAGGGATAGAAAAATTGAATTTTGATTAAAAAAGACCATCTTGAAAACGAAAAAGGATGGTCTTTCTTGCCTCCTCTTAGAAAAGGATCAACCCCGCAACCTTTCTTAATAAAATGGTCTTATGTCGTAAATGACCTTTTTCTTGGGTCCAGATCATGATGAATGCCAATGCAATGTCATTCACCGACAGTCTTAAAAAACTTTTTCAATTCCCCTCCTAATCTGCATCGAGGATAGAAATTACACTGGTCAAAAGAAAAACTGAACCCGTTTTGGATCCAGTTTGAATTTGGTTTTCAATTGAATTTTGCCTGCCAAATCGGACTGTTTTCCTGTTGAATCCGGGACTGGCTATTTAGGACCTGTTGAATAAGCAAAAATTACAGATTAAAGAAGGATTTCGGCTACTTTTCGCGAATATAATGTGTAAGGAAAGCTGTCGGCAAATAGTTTCAATATGTAAAATGGGACACGGAGACCATTGGAATTATTTGGTACAAAAAGCTCTCCGTTACTTTTGAGCAGATAAGTATCTCCCTTTAAGGCAAGTCCTATAAGGTTGACATTTATTTGATGAACATACACATAAATTTCGGTAAGCCCTCATAGTTATAGTGATGTAGGAAATAAAATATGGGAGGTAAAGTATATGAGCAAACATTTTCCAAATGTGAGCGTGGACTTAATCGAGGCGGCTAGGAGGAGTGATGGGGTTTTAAGTAGGTTATCAGAAGAGGAACTTACATGTATAAAAAACAGATACTTGAAATTCCTATATTTAGTGAAAAAATATCCTTACACCTCAATCTGCCCTACGTATGATATTGACGAAATGTGGCACCTTCATATTCTTCATCCACAGAAATATTATAATGATTGCATGGATTACTTTGGTTGTATTTTAGATCATAATCCTGGTTATGGCAAAGAAGAATCTGAGCTTCCTCATTTATTGAATATATATAGGGAGTCTTTGAAAAAATGGTCCGTTGAATTTAAAGAAGACTATAATATACCGTTATCAGATAAAGTTAAAGAACTAGCCAAAAATAGCACGAATGCTGAAGTAAAGACTTGCTATAATGAACCATTGAAAGCTGGAACCTGCTACAATGAACCGTTGAAAGCTGCGACCTGCTACAATGAACCATTGAAAGCTGGAACCTGCTATAATGAACCGTTGAAAGCTGCAACCTGCTATAATGAACCGTTGAAAGGTGAACAAGAAAAAAAGACTTGCTTAAACGAACCATTAAAAACTGAACAAGCCAAGGTTCAGATTTAAGGTGAAAAGTCAGCAAACGATTGTTTATAAGGCAAGCCTATTTTAATTTAGGCTTGCCTTTGGCCATAAAAGCATTTTTTGGGGGTGCCAATATGTTAAACAACGCAGTAAACAGATTAATACTTGTTGATACCATTAATACGCTAGGTACCGCAATAACATGGACCGGTCTTCCCATTTTTGCCCTCAATCTAACAGGCTCATTCCTTTATGCCGGAAGTTTGTACCTTACAGAAACGATTGCGGGAATAATATCTACCATTGTAAGCGGACATTTTATAGACAAAGTATCTTCTAAAAAGATGATATTTACTTCCTTTTTTCTTAATTGCTTTGTTATGATAACATTATTTTCATTACTATCATTTAAACATTTTATTATTTTTTTATTCCCTTTGATGATCTTATCCCAATCACTTGGGCATTTTGCTAATCTGTGTCTTGAAGTATGGTTTAGAGATTTGACAATTAAAGATCCAAACATAGGATTAGCAAGGGCAATAAGCAAGAAAAACACGTTTACTACAACTTGTAAGACTGTAGGTTTTACTATCGGGCCACTCATTTTTGGTATTTTAAGTTCGTACGCCATTCTCATAGACTCTGCTTCTTTTCTCGTGTGCGCGTTTTTAATCATGAGGTTTGATGAAAAAATTCAAATCGAACACTCGCATGATACTGCATGGTTTTCCTTAGCATATTTGAAAAGGACTTTAAAAGATAAAATACTGCGGATTTACTTTTTCTCACATTTACTAGGTGGCATGATTGGTCCCGTAATGACGAGCCTTTCGGTGTATATTTTGGAAGGACATTTTAAAGTAGCTGACTTTGAAATATCGATTTTTTGGCTCGTTGGTGGTGTTTTTGTGATTTTATCCAATATGATATTATCAAGATCCAGTCTTTTATTCGCTTCAAAGGTATTTTTGTATTTTCTAACTGTCTTTTTGGTATGTGGGGGCATTGTTATGATGGGAGCCTCCTTAAACTGGATATTCTTTATAGTTGGATTTGCCATTATGACGATGGGAAACCCCGTAATAAATAATTTGCTCTCAGCTGAAACCTTTAAAGCGATCCCCCAATATGAAAAAGGTAAAGTAATGGGCGTGATGGAGGCATCAGCAGATCTAGGCACCCTTTCTTTTATGATCATTTCTTGGGGATTAATAGAAACCTTTGGGATATTTATAACTTGTATGATAATCGCCGTTATGGCCATCTTACGGATTACCTTGTTTTATTCTTCATTTAAGATAAAATCAGATATCCCGATAGAGAATATAACAAAAAACCTTTAGGAGAATATGTCAAACTCTTTGGAGAAAGCCACCAAAAACGCTGCCGGTAACATGGTTATCGGCAGAAAACACCAAAATGACCATATATTTTACGAATCGTTGCCATCCCCCTTATTACTCTAAAGAGGATCCAGGGTTAATTTTGGGCAGAGTTTCTTTTTTCTTGACTATATTCCGCAACTCCATTTTTTCAAAAACTACAAAATTGAGGGAAACCGACTAAAATTTGTATTCTTCTTTAAATAAAAAACACATTTGATTTTCAAGACAGAAGTGATATAATTCACCTTAAAGGTTCCTCTTTCTGGTTTAGTAGTTTTTGTCAAACCTAATTATACCAGAGGTTCGAGGCACCTTTTTATTTTAAGCTTCTATTTTACTTTCGTAATTCAGAAGAAAAAAACTGGCAAAGGCTTAACATACAAATTCTTTTCTACCGAATTGACCCGATTGAAAATTGCAGGCGCGGTTTGAAAATGATCGTATTTTTGTTTATCTGATACCAAGAATAAGTGACCGCGATTAACCGAATTCGGCCGCTTATTTTAAGTACTAAACACTTACAAAGCGTTCTTATGTTTGACGCTTTTTAAGCCTTCGGACTATTAAAAAATGAAGGTGTATAAGATGAAAAAATTCGTCTTTATGGTGGCCGGAGTGATCATCATTGGTTTCATCATCATGACAATCTCGTTCTATAAGTCCCAGCGATTGCCCTCTCCTCCATTTGATCAAACGATTGATGAACAATACGGCGACGGCGCGCCATTAAAGCCTAAACAAACAACGCCACTTCAGCCGCATTATATGGATGAAAAGAATGGCTATGCGTTAACAAACAATCAGCTTAAGATTACGTTTGATAAGGGCGGCCATTGGGTCACCGTCCCGGTAAAAAAAGATCAGTTATTTAAGGGGGAATATAACGGCAATGAACAAGAACTCATCGAAAATAGCTATGTTCTCACGGCAAAACGGGCGGCATTCCTCTATTCAGATGAATCAGAAGATAAGGAAACGTTACTCATTTATACGCTTGACCAAGGCAAAACGTGGCAGCGCGCGGTTGTTGAAAAAGACTTTCCCGGCATACGAATTCGAAAAGTCGCGTTTCTGAATGATCGTTTCGGTTATGTGATTCTTACCGGCTATCGGACCATGTCACAAGAAGGTTCAAATGCTTATTTAACCTATGATGGCGGTAAGACTTGGCATATCACCGGCTTTACAGGGGATTCGCGGCTGCTTTCTGACGGTGGATTTATCGATGAATCAACCGGATTTATGTCTTATGGGACGATTGATCCTGAGGAACCGGATTTCCATGTGACGCAAGACGGCGGAAAATCGTGGAAGAGGGCGGAAATAAATATACCGGCAAAGTATCATAAGATCTTTGTGACGGCTGAAATCCCCAAAAAAGAAGGCGATCACCTGGTCCTACTTGTTAATCAAGGTCCCAATGGCGATTATAAGGGTGGAAAAGTTAAAGGCAAGTTCATATCAAAAGATAATGGGTTGACATGGGAGTTTTCGACGGAGGTAGGCGAATGAGCCAGGTAAAAGGATTATATATCAAAGTGACCGGGTGGATGCTGCTTCTTTTCGCCGTTGGTTTCTTTTGTTTGCAAATGGGCTGCCTATATGCGCATGAAAGATTTCAAGCGGAGTATGTCGATGACAGGCTCTTTTACTTCATCAATATCCTTTGCTTCATCTTTTTAGCGCTGGCCATTATACTTCTCCTGAAACCTTCAAAAATATGGCTTTGGGCTATCAGTGGCTTGGCTGTCGTCTTCATCCTTGCAAGTGGAGGCTTGCTTGTTGCGAGTAACAAGGAAATAAAAAATATCACAAGCCTCTCGCCCGATTACAAACATGTGGTGTCGATCAAAGAAAAGACGAAGTCCGGCGACGCCGTCTATCTAAGGTCTTATTTCGGTATCCTTGCGCGGCCAAAAGAAAGACTGCCCTATAAGACAGACGGGGTGTTTAAGGTCAAATGGCTCGCCAACGATATCGCCGCAGTGACTTATAAGACAGCTGACGGAAAGATCGAGCAATTCATTGCGACATACGGTGACCGGTCAGATGGTCGTTCCTATTATTATGTCGGGTCGGAAATCCAAGGCAAGTGGCAAGGAAAAAATACCAAAGTGGTAAGCGATACAAAAGGGATAACGGTTATTGTGGGCGGGCGTACAGAATTTTTTGATTGGCGCCATATCAAACAATTTGGTACGCTTGCCATCGTTTTAGAGAAACAAAAGCAGGCGGTTTGGACGATTTCACTCAATGATAATTTTGTCGTTCCCGCATTATCTGGAGTGCCGAAAACCGGCGACATAAGTTTATATCAAGCGACGATGCGAGATAATAAACCAATCATTCTGCATGATCAATCGCAAAAGTGATGATATGGCTAACGATTATAACCGAATCTCAATAGGATTCGGTCATTTCTGAAACCAAACTTTAACAATAAAACTCGTTCTGCCAGACTTAATTAACTTGGTTATGGCCAATTGGTTCATCCTTTTGAAAAATAAGACAACACAGACACCATGATCTAAAGGAATTTCTGTACTTGGACCCTGATTGAGAGCCCCTTAATGAATCGTGATGTGCGATTTAAAAATGGTATGATGATCGGTTTGATTGATCCCCTCAACATAAAGCTCGTGCTCGTCCATTTTGGAAATATCTTTGTATAGTGTAATGGAATCTCCCGGCAAGGCTTCTTGATTGAAATTGATCTCTATTGTATGAATGGGGTGCCTTTTGTGAAAATCCGGAAGAAAGCAATCCATGATGTAATCGACATATTTGGAGTTATTGAGATGGCCGTTAAAATCGATATCACTGTATCCAATGACTTTTTGATAAGCGGGTTCTAATCCGCCAAAATCTTTGAACTTCCCAAATTTCCCTTCAATAGCGCGTTCCGTACGGTTTTCAGGGTAGTGGATGTTAATTGATTCTGTTCGTTTAATTTTCCGATCGTTTAAACCCATGACGACCCATTTTGATGCCGCTTTTATGATGACCGCTCCGGTGTGATCTTTGACAAGAAAGTCGCGGTCAAAATCAATCTTGCTTGGTTGAAGCGGCCAAGTTTCAATCGTGATGTTTTCATCCCAAGTAGGATGGCGCAGGATATCCACGCGAATGCGGGTTAAAATCCATGCCACCTTATACTTCTTCTCCAATGTTTCAATACCATAACCAAGATCCTCGGCAGCGAGACTGGCAATGTCTTGAAACAAGCTGAACAATGCACTTAGCTTTAACTTCTTTGTAAAGTCAACATCCCTAAGTTCTATATGATACTGTCCTTTATATAGAGATGATCCGTTCGCCATATTGAAAACTCCCTTAAAATAAGCTGCCCTTATTTTACCATATTCGTTCGAAAACGAGCAGAGACAGCGCTTTACCGTATGTGGAAAATTTTTCTCGATAGGTTATACCGGCTACTTCAAGTCACTCCTTTTGTACCCTTTCGGCTGCGAAAGGTCTCTAAATTTATTTGATCCTGCAAATCCATTAAAAATTATATCCCTTTATCTTTTTCCATTTTCTAATTTTAGTTCTAAACGTTTTAAATGGCGCTACTGTATTGATATGAATCCACTTCCAAATTGGCCAATTGGATGGTGTTGAAGACGCCCACTGTCTGCCGCCTTGCTCAAATAATTCTTGGTCATTATAGCTTTCAACCAATTGAATGATTTTATGAACATCCTGATTAAACAGTTCAATTAACGTTTCAATCGAATCATTTGCATATTTATCATAAAAGCTCTGATAAAGCCCCCCTAGGTTATTCCATTTATAATCTGGCGCAGGTGTTATTACATTTTTTCCCTCTTTGTTATCTTGTTCCCATGATAATATTAAATTTAACCATCCCAGTTGGTAAGCAATCATCTGGGATGGCGTTCTATCCACTCCGTTTACAAATACATCTTTATTAAGATTATTAATAGAACGGAATTCATCAATAAATAACTTTGCACTCTTAGTAATTTCATCAATCAAGGCTTTTTTACTCTCATATTTTGGCAATCGTAACACCCCTTACCGAGTTTTGAGTGTTCATGCTTTTATTTTTGCTTTAAACCCTTGTAGAACAAGGGGTGAGAATAGATTTCGGTATTTCAACTTTTAGATAAAATTTCTTTTGCAACTGGAAATTCACCTATTTTGTCATACTTCTGAAGCAATTGTTTTGAGATTTCAATTGGATATTCTTCTTTTTCATTTTGAGTAACACCTAGTACATTACATAATCCAGAATGAAATTCTTCTAAATTTGGAACTTTACCTTCTTGCATATACTCTTTTTGAACTTTGAGAAGGAAAAATGAAATCTCAGCTCGCTCTTCACCACTTAAATCTTTTTTTACAGCAATGCAATCAATATCTAATAATAAATTAGGAGATATTTTTTGATTTTCAATAATTTTTATTAAAAGGCCTTCTAAAAGTTCAACCTTAGAATTTAAGTTATAAACTTCTTTATCTAATCTTTCTACCTGGTTCTCCAAATTTTCAATCACTTGCGAGGTATTTTTAGCATCCATACTTATTCTCCTATCTTTTTTTAAACGAGACTAAAGATTTGAATCACTTTTACAATGGCTTTAGCACCAAATCTTGCAGCTGTAGCTCCAAGTGGTCCCTTCATAGCATCGTATTAAAGTTTCTTTTAGTTTACCTTATCTAAAGCTTCTAATTTACGTAGAGCAGGTTTTACATGACTATGCATAACGCTTCCTACTTTTTTCACAGCTGTTTTACCAAAATATTTACCTACTAGATTAGTAATAGGAGTAGTACTATCAATTGCCCATCTTAAAGCCTTCTTATTTATGTAAGTTGGTTCTGATTGAGTAGACATCTGACCGTTAATAGATTGAATACCAGGATCTACTGCAAGAGATGAAGCTTGAGCTTGAGTTGCCTGACTTTGTTGTACTACAGAAGATGTGGTTTCACTCGGTTTCTCAGCAGCAAATGCTGCGGATCCTGAAAAGATACTTGAAGTACCACAACAAATTTTACCATAAAATAATATTATTGGTACCTATTTTTTGATATTTTAGATATATATTACTATTTATTCCCCTGTAAAAAAGTCCTTCCCCGCCAAAATCCCCCTTTCCTCTTACTCCCCCAAGGCTCCAACCGCATTTTGATGACCGCTGGCAATGTTAAAAAGTTGGTTCCCAAAACGCCTGATTTTTACCAGAAATTAGGTTGCTGAGTTGTTCAGCATAGTCTGGAAATGTCAAAAAGTTCTTCCCTGATTAGAGAAAAAATATTGGAGAAATGACGGAACTGAGCTGGCTGGGAACCACATGAAAAAGGACTGAGAATCGCCCAATTCCATACAGTGGAGCTTCTAACGCTATAGGATTAGAGAACGGCGGAGCCCATGCGGGACAAAGGATTGGGGCCGCTGTACAAAAGAAAAACTGGACCCGTTTTGGATCGAGCCCGAGTTTGTCTTTCTATTGAATTAGGGTTGAAAATGACCCGGAAAACAACCATATTTGCCTGCTGAATTGGCCTGGTCTCCTGCCGGTCAGGTACCAACTATTTAACAGCGGGTACCAACTTTTTTGCAGGGGACGGACTTTTTAACAGGGAGATACAAGGCCTCATCCAAAGAAGCCGGGCCAATAAAATCGCCTTGTTTTACCTTGTATCATCCCTTCAATCAATCATTTGATTAAACAAAAAGCCCAGGAAAACCAGTCATTCTGGCTTCCCCGGGCTTTTTTGTTTATTCGACTGTGACCGATTTGGCCAAATTTCTCGGCTTGTCGACGTCGCAGCCGCGGTGCAGTGCTGCGTAATACGCAAGCAACTGCAATGGTACAACTGAGATAAGAGGTGTCAATAATTCGTGTACATGAGGAATGACGAAACGGTCGCCTTCCTCATTCAGGCCTTTCATCGAGATCACGCAAGGGTTGGCCCCGCGGGTGACAACTTCCTTGACATTGCCGCGGATGCTCCAGTTGACGTCTTTTTGCGTAGCAAGCGCGACAACCGGTGTACCGTCCTCAATCAGGGCAATTGTGCCGTGTTTGAGTTCGCCCCCTGCAAAACCTTCCGCTTGAATATAAGAGATTTCCTTCAGCTTCAGTGCGCCTTCAAGGCAGACAAAGTAGTCCATCGAACGGCCGATGAAGAAGCAATTGCGGGTGACCGTCAAGTAGTCATATGCCATTTGTTCAATTTCTTCTTTTGAACCACACAGCACTTCCATCGCATTTGCCACAAGGCCGAGTTCATGTACCAGGTCGAAGTCTTCGCTGAAACCACGCGATTTTGCCGCTACATCAGCAAGGATCGCAAGGACGGCAATTTGCGCCGTATATGCCTTTGTCGAAGCAACCGCAATTTCCGGTCCTGCATGAAGCAATAGGGTATAATCCGCTTCACGGGACAAAGTCGAGCCCGGCACATTGGTCATCGTCAGCGTCTTGTAACCCAATTCTTTCACTTTTACAAGCACGGCACGGCTGTCGGCTGTCTCCCCGCTTTGCGAAATAAAAATGAACAGCGGTTTTTCTGACAAAAGCGGCATATTGTAAACAAATTCACTGGATACATGGACTTCAACTGGAATTTTCGCCAGCTTCTCAATGAGCTGCTTGCCAACAAGGCCGGCATGGTAGCTCGTGCCGCATGCGATAATATAAAGCCGGTCAGCTTCGGTTACGGCATCGATAATTTGGCTGTCAACAGACAATTTGCCGTTGATATCCTGGTAAGCCTGGATAATTTTCCGCATCACGAGCGGCTGCTCATCGATTTCTTTCAGCATATAATGCGGGTACGTACCCTTCTCTATATCGCTTGCATCGATTTCTGCTTTATACGGTTGGCGGGTGATCGTTTCACCGGCAAGATTCTGGATGGTGACTTGCCCGCGGGTAAGGATGACCATTTCACCATCTGCCAGTTCGATAAACTGGTCTGTCACTTGCAGCATCGCCATCGCATCGCTCGCTACCACATTAAAGCCGTTGCCGACGCCTACCAAAAGCGGGCTTTTATTTTTTGCCGCATAAATCGTATTGCCGTCTTTTTCGTCCAAGAGGGCAAGCGCATAAGAACCCTTTAAAAGCGTCAGCGTTTTCCGGAACGCTTCCGCCGTTTCAAGGCCTTCTGAAGCAAATTTTTCCACCAGTTGCACGATAATTTCCGTATCGGTATCACTTTTTAAAGGAACATCCGTGAGATACTCTTTTTGCAAAAGCGTGTAGTTTTCGATCACGCCGTTATGCACAAGCGTAAAACGGCCGGATGCACTTTGGTGCGGGTGGGCATTTTCTCTGCTCGGAACCCCGTGGGTTGCCCAGCGTGTATGGCCGACGCCGATCGTTGCCGCAATTCGCATATCCACGATCCGGCGCAAATCTTCAATCCGTCCCTTTTCTTTAAACACATGCACGCCGGCTTCATTTCGGAGAGCGATCCCTGCAGAATCGTAGCCTCTATATTCCAGCTTCTCCAAGCCTTTTAACAAAATTTCCTTCGCATCTTCAGTACCGATATAACCAACAATACCACACATTTGTTCTTCCTCCTCGGATCACAAGGGGGCAAGAACCACCGGGAGCAGTCCTGCCCCCTTATCTCTTGAAATTTTTGTAAAACTTCTGATCCGTTTTCTCTTCCCACATGCTTTTCCCTTTGTCCGCCGGGTCGCCCCGCCGATTTGTGGAAAAACATACGGCTGTGTGTGGCAGCCGGGAGGCATCCGCCGAAAGCTCGATACTCCTCCTCCTCGTCAACTGGACCTATCCGTCCCAGGCCCAGTTCTGGCGCTTTTAAAAAATCGCAAACGATCCTCCTTTTCTGTAAAGTGAAGAGAAAACAACATCATTATCATAGCGTATGCGTGATACTTCGTCAACATATTTTACCATTCTCAACATAAAATATGCATAAGAGGGTTGTTGCGTGCCCCCTTATGCACAGGAAAAAATAATTCTTTTCAGCACCAATTGAAAAGCCGGGATGGATTTTTTAAAATTATTCTCTTAAACCCATTTCCGCTTCCACTGCCCCGGCAATCCGGGAAACAAACCGGCTGCAGTCTTCCGCCGTCTGTGCTTCCACCATGACACGCACAAGCGGCTCTGTTCCGGAAGGGCGGACAAGAACACGCCCGTTTCCGGCCATTTCCCTTTCCACCTCATCAATCACCGATTTTATTTTTTCGTTTTCTAAAACATGGTATTTATCGGTTACCTTTACATTCACGAGTTTCTGCGGGTACTTTTTCATTTCCGCAGCCAGTTCGGAAAGCGGCTTGTTCGCGATTTTCATAATGTTGATCAGCTGCAGTCCGGTTAAAAGGCCGTCCCCGGTCGTGTTATGGTCAAGGAAAATAATATGGCCCGACTGCTCACCGCCCAAATTAAAGCCGTTTGCTTTCATTTCTTCGACAACGTACCGGTCACCGACAGCCGTTTGAACACTGTTGATGCCGAGCGCTTCAAGGCCCTTATGGAAGCCGAGATTGCTCATTACAGTAGAAACGACGGTATTTTTCTTTAAAAGCCCTTCTTGTTTTAAGTATTTGGCACAAATATACATAATCTGGTCCCCGTCTATGATCTGGCCTTTTTCATCAACAGCGATCAACCGGTCGCCGTCGCCGTCAAATGCAAGCCCGACATTCGCGCCTTTTTCCTGGACGAAAGCAGCAAGCGCTTCCGGATGCGTGGACCCGACCCCGTCATTAATGTTCAGACCGTTCGGGGATGCTCCCATTGTCGAGACATCTGCATCAAGATCAGCATAAAGATATGTCGCCAGCGAAGAAGTCGAACCGTTGGCACAGTCAAGCGCCACATGAATACCGGTAAATTCTTCATCCACTGTCTGTTTTAAGAACTGCAGGTATTTTTGGCTGCCTTCAAAGTAGTCGCTGACAATACCGAGATCTTTCCCGACCGGCCGCGGCAGGTCATCCGTGTCTTGATTGAGCAGTTCTTCGATTTCCGCTTCCTCATCATCCGACAGTTTAAAACCATCGGGGCCGAAAAACTTAATGCCGTTATCTTCCACCGGGTTATGCGATGCCGAAATCATGACGCCGGCCTGCGCCCCCAATGCTTTTGTCAAATAAGCAACACCCGGCGTGGTAATCACGCCAAGCCGCATTGCTTCCGCCCCGATAGACAGAAGCCCGGCAACAAGCGCCCCCTCAAGCATCTGCCCGGAAATGCGCGTATCGCGGCCAATCAGAACTTTCGGCCGCTCATTCGCATGCTTGGTCAAAACATATCCGCCGAAACGTCCCAGTTTAAAAGCAAGTTCAGGTGTGAGTTCAGAATTTGCTATGCCTCTTACTCCGTCTGTACCAAAAAATTTCGTCATCAGGTTTCGCTCCTTCTTTTCCGCATATCAGTTCTGTTATTCTGTCTTTTGTGCTGCGTCACTTATGCGTATTTTCGCCTTTTCACCGGAAAGCCTCCACGTTACATTTTTCGGGCCCGATACAATATAGCTAACGTCATGGTCCCCCTCCTTCAGACCAGACAGATTGATCGAAACGTTAAAATCAGAGGCGGAAATCTTGTCCAAATCGCTCTTTTTCCCGTCTGCAATAATATCAATCGTTCCGCTCTTTGGAGAAAGGAAATCCATTTGATAGCCGGCAGCCAGTCCTTTTTCCTTAATCGGAATATTGCTCAGCGTTTTCTCATCCTCATTCTTTTTTTCTTCCACTTTGATGGTCGCTGTGACCATTTCCGGATCCACCTTATTGATACCGTCCGGAAGAGTAATTGGAACATCAATGGTCGTATCTTTCGTAATTTTGCTGATGTCGATGTTAACCGGCAGCGTCTCAATCCCGGCAAGGCGGGCACTGGTGCCGTAGATGGTCACCTTCTTCGGATTTGTCGTGATACTTGTTATTGTCAAATTGTCGCGGTTACTGCCAACCGGGTTAATGGAAATCGGGACGGTTTTGCTCGGATTGGTCACATTCACCGAGACATTCACTTTATCCGGGTTGACCGAGACATCCAGTTTATTTAAATTCCGGTCGAGGACATTCACTGTCGCGGCCCTCGTAAAACTTTCCGTAATCGGTTTGCTGATTTCCACTGTCGCTTTTACATAACTGATCCTGTCAATGACGTTTTTCGCCCCGGTAATTTTCACAGTACCCGGCTCCACAGCAGGCACAGATGCTTCATACCCGGTTGCCAGCATATCTTTGTCGTATTCTGCCTCAACGTTGAAAATTTTGGATACTTTTTCTTGTACCGATACGGTAGCATACGTACGGTTGAGTTTGTATTTCAGTTTATCGGAAAGATCTTTTACTTTCAATTTGGCTTTTTGCTTGCCGATTTGTGCATTGCTTAAATCCATGTAAACGGTGAAATCCCTAGCGGCTTTCACCTGCTGGACGATGACTTTCGGGCCGGTTACAGTCACGTCCACCGTTTTCGGTGCGCCTGATACAACAAGGTTTTTATTATCATAAATCAGCTGGACCGGCATATTTTCAATTACGCCACTGCTGTTTTTTGTGGCGGAACCGATAATTTTATTGCCTTCGCCGTTTTCCACCGCAACTGAAATATAAAGCAGGATGGCTAAAACAAGCGCCAGCACCCTCATAAACCAACGATTGTCCATCAGTTTATCCATGTTTTCTCACCCTCCAGTTCCATTTCGACAAGGAAGGCTCCTTTGTTTTCTGGGTATAGTTCAGTTCGGCTTCCAGCATTTCCTGCAATTGCTCCAGGCTTAAATCCCTGTGAAGCTCGCCATTCTTCGTGACCGTTATCCCGCCCGTCTCTTCGGATACAACCACCGTCAAACAGTCTGTTACCTCACTGATCCCGACCGCGGCCCTGTGCCTTGTCCCCAGTTCCTTCGAAATAAACGGGCTCTCGGAAAGTGGCAAATAGCAGGCTGCTGCCGCCACTTTCCGCTTCTGGATAATCACGGCGCCATCATGAAGCGGGGTGTTCGGAATAAAGATATTAATCAAAAGTTCAGCCGACACAACAGAATCAAGCGGAATACCGGTTTCGATATAATCGCCTAATCCTGTTCCGCGCTCAATCGAGATCAGGGCGCCGATTCTGCGTTTCGCCATATAGCTGGTCGCCTTGACGATCGCTTCAACGAGGTGGGCCTGCTCATCTTCTTCCTGGCCGTTCGTTCTTGAAAAGAATTTTCCCCTGCCGAGTTGCTCAAGGGCCCGCCGCAACTCCGGCTGGAAGATAATAATCACGACCAGAAATCCGTATGTAAGTGCCTGATCCATCATCCATGCCAGCGCCTGCAACCCGAGCAAGCTGCTGAGACTCCTGACGATGATGATCACAAAAATGCCTTTCAAAAGCTGGACCGCTTTTGTTCCGCGGATCACCATTAATAATTTATAGATGACATACCAGACGACCAATATATCCACAATTTTGGAGAGATAGCTCCAGATGGGGAAATCAGCAATATGCATGACCCTGCCTCCATTAATTCATCAATCTTCATATCCTCTGTCTTCAACTGTTCTATTATATCATTTCCCACGGCGAAATAGCAGCTTTTGTATACCTGGAAAAAGAAACGGGAACCGGATCCGGCCCCGCTCCAATATATTTATATTCATTTCAAATGCTTCCATGCATCCTGTCCTGCATCTTTTATTTTATACCAAATCCATTCAAAAACTTCATTAATTTCTTCCACATTTCCGGTAACGTCCCCCGCGGAGGCCATATATTCATTTCCCCGGACCACCGTCACATTCCCTTCCACTTTCCCTTCAATCCGGAGATCGCCGTTTGTTACCGTAATGTCCTCTTTAATCACTTTTCCCTTCGGCACAATTGCGGTATGCCCCTGGACAATGATGTCTTTGTTTTTCGTTACGGAAAACTCGTCCGGGTTATGCCACTCGGAAAACATCGCGCCTGCCATTAAAATGAAGAACAAGCCGGCGGAGGCGAGAAACGGATGCATTTTCAACCAGCGGCCCGCCCCGACCCGCTTTTTCTCCCTTGGAAGATTTTTCATAACGCGGCCTGTAAAACCGGGAGGCGCCTGGACATTCGGAAGGCTTTGCACGTAAAAGATGCTTTTTTGCAGCTCATAAAAATGCTGTCGGCACGCGCGGCATGTTTCCAAATGGTACTCGAGCATTTTTTTATGGTCTTCCGGAATGTCTTCATCTAAGTATTCATGCATATACAGTACAATTCTCTCAGAACATGCCTCCATATTTTTCCCTCCTCACAGCCTGCCCAATTGCTTTCGCAGCGCTTCACGCCCGCGGTGGATTCTTGTTTTTACCGTTCCCAGCGGAATGTCCAGCATTTCGCTGATTTCATTTAAAGATAATTCTTCAATATACTTTAAAACGATAATAATTCGGTATTTTTCCGGCAATTTTAAAATTTCCCGCTGGATCATTTCCTGCATCTCAAGTGTCTCCACCTGCATATCCGGCAGCTTTTCCTCCGCCGGTACGGTTGAATAAAGGGTCAGCCCTTCCGTCCCGGAAATTTCCGCATCCAGATAAAAATCAGGTTTCTTCTTGCGGATCCGGTCAATACACAAATTAGTAGCAATCCGGTACAACCACGATGAAAATTTCCGTTCCTGCTTAAAACTTTTAATATGGATATAGGCGCGGATAAATGTTTCCTGCGCCAGATCCTCCGCTTCGGTGCGGCTCCCGATCATGCGGAAACAGATTTGGAATACTTTATCTTTATATAATTCAACGATATCATTAAAAGCATTTTGGTCACCCTTCATGACCTGCTTAATTTTTCGGTTTACAGTTGCTTCCATTTTCCCCCTCCGCCCTGTGCGGTACGTTATTTTTACGGTTTTCTCCTGAAAAGGTTTCAAAAAAAAGTAAAAAAATGTTCAAGTCTATTGTAGCAAAGTTATGGAAAAAATGTTTAAATCTTTAGTAAAATGGATATAAAATATTACAAATTTGAATATGAACGGGGAGTCAGGGATGAACCAGAAAAGCCGAGCCTTAATGTTGGAAATTGAGGAAAAAAGACGTGAAATGATTCAGCTCGCTTCGACCACTGCATACTGGGATGACCAGGTCTTACAGGCAAGCAGGCATCTGGACCAGCTCATCAATCAATTTAACAAATTGAAAAGCAGTAAACTTCAGGGATAAGTGAACAGAACACCCATGGAATAGATTTAAATAAAAAAAACGGCAAAACATCATTTGCCGTTTTTTTATTTGCAGTGCCGGATACCGGCCGGCAGGGGCTATTTTTAAAGAAGTTTTTTTCCAAACAATGTTTCAATCAGGCGGACAGCTTTTTCTGCCGTTTGATTGCGGCTGTCAAGGATCGGGTTTACTTCAACAACCTCGGCTGAAACAACGGCATCTGCATCGTGCAGCATCTCCATGGCGAGCCTGCTTTCGCGGAAATGAATCCCGCCGTATACAGGCGTTCCCACACCCGGGGCTTCTTGCGGATCGAGCGCATCTAAATCGAACGACAAATGAATGCCATCCGTTCTTTCTTTTAAATAGTTAATACTTTCTGTCATGACACTCTCCATCCCGAACCGGTCAATTTCAGCCATCGTGTAGATTTTTATGCCCAGATTACGGATGAAATCCTTTTCCCCTTCGTCCAAATCCCGCTGCCCGATCAGGACAACATGCTCCGCTTTCAGTTTTGGAATATAGCCGTAAACGCCCGTTAAAGAAGCATGCCCGTGCCCGAGGCTGGCGGCAAGCGGCATGCCGTGGACATTTCCGGAAGGGCTTGTCTCAGGAATGTTCATATCCGCATGCGCGTCAAACCAAATGACGCCGAGATTTCTGTAATGCTTGCTGATGCCGGCAATTGTGCCAATGGCAATACTGTGGTCGCCACCAAAAATAAGCGGAAACCGGTTGCTTTTTACAATTTCATCTGTATGCTCTGCAATGGACTGGCTTGCTTTTGAAATCGATTTCAAATTTCTCGCATTGGCTTCATCATCAGGGAGCTGCTCCGCCCTGCCGATTTCAATATTACCCAAATCGGTAACCGCGCAGCCGAGTTTCTCGAGCCCTTCTTTCACACCTGCATACCGGATCGCCTGCGGGCCCAGATCCACCCCTTTATATCGCTGCCCAAGATCCATTGGAACACCCATTATTGTAATATGTTTCTCCATCTGACTGCCCCCTTCCCTTCTCTCTATCTATCATTGTAAAATTGTTTTCCAATTGGCTCAACTGTACAAAATTCTGTATAATTATACAGAAGAAATGGGAATTGGTTAAAATATCCTCCTTCAGACGGCAGTCAAACATTCTTGTTCACTGATTTTTTAGCTTTGCAGGTGGGGGCTTCTAAGGTAATTGCACCACTAGATTAAACATCAACCACCCATTAACAGACAATGAAGTGTACATGATGTTAAAACAATTTACAGATAAATAAAAAACGCTCAAAATCCTCTTATAAAAAAGGGTTTTGAGCGTTTCTCTTTGAAGCGGAAGACGGGACTCGAACCCGCGACCCACACCTTGGGAAGGTGTTGTTCTACCACTAAACTACTTCCGCATATTTATAGAATACCACACACTTTAAAAAAAGAAAAGAGTGAGCCATGCAGGATTCGAACCTGCGACCCTCTGATTAAAAGTCAGATGCTCTACCAACTGAGCTAATGGCTCGTAAAAATCTATATATCAAATGGCTACGCCAATTCAATAGCAAAAGGCTGGGCCAGCTGGATTCGAACCAACGCATGACGGAGTCAAAGTCCGTTGCCTTACCGCTTGGCTATGGCCCAATTATCTATAGTATGAACCCTCTCACCAAAAAAATGCACCAAAGTGCATGTCCAAAAAAAAGGATGGTGGAGGGGGACGGATTCGAACCGCCGAACCCTGAGGGAGCGGATTTACAGTCCGCCGCGTTTAGCCACTTCGCTACCCCTCCGTAAATGGTGCCGGCCAGAGGACTTGAACCCCCAACCTACTGATTACAAGTCAGTTGCTCTACCAATTGAGCTAGACCGGCATAAAAATGGAGGATGACGGGCTCGAACCGCCGACCCTCTGCTTGTAAGGCAGACGCTCTCCCAGCTGAGCTAATCCTCCAAATATGTAAATGGTGACCCGTACGGGATTCGAACCCGTGTTACCGCCGTGAAAGGGCGGTGTCTTAACCGCTTGACCAACGGGCCAAAAAACTATAAGCTTCCAATCGGGCTCGAACCGATGACCTCTTCCTTACCATGGAAGTGCTCTACCTGCTGAGCTATGGAAGCATATGACTCCGCAGGTAGGATTCGAACCTACGACCGATCGGTTAACAGCCGATTGCTCTACCACTGAGCTACTGCGGAATATCAGGCCCGGCAGCGTCCTACTCTCGCAGGGGGAGATCCCCAACTACCATCGGCGCTGGAAAGCTTAACTTCCGTGTTCGGGATGGGAACGGGTGTGACCTTTCCGCCATCGCCACCGGACCTCAATGACAAAAATCATTATAGCAAAGTTTCCATTGCTTATCAACAGGAATTATGTGATTCCCTGAAAACCGGATGGGAGAAAAAACTGTAAACGGAGAATGCGTTTCTAACTTTGAGAATTGTCTAGCTCCAGCGCCTATCGGCTAGCGTATTTCTACGCTTTCTCCCTACGATAAGTCAACATCGGCTCGCCTTTAGGGGCTCGCCGTGTTTCCTTTATCTCAGTCGAAAGCTCCGAAATCCGTACGCCGATGAGCGAGGCGCTTCCGCTTTTCTATTGTCCAGCTCCGGTGCCTAGCCCCTCGAGGTCGAATAACCTGCCCGTCACGGAGCCAAAAGACGGCTCCATGCCGGTCAGAACATTCGCTTGTCGGGGCTAAACAAGGCACCTCCGCTTTTCTATTTGGTTAAGTCCTCGATCGATTAGTATTCGTCAGCTCCACGCGTCGCCGCGCTTCCACCCCGGACCTATCAACCTGATCATCTTTCAGGGATCTTACCAGTACAAACTGTGGGAAATCTCATCTTGAGGGGGGCTTCATGCTTAGATGCTTTCAGCACTTATCCCTTCCGCACATAGCTACCCAGCGATGCCTTTGGCAAGACAACTGGTACACCAGCGGTGCGTCCATCCCGGTCCTCTCGTACTAAGGACAGCTCCTCTCAAATTTCCTGCGCCCGCGACGGATAGGGACCGAACTGTCTCACGACGTTCTGAACCCAGCTCGCGTACCGCTTTAATGGGCGAACAGCCCAACCCTTGGGACCGACTACAGCCCCAGGATGCGATGAGCCGACATCGAGGTGCCAAACCTCCCCGTCGATGTGGACTCTTGGGGGAGATCAGCCTGTTATCCCCAGGGTAGCTTTTATCCGTTGAGCGATGGCCCTTCCATGCGGAACCACCGGATCACTAAGCCCGACTTTCGTCCCTGCTCGACTTGTAAGTCTCGCAGTCAAGCTCCCTTATGCCTTTACACTCTGCGAATGATTTCCAACCATTCTGAGGGAACCTTTGGGCGCCTCCGTTACCTTTTAGGAGGCGACCGCCCCAGTCAAACTGCCTGCCTGACACTGTCTCCCACCCCGGTAAGGGGTGCGGGTTAGAATTTCAATACAGCCAGGGTAGTATCCCACCGATGCCTCCGCCGAAGCTGGCGCTCCGGTTTCCAAGGCTCCTACCTATCCTGTACAAGCTGTACCAAAATTCAATATCAGGCTGCAGTAAAGCTCCATGGGGTCTTTCCGTCCTGTCGCGGGTAACCTGCATCTTCACAGGTACTATAATTTCACCGAGTCTCTCGTTGAGACAGTGCCCAGATCGTTACACCTTTCGTGCGGGTCAGAACTTACCTGACAAGGAATTTCGCTACCTTAGGACCGTTATAGTTACGGCCGCCGTTTACTGGGGCTTCAGTTCAGAGCTTCGCCTTACGGCTAACCCCTCTCCTTAACCTTCCAGCACCGGGCAGGTGTCAGCCCCTATACTTCGCCTTGCGGCTTCGCAGAGACCTGTGTTTTTGCTAAACAGTCGCCTGGGCCTATTCACTGCGGCTTCCCGGGGCATACACCCCAAAAAGCACCCCTTCTCCCGAAGTTACGGGGTCATTTTGCCGAGTTCCTTAACGAGAGTTCTCTCGCTCACCTTAGGATTCTCTCCTCGCCTACCTGTGTCGGTTTGCGGTACGGGCGCCTTTCACCTCACTAGAGGCTTTTCTTGGCAGTGTGGAATCAGGAACTTCGGTACTAAAATTTCCCTCGCCATCACAGCTCCGCCTTGGCGCGAAGGATTTGCCTCCGCACCGGCCTAACTGCTTGGACGCGATCAACCAGTGTCGCGCTTGCCCTATCCTCCTGCGTCCCCCCATCGTTCAAACGGTGAAGAGGCGGTACAGGAATATCAACCTGTTGTCCATCGCCTACGCCTTTCGGCCTCGGCTTAGGCCCCGACTAACCCTGAGCGGACGAGCCTTCCTCAGGAAACCTTAGGCATTCGGTGGAAGGGATTCTCACCCTTCTTTCGCTACTCATACCGGCATTCTCACTTCTAAGCGCTCCACCGGTCCTTCCGGTCCGGCTTCAACGCCCTTAGAACGCTCTCCTACCACGGACACCAAACGGTGTCCATCCGCAGCTTCGGTGATACGTTTAGCCCCGGTACATTTTCGGCGCAGCGTCACTCGACCAGTGAGCTATTACGCACTCTTTAAATGATGGCTGCTTCTAAGCCAACATCCTGGTTGTCTAAGCAACGCCACATCCTTTTCCACTTAACGTATACTTTGGGACCTTAGCTGGCGGTCTGGGCTGTTTCCCTTTCGACCATGGATCTTATCACTCACAGTCTGACTCCCAAGCATAAGTTTTTGGCATTCGGAGTTTGTCTGAATTCGGTAACCCGATGAGGGCCCCTCGTCCAAACAGTGCTCTACCTCCAAAACTCTTCGCTTGAGGCTAGCCCTAAAGCTATTTCGGAGAGAACCAGCTATCTCCAAGTTCGATTGGAATTTCTCCGCTACCCACACCTCATCCCCGCACTTTTCAACGTGCGTGGGTTCGGGCCTCCAGCAAGTGTTACCTTGCCTTCACCCTGGACATGGGTAGATCACCTGGTTTCGGGTCTGCGGCCTCATACTCTTTCGCCCTGTTCAGACTCGCTTTCGCTGCGGCTCCGCTTCTTCAGCTTAACCTTGCATGAGACCGTAACTCGCCGGTTCATTCTACAAAAGGCACGCCATCACCCGTTAACGGGCTCTGACTACTTGTAGGCACACGGTTTCAGGATCTCTTTCACTCCCCTCCCGGGGTGCTTTTCACCTTTCCCTCACGGTACTGGTTCACTATCGGTCACTAGGGAGTATTTAGCCTTGGGAGATGGTCCTCCCGGATTCCGGCGGGATTCCTCGTGTCCCGCCGTACTCAGGATCCACTCGGGAGAGAACGAAGTGTCAGTTACAGGGCTTTTACCTTCTCCGGCAGGCCTTTCCAGGCCGCTTCACTTAACCTGTTCTTTTGTAACTCCCATATGAGTGTCCTACAACCCCGGAAGGCAAGCCTTCCGGTTTGGGCTGTTTCCTGTTCGCTCGCCGCTACTTGGGAAATCGCAATTGCTTTCTCTTCCTCCGGGTACTGAGATGTTTCAGTTCCCCGGGTGTGCCCTTCCTGCCCTATGGATTCAGGCAGGAATCCTGTCCAATTAAAGACAGGGGGTTTCCCCATTCGGAAATCTCCGGATCAACGCTTACGTACAGCTCCCCGGAGCATATCGGTGTTTGTACCGTCCTTCATCGGCTCCTAGTGCCAAGGCATTCACCGTGCGCCCTTTCTAACTTAACCATAAAAAGGTTTAAATCCAAAAATAAGCGATTCTCGGTTTACTTGGTTTGTTTCTCCTATCCGGTTTTCAAAGAACACATACTGAAGGATTGAACCTTCAAAACTGAACAAAACGGAAACGTCAAACTTAATTGTGGAAAACGAAGTTTTCCTTAATTTCCTTAGAAAGGAGGTGATCCAGCCGCACCTTCCGATACGGCTACCTTGTTACGACTTCACCCCAATCATCTGTCCCACCTTCGGCGGCTGGCTCCGTAAAGGTTACCTCACCGACTTCGGGTGTTACAAACTCTCGTGGTGTGACGGGCGGTGTGTACAAGGCCCGGGAACGTATTCACCGCGGCATGCTGATCCGCGATTACTAGCGATTCCGGCTTCATGCAGGCGGGTTGCAGCCTGCAATCCGAACTGGGAATGGTTTTCTGGGATTGGCTTAACCTCGCGGTCTCGCAGCCCTTTGTACCATCCATTGTAGCACGTGTGTAGCCCAGGTCATAAGGGGCATGATGATTTGACGTCATCCCCACCTTCCTCCGGTTTGTCACCGGCAGTCACCTTAGAGTGCCCAACTGAATGCTGGCAACTAAGGTCAAGGGTTGCGCTCGTTGCGGGACTTAACCCAACATCTCACGACACGAGCTGACGACAACCATGCACCACCTGTCACTCTGTCCCCCGAAGGGGAAGGCCCTGTCTCCAGGGAGGTCAGAGGATGTCAAGACCTGGTAAGGTTCTTCGCGTTGCTTCGAATTAAACCACATGCTCCACCGCTTGTGCGGGCCCCCGTCAATTCCTTTGAGTTTCAGCCTTGCGGCCGTACTCCCCAGGCGGAGTGCTTAATGCGTTAGCTGCAGCACTAAAGGGCGGAAACCCTCTAACACTTAGCACTCATCGTTTACGGCGTGGACTACCAGGGTATCTAATCCTGTTTGCTCCCCACGCTTTCGCGCCTCAGCGTCAGTTACAGACCAGAGAGCCGCCTTCGCCACTGGTGTTCCTCCACATCTCTACGCATTTCACCGCTACACGTGGAATTCCACTCTCCTCTTCTGCACTCAAGCCTCCCAGTTTCCAATGACCGCTTGCGGTTGAGCCGCAAGATTTCACATCAGACTTAAGAAGCCGCCTGCGCGCGCTTTACGCCCAATAATTCCGGACAACGCTTGCCACCTACGTATTACCGCGGCTGCTGGCACGTAGTTAGCCGTGGCTTTCTGGCCGGGTACCGTCAAGGCGCCGCCCTGTTCGAACGGCACTTGTTCTTCCCCGGCAACAGAGTTTTACGACCCGAAGGCCTTCTTCACTCACGCGGCGTTGCTCCGTCAGACTTTCGTCCATTGCGGAAGATTCCCTACTGCTGCCTCCCGTAGGAGTTTGGGCCGTGTCTCAGTCCCAATGTGGCCGATCACCCTCTCAGGTCGGCTACGCATCGTTGCCTTGGTGAGCCATTACCCCACCAACTAGCTAATGCGCCGCGGGCCCATCTGTAAGTGACAGCCGAAGCCGTCTTTCCTTTTTCCTCCATGCGGAGGAAAAAACTATCCGGTATTAGCCCCGGTTTCCCGGCGTTATCCCGATCTTACAGGCAGGTTGCCCACGTGTTACTCACCCGTCCGCCGCTAACCTTTTAAAAGCAAGCTTTTAAAAGGTCCGCACGACTTGCATGTATTAGGCACGCCGCCAGCGTTCGTCCTGAGCCAGGATCAAACTCTCAGTAAAGATGTTTGATAAAAGCTCAAAAAGAATTTGACGTTTCGTTTTGTCCAGTTTTCAAGGAACAATCTTCGCCGTTTATTCATAACAGCGACTTTTATATTATATCAAGTATAAAGTGCTTTGTCAACACTTTTTTATCTGTCCTGCCTCATGTGAAGCAGCGACATTTATTAATATACCAAGATAGCAAATCGATGTCAACAGCCTTTGTATATTTTTATTCTATATAAAATGAACTTGAGTTTTTACATCAAGCCTGGGCACCGATTTGCATGACGATACTTTTTGCAGCAGGCAACAGAGCTGAGAGATTTTATTTATTTTATATATTTTTTCAGCTTTACGGAGGGAAGCCAAATCAACTTGTTTACGCTGTACAGCCAGGCGTTATACTGCAGACGGTATACCCGGGAGCTTCCCTCCATTTATCGAAATTGTTATTTCTTATAATAGATATTACAGCCGGACTTTAGGAAAGGACTGCCCCGCCATCAATGACAACCGTTTGCCCAATGATATGGGAAGACAGGTCTGATGCAAGATAGAGCAGAACATTCGCCACTTCTTCCGGTTGTGTATAGCGGCCAGTCGGGGCGGATGCAGCCATTTGCTGCCTCGTTTGTTCAGCAGCTGCTGAATCACCTCCGGCAAAACCGCTTTCAATTTTTCTCATCATTTCTGTGTCCACAACCCCTGGACATACCGCATTGACACGGACGCCGGACGGAGCTGCCTCAATTCCTGCCGTTTTCGTCATGCCGATCACCGCATGCTTACTGGCGCCGTATGCCACCATTTCCGGTGTGCCGACGAGGCCGGCAACAGAAGCCGTATTGACAATGGTGCCGCTTTTTTGGCTGATCATATGCGGCAACACATACTTCATACCAAGAAAGACGCCGCGTACATTAATGCCCATCAGTTTATCAAATACTTCTTCGGGATAATCTATGAGCGGTTTCATCTTTCCTTCCCAACCAGCATTGTTTAAAAGAATATCAATTTTTCCATAAGTATCTAGCGCAGTTCGGACGTAATGTTGGACATCTTTGGATTTGGAAACATCGGTCCGGACAAAAATCGCTTCCCCACCATTTTCACGGATTTTTCCAGCCGTTTCTTCTCCCAATTCATCAGATAAATCAGCGACCACGACATTTGCTCCGCCCGCAGCCAGTTTCAAGCATGCTTCGCGGCCGATTCCTCCCCCACCGCCGGTTACGATTGCAACTTTTCCTGTGAAATCAAATGTTTGCACTGGCGCCACCCTTTCCAAATTCGGTTCATCTTCAGTGTAATGGTTTGTAAAGAAGAAAGCAATGGTAACGCTTTCAAAAATTGTGTCTATTTTTTGCAACCGGCGATAGATAACCCATCTGCTTCTTTCGCGGCACGGGCAGAAATAAAAAACGGCAAATTCACTTGCAGGCGCCCATGCTGCAACAGTGGCACTGGAAAAAGCGGGGGCTGGTCAAGCGTCCCCGCGGTCCAGTTGATAAAGTTTGCGGTAACGCGCATGGTTTTCCATCAATGCCGCGTGTGTGCCCTGCATGGCGATTTTTCCTTCATCCAGAAAGACGATCTGATCCATTTTTTCCATCCCGGCCAGATGGTGAGTAATGAAAATCACCGTTTTGTCCTTTAAAACTTCAAACATCGTATCGAGCAGGTCTTTTTCTGTCAGGGGATCAAGCCCGACAGTCGGTTCATCCAAAATGACCACAGGCGTATTTTGCAGCAGGATCCGTGCGAGGGCGATTCTTTGCCGCTCGCCTCCCGAAAAACGCTGGCCGGTTTCCTCCATTTGGGTATGGATCCCATTTGGAAGGGAGTGGAGATACCGGTCAAGTTTGACTTGCCGGATGGCCTCCTCTATTTCTTCTGATGTGGCGCCGGGGCGTCCGAGGGCAGCGTTATTTTCGACCGTTGTCGCGAACAGATAAGGTTTCTGGTTCAAGACACTGACCAGCTGGTGAATCCCTTCGCCGTATGCTGCCGGGGCATGCCCGCCGATGGAAACGGTCCCTGAAGCAGGCTGCAGCGCCCCAATCAGCAGATGGAGAAGCGTCGATTTGCCCGCTCCGCTTTTGCCAAGCACCGCGATTTTTTGCCCATGGGGAATGGTGAGTGACACATCGTTCAAAGCTGCGGCCGGTTCGTTTTCATAATAGTAAAAGACATGTTCCAAACGGATATCCGCTTTCTCTCCAGGAACTACGCTATTCCTGCTTTTATCCGGGACGTACTGCCGGATCGCGTCAATCCGTTGCAGGGATTCCTTGTATGCCGGAATCTTTTCCACCGCCGCGGATGCCGGGATGATGCCTTCCAGAATCGGAAGGGTTACAAGTGTAAAAGACGCAATATAGGTCGGGGCGATGTCTCCATGCATTGCGGCATGCCCTGCCCAGATGCCGGTAAATATTAAAATCATGCCCGAGATGACCTGTAGCTGAAAGTTCCGGTTATGATTCCAAAAGGACATCTTCCTTTCCATTTCGTGGCTTTCCTGGCTGTCTTCATGAAACTGCTTGAAAAACCGTTCTTTCTTTCCGCTGATGATCCAGTCGCGGATGCCGAATAAAGTATCCGTGACGTTGCGGTACAGCCGGCTCTGTGTTTCTTTCAGCGCGATTTGTCGTTTTTTCATGAAATATAAGGATAAAAGCGGGTAAACAAACAGGACGATCCCCATTAATAAGGCAATCCATAACGCAAACTGCCAGTCAAATGCAGCCAGCGTGCAAACAGAATATAAAAACAAAAACAGCGCCGTCACGACAGGAAAAATGGTGCGGATATAAGCGTCCTGCAAGTGCTCGATGTCATCGGCAAGCGTGCCGAGCAGATCCCCCGCCTGAAAACGCGAGCGGATAAACAGCGCCTGCGGTTCGAGCATTTCATACAGTTTGACGCGCATATCAGCAAGAATCTTCAACACCGTATTATGCCCGCTAAGCCGCTCAAAATAACGGGCGACCGGCCGCGCGATCCCGAAAGCGCGCACGCCGACGATCGGGACATAAATCAAAAGAATCGTCACCGGCATTTCGGAAGCCCTTGTGATCAAATACCCGGACGTAAAGGTGAGCATCGATGAAGCAAGAAAAGCAACAATGCCAAGCAGGACAGTAGCTACCATCAGCCACCGGTACTGACGGATATACGGTTTAATATACCGGTTGAAGTATGCCATGTTCTACCCCTCCCCGCTGCGCCTCGACAAGTTCGTAAAAGGCGCCTTTTTTCCGGTACAGCTCATCGTATGTGCCCGCTTCTCTAAGCCTGCCGCCATCCATCACCAAAATCAAATCCATTTCTTTTACCCAGTGCAGGCGGTGGGTGGCAAAAAAGACAAGTTTATGTTCAAAAAGCGGGAGCATCAGCTGTTTAATTTCCTGTTCCGTTTCGATATCGAGATGCGCAGTCGGCTCATCCAAAAGCATAACCGGACGTGCATCCAGCAATGCCCGCGCAAGCGCAATCCGCTGTTCTTCACCGCCGCTTAGCACCCGTCCGCCCTGGCCGATTTTTTCATCAAGCCCGTTCGGAAAGCTGGCGATGAGGTCGGAAAGCCCTGCTGTCCGGGCCGCTTCCTCAATCTTTTCAAGCGGCGCATCCGGCGCATACCAGGCAATATTTTCCCGTACGGTCTTTGCAAAAATATACGGATGCTGCGGAATGTAGTTCACCTGCTTTTGCCATTCGGTAAAGGACAAATGCGGAACTTCCAGGCCGTCAATCCTGATCCGTCCGCCATTCGGCATGGAGAACCCGGATAACAGGTCAATCAGCGTCGATTTGCCCGAACCGGAGATGCCGATCACGCCGATTTTTTGAAACCCACGGGCGGTAAACGTGACATCCTGCAAAATCGCCCGGTTTTCTTCCGGCGACTGTTTTTCGAGCCCTTCCACCGTTAATGTACTGTGTTCGTTCCAAACCGGGACGGGAAAAGAAAGCCCATTTCCAAAATCTTCTTTTTCGGCAAGCAGGCGGTGGATCTTCTCGCCCGCCTCTTTGCCGTTCATCGTGGCATGGTAATCGCTGCCGAGATCGCGGACCGGCATAAAATACTCCGGCGCGAGAATTAAAAGCGCAAGAGCCGGTTCAAATCCGATTTGCCCGTTAATCAGCCGGAGCCCGAGTTCCACGGCCACGACCGCCACGGACAAAGTCGCAAAAAAGTCCAGGGAAAACGACGATAAAAAAGCAATTCTGAGCGTGCGGTTTGTGGCAATCCGGTACTTGTTGCTGACTTCCCAAATGGCTTCTTTATGGCTTTTGCTCCGCCCTAAAAATTTCAGCGTCACGAGCCCCCTTAACGAGTCCACAAAATGGCGGGAAAGCAGCTGGTACGTTTCCCATCTCGCTTCTTTCTGCTTTTGCGCGGCGAGCCCGAGCAGAATCAAAAACCCGATTAAAATCGGCATGACAACCAGCAGCGTGATCCCGGTTTCAACATCCTGTGAAAAAATATACACAAGGAGAACAGCCGGGATCGTCAGGCACGCGATAAACCGTGGAATAAAAAGCTCTAAATAAGTACGGAACTCCGGAATGCCCTCAAGGCAAAGCGTCACCAGATTGCCCGTGCCATGCCTGCTGATGGCGCGCGGTCCGATGCGAAACAGCTTTTCAACGAGCAAGTTTTGGTAATGGAGGGACGTGCGGCCGGCAAACCGGAACGCAACCCGCGACTTTGCCCACTGCAAAAAGTGGCGGATGAGATGGGCGGCGAAAAAGATGCCAAATTCAGCCGCTGCTTCCTGCCACGGCACCCCTTTGTATAAATGGACAATCGCTTTTGCCAGGTATACTGCCTGCACGATAATAGCAACCGATTGGATCATCGTCAGGCATCCGGCAATGATAAAAGTTTTTAAGCTGCCTTTATACTGCATCAGATGTTTATCCATCCGCACCAGCTCCTCTCCGGTATGGGGCCATTCCGCCATACGCAGGGCTTTTTTGATTCGTTCATTGGCATATTTTCACCTGTACGGAGTCCCTAAGATCGTGCCAGGTTCCTGCTTCAATCCGCAATATGCGGACTGCTTCTCTCCGTACCCATCCAAAAGGTTCCATTCCAGGAGTAGTATCCATTCCCTATTCCCGTATTGATCTGCTTCTCTCCGCACCCGTCCAAACGGTGCCGAATGAAAAAGAAAACACCCGGTTTGCCCGAAATCCGCTCCCCGGGTGAGCAGTGGACGGCGATCTTTAACCCCCGCCCCCTGAACTTTTTTAATAATGCAATTCATGCGGTGTAACCCGTTTCCGGAAGACGTAGTAACTCCAAATCGTGTAAGCGAGCACGACCGGTACCATCGTGCATGCGACGATCGTCATGATTTTTAACGAATACGGGCTTGACGATGCTTTATAAAGCGTCAAGTTGTTCGCCGCCCCCATTGAACTGATCAGCACGTTCGGGAAAAGTGCGATGAAAAACGAGACGGTTACAAGAATTAAAATCAACCCGGTTACGGCAAAACTCAATCCTTCTTTTTTATTCCGCAAAAGCGGATACAGTGCCAGATAAAGCACGATGGCAACGGCATAGACCGGAATTAAAATGGCACCCCGTTTCACAAACGCGTCTGTAAAAACAGCGGTTAATACGGTAAACAGGACAACGACGGCGCCTGTAGCGATATACATTTTGATCGCGGCTTTTCCGGCACGTTCACGGATTTCGCCATCCGTTTTTAAACGGATAAACATCAGGCCATGCAGATAGACAAGAGCGACAAAAGCAAGCCCGCCGACGATCGTGTAGAGGTTGACGATGTCGAAAAATCCGGCATGCATCGTCATCGAGCGGTCAATCGGAAGCCCCTTGATCATCCCGGAAAACAGAGCACCAAGCAAAAACGGCGGCAGGAGGCTTCCAAGCAAAATGGCCCAGTCCCAAATACCTTTCCATTTGCTTGCCTGGAGTTTGCCGCGGAATTCAAAGGCAACCCCTCTGGCAATAAGCGCAAGCAGCAGGACGACAAAGGCAAGGTAATAGCCGCTAAAAAGCGTGGCATACCAGTTCGGGAAAGCAGCAAACATGGCGCCGCCCGCTGTCAGGAGCCATACTTCATTGGCATCCCAGAACGGCCCGATCGTATTAATGAGCACCCGTTTTTCCGTCTCATTTTTGGCAAGGAATTTTGTGCTCATCCCGACTCCGAAATCAAAACCTTCCAGAAATACAAATCCGACAAATAACACACAAACGAGCAAAAACCACAATTCATTTAACTGCATTATACAACCCTCCTTGTATTGAAAGGATCCGATGCAGTAATGTCATCCATCGATTTTGCCTGCGGGCCCTGTTTAATAACGCGGATAAACAGGTAAGCCATTGCCACGGCAAGCAGCGTATAGACAATCGAGAACGCAATCAGTGAAAACAGCAGCTCGCCGGCCGAAACATTCGGCGAAACGCCCGCACTTGTTTTCATCAAGCCGTTTACCACCCATGGCTGCCGGCCCATTTCAGACATAATCCAGCCGAACGAGTTGCCGATCGTCGGGATAAACATGCAAGGGAACAGCCATTTCAAGTAACGCATGCTGTTTTCAATTTTTTTCTTCCAGACAAGGTACAGGCCGATCAAACTCATCAGGATCATAATGCCGCCGATGGCAACCATGATCCGGAAGCTCCAGAACGTTGTTTTTACAGGCGGAATATAATTGCCTGCCCCGTATTTTTGTGTGTATTCTTTTTGCAGCTCGTTCATCCCTTTGACGGATCCGGAAAATTTGCCATAGGATAAGTAGCTCAGCAAGTACGGAATTTGCACCCTGTATTCCGACTTTTTATTTTTCGTATCAATGACGCTAAACAATGTCCATGGCGCAGGGTCCCCGGTGTTTTGCCAAATGCCTTCCGCAGCAGCCATTTTCATCGGCTGGACATTAATGAGATAACGTGCCTGGCTGTGCCCGGAAAAGGCAAGGCCGAGCCCGCTGAGAAGACCGACAATAAGTGCGATGGCAACAGACCGTTTGAAAAAGGCCACTTCTTTTTTCCTGATCAAATTCCAAGCCGAAACGCCGGCGATGAAAAACGCACCGGTGGCAAGGCTGCCGAAAATAATGTGCGGGTAAGCCACCTGCAATTTTTGATTCAACAGCACGGCGGCAAAATTGTTCATTTCGGCACGGCCATTGTGAATCGTATAGCCGACCGGGTTTTGCATGAACGAGTTTGCGGCCATAATCCAGAGCGCCGACAGCATCGTTCCGATCGAGACGAGCCAGATGCAGGCCAGATGCAGTTTTTTCGGTAGTCTGTCCCAACCGAAAATCCACAGGCCGATGAAAGTCGACTCCATAAAGAACGCAAGCAGCGCTTCAATCGCAAGCGGTGCGCCGAATACGTCCCCGACGAACCGCGAGTAGGTCGACCAGTTCATCCCGAATTGGAATTCCTGGATAATCCCGGTCACCACTCCGACTGCGAAGTTGATGAGGAAAAAGGTTCCCCAAAACTTCGTCATTTTCTTGTAAATTTCTTTCTTTTTCACCATGTAAAGCGTTTGCATGACAGCGGCAATAAATGCCAATCCGATTGAAAGCGGCACGAAAATGAAGTGGAACAAGGTTGTCGTTGCAAACTGGGTCCGTGCCAATATGACTTCACTCATTTCCCAAAATCCCCTCCTCTTCCATATTTCCGTTACTTTATCATTACACTTATATTATATTTAATCTTTTTATGGTACAGATAGGAGCCATGTGACAATTCGGTTAAAAACTGTCGAATATTATTTGACAAATTATTTTTCTGGAAAATTATTCTTCCAGGCCTATTGACTTTTTGTGAAAGAGTGATCAAAAGGGTGCGGCTCACCCGGGCGGCCGGGACAACTCGCGTCCTTCTTTCCGGTCAAGGTCCGTGATTTCCCTTTTTCCAGAACGCTCTTCGCTTCTTCTTTTCCAAAAGACCGTAAAAAAAAGAGCGGCTGCCTCCGCTCTTTACTGTTTCATTTCCCGCCTATAGGACACGGCGAATTGGGCATATTCGCTTTGGGGCGCGACTTTTGTCAGGAGCTTAAAAAGAATCCGGTACCGTTCTTTCATGGCCCTTTTGATGACCCGCTCAATCCGCTCATCATTCAGGTCAAGTAAAATTTCTTCCATTTCTCTTTTCAATAAATACTGTAGTTCCAGCAGCTCTTTTTCATGGACGACAAGACCTAACACCCGCATGCACCCTTTCTGTTCATGGTACGTCTATTTTTACCAAATTTAAGGGAAATATCACAGCACTTTTCCTTGCATAATCCTGAAAAAATGGCGCATACAATAAGACAAGTGCAGTTTTTAACGGGAGGTTGAATCATGCACCATACGAAATCGCGAAACTGGAAACCGTATCTTTTCATTGTCATTGTCTCGTTTTTTACTGCCTTATTGATCTATACCCAAACGCTGGCGCAGACGGCAGCTTTTTCAGCAAAAGGCACCCCGAAAGCCGTTTTTAAAGGAGAAAACGGCATTGCGTTAACTTTTAATATTGGCTGGGGCGATGAAAAAGCCGTCCCTATCTTGAAAACGCTGCAGAAAAACGGCGTAAAGTCCGCAACCTTTTTCCTGTCAGGCGCGTGGGCGGAACAGCACCCGGATATTGTGAATAGGATTGAAAAAGCCGGATATGAGATCGGAAGCCTCGGTTATGCCTATGTGGATTACACGGATGAAGAACCGGCTAAAGTGCGGCATGATATGCAGAAGGCACAAGAAGTGTTTAAAAAACTTGAAATAAAGGATGTAAAACTTTTGCGTTCCCCGACCGGCCATTTTGACAAAACGGCATTAAAAATTGCGGACCAACTGGGGCTTACAATGGTTCACTGGAGCGTCAACACCGATGACTGGAAAAACCCGGGCACCGCAAAAATTATTGAAAAAGCAAGCACAGCCGAAAACGGGGATATCATCCTGCTGCACGCTTCTGATGCCGCAAAGCAGACGAACAAAGCCCTGCCGCAAATCATCCGTCACTTGTCGGATAAAGGAAAATTTGTGACCGTTTCTGAAATGATTGCAAACGGCAAAGCGGAAACGAAAGTGATTCCTTAAAGGCCAGGGCTCCCGGACGGGTTGCATGGCAACGCTGGATTGAGATCCCCCGTTTCTATTATAAGAAGATCATCCTGTGGTAGGTTGTGCTGTCTTCTTGCCTAACACTCGTAGTTACGGCTTTCTTTGTTTTTAAAAAGTTGAGATCCAACGCAGGGTCTCAGCTTTTTTCTGCTTTCAGAGTGTTTCAGGGTCAAAGGAGACATAACAATTTTAGGCTTAGCAACATCTTTATTTCGATACAGCAATTTCACTTTACAGGAAAAACAGATTACGAAAACTATCCCCTATAGTTATCGTCCAGTCTCTTCCTGTAAGTTGCGTTAGAGTGGATTTTGGTTCACCCATTTTTTGTATCATTTTCGCTTGTTTCCCCTCTTTTTAGATATCCATCTTGAATGACCGAACTTTTCTTTTTCAACCTTTATATTACTGATGCATCACTCTCCCCTTAAATAGGGCTTGCTGAACGAATCCAATTCTGAGTTTGTACCCAATTTGTCAACAAGTTCTGTCTTAAAATAAAGAAAAATTCACCTTTAAAAATGCGATTCTGTCTTCTCTATACCTTGAATCAGCTTTCAAGTGAAAGCTTTTCTCTGGATTTTTTATAAAACCCATTTAAATTTTTGCCAAACTGTCAGCATTCTTGCCAAATCTAGGAATTTTGCGTGCTCAGCAAGCCCTACGTTAAGGAAGCACGATAAAACGAGGCTCTTCCTTCACATAGAGCCCGTCTACGTTAAGAAAGCAAGCAAAAACGAAGGCCTTTCTTCACATAGAGCCCGTCTACGTTAAGATAGCACGGAAAATTGAAGGTCTTTCTTCACATAGAGGGCTACGTTAAGATAGCACGAAAAATTGACGGCCTTTCTTAACATAGGGCGCGTCTACGTTAAGAAAGCATGAAAAATTGACGGCCTTTCTTAACATAGAGCCCGTCTACGTTAAGGAAGGGTGGAAAATTGATGGCCTTCCTTCACATAGAGGGCGTCTATGTTAAGAAAGCACGAAAAAAAGACGGCCTTCCTTCACATAGGGTGCGTTTCAAGTGCAAGCTTTTTCCTACATTTTTTATAAAAACCTCGCATTAAATTTATGCCAAAACTGTCAGCATCCTTGCCAAATCTAGGAATTTTGCGTGTTCAGCAAGCCTTAAATAACAGAACCATTTCAATAATTTCCCGGCATTCCTTTGAAGACGTTGTGTGGGAGGAAATTGGTAGCCAGCCTGGTTCCATACGGATCGACAAAAGTTGTACAAAAAATGTAAAGCGGGTTTGTGCGATTGTATTGCATAATGAAAGGGGAAGGGGGCGTTACAATGGAAGTTCTAGATAAAACACAGCAGGTCATTGATATGCTTGAAGCAGATATCATGCATGCAGATTACGAAAAAATTGCAAAATTTACGGGTATTCCTTTGGGGCTTTACCAACGCATTTTTACGTATATCTGCAATATTTCATTGGCCGGATATGTACGCAAGCGAAAACTCACGCTGGCTGCGGAAATGCTGCTTTCTAAAAGGAAAAATGTAACAGAAACAGCAATGGAGTGCGGCTATGAGAGCAGTTCCGCCTTTTCAAGGGCGTTCAAGGAACAATTTCTAGTGCCGCCTGCCATGATTACCGATGAAATTTATCAAGAAAAAGCTTTTCCTCCGCTTTCCTTTAAAGACAATGACACCTATTACGTGATGAAAGGAAGAAGAATGATGGCAGAACTGGTAAAAATCGAATACTTGACGACAGAAGATGTGCTCCTGATCGGCATCAGCAATCAGGATTTTGGCGTCACTACCAGCGAACTGTGGAAAGTTTTTTGGGAACGGGGATTTGACAAAAAGCTTCATGAACTTCATGAATACAGCGTAGGCATGAAAGACTGCATCGGCCTTGGTTATATGACCGATTTTGCAAATGACACCGGGCTTGGCGAAACGTATATCATCGGCAAGTATTTCAAGGTGGGGACCCCGATCCCTGAAGGCATGACAGGGAAAATCATCAAAGGCGGAACCATTGCAAAGGCACAGATTGGCGCAAAGAATCTTGATGATATCATTAGCAACGCATTCATCCTCATTTCCGGCATGGTACAAAAAAACGGCTATACACTTGACTATCAACATTTCTACTGGGTTGAATTTTACACGGTCAGCCGTTTTTGCAACCCGCTTGAAAGTGGCGCCAAACAGGTCATTCTTGATTTTCAAATGCCATGCAAGAGAATAGAGGCCTGAAATGATTACAGGCCGAATAAACGTTGCCGCAAACCCGCTTGGGGAGGAAAAGAAACAGAATGTGTTAAAATAAATGATATGAAAGGATATCCCAATGGGTTTGCAGGTGAATTGAAATGATGAGGCAAATTTTCAGCACGGTGGTCCAATTTCGCGGGTCACATGAAAAATTCGGTTATATGCAGGGGCTTGCATTAAAAGAATCCCTTTCCATCCAAAACCGCGACAATCAATGGAAAGTCAGAAAACCGCGGTTTGTAATCGACCTTAACGAAACGAAAGACGCAATCACCCGCTTTGCACCCGGAATCTGGGACGAGTTGTGCGGATTGCAGGAAGCACTGAAATGGCCGATGGAAAAAGTTTTGCAGGAATTTGGCGGCTACCGGGTGGATTACACAAAATCAGGCTGCTCGATTTTAACAGGCGATGGCTATCTCATCCGCAACTATGATTACCATCCTAAAACCTATGAAGGACGCTATGTCCTGTACCAGCCAACCGACCAGGGGTACGCGATTGCCGGGCCGAGCCAGCGCGTCACCGGGCGGATGGACGGCATGAATGAAAAAGGGCTCGCCATCGGCTATACGTTTATCCATCGAAAAAGTCCCGGCGACGGGTTTATTTGCTGCATGATTGGCAGGCTGCTGCTGGAATCATGCGTAAATATTGACGAAGCCGTTGCCATGTTAAAAGAAATTCCGCACCGCCATTCATTCAGCTATGTCGTTTATGATAAAAGCGGGGAAACCCGGATTGTCGAAGCCTCTCCGCGCGCGGTCGCCGTGCGGAACGGAGATATTTGCACCAATCATTTTGAAACCCTCAGCAAAGAAAACCGGCATCATCTCAGCGATTCGATGCGCAGAACCGCCATTTTGGAACAGGAAAAAGGGCATCTATCCAGCGCCCGGGACGCGTTTCAATTATTAAATAGCCGGGATAAAGGCGTTTTTTCAGAACTATACGCTAGCTGGGCGGGCACAATCCATACTTCCGCTTACCTGCCAAAGCAAATGGAAGCCTGGTTCGCTTTAGGCGGTGACTGCGAGCCGGTGAAAATTGACTTTGCCAAATGGCTGTCAGGAGAAGACTTGCCCATTGAAAAGATCACCGGCGAAGTGGATACGGATATCCCCTTCCTCCATATGGACAAAGGGGCCGACTGGTTTCAAAAATGATCGAAACCGCGGTCATGAACCATGGATTCCGGCCGCGGCATCCTTTACCGGAAAAATGCTGCGGTTGCAAAAATGGAATCATCCGGTGCTCTGTGTCGTATGGAGCAGAAGCCATGGACTCTTCTATTGCTTTTTTCATGGGCCGCGGGCGTTTCAAGCGTTCCCACTGTTATCGTGTATATTGTACGCCAGCTGAGAAAATTTTTATGCATTTACTGCCCAGGCAGCAAAAACCGGATACCCCATCAGGCTCCGGTTTTAATTTGCCGTCTTTTCTTCTGCGATCTTGCGCAATGCTTTCTCCTCTTTTTCCTTTTGGGAGCGCTTTAAAAAATGCGGGAGCGCAAGCAGCTGGTAAGCATTGCAGATGAGAAGCGGGAAAAGCATAAGATAAAGCGAGGATATGCTATTGACACGCAAAGCTGGCACCCACTCGAGAATGGTCACTGCCACCATGAAAAACAAGGCAGGAATAAAAGCCCCTGCACTTTTTGCCTGCTTCGTCTTAGCAGCTGCCGCCACAAACGCGGACACAAGGATCAGTGCTGCAAACAGCAGGGACTGGCGGGTATCCGCGCGGAAGTACACAAAATCGAACAGTACATAACAGGCTGCAACAAGCTGAATGGCCTGCCAAACAAGCCGCGAACGGAAAATGTCAAGCCCGAGCTGGTGCACGGTTAACCAGGCGAAGAAACCTACCTGACTGACAAGACTGAAAATCAAGCCCAACCCCGCAAACCAGAAAAACGCGCCAGCGATGGACAAAAGATCCGCATGTGCAAAATAAGGCGCCATTTCCGGCCAGCGGACGAAAAACCCGAGAATCCCGGCTGACACCCCTCCGATGGCAAGAGCGGCAAAAAAGAAACGAACCCAGTTCCGGCTTGTCAATCCCCATCCCCCTTTGCCTTTAAAGTACCTTTATTGTAACAGAGAATCATGAGAAAAATCCAGCACATCATGCCGGCTTTCCCAACTGTACTGTTTTACCAATCCGCACGATGAAGCCGGTTTTTGCAGAGCTGTAGCACGATCAGGCTCCGGTCCCGGGAAAAAATTCCAGTGCTTTTAAGCCTCCCCGCCGAGCGCATAATCCGAAAAGAACTTCACATATTAAAGATAGAATGAAGAAGGGAGCCAAAAGCATGAAACCAAGAACCGTTTTGCTCCTGATCAGCCTTTGCGCTGCCCTTACAGCCTGCTCGGGCGAGGCTTCAACAGGCGGGCAAGCGGATTATAACCAGACGAAAAAAATGGTCATTGACATATTGAAAACCGATGAAGGAAAAAAAGCGCTGCAGGACGTGATTACAAGCGACGGAATGAAAAAGAATCTGGTCATTGACAAGGCGTACATGAAAGAAGCGATCGAACAAACATTAACTTCCGATAAAGGCAAGGCTTTTTGGAGAGAAGCCATGCAGGATCCGAAATTTGCCGCCGCGGTTGCAGACAGCATGAAAACTGAAAACAAAGCGCTGTTGAAAAGTTTGATGAAGGATCCGGATTACCAGGCAATGATGATGGATATTTTAAAAGACCCGGCTTACGAAAAAGAAGTGCAAACGATGCTAAAGAGCAAAGAAATGCGGAAAACCATGCAGGAGGTTGTCATCGATACGTTTAATGACCCGGCTTTTAAAGCGAAAATGGAAGACAGTCTGCTGAAAGCGGCGAAAACGATGAAAGACAAAAAGTAGCGGCGGGATTTGGCTCCGCCGCTTTCCACATTTATTTTTTCAGCTTGTCCACAATTTTTTGTGCGATTTCCGTATAAATTTTTCCGAGCCGGTGGTCTTCGGCATAGATGGACGGCGCGAAATCATGTTCATTCCAGTCCGGCTGCTGAAGCGGGAGCTGACCGAGCACTTCGGTCCGCAATTCTTCGGCAAGTTTTTCCCCGCCGCCGCGACCAAATACATACTCGCGTTCGCCGGTCACCTTGCTTTCAAAATAAGCCATATTTTCAATGACACCGAGCAAATTGTGTTCCGTCCGGAGTGCCATCGCGCCGGCCCGTGCCGCAACGAAAGCCGCAGTCGGATGCGGGGTTGTCACGATAATCTCATTGCAGCGCGGCAGCATCGAATGGATATCGAGCGCCACATCCCCGGTGCCCGGCGGCAAGTCAAGCAGCAAATAATCGAGGTTGCCCCATTCCACTTCATGGAAGAAATTGTTCAGCATTTTGCCAAGCATCGGCCCGCGCCAGATCACCGGCGCATTGTCTTCTACAAAAAAGCCCATCGAAATGACCTTGACCCCGAACCGTTCCACCGGGATAATTCTTTCTCCGCGGACAACCGGACGCTGCATAATGCCCATCATGTCCGGCACGCTGAATCCGTAAATATCGGCATCAATCAGGCCGACCTTTTTCCCAAGGCGGGCGAGTGCAACCGCCAAATTGACGGAAACGGTCGATTTCCCAACGCCGCCCTTGCCGCTTGCAATGGCGATAAATTCCGTTTTGGCGGAGCCGAGCGGGTTTTTGTTGTCTTCCTGCAACAAATCGCGGAACCGGTCGAGCGTTTCTTTCGGCAGTTCGCCGAAACGGATGCCGACTGTATTCGCGCCAATCCCTTTCAATGCTTTCACAATGGCCATCTGCAGCTGCAGCTGTTCGCTTGTGCCGGTTTTGGCAATCGCCACTTTGACACTGACATGCTGGATCTCTTCTTTGATTTTGATTTCGAGGATCCCTTTTGTTTCTTCGAGCGTTTTATGTAAAAAAGGATCTTCAAACCCTTTTAACACGTCGTAAACCTGTTGTTCCGTCAACATTTTCTACACCATCCTTAAAATGAAGTCGTTTCCAGCTTGATTCCAGTATACCATACAATGGCAGTGTTTTGCGCTGGAACGGCTCCGGATGCTTGTCAGTTCTTTAAATCCTTTTCTTTTGTAAAGTAGCGCATAATCCCTTCATAAATGGATGCTGCCACCTTTGTCTGGTATGCGTCGGACTTTAGTTGCTCCCGCTCCCCGGGATTGGACAAAAACCCGATTTCCACAAGGCAGCCCGGTTTTTTCGCATGCTTCAGCAAATACACATTAGACAATGTTTTGGAAGCCCGGTTTGTATTTTCGAGATTCCGGACCAGCTCCGCCTGGATAAACGTGGCGATCCTTTTATTTTCAATCATAGTCGGGGCGTAAAAAGTCTGGGCGCCGTGCCACTGTGATTGCGGAATGGCGTTCAGATGGATGCTGATAAAAAGATCCGCTTCCGACTCGTTGATCAGGGAAAGCCTTTTTCTTAAATCCTCCACTTTGCGGCGGCTGTAGCCCTTTGTCTCGTTATCAGCAAGGTCTGTATCCGTTTCGCGCGTCATAATAACAAGCGCGCCCTGCTGCTGAAGATAGTCTTTGATTTTGGCCGCCACACTTAAGGCAACATCTTTTTCCAGCACTTCATCTCCCGTTGCCCCGCCGTCCGGCCCCCCGTGCCCCGGATCCAGATAGATGATTTTCCCGGAAAGCGGCAGATTCCACGGGCGCCACGTATCTTTTTGGAAAAACTCAAACTGCACAAGTAAAAATAAAAGGGTGACACCAAGCAGAAACCCCGCAATTTTGATTTTCCGTTTCATCACAATCTCCCTCTCCCTGTCCTTATTGAAAAGTTATGGGACAAGGGAGGAAAATAGAACTGCAAAAAAGGGAGCCGCAAACGGGCATCCCCTAATGAAGCCGCAGTTTCCGCCTTTGTTCGCCTTTTTTAAAGCCGTAAGACCAAAAGTAGTCGGCAAACTGCTCGCATGTATAGTAAATGGACTCCTGCATCGTATCATTGCCGAATGTCCAATAAAGCCAAAAATTGTACAGAGTATCTGTAATATGCTTTAATTCGGTTTCGCACCGTTTCTTTGCCTGCTCGGCCGGCTCGCCGTAATACCCGAACCGGCTGTAATGGCCGCCCAATAAATAGGCTTCAATGGCGACATCGTAACACCCTTCTTCGATCCCCTGCTCCATCCACGCTCCCCCGTTGATCCGGAACGAACCGAAATGGGACTGGAAGCTTTTCTTCAGCACTTCAACCGGCAGTTCGCGGAGCAAATTGCGTTCCGCTTTCATTTGCCTCTCCCGTCTTTTCGCAGACAGGGTGGTAATGACTTCATTCATCTCTACCCACTCCTTACCGGTATTGTACGCGGGCGTAGAGGCGTCGATACTTTATAATGATTTCCAAACAAGGAATCGATATTGCAACATGGGTGCGTGCTCCCGGCCAACACACCGCTTAAGGGCGCGCATCCTTTTTTTCAGTATGCTCCGGCTCCTGGTCAAATCCCTGGTCATCAATCCGGCATGCCTCAAGCGGGATGACTTTTGTCCGCTTTACGAGCTTGTAGCCGAGCCACATGATGGCAAAAAGCGGGATGCCGAGATACGCGGCAATGGCGCTCATCCAGTCGATACGGCCGCCGAGGAATGCCTGATAATCCTGCGCAAGAATAACGATCACCCCGACAATCAGCGCAAAAATCGGGCCGAACGGGTACCATTTCGCATGGTAAGGGAGATCGTCAAGTGAACGTCCCTGGGCGAGATACGCTTTTCGGAAACGGTAATGGCTGGCGGCAATCCCGAGCCAGAAAATAAAGCCCGTGACGCCCGCTGCATTCAACAGCCAGATATAAATGGCGCCGTCCCCGAATGCGGATGCGAGAAATGCAAGCGCGCCGACAATGGTCGTGGCAACAAGGGCTGCGACCGGCACGCCGCGTTTGTTCAGTTTGCCGAAAAACTTCGGCGCCTGACCTTCATGCGCCATTGCATACAAAATCCTTGTGGAAGCATACAGGCTCGAGTTTCCCGCCGACAGCACAGCCGTTAAAATGACCGCATTCATCAAAGATGCAGCAAACGCAAGCCCCGCTTTTTTAAAGACAAGCGTAAACGGGCTCACCATTACATCCGTACTTTGCAAACTTTTTGTCGTATAAGGAATAATCAGCCCGATGACAAGAATCGCAAGGACATAAAACAACAAAATGCGCCAGAAAATGCTTTTGATTGCTTTCGGCACGTTTTTGCGCGGATTCTCGCTTTCCCCGGCTGCAACGCCGACAATTTCCGTCCCCTGGAATGAAAATCCGGCTGTAATGAACACGCCAAGCACGGCAAGCGCGCCACCGTGGAAAGGCGCATCCCCGATTGTAAAGTTTTTAAAGCCGGCCGGTTCCCCGCCCAATATGCCAAATATCATCAAAAAGCCGACGACAATAAAAAGGATAATGGTCGCCACTTTGACAAAGGAAAACCAGTACTCTCCTTCGCCATAGCCTCTCACGGACAAAATGTTCAAAAGAAAAATTACGAGCAAAAACAGGCCGCTCCACAACCAGCTGGGGCTGTGTGGAAACCAGAATTTCATGACTAAAGTCGATGCCGACAGTTCCGCTGCAAGACAAATGGCCCAGCTGTACCAATAATTCCAGCCGAGCGCAAAACCGAGCGCCGGATCAATAAAGCGGGTTGCATACGTACTAAATGCCCCGCTTGTCGGCATGAATGAAGCCAGTTCCCCGAGGCTTGTCATAATAAAATAAACCATCACACCGATAACCAAATAGGCAAGCAGCGCTCCCCCCGGGCCCGCCTGGTAAATCGCGGCGCCGCTTCCGAGAAAAAGCCCGGTCCCGATCGAGCCGCCGAGTGATATCATGGTCAGATGCCGCGCCTTTAAACGCCGTTTCAGGCCGGATTTTTGTGTTGCCATCGTATGTTCATCTCCATTTATCTATCATACGCATCGGGTTAAAATAAATCACAACGTCCATACCATAGCACAAAAAATTCCGGATGAAAACAGGATTTTGCATATTTCCAGCATTTTGTTGCATAATCTTACATCCCTATGTAGAAAAACGTGCAGCAAGGTCTTGCACCTGCTGCACGTTTGCCGTTTATAAAACCGGCTACTTTTCGATGTACCCTTTTTCTTCCAAAAAGCGGATCACCTGCCCGACAGACTGTTCCAGCGGCTGTTTGTCGGTTTCCACGACAAGTTCCGGATGTTCCGGGGCTTCATAAGGGGCATCTATACCGGTAAAATTTTGTATTTCCCCATTGCGGGCTTTTTTGTATAAGCCTTTCGGGTCCCGCTGTTCACATGCTTCCAGCGGGCAATTCACGTAAATCTCTACGAATTCATTGTCTTCGACCAGTTCGCGCACCATGTCCCTGTCAGCACGGTACGGTGAAATGAACGCCGTCAGCACCATTACGCCGGCATCCACGAACAGTTTTGACACCTCTCCGATGCGGCGGATATTTTCTTTCCGGTCTTCCGGGGAAAACCCGAGATTTTTATTCAACCCGTGGCGGATATTATCGCCATCAAGGATATACGTGCGGATCCCCCGCCTGTGGAGTTCCTGTTCAACGGCGACGGACAGCGTGGATTTCCCCGCCCCGGATAACCCGGTAAACCAGAGGACTGCGCTGGAGTGCCCGTTTAACCTCCGGCGGTCTTCTTTTTTAATTTGGGTTTCATGCCATGTGATATTGGTTGCTTTCGCCATGCGGCCGGTTCCCTCCTTATGATTTGCGGACGTTTAATTGTGCACTTTCATCCCTTTGATCAGCACTTCTGCCACTTCCGGCCGGGAAAATTCTTTCGGCGGTTTTTGGCCGGCGCGCAGCATTTCGCGCACTTTTGTCCCGCTCAAATGAATATGGTCTTCTTTTCCGTGCGGACAGGTTTTCGTTGTGGCCATATTGCCGCATTTCGTGCAGTAAAACGCATGCTCAAATTTTAAAATGGTGATGCCCAGTTCCTGCTCCACAGTGCTGATCAGTTCCTGTGCTTCATACGTCCCATAATAATCGCCGACACCGGCATGGTCCCGGCCGACAATGAAATGGGTGCAGCCGTAATTTTTACGGACGAGCGCATGCAGGATTGCTTCCCGCGGGCCTGCATAGCGCATGGCGGCAGGGTAAATAACAAGGCGCACACGATCTTTTGGATAATAATGTTTCAAAATCACTTCGTAACTTTCCATCCGGATATCCGCCGGAATATCATCGCTTTTTGTCTCGCCGACAAGCGGGTTTAAAAGCAGCCCGTCAACGATTTCAAGCGCGCTTTTCTGAATGTATTCATGGGCGCGGTGGACCGGGTTGCGCGTCTGGAAGCCGACAATCGTTTTCCAGCCGAGGGATGCGAACAATGCCCTTGTTTCTTTCGGATCTTTATAATAAGCGGCAAACTCGTCATGATTCGGGCGGTTTAAAAGCGTAACCGGCCCTGCAAGATACACATCCCCGTTTTCATATAAGCGTTTAACGCCGGGGTGCGCCGGGTCGGTTGTCCCGTACACGAGCCTTGCTTCCCGTTCTTTGTCCACTGTATACTTTTCTTCCAGTGTGAGCGTGCCGTAGATCACGCCGTCTGCACCTTTTAATGCGAGCGTTTCGCCGGTTTCAAACCTTTCCGCTTCCTCTTCTGTTACGGGAAGCGTGATCGGAATACTCCAGATAAGGCCGTTTGAAAGCCGCATATTTTCCACAACCGTTTCATAATCCTGCTTCCCCATAAACCCGGTCAGCGGGCTGAAGCCGCCGATACCGATCAGTTCCAGGTCGGAGATGCTCCAGTCGGAAACGGTTAATGCCGGTAATTGTTCTGCCTGTTTTAAAGCTTCCGCACTGTGGTTTTCCCGGTTTACCAATATACCGCCGTGCGGGATGCTCGTTGAAAAAGCCATGTTCCAATTTCCTCCACTCGTTTGCATTTTTCCTATAAAAACAATTGGAATACTTCCGTAATATTTATTTTAGCATTAAACAGATTATTTTTGCATTTATTTTTTTGCAGATCTTGGCGGATCACGGTACAGCTCGCCGTAATCATTTAAATAATCCTGGTATAGCTTCTCGACCGCTCATGATATGCCCTGGACTGAAAGACTTCCTTCAAGGGCAAGCAAGTATCTCCGTGATGTCTACACGCTGCATCAAATCGTCAAGGCTTGTTTGCAGTGCCGGGGGAAGAAAAGATTGATTTTCTGCCTCAGCTTCGTTTCGTCTTCCAGCTATGGCAAATGAAAGGTGCCGGCAATTTAAAGTGACAATCAAGTGTATGATCAAACCGTTCTTCGTGTGAAAAAATGATCCGCTTTAATCCGTAAGTTCGGATGGAGAATGGGTCCTAAGTTGCCGCTGGCGGAGATCGCAATTCCATTATGAAGATGCTTAAAAAATGATGAACAAGTTAGCCAGTGCCTTAGCTTCCCTGTTTCCGCGCTTTGTTTACCTGCAGCCATCAAGGGAAAATAGAATGCTGACAGTACATATAAGAAAGGAAGGAAGGAAGGTCCATGAAACGATTCAGCCGTTTGCTTCAGTACATCCTGCCGGCCGCCCTCCTTTGTGCGCTTGTTCCGGGCCGACCCCTGGCTGCATCTGAAAAAGGGACCATTGTTGTCGTGTCTTTTGACGGCATGAAAAACGATTATGTCCACGAACATAAAAAGGAACTGCCGCATTTAAACAAAATTATGAAGCATGGATTTGATGCCAAAGACATTACAGCGGTTTATCCGTCCCTCACCGCCGCCTCCCATGCTTCCATTGCAACAGGGGCCAAACCGGAAAAAACCGGCCTGGTCAGCAATGCATTTCACAATAAAAATTTTAAACTGACGGACACAGAGGATGCCTTCTGGTCTGCGTTGGACGTTCCGGCCATCTGGTCTGAAGGACGGAAACACGGAAAAGTGACGGCGACGATCTGCTTTCCCGGCTCCAACCCGGAAGTTTCAAAGGCGCATGCCGATTACGCCATCTATTACAAGGATACTTTTGCAAAAAGTGACCTTGTCCATCTTACATTCCGTCCCGCCAAAGGATGGAACGATGCCCCGAAAAGCCGGAAACCGCTAAAAGAAGCCGTTTACCGGTTAAAACTTAAGGGAGCAAAGAACCGGACCATTCATGTTTTGGCTGCCGCTCTTCACCATGATGCGTATGACCTTTTCTATTTTTCGGACAACAAAACGATTGAAGATAAAGATGCGCGAGTGGGTGTCAATCAATGGGGCAGTTTCACGTTAAATGAAAATCATCAACCGGCCGGCTTCTGGTTCAAGATGAAAAAAACCGACCGCACCCTGTCGAAAGCGGAAATGTACCGGACAGCGGTCACATCTGCCGCAATCAAGGGACCGGGGGATTTTGCCAAAACGATAAACAGCCTGTTCGGATTTTTCCCTGTGGATGAAGACTTGGACGCCTTCAAAAAAGGCTGGATTACCCGGACAGAATATGAAGACATCTCCACCCGCTTTGCCCAATGGGTGCAAAATGTCTCCTTATTCATTAAGGATCGCTATAAACCGGATCTGCTCATGTTTTATGAGCCGCAAATCGACCATGAAGAACATGCATATTTGTTAACAGACCCGCGCCAGCCCGGCTATTCCGATAAAAAAGCAAAAACATATGCGGCCCGGATCCGTTGGGCGTATCAATTGGCCGACCATACAGTTGGAAAAACATTGCAGTCACTCGGGGAAAATGACAAATTGTTTGTTGTGTCGGACCACGGCATGGAACCGATGCACACTGGGCTCTCTCCGAATTACGAGCTTAAAAAACACGGTCTGCTTGTTTTAAAGAAAAACGGAGAAATTGATTTGAACCGGACAAGTGAGAAAGGCGGAATTGTTTCTAAACAAGATTACGGGAATGTGCAGCAGGAGGTGGCAAAAATCTTTTCGTCTGTCCGCGATCCACGCATCCTTGCTTCAAAATCCAAACTGGCGGGTTTCTATCTTTCGGACTGGTGGCAAGGCATAACAAACGGGCATAGCAGCTGGTCCACTACAAAAGAAACCATATCGTCCCTGTATGATACGGTAAAAAATGACCCGGCCCGGCCGTACGAGTCCGTGATCAAAGCGCAAAGCAAAAAAAGTGAGTGGTTTCACCACCCGCATGCCGGTGATGTGACGCTTGTCGCAGCGAGAGGTTACATGATGGATTCGGACATCTCTTCCTCTTTCCATGCCCCGTCCGAACTTAGAAACCACGGTGGCAACCCGGAAAGGAGTGATCTGCGCCCGGTTCTGCTTGCATACGGAAAGGACATTCCGCATAAAAAGGTATCGCGCCGGCTTTCTTTAATCGACATTGCCCCGACGCTTTACCGGATGATGAACGTGCCTGCGCCTTTCTTTGTGGACGGGAAAGAAATAAAAGAACTGGTGCCATAATGGCGGGAGAGAGGGCAAAGCCGCTGCTTGCGGCGGCTTTGCTGTTTTTTTATGGTTGATGTTTAAAATGTAGTCGAAGGATTATCAATTTTATCATCTTTACAAAATATTTATATGCTCAATTATTATTCAGGAGAGGCTAGAACGAGCGTGCCCCCATATAAATAACTATATTATTTTCTATTCCAAAAACGTTGCTGAGCGATAGCAGAGACAAACTCCTCACCGAAGTAAGGATTATTTGCGGCAAAAACGACCCCGAGTAAGTTATTCTTCTCTGTTGCTTTCATATAAGTATGTGCAGTTGTTGCAACACCAATCGGTTTATAATGTTTGTATGCTTCACTTACAAAACGCATGATATCCTGACTGAACCTTGTTTCATTTCCGGAACTTCCGCCAACGATATAGAGTGAATCAAACAGTTTGGGATTTGTTGTTAGAAATGTTTTATTCACTTTGAATTTCGTGCCATCTGTCCCTGTCACCGTTCCAAACTTTTCACCAACAAAGTCGATAGAAACACCATATTTCCGCAAGAGACCAATGACAGTTTTTACCTCTTTCCCATTAAAATGATTGCCGATTAGAACGCCCACTTTAAGCGAATATGGATATTTTGGCGTATTCATCATGCTAAGAGCCGGGGAACTTGCTGTAACTGGAACTTGCACCCCGCTCGGACGATTCACACCAACATATTCAGCAATAGTGGTTGCCAAACCTTCATCAACATTGGCAAACATATCAACGACTTGCTGGCGAACTGATTGGCTTTTCACGTTTCCGAGCTGAAAGCAAAATGCTTGTGTAATATGCTGCTTCTCAACAGACGACATACTATTCCAAACCAGTCTGGCCTGCGAAAAGTAATCTTTAAACGATTTGCTTTCCGCTTTAATCTTGTGCCCCTCTACCTTCTCCTTGTAATGCACATACCCGCCTTCTGCCGGACTGGAAGTGGCAGGAGTATTATGCGCTAAGGAATTTTTATGATAGTTTATTTTTCCAACATTGATTTTTTGTTGCATATACCCGCCTTGCTGGTTATTGTGAACCGGGCAGATGGGACGATTGATCGGTATTTCATTGAAGTTTGGCCCGCCAAGTCGGTGCATTTGTGTATCACGATAAGCAAATAATCTGCCTTGTAAAACCGGATCATTGGAAAAATCTATTCCCGGGATCACATTTGCTGGATTAAACGCTACCTGTTCTACCTCCGCAAAGAAATTATCAACATTTTTATTTAATGTCATTTTCCCGATAATTTCTACGGGAACCATTTCTTCCGGCCATAATTTGGTAGGGTCTAAAATATCGAAACCATACTTAAATTCATCATCCTCATCAATCATTTGTACACCTAATTCAAATACAGGGTAAGCTCCAAGCTCAATGGACTCCCACAGGTCTCTTCGATGGAAGTCGGGGTCCACCCCACCAATAATTTGCGCTTCATCGATTAGTAATGAATGAACGCCAAGGACAGGCTTCCATTGAAATCTTACAAAAGTAGCTTTTCCATCATCGTTTACAAATCGAAAGGTATTAATACTGAACCCTTGCATCATTCGCCAACTTCTGGGAGCGGTTCGATCAGACATTGCCCACATAATGAAATGAGCAGAAGCTTGATTATTGGCAACAAAATCCCAAAAATTATCATGAGCGGGTGAGGCTTGTGGGATATCATTATGTGGCTCCGGATTAAGCGCATGTATCGCATCCGCTAACTTAAAGGCATCGTTAAGAATGAATACAGGGAATGAGAGCGCTAATAAATCGTAATTCCCTTCTGTTGTATAAAACTTAGTTGAAAAGCCGCGTGGACCCAATGTCGTATCACTTGACCCTTTATTTCCTTGCATGTTGGAAAATCTAACAAATACGGGTGTCTTTTCCCCGGGTTTCTGTAGAAAGCAAGCTTTTGTATATTGTTTCATTGACTTATACAATTCAAATTCCCCATGTGCCCCGAAACCTCTTGCTTGAACAACTCTTTCCGGTATCCGTTCATGGTCAAAATGCATCTGTTTTTCAAAAAAATAAAAGTCCTCCATTAATGTAGGGCCGCGGACTCCAGCTTTTAAAGTCTGTTCATCATTTGAAATCTTTACCGACTCATTGGTTGTAAGTTTCTTACCTACATTGTTAACACGGAACTGTTCTAGTTGCTCATCCTTTCTATTCACGCTCACTTTCTTCCTGTCGTTTGTTGCTTCATCCATGTGATCACCCTTCACAAATAAACTTCAAACTAATATATTCATACGTTGCAATCCGGTAAATTATGCCGGATCACCCTTTTCAATCTACAAGGAGCAACTTGTCCCAGTATTGCTTGAATATCTAAGATATGAACTATCTCCTCTCGAATCTTTTCGGTACGGAAGTTTATTGTTATAACAGTCTTCTTGCATTTGCTGCGTCACATGTGGTCACGGGTTTTTTTGGACATAAAAAAGACCCTCCCCACATAAGTGAAGAGAGCCTTTGAAATGCCAATAATTTAACGTTTCGAGAACTGAGGTGCACGACGAGCGCCTTTGAGACCGTATTTCTTCCGTTCTTTCATACGGGCGTCACGTGTCAGAAGGCCTGCGCGTTTTAACACTGCACGGTATTCAGGATCAGCCTGCAGCAATGCGCGGGCAATACCGTGGCGGATTGCGCCAGCTTGGCCTGTGAAACCGCCGCCTCTTACGTTTACGAGAACATCGTAGCTGCCGTTTGTTTCTGTTATATTCAATGGTTGTTTAATCACTTCAACTAAAGCTTCGAACGGAATGTAATCTTTTACATCACGCCCGTTCACCGTAATATTGCCATTTCCAGGAACTAAGCGGACACGTGCAACAGAACTTTTGCGGCGTCCAGTTCCGGCGTATTGTACTTGTGCCAAAATAATGCCCTCCTTTTAAAATTATCCGCGAAGTTCGTAAACTTCCGGTTTTTGTGCTTCATGCGGATGCTCTGTACCAGCATACACATGTAATTTTTTAAACATTTGGCGTCCAAGAGAACCTTTCGGAAGCATGCCTTTAATAGCCAGTTCCAGCATTTTTTCCGGATATTTCGTTCGCATTTCGCCTGCTGTACGTTGTTTCAAACCGCCTGCAAACTGGCTGTGGCGGTAGTAAATTTTGTCTTCCAGTTTTTTGCCTGTCAATTCTACTTTAGAAGCATTCAGGATGATCACATGATCGCCCGTATCCACGTGCGGTGTGAAAGTTGGTTTATGTTTGCCGCGTAAAATGGATGCCACTTCAGAAGCGAGGCGCCCAAGGGTCTTGCCTTCAGCATCCACTACGTACCATTTACGTTCAACGTCGTTTGCTTTTGCCATATAAGTCGTACGCATGAGTTACCCTCCTAAAAAATATTCACAAAAACACAGTCATGATCTATTGTCATTATCACAATAAGTTTCCGGGGCTTATCGTGGAGTTAAAAAAACAATACCATAGGTTATATTATCGTTTTGGGGCAAGAATGTCAAGCGAATGTTACGCCTGGCCCGGTTGTTTTTATCTTCTTTTGATCATGCGGATTCATGCTCCGTCAATAAGATACTTTCCATAAATACAACCCTTCCGGCGGCGCAGTTTTGCCCGCATAAATCCGGTTCCGTTTTTCAAGGATTTCGCGCATTTCACCGGGGTCGCGTTTGCCACTTCCGATTTCAAGCAAAGTGCCGGTTAAGATCCGTACCATATTGTATAAAAAACCGTTTCCTTTAAAACAGATCACCAATTCATCGTCCTGCTGCAAAAACCGAATCTCTTTTAACGTACGAATCTTGTCTTCCACCTCTGTTTTCGCTGAACAAAAACTCGTAAAATCATGGGTGCCGAGCACGGTCTCAGCTGCTGCTTCCATCGCCTCGATATCAAGCGAATACCAGACCCTTAACGCGTAACGGTGCTTAAACGGGCTGCGGACATGAGAAAAATAGATCCGGTAGCGGTATTCCTTCTCTTTTACCGAGTAGCGGGCGTGAAAAGCAGGGTCCGCATATGCCGCTTTCGAGACCGAAATATCGCCTGGAAGCAGGCTGTTTAAAGCGGCCGGCCAGCTTGTTTCCGGAATAGAAAGATCCGTATCGAAATGGATCACCTGCCCCATCGCGTGCACGCCGGCATCCGTCCTTCCGGAAGCCGCCGTTTTCACGTGGCGGCCTTTATGAAGAGTGGCCAGCGCCTTTTCAATTTCCTGCTGGACCGTCCGCTGCCCCGGCTGGACCTGGTACCCCGCGAATCGGGAACCATCGTAACTGACCGTACATTTTACGCGCTTCATAAAATCCCCCCGTCACGGAACAGCACGAGCAGGACAATAACGACGGCCAGCGCACAAATGGACAGCGTATCAGCCGTACGCCAGACGAGCAGGCGGTATTTCGTCCGCCCCTCCCCGCCCTGGTAACCCCGGGCCTCCATTGCCGTTGCCAGCTCTTCCGCACGTTTGAACGAACTGACAAACAGCGGAATTAATAGAGGAATAATGGCTTTCACCCGGTCTTTTATACTCCCGCCGGAAAAATCGACACCCCGGGCCATCTGCGCCTTCATGATTTTTTCCGTCTCGTCCATTAATGTCGGAATAAATCGCAGGGAAATGGACATCATTAATGCCAGTTCATGGACCGGAAATTTTACTTTCCGGAGCGGCGCAAGCAGCATTTCAATCCCGTCTGTCAGCGAAATCGGCGTTGTCGTCAGCGTCAAAAGCGATGTTAAAAAGATCAGCAGCATAAACCTGAGCGAAATAAACACACCCTGCCGGATCCCTTCACTATAAATATGAATAAATGCATAATGGAAAACAAGGCTGCCCTCGCGATTGAAAAATAGCTGCAGAAAAAAAGTAAAAATGACCAGCCATAAAATCGGCAATAACCCTTTAATAAAAAAGCGGACAGGAACTCTTGAAACCAGCATCACAAGCAAGGTAAAGATTACCAGAATCCCGTAGGTGACCGCATTATTGGCCAAAAATACAATACAAATAAAGACAAATACAAAAATCAATTTTGAACGTGGATCCATCCGGTGAATGACGGAATCGCCCGGAATATAGCGCCCGAAAATCATTTTTTCCATCATACGCGCCCACCCCGTTTCAAAACCGATTGCAATGCTTCCGCAAGTTCTTCCACTGTCAGGCATGTCTTATTGAACTTCATACCGGTTTTTTCCTCGAGCATCGTCTGGAAGCGGACAATCTCCGGCACGCTTAATCCCCATTTTTCAAGCAATCCAGGATCGGAAAAGATGTCACGGGGTGCGCCTTTTTTCATCAATTTCCCCTGATGCAAAATGACGAGTTCATCGGCATATAGGGCGGCATCTTCCATGCTGTGGGTAACAAGCACAGTCGTTAAATGCTTCTTCTGGTGCAATTCGTAAAACATGCCCATCATCTCGTGGCGCCCGCGCGGATCAAGCCCGGCAGTCGGCTCGTCCAGCACAAGCACGTCCGGTTCCATCGCAAGCACACCAGCGATGGCAACTCGCCGCATTTGCCCGCCTGACAGGTCAAACGGCGATTTTGCAAGAATCTCTTCTGAAAGCCCGACAAGCCGGATGAGCTCCCTCGCCCGCTGTTTCGCTTCTTTTTCCGGAACGCCGAAATTCTTCGGGCCGAAACAGATGTCTTTTTCCACCGTTTCTTCAAACAGCTGGTGTTCAGGAAACTGGAACACAATCCCGACTTTTTGCCGGATCGCCTTCAAGTTTTTTTCCTTTTTTCCGGCTTCAATCACCCGGCTGCCGATTGTTACTTTTCCTTTTGTCGGCTGAAGCAGGGCATTCAAATGCTGCAGCAGCGTCGATTTACCTGAGCCGGTATGCCCGATCACGGCGATATAGCGGCCGGACGGGATGGCGAGGGAAATGTCATAGAGTGCAAGCCTTTCAAACGGCGTATTCGGCTGATACCGGTATTCTACTTGTTCAAATGCAATGTCCATAGTGCATCCACCAATTCTTCATCTGTTAAATAAATTTCCGGTAAGTCCAAGCCCCTTGCTTTTAGCGCTTTTGCCATTTTGACCGGGAACGGAATATCAAGGCCAAGCGCAGTCAATGTCTCATCCATTTGAAAAATGTCACGCGGTGTGCCTTCCCGGTAGACCTCGCCGCGGTTCATCACGATCATCCGTTCCGCCTGGGCAGCTTCTTCAAGATCATGGGTAATCGAAATGACGGTCAGCCCTGCTTCTTGTTTCAGCTGTCGAATCGTCTCCAGCACTTCTTTGCGGCCGACCGGATCGAGCATGGACGTGGCTTCATCCAAAATGATCACTTCCGGCTTTAGCGCGATGATCCCGGCGATCGCCACCCGTTGTTTTTGCCCGCCTGATAAATGGTGCGGTTCGCGGTCCAGAAAGTCCGACATCCGCACCCGCTTTAAGGCATCATGGACGCGTTTCACCATTTCCTCACGCGGCACACCGTGATTTTCCAGCCCGAATGCGACATCATCCTGAACGGTTGTACCGACAAACTGGTTGTCGGGATTTTGAAACACCATGCCGACGCGCCTTCTGATCTCCCAGACATTTTCATCCGACAACTTGAGGCCGGAAACCGTTATCGTGCCCTTTCCGGGAAACTGCAAGCCGTTTAAGAGCCTCGCCAGCGTAGACTTTCCGGATCCGTTATGCCCGACAATGGCCAGCCACTCGCCTTTATAAACTTGAAAAGAAATATTTGTTAGTGCATACGTTTCCTGTTCCGGGTAACGGAAGGAAACCTGGTCGATGTCAATGATCACGTTCGTGCTGTCTGCCAATGCCGGATTCCTCCTCTGTAACCTGCTTTTTAGCACGGTTAAAACATGCTAAGCAATCCTTCGCTATTCTCTTCAACTTCATTTCCATCCTGATGGCGGCACCGCAAAGTTGCTTGGGTGTTTACCCAGCCTTTATGCGCCTCGCCACGCGTCAGCAACAGCCCGTTTACAAACGGCTTCTCTTCCGAACGATGATAACCAATGTTTCGCCCGTTTGCTTGTATTTATATTTTACCGTATTGTCGTGCAGTTTGGCGGGTAAAATATCCCCATAATAAAAAAGCCTGCACCCCTCTTCAGTGTAGACGTTAACAATCCGGCGCACAGAAATAAAAAGGGGTGCAAGAGCTAGACGGGCACAAAATGCGCCCATCGTAACACTCACAGTTTATTGCATCACACATAAACGAAAGGGTTTCGCAAGTACAGACCATCCCAGCGCTGCAAAGTCTGCGATTACAAACCGAAAAAAGATAGAAAAAGGGCAAAGAAGCAGTTAAGAACCTTTCAACTGTCCAGCCCTCAAGAAAATCATTCGTTTACTTGCTCTTGATCTTGCTCTTGATTCTGATCTTGCTTTTCTTTTTCAACGAATTCAATAATGGCAACCGGTGCACCATCTCCGCGGCGCGGGCCTACTTTCAAGATGCGGGTGTAGCCGCCCCGGCGATCCGCGTAACGTTCTGCAATGACCGAGAATAATTTTTGAACAGCATCCTGTTTTGTTTCTTCGTCAGCTGTTTCATGGCGTACAAATGCAGCAGCCTGGCGACGGGCATGAAGATCACCGCGTTTTCCAAGCGTAACTAATTTTTCAACAACTGAGCGTAATTCTTTTGCGCGTGCTTCAGTTGTTTCGATACGTTCATTAATGATAAGGTCTGTTGCCAAATCGCGCAGTAATGCTTTACGTTGGGCGCTTGTGCGTCCTAACTTTCTGTAAGGCATGAAGTTCCCTCCCTTATGTTGGATTAATCGCTTTGCCTTCTAACCGGCTCAGTCGTCTTTACGCAAACCTAAGCCCAAATCTTCGAGCTTTGCTTTGACTTCTTCAAGGGACTTGCGGCCAAGATTCCGGACTTTCATCATATCTTCTTCCGTTTTATTGGCCAGTTCCTGAACGGTATTGATGCCGGCACGTTTCAGGCAGTTATAAGAACGGACTGAAAGATCAAGTTCCTCAATTGTCATTTCAAGCACTTTTTCTTTCTGGTCTTCTTCTTTTTCCACCATAATTTCCGCATTTTGTGCTTCATCTGTCAGTCCGACGAAGATGTTCAAATGCTCGGTTAAAATTTTGGCGCCCAAAGCAATTGCTTCTTTCGGGCCGATGCTCCCGTCAGTCGTGACATCCAGTGAGAGCTTATCATAATTGCTGATTTGCCCTACCCGGGTATTTTCGACCTGGTAGTTCACGCGTTGAACCGGGGTATAAATAGAATCTATTGGAATGACACCAATTGGATGGTCTTCCCGCTTATTTTGATCAGCAGGAACATAGCCGCGGCCTTGGTTGGCGGTCATGCGCATACGCAAATGCCCGTTTTCGGCAACCGTCGCAATATAGAGATCCGGATTTAAAATCTCCACATCGCTGTCATGCGTAATATCGGCTGCTGTCACAGCGCCTTCTCCCTGAACATCAATCTCAAGCGTTTTTTCCTCATCGGAATAGATTTTTAATGCCAGCTTTTTGAGGTTCAAAATAATGCTGGTCACATCTTCAACAACGCCTTCAACTGTCGAGAATTCGTGCATCACGCCATCGATTTGGATGGAAGTGACAGCGGCACCCGGGAGTGAGGATAATAGGATACGACGTAAGGAGTTACCCAAAGTAGTACCATATCCACGCTCAAGCGGTTCTATGACGAACTTGCCATAAGTAGCGTCATCGCTGACCTCAACCGTTTCAATTTTTGGCTTTTCAATTTCGATCATTCAAATTAACCCTCCTTCAAAACGTCGAAACCCCGTATAGCACCCCAGAAAGAGCCCTATTCGAAATTCCCCATGCAAAATTCCCTATTATGCATAACAACTGGATCATTCAAATCATTTTTTTTGCAGATTATGCATCATATCCCATTATTGACAAGGATACAAAATCTATACAAAAAAAATCAGACACGGCGACGTTTTGGCGGGCGGCAACCATTATGCGGCACAGGTGTTACGTCTTTAATGGCTGTAACTTCAAGCCCGGCAGCCTGCAGGGCACGGATGGCGGCTTCACGGCCTGCACCAGGTCCTTTTACAGTTACTTCCAAAGACTTCATCCCATGTTCCATCGATGCTTTCGCGGCTGTTTCAGCAGCCATTTGTGCAGCAAACGGCGTTGATTTACGGGAACCTTTGAAACCGAGCGCACCGGCACTGGACCATGCAACAGCATTCCCATGCACATCCGTGATCGTAACGATTGTATTGTTAAAAGTGGAACGAATATGAGCGACTCCTGATTCAATATTCTTTCTTACGCGGCGTTTACGCGTATTTGTTCTGCGTGCCATATGAACAACCTCCTTTGCTTATTATTTCTTCTTACCGGCAACCGTTTTACGCGGGCCTTTGCGTGTACGGGCATTGTTTTTTGTGTTTTGCCCGCGAACAGGAAGACCGCGGCGGTGGCGGAGACCTCTGTAAGATCCGATTTCCATCAGGCGTTTAATGTTCAGAGAAACTTCACGGCGAAGGTCTCCTTCTACTTTCAGCCTGTCCACGATGTCACGAATTTTGTTTACTTCATCCTCTGTTAAGTCGCGGACGCGTGTATCTTCAGAAATTCCGGCCTCAGCAAGAATTTTTTGTGCAGTTGATTTACCAATTCCGTAAATGTATGTTAAAGAAATAACAACACGTTTATCACGTGGAATGTCAACACCGGCAATACGAGCCATACAGGTGCACCTCCTTCAAATTTATCCTTGTTTTTGTTTGTGTTTCGGATTTTCACAGATTACCATTACTTTGCCTTTTCTGCGGATAACCTTGCATTTTTCGCAGATCGGCTTCACAGATGGTCTAACTTTCATGGTTTACCCTCCTTAATATACGGAGTACAAGCCCGGTACCTTTTTTCCAAACAGATTCCCCAGGCAGACTTTCCGTTTCACCGAAAAAGCCGTGTATCTACATTATTTAAAGCGGTACGTAATTCTACCGCGGGTCAAATCATACGGAGACAGTTCAACTGTTACTTTATCACCCGGCAAAATGCGGATAAAGTTCATCCGGATTTTTCCCGACACATGTGCAAGAACAGTGTGACCATTTTCTAATTCTACCTTAAACATGGCATTCGGCAAAGTTTCGCTCACAATGCCCTCAACTTCAATAACGTCATCTTTCGCCATCGAACTTTTCTCCCTCCTCCTAACATTTAGGACCTGGCAATGATACTTTTCCAAAACCTTAAAACGATCAGGCTCGCCAAAACTCCCTCTTCAGGAAGCGGTCGGCCTGCTGCATATTCACGTAAACCGGCTGATCCGAGGGGCCGGCAAGAGCTGATAAACGTTCCCAAGGTTACATGGTTCTTTCATGTCAGTCTTGACCAATCCCATGTCCGGCATACATGTGAACGAACGAAAGCCATTTGCACAGAATTGAATTGCATGAGAGACGTTCGAATGACGCTTACTGGCAATCCTGACAACGGAAGCCGCCTTCCTCATCTATTGATTACAAGTTAACGGATGAAGCAAATCGCCAATAAAACAGAGCCGTCATTTCACCCGTGAAATATCCAGCGGTGAAAATGCCACGAAAACCATTATAACCTTTTTAAGCGGAAATTGCATCAAACTTGAAAAGTTTTTTACCGTCAGGACATGGCCGAAAAGCCGGCCGGTTAAAACTTCCAAAGGTGGTTTCCATCCAACGTGATTGCGGCTCTCATGAATTCACCAAGTCGTTCACGTTTAACCCAGTTGGCTCAGCAATTGATCGATATCCGCAAAAACTTGATGAATATCCTGCTGGCCGTTTACATTCCGCAAATAGCCTTTTTCCTCATAAAAGTCCAGTAGCGGCCGGGTTTGTTTCATATTGACATCGAGCCGGTTCCCGACAGTTTCTGCGTTGTCGTCCGCCCGTTGGTACAGCGGGCCGCCGCATTTGTCGCAAACGCCCTCCGTTTTTGGCGGATTAAACACGAGATGGTAAGTCGCACCGCAATGTTCACAGATTCTCCGGCCGGTCAGCCGCTCTGTCAGAATCTCCCGGTCCACCTCAATATTGATGACATAGTCAAGCTGTTTGCCAAGGCTGCTTAAAATATTTTCCAAAGCTTCTGCCTGGGCAACCGTCCGCGGGAAACCGTCAAGCAGGAAGCCATTTTTGCAGTCATCCTTGCTTAACCGTTCGCGCACGATCCCGATCGTTACTTCGTCAGGGACCAGTTCGCCTTTGTCCATAAAGGACTTGGCTTTAAGCCCCAGCTCCGTTTCTTCCTTTATTGCCGCCCGGAACATGTCTCCGGTGGAAATGTGAGGAATGGCATACTTATCAATGATTTTTTCGGCTTGAGTCCCTTTACCGGCTCCGGGAAGGCCCATTAACACTAGATTCATCGTACAGCCCCCTTATTCCTGACATGGTCTCAAAAAAACGAAACCATTTTTATTTGATAAAGCCTCTGTAATGGCGTTTAACAAGCTGTGCTTCCAGTTGCAGCATCGTTTCAAGCGCAACCCCGATCACAACGAGCAGGCTTGTGCCGCCGATTCTGGCGGAAGCCGGGAGCCCGATGACATTCGTGAAAATGACAGGCAGAATGGCAATCACAGCAAGAAAGATCGAACCGACAAATGTCAGCCGGTATAAAACCGAAGTGACATATTGCTGTGTGTTTTTGCCCGGGCGGATCCCCGGAATATAGCCGCCTTGTTTCTTTAAATTGTCGGCAAGCTGCTCCGGATTGACTTGTACGAATGCGTAAAAGTACGAGAAAGCGATAATCAACGCCACATAAATCAAAGCTCCGACCGGTTTTGTATAATCAAAAATATACTGGATGGTGCTTGCCACACTGCTGGAACCGAAAAACGAAGCGATCGTCTGCGGCGCAATAATGAACGAAATCGCAAAGATAACCGGAATGACCCCGGCAGCATTGACCTTTAAAGGCAAATGCGTTGACTGCCTGCCGGTTGTTGCCCTGCCGGAAATGTGCTGGGCATACTGGACCGGTATCTTTCTCGATGCCTGCTGGAAATAGATGACTCCGACCACAATGGCCAGAATAATCAATGCAAGAAAAGCCAGCAAAACAATCTTCAAAAACAGCTGGGAACCGGCATTTTCAATTTGCTGCGCGTAAATCTGGTTGATGGCTGTCGGAATCCCGGCAATAATGCCGGCCATAATCAAAATGGAAATCCCGTTTCCTACACCTTTGGCCGTAATTTGTTCGCCAAGCCACATTAAAAATGTGGTGCCGGCTGTCAGCGTAAGTGCGATGATCAAATACGTCCAGAAACCGGACTTCGTAATCAGTGCCCCTTGCGCCAAATTATTAAAGCCATATGACATGCCGAAGCCTTCAATCAAAGCCAGGATAACCGTAAAATAGCGTGTAAACTCATTCAGCTTACGACGCCCCACTTCACCCTGTTTTGCCCACTCGGCAAACTTCGGCACAACATCCATTTGCAAAAGCTGCACGATAATGGAAGATGTGATATATGGCATAATGCCCATTGCAAAAATGGAAAAGTTCTTCAGCGCACCGCCCCCAAAAGTGTTTAGAAAACCAACTAAACCGTTTTGGGTGGAGGCATCCAAAACGGAAGCATCCACATAAGGAACAGGAATAAAGGCTCCTATGCGGAATACGACCAGCATGAGGAGGGTGAAAATAATTTTATTTCTTATCTCACCCACACGCATAAAATTGGCGATTGTCTTGAACATTAAATCACCTCGGCTGTACCGCCGGCAGCTTCTATGGCTTCTTTGGCAGCAGAGGAGAATTTATGTGCTTTTACGGTCAATTTTTTCTCAAGTTTGCCGTTTGCAAGCACTTTTACACCCGATTTTTCCTTGCTGATGACACCTGTTTCCAATAAAAGGGCAGGCGTTACTTCCGTGCCGTCTTCAAAACGGTTTAAAACGTCAAGGTTCACAATGGCATACTCTTTACGGTTAATGTTCGTAAAACCACGTTTTGGCAAACGGCGGAACAACGGAGTTTGACCGCCTTCAAAACCGAGGCGTACACCGCCGCCGGAACGAGCGTTTTGACCTTTGTGCCCTTTGCCGGCTGTTTTTCCGTTGCCGGAACCAATACCACGACCGACACGGTTGCGTTTTTTACGGGATCCTTCTGCAGGTTTTAATTCATGAAGTTTCATGGTTGCACCTCCTTATCTTAAAATCGAAAATTATTGTTCCGATACGGAAACAAGATGGGACACTTTATTGATCATGCCGCGAATTGCAGCATTGTCTTCTTTCTCAACAGTCTGGTTGACTTTGCGCAGGCCGAGCGCTTTTACCGTTTCGCGCTGATCCTGCGGGCGGCCGATGACACTGCGGGTGAGGGTGATTTTCAATTTTGCCATGAGCGTTCCCTCCTTAACCTAATAATTCTTCGACAGATTTATTGCGCAGTTTCGCAACTTCATCCGCACGCTTCAATTGTTTAATGCCGTCCATTGTAGCACGGATCATGTTAATCGGTGTGTTTGAACCAAGCGACTTGGACGTAATATCCGCAATACCCGCAAGTTCAAGGATCGCACGGACAGGGCCGCCGGCGATAACACCGGTACCAGGGGAACCCGGTTTCAGCAAGATTTTGCCTGCACCGAAGTGGCCGACAACTTCGTGCGGAATCGTTGTGCCCGAAATCGGTACCTCAACAAGATTTTTCTTCGCATCTTCAACAGCTTTGCGGATCGCATCCGGCACTTCCTGCGCTTTTCCGGTTCCAAATCCGACATGTCCGTTCCGGTCGCCAACAACGACAAGTGCGGAAAAGCGGAAACGGCGTCCCCCTTTTACCACTTTGGCAACGCGGTTAATCGTAACAACACGTTCTTCTAACTCAAGTTTGTTTGGGTCAATACGTAGCATGTAAAATTTCCCCTCCTTTTTGATTAAAATTGTAATCCGTTCTCACGGGCTGCATCGGCAAGCGCTTTGACACGGCCATGATAGAGGTATCCGCCGCGGTCGAAAACAACTTCTTTGATGCCTTTTTCCATTGCGCGCTTTGCAATCAATTCGCCCACCTTTTGTGCAGCTTCCGCATTGCCGGTTGACTCAAGGCTCAACTCTTTATCGAGCGTGGAAGCGCTGGCCAGTGTGACGCCATTTGCATCATCAATCAATTGGGCATAAATATTTTTGTTGGAACGATAGATATTCAGGCGCGGACGTTCAGCCGTTCCGCTTAATTTTGCGCGGACGCGTGCATGCCTTTTTTTGCGTACTTGATTTTTATCCGGCTTCGTGATCATCGAATTCACTCCTTTCTCATCCTAGGCGGCATTATTTACCGGTTTTACCTTCTTTTCTGCGTACATATTCGCCTTCATAACGAATCCCTTTGCCTTTATAAGGTTCAGGCGGGCGGACGTCGCGAATGTTGGCGGCAAATGCGCCGACACGTTCTTTGCTTACGCCTTTTACAACAATTTTTGTATTGGAAGGCACTTCGACTTCCAGGCCTTCTTCCGGTTCAAATTCAACAGGATGGGAGTAGCCGACGTTCAATACGAGTTTTTTGCCTTGTTTTTGGGCGCGGTATCCAACCCCGACCAGTTCCAAAGATTTTTCAAAGCCTTTCGACACCCCTTCCACCATGTTTGCGAGCAGTGCGCGGGTCGTTCCGTGCAAAGCGCGGTGGTTTTTGCTGTCTGAAGGGCGTGTTACGTGAATGATATTGTCTTCTACGGTAATGTTAATATCAGGGTTGAAGCTGCGGATCAGCTCGCCTTTAGGCCCTTTAACCGTAACTGTATCTCCGTTAATGGTTACCGTAACGCCGGATGGAATTTCAACCGGTTTTTTTCCTATACGTGACATAATTTACACCTCCGTTCAACGTCAAATGATTACCAAACGTATGCTAAAATTTCTCCGCCGACATTGTTTTTCCGTGCTTCTTTGTCGGTTAAAACGCCTTGAGAAGTAGAAACAATTGCGATGCCAAGCCCGTTCAGCACTTTCGGCACTTCACCTGCTTTTGCGTATACGCGCAGGCCCGGTTTGCTGATACGCTTGATCCCTGTAATGACGCGTTCGTTGTTTGCGCCGTATTTCAGGAAGATCCGGATAATCCCTTGTTTGTTATCCTCGATATATTCAACATCACGCACGAAACCTTCACGTTTTAAAATCTCGGCGATCTCTCTCTTAATCTTGGAAGCCGGGACTTCCAATTTTTCATGACGCACTGTATTTGCATTACGGATACGCGTAAGCAAATCTGCAATCGGATCAGTCATGACCATTTCTTTTACCTCCTTCCCAAATTCGGGTTTTACCAGCTGGCTTTTTTCACGCCAGGAATTTGACCTTTATATGCAAGTTCGCGGAAACAAATACGGCAAAGTTTAAATTTACGAATGACGGAATGCGGCCGGCCGCATCGTTCGCACCGCGTATAAGCCTGAACTTTATACTTCGGTTCACGTTTTTGTTTCGCAATCATTGATTTTTTAGCCACGTTTTCGCCTCCCTTTTTAGCGTCCGCTTTATTTTTGGAATGGCATTCCGAGCAGGCCTAACAGTTCACGTGATTCTTCGTCCGTGTTCGCAGTGGTGACAATGACGATGTCCATCCCGCGCACTTTGCTGACTTTGTCGTAATCAATTTCAGGGAAGATCAGTTGCTCTTTAATGCCGAGTGTGTAGTTTCCGCGGCCGTCAAACGATTTTTTCGATACGCCGTGGAAGTCGCGCACACGCGGAAGCGAAACTGAAATCAGTTTATCGAGGAATTCGTACATGCGCTCGCCGCGAAGCGTTACTTTTGCGCCAATCGGCATCCCTTCACGAAGGCGGAAACCTGCGATTGATTTTTTCGCTCTTGTCACAACCGGTCTTTGGCCGGAAATCAATGTTAATTCTTCTACTGCATTGTCGAGCATTTTTGCGTTTTGAACAGCATCACCAACACCCATGTTGATCACGATCTTTTCAACTTTAGGCACTTGCATAACGGATGTATATTGAAACTTGCTTGTTAAAGCAGGAATAACTTCTTTTTCGTATTTTTCTTTTAGGCGGTTCATGTCGCTTACCTCCCTTCTTCTTCAGGCTTTTTCTTAATTTCCTTAAGCACGCTTAGAACTTCACCGGATTTTTTTGCTACACGCACTTTTTTGTCGTTCCTTATTTCATATCCGACACGTGTCGGCTCATTTGTTTTCGGGTCAATCGGCATCACATTTGACACGTGAATGGGCGCTTCCATGTCGAGAATACCGCCCTGAGGGTTTGCCTGGGAAGGTTTTGCGTGTTTTTTGACAACGTTCACGCCTTCCACAATCACACGGTTTTTTTTCGGATATACCGCAAGGATCGTCCCGGTCTTGCCTTTATCTTTGCCGGAGATCACCATTACCTTGTCACCTTTTTTGACATGCATTACAATCGCACCTCCTTGATTGTCACAAACTATATCGATTAAAGTACTTCCGGAGCCAGTGATACGATTTTCATGAAATTGTTGTTGCGCAGTTCGCGTGCAACCGGCCCGAAAATACGCGTGCCGCGAGGGCTCTTGTCGTCACGGATAATGACGCATGCATTTTCATCGAAACGGATATAAGAACCATCGCTGCGGCGCACTCCGCTCTTTGTACGGACCACAACAGCTTTCACCACATCGCCTTTTTTAACAACGCCTCCAGGTGTTGCTTGTTTTACCGTAGCAACGATGACATCTCCGATATTCGCAGTTTTTCGGCCGGATCCGCCTAATACTTTAATCGTTAAAACTTCACGTGCACCTGAGTTGTCAGCTACTTTTAAACGGGTTTCTTGTTGGATCATCCTCGTTTACCTCCCTTCGGAATCAACCGTATCCGAACTGATACAAATTAGATAATGACTGCTTTTTCAACGATTTCCACCAGGCGGAAACGTTTTGTAGCAGATAACGGGCGTGTTTCCATGATTCTTACGATATCGCCGACTTTGGCTTCGTTATTTTCATCATGTGCCTTGAATTTTTTCGAGTATTTTACGCGTTTGCCGTACAGAGAATGTTTTTTGTAAGTTTCTACAAGAACAGTAACGGTTTTATCCATTTTGTCGGATACGACACGGCCGGTGTATACTTTGCGTTGGTTGCGTTCACTCATGTATCGCGAACCTCCTCCCATTATCGGTTGTTAATTCCAATTTCTCTTTCACGAATGACGGTTTTCATGCGGGCAATCGATTTACGAACTTCACGAATGCGGGCAGTGTTCTCTAATTGTCCAGTCGCAAGCTGGAAGCGAAGGTTGAACAGCTCTTCCTTCAGCGACTTTACTTTTTGTTCAATTTCGGCAGTGGTTAAGTCACGAATTTCTTTAGCTTTCATTAGATTCACCACCAATTTCTTCACGTTTTACGAACTTGCATTTAATCGGCAGCTTGTGGGACGCAAGGCGTAAAGCTTCGCGTGCAACTTCTTCAGGAACACCGGCAATTTCAAACAAAATCTTGCCCGGTTTCACAACAGCCACCCAGCCCTCAGGCGCACCTTTACCGGAACCCATCCGGACTTCAAGCGGTTTTGCTGTATATGGTTTATGAGGGAAAATTTTTATCCATACTTTACCGCCACGTTTCATATAACGTGTCATCGCAATACGGGCAGCTTCGATTTGGCGGTTTGTAATCCAGGAAGCTTCCAAAGCCTGCAAACCATATTCGCCAAATGCAACTTCAGTGCCGCCTTTTGCACGGCCGCGCATTTTTCCGCGGTGTTCACGGCGGTATTTTACACGTTTAGGCATCAACATGATCAGTTTCCCCCTTCCTCGGTTTTTTTCTTAGCAGGAAGGATTTCCCCACGGTAAATCCAAACTTTTACGCCCAGTTTTCCGTAAGTTGTATCTGCTTCAGCATGTGCATAGTCAATATCCGCACGAAGCGTATGAAGCGGAACTGTACCTTCGCTGTAATGTTCTGCACGGGCAATATCCGCACCGCCCAAACGTCCTGAAACCTGCGTCCGGATTCCTTTTGCACCGGCACGCATGGCGCGTTGAATCGCCTGCTTTTGCGCACGGCGGAAAGAAACGCGGTTTTCCAGCTGGCGGGCAATGTTTTCCGCAACAAGTTTTGCATCAATATCTGCTTTTTTAACTTCGACAATGTTAATGTGGACTCTTTTTCCTGTTAAAGCATTCAGCGCTTTACGCAATGCTTCTACTTCCGAACCGCCTTTACCGATCACCATGCCCGGTTTTGCCGTACGGATTGTAATGTTGACACGGTTTGCAGCACGTTCAATTTCCACGCCAGAAACAGAAGCATCCGCAAGGCGCTTTGCGATATATTCACGAATTTTAATGTCTTCGTGCAATAGATCGGCGTAATCTTTTTCTGCGTACCATTTCGATTCCCAGTCACGAATCACTCCGATTCGCAAACCGATAGGATTTACTTTTTGACCCACCAATTATCCCTCCTTTTGATCTGATACTACAATCGTAATATGGCTCGTGCGTTTGTTGATCTGGCTTGCGCGTCCCATTGCACGCGGCCGGAAACGTTTCAATGTAGGCCCTTCATCGACATAAGCCTTTTCCACAACAAGGTCATTTGCGTCCATATCGTAGTTGTGTTCTGCGTTCGCAATCGCAGAGTTGAGTACTTTTTCAATAACCGGCGAAGCAGCTTTAGGCGTAAATTTCAAAATCGAAAGCGCTTCTCCTACTTGCTTTCCTCGAATTAAATCAATTACCAGGCGTGCCTTACGAGGAGCAATACGGACTGTTTTCGCGACAGCTTTTGCTTGCATTGGAATACCTCCTCCCGTTAGCGTCTTGTCTTCTTATCGTCACCGGCGTGACCTTTGAATGTGCGTGTCGGAGCAAACTCACCGAGCTTATGGCCGACCATATCTTCCGTGATGTATACCGGAACATGTTTACGGCCGTCATAGACAGCGATTGTGTGGCCGACAAATGCAGGGAAAATCGTCGAACGGCGTGACCACGTTTTGATCACTTGCTTCTTGTTGGACTCGTTCAATTTTTCCACTTTCACCATTAAGTGATCGTCAACGAAAGGCCCTTTTTTCAGACTGCGACCCATGAATAGTCCTCCTTCCTGATTAGAGCTACGGTTCAGGCTGCGAACCGTAGTTCAACAGCATTATTTTTTACGGCGCCGTACAATAAATTTATCTGAAGTGTTTTTCTTCTTGCGCGTTTTGTAACCAAGTGTCGGTTTGCCCCATGGTGACATTGGTGATTTGCGTCCGATTGGTGCTTTACCTTCACCACCACCGTGCGGGTGATCATTCGGGTTCATAACAGATCCGCGGACAGTCGGGCGTACACCCATCCAGCGCTTGCGGCCTGCTTTACCGATGTTGACCAGTTCATGCTGTTCGTTGCCAACCTGACCGACCGTTGCGCGGCAAGTTGCAAGAATCATGCGCACTTCGCCGGAATTCAGGCGGACAAGCACATATTTTCCTTCTTTACCAAGCACTTGTGCGGAAGTACCGGCAGAACGGATCAATTGGCCGCCTTTGCCTGGTTTCAATTCGATGTTATGAATGACCGTACCAACAGGAATGTCAGAAAGCGGAAGTGCATTCCCGACTTTAATGTCTGCATCCGGTCCGGACATAATTTCCATGCCGACAGTTAGATTTTTTGGTGCAAGAATGTACCGTTTTTCACCGTCTGCATAGTGAATCAAAGCAATATTAGATGAGCGGTTCGGGTCATACTCGATTGTGGCAACGCGCCCTGGTATACCATCTTTATCGCGTTTGAAGTCGATAATCCGGTACTGGCGCTTATGGCCACCGCCCTGATGACGAACAGTTAATTTCCCCTGGTTGTTGCGGCCTGCTTTTTTCGAAAGCGGAGCAAGCAGTGATTTTTCAGGCTTATCCGTCGTAATCTCCGCAAAATCCAAAGCCGTCATGCCGCGACGCCCGTTAGAGGTTGGTTTGTATTTTTTGATCGCCATTTTTTTCCCTCCTCTTCAAGTTTGATGGATCGTATTTAGACCTCAAAGATTTCAATTTCTTTGCTGTCAGGTGTTAGCGTAACAACTGCTTTGCGGCGCTTGTTTGTATAGCCGGTATAACGGCCCATGCGTTTGAGCTTGCCTTTATAGTTCGCAACATTCACTTTCGCAACTTTGACGCCGAAAATTTCTTCTACAGCATCTTTGATTTCTGTTTTATTCGCTTTGACATCAACTTCAAATGTATATTTCTTATCTGCCGTCAATTCCATTGAACGTTCAGTAATCACGGGGCGCTTCAGAACATCACGTGCATCCATTAACCAAGCACCTCCTCTACTTTTTCAACAGCGGATTTTGTCATGATCAATTGATCATGGTTCACAACATCCAAAACATTTACGCCTGCTGCTTCAACAACCGTAACACCCGGAATGTTGCGTGCGGATAATACCACATTTTCGTTCAATCCGTCTGTGACAACAAGTGCTTTTTTATCCACGGACAAATTTTTCAGGACCGCAATAAAATCTTTTGTTTTTGGCTTATCAAAGTTTAATGCGTCCAGAACCAAGATATTGTTTTCTTGTGCTTTTGACGATAAAGCGGATTTAATCGCAAGACGACGTACTTTTTTCGGCAATTTGTAGCTGTAGCTGCGTGGAACAGGCCCGAAAACCGTACCGCCTCCGCGCCATTGCGGGGCACGAATCGATCCTTGGCGTGCGCGTCCTGTACCTTTTTGCCGCCATGGTTTACGTCCGCCGCCGCGTACTTCAGAACGGCCTTTTACTTTGTGAGTACCTTGGCGGAGCGATGCCCTCTGCATGATGATCGCTTCAAATAAAACATGTTCATTCGGTTCGATGCCGAATACAGCGTCGTTTAATTCCACTTCACCGACTTGGGAACCGTTTTGGTTGTATAGAGCTACTTTTGGCATTCCTGTTTCCTCCTTTCTTTACAATTATTTTGCTTTTACAGCTGCTTTAACTGTAACCAAAGCTTTTCTCGGACCAGGAACGTTACCTTTAATCAAAAGCAGATTGCGTTCTGCATCCACTTTGACGATTTGCAGATTTTGAACGGTAACCCGTTCTCCTCCCATGCGTCCAGGGAGTGCTTTTTGTTTGAAGACGCGGTTTGGCGCAATCGGACCCATTGAACCGGGACGGCGGTGGTAACGCGAACCGTGAGCCATAGGACCGCGGTGTTGTCCGTGGCGTTTAATGACGCCTTGGAATCCTTTTCCTTTTGTAACACCGGTAACATCTACAATGTCACCTTCTGCAAAAATATCTACTTTGACTTCTTGACCAACTTCAAAATCACTTGTGTTTACGCCGCTGAATTCGCGGATGAAGCGCTTAGGTGCCGTATTGGCTTTCGAAACATGCCCTGTTTCCGGTTTGTTTGCCAGGCGTTCCGGTTTGTCGGCAAATCCGAGCTGGATCGCTTCATAGCCGTCCGTTTCAACTGTTTTCTTTTGCAGCACAACGTTTGGTGTTGCTTCAATTACAGTGACAGGAATAAGATCGCCGTTCTCGGCAAAAACTTGGGTCATACCGATTTTTCTTCCTAAGATTCCTTTGGTCATCAGTCACACCTCCTGTTAAATATGTCATGTTTTATCATTAAAGTTTAATTTCAATGTCAACGCCGGATGGCAGATCCAACCGCATCAGTGAATCAACCGTTTGCGGGGTTGGATTTACGATATCAATCAAACGTTTGTGTGTACGCATTTCAAATTGTTCACGAGAATCTTTGTACTTGTGGACAGCACGCAGAATGGTGTAAACGGATTTCTCAGTCGGAAGCGGAATCGGTCCGGAGACGTTTGCACCTGATCTTTTTGCTGTTTCTACAATTTTCTCTGCAGACTGATCCAGAATTCTGTGATCGTATGCTTTTAAGCGAATGCGAATTTTTTGTTTTGCCATTATTTTCCCTCCTTTTTCGCCTATTTGTTAATAGACATTCTCCATGGAAATTTTCCTGGCCCACGCGCCATGGCAAAGCGGCCGGGTGTGCCAGCAACCTCCCACTTCATCGCAGTCAAAGACCAACATCAAACATTATACACAAAAACCGGGTGTAATGCAACATAAACTTTGATATACTGCTGATTTCAGCGACTTTTTTATTATACAGGCCTTGTGGCGCAACATCAAGTTTTGGAAAATATTGCTGCAACCCGGACGCGTAAGCATTGAAAAAGCCCGGCCGGGATAACCTGGCCGGGCTTTTTTTAATAACCGATTAAGCTTCGATAGCGGAAACAGAACCGGCGCCAACTGTACGGCCGCCTTCACGGATCGAGAATTTTGTTCCTTCTTCGATCGCGATAGGGGCAATCAATTCAACGCTCATTTCAACGTTATCACCAGGCATAACCATTTCAACGCCTTCAGGCAGCGTAATAATGCCGGTAACATCCGTTGTACGGAAGTAGAATTGCGGACGGTAGTTAGAGAAGAAAGGAGTGTGACGTCCGCCTTCTTCTTTCGTTAATACGTAAACTTGTGCTTTAAATTTTGTATGCGGTGTAATAGAACCCGGTTTCGCCAAAACTTGACCACGTTGGACTTCTTCACGTGCAATCCCGCGGAGAAGTGCACCGATGTTGTCGCCTGCTTCAGCATAGTCGAGCAGTTTGCGGAACATTTCAACGCCGGTAACCGTTGTTTGTTTTGGTTCGTCGTTCAAACCGATGATTTCAACAACATCGCCGACTTTCAATTGACCGCGTTCTACACGGCCGGTTGCAACGGTACCACGACCGGTGATGGAGAATACGTCTTCAACCGGCATCATGAACGGTTTGTCTGTGTCACGTTGCGGAGTCGGGATGTATTCGTCAACAGCATCCATCAATTCAAGGATTTTTGCTTCGTATTCAGGGTCGCCTTCAAGAGCTTTCAAAGCAGAACCTTTGATAACCGGCACTTCATCGCCAGGGAAGTCGTATTCGGAAAGAAGGTCACGAACTTCCATTTCAACAAGTTCAAGCAATTCTTCGTCGTCCACCATGTCGCATTTGTTCAGGAATACAACAATGTAAGGCACACCAACTTGGCGGGACAACAGGATGTGTTCACGCGTTTGCGGCATTGGGCCGTCAGCAGCGGATACAACCAGAATCGCACCGTCCATTTGTGCAGCACCCGTGATCATGTTTTTCACATAGTCAGCGTGTCCAGGGCAGTCAACGTGTGCGTAGTGGCGTTTTTCCGTTTCATATTCAACGTGTGCAGTGTTGATGGTAATACCACGTTCGCGTTCTTCCGGAGCACCGTCAATTTGGTCATATGCCCTTGCTTCTGCTTTCCCTTGTTTTGCAAGAACAGCAGTAATTGCAGCAGTCAAAGTCGTTTTACCATGGTCAACGTGACCGATTGTTCCAATGTTACAGTGTTCTTTAGAACGGTCAAATTTTTGTTTAGCCATCAGGAAATCCTCCTTAATATTTTGGATTGAGTAAGTATATGGATGCTTTAAAGCTGAAAGGACAGCTTTAAAGCGCTTTGAACCAATCTAGTAAAGTTATACTTCATTGAAGGCAAGAAATCAATTATTCGCCTTTATTTTTTTTGATGATCTCTTCCGCAATAGACTTCGGGACTTCTTCATAATGATCAAATGTCATAGTGAAGACACCGCGTCCTTGCGTGCTGGAACGAAGTGCTGTTGCGTAACCGAACATTTCGGACAATGGAACCATGGCACGGACAACCTGGGCATTTCCGCGTGCTTCCATTCCTTCTACACGACCGCGGCGGGCTGTAACTTGTCCCATGATGTCGCCGAGATATTCTTCCGGAATGACGATTTCCACTTTCATCACAGGTTCGAGCAGGACCGGATCACATTTGGATGCTGCATTCCTTAATGCAAGGGAAGCAGCCACTTTAAACGCCATTTCACTCGAGTCAACATCGTGGTAAGAACCGTCATACAGTTTTGCCTTAATGTCAACGAGCGGATAACCGGCAATTACACCGCGCTGCATGGCATCTTCAAGACCGGATTGAATCGCCGGAATGTATTCGCGCGGAACGACACCGCCGACAATCGCATTTTCAAACTCAAAGCCTTTTCCTTCTTCGTTTGGTGAAAATTCAATCCACACATCCCCGTATTGCCCGCGGCCGCCAGACTGGCGTACGAACTTACCTTGGACTTGTGCCGATTTGCGGAATGTTTCACGATATGCAACTTGTGGCGCACCGATATTGGCTTCGACTTTAAATTCGCGTTTCATCCGGTCGACGATGATATCGAGGTGAAGCTCACCCATTCCTTCGATGATCGTTTGTCCTGTTTCCGGATCCGTATGGGCACGGAAAGTCGGGTCTTCTTCCTGCAGTTTTTGCAGCGCAGTCGTCATTTTATCCTGGTCGGCCTTCGATTTTGGTTCAACCGACAGCTGGATAACCGGTTCTGGAAATTCCATCGATTCAAGGATGACCGGATTGTTATCGTCGCAAAGCGTGTCGCCTGTTGTCGTGTCTTTTAAACCGACAGCAGCAGCAATATCTCCGGCATAAACCTTGTCAATTTCTTTCCGGTGGTTTGCGTGCATCTGCAAAATACGCCCGATGCGTTCGCGTTTGTCCTTTGTCGAGTTTTTGACATAAGAACCGGCGCTTAATGTACCTGAATAAACACGGAAGAATGTCAGTTTACCAACGAACGGGTCTGTCATGACTTTGAAGGCCAAAGCCGCAAATGGCTCATCATCGCTGGAATGCCTGAATACTTCTTCCCCTGTATCCGGAAGCGTCCCCTTGATGGAAGGAACATCCGTCGGCGCAGGCAAATAGTCAACAACCGCATCCAACATTAATTGGACACCTTTGTTTTTAAATGCCGAGCCGCACAGTACCGGGAAGAATTCAACATTACAGGTTGCTTTGCGGATCGCAGCTTTCAGTTCTTCTTTTGAAATCTCTTCTCCGCCAAGATATTTTTCCATAATATCTTCATCAACTTCAGCAACTGCTTCAAGCAGTTTTTCATGATATTCTTCCGCCTGGTCACGGTACTCATCCGGAATTTCGCGTACTTCAATTTTCGTGCCGAGATCATCACCGTAGAAAGTAGCGTTCATTTCAATAAGGTCAATGATCCCTACAAAGTTGTCTTCGGCACCGATCGGCAATTGGACCGGATGCGCATTTGCCTGCAGACGATCATGCAGGGTGCTGACAGAATATAAGAAATCAGCCCCGATTTTATCCATCTTATTGACGAATACAATCCGTGGTACACCGTAAGTCGTTGCCTGGCGCCAAACGGTTTCGGTCTGAGGCTCAACGCCGGACTGGGCATCGAGGACAGCAACCGCACCGTCAAGGACACGAAGGGAGCGTTCAACTTCAACGGTAAAGTCCACGTGTCCCGGGGTGTCAATGATGTTGATGCGGTGGTCATTCCATTGTGCTGTAGTAGCAGCGGAAGTAATCGTAATCCCGCGCTCCTGTTCCTGCTCCATCCAGTCCATTTGAGACGCACCTTCATGCGTTTCGCCGATTTTATGAATACGGCCGGTATAATAAAGGATGCGCTCGGTTGTTGTAGTTTTACCGGCATCGATATGCGCCATGATACCGATGTTACGAGTCTTTTCTAAGGAGAACTCTCTTGGCATCTCGTACTTTCTCCTTCCTTAATAGGTGTAATGTAGGAGTATCGGAATATTACCAGCGATAATGCGCGAACGCTCTGTTTGCTTCCGCCATTTTATGCGTATCTTCGCGTTTTTTCACGGCAGCGCCTGTATTGTTGGCCGCATCCATGATTTCGTTCGCCAGTCGTTCTTCCATTGTTTTTTCTCCGCGGAGGCGGGCATAATTGACCAGCCAGCGAAGCCCTAAAGTTGTCCGGCGTTCCGGGCGCACCTCAACCGGCACCTGATAGTTTGCACCGCCGACACGGCGAGCTCTTACTTCAAGTACAGGCATAATGTTTTTTAATGCCTGGTCAAAAACTTCCATTGGATCTTTGCCAGTGCGTTCACGAATAATATCAAAGGAAGAATACAGGATCGTCTGGGCTTTCCCTCTCTTGCCGTCGATCATCATTTTGTTGATTAAACGTGTGACCAGTTTCGAATTGTAAATCGGATCCGGTAATACGTCGCGTTTTGCGACAGGTCCTTTACGTGGCATAAATGATCCTCCTTTCAAGTATGGTTATCGTTCTTATTATTTCTTTTCTTTCGGTTTTTTCGTCCCGTATTTGGAACGGCCTTGTTTCCGGTTGTCAACACCGGCAGTGTCAAGTGCGCCGCGCACGATGTGGTAACGTACACCAGGCAGGTCTTTTACACGTCCACCGCGGATTAAAACAACGCTGTGTTCCTGCAGGTTATGGCCGATACCAGGAATATAAGCCGTTACTTCAATCCCGTTTGTTAAACGGACACGGGCATATTTACGAAGCGCCGAGTTCGGTTTCTTCGGCGTCATCGTCCCAACACGCGTACATACACCGCGTTTTTGGGGTGAAGAAAGATCGGTATTGATTTTTTTGAAACTGTTATAGCCTTTATTCAGCGCAGGTGACTTAGATTTCTCGATTTTTGATTTACGAGGTTTGCGCACCAATTGGTTAATAGTAGGCATCTGTTTTTCCTCCCTTCGAACAATTTAAGTCCACACATCCAGGTGGTTCATTTAATGGCAAAAACAAATTTTTGCGGTTTCTCCCGCAAAAAGTGTTTAATAAATAAGTGCAACAGCTGCAGCTCCGACTTCAATGCCGCACACTTTTCCAAGTTGTTTTTTCGACTCGGCATACGTAACCGGCACATTGAATTGTTCGGCAACGGAAATGACTTTGCCCGTAATATTCGGATCAGCATCTCTGGCAACGAGCAGTTCATCCACATTTCCGGACTTTATCGCTTTCGCTGTTTGTTTTGTCCCTACAACAATTCTTTTCGCCTGATTTACTTTTTCATAAGACATCGCAATATCCTCCAAAGTATACAGGTATTCATAGGAGCACCTTGAATATATTATCACTTTGAAAATCCAAAGTCAACATCCTGTGTAAAAAAGGCCATGGTTTTTTGCTAAAAAACAGAAAAAGGTGCAGCACCGGTTTTTGCCGGTGCTGCCGCCGATTATTCAGCCGGCACTTCTTCTTCCTTTTTCACCAGTTCAGGAACCGTTTTGCGGTAGCGGGTCATGCCCGTCCCTGCAGGAACAAGTTTCCCGATAATGACGTTTTCTTTCAAGCCGAGCAGTTCATCGCGTTTCCCTTTGATCGCCGCATCGGTTAACACGCGGGTCGTTTCCTGGAAGGAGGCTGCCGATAAGAACGAATCGGTTTCCAGGGAAGCTTTTGTAATCCCGAGCAGAACAGGACGGCCTGTTGCAGGGCGGTTGCCTTCCTTGAGCGCCTTTTCATTCGCTTCACCGAACTGATGGATATCAAGCAATGTTCCCGGCAGGACATCCGTATCGCCGGCATCGAGCACCCTTACTTTTCTCAGCATTTGGCGGACCATCACTTCAATATGTTTGTCGCCAATTTCCACCCCTTGCATCCGGTAAACTTTCTGTACTTCACGGAGCAAGTATTCCTGTACGGTTGTGACGTCCGTGACACGCAACAGGTCTTTCGGGTCAATGGAACCTTCCGTCAGTTCCTGCCCGCGCACGACGTGGTCATCTACCGCCACTTTCAAGCGGGAAGTATAAGGGGCTGTATAAGTGCGCGTTTCGACAGCGCCCTGAATGACAATTTCATATTGACGGTCGCGCCCTTCGCTGATGGAAGTGACAACACCTTCCACTTCGGAAATAACAGCCTGGCCTTTCGGGTTCCGAGCTTCAAACAATTCCTGAATACGCGGAAGACCTTGTGTAATGTCATCCCCGGCAACACCGCCTGTATGGAATGTACGCATCGTCAGCTGTGTACCAGGTTCGCCGATCGATTGGGCGGCAATAATCCCGACTGCTTCGCCGACTTCCACTTCTTGGCCGGTGGCAAGGTTGCGGCCGTAGCATTTTTTACATACACCATGGCGGGTGTTGCAAGTGAAGGCCGAACGGATCCAGACTTTTTCATAGCCGGCATCGACAATTTCTTTCGCGATATCTTCAGTAATAAAGCCGTTTTCCTCAATGATGACTTTGCCTGTTTCGGGATGCTTGATCGTTTTTCTTGAATAACGGCCGGTTAACCGTTCTTCAAGCGATTCAATGATTTCATTTCCTTCTTTCAACGCACTGATCAAAAGCCCGCGGTCTGTGCCACAGTCGTCTTCACGAATGATAACATCCTGCGCCACATCAACAAGCCGGCGTGTCAGATAACCCGAGTCTGCCGTCTTAAGGGCTGTATCAGCAAGGCCTTTACGGGCACCGTGTGTCGAAATAAAGTACTCTTGCACAGTTAAGCCTTCACGGAAGCTCGATTTAATCGGCAATTCAATAATCCGGCCGGCCGGGTTGGCCATCAAACCGCGCATACCGGCAAGCTGTGTAAAGTTCGACGCGTTACCCCGGGCCCCCGAGTCACTCATCATAAAAATCGGGTTCCGTTTATCGAGCGATTCCATCAGTTTGCCCTGGATCGTATCTTTAGCCCCGCTCCAGATCGAAATAACACGATCATAGCGTTCGTCTTCTGTAATTAAACCGCGGCGGAACTGTTTCATGACTGTATCGACTTTTTTCTGGGCATCCGAAAGAATTTTTTCTTTCTCGCCTAAAACGACGATATCCGCAACACCAACGGTAATACCAGCTTTGGTCGAATAATGGAAGCCAAGATCTTTTAAGCGGTCAAGCATCTTGGATGTTTCCGTAATCTTGAACCGTTTGAACACCTCGGCAATGATGCTGCCAAGGAAGCCCTTTACAAACGGGCGAATTAACGGCTGTTCTTTAATATGCGCTTTTACGTCAATCGAAGGATCAACAAAGTATTTATCCGGCGTTTTTTCTTCAAGATTTGTTGTCGTCGGTTCATTAATATACGGGAAGCTCTCCGGCAAAATTTCATTGAAGATCACTTTCCCGACGGTGGTAATCAGCAGCTTCTTGTTTTGCTCTTCCGTAAACGTCGGATTGTTCAGCGATCCGGCATAAATGGCAATTCTCGTATGGAAATGCACGTAGCCGTTGTAATAAGCCGTGTACACTTCGTTTACATCTTTGAAGACAGATCCTTCACCGACTGCATCTTCACGTTCAAGCGTTAAGTAGTAGTTGCCAAGTACCATGTCCTGGGACGGGGTAACAACCGGTTTCCCGTCTTTCGGGTTCAAAATATTTTGTGCGGCAAGCATCAGCATGCGTGCTTCCGCCTGTGCTTCGGCGGATAACGGAACGTGAACCGCCATTTGGTCGCCGTCAAAGTCCGCGTTGTAAGCCGTACATACGAGCGGATGAAGACGGATCGCACGGCCTTCCACAAGCGTCGGTTCAAACGCCTGGATCCCGAGCCTGTGCAAAGTAGGCGCACGGTTCAACAGGACAGGGTGTTCTTTAATGACTTCTTCAAGGACATCCCAAATTTCAGGCTGCAAACGTTCAATTTTCCGTTTTGCACTTTTAATATTATGGGCGAGGCCTTTTTCAACCAGTTCTTTCATTACGAACGGCTTGAACAGTTCGATCGCCATTTCGCGCGGCAGGCCGCATTGATACATTTTCAGGTTCGGGCCGACAACAATAACGGAACGGCCGGAATAGTCAACCCGTTTCCCGAGCAGGTTTTGACGGAAACGACCCTGTTTCCCTTTCAGCATATGGGAAAGCGATTTTAACGGGCGGTTCCCCGGGCCGGTTACCGGACGTCCACGGCGGCCGTTGTCAATCAGAGCATCAACGGCTTCCTGCAGCATCCGTTTTTCATTTTGGACAATGATGCTTGGCGCGCCAAGATCAAGCAGGCGTTTCAGGCGGTTATTCCGGTTGATCACACGGCGGTACAGATCATTTAAGTCGGATGTCGCAAAGCGGCCGCCTTCCAGTTGTACCATTGGCCGCAGTTCAGGCGGAATGACCGGGAGAACGTCCAGCACCATCCATTCCGGTTTATTGCCGGAATTACGGAAAGCTTCCAGTACTTCAAGGCGTTTGATGGCGCGTGTACGGCGCTGCCCCTGGGCAACTTTCAGCTCTTCTTTCAGCATTTCGCATTCTTTGTTGACATCTACATCTTGGAGCAACTTTTTAATGGCTTCCGCACCCATGCCTGCCTGGAATTTATTGCCGTATTTTTCACGGTAAGCACGGTATTCTTTTTCGGAAAGAAGCTGTTTCTTTTCCAAAGAAGTGTCGCCTGCTTCCGTGACAACGTAAGATGCGAAGTAAATGACTTCTTCCAGGGCACGCGGGGACATGTCAAGGACAAGGCCCATGCGGCTTGGAATCCCTTTGAAGTACCAAATATGCGAAACAGGGGCGGCAAGTTCAATATGTCCCATTCTTTCCCGGCGCACTTTTGATCTTGTTACTTCCACGCCGCAGCGGTCACAAACCACGCCTTTGTAACGGACGCGTTTATATTTTCCGCAATGGCATTCCCAGTCTTTCGTCGGTCCGAAAATCCGTTCACAAAAAAGCCCGTCTTTTTCAGGTTTTAACGTCCGATAGTTGATTGTTTCCGGTTTTTTGACTTCACCGTACGACCAGGATCGGATTTTATCCGGTGAAGCAAGACCGATTTTCATGTACTCAAAATTATTTACATCCAGCAAGGGGCCAGCCTCCCTTTCGTCTTTAGGTTCATACCTTAAAACACACACACGCAGAAGAAACAGAAACAGAAGCCGGATTGTACGAAGGCATACAATCCGGGCAAAAGCCTCTGTTTGTTCCCAGCAACATAAACGATTAGTCTTTGGATGCCCCGATTCCTTCCGGTTCTTCTTTTGTCTCAGGCGCAATATTCAGCGTATCGGCCTGATTCAGGTCATCGTCGTCTTCGAGATCACGCATTTCAATTTCCTCGTCGTCGCCGGAAAGAATCTTCACGTCAAGTCCCAAACTTTGAAGTTCTTTAATCAGCACTTTGAACGATTCCGGGACACCCGGTTCAGGGACGTTTTCCCCTTTGACGATCGCTTCATAAGTTTTCACACGTCCGACAACATCGTCCGATTTAACGGTCAGGATTTCCTGGAGCGTATAGGCTGCGCCATAGGCTTCAAGCGCCCATACTTCCATTTCGCCAAACCGTTGGCCGCCGAACTGCGCTTTACCGCCGAGCGGCTGCTGGGTGACAAGCGAGTAAGGGCCTGTTGAGCGGGCATGCAGTTTATCATCAACCATGTGGGCGAGCTTGATCATATACATAATCCCGACAGACACACGGTTGTCGAAAGGCTCACCGGTGCGGCCGTCATAAAGAACCGTTTTTGCATCGCGTGCCATGCCGGCTTCTTCAATCGTTTCCCATACATCTTCTTCGCGCGCGCCGTCGAATACAGGCGTCGCCACGTGGAGGCCAAGTTTTTTGGCCGCCATGCCAAGGTGAAGTTCAAGCACCTGGCCGATATTCATCCGGGAAGGCACGCCGAGCGGGTTCAACATGATCTGGACAGGTGTACCATCCGGGAGGAAAGGCATATCTTCTTCCGGAAGAATCCGGGAGATAACCCCTTTGTTCCCGTGGCGCCCGGCCATTTTGTCGCCCTGGTGGATTTTCCGTTTCTGTACAATATAGACGCGGACAAGCTGGTTCACGCCAGGCGGGAGTTCATCCCCGGCTTCACGTGTAAACACTTTGACGTCGAGCACGATGCCGCCGCCGCCGTGCGGAACGCGAAGCGATGTATCCCTGACTTCGCGCGCTTTTTCACCGAAAATCGCGTGGAGCAGCCGTTCTTCCGCTGTCAGTTCCGTAACGCCTTTCGGGGTGACTTTTCCGACAAGCAGATCGCCGTCTTTTACTTCGGCACCGATCCGGACAATCCCACGTTCGTCAAGGTTTTTCAAAGCATCTTCCCCGACGTTCGGGATGTCACGGGTCATTTCTTCCGGCCCGAGTTTTGTATCGCGCGCTTCAGATTCGTATTCTTCAATATGGATAGAAGTATACACATCTTCTTTTACAAGTTTTTCGCTCATAATAATGGCATCTTCATAGTTATAGCCTTCCCATGTCATAAAAGCAACGAGCACGTTCTGGCCAAGGGCAAGTTCGCCGTGGTCCATTGACTGGCCATCCGCTAAAATTTCGCCTTTTACCACACGGTCGCCTTTTTTCACAATCGGGCGCTGGTTAATGCACATGCCATTGTTGGAACGTTTGAATTTTTGCAGGCGGTATTTGTCAAGGTCGCCTTTTACTTCCTGGCCATCGACATCGATGACGCGGCGCACCCAGATTTCCCTGGCTTCCACATGTTCGACAATACCGTCATGTTTGCAGATAAGTGCTGCGCCGGAGTCCTTCGCATTGACATATTCCATCCCGGTGCCGACAATCGGCGCTTGCGGGTTCATAAGCGGAACAGCCTGGCGCTGCATGTTTGCACCCATCAGGGCACGGTTCGAGTCGTCGTTTTCAAGGAACGGAATACATGCCGTTGCAGCCGATACAACCTGCTTCGGCGAAACGTCCATATAATCAACGCGGTCTGTTTTGACAACAATGTTTTCACCGCGGAAACGCGCATATACTTCATCGTCAACGAAAAAGCCGTTTTCATCCAGCTGTGCGTTCGCCTGTGCGACGACATAATTGTCTTCTTCATCAGCCGTTAAATAATCAATATGCTCCGTAACACGCCCTGTATCCGGATCAACCCTGCGGTAAGGCGTTTCAATAAAGCCAAAACGGTTCACTTTTGCATAGGTTGATAAAGAGTTAATCAAGCCGATGTTCGGGCCTTCAGGCGTTTCAATCGGGCACATGCGGCCGTAGTGGGAATAGTGCACGTCACGCACTTCCATCCCGGCGCGCTCACGGGTCAAACCGCCCGGGCCGAGTGCCGACAGCCGGCGTTTATGGGTCAGTTCCGCAAGCGGGTTTGTCTGGTCCATGAACTGGGACAGCTGCGAACTGCCGAAAAATTCTTTAATGGCCGCAATGACCGGACGGATATTGATCAGCTGCTGCGGCGTAATGGTGTTAATGTCCTGGATCGACATTCTTTCACGAACAACGCGTTCCATCCGGGAAAGACCGATACGGAACTGGTTTTGCAGCAATTCGCCGACAGACCGTAAACGGCGGTTACCGAGGTGGTCGATATCATCCGTATTGCCGACGCCATGCAGCAAATTAAAGAAGTAGCTAATGGAAGCCACAATATCCGCAGGTGTAATATGTTTAATGCTTTCATCAACATAAGCATTTCCGATTACATTGATGACTTTTTCGTTATCGTCAATCGGGGCATAAATTTTGATGGACTGCAAAGTAACATCATCATCAACAACGCCGCCAGTCTGGCTGTACGTTTCAAACTTCAGGCCTTTTTCGAGAAAAGGCACAATTTTATCAAGCGTACGCCGGTCTAAAACGGTTCCTTCCTCCGCGATGATTTCGCCGGTTTCAGGGTCTGCGATTGATTCAGCCAGCCGTTGCCCGAACAGCCGGAATTTCAGGTGAAGCTTTTTATTCATTTTGTAACGACCGACATTGGCCAGATCATAGCGTTTTGGATCAAAGAAACGCGAAATCAGCAGGCTTTTTGCATTTTCAACGGTCGGGGGTTCGCCCGGACGGAGGCGTTCATATATTTCAAGAAGCGCTTTTTCCGTGCTTTCAGTATTATCTTTTTCAAGCGTATTTCTTAAGTACTCATTATCACCGATCAGATCAATAATTTCCTGGTCAGAGCCGAAACCGAGCGCCCTGAGGAGAACCGTGATCGGCAGCTTTCTTGTGCGGTCGATGCGGACGTAGGCCACATCTTTCGCATCTGTTTCATATTCAAGCCAGGCGCCGCGGTTCGGAATGACCGTTGCGGTGTAGCCGTATTTCCCGTTTTTGTCCATTTTGCTGTTAAAATAAACACTAGGGGAACGGACAAGCTGGGATACAATAACACGTTCTGCGCCATTAATGATGAAAGTCCCCGTTTCGGTCATTAACGGGAAATCGCCCATGAACACGTCCTGGTCTTTTACTTCACCTGTTTCCTTATTGACAAGGCGCACCTTTACACGAAGCGGAGCAGCGTATGTTACATCGCGCTCTTTGCATTCGTCGATGGAATATTTCGGTTCGCCGAGGCTGTAGTCAATAAACTCCAGCGACAGGTTTCCGGCAAAATCCTCGATTGGAGAGATGTCCTGGAACATTTCACGCAAACCTTCGTCAAGGAACCATTGGTAAGATGCGGTTTGAATTTCGATAAGGTTTGGCAGCTCTAAAATTTCTTTGATGCGCGCGTAACTTCTGCGCTGGCGGTGCCGTCCATACTGAACTAGTTGATGTGACAACTGATTCACCCCTCAAATCAAGCGTTTTGTTTGCATCTTTCGTCAAACAACAATAAAGCTAAGGCAAAAAGAAAAAGGGTTTTTTATGAAAAAACCACATATCGCATGACGAGCTTATGATTTTATAAGTATTTTCCAATTCATCCAAAATATATACTTGACAAATATAGCTTAAATTGCATAAAGAACCTTAATCTATTGGCATTTTATGATTTTAACATATATGAAATCGGGAGTCAAATTTTTTTGGCTTTAAAAACAAAATATCCTTTTTCTTTTCCAACACAATCCACTTCATCAAATATGCTTTCTAATTTTTTCCTGGCAGAAGGGGCGCCCTGCTTTTTCCGGATGACCACCCAAAGTTCCCCGTTTTTTGCGAGATATTGGTAGCTTTCTTCAAAAATCCGGTGCACGATCTGCTTTCCGGCGCGGATCGGGGGATTCGTAGCAATCAGGGCAAACGGGCCGCTTTTCACTTTTTCAAAAAGATTGCTTTCGTATATGGAAACATTTGAAATATGGTTCCGGGCAGCATTTTTCTCCGCCAGCTCGACCGCTCTTGTATTAATATCCACCATATGCACATGGCGGCCGGGAAAAGATGTTGCAAGCGCAAGGCCGATCGGTCCGTAACCGCAACCCATATCAAGGACCGGCCCTTCCGTTTCAGGCATGGTCACCAGATCAAGCAAAACGCGGGAGCCGAAGTCGACTTCTTTTTTTGAAAAAACCCCTTGGTCTGTTTGAAAATGAAAGGTATGGCCTCTCAATGTAAAGGTGAAATCTATCGGTTGATGCTTTGCTTCAGGGTTTTGCGAGTAGTAATGTTCAGCCATGAAAAGTCCCACTCTTTCTTGGAGGATTCAGGAAGAAGAGATGTTGAAAAAAGCCCGCCAAATGCGGGCTTTTACTTTAAAAAGGGTCTTACTTCACTTCTACGCCGGCTCCAACTTCTTCAAGTTTCGCTTTAAGTTCTTCGGCTTCTTCTTTCGATACGCCTTCTTTAAGCGGTTTTGGAGCATTGTCAACGAGTTCTTTTGCTTCTTTAAGGCCAAGGCCAGTGATTTCGCGGACAACTTTGATGACTTTGATTTTTTGTGCGCCTACTTCAGTCAGCACAACATCAAATTCCGTTTTTTCTGCAGCAGCTTCCCCGCCTGCAGCGCCGCCAGCAACAGCAACCGGTGCAGCAGCGGTTACGCCAAATTCTTCTTCAATGGCTTTCACAAGATCGTTCAATTCAAGCACTGTCATTTCTTTGACAGCAGAGATGATTTCTTCTTTCGTCATTTTCATATCCTCCTACAAGATATTTTTTCAAAGTATATTTCGTAAAACTTATGCGCTTTGTTCTTCTTTTTGATCTGCGACTGCTTTTGCAGCAAGAGCAAAGTTGCGGATCGGCGCCTGCAGTACGCTGAGAAGCATGGAAAGCAGGCCTTCGCGTGAAGGAAGCGTTGCGAGTGCTTTGATTTCATCAACGGTTGCAACATTGCCTTCAATGACACCCGCTTTGATTTCCAAAGCTTCGTGGTCTTTTGCGAAATCATTCAGGATTCTCGCAGGTGCAACCACGTCTTCCGTACTGAATGCGATCGCATTCGGGCCGGTCATCACGCTGTTTAATCCATCCAACCCGGCTGCTTCTACAGCACGGCGCGTCATCGTGTTTTTGTACACTTTGAATTCAACGCCTGCTTCGCGCAGCTGTTTACGCAGTTCAGTTACTTCAGCCACGTTTAAGCCGCGGTAATCGACAACCACAACAGCTGTACTTGATTTGAATTTATCGGTGATTTCTTCCACCAGTTGTTTCTTTTGTTCAATTACACTGCCCATCTTGACACCTCCTACAGATATTCTTGATGAACATTTATACCAAAACAAAACCTCCATATCCCGAGACATGGAGGTTTCATGCATGCGGAGGGCCTAAGGCACCCCCGGATTTATACGCATTACCTCGGCAGGAAATTAAGCCCTTCGGCACCTGCTGTCTACGGTACAAATGTTTACTTTTCAAAGCCGTTTTTCATTATATCAGCCGATATGCAGCATGTCAAATGATTATTTTGCTACCGCAAAAGAAGACGGGTCCACTTTGATGCCAGGCCCCATGGTCGATGTGACAGAAACATTCTTCATGTAAGTGCCTTTTGCAGCTGATGGTTTTGCTTTCATCAATGTGTCAAACAATGTCGTCAGGTTTTCAGCCAGCTTTTCCGGTTCAAAAGAGGCTTTCCCGATCGGAGCATGGACATTGCCCGCTTTGTCAACACGATATTCGACTTTACCGGCTTTAATGTCCTGAACCGCTTTGGTCACATCAAATGTTACCGTGCCGGTTTTCGGGTTCGGCATTAACCCTCTCGGCCCAAGGATGCGTCCGAGTTTACCAACTTCGCCCATCATATCCGGCGTTGCCACGATGACATCAAAATCAAACCAGCCCTGCTGGATTTTGTTGACGTAGTCTGTATCGCCGACATAATCCGCACCGGCTGCTTCCGCTTCTTTTGCTTTTTCGCCTTTTGCAAAAACAAGCACGCGCTGGGTTTTCCCTGTTCCGTTTGGAAGCACGACGGCACCGCGGATTTGCTGGTCCGCTTTTTTCGGGTCAACGCCGAGGCGGAATGCAACTTCAACGGTTGCATCAAATTTTGTAAAACTTGTTTTTTTCACCAGTTCAATGGCTTCCTGAACCGGGTAAGCTTTGGAACGGTCAACGAGTTTCAAAGCGTCAACATATTTTTTTCCTTTTTTCGCCATTTGTATTTCCTCCTCGAATGTGGTTTTAACGGAATAACCTCCCACGAAAAAGGTTGCGAGCCAGTATCGCATCGCAACCCCGTTGGACAGAACTAGTACTGCATGAATCAGTCTTCGATCGTAATCCCCATGCTGCGCGCCGTGCCTTCCACCATACGCATTGCCGCTTCAACACTTGCCGCATTTAAGTCAGGCATTTTTGTTTCTGCGATTTCACGCACCTTGTCACGCTTCACAGTTGCCACTTTTGTACGGTTCGGCTCACCTGAACCTGATTCAATGCCGGCTGCTTTTTTCAGCAAAACTGCAGCTGGCGGGGTTTTTGTGATGAATGTAAATGAACGGTCTTCAAACACCGTGATTTCAACAGGTATAATCAAGCCTGCCTGATCTGCAGTACGAGCGTTAAATTCTTTACAAAATCCCATAATATTGACGCCGGCCTGGCCCAGTGCAGGACCAACTGGTGGTGCAGGGTTTGCTTTACCGGCAGGAATCTGCAATTTAACAATTTTTACTACTTTTTTAGCCACGAGACACACCTCCTTAAGTCCGTGATGTGGTAACAGGGCTGAGCCCTCCCACTCATCTGTTTGATTGAACCCCTCACGGCTGAAGCCGCGAGCTTCCTGCAGACAACGAAACATGCTTCGTTATCTTCGCAGGCTATCCCCGCAAGTTCTTGCGGTTAGCCGGACAATGGACAAGCTAAAAAGACAAGCCATATCCGAAGCCAATTCATCTCATGACCCGCGTCACGAGTGTATCATAAGATCATGTGATTGCATTGTGTCTGTTCTTTGTGGGATCCCGGTCAGCGGGCCATCCGCAAAGAACATACTGACTTATAACATATTAACATCTCAGCATATCGATTTCAAGTTTTATCCCGTTATATTTTATCAATTTGTTCAAAAACGAGCTCTACCGGTGTATCCCGACCGAACATATTGACCATGACTTTTGCCCTGCCTTTGTCACGGTCCATTTCCACAATCTTGCCGGCAAAGTTTGCAAACGGCCCTTCTTTTACCGTAACCGTCTCGCCGATTTCAAAGTCCACATCGGCCCGTTTTTCTTCCATGCCCATCCGTTTCAAGATGGTATTAATTTCTTCAGGCAAAAGCGGCGTCGGCTTGGAACCGCCTCCCGACGACCCGACAAAACCGGTGACACCCGGCGTGTTCCGGACGACATACCAGGAATCATCCGTCATCACCATTTCCACCAGGACATAGCCCGGGAAAACTTTTCGTTTCACCACTTTTTTCTTCTCATTCTTCACTTCAAGTTCTTCTTCTTCCGGCACCACTACCCGGAAAATTTTATCCTGCATCCCCATTGATTCTACACGTTTTTCCAAATTGGTTTTGACTTTATTTTCATAGCCTGAATACGTATGGACAACATACCAGTTTTTTTCCATTTAATAGGACTTGATGTCCGTCCCTCCCTGTTGGTCTTTTGATTTTTTGGACAAATGAAAAAACCCGCTAACCGGGTTTGAGTCGTTGCTTATGATACTCCCATTATACCATGTTTTATCATTGGATATTCAAGTGAAAAATGATCCTTTTACAATGAGTTTTCAGCCCACCGGATCACTGCGGAAATACCGAGATCGATGACAATAAAGAACAATGTCAGGAAGGCAACTGTTACAAGGACTGTAATCGTGTATTTGACCAGCTCTTTGCGCCCAGGCCAGCTGACTTTTCGCATTTCGGAAGCAACATTACGAAAAAAATTTGTGATGGACATGTATTTAAGACCTCCAAGTAAGCTCATGTTCGTTGTTATTTTGTCCCGCGGTGGATGGTGTGTTCGTTGCAGTGCTTGCAAAACTTCTTTAATTCCATTCTTTCAGCCTTTCCGTTGCCCGTTGTAGTCGTGTAATTGCGCGAGCCGCAAACCGAACAGGCAAGTACCATTTTTTTCTGCATCTCATCACCAGCTGTCTTATGATCTTACGGCGTTAACGGAACCTGCCGCTGTAAAGATTCCCGAAAAACCGGGAGAATCTGTTGGATGCTGCCGGTTCCGCGCCGGTATCGTATCAAAACATAAAATCCTACAAATCAACATAACACGGCAGAAAGCTTGTGTCAATTAGTAGCAGGAGAAGGGATGTGCCGGGTTTTTCCCGAAAGCATTGAATACCGGGCATTTAAAGACGTGCTTTTTGTACGCCTGAATGCTGCACTTGCATTCGGGAAAAACAGCCTGGCGGAAAAACGGCTTACAACACCTTTTCAGTAAGTCAGCTCCCTCATTTCCAACAGGCGTTCCAGCTTCTTTTTGACGCGCTGTAAAGCGTTATCAATTGATTTTACATGACGGTTTAATTCTTCTGAAATTTCCTGGTAGGACTGCCCGTCCAGGTAAAGGGCGAGCACTTTTCTTTCCAGATCGCTCAACAGTTCGGATATTTTCACTTCTATATGGACATATTTTTCGCGGATTAAAATCAATTCTTCAGGATTGGAAATTTTCGCGCCGGTGATGACATCCATCAACGTACGGTCAGATTCTTCATCATAAATTGGCTTGTCCAGGGAAATATAAGAATTAAGCGGTATGTGCTTTTGGCGGGTGGCAGTCTTAATTGCGGTAATCATTTGCCGGTTGATGCATAATTCAGCAAAAGCCTTGAAAGACGTGAGCTTGTCCTCTCTGTAGTCGCGGATGGCCTTATACAGCCCGATCATGCCTTCCTGGATAATATCCTCACGGTCGGCCCCGATGATAAAGTAAGAACGCGCTTTTGCCCTGACAAAATTTCTGTATTTTTGGATCAAGTAATCCAACGCTTCACTTTCGCCGTTGTGTATCCGTCCAACCAACTCTTCATCCTGCATCGTGCCATATCTTTCTTCATATGCTGCCTCAATGTTCAGGTTCACCTGTATCCCCCCATGAGCATTCGATAAAAGCTATTATACAGTACAGAATTTTCAATCGTCAACCGCTCATCGTTTTCCCCTGCGTAATTTTTCGAAAATTTCCATGACCTCTTGGCTTAACGGTATTCTTGTTGCCGGCTTTTCCTCTTGAATTGATTTTACATTCTTTTTAATCTTTTGTTCAATCATTTCCACTTTGGTCAACAGTTCGCGTGCTGAAATTCTTAAAGCGCCTTGGCCGAATATTTGCCACTGCTCAGTGAAATCAGATGTGGCCACATAAATCTGCGTGCGGATGTTGTTCAGTTTAATGGCCATTTTTTCAATGCGTTCATCTGCCGTTTCATTTTCTTTTGTAAAAATGACTTCCACTTTGTGATAGCGGTACTTTTTTTCCAGGCCTTTCACCCCGTAAGCATCAAAAACGACGATGACTTTGTCATCCGTATAGCCTTGGTATTCCGCCATGATCTCAACAAGCCGGTCTCTGGCGGCGCCAAGGTCTTTTTGTTTCAATTTTTGCAGTTCCGGCCAAGCGCCAATGATGTTATAGCCGTCCACCAGCAAAATATTCATTTTATTCACCAAGCGGATGGCGCTTCCTGTAAACCTCATACATGAGCAGGCCGGCAGCAACGGACGCGTTGAGCGAAGTCACATGCCCTGCCATCGGAAGGCGGATCAGAAAGTCGCATGCTTCTTTTACGATCCTGCTCATCCCCTTCCCTTCACTGCCGATGACAAGACATAGCGGCAGATCGGCATCCATTTGCCGGTAATCGGTCGTCCCGGAAGCATCGGTTCCCGCAATCCACAGCCCTTGCTGCTTTAAGCCGGCAATCGTTTGCGAAAGGTTTGTTACCCGCGCCACCGGGATATGTTCAATCGCGCCGGTTGAAGCTTTCGCCACCGTTGCTGTTAATGCGACCGAGCGCCTTTTCGGGATAATGACGCCGTGTGCGCCGACCGCATCAGCCGTCCGTAAAATCGAGCCGAGATTATGCGGATCCTCCAATTCATCGAGGATCAGGATAAACGGGTGTTCATTCCGCTCTTTGGCAAGTTTGAACATATCGCCTGTTTCTGCATACCGGTAAGCGGCAACGAGCGCCAGTACACCCTGATGCGCCCCGTCAGCCACCTGGTCAATCTTTTTTTTCGGGACAAATTGGACGGTCACTTTTCTTTCCCTTGCAAGCTCTATCACCTGCTTCATGGCGCCTTTTTGTGAACCTTCTGCAATCCAGATTTTGTTGATTTCCCGGCCCGCCCTTAACGCTTCCAGCACCGGGTTTTTGCCAGCAATATACTCCTGGTCCATCAGTGCGCCCCTCCTTTCTGGTCTTCGACAATGTCGATTGCTTTTTTAATCAGCGCCTCCATCCGCTCCCGGCTGCCGGATAAATAGTGGTAGCCGATCAGCGCTTCAAATGCAGTGCTGTGCCGGTATGTCTGGACATCTGTATTTTTCGGAACCGTGCCCGATTTCGCATTTCTGCCACGGCGGACAACAGCGGTTTCCTCTTCCGTTAAAAGATTCTCGTTCATCATCTGTTTTAAAATTTGAGCCTGCGCCTTCGCTGAAACAAAGCGGATCGCTTCCCGGTGGAGGCGGTTCGGCTTCGTTTTTCCCTGCAAGAGAACATGGTGCCGGATATATTCTTCATATACCGCATCCCCCATATAAGCAAGCGCGAGGCTGTTCAGTTGTTTCGGATCAAGGGTGACCGTCATAAGCGTCTCCATCTCACCCCTTGGGGTGTATCTTCAAGAATGATATTCATGCTTTTCAACTTGTCACGGATTTCGTCAGCCAGTTGGAAATTGCGTGCCTTTCTTGCTTCATTCCGTTTTTCAATCAGCGCTTCAATTTCTTCGTCCAAAAGCACTTCTTCCTCGAGCTTCAGGCCGAGAACGCCGGAAATCGTTTCAAACTCTTTCATAAATGCCCGGAGAACAGTTTCTGTCGTATTTTTTCCCCGCAAGTAATAATTGGCCTGCTTCGACAGTTCGAACAAAACAGAAATACCGTTTGCCGTATTGAAATCATCATCCATTGCCTCGATAAACTGGCGATGGAGCGAACGGACCTGTTCCAGCCATTTTTCATCATCTTCTGCCAGATTTGCACTGGATTCAAGCCGGTGCTTTACATTTTGGTACGACGTTTTGATCCGTTCAAGCCCTGCCTTCGCATTGGCAAGCAGTTCCTCGCTGTAGTTGATCGGATGGCGGTAATGCACCGACAGCATGAAAAAGCGCAAAACTTGTGGATCGTGCCGCTCGATGATGTCATGGACAAGCACAATGTTTCCGAGCGACTTCGACATTTTCTCGTTATCAATATTGATATAGCCGTTATGCATCCAGTAACGGGCAAACGGTTTATCTGTCAACGCTTCCGACTGGGCAATTTCGTTTTCGTGATGTGGAAAAGTCAGGTCCTGCCCGCCCGCGTGGATGTCGATCGTATCGCCAAGATATTTCTTCGCCATGGCCGAGCATTCAATATGCCATCCCGGCCGGCCTTTCCCCCACGGACTGTCCCACGAAATTTCCCCCTCTTTTGCCGCTTTCCAAAGGGCAAAATCAAGGGCGTCTTCTTTCTTTTCCCCTACTTCAATTCTCGCACCTGATTTCAATTCGTCAATCGATTGATGAGACAATTTACCGTAGTCCGGAAAACTTCTCGTATGGTAGTAAACATCACCGCCTGATTCATAGGCATGGCCTTTTTCAATTAATTTTTCAATAAACGCGATAATCGCATCCATATTTTCCGTCACGCGCGGATGGGCGTCTGCATGGCAGCAACCGAGCGCATCAATATCTTCAAAATAAGACTTGATAAACCGTTCGCTTAAAGCCGGCACTTCTTCTCCGCGTTCTTTTGCGGCTTTAATGAGTTTATCGTCCACATCGGTGAAATTCGACACATAGTTTACATCATAACCCCGAAACTCCAAATAGCGCCGGACCGTGTCAAACACGATCGCTGGCCGTGCATTTCCGATATGGATATAGTTATAGACGGTTGGGCCGCATACATACATTTTCACTTTCCCCTCTTCAAGCGGGATAAACGGCTCCTTCTTTCTTGTTAATGTATTATATATCTGAATGCTCATACATTCTTGCCCCTTCCTTTCTCAGTTGTTCCACTTCCGACCGCAAAGCATCGATTTCCTGCTGCATGCTGTTCAGGCGGTCCGCAACAGGGTCAGGCAGCTCATTATGTTTTAAATCTTTTTTAATTTTGACGCCGTCCTGGACGACGACCCTGCCAGGAATGCCGACCACTGTCGAATTGGGGGGGACATCCTTTAATACGACAGAACCTGCCCCTATTTTTGCATTTTCCCCAATCGTAATCGAACCTAAAACTTTCGCCCCGCTTGCGATTAACGCATTGTCTTTAATTGTCGGATGGCGCTTGCCCTTTTCCTTCCCGGTGCCGCCGAGCGTAACGCCCTGGTAAACCGTCACGTTATCGCCGATTTCGCACGTTTCCCCGATCACAACCCCCATGCCGTGGTCGATGAAAAACCGCCTGCCGATTTGTGCACCGGGGTGGATTTCAATTCCGGTAAAGAAGCGGCTGAGCTGCGAAATCACCCGGGCGATAAAAAACATTTTCTTTTTATAAAAAAAGTGCGCAATCCGGTGTGCCCAGATGGCATGAAGACCGGAGTAAGTCAAGATCACTTCAAAATACGTCCGTGCTGCCGGATCCTGATCAAAAACCACTTCAATGTCTTCCTTCAACCGCTTAAACATGTGCTACTCCCCTTTCGCTTGTTTTTTTCCCATTCCCCGTCCGTTTATAAAATTTCTTCCGCTTTGCATTTCCATCAGCCGGATGTGTCATCGGACCTGCAATTTAAAAAAGAAGCGCCTCTGCAACGGACAGAGACGCTTCTTGATCGCGCGGTTCCACTCTGTTTGGCGGCAGGCCTTGCCCGCTGCCCAACTTTCCCTGTTAACGGGCGGCCCCCGCTGCATCCTACTGGCAAACGCGTTCAGATACAGGCTCGAAGGTGCATTTCAGAAAAGGAGGGGCTTAAACCACTTTCAGCCGGCGATGGTTCTCTCTTTGAAGCGTCCTCTTCCTACTTCTCCTTCTCAACGCTTTTTCATACATCTATTTTAACCATATCATATCCTATTTTCGAAAAAATGTTAACCCGTGATTCTTTCAAGGCGTTTCTTTACTTTTTCCCTGCCGAGCAGTTCGATCAGGCTTTGCAGTTCCGGGCCGTGTGTCTGGCCGCTAACGGCAACACGGATCGGCATAAACAGCTTTTTCCCCTTTTGTCCGGTTGCTTTTTGCACTGCTTTGATCGCTTTTTTGATTTCGCCTGCTTCAAATGGTTCGATTCTGTCCAGTTCTTCAAGGAATGCACGGAGCACTTCCGGAACGTGCTCTCCCGACAAAATCGCCTTTGCTTCGTCGTCATATGTGATTTCATCCGTAAAGAAGAGCGGTTTCGACAATTCGACAATTTCCGCGCCGTAGCTCATTTGTTCCTGATAGAGAGAGATGAGTTTGCGCACCCATTGTTCTTCTTCAGGTGTCCGGTTTTCCGGAACGAGCCCTGCTTTTACAAGATGCGGCAACGCAAGCTCCACAACTTTATCCAAATCGAGCTTTTTCATATACTGGTTGTTCATCCATGCCAATTTTTGGCGGTCAAACAAAGCAGGCGATTTCGACAGCCGTTCCGGGTCAAAAATCTGGATAAATTCTTCCCGCGAAAAAATTTCTTCCTCGCCCTTCGGTGACCAGCCGAGCATGGCAATAAAATTAAATAGTGCTTCCGGCAAATAGCCGAGTTCCGCATACTGCTCAATAAACTGGATGATGCTGCCGTCGCGTTTGCTCAATTTTTTCCGGTGTTCATTGACAATCAGCGTCATATGGCCGAATACGGGCGGTTCAAACCCGAATGCTTCATAAATCATCAGCTGTTTCGGCGTGTTGGAAATATGGTCGTCCCCGCGAAGTACGTGGGACATTTTCATCAAATGGTCATCGATCGTAACCGCAAAATTATAAGTCGGCATCCCGTCTTTTTTAACAATGACAAAGTCGCCGATTCCATCCGATTCAAAAGACACTTCGCCTTTTACGATATCATTGAACGTATACACTTTGCCTTCCGGAACATGGAAACGGATGCTCGGTTTCCGTCCTTCCGCTTCAAGCCGCTTCCTGTCTTCTTCTGTCAGATGGCGGCATTTTCCGGAATAACGCGGCATTTCCCCACGTGCAAGCTGGGCTTCGCGTTCGGCTTCCAGTTCTTCTTCCGTACAATAGCATTTATAAGCCAGCCCACGATCAAGCAGATCTTCATAATATTTTTTATAAATATCGAGGCGTTCCGACTGGCGGTAAGGCCCGTATTCGCCGCCGACATCAATGCTTTCGTCCCAGTCGATGCCGAGCCATTTCAAATATTTCAGCTGGCTTTCCACACCGCCTTCCACATTCCGCTTCTGGTCAGTATCTTCAATCCGGATAATGAACTTTCCACCCTTGCTGCGTGCAAATAAATAATTGAATAATGCGGTACGGGCATTCCCGATATGCAAAAAACCGGTCGGGCTCGGAGCGTACCGTACTCTGATTTCGTTTGCCATGTCGATTCTCCTTTAAACTGTCGCTTTTTGTCTTGTTTTATTGTATCACCGTCTGAAAAAGCCGTAAACCGGTGGTGTGTCCGGTTCGGCGGACGAAAGATGGATTGACGTGAACCGGCGGATGGATGCCATCGCACATCTTGCAGGTAAAATATCTGCTATTATGCTTGTTCCAGCAAAAGACGGGATAATGGAATTGCCACTGTACCACGAGTGCCCCCGCCAGGCTATGCTTGTTCCAGCAAAAGACGGGTTTCCGATAACCGGGCGCACTGCTCCATTACACCATTTTCGGCAAAACATCTCCAGGCCATACACCGGTTAAAATGGTTCCAGCAGCAGTGCGGGTCCTAAACCGCACGGCTTGTCCCGATTTTGCAGCGATACACCGGTTATGTTTGTTCCAGCAAAAGAAAGGTTTCCGTTAACAGCTGCCCGGCTCCGTTGCACCATTTTTGACGAAACTTCTGTTGCCATACACCGTTAAAATGTCCAGCAGGCAGTACGTGCCTTAAACTGCCCGTTGTTTCAGCACCCTTGCAGCCACGCCGGTTAAGCCTGCTCCAGCAGTACCGCCGCCTGCGCCGCAATGCCCTCTTCGCGCCCGGCAAAGCCGAGTTTTTCCGTCGTGGTCGCCTTGACATTGACCTGCCCGATCTCCGCTTCCAAAATGCGCGCGATCGTTTCCCGCATTTTCCCGATATAGGGCGCCATTTTCGGCTTTTGGGCAATAATCGTGCAATCAAGATTGCCGAGCTTGTATCCTTTTTGTTTCACAAGCTGAAAAACATGCGCCAAAAGCGCCGCAGAATCCGCATCTTTAAATGCCGCATCTGTATCCGGAAAATGCCGGCCGATATCCCCTTCCCCAATGGCCCCGAGACAGGCATCCGCTACGGCATGAAGCAACACATCCGCGTCGGAGTGGCCGAGCAAACCTTTTTCATATGGAATTTCAACTCCCCCGATCATCAAGGGACGTCCCTCCCCGAACCGGTGCACGTCAAAGCCTTGTCCGATCCTGAACATCTTCATCCTCCCCCCTGCTTTTTTAAAATCGCTTCTGCGAAATAAAGATCTTCCGGTGTCGTAATTTTAATATTATCATAACTTCCCGGCACAATATGTACAGGATGGCCGATCCGTTCGACCAGTGAGGCTTCATCCGTTCCGAGAAAGCCGTCCCGTTCCGCCGCTTCATGCGCTTTTTTCAAGACAGACGTGCGAAAAGCTTGTGGCGTTTGGATCTGCCACAAGCTGCTCCGCTCAATCGTCTCGGTTACAATCTGGTCTTTTGCTCTTTTGATCGTGTCTTTTACCGGAACAGCCGCTATCGCCGCCCCTTTTTCCCCGGCCATTGCCGCCAGCGCTGCAATGGATCCGGCGCTGATAAACGGCCTTGCACCGTCATGCACAAGAATGACACTGCAGCTTCCGGCAAGTTCCAGCCCGTTCCGTACGCTATATTGCCGTTCAGAACCGCCGCGGGCAAATACTATTTTTTCCGAGCGGGGCAAAATACGCTTCATCTCTTCCCTATCATGCGGCTGCACGGGAAGTATCAACTTTTTGCAGGACGGATCGGCCAAAAAAACTTCTGCTGTAACCGCAATGACCGGGCGCTTGTTCAGTTCAAGAAATAATTTGTTGAACCCTGCGCCCATCCGCTTCCCCGATCCGGCTGCCGGTATAATCACCTCATAATCTGTCAAATCCAATCTCCCCCGGCATCCTGTATGAACTTCCCGCGTCCGGCGCCGCGGGTGTTCCAGGCTGCATTATAACGCTTTTTCAAGCAGTTTCGGCTTGGCAAAAATCATCCGGCCCGCCGAAGTCTGCAGGACGCTTGTCACGAGCACATCAATGCGTTTGCCAATGTAATTTTTGCCTTCTTCGACAACAATCATCGTGCCGTCATCCAAATAGGCAATCCCCTGGTGATGCTCTTTCCCGTCTTTAATGAGTTGCACATTGAGCTCTTCGCCGGGGAGCACAACCGGTTTTACGGCGTTGGCAAGGTCATTGATATTGAGCACCTTGACTTTCTGGAATTCACATACTTTATTTAAATTATAATCATTCGTCACGACAATCCCGTTCATCAATTTTGCCAGTTTAATGAGCTTGCTGTCAACTTCCTGGATATCTTCAAAATCGCCTTCATACATTTGCACTTCGATCGGCAGTTCATTCTGTATCCGGTTCAAGATATCAAGCCCACGCCGGCCCCGGTTTCTTTTCAAAGCATCCGAAGAATCGGCAATATGCTGCAATTCTTCAAGCACAAAGAGCGGAATCACAATCGGCCCGTCAAGAAAACCGGTCTGGCAAATATCCGCAATCCGTCCGTCGATGACAACGCTTGTATCAAGAATCTTCACCTGTTTTCCAGGCTGCGGATGCCCTTCTTGCTCTGTCCCGCCTTTCCGTCTATGCTGCCGGTTGAAAAACAAATTGAAAATTTCCTCTCTTTTCTTAAAACCGACCTGAAATCCGATATAACCGAGCAATACTGTAAGTGTAATCGACACAATTGTATTGACAATCGGAATTCCCCGCACCGGAATGCTTGCCAGATAAGCAATAATCAGGCCGAGCACAAGGCCAAAGGTGCCGGAAAAAATTTCCGTCATCGGGACTTTTACCAGTGAATCCTCAAACCAATCGACAAAATCAACGATATAATGAATGGACCAGAAAGTAATAAGATAAAAGATAATAGCCCCCAACAGCGCTGAAACATACGGGTTGTTGATTAACACATAATCCACTTTCACAAGCTTGTAAAAATCAGGCAGCAGGAAAACACCGAGCGTGCCGCCAATCAGTACCAAACAAATTTGTATAAGCCGTCTTAACAACATGTTCACCTCCTTTATACATTATAAACAAAAAATAGTGTTTAAAACGTTTGCCTTCGTATTTTTCCCTACCGAGCCAGTTAATCGCCGCGGTTTTCTCCGGGCATTTTCAGGCTTCATGCACATCCCCTGCTTTCTTTTAAAATTTGTATCCTGCCAGCCGCTGTCTTTTCTGTCTTTACATCATAACGGATCCTGTAAACGCAGATTTGCGGCAGTTATTTGCTTATCAAGTGGGTTCCGTTTTTTTCCACGCTTTCCTTCACTTCCCAGTGCCTTCCGCTTCCTCCGGTACCCTCACGCACTGATCCAAAGAACACATAGAAGGCACGGAAATTTGTTCCCTTTCTCATCCGCCGAGTGCCGCTTCCAAAGCTTCCTGGATTGTGGAGACGCCGATCACTTGAATCTCTTTTGGCGGCGTCCACCCGCCCATATTATTTTTCGGGATGATCGCCCGCCGGAAACCAAGTTTTGCCGCTTCCTGGACGCGCTGCTCAATCCTGGACACCCGCCTGACTTCCCCCGTCAGCCCGACCTCTCCGATAATGCAGTCATCCGCATTTGTCGGCTTGTCGCGAAAACTGGATGCCACGCTGACAGCAACTGCCAAATCCACTGCCGGTTCATCCACTTTCAGGCCGCCGGCGACTTTTAAATAAGCATCCTGGTTCTGAATCAAAAGACCGGCCCGTTTTTCAAGCACCGCCATAATCAGCGTGACACGGTTATAGTCAATCCCGGATGCCATCCGCCGCGGCATATTGAAAAACGTCGGGGCCAACAGCGCCTGGATCTCGACAAGGACCGGGCGCGTCCCCTCAATGGAAGCCACCACGGTAGAACCGGCTGCACCTTTTGTCCGTTCTTCCAGAAAAATTTCGGAAGGGTTCTGGACTTCTTCCAAACCGGATTCTTTCATTTCCAAAATCGCAATTTCATTCGTCGAACCAAAGCGGTTTTTGACCGCCCTTAATATCCGGTAGGCGTTATGGCGTTCACCTTCAAAATACAGGACCGTATCCACCATATGTTCAAGCACACGTGGGCCGGCAATGGAGCCTTCTTTTGTCACGTGGCCGACAATAAAGATGGCCACGTTTTTTGTTTTTGCCGTCCGCATCAGCTGTGCAGTCGTTTCCCTCACTTGCGACACACTGCCCGGCGCAGACTGGATTTCCGGATGGTAAATCGTCTGGATGGAATCAATGACCACAAAGCCGGGATTCAGTTCATCTATCGCCTGCTGGATCACGGAAAGGTCCGTTTCCGGCAGCACATAAAGATGGTCGGTATGGATGTTTAACCGGTCCGCCCTTAACTTCGTCTGTTTCGCCGATTCCTCCCCGGAAATATACAGTACATTTAACCCGTGCTTTGCCAGTTGTGATGACACTTGCAAAAGCAGCGTTGATTTGCCGATCCCGGGATCCCCGCCGATCAAAACAAGTGATCCGGCAACAATGCCGCCGCCGAGGACACGGTTCAGCTCTCCAAAATCCACCTTTGTCCTTTTTTCTTCTTTAGACTCTATAGACGTAATAGGTGCCGCTTTGGTTTCATTTCCAGGCTCCGGATGTAAAAAAAAGCCCCTCCGTTTTGGCGTCTCCGCTTCCTCCACCATCTGGTTCCACTGGCTGCATTGCGGGCACTTTCCCATCCATTTTGGCGACTCGTAGCCGCAGTTCTGGCAAACAAACTTTACGGTTTTTTTTGCCATCTTAAACCCCTTTCCCTCATATCTATGTGTATAAGTGTATACAAAGTATCTTGAAATTGAATTAAAATCGTATAAGAAACCGCCACATAGGTTGAACGAAACAGTACTCCTTCTTTATGTGTTGCCAGAAGCAATGTTATCCTAATCGCCATTGATTTTGGCGCGAAATTTTATATATGTGAAAAAAAGGGTACAATCGCCAAAACCATTGTACCCTTTCCTGCTTTCGGCATTAAGAATTGGACGATACAGCTTCCGACTCTGCCACACTGGCAAAAGTAAATTCGCCGTCTTTTACATCGACCAATACCTTTTGCCCTTCTTTTATATTGCCTTTCAGCATTTCTTCCGAAAGGCGGTCTTCGATGTTTTTCTGAATCGATCTGCGCAGCGGCCGCGCGCCGTATTCCGGATCGTAGCCTTTTTCCGCCACTTTTTCTTTTGCGGCATCCGTCAGCACAAGTTCGATATGATGCTCTTTTAACCGGTCCGACAATTCTTTCGCCATCAACGTGACAATTTCGTTCAACTGTTTCTTCTCGAGCGAATGGAACACAATGGTTTCATCAACACGGTTCAAAAACTCAGGCCGGAACGCTTTTTTCAGTTCCTCGAGCACTTTGTCCTTCATGTCTTTATAATCGGCCTCGACGGTATCCTGAATGGTGAACCCGACGCTCTTGTTGCGTTTTAAAGCATCTGCGCCGACATTCGATGTCATGATGACAATCGTATTGCTAAAATCAACCGTGCGGCCCTTGGAATCGGTCAGCCGGCCGTCATCCAGTACCTGGAGCAAAATGTTGAACACATCCGGGTGCGCTTTTTCAATTTCATCAAGCAGCACAACCGAATACGGTTTTCTCCGTACCTTTTCCGTCAGCTGCCCGCCTTCTTCAAAACCGACATATCCAGGCGGCGAACCTACGAGGCGGGAAGTCGAATGTTTCTCCATGTATTCGGACATGTCGATCCGGATCATGGCATCCTCATCGCCGAACATCGCTTCCGCAAGCGCCCGCGCCAGTTCTGTTTTTCCGACCCCTGTTGGCCCGAGGAAAATGAAGGAACCGATCGGGCGTTTCGGATCTTTTAATCCTGCCCGTGCACGGCGGACTGCTTTCGCCACTGCAAGTACCGCTTCTTCCTGCCCGATCACCCGGGAATGAAGGATCTCTTCAAGGTGCAGAAGCCTTTCCGTTTCGGTTTGTGCCAGTTTCGTCACCGGAACTCCCGTCCAGCTCGAAACAACAAGCGCTATATCATCGACTGTGACTTCACTGTTTTCCTGGCCTTGTTTTGCCTTCCAGTTTTTCTTCGTTTCCTCCAGCTGTTCGCGCAGTTTCTGTTCGGTATCCCTTAACGCAGCCGCTTTTTCAAATTCCTGGCTCTGGACGGCCGCATCTTTTTCCTTGCGTACCTCTTCCAGTTTCAATTCCAGTTCTTTCAAATTCGGCGGCGTTGTAAAGGAACGAAGACGCACTTTCGATCCGGCTTCATCGATTAAGTCAATCGCTTTATCCGGCAGGAACCGATCTGCGATATAGCGGTCCGAAAGTTTTACAGCGGCTTCGATCGCCTCATCGGTAATCGAGACGCGATGGTGTGCTTCATAGCGATCGCGCAGCCCTTTTAAAATCTGGATCGACTCATCAATCGTCGGCTCATCGACCTGGATCGGCTGGAACCTTCTTTCCAGTGCAGCATCTTTTTCAATATATTTCCGGTATTCATCCAGTGTTGTTGCCCCGATGCACTGCAGTTCGCCGCGGGCAAGCGACGGTTTTAAAATATTGGAAGCATCAATGGCTCCTTCCGCACCGCCGGCCCCAATTAAGGTATGCAATTCATCGATGAAAAGAATGATATTACCGGCCTGGCGGATTTCATCCATGACTTTTTTCAGGCGGTCTTCAAATTCGCCACGGTATTTTGTACCGGCCACAACCGTACCCATATCAAGCGTCATAACCCGTTTGTCACGCAGCGTTTCCGGCACTTCATTATGCACAATTTGCTGGGCAAGGCCTTCTGCAATGGCCGTTTTCCCAACGCCCGGTTCCCCGATAAGGACAGGGTTGTTTTTTGTCCTCCGGCTCAGTACTTCAATGACGCGTTGAATTTCTTTGCTGCGCCCGATTACAGGATCAAGGGAATCTTCCCGTGCGATCGCTGTTAAATCGCGGGCCAGACTGTCCAGTGTCGGTGTGCTGACGCTGGCCGCCGAACCGCCCTGTACGGACGCTTCACTGTTGCCCAATAATTGGAGCACCTGTTGCCTTGCTTTATTTAAGCTAACGCCGAGATTTGTCAGCACGCGTGCCGCCACGCCTTCACCTTCACGGATCAGCCCGAGGAGGATATGTTCCGTTCCAACATAGGAGTGCCCGAGTTTTCTCGCTTCATCCATTGACAGTTCAATCACTTTTTTGGCCCTTGGCGTGTAGTGGATCGTTTGGGAAATTTCCTGGCCGTTCCCGATCAGGGTTTCCACTTCTTCCTGGATTTTTTCGGCGCTTAAACCCAGGCCGTACAGCGCTTTTGCCGCGATGCCTTCCCCTTCGCGGACAAGTCCGAGCAAAATATGTTCCGTTCCGATATTGTTATGTTTCAGGCGGATTGCTTCTTCCTGGGAAAGGGCCAGCACTTTCTGGGCTCTCTCTGTAAATCTTCCAAACATCATCTGTCATTCCTCCTGTTCATTTGGTCTCCTCAAGCCTCAAACGTTCTCTTATCAGTGTAGCCCTCCGGATATCCCTTTCATACGGGCTGAGCGCTCTTCCGGCATAAAGCTGTAAAAATCCCGGCTGCATTAAAATCATCAATTCATTTAAAATTTGTTTCGAAATGTTTTGAATATAGCCCAGATCAATTCCCAGCCGGACATCGGACAAACAACGGGCCGCTTCTTTTGTTTCAATGATCCTGCTGTTTTGCAGGACACCGAGCGAACGGTAAACCCTGTCTTCTAATTGTATGTTTGAAGTCTGCACCAATGCTTCCCTTGCCGATCTTTCCTGTGTAATGATCTGCCGGATGACACTGGTTAAATCCGAGACAATATTGTCTTCCGATGTTCCGAGTGTCACCTGGTTGGAAATTTGAAAAATATTTCCGATGGCTTCGCTTCCTTCGCCATATATTCCTCTTACCACCAAACCAAGCTGATGAATCGCCGGAATGATTTGTTTAATTTGCTGTGTCAGCACAAGTCCCGGCAAATGCATCATGGCCGATGCGCGGATGCCCGTTCCGACATTTGTCGGGCAGCTGGTTAAGTAACCGAGCGTTTCATCAAAAGCATAATCGACCCAATTTTCAAGCAGGTCATCAAGCTGATTGGCTTTCTGAAGCGTTTCATGCAATTGAAGCCCTGGAGAAAGACATTGTATGCGTAAATGATCTTCCTCATTTATCATAATACTAATATCTTCGCCGCTTGACAAAATAACTGCCCCGTCACCCGCTTCTTCGGCAAGTTGCGGGCTAATCAGGTGTTTCTCCACAAGCACCCTTTTTTCGAGCGGTTTTAATTCGTCCATTTTTAAAAATTCAGCCTGCATTTCAGCCGGAAAATGATTTCGGGCGATATCCTGGATTGTTTTCATAATTTCCCTTGCTTCCTCGCTGGTAAACAAGGACGGGAACCGGTAATTTTTTAAATTTCTTGCCAGACGAACCCGTGTCGTCAGCACAATTTCCGATTCAGGCCCTTGCTCGTTCATCCAGGAGCTGGACGCTTTGTGCAAAAAATGTTCTAAAGACATTATTGTTCCCCTCCTTTTGCTTGAGAAGAACCTTCAAGTGCGCGAATTTGATCGCGGAGTTCTGCTGCTTTTTCAAATTCTTCCTGGCTGATGGCTTCCTGCAACGCCGCCTTTAATTCCTGCAATTTTTTCTTTGTATAAATGGCACCGCCAATCCGTGCAGGTATTTTTCCTTCATGCGCAACGTTGCCGCCATGAAGGCGCTGCAAAATCGGAACAAGCTGGTGCTGAAACGTCTCATAGCAATGCGGGCAGCCTAACCGGCTTGTGTTTAAAAACTGGTTCAATGTCATCCCGCAATGGTTGCAGCGAAGCACATCCGGGTCAGGTGCTGTTTCCTGTTTGAAAAGTTGGATGGCCGGATCAAAATTAAAAAGGCCCGCGAGCAGATTATCGAAGGAAAAGGTTTTCCCCCAATCCGATGAAAACTTTTCCCCCTTCTCCTGCGCGCACTTCTCGCAAAGATGGAATTCCGTTTTCACACCGTTTATAATTTTAGTAAAATGCATCGTTGCCGGCCTTTCATTGCATTCCTGGCAAATCACGGCATACTCACCTCTATTGTTACTTGTATTTTAAGGTCGTTAACATCGATTTCAACATTCTGGCACGCAGTTCATCCCGTTCCGGCAACTGGATGTAGAGCACGGAGCGGTCCATCACGCTGAGCATGATTTTTGCCTCCCGCCTTGAAATCACCTCTTCTTCAACGAGGCGGAGAATGATGGCTTCCGCATTCGACTGGGAGATGACATTGCCGATATGCACAAGCAGCTGGTCAATCAGTTCCGCATCGCTTTCAGGCCGCACTTTCATGATCCGGATATAGCCGCCGCCGCCCCTTTTACTTTCAACAATATACCCTCTTTCAATCGTAAACCGCGTATTGATGACATAATTGATTTGCGAAGGGACACATTGGAACTTATCGGCAATCTCATTGCGTTTTATTTCAAGAATTTCTTTTTCATTCAGTTCCAGAATCCGTTTTAAATATTCCTCTATGATATCCGATATATTTTTCATCAAAGCCACCTCCTGACACCGTCTTTTGACTTTGACTATATTTGACTTTAATTATACATGATTCCCTACAGAAAATGCAACTAGGAAAACTGCCCCTTTTTCAGCATTTCTGTTTGGGGAGACAACCGGATGTTCACGGACCACCCGATGGGACTGCGTGCGCAGCGAGCGGTAAAGATTAACCCAGACAGATTGGGGGTGCGGGTTCATAGGAGGTCGAGCCCTTTGAAAAGCTTTTACTGCTACGGCAGGACAAATCAAAAAGCCCTCGCGTCTGCGGGGACTATTTTTATGCTTTTATTTCTCTATCTAACAAAAGAAGAACTCTATTTTTTAAATCAATTATGTTTTCATCTAACTTGTCAGGTAGTAAATCATTAATACCATCAATTTCTGTACCCAGTTCCAAAATTTCTATTAATTCATTTGAGTAATTTTTTTCCTTCAAAGAATCAATGATACGGTAATTAAAATATCTTTTCTCAGCTTCTTCTATCGAAATTTTCTTATTATATACAGCCTCGATTATACCTAAAACATTCAACAATATATCTTTTTCTTCGGTATTTTTATTAATCATTTTTTAACACTCCAGCCTTTCTTAGTTTTAACATTTTATAAAATCCTTGCATTTAATTTTTTCCGAACCTGTTAGCATCCTTGCCAAATCTAGGAATTTTGCTTATTCAGCAAGCCCTAATTATGCACAATTTTATTACCGCCGTCAATATATTTTTAAAATTTTTAAAAAATTATTATCAGGTTAGTAATATAATCAGATTCAAAAGGTAAATCTTTGTCGTTTTTCTTATGGAAATTTTTATATCTCCCTTATTTACACATTCAAAAAGGCCAGCTGATTCAGCTGGCCTTCTGTTTGCCCGGCAACGTCCTACTCTCGCAGGGGGAAACCCCCAACTACCATCGGCGCTGGAAAGCTTAACTTCCGTGTTCGGGATGGGAACGGGTGTGACCTTTCCGCCATCATCACCGGACCTGTATAATTTTTGGGATGTGTTCCCTGAAAACCGGATGGGAGAAAAAACTGTAAACGGAGAATAGCTTTGGTTTCTAACTTTAAAAATTGTCTAGCTCCAGCGCCTATCGGCTAGCGTATTTCTGCGCTTTCTCCCTACGATAAGCGGGCATCGGCTCGCCTTTAGGGGCTCGCCGTGTTTCCTTTATCTCAGTCGAAAGCTCCGAAATCCATACGCCGATGACCAAGGCGCTTCCGCTTTTCTATTGTCCAGCTCCGGTGCCTAGCCCCTCGAGGTCGAATAACCCGCCCGTCACGGAGCCAAAAGACGGCTCCATGCCGGTCAGAACATTCGCTTGTCGGGGCTAAACAAGGCACCTCCGCTTTTCTGTTTGGTTAAGTCCTCGATCGATTAGTATCCGTCAGCTCCACGCGTCGCCGCGCTTCCACCCCGGACCTATCAACCTGATCATCTTTCAGGGATCTTACCAGTATAAACTGTGGGAAATCTCATCTTGAGGGGGGCTTCATGCTTAGATGCTTTCAGCACTTATCCCTTCCGCACATAGCTACCCAGCGATGCCTTTGGCAAGACAACTGGTACACCAGCGGTGCGTCCATCCCGGTCCTCTCGTACTAAGGACAGCTCCTCTCAAATTTCCTGCGCCCGCGACGGATAGGGACCGAACTGTCTCACGACGTTCTGAACCCAGCTCGCGTACCGCTTTAATGGGCGAACAGCCCAACCCTTGGGACCGACTACAGCCCCAGGATGCGATGAGCCGACATCGAGGTGCCAAACCTCCCCGTCGATGTGGACTCTTGGGGGAGATCAGCCTGTTATCCCCAGGGTAGCTTTTATCCGTTGAGCGATGGCCCTTCCATGCGGAACCACCGGATCACTAAGCCCGACTTTCGTCCCTGCCCGACTTGTAAGTCTCGCAGTCAAGCTCCCTTATGCCTTTACACTCTGCGAATGATTTCCAACCATTCTGAGGGAACCTTTGGGCGCCTCCGTTACCTTTTAGGAGGCGACCGCCCCAGTCAAACTGCCTGCCTGACACTGTCTCCCACCCCGGTAAGGGGTGCGGGTTAGAATTTCAATACAGCCAGGGTAGTATCCCACCGATGCCTCCGCCGAAGCTGGCGCTCCGGTTTCCAAGGCTCCTACCTATCCTGTACAAGCTGTACCAAAATTCAATATCAGGCTGCAGTAAAGCTCCATGGGGTCTTTCCGTCCTGTCGCGGGTAACCTGCATCTTCACAGGTACTATAATTTCACCGAGTCTCTCGTTGAGACAGTGCCCAGATCGTTACACCTTTCGTGCGGGTCAGAACTTACCTGACAAGGAATTTCGCTACCTTAGGACCGTTATAGTTACGGCCGCCGTTTACTGGGGCTTCAGTTCAGAGCTTCGCCTTACGGCTAACCCCTCTCCTTAACCTTCCAGCACCGGGCAGGTGTCAGCCCCTATACTTCGCCTTGCGGCTTCGCAGAGACCTGTGTTTTTGCTAAACAGTCGCCTGGGCCTATTCACTGCGGCTTCCCGGGGCATACACCCCAAAAAGCACCCCTTCTCCCGAAGTTACGGGGTCATTTTGCCGAGTTCCTTAACGAGAGTTCTCTCGCTCACCTTAGGATTCTCTCCTCGCCTACCTGTGTCGGTTTGCGGTACGGGCGCCTTTCACCTCACTAGAGGCTTTTCTTGGCAGTGTGGAATCAGGAACTTCGGTACTAAAATTTCCCTCGCCATCACAGCTCCGCCTTGGCGCGAAGGATTTGCCTCCGCACCGGCCTAACTGCTTGGACGCGATCAACCAGTGTCGCGCTTGCCCTATCCTCCTGCGTCCCCCCATCGTTCAAACGGTGAAGAGGCGGTACAGGAATATCAACCTGTTGTCCATCGCCTACGCCTTTCGGCCTCGGCTTAGGCCCCGACTAACCCTGAGCGGACGAGCCTTCCTCAGGAAACCTTAGGCATTCGGTGGAAGGGATTCTCACCCTTCTTTCGCTACTCATACCGGCATTCTCACTTCTAAGCGCTCCACCGGTCCTTCCGGTCCGGCTTCAACGCCCTTAGAACGCTCTCCTACCACGGACACCATACGGTGTCCATCCGCAGCTTCGGTGATACGTTTAGCCCCGGTACATTTTCGGCGCAGCGTCACTCGACCAGTGAGCTATTACGCACTCTTTAAATGATGGCTGCTTCTAAGCCAACATCCTGGTTGTCTAAGCAACGCCACATCCTTTTCCACTTAACGTATACTTTGGGACCTTAGCTGGCGGTCCGGGCTGTTTCCCTTTCGACCATGGATCTTATCACTCACAGTCTGACTCCCAAGCATAAGTTTTTGGCATTCGGAGTTTGTCTGAATTCGGTAACCCGATGAGGGCCCCTCGTCCAAACAGTGCTCTACCTCCAAAACTCTTCGCTTGAGGCTAGCCCTAAAGCTATTTCGGAGAGAACCAGCTATCTCCAAGTTCGATTGGAATTTCTCCGCTACCCACACCTCATCCCCGCACTTTTCAACGTGCGTGGGTTCGGGCCTCCAGCAAGTGTTACCTTGCCTTCACCCTGGACATGGGTAGATCACCTGGTTTCGGGTCTGCGGCCTCATACTCTTTCGCCCTGTTCAGACTCGCTTTCGCTGCGGCTCCGCTTCTTCAGCTTAACCTTGCATGAGACCGTAACTCGCCGGTTCATTCTACAAAAGGCACGCCATCACCCGTTAACGGGCTCTGACTACTTGTAGGCACACGGTTTCAGGATCTCTTTCACTCCCCTCCCGGGGTGCTTTTCACCTTTCCCTCACGGTACTGGTTCACTATCGGTCACTAGGGAGTATTTAGCCTTGGGAGATGGTCCTCCCGGATTCCGGCGGGATTCCTCGTGTCCCGCCGTACTCAGGATCCACTCGGGAGAGAACGAAGTGTCAGTTACAGGGCTTTTACCTTCTCCGGCAGGCCTTTCCAGGCCGCTTCACTTAACCTGTTCTTTTGTAACTCCCATATGAGTGTCCTACAACCCCGGAAGGCAAGCCTTCCGGTTTGGGCTGTTTCCTGTTCGCTCGCCGCTACTTGGGAAATCGCAATTGCTTTCTCTTCCTCCGGGTACTGAGATGTTTCAGTTCCCCGGGTGTGCCCTTCCTGCCCTATGGATTCAGGCAGGAATCCTGTCCGATTAAAGACAGGGGGTTTCCCCATTCGGAAATCTCCGGATCAAAGCTTACGTACAGCTCCCCGGAGCATATCGGTGTTTGTACCGTCCTTCATCGGCTCCTAGTGCCAAGGCATTCACCGTGCGCCCTTTCTAACTTAACCATAAAAAGGTTTAAATCCAAAAATAAGCGATTCTCGGTTTACTTGGTTTGTTTCTCCTATCCGGTTTTCAAAGAACACATTTATAAAGGTGGAGCCTAGCGGGATCGAACCGCTGACCTCCTGCGTGCAAAGCAGGCGCTCTCCCAGCTGAGCTAAGGCCCCAATCATTAAGGAATGGTGGGCCTGAATGGACTTGAACCATCGACCTCACGCTTATCAGGCGTGCGCTCTAACCAGCTGAGCTACAGGCCCTTAATGAAAGGAAATATAAGGAAGGATTGAACCTTCAAAACTGAACAAAACGGAAACGTCAAACTTGATTTTGGAAAACGAAGTTTTCCTTTTATTCCTTAGAAAGGAGGTGATCCAGCCGCACCTTCCGATACGGCTACCTTGTTACGACTTCACCCCAATCATCTGTCCCACCTTCGGCGGCTGGCTCCGTAAAGGTTACCTCACCGACTTCGGGTGTTACAAACTCTCGTGGTGTGACGGGCGGTGTGTACAAGGCCCGGGAACGTATTCACCGCGGCATGCTGATCCGCGATTACTAGCGATTCCGGCTTCATGCAGGCGGGTTGCAGCCTGCAATCCGAACTGGGAATGGTTTTCTGGGATTGGCTTAACCTCGCGGTCTCGCAGCCCTTTGTACCATCCATTGTAGCACGTGTGTAGCCCAGGTCATAAGGGGCATGATGATTTGACGTCATCCCCACCTTCCTCCGGTTTGTCACCGGCAGTCACCTTAGAGTGCCCAACTGAATGCTGGCAACTAAGGTCAAGGGTTGCGCTCGTTGCGGGACTTAACCCAACATCTCACGACACGAGCTGACGACAACCATGCACCACCTGTCACTCTGTCCCCCGAAGGGGAAGGCCCTGTCTCCAGGGAGGTCAGAGGATGTCAAGACCTGGTAAGGTTCTTCGCGTTGCTTCGAATTAAACCACATGCTCCACCGCTTGTGCGGGCCCCCGTCAATTCCTTTGAGTTTCAGCCTTGCGGCCGTACTCCCCAGGCGGAGTGCTTAATGCGTTAGCTGCAGCACTAAAGGGCGGAAACCCTCTAACACTTAGCACTCATCGTTTACGGCGTGGACTACCAGGGTATCTAATCCTGTTTGCTCCCCACGCTTTCGCGCCTCAGCGTCAGTTACAGACCAGAGAGCCGCCTTCGCCACTGGTGTTCCTCCACATCTCTACGCATTTCACCGCTACACGTGGAATTCCACTCTCCTCTTCTGCACTCAAGCCTCCCAGTTTCCAATGACCGCTTGCGGTTGAGCCGCAAGATTTCACATCAGACTTAAGAAGCCGCCTGCGCGCGCTTTACGCCCAATAATTCCGGACAACGCTTGCCACCTACGTATTACCGCGGCTGCTGGCACGTAGTTAGCCGTGGCTTTCTGGCCGGGTACCGTCAAGGCGCCGCCCTGTTCGAACGGCACTTGTTCTTCCCCGGCAACAGAGTTTTACGACCCGAAGGCCTTCTTCACTCACGCGGCGTTGCTCCGTCAGACTTTCGTCCATTGCGGAAGATTCCCTACTGCTGCCTCCCGTAGGAGTTTGGGCCGTGTCTCAGTCCCAATGTGGCCGATCACCCTCTCAGGTCGGCTACGCATCGTTGCCTTGGTGAGCCGTTACCCCACCAACTAGCTAATGCGCCGCGGGCCCATCTGTAAGTGACAGCAAAAGCCGTCTTTCCTTTTTCCTCCATGCGGAGGAAAAAACTATCCGGTATTAGCCCCGGTTTCCCGGCGTTATCCCGATCTTACAGGCAGGTTGCCCACGTGTTACTCACCCGTCCGCCGCTAACCTTTTAAAAGCAAGCTTTTAAAAGGTCCGCACGACTTGCATGTATTAGGCACGCCGCCAGCGTTCGTCCTGAGCCAGGATCAAACTCTCAGTAAAGATGTTTGATAAAAGCTCAAAAAGAATTTGACGTTTCGTTTTGTCCAGTTTTCAAGGAACAATCGCTTTGTTTTTCAGCGACTTTTATATCATACCACGACGCAACCAACATGTCAACTACTTTTTTAAGAAGTTTGATGCCGGATGCGGCGACGAAAACTATTATACTAGTATAACGAAGTGTAGTCAATCCCTTTTTTTATATGCCTGCTTTTTCGTGGGCGCCCATGCTTCTTTCAGCCTAAGCTTCTAGTTTCTTCGAATGAACATAAAAAATACGCCAAAGAAATGATGGATCATTTCTTTGGCGCTGGTTGTCTGCTGATGGCGGTTCGAGCGCTGCTTTTGTCAAGACAGAATCCATGTCTGGATGACAGTCAGGCCGATCACCCCGGGTATGCCGAGCAGCCCGGAAACGGATACGGTGGCTGCATTGATTGGGACATGCAGTCCGTACCGGCCGCCCACTTGGTTTAAAAAGAAAAGGAGTATAGCCCCGATGATGGCTTTGATGCATAACTTTCCCGCCCATCGCAGCGGTTTGGTTAAAGCTGCGGAAAACAGCAGCAAAAGGATCAGGCCGACAATCGCAATAATGATGATGGTTGAGCTCAAGTGAATCACCCCTTTTTTCCAGCTGCTTTATTTTTATGAAGGAGTTGTCCAAAAAAGAACTTGAGCCGTGCTACCCTTACTGGAGGCGGATGTTTCTTCTTTTCACTTCCCGAAAAAGAAACACATACTTCGCTTCGGCCACTTTGGTGCGGTAGTAAAGTTCTTCGTTAAATTCAAAACTTAGATGCTGGAGGGCGTTTTGCTGTACCCATTCATTTTTTACGTTTGTGACCAAATCGAGAAGAAGCGCATCGTATTCTTTCCTGAGTTTTTGCTTCTTGCTGAACATTGTATCCACCCCGTGTCAGGTTAAATTTCTCTTCGGCCTTCCAGTGCTTTTGATAAGGTGACTTCGTCGGCGTACTCGAGATCTCCGCCCACTGGCAACCCGTGTGCAATCCGTGTCACTTTAATGCCGGACGGTTTTAAAAGCCGCGAAATATACATGGCTGTTGCTTCGCCTTCGATATTTGGATTGGTTGCAAGAATCACTTCTTGGACGGTTTCATCGCGCAGGCGTTTGAGCAGATCCGGCACACTGATGTCTTCAGGGCCGATTCCGTCCATTGGAGAAATGGCACCATGCAGAACATGGTAAAGGCCGTTGTATTCTTTCATTTTTTCCATGGCAATGACGTCTTTCGGCTCCTCGACAACGCAGATCACGCTTCTGTCGCGGCGCGGATCGGCACAAATATAGCACGGATCTGTATCGGTGATATGCCCGCAAACAGAACAGTACGTCAGGTCCCGTTTCGCATCGACAAGCGCCTTGGCAAATGCAAGGACGCTGTCTTCCTTCATATCAAGAACAAAAAATGCCAGCCGGGCCGCGGTTTTCGGCCCAATGCCTGGCAGTTTCATGAAGCTTTCCATTAATTTTGTGATTGGTTCAGGGTATTGCATTGTTGATCACACCTTTAAAATCCCGGAATATTGAAGCCTTTCGTGTACTTGCCCATTGTCTGCTCTGTCAGCTGTTCGGCTTTATCCAGGGCGTCATTGGTGGCGACAAGGATCATGTCCTGCAGCATTTCAACATCGTCCGGATCAACGGCTTCTTCGTTGATGCGCACTTCAAGCACTTTTTTATGGCCGGAGACGACAACGGTTACCATGCCGCCGCCTGCCGTACCCTCCACTTTCTGTTCGCCAAGCTGTTCCTGTGCCTCCATCATTTCTTTTTGCATCTTTTGCATTTGTTTCATCATTTTTTGCATATTGCCCATATTGCCCATTCCTCGCATATGAAACCCTCCAGTTTTAGTCTTTTATTTCAATTAATTCAGGCCCAAACAATTTGATTGCTTCGGTTACAACCGGATCTTCCTGCGGTTTTTCTTCCTCTGCTTCTTCTTTATGGTGATGGATATAATTTTCCCTGATCGTATTCCATTCATTTTCCGGAACACCTGCCGCCTGATACCCGGTTCCGGTTAATTCACCAAGTACGCTCGAAATCGCTTGTAAAAATTTCTCGTTTTCCATCGCCATTTGGCAATGGATCTCATACTTGAATTTGATGACAAAAGCGTTCGGCGATGCCGCCACCGGTTCTGCTTCATTTAAAAGTGCTGCCTGCGACCGCATCTGCCTGCTGTTGAGCGTCTCAATCATATCGTTCCAGCTGTTTTTAATCCGTTTGAGGTCCTCTTTTGTCGCTTCTTTTAATATATCATGAATCCTTCCGACTTGTACCTTAAAACCTTTCGAAGTGCGCGGAATTTTTCTCTGAGCCTGCCGTTTTGGCGCAGGTTCCGTTTCATCGGCCTCCGGAACCCCGTTTTGCTTGAGAGACTCGAGTTCTGATTCGAGCCGTTCGATTTTTTCGGCAAGCTTCCGGACGAGATCATTTTCCCCGGGATCCGGCGCTTTTTCTTCACACAGTTTGATAAAAGCCACTTCCAAATAAACGCGGGCCATATTGGAAAAACGCATATCCTGCTGCGTTTGGTTCAGGATGTCAATAAAACGGTAAATTTCCTGCGTTTGAAGCGAGCGGCTCATTTCTTTAAATGCCTCATCTAAATATACCCTTTGAACCGCTTCCTCCATCTGCGGGGCAGTTTTATACAAAAGCAGATCGCGGAAATAAAGAATGAAGTCTTCCACAAGCCTTGAGGGATCTTTTCCCTGCTGGAGAAGAGAACCGACAAGGTCAAGGCACTCTGCGGCATCCTTCTTTTGAATGGCCTGGGCAAGGCGGGTAAAATCATTCTGAGAAATGGAACCCGTTACCGTGAGCGCATCTTCCACTCTGACTTTCCCCTCGCTAAACGAGACGGCCTGGTCAAGCAGGCTGAGCGCGTCCCGCATCCCACCTTCCGCAGCATGGGCGATAATATTGAGCGCCTGTTCATCATATGCAATACCGGTTTCGCCTGCAATATAAGCCAGGCGTTTAAAAATATCACGGGATGTGATGCGTTTAAAATCAAACCGCTGGCATCTGGAAACGATCGTAAGCGGAATTTTATGGGGCTCGGTTGTTGCCAGAATAAAAATGACGTGTTTCGGGGGCTCCTCTAGGGTTTTCAAAAGCGCGTTAAATGCGCCAATCGACAGCATATGGACTTCGTCGATAATATATACTTTATATTTTACAACACTTGGCGCGTATTTGACTTTGTCGCGGATATCGCGGATGTCATCCACGCCTGTATTCGACGCCGCGTCAATTTCGATGACATCTGGAATCGTGCCGTCTGTAATCCCCCGGCAAACAGCGCACTCGTTACACGGTTCCCCAGTCGGAGCATGTTCGCAGTTCACCGCCTTTGCCAAAATTTTAGCGGCACTTGTTTTTCCTGTACCCCGTGGGCCCGAGAAAAGATAAGCATGCGTTGTTTTCTGTTGCAGGAGGGCGTGCTGCAATGTTTTTGTCACATGCTCCTGCCCGACGACATCCGCAAACCGCTGCGGCCGCCATGTGCGGTATAACGCCTGATAAGCCATGTTCAATCCTCCCGGCCAGATTTGCTTCCGATTCATACATTTCTTTTATTATACCTTAGGAAAAGCGATTTTACATCCTGAATTAAAAAGCATTTAAATATGGAAAAAACCCATCCTGGATCAGGATGAGTTTTGTTTTTTATGTAATGAAACTGCCGCGCACCTTTCTTCGACCGACCCTCATAAGCGTTACTTAAGCAGTTAGCTCGACCCAGGCTGCCCTGCGGCACATGGAATGACCCGCTTAATGCTGCTTCCTTCCGGACCTGACATGGTTCGCGGGGTTCCATTGCGCAGGACCCGGGTGTCAACACCACTTACTTAAGGCTGGCCCTACAAGCAGCCGGCCTCGGAAAGGGATTCAGTCCCGCTAGAGCGGATTGCGGGTACAGGGCACCGCTGCCTCCCCACCTAGCGCGGCAAAATTGATACCAGTTTTAAGCGTTAAAAACTAACGCATAACTAAGTATACATGCCTTTTTAAAAAAAAGCAATCTCTCCCGCCTGTTAATTGGTGGAGCTTTTTCCATCTTCCTCTGCCGCAAGTTTTTCCTTCTTTTTTTTCTCCCTTAAAGACCGGAAGAAGGACCGCAATAATTCTCCGCATTCCGTTTCAAGCACGCCGCTTACGACTTCACTCCGGTGGTTAAAACGGCCGTCCTCAAGCAGGTTCATCAAACTTCCCGCACAGCCCGCCTTCGGATCTTTTGCCCCGTAAACGACCCGCTTGATCCGCGATTGTAAAACGGCACCGCTACACATCGGGCACGGTTCCAGTGTGACATACAGCTCGGCATTTTCAAGGCGCCATGATCCGGTCACTTCACATGCTTTTTCGATGGCCAGAAGTTCCGCATGGGCGGCAGCACGCTGAGTGGTTTCACGCAGATTATGGGCTGCAGCAATCACTTTTTCATCGAGCACAATCACCGCCCCGATTGGCACTTCTCGGAGACGCTGTGCTTTTACGGCTTCCTGAATGGCAAGGCGCATATAATATTCATCGCGATTTTCCATCCTAACTCCTCCGAAAGGTATCGTAGCCTTATCGTAACACAGCCTTGAAAAAAATCACACTGGGTTCGGTCATCAGTATGGATTTTCCTGCCGTTTTGCGCTGGCTTTCTTCAGGTAGAAGGCTCCTGTGTTAGGAAAAGGAAAAGTTGGATGCTCTTTCGTTACTGAGAGCACTTATATGTTAAGGAACATCACAAAAAACGTTCGCTTCCTTCACTTAGAGGGGCTCTATGTTAAGAAACACTGAAAAACATGCTTGCTTCCTTCATTTAGCGGACGGCTACGTTAAGAAAGATGCACAAATGGGTGCCCTTCCTTTACTTAGAACCCTTCTACGTTAAGAAACACTGCAAAAAATTTCCGCTTCCTTAATCTAGAGCGCCTTTAAGGAGTCGCGAGTGGGTTCGAAATGTCTTTTTGAAGCCGTCAAAAAGACAAAACACGTTGCATCCGGGCTCGAGATGTCTTTTTGAAGCCGTCAAAAGGACAAAACAAGACGCACCTGGGCTCGAAATGGTCTTTTGAAACCGCCAAAAAGACAAAATATGTTGCATCCGGGTCCGAAATGTCTTTTTGAACCTGTCAAAAGGACAAAACACGTTGCATTCGGGCCCAAAATGTCCTTTTGAAACCGCCAAAAGGACAAAATACGTTGCATCCGGGTCCGAAATGTCTTTTTGAAGCCGTCAAAAAGACAAAACATGCTGTATCCGGGCTCGAAATGTCCTTTTGAACCTGCCAAAAGGACAAAACACGTTGCATCCGGGTTCGAAATGTCCTTTTGAAGCCGTCAAAAAGACAAAACATGCCGCACCTGGCCCCAAAATGTCTTTTTGAACCTGTCAAAAAGACAAAACAAGCTGCATCCGGGTCCGAAATGTCTTTTTGAACCTGCCAAAAGGACAAAACAAGCTGTATCCGGGCTCGAAATGTCCCTTTGAACCTGCCAAAAGGAGTCGCGACTGGGTCCAAAATGGTCTTTTTGTTAAGCAACACCACAAAAAATTTCCGCTTCCTTAATCTAGAGCTCCTCTATGTTAAGAAGCGCCACAAAAATCATGCCCTTCCTTTACTTAGAACCCTTCTACGTTAAGCAATACTACAAAAATCATGCCCTTCCTTCATTTAGCAGGCTGCTACGTTAAGAAATGCCGCAAAAATGGTTTGCTGAATGATTCCGCAAAAAAATCCGCACATAAAAAGCGGGCATGTTTTAAAAAAACGGGGCATAAAGATAACAATAGCGATGGCTGACACAAGGGGGGACTCGTTTGCAAATTCATGTTGTCGAAAGAAATGACACGGTCTCAAATCTTGCGCAAAGATACAGTGTTCCGGCTTCAGAAATCATTTCGGCAAATGAACTTCCAAATCCGGATCGGCTTGTCATCGGACAGGCGATTGTCATCCCGATCACCGGGAGGTTTTATTGGGTCCGGCCGGGGGACAGCTTATATTCCATTGCACAGCAAGCAGGGATATCTTACCAGGAGCTTGCCCGCATCAACGGCATTTCTATCCATCAGCAGCTCCGGCCCGGGTTGCGCCTTTATCTGCCGCCTTTTCCGAAAAAAAGAGCAAAATTTAATGCATATGTAGAACCATTCGGGAACACGGTCTCAGCGTCTCTTGAAACAAGTGCGCGAAAAGCAGCCCCGTATTTGACGTATCTTGCCCCGTTTGCATTCCGGGTAAACCGCGATGGCACACTTGTTGCTCCGCCGCTTGGAAATTTGCGGGCGATTGCCGATGTCCAAAACGCCATTTTGATGATGGTGATCTGCAATCAGGAAAACGGCCAGTTCAGCGATGAACTTGGGCGGATCCTTTTGAACGACGAAACCGTCCAGAACCGGTTTTTAAATGAAATTGTTCAAACCGCAAGCCGGCTCGGTTTCCGTGATATTCATTTTGACTTTGAGTATTTACGCCCGCAGGACAGGGAAGCTTACAACCGGTTTTTAAGAAAAGCAAAAACGCGCTTCAGCCGGGAAGGTTGGCTCATGTCCACCGCGCTCGCCCCGAAAACGAGTGCCACCCAGGCCGGACGCTGGTACGAGGCACACGATTACAGGGCGCACGGCGAAATTGCCGATTTTGTTGTCATTATGACTTACGAATGGGGCTATAGCGGCGGCCCACCCATGCCGGTATCCCCGATCGGGCCGGTCCGGGATGTGCTTCGCTATGCCATCACAGAAATGCCGCCCAATAAGATTTTGATGGGGCAAAATCTGTATGGCTATGACTGGACATTGCCGTATCAAACCGGCACAACAGCAAGAGCCGTCAGCCCGCAGCAGGCCATCCGGCTCGCGGGTGCGCACAATGTGCCGATCCTGTACAACACAACGTCCCAGGCCCCGCATTTTGACTATACAGATGAAAACAACCGGCGGCACACCGTCTGGTTCGAAGATGCCCGTTCCATCGAGGCAAAATTTAATTTGCTCACTGAACTCGGGTTAAGGGGCATGAGCTACTGGAAACTCGGCCTCTCTTTTCCGCAAAACTGGCTGTTAATCACCGATCGCTTTGATGTCGTCAAACGCCCTTCCTGAAGCAGCGGGTTCCGTTGCTTTTTTCTTTTGCCCCGGAACCGATGCGCACGCGGACATGATTGCGAGGTCCTTTCCCCCGCATTTATGCTAGCGCAACTGAACGGCCGGATGGGAACCTGATCCGATACAAAGACCCAGGGCGCCATTTTTCCAAAAAAATGCAAGTCAAAGCCAACGTTGCGGCTTCAGCAACCTTGTGCGCGTAGGAAATATCCGGAAACAAAACGCCAGGACACATACCGCTTTTATTTCCCGCATGCCAACTGGCGGCGACATGTGCTAAAATAGCAACAGTGTGCATCAATGAACTATCGCTTCAGCGGGAGGGCCGTTATGGAAAGGGTACCGTTTATTGCAATCGAGGGACCGATCGGCGTTGGCAAGACGTCATTGGCAAAAGCCATTTCAGCATACTTTTCATTTGAGCTTTTGAAAGAAATTGTGGATGAAAATCCTTTTCTTGGAAAATTTTATACCAATAAAGAAGAATGGAGCTTCCAAACCGAGATGTTTTTCCTCTGCAACCGCTACAAACAACTGGAAGACCTGAAGCAGCATAGACAGCCTGCTGTTGCAGATTACCATATTTTTAAAAGCCTGATTTTTGCCCGGCGGACGCTAAAAACAGATGAGTTTGAAAAATTTTCAAAAATTTACGACATTTTAACAGCGGATATGCCGCAGCCAAATGTCATCATTTACCTGCATGCAAGCCTGGAAACGCTCCTTAAGAGAATTGAAATAAGAGGACGGGCATTTGAAAAAAATATGCAGGAAACGTATTTGCAAAAACTATCCGCAGACTACGGACGGTTTATGAGCCGCTTCGAAGCCGAACATCCGAATATCCCGGTATTAAAGTTCGACTGTGATACACTTGATTTTATCCGGCATGAACATGACCTGAAATCCATGCTTCAAGAAATCGCGCTAACCTTACAAAAAGGAGTACATACCCATGGAACTTCGTGAGAAATATCAAATTCCGAACCACGCTGTGATCACCATTGCAGGTACCGTCGGCGTCGGAAAATCGACTTTAACCCGTGCGCTCGCGAAGGCGCTCCATTTCCGGGCGTCCTTTGAAAAAGTCGACACCAATCCGTATTTGGAAAAATTTTATAGCGATTTTAAACGGTGGAGTTTCCATCTTCAAATTTATTTTCTGGCGGAAAGGTTCAAGGAGCAGAAAAAAATGTTTGAATACGGCGGCGGGTTTATCCAGGACCGCTCCATTTATGAGGATACCGGCATTTTTGCCCGGATGCATTATGAAAAAGGCAATATGTCAGCCATTGATTTTGAAACCTATACAAACTTGTTCGATGCCATGGTGATGACGCCGTATTTTCCGCATCCCGACCTGATGATTTATTTGGAAGGCAAGCTGGAAAACATTTTGGAACGGATTAAAAAACGCGGCCGGTCGATGGAACAAGATACCCCTGTTGAATACTGGATTGAAATGCAGAGACGGTACGAACAGTGGATCGACTCTTTCCATGCCTGCCCGGTTCTCAGGCTAAACATTGACGAATACGACCTGTTTGAACATGAAGATGCCGTCGAACCGATTGTCGAGCGGATCGGCTACATGCTCGCACAGGCAGCAGCCGTAAAAAAATAATGGCGGCTAAAAAGCCCGTTACAATCGCGTAACGGGCTTTTTCATGATTTACGGAGAGATCACGGGTATGCAAAAGTATTGTATCTTTTTTACTCTACGAAAAAAGCCCGCAGCTTACGCCTCAGGGGCCCGCGGGCTTTCATTTTTTAAGCGGAGGAAGAGGGATTCGAACCCCCGCGCGGTGTAACCCGCCTGTCGGTTTTCAAGACCGATCCCTTCAGCCAGACTTGGGTATTCCTCCATTTTGACAAAAAAGATTATAACCCACACGATTGAAACAAGTCAAGCACACCAAGTTTGTACTGCAGAAAAGCATCTGAACTTTAGCCAAGGGAAGGCCTAAGCGCATATTTAGATAGGTCTAGCTGAAGCTGAACGAATCGGATTTTGGCAATTTATCCGATTCTCCCAGCAAGCCCGGCTTTAATGGTTGCCACCACCTGCAAAAAGGGGGTGATTTTGTCCTCTTCTCACCGTTGAAACGGCTTTCGAGCGCAAAGATCGGCAAATTCTTTAGAATCCTTGCCAATTCTGAGAATCTCGCTTATTCAGCTAAATAGGATTTGCTGAACGAATCCGATTCTGAGTTTGTCTGCAAGTTCTGTCTCAAAATATAGAAGATCCTTTTGCGGAAATGGGAGATTTTATCTTCTCCATACGTTGAATCGGGTTTCGAGTGCAAGCATTTCCCTGGATCTGTTGTAAAATCCTTGCATTTAAATGGTTGCCAAAGCTGTCAGCAGCCTTGCCAAATCTAGAATTTTTACCGATTCAGCAACCTCTAGATATAGCCGTGTTTTCGAGTAAAATCCTGCGCACCTAAAAAATGCGGAAGCTTCCGGGAAACATGTTTTAAAAATCCCCGGCTTTTCATGTACAAAGCCGGGGATTTTTTTTACGGTTTGATGATATCAGTACGCATATACGGGCGGAGCACTTCAGGCACCACCACACTGCCGTCAGCCTGCTGGTAATTTTCGAGGATGGCTGCGACGGTACGCCCGATGGCAAGTCCGGACCCGTTCAGTGTATGGACATGTTCCGGTTTCGCATTGGGTTCCCTGCGAAAGCGGATGTTCGCACGCCTTGCCTGGAAGGCTTCGAAGTTGCTGCACGAAGAAATCTCGCGGTATACGTGCTGGCTTGGCATCCATACTTCAATATCATATTTTTTCGCTGCCGTAAACCCGAGGTCCGCCGTGCACATGCTCATCACATGATAAGGCAGGCCCAGAAGCTGCAGCACTTTTTCCGCATGGCCGGTCAGTTTTTCGAGTTCATTATAGGAATCTTCCGGTTTGACAAATTTCACAAGTTCCACTTTGTTAAACTGGTGCTGGCGGATCAGCCCGCGTGTATCGCGCCCGGCAGAACCCGCTTCCGAACGAAAACAGGCACTGAACGCCACATAATTGATCGGCAGGTCGTCACCGTTTAAAATTTCATCACGGTGATAATTTGTCACCGGCACTTCGGCAGTCGGAATCAGAAAATAGTCTTTTTCATTGACAAGAAAAGCGTCTTCTTCAAATTTCGGCAGCTGCCCCGTTCCTGTCATGCTGGCGCGGTTCACCATATACGGCGGCAATACCTCTTCATAGCCGTGTTCTTCGACGTGCAGATCAAGCATAAAATTATAAAGCGCACGTTCAAGGCGGGCGCCGAGCCCTTTGTAAAAGACGAACCGGCTGCCGGTCACTTTGGCTGCCCTTTCAAAATCAAGGATGCCGAGGTCAGTGGCAATATCCCAATGCGGTTTCGGTTCAAATCCAAATGCCGGCACTTCACCCCATTTCCGGATTTCGACATTGTCCTCTTCGCTATCTCCCACCGGCACACTTTCATGCGGAATGTTCGGGATAGAAAGCATCAGCATTTCAAGTTCTGATTCGACTTGTTTCAACTCGGCATCCAGTGCTTTAATTTTTTCACCGACGCCGCGCATTTCCTCGATCAGCTTTGTTGCATCTTTCTTTTCGCGTTTCAGTGCCGCAACTTGCTGCGTGACTTCATTCCGTCTGTTTTTCAACGCTTCGCTTTCCATGATCAGTTCGCGCCGTCTTTGGTCCAGCCCGCTGAACTTCTCAAAATCGGTCAAATCTTCTCCGCGGTGCTGCATTCGTTCTTTGACTTCATCAAAATGCGCACGCAAAAATTTGATGTCCAACATGCTATCCTTCTCCTTTTATCGAAATTCAAATAAAAAACTCCCGCCCCGAAAACAGGGACGAGAGTGAACCCGCGTTGCCACCCAAATTGAAAACAAGAGTTTTCCGCTTTGTAAGGATAACGGGTTTTTATCCCGTGGATGCCTACTCGCCCGGCTTTCAGCAACCCGCTCAAGGATGGATTCACAGAAGCTTTCCGCCGGTTTCCACCACCCACCGGCTCTCTTTAGGAAAAGCGTTCTGCTACTGGTTCCTGTCATTGCTTTTTCAGTCTTCACGTACACCTTAATGTACTACAATTTTATCCGTTTTGCAACAGACTATACCGGAATCCGTGCCATACTTAAAAAATATTCGGTCATACGCAGGTCATCCGTTAACTCCGGATGGAAGGAGCAGCCGAGCAAATTTCCTTGGCGAACCGCAACAATCCGCCCGCGGCACTCGGCCAGCACTTCAACATGATCTGAAACGGAGACGATATGGGGCGCGCGAATAAAAACAGCTGGAAAATCTTCCGCGATGCCGTTCACACGGATGGTTTCTTCAAAACTTTCCCGCTGGCGGCCGAAAGAATTGCGCGCCACCGTAATATCCATTGCCCCGATATGTGCATCTTCCTGGCCTTCAATATGCTTTGCAAGCAGGATCAGCCCTGCGCATGTGCCAAAGACTGGCTTGCTTTCGGCAAACTGTCTCAGTTCCGCCATAAAACCGTAGCGGTCAATGAGCCGCCGCATTGCCGTGCTTTCTCCGCCCGGCAGGATGAGCCCGCCGATTTCGTCCAACTGCTCTTTTTTCTTAATGACAACACCTTCCGCACCGCAGGCTTCCACTGCGCGGATATGTTCCTCCACAGCCCCCTGGAGGCCGAGTACACCAATTTTTTTCATGCTGATTCTCCTTACCAGCCGCGCTCCTGCATTCTTGCTTCAGCCGGCAATGTTGAAATTTCCAAGCCTTTCATTGCTGTTCCAAGGTCTTTCGACAATTCGGCAATCAGTTTGTAATCTTGGTAATGGGTCGTTGCTTCAACAATCGCTTTCGCAAATTTCGCCGGGTTTTCTGATTTGAAAATCCCCGATCCGACAAAAACGCCGTCCGCACCGAGCTGCATCATCAACGCCGCATCCGCCGGCGTTGCAACACCGCCTGCAGCAAAGTTCACAACCGGCAGCCGGCCTTCTTTTTTAATTTGCAACAGCACTTCATACGGGGCACCGAGCTGTTTAGCTTCCGTCATCAGTTCATCTTCGTTCATGTTGACCACTTTGCGGACCTGCGCATTCACTTTCCGCATATGCCTTACCGCTTCAACGATATTCCCGGTTCCCGGCTCGCCTTTTGTCCTGAGCATCGAGGCGCCTTCCCCGATTCTTCGAGCCGCTTCCCCCAAATCACGGCAGCCGCACACAAACGGCACTGTGAATTCTTTTTTATTGATATGGAACTCATCGTCGGCCGGCGTTAAAACTTCGCTTTCGTCAATATAATCGACGCCCATCGCTTCGAGCACCCGCGCTTCAACAATATGGCCGATCCTTGCTTTTGCCATTACCGGAATGCTGACGGCGTTCATAACTTCTTCCACAATGGAAGGATCCGCCATACGGGCAACCCCTCCGGCTTTCCGGATATCAGACGGAACACGTTCCAATGCCATGACGGCAACAGCGCCTGCTTCTTCAGCGAGTTTTGCCTGCTCGGCATTGACCACGTCCATGATGACGCCGCCCTTTTGCATTTCCGCCATCCCGCGTTTCACTAGATCTGTTCCTGTTTTCATTTTTTGTACGCCCCTTTATAAAATTAAAAATTCTTATTATATGTATAATAATTTAAATTAACACCAAAAACGAATGCTTGTCAAGACACTAATTTTTCCACGTTAAAGTGAAAAACAGGACAAGCGCCCTTGTCCTGTTTTACTTAAAATAATTTGCCGACTGTATGATCCCAAATGCCCCCGAAAAATCCGCCAATTCCGCGCATCATGCGCACAAACCAGTTGGCTTTTTCAATATCAGTTTTGGTGACCAAGGCGGTATGCGCTGTATTCGGGCCGTACAAATAGCCAAGTTCCTGCCCGTCTTTATGCCGGGCATACAATGTGCCAACCTTTGTCCCTTTTTTCACCGGAGCCTTGATTTGCTTCGAATCAAATTTCACAACAGGGGTATACATTTTGCCTTCACCGTTTTTCACAGCCACTTTAAGCGGCGCCTTCGTGACAACGGAAGCCTGTTTTTCTTTGCCGGACTTCACCGTTACCGTCTTTTTCACCTGATAGCCTTTCGGGTAAAGGGTTTTTTCCGTGAAATTACTAAAAGCATAGTCCATTAATTTGTTTGTGACATCAAACCGGGACTTGATGATGCTGTTCCCGTTCGCATCCTCTGCATGAAGAACAACGGTAATGATGCGCATGCCGTTTTGCTTGGCCGTGCCTGTAAAGCAGTATCCCGCATTGTCGGTGTTCCCGGTTTTCAAGCCGTCAACGCCCTGCCGCCCGTAAACAAGGGACGGAAGCATCCAGTTCCAGTTCTGCATCGCAATTTCATCATCTGTCCCGGCCCGGAATTTCATTTTGGCCGTGCTTGTTGTTTGTAAAATCTCCGGATAGTCGTGGATCAAATGGTAGGCGATTTTTGCAACGGATTTTGCTGAGACAAGGTTTTCTTCCGTCCTGCCTGTTCCTTCCGGCTGCATGCCTTGCAAATCCTCATTGTTCAGCCCGGTTGCGTTCACAAATTTATAATCGGTGAGGCCGAATGCTTTCGCCTGTTTGTTCATCATGTTCAGATAGTTTTTTTCCGTTCCGCCGAGCGTTTCTGCAATCGCAATCGTTGCGCCATTTGCCGAATAGATCGCCATCGCTTGGAAGAGCTCTTTAACCGTGTACTTTTCGCCTTTTCTTAACGGCACGTTTGAAAGTGCCCTGTTTTGGGAAATGCGATACGCATAATCGCTGATTGTCACTTTCTGGTTCCACGAAACCTTTTTCTCATGAATGGCTTTAAGCAACAAGTACTCCGTCATCATTTTGCTCATGGAAGCAATGCCCAGTGCCTGATTGGCATTTTTTTCATACAAAATCTGTCCGTTATCCGCATCGACAATGATGGCTGCTTTTGCATGAATATCCAACTGATCCTGCGCATGGACTGTTTTCGGCACCTGCTGCACAACCCCTGCCGTTAGCAGCAGCGCCAGAAACGCAAACGCCATTTTTTGCAAGCTTTTTTTCACTTTCAACCCTCCATCAAGATATGTATACACTTTGCCTATTTTAACATAGTTCCGGTTGAAAAAGTAGATGCATAGTGTTTGCCGCATTTGTCAACTTTTTCCGAAAATGCAGGGCAGCCGGGGGTACTGAATGGCGGCGATTTTTCCGAGTCCGACAAGCCAGATATAGAGTTGCAAATCTATTAAATGGCAGAAAAAAATGGCAGGAAACCTATGCCTGCCATTTTTTCCCATTCAAAATCAATGTTAAGACAAAGAATAATTCGGAGCTTCTTTTGTAATCTGGATATCATGCGGATGGCTCTCCCGCAGGCCTGCCCCTGTCATGCGGATAAACTGCGCTTCTTCACGCAATGAAATCATATCTTTCGCGCCGCAATAACCCATGCCGGACCGGAGCCCGCCGATTAATTGGTAGATGACATCCTGAAGGCTCCCTTTAAACGGCACGCGTCCTTCGATTCCTTCTGGCACCAGTTTTTTCGCGCCTTCCTGGAAGTAACGATCCCTCGATCCGCTTTCCATTGCGCTGATGGACCCCATGCCGCGGTAAACTTTATATTGCCGCCCTTGATAGATTTCCATTTCGCCTGGGCTTTCCGAGGTCCCTGCAAGCAGGCTGCCGAGCATTACAGCATGTCCACCGGCAGCCAGCGCCTTTACAATATCGCCTGAGAATTTAATGCCACCGTCTGCAATAATCGCTTTTCCGTACTTCCTTGCTTCTGTCGCACAATCATAAACCGCTGTAATTTGCGGTACACCAACCCCGGCAACCACTCTTGTCGTACAGATGGAGCCCGGCCCGATACCGACTTTTACAATATCCGCGCCCGCGTCTATCAGCGCTTTCGTACCTTCTGCCGTCGCAACATTTCCGGCGATAATATTTAAGGAAGGGTAAGATTTGCGGATGTTTGCGACGGTTTCCAGCACCCCTTTTGAGTGGCCGTGCGCCGTATCGATAACAACCGCATCCACTCCCGCTTCAACGAGCAATTCCACCCGTTTCATTACGTCGCTTGTCACGCCGACTGCCGCACCAACAAGAAGGCGGCCCTGGTCATCTTTGGCTGCATTTGGGAACTCAATAACCTTTTCGATATCTTTAATCGTAATAAGCCCTTTTAATACGCCGTTCTCATCGACAAGCGGCAGCTTTTCAATTTTATGCCGGTGCAAAAGCTGTTCCGCCTCTTTCAACGTCGTACCGACAGGCGCCGTCACAAGATTCTCTTTCGTCATCACATCTGAAATCCGGGTGGAGTAATCTTCAATAAAACGCATGTCGCGGTTGGTCAAAATCCCGACCAGTTTCTGCTCGTCACGGTTATTCACGATCGGCACGCCGGAAATCCGGTATTTGCCCATTAAATGTTCCGCTGCAAACACCTGCTCATCAGGTGTTAAGAAAAACGGATTGGTGATAACGCCGTTTTCCGACCGTTTGACACGATCCACCTGCTCCGCCTGTTGTTCAATGCTCATGTTTTTGTGGATAATCCCGAGGCCGCCCTGCCTTGCCATGGCGATCGCCATTTCCGCTTCGGTTACCGTATCCATGCCGGCGCTGATGATCGGAATGTTCAACTTCAAGGTTTCCGTTAGGGCGACACTTGTATCGACATCTTTCGGCAGCACTTCCGACTCTGCCGGAATCAGTAATACATCATCAAACGTAAGACCTTCTTTTACGAACTTCGTTTCCCACATGCAAACCCCTCCTGGATTGATAAAAATATTATTTGTAGGTTATCAATTGGACATAATACTGTCAAGGTCTCCAAAACATATAATACTATTCAGTTAATTCGGAGGGCGAAATATTGTCTTTTATGGACCAATGGGATCACTTGATTTTATTTCAATCCGCAGAATATACGCAGCGCTATTTGAAAGCCCGCTATGAGGCTTCGGATTTTAGCCAAAGCGCCGCCAAAAGCTATGAGAACTGTTATGCTTTTATGTATTATCTCGAACACGGTGAAGCTTATTACCGCCAGGCTGTGCAGGCGCCCGTTTCGATTCAGCCTGTTTTGATTTTTTACGGCTTCATTCATTTATTAAAAGCCTGCCTGCTGTCATGCGACCCGCTATATCCTGAAACCACTTCCGTCCTTGCCCACGGGGTGACATCGCGAAAAAAGAAAAAACAAAACTACCGGTTTGGCGAAGACGAGGTTAAAATTCAAAAAACCGGTTTATGCGGCCATTTCGCCCATAAAATGTTCGGACTCGGCCCGCTCGAAGGCAATAAATACACCATGCAGAGCCTGCTTCGGCAAATCCCAGAACTTGAAACGGCCTTCCCCCGCCGGAAATATTTTTTGCCGGTAGAAGAAAAGAACGGGAAGTACCGGCTTCCTTTTGCGGTCCTTGATGGCTATCATATGACAGCGGGCAGGTTTTCACAATATTTGTCCGAAAAACTTCAGGACAGACTTTTGGAAATGGAAGCGGAAGAAGACGCCTTCTCGTTTTCCGCCCGCGGCTGTCTCCCTCCGCCATTCCGTTATCATTTCTTTACAAATCAAATTTACTTTCCGTATAAATTACAACCGGAAAACGACCTTCCCGATATATTGGTCCATTACTTGCTTTTGTATAATTTGAGCATGATTTCCCGCTACGAAACAGAATGGTGGGCAGAGCTGCTTAAAAACCGGGAAACAATTGACTTTCCGGCCATCCGCCTTTTTCTCCAGACAGCAATCGAAAAAGGTCCGTTCCTCTGCCTGCAGTTTCTTAACGGCAGGCAGTAAAACAAGCAATGCAAACGTCAGGGTGAAATCGATGCTTATGGACAAGAGCAAAATGGAACGATTCACCGGCTATCTGTGCTTTTCGGCTGATTTCTGTCATCAAGAAGACCACGAAAGTTAAAAAATCCCTTTCTGTCGCTTCATATAATAACTTTAAGCAAAACGGCCCTGCATTCCGAAAAAAAGCAATGAGCCGAGTACATTAACACGCAAAAACCGCAGACAAATCGTCTGCGGTTTTGATTTGGCCCGGCAACGTCCTACTCTCGCAGGGGGAAACCCCCAACTACCATCGGCGCTGGAAAGCTTAACTTCCGAGTTCGGGATGTGTTCGGGTGTGACCTTTCCGCCATCATCACCGGACCTGTATAATTTTTGGGATGTGTTCCCTGAAAACCGGATGGGAGAAAAAACTGTAAACGGAGAATAGCTTTGGTTTCTAACTTTGAGAATTGTCTAGCTCCAGCGCCTTTGGCAAGGCACCTCCGCTTTTCTGTTGTCCAGCTCCAGCGCCTATCGGCTAGCGTATTTCTACGCTTTCTCCCTACGATAAGTCAACATCGGCTCGATACCTCGCCGTGTTTCCTTTATCTCAGTCGAAAGCTCCGAAATCCGTACGCCGATGACCAAGGCGCTTCCGCTTTTCG